>CAVORK010000001.1:0-8522 GCA_963698625.1 uncultured Solirubrobacterales bacterium
CCCCCCAGGCGTTCTTCCTGCGCCACTGGTGCGTCGACCCGCTGACCGAGGGCTACATCACCGCGTGGCGCCCCGGTGACGTCATGGCCGTCGGACCCCTACACGGAACCCACGAGCCGCCCTTCTACGTCGCCGGCTCCGACCAGTGGGTCTGCGGCTACATGGAGGGAGCGGTCAGGACCGGGCGCGCAGCCGCAAAGGCGGCCCTCTCACGGGCCTGACCGCAGCGTCAACCGGCTTTCAGCCGACTCCGATCATCAGCTGTGAGTGGTCCTCAGGGTCGACCCTGCAGGCCACGGTCGTACCGGGCTGAAGCTGACCGATCACCGCCGGCGAGACGACCTGGACATGTGTGACGTCGCTGGTCTGTCCGTTGACGTTAAGCGAGAGCTCGAACTGGAGCTCGGGCTGCATGTTGACCTGCTTTCCGGTCGCGACCATCGAGTTGATCGTGGCCTGTCCGTCAACCCCGTCGTTGGCCAGCCTCTCCGCCAGGGCCTGGTCGCTCTGCACCTGCTGGACGGCCTCATTGGCCTGGGACAGGCCGTCCTTCATCATCTTGAATGAGCCGCCGCGCTTCTTCGTCTCTTCCTTGCCCGCCTTGTGCAGACTGCGCATGTCCTTGAACATTCCCATCGAATCCGCTCCTCGCCGTGGGCCCGCAGCCCACATAGCCGCCTTTTTCCGAGTATAGGTCGGCCGCGACTGCAGCTGTGAATATTTCGAGGCCTCTGCGCCCGCGATGTAGGTTGAGACATGTTCCTGATCGGCCTGTTCATGAGCGCCCTGGGGCTGGCGATGCTGGTCGGCTGCTTCTTGCTGCCTGCGGCAGCCCGACCCGGACTGATCGGCGGGGCTGTCGGGGTCGCAGGGGCCGGACTGGCTCTGATGCTGCTCGACTGGCCGAGTCGCCGCGAGTCAACCGGAGAAGGCCTGGTCGAGGCCGATGCCTACGTGCTGGACGCCCGGCCGACCGGTGGTGAAGCAACCGGCTTCCGGATGGTCGAGCTGACGCTGGAGGTCAGACCGAAGGACGGCATTCCCTTTCAGGCCAGGCGCAAGTTTGTTGACGATCTCGGAACACTCGACGTCGGGGATCGGCTCAAGGTCCGCTACGACCCGCTTGACCCTGAACGACTGGCACTGGTCTGACCCGGAGAGACGCCGTCAGCGCCTGGCGAAGATCCTCAGGAAGAACAGGAAGATGTTGAGGATGTCGAGGAATATCCCGGCCGCCAGCGGGATGACTTCGTCCTTGCCTGCTCGTCGCATGCGGTTGAAGTCCACGACTACATATCCGCCGAAGATCAGCAGTCCGAGGATCGAGTAGAGCACCGCACCGCCGGGGATACGAATGAATATCTGGACGATGCCGAAGATGATCAGGCCCAGCAGAAGCCAGAAGAGGATCCGGTAGAGGCCGGAGAGGTCCCGACGAGTCGCGTAGCCGCCGGCTCCCAGTGCTGCCGTGAACAGGGCGGTAGCCGCAGCAGCCTGCGCCACCGCCTCGGAGTCGGCGGTCGCGTAGTAGTGGACGGTGCTGCCGACGCTGATGCCCAGCAGCAGGCCGAAGGTGAAAAGCAGCAGCACCGCAAGTCCCCGATTGCCGGCCGAATTGGTGACGTTGAGTCCTACCAGGACGCCGATTGATACGAGCCAGGGAATGAACCACTGCCACCCGCTCATGTCCCGCCCCAGCCACATTCCGGCCGCGGCGAAGGCCACGGTCACGGCCACGAGTCCCATCGTCCGCCCGAATACCGCCCTCGAAGATGCTTCTGCCGGCAAATCGCCCCCGTTGCTGCGGCTGATCGGGGATTGCGACCTGCCGGTTGATTCAGGCGACCCTAGCAACGCGGGCCCTTGACCCGGGCCGGGAACTCGGCCCGAAGCAGCACTGAGTTGTTGAAACAATGCCGCCATGGGTCGAATGGCAACCGCCCTCGCGCTGTTCCTCACCGCACTCGTCGGTCTGTACTTCGGGCTGATCCGACGTCTGTCCTTCCGCTCCGACGACGGCAACTGGGTCTGGACCTTCGTCCTGCGTGCCGAGAACGGCGGCACCCGGTTGATCAGCCGCAACCGCTTTCGACTGCCTACCCGCGCGGCGCGGATCGGGATCCTGCCGATCGAGCCCGGTTCCCTCGTAATGGAGAGAAAGATGCTCTGCGGCATCCGCGAGCGGGCGGAAGGACTTTGAACACGGGCAGGGTCGACCTCTACTGGCTTCCGCTGGGTGCCGGTGGGCGGTTCGTACGCCTCAACGGTCGTATCTACGAATCCGGGGCAGCGTTCTTCCAGCGCCGCAGACCGCTCGACCTCTACCACTCGGCGCTGGAAGTCACGGTCGGCCCGGACCGGTGGATCATCGAAGTGACGCCGGTCGTCGGCTCGGACAGGGGTTCGCACGGCGCTGTGGCTGAAGGTCCGGTGGGCGCCGGCTGGGCCGGTCGGCTGAGCATCTTCAGGTACGAGATCCGACGCTGGCCCGGCGGTCAGATACCCGACGTGGACGAGGCGGTCGAAAGCCCGGCCCGGCTTTCCGGCGATCCGGGGGTGGCGCGAGCCCTGCTCGAGCTCACACCGAATGTTCCGACCGCGACCTGGGGCCGCGACGAGCTTGGGACCGGTGACATGTGGAACTCGAACTCTGTGATCTCGTGGCTCATCACCCGCAGCGGGATCGACACCGCGGCAATCCAGCCGCCCGAAGGTGGCCGGGCGCCAGGATGGCTGGCCGGAATCGAAGTCGCCGCCCGCAGCCGGCCCGACGGCGGCTGACTCTGCGAAGAGGCATCGCACCGGATCAAACGCCGCCGACCTCCAAGAGGATCCGCTCAATGACCGCGCGGCTGCGCAGGTAGATGCCTGGCACCTCGCTTTCCCGCGGTCCGGCGAAGTTCAGGCTTGCACTCTGTCGGAGGTCGCCGAGGAAAGCGACCGCCCGCGAGACGGCGTCTGGCGAGTCCGGGTCGAGAACGAATAGAGGGCGTCCCATCGTTTTGGCCAGCCGCCCGGTCAGGTCCGAGCCGGGCGAGCTTGATCCGACGGCAGGCCTGATGATCAAGGTTGCGTCCGAGTCGTGCACGTTCCACTCGGTGCGCTGGGCCGGATCGGCCATGGGGGTCTCGCGAAGCCCTGGGTAGGGCCCGAGCAGCCCTGGAGGCTCATCGAAGTCTTCGGCCAGGCCGCCCTTCGGGCACCAGCCGCCGTAAGGGAGCCCGACTACGGCCGCAGCGTCGAGGGCGGCCCGGTCGACCCCGGTCTGGCCGCCCGAGACGACGAGCCCCGGATTCATGTCGCGCTATTCAGCCTCACCGGGAGCGTACGAAGCTGGTTGGCGAAACCGGATCGCACGTAGATTGCTTCACCGTCGATCTGCATGTTCGGAAAGCGCTCGAGGGTTTCTTCGACGAGGATCTTCAGCTCCAGTCGGGCCAGCGCAGCGCCCAGACAGAAGTGGCGGCCGCCGGCACCGAAAGCCTGGTGCTCCGGGTTCCGGTGGACGTCGAAACGGTCGGGATCCTCGTAGCGGGTCTCGTCCCGGTTCGACGAGACGTACCACATGACCACCTTTTCGTTCTCTTTGATTTCCTGACCGAGCAGCTCGGTGTCTTTGGTCGCGGTGCGGCGGAAGTGAGCGAAGGCGGGGAACATCCGAAGCGCCTCCTCTACCGCTGAAGGAATCAGGCCCGGATCCTCCAGCAAGACCTCCATCTGCTCCCGGTCCTCCAGCAGGGCTCTCATCGCGCTGCAGTAGGTCGCCTTGGTGCTGTCGTTGCCCGCCGCCATGAGCAGGAAGAACCCCATGACGATTTCATGGTCCTCGAGGCTTTCACCGTCCACCTCTGCGTGGACCAGAACGCTGGTCAGATCATCAGTCGGGTTTTCGCGACGCTCGGCTATGAGCTTCGAGCAGCGCTCGAAAATCTCCGGTACGTCGCGCTGCATCACGGAATCGACGCCTTCGGGGTTCACTTCCAGGTCATTGGCCGCGAGGATCGTATTCATCAGGCGGGCCCAGACCAGGTCGTCGCCCGGTGGAATACCCATGAAGCTACCGATCACCCTGGATACGACGGGCTGGGCCACGTCCTCGACCAGATCGCAGGTTTCGCGACCGGCGATTCCGTCGAGGACACCACGGGTTATCTCCCGGATCGCATCCTCGTGTTCGGCGATTCGCTTCGGGGTGAAACCGCGCTGGAAGAGAGCCTTGAGCCGGTCGTGCTTGGGAGGGTCCATGCCGATGAACATCGCGGTCGACAATTCCAGTGGCAGCCCGGCGTGTGTCGCAGCCAGGAATCCGCCACGCTCTGAAGAGTAGGTCCGCCAGTCGAGGCTCACCTCTCGCACGCCGTCGGCCGTTGTAACCGACCAAAAGCCGTCCTCCTCGGGGAACATCTCGATCCGTTTGGACCAATGGACCGGACACTCCGAGCGAAGGCGCCGGAAAACGTCATCAGGCGGGCCCCCCTCCCAGAGCTCGTCGGTCAGGATGGAAATTTCGTCGAGGGGAGTTTCAGGATCAACCGGCATGGCAAGCCTCCATGGTGCTCGGGGACCCGTTCAGACTAAACATCGGGGACCGGTCTGCCGCGCCCGGTCAGTGGCAGGGCCGCCAGACCGGCAGGCGGGTACTCAGCGGGCAGTGCTTTCTGCCGGTATCTGCTGGGTGATGCAGTGTGGCCCTCCACCTCCGAAGGAAATGATCCGGCCCGGAACTCCGACAACCTCGCGATCCGGAAAAGCCTGACCGATCAGATCCAGTGCTGGTCCGTCCAGGGCGTGATCGGCAAGCGGGACGACGACACCACCGTTGGCGATGTAGAGGTTCACGTAGGAGACGACCATCGATTCTCCGTCGAGATCGAAGTAGGGCAGGTGCGGAAATTCGATCACCTCGATCTGCCTGCCCGAGTTGTCTCGCGACGACCTGAGAACCTCGAGGTTTTCGGCCATCAGGCGATGGTTGGCATTGTCCGGGTCCTCGCAGGTCTGGGCCAGCACGACACCGGGCCGGACGTAGGTGCATGCACCGTCCACGTGACCGTCGGTGTGGGCGTCCTCGGCCTGGCCCCACGGCAGCCAGATCACCTCCTCGATACCGAGCGTTCGCAGCAGCTCCGCTTCGATCTGCTGCCGGCTCATGTCCGGATTTCGATTCGGGTTGAGCAGGCACTGCTCGGTTGTTATCGCCGTGCCTTCACCGTCAACCGTGATCGCTCCGCCCTCGAGCACCATCCCCGACCCGACACGCTCGATCCCGAGCTGTTCGAGAACTCCGGCGGCCATCGCCGCGTCACGGTCGAATGGCTTGAAGCGCTCCCCCCAGGAGTTGAAGCGGAAGTCGACCCCTTTTCGCAGGCCTTCGGCGTCAGAAGCGAAGATCGGTCCGGAGTCCCTCGCCCAGGAATCGTCGATCGCAACCTCAAGCGCTTCGACTCCCGGCCCGCACATCCGCCGGACTTCGTCGGACTGCGCTTCGTTGACGATCATCCTGACCGGTTCAAAACGGGCGATCACGTCCGCAGTCGCGGCGAACTCCTCTTTGGCCTGTTCGAAATGGCGGCCCCACAGGTCCTCGCGCGTCGGCCAGGCCATCAGACAGGCCTCGTGAGGCTCCCATTCGGCGGGCATTCGCATCCGAGGCGTGGCTGTCGCTTCGACGTCGCTCACCGGCCGAGTAAACCACGACCCGCGACCACGGCGCTCAACGAGCCCCGCCGGGGGCGGCGTGCCGGCCGCCCCCGCCTTCGCGGTCTGGCCGGACCCGCTACTGCGCCCGGTCGTACTTGAACGATACGTCGAGCCGTACCCGGAAATCCGAGATCTTGCCGTCTTCGATGGTCACGTCTTCCCTGACCACCTCTGCGACGCGCAGGTCGCGCACCGACTCTCCGACCTTTTCGACTGCGTTCCGGGCGGCCTGCTCCCAGGAATCGGAACTGACCCCAACCACCTCTGTGACTCGGTACACGCTTTCAGACATCTTGATGCCTCCTGATTCGGTCGCGTTATGTGACTGCCAGTCCAGCCTAACGCCGAGGTACAAAATCGCCTCGATCCTGTGGTGAATCCGCTCTGCCCGTTCCTGAAGGGGCAGCCGAATCAGCCTGCCACCCGCACATCGGCCGCGCTATCGGTTCAGGGCGAAGGTCCGGCCGCCGGCGCCGCGGCTCCCGCTTCGCCCAGTGGCCGTGTGGGCAGGTTTCGGGTGAACGGCATGGCGATCAGGATCAGCAGGCCCGCTCCGAGCAGGGCGGTCTTGAGTGCCTGAAGCTGGGCGTCTTCGTACTCGGCGACGACGTTTTCGGTGTCGCTTTCGCTGACTCCGGCCTGCTCGGCCGCCGCCCGGACCTCGTCGGACTGGACGAAGCTGCCACCGGAGCTGACCGCGACGCTGACCTGGTCCTTGACCGACGCGGAGATGTCCGGGTTCTGCTGGACATTGCTCGAGAAGGAACCGAGCAGTCCGGTGATCACGATCGCCCCGAGCACCGCTGTGCCGAGCGACGATCCGAGCTGAAGGGCGGTGTTCTGAATGCCGCCGGCCTCACTCCGGTCTTCGTCACCGACCGAGGACTGGACCACGTTGCCGAGTTGGGATACGACAAGTCCGATTCCCGTTCCAAGCACGCCCATCGCAATCAGGAAGCCGGCGTCGTCGAGCTCCGGGTTGATCGTGCCGAGCAGCAGCAGAACCGAGCCCAGTACGACCAGCAGGCCGATCCGGACCAATGGCCGGGCCCCGAAACGCTTCGAGAGCGCGGCGCCGACGATCGCCATGAGGAACATGCAGACGGAGGCCGGCAGCATCCTCACGCCGGTCTCCAGGGCATCGAGGCCCTGGACCACCTGGAGGTAGAGCGGCACCGTGAAGAAGATGCCCATCAGGATCATGTTCTGGGCGAGCAGCGTCCAGGCACCGGAACGGAGCGACGGGATGCTGAAGAGCCGGAGATGCACCAGCGGCTGCTTGCCGATGCGCTCCTGGCGCCTCTCCCAGGAAACGAAACCGAGAAGCACCATCGCTCCGGCAGCGACAACGAAAGGCACGAGCGAGAATCCGAAGGGCTCGATCGGCGAATCCAGCGGCTTCAGCCAACCCCAGGTGCCGGCCTGCAGGACACCGAATACGACCAGGCCGAGTCCGAGCGCGGACAGCACGCTGCCGACCCAGTCGAGAGTCGTACCGGGCTTCAGTTCGGGTTCCCTGACCGTCCTGATGCTGGCGAGGATGGCGAGCGCCACCACGACTTCGCCGACGAATACGACCCGCCAGCTGAGTTCGGTCGTCGCCCAGCCGCCGAGGATCGGCCCGACCGCGATGCCGGCCCCGGCGACGCCACCGAGGACTCCGTAGGCGAGTGCTCTGTCTTTGCCTTCGTAGCTGCCGGCGACAAGAGCCACCATCGCCGGCAGGACCATGGCAGCACCGATTCCCTCCAGTACCGACCAGCCGAGCGTCAGCGTGAATACGCTCCCGGATGCGGCGGTCAGAGCCGAACCGGAGGCGTAGATGATCATTCCGACTACGAAGATCCGCCGGCGACCGAAGATGTCTCCGAGCTTGCCGCCGGTCAGCATCAGTCCGGCCATGACCAGGGCGTAGAAAGCGATCACCGCCTGAATGGTGGTGACGGTCGTATCGAAATCCTCGACCAGGGTGGATATCGCGACGTTCATGACCGCCTGGTCCAGAACCATCAGGAACTGGGCCGCCGCCAGAACTATGAGTGCCCCCCATTTCGCCATCGGGTCATCTTAGGTCCCATCGGCGAGCCGCGCCCGCCCGGCACCGGTCTTGAGGCGGTACGGTGGTGAGAGAATTTCGGCCCCCGTTTGCCACGGCGGGACCGCCACAGGCAACGAATACGGAGGAACACCCGACATGAGCACGAGCACCGCAACCAGACTTGACCGGACCCGGATCCAGGAACTGACCGTCCGAGAGGAAGAACACCTCAACGCCAATACCCAGAAGTCGAAGGAAACCTTCGAGCGGGCGAGTCACCATCTGTCCGGCGGTGTCGCCAGCTCCTACCAGCTTCGTGAGCCGTGGCCGATCTACATGGAGAGCGGCGTCGGGCCGAAGGTCTGGGACGTTGACGGCAACGAGATGTGGGACTTCCACAACGGCTTCGGATCGATGGTGCAGGGCCACGCCAACCCGATCATCGGCGAAGCCGTAGCCGAGCGCTACAAGCAGGGCACCCACTTCGCCGCACCGACCGAGGACGCGATCGCCGTGGGCGACGACCTGGCTGCCCGCTGGGGAATGCCGAAGTGGCGCTACACCAACTCCGGTTCGGAAGCGACGATGGACGCGATCCGGATCGCGCGCGGCCACACCGGTCGCGATCACGTGATGAAGATCTTCGGTTCCTACCACGGCCACCACGACACGGTCATGGTCTCGATCGGGGTCGAGTACGACCAGATCGGAGACCACGAGGACCTCGCCTCACTGCCCTATGGCGCCGGCATTCCGCAGTCGACAGTCGATCAGGTAGTGGCAG
>CAVORK010000002.1:0-34612 GCA_963698625.1 uncultured Solirubrobacterales bacterium
TGCCGGTGGTGGCGCTCGGACCATTGTTGCTCACGCTTATCGAGTAAGTAGCGCCGGTCTGACCCTGGCTGAAGTTGCCCGTGTGGGACTTGTCGATCGCGAGGTTTACACCTTCGATGATCGTCGAGTCGTTGTCGGTGACCGGGGTCGGATCGCCGCCGCCGGAGGCGGTCGCCGAGTTGACCAGCGGGCTGCCGGCGTTGTTGGCCACGTTCACCGTCAGGGTGATCGGCGGATAGCTGGCGCCGGGGTCCAGGCTGTCTGAGCGAGTGCAGGTCAGTGTTGCGAGAACACACGTCCAGCCCGGCCCGCCGATCGCCGTCGCGGTGAGACCGGCCGGCAGCGTGTCGGTGACTGTTACCAGTCCCTGAGTCGAATCTTCGAGTCCGGTACTGGCATTGCTGACCACGATCGTGTAGTTCGCGCCGGTCTGGCCCTGAGTGAAGTTGCCCGTATGGGACTTGTCGATTGCGAGGATCGGATTCAGGATCTCGGTTTCGGTCTCGTTACTGGTGATCGGATCCAGATTCGGCGTGGTGGGATCGATCACGGCCGTGTTCAGGATCGAGGTTCCCGGCGTTCCGGTCACGGTCACGTCGAACGTGAACGTGGTCGGGCCTGGAGCGATGTTCTGCGAGGCCCAGGTGACGGTCCCGGAGCCGAAAGTGCAGGCGGGCGAACAAGTACCGGTTCCGTTGAAGCTGGTGCCGGCCGGGATGGCGTCGGTCACGTTCGCAACGAAAGCGGCACCGGGGTTATTCACCACGACCGTGTAGGTGAGCGTCTGCCCGATCCATGCGTCGCTCTCGGATACGTCCTTGCTGACCATGGGCAGTACCCGCAGACGGTTAACGACTTCGTTGCTGTCTTTCGACGCGGTTTCGTTCGAAACTACGCTGGCCTTGTTGCGAACCGTGTAGTCCGTGTCCGATACGGCCAGGTCCTGCCTGGTGAGCACCGAGAACGTGACGGTCCTCGAGTCTCCCGCGTTGATCGTCCCGAGATTCCAGGTGACCGTGCCCGCCGACTGGGAGCAGGAAACGCCGCCGGAGCACTGGACGTAGGTGGTCTCAGCAGGAATCAGGTCGGAAACCGTGACGGCCGTGGCCGGCGCCGTTCCGTTGTTCTCGACGACCATCGTGTAGTTGATCTGCTCCCCGGGCCTCATCACGGTCGCGACGGTGGGTGAGTTCGACTTGACGATCGAGAGGTTCGGGTTGCCGGTGGCAACCTCCACGATCTGCGAGGCGGTCGAGTAGTTCTTCGAGGCGGCTATGCCTCCGTTGAGCACCGGATCCGGTGCTCCATTGGGGATCCCGACGGTGAAGGTCAACAGCGGCGAGACGATCGAGCTGTTCGAGGTGGCGGTCGGGAAAGTGACCGGGCCGGCGCCGGTGCCGTTGGCGCTGAACTTGAGGCTTCCCGGATTCGTGCCGGGAGCAACGACGCAGGTCCACTCGTAGCGCACGGGATCGTTCGTGCCGGCCGAGTCGTCGTCGGCGGAGACCAGAACCGGGCCGGTCAGGCTTGAACAGGACGCGCCGCCCGTGGCCGTCGTCGTCAAGGTACCCGGTGAAATGTTGTTCACCGGCGGGTCGGCGGCGAACTCCATCGTGATCTTCAGCGAGTCGCCCGAGGAGGTCAGGGACTTGTTCAGCGTGAGGTCTGAGAACCGCCCGGTCAGGTTCGAGGCCGGTACGTAGGCGAGTGCACCGCCGTCCTTGACGTCGGTCGAGGTCGGCGCCAGCGTGGACCAGGTGTTCGTGGCCGGGGTGTACTTCCAGTAACCGGTCGTGCCGTTGCCCTGGAGGGCGTAAATCACGGTGCCGTCGGTCGTCAGGGCTCCGCCGTCCTTGACCTTGCCTGGTGTGACCGCCATCGTGGACCACGTGTTCGCAGCGATGTCGTACCTGTAGAAGCCGGTCTTACCGTCGCCCTGCACCGCGTAGATGTAGTTGCCGATGCGGGTCAGGGAACCGCCGGCCTTGATGTTGCCCGGGGCGCTGGCCATTGAAGTCCAGGTATTGGAAACCGTGTTGTAGCGGTAAAAATCGGGCTTCCCGTCGCCGCGAAGGGCATAGATGTAAGTACCGTCGGTCGTAAGAGCGCCGCCCCATTTGATGTTCTCAGGGGTCGCCGCCCGGGCAGTCCAGGAGTTGGCTCCGGGGTCGTAGCGCCGGAATCCGGTCCCGTTGCCGGTCAGCGCGTAGACGAAGCCGTTCAGATAGACGAGAGCACCGCCTTCGTCGACGTTGCTGCCCACGTTGGCCCTCGAAGTCCAGGCGTTCGTGGTCACGTCATAGACCCAGAAGGCCTGGGTCTTGTCGCCGCGCAGCGCGTAGACCTTGCCGGCCCCGTCGCTGGCAAGGGCACCGCCCTTGCCGACATCGGCCAACGCGTCTGCACGGTTGATCCACGCCGCCGGCGTGGGTTCGTACTTGCGGAAGGTGACCTCTTGTCCCCGTGAAGCGCGAAGACGCCGGCCTTGTATCCGGTGATGATCGTCTCTCCCGGGACTGCCTGGGTGGTCGAGCCCAGGTTCCAGGTGACCACGTTCGGCCCCCCGGTGGGCGCCACGAGCACGCTGGCCGACCTGGCCTGCGGCCAGTCCGTATCGACACCGTTGCTGGCGGAACCGAGGAATACGTACTCGCCGCTTGTGGTCGGCGTACAGGTCCACACAAAGTTGACGCCGGATCCCCCGGCCGGGACGTTGGCGCTGGCGGGCGTCGGTGCCCCGCAGCCGTCGATTCCGCCCGTCGTGTTGAGATCCGGCGTTACGGCAGCCACGGCGGTGCTGCTCTTGACGTTCATGGTGACCGTGACCGACTGGCCCAGGTTGCGGAAGTTGCTGCTGACCGTCATCGCCGTGTCGAGCACGGGCGGTCCGGCGTCATTGCCGGGAACCGCGGCCAGCGGCACGTAAGGACCGAAGGTGCCTCCCTGGCCGATCGAGGTCGGAGGTGACGTCACTCCGGTGGGGAGCGGATCGACAACGCGCAGGTTCTGGAGCTGCACGCCTGAGTTGAAGCCGGGTTTCAGGGAATATGTGACGCTTCCCGGAGTCTGGACGGAGGTCTTGTCGGCAGTCTTGTTCAGGGTGAGAGCGCCCTGCTCGACCACAACGGTCGCTGTGCCCTGGGCCGAATACGGCAGGCCGGCCGGGCCCGTACCACTGAGCTTGGCGGTGTTGGTGAACGTCTGCTGGAGCGGGTCGCCGCTGCCGTTGGTGACCGCTCCCGCCCTGGCCGTGATCGTCACTGTGCCGGCATTCGGCGTATTGGCCGCGATCGTGCCGGCGTTCCAGCGGACCTTGACCTGGGCACCCGGAATCACGGTCGGGGCACCGAGTGAGGGAGCAGACGAGCTGGAGACGTAGTTGAAGCCGGGCGGCAGCGTGTCTTCGATCTGCGAGTTGAGCAGCGCTGTCGAGCCGCTGTTTCCGTAACTGATCGTCCATGTGACCGGGGCACCGACGCCGACTGGTCCCTGCGTCGCGGGCGTCTTTGTGACGGTCGGGGCCGGTACCGGCGTAATCGTCAGTTCACGACAGAAGACTCCGGTGAATCCCTCGCCGAATACGTCTCCGTACGAAGACTTGACGGTGGCAATCTTCTTCTGGCCGATGGTCGAAGAAACGGAGGGTGCGACCGCGAGTTCAAGTGTCACGGCGGTCTGGCCGCCGGGCAGGTTCCCGAGGTTCGGCCAAGTCAGGGTCTGACCGCTGACGCTCGGAGCGGGGCCGCTGGTGGTGCCGACGTAGCTGAATCCCGGCTCGAGGACGACAGTCGTGTTGTTCACGTTGACAGCCGTGCTGCCACCGATGTTCTTCAGCTCGGCCTGGATGGTCGAGGTACCGTTCTGCGGGTACGTCGTCGGCGCCGAGAACTCGAGCTGCGGCTTGGCGGTGCCGTTGAAGAACAGCGAGTTGTAGAAGGCCCGCAGGTAAGGGCTCTCGTCGTTGCCTGAATACGGAACGGAGGTCGAATAGCTGTGGCCGCCGGCGAAGGTGATCTTGCCTGCGCCGGTGCCATCGTGGTAGGTGCCGGCGATGATGTGGTCGCTGACTTCGGCTCCATCGGTAAACGAAGCCACGCGTTCGGTCTCGGACCAGTATGTCGGGGCGCCGGGATGACCGGGTGCCGGCCAGGTCTGGACCGAACCGCCCGGCAGACTCTGGGTGGCCCCGGTGGTCGGAACGAGCTGTGCCGTCGGAAGCTTGGCCGCGGCAGCATGAACGGCCCAGTTGCCGCCGTTGTTATTGATGTCCGGGAAGCCGTTCTCGGTGAGCAGACCGCCGGGCTTGCCGCCGGGCTCGGAGGTCTTGAAGAGTGCCTTGACTGCAGCGCTGCCGTTGCGGGTCAGGTCGGCCATTGCGTTCTCGTTGCTCTCGATCGAGTGGCAGAGGGCTGTCCAGCCGCCGCCCTGGTTCACGAAGGTATCGAGCTGTGAGTAGGTCCTCGTACCGAGGTTCGAAGGGTCGGTCAGCGAGTAGGAATAGCCGCCGTTGTGCGGCGTTACGAAGGTGTCGAACCTCTTCTGGAGGCAGGCACCCTGCGTGAACAGGCCGCCGTCGGCGATTTCGTCCTGGTCGAGGATGTTCGGAGAGTTGCTGGTCCACGGACCGCCAGTGGAATCCGGGATTCCCGCTGCGTTGTAATACGCGATCGAGATGCCGGAGTTGGTCTCTTCGTTGGCGATCCTCGGCGGTGAGCGAAGAACCACCGGCGCTTCAGCCGTGAAGCCGGTGTTTGCCTCGTGGACGTTAGGCAGGTTCAAGTTCTGGGCCCACCAGGCGGTGATCAGTGATTTGGCCTGGGTCGCGTAGGCCGAGTCGATCACGAAGGCGCCGCCCTTGTAGGCCCAGCCGCCGAGAGCGGTATTCGTCCTGAGGTCCTTGACGCTGGAGACCGTGAAATCGGTGGTCGAGGTCGAGGTCTTGGACGTGTTTATGGCCCAGGAGACCGGCACGCCGTTGTCCAGCAGGCGGTAGAGCAGTCCGTATGCCTTCCACATGCCGTTGTTCTGGTTGTAGGCCGTGTGGTTGAGCGTCGTATCCGTATCCATCGGGATCACGAGCGATCCCGACCCGTAGGCCACGGGCGGCTCGGCGGCGTTCGCAGGCCCGGTAGCGGCGGCGAAAAGCCCTGCAACAAGGATGGAAAGAATCGCTGTGAAGCGGATTACGGCTCGTCCTGCTCTGTTCAACGTGTCTCCATTTGCTGGTCTGCGGCTCTCAATTTCGCGAAAACTCTTCCGGTTCGCTTCGAACATGCTGCTTATACAACCCGTAAATCGAAGAAAAGACCGGTGTGTCCGGTCCGTCTGCTCAGAGAGAACTCACAGCCGTCGGGGTGCTTTGCGAGGCCCGTTCCGGCGCGCTGCCGGATCTCTCAGGACCCCCATCCGTTCCCCTTCTTCACAGATTTGACTACTAAGGGTAGTATAAACGACCATCCCGGGTGCGCTTTTTTTCAAAAGACGCAGGATTTTGCGCACTTTCGACGTCAGGCGGGCATGCTGCGAAATCGAGGTCGACCGGTCGCCCGCCCGGAAACGGTGCCGTCCGGCCTCAGTTGAATACGTACAAGATGAGGAATGCGGTGGCGGCGAAGACGGCTCCGGCGATGATCACTCCGCGGTCTTCGGCCACGATTGCTGCAGTAGAGCGGTCGTCGGAGCGGTCGTAGATCAAATACAGGTAGCGGAATATCCCGTATACGACGGGTGGCAGGGTCAGCATCATGCGGCTACCGACCAGGGGTGAGTAGACCGTGTAGATCGCGTAGCTGATCACGGTGCCGGTGGTGACCATTGCCACCATCTGGTCGAGAAAAGGGAGGGAGTAGTGCTCGAGGACCGGCCTGCTGCTGGTTCCTTCGTGGAGCTCGGAAACGGCTTCCTGACGCCGTTTGGTGAAGCCCAGGAACAGTGCGAGCATGCCCGTACAGAGGATCAGCCACTCCGACGCGGCGGTCTCGACCGCTTCCGCGCCTGCCATGACCCGCAGTACGAAGAGGGTCGCGAGGGTCATTACGTCGATGATCACGAACCTGCTTGAGTCCGAAGCTGTAGGCGACCTGAATCACGCCGTAGGCCGCGACCATCAGACCGACCTTCCAGTTGACCGCAGCGAAAGCAAGGGCCAGGGCACCAAGTGCAAGAAACGCAGAAATCACCCAGGCAGAGCCGATCGAGAGTTGGCCGGCGGCAATCGGCCGGAACCTCTTCTTCGGGTGGGCCCGGTCGAGTTCGACGTCGTTGAGGTCGTTTATGAAGTAGCCGGCGCTGGAAATCGCACAGAAGGCGACAAAAGTGAGTAGTGCCTGACCCACGGCCCAGGGATCATCCACCTGGCCGGAAAAGAGCAGCCCGGCGAAGACCAGGACGTTCTTGACCCACTCGTGCGGCCGCGCGGTCTTGATTGCCGCCCGCAGCGGCGAGCGTTCGGGAGCGGTCTGTTCGGAGGCGGGGGTATCCATGGGTTCTGGGGGTGCCGCGGCATCACGGGTACCGGGCAGGGCCGGAAAGTCGCAGCGGGAGCAGGCTACCGAGTCCGGAGGCTACGGGAGCGGGGAAGGCGCCGATGACCCCGATATTGCCGTCCAGGCGTCAATTGCCGGGCCGGCGCAGGGCCGCAGGCCAGGATCCTGCTGCGCCTTCACCGTGGGTTGATCTTGAGCAGGAGTGTTGCCACGCACGGGCGGCCGCGCGCGATAAGCGCTCCCGAACCGCGGGCACACGTCGGGCGAACCCCGCGGGCCGGGCGGCTCTCAGCCGGGCAGGGGCCGCGGGTCGACCAGCACGCCCGGATTCAGCAGCGCCGCCGGGTCCAGACGGGCTTTGGCCGCTTCGAGGGCAGCAGCGAAAGCGTCGGGGCGCTGGCGGTCGTACCAGGGCCGGTGGTCTCGGCCGACCGCGTGGTGGTGGGTGATCGTGCCGCCGCGCGGATGATCGCCTCGGAAGCCGCGGCCTTGATTTCGTCCCACTGCTCGACCTCGCCTCCGCGCATGGCCGGAGCTATCACCGTGAAATACGGTGCCGCCCCGTCGGGGTAGACGTGGGTGAGCCGGCAGCTGACCCGGGGTGAGCCTTCGCCTTCGGCCGGTGCGCCACAGACCTCGGCGACCGCGCGGCGGGTCGCGTCGCTCACCTCGCCATGGAACTCGGCGAAGCGGTCCCAGGTGACCGCGCTCTCGAAAGTCTCCGACAGGACGCCGCAGCTGACGAAGGTGTCCCGCAGGTAGGGGGCCATCAGGAACGCGTTTCGCCAGAGGTCGGCGCCGGAGCCGTCTCCCCCGTCGAGGCCGGACCGGCCGGAGCCGTCGGGTTCTGTGACCGTGCGGGCGGCAACCGTGCCACCGTGCTCGCGGGCGATCGAAACCGCCTGGTCGAGCAGCCCGTCCACCGGCACGTGCGCCGACTCGAATCCGAGCAGCAGCAGCGTGGCGGATCCGTCGCCGGCCCCCATGGTCACCGCCTCCAGCGGGTCGATCAGCCGGCAGTTGCTCGGGCCCAGTCGCGACTGCGCGATCAGGCGACAGCGCCGGTTCGGCCGAAACGAAGTCCGGGAACTCGACCGTCGCGCTCGCTTTGAAGACGGGCCGCGGCCGGATACGCATCCAGGCTTCAGTAATCACCCCGAGGATGCCCTCCGAGCCGATCAGCATGCGGTCGGGCGAGGGACCGGCGCCGGAGCCGGGCAGCCGCCTGCTCTGCCACTCACCGGTCGGGGTGACTCGCGCAGGCACTCGACCAGGTCGTCGATGTGGGTCTCGCCGGTGGCGAAGTGGCCGCCGGCCCGGGTCGCGATCCAGCCGCCCAGGGTGGAGTACTCGAAGGATTGCGGGTAATGCCGGAGGGTCAGGCCGTTCGGCCGGAGACGGTTCTCCAGGGCCGGACCCAGTATGCCCCGCCTGATTCGCGCGGCGAGGGATTCGCGGTCAAGTTCGAAAACGGTGTCGAGCCGGGTGAGGTCGAGGCTGATCACCGGGCGGTCTGGTCCTTCAGCTTCGGCTCTACGCCGCCGACCACGCTGGTCCCGCCACCGAAGGGGATGACTGCCGCCCCCCACTCCGCCGCGCGTTCGAAGACCTGCTGCACTCCGGCTTCGTCTTCGGGGAATGCGACCAGGTCTGGCGGGCAGGTGAACTCGCCCCGATGACCACGCACGATGTCCCGGTAGGCCTTGCCGAGCGAGTGAACGGCGCGCTCATGCCGGTCGGCCGTGAACAGCGCCTGATCAGGCTCGGTCCCGGAGCTCTCCCCGGGGGGCGTCAGTCGCGGCTCGCAAAGCTCGACCTGCTCGAGCGGCAGGGCGGGAACCGGCTCGCCGCCGAAACCGAGCATCGAGCGAATCCCGACGGCGGCCTCTTCCAGTTCATGCTGCGGGCGCTGCTGGTCCTCGAAGCCCCAGCCCCAGTGCTTCCGTTTGCGCCTGGAGCGGGACATCGTGATAGCCCTCCGGCTACCAGTGGACCCCACGGAGAAGGTGCGCGAAGGCTACGGCCTCGGTCGTCGGAGCAGCTTCGACTTCGCCCTCGCCCTTCTTTTCGCCCTTGGCCGCCTTGGATTCGGGGAAAAGCTTGTAGCCGGTGTTGAGGATCGCGTCGCTGGCCTTGGGCGAGATCGCGTAGAGCATCTCACCGAAGTTGCCGAGCCTGGTCGCGACCTTCTTCGGCCGGGTGATCATCGCGTCGGTGATCATCTCGGCCGCCTGGTCCGGACTGATCGTCGGGAAGGCGTCGTACATGGTGGTCGGCGCGATCATCGGGGTGCGGACCAGCGGCATGTCGATCGTCGTGACATGAACCTTGTCGTCGATGATCTCCGAGGCGATCGTCCGGCTGAATGCGTCCAATGCCGCCTTGGAGGCGACGTAGGCCGAGAATCGCGGCGTTTTGGGCCCGGGGACCCCGATCGAGCTGATGTTGATGATGTGACCGCTTCTCCTCTCCCGCATGCGCGGCAGCAGGGTCAGGATCAGCTTCAGCGCACCGAAGTAGTTGAGCTGCATGGTGCGCTCGTAGTCGTGGAACCGGTCGTATGAGAGCCCGACCGAGCGCCGGATCGAGCGGCCCGCGTTGTTGACCAGGATGTCGACGTGACCGTGGGCCAGCAGGACCTCATTGCCCATGCGCTCCACGTCTTCGGTGTCGGAGAGGTCGCAGGGGAAGATCGCGGCGGTGCCGCTGGCGTCCTCGATCTCGACCTTCGTTTCCTCCAGCTTGTCGGCGGAGCGCGCGACCAGCAGGACGGTTGCTCCGGCTTCTCCGGCCCTCATCGCAGCGGCCTGGCCGATGCCTGAGAGGCACCTGTGATCATCACGACCTTGCCACCGATCGCACCGCCGAGCGAGCGGTCTTTGTAGAGGTCGGGGTCGAGGTTGCGCTCCCAGTAGTCCCACAGCTTGTCCGAGTAGGTCGCGGAGCCGGCGAACCGCGATGCCCGTGCCTTCAAGCGCCTCGAGCGTGCTGGTGTAGTCGAACTTGGTCGGGTAGTTGACGTAAACCAGCACGTCGCGCGGGATGCCGAGGTCGTTCAGCACCGTGTCGGCGATGCGCTTGACCGGAGGCAGCATCATCAGACCGCCGCGCACCGCGGGCGGCACGATGTCGAGCATTGCCGGATCCAGGCGCATCGACGCTTCGGGCGCATGGGCCGACTTCGCGAACAGGTTGATGATCTGGCCGGCGCGAAGCGGTTTCGGGTCGGTCAGGTGGAAAACCTTGCCGTCGAGATCGGGTTCGTGGCTGATGTGGTCGATCGCGTCGGCGACGAAATCCACCGGCACCACGTTGATCTGCTTGCCCTCGACGCCGACCACCGGTACCCACGGTGGCAGGGTGCGGCGCAGGCGCTGAATCACCTTGAAGAAGTAGTACGGGCCGTCGATCTTGTCCATCTCGCCGGTACGGGAGTCACCGACCACGACACCGGGCCGGTAGACGCGCAGCGGAACCGTGAGCTGGTCGCGGGCGATGCGCTCGGACTCGTGCTTGGTCCGGAAGTACGGGTGGCGGTCGAGATCCTCGGCCTCCTCGAACATGTCTTCGCGCCAGGTGCCCTTGAACAGGCCGGCGGCGGCGATCGAGCTGGCCAGGTGGAAGCAGCCGGCGTCTATCCGGTTGGCCAGCTCCACCGCGTGGATCGTGCCTTCGATGTTGGCGATGCGGATCGCCTCCCCGTCGGCCTCCATGTCATAGACGGCGGCGAGGTGGAAGAAATGGTCGATCTTGCCGGTCATCTGCTCGATGTCGGCCTCGGCGATCCCGAAGCCGGGCTGGGTCAGATCGCCGACCACCGGCTGCACCCGTCCGTCGGTTTCCCCCCAGCCGGCGATCAGCTCTTCGAGCCGTCCGCGAGAGCCTTCGCGGACGAGCACGTTCACGGTGCCCCCGCGCTTGAGCAGTCGTTCGATCAAATAACGGCCGATAAAGCCGGTCCCGCCGGTTACAAAGTACTCCACAGCTCCTCCTCAGAACTCGCTTCCGGGCAGACAACATTGCCAGCCGCGGCGGCGAGCCTGCACCCCCCGGGGGTCGGCCTTGCCCAGGGCGGGACTTTGCATAGATGCCGGAAATGGCCGAGCCAACAATGATCGAAGTCACGATGCCGGAGATGGGTGAATCGGTCACTGAGGGAACCGTGCTCGAGTGGCACGTGGCGGTCGGAGATGTGGTCGAGGAAGGCCAGACCCTGGTCGAGGTCTCGACCGACAAGGTCGACGCCGAGGTCCCGTCTCCCAAGGCGGGGCGGATCACGAAACTGCTGGCCGAACCCGACGATGAAGTCGCGGTCGGTGCCGGACTGGCCGAACTGGACCCTTCGGATACTGAGGGAGGTTCCTCCGGCGACGCAGCCGAAGGTGCTCCGAAAGCAGATGCCGGCAGCGATTCCGCCCCGGTTGCGGAAGACATCGCGGTCGATGTCGGCGAGGGCCGCGCGACTCCGGTCGCTCGCCGGGTTGCGGCCGCAGAGGGTCTGACCCTGGACTCGATCTCCGGCTCCGGGCCGGGCGGCAAGGTGACCAAGGCCGACGTGCTGGCCGCCTCTGACGGCAGCGCCGCTTCGCCCGACGCGAGCGAGAAGGTGCTGCGCGGTCCGGCCGGCATGCTGGCCAAGGCGATGGACGAAAGCCGCTCGATCCCGACCGCAACTTCCTTCCGCACGATCGCGGTCGATACCCTCGACGCCAAGCGCAAGGGACTGAACGCCGCCCTGGCAGAGCGCGGCATGAAGGTTTCTTTCACTCACCTCGTCGCCTGGGCGATCGTGCTCGCCGCCCGCAAGTGGCCGGTGATGGCGACCCACTTCGAAGAGCGCGACGGCAAGCTCTACTCAGTCGATTCCGGCGAGGTCAACCTCGGCATCGCGGTCGACGTCGAGCGCAAGGACGGCTCACGCAGTCTGATGGTGCCTGCCGTGAAGGGCGCCGGCAAGATGGACTTCGCCGCCTTCCATGCCTACTACGAAGACCTGATCACCAAGACCCGCGAGAACCGGCTCTCGCCGGATGACTTCGCCGGCACGAACATCACCCTGACCAACCCCGGCGGAATCGGCACGGTCGCTTCGGTGCCGCGCCTGATGGCCGGCCAGGGAACCATCGTCGCCGCCGGTTCGATCGCCTACCCGCCCGAGTGGGTCCACGCCGACCCGGCCCGGATCGAGAGTCTGGTGTGTCGAAGGTGCTGACCCTGACCTCGACCTACGACCACCGGATCATCCAGGGCGCCGAGTCCGGCAACTTCCTCAAGACGCTTGAAGGCCTGCTGTTCGGCAACGACGAGTTCTATGAATCGGTTGCCACTGACGGGCTCGATCCTTCCGTCCTGGCGGCGTCGGTCCGGAGGCGGAACTCGCACCACCACTGGCCGCGGGCATTCCGGCACAGCCTTCGGCGATCGCCGGCGCACCCGATCCGGAACTGCTCCAGGCGGTTCAGGCGGCGACCTCGCTGCTCAAGGCCTTCCGTACCCATGGCCATCTCGCGGCGGACCTCGACCCGCTTGGACGGGCTTCGATGGCGATCCGGCGCTCGATCCGGAAACGGTCGCGCTCACTCCGGAACTGATGTCGCAGATCCCGGCCTCGATCCTGCGGATCGGCGTTCCGGGCGAGACCCTGCTCGAAGCGCTGCCGCGGATGCGCACCGCCTACACAGGCACGATCGGCTACCAGTTCGAGCACATTTCCTCCCATCAGCAGCGGGTCTGGATGCGCGAGATGATCGAGACCGGTGCCCACCGCAAGCCACTCGACGCCGAAGAGCAGAAGCGACTGCTCGGCCGCCTGATCGAGGTCTTCGAGTTCGAGCGCTTCATCGAAAAGGCCTATCTCGGACAGAAGATGTTCTCGATCGAAGGGCTTGACTGATCGTGCCGATGATTGACGAACTGAGCCTGCTCTCCGGCCGCAGTGGCGCCCGTGAAGTCGTGATCGGCATGGCTCACCGGGGACGGCTCGCCGTGCTCACCCACAATGTCGGCCGCCCGGCGGAATCGATCTTCGCCGAGTTCGAAGGCTCCAAGCGGATCGAAGACGTCAAGCGGGTCGCCGCGATCCCGCACGGTGGTACCGGCGACGTCAAGTACCACTACGGCCATGAGGGCTCGTTCGAAGACCACGAGGGCGAGACGATCGCCGTCCACCTTTACCCCAATCCGAGCCACCTGGAGTTTGTTGACCCGGTGATCACCGGCGCGACCCGGTTCTCCCAGAGCGAGATCGACGGGCCGAGGATCGAGCAGGACACCAAGCGGGCGGTGCCTCTTGTTCTGCACGGCGATGCCGCTTTCCCGGGTCAGGGAGTGGTTGCCGAAACCTTCAACATGCAGAGCCTCGACGGCTACCGGTCGGCGGCACGATTCACATCATCGAGAACAACCAGATCGGGTTCACCACCGACCCGATGGAGGGACGATCGACCCCGCATGCGGCCGACATGGCCAAGGGCTTCAACGTTCCGATAATCCACGTCAACGCCGACGATCCCGAGTCCTGCATTCAGGCGATGCGTCTGGCGGTTGCCTATCGCGAAAAGTGGAACCGCGACATCGTGATCGATGTTGTCGGGTATCGCCGCTTCGGCCACAACGAGACCGACGAGCCGGCCTACACCCAGCCGTTGATGTCAGCGACGATCAAGGAATCACAGCGCCGGTTTCGGCGCTTTACACCGAGCAGTTGAGCGAGCAGGGGGTCGTCGATCGCGAGGACGTCAACGCCGGTGCCGAGGAGCTTCGCACCGAACTGAAACAGACCCTTGACGCGCTGCGGGAGAAGATGGACACGGGCGTCTACGAGGATCCGACCGTCACCCAGGTCGGCACCGGGGAAATGGACCGCTCGGCCAAGTCCTGCCGGTTCAGACCGCGGTCAAGGCGGAGCACCTGAAGCAACTGAACGAGGCCCTGCTGGAAGTGCCGGCATCGTTTACGACCCACCGCAAACTGCGCAAACCGCTCGGGCGCCGCACAGAGGCACTCGAAAACGGCGGCATCGAGTTCGCCCACGCCGAATCTCTAGCCCTGGCATCCCTGCTGACCGACGGCGTTCACATCAGGATGACCGGTCAGGACACCGAGCGCGGCACCTTCTCCCAGCGTCACCTCGTGCTGCACGACGAAAAGACCGGCCTCAAGTACGCGCCGATCCAGCACCTCGACGACGCCAAAGCGCCTTTCGAACTCCACAACAGCCCGCTTTCCGAGAACGCCTGCCTCGGATTCGAGTACGGCTACGCTTCGTCAAAGCCCGAGTCCCTGGTCCTCTGGGAAGCCCAGTTCGGCGATTTCGCCAACTCCGGCCAGGTGATCATCGACAGTTTCATCGCTTCGGGTGAGTCGAAGTGGGGCCTCACCTCAAGATGACCCTGCTGCTCGCACGGACACGAAGGCGCCGGACCGGAGCACTCCAGCGCCCGCATCGAGCGCTTTTTGTCACTCGCAGCGGAAGGCAACATGCGGATCGCCAACCCGTCTACCGCAGCCCAGTACTTCCACCTGCTGCGCCGTCAGGCGCTGATCAAGAAACCGCGCCCGATGGTGGTCTTCACGCCGAAGGGGCAGTTGCGACAGCCGGCGGCCGCGGCCACGCTCGAGCAGCTGACCGACGAGCACTTCCACTTCATCCTCGACGACCCACGCGCCGGCGAACGCCGGGAAACGGCGAGCGTCTGGTTCTGTGCTCCGGCCGCGTCTACTACGACCTCGACGGGTCGGCGAGGCGCGAAGCCGCCGAGAAGGTGGCTGTCGTCCGGGTCGAGCTGCTCTACCCCTTCCCCAGGGGCCAGCTTGCCAGCCTGATCGAGTCCTACCCGTACCTCAAAGAAGTCGTCTGGGTGCAGGAAGAACCGAAGAACATGGGCGCCTGGAGCGTCATGTCGCGGCGCCTGCCCGAGATCGTCCCGGACGGCGTCGTACCTGGCTATATCGGACGGCCGGAGCGGGCCAACCCCAGCGAGGGCTATTCAGTCGCACACGTTCGCGAGCAGGAGCGGATCGTGCTCACGGCGCTCACCGTCTGACCACCTGGGGCCGTCTGCGGTTTTCTGATCAGACTTGTTGACGCAGCGCGCTATTGACGCGGTGAGCATGTGGGTGTATAAGATCCTCAGGAATCCGTTGAGCAGGATTGGGAGAACGGAAAGGGAGAAGGGAAAAATCGCTAGTTTGCAGGGTACCCGCAGGGGTTCCACAGTCAGATACCCAAAATACTTTCCAAGCCCGCTTCCGCTGGATGAGTCCACGGAAGCGCTCGCGTCGGCACCTCCCTGGCTACCGGCGCGCAGGCGTGGTGAGGGTCGCGCGGACCCCCTGCCTCCCGCGACCCTCGCCCGCCACCTTTGTTGAAGCAGTCTCGCTGCGTGGTTTCAGGGGAGAACTTCTACGGTCGCTTCGGCGAGGACTTTTCCGTTCACCTGGATCTCCATCAGGTGGGGACCCGGATGGATTCGGCGGACGGAGACCTCCCGGATTCTGTGGTCTCGACGGAAAGCGGTCTCGATGCCTGGCTCCAGGACGGTGCGCTTCAGCTTGAACACCTTCGCCGAGCGCCTGCCGGTGGCTCCCGCGTGGTGGATGGCGTAGTCGACCATCACCGGGGTCCTTTCAGTTGCGGTGAGCGCGAACTGCATCGTCAACGCTTCTCCGATCCGGATCGTCGGCGGGGTGACTTCGAACGCACTGAGAGACACCGGGGCATCGGGGTCGAAGCCGAGCAGTTTCAGGGCCTCCGGATCGCCTGCTTTGACCAGGCTTCTCAGACCGTGGGAGACAATCCAGCGCCGACGCTCGGATTCCGGGTCTTCCCCAAGCCAGCGTGAGGCAGTCGCTGTCGCGATCCGCGGGTGGTCCTTGCTGATGTCATTGAGATGGTTGGCCACCGACTTGCGCACGTAGGCCGACGGATCGTCCACAAGCCGGTCGAGCAACGTGATCGTCGGTGTCGGATCCTCGATGAATCGGCGCAGATGCGACGCCCAGGGCAGTCGGGGTCGGGGGCCCTCCGAGACCGAGCCTCCGGCGGTGCTCGTCATCGCTCGATCCACCCGTCGAACTGCCCGAAGGCGCGAGCCTGATCGGCCTCGATGAAGGGCCGGATCGCGTACTCGGCGGTCCAGCGGGAGGTCAGGCGGCCGAGCAGTGGCAGAGCAGTTTCCGGGTGGTCGATGCCGTAGCGGGCAACCCAGTCGTTGACAGGAAAGACGATCCAGCCGTCGAAGGTCGGCTGCTCGATCGCCCTGTCGATGATCGCAGCCGCTTCGTCGAAATCCGGAGGCAGGGCCTGTCCCAGCGATTCAGCGACCCGGCTGACCCGGGCCTTCATTTCCAGATCGGCAAGGCCGTCGCTCGCCTGCCGGATGAACTCCTGCTCCGGAAAAGCGGGCCACGCCGATCGAAGTCTGCGGCCAGCCCGACCACGGAATCCTTCGAAATGCGCTCCTTGAAGTCGCCCCTGCCCGGTCCGTCAGCGGCGGGCATCAGCGTCCGGCGTCCGGCTGTTCTCCCGGAAACCGCTTGTTTCGCGCGATATTCAGCGGGCGTTGATGTCGCGCAGGACCGTTTGGAGGATGCCACCGTTGAGGAAGTACCGGACCTCGTTCGGGGTGTCCAGCCGGACGGTCGCTTCGAAGCTGACCGGTTCAGCCCCGTCACGTTCGGCGGTCACGGTCACCGACTTGGCCTGGCCGTCCCGAAGGTCGCCGACGGTGAACAGCTCTTCGCCGTTGAAGCCGAGTGACTCGGCGCTCTCGCCTTCCGGGAACTGAAGTGGCAGCACGCCCATGCCGATCAGGTTTGAACGGTGGATGCGCTCGTAGCTCTCGGCGATCACGGCGCGAACCCCGAGCAGCTTGGTCCCCTTGGCTGCCCAGTCGCGTGATGAGCCCGACCCGTACTCCTTGCCGGCCAGCACGACCAGCGGGATTCCGTCGGCGGCGTAGCTCATCGCGGCTTCGTAGATGCTGGTCTCTTCGCCTTCGGGGAAGTGAAGTGTGTAGCCGCCGGAGCGCTCCACCAGCTGGTTTCGCAGCCGGATGTTCGCGAAAGTGCCGCGCACCATTACCTCGTGGTTGCCTCGACGGGAGCCGTAGGAGTTGAACTCGGCCGGACCCACGCCCTGTTCGATCAGCCAGGCACCGGCCGGGCTGTCCTTCTTGATCGCGCCGGCGGGCGAGATGTGGTCGGTGGTGATCGAGTCGCCGAGTACCGCCAGGACTCGGGCGCCTTCGATCGGGGAGACCCCGGGCGGGTCGGCCGGCATGTTCTCGAAGAAGGAAGGCAGACGCACATAGGTCGAGTCGGGCCAGGTGTAGCGGTCGCCCTCGGGCACCGAAACCTGCTGCCAGTTCTCGTCGCCGCTGAAGACCTGTCCGTAGTTCTTCTCGAACATGTCGCTGCGGATCGAAGCGCCGACGACCTCCGCCACCTCTTCGCTATCCGGCCAGATGTCGCCGAGGTAGACCGGGTTGCCATCGGGGTCCTCGCCGAGCGGGTCGGTCTGGATGTCGATGTCCATGCGACCGGCCAGTGCGTAGGCGACGACCAGGGGCGGCGAAGCCAGATAGTTCGCCTTCACGTCCTGGCTGATCCGGCCCTCGAAGTTGCGGTTGCCGGAGAGCACCGAGCAGACGACCAGATCCTTCTCGTCGATCGCGGCCGAGATCGCCGGGTCGAGCGGTCCGGAGTTGCCGATGCAGGTGGTGAGCCGTAGCCGACGAGGTTGAAAGCTGCAGGCCGTCCAGGTACTCGGTCAGGCCGGCGTTGTCGAGGTAGTCGGTGACCACGGTCGAGCCCGGTGCCAAGGAGGTCTTTACCCAGGGCTTGCGCTGAAGCCCGCGGGCCAGCGCGTTGCGGGCGAGCAGGCCGGCGGCGACCATCACATACGGATTCGAAGTATTGGTGCAGGAGGTGATCGCGGCGATCACGACCCGACCGTGGTCGAGGTCGAAGGCGGTCCCGTCATCGAGCGTCACCGGGACCGAGTCGTTCGAACTGCGCTCGAGTACTGCGGCTGGCACGTGGTCCGGAGCGTGACGGGGCTTGCCCGCATCCGAGGTGACCTCTTCAGCCGGAGGGTCAGAGGCCGGGAAGGACTCGTCCAGGGCTTCGTCCAGAGGGCTGAGTTCCCGGGCGGCATCGCTGTCGAACTCGGTCAGAGCCTCAAGGAATGCGGGCTTGGCGTCAGAGAGCGAAATCCGGTCCTGCGGGCGCTTGGGGCCGGCGATCGAAGGCACGACCGAGTCCAGCTCGAGTTCAAGCCTGTCGCTGAAGGCCGGATCCTCGGATTCCGCGGTGTGGAACATGCCCTGCTCGCGTGCGTAGGCATCGACCAGAGCAATCGTTTTCGTGGGGCGACCGGTCAGCTCGAGGTAGCGCAGGGTCTCGGCGTCCGGCGGGAAGATCGCACAGGTCGAGCCGAATTCCGGCGACATGTTGCCCAGCGTCGCGCGATCGGCGAGCGGCAGGGTCGGCAGGCCCGGGCCGTAGAACTCGACGAACTTGGAAACCACTCCACGCTCGCGAAGCATCTCGGTGACCGTCAGCACGAGATCGGTGGCGGTGGCGCCGTCCGGCAGCTTGCCGGAGAGCTTGAAGCCGACAACCTGGGGCAGCAGCATCGAGATCGGCTGGCCGAGCATCGCTGCTTCGGCTTCGATTCCCCCGACCCCCCAGCCGAGCACTCCGAGGCCGTTGACCATGGTCGTATGGGAGTCGGTTCCGACAAGGGTGTCCGGGTATGCGGCCATGACGCCGTCGGTCTCGCGGCTGTAGACCACCTGGGCGATGTACTCGAGGTTCACCTGGTGGCAGATGCCGGTGGCCGGCGGAACCACGCTGAAATTGTCGAAGGACTTCTGGCCCCACTTGAGGAACTCGTAGCGCTCCTGGTTGCGCTCGAACTCGCGCTCGGCGTTGACCTGGAAGGCCATGCCGTTGCCGAAGGCATCAACCTGGACCGAATGGTCGATCACCAGATCGACGTCGACCAGCGGGTTGATCGCGGTCGGATCGCCACCGATCTCGTCAATCGCATCGCGCATCGCGGCCAGGTCGACCACTGCCGGCACGCCGGTGAAGTCCTGCATCAGCACGCGGGCAGGCTGGAACGGGATCTCCACCGACGGCTCGGCCGCGGCGTTCCAGGATGCGATCGCCTCGATGTCGGCCGCGGTCACCGAAACGCCGTCCTCCAGCCTGAGCACGTTCTCGAGAAGGACCTTGATCGAGTAGGGCAGACGAGCGACGTCGTACTTCTCCTGAAGCGCGTCGAGCCGGTGGATCTCGTAAGTGGTGCCGTCGACCGTGAGGTCCGCTTTCGCTCCGAATGAATCGCTGCTCATGACTTCTTCCCTCGTTTGGTCGTTTGTCTGATTATCGCTTGTCAGCCTGGCCGCGGGCCACTGTTTCGGAGGCCTTCTGCCCGGCCGGACCGGACTGGGCGCGGTGGGACATGGTTGGACTTGTCAGGGCAAAGTGAGCCATCACGCGGGCCTTGAGCGGCGCGACCGTTATCTCGATCCGCTCACCCTCGATCGCTTTCACCATCGCGTCGGCCACTTCATCCGGAGAGCTCGTACCGAGGCTGGACGGGGCCCTGGCCCCGGAGTCGGCGAACATTCCTGCATCACGCACGAATCCCGGGGCGACAACGCTGATGCCCACACCGGTACCGACAAGGTCACCGCCCAGACCGAAAGCAAATCCCCGAAGGCCGAACTTGGTCGAGTTGTAGATCGAGGAGCGCGGGCTGCCCGCTTTGCCCGCCAGCGAGCCGATCAGAACGATCTTTCCCTGATCGCGCTGGAGCATTCCGGGCAGCAGCGCCTGGGTGAGCAGGATCGGGGATTCGAGGTTGACCCGCAGCATGCGGGCGACCTGTTCGCCGGAAAGTTCGGTCAGCTTGCCGGTGGCCGGCAGTGCCGCGTTTGCGACCAGACAGTCGATCGGACCGACTGCGGCAGCAAGCTGAACTGCGGCATCGGGTTGACCGAGGTCGGCGACCGCTGTGCTGTGTCCGGAGCCCGGCAGCTCAGTCGCAAGCGCCTCCAATGCTTCGAGCTTGCGACCGGAAAGGGTGACGCGGGCACCACAGTAGGCCAGCCGGTGGGCCATCGCGCGTCCGAGTCCCCCGGTCGCCCCGGTGAGAAGGACGTTCTTGCCGCTGATCTCCATGCGGGCAAACCTACCAGCGGACCCCGGAAAGGCCGTCGCCAGCGGCATCTGGCGGGCGAACTCCGGGCCGCTGCCAACAAAAACCCTGCAAGGGCGGAGGATTCGCGAGATTGTTAACGAAGTACGTGCACGGATCTGTAGATCATGTATCTTTTCCTGCAGTTCAAAACTGAAGAGCCGAATCCCCAGTCGTCAGACGTCCGGGGATCGGGGGAACCGAGTATTTGGGGCGAATCCGCCAAGCAGGGCGGAAGCGCAAGCTCCTTTAGAGCGCCAGCCCGACAGCTAACCCCGTAGGCCGACAAGGGAGATCGGTATCAACCCGTTTCACACAACTCGTAACTTTGGATTCAGCGCGGCAGCCCTCGGGGCCTTTGCCCTCCTCTGCATCGCTTTCTTCCTGGCCGTTTCGCCTTCCAGCTCCTATGCCGGATGCGCCGAGTCCTCCAGCGGCGGACTGACCGTCGCGACCGGGGACTGCAAGCCGGTCAAGAAGGCCCGCCTGATCAGGGGCAAGGCGATCGCCCCGGCCACCGCACCGGCCCGGATCAAGAGGGTCATCGCCTGGGGCAATCGGATCCGCAACAAGCCTTACATCTACGGCGGCGGCCACGGCAGCTTCTTCGACAAGGGCTACGACTGCTCGGGAACGGTCAGCTTCGCCCTCCGAGGCGGTCGTTTCGTGTCCAGCCCGATGCCTTCGACCAGTTACATGAACTGGGGCAAGCGCGGTCCCGGATCCTGGATCACCGTCTACTCGAACCCCGGCCACGCCTACATGGTGGTAGCCGGCCTGCGTCTGGATACCTCGCAGACGCCGGGCAACGGACCCGGCTGGAGCAGGAGCATGCGCTCGACTCCGGGCACTTTCATCGCGCGTCACCCGCGCAACTTCTAGTTTCACTGCCGACACAGCGCAGTACCTGGGCTCCGTGAGAACGGGGCCCTTCTTTCTGGCCGCACCGCCTTAGTATCAGAGCCATGCAGCCACCATTCACCGAGCAGCACGATGAGCTCCGCGAATCCGTTCGCAGATTCGTCGAGAACGAGATCGCACCGAACGTCTCCGCCTGGGAAGACGCGAAGCAGTTCCCCCGTGAGCTCTACGTGCGATGCGGGGAGCTCGGCTTCCTCGGCCTCAAGTTCCCCGAGCAGTACGGCGGACAGGGCGGCACTCACACCCACGACGCCATCTGGGTCGAGGAGCTCTCGCGAAGGGGCGGCTCGGGCGGTGTGGCCGCCGGTCTCAACGCCCATGCCTCGATCGCGATGCCGCCAGTATTCAGGTTCGGAAACGAATGGCAGCGTCAGCGCTGGGTGGTGCCAGGGATAAAGGGCGAGAAGATCGGCGCCCTCGGCATCACCGAGCCGGGAGCAGGCTCGGATGTCGCCGGGATCCGCACCATGGCGAAGAGCACCGAAGGCGGCTGGGTGGTCAACGGTTCGAAGACCTTCATCACCAACGGCGTCGTCGCTGACTTCCTCGTCTGCGCGGTCAAGACGACCGAGGAGGGCGGTCACGGTGGGATCTCGTTCCTGGTGATCGAA
The DNA here is from genome assembly GCA_963698625.1 of uncultured Solirubrobacterales bacterium. Taxonomy (GTDB): domain Bacteria; phylum Actinomycetota; class Thermoleophilia; order Solirubrobacterales; family 70-9; genus 67-14. The sequence continues at coordinate 21,228 of CAVORK010000002.1, forward strand.
ACCGACTCCCCCGGCTACGAAGTGACCTCGAAGTTGGAGAAGCACGGCTGGCATTCATCCGACACCGGGGAGATCGCCTTCACCGACGTCGAGGTCCCGGAGGCCCACCTGCTCGGCGAGGAGAACGGCGGCTTCCAGCTGATCATGGCCAACTTCGCCTGGGAGAGGCTGCTCATGGCGATCGGCGCAATCGGCGCGATGGACCGGATGATCGAGCTCTCCGTCTCCTACGCCCAGGAGCGGCAGGCATTCGACCGGCCGATTGCCGGCTTCCAGGCGATCCGCCACAAGATCGCCGAGATGGCAACAAAGACGGCGGCAGCCCGCAGCCTCACCTACGACACGCTGCGGCGCTTTGAGGAAGGTGAAGAGGTGGTCCGCGAGGTTTCAATGGCCAAGCTCTACACCCAGCGCACTCTGGTCGAGATCGCCGACGAAGCCGTCCAGATCCACGGTGGCTACGGCTACATGAAGGAGTACGAAGTCGAACGAGCCCTGCGCGACGCCCGCCTCGGCCCGATCGGAGGAGGAACCGACGAGATCATGAAAGAGATCATCGGAAAGACGATGGGCCTCTGAGCCTGAGGTCCGGGGACACTCTGTGACCCGGGTCGGGAGGGGTGGCGAGGATCAGCGCGCTGGTGGCGTGCCTATCCGCGCCACTAAACGACCATCGAAAACGTAAATGCGTAGTGGAGGCAATCAGCACGCCCAGGGCGTGCTGATTGCCTCCACAAGGCGGGCCGGCGAGCGTCAACCAAAGGCGCAGCGAGAGACGGCGGCCCGCCGCCCGCCCCTCAGTCCAGGTTGATCATGACGTGCTTGACCTGCGTGTAGTCCTCTAGGGAGTACATCGACATGTCTTTGCCGTAACCCGACTCCCCATAACCGCCGTGGGGCATTTCCGGCGCCATGATGATGTGGTCGTTGACCCAGACGGCGCCGAAGCGCAGCGCGTTGGTGACCCTCATCGCGCGGCCGACGTCACGGGTCCAGACCGAGGAGGCGAGGCCGTACCTCGTGCCGTTGGCCCATTTGATCGCTTCCGCTTCGTCGGTGAAGCGCTGAACGGTCAGCACCGGGCCGAAGATCTCGTTCTGGACCATCTCGTCGTTCTGGTTGAGGTCGGCGACCACGGTGGGCTCGACGAAGAAGCCGGGCCGGTCCACCTTGCTGCCGCCGGTGGCGAACTGGGCGTGCTCGGGCTTGCGGTCGAGGAAGCCGGTTACGTGGCCCAGCTGCCGCTCGGAGTTGACCGGGCCGAGCGCCGTATCGGGATCATCGAGATCGCCGGTCTTGAAACCACCGGCATGCTCGGCGAGCGCCGCGACGAAGTCGTCGTAGACCTTCGGTCCGGCGAGGATGCGGCAGGCAGCGGTGCAGTCCTGTCCGGCGTTGAACAGACCGTAGGCCGAGACCAGCTCCGCGGTGGCGTCGACGTCGACGTCGTCAAAGACGATCACCGGAGCCTTGCCTCCAAGTTCGAGGTGGACCCGCTTGAGCGAGTCCGCCGCTGCCTTGGCGATCCACTTGCCGGTGCCGACCGATCCGGTCAGCGAAACCATGTCGATGTCGGGGTGGGTGACCAGGGTCGATCCGGCCGGATCACCGTGACCACCGATGAAGTTGGTCACGCCGGGAGGGAAAATCTCGGCGCAGATCCGGGCCAGGGTCTGAAGCGTGGTTACCGGGGTTGACTCAGCCGGCTTCAGGACCAGCGTATTTCCCGTCGCCAGCGCCGGGCCGATCTTCCAGATGGCCATCATCAGCGGGTAGTTCCACGGGGTTATCTGGGCGACCACCCCGACCGGCTCGCGCCGGATGAAGGAGGTGTGGCCCTCGACGTACTCCATCGCCGCCTTGCCCTCGAGGTTGCGGGCGGCCGAAGCGAAGAAGCGGATGTGGTCGGCCGTGGTGGCGAGTTCTTCGTCGATGAAGGACTGGCGTGGCTTGCCTGCGTCGGCCGATTCGAGGTTGGTCAGCTCTTCGCCGTTCTCCTCGATTGCGTCAGCCAGGGCCAGCAGCCGGTTGGAGCGCTCGGACGGCGTGGTCGTGGCCCAGCCGCCCTCGAAGGCAGCCTTGGCCGCCGCGACCGCACGATTTACGTCCTCGACGCCCGAGAGCGGTGCGGAGGCGATCACCTCGCCGGTCGACGGGTTGATCACGTCTTCGCTGCCTCCGTCGACCGGGTCGACGAATTCACCGTTGATCATGTTCTGGAGCTTCAGCTTCTCGGTTATGGCCATTGGGTCTTCCTCTTCTCCTGTTTCGACCTGCCGCGGGGCCTCCCCCGGGCGGGTCGTTGTCTCAGTTCAGTTGCTGGTCTGGAAAGCGCTACGGCTCAGCTCCAGCCGAGCGCTTCTTCCGGAGCGACGTACTCGGCGCCCACACCCTCGGCGACGCCGTGGTGAGTGACCTTGCCGGCGGCCACGTTGATTCCGGGACGCAGCCCGGGATCGCGGTGCACAGCGCCGCCCAGGCCGTGATCGGCCAGCGAAAGCGCGTAGGGCAGGGTCGCGTTGGTCAGCGAGTGCGTCGCCGTGACCGGTACCGCACCCGGCATGTTCGCCACGCAGTAATGGATGATCCCGTCCACTTCGAAGACCGGGTCCCGGTGGGTGGTCGGCCTCGAAGTCTCGAAGCAACCGCCCTGGTCGATCGCGACGTCGACCAGTACCGCGCCCGGCTTCATCATCGAGAGCTGTTCGCGCTTGACGACGAAAGGTGCGCGGGCGCCGTGAACGAGCACGGCACCGATCACGAGATCGGCCTTGGGCAGCAACTCCTCGACAGCGAGCGAGGTCGAATAAACGGTTGACGCCTCACGGGCGTAGTGGAGGTCGAGTTCTCGCAGACGGTCGATCGAGCGATCGAGGATGAAGACGTCAGCGGCCATGCCCATGGCGATGAAGGCTGCGTTGGTGCCGACCACGCCGCCACCGATCACCAGCACATTGGCAGCGGCCACACCCGGGGTCCCGCCGAGCAGAATACCGCGACCACCCATCGGCTTTTCGAGCATGAAAGCTCCGGCCTGGGTGGCGATCCGGCCGGCGATCTCGCTCATCGGTGCCAGCAGCGGCAGCCGGCCGGCCGAGTCCTCGACCGTCTCATAGGCGACGCAGGTTGCGCCCGACTGCCGCAGCGCCCGGGTCTGCTCCGGATCGGGAGCAAGGTGGAGGTAGGTGAAGAGCAGATGTCCCGGATGAAGCATCTCGATCTCGGATGCCTGAAGCTCCTTGACATGCAGGATCATCTCCGCCGTCTCGAAGATCGCGGCGGCGTCGGGCAGAATTGTCGCGCCCTGGGCCTCGAACTCGGAGTCCGGGATTGCACTGCCTACACCGGCCGTGGCCTCGACGTACACCTCGTGGCCGCGCTCGACCATCTCGCGCACTCCTGCCGGCGTAATTGCCACCCGGTACTCGTCCTGCTTGATCTCCTTCGGGACTCCAACCTTCATACCCTCATCTACCTCTCTGTTTTTGGTGAATCAAAGCCGTGCGACGATTATTGCCTGTGAAGAGGCCTAGAACATGTCCATTCGCTTGGAGGCCTCGGTCAAGACCGGCCTGAGCACGTCGTGCACGAACTCGAACTCCTCGGTATCGGCGATCAGCGGCGGTGAGAACTGGATCACCGGGTCGCCACGATCGTCAGCCCGGCAGATCAGTCCGCGGCGATACAGCTCGCCGGAGAGGTAGCCGCGCAGAAGGCCTTCTGCCTGGGGGCCTTCGAAGGTCTCCTTGGTCTCCTGGTCCTTGACCAGTTCGATCGCGTGGAAGAAGCCGGCACCGCGCACGTCACCGACGATCGGGATGTCCTGCAGGCTCTCAAGCATCGCCCGGAACTCTGGCTCCTTGGTCCGGACGTGCTCGCAGAGCTCTTCACGTTCGAAGATCTCGATGTTGGCCAGGGCCACCGCCGAGGCAACCGGGTGACCGGCGAAAGTGAAGCCATGGGCGAAGGACTCGGTGCCCTCCATGAACGGCTCGGCGATCTTGTCCGAACAGATCATCGCGCCCATCGGCACGTAGGCTGAAGTGAGTGCCTTTGCCGAGGTGATGATGTCGGGCTGGTAACCGAAGCGATCGGCACCGAAGTAATGGCCGAGACGACCCCAGGCGCAGATCACCTCGTCCGAAATCAGAAGCACGTCGTGGCGATCGCAGATCTCGCGGACCCGCTGGAAATAGCCGTCCGGGGGAACGAAGCAGCCGCCCGCGTTCTGGACCGGCTCGAGGATCACAGCCGCGACGGTCTCGGGACCTTCGAAGATGATGCGGTCCTCGATCGCGTCGGCCAGCAGCATCGGGTCGCGGTCGTCGGGATAGCGGTACATGTTCGTATTCGGCACGTGGCAGCCGCCGGGTGAAAGCGGCTCGAACTGGGCTCGAAGATCGGTCAGGCCGGTGGCCGAGAGGGCTCCGAGCGTGGTGCCGTGGTAGGCGACCTCGCGGGCGATGACCTTGGCCTTCTGGCCGCGGCCGTGCATGCGCCAATAGTTGCGGGCGAGCTTCAGGGCCGACTCGACCGACTCGGCGCCGCCACTGGTGAAGAAGACCCGGTTGAGATCGCCGGGGGCGAGTGAGGCGATCTTGGTCGCCAGTTCGATCGCGCGGGGGTGGGCATAGCTCCAGATGATCGAGAACTCCAGCTCTTCCATCTGCCTGGCAGCCGCTTCGGCGATTTCAGCGCGCCCGTGTCCCACGTTCGAACAGAACAGGCCGGCGAGGCCATCGAGGTACTTGTTGCCCTTGTCGTCCCACAGGTAACACCCCTCGCCCCGAGCGATGATCGGGATCTCATGCTGCTCGTCGTAACCGCCCATCCGCGAGAAATGCATCCAGAGGTGCCGGCGAGCATCAGCCTGCAGGTCCAGGGTGGCGGGGCTGGTCGTAGGGGCGATATGCATTGGCTCTCCTTGTCTGGTCCCACCGTGCCGGTGGCAACTCTGGAATTCTGACTCCAGACTAAAGAGCCGGAAGGCACAAGGCAAGTCTGCGAAACGTCAACGAGGAAGGTCGGATACGGCTGAAACGTAAAAAAGCGCCGGTTGGTCCCCCGGCGAACCTTTGCCGGCGTGCCCGGCGGCAGCATCTTTGCCAGGGCGACGACCCTGCCGTTGCCGACCCTGATGCGGCCGTGCGAGCGTTCGGATTCGAGGGGATCAAGGAGCGAAGGATGGGCGGGACCTACGAGGATGCGATAGCCGGAGAAGCTGCTACAGGCAGGAGAATGGTCAGGCTGGCAGCGCTACGACTGCCGCCCTAGCCGGTGACACCGCCGCCCCTCGCAGAGTTGTTGATCCGGATCACGCCTACCTTGGCCGAGGCCTGGCGTGTGCCGGCGACATTGCCGGCGCGGGCCGTTGCCCGGTTGTTCACCGAATTCAGGGTGTAGAAGCGGTCGACCCTGAGGGTGACCCGGAACTCGCGGGTTGCCCCGGCGGCGAAGTAGGGGATTTCCCAACAGATCCTGCCGCCCTGGAGCCTCCCGCCGCCCGAACGCACAACCGTGGTTCGCGGCGGAATCTGGTCACAGACATCGACGTCGACCGCTGCCCGGTCGCTCACGTCGCGCACCTTGATCCGGTACTTGACCTTGCCGCCGCCCTTGGTCTTTCGACGATCAGCCTTCTTGGTGATCCTGATGTTTGCCTTGCCCTTGCCGACCGGGAACTTGATCGTCCAGCTGGGCACGGAGACAGTTCCGTTGGAGGCCGACACGGTCGCGGTATTGACGACCTTTCCGGTGTCGATCGTGCGGACCTTGATCTTCGCGGTCACCGATTCACCGCCCGCGAGACTCGCCCTCCTGCAGGTGACCGTCGCGTTCTTTTCCGAGCACTTGCCGCCCGGTATGGACGAGCTGATGTAGCGCAGCTTGGGGCTCAGCTTGTCCTTGATCACAACGTTGTTCGCCGTCACTTCACCGTTATTGGTCGCCGTGAGCCTGAAGACGACGATGTCGCCGACCTTGACCTCATCGTCGTTGGAGCGCTCCTTGAAGATGCTCACGTCGGGCGGGTAGGGAGTTGGCGCCAGAATCTCCGTCTCCGCAGTAGAGACGTTGTTGTCAGTGTTGATCTCGTCGGTGGTTGTGGTGACCCGGGCGGTGTTGGTGATGGTGTCTCCGACCACCGCGTCGCGGGGGATGTCAGCCTCGATGGTGATCACGACCGAACCGTCGACCGGGATGGTGCCGAGGCTGCAGGCGACGCTGGGATTGCAGTTTCCCTGCGAGGTGGTGACCGACGGGTTCGTGACCTCCAGGGGGAGGGGGTCTGCGAGGAGAACGTTCTCGGCCGGGTTGGGACCGGAGTTGCCGACGACGAGGTCCCAGGTGATCCGCGTATCAGCCTGGGCGGTGGCCGGGCCGGTCTTGACGACGGAGATGTCGGCAAGCGTGTCGATCACGGTTTCCGCTGTCGAAGTGTTGTTATCCGGGTTGGGATCGAACTCGGAGCCGTCGACTGTCGCGGTATTGACCACGGTAGTCCCGGCCACAGCCGGTGTGGTTTCGACGATTACTTCGACGGTCCGGTCTCCGCCCGAGGGGATCGTTCCCAGGCCTGCAGGTCATGACCGCGTCACAGTCGGCCGAAGAGATGAAGTTGAGCCCGGCTGGAAGCGGGTCCGAAATAACCACGTTGGTTGCCTCGGAGGGGCCCAGGTTCTCGACCAGCATGGTGTAGGTGAACTGCTGGTGAGCGTTCGCCGTCGCCGGGGCGGTCTTGGTGATCTTCAGGTCGGCGGTCGGATCGACGATGAGTTCCGCGGAATCGGTGTTGTTATCCGGGTCCGGATCCGGCGTCGGGCTTTCGACGGTCGCCGTGTTGTCCCAGTTCCCGACATCGATGCCCTTGACCGTGACCTTGATCGTCTGGCTCTGCAGGGGCTGGAAGTCGCCCAGCGAGCACTCGATCATTCCCGAAGACTCGCTGCAGCCCGCGTCATCAGAGACGTACTCGAGGCCGGAAGGCAGGTCGTCCTTGACCAGCACGTCTTCCGCCACCGAAGGACCCTTGTTGGTCACGACAAGGGTGAAGACCGCGTTCTGATTCTGGTTGATCGTCGCCGGATCAACGTCCTTGGTGATCTCCATGTCGGCACTCTGGTCAGCAACGAAGCCCACAGTGGCCGAGTCGTTGTCCGGGTTCGGGTCAGGTGTCGTTCCGCTGACCGTCGCAGTATTCGAGACCATGCCCGCGTCAGCTGCGAGATCAACCGTGACGACGAACTCTTCCATCCCGTTGACCGCCAGATCACCGACGACACACTCGACGGTTCCGGCGCTCTCGGTACAGCCGGGTGCCGATACGAAGGTCGTCCCGGCCGGCAGCGGATCGGTGATCTTGACCCCGGTCGCGTCTGAAGGCCCGAGGTTCTTGACCCCGATCGTATAAGTGAACTGCTCGCCGGCCACCGGGACGGCCGGGTCGAAGGACTTGCTGGCCTCCAGGTCGGCCGAGAGGCTCGTTGTGACGTTGCCGGTATCTGTAACGGGGTCGGGCTGCTCGAAGGCAGTGACATCGACGCTGTTGAGGATGTCGGTGCCATCCGGCAGGCCGGGCAGGGCCATGACCGGGTAGGTGATGGTGACCGAAGCGCCGGAGGGGATGGAAGCGAGGTTCCAGACTGTCTCGATCGAAGTGCTGCCGTCGTTGGGGTCGGGGGTGACGCTGACTTCGGTGAAGCCCGCCGCGGGCGACGCCGCCGCCGTTCCGGCCTGGTAGACCATCCCCGCCTGAAGATCGTCGACGACGTCAACATCGCTCGCCGCTCCGGTGCCAGTATTGGTGATCACGATGGTCCAGGCCATGTCGGCGCCGGCGTTGACCGTGCCGTCATCCGGAGTCTTCTCGACGTCGAGGACCGGAAAGAGAAGGGTCGCCTGGGCTGTATCGCTGTCCGTATAGGGACCGTCGAGGTTGCCGCTGCTTCCGCTGGCATCGTCGGTAACAGCTACGGCGCTGTTGGTCTGGACCGGCGGTTTGGCCTTGGCTGCAAGACCCGGCTTCGCGGTGAAGGTGATGGTGACGCTCGCGCCCGGCTGGATGGTCTCTCCGGTGAAGTCCCAGGTCAGTACGTCCCCGCCGGGATCGGTCACTACCGATGGCTCGGCGGTAGGCGCTCCCGCAATCGTCGTCGAGCCGGTGTCGTAGGTCCAGTCGGGCGGCAGCGTGTCGCCCACGACAGTATCGACGGCGACCGCAGTGCTTGCCTGATTGGTGACCACGATTCGCCAGCCGAAAGACTGGCCGACGTTGGCATCGGCAATGTCCGGGAAGCCGGCGGCAGTGGTGGTCTTGGTGACGTCCAGTTCCGGAAACTCGAAGTTGACCGTGACGGTGTCGTCGTTGCTGTCGTACTCGCGATAGGTCCAGGGGTTCACCCGTTCGGCTTCGGGGATACCGAAGTAGCTGGAGCCGGCGGTGTTGTCCGCGGACGAACCGGTGGCCAGCTGGGCGGAAGGAAGTGCCTCGGCCGTATAGCTCAACGTCACTGTGTCTCCCGGGGCGATCGGGCCGGGGATCTCCCATTCCATCGTCGGATCTCCACTGGTCCACATCTTGGTATTGAAGGCCGCACCCTGGTTCAGGACGACGTTGGTGATCTCGGCGTCGGGCTGGTCGTCCACCGTGACGTCGTAGGCGGCGCTGGTGCCGTTGTTGGTCAGGGTGATTCGGTACTCGAGCGAGTCTCCGGGCTGGCTCTGGACGGGGCCGTTGACGAAGGATCCGCCATTGACGCTGACCCGCTTGTCCAGGGCGATTTCGGGCTCGCGCACCGGGACTGTCTCCGTGCGCGGGTTGGAGCTGTAATCGAAACTGCCGGCAGGCGGTAGCGAGGTGGGGTCGAATATGAACTTGTCACTGAAGTTGTTCCGGGCGGTGACGGAGTTGACGATGTCGTCGCCGGAGATGACCGGGGCGCCACCGTCGCGGTAGGTGTCCCGTACGTGCGCCTTGTAGACGAACTGGACCTCACGGTCATTGGCGACCGCGCTCAGGTTTCCGAGGTCCCAGGCGATGGTCGTTTCCGATGGCGTGACCACCGGGTCGTACTCCTGGATCGTCGGCACCGGCGGGCAGCCGGAGATGCACCCCGCCGAGACATAGCCGTCGAAATCCAGCGAATCCGGAAGCTCGTCCACGAAAGTCACGTTGAAGAAGTCGAGATTCGCCGGGATCCTGCCGACGACCGTGTAGGTGATCTCGGTCCCGATCGTCGCCCAGGCTGGATCCGCGCTCTTGGTGATGACCTCGATCGAACGCACCGTCACGTCGCTGCTCGAAGAAGCGACGTAGCCGACGTTGTAGGTGCTGGCGAAGGTGCGCTGGTTGGGGTCGCTGCCACCGATCGACTCGGTTTCGGCCGTAGCGCTGTTGGTCAGGACATCGCCACCGATCGCCGGTGAATCAACCTTGGTGTCGTAAGTCCAGGTGACGTTGCCCCCGCGGTTGATATTCACCGGAGTCCCGGTGATCTTCCGGGAGGCCTGATCCCAGGTGGCGCCACCGGTTCCCGGCACGACGCCGCCATCCGGGATCGGATCCCCGACCCCGTCGACCGGGGTCAGGCCGATCGGCACCGTATCGACGATCACCGTGTCGTGAGCGATGCTGACCGTATTCTGCGAGCCGTTGCTGGTGGTCAGCGTGAACACGATCGTCGCGCCGGGCGCAGCCGGAGTCGAAGCCGAGTCGTTGGACTTGGTCTGAGCGAGGTTCGGTTCGACGATCGTGGTCGAAACCTGGTTCGAGGTGGCGCTGCGAGGAGTTCCGTCGGTCCAGCTCGCGGTCGCCGTGTTCACGCGGGACTGGCCCCGGCGGTTCGCGTTGGTCGTCGTATCGGCGACCCTGGTGCTGATCAGGATTTCGACGGTGTCGTCGGCGCTGGTGGGCACCGCGTAGTTGTCGGGCATCTGAACGGTGACCGTCTGCCCGACCGTGGCGATGCTCCAACCCGCCGGCAGCGGGTTTCCGTTGAGGGTTGCGGTAGGAGTGCCGACTATCGGCTGAGTCGTGGCCGAGTCGGGTGTGTCGGTGATCTTCGGGTCGGTCTTGAAGGTCGTGCCTGCCGGCAGGGTCGTCGTGACCGTGTAGTTGATCGTCTCGCCGATCGTCGCCTGCGCGTTCGTATTGCCCGGCTCGGTGATCGAGGTCGTGCGGGACTTGTTCACGGTGACGCCGGGGGTCTTCACGTTGCTCGTATCGTCGACCGGCGGCACGTTGGGCGTATCCGGGTTATCCGGGTCGATGTTGTCTTCGGGCGTATAGGTGAAAAACCCGCCCGTATTGGTCTCGGTCTGGTATTCCCGCACACCGGCTTCGTTGACGTAGGTGTTGCCGGGGCCTACGAAGGCCGGGATCACTACGTCGTAGGTCAGCGAGACAGTTGCGTCGGCAGCGATAGTCGGAATGGTCCACTTGATCACGTCTGGATCCACCCCACCGTCAACACAGGCGCCTGAGTTCGAAATCGCGAGGACGTCCGTGCAGTCGAAATCGGCCGGCAGGCGGTCCCAGACCTCGACGTTGCTGGACACGTCGTCATTCGAAGTGACATCGACCTGATAGGTGACGGTATCCCCGCCCTTGACGGTGAGGCCGTCGGCCGGCGGGTTCTGGATCGGGCCGGCATTGACCTGCCTGACACCCTTGCTCAACTCGACCACCGGCAGCAGGGTGTCGTACTCGGCCTGGTCTCGAAGCGGGAAAGTCTCGCCTTCGGTATTGGTGATCGCGAACTTGAGCAGGTTGGCGCTGATATCCGGTGCGTCGATCACCCCGACCGGCTGCACAGTGGTCGAGAAGACCACCTGGAACCTCTGACCACCGGGCGGCACCTGGTCGCGCGGGATCGTAAGCGCACCGAGGATGTCCCACTCGAGCAACTGGTCCCCGGCGTTGCTGTCGTCGAGCAGATTGTCGGTGGTATTGGCTGCCGTGTCCTGTGCGCTGCCCGCGTCATAGGTAGCGTCGGGCGGAATGAGGTCGGCGACGGTCAGCGCATCGGTATCGATGTCGCCGCCGAAGTCGATGGTCAGTCGCCAGCAGACCCGGTCACCCGGTCGGTACTGGGGAACGGTGCTGACGTAGGTTGCGGTCTGGCAGTCGGTCCCACTCTCGGCCACTTCCTTCTTGATCAGCGGGATCCCCGGGGCCGTCTGACCGGCCTGGGATTCGTCGGTGACCTCCGCCGGCTGGCCTGCATCACCGTCGATGATCGGGCCCGGAGTCGAGCAGTCCGGAGTGCCGGGAGCGGTACAACGGGAGAAGGTATCCCCGGTCAGCTCGACCGAGTTTGAAATCGAGTCTTCGGCGAGGATTGGGGTGGTGGGCAGGAAGTCCGCCTGGTAGGAGGTCCGGGTCTTGCTCGGAAAGGTGATGGTGAAGTCGTCGTTGACATTGGTGTGGCCGAGCGTCGCGAGCGAAGTGCTGTTCCAGATGATGGTGAAAGTGCCGTCGGCATTCTCGGTGGCGCTGGTGTAGAGAGCGCTGGGGTTGTCCCCGGTCGGATCGCATTCAGCGTCGCTGGGATCATTTCCGGTCGTGTAGTTGACCGGCCCCAGAGGGCAGAGACCACTGGGCAACGTGTCGGTGACGACGATGTTGTCGGCGTAGCGGTACTCGCCGGTGCGGAACCGCAGGCTCCAGGTGGTTATCGCACCCTGACCGAGACTGCCGGAGCTGGAACTCTTGTTCACAACCAGGTCCTCGGCGGTCCGGGTGAGCGTGCTGTCCGCGGTCACCGGCTGGTCGCCGGAGCCGCCCTGGTAGGTACCACCGGCGACCGCGTAGTTGGTCAGTTCCTGCTCATCCCGGATTTCCGGCCCTGAGTTGTTGTCGAGGTTGACCGCCTGCTCCCCCGAGGCCGGGGTCGGTTCGGTTCCGGACCAGGTGAGGGTGTTCTCGACCAGGGGCACGGCTGCCCGGTAGCGGTACTTGATCTCCTGCCCCGGGGTAAGGGCACCGACCGCCCAACGAACATGGGTATAGACGCCAGAGGCGAGAGGGCCGGGTCCATCGGGGTCGATCGAGACGGTTTCGACCAGGCTCGGTGCGAAGCAGTCACCCACGGCTCCTACGACTATCGGACCGGAGCCGGGGTATTCGTCGGGACTGCCGGGGTTGGTCGGGGCGTCCGTGGTGTTGTCTGAATTTGTGGAGCAGCCGAGGAATTCGAGGCCGGCCGGCAGGTAGTCGTCGATTGTCGTCGCAGATGTGGGGTTGACGCTGTTATTGGTCAGCGTGAGCGTGTAGACGGTCTGGTTGTCGTGGACACCCCTGAGAATCTCGCCCTCCTCGCTGGGCTCGTCCTTTTCCAGCTTGATCGCCAGAATCTCGGCAGTCGGACTCTGGGTCGCCGATCCGGTGTAGGACGAGGCGATGGGATTTCCGAGCGGGTCGAACTTCGGGATGAAGCGAGCGTCCGAATTCAGATAGGCGCCGATCTCTATCTGGTAGGTATCGCCGACCTCGTAGATGCCCTGGTCGTGGGCTACCTGGAAAGCGATGCCCTGGTTCGACTTCGCGAAGAGGTCGGAAACGTTGGCGAAGATGAGCGTCGTCTGGCCCGCTGCGGGCGCATCGGCGATGATCTGAGGAGCGATCGAGGATCCGCCCGCGTAGCTGATGCCGACCGGCAGCACCGCACGGAAGGTGAGGTTGTAGCCACTGGGCTGCCCCGCTGCCAGAGAAGCCGTCGCTGAGACCGAGCCGTCTTCGCCGTAGAGAGGACTGGAGGAAGTTGCGTCCATCTGAACGTCCGGGGTGCCGGCAGCCCCCGCCGAAGGAACGGTAAACAGGCCAAAGCAGAGCGCGGCGAAAAGCGCAGTCAGCGCCGAGATTTTTCTCATAGATCTCAAAGTTTGTCGAGCCGAAGTTGGCAAGCAAGTGGCCGAACGCAGAGACCGGGTTGAACCCGGGGCCATCGTCCTGGCCAGAACACGCAGACTGCCTCAGCTATTAACGGTAACAAAGCGGCAGGGCCGCCCCACCACGAATTCACCTTGCCGGGACGGAACCTGCAGCGGCAGTCCTCGGGCTGCGAGTTGCGAGTTGCAGACTGCGGACTGCGGACTGCGGGCTGCGGGCCGGAGTGGTCTTGGCTGACCAGCTAACCGTTTATCGAACGGGGCCGATTCCACCGGTCTGAAGGCGGGGCCAGAGGCGGTTCGGGGCCGCCCATCAGGCCTTGCTGAAGGGCCCGACTTGCATCATGCGTGACATTTCGCATACGGTTCCACCTGTTGGTGTTGGCGAAGGTCGCCGCGGGGCGACCGGCAAGTCCGTCCGATTGTGAGGAGAGGGAATTGATGGAAAGCTCGGCGAACCTTCCTGAAGTTGATCAGGACGAAGCGGCTCCTGCGACGGG
>CAVORK010000003.1:0-565556 GCA_963698625.1 uncultured Solirubrobacterales bacterium
TTATACAGGAGGCCGCGGTGCAGGCGGTGCTCGTGAAGATCGAAGTCGCTAGTCACGCCGACGCGTTCGTGCTGTTCGAATCGCGTCAACAATCGCGGGATGCCGCTTTCGCCGGTCGACCTGATCAAGAACCACTTGCTCGCTGAGTCTGAGAAGAAGCAGGTCATGCAGGTTGAAGATGCGTTCAAGCGCTGGAACGAGATACTCGGGAGTCTCGGCGACAATTACGCGGTTCAGGAGAGGTTCCTGCGGCACTTCTACAACGCATTCAGGTCCGAGTTGCCCGATGTGCGCGACGCGCCGGTGGCTGCGAAGTCCCGGCTGATCCGCATATACGAGACCATTCTCGCGCACGATCTCGAACAGATCGTTGACGAACTCGCTGATGCCAGCCAAATCTACGGCCGAATTAACGGGGTGGTCGAGTTTGATCCGCCGACGTCACTCGACCTGGCGTTTCGGCGGTTGATGCGCGCGCAGGGCACACCTTCCGACGTCCTCGTCATGTGGCTGATGTCGAAGCAGGGCGAGCTTGAACTGACCGACAGTCACATCGAGGCGGCCGTGGATCGGGTGACGAGTCTTCTTCGTCCGCAGGAACCTGACCGGGTATCCGCCAACGTACGCATTGGACAAGCTGTTCATGTCCACGATCGAAGCCGTCGGCGAGGCGCGCGGGGACGAGGTCCTGGCACTGGTCGGCCAGCGACTCGACGCTGTCGCAACCGACCAAGATTTCCGGGCACGTCTGCTGGGTCCCATCTACGACGAGAACTCTGAGGTGACGAGGTTCATTCTCTCGACGCTGGCCGAGGACGCTATGACCAAGGAGACCAAGGTAGATCTGGCGGCGGAAGAACAACCGATTCGAATGGACGATTGAGCACATCCTTCCGCAGGGCGAGAACCTACCGATTGCGTGGCAGGAGATGTTGGGCGGCCAGGAGGCGGCGGCTCAAGTTCAGGAGGAGCATCGACACAGGCTCGGAAATCTCACGATCACCGCCTACAACAGCACCCTGGGAACAAGTCGTTCTCTTCGAGAAGCGGGACCGAAAGGATTCCGAGGGTAGGTACATCGGATACCGCAACGGGCTCTCGCTGAACGCGGAGCTGGCGTCGAGACAGTCATGGACGGCGGATGACATCGACGAGCGAACGAAAGCACTGGCAGGCAAGGTCATCGAACGCTTTCCGCTCGCTTCACCCAGCTGAAGTCGTGCAGGCTCAGCGCAGATAGAGCGTGCACACCGTCGTCTCTACTCGTGTCGTCGTCCCGGGGACGGCGGGGACGCGTCCTTGGAGAGACTGTGGGGCTGCGAGGTCAGCAGTTCTCGATCCGCGCCCTTCCCGATCCGCGCGAATCGTTCCGGTGCTCGGATATTCGGAGAGGCTGGAAGCGTCTCGGAAATACCTTCGGTGGACGGGAACACGTAGGTGCTTCGGCAATATGCACGGCGAAATCTGCCTGCATGTGCGGGCTTGGAACCGATGGAAACTATTCTCTAACTCAACCAACGAGAGGAGATCGATCGATGCCCAGAGTCACTGTGGCCCTTTTCGGGTCGAAACAAGACGCATTCAAGGGCGGCAACTTGAGTAGTCAAGGACCAGATACCTGGGACGAGAGGGAAAAGTGCGAATTGGAGGTTGGTGAGGCGGAAACGCTGGGTTCAATCCTGATGCGCGCAGGTACAGAGATGGGAGTCTCTGGCCCGATGGGTGAAAGCCCAGCACCAGTGCCTTCATTCATCTCAAGCTTCGACGAGCAGGGTCAGCGTCAGAGTACGCCAATGAGTCATGCGGTGAATCTCGTGAACGACTCCGGGATGGTTCGCTGGAATGTTCCGTACGAGTCAGTGACCTACGCGGAATACCAGGAAGCTATTGAAGCGAAGGCTATGCCCGGACATCCAGACCGTCTCTACTACACGCCATGGCCGGCGATGGGGAACGGCGTTATTCCTACCCGCGTAGGTGGCCTTGGCGCTGAAGGTGGTCTACGACGTGACAACCTGAAATCGACGCAGCCGCTTCTCTCCTGGGAGCGAATTCGAGACACTATGTCCTACCTCGACTCAAAAGTGGACGTGATTCGATCGAATCGAAGGCTTCGGACTGGCGATCCAGAGGGGCCAACCCATTAGCGATCAACAGAATGTTGGGCGACACGTCTTGGCTCCGACGAGCTCGCCGCGCTGTTGGGATGCTCGCAGGATGAGGCGGAAGGTCTCTTGTGGGCGTTCGGATTCGCAGAGCGCGATGGGATGTGGGAGCGTGGAGCTGACGAGACCGCCCGATTCCTTGATGCGATTCGCGACGAGATCTTGATCTCGCATTCACTGGGGTCTCACCAGTTTCAGGACACATTGGAGAAGCGCGTGCGTGTGTTCGTGGAGACGGGCGAACGCGCCCCGAGGCCGCACGTAGATGCGAACAGATTCGGCGACGAGAGCTACGCCACGGAATTCACGGAACCGGATTCTGATCTCGAAGAGGACGACGACATCGATTTTGACGACGATTTGGAATCGCTATTTCCATTGGACGACCTGCGGATGGTTTGCGGTTGTGCCAAGGACGACTGTCGGGTGATGGCCGACTTTGGGATCGCAAATGGGAAGTTGAAGATTGGCTTGTCTGGGGCGGCGGACCATTTCGTGGTTAGTGCCGCCTTCATGTCTATGGTGGCGGATCAGATCAGTGAAGCAATTGACGACGCTATTCCAGAATAGGCTAGGACGTGTCGTCCCTTCAAGCCTCACCGACTCACAACCGCGGAATCACGTCGCCACCCGCTCCAGTACTCAGGTGTCCCCCTGAGAAACGAAGCGGGTCCCCCTATTGACGAAAGCCCCGCATATCGCGAGGTGTTTTCTGTCCCTGCCTCAGGGCCAACGAAGCTTGATCCCTTCAGGGCCGAGGAGCTGGAGGAGGCGCCGAGATCTCAGCCAGCGCCGATTGAGCCGCAGCGGCCGCTGCCTCCGCCTCGCTGACCGCTTCCAGCTGGGCCTGGATCTGGCCGTCGGCTTGGCCGGCTCCTTTTCCTGACTCTCTTCCTTGTCGGGCTCCGAGTCTTCTTCCTTCTCGGTAGCCCTTCTTCGCTGACTCTCGGCTGACTTCGGTGATGGTGGCTTCCTGGGCGTTGGTCAGGGCGCTCTGCCGGACCTCGGTCGGGTCGAGTTCGTCTGGCTGGGCTGCCTTGCCGATGCTGAGGCCGGCGATCGCGGCGATCAGGATCACCAGCGCGACGGCAATTGGCGGGCGCCGGTCCGGTCGTCACTCGCTCCTTCTTCAGCCATCGCTCTGCCCCGCTCGTTGGCGCGCTCGTTGTTGCCGGGCCTCTTGTCCGGCTTCTTTGCTTCGGCGAGTGCCGCCTGGTAGTGGGCCAGCTCTGCGTTGGTGGGGCAGATGTCGGGTGCTCGGGGGATCGAGCCGCAGTTGGCCTGGCGCTCGGCCAGCTCGGCTTCGGCGGCGGCTCTGGCTGCTTCGGCGGCGGCGAGCTGTTCTTCGATCAGCTGGAGGCCGGCCACTCCTCCTCCGAGGTCGAAGCCGTCGAGGTTGCCGGTCTGCTGTCCGGCGCGGCGGCCCTGGTTCAGGCCGGACTCGAAGCCGCGCTGGTTGGAGATCGCTCGGACCCGGACGAAGGACTGGGCGTAGGCCGCCTTGTAGGCGCTCGCCTGGGCGGCTTCGGCGTCGCTTCTGCTTCCGGTCGTGAGCACACCGATCCCAGAGCCCGGCGACTGCGGCGAAGGTCACTGCCAGGACACCGGCCGCCAGCCAGGGCTTCTGCCAGATCCAGCTCATGGCAGGGGGATCTCGATCTCTTCGTCGGTGGGGACGTCGAGCCCGGCCTGTTCGAAGGCGCGCTTGTAATAGGCGGTAGGCGGGGATGTAGGCCTTTCTGAATCCCCTGTCCTGGCCCTTCCTGAAGCCGGCGGCGTAACCGCGGGCCGCGCCTTGGATCGCTCCGGCCTGCTTGCCGGCCGCTGCGCCTTCGAGCCTGGCCTGGTCGACATCGGCGCCCGAGCCCTTGCCGAGCAGGTAGGTGCCCGCGCCGACCAGCAGGCAGGCGAGGGCGATCGCGGCGACGGTGCCGATCCGCTGCAGGTTGGTTTGGGGGGCGCCGGGGAGTCCGCCCTTACTCGTGACGCGGGCTCACTCCCCACCGAGCCGGCTGAACGCATCTACGTCTTCAGCCCTACAGAACGCTACGGTCCGAACCCGGCACCGAACGTTCGGACCATCGGGTCTCATGACCTGATCTCCCTCATGCGGAGCCCGCAGAGCTGCCTTTCACCGACGGTCGAGGAATGGGCACGCATATCCTCCGACCGATGATCCCTAGCGGCTGCTGGCTTGAGCACAGGGGGATGTGCCGTCGGAGAGTGGCCACCCCGATTGGACCACCGGGAGATAGGTGCAGGCGCCATTGGATCGTCGGTTCTGCGCCTGACTGAAAGGGCCTCGGATTCGGCCAAGGTCCATGGACGATCCGAGGTACGGGAACCCTGGTCGAGTTCAGGGCCCAGGCGTCGGAGGCGGCGCCGAGATCGCGGCCAGGGCGGCTTCGGCTGCGGCGGCGGCTTGTTGGGCTTCTCTGATTGCGCTGACCTGGGCCTGGATTTTTCCGTCGGCTTTGCCGGCTGCTTCTCCTGAGTTCTTGCCCTGGCGGGTTCCCAGTTTCTTGCCCTGCTGGTAGCCGGGGCGGGCGGTCTGGCGGCGGACTTCGAGGTCGTTGCCTCGCGGGCTTCGGCCAGTGACTGCTGCTGGACCGTCGGTCGGATCGATGTCTCCCTGGCGGCTGGCCTGGCCGATGCTGAGGCCGGCGATCGCGGCGATCAGGACCGCGGCTGCCACGGTCGCTTTCGGTGAGTATCGCCGGGGGTCTCTCGGGTCTCGGTCATCCCGGCCTCAGCCATCGTTGCCACCCTGGCCGTTGCGGCCGTTGCCCGTTGTCCGCGGCTCCGGATCCGTTGCCCGGGTTCTGGTTGCCACCGGGCGGTCGCTCCGGCTTCTTGGCCTCGATCAGGGCGGCTACGGCGGCCTGGAAGCTTTCCAGCTCGGCGTTGGTCGGGCAGATCTCCGGGGCGCGGCGGATCGTGCCGCAGTTGGCCTGGCGCTCGGCCAGTTCGGCTTCGGCGACGGCCCGGGCGGATTCGGCTTCGGCGAGCTGTTCTTCGACGAGCAGCTCTCCGGCGATTCCCCCGCCCTGGTCGAAGCCGTCGAAGCTTCCTATCTGGTCTCCGAAACTCCGGCCGTACTCAATGCCCTCGGTGGCTCCTCGCCGGCTGCTCTGCTGCCGGGCCTGGCTCAGGCTCAGGGAGTAGGACGTTTCGTAGGCCTCGGCCCGGGCAGCCTCGGCGTCGCTCTGGTTCCCGGTGCCGAGGACTCCGATGATCAGTCCGGCGGCTGCGGCAGAGGCCAGCGCCAGGACTCCGGCCGCGAGCCAGTGCCTGCTCCAGATCCAGCTCACGGCAGCGGGACCTCGATCTGTTTGCTGGTCGGCGGGTCGAGCCCGGCCTGCTCGTAGGCGCGCTTGTAATAGAGGCGGTAGGCAGGGACGTAGGCCTTTCTGAAGCCTCGCCGCTGGCCGGCCGCAAAGCCCGCGGCGTAGCCCTGGGCCGCACCGTCGATCGCCCCGGCCTCGAGGCCTGCGGCCTCACCCTGAAGCCGGGCCTGGTCTACATCGACTCCCGAGCCCCTGCCGAGCAGGTAGGTGCCCGCGCCGACGGCGAGGGAGGCGAGCACGATCGCGGCGACGGTGCCGATTCGTGTCAGTCGGGTATCGGGCGCGCCGGGCAGCTCGACCTTGCGGGCCTCGGCGGCGAGTGCGACCCAGAACCTCTTGAGCTTCCGCTCGATCGTCTCGCCGGGTTCGCGCTTCCTGGGCGGCCGCCTGACGGCCCGCGTGAGCGGGGCCTGCTCGACCTCGTCGGCCAGCGGGGCTTCCACGCCTTCTACATCTTCGCCTTCGACTTCTTCGTCTTCGACGTACAGGTCACCGTCTTCGAAGTAGTTCGTCTGCTCTTCTTCTTCCACGAACTCGCCGGACTCCGGGGCTTCGTATTCGTCGACGTCGAAGACGCCTTCAGGCTCGTCTTCAAGCCCGGGATCCGGTTTGGTCTCTTCTGACTCCTCTTTGTTCTTTCGGCGCATCAGGTCCTGTCGCGGTAGTCGCCCGTTCGGGCGTCCTGTTGACCACTAACCCAAGCAGAAACGGCCGGTGGCTCAGGTTGAACGAACGCGGGCGCCTCGTCAACCACAACTGGTGGGCGGTCCCACGACAGCAGCGCCGCTGGAGGCCGTCCACTCGGCGATCCTGGTCAGCATCTGCTGCGCGGACTCGAAAGTTCCGTCATCCGCGATCGCGGCCATGGAAAGAACGACATCTTTGCCGCCGACGTCCATCACCCCCATCTGACGGACCAGGTAGCGGCCGTCGGTGCCCGGGCCCCAGCCGCCCTTCCACTTGGCCGGGCCGCCGGCCGCCCCGAGCCCCAGGGCTCGGCTGTGACCTCGGCCATCTGGCCGAGCAGGAAGTCGCGCGAAGCCGAGTCGCTGATGCAGCCTCCGGCCAGGGCGGCCATGTAGCGGTTCTGGGCGGCGAGCGACCATTCGGTCTGGCCGTAGGTTGTGAAGCCGTCGCGGCCCTGGGTGGAGATCACGGTCTCGCCGTCGCCGGCCTCGCGCAGCATCTGCCCGACCGCATCCGAGGCGCCCGCCAGGCCTCCGTGCTCTGCTTCCAGATCAGCGAACAGCGCCGCAGCGGCATCGTTGTCGGAGAGGGTGATCGCCTGGCTGATCTGCTGCGCTCTGGGTCGCGCTGATCCCGCCCGGTCCACCGAAGTCGGCCAGCACGCGCTCGGCGATCGGCACCTTGATCGTCGACCAGGCCGAGCCGGTGGTCAGCTCGCCACCGGCAAGGGTCGAGCCTCCGCCGCCCGGAGCGCCGAGCACAAGCCCGGCCTGACCGGGGAGCTCGGCGAGCAAAGCGTCGACCGTGCGGATCTCTGCCGACCCTCGGCCGCTTCGGTTTCCGTTTCGGCCGCCTGCCTGCGGGCGGCCTCCTCGTCGGCGATTCCCTGCTCGAGATCTTTGACCTTCTTCTCCAGGGCCGAGATCTCCGCGGAGCGGTCGGGGGCGGGCTGGACCTCGGCATCGGAGCCACCGCAGCCTGTGACGACGGTGGCAGCGAGAATCACGAAGGCGGCAAGCAGCGGACGCACGCCCACGAACCTATCCGAGCCTGCGCAGCTGCCTCCGCGGTCAGGGCAGGAAGACGGCGGCGTTGTTTCCGCCGCGGCAGACGGTGCCGCCGCCGGACCAGGCCGAGCAGGTCATCGTGTACGACTTGCCGGTGGTCGGGCTGAAGGCGCTGATCGTCGTCGCGCCCGGGTTGCTGCCGTACTCACCGGCCACGTTCATCGCGAAGGAGCAGGAGGTGTTCGCTCCGACCTGGACGCCGGTCGCGCAGGTGGTGATCGGTCCGGAGCCGACGTCGGTGCCGCCCGCGCCGGAGGCGTCTGTCCCGCCCGAACCAGATGCGTCGGTTCCGCCGCCGTTCGTGGTCGAGTCGGTACCGCCCTCTTCTTCGAGCTGTTTGACCTTCTCTTCCAGCGCCTCGATCTTGGCCTGCTCGCGCGCCTGTTGCGCGCCTTCCTGACGGGCCTGGTCAAGCTCGTCGTCGCTGGCGCCTCCGCCACAGGCGCCCAACAGGACCCCCAGCCCGAGCACAACAAGCACCGTCGCAAATCCTCTTGATTTCAACATGCGAAGACACTACCCGAGAATCGGGGCACCGGAGCACCGAATGGCCCTGATCCTGGGGGTCCTCAAAGATTTTCAGACTGGTGCGCCGATTGGTGTTACTCTCCGTTCAGTGTCTGCTTATGGGTCTATCGGTGGAGAGACCTCGCGATCGGGATTCGGCTTCTCGGCGCGGCATTTCCTGCTGGTCGCGATCCTGGTCTGCTTCGGCGCGACGCTGATCCCGTCACAGGCGGATGCCTGGGTCGACATCGACTCCCCCGGCACGTATACGAATGACAACACCCCGCTGATCGCCGGCGACGCAGAGATCAACTTCTACGTCGGCGTCTATACGAAGGTTGGTTGTGAGGAGATACCTGGCACTGGCGGAGTCTGCCTCCCCTACTTCTACGTGCTGCCGAGCGTCGGCTACACCGACGTGCTCTTCGACCTCAACAAGGCAGACCCCCCCGCCAACTACTGGTGCCCGGACATCTGCGCCAACTACGTCGAGGACGAGTACATCACCACCCCGACTCCGTCGCTGCCCGACCTCTTCGCCTACAGCGCGCCCTACTCCTACAACGCTCCCCAGATCGCCGACGGCCGGTGGAGGCTGAGGATCACCCACTACGGCGAGGATGCCCCGAGCCCGACGCTCGACAAGATCTTCTACGTCGACACCCGCGCCCCGTCGAACACCCAGATCACGGTCAAGCCGCCGCTCTTCTCCAACGACACCACCCCGACCTTCGACTGGACCGCTGATGACCCGGCGCCCTCCTCCGGACTCGAGTTCGAGTGCGACCTCGACGGTGCCGGCTGGGTCGACTGCCCGGCCGACAAGACCTTCAACACGCCCGAGGGCAACCACACCCTTTCGGTGAGGGCCACAGACCGCGCCGGAAACGTAGACCCCACTCCGGCGACCTACTCCTGGATGGTCGACACCACGCCGCCGAACGCGGTGATCGGCGGCATCGCACCCAAGCAGCGCTTCCTGCTCCACGCCAACATCCCCGCCACGGCGAGCTGCGACGACCCGATCTCGGGCGGAGTGCGCTCGGGGCTGGCCCCGAGCGGCGTCGCCTCGAGCACCTCGCCTCCGGAATGCAGCGCCACCAACACCGACAACGAAACACTCGGTCCGCATGAGTTCCGGATCACCACAAGCGACCGGGCGGGTAACCAGACGATCACCCGCCTGGCCTATGTGATCGACCCGCCCGCCTACTACGACCTGGTCGACGGCGACAACCCGATCGCCTACTACCGCTTCGACGAGCAGCTCGGCTCCGACCAGATGCTCGACTCGCTCGCCCAACCACCACGACGGCATCTACCAGAACGGGATCGCCCTGAGGCGAGACGGCGCCACCGCCTGCGAGCGGCGCCCGCATCCGCCGAGGGTCTGCGAGCTGGCGAGCCCGCCCGAGAACAAGGCGGCGTTCTTCCCCGCCCGTGACGGCCACGGATACGTCAACGGAATCACCGCCCCGACCAACGCCTACACGATGGAAGCCTGGGTCAAGCCGCGTGACGGCGCCGACATGATGGTGATGAGCCACGGCGGCGGAGGCCAGCTGTTCATCACGGCGGCAAGCTCGCCTTCCGCCAGGTCCAGGACACGATCTACTCGAACGCAGCAGTCGAGCCCGGCAAGTGGACCCACGTCGCCGCCACCTGGAACGGTTCCATCACCCGCCTCTACGTAAACGGAGTCCAGGTCGCCCAGTCGAGCACCGCCAACAAGGCGCCGTCGGGCACCGCGACCTTCTACGTCGGCTACGGCGAGATGGCCCCCTGGTTCCACGGCGAGCTTGACGAAGTCGCCTACTACGGCCGCGCACTCAACCAGCACGCCTTCGAAGACCGCTACAAGGTCGCCGTCGCCAAAGACAACCCGTCGCTCGAGCGGGGCAACTCGCCGTTCAACACCGAAGGCCCGTTCACCGACCCGGCCGCGCCCAAGAACGGCGGCCTCTACGCACCGACCAAGGTGCCAGTGGCCAGCTTCACCTGCACCGACCCCGACGACCTGCCCGGTGACTCCGACATCGCCTCCTGCACCGCGACCGTCGACGGCAACCCGGTCGCAAACGGCGGCGTGCTGCCCGACTCACTCGGCACCCACGTCTTCGTGGTCACCGCGATCGACAAGGGTGGAAACACCTACGTCCACCCGCACACCTACACGGTCAAGAACTTCGCCGACCTGTTCAGGACCGACAGCCCGATCGCCTATTACCGCCTCGGTGACCCGTCAGGCTCCGCCATGGCCGACAGCTCCGGCAACAGCCGCCACGGCGAGTACAAAAACGACCAGGACTCCGGCCCGTACGGGATCTCCGGTGACCTCGACCGCGCCCGGGACTTCTTCGGCGCCGGTGGCTACGGGTACGTCAACGGCATCGCCGCACCGCGCTTCCAGTCGACGCTCGAAGCCTGGGTGAAGCCCGCCGACGGACGCAACCAGGCGATCCTCGGCCACGGCGACGCGGGCGAGATC
Organism: uncultured Solirubrobacterales bacterium; assembly: GCA_963698625.1. Lineage (GTDB taxonomy): Bacteria > Actinomycetota > Thermoleophilia > Solirubrobacterales > 70-9 > 67-14. Next base: position 10,262 of record CAVORK010000003.1, read on the forward strand.
TACATCAAGGACGGCTACTTCCGCTTCCGCCACATGTTCACGACCGTGACCTCATCGGTTCCGGTGAAGGTCGGTGAGTGGCAGCAGGTGGTCGGCACCTGGGACGGCGCCGACATCCGCATCTACGTCGACGGCATCGAGGCCGGCAAGGCCGAGGCGACCAGGCGGCCCAGTTCGATCTCGACCTTCTACGTCGGCTTCGGTGAGCTCGCCCCGTGGTTCAAGGGAGCGATCGACGAGGTCGCCTACTACGGCACGGCGCTGCCGCCGGCCCGGGTCTTCCAGCACTGGCTGGCCGATCCGCCGCCGCCGGATGAGTCGACTCAAGGCCCGACCGGTGAGACCGGCGCGACCGGAGCAACCGGGGACCGGCCCACCGGAGCACGGGAAACCGGACCCACCGGAGCCACAGGCGAGACCGGTCCCACCGGAGCCACAGGCGAGACCGGCCCGACCGGCCCGACGGGTCCGACCGGCCCGACCGGTGAGGATCCCGATCCGGAGACCGAGTCAAACGGAGCGGTCACCCGCTGCGAAAAGGTCACCGTGGCGCTGGAGCGCTCTGAGGCAGCGCACGCTGCCGCCAGGAAGAAGCTCAGCCGGGCTCGCGGCGGAAAGCGGCGGGTCCTGCGCAAGCAGGTCATGCGAACCGGCAAGAGGGTCGCCCTGCAGCGCAACCTGATCCGCTGGAACTGCTGACGGAAGCCCCGGCCGGGGCCTCTTCTGAACCTCCCCGGTACACCGGGCCCGAAGGCTTCCGGTCAGGCGGTGCCGGCTCAGCCGGCTTTGCGGCGGACCAGTGTCAGGCCGTCGGCCATGCCCAGCATCACTGAATCGACCCGCTCGTCCTCGAGGATGCGGTCGTTGAGTCCGGCCATCGCGATCGTGCCCTCACGCTCCGGCCGAAGGATTTCGCCGCCCATGAAAACGTTGTCGATCGCCAGCAGGCCGCCGGGGCTGAGGCGGGCGACCAGCTCTTCGTAGTAGTCGGGGTAGCCGGTCTTCTCGGCATCGAGGTAGGCGAAGTCGATCGTCTGCTCGTCCGGCATCGCCCTGAGGGTCTCGATCGCCGGACCGACCCTGATGTCGACGCGCTCGCCGACGCCGGCCGCGTCGAGGTTGGTCCGGGCGATCGCCGCCCGCTCGGGGTCGAGTTCGCAGCAGAGCAGTGATCCGCCATCAACCAGACCGCGGGCGATCCGGATCGCCCCGTAACCGGTGAAGGTGCCGACCTCGACCGCGAACTTCGCCCCGACCAGCCGGGTCAGCATCTCGAGGAAAGCCGCCTGCTCGGGCGCGGTCTGCATCTGCGCGAGCTCGCCCATCGCCGCCGTCTCGGCCTCGACCTGCCTGAGCACCTCGTCACGACCTCCGGCGTGGTCCTGGATGTAGCGGGCGAGTTCGGCGTCTATGGGGGTGGGTTCGAGGGACATGACCCGAACCTACCCCGAAGTGGAATCGTCCGACAGCCGCGCGACCGTCCGGCTGAACTCCTCGGCCATCGCCCCGGGAAAGCTCTCGTTGAAGATCTCGACCAGCTTGCCGTAGTACCAGAGGCTGCCTTCCTTGCCTCCGGTGAAGCGGTCCCAGACCTTCTCCCCGTACTCGTCGCGGTCGAGCACTATCGAGCGGGCGTTGTGGAGCTTGTCGGCGATCGAGACGAGCAGGACGGAGCGGTCGTCTTCGTTACGCAGGTGGGCGAGGTAGTCCTCCTTGCGCTTCCGCCACGGTGGCTTCGGGATCTTCGAAGGTGTCGCTCAGGCGGTGGACGATGCCCGTGACCTTCTCGCCGAAGACCCGGCCGATCTCGTCCAGGGTCTCTACGCCTCCCTGGTCCTCGGGGGCGTCGTGGAGCAGGGCGGCGATCGCTTCGTCTTCGGTCCCGCCTTCGTCGATCACCAGCGAGGCGACCCCGAGGATGTGACCGAAGTAGGGCGTCTCGGCGCCTTTTCGCTTCTGGTCGGCGTGGTACTCGTGGGCCATCTTCAGGGCGAGGTCGAACCTCTCGCCGAGCGTTCTGTCATCAGCCAATGTGGGTCTCCTTCGATCTGCGGCTTGGGACTAACTCTTTCAGAAGCCCCAGCTCCGCGGCGCAATACTCGGGACCAGGCGTGAACATCGAGGTGACCGTCGCGACCCAAATCCACAGAATTGATGGCGATGCACTATCATCACGCATGCGTACGACGCTCGAACTCGACGACGATGTGGTGGCAGCCGCCCGGGAACTCGCCGGTGGCCAGAGGCGCTCTCTCGGCTCGGTGATCTCCGAACTCGCGAGGCGCGGACTCACTCCAGCCCAGGTCGAAACCGAAGGTGACATTCCGGTGATCAGGGTGCCGGAGGGTTCCCCGCCGATCACCCCGGAGGTGGTGCTGGACGCGCGCTGGACGCAATGACCGGTTGCGCTGGCGTGGGATTCACACGTCCACCACGCAACGATGCGGGAGTGGTTCTCGATCAACCGGAAGGCGGCTGGGCGACCTGCCCCGTCACCGAGAGCGGTTTCGTACGGGTTTCCGCCAACCCGAAGGTCATGCCTCACCCGATCGGAGTCGAGGCGGCCATCGAAGTACTGGCAGCGCTTGAAGGACAGTCTTTCTGAGTGATGACGTCTCGCTAACTGATGCCGACTTTCCTGATGTCTTCGGCCACCGGCAGGTCACCGATGCCCACCTGCTCACGCTGGCCCGCCGCCACGAAGTCGATCTGGTGACGTTCGACTCCGGCATCCAGGATCTCGGCGACGGCCAGGGCGTCAACCTTCGCAGTCCTTCTGAAGAGCAGCGGTCGGGTCCTGCCGCAGGGTGTTGTCGCAGGCGGTTGTCAGAAATCGGGTCGCTGGCAGACTCTTTCCATCAGGTGCGACATACGCACCGTCCATTCAGAGCGGTCGAGGGTCCGGGCCCGATGACGCCGCCGCAACCGATCCCCACGGGGACACGGTGCGAACGCCCGAATCAATGGAGGTGACATATGTCGTCAGACGAGCAGTCAGAAGCGCGCACCGGTGGAGATCCGCCACCCAGGGTGCCGAAGATCCATCCCGGGTACCTGGCCTGGATCAGGTCGAGTACCGGAAAGGACTTCCGCAAGGCCAAGAGCAGCATGCAGGCAGTGCGGGAAGGGAAGGAGCCTCCGCACTTCTGGCCGACCGACTCAGAGGGTGAATACCTGCCGGCCGAAGGACCGCTTCGCGTCTATTGCGGGGACGGGTTCGAACCGGCGCCTGAAGGCTGGGTCAAGGTCACGAGCTACGCAGAGCTGCGCCAACTGATGCTCGCCCAGATCGTGGTCGAATACTCGGTCGTCGATGCCCACGAACTGGTCGACTTCATCGCCAGCAACTACTACGAATACGAGCTGGCGTTCTGGCCACGGGACGGCCTGACCGAGCGGCTTCACGATGAAAAGCGCAACGCGGACCTGACCCGCAAGATCATCGAGTTGACCGAGCACGCAGGGGTCGAGCTCGAAATCAGCGACACCCCCGAGGGGCACGTCCACTACGTCACCAGGGGCCGTCGCTCACCTCGGCAAGTACGGGCGCTCGGTGAACGCGGACAAGCCAAGGACAGAAATTACGCCCCTGACCGAAACCGCCGCGCGGGCCATGCGCAAGCGCAGGAAGCCGGATGATGAACAACCACGAAAGGAGAAGTGAGAGCAGATGAGCGAAAACCGAACCGAGGTAATCGAGGACTACCGGAACCCGTTGAAGGATGCTCTCGGGCGGGCGATCCCGCTGGAAGGGGACCTGCGGGTCTGGCTCGACGACGAGCTGGTCAAGCGCGAGGCTCCTGAGGGCTGGATCCACCTGCGCACCGCGCGGGAGGTCTGTCTGATCCTGCTCACCGGTCGTGTGGTCGAGCTGTCGTTGGACAATGATCTCGGCGATTCCCACAGCTACGACGACGACGGTCAGCTGATTCCCGACGACGAGAAGCTGGAAGGCCGGATCGAGTTCGGTGTCGGCTACCAGGTGATCGACTTTCTCGAGCATCTCCACGGGACCGAAGGCCGGGCACTCTGGCCTTCGGAGGCGATCAACCTCCACACGTCAAACCCGTCGGGCCGCAAGCAGATGGCTGACGCAATCGAAAATCTGGCGCAATCAGTGGGGGCCGAGGTCGTATCCACCGAGCCCGGGGGTCAGCCCCGCTTCGTGATCACCTTGCCGGGAGGCGAGGAGTGACGGAACTCGACTGGGCAAGAGGGCCTGACGCCGCGAGGTCTGCATGCTGATCCTGCAGGAGCGGGTCGTCGAGCTGATCCGGGCCCTCGATGAACCGCAGTCGTCTTCGACCGGAGCGGGGTGATCGCCTTGAAGAGACGGGACCCCGACCGGACCGACCTGAAAGTGGTGATCAAAGAGACCCTGCGCACCTGGAAGTGGGAGGTCTACCAGCGCAATGCCGAACGGAACAAATGGAATCGCGCCGAGTGGCTGCGCCTCGAGCTCGGCACATCGCTGACCGAGAAGGGCGCGAAGAAGGCCGCCGGCAGAGCGATCAGGAAGATCCGCGAGCGCGAGGCCGGCCTCAGGGAGATCGTCTACTACGACCCTCCCGACGCGGCCACGCGAGCCGGTTGAGGCTGGCCCGCTTGCCCTTCAGGGCGTGCGGGCCAGCCGGGCGAGCCCCGGTTCAGGGGTGGCGCCTGGACGGGCGGTTGATCCGGGTCCGCCTGCGAGTGCTTTGGGGCGCCGCGTCCTCGGAGCTTTCCGGCCGGTTGGTGAAGACCGAGAGCTGGATCAGCTCTTCGCCGGCAACCAGGCCCGAGCCGACGGCGCGGGCATGCTCGAACCTGAACCCCCGGCCGATGCCGATGCCGTCGTTTTCGTAGATCCGGTTGCCGACGACCCGGCGCAGGAAACGGTCGGCCATCTTTGTGCCTTCGACCCGTGCGCGGGTATCGCGGCCGAGGGCATCGAGGCAGTAGCCCTGGACCAGCGGTGCGTGAAGGTCGGCGAAGACCTCGGGCCGGCTGACCAGGTCGAGGGTCAGTACCCGGCCACCGACCTGGAAGACCATGCCGACCTGACGCTCGTGCAGGTTGATCGCCGAAGCGCTCGCCCGCAGCCGGTCGCGGTGCCGGGTGAAGTGCTCGCTCGAGGCCCCGGTCGCGGAGCTGACACCGAGCATCGCGGAGCGATCCTGAATCGCCGACCAGACCTGTCCCTGGTCGGCCCGCTCATCCAGGCCGGCCTGGCGGGCCCGGTGGGAGGCCTGGGCCTTCAGCCGACGCAGCTGCGGCTCGGCGGTCTGGGGCGAGGGCTGGAACTCCTCGCCGTTCCTCGACCCGTCCCAGCGTCCGGCCTCGACACAGCTGACCGGCACGACCAGTTGCTCGCCCGGCCCGATCAGGATGGTCTTGTCGAAGGTGCGGTTCTGCTGGCCTCCGAGGACTTCCTCGCCTTCGTAGATCAGAACGGCCTTGTCGGTCGGATTGGTCACGATCACGTCGCGGACCGATCCTCCCCCCGGTCTCTCCTTGACCGTGAAGCCGAGCGCCAGGGCCCGGCTCATCGAAATGTAGTCCCGCTTCGGCTCCGGTCCGAACACCGGGTAGACCGCGATCGGCCCCGACACGTCCGGCTCGCCGACCGTCAGTTTCTCGCTCAGGTAATTGCCAACTCTCACTTCTTCCTGCGGCTTGGTCGTCATCTCGACCCTCCTCGTCTTTGGCTTACCGGCGAAGAGTCGGCTGGGGAAGGCGAAATCTGACAAACCGGTGTTGTCAGATCGAGCCGGGCCCGGATGACGCTTGTGGCGCGTGAGCTTTGAGAGATCGACAAGCAGAGAGAGACACCGATGATCCCGGTAGCCGGCATCCAGTACCTGATCAACAACCTCAGCCTCTACGTCATGCTGCTGCCGTTGTACTTCGCAGGCTGCATGATCTACGAACTGCAGCAGTCATATTCGATGCGGCGAGTAAGCCGGGAAAAGGCCGGAGAGCCACCAACCCTGGCCGACTGGATCTCCAGGGGTTTCTGGGCGGCGCTCCCCTGGGCCGTCGGAGGCCTGGTCGCCCTGTTCGAACTTGTCGTCGTTGCCGCGTTCATCTACGCGATCTTCTTCCCGTCCGGTTGACGAAGGAGGCGAATCGACTTCACGCTCGCGAGTGTCAGAAAAGGCCCCTCGCCAGAGACCCGATCAGGCGGCAGACAAGCCGTGGAAGGGTCCCGATGGGAATGGATCGCAGTCGGAGGGGTCTGCCTAGCTGGTGTCGGCCGCGCTATCGAGGGAGACCATCAGACGAGTCGCACGGAGATCGTTGCCTCTTCAGCCAGGGATGCTTGTGCTTCGTCTCTGGTCCAGAGGGTCCGGCCAGTTACCCCCGCAGTCGCAGCGATCAGGAGATCGGTGGCCTTCCGGGCGCGTCGGGCCTTGCGGGCAAGGGCGAACAGTCGGCCATACTCGATCGCGACCTTCTCGTCGACTGCGACAGGCACGAATGCCTGCTCCACCATCTCAAGTCGGTGACGCCTCGCGTTTCGGATTTCGGACGTCCCGGCCAGTTCCACCCCCGCCTGAAGCTCCCCGATCGAGATCACCGATATCGCCGAGTGTCCGTCGAACACCACTCCACCATCGAGGGTCGAGATGAGGATTGAAGTGTCAAGCAGGTTGCCGATCAGGTGACCGGTGCTTCAGCTGCGTCGAGTTCGGCAGCGAGGTCTTCGGAGTCAATCGGGGCGGCGAGGATGCCGGCGACCGTCGCCGGATCCACGTCGAGCCGCCTTTCAACCGGAGCCGGACCGAGGGTGGCGACCGCCTTGCCTCGAACCGTAATGGTGAAGGTCTGCCCCGCCTCGGCCTCGCGCAGGACCTGGGCGATTTCGTTTCGAAGCTGCCGCTGGGGAATCACCCGTGGGGTCATATTGCTACGCAGCGTAGCAGTTTGTCGGTTCTGTCCTGATGTCAGATAGGCCGGGGTCCGACCGACTCTTCAGGCATGGACCTAAATGCGAAGCTGGATTTCAATGTTGTTGCCGTCGATCAGGGTGAGACGGTCAATCTGCTGCTGGAGATAGCGGCACCGGGGTTGAAGGGGGATCGGCGGCGCGACCCGGCCCGCCTTCAGGTGGTGCTGGATCGCAGCGGCTCGATGGCCGGCGGTCAGCTGATCACCGCACTCCAGGCGATCGACAGCCTGATCGGCCAGCTGCATGCCGACGACGTCTTCGGGCTGGTCGTCTTCGATGACACTGTTCAGGTTCCGGTGCCTTCGGGTCCGGTCGGGGACGGATCGGCGATCCGCCAGGTCCTCCACCAGATCGGCCCGGGCGGGATGACCAACCTCGGCGGTGGACTGCTGCGCGGTATCCAGGAATGCGGTCGCACCTCCGACGGCGCGGCGACCTCACTGGTTCTGCTCTCCGACGGTCACTCAAACACCGGTGTGATCGATCACGACCAGCTCGCGACCTTCGCAGCCGGTGGCGCCAAACAGAAGATCACGATTTCGACCATCGGCATCGGTCTGGGCTACGACGAAGACCTGCTCGAGGCGATCAGCCGCGGTGGCACCGGCAACTCTCATTTTGCCGAGAACGCCGACGAGGCCGGAGCGAAGCTGGCCGGCGAGGTCGAGGGCCTGCTCGAGCAGGTCGCCCAGGCGGCCAGCCTCACCGTGCGGCCGAGCGACACGGTCAGCCAGGTGCGGCTGTTCAACGACCTCTCGGTCTCCCAGATCTCAGGCGGATTCATGGTCGAGCTCGGCGAGCTGGTTGCCGACGAAAACCGCAAGTTGCTGTTCGAGATCGACGTGCCGGACATCAAGACGCTGGGGCCGGCGCAGGTCTGCGAGCTCGAGCTGCGCTGGGTCGATACCGAGACGATGGAGAGCAAGCTGGCGACGATCCCGGTCAATGTGAACGTGGTTCCGGGCGACCAGGCCGCGGGCCGGGTCAAGGACAACGAGGTCGAGACCGAGATGACCTTCCAGCAGGCCCAGCGCGAGAAGCGGCTGGCCGCGGAAGATCTCAAGCGGGGAGATTTCGAATCGGCCCGGCGGCGCATGGGTGGCTCGATGAGGAGGCTGCGCGACTCGGACCGCTCGCGGATGTCGCCCGGCCACATCGCCGAGTACGAAGCCGAGCAGGAGTGGATCGCTCAGCGCATGGTCGAGGCCGAGCGCGACCCGAATATGTCCAGCAAGCGGATGAAGGCCGACTTCAACCAGAAGAACCGTCGCCGGGGCCGCGGGCCCCGCGGCGAAGATTGACGGCCGCCTCAGGCGGTTGGTCGAACTGATCGGGGACGAGCTCGGGTACTTCATCGGTGAAGTGCCCGGGCTCTTCAGCTCGATCGTGAGAGGACTGCCGGGCGCGCTGGTCTTCGGCGTCCAGGTACTGAGGGTCGCCCTTTTCGTGATCGCGGTATGCCTCGCGCTCTGGGCCGCTGCCCACCTGGTCGGGCTGGCCTGACGGGTGCCGGCCACAGTGGTGCTGCCTGCCGGCCGGTTGTCAGAAACCGGGCCTCCCGGACGACTCTCAAAGTGGAAAGGGAAACGACACGGAGGAGCGGGCAATGGCCAGTGGCGAGAAGAGTGGCGACCGGGAGGAAAGGCTCAAGGCCGAACTCGCGTGGTGGGATCCGTGGGACGGGCCGGCAAGCGAGAACGCCTACCCGGAGAGTCTCGGAATCGAGATCGACGGCAAGGAGGTCTCGATGAACTCGCTCTCCCGAACCTACAACCGGCTGTTCGGCGAAACAGACGAAGCGGCCGATATCCCCTGGACACCCGGGACCGCCGGAGCTCCGGATTCGACCGACGAGACACAGGCCGATGTCGAGGAGGCCGACGGCCAGACGGAAGAGCCCGGTGACTGCCCGTAGCTAGACGGCGGATTCGATGTCTGTGTGACCGAAGTCGTCGCCCTTGAACAGGAGTGGCTCGGCGGTTTCGGTCGCCAGGGCGTAGGCGGAATCATTCGCCCCGTCCGGTACGAAACCGAGACTCTCACGCGAATGGCGGTTTGCGGTTAGCATCAAAGGGACCGAAGGTTCTGGTTGGCGATGGCGGCGCGAGAACGCAGCCGCGGGAAGCGGTAAATCTGATGAGTGGAGTGAGTGGGAGGGTCGGCCGGTCGCTGACAGTGGTCGCCGTGGCAGTGCTTTCTGGTCTGGGTTTCGTCTTCCTTCTGTTGATCGGGCCGGGACTCACCGGCGTCGCCTCTGCGGGCGGTCCGGCGAAAGCCGGATCCACTTTCATCACCAGTTACCTGAACCAGCCCAAGGGGTCGATCGTCGGAGGTGAGGGCGCCTACGGCGACGACAGCGTCGAGCGCTCGGCGCTGAGCAAGAACGGCCGCTACGTCGCGTTCGTCGCCGCCGCCAACACCCTTTCGAGCGGCCGCCCACCCGGACGTGGTCAACGTCTTCCGCAAGGACCAGAACACCGGCGCGGTCCAGCTGGTCAAGCCGGGCCAGCGGCACCAACGGGGCGGCCTTCCCGAACAACACCAAAGAGCCGAGGATCAGCGCCGCGGACAAGCTGGTCGCCTTCATGACCACGGCCGGCCTCTCCCCGACAGACGTCGACGGCGAAGAGCGACGTCTACGTGCGCAACCTGTCGACGAAACAGACGACTCTGGCGACGCCCGACACAGCCGGCGCGATCAACAGTTACGACCTCTCGGCCGACGGCCAGTTCGTCGCCTTCGCGACCGTTGACGTGCTCGACGGCGTGCGATGTGAACAACAAGCTGGACGTCTTTCGGCGCAACCTGGGCACCGGCACGGTGGCTCTCGTCTCCCGCATCCCCGCATCGGTGACCGCCGGCAACGGCACCTCGGACTCTCCGTCGATCAGCGGTGACGGGCGCTGGGTGGCCTTCAGGTCGAATGCGAACGACATCGCAGCCCGGCTTCGTCGACCTGAACGGCAGCAGAATCCGACATATTCGTCCGCGACATGACCGGAGCCTCGACTTCACTGGTCAGCTCGAACTCCGGGGCAGCCTCAACAACGGATGGCAACGGCGACAACAGACGAGCCGGAGATCGCCGGTACCCCGGGTGCGGCCGCCGAGGTGAAAGTCGCGTACGGCAGCTACGCGACCGACGTCGCGGCCGGCGGGGTCGACCCGGACACCAACTCGAGCGTCTACCTCCGGAGCTCGCTGGCGGCCGCGCCCTCCACCCTGATCAGCCAGTCGACCGGCGGCGACAACGCCGACAGTCGCGCCCACACGCCCAAGGTCAGCGACGACGGAAACCTCGTCTTCTTCTCATCCGACGCCGGCAACCTCGGGGCCGGGAGCAACTACTACGGCGCCCACCTGCGCGACGTCGGCGCCGGCACGACCGTGCTCGGCTCGGCCGACAACGAGTACGCGATCGCGGGCGACATCTCCGGCAACGGCAACATGATCGCCTGGGGCGAGCAGCGGTGGCATCACTCCGGACAGCGACCCGGATGCCTTCGGTGTCTTCACCAGAACGATCCCGGGAGGGCCGGTGCGGTTCGCCTCGCGGCCGAAGGGCAGCAAGCCCTTCCTGACTCCGGGCGCGTACTCCGAGATCGCGGAAGCCGGCACGAAGACGATCAGCGGGAACGGGCGCTACGCAGTGCTTTCGCTCTACTCCGAACGCCTCGGCACAGGCGACGCACTCTCTGTCTACAGGCGCGACCTGCTCACGGGCAAGCTCGAACTCGCGTCGCGAAAGAGCGGAAAGAAGGGCTCCAGGGCGGAGTATGCGGCCCAGGGATCGATCAGCGACGACGGGACCAGGGTCGCGTTCAGGACCTTCACCTCCCTGGTGGCAGCCGATACCGAGGGAAGGGCGACGTATACGTCAGGGACTTCAAGACCAACAAGACGACCCTGGTGTCGCGGGCCGACGGGGCGGGTGGCGACGTGGCCGATCGCGGATATCGATTCTTCCCAGATCAGCGGCAACGGCAAGCGGGTGGTCTTCGAAACGGAGGCCACGAACCTCGGGGTCCCCGGGGGCCAATTCCCAGGTTTACGTGCGTGACCTCTCGACCGACAAGACCATCTTCGTTTCGAGGGCGACGGGGAAGCGGGAGCGGCGGGAAACAGCGGCTCCTCTGACGGCCGGATCAGCAACAACGGTCGCAAGGTCGTCTTCACGAGCTATGCCAGCAATCTCGATCCGGAAGACCTCGATGGCCAGTCCGACATCTACGTACGCGACCTCGGCAACGACACGCTGCTGCTGGCCGACCGCCTGCCGGGGCCGGCCGGAGCCAAGTCGAACGGCGCTCACCACGAGCCCGCCATCAGCGGCGACGGCAAGGTGATTGCGTTCCGCGCCAACAACGAACTCCTGGTCCCCGACACGGCGCCATGGCCGCTGTTCCGGGAGCAGGTGGTCTCAAGAGTGCTGGCGACCGGTGAGAACACCCTGGTCAGCCGCTCCGCAGGCGGTGACGGTCGGCGCGGAAAGCTCGGGTTCTCCGTCGCTCAACCTCGACGGGTCGCGGATCGCCTTCGATACGGATTCGGACAACCTGATCCCCGGGCTCGGAGGCGAGACCAGGAACTCGATATTCGTCAAGAACATGAGTACCGGCAAGCTCTCGGCGCCTCCGGCCTTCGGCCTGATCGACAACGAGCCGCAGCAGGGGTCCTACCTGCCGTCGCTCAGCGACAACGGGAAGTGCGTCGCCTTCGGCGCCCGGGACACAACAGCGCCAGCGGCAACTACAGCGACATCCGCTCGAGCTACGTATACGTGGTTTCGGGCACCTGCTCCAACCCGCGCGGCACGCCGAAGCCGAAGCTGAGCAAGGTTTCCTTCAAGCCGTCGAAGTTCGCACTGGCGGGCAAGAAGAAGGGCACGAAGATCCGCTTCACGCTGAACACCAAGGCGACCGTCACGATCACCTTCAAGCGCCGTGGCAAAGGACGGAAGCTGACCGCGAAGCTGGTCAAGCGCAACCAGCGAGCCGGCAGTCGCGTAGTGAAATTCAAGGGCAGGGCCGGAAAAAAGAAGCTGCGACCGGGTCGCTACACCGTGACTCTGAGCGCCCGGAACGGGGTCGGCAAGTCAAAGATCGTCAGGAAGACCATCAAGGTCAAGCGGCGCTAGCCGGGCGGGCGCTGCCCGTCTGGCGCCACCGCTACTTCCGACGGCCTGGTGGGTTCCGGATACCATTGAGGAGTCTTGGTTATAGCGGTATAACGCCGCCGAAAATGGGGGGTTTGATGAGTCGAGCGGGAGCAGGACAGATTCGAGTTCTCACATCGCTGTTGAGCAGCGTTGTCCTGATCGCGCTGGCGGTGGGCCTTGCCTGGTCCGGAGTCGCCTCCGCCGCCGGTCCGGCCCGTGCCGGTTCCACTTTCGCAACCAGCTTCCTCGCGCTCCCGGCCGGTTCGACCTCCGGTGGCCAAAGTGGTTTCGGAGGGGACTCGGTCGAGCGCTCGGCCCTTAGCGCCAGCGGCCGCTATGTCGCGTTCGTATCGGCCGCGAATTCACTATCGCGAGCGGCCAACCCCGACGTTTCCAACATCTTCCGCAAGGACCGGCAGACCGGGGCAGTCGAACTGGTCAGCCGCATGACCGGAAACAACGGCGCCGCTCCAGCGCAGAGCTCCAGGGACCCGAGGATCAGCGCCGACGGCAACCTCGTCACCTTCCTGACGGAAGCTCCGCTCGCACCGGAAGACATCGACGGCAAGGGAGACGTCTACCTGCGCAACCTGACCACCAAGGTGACCACGCTCGCCACCCCGAACACAACAACGGGGCCCGTCTTCCAGCACGACCTCTCCGGCGACGGCCAGTTCATAGCCTTCGCGAGTCCGGAGGTCCTGGCAGGTACCGACCTCAACAACAAGCCGGACGTTTTCAGGCGAAACCTGGGCTCCGGCGCGGTCAACCTTGTCTCCCGTATCCCGGCTTCCGAGACGGCAGCGAACAACTACTCGGATTTCCCGTCGATCAGTGGCGACGGCCGGTGGGTCGCCTTCCGCTCCGCCGCAGACAACCTGGCCGTGGTTTTCGGCGACGCCAACGGATCAGCCCCCGACGTCTTCGCCCGCGACATGGTCGGTGACTCAACCCTCCTGGTCAGTTCGACCTTCAACAACGGCATCTTTGGTGGCAACGGGGAAAGCAGCGAACCGGTGATCGCCGGAACTCCTGCGGGGAGCGCGGAGCTGAAAGTTGCCTACAGCAGCTATTCGACCAACGTCGCCGCCGGAGGAGTCGACGCATCCAACGCTTCGAGCGTCTACCTGAGGGCCTCGTTCGCAGCGGCCCCCTCCATCCTGGTCAGCCAGTCGACCGGCGGCGCCAACGCCGACAGCCGGGCCCATACTCCGGCGATCAGCGACAACGGGGACCGGATCCTTTTCTCTTCCGACGCCGGCAACCTCGGTGCCGGGGCTGACTACTACGGGGCCTACCTGAGGGACGTCGGCGCCAATACGACGGTGCTCGGATCAGCCCGCAACGAGTACGCGATCGCCGCCGACATCGCAGGTAACGGCAACCTGATCGCGTGGGGCGAGGCCGGCGGCGCAACGGCCGACAGCGACCCGGACGCCTACGGTGTCTTCACCAGAGCGATCCCCGGAGGACCGGTCCGGTTCGTATCGCGACCCAAGGGCGGAAGGCCTTTCCTGCTCCCAGGCGCGACGGTGAACACATCCTCTGAAGGGGCAAGGACGATCAGTGCGAACGGGCGCTACGTGGTTCTGGGATTGATCTCGAACCGCCTGGGAACCGGCCTGGGTCCGGAGATCTTCCGCCGTGACCTGACCAGCGGCAGGCTGGAACTGGTCTCGCGGAAGAGCGGTAAGTCAGGACAGAAGTCCGGTGGATCGTTCGGTGCTTCGATATCCAGTGACGGAAGCCGGGTCGCATTCATCAGTTACGAGCCGCTGGTCCCCGCGGACACCGACGACAAGATGGACGTCTACGTCAGGTTCCTGAATACCAGGAGGACGGTGCTCGCCTCCCGCGCGAACGGCCAGGGCGGCGTCGACGGCGACAGCTTTGCCACAGAGGCCTCGATCAGCGGTAACGGGAAGCGCGTCGCGTTCTCGACCGATTCGTCCAACCTCGGCGTGCCCGGAAACAAGGTCCAGATATTCGTGCGGGACCTCTCCACCAACAAGACGATCTTCGTCTCAAGGGCGACCGGACCCGCAGGCGTCCCCGGCAACGAGAATTCCATGGGACCGGTGATCAGTAACAACGGGAGCGTCGTCGCCTTCCGCAGCATCTCGACCAACCTCGATCCCGATGATGCGAATGCCGATTACGACATCTACGTTCGCAACCTGGCAACGAGTTCGCTGTTGCTGGCTTCCCGGGAGCCGGGGCCGGCGGGGGCTGCCTCACCAGCGAGTGAGTACTACGCCGCGCTGAGCGGGGACGGCAAGGTGATTGCCTTCAATACGAGCCATGAACCCCTCGTCCCGGGAACTGGTCCGTGGCCGCCGGCTACCTCCCAAATAGTCTCGAGAGTGCTCGCGACCGGTGCCAACACTCTGGTCAGCCGCACTACCGGCGGAGCGGTCGCCAACCTTGATTCCTGGCGGCCCTCGCTCAACCGGGACGGTTCGCTGATCGCCTTTGAAACTTCGGCGGAGAACCTGCTGGCCGGCCGGGGCGGTGCGAGCCAGAAGGCGATGGTGGTCCGCAATATGAAGACCGGCAGGTACTCGGGACCGCCGGTGTTCGGACTGAAGGTGAACGACCCGGCGCAAGGCTCCGGCAATCCGTCGATCAGTGACAACGGCAGGTGCGTCTCGTTCACCGGGTACGGCCACAACACCGCTAGCGGTGATTTGAGCGACTTCTCGTCCGGCTATGTCTACGTCGTCTCCGGAACCTGCCCCAATCCGAGGGGCATACCGAAGCCAAAGCTGAGCAGGGTTCTGGTCGGTCGTTCCACGATCAGCTTCCGCCTCAATACGAAGGCAACGGTCACGATCTCCTTCCAGCGCAAGAGGGGCGGCGGGTTCGCCCCGGCCGGCAAGATCGTGCGCAAGAACCAGAAGGCCGGCAAGAGGTCCTTCCGCTACAGGGGCAAGGTGGGCAAAAGGAAGCTGAAGCCGGGCACCTACCGGGTGACGCTGGTCGCGAAGGGTCCCTCCGGAAGCTCGAGGAAGGTCAGGAAGAACCTCAGGATCCGACGGCGCTGACTTCCCGCCGCGGGTTCCTTGCCTACGGGCCTTTGACCTCCTGAATGATGTTGCCGCCGTCGACCACGAGGGTCTGACCGGTTATGTAAGAGGCCTCGGGGGCGGCCAGCATCAGCGCGGCGGCGGCGACTTCGTCAGGCGTGCCGGGGCGGCCGACCGGGGTGTGGCGGCCGGCGACGATCTCCTCGGGCAGGGCGCTGGCGGTCTCGATCCATCCCGGATTGACCGAGTTGACCGTGGTGCCGGTCGGGCCGAGTTCGATCGCGAGCGCGCGCATCAGGCCGTCAAGGCCGGCTTTGGCGGTGCTGTAGGCGGGGTTGCCAGGGGCGCTGACCATCGGTCCGGTGACCGAGGTGATGAAGATGATCCTGCCGTGCTTCGAGTCGGTGATTGCGGTCAGGGCGGCGCGGGTGACGTTGAAGGTGAGTTCGAGGTTCTGGTCGATCCCGGCGCGCCATTCGGCGTGGGTCAGCTCGGCGAACTCGCGGCCGATGTCGTCGGTGTCGATCTGGCTCATGCCGGCGTTGTTGACCAGGATGTCGAGGCCGTTGTGCCAGGCGGTCGCCTCTTCGACCAGGCGGGTCGCCTCGGCCGGGTCGATCAGATCATGCGACGTGGGCGCTGACCTCGATCCCTTCGTCCCGCAGTTCGGCGGCACGGTCGTGGATCCGCTCGGTGGTCGAGGAGATCGCGACGCCGGCCCCCTGACGGCCGAGGGCCCGGGCGATCGCGAATCCGATCCCGTCCGGACTGCCGCAGCCGGTGACGAGGGCGGTCTTGCCCGACAGGTCGGCGAAGGACTTCGTATTGCTCATGGTCCGAGCCTATTCGCGCGAACCCGGTCGTGGCGGTGGCGCCTGTCTATTTGACCACGTGTGAGCGCAGATTCCGGGCCCGGACGGCGATCATCCCGATCAGGTTCTCGAGGAAGACAGAAAGCAGCGCGGGGTCCTCTTCGCGCAGTGCGGAGTACGCATTCGCGCTCAGGGCATAGGCGACCGTCCCGGTGGAAGCCCGCGAATGGCCGAGCCGGGCCACGCCACCGAGCATCGCAACGTCGCCGAGGACCATGCCGGCCGGAAGGGTCGAAATACGCCTGACGTCGCCTTCGCTGTCACGCGCCAACACGTCGACGCCGCCGCGGGTGATCAGCAGGATCTCGTCGACTTCATCACCTGCCTCGTAGACCGTCGACCCGGCCGCATACTCACGACGCTCGAGCAGCGATGCCAGGCGCTCGATCTGGGCCGGTTCCATTCCACGGGTGGCCCCGTGTTCGGAGAGCGGCATCTCCCCCCTCTCGGGGAGGTCACCGTAGCGCTCGAGCAGTCCGTCTTCGCTCCATTCGATCGCCATGTCGAGGTCGGGGAAGTCTCTGACCTGCGGCAGGCCCCGGGTGTTCCGGTGCCGGGCCAGGGCTTTTGCGAATTCCGGCTGTCGGTCGCTGTCGGAGAAGAGCAACTCGCCTCCCGCCCGCGCGAATGAATCAACGAGGTCGCTGATGATCGGGACCACGACCGGGTCGACTCCGCGGACCGCCAAGAAGTCGAGGATGGCGTAATCGACAGACTCGACCTCGTCCAGGACCGTGTTGGAGATCAGCTCGCCGGCGGCGAAGGAGACCTCGCCCTGGAGCTCGACCACCCGCACCCGTCGGCCGTGTTCCTGCAGGATCTGCTGCTCGGCCTCCGGCCGCAGCCTCCTGGAGCGGCTGTCGGCACAGGAGTGGAGCGCGCGGATCGGCGGAGCCGGACGACGGGTCGGGCTCATCACGTGGAGATGGAGTTCGGCCGAAAGCTGCTCGCATACGGCCACCCCGCGTACACTGTTGCCGTGTTCGTCCAGCGGTGGCGAGTAGACGGCGATGCCGACCTGGCCGGGCAGCACGGCGATGATTCCTCCGGCGACGCCGGACTTCGCGGGCAGCCCGACGTTGTAGAGCCAGTCGCCGGCCGCGTCATACATTCCGCAGCTGGCCATCACGCTGAGCACGCTTCGCACCGTGTCCTCGCGAAGCACCCGTTCGTGGGTGACCGGGTTGACCCCGGTCGAAGCAAGCGTCGCGGCCATGGTCGCCAGGTCACGGCAGTTGACCAGGGTGGAGCACTGTCTGAAGTAGGTCTCAACCACCTCTTCGACCTCGGACTCCTCGCCGAGCGCACCAGAATTCTTCAGCAGATAGGCGATCGCACGGTTGCGGTGGCCGCTAGCGTCTTCGGAACGGTAGACCGCTTCGTCAATCCCCAGGTCACGTCCTGCGAAGGCCGAGTATTCGTTGAGGATGCGCTCGATCGGCCGGTCGAAGCCGATCGGCCTGATCAGCGAGGCGGTGGCGATCGCGCCGGCGTTGACCATCGGGTTGAGCGGTATTCCCGAGCCGGGCTTCAGCGTGATCGAGTTGAAAGCCTCGCCGCTGGGCTCTACGTCGACGTGCTCGCGGACCCCCTCCTCGCCGATCGCCTCCAGGGCGAGGGCGAAAGTGAGCGGCTTGGAGATCGACTGGATCGTGAACTCCTGACGGGTGTCGCCGGCTTCGTACACTGCGCCGCCGGCGGTGACGATGCAGATGCCGAACAGGTCGGGGTCGGCATCGGCCAGTTCGGGTATGTACGAAGCGACTTCTCCGGTCGCATTGCCTGCGTTGACTTCGAGCAGCCGTTCGAGCAGGGCCTGGACGGGTGAGTCGGTGTGATTCCCGGCTTCGGTAGGGCTCATGCGGGGCAGTATGGCCGGATCTATCGACCTCCTGCGGCATGGTCCTCGCTCAGGTGCCGGCGGCTTCGGCGCAGACCCGGGCCCTATACCCCCTATGGGTATATGCTGGCTACAGGCGATACTTTGATCGACAACCCGGGAGGGTGAGAGCCATGGAGCAGACAACGGCTGAAGCGGGCCGGGAACAGATCAGCTTCGAAGTGCCCGACATGAGCTGCGCTTCCTGCGTGAGCAAGGTCGAGAAGAACCTGAACGCGATCGAGGGTGCCGACGCCACGGTCAATTTCGCGACCAAGAAGGCGGTGGTGAACTTCGACCCGTCGGTCTGCGGCCCCGGGCAGTTCGAGCAGGCCGTCGACTCCGCGGGCTACACGGCGGTGATGCCCCGGCCCGCGTCGGCGCACGACCACATGAACCACTCGGTTGCCAGCCCGTCGGCGCTGCTCCACCGGCTCGTGGTCAGTGCTGTGCTGACCGTTCCGCTGGTGCTGATCTCGATGGTGCCGGCGCTGCAGTTCGATTACTGGCAGTGGGTGGCGCTGGCCCTGGCGACACCGATCGTCTTCTGGGGCGGTCTGCCTTTCCACCGCTCGGCCTGGAAGGCGGCCAGGCACGGCACCTCGACCATGGACACGCTGATCTCGCTCGGCACCCTGGCCGCCTACTTCTTCAGCCTGTACTCGCTGCTCTTCGGCATGGCCGGCGAGATCGGGATGACCATGAGCTTCGAACTGGTGCCCGCGCGCGGCGGCGGACTGGACCACCTCTACTTCGAGGCGGCGGGGGTGGTCACCACTTTCCTGCTGGCCGGGCGCTACTTCGAGGAGCGGGCCAAGACCCGGGCCGGTGACGCGTTGCGGGCCCTGCTCGACATGGGCGCAAAGGAGGTCTCGATGCTGGAGGCCGACGGTACCGAGCGCACCGTGCCGGTCGCGGAGCTCGGGGTCGGCGACCGGTTCATCGTGCGGCCGGGCGAGAAGGTGGCGACCGACGGGACCGTGGTCGAAGGCGCGTCAGCGGTCGACGAGTCGCTGCTCACCGGCGAGTCGGTGCCGGTCGAAAAGCACGCCGGCGACGACGTGGTCGGAGCCAGCGTGAACGCCGGCGGCCGCCTGGTGGTCGAGGCCACCCGGATCGGCTCCGACACCGCCCTGGCCCAGATCGCCCGACTGGTCGAAGAGGCCCAGACCGGCAAAGCCCCGGTCCAGCGCCTGGCCGACCGGATCTCGGCCGTTTTCGTGCCGGTGGTGCTCGGCCTTTCGCTGCTCACTCTGGTCTTCTGGCTGATCGAAGGCAGCGGTTCGGCCTTCGCGGTCAGCGCCGCGGTTTCCGTGCTGATCATCGCCTGCCCCTGCGCGCTCGGCCTGGCGACACCGATGGCATTGCTGGTCGGCTCCGGTCGCGGCGCCAGTCTCGGCCTGCTGATCAAAGGCCCCCAGGTCCTGGAGTCAACCCGGCGGATCGACACGATCCTGCTCGACAAGACCGGCACGATCACCACCGGCGAGATGAAGCTGGTCGACGTAGTCACCGCTGAAGGGGTCGGTCGCGAGCAGGCCCTGCGGCTGGTCGGGGCGCTGGAGGATGCCTCCGAGCACCCGATCGCCCGGGCGATCGCGACCGGAGCCCGGGAAGAGGTCGGGGAGCTGCCCGGCACCTCGGACTTCATCAACCGCGAAGGCTCGGGGGTCGAGGGCCGGGTCGAAGGCCACGACCTGCTGGTCGGCCGGGCTTCAATGGTCGCGGCCGAGTTCGGCCGGGGCGGCAATGGAACCGGGGCCGCGTCCGCCGGTCTGACCGGGGAGCTTCAGGACGCGCTCGCATCAGCCCAGGAGCAGGGACAGACCGCGATCGTCGCCGCCTGGGACGGACAGGCAAGGGCGGTGTTCGCGGTAGCCGACACGGTCAAGGAGACCAGCGCCGAGGCGATCGCCGAGCTCCAGGCCCTGGGCCTCGAACCGGTACTGCTGACCGGCGACAACGAGACCACGGCCCAGGCCGTGGCCGCACAGGTCGGCATCGAACGAGTGATGGCCGAGGTCATGCCTTCGGAGAAGGTGGACGCGGTCCGCAGCCAGCAGATGGCCGGCCGCACCGTGGCCATGGTCGGCGACGGGGTGAACGACTCCCCCGCCCTGGCCCAGGCGGATCTCGGTATCGCGATCGGCACCGGCTCGGACGTGGCGATCGAGGCCAGCGACCTGACCCTGGTCTCCGGCGACCCGCGCGGCACTGTGGAGGCGATCCGGCTCAGCCGGGCGACGCTCAGGACGATCAAGCAGAACCTGGTTTTCGCCTTCATGTACAACGTGCTGCTGATCCCGGTGGCGATGACCGGCCGGCTCAACCCGATCCTGGCCGGTGCCGCGATGGCGATGAGCTCGATCTTCGTGGTCACCAACTCGCTGCGCCTGCGCTCCTTCCGCCGCTCGTTCTGAGACGAGCGCTACCGGGCCGGCGGGCGGCGGGTGGCGGGAGCCCTGCAGCGAAACGGGTCGCCCGGAAGTCCGGACGGGCCCGTATGAACTTCTCGCTGGGAGGCGGTCTGAATCAGACCCCTTCGACGTCCTCGCCGTAGATGAGGATGCCCCAGACGACCCAGCAGGACAGGGCGAACATGCCCAGCGACCAGAGCGGGAAGCCTTGGCCTATCGAGAACAGGGCCAGAACTGCGCCGACGCTGCCGACGATGACGCCCATCATCCGTCCGAAGGCGTTACCGGACAGCAGGGAGAAGCCGCCGATCAGCTCGAGCACTCCCCAGACGATCAGGATCCAGCCGAGGGTGTTGAGGTCGCTGAAGACCAGCCTGGTGTCGTTGACAAGGACATTGGCGTTATCCAGTGCGCCGATTCCGTAGATGACGTTCAGCGTGCCCAGAACGAGCAGCATGATTCCGGCAAATGCGACACGACCTGCACCTTGCATTTGATTCTCCTTTTTCGAATCCGGCCGCCTGGAGCTCCATGCGCCGGTGTGGACAGACATTGATTCCGGACATTCGCGTTTACACGTCCGGAACTGGCTGGTTACAGGTTCTGGCCCGGTCGGGCCAGACCTTTCGCGCGCAGAACAGAATCAGTTCCTGCAGCCGGGTTGACACCGGTGCCTTACTGCTCTATGCCTAGTGCATGCGCGAACGTATAACGCCTTCCCTCGTCATCTCGGTCATCGCCCTGGTCGTAGCCCTCGGCGGCGCCAGCTACGCGGCGATCAAGATCCCGAAAAACTCGGTCGGCACGAAGCAGCTGAAGAAGAAGGCGGTCACCTCGGCCAAGGTCAAGGACAAGACCCTGCTGCGCAAGGACTTCAAGCCCGGCCAGCTGCCCGGGGCCACCTGGTACAAGGACCGCCAGCCGACGGTTCCGCTGCTCGACCTGACCAACGAGTACGTCCCGGTCGTAACCAGTCAGAAGCTGCCGGCCGGCTCCTACCTGCTGAACGGGCGGGTCAACGTCTATGCCGGCGGCAGCAATGCGAGCATCATCTGCTCGATGGTCAACGACGCGGCCCAGAACTTCACTGTCGACGCCAACAAGGGCGTTGCGGTAGCGCTCTCGTCTCCGGTGGTGCTCGAGCAGCCCGGAAAGGTGTCGATCTTCTGCAACAAGGCCACCGGCACGCCTCAGGTCGCCCAGGCCCACATCATCGCCACCCGCGTGACCAAGGTCACCGGCGGCGGTTCCTGAGCGGGCGGCGACCCCGCCGTGATGGCAAAGCGCAACCGGATCGCTGGCGGACAGGGGCGGCTCCATGCCGCCGGTGAACCGGTCCCGCTGAGCGACGAGGACATCGCGATCCTCGAACTCGAGAGCGATACGGTCGCCGGTCATACCTGCAAGCTGATCAGGATTGCGCCGCCGGGACTGACCCCGGACGAGCTGCACCGGGCGGTCGGCGAGCGCATCGAGCGTGTGCCGGAGCTGACCCGGAGACTCGACGGCGACCCCGTCTGCCCGGCCTGGGTGCCCGAGCCCGACTTCAGGCTGCACCAGCACCTCGGGCTGTACGCGAACGGCCGCCGGATCTCCGACCCGGAACTCCGGGAGGTGACCGCGCGGATCTTCACCGAGAAGCTCGACCGCACCTACCCCCTCTGGCGGATCGAGATGGTCAACCTCGAAGACGGCGGCACGGCGCTGATCTGGCGGATCCACCACGTGATGGCCGACGGCACCACGGCCATGAGGATGGCCCGGCAGATCCTGTGGGACGAAGAGCAGGACGTGCAGCCGGCGGACCGGGATGCAGCCGCGCAGTCCCGGGCGGGACAGCCCTCGCACGGGAGCGACACCCCGGAGCTCGAACACGAGCGGCGACGGCGACACATCCTCGGCCTCTTCGAGCGTGAGTTCGTGCGCGATCCGGAGCCTTCTCCGTTCGACGGGCCGATCGGCCACCGGCGCACGATCTCCTTCGCGACCGTGTCGCTGCATAGCCTGCATGACTCCGCCAGGGCTGCGTCCGGGGCGACTCTGAACGACGCCGTTCTGGACGTGGTGGCCGGAGCACTCCGGCACTGGCTCGAGCTTCAGCACCTCGAGGGCCCGGACCAGCTGACGGTCAAGGTGCCGGTGAGCCTCCACCACGGCGAGGACGACAGCGCCAACCGCGACTCGTACTTCGCGGTGCCGCTGCCGCTCGGCGAGCCGGACACCGCCACCCGGCTCGCGGCGATCGTCAGGGCGACGAGCGAGCGCAAGCAGGACCACGACGCCGAGGACCTCGACCGCCTGATGCGTCGCATCTCGCATACCTCGAAACGGCTCGCCCACCTGCTGCGGAGGATCGAGTCGAGTCCGCGCCGGTTCGCGCTCAGCGTGTCGAACGTCAAGGGGCCGAAGGGCGACGTGAGCATGGGCGGACAGGCGGTGACCGGGGTCCATTCGATCGTCGAGATCGGCGAGCACCACGCGCTGCGCATCGCCGTCGTGTCCGTGGGGGACCGGCTCTGTTTCGGCTTCTGCGCCGACCCCGAGATGGTCCATGACCTCGACGCGCTCGCCGAGGGAGCCGAAGAAGAGGCCGCCCGCATCATCGCGCTTGACCCCGCGGCGCAGTGAGTTAAGGCTAGGCTCAACCTCATGGATTCACCAGCAGAACCGACTGCCACCCTGCCCAGCGCGGCAGTCGAGGACTACGCCAAGGCGATCTACTCGCTGACCGGCTGGGGACCGGAGACCGCCTCGACCAACGACCTGGCCGAACGGCTCGGCGTGAAGCCGGGTTCGGTCTCGGCGATGATCAAGAAGCTCGATGAAGCCGGGCTGGTCGAGCGCGTGCCCTACCACGGGGTCAGGCTGACCGCCCAAGGCACCCGGGTGGCGCTCGGAGTACTGCGACGGCACCGCCTGCTCGAACTGTTCCTGGCCGAAGTGCTCGAGGTGCCGTGGGAGCGGGTCCACGACGAGGCCGAGGTGCTCGAGCACGCGCTGTCCGAGGACCTGACCGAACTGATCTCGGCCAAACTGGGTGACCCGTCTTTCGATCCCCACGGTGACCCGATCCCCGACCGCGACCTGTCCCTGGTCGAAGCCGAGACCGAAAACCTGGCCGCGCTCGAATCCGGCGCGCGGGCCCGGTTCGTACGCGTCTCGGATTCGAACCCGGAAATGCTGGCCTACCTCTCCGACTCCGGCATTTCGGTCGGTGACGAGTTCGAACTGGTCGAGCGCCAGCCTTTCGATGGTCCGGTGACCATCCGGATCGACGGCGACGAGCATGTGCTCGGCCTGCGACTGGCCGAGGCGATGCGGGTCGTGCCGGACGCAGCCGGTCCGGCCTAGACCGTCTTCCTCGGGGCCGGCTCGGCCCTGGGCTTCATCTGAATCTCCCGCTCGGCCCGGGCCAGTCCCTGCTCGAACTGCCGGTTGCGCTGGATCTCGGTGTTCAGCTCGAGACCGAAGAGCAGGGCGAGATTGGAGATCCACATCCAGACCAGCAGCGCGACGAAGCCGCCGAGCGCGCCGTAGGTCTTGTTGTAGGAGCCGAAGTTCGAGACGTAGAGCGAGAATGCCAGAGAAGCGAGCAGCCAGGCGAAGAGTGCGAAGGCTGCACCGGGCAGGATCCACCTGATCCCGGGCTGCTCGACGTTCGCGGCGGTGTGGAGCAACACCGCGATCAGCAGCATGGCCAGGGTCAGCATCACCGGCCACTTGGCGATGCTCCACACGTCCTGCGCGGTCTTTCCGACCCCGAGGGCGTCGCCGATCGCGCCGACCAGCGGCCCGGACACCACCAGTCCGACCATGAGCAGGGCGAGGATCAGGATCATCGCCAGGGTGACCAGCATCTGGAACGGGCGCAGCTTCCAGAACGGCCGGCCTTCGCGGGTCTCGTAGGCGACGTTCGCGCTGCGACCGAAGGCTCCGACGTAGGCCGAAGCGGAGTAGATCGCCAGCGCCAGGCCGATGGCCAGGGCCAGGCCCGAGGCACCGCGGCTCTCGGTGATCGATTCGACCGGGCCGGTGAAGGTATCCGCCGCGGTATCCGGACCGAGCGAGGAGACGATGTCGGTTAGCGCGTCCGTCGTCTGCTGGGCACTGAAGACCAGGCCGACGATCGAGACCAGGGCGATCAGTGCCGGGAAAAGCGAGAGCAGGCCGTAGTAGGTCAGGCCGGCCGCACGGTCGGTCATCTCGTCTTCTGTGAACTCGGTCCCGGTCCGCTTGAACGTGGCGATCAGGGAGGTGTCCCGGTCGGCGCCGGTGGGCTGTGAATCTGACATGGCCGGGAAAACTATCTGCCCCGCATGCTCAGCCCTTGATGCCCGGGGTTCCCGACGGCGGAGGGGTCGGCTTCGTCGGCGGGTCCGGCTTGGTCGGGGTCGTGATCACCGGCGGCCCGGTGGCCGGCGGGTCGCTCGGCTGCTTCGGGTCCCGCGGTGGGTCGCTCGGGGTCGGCGGGGTCACCGGCGCCCCTCCGCCGCCGGAGGGGTCGCCGCCCGGCGTATCGCTGTCCGGCGTGGCGCCCCGCGGTGGTGCCGGCGTGGTCGGCGAAGACGTATCGGGACCAGCATCAGCGGGGAACGGAGAGGGATCCGTAGCGCTCGCAGGCGGCAGCGGATCCTGGTCCGGTGTCGGGTCGTCCGGGACCGCCGCGGAGCCGCCCTGCGCCCCATCCGACCTGCCCCTGCCATCGCCGGCGCCTTCAGCTCTGCCGCCGACGTCTCTTTCGGAGGCGGGAGCCGATGTCGCAGACGAAGCGGGGAAGCCGGCCGGATCAATCGTGGAGTCAGCGACTTCGCTGGCGAGAAGCCCCGTACCGAGCGCCACCAGGACCGCGACCGACAGCGTCGTCGCGGCGCGACCCCGGGTCGCCGCCCGCCATCCCGTGGCGGCAGTCCCGGGAGCGGCCGCCCCGGAACCGGCCGGCTCACCGGACGGACGCTGAACCTGAGACCAGTCCGCACCGATCGCCTCGGACGCCTTGGCCAGGGTGTCGCGGAAGAGGTAGAGCGCCGGGGCGACCGGAACCCAGGCCCGGTAAGAAATACCGGCCTCAGCCAACTCTTCGGAAGACAGGCGGCAGCCGGAGCAGCCGGAGAGGTGAGAGTCCAGCCAGGCCCGCTCGGCCGGGTCGCCCAGCTCGGAGTCCTGACGCATCGCCAGCAGCGGCATCGCCCGTTCGCAGTCGGCCGAGGCCGGGGGCACGGCGGAAGCGACGCCGAGATGCAGTTCACTGCGCAGGCTGGTCCTGGCGCGCGAGATCAGCTGGGCGACCGAGTTGGAGTTCATCTCCATGGTCGAGGCGATCTGCGCGTAGCTCATGCCCTCGACTTCCCGCAGCGCGAGCACCTCACGCTGGCGGACGGGCAGCCGCTCGTTGGCGGCCCTCACCGCCGCCTGCTGGTTCGAAAGCATCGCCGCCCGCTCCGGCTCGATGTCGGCGTCGGCCCGCTCGCGGTGGAGGTGGCCGCTGCCGTCATCGGGCAGGTCGGCGACCGGCTCGGTTCTCCGGCGGCGCTCGATCATGTCGTAGCTCGAATTGCGGGCCGCGGTGAACAGGTAGGCGCCGAAGTTGAGCTGCCCCGGGTCGAGGTCCGACAGCCGGTCGAAGACCTTGAGGAAGGCCTCCTGGGTCGCATCCTCCGCATCGCTCGTGCCGCCGAGGATGCGCAGGCAGTAGTTGTAGATGCGCTTTTCATAGCTCTGGTAGAGCGACGCGAAGGCGTGGCCGTCTCCGGCCGCAGCCGCCCGCGCGAGCTCACTCTCGCGGGCGGTCCCGGCTTCGGAGAAATCGGTGTCAGGGGCCAACGCTGTCGGTCTCCGCTCTCAGGCTCCGCCGGTCTTCAGCCTGACCGACTTGCGCACGGTGCGTTTGTTGCCGGCTCCGTCCCGGACCTTGGCGACAACCGTCGGTCGGCGGGCTGCGGCGCTGTTTCTGACCAGGCGCCGGGCCTTGCCGCTCAGCTTCAGCGTGACCGTCCGGGTCTTGCCCGAGGGGACCCTGAAGCTGCCGAAGGCGAGCGTCCCCTTCTTCTTAACGAGGAGGCCGACTTTGCCCCGGCAGGGCCCGGTCTGTTCCGAGGCCGGGCACTTCAGCTTCAGCCTGACCGTGCCCGGGCCGCTGAGCTTCAGTCTGCTCCCGATGACCCTGAGACCGACACTCTGGTCGGCCTTGCCGATCTTCCAGAGCTCGTTGCCGTGCATGCCGTCGTCGGCGGAGAAGTACAGCTCCTTACGGAACTCGTAGAACTCGTAGGGATCGGAGCCCTGTGAACCCTTGAGAACGTCGGCGAACAGTCGTGACTTGCCGCCCTTCACCGTCCAGACTTCGTGGCCGACGCTGCCGTCGTCGGCGGCGAAGTAGACCCTGCCGGCAAGACCGGCGAAGTCGTAGGAGTCCGAGCCCTCCTCGCCCGGGTGGATGTCACCCAGCCTCACGACGCTGCTTCCGTTGGTCCTCCACGGTTCGCCGCCGTGAACACCGTCGTCAGCGTTGAAGTAGAGCCAGCCGCCGATCGCCGTCAGATCGCCCGGGTTGGCGTTGGCGGGACCCGGGTTCAGCTGGGTGAAAATGTTGGTGGTGGCCGCCGGCGTCAGTCCGTCGGTCCGCCACAGTTCGGTCCCCTCGGCGACATCGGTCGCCCTGAAGTAGAGGTGACCGCCGAGCCGGGTGAACCCGTAGGGATTGGAACTGATGTTGCCCGGATTGATGTCCTCGACCTGCTCGACGATCGCGGTGTCAGCCCGGTAGAGCTCTATCCCGTCTGCCACGGTGGTGGCCCGGAAGTAGAGCATTCCCTTGAACTCGGTGAATCCGGCGGGGTTGGATGAGGCGCCGCCAGGGTTGATGTTGCTCCAGAGCACGGCATTCGCGGTGTTGGCACGCCACAGTTCCGACCCGGTGATGCCGTCATCGGCTCTGAAGTAGATGTGGTCGTCGAGCACGGTCATCTCGGTCGGCGAGGAGTTGCCCGCTCCCGGCTGAATGTCCATCACCATCACGGTCGTGCTGCCGTTGGTCCGCCACAGTTCGCGGCCCGACGCGTTGTTGTGGGCGCTGAAGAAGATGTTTCCGCCGAGCCGGACCAGGCCCTGCGGGCCGGACGAATCGGATCCGGGGCTGATGTCGAGTACCTCCTCGGTCACCTCGCCGTCGGTCCGCCACAACTCGTTGCCGCGGGCATCGGTCCTCGCCCGGAAGTAGAGCCAGCCACCGAGGACGGTCATGTAGGCCGGATTGGAGCTGGCCGCGCCGGGGTTGATGTTGGCCACCAGTTCCTTCTTGCCGGCCCTCGTCCGCCACAGCTCGTATCCGCGCTTTCCGTCGTCGGCGGTGAAATAGAGCCAGCCCTGGAACGCGACCGGATCGTCCGCGTCCGATGAACTCGGCCCCGGATTCACGTCGGCGGCGAGCCGGGCTTCGAAGGCTGCCGAAGCCGGCGCTGGCGCGAGTGCCAGGGTGGCGAAAAGTGCCGTCACCAGCGCCAGGACGAGGGTCGTCAGGACCCGGTTCAGATTCTTTGGGTAACTGTTCGAATCGGTGTTCATTTCGTTTCACTTCCTTCGGCGTCTGTGCGGCTCCGTTGAGCCCCTGTGTCTTCTCAACCGAGACCGCCGCGCTTTCTTACGCTGACGCCGAAAGTTTTCTTCCCCTCGGCGACAGCGTAGCCGCAAAGCCGAATTTCGTGTGAATACCCGGCTGGCCCGGGCCGTGCCGACGGCTGCAAGCAAGAGCCGTCGACAGAAGACTGCCGACGGCTCCGCGATCGCGGCCCGGGCGCGCGGGACCGCTGGACTCCTGATGCGTGCCTCTCAGCCAGGCGTGAGCTTGACCTTCCTGCGCACGGTCCTGCCCTTGCCGGGGCCGCTCTTCAACTTCGCGACCACCACCGGCTTCCTGGCGGCGGGCTTGTTCTTGACCAGCTGCCGGGCGCCCTTGCTCAGCCCGACGGTGACCGTGCGGGTCTTGCCTGCGGGAACCTTGAAGGCGGTACCGCCGATCGCACCCTTCTTCTTGACATTCAGGGTCAGCTTGCCGCGGCAGGCGCCATTCCCGGTGGCCGGGCACTTCAGCCGTACCTTGACCTTTCCGGAAACCGACATGCTGAGCTTCGAGCTGAGGATCCTGAGCACGCCGCTACCGGAATCCGAGATCTTCCAGATCTCGTAGCCGTGGAGTCCGTCGTCGGCAACGAACCAGATACCACCGGCGAAACCGGTGAAATCGTACGAATCGGAGCCGTCGGGACCCTGGAGGATGTCGGCGAAGAGCTCCGGCTTGCCACCCTTGAATACCCACAGTTCGAAACCGCCCTTGCCGGTGACCGAAGCTGTGAAGTAGGTCCTGCCGTCCAGACCGAAGAAATCTCCCGGACTCGAACTCTCGAGGCCCGGGTTGATGTCTCCGACCCGGGAGACCGCAGTTCCATTGGTGCGCCACGGCTCGGAGCCGGTGGTGCCGTCGTTGGCAGCGAAGTACAGCCGGTTCCCGACCTTCGCCAGACTCGACGGGTATGAATCGTCCGGTCCCGGATTGACGTCCTTGAACAGAGTGGTGTTCGCAACCGGAGTGGCCCCATCGGTTCGCCAGAGTTCGGTACCCGTGCCGGCCTGATCCGCCCTGAAGTAGAGGTGGTCACCGAGCACAGTGAAACCACCGGGGATCGACGACGCGGCCCCCGGGCTGATGTCGGCCACGAGCTCGACGATCGCGGTATCGGCACGGTAGAGCTCGACCCCTCCGGCCGGCGTGTCAGCCTGGAAATACAGCATGCCCTTGAATTCGGTGAAGCCGGACGGATCCGAGTCGGCGCCACCAGGGGCGATGTTCGACCAGAGGTTGATCTGGTCGGCGTCCGCACGGTAGAGCTCGCGCCCGAACACACCGTTGTCGGCACGGAAGTAGATGTGGTCGTCCAGCACGGTCAGGCTGGAAGGCGAAGAGCTGTCCGCTCCCGGGTCGAGGTCCTCGACCCGGGTCGTGACACTGCCGTCGGTCGTCCACAGCTCCCGGCCGGTGACACCGTCGTCGGCGCTGAACATGAGGTTGCCGCCGAGCCGGACCAGATAGGACGGCGTGGAGGATGCCGGACCCGGGTTGATGTCCTTGACCCTCTTGGTCACTTCGCCATCGGTCCTCCAGAGTTCGGCACCGCCGGCATCGTTTCTTGCGCGGAAGTAGATGCGGCCGTTCAGCGCAGTCAAATCGCTCGGGTTGGAGCTCGACTTGCCGGGGTTGATGTCGCGCACGAGTTGCTTCTTTCCGCCGCGCGCCCTCCACAGCTCCCAGCCGCGCTTGCCGTCGTTGGCGGTGAAGTAGAGATAACCCTTGAAAGCGAACAGTTCGCCGGGGTCGGAGGTGCTTGGGCCGGGGTTGACGTCAGCTGCGAGCCGGGCCTGTTTTCCCGCGAGCGCCGGTGCCGGCACAACGGCAATCACGGCCGCCATGGTCACCACGGCCAGCAGCGCGACAAGCGCCGCCCGGACGAAGTACCTGGGAGAGT
This sequence comes from uncultured Solirubrobacterales bacterium, assembly GCA_963698625.1. Lineage (GTDB taxonomy): Bacteria > Actinomycetota > Thermoleophilia > Solirubrobacterales > 70-9 > 67-14. The sequence continues at coordinate 40,061 of CAVORK010000003.1, forward strand.
TGATCGAGTCGGTGTTCATCTGCCTGCTTCCTTCAACTTCGGATCGGCTCCGTTGAGCCCTTGTGACCCTTCAACGAAGCTCTTTGCCGTTTCTTACGCTGAAGCCCGAATTCTTTTACCTGGCCACCTTTCTCCGTCACGGATCAGCGTAACCGCGATGACCGCGGCCGGGCAAGGCCTCTCCGGCCGGGCGACGTCGGGCAGCAGCGCCTCAGGCGCCGAAGCGGTCGCGAAGCTCGGCCAGCTCGGCCCGGAGGTCGGCGACCTCGCGCTCCAGGCGGTCGAGCCGGTCGGTGTCGATCAGACCGGCCGGGGCCGGCTCGGTGACTTCGACCACGGCGACCGTGTCGATCTCTCCCGGCAGGTCGGAGGGCTCCGCCACCGCTGCCGACGGGACCGGCTCGGTGCCGTCGCCTCCCCCGAGAAGGTGGCGGTAGCGCTCCTCCTTCTGGCCAGGACGACGCTCGAGCCGCTCGACCAGGTCACGCTCGATCAGGTCTTCGAGCGTTCGCTGGACCGAAGCGAGATCGCCGAAGTCGTGCAGCCGCTCGGTCCGCTGCTTGAGCTCTCCCGGAGTCTGCGCCCCGCGCAGCATCAGCACCGCGAGCATCGAGAGCTGGTCTTCGGGCAGGTTCAGCTCGATGTCGACCAGGTGGCGGTACTTGGCGACGCGGCTGGTGTGGCCGGAGGCCGAGCGGATCCAGCGCCGGCGACCCAGCTCGCCGAGGGCCCGGCGAATCGTCGCTTCGTCGTACTCGACCACGGGATCGCGATTGGTCGACTGGTTGCAGGCCAGCCGCAGCGAGTTCAGGGTCAGCGGGTAGTGGTCGGGCGTGGTCCGCTGCTTCTCGACCAGGCAGCCGAGCACCCGGATCTCGACTTCATCTGGAGCAATCATCGGAGCCGAACCCTACCGGCGCTCACCGCTCAGTCCTCAGCCGCGAGGCCGGCGGCCTCGATCACGTTGAGGGTCGCCCGGGGCACGGTGATTTTCTCTTCGGCGACCAGCCGCTCGGCTTCGGCGATCGCCGCCTCGACGCCTGGGCGGCTGTGAAAGGCATTCAGCACCGCCTCTCCGATCATCGACGAAAGCCACTTCTGCTGCTGTCGCAGCCGGCGTTCCTCCAGCAGGCCGGTTTCTTCGAGCAGGGCGCGGTGCTCTTCGATCGCCTGCCAGACCTCGGCCAGTCCGGTGCCTTCGGCCGCCGAGGCGATCAGCACGGGTGTATCCCAGCCCGGGGTCGAGGGCGGAAGCATTCGCAGGGCGTGGCGGTAATCGCCGCGGGCACGCTTGGCCAGCGGGATGCGGTCGCCGTCCGCCTTGTTGACCACGATCAGGTCGGCCAGCTCCATGATGCCGCGCTTGATCCCCTGGAGTTCGTCTCCGGCTCCTGGAACAAGCAGCAGGGTCAGGCAGTCGACCAGTTCGGCCAGTTCGGCCTCGGACTGGCCGACCCCGACCGACTCGACGATCACCACGTCGAAGCCGGCGGCCTCGCAGAGCAGCATCGCCTCGCGGGTCTTGCGCGCGACCCCACCGAGCACGCCGCCTGAAGGCGAGGGCCGGATGTAAGCGTCCTGATTCATGCTGAGCGCCTGCATGCGCGTCTTGTCGCCGAGGATGCTGCCGCCGGTGCGCGAACTCGAAGGGTCGATCACCAGCACCGCCACCTTGTGGCCCTGCTCGATCAGCCAGAGCCCGAGGGCTTCGATCGCGGTCGACTTGCCGGCGCCCGGTACGCCGGTCAGGCCGACCCGGCGGGCGCTGCCGGTGCGCGGCAGCAACTCTGCGATCAGCTCCTGGGCGAGTTCCTGGTCTTCGGGGAGCCGGCTCTCGGCCAGGGTGATCGCCCGGGCCAGGGCACCGCGGTCACCGGAGATAACGCCCTGCTTCAGCTCTTCGAGCGAAGCGCGCTCACTCATCAGGCGGCGACTGTGCCCGTATCGATGTCGAGGTCGAGCCGCTCGATCAGCAGGGCGAGCAGCTCGGCCGCGGCCTCGCCGATCACCGTGCCGGGCGGGAAGATCAGGTCGGCACCGGCCTCGCGCAGCGGCTCGAAGTCGACCGGCGGGATCACCCCGCCGACGACGATCGCGGTGTGCTCGCGCCCGGCCTCGTCAAGCGCCTTGCGCAGGGCCGGCACCAGGGTCAGGTGCCCGGCGGCGAGCGAGCTGGCGCCGACCGCGTGAACGTCGGCTTCCACCGCCTGGCGGGCGACCTCTTCCGGGGTCTGGAACAGCGGACCGATGTCTACATCGAAACCGATGTCGGCGAATGCGGTCGCGATCACCTTCTGGCCACGGTCGTGTCCGTCCTGGCCCATCTTGGCGACCAGGATGCGCGGCCTGCGGCCTTCGGCCTTTTCGAACTCGACCACGAGTTCCTTGGTCTTCGAGAACGACTCCGACTCCACACCCACCTCCTGCTGATAGACGCCGGCGATCGAACGGATCTCCGCCGAGTGGCGACCGTACACCTTCTCCAGCGCGTAACTGATCTCTCCGACGGTCGCATGAGCCCTCGCAGCTTTCACCCCGAGGTCGAGCAGGTTGCCTTCGCCGCTTTCGGCCGCGTTGGTCAGGTGCTCCAGCGCCTGGTCCACCGCTGACTGGTCGCGCTCGGCCTTGAGCCGCTCCAGCTTCGCGATCTGCGCGGCGCGCACTTCGTTGTTGTCGATCTTGCGCACGTTGACCAGGGTCTCCTGTTCCAGCTTGAACGAGTTGACCCCGACCACGGTCTGCTGGCCGGAGTCGATCCGGGCCTGGGTGCGCGCGGCCGACTCCTCGATCCGCAGCTTCGGGATGCCGTCGGCGATCGCCTCGGTCATTCCGCCGTGCTCCTCGATCTCGACCATGTGGCCCCAGGCCGCCTTGACCAGTTCATTGGTCAGGTGCTCGACGTAGTAGCTGCCGGCCCAGGGGTCGATCGTGCGGTTGTTGCCGCTCTCCTGCTGGAGGAAGAGCTGGGTCTGGCGCGCGATACGGGCGCTGAAATCGGAAGGCAGGCCGAGCGCTTCGTCGAGCGCATTGGTGTGGAGCGACTGGGTGTGACCCTGGGTGGCGGCCATCGCCTCGACGCAGGTGCGGATCACGTTGTTGTACGGGTCCTGAGCGGCGAGGCTCCAGCCCGAGGTCTGGCAGTGGGTGCGCAGCGAGGTCGACTTCGGGTTTTCGGCTCCGAACTGCTTCATCAGGCCCGCCCAGAGCAGGCGACCGGCGCGCATCTTGGCCACCTCCATGAAGAAGTTCATGCCGATCGCCCAGAAGAAAGAGAGTCTTGGAGCGAAGGCATCGATCGTCAGGCCGGCATCGAGGCTGGCCCGCACGTACTCGACCCCGTCGGCCAGGGTGTAGCCGAGTTCGAGGTCGGCGGTGGCTCCGGCTTCCTGCATGTGGTAGCCGGAGATCGAGATCGAGTTGAAGCGCGGCATCTCGCTCGACGTGTAGCCGATGATGTCGGAGACGATGCGCATCGACGGCTTCGGCGGGTAGATGTAGGTGTTGCGCACCATGAACTCTTTGAGGATGTCGTTCTGGATGGTGCCGGTCATCTGGTCATGCGGCACCCCCTGCTCCTCACCGGCGACGATGAACAGTGAGAGCACAGGCAGCACCGCGCCGTTCATGGTCATCGATACCGACATCTCCTCCAGCGGGATGCCTTCGAACAGGGTGCGCATGTCGTAGATCGAGTCGATCGCCACGCCGGCCATGCCGACGTCGCCGGGCACCCGCGGGTGGTCGGAGTCGTAGCCCCGGTGGGTGGCGAGGTCGAAGGCGATCGAGAGCCCCTTCTGGCCGGCGGCGAGGTTGCGGCGGTAGAAGGCATTCGATTCTTCAGCGGTCGAGTAGCCCGCGTACTGGCGGATCGTCCACGGCTTGTTGACGTACATCGTCGGGTACGGACCGCGCAGATACGGCTCGAAGCCAGGCTTCGTTTCGAGGAAGTCGAGGCCGTCCAGCGCTGACGACGTATAAGCCGGGTCGAGCTCAATCCCTTCCGGGGTCAGCCAGCGCGCTTCTTCCCCGGCGGCCTGTGCCGAGCGCTCGATGGTCTCGCGCAGTTCGTCGTCCGAGGCAGCGGCGCCCTCGACCGGGCCGAGGTCGATCCTTGAGAAGTCCGGAATGCTCATGAGCCCCCTCCGTTCCCGCCTGCCGGGGCCCGATCGCCGGACACACTCACGCCGAGCCGACCGAGCGCGGCGATCAGCACCGTCTCCATGTCGACGCCGTTCTTCACGACTTCATCAGCGCCGGAGGCCTCGTTGATCTCCGGGGTCGAATTGACCATGTAGACGTATTCGGCTCCGGCTTCACGCAACTTCGAAACCAGATCCGCAACCTCGGCCGGATCCTCTCCACGCCCGGCGCAGACAGCAGCCATGGTGAAGTTGCCGGCCCTGAGCGTTTCGGCCTGGGCTTCGTTTCCTTCGAGCGCGCCGGACGGGACGGTCTCGATTCCGGCAACCTCAAAGAAGCTCTTGGCCCAATTGGCGAAGTTGACGTGAGTGGCGATCGGACCCATGCAGGCGAGGTAGATCTGCGGACGCGATCCCCCGGAGGCCTCATGGCTGTCGGTGGCCGCGCGCAGTCGCTCGAAGGGAGCGGCGTCCGGCCGCGGCTCAAGCGGGGCAAGCTGGGCATCGGCGTCTCCGCCACCGTCGGAAAGGGCCGTTTCGATCTCGCCGAGCAGTGCGCCGGCCGAAGCCAGCGAAGCCGCGCGCTTGAGCAGATCTCCGGAGGCTGCGGCAGCGAGGGCGCCGGGCTCGAGATCCTGGAGGCCGGTGATTTCGGGGCGGCCGGCGTGAGCGGCGGCATGCCTCTCGGCCAGCCCGTCCCGGTCCACCGTGACCGGCTCGCTGCCGTCATCGCCGAGCAGCGGGAACTCGTTGACGCCGGTCATCACGCGGAAGCGGTGAATCATCTCGTGCTCGCGGCGGTCAGCGGCCCCGGTCAGGGCTTCAGCGATCAATCCGGAGCGCAGAGCGGCGAGCGCGCCGCCTTCGGCCTCGATCTGCTGGAAGCAGTTCCAACCGGCGCGGGCGACTTCGTCGCTCAGGTTCTCGACGTACCAGGAGCCGGCCGCCGGGTCGGCGACGCGGCCGAGGGAAGACTCATCCTGAAGCACGATCTGGGTGTTGCGGGCGATCCGGCGGCCGATGCCCCCGGGCTGGCCGATCTTCTCGTCAAAGGGGGTCACGGTGACTCCGTCGGCACCGCCGGTTCCGGCAGCGAAGGTCGCGGTGGTGACCCGCAGCATGTTCACCCAGGGATCAACCCAGGTGATCATCCGGCCGCTGGTCTTCGCGTAGGTGGGCGAGTGGCGCTGCTCGGCGGGCACGCCGCACTCTTCGAGCACGCGGGCCCACAGGCGTCGCATCGCGCGGAACTTGGACATCTCCAGGAACTGGTCAGGTCCGACTGCGAGCGTGAACTCGATCTGGGCGGCCGCGTCGGCCGGATCCAGCCCGGCCTCTCCAGCGGCACGCAGGTACTCAGTCGCGGTCGAGAGCGCGACTCCGAGTTCCCAGGCGGCTGTTGCTCCCGCCTCGACGTAAGCAGCGGTATCCACGCCAAGTGCTCGCACCTGCTGGTACTCGCGGCTGACCTCGAGCGCCAGACTGCCCGCCTGCCGGAGGGCGGTCTCGGGTGAAGTCGTGAGCGAACCCTGCCGGGCAATTGCCCCGAGTGGATCCACGCGCAGGGAGCCGATCGCCTGCTCGGGGGCGATTCCGGTCTCCCGCCAGTGGGCGGCCAGCAGGGCGGCGGCGGCCAGGTTGTCGCCGCCGGCATCGAGCGCAACGCCGGCCAAGTCGAGGTAGACCCCTTCAAGCACGAGCGAGAGGTCATCGAGGTTGTGGATCAGGATGCCGTCTTCGCCGTTGTCGAAGCGAAGCGTGACTTCGGTGACGCCGCCGTTCAGGTCTTCGAGAATCTCGCGGTTGGCGACGGCCGGATCGGGGTGGGTCTGCTCCTGGCGGATCTGCCAGTGGCGCCCGGCGCGGGTTCCCCGGACGAACGGTGCCCTCCCGGGCAGCCCGGCGGGGTCCGGCGCCAGTTCGTCACCCCGGGTGTAGAGCCACTTCGCTTCAATCCCGTCCTCGAGCACGGTGGCCAGACTCGCCCCGGCATCGCCGCCGCTCGCCTTCTCGCGCCAATCATCAAGGGATACCGGGTCGAAACCGGCTGCCAGCGGGTCGTTCATGGACATCGCAGGGTATCTGCCTTCAGGTCCCCGGTGCCGCCTTCCCGGCCCGCCGACCACTCTATGCTGGCCAGCGTTGGCTGCCCCGGAACAACAAGCGCCCGACGCGGAGCCGCCGCGCCCGCTCGACCTGCCGGAGAACCGTTACCGGCTCAACCAGCTGCGCAAGAGCCGCCTGCTGCGAATCGGCGACGATCCGTTCCTGGCGATCGCCCAGCGCTTCCTCCTGGCCACCGCCCTGGTCCTCCTGGTCACCCTGATCACCTACGTCGGCCGCGACGGCTACACCGACTCGCAGGGCGACTCGCCACTGACCCTGATCGACTCGCTCTACTACGCGACGGTCAGCATCACCACGACCGGCTACGGCGACATCGTGCCCGCGACCCAGCAGGCCCGTCTCGTAACCACGTTGCTCGTCACCCCGATCCGGATCATCTTCCTCGTCCTGCTGGTCGGTACTACTCTTCAGGTCTTGGCCGAGAAATCGAGATTCACCATCCGCCGGCGCAACTGGCAAAAGGGACTGGTTGACCACACGGTCATCTGCGGTTTCGGGATCAAGGGGCGCTCGGCACTGAAGTACCTGAAGAACCACGACCCGGAATGCGACGTGGTCGCGATCGACGATTCCGAGGACGCGCTCGACGTGGCCAACGATGCCGGTGCCGGCGGCGTACTCGGCTCATCGATGGAGAGCGACATCCTCCGCGCGGCCGGGATCCAGTCGGCGGCCAAGGTGGTGGTCGCGCTGAATTCCGACGACGACTCCGTGGTCACGGTGCTTCGGGTCAAGGAGCTGAATCCGCAGATCAAGGTGGTCGCCTCCTGCCGCGAGCAGGAGAACGAAGAGCTGCTGTTCTCCTCCGGAGCCGACGAGGTGATCGTCTCCTCGAGTTCGGCCGGGCGCATCCTCGGCATGGCCGCCCAGGCGCCCGATGCCGCCCGGATCGTCAACGACCTTCTGACCTTCGGAGACGGGCTCGACATCAACGAACGGCTGGTCGCCACAGCCGGTGCGCCGCTCGAAGAAGAGGCCGATCAGACCGCGATCGCGGTGGTCCGGGAGAAGGCAGTGCTCCGGCCTGGCGAACCGGACTGCGAACCGCTCCAGGCCGGCGACCGGGTGATCTTCATCGACTCGAATACAGGCGGCAACGGCCGCCCCGTCGACGCCTAGACCCTGGCCCCCCGGGCACTCGGGACGGCACTCGGGGCACTCGGGGCACTCGGGCACTCGGGCACTCGGGCACTCGGGGCGGCCTGACGGCCAGGCCGGGCTGCCGCCCGGTCTCGCTCGCCAGCTTCATCCCGCCGCGCCCTCTCGCTCCTGCGGGGCGCGTCGAACCCGAGGTGTACACGTTTAGTGGGCCTATAGCCCACCTACCGTGTACACCTTGACCCGATAACGGCCCGCCGGCGTAGCCGGGGGCGTCTTAGTCGCTGAGTTCGACCGATTCGATGATCTGGGGCTCGACCGGCATGTCGCCGGGGCCGGTCTGGGTGTTCTCGATCGCATCCACATTGCCCATGCCGCCGGTGACCTCACCGAAGACGGTGTGCTTGCCGTCGAGCCAGTCGGCCGACGCGGTGGTGACGATGAAGAACTGTGAGCCGTTGGTGTTCGGTCCGGCATTGGCCATCGCCAGCGCGCCGCGAACAACCTTGTGATCGTTGAACTCGTCTTCGAAGGTGTAGCCGGGGCCGCCGGTTCCGGTGCCCTGGGGGCAGCCGCCCTGGATCATGAAGCCCTTGATCACCCGGTGGAAGCCGATGCCGTCGTAGAAGCCGTCGGCGGCGAGCTTGCGGAAGTTTTCGACCGTCTTCGGCGCGTCCTCGTCAAAGAACTCGACCGTGATCGGTCCGGCGGTGGTGTTGAGCGTTGCTTTCGACATGCGGGTGACCCTACCCGTTGACCGCGCCCGGCCGAAGCGGCACCGAACGAGTCAGAGGCCGAGCTGCCGCACGCCGTCCTCGCGGAAGCCGATGTGGTGGCCCAGCTCGTGCCGGACCGTGCGCTCTACCTGCGAGGCGAGCAGGCGACGATCGTGGCCGAAGTCCCGGGTCAGCGTGTCGCGGTAGATCACGATGCGGTCCTCCCAGTTGTCACGCGACATGCCGTCGCCGTAGTACATGCCGTAGGCATGGTGTTCCTGGCCGAGGTCGGAAATGACCACCGGAACCTTGGCGATCACGTCTCGGAACTGCTTCGGCAGGTTGTCGATCGCCGCTGCGACCATCGCTTCGAACTCTTCTTCGGTGACCGGTCCGTTCATGGCTGAATCCTGACAGGCCGGCAGCGGCGCCTTGTCGAGAGACCATGAAAAAGGCCCGGGCGCGGTCTGCGCCCGGGCCTTTCCGGTGAGATCTGCGAAGCGGGGCTCAGCCGTTGAGGATCTTCGACTTCTGAACGGCGAACTCTTCGTCGGTCAAGACGCCACTCTGGTGAAGCTGACCGAGCTCCTTGAGCTGCTCGATCGGATCGACCGCGGGTGCGGCCGGTGCGGCCTGCTGAACCGGAGCGGCCTGCTGGGGCGGGGCCTGCTGGGCATCCTGCTCGGCCCACTTGTTCTGCTGGCGGCGGTTGACCCGGCCGGCGACGGTGGATGCTGTACCCGCGACTACTGCTGTGCGAGCTACTCCTCTGATCAGTCCTGGCATGAAATTCTCCTTTTTCGAATCGAGTTCTGTTCTTGCTTCAGTGTCGGAAGGTGAAGACGCTCAGGCGGCCTCGAGCTCGTCGAGAGCTGCGACCAGCGCCTGGACCGGGATGCGTCCGCCGGCGACCAGCTGGCCTCCGGAGCGGCGCACGGCCGAGGCGAACGGGGCGGCCCAGACGTTCTCGTAGACGAGCAGGGCAGCGGACGTGCCCGGCTCGAGAGCCTGGGCTGCTTCGGCGGTGTCATCGTCGGAGAGGATCCCCGACGAAGCGCCCTCGAAGATCGTCACTTCTTCGACGTCGCCGAGGTCGGCGATCTCCATACCGACGACTTCGCCGTCTTCGCCCTTGGCCATGAAGGCGATGTCGAGGATCCGGATAATGCCGTTCTCGACCAGGTCGACGAGGTGGGGCAGTGCCTCTCCGGTCGGCTGCTTTCCGGTCCACTCGACCAGGATGTAATCGACCGGCCCCATCTCGTCAATCGCTTCGTTACTCATCTGCCGCCTCTCGTGAAGTCTCGTTCTTGGATGTTGTAAATCGAGGTTGGAAGTGCTGCGGCAGAGAGTACCGGTCGAGTCGGGTCGGTCATCACCCCAACCGCATGACAAGCCGATCCGGGCTCCTCCACCTGCGAACGATCTTGCATCGGGAGGACCCCCGAGAGGCCGGGAAGTCCACCTGCCTATGCTGCTTTAAGCGCAACCGGAACCCCCGAGGCCGGTTGTTTCTTTTATGCCGTCAACCAGATTCCGATACCTGACCCCCTGCCTGCTGGCCTCGATCGTGATCGTGGCTTTCCTCGGCCTGAGCGCGCGGGCCGGTGCCGACACGCTGTATCCGCCCGGCAACAAGGTGTTCTTCGGGGTGACCGACACCGGCGATGCGGACGGGTATCGCTCCTTCGCCCAGGACGTCGGCAGGCGACCGGCAGTGATCCAGACCTTCCACCCCTGGGGCAACACCCTGTCCAAGGCGATGCCCCGCTGGCGCTCGATCCGCGCCCGGCCGATGCTTCACATCACCACCAAGGCCGACGACGGTACGGAACTCATCACCCCTCGCGGAATCGCCTTCGGCAACGGCGACGACTACCTGATCCGCCTGAATGCCGTGCTCTCGCGCCAGGAAGTGCGGGCGTACATCCGGCCGATGGGCGAGCCGAACCGATGCCGGAACCCCTACGCCGGCGTCGACTGTTACGGCAATGTGCGCGGCGGCCCCTACGCCTTCAAGTGGTACCGGCAGGCCTTCCGGCGAATGGCGATCATCCTGCGGGGTGGTGCCAAGCGCGGCAAGATCAACGCGAGCCTGTCCCGCCTGAAAATGCCCAAGGTCCAGCGCCAGACCAAAGCGAAGCTACCCCGGGCACTGGGAAATTCCCGGGTTTCGATGATCTGGAGCCCGCTTCCCGCCGGTTCGCCGACCGTAAGGGCGAACTGGCCGGCCAAGTACTGGCCCGGCAGGGCCTGGGTCGACTGGGTCGCGACCGATTTCTACTCGCGCTACAACAACTGGAAGCACCTGAAGAGCTTCTACGTCAAGTGGTCGAAGGAAAAGGGCCTTCCGATGGCGCTGACCGAGTGGGGACTGTGGGCCGAGGACAGCCCCGCTTTCGTGAACCGGATCTTCCGCTTCATGAAGAGCCGGAAGAACATGCGAATGATGGTCTACTACCAGGACTTCGGCAGCTCGAACCCCTTCCGGATCCAGAACTTCCCGCGCTCGCTCAAGGCGCTGAGACGGCAGCTCTCCAAGCCGGTCTACCCGCGCTTCGCCCCCCGCTTCCCGCGGTAATCCGGCAAGAGCGGAAGGGCGGCGCAACCCCTGCGGGATTCAGCGAAATGCCGGGATGCCGGTCAGCGCGTTACCGACCGAAAGCGTGTGGATCTCGTCGGTGCCTTCGTAGGTGAAGACCGACTCGAGGTTGTTGGCATGGCGCAGCACCGGGTACTCGAGCGTGACTCCGTTGGCCCCGAGTACCGAGCGGGCACTGCGGGCAACCGCGAGGGCGGCGCGCACGTTCTGGCGCTTGCCGAAGCTGACCTGTTCGGTGGTCAGCAGGCCTTCGTCCTTGAGCCGGCCCAGGTGAAGGGCCAGCATGTAGGACTGCTGGACCGCCGCCGCCATGTCGGCCAGCTTGGCCTGAGTCAGCTGGAAGGAAGCGATCGGCACGCCGAACTGTTCGCGAGTGAGCGAGTACTCCAGCGCTGCCTCGAAGCATGAGCGGGCAGCGCCGACGACGCCCCAGACGATCCCGTAGCGGGCCTCGTTCAGACAGCTCAGCGGGCCGCGCAGCGACTGCACTTCCGGCAGACGGTTCGAGTCGGGGACCCTCACGTCGTCGAAGATCAACTCCGAGGTGACCGACGCCCTGAGCGAGAGCTTGCCGTGCATCTCGGGGGCGGTGAAGCCCTCCATGCCTGGCTCGACCAGGAATCCCTGGACGCCGTCTTCGGTCGTAGCCCAGACCACAGCGACGTCGGCGATCGTTCCGGAGGTGATCCACATTTTGGCGCCGTTCAGCACCCACTCATCACCGTCGCGGACCGCTCTGGTCTTCATGCTGCCGGGGTCGGAGCCGGAGTCGGGCTCGGTCAGACCGAAGCAGCCGATCTTCTCGCCGGCCGCGAGACCTGGCAGCCACGACTGCTTCTGCTCTTCGCTGCCCCACTTCCAGATCGCGAACATCGCCAGCGATCCCTGCACCGAGCAGAAGGAACGGAGCGCGGAGTCGCCGGCCTCGAGTTCCATGCAGGCGATGCCGTAGGCAACCGCGCTGGAGCCGGCACATTCGTATCCGGTCAGATGCATTCCGAGCACGTTGAGGTCGCCCAGCGCCTTCGGCACCGAACGGTCGAACGTGCCGTTCTCGTAATGCTCGTTTATGCCCGGCAGGTACTTCTCGTTGACGTAGCGGGCAACCGATTCCTTGATCAGCCGCTCTTCGTCGGAGAGCAGCCGGTCGATCTCGAGAAAATCCTTTGGCTTCATCGTCAATCCATTATGCCTGCCGGACTTGCCCTGGTGGCTGCCTGCCCGGACCACGACCCTGAATTCTCCCCGGGCCGGGGATGCCGGGGATAGGATGGGGTCGATGCAGATCGGGGGAACATTGGTCAACGCAGTGGTCAAGGTCGCGGTGCTCGCGGCGACGCTTGCGCTGGTCTATCACTTCATCCTGGCCCCGATTCTGGACACCACCGAATCGGTCAGCGGCGGGATCAGCGGCAACATCGAGAAGGCTTTCGATGACGTCAACAAGGCCTTTGACGAGGCGGGCATGTCCGGGACCACGGTCAAGCAGACGAAGATCCAGCGACAGATCAAGACCACCAGCGGACCGGGGCAGAAGCGGCTGATCGGCTGTATCGAAAAGGCGCAGCAGGACATCAACCGGATCCAGCGCTGCGCCTCCCGCTTCGGCTACTGAGTCGACGTCCGACCGGCGCCGGTCGGGTCATCCGCGCAGGGAATCCGCTCAGGGAATCCGACTCTTCTTCTCGCAGCGCGGCGCGGACTTGCGGTCCTTGCCCGAGCCTCCGTTGCAGACGTCACCCTTGCCGGAGCCGCCGTCGAGCTTGTCGGAGCCGGCCTGGCCGAAGCCGAGGTCCTTGCCCCCGCCTCCGCCGAACAGGCTGTCGGCGCCACCGCCGCCGTACATCTTGTCGGTGCCGTTCTCACCCTTGAGCGTGTCGTTTCCGCCTTCGCCCTTGAGCGTGTCCTTCGAGTCGCCGCCGCGCAGTACATCGGCACCGTCGCCGCCGCGCAGGGTGTCGCTGGCGGCACCGCCCTTCAGAAGGTCGGCACTGTCTCCGCCGAAGAGGTCGTCCTTGCCGTTCTCGCCGAACAGGTCGTCGGCGCCGTTCTGGCCGTAGGCGAGGTCGTTGCCGTCGCCGCCCTTGACAGTGTCCTTGCCGTCACCGGCACAGACGATGTCATTGCCACCTTTTCCCTTGACGGTGTCGGCTCCGGCCCGGGCGACGATGATGTCGCGGGCGGAGGTTCCGACGATGGTCTCGGCCTGGTTGGTACCGACGATGGTCGCGGACTTCCCGTCGCATTTGTATGAGGACGGCGGACGGTTGATCGTCTCGCATCCGGTGTAGATCGAATCGCTGTCGACGTCGATCGAGTCGGCGTTGACCGTGTCGTTTCCGGGGCCGCAGTCGACGACCGCGTCGGACTGGCCGTCGGCGATCGAGATCACGTCGTCGCCTTCGCCACCGACGACCGTGTCGGAACCGGCACCCGGGTCGATCACGTCTGCTCCGCCGCCGCCGTCGATCGAGTTCACCCCGGCGTCTCCACTTAGATCGTCCGCCTCTGGGCTTCCGGTCAGGTTCTCGATCGAGAGCATCAGGTCGGTCCCTTCCGCCGAGTCGGCACGGCCGGTGGCCAGGTCCGCCACCACGGCTGCGGACGAGGAACTCAGGTCGGCAGTGTCCGAACCTTCGCCGCCGTCGAAGATGTCTCCGCCCGACCCGCCGCGCAGCACGTCATTGCCGGCCAGACCGCACAGCGCTTCTCCCGCGCCGCCGGCGATCAGCAGGCCGGTATCACCGGTATCGCTCTGGTCACAGCCCTCGGCCTCGACCAGCGAGAACTCGGATGTGTACGGGTCGGCCACGTCGGTCCGGGTGGCGGTCGCCGAGAGCGGAGCGGCTGCGGCTGACTCCGCCGCAAGGAATTCACCGAACGCGGCGTCGCCGCTGCCATCGGTTGTCACGTCGAAAGCGCCGAGCAGGGTTTCGCCTTCGCCGTAGCCGGTCGGATCGGCGGCGGTGTTTTCGAATACCTCGATCCGGTAGGTGGCACCCGCGGCCGAATTCAGTTGACCGGTGACCAGGGTCTTGCCCCCGGCGGTGTCGTCCAGCGCCGCCTCGAAGACGGGGAAGTTCTGGAGTTCGTTGGCGCCGACATCCAGGTCGCCCGGGTCGTTCACCGTGAAGCCGCCGAACGGGGTCAGATCGATCCCGATGCTGCCGTTCTCACGAATCTCGTTGCCGAGAATAGAAACCTTTGTATCGTCGCCCCTGACGTAGATGCCGTGGTTACCGTTCCCGGCGATCACGTTGCAGTCGCCCGTGCAGGGGCCGCCTGGAGTGAGCCCGGCATCCCCCCCGATCCGAATACCGAGTATCGGAAAGCCTTGCCCGGCGTCGACCGAGAGTCCCCTGAAGTCATTGGGCATGGGGCTTCCGTCGGCGCCGACTCCGATCCGGTTGCCGCGGATCGCCGTGTCGCTGGGTCCGACCGTATCGAAGGACCAGTCCGTCAGCACGATTCCCATACCGCTGCCCAAGAAGGCGCCGCCGTTGCCGGAGACCACGTTGTCGTCAATGACCGTGCCTCTCACGTCACCGGTCAAGTTGATGCCGTAAGACCCGTTTCCCAGATCGGCGAGGCCATCCATGTCGGTGCCGACCAGGTTGCTCTGGACTGTGGCGTCGACTGCCGGATCGCCGTTGGTACTGGACGCGATGACGATGCCCCGTCCCGTGTTGCCGGAGATCAGATTCCCATCCTCCGGGTCCGGACCACCGATCCGGGTCCCGTTGGTTTCGGAGATCGAAATGGCGTCGCCATTCGGGAGCGCCGCTGTACCGGCCGAGTTGGTGCCGATCCGGTTGCCGGTCAGAGCGGTCCCGGTCGTTGTGCCGCTCAGGAGTCGGACTCCATGCTGACCGTTCGCAGATATGACGTTGTCGGAAATGGACGTATCGGTCGCGCCGCTGGAAACCTGGACGCCGAAGGTGGTATTTCCGAGGCCCGCGGCTCCCACAGCGTTCGTACCAATCCGGGAGTTGCTGACCGTGACACCGTCAGTGCCACTGATCTGGATGCCACGTGACCAGCGAATGACCGTCAAGTCGTTTATCAACGTGTTGTCCGCACCCGGTTCGACGGTAATCCCGTAGATGCCGGTCAGCGTCCCGTCCAGACCGATTTCCTGGGGATCGGTGCTGCCGTCGATTGTCATCGTCGTAGTGAGGAACGGGAGGTCGGTCGCCGGCGCGATGATGTGATCAACGGGAACAGCGCCGGGGATCTGGAAGGTGATCGTGTCGGCTCCTGAACCGGCGGCACATTCCCCTCCGTTCGCACCGCTTGATGTGTCGGTGTTGGCTGAGGTGATCGCCTCGCGCAGGGTGCAGGCACCGTCATCTGCAGTCACGTCGGCGTTCGTATTGACCGTGATCGTCGCCGCGCCGGCCGAGGCGGTGGCCAGAAAAAGGGAAACCGCGATGGCTGCCATGAACACGAGCAGCACCGCCCGGCAAGGCCTTGCCCACTGGCATGCGCAATACGCCGAACCGTTCGATGGATTCCACCCTCACTCCTGTCTGGCCCTCCCTGACCTGTCTCTCCGACTGACCCGACCCTAATGGAAAGGTCCGATCGCTCCTCTTACGTCACTGAACACGCGCCCGGCCCCCGGGTTGCGTTCGCGCCGGCCGCTCCCTAAGATGCGGCGCGTTCAGACAACGCCGAATCCGGGACCGATCAGGGACCGGGACGGGGGACCCAATGGAGTGCGGCGAAAGCCTTGCTCCCGGGGCGAATCGGACCGGAGCGTCCGTAGCGCAGCTTCTTCAGCGCGAGCCCGACAGCTAACCCCGCAGGCAGGACGAAGAAGGAGGTTCCATATGCATCTGAATGCTCAATTGATGGACCCGGTCATCGAGGTCGAGGGCGCAAGCGCCGTCGTTGCCTACGTGGGCGGCAGCATTGTCGGTGCGGTGATCGCGCTACCGGTGCTGATCAGCGTCTTCGGACTCTGATCGACGCGGATTCCGGCCCGGCCGCCACGTGCCGGGCCGGAACACCGCGCCTCGACGGGTCTCAGCCGCGGACCCGCACGCCTGTCACCGGTGAGTTGGCCGGCAGATACGGAAACCTCTGGGCGGGCAGCAGCGTGGCCCGCAACCTGATGCGCGCGAGACCGGTGATGTAGCGGAAGCGGTAGGAGGCGCGGTAGCGGCCCGACCCGTCGGTCCTCGTCACCAGAACCGGCCGCCAGGCTCTTGAGCTGCGCTCGAAGTAACGGATCGCGACCAGACTGCCGCGCGAAGGCTGCCGTGCGGCGCCGGCCCGGACAACACCCCTCAGCCGGACACGCTGACCTGTCTTCAGGCTCTTCGGCGATGCGGAGAAGCTGATCGACCCACGCACTCCCAGTCGCAGTCCGGGCGCGGTCGAAGCGGAAAACCTGCCATCCCCGTTGAAGGCAACGTTGATCCGTCTCGAGGTGCCGGGGCCGAGCAACAGCGAGAACCTGCCGCCCGGTCCGGTCCGGATCAGTCGAGCCGTGCGCGATGCCCTCGAACCGGCCGCAGGAAGCTGAGTCACAGTGACCTGGCGTCCGGCAACCCCTCCGCCACCCTGGCCGAGCAGTCGGCCCACCAGCCGGACCTTACGGCCGAAAGGCACTTGGATCGAGCGGCCGTGGACGCCCGGACCGCGCAGTGTCGTTTCCAGCCGCGTCGCCTGTTTGAGCGGAGCCCGAAGGATGAGTCGCGCGCCGGTCGAGCGCTGGTAGGAGACCGTCCGATTACCGGCTTGATCGCGGACCACCGTCCGGATCGCATACGTACCCGGCCGCAGCTTGTCCGAGGGAAAGTCGGCCTCCAATTCCGCCCGGGCGCCCTGCGGGTCGAACCGCGTCGGCAATTCGCGCCACGCCTCGCTGCCCTGGCGGCGGTATTCGATCGAGCCACCGGCCGGGCCGGAATGCTCATCCCGGACCTCGGCCCTGAGCAGCTCGGGACTGCCGGACTCGGGATGGAGCAGGAAGGCCTCCGGCTCGACATCGTCGAAGCGCAGGGTCGCCTCTGCACTCGCGGCCGGGTTCTCGTTGCCGGCCGCATCGACCAGCCAGACCAACACCTGATATTCGCCGGCCGAGCGAACAGTGAGCCCGGTGAGCCCCGCTGAATGGTGGCCAACTTCGGCCTCGGGTCCGCCCCCGCTCTCACCTGCGGTCGCAACCGCGCCGGTGTCGAAGCCGTCGGGTCCCGTGATCCGATGTCGACTGCCGACGATCGGCGCGGCAACTCCCTGATCGGGATCGGTCCAGGTCAGGGCGAAGGAGTTGGTCCGGTGCCAGCCATCGCCGCCGGTCACAGCCAGGCCTCGCGGGGCTGACGGTGCGGTGTTGTCGGTGAGAATCGTGGCGTCATCACTGCAGCCGCGATTGCCGGCGAAGTCGATCGCGCAACCGGTGATCCGGTGCGGACCGTCGCTCAGCTTTGCCGTGTCGACCGTATGGTTTCCGTCGGCCCCGGTCCGGCAGGGCTGCATCTGCGTCCCGCGCCACTGGCCGGCGATCTTCGCCTTCTCGCAGGAGTGTTCGGTCTCGGCGACAGCCGTGCCGTCGACCAATGTCTCGGTGAAGCGCAGTCCCGAGCCGCGGTCGGTCCCGGAGTACTCGACTTCCTGAGCGGCCCGCAGCCAGGTTCCCGCCCGGAAGGCCCCGCTCAGCGAAGCGCTCGGGCTTTCGTTGTCTTCGACCGTGAAGGTCAGCCCACGCAGACCGGCCAGCGAGGTGCCGGTGACCGAGCAGAAGCGTTCGGAAGGCAGGGCGCAGAGCAGGCGGGATTCAAAGGAGCCGACGGGAGAGGTGAAATAGCGCGAGAACTGGGTCCGGTCGGTATCGGTGGAGGAGTACTCGGCGAAAGGAGAGAAGTTGCCCCCGGCAGGGGCGGTCCCGATCCGGTGCTGGAAGTTGTCCCGAAGCACGTGCCAGCGGTCGCCGCTGACGTTGACGATGCCGGTGCCGGGGGGTGAGTTCCAGCGCCACCGGGCGAACTTCGTTCCACCGACCGCAGAGGTCGAGCCACGGGTGCCGCTGGTCATGTGAACCCCCTCCCAGGCATCCGAGCCCGCGGGCACGCCGCACCAGGAACTGCGGTTGAACTTGTCGGCGGAGGTGTCCAGCCAGTTGCCGTCGTGTCCGACCTTCCAGCCGCATTGCGAGACCGCATAGCGGGCGGCACCCGCCCCGGGTAGCGGCCCGGCGGCCAGCCAGGTCAGGACAAACAGCAGAATCAGGGTCAGCAGGGCGGGGATCGACCAGGCTCGCGGTTGCATCTCGGGCTCCTTCGTAGGTGGCATCACTCCGCCTAAGGGGCCAGGGCCGGGACTCTCTCCCCCTCTCTGCCAGAATCAGGGCATGGCCCTCCCCACCAAAGAGCAGATAACCGAGAAGCTGACCGCAGTGATCGACCCGGAGCTGCGGCGAAACATCGTCGAGCTGGGCATGGTCCGCTCGATCGAAGTCAAGCCCGAAGGCCAGGTCGATGTGACCGTCTCCCTGACCACACCCGGCTGCCCGATCCGTTCCCACTTCCAGGACGCCGTCGTCAAACAGGTTTCCTCGCTCGAAGGAGTGACCGGAGTAGGAGTCGGCTTCGACGTGCTCTCCGACGAGGAGAAGGGCAACCTCCAGCAGGTGCTCGGCCGGAGCAAGTTGCCGCAGGGCGCACTGGCCCAGGTGAAGAACGTGATCTGTGTCTCCTCCGGCAAGGGCGGGGTCGGCAAGTCGACCATGACCGCCAACCTCGCCGCCGCACTCCAGGCCCAAGGTCACAGCGCGGGCGCGCTGGACTGCGATGTCTACGGCTACTCGATCCCGCGCATGCTCGGCGTGGACGTCAAGCCCGACGTCAACGGCGAGCGCAAGATCCTTCCGCCCGAGTCAGCGACCGGCGTCAAGACGATGTCGATTGGCTACTTCGTCGAAGACAACTCGGCCGTGGTCTGGCGTGGTCCGATGCTCCACAAGGCGATCCAGCAGTTCCTTGAGGATGTCGCCTGGGGAGAGCTCGATTACCTGCTGCTTGACCTGCCGCCCGGAACCGGTGACATCGCGATGACCCTGGCCCAGCTACTGCCGCAGGCCAAGATCGCGATCGTGACCACGCCCCAGCCCGCAGCCCAGTCAGTCGCCCGGCGCTCGGCCGAGATGGCCGACAAGGTCGACCTCGAAGTGATGGGCGTGATCGAGAACATGTCCGGCTTCACCACCCCTTCCGGCGAGACCTTTTCGATCTTCGGCGAGGGCGGTGGTCAGTCACTGGCAGACGAACTCGGCGTACCGCTGCTGGGCACGATCCCGCTGTCCGAGGACCTGCGCGAGCATGCCGACAACGGCAAGCCGCTGGTCACCGACGAGCCGGACTCACCGGCAGCCAAGGCGATCATCGAGACCGCGAAGCGCATCGTCGCCTCCACCCCGCGCGAGCTGCCGATGCTCCAGGCCGAGGTCCCGGCCGCAGCGCAGCCGCCGGCAATGGGCTCGAAGGCCCGCGAGCTTCCAGTCCTTCAGTAGAAGCAAGTCCTGCCGGCGGTAAGTCCTGCCGGCGGGATCTCCGCTGGCGGCTTCAGCCTGCTGCCGCGGCTCGAGGCAGCAGCGCTCAGCCCTTGTTCTGGAAGTACTCGGCGTTCTTCTGGGTGAAGCTGGCCCACTCGGCGGGCAGCTGGTCCTCGGCGAAGCAGGCGTCCACCGGGCAGGCCTCGACGCAGGCGTCGCAGTCGATGCACTCGTCCGGGTCGATGAAGAGCATTTCGACCTTTTCGTAATCCGGCTCATCCGGGGTCGGATGGATGCAGTCGACCGGACAGACCTCGACGCAGGAATTGTCCTTGGTGCCGATGCATGGTTCCGCGATCACGTAGCTCATTGAAAACGCTCCTGAATCTTCTTTGACGAGGGAGTCCATCTTAGGGATTCGGGGCCTTGCCCGGTCAATACACTGACCCGGATGAACCTGCGAACCCGGCTCCAGCCTTGATTCTCCTAACCGGTGCCACCGGGGCGACCGGCTCCCGCCTGCTCGGCCGCCTGCTCGACGCCGGCGAAGAGGTGCGCTGCCTGGTGCGCGAGCCGAGGAGGCTGGGGCCGCGCCGGGTGGAGGTCCAGATAACGATGGGCGACCTGCGCGAGCTTTCCGACCCCTATCTGCTGCGCCAGGCGATGCGCGGCGTCGACACCGTCATCCACCTGGCGGCCTCGAAGCGCGACCAGCCTCCGCACCGGGTCGAAGAGCTGAACGGCCTGGCAACCGTTCGCCTGGTCGAGGCGGCCGAACGCTCCGGTGCATCCCGCTTCCTCTACTTCAGTGCGCTCAATGCCTCGCCGGTCCAGCGAACCCGGTTCTTCCGCTCCAAATGGGCCGGCGAGCAGGCGGTACGGTCTTCAGCGCTGGACAGCACGATCTTCCGTCCGTCGGTGGTCTTCGACCGATCCGACCCGTGGATCCGGCTGGTCCAGCGCCTCTCCTTCCTGCCGGTGGTGCCGGTCGCCGGCAATGGACGCTCCGAGTACCAGCCGATCTGGGCCGACGACGCCGCCCGCGCGGTGATGGCGGCCCTGGAATCAGGCAACGGGGGCAGCTTCGATCTGGCCGGTCCCGAGCGGATGACCTACGCAGAGATCACCAGCCTGATTGCCCACCTCGCCGGCAGGCCGAGGCCGGTCTGGAGGGCACCGCTGCCGCTGGTCCACCTCGGGCTGACCACGCTCCGGAACATCATGGGCGAGGTCGCATTCGCCACCTGGCAGGAGGCCGAGCTGATGCAGGTCTCGATGACCTCCGCCACCGGCACTGCCGACGTGGAAGCGCTCGGGATCACGCCGCGCAGGATGCACCAGGTTCTCGACGCCTGAGCCGCGTCGGCCGCTTGCTGCGATCGAGGGACGAGCGAATATCCAGGATATTCCCCGGAGTGAGCACCATGGCAGTAGTGTCGGTGGCAGGGGCACAGAAGGGCGAGGAGGCTGAAATGGCGTTTGAGGATCTCAAGAAATCGCAGGGTGCGATGTGGGGCTCGGGACCGTTTGAAGAGGTGGAAGCGAGCATCGCGGACATGCACGAAGGGATCGTCGAAGCCGCCGGACCGCACGGTGGCCGGGCCTGGCTCGACATCGGCTGCGGAACCGGAGGGGTGTCGGCGATCGCCGCTTCTGCGGGGGCGGACGTCACCGGGGTTGATCTGGCACCGGCCCTGATCGAGACCGCCAGAGAACGGGCACGGAGCGCCGGGGTGAAGATCGGCTACGAGGTCGGTGACGTCGAAAACCTCAACCACGGTGACGCTGCGTTCGGAATCGTGACCTCGTCGGTTGGAGCGATATTCGCCCCGGACCACGAGGCTGTGGCGGGGGAGCTGGGTCGGGTCTGCGCACCCGGAGGAAGACTCGTGCTCACGGCCTGGAGGCCGGACGGTGGCGTTGGCCGCTTCTTCAAGTTCATGCGTCAGTTTCAGCCCCCACCACCGGAGGGAGCCGGCATTCCGCTCGACTGGGGGCAGGAGCAGAACGTCGAAGACCTGCTGGGCGACAGCTTCGAACTCTCCTTCGAGGAAATGGACTCTCCGTTCGAAGTGGAGTCAGGCGAGCAGTACTGGGACCTGTTTTCCCGGGCCTTCGGCCCGACCCGGGTACTGGCGGAGTCGATGGACGATAAGAGCCGCTCCGACTTCCGGGGGTCCTTCATCGAGTGGGCGGAGAAGGATCGCGACGGCGACGTGATCCGCCAGTCCCGCACCTACCTGCTGGTCACCGGAACCCGCCGCTGAACGACTGCCGGGCGAGGTGTACACGTTTGGTGGCCCATAGACCCCACAACCGTGTACACCTTTCCCGGATGCCCGGTCGCTATGGGTCCCGGGGCTTTTCCCACTGCCGGATGCCCGGTCGCTATGGGTCCCGGGGCTTTTCCCACTGCCGGGCGCTGCAGATAAGAAAGGCCCGGGATTTCTCCCGGGCCTTCTCAGGAAGTGCTCTTGAAAGCTCTTCCAGATCGGTCGGCAAAGCCGCCCGGTCTCTTTACATCATGCCGCCCATTCCGCCCATGTCGGGCATGGCGGGCATTCCGCCTCCGCCTTCTTCGGCGGGCTCGGCGATGATCGCCTCGGTGACGAGGATGTTCTTCGCGATCGACGCGGCGTTCTGCAGGGCAGAGCGCGTTACGACGGTCGGGTCGAGAACTCCGGCGGCAACCATGTCGCCGTACTCACCGGTGGCGGCGTTGAGGCCTTCACCCGGCTTGAGGTCACGGACCGCGTTGACCACGACCGAACCTTCGAGACCCGAGTTCTCGGCAATCTGCCGGACCGGCTCTTCGAGGGCGCGATGGATGATCTGGGCACCGGTGCGCTCGTCCGGATCGTCGAACGAGTCGACGTCGAGACCAGCCTGGGCGTTCAGGAGAGCGACTCCGCCACCGGGGACAATGCCCTCTTCAAGCGCCGCACGGGCTGCCTGCAGAGCGTCCTCGACGCGGTGCTTCTTCTCCTTCATCTCGGTCTCGGTAGCAGCGCCGACCTTGACCACGGCAACGCCGCCGGCCAGCTTGGCGAGACGCTCCTGGAGCTTCTCGCGGTCGAACTCGGAATCGGTGTTCTCGATTTCCGACTTGATCTGCTTGATCCGACCCTTGATGTCCTCGGCGTCGCCGGCTCCATCGATGATCGTGGTCGTGTCCTTGGAGACGACAACGCGGCGTGCCTGGCCGAGCTGGGTCAGCTGGGTGTTCTCCAGCTTGAGGCCCATCTCTTCGGTGATCACTTCACCACCGGTCAGGATGCCGATGTCTTCGAGCATGCGCTTGCGGCGGTCGCCGAAGCCCGGCGCCTTGACCGCAACACCGGTGAAGGTGCCACGCAGCTTGTTGACCACCAGCGTCGCGAGGCATTCGCCCTCGACGTCCTCGGCCACGATTACCAGCGGCTTGCCGCCCTGCATGACCTGCTCGAGAATCGGCAGCACGTCGCGGACGGAGCCGATCTTCTGGTTGGCGATCAGCACGTACGGCTCTTCGAGAACAGCCTCCATGCGATCCTGGTCGGTGACCATGTAGGGCGAGATGTAGCCCTTGTCGAACTGCATGCCCTCGGTGAACTCGAGTTCCATGCCGAAGGTCTGGCCTTCTTCGACGTTGACAACGCCGTCCTTGCCGACCTTCTCGATGGCGTCGGAGATGGTGTTGCCGATCTCGTCGTCGGCTGCCGAAATGGCGGCCACGCGAGCGATCTGC
Source organism: uncultured Solirubrobacterales bacterium (assembly GCA_963698625.1). GTDB lineage: Bacteria > Actinomycetota > Thermoleophilia > Solirubrobacterales > 70-9 > 67-14. The sequence continues at coordinate 62,967 of CAVORK010000003.1, forward strand.
TCCTTGCCGTTGATCTCGGCCGACTGCTTCGAACGAAGGTTCTCGACGACTTCGTCGACAGCCTTTTCGATGCCGCGGCGAAGGGCCAGCGGGTTGGCGCCGGCGGCGACGTTCTTGAGGCCCTGGCGCACGATGATCTGCGCGAGCAGGGTCGCGGTGGTGGTTCCGTCACCGGCAACGTCGTTGGTCGCGGTGGCGACTTCACGGACGAGCTGGGCACCCTGGTTGGCGAAAACGTCTTCGATCTCGATTTCGCGGGCGATGGTCACACCGTCGTTGGTGATGGTCGGCGCGCCGAACTTCTTGTCGAGAACGACGTAGCGACCCTTGGGACCGAGGGTTACCTTGACCGCGTCGGCGACTGCGTCGACGCCGGTCTGAAGGGCTCCTCGTGCTTCTTCTGCGAACTTCAGCTCTTTGTGAGCCATATGTATTCCTTACCTCCTGGAAATTCCGGGTTTGAGGGGTTACTGGACCTTGGCGAGGATGTCCGACTCACGCATGACGAGCAGCTCTTCGCCCTCGACCGTGATCTCGGTTCCGCCGTACTTGGAGTAGAGGACCTCGTCGCCTTCGCTCACGTCGAGCGCGCGGCGGGTGCCGTCTTCAGCGATGGCGCCGTCACCGACAGCCACGACCGAGCCCTTCTGGGGCTTCTCCTTGGCCGTCTCGGGAAGGTAGATGCCACTCGCGGTGGTCTCTTCTTCCTCTAGCGGCTTGACGATCAGCCTGTCCCCGAGGGGCTTGAGCTTCATATCTGATTACCTCCGTTAGTCATGAATTCCTGTATTTGATGCGGTTTTTCAGTTCAATTTGGCACTCTACCAATGAGAGTGCCAACACGACGACAACCATACAGGTTTGAACCGGTTGGTCGAACGAAAGGCGGGTGAAAAAGGCTCCTGCGGCCCGCCGCGGTCAGGAAATCGAGCGGAAGTCGCGAATCTCGACGCCGAGGTGTCCGGCCAGTCCTTCGGCACCGGCCCTCATCACGTGGTCGTGGCCGTGGACAAAGACGGGCCTCGCAACCGGCGCGAGGAACTCCATCCACCGGCGGGTCGCGTCGACCATCCAGTCAAGCTTGACTTCGGTCCAGCCCTGGTATTCGACCAGCGACCAGGAACCGCTTCCGGACAGATCACCGACCGCCAGTCCCTTGATGAACTCGGGCTCGCGGCGCTCGACCGCCTCCAGCGAAAACCGGAAGCGGTAGCCGATCGGGCCCCTCCATCTCGAAGCCGCCTTCTGGCCGATCCGGTCGCTGTCGCCTGGATCGGTCTCAACGATCTCCTCCAGCCCGGGCCACCAGCCTGACCAGCTGCGAAAATCATCGAGAGCGTCCCAGACAGCCTGGCGGGGCGCAGCGAGTTGCCAGCAGGAACAGAAGTTGAATGAAGCGGCTGAGTCCCCGTCACCCATCAGTTGGGTGACGGCACAGTGCCAAAGCCACCCACAGCCGGCTCAACCACCTGCGAGAAATGGATGACCGTGATCTGGGCGTCCATCTCGATCGGACGGTCGTAGATCCGTTCAAGAAAATTGCGGGTCTCTTCGACCCGGCGGAACTCCGGATTGTCGCGCTCGACGTCGCGCGGCGAGAGATCGGAAAGCCTCTTGACCTCGACTTCGTCGATCACCGCGGAGAAGATCTTCTCCCTGCGCGAATGGCGCGAACCGATGGTCACCCAGACGATCTGGCTGCGCTCGTACTTGGCCGACTTGTCGCCGATCCGGATGGTCGCGGTCTTGCGGCCGCGCCGCAGCTGATCCGCGAACAGGGGCGAGTAGAAGTTGAGTGCGAGAAGACCTTGCGACATCTGCTCAGAATATGTAGTTGCCGAGCTTGGCGGGTTCCAGCACCGTCACCTGACCGCGACCGGCGCGAACCACGCCGGAGCGTTCAAGATCGGCGAGAAACCGGCTGACGCTCTCCCGGGAGGTCCCGGCCAGCTGGGCGAGGTCGGCCTGGTTCATCCGGATCGTCACTTCCCGGCTCGGTCCATCCGGGGATTCCTCAGCCACCAGCTGGGAAAGCACACCGGCGACCCTGGACGGAACGGTCTGGAAAGACTGGCGGGAGATGCGCTCATTGGTGGCCCGCAGCCGGCGGATCAGCGCAGTCACCATCTTGACCGTGATCTCCGGGTTGCGTTCCAGCAGGGCCTTGAAGTCCGAGGCCGGCAAGGCCAGCAGCTGGCCTTCGCCACCGAGGGTCTCGAGACTGGCCGATCGCACCTCGCCGTCGAACATCGCCAGCTCGCCGACGATATCGCCGGAGTCCAGCGTTGCCAGCGTGATCGCTCGACCGTCGGGGTGCTCACGGGTCACCCGGAAAGTGCCGGACTTGACCACGTAACAGGCGTCGGAACTGTCACCCTCGTGGAAGACGCGGGTGTTGGCCGGATAGGACCGGGGCACGGCGACGCGAGAGACCCTTTCGAGTTCTCCCTCTTCGAGCTCCGCGAACAGCGGCACGCTTCGGAGCAGCCCGACGACCGTATCCTCCACCTCTTCCACCCGGCGAGTATCCCCTAACTTCGCCCGGGATGCCAACCCGGAGCCTGAGGGCGGCCTACTTCTGGCAGCCCGGGCACCAGTAGGTGGTGCGGTTGTCGTCGCCCTGACCGCGCGAGTGGACACGGCCCCGGCACCCAGGGCAGCCTTCCCGGTTCTTGCGATAGATGCGCCCGGGCCGCCGGCCGGTCTCGACACCGCGCTCCATCTGGGTGGCGGCGATACCCACAACCCGCTCGATCTCAGCTGCGTCGAAGGAGTTGACCGGACGCCAGGGATCGAGGCCGGCCTCGAAGCAGGACTCGCTCTTGAAGATGTTGCCGATGCCGGCGACCAGGCGCTGATCAAGCAGGGCGACACCGAGTTCCATCTGGTCGGCTGCGGCGACGTTTGCCGCAGCGCCGGCGACCGCCTCCGGTCCACCGAGGATGTCAGGGCCGAGCAGGGCCAGGCGGGAGTCTCGCCTGAGCTCGGCGGGCCGGACCAGCCGCAGGGTCGGGCCACCAAACTCGGCCAACTCCACCCCGCCGAGGTCGAGCACCAGCCAGGCGGAGCGGCGGGACTTGCGCCAGCGCTGGCCGGGGAGGTAGACATGCCAGCCGCCCGACATGCCCATGTGGGCGTGGAGCACGAGGCCGGCGCTGAAGTGGAGCATCAGGTGCTTGCCGTGGGTCTCGGCCCGCTGGAGTCCGTGACCGACCAGCCGGCCGGCCGATCCCCGGAGCGGACTGCGCGGGTTGGGGGCATCGGCCGCGACGACCTCGCGGCCCTCGAAAGCCCTGGTGATCTTTCGCGCCATGCGCACGATCGAGTCGCCCTCGGCCACTAGGCAGGCACCACCATCTTGCGTGGCTGCCGGCTGAATCCGGCGGCGAGCAGCAGCGGCTCGAACTCGGATCCGATCAACGGTTCGCCATCGAAGCGCTCGATCTTCAATGCCGCTATCCGGCCGTTCTCGGCCGCTTCCGCGAACCCCCGCAGCAGCCCGGCCAGCTCTTCACCCGCCAGCGAACGATCAAGCCGGAGGATCCCTTTGCCGCCCTTCTCGAGGTAGAGAAGCGGCTCTCCGGCGCGCATCAGCAGGTATGAACCGGGGGTACGTGAGGGTCGGCGGCTGCCCTCCAGCTTCGGCCAACGCAGGGTCGAGCCGTACGGGTTCGCCGGATCAGTCGTAGCGAGAATGGTCACTTCTTCGTCGTCGACCGGCTGTGAGCGAAGCCGCTCGACCGCGCCGGCCAGAGCGAACTGTGCTCCGCCGAGGCCTTCGATGAAATAGCCACGCCGGGCCGAGCCCAGCACCTCAAGATTGGAGAGCTCGGGGTAGAGGGTCGAGAAACCGCCGGGCACGCCTTCGGCCAGGGCCATTTCGCGAGTCAGGATGCCGTGACGCTCGAGCATCAGTTCGGCCTGGGCGCGCAGCCGGGGGCCGATTGCGGGAGCGTTCCTGAACAGTGGCGCGGTCAGGGACCATCGCCCCTGGACGGTTGGGCCGGCCGCAGATCGCCGGCGCGAGAACCGCCGGTTGCGAGAGCCGGTCTTCGGCACCGCTCGCAGTCTGGGCGCCCGGACCGGAGCGAAGGAGTCGTTGGTGATCTCACCAACGTAGGCGAGGTCCCAGATTGCGGAGTGGAGTTCTTCCGGGCCGTCTTCGAGTTCGGAAACCAGATCAAGCCAGAAGGTCGGCCCCTCGGCCAGCCGCTCCCGGATCCGGTCGTGGACCGGACCTTCGGGGGTATCGAGCTTCGCATTCGACGGCGGCGGTCCGGCCAGCCGCACATCCTCCCGGAAGTAGAGCGCTACGCGGCCGTCGTTTCGCCCGATCGCACCGGCCCCGATCCAGACCAGCTCACCACTGGTGCAGAGCTCATCCAGCCAGGTCGGGCTGTAGGAACCGAGCCTTCGCGGCAGCACGTCGCGTTCCCAGACCGCCGGTGTGAGCGCGACCCCCTGAAGCGGGACCAGGATCTCCCGCAGCCGATCGACCCCGGCACCGGTGCGGCGGTACCGGTCGACGCCCTGCCAGGAGGCGAGAAAACGTGCGTAAGTTCGGGCATCGGCAGGCTCGACCTCCTGGCGCAGATGGGCCAGGCTGGCTCGGCGGACCCGGCGCAGCACGTCGGCTTCGCACCATTCGCGCTCCGTTCCACCGGGCAGGATCTCGCCCCGGACCACGGTGCCGTCGGATTCAAGTTGCTGGAGCACCGGGGTCGGATCGATGCCGTAGCGCTCCTTGAGCTGAGCTGTGGGAAAGGGACCGTGGGTGCGCGCGTAGCGGGAGAACAGATTGACCATCGGGTCAGGCCTTTCCTCCAGACAGGAGGCCGGCAGGCCGCCGGGCGGGGAAACGCCGAGCGCGTCGCGGTACATGCCTGCGTCCTCGGACGCGATGAAGCGGACCTCACCGTTGATCCGGACCTCGGCCGCGCGACGCTCCCGAACCAGGTTCTCGATCATCGACTTGCCCGAGTATCCCTCGCCGGTCCGGGCCTCGATCTCCTTGAGGGTGAGGTCTCCGATCCTCCTCAGGATCTGCTGGAGCGCGTCGCGGTCTTCGGCCTGGCCGTATTCGGTCAGATGCTGGAGCGACTGCTCGACCTCAACCAGTGCGTCCGGCTCGATCAGCTCGCGCAGCTCGTCCTGGCCGAGCAGTTCACGCAGAAGTTCGCGATCGAGCGAAAGCGCGGTGGCCCGGCGCTCGGCATTCGGCGTATCGCCTTCGTACATGTAGGTCGCGACGTAGTCGAAGAGAAGCGAGGAAGCGAACGGCGAGGCGGTCGGTGTCTCTACCTCGACCAGGGACAGCTCGCGGGAATGGATGCCGCGCAGCAGCTTGTCCAGTGCCGGCAGATCAAAGACGTCCTGCAGACACTCGCGGTAGGTCTCGAGGATGACCGGAAAGCGGGGGAAGTCCTGGGCGACCTCGAGCAGGCTCTGGGACTTCAGCCGCTGTTGCCAGAGCGGGGTGCGGCGGCCCGGATAGGCGCGCGGGATCAACAGAGAGCGAGCGGCGTTCTCACGAAAGCGGGCACCGAACAGGGCCGAGGTGCCGAGTTCACGCACGATCAGGTCCTCAAGCTCGTCGGGTTCGATCAGGACAAGATCGCTGGAGGGGGGATCGTCGGCGTCAGGCAGGTGGATCGCGATGCCGTCGTCGGAGTAGATCGCGTCAACCTCCAGTCCTTCTTCATCGCGCAGCTTGCGCGCGATCGCCATGCCCCAGGCCGAGTGGACCCGGCCGCCATACGGCGAGAGCACGCAGAGCCGCCAGTCCCCGATCTCGTCACGGAAGCGCTCGATCACGATCGTGGTGTCGGAAGGCACGACCCGAGTGGCCTGCTGCTGCTCCTGAAGGTAGGCGACCAGGTTGCGAGCGGCCAGCGGATCGAGGTGGTGAGACTTCTCAAGCTCGGCCGGGTCAGCGTCGACCGCCTCGCGGGAGAAGGCGCCGATCGCTTCGCCCAGCTCGGCCGGCCTGCCGATTCCGTCGCCGCGCCAGAACGGGATCGCGCCAGGCACTCCCGGCGCCGGGATCACGATCACCCGGTCGCGGGTGATTTCCTGGATCCGCCAGCTTGACGCGCCCAGCAGGAACACCTGGCCGACCCGGGCCTCGTAGACCATCTCCTCATCGAGCTCGCCGACCCGGCGGCCGTCGGGCAGATGAACCCCGTACAGGCCCCGGTCGGGGATCGTGCCGGCATTGGTCACAACCAGTGAGCGGGCACCCTTGCGACCCTCGATCGTGCCTTCGGTCCGGTCCCAGACCAGTCGTGGGCGCAGCTCGGCGAAGCGGTCCGACGGGTATCGGCCGTCGAGCATGTCGAGCACGTTCTCGAACTGCTCTTCGGAGAGCTCGGCGAAGGAGGCCGTCGCACGGGCCAGCTCCCAGGCCTCGCTGGTACTCCAGGTATCCAGCGCGGCCATCGAGACCAGGTGCTGGGCCAGCACGTCAAGCGGGTTGGCCGGGATCACCGTCTCCTCGATCTGCCGGTCGCGCATGCGCTGGGTGACTACCGCGCTCTCCAGCAGGTCGCCGCGGAACTTGGGGAAGATCCGGCCCTTGGAGACCTCGCCCAGACCGTGTCCGGCACGGCCGATCCGCTGCAGGCCACGGCTGACCGACTTCGGAGACTCAACCTGGATCACCAGATCAACCGCGCCCATGTCAATACCGAGCTCGAGCGAAGAGGTCGCAACCAGACAGGGGATCAGCCCGGACTTGAGCTGCTCCTCGACCTGGACCCGCTCCTCGTGTGAGAGCGAACCGTGGTGGGCCCGGGCCAGAGGCAGCCCGGGCTCGCCTGATGCCGACGGGCCGGAGCCGGTCGCCGTCTCGGTGGCGGTCGGGTGGGGGTCCTCGCCGATCTCCCCCTCCTCGTCAAGTTCGTTCAGGCGCTGGGCGAGCCGCTCGGCGGCGCGGCGATTGTTGACGAAGATGATGGTCGAGGTGTGCTGCTTGACCAGGGAAAGCAACTCCGGGTAGATCGCCGGCCAGATCGAGCGGATCTGGCCCGCTTCCGACCCGTCTGCGCCGGGCCCCGGCTCGGCCTGACCAGGGTTGCTCATGTCGTCGACCGGCACGACGATCTCCAGGTCCAGTTCCTTGCGCTGACCGCTGTCGACAATCGTGCATTCGCGACCCGGCCCGGCCAGGTAGCGCCCGACCCGCTCCAGCGGGCGCTGGGTGGCGGAAAGCCCGATCCGCTGGACGGTCCTGGCTTCTGCCGGTTCCTGCTGCTCGCCCGCCGTTCGCACCAGATGCTCCAGGCGCTCCAGGGTCAGGGCGAGGTGAGCGCCGCGCTTGGTCGCGGCGACCGCATGGATCTCGTCAATGATCACGGTCTCGACCGAGTGGAAGATTTCGCGCGCTCCGGAGGACATCATCAGGTAGAGCGACTCGGGTGTGGTGATCAGGATGTCGGGTGGTTTCCGTCGCATCCGGGCACGCTCGGACTGCGGGGTGTCACCGGTCCGAAGGGCGACGTCGAGGTCGGCTCCGATCCCGCGCAGAGGGGCCTTCAGGTTGCGCTCGATGTCATAGGACAGCGCCTTCAGCGGCGAGACATAGATCAGCTTCACCCCGGGCTCGCGCTCGCCCCGACGGGCGAGGTTGTCGATCCCCCAGAGGAAGGCGGCCAGCGTCTTGCCGGAGCCGGTCGGAGCGCAGATCAGGGTGTGCTCGCCGGAGGAGATCGCCTTCCAGCCCTCGGCCTGGGCCGGGGTCGCGTCCTCGAACGAAGCACGGAACCACCGCCTCGTCTCGGCGGTAAAAGGAGTGAGTGGATCGGGGGTCGACTTTTTGGCCATGCCTAACCCCCGGAGATTACGCACCCGGCAACCCGGGCCGCAAGAGCTGCGCCGGAATCAGGAAATCCGGGCACCGGCGGACCCAGGCTCCGAGCCCAGGGGCCGGGGGCAGGTCAGTCGAAAGGCAGCGAGTCGGCGACCTCGGCCAGGCGCGGCGCGGCACGGTCGCGATCAGAGAGCAGCGGGTCATCGGTCGGCCACTGAATGCCGACCTCCGGGTCGTCCCAGGCGATCCCCGCTTCCTCGGCCGGGTCGAAGTAGCTCGACAGCTGGTACGAGACGTCGGCCGAACGACTGATCACGCAGAAGCCGTGGCCGAAACCGACCGGGATGTAGAGCTGTCGGTGGGTGGTGTCGTCGAGCACATGACCCTCCCACCGGCCGAAGGTCGGCGAACCCCGGCGCAGGTCCACCGCGACGTCAAAGATCGCGCCTGCGCTGCAGCGGACCAGCTTCGCCTGCCCGGGCCGGCTCTGAAAGTGGATGCCGCGCAGCGTTCCTTTGACCGAGCGTGAGCTGTTCTGCTGCCTGAAATCGGCCTCGACCCCAAGCTCCCGCCAGGCGTCGGCGCGGAAAGTCTCGACCAGGAATCCGCGCTCGTCCCCGAACACCTCCGGTTCGATCAGTGCGAGGCCGCCGAGTTCGGTGTCCAGCCGAACGGCCATCAGCCGAGCTTCCGGCCGTACTGGCGCTCGTAGTACTCGCGGTACTCACCGGAGCGAAGCGGTTGCCACCAATCCCGGTTCTGCCGGTACCACTCGACCGTCTCACCGATCCCCCGTGCGAACGGCACTTCAGCCTTCCAGCCGAGCGCTTCGGTCCGGGCCGAGGCCATCGAGTAACGCCGGTCGTGGCCGAGGCGGTCATCGACGAAGCCGATCAGCGACTGGTCGGCGCCGGTCATCTCGATCACGGTCCGAACGACCTCGATATTCGTGATCTCGTCGGGTCCGCCCACGTTGTAGACCTGACCGGTCTCGCCGCGGTCCAGCACCGCATCGATCGCCCGGCAGAAGTCGCTGACATGAAGCCAGTTGCGGACCTGGGCACCATCACCGTAGACCGGGATCCTGTCCCCGTGGATTGCGTTGAGGATGGTCAGCGGGATCAGCTTCTCCGGATGCTGGCGGGGCCCGTAGTTGTTCGAGGCCCGCAGGATCAGCGAGTCGGCACCCCAGGTGTGGCGGAAGGCCGAGACGAGCAGATCACCGCCGGCCTTCGAGGCCGAGTACGGCGATGAGGGGTCGAGCGGCGAGGTCTCGGTGAAGGAACCCTGTTCGATCGAGCCATATACCTCGTCGGTTGAGATCTGCAGGTGTCGGACCCCGGAGTCGCGGGCCGCTTCGAGCAGTACGAAGGTGCCGAATACGTCAGTCGTGATGAAGGAGTCGGGCGACTCGATCGAGCGATCAACGTGAGACTCGGCGGCGAAGTTGACCACCGCATCGCACTGTCCGACCAGACGGCCGACCAGTTCGCGATCGCAGATGTCGCCCTCGACAAAACTGAGTCGCTCATCCGGCAGACCGGCGAGGTTCTCACGGCGGCCGGCGTAGGTCAGCTTGTCGAGCACGACGATCCGGTCGCCGGGCTCGCTCGCCAGACGGTGGGCAACGTAGTTGGAACCGATGAAGCCGGCCCCGCCGGTTACCAGCAGCTTCACTGGCGGCCACCACCCGGCAGGTCGCCGCGCTGTGCGAGGTAGCTGGTCAGTCCGTCACGCCAGTCGGGCAATTCGATCGCGTGGCGATTGCTGCTCTCCAGCGCCGAGAGAGCCGGACGCGGTGCCCGACGACCGAGCATCTCTGTGGTTGCCCCCATGGTCACCACTTCCATGCCGGCCCGCTCGAAGATCTCCCGGGCGAAGTCGTACCACGAGCAGTGACCACCGGCGGCCATGTGATGGAGGCCGAAGGAGTCGGAGTCGAGCAGCCGAACCAGGCCGTAGGCCAGGTGCCAGGTGTAAGTCGGCGAGGTCGCCTGGTCGTGGACGACCAGCACCTTGCCGGAGGTGCGGCCAAGCCTCAGCATCGTGTCGACGAAGTTGGGACCGCCGATGCCGAACAGGCCGGAGGAGCGGACCACGAAGGAGCGGCTGTTGGCCTGGACGGTCGCTTCCTCTCCGGCCAGCTTGCTGCGGCCGTAAACGGAAAGCGGAGCCGGCGGGTCGGTTTCGACGTAGGGGCTGCCCTTGGAACCGTCGAAGACGTAGTCGGTAGATACGTAGAGGACCTTTGCCCCGGCTTCCGCCGCCGCGGAGGCAACGATGGCCGCGCCGGTCTCGTTGGCCAGGAAAGCCGCCTCGGGATCCTCTTCGGCGCCGTCGACATCGGTCCAGCCGGCGCAGTTGATCACGGCGTCAGGACGGTCGAGGGTGAAGCGGCGCTTGACCTTCTCGGCGTCGTTCACATCGAGGCTGACCCGGTCGAAGCCGCGCACCTCGTGGCCGGCGTTCTCGGCCGCCAGGACGACGTCCCGTCCGAGCATCCCCGCCGCCCCTGTCACGTAGAGCTTCATCAGATCAGCTCGATCTCGGATCGGTCGCCGACCAGCAGTCGCAACGTCCTGGCCGGACCTTCGCCCCTGACGATCCTCACCCGTCGGCCGAGCAGGCTCGCCTCCATCCGGTTGGGCAGATCCTCGACCACGCAGTCGGAGAGGATGATCGAGTGTTCGACCTCGGAGCGGCGGATCTGGACCCGCTCGCCGACCGAGGTGTAGGGGCCGATCCAGGCGTCTTCGATCAGCGCACCGGCACCGATCGTCACCGGACCGCGGACGTGCGATCGCCTGATGATCGCGCCCTCGCCGATCGCCACCCTGCCTTCAAGTTTCGAGTCCTCGACCTTGCCGTCATCCGAGGCCTCAAGCTCGTCGAGCACAAGCCGGTTGGCCTCGAGCATGTCGTCGAGCTGACCGGTGTCTTTCCACCACCCGGTGACCACCTTCGAGCGCACGTCGCTGCCCCGGTCGATCAGAACCTGGATCGCCTCGGTGATCTCCAGCTCGCCACGGGCCGAGGGCTTCAGCCCCCTGGCAGCCTCGATGATGCTCGGTGAAAACAGGTAAACCCCGACAAGGGCCAGGTCAGACGGCGGGTTCTCGGGCTTTTCGACCAGAGCCACAACGCGCTCGCCATCCAGTTCCGCGACCCCGTAGGAACCGGGGTCGTCCACCGGGGTGAGCATGATCGAGGCGTCAGGTCGCTCGGCCTCGAACGAGGCCACCTCCTCGAGGATGCCGTCCCGGAGCAGGTTGTCGCCGAGGTACATCACGAAGGAGTCACCGGCGAGAAAATCCTCGGCGGTGAGCATCGCGTGGGCGAGGCCGGCCGGCCGGTCCTGAACGATCCAGGTGACTGAAGCGCCAAAGTCCGAGCCATCGCCGACTGCCAGCGCGGATCTCGTCGCCGGTCTCGGGGGCGATCACGATGCCGATATCGGTCACGCCGGCTTCGACCAGGGACTCGATCCCGTAGAAGAGCACGGGCTTGTTGGCGACCGGCACCAACTGCTTCGCCGAGGTGTGCGTGATCGGCCGGAGCCGGGTGCCGGCGCCGCCGGAGAGGATCAGTCCCTTGAGCTCGCTCATCCGGTCTAAAGCTACCCGGATCGACCGCTCCCGATCAGCCGGTGAGTCCGGCCGCTAACAACCGTGCAGAGCGGCCTCGGGGCTCAGTAGACCCCGCCCAGCTTGCGGTGATCCCAGCTCACGACCCTGACCGGCCGGAACTCGATCACAGTCCGCTTCGTGGCCTGCTGCCTGAAAGCCTCGGTCGCTTCCGGAGAAGGCTCGGTGCCTGCCGGCGCATACCTCGCAACCAGCTCTTCAGCGAAACCGATCACCTCGTCCAGGTCCCGGTGGAATACCGCCTCGGTCTCCATCTGGACCCCGCGCAGCTCGGCATACTCGTCGCCCGCCTCGACCAGCACCGTCGCCCGGCTGTCCCGCTCGAGGTTCTTGATCTTCTGCGATTTGGTGAAGGTCCAGGCCCAGATGCGGCCGTCACGGACCACGTACCAGAGCGGCATCAGATGCGGCCAGCCGCGCGGGCCGAAAGTGCCCACCGTTGCCACCCTCTCTTCGTCGAGGAAGGCCTGGATCCCGGCCTCATCCATCTCGATCAGCTTGCGGCGGTTCATCGAGTACCGAGTCTAGTGGTGCCCCGGAAGCCGGAAGGCACGTCCCGGCGACCGGGGCCCGGGTCACTCACCGAGGTCGGCCGGCATCCGGCCTTCGCTGTCGAGTTTCTGGAGGTGGGCCTCCATGACCACTGCGGCAGCCGGGCGCAGTTGCTCCGGCACGTCGGACCAGACCGTCGCCAGCAGGTTCATGCGCGAGCGCTCGCCGCCGGCCAGGGCGTCCAGCAGGCCGCGCTCGCGTGACTCCCGATGCTCCAGGTACTCGGCAACTTTCGCCGCCGGATCGGTGATCCACGGTCCGTGCCCCGGACAGATCAGGGTCGGCCCCCGGGCCGCGACCAGCCGCAGCGAGTCCATGTAGGCCGAAAGCGAACCACCATCGGGGGGAACGTAAGTCGAACCCCAGCCGAGGATCAGATCGCCGCTGAAGCAGACCCCGTCTTCAGTGAAGAAACAGAAGTGATCGACCGCGTGTCCGGGTGTTGCGACCGCGGACAGCAGATGGCCGTCGCCTGATTCAAAGCTCAGACCGTCGCTCAGCCCGATGGTCTCGATGCCCAGGCCTTCGATCGCGCCGGTGTGGTCGTTGTGGGAGTGGCTGAGCAGCACCCCCGTTGCTGCTCCCCGCTGCCCGATCGCTGCCCGGACAGCTTCGACGTGGGCCGCGTCCTCCGGTCCGGGATCGATCACCAGGCACGGATCGGAGCCGTACAGGTACGTATTGGTACCGGTCAGGGTCATCGGTCCGGGGTTGTCGGCCAGCAGCCTCAGGATCTCCGGATGCCCCGGCGCAGTCTCGATCCGCTCCATGGAGCAACCCTACGCCGGGTCAGGCGGCGAGTTCGCGGCTGATCGCTTCGCGGGCCTCGGGGGGATCGAGCACGACCAGATCCCCGGCACCGCGCAGGATCTCGCGGACCAGCCAGGAGGTTCCTGCGTACGGAAACTCGACCACGACCGAACCGTCGCTCAACTCCTCGATCACGTTGCGCTCCTCGCGGAGCCAGCGGGATCGTTCCGGAGAAACCCAGACCCGGGCGACCGATGCCTCGGGCACCTTGCCGTCGGACATCCAGCCCTCGACCCCGGCAAGCTCGGCCGCCTCCGGCCGCTGCTCGAAGACCACATCGGTCATCGTCGCCTCCTTTATCCGGTCGAGCTTGAAGTGGCGCATCGCGCCGCGCTGAAGGTCCCAGCATTCGGCATACCAGCCTTCGTGACCGTTTTCGAGGCGGTAAGGCTCGACCGTGCGCTCGGAGAAGGTGTCTTCATTCTCCTTGTAGTAGACGAGCTCGAGGATCCGGCGATCAGCAATCGCCTGATTTACAACGCGGGCCCAGTCGGCGCTGCCGGAGCCGACCGCGATCGCGAGGCCCTCGTGGGCGGGATCATGACCGAGCGCCTCGATGATCTTGTCTCGGGCCGAGTCCAGCCGGGCCTGCGGCATGTGGTCGCCGACCAGGTCGATCGCCGCGACCAGAGCCTTCGCCTCCAGCGGCAGCAGCCTGGCGGGGCGGGCAAAGGAGTCTCCGTAGGGCTCCGAATCGACCTCGATCCGGTCGCCCTTGATCTCGGCGTAGAGAACGTAGGTTCCACCGCCGAAGTTGACCACGTTGAGCACATCGATGTCGTCGCGCAGCTCTTCCTCCGAAAGCTCGAACTGGCGGCAGAGCTCGGTGATCGAAAGCAGCTCTTCCTCCTTGGCGGCGCCGATCAGCATGCCCGCCAGGGTGACCAGGCGGCCGAAGCGCTCGGGCCGGATCGCCGCCGAAGTCTTCTCCTTGCTTCGCTGGCGACGTTCCTTGGGCGGACGGGGAGGGTTGACCGCGGCGTCGGCAATCTCAAAACCTTCAACGTGACGATCCCGCAGCAGGGCGATGCGCTCGCCGGCGACCTCGCGCAGTTCCGGCGGATCGAGCACCTGGGCGTTCTGCCTCCAGCGCAGCACCCAGGCGAGCAGTTCGCGCTCGCTTGCGTAGCTGGTCTCGAGCACGATGCCGTCGCCGTCGACCCCGTCCTCAGGCGTGGCCGGCCGAACCGTTCCGTGGCGGGCGAAGTCGCGCTCGATCAGCCAGGCGATGCGTTCCCTGAAGAAGATCTTCGCGGTGCCCGCCTGCTCGCCGAGCTGCCAGTCGGCGAGGTCGGCGTAGTCGCGGCGCTCGAACTCCTCGGGCGGCGTGAAGTCATGCTCGGACTTGGTCGCGTAGCCAACCTTGCCCTGAATCCTGGAAAGCCGGAAAACCCTCACCGCGTCCCGTTCGTGGGAATAGCCGATCAGGTAGAACTGCCCGCCGCGAAAGACCAGGTGGTACGGGTCGACCCGGCGCTCGCCGATCGAATCACGCTCCATCGTGTGGTACTCGAAGGTGACGGTCTTGTGACGCGATATCGCGGTTTCGATCCTGGCCAGCCGCTGGGTCAGCTCCCTTGAGTTGGTCGAGGCGAACTTCGCCATCGACACCGGGGTGTTGTCAGGATCCGACAGCGGGTTCGGGTGGCCCCAGGCGACCTGTTGCAGGGCCAGGCGCAGCGGTTCGGCATAGGCAAACTCGCTCTCGGTGAGCAGGCTGAGCGAGGTCCGTAGAGCGGCCAGCTCGTCGTCGGTGAACTCGATCGCCGGCAGGTAGAAGTTCTCGGGCGGAAGCGAGTAAAGCTCGGCCTCGAAGAACCCTTCCCCGGGGCGGTCCACCTGGAGTTCGATGCCGAGGCTGTCCAGCTCGGCCCGGTCGGCATAGAAGCGCCGCGCGAAAGCGTCCTCGTTCATCACGCTGTAGCCCTCGACCTCCCGCTTGATTTCCAGGGCCGACACCGGTCGCCCCTGAGCCATCAGGAAAGAGATCAGTGAAAGCTGGCGGATGAGCTTCTCTGTGTCTTTTGCCATCAGCGATGCAGGATACCCCTGCCAACCGGGCTTGCCGCCGCGTTCACGCCGCAGTTTCCGCCATTTGTGCGCAATTTGGGTCTCGAATTTGACACTTTCGACCCGGTCGCCGGAAAACCCGGCTTTGGGAAGGGGTTCGTCGCCCGAGCCGGGCCGGGTCCCGGGCGGACCGCAAACGGCATTCGCCATCGGCGGCGAAACGGAGTCGGGGGTCAGGCGGTGAGCTGGCTCTGGAGCCGCTCGGCGTAGCGCTCCGTGCGCTGCATTGCCTCTTCTCGATCCATGTACGGAACGAGAATCGAGTAGAGCAGGTCGGGTCCGACTCCGGGCAGCTCCTGCGTGCGCTCGTTCACGATCTCGGCGCGGATCACCACGGCGGCGCCGGAGATGGTCATCAGGGCGACCGACTCGGGAACCTGCTCGCGGTCGGGCATCTGGCTGCGACCGCCGTCGACGAAAGAGGCGATCAGCCGGACCGCTGACAGGTACCTCTCGAGCGCCGAAGGGCCGGCCGAGAACATGTCGACGATGCACATCCGGGCGAATGCGGGCTCGGCGGCCAGAAAGCCCAGTGAGGCTTCGATACCGAACTCGATCTGCTCGACCCAGGTCAGTTCGGGGTCCGAGCAAGCCTTGATCACTTCGGTGACGAAGCGGCCGAGGATCGCGTCGTAGGCAGCCAGGAAGCAGGCTTCCTTGTCCGGGAAGATCTCGTAGAAGGTGGAGCGGGAGACCCGCGCGCGCGAGACGATGTCGGCGACACTGACCTCGGCGTAGCGCTTCTCCGCACAGGCCTCGGCCATCGAATCGAGCAGGCGGTCGCGCTGCGAGGTGACAACGAACTCGCGGGGAAGGTTGTGCCTTCCGGAAGGCAGTGGCGCAGTCACGGGGTCAGCTCCGTTTCACTCTTCGCGCGCAGGGCGGCCTCATGGCCGAGGTACGGCACGACGGCCAGATACATCACTTCCGGCAAAACACTCGGAAGGTTGCGTGCATTGCCGGACGAGGCCTCCGCGAACATGATCGCCGAAACTCCACCGACGATCACCCGCGCTGCCTGCGGTGGAATGCGATCCGGTTCGTCGACCAGTTCGCGACCGGCGTCAAGAAAAGGGAAGAAGGCGCTGACCGCTTCCTGGTAACGGTCCCGGGCCCGGGCCCCCGCGCCGAAACCTTCGACGATGCCGACTCGTGCGGCGACCGGGTTGCGAGAGAGGTAGGTCAACACACTACGCAGGGCCCCGCGCACATGACCGACCCAGTCGTCCGAGCCGTCGGCGGTGAACCCTTCGGCGACGTTGGAGAGCATCTCTTCCATCACCTGGCCATAGGCGGCGACGAAGCAGTCCTCCTTGTCGGTGAACTGCTCGTAGAAAGTCGCCCTGGAGACCCCGGCAGTGGAAATGATGTCGGCGACGGTGGACTCGGAGTAGCCCTTTTCGGCGACTACCGCGACCATCGCGTCGACCATTCGCTGGCGCTGCGAGCCGACAACCACTTCTCTCGCCAGCCCGTGGCGGCCACTTGGCAGCTTGCCGGTCAGCTGCGGTTCCTCTTTCTTCGACTGCTTCACGTGGAGCGATGGTACTGGTAAACACCGTGCGTGTACGAAACGGTTCATGGCAGCCGGGGCACCTTCGCGATGCACCGAGGTACCCGGCGTATCCATCTTGGCGGCCCGGCGCCGCAACCTGCGCCTACACTTGTTGATGTGATCGAGCCCTGCCGGAAACTGCCGCGCCGATGAGCATCGGAATAGTCGGACTCGGCTATGTCGGCCTCCCTCTGGCCGTGGCCTTCGCGGAATCTGGAGAGCAGGTGCTCGGTCTGGATCTGAACCCGGCCAAGGTCGAGTCACTGAACCGCGGCGAGAGCTACATCGAAGATGTGCCGTCCGAGACGATCGCCCGCCTCGGCGACCTGATCACGGCTACCGGCGACGCCGCCGGTCTCGGCGACTGCGAAGCCGTGATCATCTGCGTACCGACCCCTCTGACCGGATCCAGGGAGCCGGATCTCTCTTACCTCCAGGGGGCCGGCGCGATGCTGGCAGGCGTGCTCAAGGCAGGACAGCTGGTCGTGCTCGAGTCGACCACCTACCCCGGCACCACCCGCGACCTGCTGGCCGGCACCCTGGAGAGTTCCGGCCTCAAGGCAGGCACTGACTTCCACCTCGCTTTCTCGCCCGAGCGGATCGACCCGGGACGCACCGACTTCACGGTCCGGTCCACCCCGAAGCTGGTTGGCGGACTGACACCGGCCTGCACGGCCGCAGCCCAGTCGCTCTACGAACGGATCTGCGATCGGGTGATTCCGCTGTCGGGACCGGAAGCTGCCGAGCTTTCGAAGTTGCTCGAGAACATCTTCCGTTCGGTCAACATCGCTCTGGTCAACGAACTGGCTCAACTCTGCGACCGGCTTGGCGTAGACGTCTGGGAAGTGATCGACGCGGCGGCGACCAAGCCCTTCGGATTCATGCGATTCGAGCCCGGGCCCGGGATGGGCGGCCACTGCCTGCCGGTCGACCCGTTCTACCTCGCCTTCAAGGCGCGCGAGCACGACTTCTACCCGGAGTTCATCGAGCTCGCAGGCAAGATCAACCAGTCCCAGCCCCTGTTCTGCGTCAACCGGATCGAACGCGTGCTCAATGACGCCGCCCGTCCAGTGAACGGTTCGAAGATCCTGCTTCTGGGAGTCAGCTACAAAGCCGGCGTCGGCGACGTGCGGGAGTCACCGGCGATCAAGATCGTGAAGCTGCTCACCGAGCTCGGGGCCGATCTCGCCTACCACGACCCACATGTGCCGGAACTGGGAGAGGCCGGACTGACCAACAGTCCGCTCGAGCAGGCCCTGGCCGAGGCAGAGCTGACCGTGATCGTCACCTCGCACCCGGAGTTCGACATCCCGGCGATCGTCGAAGCGAGCAGCCTGGTGCTGGACCTCAGGGGCGTCACTCGTGACATCGATGCCGACCATGTGACCCGCCTCTAGGCCGATGACCCGGGCTGGCTTAGCGAGGCTGCCCCTGCCGCGCAAGCGGGGTCCAGTCTCCCACTGGCAACAGATCAAGTCCGATCGGGGGACGGTTGTCCTGGCGGCCGGGACGGTGGCGATCGCAGTGGCGGTCGTGGTCACTGAGTACAGCCGGCTGCTGAACCGCCGCACCCACAGTCAGGAGATCGACGAGCCGCTGCTCGCCTCCGCTCCGGCCGCCGCGGTCGACACGGTCGGCGTCGCGGTAGAGGGCTTCTCGGCTGCTTCGCGCAGCGAGATCGTGCTCTTCAACCTGCTCTCCGGATTCCTCGGGTCCTTCGCCGTGATGCGGCTGACCACCTGGGCGATACGAGAGGGACGTGGTCCGTTCCGCAACGTCCGGGTGGGTGGCCGGCATATCCACCACTTCGTACCCGGGATCCTGATCGCCTTCGCCTCCGGGATAGCGGCCCTGCTGATCGAGAAGGGCAGGGGCGATGCCCACGCAGCGGTGACCATGGGTATCGGCATCGGTCTGACCTTCGACGAAGCGGCCCTGCTGCTCGACATGCGCGATGTGTACTGGACCCAGGAAGGGCTGCTCAGCGTGCAGCTGAGCCTTGCGACCGGGGCGGCACTCGGAGCGACCATCCTGACCATGCGAATCCTCGGCCGGGGCGAGCGCCACCAGGTCGAAGCGGGCGAGATCCCGGCTCAGCCGGGGGAGACCCACTCCCGGGAGGAAGCTGTCGACAACTTCTGAGTACGGCTGTGTACAAGGATCGCGGCCCTCCGCGGCAGCCGGTAGACAGAGGTAGGTCCCCCGCTCCGTGCGACCGGGTGCTTGCCTGGAAAACGGCTTCCCCGGTAGTAAAAAGGCATAAAAAATGTCGGTTGGCGGGCTGGCTCAAGGGAGAGTGAGCCAAACCCGCCTGTCACCGACGAAGCGCTGCTGAGGGTAGGGAGGGTCCCCAGTCAACGTATTTTGCAACTCGACACGTCCAGTGACGAGCTTGCTTAGACAGCATTGTACACAAGACGCCCTAGTTTATGTACGACGCTCCGAAATTCTTTTCGAGTGATCATTGGGTGTCGATCCAGACGTTCTGGTCATGGCCGGGACCGACGCCGACCAGGGCGATCGGTACGCCGACGAAATCGGAGATGAACCGGATGTAATCGATCGCCGCGGCCGGCAGCTCGGACTGCTTGCGGCATTCAGTTATTTCCTCGGTGAAGCCGGGCAGGTCGATGTACTCGGGAGTGGCATTGTGGAGGATCGACTGGTGGTACGGGAAGTCTTTGAGAACGGCACCTTCCCGAGACCGGTAGCTGGTCGCGACCCGCAGGGTGGACAGGCCGGACAGCACGTCGAGCTTGGTCATCGCCAGGGCCGAGGTCCGGTTCAGGCGGACCGCATACCTCAGTGCAACCAGGTCGAGCCAGCCGCAGCGGCGCGGTCGTCCGGTGGTCGTGCCGAACTCATGTCCACGGGCGCTCATGTGTTCTCCGACCTCGTCGTGGAGCTCGGTCGGGAACGGCCCGGCACCGACCCGGGTCGTATAGGCCTTGACGATTCCCCAGACTTCGTCGATGTCGGTCGGGCCCACGCCGGCACCGACACAGGCCGCGCCGGCAATCGGGTTCGAGGAGGTGACGAACGGATAGGTCCCGTGGTCGAGGTCGAGCAGTGCCGCCTGGGCACCCTCAAAGATCACCTTGTTGCCGGCGTCAAGTTCGTTCCAGCAGAGCCTGGCGGTATCGGTGATGAAAGGCTCGAGCCGATGGCCGAAGTTCAGATAGTCCTCGGTGATCGAGTGAAGGTCCAGCCGGTCGTCGGGCAGGAGCTCCTCGGATGTCTCGGCCTCCTTCTGAAGCTTGCGCCGGCGCACCGCCAGCCCCCGCAGTGCCTGTTGCTTGCTTTCCAGCGCGGCCATGATCTTCTTGCGCAGGATCTTCTCGTCGAGCAGGTCCTGTACCCGGATGCCGAGTCGCAGTGCCTTGTCGGCATAAGCCGGGCCGATGCCGCGGCGGGTGGTGCCGATCGAGAGCTTGCCCAGCTTGAGTTCGTCAGCCGTATCGAGCAGCACGTGGTAGGGCATGATCAGGTGGGCGTTCGCCGAGAGCCTGAGATTCGAGGCGGCGATTCCGGCCCGATGCAGTCCGTCGATCTCCTCGAGCAGAACCCTCGGATCGACCACCACGCCGTTGCCGATGACGCAGTACTTGTCCGCGTGAAGGATTCCCGAGGGGATCAGGTGAAACTTGTACTCGACCCCGTCGCGCACGATCGTATGGCCGGCATTGTTGCCGCCCTGAAAGCGCACTATTGCGGAGGCGTCCTCGGCGAGCAGATCGGTGATCTTGCCCTTGCCTTCGTCTCCCCACTGCGTCCCGACTATTACCAGTCCCGGCATCAGATATGAGTTTACGGATCGCCCGGCGGGCGGGTCACTGTCCCGGTGGCTGAAAATGCATGCGGTGATCCGTCCCGTAGAGCGGCAGCGGGTCTCCGCAGATCTCGACCAGACGGGACACGATCCGGTCGCCGAGCTGTTCCTCCAGTTCGGCCTGGTCGAAGTTGGTGGTCACCATGATCGACTTCTGCCGCTCGTAGCGCTCGTTTACAAGCGCGTACAGCTGTTCCAGAACCCACTCGGTCCGCTTTTCGGTGCCAAGGTCCTCGAGGTGAAGCATGTCGACCTCGCAGAGCCGCTCGAAGAAGTCGGCGTAGGACTCTTCGCCGGGATCCGCGTCATAGGTCGATCGAATCCGCCCGAGCAGCTTGGGTAGAGAGTAGATCGCCGCGGTGCGGCCCCGGGCCAGAACCTCCTTCGAGACCAGCATCGCGAGGCTGGTCTTGCCGGTTCCCGTATCGCCCATCAGCCAGATTCCCCGGCCCTCGGCAAGGTTGCCCCCGAGGTCGTCGATGAAGTCGCGGATCGCGTTGACGATTACCGAGTCGATTTCGGTCACCGGCGGCCGGTCGAAAGAGACACCGCGATAGCGGGCGGGGATGACCGAGTTGATGCCGGCGCTGCGGGCTTTCATCAGCCGGGGCTCAAGGCAGTCGCATTTGGAGGCGAAGTCGTTCTCGTCGAGAATCCAGCCCGAGCCGTCGCAGCGACCGAAAGGGCAGGCCCGGCGTTTGCCGTCGCCACTTGCTGCGATCGCCATCAGTAGGAGCCCGTCGGCTGACCGGTGTCGTGCTCGGCCCTCACGGCCGGTGTGCTGCCCTCCCCGGTCGGATGCTCGGGCGAGCGGTTGACGAACTTCGGGTAGTCCGGCATGAAAGTCAGGTGCACCGTTCCGATCGGCCCGTTCCTGTGCTTGGAGAGGATCACCTCGGCGGTGCCGTCCCGCTCCTCCGGCTTGCGATAGACGTCCTCGCGGTAGAGGAAGGCGACCACGTCTGCGTCCTGCTCGATGTTTCCCGAGTCGCGCAGGTCGGAGAGGATCGGCCGCTTGTCGGTCCGGCTCTCGTTGGCACGAGAAAGCTGGGACAGCGCCACGACCGGGACCTCGAGTTCGTTGGCGAGCAGCTTCAGGCCACGGCTGATCTGGCCGACCTTCTCGACCATGCTGGCGCGGGACTCGTCCATTCGCATCAGCTGCAGGTAGTCGACGATGATCATGCCGAGCCCCTCCTCGTGCTGAGCATGGAGGCGCCGGGCCTTGGCCCTGAGGTCCAGCAGACCGAGGTCCGAGGTGACGTCGATCCACAGCGGTGCGGTTTCCAGCCGGTTGCAGGCATCGACGACCTTGCCCCAGTCACGCTGGCTCACCTTGCCCTTGCGAAGCCGATCGCCGTAGACTTTGGCCTGCGACGCGATGAAGCGCTGGGCGAGTTCGATCTCGGACATCTCGAGCGAGAAGAAAGCGACCGGCTTGCCTTCCTTGAGTGCCGCGTGCTCGGCCAGGTTGGCGACGAAGGCGCTCTTGCCGACCGAGGGCCGGGCGGCCACGATGATCAGGTTGGAGGGCTGAAAGCCGCCGGTCATATCGTCCAGTTCGATGAATCCGGTCGGGGTGCCGGTCATCTTCAGCTCGCCGCTGGAAAGCTTCTCGAGCCGCTCGATCTCGTCGCCGAGGACTTCGCCGAGGCGGCGGAAGTCGCCGGCCTGCTCTTTATGGGCGACCTCGAAAAGCAACTGCTCCGACCGCTCGGACAGCTCCTGACCGGATCCGTCGCGCTCCTCGACCCAGGTACCGATCTGGTGACTGGTATCGAGCAGCCGCCGCAGCAGGGCGTTCTCCTTGACGATCTCGGCGTACTGGCGGGCGTTGCCCGGGGCCGGGACCTTGCCCGCCAGTTCAGAGACGTAATTGCGCCCACCGGCCTCCTCCAGAAGCCCGGCCTTGACCAGCTCCTCGGCGACGGTCAGCTCGTCACAGGCGGTGTCCGATCCGTAGAGCGCGACCATCACGCCGTAGATCGCGCGGTGACGGTCGAGGTAGAAGTCGCCTTCCTTGAGCCTGACCTCGTCTACAACCCGGTTGAGCGCGGGTTCGCTTACAAGCATCGCGCCGAGAACTGACTCCTCGGCCTCGATGTTCTGCGGTGGTACCCGGGCGGCTATTTCTCTTCGGCGACGATCGTCTTGACCGAGGCCGTGGCGCCGCCTGCTACTTCGACGTCGATCATGTAGGTGCCGACCTGGTGGATCGGGACATCAAGACGGATCTTGCGCTTGTCAACCTTGATGCCACGAGCATCACGGATCGCCTCGGCGATCTCCTTGGTGGTGACCGATCCGTAGAGCTTGCCGTCCTCGCCGGCCCGGTGATGGATCGTCAGCACGGTCTTGGAAAGCAGCGATGCGGACTCGGCGGCACGGGCGAGAGCCTCGCGCTCGGCCTTCTCGGCGGCCTCCTTGCGGCGGATCGCTTCTTCAAGCGCTCCGGGAGTGGCCGGCTGGGCCAGGCCGCGCGGCTGGAGGTAGTTGCGCAGGTAGCCGGGCGATACCTCGATCGCGGTGCCGTTCTCACCGAGACCGTCGACGTCTGCGAGCAGGATGGCCTGTGCCATCAGCGTTCACCCACGTACGGCAGCAGGGCGACTTCCCGGGCGCGCTTGACCGCGACTCCGAGCTGGGCCTGATGCTTGCGGGAAAGTCCGGTGACCCGGCGGGAGCGGGTCTTGCCCTTGTCCGAGATGAATCGGCGGATCAGGGTGAGGTCTTTGTAGTCGATGTTCTCAGCGGTGATCTTTGTGTACTTGCGAGGACGAACCCGCTCGCTGAAGCGCTTGCTGCGCTTTGATGATCCTGCGTCTCTTGTGTTAGCCAATTTCTTTCTGCTGCCTTACGTAGTTGCGGCCCGGGAGGCCGGGCAATTCAGGGTCAGGAATCCTAGCGATTTGTCGGCCACGCTGCGCACGGTGGAGCCATGGAGGCCAAAGACCGCCCCGGCTCCACCGTCAAACGTCGCGACAACCCCCTGGAACGGACCCTAGAACGGGATGTCGTCATCGGCACCGCCGCCGGCCGGGGCGAAGTCCCCGGTGTCGGCAGGCACGTCCGCCGGGGGCTCGAATCCGCCGCCCTGGCCACCGCCCTGGTTGCTTCCACCCTGCTGGCCACCACCAGGGGCAGAGCCGTCACGGGAACCGAGGAACTGGACCGTCTCGGCGACGATCTCGACAGTCTGGCGCTTGCCTGAGCCGTCCTTGGCCTCCCACTCCCGCCAGTCGAGGCGTCCGTCAATCGCGACCGGGCGGCCCTTGGACAGGTAGTTGTTGCAGTTCTCGCCCTGTGCGCCCCAGACGGTTACGTTGAAGTAGTTGGGCTTGTCGACCCACTGGCCACTCTGGTCCTTGCGGCGGCCGTTGACGGCGACTCGCAGAGTGCAGACGCCGGTACCGCTCGGGGTGTGGCGCAGCTCGGGATCGGTGGTCAGGTTGCCGGTGATCGTGACCCTGTTGATGTTCTCAGCCATTGCGTATTCGCTCCTTATCGTTCGTTTCGTGCATCCCAGTGTCAAGTCGGGTGTCAGCGGACAAAGCGGGTTTCTGACACCGCACCCGAAATTTACCGGGAGGCCTTGACGCAACAAGGCGTCAGCGCATCGGATTCGCCCCCCGTTTCCGCAATCTGCGGAATTTTTCCGACAGCTCACCTGCCGGGAAGCCAAACCACGAGCCGGCCGGTCCCAACGGTCCGTTCCGGAGAGGATCTGCATACCGGGCCGGGGCTGATCCTTGCCAGAACGCCCGGAGGGCTCCGGTTCAACGAGTGATCAGCCGTGAAACACGGCGAGGACCGCGGGGACGGCGCGTGGGTCCGGTGCTGTCCGGGGCTAGTAGTCGCGCGAGCGGCGACGGGGACGATCGTCGTCGTCACCGGTCGGAGCCATGACCACGGCGGTCGCAGGCGGGGCCGGCAGAACCGGATCATCGGGGTCGACCCGGAAGATCCGGAAGCGAACGACTCCGTCGGCGATCTTCAGATTGTGATCGAGGTCCGTGAGCAACGAGGGCGGACCCTCGAAGCGGAACCAGCGGTAGTCCGACTCGGACTGGTGGTTGATCTCGTAAGCCATCTGGCGGATGCCCCAGTTGTCTTCGTTCAGCAGGCTGCCGGCAGACTCGATCGAAGCCTTCGCGTCGGAGGCCAGTTTTTCACGGCCTTCTTCCTCGACGGCGGGGTCGAGCATCAGGACAAGTTCGTATTGGCGGGCTGCTTCAGACAAAATCGACGCGGGACTATAACGGGCTTTGGGGGGAGAGACGCTGCCGCCTGAGCCTCAGGTCCCCATGAGGGACATCAGGATCGACCTCAACCGGGCGCTGAGAGCCGCCGCAGTGGCAGGGCTGGCGCTGCTCGCGGTCTCGATTCTGCCCGGTCTGATGACCCCGCCAAAGCCGCCCCCATTGCCGCCGGAAGTGGGTTTCAGCCCTGCGGAGACCAGGCCGGAGCCGGTCGTTGTTCCGCCTGTACGACCAGCTGCGAGCCGCCGTGTAGAGACCGGCAAGCAGGATCGGAAGACCAGGCCCGGGGAGAGGTCGCCGGCCGGTCCGCAGGTTAGGCCCCGGGGCCGAACGGGCGGGCAGAAGCGGGGCCGCGGGTCCGATTCCCGGGGAAAACCGGGCGTCACGGCCTCCCACGAACCGCCGCAGGCAGCACCTCCTCTGCCGCCTCAATCAACTCCGGATACCGCGGTCCCGCCGCAGACACCGCCCGCCTACACGGCCCCGGCTCCGCCTCCGACCACACCCGTCAATCCAGCCGACGGTTCGCAGGAGTTCGCGCCGCGCTAATCGCCGTCAGGCCGCAGTTTCAAGTCCGACGGCAGTTGCGGACGCATGCCGGGTCGATCGGCCAGTTCTGCGCGGACCAGGTTGATGTCGGCGATCTGCTCGTCGATCCAGTCGGCCGGGCTGCGGGAAAAGATCACGTCACGCAGACCGTCGGCCCGCTCGCGACGCTCGCGCGGCGACATGGTCAGCGCCCTGTAGATCGTCGCTGCCTGATCCTGGATGTCGAACGGGTTGACCGTGAGCACGTAGTCCTCGAGTTCCTCATGCGAACCGGTGTTCTCGGAGAGCATGACCACACCATCGCGCAGGTTGATCGAGGGTGCCTCCTTGGCGACGAGGTTCATGCCGTCGAATATCGAGTTGACCATCAGCAGGTCGAAATGCTTGTAACGGGCGACCGCCTCGTCGAAGTTCTCGTAGACCCGCAGATCGATCGGCATCCAGTCGGTCGTGCCGTGGCGGTGGTTGACCACGGCGACCAGCGCCTCGATCCGCTCGAGGTATTCGGCGTATTCGGGCACGTCCTCACGGGAAGGCTGCAGATGGGCAACGAAGGTGACCCGCTCGCGAAACTCGGTGTGGGTGCTGAGAAACGTGTCGAAGGCGGTGAACCCGCGCAGCACGTTCTTGGAGAGGTCGGCGCGGTCTACCCGGAGGATCAGGTGCTCGCGGCGGCGGGCGAGGACCTCCTTCTCGGCCACGGCGACCTTGGGTGAATCGGCGGCGCGGGTCAGGCGCTCGGGGTCGATCGGCAGCGGATAGGCGCGCACGATCGTGCGGCCACCCGGATGCTCGACGGTGAGCTCGTCGTAGTCGACCTTGTAGCCCATCAGGCGGTTGCAGCAGGCGAGGAAGTTCGTGCAGTAGGCGGTGGTGTGGAAGCCGATGATGTCGTTGGCCAGCAGGCCGTCGAAGATCGCCTCGCGGATCCGGCTCGGCAGAACCCGCCAGCTGTCCGGCTGTGACCACGGGATGTGGACGAAGTGGTAGAGCAGCGCGTCGGGGCGCACCGCCCGGATCATCGCCGGGGCCGTGTAGAGGTGGTAGTCGTGGAACATGACCAGCGGCCGCTCCCGGTCCTCGATCTCCCGGACCACCGCGTCGGCGATGTCGCGGTTGACCACCTGATAGCCGTGATCCCAGGCATCGAGTTCGGCCTGCCGGATATCCGGCGCGTTGGAGAGATCCCAGAGGTAATGCTGGATGAACCACAGGATCGGGTTGGCGATCACGTTGTAGAAGCGGTCGAAGGCTGACTCTTCGCTCTCGACCATCAGCACCTGGTACGAGACTCCGTTGATGTCGAGACCGACCGGCCGGAAGTCGTTCTCCTTGCTCACCCGTGCGTCCTCGTCGGTCATGGCCGAAGCGATCCAGAGCGCATTGCGGTTGGCAACCAGTCCCGAGAGGGCGGTCACGAGTCCACCGCCTCCCCGACTCAGGGTGCGGTTTCCGTCCTCGTCGCGATCAAACTGTGCGGGACCGCGGTTGGAGACGATTATCAGCGGCTGGGTGGAATCCTCCGTATTCACACCAACCATTCTATGTCGCGGGGCCGCCCCGGGTCAGAGTGTCGGCAGGACTGGGAATCAGCCGCCAGAGAGCGCGGTCGGCCGTTCCTCGAGGTTGATCTCGACCGTCACCAGTTCGCCGTCGCGGATGACTTTCAGCGAGACCGTGTCCCCCGGGCTGAGTCCGCCGATGATGCGACCGAGGTCCTCTGAGCGCTCGACCGGCTGGCCGTCAGCCTCGATAACGACGTCGCCTCCGGTATTGAAGCGGCCGCCCTGGAAAGTGATCTCCTCTTCGCCACCGCGGATTCCGGCTTCTTCCGCAGGTCCGCCGGGCACGACTTCGGCGATCACCGCTCCGCGCTCGGCACCGTCGATCCCGAGCCGTTCGGCAAGCTGCGGGTAGAGCGGCTGGGTGCTGACCCCGATGTAGGCGTAGCTGGCACTGCCGTCCTCACGCAGCTGATCGACCGAGCTCACAATCGTATTCACCGGTACTCCGAATCCGACCCCGTCGCTCGCACCGGAACCGGTCTGGATCTGCTGGCTGATGCCGATCACCCGACCATCGGCATCGAGCATCGGACCGCCGGAGTTGCCGGGGTTGATCGAGGCGTCGGTCTGGATCGCGTCTTCGATCTGGAAGTCGGTCAGCGAGCGCACCGAACGCCCGGTCTGTGAAACCACTCCGGTCGAGAGCGAGCTGTCTTCACCGAAAGGACTGCCGATGACCGCCACCGGCTCTCCGGGGACCACACGGTCGCTGTCACCCAGATCCAGGGGCTGGAGTTCGACCGTATCCGGGTCGACCTTGAGCAGTCCGACATCGGAGAACGGGTCGAAGCCGACGATCTCGGCCCGCACGATGTTGCCGTCCTTGAACTCGACGAAGACCCGGTCCGCAGCCTCGCGGTCCTCGCCCTCACCGTTGCTGATCACGTGGGCGTTGGTGACGATCTCGCCGTCGTCGTTGAGCACGAAACCGGACCCGCCGGCGGCTCCTGCGTCAAACGGGCTGCCACCACTGCCGAAGATCGAAGACACCGAGATCACGCCATCAACAGTGTCGGCATAAATCTTCGCCGGATCGAAGATGTTCCCGGATGTATCGACCGTTACCGCACTCGACGCAGGCGTCTCGGGGGCTGGTTCGGGTGCGCTCGCCGTCTCTTCAGGCGGCGGACTGCTCTGAGGCTGGTCTTCGACGCAGCCGACGACGCCGAGTGAGAGTGCGAGCGAGGCCACCAGGATGGCCGTACGCGAGGAGCGGGAATCGAACATGAGATTCAGAATACGCAAGCGCTGCGGCCGGCTGCCTCATCCGAAGTGATCGAATCCGGCCGGAACCGGGATCCGCCTGCCATCGGAGAGCAGGATCAGACCCGCACCCTCGGAGACCTCGCCAACCACGGTCAGCTGCGATCCGGCTTCAGCGACCAGGCCGGAAACGGCCTCGCGCCGGTCCGGGGAGATGGTCATCGCCAGCTCGTAGTCCTCTCCGGACCCGACCGCCAGGTCAAGCGCCTCCCGGCCGGTTGCTGCCGCAACCGCCTCCACACCGGCCTGGACCGGCAACCTGTCGGCCTCAACCGTGACCGCCACACCGGAGCTTTCTGCCAGATGGGCCAGATCGCTGCCGATTCCGTCACTGATGTCGATCAGTGAGGTGACCCCCGAGCCCCGGAGTGCCCGGCCCACAGCAAGGCGTGGTTCCGGCGCAAGCTGCCGGCTGATCAGCTCGTCCCGCTGACCGGCGTCGAGTCCGCTCCCTTCAGCTTTGCCCCTCAGCAGGAGCAGACCCGCGCCCGCGCCGCCGAGCGATCCGGTCAGCGCGACCAGGTCTCCGGGCTTCGCTCCAGAGCGCAGAATGAGCTGTTCACCGACCGGGGCTCGACCGATCGCGGTCACGGACAGGAAAAGGACCGGCGAGGCGACCGTGTCACCACCGGCCAGCGATACGTCCCAGCGTCCTGCCGCGGCCAGCAGGCCGTCGGCAAGCGCCTCGGCGAATCCGGGCGGACTGTCGGGCGGCAGACCGAGCGTGACGTAGACCTCGCCGGGATCGGCGGCCATGGCCGCGAGATCCGAGAGCGCCGTTGCCAGCGCCTTGTGGGTGATCAACTCCGGTCCGCCGAAGGTCCGGTCGAAGTGCACCCCCTCGACAATCGCGTCCACCGATGTGGCCGTAAGACCATCGTGACCGGTGACTGATGCGTCATCGCCGATCCCGGTCAGGGTGGCCGCGGACGCAGTCGCCCGACGCCTTATGCGGTCGATCAGTTCGAATTCGGCAGGGCCACGTTCCATCGTCTCTGACACTATGAACTCTCCGATGGGAGAGGAACCGACCAGCGACCAGGCGGGCAGCAAACCCGGACTGCTTCACCGGGTCGGGGAACTCGGTGCGACCGTGGGACGCCAGGCGCCCAGAAAGCGCTCGACCAGACTGATCGTCCAGGGCGGCATCGCCGTGCTCATTTTCGGCTTCCTCGTGCTGACCGTGGTTTCGCAGTGGTCGGAACTGCGGGAAGAAGGGGTCGCCTTC
This sequence comes from uncultured Solirubrobacterales bacterium, assembly GCA_963698625.1. Classification (GTDB taxonomy): domain Bacteria; phylum Actinomycetota; class Thermoleophilia; order Solirubrobacterales; family 70-9; genus 67-14. The sequence goes on from CAVORK010000003.1 coordinate 92,098, forward strand.
GACCTGATCTGGCTGCTGCCGGGTGTCGCAGCAATGCTCGTCTACTACACGCTCAGCGCCGCCGCCTGGGGGTTGATTCTGAGGCTGCTGGACAGCCCGATTTCACCGGCGGAGGCACAGAAGACATGGGCCCAGCCGCTGCTGGTCCGCTACATACCCGGAAGTGTCCTGTACGTACTGGCCCGAGTCCTGCTCGCCGAGAAGGCCGGTGTTTCGCGGCGCGTGACCACAGCGGGCATCGTCTACGAGCAGGCGACCGCCATCTCCGCTGCCCTGACCATCGCCTCCTGGTTCCTGATCGCCCACCCCGATACGCAGGACATGTCGATCAGATGGCTGCCGCTTCTGATCGTGCCGCTGATGGTGACCTTCCTGCACCCGCGGGTCTTCGGGCCGCTCTCGACCCGTCTGCTCCATGCGCTCGGCCGCCAACCGCTGCCGGGCACGATCCCGTTTCGGGGCGTGCTGACGCTCTACACGGTCTACCTGGGCCTCTGGTCGATCATGGGGGTCGGCGTCTTCTTCGCCGCGCGATCGGTCTATGTGCTCGGCATCGATGACTTTGCGATCGTCGCCGCGTCCCAGATGATCGGATATCTGGCCGCCGTGGTTTCGGCGGTCACACCGGCCGGCCTGGGGGTGCGCGACGCCGCTTTCGCCTGGGCGGTCAAGGCAGCACTGCCGAGCGGCAGCTTCGGGATCGGAGCGGCGATCGCGATCGCGGTGCGCGCTACGCAAACCGTGGTTGAACTGATCTACGTCGGAGCGGTCACGACGCTGTCCCGCCGCCGGACAAGAATTGAAGAACTCGAGGCCCGGGCCGGAGCCGGGGCACCACCGGGCTGAATCGCAGGCGGTTTCCCGGCCAATTCAGCCCTGAAATGAATCAGCCCGGCGAGAAGCCGCCGCTCGGATTCGAAGGCGGGGCCGGAGCAGGTGAGGGAGCCGGTGCCGGTGCGGGGTTGCCTGCCGGTTCCTGGCCGACGCCGGGGGCGTAGGCGTCAGGATTATCCTCCGGCTTGTTGGCGCCGTTGTCGGTTTCGTCAGTCGGGTCAGTCGAGTCAGTCTCGCTCGGGTCGGCCTCGCTCTCTGTATCCGCTGAAACCGTGTAGCCGCCCGAGAAATCGCCCCAGACGATCGGCTCGTCCGGAATCGGGGTTTCTTCGCAGGGAATGGCCGCACCCGAGTAGAAGCTGCCCCAGATGCTGGCCGGAACGGAGCCTCCGTCGAGACCGGTGCTGATGTCGTTCGACTGGGGGTAGCCGACCCAGGTGGCCGCGGCGAGGTTCGGTTGATAGCCGACGAACCAGGCGTCCACCTGATTGTCGGTGGTACCGGTCTTGCCCGCCTGGCCGCCACAGCCGGTGTAGGCACCGGTGCCGGTTCCGCTGGTGATGTTGTCGTGCAGGATCCTGGTGACCTCGTAGGACTCGGCTTCGGACAGCACCCGTTCAGGCTTGGACCGGCCGGGACGATCGACCTCCCCGCTTGGGAATACGACCTTCTGGATCGCGGTCGGGTCGTGCCGGACTCCGCCGTTGGCGATGGTCGAATAGGCGCTGGCCATCTCCAGCGGTGAGACGCCAATGGTGAGTCCGCCCAGGGTCTCGGCCGGATAGCCGTCGAGCTGGGTCTGAACGCCGAGTGCAGTAGCCATCTCGGCGACCTTGTCCGGCCCGACATCGAGCGCCAGCTGGGCGAAAACGGAGTTGTCAGAGGCGAGGGTCGCGTCACGTACGCTGGTGGTCCCACGGTAAGAATCACCGTAGGTGTGGACCTCCCAGGGTCCGTAGATCGGGTCGTTGATCTTGAGCAGTTTCGACTCGTAGTAAGTCGAATTCGGGTCTATCCCCTCATGAATGGCCGTGGCAAGGGTGAAGGTCTTGAAGGTTGATCCGGGCTGACGCTTGCCCTGAGCGGCGAGGTTGAACTGGCTCTCGGTATACGAAGCCGAGGAGACCATGACCTTGATGTCCCCGTTCCCCGGGTCCACCGCGACCAGGGCAGCCGAGGGACCGCCTTCGTAAAGGTTGGCGGCGATCGCATTGAGGCCGGCCTGCTGGAGGTTCGGCTCAATCGTGGTGTAGACCTTGAGCCCACCCTGTCGGACCGTGTTGGCACCGTACTTCTCGATCAGTTCCTGCTCGACGTAATCGAAGAAGAAGGGCTCTTCGCGATTGAACAACCCGCCGGCCGGGTCCAGCTGAAGTCCTGAGGACTTGGCTGCCTTGGCCCGGACCCCGGTGATCATGCCCAGGTCGGCCATCGAGTCAAGCACCTCGTTGCGGCGGTTCTTCGCCCCCTGGGGGTTCTGGAAAGGGTTGTAATCCGAAGGTGCCTGCGGCAGACCAGCGAGCAGCGCCGACTGGACCAGGTTCAGATCTTTGGCCGGCTGCGAGAAGTAGACCCTCGATGCAGCCTCGACCCCGATCGCTGTGCGGCCCTCGTTCGTTCCGTAGGGCGCGGTGTTGAGGTACTGGTCGAGAATCCTCGCCTTGCTGTTCTCCTGCTCGTAGTCGAGCGCCATCTTGGCCTCGATGATCTTGCGTTCGAAATCCCGCTTCGGGTTCGTGATGTAGAGATTGCGCATCAGCTGCATCGTGAGCGTCGATGCACCCTCGCTGATTTCACCGGCCTGGAGGTTGCGAACCAGGGCTCTGAGGCCGCCTTCAACGTCGATTCCGTTGTGGCTGTAGAAGCGTTCGTCCTCGATCGCGATGGTCGCGTTCTGGACGGTCTTCGGGATCAGCTTCAGCGGCACGGGCGTGCGGATCTCGTCTGAATCGATCAGGCCCAGGCGGCTGCCGTCGCCGGCGTAAACGATCGAGTTCTGGCCCTTGTCGATCGGCTTGAGGTTGGCCACATCGGGCGCGTCGCTGGCGACGCTGAACACCCAGCCGCCGACGGACATAACTCCGAGCATGATGAAACTGCCGACGAGGGCGGCAATCGCGATGATCTTCTTTCGCGGCCCGCCGTCACGCCGGCGCACACGTCGTTGGCGCCTGGTCATAAAGCACAGGGTACCGATGCCCGGCCTAAAGCAGTCTAAGTTCGAGCCGTTTCCGGTTTCCCCTGCACGGCACCTTGCGCCGGGTCGGGCGGCCCAAGGTGTGAGAATGGGCGAGCCGATGGACGATACGAACCCACCCGAGCCTCAGTTCGAACCCGAGCCGGTCCACCCCGGACTGCCGGCTTTTCGACCGGAGGTCCCTGCTCCCACCGGCTTTCCGTATGCCACCTGGGGACCCTGGCTCGCGATCGGTGCGGCCGTTTCGGCGCTTCTCGTGGGTGTATTCATCGGGCTGCCATTCATCCTCTTCGACTCAAATACGGCAAGCGGCGATTTCAGCCTGTTCACCACGGCCGCCCTGCAGATCAGCGCCGGGCTGGCCTTCATCCTTGTGCCCGTTCTTCTGGCCCTTCGCTACGGAGGGGGTTTCAGGGATGCGACCAGGCGGCTGGGCTTCGTTTCCTTCCGTCCGGGAAGAGCGGCCGCCTGGATCGGGATCGGAATCCTCTCCTACTTCCTGTTCGCGCTTGCTTACACCGTGGTTTTCGGCGCTCCGGAGCAGGATGACATCGCTGGTGACTTCGGTCCGATCGGGCTTCAGATCCTGCTGATCGTATTCCTGGCTCCGCTGTCCGAAGAGATCTGTTTTCGCGGGATGCTTTTCGGAGGCCTCCGGACCCGGCTGCCGATGTGGGCCGCGGCGCTCGGGGCGGGCGCGATCTTCGGAGCGCTCCACTACTCCACCGGACTGTCAGCGGTACCCGTGCTGGTCGTGCTCGGTGCGATATTCGCCGTGGTTTACGAGAAGACCGGCTCAATCTGGCCACCGATCATCATGCACACGGCGAACAACGCCTTCGCGCTGGCCGTGCTCAGCTCAACGTAGGATCACCTTCATGACAGAAGACGGCGCCCGCGAAAGACTGATCCAACTGCTGCGTGAGCACTCGCTGGTGCTCGGGGAGGTGACGCTTTCGAGCGGCAAGAAGACGACCTACTACGTCGATGCGCGGCGCACCGTGATGCGGCCCGACGGTCAGCGGGCGGCCGGTGAGCTGATCGCCCGGCATGCCAGGGAGCTCGGAGCAACCGCGGTCGGCGGCCCGGTGATGGCCGCGATCCCGCTGGCCTGTGCCGCTATTTCGACCCCCGAAGGCGCCGACCTGGTTGGTTTCTTCGTGCGCAAGGAGCGCAAGGAGCACGGGCTCCAGCGCTGGGTCGAAGGTGGAGCCGAACCGGGTGACCGGGTACTCGTGGTCGAGGACACGGTCACCACCGGCGGTTCGACGATCTCTGCGATCGAACGCATCCGGGACGAAGGATTCGAAGTCGCAGGAGTGCTCAGCCTGGTCGACCGGCTGGCCGGAGGAGGCGATGCGATCGCCGCCGCGGCCGGGGCCCCTTACGAGGCCCTGACCACGATCGACGATTTGTATCCGGACCGCCCGGACCGCTGAGGGTCAGCCCCGGAGTTCGTACCTGAGGCATCGCTTGAAGGCCCTTTGGTCGGTGCCTCCGAACTGGCTGATGTAGTCAGGCCGATCGCTCTTCAGCTCGGCCCGGCACTCGCGCCTGGCCAACCGGATTTCTTTCCGGACACACCGCTGCATGCCTGCCTTGCCGGCGCTACCGAATTCGCGGATGAAGTCCTGCCTGTCCTGCCGCTCTTTGTTGCAGTAGGCCTTGGCTGCGCCCCTGACCGGGTTGGCCGATGCCCCGGCCGGCAACACCATCGCTGCGAACACAATCAGACCCGTCAGGCCTGTCGCTGAAAGTGCCGTTTTCATCCGTCCTGCCTCGCGTTCTGGCCGAAACCTGTGGCGGCTGCGACCGGTTTTGTGATTGCCGAGGACGGAGTATCTGCTACGCCTGTAAACCGAAACTAAGGACTTGGAATTCGTGAATCTTCAGGTATCTGTGTGTGCGTCGGCGCCGGTCTTGGTGACTGCCATTTTGCCGACACCTCCGCCCAGGATCCGACGGGTAAGTGAAGGCGCAAGGATCCGCAGCACGGCCGCCAGAGCGTAGGGGCGGGGCACGTAGCGCTCTGCCTTTCCTCCGGGACCCACTTCGTGGATCGCCTCCGCCGCAGCCGCCGGGTCGGCGACCATCCAGCGGGTGAGCGCCTTGCCGGTGAGCTCGGAGGCGGGGAAGCCCTCGGTCTCGATGAAGCCGGGCAGAACCAGGCCCACATGCACACCGTTGGGCCGCTCTTCGTGATGGAAAGAGTCGGTCCAGCCCGCCAGAGCAAACTTCGAGGCAGAGTAGGCGCCGGCCCCTCCACGGCCTATTCGGCCGGCGGTGCTGGATACGTTGACGATTGAACTCGGAGCCGACACACGAAGCAGCGGCAGCAGGGCCTCGGTCATTCGCAAGACCGCATCGAAGTTCAGCTCCATCGTTTTATGCACGTTCTCGTAGCCGAGCTCACCGAACTCGCCGCGCCAGGCAGCGCCGGCGTTGTTGACCAGGCAGTCCAGCCGTTCGTGGTGTTCCTGGACGTGGGCGAGCACCCGGCCGGGGGCGTCGTCTTCGGTGACGTCCACCGCCACCCAGGTAGCCGGCACCGGCAGCGCGGCCGCAAGCTCGCGCAACCGGTCTTCACGCCGGGCAACCAGCACCAGTTCGGTTCCGGGGTCACGAGCGAAGCGCCAGGCGACGGCCTCGCCGATACCGCTGGAAGCACCGGTCACCAGCACTACGTTCGGGGTGCCGCCCGCGGTCACGACGAAGCTCCTGCCGGCTCCATCAGGTCGGCCACAGCCTCGCGGAAGACCTCGGTGTGGCGATCGACGTCGGCTTCGGTGGTGACCGGTGACATCAGCGCCATGTTGTGGAACGGGGTGATCAGCACGCCGCGGTTGAGCGCATGCAGATGCAGGTAGCGCTCCAGCTCGGGGTCGCTGTTGTCGTGGGCCTGGGTACCGTTGCGTGCGGGCTCGTCCTCGAACCGGTACTCCGCCCTGGAGCCAAGCTGGGTCACGTTCCAGGGCAGGCCGAACTCGGACACCACCTCACGGATACCGTCAGCAAATCGGGCCGCAAGCGGGATCGTGTGCTGAAAGGCCGCCGGGGTCAGGACCTCGGAGAGCGTGGCGCGGATCGCCGCCATCGAAAGTGCATTTCCGGCCAGGGTGCCACCGACGCCGCCGGTGTCTTCGTAGTCGGCATCCCGGTCGGCCAGCATGCGCTCGGTGGTCTCGATCGTCATGCCGAGCGCGCCGGCCGGCACCCCCGATCCGATCGCCTTGCCGATCGTGAACATGTCCGGGTCGAGGCCCCACTCGAGCGTGCAGCCGCCCGGGCCGGCAGAGAAGGTGTGGGTCTCGTCGATGATCAGCACGGTGCCGTGGGCACGGGTCAGGGCGCGAAGCGCGTCGTGGTAGCCCTCGTCGGGCATCACGATGCCCATGTTGGTCATCGCCGGCTCGGCCAGGACGCAGGCGATCTCTTCGCTCGCCAGGGCCCGCTCGAGCGCGTCGAGGTCATTGAACTCGATCGCCACTGTGGTCTCAGCCGGGTCGACCGGTGGCCCTGTATTGCCCTCGCGAGCGACCGTCGTGCCCGCGGGACCGGCCACGGCGAAGGCCTCGTCAACCGACCCGTGGTAGCTGTAGCTGAAGACCAGCACCTTGCTGCGGCCGGTGATCTGCCGGCAGATCCTGAGAGCGGCGCGATTGGCGTCGGTCGCGGTCAGGGTGAACATCCAGCGGTCCATCGCGAACCGGCGGCACATCTCCTCACCGACCCATGCCGCGTTCTCGGTCGGCAGCATCGTGGTGATGCCCTTCGCAGCCTGCTCGGCCACGGCCGCGACCACAGGGGCTGGTCCGTGCCCCGGCATCGAACCGGTGTCGCCGAGGCAGAGGTCGACGTAGGTGTGGCCGTCGACGTCGGTGATCCGGGCTCCGCTCGCCTTCTCGGCGAAGACCGGGAAGCCGCCGGCCCAGCGCATCATCCACGGCATCGGAACGCCGCCGATCAAAGTGTGGCGAGCCCGCTCGAACAGCTCTTTCGACTTCGGATTCGATTCGACGAAACGCTCAAGCTCTACTTCGGTCCGCTCGGCGAGAACGGCGCGATCGACGCCCGACCCGCCGCTCATCGGCCTGCCCCCGGGATCGGCAGCGAGTCGATTGCCTTGCGCCCTCTGACTGCCGCTCCCCCGAGACCCATCGCTACGTTCTCGGTCCGGCTGCCGATCGGTGCCCACAGCCCGAACTGCCGCAGCGAACTCAGGACGTCGTAATAGGAGTGCTCGCGGCAAACCTTGCCGTCGCGGAACTCGAAGATGTCCGTGCCATGGGTCTGAACCCGTCGGCCGGTGGCCGGAAGGCCGATCCAGAGGGGACCCGAGTTGAGTCCGCGGAAAGCCCACGGTTCGGTAACCCGGTCGCCTTCATGGATCACCGGCTCGCGCATGGTGAACTCGCATTCGGTGAAGGCTGCGAAGAAGCCGTCGCAGTACTCGGCGTAGGCATCCCGTCCACGGATCGGATCCTCGAGGGTCACGTCCCAGTACTCGATGTCGTCGGTGACGTGCTTCATCACCTCCTCCGTGCTGGTGCTCCACGCCTTCTGCCAGGTCACGAAAAACTCATCCGCCCACTTGCTCATCTGCCGATCATATGGCAGCCTCCGTGGTTGCCTTCCTGACGCCCGGATCCGCTCCGCGCCAACCCTCCCCGTCTCTAACGCTGCTCTTATGTACAGCCGATAATTTCGTGACATGTCAAGTCTCGTTGAGAATTTCAAGCAGGCATCGTGGGGTCGCAGGCTGGTGTGGATCGTCGGTGGACTTTTCGCGCTTTTCCTGCTGCTTCAGTTCGTTCCCTATGGCAGGGCCCACGACAACCCGCCGGTCACCGCCTCGCCAAAGTGGCAGGGCGCACAGACCGAGCAGCTCTTCAACAGTTCCTGCGGTGACTGCCACAGCAACCTGACCGACTGGTGGTGGGCCAGCAAAGTCGCACCCGCCTCGTGGCTGATTCAGTCGGACGTCGACGGAGGACGCAATGTCATGAACGTCTCCGAGTGGAACAGGTCACAGCCGGATATCGGTGAAGTCACCGACGTGATCAGCAGCGGCTCGATGCCGCCGCTCAAGTACACGATCGTGCATGGGGGAGCGAAGCTGAGCGACGCCGAAAAGCAGACCCTTATCGACGGGCTGACCGCCACCTGGGCCGCGGACCCGCCCGGCAGCACCAGGTAGGCAGGCCCGGCCGAACGGTCCGGGCCGACGCCCAGCCCGTGGGGAGTGCCGCCGTGGTCTGGCGTCCGGGAAAACCCCGGTCGCCGGCCGCACTTCGCGGTCCCGTGGATTCAACGATCCCGGGCTGGAAGTTCAGTCAAAGTTTGGCATGGCTCAACTTTTTTTCCGGACGGGCTATGCTGGCTGCTTTGTGCCTCCCGAACAAGTCCCACACGACCACCTGAAGGCCGAAGCCGGGGCCGGTTCGCAGCTCGACCTGCCGCTGAGTCCGCTCAAGCGGATGAAGGCCAAGGGCAGGTTCCGTGGCCGGCTCGGTCTGATGGGTCCCGCCTTCGTCGCCGCCGTCGCTTACATCGACCCGGGCAACTTCGCGACCAACTTCGAGGCCGGAGCGAAGTTCGGCTACACCCTCGCCTGGGTGATCGTCATGGCAAACCTGATGGCGATGCTGGTCCAGTACCTCTCGGCCAAGGCCGGTCTGGCCTCGGGTCAGAGCCTGCCGGAACTGTGCCGGGCCAGTTTCCCCCGGACGACGAACTTCTTTCTCTGGGTCCAGGCGGAGATCGTCGCGATCGCCACCGACCTGGCCGAGTTCGTCGGCGCAGCGGTCGGGCTGAACCTCCTCTTCGGCATCCCGCTCTTCCCCGCCGGCCTGATCACCGCAGTCGTGGCCATCGCCATCCTGACCCTGGAGCAGCGCGGATACCGCAAGTTCGAGCGGGCGATCGTGGCGCTTCTCGGCCTGGTCGCGCTCGGATTCCTCTATGACCTGGTCGCGGTCGGCAACCAGTCGGCCTCGGGAATCGCCCAGGGCATGATCCCCAGCCTCAGCGGTTCGGAATCCCTGGTGCTCGCGATCGGCATCATCGGCGCGACAGTCATGCCGCATGTGATCTATCTGCACTCGGCCCTGACCCAGCAGAGGATCGTGCCGGAGAACGAAGAGGAACGCCAGGAACTGCTGCGCTACACCCGGGTCGACTGCATCGTGGGGCTCGGAGCGGCCGGTCTGATCAACCTTTCGATGCTTTTCGTAGCGGTGGCGCTGTTCAACAAGACCGGCAATACCGGGGTCGACTCGATCGAGGCCGCCTATGACGGTCTGCTCACCCTCGTAGGGGGCGGCGCTGCGCTCGCATTCGCCGTCGCTCTGCTTGCGTCAGGGCTCTCGTCGTCCAGCGTCGGCACCTACGCCGGCCAGGTCGTGATGCAGGGCTTCATCCGTCGCTCGATCCCGCTCTACGTGAGACGCCTGGTCACCATGACTCCGGCCCTGGTCGTGCTTGCGCTCGGCCTGCCTACGACCCAGACCCTGGTGCTCTCCCAGGTGGTGCTCTCTTTCGGAATCCCCTTCGCGCTGGTGCCGTTGATCCTGGTCACCCGCAAGGCAGAGCTGATGGGCACCCTGGTCAACCAGACCCGGACCACGGTGGTTGCCAGCGTGATCGCAGCGGTGATCATCGCGCTCAACGGATACCTGGTCTGGGACACGATCTTCGGCTGATCGCGGCTGTCCGGATAAAGTGGCAAGCCGCGCCCCGATAGCTCAGCTGGATAGAGCGACTCCCTCCTAAGGAGTAGGCCGCTGGTTCGAATCCAGCTCGGGGTACTGAAGCGGCGGCCGGGCGGCGGCCGGCCCGGCCCTAGTAGCGCAGGAGGGCGAGGACGCCGTCGGCCTCGGCGAGGGCGGGGATCTCCTCGACCGAACCGGAACTGACGCCGGCACCGGTGCGCAGGGCGAGTTCGACCGCGGCCTCACGGGCGGTTTCCTCGCCGGCGTTGGTGATCGCCTCGCGAACCCCGTCGGAGAGATCTCCGTCTTCGAATTCGTAGAACGGGTCCATGATCACGTGGCTGACCCGGCCCTCGATCAGAGCAGCGACAACCTGATCCGGCCCGCCGGCCCCGCGGTCGCCGGCCTTGATGCGTTCAAGAGCGTGATCGGCGAAACCGTTGACCTGATCGCGCCAGGCCTGGCGCATGTGCTCGTCCAGGTGGTCGGCGACGTCATGTGCGGGGGAATCGGTGAGGTTGGTCGGCACGACGGCGACGACCCGGTCGCGAAGCTCCTGGGGCAGGTCACCCATGAACTCGTTGCCGAGATCGCGATCGGCCGCAACGACCAGGCGCTCAAGCTTGAGATCCTTCGTGCTCTCGGCGATCGCCTTTGCGGCGTCCTTGAGAAATCGGCTGCGCCAGGCGTGGACCCGGTCTTCATAGGACTCGACGTGGCTGGCGCTGTGCTGGGTGCGACCGCTGCCGCCGGCGCCGCGGTACTGACGCCAGTCGCCGAGCTCGAGGTTGTAGACCGAAGACTCGAGGTCCTTGATCACGCCGTCTTCCCATTCCAGCAGCCGGATCTGGTCCTGGCTGAGCAGGATCAGGCCGGTGCGCTGCCCGCGGTCGAGCAGATCCATCGCCGGCCAGATCACGGCCCCGTCCTCAAGCACGACAAAGTCGTCGCGAAGCGGAATCTGGAAGGTGTGGAAGATGTCAATCGTGCCGTCGGCACTGAGGAAAAGGGCGACGCTCCGGCCGCGCTCATGGGCCGAAGCCCGGGTCAGCCGGTCTTCTGCCTGCTTGCTGAGACGGCGGATCGCCTCGGTCGCTTCGTGGTCGCCTTCGACCGTGGCGGCTGCGTCACGCAGACCGTTGCGCAGGGCAACCAGCCAGCCGGGCGTTTCGCTGACGTTGGCAGGATCACGCGGGTCGGTACGACAGAAAACGGAAAGGACCGGCCCGTCGGTCTTGCGGTCGATCAGGTCACGGAAGACGTCCAGCATCTGGGAGCTCATGGCAGGATGAAATCAGACCCGCGCGTCTGACCCCTTCTTGCCCTCGGAGTCGTCCGCGTCCGACCCGGACTCTCCTGCCACCGGCACCTCTTCGATGTCGTAGAGACTCTCCCTTGCGACCTCGCGTCCGCGCGAGGTCCACAGGTGGATGTCGAGGTAGTGGTCGTCGCCGTAGTTCTTCAGCGCGTCCGGCGCGACCAGAGTGAAACGGTCCTCGAAGAGCGGATCCTGATCGACCGCGAGATCGTCGATCTCGGCGGTGACGGCGTAGGCATCGCGAACCAGTGAGCGACCCCAGACCAGGGTGACGTCAGCGGTGCGGCCCTGCTCGCCCTCCCACTTTCCGATCACCTCGTCGTTGAGATCGATCTTCCAGTCGGGGTTGTCGGCGGCGACGATGTCGGTGAAGTCTGCGACGGCGCGGAAGTCGGTCGGATCGCCGCCGGTCGGCTGGATGAAGCTGACGAATCCGAAAAACTCGACCTCGACCGGCGCCCGGTCCACCTGCTCAGCGTCGGCCTGATCGCCTTCTTCCTCCGGCATGACAGCCATCCCGGAAGCGCTGGCCGGCACCCAGACCCTGCCGCTCCAGGCGCGCTCCGGGAACCAGGTGACCTCCTCCGGGATCGCGGTGCCTTCGGGCAGGTCGCCGATCTCGGCGCAGGCGTCGCGGAACACGGTCGAAAGGCGCTCGGCGAAGCGGCCGTGAGGAATACCGTGCTGGGAGGCGTCGGCAATGAAGCGCGGGATGGGGCGGTTCTCGATGGTCATGGTCCGGACCCTACGCGATCGCTTCACGCAGCTTCGCGGCCGCCGTCTCGGGCGCGACCACGTTGATGTCCACCCCGGTCGCCATCTCGAAAGCCGACGACGGCTCGAGTCTGGGGGCGAGGTCCAGGTGCCAGTGGAAATGCTCCACGCCGCGCGGTGCAGTCTTGACCCAGAGATTCAGCTGAGGCTTGCCGTCGATCAGCGAGTCGAGCGCGGTCAGGGCCCGGTGCAGCATCGCGGCCCCGCCTTCGTCCAGCTCGAAGCTGGCTGTCGGCCTCCGGGGGATCAGGCGCATCTCGTACGGAAACCGTGAAGCCCAGGGGCAGACCAGGGCGACCTCGTCGTCAATCGCTACCAGGCGGTCGCCGCGACGGATCTCCTCGCGAAGGATCTCTCCGAGCAGGCTGGCCCCCGCGGTGCGCTCACGGTAGGAGTTGAAACGCTCGCGCTCCCGGGCGATCGCTGCCGGTACGAAGGGTGCGGCGCCCACCTGCGCGTGGCTGTGATCGATCGAAGCGCCGGAGTCGGGACCCTGGTTGAGGATCAGCTGAACGTAGGGCTGGCCGGCGTGGGCCAGCATGCGCTCACGCCAGCCCGATACCGCAGCCACGATTTCATCCTCGCTCAGCTCGGTCAGGGAGCTGACATGACGGGGCGAGTTGACGATCACCTCGTGGTGACCGACAGCCGGCCGCGAGGCGAACATGTCCGGCTCTGCCCGGCGGGCGGAGGCGAGCAGCGGGTCGGCCGAACTGGCGAAGGCGGAGGTCGGGCCCGACTCGCCGTCGTCGCCGGACTCCGGCACCAGGGCGGGAAACAGGTTCGGGAAGGCTCGGGTCCTCCAGCCGGGTCCGTCCGGGGCCGAGCCGTCGGGCCGGTCGGCTGCAACCTCTGGAGGGGTGTCAGCCTCATGTCCCTCGCAGAAGGGGCAGTCCTCCTGGCCCTCCCGGCCGACCGGCTGCCACGGCTCGGCCCCGAACTGCTCCGGGCGCTCGGCGCGGCCGGGGGTGATCAGTACCCGGCCCCCGGTCAGCTGGTCTATTCGGATTTCAGGCGCGGCCAAGGGTTGCTACTCGTCGCCGATTTCCTTCTCGACGTCCTCGAGCGTCGGCTTCACGTAGTCCGGGTTGGCCGGGTTGTCGGCGCGGCCGACCACGCTGGGCAGGTCCTTCATGTTGGCCTGAAAGGCGGAGATCAGATCCATCGGCAGCGGGAAGATCACGGTCGAGTTCTGGTTGCCGCTGATCTCAAGCAGGGTCTGCAGGTAGCGCAGCTGGAGCGACGCCGGGTTGCGACTGATGATGTCGGCGGCCTGGGTCAGCTTCTCCGCGGCCTGGTACTCGCCTTCGGAGTTGATGATCTTTGCCCGCCGCTCGCGCTCGGCCTCGGCCTGCCTGGCCATCGCGCGCTGCATCTGCTCGGGGATCTCGACGTCCTTGATCTCGACCGTCGTCACCTTCACGCCCCAGGGCTCGGTCTGCTCGTCGATGATCCTCTGGAGCGACTCGTTGAGCCGTTCGCGCTCGGCCAGGATCTCGTCAAGCTCGGCCTTACCGAGAACGGCACGCAGCGAGGTCTGTGAGATCTGCGAGGTCGCGATCAGGAAGTTCTCGACGTCGGTGATCGCCCGGTTGGGGTCGATCACCCGGAAGTAACAGACCGCGTTGACCGAGGTCGGAACGTTGTCGCGGGTGATGACTTCCTGCGGGGGGATGTTCAGGGTGATTGTTCGAAGGTCGATCTTGACCATGCGGTCGATGAACGGGATCAGAAGGATCAGACCGGGGCCCTTCTGGTCGATCAGACGACCGAGGCGGAAGATCACCCCCCGCTCGTACTCGCGCAGGATCTTGATCGCCGAGAACAGCACGATCAGGGCGAAGATGGCGAGAATCACCACAAGGGCGCCGACGACTTCCATTACTGGACCACTCCTTCTGTATCGGTTTGACTTGACGCGGTTTCACCGCGCTGGAACTTTCGGACAACGAGGGTCAGACCTTCGACCTGCTCCACCTGGATGCGGTCTCCGACCCGGACCGGCTCACTTTCCGGTGAAAGCTCGGCCCGCCAGAGCGCACCGTCGATGAAGACCTGACCGTCGGGGCTGAGCCCCGAGCGCACCTCGCCGGTCATGCCGATCAGCTCCTCCCAGCCGGTCTTGACCGGTCGGCCGCGCGCCGTGCCGGCGCGCTCGATCACGAACATCATGAAGCCGCCGAGCACGAGTCCGCCGACGACGACCGCCGGTATCGAAGTCGGATCGGTTTCCCGGTCGAACATGAAAATGCCGGAGAGGATCAGGAAGAGGGTGCCCGCCGCGGAGAGCGGCCGGTAGCGCTTCAGCGCGGCGGCGGCGATAAAGAAGGCGATCGAAACGATCAGCAGGCCGAGTCCGCCGCTGGGCGCGTCGATGTCGATGAATCCGATCACCCCGAGGACCAGGGCGACGATTCCGATCAGTGCCGGAAACACGCCCCCCGGCGTCAGGGTCTCGATGCCGATTCCGATCAGCCCGAGGGTCACCAGGAAGAAAACGAGAGTGGGATCGCTGAGTTCCACACTGCGAGCGTAACGGTCCGGGGAGACCGGCTCCGCTCAGCCGGACTCCAGGGCGTAGCGGTTTACGTCTGCGAGAAGCGAAGCTTCGTCTTCATACGGACCCAGCTTGGTGAAGGTGCGCTCCCCGGCGGCGTTGAAGAAAGCGGTCGCCGGAAGGCCCTGTCCGGCTTCGAGTTGTTCAGTGATCTTCTTGTCCGGATCGGAGAAGCTCGGGTACGGCAAGGGGCTCGACTCGAGGAAAGTAGCCGCCGCGGACTCGCTGTCCTGGGAGTTGACCCCGAGAAAAGCGACTTCGGTGCCGATCTCGGCAGAAGCGTCCTGGAAGTGCGGGAACTCGGCCCGGCACGGGCCGCACCATGAGGCCCAGACATTGACCACGGCCGGAAAACCCTTGAGTTCCTCCATCTGCCGGTCAAATGCTTCAGTCCCTCCGGACAGCAGGTCATTGCCCTGCTCGTAGAGCGTGCTCAGGGGCGGCGGGGCCTTGGTCAGCTGAGCGTAATCGGGAGGCGGCGAGCCGTCGTAGACCGAGTCCGACTCACCCGAACAGGCGCTCAGGACGACGGCCGCGGCAAGCGAAGCGAGCAGCAGGGCGAGCATGGAAAAGCGGGAAATGTGTCTATGTGGCGACCAAAGCATGCAAGTAATGATTAAATCCAGGTTGTTCGGTCCGCGCAGCTGCGGACCGCGGAGTTGAGTCACCGGCCGTCACCTTCACGTCGGCTCAGGGGACTCTCATTTATCGAACCGTCCGCCCGTGCTGAAGAACCGGGTCCGGACTACCCACGAAGGCTTAATTGGCCCCGAGTACAGCCGCACCCGCCAAGCAGGCGGTCCCTTCAGCTTCAGACATCGAGCGTGCGTCAACTTTCGCGCGTGAACCGTTCCTGCTCAACGGAGCCGGTCCCGAGTCGCTGAGCCCAGGGACCGCGCGACGCCGCGCGCTCGACGCCGCGCTGGTCGAGATCGACGCCGGAGCCGAAGAGCCCTCGCTCGAATGGCGGCGGAACTTCTCACTGCTGCTCGGCCTCGAACGGCTGATCGGCGACGAGCCGCCGACTCTTCGTGACGGGGCCGAACTAAACCCCCATCAGATCGACGCCCTGTCCGGAACGCTGACCGAGCTGATCGCCGAGCAGCAGGTCGCCGCCGAGAACGGCGACCCACTCTCGATCGGACATGTCAATGGTGCTGTGCCCGCCGGCGTTGCCGAAGAGGAAGAACCTGAACCCCGTGACGAAGACGGGCCCGCCGGCGTCGTCGAAACGGAAGCCACCGACAGTTCGGATCTGGACTCGGACCCGGAATCGGACGCCGAAGAGGATCCCGAGGCGGAAGCGGAAGCCGAAGCGGTTGAGGCGCTCGATGCCGAAATCGAAGAGGGCGAAGAGCCGCAGGACTGGACCGAGGCCGCGGAGGACGAGGAAGAGGTCGACCCGGCCCTGCTCGAGGAAGATCCGGGCGAGGCTCGCAGGTTCTGGTTCGAACACGCGACCGGTGCCGGCAAGACGGTCGCCGCGGTCGGCTTCATCGAGGCCACCCGCACCGGCGGCGTACTGATCCTGACCCACCGCCGCAACCTGGTCGACCAGTTCATCGGCGAAATCTCCGATCGCGGCTACAAGGAACGGCTGCGCCCGCCGCTGCTCGACGGCCGGGACGAGGCCGACGGCCCGGTCACGGTTGAGACCTACCAGTGGTTCGTGCGCAATTCCAAGCGGGTTTCAGACGCCTACACCGTTGTGATCTGCGACGAGGCCCACACCGCCCTCGGCGAGAAGACCAGCGCCTGTATCCGGGCCTGGCCCGGACCGATCTTCGTCGGCATGACCGCAACCGGCGCGCTGATCGCACGCCATGTCGCCGACCTCTTCCCCACCCAGACCTCGCGCTTCGACCTCGCCCAGGCCGCGCGCCGTGGCGTGATCTCCCCCCTTCGCTGCCTGCGCATCCCACCCGGCCCGGGCGTTCGCACGATCGCCAAGGTGCCGCTCAGGAAGGGTGAAGTCGACCAGGACTTCGACCAGGAAGAGCTGGCCAAACTGCTCGACCAGGCGCCCTTCAACATGGCGATCGCCGACCTCTACAAGTCCCGGTTCCGCAAGGCACCCGGCGTGCTCTATACCGCCGGCGTCCAGCACGCAAAGAACGTGGCTGCCGCTTTCCGGGAGTTCGGCATCAACGCCAAGGCGGTTTCCGGGGAGACGCCCAAGCGGGAGCTGACCGAGATCCTGGCCGCCTTCGAACGAGGCGAGGTTGACGTGCTCTGTAACGCGCAGCTGCTGGCCGAGGGCTGGAACTCTCCGCGCGCGACGATCTGTATGCATCTGGCGCCGACCGCTTCGAAGCGCATCTACCAGCAGCGGGTCGGACGGGTGACCCGGCGCGCGCCGGGCAAGGAAGCCGGTCTGGTGATCGACTTCGTCCATCCGGCGACCACCCATGACGAGACCATCGTCACGCTCCACAGCCTGCTCGACCGCGACGTCTACCGCGGCGGCGCGATCGTGGTCGGCCCGGTCCGGCGCGGCCGCGGACGCAAGGTCCGGGTCGAGCGCAGGATCGTGCCGGTATCGGACGACGAACAGCGCCGGATCGAAGTTCTCGAACGGGACATCTGGCGGATCGCAGTGGAAAACCTCGACCACGCCGAGCAGCATGTCTGGGCCGCACTGGCCGGATCCAGGGTCACCAATCAGGGCTGGCGTCGGGCCCGAGCGATGCTCCAGCACGACCAGACCAAGGAGTTGCGACGCCGCTTCCTGCTGACCTGCGTCCAGCGAAACCGCAATGTCAACCTGCGGATCAAGGCGATCGGCGAAATCGCCAACCTCAAAGACGCCGAGGCCTTCGACGACGCGATCGACATCGTTGGCACATGGAGCCGCGACGACAAGCGCGCCGGCACCAAGATCCTGCTCCAGGCACTTGTCGACAAGAAGATCGGTCGTCGCGACCAGGCTCAGGCCTGGGTCTGGCGGCTGGCCTCCTATACCCGCGAACTCCACGAGGAGTACGCAGTCCAGCGCTGGCCGGAAACCAAGCGCCTGCTCGGCCTGCTGGTCAACTCTTCCGGGCGCGCCCACGGCAAGAACGCGCGCCGCCTGGTCCAGTCGGTCCGCAAGCAGGATCGCCGACTCGCGGTCTCGCTGCTGGCCGCCGCGGTCGCCCACACTCCCGAGGGCGAAGAGGTACTGCGCGGTGCCCGTATGCGAATGGCCCGAAAGCCCTCCGCGGTGGCCCGTGAGCTGCTCCGGAACTTCCCCAAGGGCGGCAAGAAGCGGCGCCGCCGCAAGAAGGGCGGAGGCCCGGGTGGCGAGTCAGGAGCCGATACCAAGGTCAACGGCACTGACAGCGCGGACCTTGAGGACACCACCACGGTGGACAGCGCGGAGCCCGAAACGGTCGTTGAAGACGAAGGCTACGAGGCCTACAGCTCCGACCAGCACGACTGAGCGACTGCCCTCAGCGCAGGGCGTGGCAGACGGCGGCGACTTGCGACTTGCGGATCAGCGCCGATACTTGCGGTGAACCCTGGCCCGGCACGATCTGGGCGTTGGCCACGTAGGCGATCGAAGCCCTGCCGTCAGCCGTACTCGCGGCGAAGATCCTGTAGCCGGGGAAAGATCCCGTGTGACCGAAGACCCGGCCACATCCGGTCTGGTAGCGAAACAGCCCGAGGCCGGCCGAGTTGACCCCCGGGCCGGGCGGTGACGAGGACCCCTCTACCCAGCGACGCTGGGCGCGGCGCTCCCGGGCGCCGAACAGGCGGCCCCCGACGTAGCCGCGGAAGAAGCGGCTCAGTGCAGGAAGATTGGTCAGCATGCCACCGGAAGCCCAGGCCAGGGCCGGGTTGATGAACTTCGATACATCCTCGGGCGGATCGCCGGGCGTGACTTCGTAGCCGTGAAGAAAAGGCGTCGGCATGAACAGGTTCCGGGGCAGGCTGGTCGGTCCGAACCGGATCCGCCGGCCGATCTCGCGGCGCATCAGCTTGTCGTACGAGGCCCCGCTCACCTTCTCGGCCATCAGGCCGACGACCACGTTGTCGCTGTCGGAGTATCCGTAGCGCGATCCGGGCCTGAACTCCAGCCGGTCGTCCTTGACGAAGGAGAGCAGCCGGCGGGGGCTCATGTACCTGGACGGGTCGGCAATCAGCTTCTGCACGAAGGCGTCATCCCGGATGTAGTCGGCCAGGCCCGAGGTGTGCTGGAGCAGATGGGCCACGGTGACCTGCCGGGCCTTCGGCAGCAGGTTCGGCAGCAGGCTGCCGATCGTATCGGTGAGATTCAGCTTGCCCCGCTTCACCAGCGACAGGGCAACCGCGCCGTTGTAGGCCTTGGACACGCTGGCGATTCTGAAAGGGCGACGCAACTTCGGAGCGGTGCCGGCCCGCAGGTTGCCCTTGCCGCGCCAGAAGTACTGGCGCTCGCCGTCGCGCACGATCAAGCCGGCGATCCCGGGCGGTCCGTTGGGGGCCTTCATCACGCGGGTCAGCGAATTCTGAAACGCAGCGCCGGTGCCGGCAGGTTTTGCCCCGGCGGTAGCGGCCGGGCACAGTGCGAGGACGAGAACCAGGCAGGTGAGCACGCCGATGCGCCACGTGCTTCTGCCCCGTCTGCCCTGCCGGGTTCTCATTCGAAACGAACCGTAGTGGTGTTCTGGTCAGCCCACAGACTCTCGGCAGTCCAGTAGGAGAACTTCACCGGTTCGCCCGAAACGTCACCGACCGCCTCGCAGTATTCCGACCGGCTGGTCACCGGCTCGCCGTTGACCGCGAAGATCCCGTCGAGCGGCTCCAGTCCGGCCTGATCTGCCGCGGAGCCAGGGATCACCGACTCGACTACGAGTGCCGAGTCGTTCCAGCCACCAACCAGACCGAAGCGGTCGGCGATGTTGTTGAGCACTTGCGCCCGGAGCGCAGTGAAGGTGAAACCGCCCCAGCCGGTCGAGTCTCCGGCTTCCAGCCCGGGCAACACCTCGCGCAGTCGGTTGATCGAGATCGCGAAACCCTGGTTGTCACCCTCGGCCCGGGTCGAATTCATTCCGATCAGGCGACCCTGATCATCGAAAAGCGGGCCGCCCGAGTTGCCGGGGTTGATCGCCGCATCGACCTGGTGAACATCCGGGTAGACAGCGAAGTCGATGTTCTGCTGGGCCGGCTCGTCCCAGTTGATGTTGAGCGCCGAAAGGCTGCCGGTCGTGACCTGGAGTTCCTCTGCGGTGCTGGCGTTGCTCGGGTAGCCGAGGGCGATCACGTCATCGCCCTGCTCGGGCGGGTCGTCCTCGGCGGCCAGGGGGAAGGTTCTGAGGCCGTCATTCGCCCTGGTTGAAAGCATCGCGATGTCGTCGCATTCGGACACTGCGAAGACCTCGGCGTCGCGGAGTCCGCTTTCACCCTCCAGCGAGACGCCGAAACGGTCCGATCCGATCAGCACGTGGGAGTTGGTTACAACCAGGCCTTCATCGGCGTCGTAGACCCAGGCCGACCCGGAGCCGTAGGCATCCTTGCCGTCGAAAGCCTTGACCAGCAGGGTGGAGGGCTTGGCCTCTCGCACCAGCTCGCTCACGGTCTTCGGCTCTTCGGTACTGAGGGAATCGATCAGAAGCGCGGCGACCACGACCGCTCCCAGGCCGGCGACAACCATCCAGGGCCTGAGCCGGCCACGTGATTTCTCAGGAACCGGGGTGCCTCCGGCTGCGGCCATCGGCTCGCTCGTCTCGGCCACTGCTTCGGACTCAAGGGCGATGCGTTCGAACTCCGCCCGGAACTCGGCGCCGCCGATGCTGAACATGTCCCCGTGAGCAAGCTGGTGATGGCCCACGACGATCCTGCCGTTGACACGCACTCCGGTACCGGAGTCGGTGTCGCGCAGCAGGAAGTTGTCGCCTTCGCCGTGCACGATCTCGGCGTGGAGGGGCGATACACCGGGGTCATCCTCGATCTGAAAATCGCAGGTGGAGGCGTTGCCCAGGGTGTAGGGAAGACTGTCGACCGGGACCCGGAAACCCCGGGTCTCGAGGAACAGCTGGAGCTGGGAGTCGTCAACTGCCATAGCCCCAGACTTTCAGATCGAAGGGCGGTAAGAGGTGAGCAGGCGCTCGTTGGAGCGGAGCCAGCTCGCGGAGCGCTTCCAGTCGGGCAGGGCTTCGGTGAGGGCCGACCAGAACGCGCGGGAATGGTTGTGGTGCTGAATGTGGATCAGCTCGTGAATGACCACGTAGCGCAGGGCGTGGCCGGGTCCGATCACCAGGCGCCAGTTGAAGGAGAGGGTGCCCGAGGTCGAACAGGATCCCCAGCGGGTCTTCTGGTCGCGGATCGTCACCTTTGACGGGAACAGTTCGAGCCTCTCCGCTTCCGCCGCGGTGACCGAGCCGATGCGTTCGCGGGCCTCACGGCGGTACCAGCGGTCGATCGCTCTCAGCGAGTCGGACCTGCGGCGGCCACCGGCCAGCAGGATGCCGAGGGGCGGGTCGGTGAAGTTGAGCTGGCCGGCACTGCCGCTGCCCTCGCCGAGCCTCGCCACTGCGCGCTGCTCACCGGTTCGCTCGACCGGGATCGCGGCCCCGTCCAGCCAGACCACGCCGGGCCGCGCGAGGTCCACGACCGAGTCAGTCAGGATCGACATCGAGATGAACCTCTCCGGCGTTCAGGGCGGTGAGGCAGCCGACGCTTGCTTTCGACCAGCAGGTTGCCTTCGGAGTCGATCCCGGCCGCAGTGCCGACGCCGTCCTGCCAGGCGATCGAGCGCCCGCGCAGAGCATCGCGGGCCGAGAACTCGCCGAGTGTCTCTTCGACCGGTATGTCGAGTCGTCGCCCCAAGGTGTCGTTGAGCGCGGCGGTCGCCATCCTGATCGTCGTTTCGTTGCCGACAGAGATCGCCCGGCTCCGGAACTCCTCGGGAAACTGATCGTCCGAGATCGAAAGGTTGAGCCCCACCCCGACCACAGCCCACCCGTCCTGCGGCCGGGCCTCGACCAGGATCCCGGCGCATTTGCGACCCTCGATCCAGACGTCATTGGGCCACTTCACCTCAGCCCGTTTTACGCCGAGCGATTCGATCGCCTCGCAAACAGCGACACCAACCTGGAGCGGCAGCGTGCCGGGCACCTCGATCGACTGCCTCAGCACAAGCGACCAGGCGAGCGCGGATCCGGCGGGGGTCTGCCACGGCCGGCCCTGGCGACCACGCCCGTCGGTCTGCTCCTCGCTGGTCACCAGGGTGCCGCTCACCGCGCCGGCGGCGGCCAGCTCACGCGCGACCTCGTTGGTCGAGCCCACGCTGAGCAGGTGGCGATGCGGGCGGCCGACGATCATGCGGAGTCCGTGGCGACCGCGGCGAGCAGGGCCATGATCAGACCGTCGAGGTCGTGTGGGTCCGCCTGCCGGGTCACTTCGAGGCCGGCTTCGCGGATCGCCGTCGAGGTGATCGGGCCGATCGAGATGAGCCGGGCAGAAGCGGGTGGGCCTTCGGGAATCGCTTTGAGCAGGCCGGCGACGGTCGAGGCGGAAGTGAAGGTGATCCAGCCGGCTCCGGTGGCCGCTTCGAGAGCGACCTGATCCGGAGCTTCGGGCAGGGTGCGGTAAAGGCTGACGGCGTCGACCTCCAGGCCGCGCCCACGCAACCCGTCGGCCAGCACGGGACGGGCAGCTTCGGCCTGGGCGAGCAGCACCCGTCGCCCATCGAATTCGTTCCCCTGAAGTTCCTCGAGCAAGCCTTCGGCCACGGCACGATCCGGCAGGATGTCCACGGTGATGCCATGGGCGGCCAGGGCAGCGGCTGTGCCCGGGCCGACAACGGCGACCTGCGTCCCGGCCAGCACACGGGCATCCAGACCTGCCGCCCCAAGCGCGTCGAAGAGCAGATCCACACCGTTGGGGCTGGTCAGGCAGAGCAGTCCATAGCGCGACTCGGCGAGGCCCGCGACCGCGGCGCGAACCGGGTCGGTCCCGGCCAGGGACTCGATCCGGATCACCGGGAGCTCGATCACCTCGGCCCCCAGCGCGCGCAGCCTGGCGGAGAGCTCCCCGGCCTGCGGGCGGGCCCTTGTGACAACGACGGTCTGTCCGTGGAGTGGGCGATTCTCGAACCAGGCCAGTTGCTCGCGGTGCCTGACCACCTCACCGACCACGATCAGTGCAGGAGCCTTGATCTGCGCCGAAGCGACCCCCTCGGCGATGCCGGCGAGCGTGGCAACGACTACCCGCTGGCGGGCGATGGTGCCCTGCTCGATCGCCGCGACCGGCTCGTCGGGATCCCGACCGCCGTCGATCAGGGCGGCTGCATTTGCCGCCAGTCGGCGCACACCCATGTAGAAGACGAGGGTCCCGGGGAAGCCGGCAAGAGCGGGCCAGTCGATCGCGGTCTCGGGCTTCTCCGGATCTTCGTGACCGGTAACGAAGGCGACCGCCGAGGCACCTTCGCGATGAGTCACCGGGATCCCCGCGTAGGCGGTCGCGGCGATTCCGGCGGTAACTCCGGGCACGACTTCGTACTCGACACCGGCGGCCACCGCGGCCTCAGCCTCTTCGGCTCCACGGCCGAAGAGGTACGGGTCCCCGCCCTTCAGCCGTA
This sequence comes from uncultured Solirubrobacterales bacterium, assembly GCA_963698625.1. Classification (GTDB taxonomy): domain Bacteria; phylum Actinomycetota; class Thermoleophilia; order Solirubrobacterales; family 70-9; genus 67-14. Next base: position 115,030 of record CAVORK010000003.1, read on the forward strand.
CAACGCAGAGTCCCTGCCGGGCCGAGGCGATCATCCGCTCGATGATCTGCTCCTGCGGCACGGTGGCGACGCCGGGCTTCTTGCCGACGTAGACAAGTTCTGCATCGGGCCGGGCACCGCCCAACGCACTCGAAGGGATCAGCCGGTCGTAGTAGACGACGTCCGCCCCGGCGATCAGCTCCAGTGAACGGGCGGTCATCAGCCCGGGGTCGCCGGGACCGGCGCCGACCAGATAGATGCGACCGGCCTGACCCGGGTCGCCGCCCTGAAGCGCGCTCACCGGTCGGCTCCGTGGTCGCTGCGGTCCGGTCCGGTCATGCGATCGTCTCCTGCTGCCGCCCGGTCGAGAATGTCGCGCGCGCCTGCGGCGATCATCCGGCGGGCGAGTTCGCGGCCGACCGCTTCCGGCTGGGAGAGGTCGCCCTCGAGCCGGTCGCGGATCCAGTCCGAGCCATCCGGCAGGCCGACGAAGCCATCGAGGACCAGCCGGCCGTCGAGCTCCCGGGCGTGGATCCCGACCGGGCTGGAGCAGTCAGCTTCGAGTGTGACTACGGCCATGCGCTCTGCACTCAGATCGCGCAGGGAGCCGTGATCGCCCCAGTCTCCGAGACTGCCGGTGGACTGCCGGCCGGAGCGACACTGGACTACCAGCGATCCCTGCCCGGCGGCCGGCACCATTTCTTCGGGACCGAAGGCGAAGGCGATCTCCGACTCGCGTCCGAGCCTCTTCAGCCCTGCCACAGCCAGGACCAGAGCGTCGGCCTCGCCATCCCGCAATTTGGCCAGGCGGGTGTCGACGTTGCCGCGAAGCTCGACCATTTGCAGATCCGGCCTGAGCGCAAGCAACTGAGCGCGGCGGCGCAGGCTCGCGGTGCCGACCCTCGCGCCTTCGGCAATCTCGTCAAGCGACGAAGCCTCACCGACCCAGGCGTCGCGCGGGTCCTCCCGCGTCGGGACGGCGGCGATCTCAAGGCCCGTTGTCATCCGGCCGGGAAGGTCCTTGGCGGAATGAACGCCGAGATCTGCCCGCCGGTCGAGCACCGCCCGCTCCACGCCGCGCACAAAGCGCTCCTTGTCGTTGAGGGTTCCCGCCGGGTCGATCGCTTCGTTCTCGACCTCGATCAGTTCGGCGTCGCCGGCAGCGCCTCTTGCGAGCCCCAGTCCCTCAGCCACGGCCATGGCCTGGGCCACCGCCAGCGCGCTCGACCGGGTCGCGATCCTCAAGCTCAGCCTTCGGTCTTGCGGTGGATCGGAGTGACCACCGCATCCTCTTGCGGCTCGGGTGCCGCTTCCACCTCGAGCGCGAAAAGCTCACGCAGTTTGTTGACCGACTCGTAGGCGCGCTCAGTTCCGGCGACCTCGCGCAAGCGGCGGGTCGGAGCGTGCAGCAGGCGCGTCGCCACAGTCCGGACCATGGCCTCGGCCCGCTCCCGGTCGGCATCGCTGAGCGACTGCCAGCGGTTCTCGTTTTCAGCGATCACCCGGGCAACCAGGTCGTCAGCGTGAGCACGCAGGGCGGCGACCGCGGGCACAACTTCCAGAGAAGCCAGCCAGGCCTCGAACCGGTCGAGTTCGGACTCCAGAATGCGATCGGCCCGCTTCGCCTCGGCTTCACGACCGCCGGCGTTTCGCTCGGCCACGGCCTGAACGTCGTCGATGTCGCGAACCGTCACGCCTTCGACCTCCCGGCATTCGGGCGCGATGTCGCGCGGCACCGCGAGGTCGATCAGCAGAAGCTGGCGACCCTCGACCTTTCCGGCGAGGTCCCCGGCCTCGATCACATGATGCGGCGAGGCGGTCGCCGAGACGACAACTTCGGCCTGAGCCAGCAAGCCCTGAAGCTGATCGATCCGGGCGGCAGCCGCGTCGTAGGTGCGGGCCAGATCCTCGGCCTTGTCGAAGTGACGGTTCGCAACGAAGGTGATCTCTGCGCCACGGGCCGAGAGCGAGCGCCCGAGCAGGGCCGCTGTCTCCCCGGTCCCGACCACCACGGCCGGGCGGCCGGCCAGTTCGCCGACAACGCCGCGAGCCATTTCGATCGAGACCGACGGCACCGACAGACCCCCGCGACCGATCGCCGTCTCCTGGCGGACCTTGCCGGCGGCGGCCACGGCACCGTGGAAAAGGCGGCCGAGGATCGGCCCGGAAGCACCTTCGACCAGGGCCAGCTCATGGGCGCGGCGGACCTGGCCCTGGATCTCGGCCTCGCCGATCACCATCGACTCCAGTCCGGCGGTGACCCGGAAGAGGTGCCCGGCAGCTTCGCGCTGCCTGAGCGAATAGAGGTGGCCGGCCAGCTCGGTCGGACGGGTCTCCGCCTGCCGGGCGAGGGCACCGAGGGCGAGCGACTCCGCTTCAACCGGATCGGCGGCGACCAGGTAGATCTCGGTCCGGTTGCAGGTCGAGACAACGGTCGCCTCGCTCGCCGGCTCGGCCTCGATCAACTCCGACATCACCGCGGCCGCGCGGCCTTCGGTAAGGGCGACCGCTTCCCGTAGCTGCAGTGGTGCGGTCCTGTGGGAGAGCCCGAGGACCAGCAGCTCAGACACCGCTCTCCCCGGAGGCGGGCTCCTGCTCCGGCGGCGCGGCCTCGGCCTGGTCCCGGTCAGTCTGGATCTCGTCGATCAGCTCGCCGAGCTGGCGGTTGATCCGCTGGAACTTGGCCCCGAGGATGGCGATGTAAATCAGAACCATCAGCAGGAAGAACAGGTAGGCCGAAACCACGTATCCGACCGAGTCGCTGGGAACAGAATCGAACATCTAAGACTCCAGACTGGGGGCGATACGGCCGCCGGAGCGGCCTGCATCTTCGTGAAGGGTGCGGCGAAGCTGGGAAATCTGGCCGGAAACACGCTTGCCGACCATCTCGGTCTTGACCAGGGTGATCCAGAGCAGTGCCACTCCGACGAGGCAGACCGTGAAGGTGAGCAGCATCGAGTCGGGCAGACCGCCTTCGGAGGTGGCGAATACCCGCGGGTGAATCACGCTTTCGGCCATGCGCACGGCCATGAAGTTGAGCGGCACGAAGGCTCCGGCAGTGATCGCAAAAACCGAGGCGTAGCGGGCCTGGCGGTCCCGGTCCTCGATTGCGTACCGGAAGGGGTAGTAGGTGCAGTAGAGGAGGAAGACGATCAGGAAGCTGACCAGGGTCGGCTCGTCCCAGACCCACCAGTGGCCCCAGGACGCCTTCGCCCAGATCGCGCCGGTAACCAGCACCGCGACCCCGAAGACCACAGAGATGTGGATGAAGACGTAGGAGTTGGCGTCGTGGCGGCGGTCACCCGAGCGCAGGTGGCGGAAGCCCTCGATCCCGCCCATGACGAAGCCGATCAATGCGACGATCGCCAGCGGCACGTGCAGGTAGAAGATCTTCTGCTTGAAACCCTGGTCGGCGTCCATCGGAACCCAGAGGAAGACCAGCGCGAAGCCCGCCATCAGGAAGATGACGGTGGCGATCGAGAGGGTTTTGAGGCCGCGTCCGGTCATTCGGTACCAGCTGCGGCGGTTCTCAGTCTTCGAGCAGGAACTCGAATACTGCGTAACCGATCAGCAGGAATACCCCATCGTATAGACCCGCGACCAGCAGCCAACTGCCGAAACCGTCGTAGTCGGGACCGGCCGCATCGAACAGTCCGGCCGACGCCCCGGTCGCGGCGATCATCAGCGGCACGACCAGCGGCAGCAGGAGCAGTGGCACCAGCAGATCCCGGGCCCTGGAGTTGACCGCCATCGAAGAGATCAGGGTGCCGAGCACGCTGAAGCCGAGATTGACAGCGAGCAGGACCGGTATCAGCGGCACCAGCGCCGAGAAGTCCGGCAGGAAGAACATGGCGAAGACCGGTACGACGATCAGCTGCAGCACCGCGAGGTAGATGAACAGCGCCGCTGACTTGGCGGTGAACAGCACGGTCCGGTCGATCGGGGCGAGCCGGATCGCGTCAAACCCGCCTTCCTCAAGCTCGGAAACGAAGACCCGGTTGATTCCGAGGATCGAAGCGAAGAGCAGGGTGGTCCACAGAACGCCTCCGGCCAGACTGCCTTCGAGCGTGGTCCGGTCGAGTCCGTAGCGAAAGATGATGAATGTGGTGACTGCGAAAAGAACCATCGCCGGCAGCGAGCGCATGGTTCGAAGCTCGGTCCGAAGGTCCTTGCCGAGCAGCGCGGCGAATGCGGTTCGGGACGGCGTGACCGGGACGGAGCCTCCCTCCTCTTTCGGCCAGGAGACCCTGGCAGCGGTCGCTTCAGGCCGGTCGGCGGTCACAAGGTCGCCGGCCTCGAGGTTCTCGATCTCGCCCTGTCGACCGAGGGTCATGACCACATCTGCCTCGGCCCGGGCCCGGTCGGGTTCGTGGGAGACCAGCACCCGGGTTCGACCGGGGGCCGGACCGATCAGCGCCCTCGCAAGCTCGCGACCTTCGGGGTCGAGGTTCGAGTCGGGCTCGTCGAGCAACAGCAGATCCGGCCGCGGAAGAACCGCCCGGCAGATCGAGATCCGCTGCCTCATGCCGGCCGAGAATCCACCGACCCGGTCGTCGGCGCGACGGCTCATCTCCAGCAGTTCCAGGTCGGCCTCGATCCGGGCCGCAGCCTCGTCGCGATCGATGCCGTGAAGTCGCGCCTGGAGTTCAAGGTTCTCCCGTCCGGTCAGGTCGCGGTAGAGCAGCGGCTCGTGACCGAGGTAGCCGATCCGGCCACGCAGCTTCCAGCCCGCATCCGGCAGCTCGCATCCGAGTACGCCGGCCTCACCCGAGGTCGGCCGCAGCAGGGTCGCGAGAATGCGAAGCATCGTGCTCTTGCCCGATCCGTTGGGACCGAGCAGGGCCAGGGTCTCGCCCTGCTTCAGGTCCAGATCCACCCCGTTCAGGGCCAACCGCTCACCGTATTCACGGCTGAGGCCGCGCAGCCGGATCGCTACGCCCACCTCCGGGCCGACGTCCGCAGCATCGTTTCTGGCCGCGCCCGGCACCTGGTCCATTGGGGGATTGTCTCAGTCCGGGCCGGCCACAGGCCGACGATCGGCGGGGTGTACACGTTTATGGGGTCAGGGGCCCACTAAACGTGTACGCCTTGGACCTCAGGGATCGGGGCCGGGATGCAGCCCGGTGAGTCCGGGCTGGAGAGTTCTGGCAGTTCGGATGGCAGCCCGGAGGGTTTGGGCAGTTCGGGATCAGTGAGCGCAGAGCAGTTCTTCAGCGGGCTACGTGGAACTCGGTGACTTCGATCTGCTTCTGGCCGTGGGAGCCTTGAAAGACCGGCCCCGCACCTCCGACGAGGTCGCCCACCTGCGGCAGCGGATCCGGGCGGAGGTCGGTGCGAACGTCGAAGACCGTGACACCCGGAAAGGTGACCCCCTCCTCGCTGCTGGTTACGAAGTGCGCGTCGCCGTCTCCATCCGGGTCCACGGCCTCAACGTAGATCACTGTGCCGCTGGCGACCACGCAGTTGGAGAGGTCGGGATCGCAGCTCGATTCGGGAAGGCGTGGCGTTTCGCCAGTTTCGGGGGAGGCGCCGTCGTCGGCAGCGCCGCCGGCTCCGTTGGGTCGGTCGGCTCCGTTGGGTCCGTCGGCTCTGCCCTGTGGGGCGGAGCCGGCGCGGGCGGGACCCGTTTCGTCGTCGGCCCGGCCCGCCATGAAGAGCGCTCCGCCGGCTAGTACGACAACGAGCAGCACCGTGGCCGCTGCGGCGATCCGTCGGCTCATTCGGCGTCTGGTGAGACCGGATCGCCTACCCGGACTCTGCCCGGTGCGGTGACACTCGCGTAGACGCCGAAAGGCAGCGGCTCTTCGGAGGGAACATCGCGACGGTAGGAAGCGAGGTAATGAAGGGTCTTCAGGTTGACGTCGCCGCGATCGGGATTGCGGGTCGTCGCGGCGCAGCGACCGACCATCGCCTCGACCCGTACCTCGACCTCGCCGACCCGGACCATGCGGCCGACCCAGTCGTCTTCGATGTGAGGCGCGAGTCCGTCGAGGTTGAAGTTCATCCGGAAGCGGCGCGGGTCTATCGGGCCGGACTCGCCCTCGTCAGCAGCGACCTCTTCGAGCCGGCTCATCGAACCTGAGCCGAGCAGGGTCACCGCGCCCTCGCGGCCGCGGTCGACGGCCGGGCGGTTCTTCGGCCGGGCCATCAGGCGGAGCCCCGTTTCGCAATGCCTGGAAACCGCCTCGGAGAACGGACCTTCAACCGGGCTGGCTTCAAGCGGCAGTCCGTAGAAAGTCACCGGTTCCTTCGGGCCCGGTTCCACCGGGCCGGCGACGGTCCCCTCGGGAGACCCGGTCGGGAACTCCAACTCCAGACGGCCGGCCGACAGGTCAACCGTCGGCACGACTGCCATGAGTGGTCCGATTCGGGTCGCGCTGACCATGGCTCCGTCGCTGTCGACGAAAAAGAAAGCACGATCTCCGGCGATCCCGTCGACCGTGATTTCGGCCTCTTCCAGGACCTGCAGGCGCATGCCTTTGACCGGCGCGATCAGAATCGAGCCGACCGTGGCCGCGGATGCGGCCGGGACGGTCAGTCGTCCCGCTTCATCACGCGGCGGGTCACCTTCATCAGCGGTCCGGCGCCCGACTTCAGGCCTTCGATCCGCTGGCCGCCCTTGCCGTAGAGCAGCATGGCGGAGGAGCGAATGGCGTCGGAGAAGGTCTGGTCGTAAGGGTGCCACCAGAAGTTGCGAGCCAGGCCACGCTCGTAAGTGACCAGCTTGATCTCGACACACTCGTAAAAGCCGAACTTCGAGTGGGAGTGACCGAGGCCGGAATCCTTGACCCCTCCCCACGTGCACTGGCAGGCACCGTGGGTGAACATGTGGTCGTTGATCCAGACCATGCCGGACTCGATCTGGTCGCCGATGCGCTCGCCGCGCTGGCGGTCGCCGGTCCAGACCGACGCGCCGAGGCCGAACTCGGAATCATTGGCCAGCCCGAGCGCCTCTTCGTCGGAGTCGACCGCCATCACGGTGACCACCGGACCGAAAATCTCCTCTTTCATGATGCGCATGTCGTGGTTGACGCCGGTGATCACCGTCGGGGCGATGAATTTGCCGGGAAAGCCTTCGATCTCAACCGGGCCACCACAGAGCCGCTCGGCCCCGTTGGCGATCGCATCGTCGACCAGCTCGCAGACCAGTTCGTACTGATCCTCGCTGACCATCGGGCCGATCTCCGTATCGACTTCGGTCGGGTCGCCGACCTTCAGATCTTTGGCCCCGGCGACCAGGTCGCGGGTGAAGCGATCACTGACCTCGCTTCGCGCGTAAATGCGCTCGATACCGGCGCAGGTCTGTCCGGCGTTCGAGAAAGCGCCCCAGACTGCGCCGGCTGCGGCGAAGTCGAGCTTGGCGTCCTCGAGCACGATCATCGGATCCTTGCCGCCGAGTTCGAGCACACAGCCCTTCATCAGCCTGGCGCATTCTTCGCCGACCTTGTAGCCGACCGGAACCGAGCCGGTGAAGAAGATCTTGCCGGCGCTCGACTTGGTCAGCGCGTCGCCGATCCGACCGCCGCCGTGGACCGTTCGGATCAGGCCCTGTGGAACTCCGGCATCCTCGAATGCGCGCTGGATTTCCTCGCCGAGCAGCGGGGTCAGGCTGGCCGGCTTGAGCACCACGCCATTGCCGCACAGCAGGGCGATCGCGATCTCCTGCATCGGGATCGTCCACGGGTAGTTCCACGGGGCGATCACTCCGACCACGCCGATCGGCTGGAAGCGGAACTTCGACTGCTTGGTCTTGAACAGCGCCTGCGGGAAGCTGATCTTCTCGTCCTTGAGGATCTTCGGACCCTCCTTGGCACACCACTTCAGCGCGTCGATCGAAGGCAGCAGCTCCATCGTGTACGACTCGGAGATCGGCTTGCCCTGCTCGGCGGTGAGCAGCTTGGCGATGTCGTCGAGCCGCTCGAGCAGGATGGCCGCGGTGCGGTCAATGTAGCCGGCACGATCGGAGGCGCTGAGCTGGGCCCAGGCGGGCTGGACCGCAGCTACTTCGTCGACGATGCCCTGGACCTGATCCGGGGTGATCGTCGGGACTTCGCCGACAACCTCACCGGTGGCCGGATTGAAGGACTCGAGAGTCGAAGTTGCGGGCGGGTCGGCGGTGGCGGTGGCTTCTTTGGACATGGGCGCCAGTCTAGACCCGAACCGTTAAATAGCTCGACCGGAGACCCCCAGTCCGGGTCCCCGGCCGACACAGCAACCCTCCCTGGCTTCTGTTCCAGTGGGTCAATCATTCAAACCCCGGTCGCGGACCGAAGTTGTGCCACCGCCGACTTAAGGCTGTCTAAGCATCCGGGTCCCAGTCTGGCCTGGCTCCGGCGTGGCCCCGGCGGATCCGGTCGGCGGCGTCACGGCGACGCTTCATCTCGGCGTCGAATCCGTATTCGGTCGGCTCGTAGAATCGGGTCTGCTCAAGACCGGCAGGCATCATCGGCTGGTCGGTGACCCCGCCCGGCTGGTCATGCGGGTAGCGGTAGCCGGCACCACGGCCGAGCTTGGCGGCACCCGAGTAGTGGCTGTCACGCAGGTGCTCGGGCGGCAGTTCCGGTCCGTTCTGTTTGACCTCTTCGCGGGCCCGGTTCAGGGCGATGTAGGAAGCGTTGGACTTCGGTGCGAGCGCCAGATAGGTAGCTGCCTGGGCGAGGCTGATCGCCGCCTCCGGCATTCCCACCCGGTCGACCGCCGCTGCGGCCGCGGTCGCCACCATGATCGCCCGCGGATCGGCATTGCCGATGTCCTCGGAGGCGAGGATGACCATGCGACGGGCGATGAAACGCGGATCCTCGCCGGCCTCGACCATGACCGCGAGGTAGTAGAGCGAGGCATCCGGGTCGGAGCCTCGGGTCGCCTTGATCCAGGCGGATATGTAGTCGTAATGGTGGTCGCCGCCCTTGTCGTAAGCGATCGCCTGGGCCTGGAGCGCGTCCTCGACCTCGGGCACGCCGGCCTCACCACCGGCTGCTGCTACCCGTTCAAGCGCGGAGAGCGCCGAGCGTGCATCGCCTCCGACCCGGTCGGCGAGCAGGTCGAGTGCCTCGGGCTGGACCGTGACCCTGCCAGCCACCCCGCGCGTCTCGTCGGCCAGGGCGCGGTCGAGCAGCTCGCGGATTTCGTCGGTGCCGAGCGCCTGAAGTTCGTAGACCTGGCAACGGGAGATCAGGGCGGAGTTGACTTCGAAGTACGGGTTCTCGGTGGTCGCGCCGATCAGGGTCAGCGTGCCGGCCTCGACCGCGGGCAGCAGCGCGTCCTGCTGGGCCTTGTTGAAGCGGTGGATCTCGTCGAGGAAGAGCACGGTGCGACGACCGGAGGAGGCGCGGCGCTGCTCGGCTCGTTCGATGACCGCGCGGATCTCAGCCCGGCCGGCGTTTACCGCGGATTCCTCCTCAAACGCACCGTCAAGCGTGGTCGCAACTACCCGGGCCAGCGTGGTCTTGCCGGTGCCAGGTGGCCCGTAGAGGATCGCGCTGTGCGGCCGGCCAGATTCGATCGCGCCGCGAAGGGCAGTGCCGGCGTCGAGGATGTGGCGTTGGCCGACTATCTCCCCGAGGGTGCGCGGCCGCATGCGGGCAGCGAGCGGGGCGTCCGGGCCGATCTCCTGAGCAGTGCGCGGGTCGGGCTCGCCGGTTTCGAACAACTGATCGTCCATTGACAGAGAGGATGACGGTCCGGGGGGACGTCGACCCAGGGCCCTTCCGGTACGGGGGACTCGGATAGATTGCCGCCCATGGATGCTGGGAGGCGTGGAGAGGGAGCCACTGAGCGTTTCACGCGGGCGGGTCTGCTCCAGCGCGCGCCCGTGACGCTGCTTTGCGTAGCGATGGTCGCATCCGCCGCCTGGATCCTCAGCCTGACCTCTGAGCTGACCTTCATCGCCGACGAATGGAACCTGCTTCTCCTCCGGCAAGGCTGGGGCATCGGGCAGATAATGGACCCTTTCAACGGGCACCCGATCATGGCGCCGGCCTTCGTCTTCAAGTCGCTTCAGGAGGTTTTCGGGATGGAGTCGGCACGGCCGATGCAGCTCGCCTCCACCGCGACTTTCCTGCTGATGAACGGCCTTCTGTTCGTCTACCTGCGCCGTCGCCTGGGACCGTGGGGCGCGCTGATCGGCACCATGCTGATCCTCTTTCTCGGCGCCGCCTTCGAGGACCTGCTCTTCGCTTTCCAGATCGGCTACTTCGGGTCGCTGGCTGCCGGTCTGGCGGCGCTGATCGCACTCGATCGCGATGACCGCAACGGCGACATCGCGGCTTCGATCCTGCTGGTCGTTTCGCTGCTGTTTTCAAGCATCGGCATCGCCTTCGTTGCCGCTGGAGCAGCGGAGTGGGCTCTCAATCCCCGTGACCGTCGACAACGCATCTTCGTGCCCGGTGCGGCGATGCTCTTCTACGCGATCTGGTGGCTCGGATGGGGACACCAATCAAGCGCCGAGAGCCTCGACCCGGTCTTCCAGCTGTCGGTGCTCCCGAAGGTTCCCGGCTACCTGTTCGACACGCTCGCGGCCGCGCTGGTTTCGCTCGCAGGACTGGCCACCGGCGACGGCTCGGAGCCAGAGCAACCCAATCTTGTCTGGGGACAAATAGCGGCTCGTGCTCCTGATCGGCCTGTCTGTCTGGCGTCTGCGCAGTCTTGAGCGCATACCCCGGGCATTTCTCGTCACCGGAGCCGGGGCGCTCTGCCTGTACCTGCTTTTCGCGATCGCCCAGGACGCCTACAGTTCTTACGGTGCCAGCGAAGTAAGAGCGGCGACTTCGAGCCGCTACCAGCTGCCGACGGCCCTGTTCCTGGTACTGATGGCTGCCAATCTCCTCAAGGGGATCAGGTTCCCGCCCTGGACGATCGGGTTGGCTGCCGTCCTCAGCCTGTTCGCGATCTCCGGAGGAGTCCAGTTGATGAGCGACAAGGCCCATGAGCGATGGGAGCCGGCGGCGGACTACACCAGAGCCACGCTGTCGGGGGTGGAACGCTCGGCTCCCGACTACCCGGCCGGGCAGACCTTCAGACCGGGGACCTCCTTCGACGTGCCGGTCGAGGACTATCTGCAAGCCGTGGAGGCACACGGCTCTCCGGCCTTCAGCGAAGGCGAACTGCGCGGCATGGGTCCCCCTTTCCGGCTTACCGCCGACGCTTCGCTCATCAGTTCCTCCAACATCGCCATCACCGGTGATCCCCCGACCTTCGCGGACCTGACCTGCCGCGCCCTCCAACCTTCACAGACGCTGAAACTCGGGCCCGGCAGCTACTCGGTGGCCAACCTCGGTCTGACCGACCTGGCGGTGAGCGCAGCACAGTTCTCGGATCCGCCCGGAATACTGATCGGCTCCGTCCTGCCGAACGCAACCGCCGGGCTGAGCCTGCCTGACGGTAGTTCGACCTCTCGCTGGACCCTGAGCTTCGCCGGAAAGGGGCCGCTACGGATCTGCACAGGAACTGCGGCCGCCTGACTACGGCAACTGGGCCTCGTACATCTCGGCCAGGATCTCTTCGACGCCGTAACGCTGATTCCAACCCGGATAGTCGGCCTGGAACTGACTCAGGTCGGAGATCCACCAGCGGTGGTCGCCGATCCGGTTCTCGTCGCTCAGGGTCCAGTCGAGTTCGCGTCCGGAGATCCGCTCGCATGCTTCGATCGCTTCGAGCATCGAGCAGTTGCTGGAGCGTCCACCGCCGATGTTGTAGACCGCCGCCGACCTCGGCGCTTCGGCAAAGGCCGCGAATGCGGAGACCAGGTCAGCGCAGTGGATGTTGTCGCGCACCTGTTTTCCGCCGTAGCCGAAGACGGTGTAGGGACGGCCTTCGACGACGCACTTCATCAGGTAGGCGAGAAAACCATGGAGCTCGGCGCCGGCATGCTGTGGGCCGGTGAGGCAGCCGCCGCGGAAACAGACCGTCGGCATGTCGAAGTACCGTCCGTACTCCTGAACCAGGAGATCGGCTGAAGCCTTCGAGACGCCAAAGAGCGAATGGGTGGAACGGTCGATCGACATCGAGGTGTCGATGCCGCCGTAGTACTCGTGCTCCGGGTCCAGTTCGAGGCGCTTGTCAAGTTCCACCAGCGGCAGCGAGTTCGGCAGGTCGCCGTAGACCTTGTTGGTCGAGCAGAAGATGAACGGGGAGTCCGGACAGTGGGCCCGGGCGGCTTCGAGCAGGTTCAGCGTGCCGGTCGCGTTGACACTGAAGTCCGTGAACGGCTCGCGCGCGGCCCAGTCATGCGAAGGCTGGGCGGCAGCGTGAATGACCAGATCCGGTCCACCGGTGACTCCGGCGAACACACGGGCCACACCGTCCGCATCTCGGATATCGAGGTCCACACTCTCGAACTGGTCAAACCGATCGCTCAGGCCGGCCGTGGTCGGTGCGGTCGAGGAATCAGCTCCGAAAAAGACGGCGCGCATGTCGTTGTCGATGCCGATCACGCGCCAGCCGTTATCGACCAGGTGGATCACCGACTGGGATCCGATCAGTCCGCCAGAGCCGGTCACGATTGCAGTCTTCAAACTTCCTCCTTCGCAGGCCTGCGGTAGTCGCCACGACTCAGGTGGTATTCGAGCCAGATGTAGAGCACGATAAAGAGGTAACGACTGCCCATCTCGCGCATCGCCAGCTTGGCCTCACCCGACGTTCGGTTGGTCCACGAGGTGGGCACGACCTTGAAATTGTGGCCGCGGGTCACCGCCTTCAACGGCAGCTCGACGGTCAGGTTGAAATGCTTCGACAGCAGCGGCAAGGTCGTCTTGATCACCTCACGGCGGTAGCCCTTGAAGGCGTTGGTCGTATCGTTGTAGCCGAGCCTGAAAATCATCCTGATGAAGCGGTTTGCCGCGCGGTTGATGATCATCTTGAGACGCGGATAGCCAGTCACCACGGCGCCCGGCATGAACCTGGACCCGAATGCACAGTCCCAGCCCTGATCGAGGATGTGGTGGTACATGATCAGATCCTCCGGGTCGTCGGAGCAGTCGGCCATCATGATCACGACCGCGTCGCCGGTGAACATCTCGAGCCCGGCCCGGACAGTCAATCCGAATCCGGCCGAGTTGGGTGAGGGCCGGCAGATCACGTTCGGATTGGACTCGCCGATGCGGCCGACGATTTCGGCGGTGCGATCTTTGCTGTGGTCGTCGATCACGAGAACCTCGTACTCGATTGATGCGCGCTCAAGCACAGCGACGACGCCCTCTATCGCTTTCTCGATCGAACCCTCTTCGTCACGGGCCGGCATCAGCACACTCAGCTTCATCCGGCCACCGCCTCGAGCCGGTCGAGATTGCGACAGGCCCAGTCGTGGATGTCGGTCAGAATCATTTCGGCGTCGCGGTGTGGTCGCCAGTCGGAGTGACCGAAAATGGCCGAACAGTCCGGAGATGTATAGCGGCACGTCCCCGACGCGATCTTCGGGTACAGGCGTCACGGGAACCTCGTTGCCGGTGAGGCGGGCGCAGATGCTGGTTGTCTCCATCAGGGAGAGACTGACATCCCGGCCGCCGCCGGCGTTGAAGGTGCGGCCGTGCCAGTGGTCAGGGTCGAGCAGCTGAAGCTCGACCAGATCAACCAGGTCGAGGACGTGGAGAAGGTCGCGCACCTGCTTTCCGCCGCCTCCGTAGCCGATGTATTTCAGCGGGCGCTCCAGCAGGTGGGCGAGCATCCAGTGGGTGAAGACGCCCTGGTCGACCTTGCCCATCTGCCAGGGGCCGGCGATCACCCCGAAGCGGTCGATAACGGTCCGGATCGGGAACTGCTCGGCATACTCGGCGACCAGCAACTCGGCCGCCAGTTTGGTGCTGCCGTAGAGGGTGCGCGCACCGGCCAGCGGCATTTCCTCGCTGACTCCTGCGGCGGACAGACCAGGAGCCGTCTGCTCTGGGCTGAGCTCGAATCGCGTCGAGGTTTCCTGGAGGCTGACGGCCCGTAGTCCGGCCAGCGGATAGACCCGGCTGGACGACAGGAAGATGAACTGGCAGTTCTCACGACGGGCCAGTTCCAGGCAGTTGTAAGCGCCGACGAGGTTCGTATGGAAGAGGTATGAGGTGTCGCCGTCGACCCCGCTCATCACCGACGGTTCGGCCGAGCACTCGACCAGCGCATCGAGTCGTGGCAGGGCTGCCAGGTCCTCCGGATTGCGCACGTCCCCCCTGACGAACTCGACCCCGGCTTCAGCCAGGCGGTCGAGGTTCAGCTCGGACCCGTTCCGGTGCAGGTTGTCCAGCGCCATCACCTGCCAGTCCGGGTGGCGACCCGCGAGGCCGATCGCCAGATTCGATCCGACGAATCCCGCTCCCCCTGTGATGAGTACTGAACTGACGTTGCCCTCCGGTTGGCGTAGTTGAGGCCCCATGCTATTCACGCCGGACCGATCGCCGACGCAAGGGCCGGTGGGATACTTCGGTCGATGCGCGCTCCCGAGCTGCTCCAGCAACTGATCCGGTTCAACACCGTGAACCCCCCGGGCAACGAGGGTGAAGCCCTGAATCTGCTTCGCGGACTGCTCGACGAGGCGGGCTGGCAGACCGAGATCCTCGCGAAGGTGCCGGAGCGACCGAACCTCGTCGCCCGGCTGGAAGGTGCCGCTCCAGGCCCGACCCTGGCGCTGATCAGTCACGTGGACACCGTCCCGGCCGACCCGGAGGAGTGGACCCGCGACCCATGGTGCGGTGACCTGGTCGACGGCTACATCTGGGGCCGCGGTGCGCTCGACATGAAGGACCAGGTCGCATCCGAGACCGCCGCCTGCCTGGCTCTGGCCGAGTCGGGCTGGCGACCGGCCGAGGGGGACCTGCTGTTGGTGGTCGCAGCAGACGAAGAGACCGGTGCCCATTTCGGAGCCAAATGGCTCTGTGAAGAGATGCCGGAGAAGGTGCGCTGCGACTGGGTGGTAAACGAAGGTGCGGGCGAGATGGTCGAGTTCGGCGGTCGCCGGTTCTTCACCCTTTCGGTCGGGGAGAAGGGCACTTTCCGGTTCACGATCCGCGCCTCGGGCACTGCCGGCCACGGCTCGATTCCCGGGGTCGGCGACAACGCTTTGCTGAAACTCGCCCCGGCCCTGGCCCGGCTTCACGAGCAACCACCGCGGGAATCGACCCCCGACACCGACCGTTTTCTGGAAACCCTGATCGGCCATGTGCCGGAGGACCTCGACGCGGCACTGGACGGGGTCCGCGCCGCCGATCCACTGCTGGCCAACCTGCTGGCCGACCCGATGCTGGGGGTTACGCTCGCCCCGACCATGGCCAGGGCCTCCAGCCGGGAGAACGTGATCCCGTCGAAGGCCGAAATAGTGGTCGACTGCCGCACCCCGCCAGGCATGACCGGCGAGCAGGCCCTGGAGCGGATTGAAGCGGTGATCGGAGACGGCGACTGGCAGATCACCTTCAACGACCCCGTCGTCGGCAACCGCTCCGACTACGGCGGGCCGCTGGCCGAAGCGCTGGAAGAGTGGTCCGACCTGACCGAGCCGGGGACCGGGGTGCTGCCGCTGGTCATGCCCGGCTTCTCCGACAGCCACTGGTTCCGCAAGGCCTTCGGCGCGACGGTTTACGGCTTCTGTCCGCAGAGCACGATGAGTCTGGCCGACACCAAGCCGCTGGTCCACGGTGCCGACGAGCGCATCGCCGTGGCCGACGTCGAGTTGATGGAGAACCTGTTCACCTGGCTGCCGCCACGGATGCTCGGCACCGCCCGGTAGCCGGTTTCCCCCGGCGGCTAGGATGGCCGTCCATGTTCAAGCGAATTGACCACATCGGCGTTGCGGTAGAAGATCTGGACGCAGCCATCAAACTTTACGAGCGCAGCTTCGAGATGGAACTCGTGCACCGCGAAACAGTCGAGTCCCAGGGAGTCGAGGCGGTACTGCTCGATGTCGGCGAAGGCCATGTGGAGCTGCTTTCCCCGCTCGGCCCCGACACACCGGTCGGCAAGTTCCTGGCGAAGAAGGGCCCGGGTCTCCACCACGTCGCCTACTCGGTCGAGGACATCGAAGCCGCCCTGGAACAGGCCGAATCGATCGGCCTGAAGCTGATCGACGAGACCCCGCGCACCGGGATCCGCGGCAGCCTCGTCGCCTTCGTCCACCCGGCCGCCACCGGCTCGGTGCTGACCGAGATCGTCCAGCCGGCGGAGGACCACTGATGGCCGGTCTGAATCGTGTGGAAATCGGCTTCGAAGGCGGTCCCGTGGTGCCGGCCAAGCTGGACGACAACCAGCTCGACGATCTGCGCAAGGCGCTCAGGGACGGCGACAGCCCGCATGAATTCAAGAGCGGCGACGAAATCGTGATCCTCGACCTGAGCAAGGTCATCTTCGTCCGGATCGACTCCGGCGAAAGCAGAGTCGGCTTCTAGCCGGAACTCTCTTCCGGGGGTTCAGCCTCCAGCAGTGCCAGGTACTCGGCCCGCCGGGTGAAGGTGGACTTCATCTCGACGGTGATCCGGTCAAGGAACTCGCGCCGGTAAAGATCGTCGGTCAGCATCGAGATCGCAAAGTAGAGGCCGGTGAACGAGGCGATCGCGGTCGCCACCCGCAGCAGCTCGACCGTCAGCTGGGCTTCCCGGCCGCCGAGCTCGAAGCCGAAGAGGACGTCTGGGCTGCCGTTGATCCAACCCTCAATCAGCGCCGCATTGGTGGCCAGCAGGCCGAATACGACGAAAAAGGCGGCGACAGCGAGCGCAACAAGCAGCACCTGAAGCGACTGGCTTACGAACAGAACCAGGCCGATATTGAATCGCTGGCGAGGCTCCAGCGGCGGTCCACCGGTAGCGGCCTCATGCTCCAGCCCTTCGACCTCCTTCGGCAAACGCGCGATCAGAAATGCTGCTCCGAGCAGCACGAAAAGCCCGACCAGGATCGTCAGCGAGGCTCCCTGAAGCTGGGCGAATACCTCCCAGAGCTCCGGAGTCAGGAACAGAATCAGCGAGAAGATCATCAACAGCGGCACGGCCTTTACCAGTAGGCCGAATGAGCGCGAAAGTTCCGAGATCAGCCGACCAAAGGCCCAGCGAAGGATGGAGATCAGCCCGAAGCCGACCACCGCGAGGATCAGCCCGAGCAAAGCCAGGTTGAAAACCGCCGTCAGAGCGGCGATGCCCCAGTGCCCGGAGATCAGACCCGGCAAGGCCGCCGGAACCAGAACAAAGGCGACCAACTCGACCTTGCCGATCCGCAGCGGACGCGACAGGAACGGGCGACCGCCGTGCCGGTTCACGAGTCCCAGGGCAAGCAGCATCAGGCCGACCGCCAGCAACACCGCGAGGATGTTCAATCCCAGCGAAAAGTCAGAGCTGACCGGCCCGAGCAGCTCGAGCGCCAGCACCAGACCCATAAGCGGAACCGCCCGGGTGAATATGTCGTAGGCCGGTGAGTAGTGCTCGATCAGCATCGGCAGGCCGTCGCGGCGGAAGGCAGCTTCGTACTGAAGACGCGCGGCTTCGCTGTCGGGGCTGCCCTCCACGGCAGGCATCATGCCGCAATCCTGCCGGAACATGACCCGGGAGGCCCGATCTCGCCCCGCGGCCGTATCCTGCTCGGCCCATGAAGAATCCCGATCTCAAGCTGCTTCGCCTGATGCGCACCCGTGGCCACCATCCGGTGGCCGAGAAGGCCGCTCAGGTGATCGCCAAGTCCGGCGACAACGGCTACCTGTGGATCGGCATCGGCTCGATCGGCTTTCTGTTCGACAGCAGGCGCCGCTGGCAGTGGCTGACCACCGGACTGATCGGACCGATCGCGATCGGAGTCAACTTCGGCGTCAAGCTGATCTTCAAGCGCCAGCGTCCGGTGCTCGAAGGCCTGCCGCCGCTGGGCGGAGCGCCGTCATCGCTCTCTTTCCCCTCGGCCCACGCCACCGCCTCTTTTGCCTGCGCGACCGCGATGTCCCGGGTCGCGCCGGAGCTTCGCTACGCCCTGTTCGGCGCGGCAGCGCTGATGGCCGTGACGCGCCCCTACCTCGGCATGCACTACCCGACCGATGTCCTGGCCGGGATCGCGCTCGGAACCACGGTCGGTGCTTTTCTGCCGCTGCCCGGCGTTGAGTCGGCCGGCGGCGAGAGCGAGGCCGACTCGTGAAGGTCGGCATCGTCGGCATGCCGAATGCCGGCAAGTCGACCCTTTTCAACGCGCTGACCGAGGGTGGCGCCCAGACCGGCGACTACCCGTTCACCACGATCGAGCCGAACGTCGCCGTGGCCGAGGTTCCGGACGAGCGCCTCGACGCCCTGGTCGAGACCCTGAACAGTTCCAAGATCACCCCGGCGACGATCTACTTCCATGACATCGCCGGACTGGTCAAGGGTGCCTCCGAAGGCGAAGGTCTCGGTAACAAGTTCCTCGCCTCGATCCGCGAGACGGACGCGATCTGTCACGTGGTGCGCGCCCATGCCGACGACGGCGTGCCGCATCCGGACGGATCGGTCAACCCGTTGCGTGACATCGAGACGATCGAGACCGAGCTGGTGCTCTCCGACTACGAGCAGGCCGAGCGCCGGCTGGAACGGGTGACCAAGCAGGCCCGCTCCGGTGACGTTGAGGCGATCGCCGAACGCGACTGGCTGGAGAAGGTGCGCGATGCCCTGGCCGAGGGCAAACCGGTGCGCTCGGTGCCCGCACCCGAAGGCGCACCCCACGCCGAGCGCCAACTCCAGGCGCTGACCTCAAAGCCGATGCTCTACGTCGCCAACGTTGACGAAGGCAGCAGCGAGGTCCCGGCTGAGATTGCCGAACTGGCCGCAAAGCACGAGGCGGTGGCGATCGCACTCAGCGCCAGGATCGAAGGTGAACTTGCCGAGCTCGACGCCGAAGAAGCGGCCGAGATGCGCGAGTCCTACGGGGTCGAAGGCGAGTCCGGCCTGTCCAGGCTGGTCAAAGCCGCCTACGACCTGCTCGGACTGATCACCTTTTTCACCGCAGGCGAGCAGACCGAGGCGGTCGCCCGCAGCCTGCCTCGCGGCGGCAGCGCACTCGACGCCGCCGGAACGATCCACACCGACATCGCCGACAACTTCATCAAGGCCGAAGCGATCGACTGGTCGGAACTGGTCGAACTCAAGACCTACGCCGCCGCCCGCGACCGCGGTCTGCTCCGGATCGAGGGCCGCGAGTACACGGTCCGCGACGGCGACGTGATCACGATCAAGGTGTGACCGTTACGGACGCCGGGTAGTCTGCACTCCACGGGCGAAGCGACCCGCACAGCAACCGAGGAGATTTCGTGGATTACAAGCTTTTGGTGGGTGGCGAATGGATCGAGACCGGCGATTGGGACGAGGTCCTGAGCCCGTATGACCAGTCCCCCGTGGCCAGGGTGGCCCAGGGCAACGAAGAGACCGTCGACCGCGCCGTCAAAGCTGCGCACCAGGTCTTCTCCGAGGGTGGTCTGCCCCAGTACCGCCGGGCAGAGATCCTCGACAAGGCCGCTGACATCGTGCGCGAGAGGCGCGACGAACTGGCCGAGGCGATCTGCCGCGAGGCCGGCAAGCCGATCAAGACCGCCACGGTCGAGGCAGAGCGCACGGTCGACACGCTGAAGTTCTCCGCCACCGAAGCCCGCAAGCTGACCGGCGGAACCGTGCCGATGGAGGCCTCTTCCGGCGGCGTCGGCAAGCTCGGCGTGATGCTGCGGGTGCCCTATGGAGTGGTCGGCGCGATCAGCCCGTTCAACTTCCCGCTCAACCTGGTCGCCCACAAGCTCGGCCCGGCGATCGCCGCCGGCAATGCAGTCGTACTGAAGCCTGCCGGCCAGACCCCGGTCTCCTCGATCAAGCTGGCCGAGATCCTGATCGAGGCCGGTCTGCCGAACGGCTGGCTCAGCGTCATCCCCGGCAGCGGCCGCTCGGTCGGCAACTCGATCGTCGAACATGAACTGATCCGGGCGATCAGCTTCACCGGCTCGGTCCCGGTCGGCTGGGGAATCGCCGGCAAAGTGCCGCAAAAGAAGACCAACCTGGAACTCGGATCGAATGCGCCGCTGATCGTCAACGACGACGGCGACTGGGAAACGGCCGCCGACAAGGCGCGGATTCACGCCTTCTCGCATGCAGGCCAGAGCTGCATTTCCACCCAGCGCATTCTGCTCCACGAGGCGATCGCCGATCAGTTCATCGAGCGCTTCGTAGCCAACGTCAGCGGCCTCGTGGTCGGCGACCCGATGGACCCGGCGACCGACGTCGGCCCGCTGATCACCCCCGGCGACCGCGACCGGGTCAAGGAATGGATCGACGAAGCCGCCGCTTCCGGAGCGAAGGTCCTGACCGGCGGCGAGCTGGTCGACGAAGGCCGCTGCCTCGCCCCGACCGTGATCGAAGAGCCCGACCGTGAGAACAAGGTCTGGTGCGAGGAGATCTTCGGTCCGGTGGCAACGATCCACCGCTTCTCCAGCTTCGAGCAGGGCCTGGAAATGGCCAACGATTCCAAGTTCGGCCTGCAGGCGGGAGTGTTCACCCGTGACATCGGCAACGGCCTCAAGGCCGCCGGGACACTCGAGTTCGGCGGAGTCCTGATCAACGAGGTCCCGACCTTCCGCGCCGACCAGCAGCCCTATGGCGGGGTCAAGGACTCCGGAAATACCCGCGAAGGCCCGGCCTACTCGGTGATCGAGCTGACCGAAGAAAGAATGGTCACCTTCCAGGGTTGAAACCCGGCCTCGGGGCACCCCTCCCCGGTTAGCGCAGATCACAGGTTTCGGAATCAGGGTTAAACCCCTAGATCGGACTCTCCCTGAGGGGTTAGTTTGCGGTTACGGCCGTCTCAGGAGGGAACCGGCGCCACGGCGCGCGAACTTCCAGCGGCGAGCGACTACGGAAGGTGGAGAGCGTGGGCATGATCAACGGCGGCGAACTGTTTGTAAAGGCGATGGCGGCGGAGGGGATCAGGTTCCTCTTCGGACTCCCCTCACCCACGGTCGATCCGATCCTTTCCAGGCTTGACGAACACGGCATCCGCTTCGTGCCGATCCACCACGAGTCTGCCGCCCTGCACATGGCCGAAGGCCTCTACAAGACGACCGGCCAGGCCTCAGCCGTGATCGCCAACCCCGGCCCCGGTTCGGCCAACCTGATCCCCGGCGTGATCACCGCGAGGCATGAAGGCGTGCCGGTCCTGGTGATCACTTCCCAGCACCGACTCGGCGTGGTCTACCCCTCGCCGCCGACCACCTTCCAGGGCCAGGACCAGGTCGATGCCTTCAAGGCAGCGGTCAAGTGGGGAGCTCCGATCTTCCAGTGGGAGCGCACGGCCGAAGTCATGCGCCTCGCATTCCGCGAGATGTGGAACGGCCGCCCGGGCCCGGTTCAGGTCGACATCCCGGCACCGATCCTCTACGAGGAAGGCGAAGAATCCGCTGCTCCGGTCCGCCCGCCGTCCGCCTACCGCGCCTCCAACCCGCGGGCCTCCGCCGCCCAGATCGAGCAGACAGTCGAACTGCTGGCAAACGCGAAGCGACCGGTACTGATCCCCGGTGCAGGCGCCGACCACTGCGACGCCCACCCGGAGATCCTCGAGATCGCCGAGACCCTCGGCTGCCCGGTCGTACCGACCATGGCCGGCCGCGGCACGATCTCGATGGACCACCCCAACTACGTATTCGGCTTCGGCGACGCGGGCATCACCGCGCGCAAGGAGGCCGACGTGATCCTGGTCGCCGGCTCCCGCCTCGGCAACCTCGATCTTCCCTACGACAAGTACTGGGGCGACGGCGACGACTGCTCGCTGATCCAGATCGACACCGACCCCGCCAATATCGGCGTCTCCCGGCCGATCGCCATCGGCATGGTTGCCGACGCGAAGGACGCACTGGCCGGCATCGCCGCCGCGCTGAAAGAGCGTGGAGTCGAAGCCAAAGGCCGTGACGACCTCGACCGCTACCAGCAGCTCGACCGCGAATGGCATGAGGCGCAGTTCGGCGTGGTCACCAACTGGGACGGCCCGGGCATCCACCCGGGACAGGCGATCGAAAAGGTCGGCGAGGTCTTCGGCGACCAGGCCATCTACACGGTCGACGGCGGCAATACGGCACTCTGGGCCTACTCGCTGCTGCCCTCGACCCCGCCGCGCTCCTACCACTCGATCCTCGAGCTCGGCATGCTCGGAACAGGTATCCCGTCGGCGATCGGGGCCAAGTTCGGTGAGCCCGACCGCGAGGTTGTCTGCGTCACCGGAGACGGCGCCGCCGGCTTCAACATCATGGAGATGCAGACCGCGGTACACCAGGGGACCAAGGTGACGACGGTCGTGATGGCCGAAGGCAACTGGACCATGGAGGAACCGAATCAGCTCGCGCTCTACGGCCGTACCTTCGGCACCGAGATCGGTCCGGTCCGCTGGGACAAGATCGCGGAGGGCCTCGGCTGCCATGGCGAGCATGTCGACTCAATGGAGGAGATCGAACCGGCGCTGAGGCGGGCTCAGGAGTCGGACAAGCCGGCCGTTGTCGCCATACACACCAACGCTGACGCCAACCGGGCGATCCCGGCGGAGATGGTCGGTCGCTTTTTCGAGGTGTACTCCGGTCCGCTAGCCTGAGGCACGGGTTCCGCAACGGTGCGGAGGCGGTACTACCGCGAGGAGGGGAAGCATGAAGTCGAAAGTCATGGCGACTGCGGGGGTCTGTCTGACTCTGGTCCTGGCGGCCGCGGTGGCGCAGGCGGCAACCGGAGACACGCTCGGGGTCAGCACCCTGATCCAGCGCATCGTGCCTGCCGGCAGCGGTGATTTCAAGACCCTGACCACCGCCCCGGGGGAGGCTTACACAGCCCGCGACGGCTCCGAAGACGGCGAGGCGATCGGCGAGGCGAAGACCGGCCGTGAGGCCCGTCGCAAGTCCCTGGCCTACTTCGGGCAGATGACTGACTTCCAGCTCGCCGATGAAGAGAGCCCGGCCCGGGTCGAGTTCCTCGACCCGCAGGGCGGCGCTTTCACCTCCGCCTGGCGTCCGGCCGAAGCGCTGAACCCTCACGAGGAGAACGCGATCATCAAGCAGATGAACGCCTTTGCCGGCAAACCGCCCAACCGGTCAGGCATCGGCCGACCCCGCGCCAGGATGGACTTCGTCATCAACACGGGTGACATCGCCGACAGCCAGCAGTACAACGAGGTGCTCTGGAACCGCCAGCTGGTCGAAGGCGACATGGTCAACCCCGGCAGCGGCGTAGACCCGGCTCCATACGTCGGTGACAATCCGCTCTGCCCGGCAGACTTGACGATCCAGGACTCTGCGAATCCGTCGCTCTACACCGGGGTCCAGGACCGCGACGACTGGTCCCTGGGCCAGGAGGGTTATTTCTACGAGCCCGACGCCCCGGACCACTACCCGGACGGTCCGGGCGTGGTCCGGCCCTACGCCGAGGCACCCGCATACCCCGGTCTGATGGACCGGGCGCAGCAGCCGTTCCGGGCGGCCGGGCTCGATGTTCCCAGCTACATGGCTTTCGGCAACCACGACACCCTGGTTCAGGGCAACGCCTGGGCCACCTCGATCTTCAACAAGCTGGCGACGGGTTGCCTGAAGCCGGTCAATGACGACGAGGCCAACAGCGGGTTGAGCAACGGACAGCTGTTCGGTCTGGTGGTAAATCCGTCGCTGACCGTCGCCCAGGTGCTCGAACTCTACGAAAACAACCCCGAGCTGTTCATGGGGGTTCCCCCCGATCCGGACCGGCGCCTGGTCTCGAAGAAGACCTACAAGAACATCTTCAAGGCCGGCAATGACCCGGACGGCCACGGCTTCGGCTTTATTGATCCGGGCGAAGAAGCCGACTCCAACGGAGCGGCGGGCTACTACAGCTTCAGCCCACGCCGGGGGGTCCGCTTCATCACCCTCGACACCAATTCAGACGGTGGAAGGATCCTGGTTTCGAGCGAGGGCAACATCGACGCTCCCCAGTTCAGGTGGCTCGAAAACGAGCTGAAAGGAGCAACCGCGCGCAACGAGGTGGTCGTGCTCTTTTCCCACCACGCGGTGACCAGTCTTGGCGCCGACATCCCCGACGAAGAGGCCCCCGCCTGCGGTACCCCGGCAGCAGCCGGCGCCCCGGGCTGCGACGCCGACCCTCGCCCGTCAACCCCGATCAAGCTCCGGGACGACCTGTTCGACCTGATCCACAAGTACCCGAACGCGATCGCCTGGGTGGCGGGTCACAGCCACGACAACCGGGTGATTCCCTACCCGAACCCGGACGGCGACGGAGGGTTCTGGAGCATCCGCACGGCGGCAATCGCCGACTGGCCGAAGCAGAACCGGCTGATAGAGCTGTTTGACAACCGCGACGGCAACCTCTCGATTTTCGGCACCGTGATCGATCATGCGGCTCCGGTCCCGGCACCCGCGCCCGGCACCGATACGGCCGGTATGGGAGTCGATCAACTCGCTTCGCTCGCGCGGACGATCGGCTACAACGACAACCAGTCCGGCGGCGAGCACTGCTCACCGAACCGCTGCGGAGAGGGCGACGCCGCCGACCGCAACGTCGAGCTGCTGATCAAGGATCCGCGCCGGGCCGAGCCGGATCTGACCAAGGTCAGGATCACCCCGAAGCGGAAGGCAGTTCCTGCCGGCAGCAAGACCGTTCTGTGGGTGCGGGTGACCAACACCGGTACGGCCCCGGCCAGGGGGGTCAAGCTGAAACTGCGTTCCTCAAGCCGTCGGGTGAAGGTTGCGAAGACCGTCCGGATCAGGCGCATCGGGCGGGATCGGACCGCCGCCGTGAAGATCCGGGTCGGCAGTCGGGGCAGGTCCAAAGCAAAGGCCCGCATCACCGTCCGCGCCGGCAAGAAGCGGGCGAACGCGATCATCAAGCTCAAGCCGCGCCGCTGAGCGGCGCTCAGGCCTCGAGGCGGCCGTCGGTGATGTGAACGGTGCGGTCGGCGTAGCCGGTGATGCGCTCGTCGTGGGTGACGATGATCGCTGCGGTGCCGCGGCTTTTCATCTCGTCGCGGATCAGCTCGACCATCTGATCGCCGAGCTTGGTGTCCAGGGCCGAAGTCGGCTCGTCGAACAGGACCAGCGCCGGCTCATTCATCAGCGAGCGGCCGATCGCCACCCGCTGTTTCTGACCACCGGACAGCTGTGAGGGCAGGTTGCCCGCCCGGTCCGAAAGGCCGAGTTCTTCGAGCAGCTGGTCAGCCCGTCTGTTTGCCCGTTTGCGGTCGCGTGAGCCGATTTCGTCGACCACCAGCAGGTTCTCGCGAGCGGTCAGGAAGGGGATCAGGTTGACGGTCTGGAAGACGAACCCGACCGAGTCACGCCGGAACTCGGTCAGCTGCTTCGAGGAGTAGTCGGAGATGTCTCTGCCGCCGACCACAACCTTGCCGTCGGTCGGCGAGAGGATGCCGCCTGCGATCGAGCAAAGCGTCGTCTTGCCGGAGCCGGACGGTCCGACCAGCGCGACGATCTCGTCCGAGGCCAGGGTCAGGTCGGCGTGGTCGAGCGCTACAACCTGCTCGTCGGCGACCTCGTAAACCTTGCGCACCGCGTCCATCTCCAGGGCCGGGGTCGAACCCTCGCCGCTGCCAGGTCCGCCGCTGCGTTCTTCTTCTGTCTGGGTTTCGCTCATCGCTCCTCCGGATTGTCGGTAAAAAGCTGGTTCACTGTCCTCCGCCGATCGCCTGGGCAGGGTCAACCCGCAACACTCGCCTGAGCGAGAAGGCGCAGCCGACCAGTGCCGCGAAGAGCAGTACGAGTGTGCTGCCGAGCAGCCTGCCGCCGCCGGCGGTAAACGGGATCGAGCCTGCCGGAATCACCACATCAAGGGTCAGGGCGGCGACCGCCCCGATCGCGCAGGCGATCACCGTGACGATCACCGCCTGGAGCATCACTCCGGCGAAGAGCCGTCCCGAACCGGCGCCGAGCGCCTTCAGCACTCCGTAGAGACCGACCCGCTCGACCGTGATCAGGGCGAAGAACAGCGCGACCACGATGATCGCGATCAGCACGGTAAGGCTGATGATCTGGTTGAAGACCGACTCCTGAGCTGCGACTCCTGGAAGCGCGTTGATCGCTTCGTCTTCGGTCAGGCTGGAGGTCAGCCCTCCGGTCGCCCGATCGATTCGACCGGCGAGGGTGGGTGAATCGGCCGTATCACCCGCCTGGACGATCAACGCCTGGCTGACCCCGGGCGCGACCCGGGCGTCGGGCCGGTTTTCGTTCTGAACACTCCGCCAGGTTTCGAGCGAAGCCCAGAGCGTGCTCTGTCCGGCGTAGCGGGTGTCGTTCACGAAGCCGATCACCTTGACCGGGCTGCGCGCCGGACCGACCCTGATCGTCTCGCCCTGCTCCACCCCTTCGGCCCTCAGCGTGTCGTCGGCCAGGGCTTCACCAGGTTTCGTCGGCGGTTCAGGCAGACCCTTGGAAGCGGCCTCGTAGCCGAAGACGACCACCGGCACAAGGTCGCGTGGGCCCTTGCCATCGATCCGTGCGCCCAGCTGCACGCTGCCCAGTTCGCCCACCTCGGCAACGCCGTCGACCGCCGCGACCTGCTTCTCCTGTTCGGGCTCGATCCGGCTTCTGACCAACGAGTCCTGCGAGGTCGATGAATAAACAATCAGGTCGGCCTGCTGGGCGCGGATCGCACCGGTATTGCCGGCGGTCAGGCCATCGAGCAGGCCCCCGAGGAACATCAGCAGGATCGCAATCAGGGTGAGGATGACCGTGGCCACACCGAAACGCCCGGGGCGGCGGCGCAGTTCTTTCAGGGCGATGCTCATCGGCCACCCTCTCCGGTGGTCGCTTCGATCGGGTCGATCCTCAGCACCCGCCGGGCCGAGACGATCGCGCTGAGCAGACCGAGTACCAGCAGGATCACGCACCAGGCCAGCACCGCGGCGACGTCGAAACTGAGCTTGATGTCACCAAGCTGGGCCTGAGAGAGGGGCGTATAGAGCGCAATCCCGACCAGCAGCCCGCCGCCTATCACCAGCACGACCTGGAACATCAGGGAGCGCACCAGCGTGCCCGACTGCGCTCCGACCGCGCGCAACAGGGTCAGCGAAGCCGACTTCTGCAGGGTGATGATCAGGAAGAACAGCCCGGTCACAAGCGGCACGACCAGGCCGAACAGCAGGAAGATCACCTGGAAGGACTGCCGGACCTCAGCCACCCCCGGGCTTTCATCCGCGGCCTGCTGACGGGTCAGGGCGTCAGCCTCGAGGCTGACCTCGTTGACCCGCTCGGCGAGCACCGCAGGTTCGAGGCCCGGCACCGGTGCCAGACCGATCGCGCTCGGCAGGATGCCTCCGGCGTCCGGATTCGAGGACTTGACCGAGGCGACGTAGGCAGACCACGGGACGAACAGGGTCGGAGTCACCTGAAGCTGGGCGTCGTCGGCGAGGCCGACCACCTCGATCGTCTCGGTGCCGCCCTTCTGCCCGCCCGGGCCGAGTACCCGGACCGTGTCGCCAAGTTCGAATCCGGCGCTGCTGCCGACCGCCTGATCGGGCCCTTCGGGCAATCTTCCAGAGGAGAGGCTGTCCGGGGCGCCGAGGTCGGGATCGGTGTAACCGATGATTGCGGCATCGGAGTCCTCGGTGTCGTTGTTGACCTTGACCGTGAAAGTGCCCTGGCCGATCCGTCCGGCCTTGGCGATGCCCTCGGTCGAGCGGATCTTCTTCTCCAGTGGTGGCGTGATGATGCTGCCCTGGAGGGTGCGCTGGCCGTCAACCGAAAAGACGACCACCGGGGCCGACTGCTTCTCGATCGCGCCTGTGAAGGAGGTGATCAGACCGGTCTGGATCGCCTGCTGGGCGAGGATCAGCAGCACCAGCAGGCCGATCGCCGAGATCAGCAGCCCGAAGCGGACCTTCGCCCGCCGCATCTCCTTCAGAGCGAGGAACACGGCAGGACCCTGGACGGATCGAAGATCGGTGTGCGAGGGAACACCGGTCAATTCTATGTGGCGGCCGGACTCAGGCAATCCTCTACCCTCCGTCGATGGACGCAGGCAGTTCTTCCGAAGGCAGCACCGGCACCCGGACCCGACGGTTCGCCTCGCCCGTACAGGTGGCAACGGAGCTCGCCGGAGTGGCCAGGGTCTCCCCCGAACTCTGTCGGGTCTACCGGGGCGGCACCTCACCGGCGCTGCGAGAGCGCATCATGGTCGCAGTCAGCCATGCCAATGCCTGCGCCGGCTGCAGTCGGGTCCATCGGCGCTGGGCGCTGCGTGCCGGTGTCACCGACGAAGAGCTCGAGGCACTCGGCCTCGACGACCTTGTGCAACTCGATGCGCGAAGTCGCGCCGCCGTCGTCTACGCGGTCGAAAGATCGACCGCAGGCTTCCCGGGGCCGGTCGGAGCGCCTTCCGATGACCCCGCGGTGGCAGCTGCGATGGCCGAGCACTTCAGCGACGAAGAAACCCGGCAGGTCGACGCGATCGCTCGAGGCATCAACTTCGCCAACCTCTCGGTCGGCACCGCTGAAACCGTGCGCGCCCGATTCGGCCGCTGAACCTCGGGCCAACCCGGCCGCCAACCCCGCTTCGGTTGACCACCCCGTACAGGAAAGCTCAGGGGTGGCCACTAGGGTCAACGTATGGATACGCATTCCTGGGTTCTGTGGATCGGCGTCTTCGCCGTCGGACTTCATGTGATGGAGGAGTACGCCGAGGGCTGGCTCGTCTGGGCCAACCAGAAGGTCGGGCCGCGCTTCGGCATCACCTTCACCCAAGCCGACTTCTTCTTCACAGCTTTCCTGCTGGTCTTCTATGCGCTGGCCGGAGCGGCAATCGGCTGGTGGGCACCGGCGATCAGCCTCGCCGTCCCCGCCCTCTTCGTGGTCAACGCGGTCTTCCTCCACATGATCCCCAGCCTCCGCAGCGACCGCCTCACGCCCGGCACCATCAGCGCCATCTTCATCTACCTGCCCGCGGCCGCCTGGATGTTCTGGGCCGCAGCCGAAGACGACGTGCTCAGCTTCGGCACGATCCTGCTCGCCTTCCTGCTCGGCACCGCGCTGATGTACTACCCGCTCGCTGTGGCCGTACTGGCAAGCAAGGTCGGCTGGCAGGAGGAACGGGACGGCACCGCGGAGCAGGTCGAGACCACCCCCGGGGACCCGGAAGACCGGCCCGGACCGGACTGAACCGGTCGGACCCTCAGGTACTGCCGGGGAGGGTCAGCGCGAGCGGCCCCACAGGTCCACGCCGAACAGAGGGCCGAACAGGCAGAAGTTGAAAATGCCGGCCGCGAGGGGCACCAGACCAATGATCGCGAGAATGATGCCGCCGGTGCCACCGATCGCAAGCAGTCCGATCAGAATCAACGCGATTCCGGCGACGATACGAAGCAGCCTGCCGGAAGTTCCCCTCATGAAGTCCACGAATGACATTGCGATGTTCCTTTCGTTACGAATCGTCTTTTGCCGTTTACAGCTTACGCCGCCCGAGCCGACGCCAGACTGAGTCATTGGCTCGGGTCAGCGGTGCGGGTGGGCCATCTTGTGGTGGTTGAGAGCCTCCTTGAGGATCTCTTCTTCGACGTCCAGCTCGATCGCGACCTCGCGCAGACCGCGACCGGAGGCGGCGGCTTCCTTGACGATCTCGGCCGCCCGGTCGTAGCCGATGAAGGGGTTGAGCGCAGTCGCGGTGGCAAGCGTCGCCTCGGCGTGGGCCTCGTTGTTGCCGTGATCAGCCTCTATGCCGGCGACACACTTGGTGTCGAGCAGACGCGAAGCCGAAGCAAGCAGCCTGATCGAGCCGAGCAGGTTGCGCGCGATCAGTGGCACGCGCACATTCAGCTCGAACTGCCCCTGGGAGCCGGCCATGGTGATGGCGGCATCGTTTCCGACCACCTGGGCGGCGACCTGAATTACCACTTCGGGGATAACCGGATTGACCTTGCCGGGCATGATCGAGGAGCCCTTCTGAAGCTCGGGCAGGCGCAGTTCGGCGATTCCGGCCCGCGGTCCGGAGCCCATCAGAGCGAGGTCGTTGGCGATCTTGTTCAGAGAGATCGCGTAGACCTTGAGCGCGCCCGAAAGTTCGACCAGCGAGTCGCGGTTGGCCTGGGCTTCAAAGCGGTCGTCGGGAGCAGTGATCTCCAGGCCGCTCTTCTCGGCCAGCAACGCACGCACCCCGGCCGCAAAGTCGGGGTGGGTGTTGAGGCCGGTACCGGTGGCGGTGCCCCCTAGCGGAATCTGGCCGACCCGGCCGAGGGTTCCGGCGACCCGGTCGATCCCGAGTCTGACCTGTGAGGCGTAGCCGCCGAACTCCTGGCCGAGGGTGACCGGCACCGCGTCCATCAGATGGGTTCGACCGGCCTTGACCACACCGGCGAACTCGGCGGCCTTGGCCTCCAGCGCCGAGGCGAGAGCATCCATCGCCGGCAGCAGTTCGTTGGTCACCTGATCGAGCGCGGCCAGATGGACCGCCGAAGGGAAAACGTCGTTGGAGGACTGGCCCATGTTGACGTGGTCGTTGCGGTGGACATGCTCACCGGCCAGGGCCGCGATCACCTCGTTGGCGTTCATATTCGAGGAGGTACCGGAGCCGGTCTGGAAGACGTCGACCGGAAACTGGTCGTCGTGCTCGCCGGCCCCGATCGCGTCACCGGCGGCGGCGATCGAATCGGCCACCGACTGATCAAGTAGTCCGAGCTTCGCGTTGGTTCGGGCAGCATTGGCCTTGATCAGCCCGAGCCAGTGGATCACCGGCGCCGGGATCGCCTCACCCGAAACCGGAAAGTTGTCGACCGCCTTGGTGGTTTCCCCGCCCCAGAGATGCTCACTCATCGTTACCCCTTCATCCGTATTTGAGTCCAGCTTCAAGGCCGGCGTCGTAGTGGACCTGCGCACCGTCGCCGGAGCGCTCAAGTTCGTTAGTCGCTGGCACTCTCGACCCGGTCGAGCAGAGCAGTGTGGATTCCCGCCGTGCCTTCGGCACCTTTCTGCATCGCGCCGACCAGATAGCCGGCCTGGATCGCCGCCCGGATCGCTTCGGGCCCCGAACCACCAGCCTGCGTCCCCAGCCGGGTCGCAACCACGACGGAATCAGCGCCGAAGTCGACCAGATCGCCGGTCGGCTGCTCGGCCACCAGACAGGAGCTGATCGGCGTACTGCCGTCGATCATCACCGGCTCCGGCGCAGTTACCAGCGCGGTCTCAATCTTGTCCGGACCCTCAAGACAGGAAATCGGCGTCACAGCCTCGTCCCTGCCGCAGCCGGCGAGAAGGAGTGAGACGAAGAGGACCGGTATCAGGAGGGGCCAGCGCACACCAGACATCTTTACAGCCCCGCCGATCCGGGGGTCTTCGTATGCCGTCGTACGCGTATAGGCTCCCGGCCATGCCCACCGTGCGCGAAGCGACCTTCGACCTGTTCCGCAAACACGGGATGACCCGCATGTTTGGCAATCCCGGCTCGACCGAATTGCCGATGCTGCAGGACTACCCGGACGACTTCGAGTACGTGCTCGGACTCCAGGAAGCGGCGGTGGTGGCGATGGCTGACGGTCACGCCCAGATCACCGGCAAGCCGGCGCTGGTCAACCTCCACACCGCTCCCGGACTCGGCAACGCGGTCGGTGCGCTGTTCAACGCCCATGCCAACCATTCACCGGTCGTGGTTACGGTCGGCCAGCAGGTTCGCGCCCAGATGACCTTCCAGGCCAACCTGACCAACCGCAACGCAACCGTGGTCCCGGAGCCGTACGTCAAGTACTCCTACGAGCCGCCGCGGGCCGAAGACGTGCCACTGGCGATTGCTCACGCGATCCATCTGGCAATGCTGCCTCCGCGCGGCCCGGTAATGGTCTCGATCCCGATGGACGACTGGGACGTCGAGGTTGACGCCTCCGACTTTGGCCCACCTGCTCGAACGCGAAGTCGGCGGACGCGCCACTGCCGACCCGGCCTCGGTTGAAGACCTGGCCGAGCGGATCAAAGCGGCGAAGAACCCGATCATGGTCGCCGGACCCGACGTTGACGCCTCGGGGGCCTGGGACGAGATAGTCGCGCTCTCCGAAGATCAGAACCTCGGCGTCTGGGCCTGCCCGGCACCCGGTGGCGGCCGACTCGGATTCCCCGAGAGCCACCCGCATTGGCGCGGCGTCCTGCCGCCTGCGATCGGCATGGTCACACCGACCCTTGAAGGCCACGACCTGATCATCGTGGTCGGGATGTCGGTTTTCCCGTACTACCCCTACATGCCAGGCCAGCTCCTTCCCGACGGCGCCAGCCTGGTCCAGATCACCTCCGACCCGGATGAGGCCGCCCGCGCCCCGATGGGTGACGCGATCGTCGCCGACGTCAAACTGACCCTCCGCGCCCTGCTCGAGAAACTCGAGGGCACCGACCGCGAGCCGCCGCCGGTCTGGCCCGGTCCGGCCCGCATGGAGGACAGCGATCCGCTCAGCGCCTCAGTCGTCCACTCGATTCTGAAAGAGCACCTGCCCGAGGACGCAGTCATCGTGCTCGAGTCACCCTCAAGCACCATGGCGCTCAGGAACCAGCTTCGGATCTCGAAGCCGAACAGTTACTTCTTCGGCTGTGGTGGCGGTCTCGGCTTCGGCCTCGGCGCCGCAGTGGGAATCCAGATCGCCGAGCCCGAGCGCCCGGTTGTCTGCGTGCTCGGCGAAGGCTCGGTTCAGTACGCGGTGACCGCTTTCTGGTCCGCCGTCGCCTACAACGCTCCGGTCACCTTCCTCGTGCTTCGAAACGAGGAGTACGCGATCCTCAAGTGGTTCGCCGAGATCGAGGAGGTCACCGGTTCGCCCGGGCTCGACCTGCCCGCGCTCGAGAGCGCGAAGATCGCTTCCGGCTATGGCGTCGAGAGCGTCGTCGTCCGGACTGCCGATGAGGTCGGCAGCGCGCTCGCCGAAGCGCTGGCCGACCCGGGGCCGAGGCTGGTCGAGGTGCCGGTCCAGCCCGGAATGTCTCTCTTCTAAGCCAGACAGGAGATCCGAAAATGCCACTGCTCCAGACCGACCCCGTCAAGATCGCACCGGAGCCGGGTGAGGCAGCGTCGGACCGCGCGCCCGAATGGGTCGCGAGCGGCACTCCGGAACCGCTGCGCTCGAATCTGATCGCAGCCCTCGGCGAGGACCGGGTGCTCAGCCGCGCAACCGACATCGTGCGCTACGCCTCCGACGCCAGCCCGTACCGGATGCTGCCGAAGGCTGTGGTCATGGCGAAGTCCGACCAGGACATCGGCAAGGTGATCGCCTTCGGACGCGAACACGGCATCGGAGTCACCTTCCGGGCCGGCGGCTCCAGCCTGAATGGTCAGAGCCAGAGCGAGGGCATCCTCGTCGACGTGCGCCGCCACTTCGGCGGGATCGAAGTGCTCGATGAAGGTCGCGGCGTCTCGGTCGCGCCCGGAGCGATGATGGCCGATGTCAACCGGGTGCTCGCCCCGTACGGCTACAAACTCGGTCCCGACCCGGCCTCGATGGAGATCGCCACGGTCGGCGGCGTTGTCGCCAACAACTCCGGCGGGATGAAGTGCGGCACGAAGTTCGACTCCTACTCGACCGTCACCGGCATGAGCTTCATCCTGCCGTCGGGCACCGTGGTCGATTCGACCGCGCCCGACGCCGAAGAGAAGTTCGCGGAAGCCGAACCGGAACTGGCAGCCGGGCTGCTGAAGATGCGCGAAGAGATCCTCGCTGACGAAGAACTGACCGCGAAGATCCGGCGCAAGTTCGAGATCAAGAACACCACCGGCTACCGTCTCTGTGCCTTCCTCGACGCCGAGACCCCGGTGGAGATCTACCGCCGGTTGATGATCGGCTCCGAGGGCACGCTCGGATTCATCTCCCGGGTGGTCTTCGACACCGTGCCGGTGCCGAAGAGGACGACCCTTGCCTGGATCCACTTCCCGGACATTCCCAGCGCAATCGACCCGGTGCCTGACCTGGTCGCGGCCGGTGCCACGGCGGTCGAAGTGATGGTCGCCCCGGCACTGATCGTCGCCTCGTACAACATGCCCGGCGCGCCGGACCACTGGAAGGAACTCGATCCGGCCTCAGCCGCACTGCTGATCGAATTCGGCGGTGACGACGACCAGGCGCTCGACGAGTACGAGAAGAAGGGTATGGAGATTCTCGACGGGCGCGAACTGATCCGCGAAGTTGAGTTCAGCCGTGACGAAGAGGTGATCGAAATCAACTGGCGGGTCCGCGAAGGCCTGCACGGCCTGGTCGGCAAGATGCGCCTGCCCGGTACCGCGCTGATCGTCGAAGACGTCTGTGTGCCTCCGGCCCGGATCGCCGAAGGTGCCGAGGAACTGCGCGCCCTGTTGGCCGAGCACGAGTTCCTGAACGGTGTCGCCGGCCACGCCTCGGCCGGCAACCTTCACTTCATGCTTACGCCGGACTTCTCCAAGCCCGAAGACCTCGAGCGCTACGAAAGCTTCATGGGCAGGCTGGTCGAACTGATCTGCCACAAGTACGACGGTTCGCTCAAGGCCGAGCACGGAACCGGGATCAACATGGCCCCCTATGTCGAACTCGAATGGGGCGAGAAGGCAACCGGGCTGATGTGGCGGGTCAAGGAACTGGCCGACCCCGACGGCGCGCTCAACCCCGGCGTCGTTTTGAACCGCGACCCGAACTGCCACCTGCAGAACCTGATGACCACGCCGCCGATCGAGGAGATCGCGACCGCCTGCGTCGAATGCGGCTTCTGCGAGCCGGTCTGCCCGTCCCGCAACCTGACCACGACCCCCCGCCAGCGAATCGTGCTGAGACGGGAGATGGTCCGCCAGGGAGGAGACACCCCGGTCCGTCGAGCCCTGCTCGAAGAGTTCGAATACGACGCGGTCGAGACCTGCGCCGCCGACGGTTCCTGCGAGCTCGCCTGCCCGGTGGGCATCGATACCGGTGCTTTCATGAAGGAGTTCCGCAGGGCCCAGAAGAGCCCTCGCGAGCAGAAGAACGCGCTCAAGGTCGCCAGAAACTGGGACCGGGTCGAGACCTTCGCCCGAGGAGGTCTCAAGCTTGGCGGCGCTATGCAGAAGGTGATCGGCGAGGGCGGCATGCGAGGCCTGACCGGAGCCGCGCGAAAGCTGTTCAACGACGATCTGGTCCCGGAATGGGGCAGGGACATGCCGGCATCGGCCCCGCCAAAGCTTCCCGAGACCGCACCGATCGGCGCGGCGGCCGTCTACATGCCGGCCTGCATCAACCGCATGTTCGGACGCTCAAAGGGCGGCAGCAACGGCGCCGGTTCGGACCTGAGCCTGCCCGAAGCACTGGTCGCTGTCTCCGCCCGGGCCGGCAGCCCGGTCTGGATTCCTGACGACGTAGCCGGATCCTGCTGCTCGGTGCCCTTCAGCTCCAAGGGCTACTCGGATGCCCATGCCTTCAAGGCCAACGAGACGGTCGAGCGGCTCTGGCGCTGGACCGGTGGCGGCACCCTGCCCGTGGTCATGGACGCGACCTCCTGCGGTTACGGCCTCTCGGACTTCGGCGAAGGCGTGCTCAGCGAGGAGAACCAGGCCCGACACTCCGAGATCGAGATCATTGATTCGGTGACCTGGTCCGAGCGGCTGCTGGAGAACCTCGATGTCACGAAGAAGACCGCTTCGGTCACCGTTCACCCAACCTGCTCCGGAGCCCACCTGGGCCTGAACAAGGCGCTCGCGAATGTCGCCGGCGAACTGGCCGAAGAAGTAGTGGTCCCGCTCAACGCCCGCTGCTGCGGCTTCGCCGGAGACCGCGGAATGCTCCACCCCGAACTGACCGCAAGCGCCACCGAAGCCGAAGCGGCCGAGGTCAAGGCCAGGCCGACCAACCGTCACGTCTCCTCCAACCGCACCTGCGAGGTAGGACTGGAGCGGGCCACCGGAGAGCCCTACGAGTCGATCATCTACCTGCTCGAAGAAGCCACCCGCTGACCCGTAGTCCCGGCGGCATCGAAACTCGCGGCTGGGCCCGGGGTTTTCATATCGGTTCGGCCATCAGGGCTTACACTCCGGTCATCGGGGAGCGCTCAGGGCTTCATCGCACAAAGAGGGGAATTCGGTATGGCTCGCATTGCAGCAGTGGTGACAATTTTGATTTGCGGGCTCTTTGCGGGACAGGCTTCGGCAGAAGATCCGGACCGGCCGGCGACCCCTCCTCCGACCGACTTCTGGCAGGACAAAGGTTTTATGAACATGGCCCATCAGGGTGGTGAGCTGGAGGCTCCCGGCAATACGCTCTATGCCTTCAAAACGGCCGTGCGCTATCGCGGCGCCGACACCCTGGAAATGGACAGCTACGTCTCGGCCGACGGCGTGCTGATGGTCACCCACGACATGCGTCCCTCGGGCACCTCGAACGCGCCGAACAGCTCCGATTTCGAGATTCGCGACCTCACCCTGGCTGAGCTGAAGGCTTACGACTTCGCTTACAAGTTCACGCCCGGCAGGGGCCACTACGGCTTCAACGAAAGCGACCCTCATCCGTACCGCGGCATCGCCACCGGCGACAAGGAACCTCCGATCGGCTACACCGCCAACGACTTCCGGATGGCGACCTTCGAGGAGGTGCTCGCGGCCTTCCCCGACACCCCGCTGAACATCGACATGAAGAGCTACGGGTCCGACCCGGCCGTTTCCCTGGCCGCCGCCCAGGCGCTGGCCGAGATCATGAACCGGCATCCGGAGCGCAGCGAGGACGTGATCGTCGCTTCCTTCGACCAGGCCGCGATCGAGCGCTTTCACGAGCTCGCACCTACCCACAAGGCGCTGTCAGGAAGCCTCGACGGCACCGTTCCCTACGCCTTTGGCGGTCCGATCTCCCCGGTGCCGGTGGCGATTCAGCCGCCGGACCTGTTCGAGTTCGGCAGCGTTGTTCGCACTGTGCCGCTGCTGAAGCCGTTCACCGACTACGACGGATTCGCACTGCATGTCTGGGGATCAGACAAAGACCCCGCTCAGGAAACCGATCGCCTTCTACGCCAACCTGATCGAAGAGGGTGCCGACGGCTTCTTCACCCAGGAGCCCTCGAAGCTCCACCAGTACCTCTGCGAGGCCGGCATCCGCCGACCGGACGGGACGCAGCGCTGCAGCTCCCAGGCTCCCGACCTCGCACCGGTGCTGCGGATCTACTCGCTCAAGGGGCCGAAGAAGGTGGCATCGGGCAAGCGGGCCGGCTTCAGGATCCTCCTCGGCAACACAGGAAATGTCGCTATGGAAAACGTCAGGGCCTGTCTCACTGTGCCGAAGAATTCCAAGCCCCAGGTGAAGCTGCCCGGCTGCGTCCGGGTCAAGTCCTTGCGGCCGGGTGACCTGATTCAGCGGGCGATGAAGGTGCGCGTAACCTGGGAGCCCCGGGCCGTGATCCGGGTCAGCCTCAGGGTCACGGCTTCAAACGCCGACGGCGGGACCGTCACCCGGAAGATCAAGGTCAGGAAGCCGGCTGACTGATCAGCCGGTTTCGTCCGCGCGCCGGCGGTCGGGCTCGGCCCTCTCGGCGTCGAGGATGATTTCCATCAGAGTCGCGTCGTTGTCGAACTGCTGGTCCATCAGGGGCGACACGAGGCCGCGGGCATAGAACAGCGCCTTCCACTCGGTCGGGGCGATCGCGCGGGGCCCGCGCCGTTCGAGGGCGTCGATGATCACGCCACCGGCTTCGGACACCGGCACCTGCCGGGTCAGGAAGTCCGGAACGACTTCCTTGCGGAGGCGGTCGGCGGCCGGATCTTCGAACCCTTTTCGCACCATCTCGGTCTTGATGAAGCCGAAGTAGGCCACGGCCGCACTGGCGCCGAGCGGCCGCAGCTCGGCCCGCAGCGCCCGGCCGAGCGCCTCGACACCCGCCTTCGCAGCCGCGTAGGCACTGTTGAGCACACCGTTCGAGAAGGCATACGAGGAGGAGACGATCACGAACTGGCCGCGGTTCGCCACGACCTGCTCCATGCCGGCGCGGACCGTGCGCCAGACACCGAACAGGTTGACCTCCACCACCCTTTCCCAGTCCTCGGTGGCGATTGAGCGGATGGCGCCTACCCGGGCGATGCCGGCGTTGGCGACGACCACGTCGACCTTGCCGAAGCGCTTCACGGCGGCTTCGATGGCCCCTTCGACCGAAGCTTGATCGGTGACATCAGCGGCCAGACCGAGCGCTCGCTCGCCAAGGCCCTCTGCCGACGCCTCGACCTGTTCGCGATCCAGGTCGACCAGCACCACGGACGCGCCGCGACCGTAGGCGATGCGGCCGGTCTCCAGTCCGATGCCCTGGGCACCGCCGGTAATGAAGACGGTCTTGCCGGCAAGGTTGTAGTCCAGCTGAGCCGGTCCCTGCGCGATCCATCGGCCTTCGCCGTTCGGGGGTCTCGATCTCCCGGACCGTTTCGCCGACCTTGCGGTTCCTCTCGATCCGGAGGTCGCTGATCGGGCCGACCAGACCCCTCCAGGTGAACGGCGGCCGCCAGGCGGAGGGCTCGATGATCTTCGGGGTGCGCTGCTCGATGCCGTCGATCAGGGCTGCCGGCGACCTGGCTCACCTCGATCGGCTCGGTCATGAACTCGGGGACCAGTTCCCGGCGCAGTTCGTCGATCCGCGGGTTGTCGAAGATCTCCCCGATGAGGCCGGTCTTGACGAAGGCGAAGTGCGCCACCGACGCGCTCGCGTCATGAGCTGCGAGTTCCGTCCTGAGCGAGCGGCCGAGGGATTCGACTGCGGCCTTCGAGGTCGCATAACAGCTGTTGAGCAGGCCGTTGGCGGTGGCGTATGCAGAACTGATCAGGACGAACTGACCGTTGTGCTCTATCACCTGCTCGATCCCGGCACGGATCGTGCGCCAGACCCCAGCAGATTGACCTCGACGATGCGCTCCCACTCGTCGGTCGAGATATCGCGGGTCGTGGTCTTTCGCGGAGTGATGCCGGCATTGGCGATCACCACGTCGACTCTGCCGAGCGTTCGACGGCGCTCGCCACCGCCGCGTTGATCTCTTCCGCCACGGCGACGTTCGCACCGATGCCGATCGCACCGTCGCCGATCGCCTCGGCCGACTCGGCGGCCACCTCGGGATCAAGGTCAACCAGGACAACCGAAGCTCCGCGCTCGTAGGCCAGCTTCGCGGTCTCGAGACCGATGCCACGAGCACCTCCGGTTACGAGGACAACTTTTCCGCTGAGATCGTAGGCAGGCATAGGCGCAGGCTACCGGCGTTCGCCGTCGATTGATCCCGGGAGTCCGGGGGAAGGGCTGGCGCACCAGCGAGCGCATCATTCCGATGAAGGTCGCGAGCCAGGCCGCCAGTGCTGCGACAAGAAAGACGTCGGGCAGCCGGTCGAGGAAGTGCAGGTCCATGGCCTCTGCCATCCGGTTGGTCGCCACTGCGTACATGCCGAGCGGGAAGACCGCGCCCCAGTAGAGCGGGTCGTACTCGAATGGCAACCGTTTGTAGCCATAACGCCAGACCGCCAGGATCGCGATGATCGGGATCCACCAGGTTCCGGTCGCCCAGTAGAAGACCGTGAAGCCTTCGAGAAAGGGCCGGAGCGAATGGAGGAAAGGCGCGTCGGCATTGTTGGCGCTGTTGAAGATCAGCAGCGAGCCGGCAGTCGTCGAGATCGCCATCGCACCCATGTTGATCCAGTAGGGGGGTGAGAGGTCCGAGGCCGAAAACCGGAAGAACATGTAGCGGTAGAAGATCAGCGAAATGATCCAGATGTAGAGCATGCCGCCCCAGAGCCACATCGAAAGCGCGAAGAAGTTTGCGTGCAGCCTCACCGGTTGCTCCCAGTGCTGGGCGAGAAGGGCGGTCAGGACGGCGACCGACTGAGTCGCAACAACGGCAAGCAGCCAGCCACCGTTGATGCCGTCGACCAGCGACGGCTTGTCCTCCTTGATCGTGAGGATCGTGAAGACCGCGTAGGTGAGCAGGATCCAGAGGAGTGATTCCCAGCGGTGAGCAGCACGACCGCCGATGCAAATCGATCTGCGATCAGGATGACCTGACTGCCGAGCACGCAGGTGGCTGCGACGACGGTCAGGAATCCGAAGGTGAGCCGATGGTTGGTGAGATCGGCACCACCGCCGCCCGGTGGCGGAAGACCCTGAGGACGGTAAGAACCCAGAGGATCACGTAGAGGACGATGTTGATCGCGAACAGCGCCTTGCCGAGCAGGGCCGTAGCCGAGCAGTTCGCAGCCGATCGAAACGATGCCGGTCGCCATGACCATGGCGAAGGACGCGGGC
Source organism: uncultured Solirubrobacterales bacterium (assembly GCA_963698625.1). Classification (GTDB taxonomy): domain Bacteria; phylum Actinomycetota; class Thermoleophilia; order Solirubrobacterales; family 70-9; genus 67-14. The sequence goes on from CAVORK010000003.1 coordinate 155,126, forward strand.
GAGAGGCCCTTGAGCATCGCGTCGGCCCGCTGCAGGTAGCCGCTCAAGGGAGTTCCCGCTTCAGCCAGCCGTTGTAGAAGCCCGGCAGGTCGGGCAGGAAGTCATGTACCACCGGGTAGCCGGGCGGTACCGGCTCGACTTCCAGCAGCGCCCCGCTGACCGGACAGTGAAACTCGCGCAGCTCCATCCATTCCGGATCGGCATGACCCATTTTCGGATAGACCTCCCGCATCGACTGCTCAGTATCGCGGACGCGAACGGCGGAATGCATCTTCCAGTTCTCATCCCAGCGACAGAGGTCGGCCCCGGCGTCGGTCCTGATCATGTACTCGCCATCGGCGGCGCGCCGGACCACATTGAGACCCTCACCGACCGGCAACAGAATCGGGTCGTTCCAGGCGACGCGGGCCTGGAGCACAGCGATCCACTGGTCGAAGCGGCGGGCATCCTTGAACCCCGACTGGATCTCCTTTATGGCCCGCCGGGAGAGCCTGCCGTCGAGCATGTCGCCGAGAACTTCGGCGGAAACCGCCGACCCTTCCGGGGCGGATGCCGGCTCGTCGTCTGTGAGGAAGGCCTCCGCTTCGGCCAGATAGCCGGCAGCCGATTCGGCCGGACTGACTTTGCCCGGCTCCGATGCTCCGGCAGCGACGGTCGGAGTGAGCACGGGGAATTCAAAGTCCTCGGGCAAGTCCCAGAAGCCGCGGTACTCGGCCGCAAAGCGCGGTGAGAGCCGCATCGATTCGGCCAGCATTTCGGCAACCGGTGCGATCAGGTTCCCGGCGAGCACCCGCTCACGCTGCGTCCCCCACCACTCGGATGCGGGAACCGTCTGTGCGAGACGCTGCGCCATCCTCGCCGGACGATCAGAGACCGCGTAGACCTTCTCGGCGTATTCAGGAAGCAGGTGCCCCTCGACGACGTCCGCCTCCACCGATTCGATCGGGCGCTTCAGCGGATCGCCGACGCCGCCGCCGCCCTTGTAAGTCATCAGGAAGAGATCGCCCGGTTTCGCAGGTTCCAGGGTCCGCAGCGCGTCCTGCTTGTACGTCCGCCGGCCGGCCAGTTCGAACAGAGCCGGATCGTCGTAGCTGCCGTCACCGGTCGGGTAGCTCTCGCCGCGGTTGGCGCGCTCGATCAGGTCGGACTCGTTGAGGTTATGCACGTATCCGGTGGAGCCCGGGTATCCGCCGAAGATCCCAGGCGAGGTGAAGACCTTCGCCATGCCGATTACCTGGACTTCATATTGCGGTGTATTCCAGGTGAGAAACAGCGATTCGAATCCCGATCCACCGCGGTGTCGGCCGACCCCCGCGGTCGACGCCTTGACCTGACGGCCGAGGTAGATGAACGGCGAGAGCATCTCCCAGATCTCGCAGTCCCCCAGGTCGCCCTCGGGATTGAACGGCGCTGCTCCGTAGTCGAGGCCGTCGAGCACGTACTTGCCTCCCATGCCGCCGCCGGCGAGTTCGAAGTTGACGAATGCCGAGGTGTTGCCGTACTGGTCGATTCCACCGCCTTGAAAGGCGGATGGCTCATGGTAGGCGGCGGTGATCTCTTCGATGAAACCGCGCCCCTGAAGCGCCCTCGAGAGGCCACGCAGGTATCCGGTGAAGGTGACGAACAACGGCGCCCACGGGACGCTCGAAGAGCAGAGCGCGTCGCCCTTGTTGGCCCAGGTGCCTTCGGGGTAGTTGCCGCGGGTGGCGAGATAGCCGCCGTCGTTGACCTTGTCGTTGCAGATCAGGGTCTGGGTAAGGACCAGCCAGGTCATTCCCTGAACGCCTGCCGGGGTCGAGTTCATCGCATGCCAGCCCCAGGCTGAGCTACCGTCGAGATCGACGTCCATAATCCCGTCTTCGCCGAAGCGCATCTCGAAACAGCCGTGCATCATGAAGTCGCGACGGGCGACGATCGGCAGTGAGTCCTTGTCAGCGAACTGGGTGTCGAAGAAGCCCGGTGCCCGGTAGCGGCCGGGGATCGTCATCCGCCGCACCGTCGACTTGAACGAGCGGCGGGTGTCCTCGATCACTTCGCGCGAGAACTGCTTGAACCGGTCGGGCCCTTCGTCGGCGATCATCCGCTCGACCGCGTCGCGGATCATGTGGCATCCGGCAAGCCGGGTCTTCTCGTCGAGCAGGTAATACATCGGGGCGCGCGTCATTCGCTTGATCCGCTCGAGGTGCGGCTGGTGGATCTCGTCGCCCTCGCCGATGCGCTCGCCGTGCAGGTCTATGCCGTCCTCGAAGACATAGGTCGGACCGACCGGTACGCCGCCCGGGGTCGACGCTCCGATGTCGACCACATGGGTCACTCCACCGGCCCAGGCGACTAGTTCGTCCTCCCAGAAGATCGGCACAAAGGTCTGGACGTCGGCCGGGTGGACGTTGCCGATGGTCGGGTCGTTGTTGGCGAAGATATCGCCGGGCCGGATCCGCGGGTTCTCCTCCCAGCCGTTTCGGACGAAGAACTTCAGCGCCTCCGACATCGTGTGGACATGCACGATGATCCCGGTCGACAGCGCGATTGAATCACCGTCGGGGGTGTAGAGCGCGAAGCACAGTTCGCCGAGTTCGCGCACGATCGGCGAGGCCGAGATATTGAGCGCGGTCTCGCGGGCCGAAACGAGGCCGCCGCGGATCCGGCTGAACAGCTTCTCGAAACCGATCGGATCCGATTCCTTCAAGGCGAGCTCTTCGAGGCCTGCGTAGTAACCGGTCTCGGCGAAGCTGCGCTCGCCGTCCTCGAGCATCTGCTTCAGGCTGCGGCCGTCCCAGCCGATCGGCCGGAGGACCGGATCCGGCCCGGAATCCCTTGCGGTCATTGATCCGGTCACCTGCCTTCCCCGCGGTTCTCGAGGTGGAAGATGTCGTTGCTGTCAACCCAGGCCTGCCGGTCGGGCGGGATCGGGAAGGTCGTCGCCGCCGCTTCGATGATCGCCGGGCCTTCGATCCTGTGGCCGTTCTGGACCGCCTCCATCTCGTAGATGTCGGTTTCCACGAAGCCCGGTTCGGGAACGTTCCAGTAGACGCTGCGTACGCTCTTGACCGGTGGCGATCCGGAGGTGACCGGCATCTCGACCAGAGAGGGCTTCTCGATCCCTACCCGGCCGCGGACCACCGCCTGGGTCACCAGGTAGCCGAGTTCTGGAGAGGCGGCAGAGCGGGCATAAAGCCGGCCATAGGCGGCCTCGAAGGCGGCAACCAGCTCATTGATCCGGTCGATACTCGATATGTCCGGCGAAGGCGACTCGATCTCGATGTCATTGAGCTGGCCGTAGTACTGCATGCGCACGGCGCGGACAAAATCGACCTGCCCGGCCTCGTGGCCGGACTTCTCGAACTCGGCCGCGACACGGGCCTCGAGCGCGCGCCAGGCCTCGGTGATCATCCCGCCCATTCCTGCCGTCATCTCGGGCGGATATTCGGGCAGCAGCGGCAGGTCGACACTGCGGTCAAAGCGATATTCGAAGTCGGCACAGGCACAGCCGAAGGCGCTGAAGCCCGCCGCCCAGGCCGGAACGAGAACCTCCGCATACGGCACCCCGGCCGTATAGCCGGCGACATGGAGAGGTCCACCGCCGCCGTAGCAGAGCAGCGTGTAATCGGCCGGTGAGTAGCCCTTGCCGAGGACCCGGCCGACCGCTTCCTGGCGCAGGGTGGTCTCGAACAGGTCGATCACCCCGGCGGCGGCTTCGTCTACCTCCAGCCCGAGCGGTCTGGCGAGCTGTTTGGAGATCGCATGCCGAGCCCGCTCGATGTCGAGGTCGACCTCACCGCCGAGAAAGTATTCGGGGTTGAGACGGCCGAGCACGAGGTTCAGGTCGGTGACCGAGATCGTCTCGACCCCACCTTCGGGCCACGAAGTACCGATCATCGCGCCGGCCGAGTCCGGTCCGAGCTCCGGGCGCCTCGAATTCGGATCGACGCGCACGTAAGAGCCGCAACCGGCACCGAGCGAGTCGATCTTGACCAGCGGCATGTTGAGTACGAAGCGGGCCATGTCGGGGGTAGGCGTGACTTCATAGGAACCGTCGGTAATCAGAGCGATATCGAAGCTGGTCCCGCCGATGTCGGTGCAGAGGATGTTGCGGCGGTCGATCCGCTCACCGAGCCAGGCCGCACCGACGACCCCGCCGATCGGACCGGAGACAAGCGTCGTCGCGAGCTGCCTGGCCTCGATCGAAACGGTGCCGCCGTGGCTGGCCATGACCCGCAGCTCGAAACCGGCGCCCGACTCGCGGGTGCTCTCCCGGACCGCTCGCAGCGTGCCGCGCGAAGGCTCTGCCGCATAGGCCTCGATAACCGTCGTATTCAGTCGCGGCAGGTCGCGTCTGGTCGGGTAAAGCTCGCTCGACAGGAAGACCGGAGTCGGCCGGGACACCTCCGCGCCGTTCCCGCTGGCGGCTATCTCCTCGGCGAGGATCTCCGCGACTCTCGCCTCGTGGCTCGGGTTGCGGTAGCTGAAGAGCAGCGAGACGACGATCGCGTCAACTCCTTCGTCGAGCAGCTCGCGGGCGGCCTCGTGCACATCAGCCTCGCGCAGGGGCAGCACTTCGGTGCCATAGATGTCGAGGCGTCCCCGGACACCCTTGATGTTCGAGCGCGGGACCAGCGGCGGATTGTGGTGGTGGGTCGCCACATGAAGGCGATCGCCGTAGGAGAAGCCGAGGTAAGTCTGGATCGCGCGCTCCATGCGCAGAGCGTCCTCCTGGCCGGCGGTGACGATCACCCCGACGTCCAGCCCGGTCCGCGAGAGCAGCCGGTTGAGCATCGCCGTTCCGCTGAAGACGCCGGCACGGATTTCCGGAAATGCTTCTTCGGTGGTCGTCCCCCACTGGTCGAGGGCATCCCGGGCAGAACGCATGAAGCCAACGGACTCGTCTTCCGGCGTAGTCCGCGCCTTGCCGACAACAAAGCTGCCGCGCTCGTCAACTATGAAAGTGTCAGTCATCGTCCCGCCCGCGTCAATCGCGAGAACCCTGGGACGATGGAGGGCCATCAGGCGGGAGCCGCCCCGGCCGTCGTCGGGATGGCGTCGGATTCCGGCGACCCGGCTCGTGGCCCGACAGGCATGGTGCCGAGATTGAGCAGCAATACCAGCGAACCCGCGACCAGCACCCACAGGGCCGAGCCCGTGGTCAGGTGGGCCAGGACAAGCAGGGCGCTTTCATCGGCCCAGACATTCACCGCCCCGAGCAGGATCTGGACGACGAGCACGACCGCGATCGCCAGCGGCAGTCGGCCGGCGAGGCGACGGCGGTGAAGCATCACCGCCAGCGTCGCGATCACCAGCGACGCGAAGAACATCAGGACCCGGTGGGTCAGCTGGATGTCGGTCATCTCACCTCGGCCGAAAGGAAGAAACTCGTCGTTGCAGCCGGGAAACTGCTGGCCGCAGGCATAGTGTGCCCCGGTGACCGTGTGGCCATCCGGGGTGCCGTGCTTTTCGGTTCCGGCGATCACACCGCCGGCAACGATCGTCGAGAGCAGCAGCAGGCAGGCGACGGATGCGACAGCGATCAACCCCTTTCCAGCGCCGGGGTCAGGCCGGCCGGGTCCGGCGGTCGAGTAGATGATCATCAGGATCGCCAGCAGCACCATCGCCGTGCCGAGGTGGGCGGCGACGAATCCGGAGTGGAGGCCATACTCGACAGTCAGCCCGCCGAGGACCGCCTGCCCGAGCACCAGCAGAACGGCGCCGAGCGCCCACCAGCCGAGCGCCGGGCGGTCGCGGAACTGCCGGACCGCCTGCCACAGCACTGCCAGCAGAAGGACAACCACGATCCCGGCCAGAATGCGGTGCGTGTACTCAACCACCGAGTGGGTATCGACATTGGGGACCAGCTGACCGTCGCAGAGCGGCCACCCGCTGAGCCCGGCGGCTTCCGGCCCGCAGCCCAGTCCCGCGTCGGCGACCCGGACCACACCGCCGACGATGATCAGCAGAAACGAAGCCGCGGCGGCCACCAGGACAAGATGCCGGAACCGGCGCAGGGCACCGGCTTCCGCGGGCTCAAGACCTGCACCCGCAGTCACGCTGACTCGGTCCGGACGAACACGCGCGATTTATACCACTCCTTGTGTGTAAAAGGGTCGGACGGGTTGCCTGGACGGCGAGCGCCATAGAATCTCCGGCCCGTGCCCGGATTCCACCCAGTCGACCCGAAGCAGTCCTTCCCCGAGATGGAGAAGAGGATCGCGGCGCGCTGGAAGGAAGAGCGCGTCTTCGAGCGCTCGATGGAACAGCGGGTCGACGCGGACGTCTGGAGCTTTTACGAAGGCCCACCTACCGCCAACGGCAGGCCCGGCTCACATCATGTGCTCTCCCGGGTCTTCAAGGACATCTACCCGCGCTACCGCTCGATGCGCGGCTACCGGGTTCCGCGCAAGGCCGGCTGGGACTGCCACGGCCTGCCGGTCGAACTCGAGGTCGAAAAGCAGCTCGGCATTTCCTCGAAGCAGGAGATCGAAGAGTTCGGGATCGCCGAGTTCAACGAGAAGTGCCGTGAATCGGTCTTCACCTACGTCGACGAGTGGAACCGGCTGACCGAGCGCATCGGGTTCTGGATCGACCTCGATGACCCCTACGTCACGCTCGACAACGACTACATCGAGTCGGTCTGGTGGTCGCTGAAGGAGCTCTGGAAGAGCGACCGGCTCTACGAAGGCCATCGCGTTTCCCCCTACTGCCCGCGCTGCGGCACAGCCCTTTCTTCACACGAGGTAGCGCTCGGTTACAAGGACGTGACCGACCCGTCGGTTCACGTTCGCTTCCCGCTGCTCGACGATTCCGGCGAGCGGACCGGCGAGTCACTGCTGGTCTGGACCACCACCCCCTGGACCCTGCCCGGCAACTACGCAGTCGCGGTCAACCCGGAGGTGACCTACGCCCGGGTCGAGGTCGAAGGACCGGCCGGCCCCGAGACCGTGATCCTGGCCGAGCCACTGGTCGAGAAGGTGCTCGGCGACGGCGTCAAGCCGGCCGCCACCTTCGAAGCTTCCGAGCTGATCGGTCGGCGCTACGACGGGCCGCTCTTTGATCTGTCGGACGGCGGCTCCGGCAGGTTCGAAGTCATTCCCGGCGAGTTCGTCACCACCGACGACGGCACCGGCCTGGTTCACATCGCCCCGGCCTACGGCGAGGACGACTACCGGGTCGCAACCGAAACCGGCCTCTACGAGCCGGGCCGCGCCGACGCGCCGCTCTACAACCCGGTCGGACTCGACGGCAACTTCACCGCCCAGGTAGCCGGCTTCGAAGGTCGCTTCGTCAAGGACGAAGAAGTGACAGCCGAGCTGATCGCGGACCTCGACCACCGCGGTCTGCTCTTCCGCTCGACCGATTACGAGCACTCCTATCCGCACTGCTGGCGCTGCTCGACCCCGCTGCTCTACTACGCCAAGGCGAGCTGGTACATCCGCACCTCCGAGGCCCGTGAGCAGATGCTGGCCGGCAACGAGGAGATCGGCTGGCATCCGGAGCACATCAAGACCGGCCGCTTCGGCAAGTGGCTGGAGAACAACGTCGACTGGGCGCTCTCGCGCGACCGCTACTGGGGCACTCCACTGCCGGTCTGGGAATGCGACCACGACGGCTGTGACAACTCCTTCTGCGCCGGATCGGTTCAGGAACTGAAGGACCTCGCCGGCGAGGTTCCGGAAGACCTCCACCGCCCGTACATCGACCAGGTCACCTGGGCCTGCGAATGCGGTCAGGGCAGGATGAAACGGGTCGTCTCGGTGATCGACACCTGGTACGACTCGGGCGCGATGCCGTTCGCGCAGTTCCACTACCCCTTCGAAAACAAGGACGAATTCGAAGAGCGCTTCCCGGCCGACTTCATCTGCGAGGCGATCGACCAGACCCGTGGCTGGTTCTACACCCTGCTGGCCGAGTCAACCATGCTTTTCGACACCCCGAGCTATCGCAACTGCGTCTGCCTCGGGCTGATCCTCGACGCGGAGGGTCAGAAGATGTCGAAGTCGAAGGGCAACGTGGTCGCCCCCTGGGAAGTGCTGGACAAGTTCGGCGCCGACGCCTTCCGCTGGTATCTGTTCACCGCCCAGCAGCCGTGGTCGGGATACCGCTTCTCGCTCGAGGCGATCTCCGAGGCCCTGCGCAGCTTCCTGCTCACCCTCTGGAACACCTACTCCTTCTGGGTGCTCTACGCCAACGCCGAGAGCTTCGATTGCTCGACGCCGCCAGCTCCGCCGGCCGACCCGACCGACCTCGATCGCTGGGCGATCTCCCGCCTGCAGGCGACCAAAGAATCGGTCGGAGAGAAGATGGACGGCTTTGACTGCACCTCGGCCGGCCGCGAGATCACTGACCTGGTCGAGGAACTCTCCAACTGGTACGTGAGGCTCTCGCGTCGCCGCTTCTGGGAGGGCGACGAAGCGGCACTTCAGACGCTGCGTCACTGCCTGGTCGAAATCGCCGGCATGCTGGCCCCCTTCACCCCGTTCGTCAGTGAAGAGATCCACTCCAACCTGGTCGGCGGAATATCCGGTGATTTCGGCGGGATGCCCGACTCGGTCCACCTGCGCGACTTCCCCGCGCCCGACCCGGGCCTGCGCGACCTTGACCTCGAGGCTGCGATGGAGGCCACCCGCCGCACCGTGGAACTTGGCCGCGCCTCGCGCGCCCACGCGAAAGCGAAGATGCGCCAGCCCCTGGCCCGCGCGGTCGTAGTCGCGAGCGACGCCGAGCGGGAGGCGATCGTCACCCAGGCAGAGTTGATCAAGGCGGAGTTGAATGTCAAGGAACTCGAGTTCGTCACCGACACCTCGGACCTGGTCAGCTACGTGGTCAAGCCGAACTACCGGGCGCTCGGGCCGCGCTTCGGCAAAGACATGCCGCAGGTCGCGGCAGCGATGGAAGGGCTCGACCCCGAGCACGTCGCCGCCACGGTCGAGGCCGGAGGCGAAGTCGGGATCAGCATCGACGGCAAGGACCACACGCTCGGACCCGACGACCTGACCCTCTCGATGGAGCCGGTCGAGGGCTACCAGGTGGAGGCTGAATCAGGCCATGCAGTCGCATTGGCGCTGGAACTGGACGACGCGCTGATCAGTGAAGGTCTGGCCCGCGAGATCGTGCATGCGGTCCAGAACGCGCGCAAGAACGCCGGCCTGGTGATCACCGACCGGATCGAGCTGGCGCTTACCGGCGACGGGAAACTGCTCGATGCCGCCCGCAGCCACACCGCCTACATCGCCGATGAGGTCCTCGCCACCGCGGTCGAGCTCAAGGGCGAGCAGGGCCCGGGCGGCGAGCAGGTCACGATCGAAGGCCTTGAGCTGACGATCCAGGTCAGCCGCAACTCGTAGCGACCCGCCGTCCAGACCGGCCGGACGCTCAGCTCAGTTCCGGGGGCATTGCCTTCGGGCCGTCGGGGTAGACGAACGCCAGAGTCTCTTCGGTCATCTCCAGGGAGTTGGCCGGCTCCACCGGGGCACCGACAACCAGCCACAGCTGTTCGGCATCGGTGTCGTTGAACGGCTGGCGGACCGATTCCGGCTCGACCAGGACTGAGTCGAGCGGGCCCAGTTCGAGCAGCTCGCCATCCACGCGCAGCTTGCCGGTGCCTTCGAGCAGCAGGTAAAGCTCGGCCGAGGTCCGGTGGCGGTGGTTGGTCGATGCCTGGCCGGGCTCGACCCGCCACAGCCTGGCGCCGAGGGTCTCGGCACCGAGCTGCCCGGCAAGGTCGGTATTCAGCACCGACATCTGGTTCGAGCGGCGCCAGTGGGCCTCGCCGGCCCGCAGTACGCGATAGCCGGCCAGACGATCAGTCCGCTTCGGGAATGATCAGATCGGCCTTGGCCGAGTCCGAGAACTTGACCCAGCAGTGCTCGGGGGCAACCCCGGCGACCTCGACCAGCGCCTCTTCGATGCGCTTGGCGACCTCGGCCTTCTGCTCGTCGGAGCGGCCCTCGTACCAGTGAACCTGAACGAACGGCATCAGGCCGAGAGCGCCGGCTCGAGCTGCTTGAGCAGGCGGCGCTTCGGCATCGCGCCGACCATGCGGTCAACCATCTGGCCATCCTTGAACAGAATCATCGTCGGCACCGAGAGCACCTCGTACTGGGCTGCAGTTCTCGAGTTCTCGTCGATGTCAAGGCTGACGATCTTCAGGTCGTCGCGCTCGGCGTCGATCTCTTCCAGGACCGGATGGAGAACGCGGCACGGGCCACACCAGGTCGCCCAGAAGTCGACCAGCACGGCTCCTTCGGACTCCAGCACATCTGCTTTGAAAGACGAATCGGTTACGGCTGTCAGGTTTGCCATCTCGGTCTCCTGGTCGTTTACTTCCGGATTGAACAGTCACTATACAAAATGAAGTGAGGTGGCGCAAGGTGTCACTGCCGCGCCGACGCTCGCTGCGCAAGGTAGCGCACCGGGCCGCAGGATTCCGAGGAGGGAGGTCAGTCGTTCCGAAGCAGTGTGCTCAAGCGGATCGCCGGCACTCGCCAGGCGGCCTCGACCACGATCGCGGGGCTCATCTTCGAGCTGCCCGCCTGACGTTCGCGAAAAGTGATCGGCACCTCGAGCACCTTGAAGCCGGCCCTCAGAACGCGATAGGTCATCTCGACCTGAAACGAGTAACCGGAGGCGGCGACCGAGTCGAGGTCGATCGCCTCAAGCACCTCGCGACGGAAGCATTTGAAGCCGCCGGTCAGGTCACGGACCGCTACCCCCAGTACCGCTCGCGAATAGATGCTGCCGCCACGGCTGATCAACCGGCGCGCGCTGCCCCACTCGGTGATCGCGCCCCCGGGAACGTACCGCGAGCCGAGCACCAGATCGGCCTGGTCCGCAGCGGCAAGCAGGCGTGGCAGGTAGGCCGGATCGTGGGAGAAGTCAGCATCCATCTGAACGATCAGTCCGGCACCACCGGCCAGCGCCCTGCGAAAGCCCGCGATGTAGGCCGGGCCGAGTCCCTCCTTCGCCGTCCTGTGCAGCACCTCGACGCGGGAGTCGGTTGCGGCAAGACCATCAGCGATCGATCCGGTGCCGTCGGGCGAGTTGTCGTCGACGATCAGGATCCGGTCGACTTCCGCCAGTCTTGGTCTGATCGCCTCGACCATCGAGCCGATGTTGTCGGCTTCGTTGTAGGTCGGAAGGATTACCCAGACCGGTCCGTGGGCTGAGGGGAGTACGGCGGACACACTGCGATGCTACGCGACCGGGGTCGCAGTGATGCCGGTCAGCGAACCCGGAGGCGACGCGTTTCGGTCCGTCGCGCGGGACCGTCCTGCTGGGTGAGGCGCAGTTTGAGAAAAACCCTTGCTCCCGCCTGCTGCGAGAGCCGGGCCACACGGGCACGGAATGCAGGGCGGACCCTGAGCGACCGTCGCGCTGACCTGCTTCCACCGACCCGGGTCCTGAGCATCGAGGTCATGGCCTTGCCGCCGCTCCGTCGGTTGCGCACGATGGCCCGCACGTCGCAACGCGGCCGGAATCGATCCGGGCACCTGATCTGGACAAAGAGCCGGTTGCGGTGAAACCAGGCCAGGCCGGCCGGCACGCTCGACGGTGGCGGCTCGGTCTGGGGTCCGACCGGTCCAGTCACCCCGGTCGGCCCGACCGGGCCGGTTTCGCCGGTCGGTCCGGTCGGACCTGTGGGGCCGGTTTCGCCGGTCGGGGGCCGGTCGGTCCGGTTGGTCCGACGCCGTCTCCCGAGGTGTTGAGCAGTAGCGAGGCGTTGTCGGTCCCTGCATTTGCCGTGACCAGATCAGGTCGGCCGTCCCGGTTGAAGTCGGCGACGGCCAGGTCGACCGGCTGTGCCTGCTGGCCACCGGGCGGTCGTGGCCAGACATCGAACTTGACGGCTGCCTCGAACGTCGCATTGCCGATTCCCCTCAGGACTGACACCGAATCGCCGGCCTGGTTCGCGGTGGCGATGTCGCGCTTGCCGTCGTCATCGAAATCGGCGATCGCGACCGCGCTGGGAGTCCCCGAGGCAACCGGATACGACGTGACCTGAGCTACGGGGAAGTCACCGTTCGCGTCGACCGGATCACCGACACGCTGTCGAGTTCCGAATTTGCCACGACGAGGTCGGGGGATCCAGAGCCGTTGAGGTCGGCTGCCGCCAGGTCGCGTGGAAAGCTGGCGATGCCGGTCACCCGGTTGATCGGCGTGACGAGCCCGCCGCTGCCGTCGCCGTAGAAGACGGTAAACCAGTGGTAGCCCTCCGAAGTGACCGCAACATCGGGGTTTCCATCCCGATCGAAATCGGCCACGGCCAGACCCGACGGTGCGGGCAGTCCGGGGGAATCGGCCCGAATCGGGATGGCGACGCTGCTCCTCGCGCCGAGGGTTCCATCGCCCGCTCCGAGCCTGACCGAGACAGAACTGGCATTGGCATTGACCGCGACCAGATCGTCGTGACTGTCGGTCCCGGGGTTCAGGTCTGCGACTGCGACGTCCGAGGTGTTGGCTTCCATCTCGACGGAGGTCAGGCCGCCGAAGGTGCCCCCGTTTCCAAAGAGCAGCGACACCGTCCCGGTGAACTGGGTCCCTGAGGAGACCGCGAGATCACTCTGCCCGTCTTCATTGAAATCACCAGTCGCGACGGAACTGGCAGCTCCCGGACCCAGCCAGGCGATCGGATTCGAAAGCAGCGAACCGGATCCGTCTCCGAGGCCGACCGATACGTTCGCCGAACCGGAGTTGGAGACAACGAAATCCGGGTTCTGGTCACCGTTCAGCCTGCCGGTGGCCACGCCGGTCGGGTATTGGCCCACCTGAAAAGGCGACGCTACGGTCGGCGGCGTACCGGCCGAAGCAGAGAAGCTGATCTCGTCTGCAGCCAGGACCGTCGCGGGTGCCAGGACGATCGCGAAGATCGCAGCCACCGCAGCGATCAGACCTGAAGCTCCCACTCTGGAAATACCGAACACGCGAAACCACTTTCCCGGACGATTGTTGCGAGCGGTTCTCCCGCGCCCGCTCCTGCGAATGTAACAACCACTGAGCCGGATCGATTCGCTCTGCCTGCCCTTTACGAACCATGTCGGGCCGCTGTTTCAGCCTCCCCGGTGGGAGGTAGGTTACGACCATGACCAACTCCGAGATCGCCGAGGCGCTGGAAGAACTGTCCGTGCTCTACCAGCTCGACGGGGCTGACCGCTACCGCGTGCTCGCCTATACGAACTCGGCCCGCACGATTCGCGACCAGGGGACCTCGGTTGAGGAGATGGCCCGCGCCGGCACGGTGACCGATCTTCCCGGCATCGGCAAGACGCTCGAAGAGAAGATTCTCGCCCTGGTTGAAACCGGCGAGATACCTGCCGCGGCCAAACTGAAGGAGAAGCTGCCGCCGGGGCTGATCGAAATCAACCGGATACCCGGTCTCGGCCCGAAGACCGTGCGCCGCCTCCATGACGAGCTCGACGTGACCGGTCCCGAGGACCTCGAAGCCGCAGCGAAGGCAGGCAAGGTGCGTGAGTTGAAAGGCCTCGGCCCCAAGGCGGAAGAGAACATCCTCGCCGGGCTGGAGAAACTCGCCGCCGAACCGGAAGGACCGAAGCGCAAGGTGCTTGGCGAGGTCCTGCCGCTGGCCGAGAAGCTGGTCGCGGTCCTGCGATCACATCCGAGCTGCGACCGGGCCGAGATCGCCGGATCGGTGCGCCGGTGGAGCGACACCTGCAAGGACATCGACCTGATCGCCACCTCGAACTCGCCCGTGGACCTGGCCGCCCACATCGCCGGCCACGAGCTGGTCAGCTCGGCTGGCAATCCGAGCGAAAACGGTGTGCGGCTGGAAACCCACAGGGAACTCGGAGTGGACGTGAGAATCGTTGCGCCGGAGGCCTTCGGCAACCTGCTCCAGCACTTCACCGGTTCCGCCGCTCACAACACGGCGCTGCGCGAGGTCGCCGTTTCCGAAGGCCTGCATGTCTCCGAGCACGGCATTCTCGACGACCGGACCGGAAAGACCGAGTGCTTCAGAACCGAGGAGGAGGTCTACGAGCGGCTGGGCTACGCCTGGATCGTTCCCGAGCTTCGCGAGAACCGTGGGGAGCTCGAAGCGGCCCGCGACGGGAAGCTGCCGGACCTGGTCGAACTCGCCGACATCAAAGGCGACCTGCACTCACACACCACGCTCTCCGACGGCCTGAACACCCTGGAAGAAATGGCGGCTGAAGCCGGAAGGCTCGGCTACGAGTACCTGGCGATAACCGACCACTCGGCCACCCACGGATTCGGCGACAACGTGCCGGCAGACCGCCTGCTGGAGCGGATCGAGGAGATCGCCGCCTTCAACGAAACGGGCCACCACATCCGTCTGCTGGCCGGTTCCGAGGTCAACATCCACCCCGACGGCAGCCTCGACTATGAGGACGACGTGCTGGAGCAGCTCGACTGGGTGATCGCCTCGATCCACACAGCCTTCACTGACGACCGAGGGGAAATGACCGGCCGTCTGATGGCCGCGATCGAACACCCGGCGGTCGATCTGCATCGGCCACGCCACCGGGAGGTTGCTGAGCCGGCGTGAGCCCTACCCGCTCGACGCCGAGGCGCTGTTCGAAGCCGCCGCTGCCAACGGCACCGCCTTCGAGATCAACGGCAGCCCGGAGCGGCGCGACCTCTCCGACATCCACGCCCGCATGGCCGCAGAGGCCGGAGTGAAGATCGTGCTCAATACCGACGCCCACAAGACCGCGAGCCTCGACTACATGAAGTACGCGGTCGCCACGGCGCGCAGGGCCTGGCTGGAGCCCGGCCGGATCCTCAACACCGGCCCCTGGTGGAAGTGACTTACCGGTAGCTCAGAGGGTTGTGAAGCCGGGGGAGCGGATCAGCTTGACCGGCTTCAGAGCCGAGCCGGACTCGACCAGGAAGCGCACTCCGTCCCGCAACTCGATCGCCAGAACGGCCGACTCGCGATTTCGCCAACCGAGCGCAACGAGCAACGCATAGCCGGAGCCGATCACGGCCACTTCCGGAAACAGCACTCCGATTCCACCCGACACCAGGACGGCGGCAAGGATCGGCCAGAGCCGGGCAAAACCGGTTCGCGCCGGCGAAGGAAGCGAAACCCCGGGACCCGAGACCTTGACGCTGCGCGCTGCCGCGAGTGGGCCACGCACGCTCTCGGCGGCCCGCTCGGCCCCGCCCATGTTCATCCCGATCCAGGCAGCAGCAACCCACCAGACCGCGCCGACCAGCAGGATCGTCGTGTTCTGGTCCCGCTGTGCTCCCAGCACTGCGACGACCGCGAGCACCGTGGCCCCGCCGGCGGTCAGGAAAACCGTGGAGCGGAGCAGATCGGTGTAGGGCATTTCGGTGCGGGCCCGGACGAACCGTTCAGGAAGCCAGCCCGGCGACCATGCTGATCCACTCGTCGGAGCCGGCGACGACGATATCTGCGATTTCCATCAGCTCGGGCGGACCCTCATCCGAGTCCACCGCGACGATCAGCAGGTTGCCGATCTGACCCTCACCCTGCATTCCGCGCAGGCGGTGGACGGCATCGAGGTCGGTCTGGTCGTCTCCGGCGAAGACGACAGTGTCAATACCGGTATCCCGCAGCAGCGCCTCGACCGCGCCGGCCTTGCCTTCCATATCCGGCGGACGCAGCTCCAGCACCTTGCGGCCCCAGTGGGTAACCAGCTCTGCCTCGCGGGCCAGCTCGGCGATTTCGCGGACCAGCGCTTCGGTGCGCTCACCGGCTCCGCGCCAGTGGAGCGCCTGGATCGGTCCCTTGTCCTCGACCCGGATCTTGGCGGCAATCCAGAAGGGGCTGTCGTGGGTGGCGATGAAACGGGCGGCGCGGGTCACCTGCTCACCTTCGAGCATCATCGACGGCTCGTCCTTTCCAGGTTCGAGCAGCTCGAGACCGTGGTTGCCGAAGTAGGTGATCGAGTCGGCACCGACCATGCGTCGGGCCACCTTGGCCGGGCGACCGGTGACACAGGCGACGAGCTCAAGCTCGCCGCTCAGATGCTCGAGGCTCACGGTCGCCTTCGGCGGCACCTTGGCCTTCTCGGGACGGTCGACGATCCGGCAGAGCGTGCCGTCGACGTCACTCATCAGGGCCGATCGGCCCGGTTCATCCAACAGAATCGAGAGCGGCGAGTCCTGGTTCATGGCCGTAGTATCGCCGGGATGGAGTCCGGGCGATACTGGCGTCTTGCATTGATCGGTACCGCAGCCGGTGCATTCAGCGGTCTGTTCGGCGTCGGAGGCGGCACGGTGATCGTGCCGATGCTGATCGCTTTCTTCGCCTACGGCGAACGGCTGGCCACCGGAACAAGCCTCGCGGCGATCGTGCTGATCGCGATTCTGGCCGCAGCGATCCAGGGTGGCGCCTACGGAAACGTCGACATATCGATCGGGCTTCTGCTCGCGGTTCCGGCGATCCTCGGCGTGGTCGTCGGCACCGCAATCCAGCAGAAGGTCCCGGAGAAGATGGTCTCGCTGATCTTTGCCGTACTGCTGATCACAGTCGCAATCGAGATGGTGATCGGCTGATGGATCTCGCGCTGGCAATGCTGATCTGCGGACTGGGCGGAGTCGTGGCCGGGCTGATCGGCGTCGGTGGCGGCATCGTCTTCGTGCCGGCGATGACCATTCTTCTGAGCAAGGGTCAGGTCGAAGCCGAAGCCACCTCGCTGCTGATGATCGCCCTGGTTTCGATGGTCGGCGCCTGGCGCCAGCGCAGCTACGGCAACGTGGCCACCCGCGACGCGCTGATGATCGGTCTGCTCTCGCCGGTCGGGGTCCTGGTCGGTGTGGTACTCGCCAATGAAGTGCCGGAGCGGGCGCTTCGCATCGGCTTCGCTGTCTTGGCCCTGTACATGGCCTCCCGGCTCCTCAAGCGGGTCTTCGGACCGGAGCCGCCCTCACCGCCCGGCAACCCGGTCCCATGAAGAACGGAATCCGTCCCAAAGGCGGACCGTTCATCCCCCTCGGTGAGATCACCCTGAGGGCCTCCCGCTCGTCCGGTCCCGGCGGCCAGCACGCCAACGTCACCGCCTCCCGGATCGAGGCGGTCTTCGATGTCGACGCTTCGACCTCCCTGACCGCCGCGCAGCGGGAACGCATCATTCGCAAGCTGGGTCCGGTGGTCACCGCCATCGCCCAGGACGCCCGCTCACAGGCCCGCAACCGCGACCTGGCTCTCCAGAGGCTCGAGGACAAGCTCGCCGGAGCCCTGGCGGTCCCCCGCCGCCGCCGCCCGACCCGGCCGACCCGGTCTTCGAAACAGAAGCGCCTCGATTCAAAGCGTCGACGGTCAGAGACCAAGCGGTCCCGGGGGCGTCCTGAAGTCGACGACTGATGTCAGAACCAGATCCCACCGACGACTCACTCAGGGCATCCTGACGATCACCTAACCTCAGTTGGCTACCGGCGAGGCCGGAGAGGAAACCTGAACATGCACGAGATCAAATGCCCACATTGCGGAAAAGCCTTCAACATCGATGAGGCCGGTTACGCAGAGATCCTGAACCAGGTCCGCGACGAGGCCTTCGACAAGGCCCTGCACGAACGGCTGGAGCTCGCCGAGCAGGAGAAGAAGAACGCCGTAGAGCTCGCCCAGGCCAAGGTCGCCGCCGAACTCAAGGACGCCGCCGCCACCAAGGACGCCGAGATCGAACGCCTCAAGGCGGATCTGGACAAGGCGGATGTCACCAGCAAGCTGGCGCTAAAAGAGGCCCTCGGCGAAGTCGAGAAGGAACGTGACGACCTCAAGCGGTCCCTCGGCTCCAAGGACACCGAGAAGGAACTGCTCGAAAGGTCGCTCAGGGAGAAGTACGAGACCCAGATCAAGGACCGTGACGACGCGATCGACCGTCTCAAGGACATGAAGGCGAAGCTGTCGACCAAGATGGTCGGTGAGACCCTCGAGCAGCATTGCGAGATCGAGTTCAACAAGATTCGCGCGGCGGCTTTCCCGGACGCCGACTTCGAAAAAGACAACGACGCAAGCGCCGGCACCAAGGGCGACTTCGTCTTTCGCGAGTCCGACGAGTCGGGCACCGAGTTCATCTCGATCATGTTCGAGATGAAGAACGAACTCGACGAGGGGGCCAACAAGAAGAAGAACGAGGACTTCTTCAAGAAGCTGGATGAGGACCGGAGCAAGAAGGGATGCGAGTACGCCGTGCTGGTCTCACTGCTGGAGCCTGAGAACGAGCTCTACAACGCCGGCATCGTCGACGTTTCACATCGTTACCCGAGGATGTATGTGGTCCGGCCGCAGTTCTTCATCCCGATCATCTCGCTGATTCGCAACGAGGCCCACAAGACCCTCAAGCTCAAGTCCGAGCTGGCGCTGGTCAAGGCCCAGAACATCGACATCACCAACTTCGAGGAAAAGCTGGAGGAGTTCCGGAGCGGCTTCTCCCGCAACTATGACCTGGCTTCACGCCAGTTTGGGGATGCGATCGAGGAGATCGACAAGTCGATCAGGAATCTGGAAAAGACCAAGTCATCGCTTCTCAAGTCTGCGAACAACCTGCGTCTTGCCAACGACAAGGCACAGGATGTGTCAATCAAGAAGCTCACCCGCGGCAATCCGACGATGGCCGACAAGTTCAAAGACAGTCCCGGGGAATAAGCACCGAAATTCGGCCCAACTCTGGTTCTGCAGTTGCCCGCTTGGCCCCGACCGGTGTCGAGGGGATGAGAGCCGAGCCGGAGGTTTCTTCAGCGGGAACTAGCCGAGGCCGTGCTCGAGGGCGGTCTTGACCTGGGCGTCGAGCGCGTTCAGCCGATAGAGGGCGACCGCCTCGGGGGAAGGGAACTGGCGCAGGCGCAGGGCGTCGGTGCCGTGATGACACATGACGCAGGAGAGCAGCGCGTCGCGCTCGTCAGCTTCGAGGTGACCGGAAGCGGCGTTGATCAGCTCGGCACCGATCTGGAGGTGACCGAGCTTGCGGCCGCGCTCACTCAGGCCGATCTCGGCCCCGTAGGTGAACTCGCCGGTCTTGCCGATGTCGTGGATCAGCGCCGCCGCCATCAGCAGGTCGGAGTTCAGTCGCGGGTGGAGGGTGCAGGTCTCGGTGACCAGGGTGCCGACCGCGACGGTGTGCTCGATCAGCCCGCCGACGTACGAGTGGTGGCCGGCCCGGGTGCACGGGGCGCGACGGAACTCCTCGGCGGCCGTACCGGTGAAAAGCAGTTGCTCGACGACACCACGCAGCCCGGCGTTGTGGACCTCGCGGGTGAGGTGCTCGAGGAATCCCTCCAGCTCTTCCCGGTTGCGGTAGGCAGTCGGCAGGTACTCGGTCGGGTCGACCTGAGAGGGATCGACCCTTGAAGCGGTGTCCACCTCGGCACTCAGCTGGCCGCGGAAGCGCTCGACCCGGCCCCGCACCGCGATCACGTCTCCGCGCTCGAATCCGAGCCCTATCCGGTCGACGTCGCGGAATATCCGGGCCGGGATCGTGCCACTGCGATCGCGCAGCTCCATGCTCAGGTAGGCGGTTCCGTTCTTCGCGGTCAGCCGGTCCTTTCGGGCGCAGACGTAGCTGCCGGCGAAGGCCTGGCCGGGGGTGAGCTCTGCGACGGTCGTGCCGCCGGTGACGTCCTTTTCTGTTGCCGCACTTTCCACGAAACACATCCTGACCGAACCGGCAGACAGGCGCGATCCGTCGGACGGAGAGTCGCCATCGTCTACCCTGAACCCATGGATCATCTGCGATGGGAGATGAACCCGCCCAAACTGAGAGATCCGATTCTCGTCTGTGCCTTCCGGGGCTGGAATGACGCAGCATCGGCAGCCTCGACCGCATTGGAGACCCTTTGCGACTCGCTCGAGGTCGACGTTCTGGCGGAGCTCGATCCCGAGGAATACTTCGACTTTCAGGCCAACCGGCCGACGATCGCCTTCTCCGACGGTGCTCACCGCCGGATCGAGTGGCCGCGCAATACCTTCATCGCCGCGCGCGCCCAGGGCGCCGACCGCGACCTCGTGCTGCTCGACGGTACCGAGCCGAATCTCAAGTGGCGCACCTACTCGGAGACGATCGTCAAAGTGGCCGAGTTCCTCAAGGTGGAGACGGTGGTCGCGCTCGGCTCGCTGATCGCCGAGGTTGCCCACACGATGCCGGTGCCGATCACCGGCCTTGCCTCCAGCGAGTCCCTGGTCAGCGAACTCGACCTCGACCGCTCCGACTACGAAGGACCGACCGGCATCGTCGGCGTGCTCCACGACCGCTGCCGCGCGTCAGGGATCGCCTCGGCGTCACTCTGGGCTGCGGTACCCCACTACGTAGCCGCAGTCCCCAACCCCAAGGCCGCCCTGGCGCTGAGCGAGCGACTGGAGAAGATCACCGGCGTGGCCGCCGACCTTTCCGGCCTGAGCGACGAGACCGCCGCCTATGAGGAGCAGATCGGCCGTGCCGTATCCGCCGACCCCGAGGTCGAGGAACTGGTCACCCGGATCGAGACCGAGCAGCGCAAGCGCGGCGAAGGCGAGACCGAAGTACCGAGTGGCGACGCAATCGCGATGGAGTTCCAGCGCTTCCTTCAGCAGCGCGACGGCGAGTAGTCCCCGGGCCCCGAAGCGGGGCTCGCCGGCTCAGGCCTCGGAGGCCGGGCAGACCAGCCTGAAGTCACACCAGCCGCAGACCCCGGGCGAGGGGCGAGGCTCGAAGTCCTGGCCGAGGATGCCCTCGCCGACTTCCAACGCGGTGCGCTCGACCCGCTCGCGGTCGTCGGAACCGGACTCGACGGCGACCTTCTCGCCTTCAAGAACGTAGTAGTAGCTGCCGGACTCGATCTCGGTTTTCCAGGCCTCGGCTGCGCCCAGTCGGTAGAGCGCCAACTGGATGTCGCCACCGTGGCGTCCGGAGTCGACCCGCTGGCCGGTCTTGTAGTCGATCACCTCGTAGCTGCCGTCGGGCGCCTTGTCGACCCGGTCGACGCGACCGCGCAGGTAATGCGATCCGATCCTGAACTCGAACTGCCGCTCCAGCCAGACCGGGGTCGAGTCTGAAGCGCTCTCGGAGCGCCAGTACTTCTCCATCGCCGTCACCGCCCGGTCGTGGAACTGCAGCTCGTCGTTGGATCTGCCGAAGCCGGTCCGCCGCCAGCCGTTCTCCAGCAGGTCCATCAGGACCTCCAGCCCGGCACCCTGGGGGGCAGCCTTCGGGTCGTGGTAGCGCTGGAGCACGTTGTGGATCAGGATGCCGAAGCGCTGGTTGATCGTCGGTGCCTTGGGTATGCCGAAGACACGCGCGAACTTGTACTTCAGCGGGCAGGTCAGATAGAGGTCCAGGTCGGACGCCGACAGCCGCAGGTCCTCCCCGCGCTTGGGGATGAAGGCGGCCAGCGAAGGTTCCGAGCGCCCGTCGATCAGGCGCTGCCGGAGGTCGCGCTCGCGCTCGTTGGCGAGCAGGTACGAATCGAGGGTGGAGTGATCAAGTTCGGTGATCTGCTCCGGCGTCGCAACCTGGGCGAGCAGACCGTTGATCGCATCGATCGCCTCCGGATCGAGTCCGCCGCCGGGCCGCTGGGCCAATGCCGAGATCTTCAACAGCTCCAGGTAACGGGTGATCGCCCGGTTCAGGTCGTTGGGGGTGTCCAGCCGCGGCTCGATCAGCTCGCGGCCCGCCCGCCATGAGGCTTCCAGTACCTCGTCACGCATCATCCGGTAGGTCGAGTGGAGGTCCTCCGCCGGCCCGAACATCTCCTCTTCGTGGACCTCCTCGATCGTGCAGACCGAGTTGAAAGCGTCCTCGAAAATAGGCGCCGAACCGGTGGTCGCGCCGTCGGTTGCCACCCGGGAGAGGATCACCGCATCCGAGGCAGAGGCCACCGCGCCGGCGATCGCAGGCCGTTCCCCGTCCCCCGCCCGATCAAGACCGAGCACGTAAACCCGTCGCCACCGCCTGCCCTTCAGCAGCCCGGTCCGGATGATTCGAACCTTGCCGGCGGTCGGGCCGTGAGGGCCGTTGCTGACGTCAAGCCCGGTGTCGGCCAGCGCCGATACGAAACTGATGAAGTCCCGGATCGAGCCGTCTGGTTCGCGCCTGCACCACTCGGTCGCGGTCTCGGCCAGGCGTGAGAGCCCGAGCAGCCGCTCGGCCGCCTCCGGCCTTGCGGCGAACATGCCCTGGCGGCGGAATCCGATCCGCTCGATCAGCCGCCTCACGAATACGTCGGCGCGGTGACGGTCGATCGCTCCCGAAGCGGCCCGGTGAAGTTTGAGGAAGGCGTCGAGGCGCTCGCGCGACTCGGGTGAGATCCGCGGACTGTCAAGCGCCGCCTCACAGGCAGTGAC
Organism: uncultured Solirubrobacterales bacterium; assembly: GCA_963698625.1. GTDB lineage: Bacteria > Actinomycetota > Thermoleophilia > Solirubrobacterales > 70-9 > 67-14. Next base: position 177,372 of record CAVORK010000003.1, read on the forward strand.
CAGGTCAACTTTGCGCCGTCGGCCGATCACGGTCAGCTGGGCCAGGTCGACCGGACGCAGCTCGATCGGGGGGCGGGTCAGGGCCCGTGTCACCGCCCCGCCGTCGCCCGGGTCGGCCAGTGCCCTCAGCCAGGCGACGGTGTCGCGCACCTCGGGCATCCGGAACAGCGCCGATCCACCAAAGGTGGCGGCCGGCACGCCTCGCTCCTCAAGCGCGGCGCCGAGCAGCTGGCCGTCGCGGTTCGGGTCCCGGACCGCGACCGCAATCTCATCGGCAGGTACCCCTTCGCCCAGTTGGTGCTCGATCTCCCGGGCCACCGCCTGCACCTCGGCCTGGGTCGACTCCGAGCGCCAGAACCTGATCTCGCAAAGACCACCGGGTGGTCCTTCACCGGAAGGGTGGGGCTTGCCTGCCGAGGCAGCGGTCCAGGCGGTCGCGGCGTCGCCGGTCCACTCGGCCACCGCCCGCGCGACGTCGGTCTGCCCGGCATTGACCGCCCAGACCCGGTCCAGCCGGATCCGGTCGGCATGAGGCAGAGCGTCCTTGATCAACAGGTCGGTCCGCTCCGGATCGCTTCCGGCCAGCGGATCGAGTGACGCAACCGTGCTCGCTGCGCCGGCCGCAAGACCGGCCAGCAGTCCGGCACGCACCGGACTCAGGTCTTCGAGTTCATCGATCACCAGGTGCGGGAATTCCGTCGCAACCTCAGCCCGCACCGTTTCGTTTTCGGCCAGCAGTTCGCCCGTGATCCGGCAGAGGTCGGCCCCGTCAAGACAGGCGAGTCCGGCCAGCATGCGGTCGTGAAAGTCGACCAGCTGTTCGAACTCGACCCTCCGCACCGGGTCGTCAGCGAACGGCCGGCCACGGAGGTCTCCATCGGCCACGGCACCGAGCTGCTTCTCCCGGTCCAGTTCCAGCACGAGTCGCTTCATCAACCCGGTGGGGTCGCCGCGGATCTCGTGATGACGGAGCGGCAGATCTTCGAAGCGGACCAGCAGCATCGCCAGCCGTTCGGCCTGACCGACCACCTCGAAGTCAGGGTCGAGGCCCGCCTCCACCGGCCGTCGGCGCAGCAGACGCTCGGCAAACTCTTCCCAGGTCCCTACGACAAGGAGCTCATACGGCCCGGCCAGCAGCGACTCCAGCTCTCGCAGGTGGGTTTCAGCTGAGAGCTTCGTCGATGTGATCACCGCGACCGACGACGGGTCGCTGCCGGCGGCGGCCAGGCGGCTCACGCGCTCGTCGAGGGCCATCGACTTGCCGGTACCCGGTGCCCCTTCCACCACCAGCGCCCCGCTGGTGAGCTCTGCGATCTCTGTCTGCATGCCACTCGGGTCGGGGCGGGGTGCAAGACCTGACGGGGATTCGTCCACCCGTCAAAACTAGCTGAACTCCGGTCGCGTTTCGACCAGCCGCCTGTCCCCGAGTCCCTGCCGGGTGCCGGCCGTCACTAGCATGGCCCCGGTGAGTTCCCCAGACCCCACCGAGCCCCGAACGGACCCCGCACTCTCCGCCGACTGGCTGGCCTGCTGCCGCCGCATCGTTGAGCGCCAGCAGGTGCTCTTCGACCAGAGCAGCACCGTGGCCGAGCGTGACGTCTACGACGGAATCGGCGAGGGAGGCGACCACACTCTCGTGCTCGACCGTCAGTGCGAGGACATCGTCTTCGAGGAACTGGTCGACCTGGCCGGGGACAAGCTCGCCTTCACCGCGATCTCCGAAGAGCGCGGCACGGTGCAGTTCAACGGAGGCGGAGAGACATGGGTCGTGATCGATCCGATCGACGGCTCGCTAAACGTCCGCCGCACGCTGCCCAACCACAGCCTTTCTTTCGCGGTCGCCTCTGCCCCGAACATGTCAGCGGTCGAGTTCGGCTTCGTCTACGACTTCGGCCCGTCCGAGGAGTACCACGCGACCTCCGGCGAAGGAGCCTTCCTCGACGGCCGTGAGCTCAAGGTCGAGCCGGCCGGGCAACTGGAGCTGGTCGGGGTCGAAGGAGCCGAACCGCGCGTCTTCCTGCCGATCGTCGAGAGACTGGTCGGCGAGGTCTACCGGCTGCGCTGCGTCGGCTCGCTGGCGATCACGCTCTCCTACCTGGCGGCCGGTCGCATCGACGGCATGGTCACCCCTCATCCTTCCCGCTCGGTCGACATTGCCGCCGCCCAGCTGATCGCCCGCGAGGCCGGCGCCCTGGTTGAACTGGGTGAGGACGGAATCGCCTCGGTCGGCCTCGACCTCGATCACCGCTTCAACGTCACCGGTGCGACTTCACCCGAAGGCCTCGCCACCCTGCTCGCCAGCCGCGGCTGACCCGAAACCGCCCGCCTGACCGGCGAGCCTTTTGCGTCACATTCGCCGGAAACGCCCACCGGTTGACCGGTCCACGGGCCGCCATCGTCCGAGGCTCCGGTTCGGACCGAAGGCGATTTCCTCGCCCTGTCGCCCGCAATCACCTGCTGACTGAGGCTGGAAACGGCTCTGTCGAGCGGAATCCGACTGTGTGACGAAGGTACGCGGAAAATCAGAACAGATGTTCGTATTCCTGCTACACTTCAAACATCCTTAGAAATAAGTAGTCTGATTCCAACAAGAGGAGCAACTAACATGGCCACTGAGACAAAGACCAAGAAGACCACCACCAAGCCGAAGACCAAGGCCGCCGCCAAGCCCACCAAGACTGCCGCTGCCGCCAAGGCTGCGCCGAAGAAGGCCGCCGCGAAGAAGCCGGCCGCCAAGCGCAAGACCGCCAAGCCGCGCACCGCTGCCCAGCTCCGCGCCGAGGCCGGCGCCAAGGCCGTTCACGCCGCCGAACTCGACGCCCAGGCCGCCAAGACCCGGGTCGAGGAGATCGAAGAGGCAGCCGTCGAGGCAGCCAAGACCGCTCTCGACATCCCGGTCGGTGCCGCTCTCAACCTGAGCGACAAGGTCAGCGAGCTCGTCGAGCCGTGGACCGATCAGGCTTCCGCCGAGAAGAAGGTCAAGGGCTACCGCGCCGAGCTGACCAAGACCTTCAAGCGCGCTGAGCGTCGTGGCACCACCGCCCGCCGCAAGGCCACCCGTGAGGTCAAGAAGACCCGCAACTCGCTGGAGCGTCAGGTTCGCCGCCAGCAGAAGCAGGTCGAGAAGCAGATCAAGGCGACCAACAAGGACGTCACCAAGGAAATCGACAAGCGTGTCGACACCGTGTCCAAGCGTGCCGAGAAGGCGCAGGCCGAAGTCACTAGAATGGCTGAAGTCCGCGGCAAGAAGGCTCAGGATCTGGTCAACCGCGTGACGGATCAGCTCACCCAGCTGGTCTGAGTCAACTTAGCCCGGCCTCTCTGGAGAGGGGCGGCCGGAGAAGCCTGCTGACCTCATAACCTCGTCAGCAGGATTAGTACCTCTCCTCCCTCGCCAACGGCCCCTTTATTGGGGCCGTTGGTATTTAACCCGCCGACCTCAACTCAGTTTGATCACGACGCGGGCGACCTCGACCGGCATCTGCAGATACCAGCGGTTGCCGATCCGTACCGATTCGAAAGGGCGAAAGCCCCCGTAGCGGTCCTGGGCCCGGCGGCTGAAAGAGCCGAGCATGCCCGGCAGCGCCTTGGCCGATTCCAGATCAAGCGCATCGGCGACGTCGTTGTAGGCGATCGGCTTGCCGGGATTCTCAGCCAGGAACTGGAGTAGATCCTTGGCCCGCCCTGTTGAATCGTTGTAGGCGGTTCTGACCAGAGAGGGAGCGCCACCGTCCTCGGGCGAGTCCGAGTTGCCGAGCGCCACGGTCACCTCATCCTCCATCCCGGTCAGCGCCTCAAGCGCCTTGATCACCCGGCCGGCCACCTCGGGCGTGACGCCCTCGTGGATGTGGATGTGGATGTGAGTCTCTTTGTTGTCCAGCAAAGCGGCCTCCCCGGTCGCGGAAGAAAAGTTGGGGAGAGCCTAGCGCCGCCGCAGGCAGTTGACCTTCATCGTGTAGCCAACCGTGGGGCCTTGATCAGTCGTGACACGAAAGGTGTAGCCCCCCGGCCCACCGAAACGGTTGAGTAACGACCGTCCGGTTCGACCTCAAAGGCATCTGGGACCCATGCTTGCTAATCGATGGATCGAAGGCGAACGGTGCCCTGGCCGGGCAACGAATCGTGCCCTGTGCCTCCGTGTACACATCATCTCCGGCAGTCGGGTCGGTCGATGGCAAGACGGCCGACCTGGCCCAACAGCGCCCTGCCCAGCGAGCGGGCGCCGACGGAGTCCTTCCTGAGGTCATCGCTCCCGACCGTGCGCTTGCCGGGTAGCGCCACCGCAGTGCCACCGATCGCCACGATCAGACTGATGATCGCGACCACCATCGCCGGTGAAGGCCTGCCGATTCTCTTCATCCCTGCACTTCCTTACTTCTTCGAAGAACTTCCTGCCGGATGCACAATGACCGATCTGCCCGCAGATGTCGAGCCCTGGTAGGGCCAGCCCGCCTCCGGGAGCGAGACGGCGCGGAACAGGATGCGCTGCGCTGACGAAATCGTGCGGAACCGGTACCGGTACCGGAAGCGGCCGGAGCGAGACGCGCGCAACACCTCGACCGGCCGCCAGCGGGATCGGCCGGGGTCGAAATACTGGATCGCGACAAGCTTGCCCCGCGACGGCTGGATCGCGCCCGGTCCTCTCACCGAGCCGACCATGTGAACGCGCCCTCCGTTTCGCAGGACGTCCGGTGTCAGCCTGAAGGCGACGTGATCCCGGAAGGCAACTCTTATTCGACGGCTGGCCGATCTGGAGTTCCTGCGAGAGCCGGCGTAGAACACACGAACGGTTCGGGTGGGGCCGGACTTCAGCCTCAGCTTGAACCTGCCGGTACCGTCGGCACGCAGGGGCCTCCTGACCATCTTGGATCGCGAGCCCGCCGCAAACCTCTGTTCCAGCACCAGGCCCGCTCCGCTCAACCCCGGGCCTGTCCGGTGGCGAACCCTTCCGACGAGACGCACCCGGGCACCGGCGCTCTTCCTGGAGGACTTGCGAACGAGACTCACCGTCACCGGACTTTTCAGCGGCAAGGTCAGCACCATCGCCGAGCCGTCCGTAGTCGAAGTGGTGGAACCGGTGTTACCGGCCCTGTCGTCTGCTTCGGCGCGAAGCTCGTATGCGCCGGCCGCCAGATCGTCGGACGGGACCCGCGCCCGCAGAGTCCCGTCGGCGACGGTGGTCGACAGCGGCACGAATCGCTCCGACCCGACCCGGCGAATGGAAATCCGGCCATGATCGAGGCCGGAGGAACTGTCGGTCACCGCCGCAGTGACCAGTTCCGGGTCGGCTGGGTCGAGGTCCTGGAAGCTGACGTCGGGGGCGACCGTGTCGATCCGGACCACTGCAGTGCCCGGCAACCGGTGGCGGTCACCGCCCGGCCCGGCCTGACCGTCATTTGCGTTCCCTGCCAGGTCCCTGGCCCAGTACTGGATCCGGATCAGCGCCCTCGCCGGCAACCGTGAAGCTTGCCTCAGGCCCCGGGGCCTCGTAGGGATTCTGTCCTTCGGCTGATATGACGGTGACCGGACGACCGTCGTCGCCGGGTTGAGACTCCATCCCGGACAGATCGTCAGTGGCCGTAGCGGTGACCGTGACCGGGCGATCAGACCAGCCGTCCGGTACTCCCGAGAGGCTCGTAACCGGATCGGTCTTGTCGACCTGGATCACGGTACTTCCGGTCTCGCGGGAGGGAATACGTGCTCCCGATGCCGCAACCGACGAGATCCAGTGGCTGCCTTCCGCAAGGTTGGAGATCACCGCGACGCGATCCGCGGCGCCACCGGTCATAGCCAGCTCCGATGGACTGCACACCTCACCCTGGCAGGGACGGACGGGACCTTCGCGGGAAACCGACACTGCGTAGCCCTCAATCCCGGACGGTCCGCCGGGAGTCGCCTGCTCGATCGGTTGCTCGATCGGGAGCTCGTCGGCCGAGACCCAGCCGTCAGGCTGTTCCGGGGCGGCGTCTCCCGGCGGCGAGTCGTCGAACCGGATCAGGACCGATGCCGGCGCACCGAGGTTGCCCGCCTCATCGAGCAGGCGGATCTCGACCCGGTAGGTCCCCGGGCCGGGCACCGAGAACGGACCGGCCGTAACCGGCTGGTCACCGGCCACTTCACCCCGGTCGACCTCATGGTCACCGTCGGTGTCGATCACCCGGTACTCATAGCCGACCACAGGAGCGTCCTGGCCTTCCGGGATCTGCCACGAGAATTCGAACCGGTTGACAGCGCGCCAGTTGCTGCCGCCGATCGCTTCGAGGCCGGCGGGCTGGGCCGGAGGCCGGTTGTCAACCAGCAGGGTTTTCGCCGGCGAGCAGGTCCGGTTCGCAGAGGAGCCGGGCACCGCGAAGTCCGCTACACAGGCCCGCAAGGAATTCGAACCCTCGTTGAACGGTGCCGCCGAGGTGTCCACAGTTCCGTCGTGATCGAGGGCCAGAGGACAGGGCGTCAGGCCGGTGGCATAACCACCGCGATCGTCCGCACAGGGGGCCACCGGAAGGTCCACCTCGAAACCGTTGACTTCGAGAAACGCCCGGGCGACTCCGGAACCCCAGTCCGATGCCGCAACTGAGTACCGGTGCTCGCCTCTGACCCAGCGCCCGGAGTCACCCAGCCCACCAAGCTCGCCTGCGAACGTGACCGAAGGCGGGATGTAGTCCTCGGCGACCAGCTCAAGGTCGAAGATCTCAAAGTACGCCTTGGGACCGTCGGCCTCATTGGGGCAGCCGGCTTCGCGGTTGCAGATGAGCCTCGCCACGACCAGGTCGGCTTTCGGACCGGTAGTCGCCCAACGGGTGGTCCGCAGCTCGCCGTCGTGGGGCTGACCATCGTAGAGGTCGATCGGACCACTGACCTGATTGAAACCGAATACCGAGGCCCTTATTCCGTTGGCATCCTTCAGCTTGGCCGTCACGGTCGAGCCGACGATGCGGATGCCGGTCCCTGTGGCCCAGATGAACTGTCCGCCGCTGCCTGACGGGGCCGAAGCACCGGAACGATCCTGGTAGACGCCGATCTTGCCTGAGCCGTTCGGCGTACAACCTCTGACTACGTCCACCCGATCCACAGTGGTGGGCTGCCCGTACTCGCCGAAGAACCCCTCGAAGAGTGACCCTCGACACTGCTTCACCGGGAACTCGCCGGCGAACGCAGGGGTGCCGGCAACGGCCAGCAGCAGCAGTGAGACGAACAGGACCAACGGGCCGCGACTTAATGCCGCCGATGCTCATGGTCCGAACTCCCCTCCGCCTCCCCCGAGGGGGACTGAGGATCCGCCACCGCCCCCGGAGGATGAGGTGGCGGCCGGTGTGGGGGGTGGCGGGGGTGTGGCCGCGACCGGGGTTCCTGCGGCCTCGGGGGTGAACTCTGCCTCAACCGGGGTCGGTGCCGGGGTCGGATCGGGCTTCTGAGTCCGGGGCGGCGGACTGCCACCGGCACCCGGCTGTCCGTTGACTTCCGGTTCGTCAAGGGCAGGGGCAGGGCTCGCGGCGACAGGCAGAGCCGGTTCGGGGGTCGTACCGACGGTCTTGGCGGGTGGCTCGACCTGCCGCTCGATTGCCGAAGGCTTCTCCGGCTTCTCATTGATTCCAGGGGAGGGCAAGACTCCAACGGCTACACATGCCGCCGCACCTCCGGCCGTGCCGAGACACACGGTTGCGAGCTTGGCCAGCGCTGCCGCACCGGCCCCGCGAGTGCCGCCAGTCGAGGCAATCGTGCCCAGCGACAGGTCGGGATCCCTGCCGAGCCCCTGAAATCGGAGCTGGATCGAAACGGCTGCTTCCTGGGCACGCTCCCAAAGTGATTGGGCCAGAGGTACTGCAGGAGCAAGTGCGGCGGCAGCCTTCGGTGCTGCGCGGTATGTGCGGAGAGTCGCGCGGCAGCAACCGCAGGTAGCAAGGTGATTTCGCACCGTTTCCAACTCTGGACCGTCCAGTTCACCGTCGCAGCATGCGGAGATCAGCGGCTCCAGCTGCAGTGCAGCGCTCGCCCGTTTCGCTTTCTCGAAAAACCGACCGGAACCGGGCCCGGCCCTCTGCCAGGCAGCGATTCACCTTGGTCCTGGTCCAGCCGTTGAGACTTGCGATCTCTTCGTAGCTGTAGCCCTCTGCGAGCTGAGTCAGAGCCTTGAGCTCCTGAGGCTTTAGCAGTGCCAGGGCCTCGCGGCTTCGCTCGACGCGCTCTCTCCGCACCGCAAGCTCGTCAGGTCCATCGCCGCGCGCCGGGATCAGCTGAGTCCAGTCCTCGCCCTCGTCTTCCCGCGAATCCAAAGGCGGGCGTCCCAGCAGGCGCTCGCGAGCCTTTCGAATGGCCAGGGCCTCATGCTTGATCACCGTGCGGGACCAGGGCAAGAGCTGGCGTTGATCGGTGGTCGGTGCCTTGGAGAGCAGAATCTCGATGCCGCGTTGATAGGCGTCGTCGGCATCCTCGGCACAGATCGAGTAGCGGCGGGCCGTGCTCCGGAGCGGTGCGTCGTGATGGTGGATGAGCTCGACCGCAGCGCGCTTGCGACCGGCCTCGTCGGAACCTACGGTCTCACCGGCCATTAGGTCATCCATTGCCCGTTCGTAAGTCAAGCCCATCGAAGAATCCCCCTCGATTGCTCCAACCTTCTTCCCCTTCTTCCTATCCGGACGGCGCGCGTCTTTCCACCGTTCGGAGACCCTGAGCGCGGGTTTCGCTGAACGATTCCCTTTCGTGCTTAAAGTCGGCATTTGCAGCCATAAGGTGCGACCAGGCGAAAACTCTCCCCCCTGTCGAGTCACAAACCTCATGCAATTTGCATACTTTTTGCGCAAGGCCGCAGAAGTACGCAAATTGCGGGAACTTCCGGGGTGAGCGGCTGAACGGAGGCCAAGCCCAGCGCTGATGCCGACCTCGCTAGGTTGTGGCAATGGCCAGCCGCGAAGAGATCGAGAACGTCCTGCCGAAGCTCGGCCGGGGAGCGCGCATCAACCTGAAGCTGAAGGACGGCTCGGAAGTGCTCGGCACCCTCTACGGAGTCTTTGACGGCTTCGTCCACCTGGAGCAGGAAGAGGTTGAGCCGATCGACCTCGACCTGATCGACAACCTCCTGGTCCGCATCCACACCGAAGGCCCGGGCAGCGAAGTGCCCGGCTCCTGAGCCTCCACGGTCGTCCGTTCAACATGCGGACGGCCACCTGAGTTCGACTCGTCAGACTTCAGGCCTGGCCTGGCCGTCGACATCAATACCGTCCTCGAAGCCTGAGGACTTACGGCGGCGGGGTCTGGCCCCGACGCCGGCGACATTCAGCCGCGGCGGCGGGGCTGGAGCCGGGCGAGGGCGCTCCAGACTTCCAGGTACCGGTGGGAGCGCTCGTATCCCTGTTTGTGGGCTACCGCGTTCTTGAAGTTGTCGTAGTCGATGCGGGTGGTGAGATCCAGCAGCGCATCAGCCCAGTCCTCACGCGTCACGTAAACGCGGTAGCGGTAGTCGGAGTCGTGGGTTTCGATGACCTCGTCGGCGTAGGCGGAGAGGCAGTCGAGCTCGAAAAGGGCGTCGATGTCCCTGCGGACCCGGCCTCGCACGCAGAGGTAGCCCTCGCGGTCGCGCTTGTCCACCACTGAATAGAAGCCACGATCGGTCACCAGCCACATGCAAGACCCCCTTGGTCCGGGTTTCGCCGCGGAACCGCCGCAGCCGATGGGGGAAGCGTCGGCCGGGGAAACGCTTTTCTGACACGTGGAAGGCGATGATCTGGAATAGCATCAGCGCGCATGACTACCTGCGTGGTAACCGGCGGAGCCGGATTCGTCGGATCGCACCTCTGTGACGCCCTGCTGGAGAAGGGTCACTCGGTGGTCTGTATCGACAACCTCGACACCGGCTCGCTGGCGAACATCGCCCACATCAAGTCGGAGAGGTTCACTTTCCTCAACCACGACATCACCACCGAGGTGCATGTCGATGGCGAGGTCGACTTCGTCTACCACCTGGCCTCGCCGGCCAGTCCGATCGACTACGCCCGCCTGCCGCTCCACACCCTGAAGGTCGGCGCGCAGGGCACCTGGCACATGCTCGGCGTGGCCAAGTTCAAGCGGGCCCGCTTCCTGCTGGCCTCGACCTCGGAGGTCTACGGCGACCCGCAGGTCCATCCCCAGACTGAGGACTACTGGGGCCACGTCAACCCGATCGGCCCGCGCGGCGTCTACGACGAAGCCAAGCGTTACGCCGAGGCGCTGACCATGGCCTACCACCGCCAGCAGGGCGTCGACACCTCGATAGTGCGCATCTTCAATACCTACGGATCGCGGATGCGCGCCCACGACGGCAGGGCGGTTCCGACCTTCCTCCGCCAGGCGGTTCAGGATCAGCCGCTGACCGTCTTCGGAGACGGCAGCCAGACCCGGTCTTTCTGCTTCGTCGACGATCTGGTCCGCGGCCTGATCTCTCTGGCCGAGTCCGATGAACACCTGCCGGTGAACATCGGCAACCCGGACGAGTACACCCTGCTTCAGCTTGCCAACGCGGTGATCGAGGCCTCGGCGTCGAACTCGAGGATCGTTTTCGAGCCGCTGCCGGTCGACGATCCCCAGGTCCGCCAGCCGGACATAACCCGGGCCCGCGAGATCCTCGGATGGCAGCCCGAAACCGGGCTGAACGACGGCCTGCGCAAGACGATTGAGCAGGCCGGCAAAGACAGCCTGACCGGGGCCGGCTCCTGAGCGAGCTTTCGGTCCTGGTCACCGGGGCGAGCGGCTTCGTCGGCGGCGCGGTCTGCCGTGAGTTTGAACTGGCCGGTCACCGGGTAACCGGCACCTCGACTTCGGGCAGCGCAGGGCTGGCCCCGCTCGACCTCGAGCGGCCGGAGCAGATCGAAGTGCTCCTGCGGCAGGAGAAGCCAGACGCGATCGTGCATCTGGCCGGGATCCAGTCGCTGCCGGCGTCGTGGCGGTACCCGGCCCGAACCTTCGCCGTCAACACCGGTGGCACCGCGGCGCTGCTTCGGGCGATCGAGGACACGCTCCCCGAGACCCGTCTGCTGCTGGCCTCAAGTGCGGCGGTCTACGGCAGACCCGGGACAACGGGGCCGGATGCTCCGGGTGACGGCCTGCCGGAGCCGTTCGATCGAAGCGGATCCGATGCGGCCGGAATCGCCCTACGGCGCATCCAAGGCGGCGGCCGAGTTGCTGGCCATGGAGGTAGCACGGCGAACGGGCCTGCCGGTGACAGTTGCCCGGCTGTTCAACCAGATCGGCCCGGGCCAGCCGGACGCCCAGGTGCCGGCCGGCTTCGCTGGCCGGATCACAGAGGCCGAGGCCGGCGGCGAAGCCCGGGTGACACTGGAGGTCGGCAATCCGGCGGTCGAGCGCGACTACACCGACACCCGCGACACCGCCCGGGCGATGCGGCTGCTGGTCGAGCAACGGGCGACCGGAACCTTCAACCTTTGCCAGCGGTGAAACCCGGCTCCTGGCGCGAGTGATCGACGGCCTGGCGAAAGCGTCGACGATCGAAGTCGCAGTTGAAACGAAGCCCGGGACAGCCAACCCCAATGACGTCGCCGTTATCGCCGGGTCCCGCGCGAAGCTGACGGAGGCGACGGGCTGGGCTGCGGAAATGGGGCTCGACCAGAGCCTCGCCGCAATGCTTCAGGAGCGGCGCGACCGGCTGGCGCGGCCCTGAAGGGCTTTCCTAGCGGCGGCGGCTGAGGCCGGAATCGTTTCGCCAGCGGCTGAGCGCGCGAAAGTCGTCGATACTGCTGCGCCCCACCGCGACCCCGGGCTCGCGGGAGATGTCTTCGACCTTGAGCGGGTGCTCGACCGCGCTCGAGCCGTCGCCCGCCGCGTCGCACCCTCCATATACCGGCCCCTTTTCGCGCGGAGAACGAGCCGGGTCAGCTCGCCATCCTCGAACAGCAACGCAGTCTGGTCATCAGCCCCGTATCCGGCGGGGGTACCGGTTGCGACCGCTTCGAGGTAAGCCATGCGCCGGGCCGGATCGGCGTGGTAGTGGACGCAGAGGCTGCCCGGCAGATGACCGAAACCGTCGGCCAGGGCAGGCACCCCGGAGGAGGTCGTGATCCCCTGCTCGAACCAGCAGATCGCGCCGGCGCTCTGTCCGCAGATCAGGATGTCGCGCCCGAGCGCCTCGCGCAGCAGGTCGTAAACGCCATGCGGACCCCAGACCGCGACCAGGTTGACCAGGCTGCCGCCGCCGACGTAGATCACGTCCTGGCCGAGCAGGTGTTCGCGAAGGTCGATCGGATTCTGGCCGAGGCGAAACAGGGAGATGTCCGTGGCCTCGGCACCCCGCCCGCCGAAGGAGCGTCTGAAGCGGGCGATCTGGTGGTCAGGGTCGCCGCTGGCGGTCGGCAGCAGGCAGACCTTCGGCGACTCAACCCCGGAGAGCTCCAGAATCTGGTCACTGAGAACCTCGTTGCCGTCGAGTTGGTCGAACTCATGTCCTCCCATCAGGAGGAGTCGTGCAGCCATCGGGTGAAGCTACCTAAACGGCGAGCGAAGCAGGCATCGACCAGGAGTAGGACGGCTCGCCCACCAGCGGCACGTGGTCACGTGAGCCGAGGTGCCGGGTGGCGATCTGGGTGGTGCGCGCCCGTTCGCCGCGGCGGTCGATGCGGAAGGCGCGTGACTCCGGTCGGGATGCCACCACCTGGGCGAGTTCGGTGCCGACGAAGTGGAGCGCGGCGCCGTCGTTGACCCCGAATCCGGTAGCGGAAACTTCGTCGAGGCGCTGCTCGAACTCCCGGTGGCGCTCGCTGCCGTCTTCGAAGTGGACCGCGTTGCCGAAAGGCAGAAAGCCGAGTCCCGGTACCAGGCCTGTCTGGTTCTGGTAGCCGGTGAAGGCGTGCTCGAACCAGCAGAGCGATCCGGCACTGAGCCCGCAGAGAACGACGCCCGCCTCCCAGCACTCGCGCAGGATTTCATCGATGCCGTGGGCCTTCCAGACCGCCAACATGTTGACCACGCTGCCGCCGCCGATATAGATCATGTCCTGGTCGAGCAGGTGCTCGCGCATGTTCTCGACCCCTCGCTCGCGGCGGAACAGCGAGATGTGTGACGGATAGGAGCGATCACGGAAGGCGTTATAGAAACGCACGATGTAATGGTCGGCGTCGCCGCTGGCGGTCGGCAGGAAACAGACCCGCGGCCGGATCGAGCCGGTCAGCGAGCAGACGAAGTCGTCCAGCAGCGGATTTCCCGACTCCATTGAGAAACCTCCGCCGCCGAAAGCGACTATCTGGCGTCCCGTCCTCATGGCGCACATAATCCCCGCAATCCGGGGGTTTCCGTTTGGACGACGGTCGAAGATCCAGCCGACCGCACTGCTACTGCGGGCAGGGTATGGCGGTGAAGTTTCAGAAACCTCAGTGGACAGGACCGCAACTTTAGAGATTCATTACTGTTTCCCGAACACGTGACGGAAATCACAGTAGGTTGTGCCTACCGCCTTTTGAAATTTATTCAGGGAGGGGGAGGAAAAAAATGATGTACGAACCTCAAGGAGACTCGATGACCGCTTCAACCGCAACTGCCAGGAAGGGCCTGGGTCGCAGAGCGACCATGCTGCTTCTGGGCGCGATGATCGCCTGTCTGGGCGTATTCGCATTCTCGACGAGCCAGGCCAAGGCCGCCCCGTTCTCGATGGATCTGGACAACGGCACAGCTGAATCTCGGCTTCGCCTTCAAGGGCGCTGAGATCCTGCCGGCCCCGGACGACATCGGTGGCCGACGCCCGCTCCCGGACCTCTGGGACGCCCGCAACCAGACCGTTCCCGCTCAGGGTGCCTGTCTCGTCGAACATCGGTGGCCCCGGCCCCGGTGGTTCATGTGGACCGAACCCGGCCGTACGCCACCTTTCACGGTGACATGACCGGCTGGACGCGATCACGATCGCGGCCAGAACGAGTTCCAGTTCCCGATCATGGTCGTTCCGAACCCGCTTGACGGAGCCCGGTTCCGGTCACGATCGCGTCAACCGGCCCCGTCACCGGTACGTACGACTCAGGACACCGGCGACCGTCAGCCTGACCGGTCCGATCGAAGCTCAGGTCCTGGTCGGTCTGGCTACCAACCCGCTGGGTGAGTACTGCGCCCTTCCGCTTGTCGGACTGACGCTCTCGACCACGAGCAACGCCGACTTCGCTGGCGTTCCGTTCACCTCGGGAATTGATGGCGACAGGCGCCCTCACCGGCACCTACAACATCACCGATGATGCGACCGTCGTCGGCGGCGCCGACTGCGCGACCGTCAACTCGGTCAGCAAGGGTGCCGGCAGCCTCTGGGTCTCCAACGGCATCGCGGAGCCCCCGGTCTGCGGCGAGTTCGAGACCGGCATTCCGCCGGACTGTCTGCCGATTCCGTGCCCGTCAGGGTTCAGCGGTAACGAGCCTGACTGCGTGAAGCTCGTCGCCAAGATCAGCAAGGTCACCGTCAAGGGACCGAGCAAGATCAAGAAGGGCAAGAAGTCCACTTACAAGGTCACGATCAAGAACACCGGCAACGCGGACGCCACGGGCGTCAGGCTGAAGGTCTCCGGAAAGGGACTCAGCTTCAACACCTCGGTCGGCAAGATCGCTGCAGGCAAGAGCCGCACGACCAACGTCAAGGTCAAGCCGAAGAAGACCGGCAAGGTCAAGGCGCAGTTCAAGGTCACCTCGAAGAACGCCGGAGGCAAGACCGTCAAGAAGACCATCAAGGTGAAGAAGTAGTCCATTCTCCACCTTGCCTTCTGGCAAGTGATTGACAAAGGGGCGGCCTTCGGGCCGCCCCTTTTTGTTGCACTCAAACCAGCGGTCCCGGTTACCTTCACCCCGTATTCATGATCACCCCATATTCATGAACGGCAGTGGATTCTTCGAGACCCACCGCAACTCTGTCTGAACAGCCGTGTTTCTGGGTCACAGGACACAAGCAACCACGCTTCGTGATCAGTCAAACCCAGGAGGAAACATGACCGCTTCAACCGCAAGTACCAGGAAGGGCCTCGGTCGCAAAGCGACCATGCTGCTCCTGGGCGCGATGATCGCCTGTCTGGGCGTATTCGCATTCTCGACGAGCCAGGCCAAGGCCGCGCCGTTCTCGATGGATCTGGACAATGGACAGCTGAATCTCGGCTTCGCCTTCAAGGGCGCTGAGATCCTGCCGGCCCCGGACAACATCGGTGGCACCCCGCTTCCCGACCTCTGGGACGCCCGCAACCAGACCGTTCCCGCTCAGGGTGCCTGTCTCGTCAACATCGGTGGCCCCGGCCCCGGTGGTTCATGTGGACTGAACCCGGCCATCGCCACCTTTACCGGTGACGAGACCGCTGGAGCGATCACGATCGCCCAGAATGAGTTCCAGTTCCCGATCATGGTCGTTCCGAACCCGCTTGACGGGTCACCGGTTCCGGTCACGATCGCGTCAACCGGCCCGGTCACCGGTACGTGCGACTTCGGAACCGGCGACCTCAGCCTGACCGGTCCGATCGAAGCTCAGGTCCTGGTCGGTCTGGCATCCAACCCGCTGGGTGAGTACTGCGCCGTTCCGCTTGTCGGACTGACGCTGTCGACCACGAGCAACGCCGACTTCGCTGGCGTTCCGTTCGCCTCAGGGATTGATGGCGACAGGCGCCCTCACCGGCACCTACAACATCACCGATGACTGCGACCGTCAGTCGGCGGCGCCGACTGCGCGACCGTCAACTCGGTCAGCAAGGGTGCCGGCAGCATCTGGGTCTCCAACGGCATCACGGAGCCCCCGGTCTGCGGCGAGTTCGAGACCGGCATTCCGCCGGACTGTCTGCCGATTCCGTGCCCGTCAGGGTTCACCGGTAACGAGCCTGACTGCGTGAAGCTCGCCGGCCAAGATCGGCAAGGTCACCGTCAAGGGACCGAGCAAGATCAAGAAGGGCAAGAAGTCGCACTTACAAGGTCACGATCAAGAACACCGGCAACGCGGACGCCACTGGCGTCAGGCTGAAGGTCTCCGGCAAGGGCACTCAGCTTCAACACCTCGGTCGGCAAGATCGCTGCAGCGCAAGAGCCGCACGACCAAGGTCAAGGTCAAGCCGAAGAAGACCGGCAAGGTCAAGGCGCAGTTCAAGGTCACCTCGAAGAACGCCGGGGCAAGACCGTCAAGAAGACCATCAAGGTGAAGAAGTAGTCCATTCTCCACCTTGCCTTCTGGCAAGTGATTGACAAAGGGGCGGCCTCCGGGCCGCCCCTTTTTGTTGCCGTTTGGCAGATCCCCGCCGGATGCTTCATCGGGCAGGCGGGCTCGTCGCCGGTGATGGCGAGTCCCGTTTTCGCCAACCCAAATAGACTGCGCGGCAATGCGCGAGAAGAGTCCCGAAACCCACGAAGAAAAGCTTGAGTACCTGCGCGACCTGCGCGACCAGGCGATCAACTCGGCCTCGGAAGAGGCCATCGAAAAGCATCACGCCAAGGGCAAGCTGACCGCCCGCGAGCGGATCGACAAACTGCTCGATCCCGGCTCCTTCGAGGAGCTCGACACCTTCGTCCGCCACCGCACGCACGACTTCGACATGCAGAAGCGCCGCCCCTGGGGCGACGCGGTGGTCACCGGCCACGGCACGATCGACGGGCGCAAGGTCTTCGTCTTCTCCCAGGACTTCACCGTCTTCGGGGGCTCGCTCGGCGAGGTCATGGCCGAGAAGATGTGCAAGGTGATGGACCTGGCGGCCAAGGTCGGCGCACCGGTGATCGGCCTCAACGACTCGGGCGGTGCCCGGATCCAGGAGGGCGTCGTTTCACTCGGTGCCTACGGTGACGTCTTCGTGCGCAACGTCCAGAGCTCCGGCGTGATCCCGCAGATCAGCGTGATCATGGGTCCCTGCGCCGGTGGCGCCGTGTACTCACCGGCGATGACCGACTTCATCTTCATGGTCAAGGAGACCTCGCACATGTTCATCACCGGTCCCGAGGTGATCAAGACGGTGACCGGCGAGGAGGTCGAGTTCGAGGAACTCGGCGGAGCGATGACCCACAACAGCAAGTCGGGCGTCGCCCATTTCGCCTCCGAGGACGAAGAGAGCTGCCTCGAGGACGTGCGTTACCTGATGAGCTTCCTGCCGCTGAACAACCTCGAAAAGCCGCCCTACTTCCCGCCGAGCGACGACCCCGACCGCGAGGACCCGGAGCTCGACGACTTCGTTCCCGACGACCCGAACAAGCCCTACGACATGCGCAAGGTCGTCGCCAAGATCGTCGACGACGGCGAGTTCTTCGAGGTCCACGAGCACTTCGCCAAGAACATCGTCTGCGGCTTCTCCCGGCTCGACGGACACCCGGTCGGCGTGGTCGGCAACCAGCCCGCATTCAAGGCCGGCGTGCTTGACATCGAGTCCTCCGAGAAGGCCGCCCGCTTCGTCCGGACCTGCGATGCCTTCAACATCCCGATCCTGACCTTCACCGACGTTCCCGGCTTCATGCCCGGTACCGACCAGGAGTGGAACGGCATCATCCGTCGCGGTGCGAAGCTGCTCTACGCCTACACCGAGGCGACTGTGCCGAAGCTGACCGTGGTCACGCGCAAGGCCTACGGCGGCGCCTACGACGTCATGGCCTCCAAGCACATGCTGGCCGACTTCAACTACGCCTGGCCGACCGCCGAAGTCGCGGTCATGGGTCCCGAAGGCGCGGTCAACATCATTTACCGCAAGGACATCGCCAACTCGCCGACCCCGGACGACCGGCGCGCGAAGCTGATCGCCGACTACAAGGCCCACTTCGCCAACCCGTACTCGGCCGCCGAGCGGGGCTACATCGACGACGTGATCGAGCCGCGCCAGACCAGGCCGAAGCTGATCAAGGCCCTGCGCACCCTGCAGACCAAGCGGGTCGACCAGCCGAAGCGCAAGCACGGCAACATCCCGCTCTAGGGGATCGGGAGACGGCAGACCATGGCGCAGATCTCGATCAAGGGCCCGGCGACACCGGCCGAAGCAGCCGCGGTCAGCGCCGCGATTGAGCGCTTCCTCGGCGATACCGCGGTCGCTCCGCCTCCGGCCGACACGGGCATGGACCCGTGGCTGAAGGCCGCCCTGATCGAGGGAGTCAGTGCCAAGGATTCCTTCGGCAGCGGCGACCCGCGCGAACTCTTCTGAGCGGTTCCGGGCGACGCCCGGATCCCCGCATCCAGCCACACCCGGTAAGAATGGTGGTACCCGTTTGGTTACCGGCATCCCGAGGAGGAGAGCATGGCAGTGGTAAAGATCATCGAGCTGGTCGGCAGTTCCCGAGTTTCCACCGACGACGCGGCGCAGCAGGCGCTCAAGCAGGCCCAGGACTCGCTGCGCAACATTCGCGCCGTCGACATCGTCTCGACCGGGATCAGGGGTGAGAACCTCGACGAGTACCGCGCCCACGTCCGGGTCGCTTTCCTGATCGAAGGCAAGGACGTCACCTGACCCTCGCCGTGGGCGGTGTTAGGGTTTCGCGCCCATGGAAGCCCCGTCCGACGAAAAGCTGGAGATTGAATGTGACTCGGCCGAGGCCGCAGCGATGGTCGAGGGCGGCGCGCGCCTGATTGATGTGCGGACTGCTCATGAGTACGACGCGGGACGTATACCCGGGGCCGAGCGGATCGGGCTCGAGCAGCTTCCGGAACGTCGGGCTGAACTCGATGCCGGCAGGCCCGTCGTCTTCTACTGCCGGATCGGCAACCGCTCGCTGATGGCCGCACAGGCGTTCGACGAAGCCGGGTTCGAAACCGTCTCGCTGCGTGGCGGGATCGAGGCCTGGCTCGGGGACGGCCGTGAGGTCGATCCGGACGACGGCTTTGTGGCCGAGCCGGGCGAAGCGGCCGCAATTCTCGAAGCGCGCTCCAGAGCCGCTTCAGCCTAATACCCTAAATCCGGTCCGGTTTAGGTACTTTTGCTAGCATCCCGGGTCTGAAGACGAGACCACCGTCCGTCTCGCGACTCTTTTCGACAGCACAGCAGGAGGACCAGCCGATGGAGCCGAGTACGGCCCCGAACAAAACGACGCCAAAGCCGAAGCCCAAACCGGGCGACAAAGGCGTCGAGCAGGAAGAGGGCAAGGTCCAGAAGGGCAAAGGCAGGCTCGGCTCGCTGAACAACCCTGAGACCTACGACAACGTGCCCGGTCGGGTCATTCCGATCCTCGAGCACGAATTCGAGGACTTCGACAGCGAGGCGGGCGAATTTCTGGACGGCAATACCCCCGAGCCCGAGTTCATCGGCTTCCGCCTCAAGCAGGGCGTCTACGGCCAGCGCCAGCCCGGTGTGCAGATGGTCCGGGTCAAGCTGCCTTACGGCGGCATCACGCCGGACCAGATGGACGCCTTCGCCGACGCGGTGGAGACCTACGCCCCGCTGAAGAAGGGGCACATCACGACCCGGCAGAACATCCAGATCCACCACGTGCCGCTCGACCAGATGTGCCACATGATCCGCGATCTGGCCCCCAGCGGACTGTCCTCCCGCGAAGGCTGCGGCAACACCGTGCGCAATGTGACCGGCGACCCCTGGGCCGGCGTCGCCGAAGACGAGATCTTCGACCCGACCACTTACGTCGGCGCCTACGTGCGCTACTTCGTGCGCCACCCCACCACGCAGTTGATGCCACGCAAGATCAAGACTTCTTTCACCGGATCCGACGCCGACCGGGCGATCTCGGGAATCCACGACATCGCTTTCATCAGCCGGATCCGCGACGGAGTCAAGGGTTTCGAGATCCGGGTCGGGGGCGGGACTTCGATCATGGCCCGCATCGCGCCGACGCTCTACGACTTCGTCGAGGCCGAGAACGGCGACTTCCTCAAGGTCAGCGAGGCAGTCTTCAGGATCTTCGACCGGCAGTCCTGGCTGCGGGTCAACCGGGCCCGCGCCCGGATCAAGGTGCTGGTCGACAAGGTCGGCATCGAGGAGGTCCGCCGCATGGTCGACGAGGAACTCGAGGGCGACTGGGTGGACGAGCGTGACTTCACGATCGACCACCTGCGATTCGACCTCGACGAACAGGTCCTGCTGCCCGAGGCCCGGCCGGCGGCTGCCTCGCCCAACGGAGACCGCTCCGACTTCGACCGCTTCGTCGAGGCCAACGTCCAGCCCCAGCGGCAGGAAGGCTTCAATACGGTCGAAGTCAAGAGTCGTCCGCGGCGACCTCACCCCGGAGCAGTTCCGCGGCCTCGGGCAGATCATGCGCGACTACACCGGGGGCTTCGCCCGGACCACGGTCCAGCAGAACCTGGTCCTTCGCTGGGTCCGTGACGACGCTCTCTACGAGGTGTGGAAGCGTCTCGGGGAACTCGACCTGGACGACGTCGGACCGCGGCGGATCACCGACGTGGTCAGCTGCCCCGGGACCGACAGCTGCAAGATGGGCATCACCAGCTCGATGGGCCTCAACAAGGCGGTCCAGGAACGGCTTGAGGAGATGGACGTCACCGACCCGCTGACCCGCCAGATCCACATCAAGATGAGCGGCTGCCCGAACGGTTGCTCCCAGCACCACATCGCCAACATCGGCTTCTACGGTGCCTCGCTCAAGGTTGGCGGCCGCACCATGCCGGCCTACGTTCCGCACCTCGGAGGCAAGTACGTGGATGGCGAGGTGATCTTCGGCACCCGGCTCAAGTCCCGCCTCCCCGCCCGGCGGGTACCCGATGCGGTTGAGCGCTGGATCCGGCTCTACGAGTCGGAAAGAGCCGACGGTGAGGTGTTCAACGACTTCGTCGAGAGGGTCGGCACGGCCCGCATGGAAACGGCCGTGAAGCCGTTGACCTTGCCCCCGGACTTCAGTCTTGACACCATGCAGGAGTTCATCGACTGGAGCCGCTCCGATCCCTACCAGGTCGAACGCGGCGAAGGCGAGTGCGCGATCTGACCCTCGATGGAACCCTCGATTTCAACAACCCGCCTCGATGAGGCACGGACCCGCTTCGACGAGGAGGCGGTCGCCGCCATGCTCGAACCGAAGTCGGCCGGTGAGGTGCTCGAGTGGGCCTTCTCCGAATTCGGACAGGACATGTACATCGCCTGCTCCTTCCAGAAGACCAGTTCGGTGGTTATGCAGTTGGCCACCGAGATCAACCCCTCGGCGCGCTTCTTCTACCTCGACACCGATCTGCTCTTCCCCGAAACTTACGAGACCCGCGACCGCCTGGCCGAGCACTTCGGAGTCGAGTTCGAGCGCTGGCACAATCTCTCCCTGGAAGAGCAGGCGGAGCAGTACGGTGACCGCCTCTGGAAGACCGACCCGGACGCCTGCTGTGGCCTGCGCAAGGTCGAGCCGATGCGAAGAGCCCTCTCTAGCGTAGACTGCTGGGTTTCCGGCATCCGCCGCGAGGATTCAGCCGCCCGGGCAAGTGCTCCGAAGTTCGCCTGGGACAAGCGTTTCAGCCTCTGGAAGATCAATCCCCTGGCCGACTGGTCCGAGCGCGATGTGTGGAATCACCTGAATGAACACAACGTCCCTTACAACCCCCTCCACGATCAGGGCTATCCCTCGATCGGCTGCACCCACTGCACGCGACCGGTCGTGCCCGGGCAGTCCGCCCGCGATGGCCGCTGGTCCGGCTCGGGCAAGACGGAGTGCGGCATCAACTGACGTCGCACAGCCGCGATTCGCGGCTTCCGCCTGCCCCGCTGCGCCCAGCCTCACCTGACTTCCTGCTTTTCCCCTGTCAACAACACCGATACGGATGAACTAACCATGAGCGAATTGGCATTGAAACTTTCCGAGCGGCAGACCGCCGACTTCGAGATGATCGGCAACGGTGGCTTCGCGCCGCTGACCGGCTTCCAGGGTTCCGAAGACTGGCGCAACGTCTGCGGCCAGATGAGGACCGCCGAAGGCGACTACTGGCCGATCCCGATCACCCTTCCGACCGACCTCGAGTGTGAAGCCGGCGACGTGGTCGTGCTCTCCTCCGACGAAGGCAAGCACCTCGGCCGGATCAACGTGAACGAGGTCTTCGAGCGCGACGTCAAGTACGAAGCCGAGACCGTCTACGGCACGACCGACGAGAACCACCCCGGTGTAGCCGCGATCTACGAAGAGGGCAACCGCTGCATCGCCGGACCGATCGAGGTCGACGCGCTGCCGGATCACGAAGAGGCCTTCATGCGCCGCTACAAGACCCCGGCCGAGACCAGGCAGGAGTTCGCCGACCGTGGCTGGAAGAAGATCGTCGCCTTCCAGACCCGCAACCCGATCCACCGCGCCCACGAGTACCTGACCAAGGCCGCACTGGAGACCTGTGACGGGCTGTTCATCCACCCGCTGATCGGCAAGACCAAGGCCGGCGACATCCCGGCCGACGTGCGCATGCGCTGCTACGAAGTCCTGATGGAGGACTACTACCCGAACGACCGTGTCGTCCTGGGTGTGAAGCCGGCGAAGATGCACTACGCCGGTCCGCGCGAGGCTGTTCTCCACGCGATCGTGCGCCGCAACTACGGCGCGACTCACTTCATCGTCGGTCGCGACCACGCCGGTGCCGGTGACTACTACGGCACCTACGACGCGCAGCAGATCTTCGAGACGATCGACATCGACGAGCTCGGAATCGAGCCGCTGATGTTCGAGCACACCTTCTGGTGTCACGAGTGCGAAGGGCTCGCCTCCGGCAAGACCTGCCCTCATGACGCCGATTCCCACCTGTTCCTTTCCGGCACCAAGGTCCGCGAGATGCTCGGCAACGGCGAAGAGCCGCCGCATGAGTTCTCCCGCCCCGAGGTCGCCAAGATCCTGATCGACGCTTACAAGGAGGACAACTAACCCATGTCAGACAACGGATTCACCCTCTGGTTCACCGGACTCTCCGGAGCCGGCAAGACCACCATTTCGCACATCCTCGCCGACGAGCTGAAGGCTCGCGGCTCAGAAGCTCGAGATCCTCGACGGTGACATCGTGCGCGAGAACCTCTCGAAGGGCCTCGGCTTTTCGAAGGAAGACCGCGATACGAACATCCGCCGGATCGCCTTCGTCGCGGACCTGCTTTCGCGCAACGGCACCCCGGTGATCACCGCCGCGATCTCGCCTTACCGCTAGATCCGCGACGAGGCCCGCGAGATGATGGGTGACCGCTTCATCGAGGTCTACATCCACGCTTCGGTCGACGCCTGCGCCGAGCGCGACGTCAAGGGCCTGTACGCCAAGGCGTTCTCCGGTGAGATCAAGGAGTTCACCGGCGTCAGCGACCCGTACGAGGAGCCGCTCAACCCGGAGGTCGTAATCAAGACCGAAGAGGAAGAGCCGGCCGAGTCGGCAGCGATCCTGCTCGCCTACCTCGAAGAGCGCGGCCTGATTCCGGCTGCCAGTTAGTCGCAGGCAGCCCGGCGCCCCGCGAGGGTGCCGCAGCGTCACCAGATTCGCCAAAGGGCGGGCCGAAAGGCCCGCCCTTTCGTTCTCGGCGGGTCTGTCATTCAGACAGGAGGACGATCGCACCGGGAAGGGCTGAAGGCAGGGATCTCGGGTCGGGGGCGGGAGCCAGGAAGGCCTGGAGTTGAGGGGGCTGGAGCAGGGGAGGCTCACGACCGGAGATCCCCGGGGGTGGGGCGCTTCAGGGGCGGGGCGGGACTTCGGGCTCGCCGAGACCGTAGGTGTTGTAGGCGCCGAAGCGGCTGAAGGTCTTGTGGGTGGGTCCGTGGTAGTCGGATGAGGCGGTGGCGGAGATGCCGAGTTCCTGAGCCAGGCTGAGCAGGTGCGCGGTCTGCTTCCTGTCATGGGGCGGGTAGTAGACCTCGATGCCGCCGATGTCGAGGGCGCGAATCAGTCGCTCGACCTTGACCGGGTCCTTGATGTCCCAGTAGGGGTGGGCGATGACCGGCACTCCGCCGGCCTCGCGGATGGTGGCGCAGGCTTCGTCGGCGTCCGGCCAGGTGCGGCAGACGAAGGCCTTCGCCCCGGGCACCAGGTACTCCTCGAAGAACGGGCCCATGTTGTCGGCGGCTCCGGCGGCGTGGGCGATGTGCGGGCGGCCGATCGCATCGGCGTCGCCGGCCTCGCGGATCGCGTCTTCGATCGTGATGTCGAAGCCGAAGCCCTGAAGGTTCTCGACGATCTGCTCGGCCCGGTCGCGACGCTCCTGCTGGGCCCGGTCGCAGGCGGGCTGCATCTTCTCCAGGTCGATCCAGTAGCCGCAGATGTGGAGGTCCTCGGCGTACTCGTGGACCGAGGACATCTCGATCGCCGGGACGATCTCGACACCCAGTCGCTCACCGGCCTCGATCGCCTCCGGCACGCCGGCGACGCCGTCATGGTCGGTCAGGGCGAGCACTTCGACCCCGGCCTCGGCCGCCTTCTCGACGACGCCCGCGGGCGGTAGCTGGCCGTCGGAGACTGTGGAGTGACTCTGGAGTTCGATCATGGACCGCGCAGCATAAGAGCGGGCCGGGCGGGGGCGACGGCCGGGCTCCGCAGGTGCAGGCGAGCCCGGGTGATCACCGCGCGCCGGACGCCGCGTCGCGCGTCGCGTCCAGGATCGCCAACTGACTTCACGCCATGTTCGAGAAGGTTCTGATCGCCAATCGAGGCGAGATCGCAATCCGTGTGGCCCGTGCCCTGAAGGAGATGGACATCACTTCGGTGGCCGTCTACTCCGAGGCCGACCGCGACGCCCCCCACGTCGAGGAATGCGACGAGGCCTACCTGATCGGTCCGGCCCTGCCGGCCGAGAGCTACCTCTCGATCGAGAAGATCATCGGTGCCGCAAAAGAGGCCGGCGCCGACGCGATCCATCCCGGCTACGGCTTCCTCGCCGAGAACGCCGACTTCGCCCGCGCCCTCGACGAGGCCGGGAATCACCTTCATCGGCCCGCCGGCCAGCGCGATCGACGCGATGGGCTCGAAGACGATGGCCCGCGAGGTCATGGAGAAGGCCGGAGTTCCGATCGTGCCCGGCGCGACCGAACCCGCGGCCGACGTCGAAGAAGCCCGTGCCCAGGCCGAATCAGCCGGATACCCGGTCGCCTGCAAGGCGGTCGGTGGTGGTGGTGGCAAGGGCTTCCGGGTCGCGATGACCCCGGAGGACCTCCAGGAGGCCTACGAAGGTGCCTCTCGCGAGGGCGACAAGTTCTTCTCCGACCCGCGGGTCTACGTCGAGCGCTACCTCGAAGACCCGCGCCACGTCGAGGTCCAGGTGCTGGCCGACAAGCACGGCAACGTGATCCACCTGGCCGAGCGCGACTGCTCGATCCAGCGCCGCCACCAGAAGCTGATCGAGGAAGCCCCCGGTCCGCATGTCGACGAAGAGATGCGCGAGCGGATCGGCAAGATCGCGACCGACGCAGCCCGCGCGGTCGGCTACTTACTCGGCCGGAACGATCGAGGGCATGCAGGTCGGCTCCGAGTACTTCTTCCTCGAGATGAACACCCGGGTCCAGGTCGAGCACTGCGTGACCGAGATGATCACCGGCGTCGACATCGTGCGCGAGCAGATCAAGATCGCCGCCGGCGAAGAACTGAGCACTGAAGCAGGAAGACGTGAAGATCGACGGCTGGGCGATCGAGTGCCGGATCAACGCCGAGAAGGCGCACAAGAACTTCTCCCCGGCGCCGGGCCTGATCACCTCCTACCGCGAGCCGTCGGGACCGGGTGTACGGGTCGACTCCGGCGTGATCGCCGGCTCAGAGGTGACTCCGATGTACGACCCGATGGTCGCCAAGCTGATCGTCTGGGACAGACGACCGCGCAACGGCCACGAAGCGGATGCTGCGAGCACTGGACGAGTACAGGATCGGCGGCCTCTCAACCCTGATCCCGTTTCACAAGACGATCCTCCAGACCGAGCAGTGGGACCGTGGAGAAACCTGCAAGGACCTGACCGAGGACAAGGAGTGGCTGAAGACGACCGCGCCCGAGGAGGAGCCATCGCTGGAGACCGGCGACGACGAACCGGACAAGGTCGCCCGCGACTACCTGGTCGAGGTCTCCGGCAAGCGGTTCGACGTCAAGGTGATCGGCGAAGCGGTCGGCGTGGTCGCCGGCGCAGCCGACGGCGCCGCAGCCGGACCGGGTGGTCCGCCGAAGCGTGAGCGCAAGGCCGGCGGCGGCAGCGGCTCGAACAAGGCCGATCTCGAATCGCCTCTCCAGGGCTCGATCTTCAAGGTCAACGTGGAAGTCGGCGCCGAAGTTGCCGAAGGCGACCTGATCTGCGTGATCGAAGCGATGAAGATGGAGAACGAGATCACCGCCCATCGACCGGGCAAGGTCACGAAGCTGCCGATTGCGGTCGGCGACGCCGTCGCCAACGGCGACCCGCTGGTCACGATCGAGTAGCGCCCGCAGTAGCAGCGCCCGCACTGGGAAATGCCTTGACCGGGCATCCCGAAGGTCGGCCTTCAGAAGGCTGCGGGGCTTTTCCGGCCCTCCCGATGCCCATAAACCTCCCGATTTCAAGCTGAATCTGAAATCGGGAATCCCGGTTCACCGATACTTCAGCGGCTTTGCAATGTTTGCAATGTTGACCCCGAACCAAGGAATCCCTCTAGAATGCTCAACAGCAGCAAGCCTGACCTCAAGTACCTGATGAAGCTCTTCCTCGCAGCCTCAACCTTCGCAGTCGCAATAGTTGTCGCCTCCGCGGCGATACTCGTCGGTGATGGCGAAAACGGTCCGGTCCGCGGGTCAGCCTCCACCGCCCTTGCCGCCGGTGCCCCAGGTGCCACAACCTCGGCTGCCGGCCCCTACCGGACCCGTCCCGGACTAAGCCACCGCGCATGCTCGTCAAGAAGCGGTCGTCAAACGCCTCAAAGGGCAAGATCCTGGTCGGTTCGAAGGATTCCGGTGCCGGTATCTACGGCCCCGACGGCGAGCCGATCTGGTTCCTTCCCGGACGCACCATGGACTTCCGCGTGCAGCGCTACCAGGGCAAGCCGGTCCTGACCTGGTACCAGGCACCGACCCCCGGTTCGGGTCTCAAGCGTCCCGCTTACATAATCGCGAACCGCAACTACAAGGTGATCAAGAAGGTCTACCCCGGCAATGGTCTCAACCCGGACTCCCATGAGTTCCGGCTGACCCCGAGGGGAACCGCGCTGGTGACCGCTTACCGCAACCGTCAGTACAACCTCAGCTCCTTCGGCTTCAGCAGTGATGTTCCGCTTTCGGAATCGATCGCCCAGGAAGTGGACGTCAAGACCGGTCGCCTGCTCTGGCAGTGGAACAGCCTGGCCCATGTCCCGGTGCGCGACACCTACGCCGAGAAACTGCGCCGGCCGAACTCCGGATTCGACTACTTCCACATCAACACGGTGACCACGACTCGTGACGGCAACATCCTGATCTCCGGCCGCAGCACCAACGCGATGTACAAGATCAACCGCAAGACCGGACGGGTCATCTGGACGCTCGGCGGCCGCAGCAGCGACTTCAAGATGGGGAAGGGAGCATTCTTTTCCTCTCAGCACGACACCGAGCAGATCGGGTCGAACCTGTTCTCGCTGTTCGACAACGGGGCTTCGCCGGTAACCACCGCACTGCGCAAGCAGTCCCGCGGACTGGTACTAAAGCTCAACTTCAAGAAGATGACCGCTTCGGTCAAACGGCAGTTCTTCAACCCGGCGAAGCCGCTGGCCACCCAGCAGGCCAACATGGAAAGGGTCGGCGGCAGCCGCTTCTTCATCGGCTGGGGAGGCGTGCCGCTGATCAGCGAACACTCCAGTTCAGGCCAGCTGCTGTTCGACGCCGAGATGCAGGGCATCGGAAGTTTCTACCGTGCCTACCTGCAGCAGTGGACCGGCCAGCCCAGAGGCCGAGTGGCCCTGGTCGCCCAGGAAACTGCGCCGGATCGAACCCGACTGTGGGCCAGCTGGAACGGCGACTCGCAGGTCAGGAAGTGGCTGGTTCTGGCAGGCGGATCTCCCAAGTCGCTGAAGAAGGTCGGCTACCGAAAGCGTGACGGCTTCGAAACGGTCGCCAACGTTCCCAACGGGTCGCGCTACTTCCGCGTGGTCGGCTTCGACTCCAACAACCGCAAGCTCGGTTACTCGAAGGTAGTCAGGAACGGCTGACGCTGTCGACGCTGTTCAGGGGATCGGCGGCGCGGGTGAAGGCTCGGGCCAGGGCGGCAGCCAGTCTGCACTCTGCCCCGACACAGTCCGTAACCGACGGGAGAAAGAACTCCATGTAGCCCCGGACCGCCGCGTATGCGGGGTCGTCCACGACGTTCTCAAGTTCTGAGGGGTCGCGCTCAAGGTCATACAACTCAGCCTGATCGACATCGTCGTAGTGGATGTACTTGTAGGGGCCGACCCGAAAACCGGA
Organism: uncultured Solirubrobacterales bacterium; assembly: GCA_963698625.1. Classification (GTDB taxonomy): domain Bacteria; phylum Actinomycetota; class Thermoleophilia; order Solirubrobacterales; family 70-9; genus 67-14. Next base: position 205,592 of record CAVORK010000003.1, read on the forward strand.
GAACTCAAGCAACGCGGGTGCCTTGACCGAGATCGTGGCGCCGCCGGTTTCCTCCTGGTCTTCATCGACAACTTCCGGAACCGGATAAGTCAGTCCGAGCGGGCGCCGGGACAGCTTCGACGGGTCGCGCCAGAAGCGCCGGAGCGGACGACCGTCGACGGTGTAATCGGCGCTGGTGCCTGCAAGGTTGAGCACTGTCGGTGCCAGATCGATGTTGCCGACCACCTCCTGCGAACGCCCGCGCGCAGTGACGCCCGGGCCACGGATGGCCATCGCCACCTTCGTTGACGGCTCGTAGGGCAGGAACTTGCCGAAGTCGAAACGGTGCTCGCCGAGAAAGAAGCCGTGGTCCGACAGGAAGATCACGTAGGTGTTATCGAGCTGACCGGTCTTGCGCAGGGTCTTCAGGATCGCCCCGATGCCGTCATCGACCGCGCGCAGCGACTCGATGTAGCGCCGGTACAGACTGTTCAGCCTCGCGCCCTGGTTCGATGTGAACCTCTCCGGGGCGGCGTCCTGGATCACCTGGGGCTTGTCGGAGATGTCCTTTTCGTTGTAGTTCAGTCCCCGGGGTATCCAGGTCCGATTTGCGGAACCGTAATGGCGAGGTGCGGATTGCGGGCCGATCGGCGCGCGCACGTCCCCGTGGGGAGCCTGATAGTCGATGTGCATGAAAAACGGCGAACCGCCGCTCTGCTTGATCTCCCTGACCGCCTTTCGCGTCATGTGATCGGTCAGGTAGTTGCAGTTCTTCGACAGGACCGGCCTGATCAGGACGTCGGCGGTAATTTCTTCTTCGAGTCAACGGTGGAACCTTTGTTCTCGTAAGCGGGATTGCCGATCGGACCCCGGATTTTCCCGTTGTCGTTGACCTCATAGCCATAGAAGTATGTGCCCTTCTGGTAGGTCGTCGTATACCAGTCGTCCCAGCCTGGGGGGACGATCGTTTCCGGACGATCATTGGGAAGGTCGTAATAGCCGTTGAGGTACTTGCCGAAGTGGGAGGTTCGGTAGCCCGCCGCCTGGAGAGTCACGGGAAGGTTGTGATCCCAGGTGTCAAGCGCCTGCCAGCCGGGCCAGCCACCGTTCTGCTCGGTGTAGTTGTAGGTCAGGCCACTGTTGTCCGGATACTGCCCGGTCAGCATCGACGCCCTTGAGGGCGAGCAGAGCGGGGTCGTCGCGTAGTAGTCGCGAAACTCCGTGCCGGCGCGGAATATGTCGCGCACGGTGTTCGGCATGACCAGACTCTTGCCTCCGGTCCGGTCGCGGAAGGTCGCCTTCACCGTTTTGGCGTTCTGGTCGTCAGTCTGGATGACGATGATGTTCGGACGGGCCGCCTGGGCCAGGCCCGGGCTCGCCATCACAGCCACAGCGGCGAAGCCGCTGGCGGCGAAAAGGCTCAGTTTCTTTCGGAAAGATCGGCTCATGCGCAGCCTTCGATCGTAGCAGCGAAGCCGAGCTCGTCCGTTTGCTCGTGATTGTGACTGGATTCGGTGATAGTTCCCTCTGTAACCACGCGGAAGGCCGGATGGTGCGGTGTTTCGAGTCAGTGGCGGGGTACCCGCAGGACGGAAACCTGCGACGTCGGTCACTAGACTGGCCGATCAACGATGGGACCTGAAACTCCACTGCGAATAGCGGGACCGGCCGATGTCGGCACAGTGACCCGGCTGATCGGAGATTTCCGCGATTTTCTTGATGGAGACTCGCCCAGCAACGCCCGGATCGAATCGGTCGTCTCCGAGTTGATCAGCGATCCGGGGACGGAATACCTGCTGATCGGCGACCCCGAAATCGGCTTCGCCCAGATCCGTTATCGGCTCTCGGTCTGGGAGGCGGGTGAAGACGCCTGGCTCGAGGACGTATTCATCCGCGAAGACTCGCGCGGTGACGGCCACGGCCGGATGCTGGTCGAGGCGGCGATCGCTCGTGCCCGCGCGCGTGGCTGCGGGCGGATCCAGCTCGAGACCAATAACAACAACAAGCCCGCGGTCAGGCTCTACGAATCGGTCGGATTCTGTGCCTCCCACCTTCCGGATTACTGGGGCGATGCCCCCGACATCTGCTTCACCAAGCCGCTCTGAGTTTCGGCCTCTGGTCAGTCGCTGACTGGCCGGTCAGACCGGTACGAGGTGGGTCAGCTCGGTGGCGGACAGCTGCGTATTGCCGGTCAGCAGGCGGGCCCGGGCTCACGGTGCCGGAGGTTTCGAGAGCCTGCTGGAGACTGCTCCAGTCGATCGCCGGCTCCGGTGGCTCAGGGTCGGTGGCCGTGGCGCTGCGACGACGGATCACATTGACGTGGTTCTCGGCGAGGAACTCGGCGCCATCGGGCACCAGGGCGGTTCTCAGGTCCCCACGACCGACAGCGCCGATTACCCGGTTGACCAGCAGCGCCGGACCGCACAGCCTGCGGTCGCTCACGATGTGGCCGTGCTTGCCATCGCCCTCAGCGCCGGCGGCGATCTTCAGCCCCCCGCAGGGGTTGAAGCTGCCACCGCGCAGATCACGGGACCAGATCAACGGGACGGTGCCGGGTCCGGCCGACTCGCGCAGATCAGCCCGGCGCTGGTTCCAGACGACGGTACCGGTGACCGCCTCGTATCCGAGCTGCCAGAGCGTGCTGCGGTCTCGAAACCGTCGCTGGAGCCGCTCCGGATGCTCGCTGAAAACGACCCTCCGGAAGCCGGCGCCCGGCTGATCGTGCTCGAAGACGAAATCGCGACCGCTGCCGACCTGCTCGAGGACCAGCAGCTGGGCGGCAGTGTTGGCACCTTCGAAGAGATCGGAACCGTCAAGAACGGTCAGGTCGGCGATGCTCGCGCGGGAGATGATGTGCTCGCGCAGCGCTTCGAAGTAGGCGCCGGAGTTCATTGACGGCGGCACGATGTAGGCGAGCGTCCCGCCCGGCTGCAGGAGGTCGAGCCCGGCTTTGAAGAACAGGGCGAAGACGTTGGCTCGGCCCGAGATCACCTCTCCGAACCGGTCCTTCAGCCCCGGCGTGACCGGGACCTGGAAATAGGGCGGGTTGGCGATCACCAGGTCGAAACCCCCGTCCGCTCCGGCCGGTTCTGCCTCAAGGGCCGAGCGCTGCTCCAGTCGGGCCGACGGCACGAGCTCCGCGGCCGCGGCGAGGGCAGACGAGTCGACGTCCCAGCCGGTCAGGTCCGCAGCCGGCTCGCGCCGGGCGACCGCCGCGAGCAGCTCACCGGTACCGACGCCGGGGTCGAGCACGCGCATGCCGGGCCTGAGCCGAACTCTGTCGATCAGCGCTTCGGCGACCGGACGTGGGGTCAGGTACTGGCCATGGCGCTTTCGACCGACCGGATCGGTCCCGGCCAGCCATCGCAGACTGGAAGGGGAAAGCTCAGTCCCGTTTGCGACGGGACGGGTTGGCGGCGGTCGATCCCGGGCTGCGCAAGGGCCCGAAGCCGGGTGGCTCAGCCGCCGGCGCCGAGCTTCTTGACGGCGTCGCGGAAGGACTTGACTTCGAGCGACGGGCGCTTGCGGCCTGCCAGCTTCTCGCCGTGGCGGTTGACCCAGATCACGGGGACCTTCATCTTCAGGCACGGAGCGATATCGGTGTCGTAGTCGCAGCCGATGTGGAGCCATCCCTTCTTGCCGCCGATCCGACGGGCGCACTCCTTGAAGTGGGTGTCATCGGGCTTGTAGCTGCGAACCTGCTGGGCGGTGACCACGAGGTCGAGCTCGGTCCGCAGGTGGCGGCGGGAGATGCCGAGCATCTTGTCGTCGATGTTGGAGATGATTCCGATGTCGTACTTCTTGCCGAGCCGGTCCATCGCCGCATTCGATTCGCGGAAAGGAAGCCAGTAGGCAACGCTGTCCGGCAGGAACTGGGCCCGCGAAGGCTCGACTTCCCAGCCGATTTCACCGGCGACCTTGATGATCGTGCGGCGAAGAACTTCGGCGTAGAGCTCGTAGGAGCCGGACATGATCTCGGCCTGGACTTCGAAGAAACGGGCGAGAAAGGCATCCGACTCGAAACTGAAGCCGTCCTTCTCCGCTTCTTTGGCGCAGGCCTCCGAGATTCCCTTTTCCCAGTCGATCAGGGTTCCGTAACAGTCGGTGGTGATCCAATTGATGTTTTTCAGGCTGGGAAGGGGCATGCGCGGCGGCCATTATGTCGGATAGTGTGCTTGGTCGGCTTACTCGTCCCCCCACGACCTCCGGAAAAGACATGGATCTACTCGAATATCAGGGAAAAGAACTGTTCGCGCGTCATGGCCTGCCGGTCCCCGACGGCAGCCACGCGGCGACCGCTGAGGAGGCCGACGCGGCCTCCGAGAAGCTCGGTTACCCGGTGGCGGTCAAGGCCCAGGTGCTGATCGGCGGCCGCGGCAAGGCCGGCGGCATCAAGATCGCCCAGGACGGCGCCGAGGCTCACGAACATGCCGGCGACATCATCGGAATGGACATCGTCGGCCCGCATGGCGAAGGGCCTTTCCGGGTCAACGAACTGTGGGTCGAAGTCGGCTCGGAGATCGAGGCCGAGTACTACGCCTCGGTGATCCTCGACCGCTCGGCCAAGAAGCTGCTGGTGATGCTCTCGCGCATGGGCGGAATGGACGTCGAGGCGATCGCCGAATCCGACCCGGACGCCCTGGTCAAGCGAGCACGTCGACCCGCTTGACGGTCTCGATCTCGATACCGCAAACGGAGATCGTGGGACGCTCGGGGATTCCGTCGGAGGTGGCCGATCAGGTCGCCTCGATCCTGGTCAAGCTGGTCGAGGTCGCGCGCAAGGAAGACGCGACGCTGATCGAGGTCAACCCGCTGATCGTGAACTCGGCCGGCGAGGTCATCCTGCTCGACTCGAAGGTGACGATCGACGGCAACGCGCTGTACCGGCACCCCGAACTGCATGAGCTCAGCGACGGCGTCGCTGAGGATCCGCAGGAGGCGATGGCCAAGGAACGCGGCCTCACCTACGTCAAGCTCGACGGCGACATCGGCGTACTCGGCAATGGAGCCGGGCTCTGCATGTCGACGCTCGATGTGGTCGCCCAGGCGGGCGGCAGCCCGGCCAACTTCCTCGACGCCGGCGGCGGCTCGCAGGCACAGGCGATCATCGACGCGCTCGAAGTGATCACCTCCGACCACAAGGTCAAGGCGATCCTGTTCAACATTTTCGGAGGCATCACCCGCTGCGACGAGGTCGCCAAGGGCATCATCGAAGCGACCCAGAAGATCGGACTGAGCCTGCCGATCGTGGTCCGCCTCGACGGCACCAACTCGGAAGAGGGCCTGGCGCTGCTCGACGGGGCCGGCATGACCAACCTCCACCACGAATCGACGATGCTCGGTGCCGCCCGACGAGTCGTCGAGCTGGCCGCCGAAGAGACGGAGAAATCAGCATGAGCATCATCATCGACAAGGACACGAGGCTGTCCGTCTCCGGCCTGACCGGCCGCGAAGGTACCTTCCACGGCCTGCGCAACCGCGATTACGGAACCAAGGTTGTCGCCGGTGTCACTCCGGGCAAGGGTGGCCAGGAGGTCGAAGGAATCCCGGTCTACGACTCGATCGCCGAGAGCGTTTCCGAGCAGGATGCCAACACCTCGATGATCTTCGTCCCGGCCCGGTTCGCGGCTGATTCGATCAACGAAGCGATCGACTCGGGCGTCGACACGGTGATTGCGATCACCGAAGGCATCCCGGTCATGGACATGATGCCGACCTACTGGCGGGCCCGCGAGAAGGGCGTACGGCTGATCGGCCCCAACTGCCCCGGCGTGCTGTCACCCGGCAAGGCCAACGTCGGCATCATCCCGGCTCAGTTCTTCGATCCCGGACGGATCGGCGTGGTCTCGAAGTCGGGCACGCTGACCTACCAGATCGGCAACGAACTGAAGCAGGCCGGCGAGGGCAACTCCTCGATCGTCGGCATCGGCGGCGACCCGATCGTCGGCTCCGACTTCATCGACATCCTCACCCTCTATGAAGCCGACCCCGAGACCGACCTGATCGTCATGGTCGGTGAGATCGGTGGCGACGCTGAAGAGCGGGCGGCCGACTTCATCGCCGAGTCGATCAGCAAGCCGGTGGTCGCCTACATCGCCGGTTTCACCGCACCGCCCGGCAAGCAGATGGGCCACGCCGGCGCGATCATCTCCGGATCCTCCGGAACCGCCCAGGCCAAGCAGGAAGCACTCGAGGCCAAGGGCGTTCGGGTCGGCGAAAGCCCGACCGAAGCGGCGAAGATCGCAGTCGAGACGTTACGCGGAGCCTGAGCGCCGCCCAGATGATCCTGAACGTGCGCCCGAGGCGCACGGAGAAACGCACAATGGATCGCACGAAACGAGAGGCGGCGTGCTTGAAACCGTCGACCGTCTTCGCCGCGGTGACAACAGTCGACGCGCGTCCTGGGTCGTGCTCGTCGTGGCGATGGTCGGTGTCGGCCTGCTGGCGCTCTGGTTCGGACGGTTCGCGTGGTTTTCGGTCGACGAACTGGCCTGGATCTCGGCCAGCCCGACTTCAGACCTCGGCGGGCCCTCAGTCCGCACGTCGGCCATCTGGTCTTGATCCCGAGGCTGGTCTACAGGCTCGCCCTGGAGACGATCGGGCCCGAGTACCTGACCTTCAGGCTGCTACCATCGCCTCGACGTCCTGCTGACCGCGGCGTTGTTCTTCGTCTGGGCCCGTCGCCGTGTACCCGATTTCGTCGCCTTGCCGGGACCTTGGTGGTGCTTGTTCTTCCCGGCGGACCCGCTTCACTTCATCGGTGGCAACGGGTTCACGATCATGTTCGCCCTCGCCTGCGGCCTCGCGGCTCTGATCACCTGGGAGCGGGAGGACCGTGGCGGTGATATCGCTGCCTTTGTCTGCTGCTGCTCGGCGCTGCGACTTACACGGTCGCCCTGCCGTTCGCGTCGGTCTGATCGTCGCGACCCTGCTCGAGCAATCGGCGACCGCAGGCGGCTCTGGATCGGCCTCACCCCGATTGTGCTTTACCTGTTGTGGAGGGTGCTGGCCGGGGTCGGGGGATCCGACCCGAATGCCGGAGGGGCTGACCTGGGGCAATCTGGTGCTGGTGCCGGCTTGGACCTTCCAGGCGCTGGCTGCTGTATCGACGCCTGGTCGGCCTGGACTTCGACTTCTCCATCGGCGGCAGCCCGCCGCCGGAGTCGGGCCGGCCCAGCCACTCGCTCTCGCGTATCGCGCTGGTCGCCCTCGGTTGGCGGATTTCGCGGGGCGGCAACCGCATCTGTTCTGGGCGATGGTCGCGATCGCGATGGCCCTGTTCGCCGCCCAGACGCTCGGCTGGGGAGCGATCCAACGTGGACCCGGAACTGCCCCGTTACCTGTACCCGGGTCTGATCGTCGTCCTGCTGGTGACGGTCGAGGCGGTGAGGGGGATGAAGTGGTCCCGTACCTCTTTCGTGGCCCTGTGGCTGATCACTGCGGTCAGCCTGTTGCTCCGCCTTCGCTTGTCCTGCGCGAAGCATCGGAGTGGTACGAGATCCGGACCAAGCAGTCCCGGGCCGAGGTCACCGCAGTCACCCTGCTCGACCGGACCGGCGAGGCACCGCCCGTGGCCGCACAGCCACGACACAAGCTGTCGGACAAGTTCGAGTCAGAGCCCGCCGCCAGGTACGGCTTCCTCGGATTCGAGCCATGGTCACTGCGTGACCGGGACGAGTTTGTCGGCAATCTGGTCGATTTCTTCCTCTACAAGTCGCTGAAGCTGGGCCTCCAGCCCTTCCCGAGCAACGTGGAGCTTGAGAACTGCCGGGACGCGGTCGACCGACGGCAAGCGCTTCCGGGTCTCACTGCCGTCTGACGGCGCCATCCTGCGCAGCGAGAACGTGGCCGAACTGCGCCTGGGTCGCTTCGGCTTCGGGACCAAGATCAGACTCGGCACGATCAGCCCGGAACTCAATCAACGTCTGAAGCTGTACCCGGATGGCGCCGAGGCACGCTGGTTCGTAATCAGCAACCAGCCCGGTCTGACCGCCTGCACCCTGCCGAACCGCGGTCGCTGACCGAGCGGCGCTCCATCGCTATCATCGCCCGTTCGAACCTACGAGCGCATCGAGGGCGGCAATGACAGAGATACCCGAGACAATCAGCTTCGCCAGGGGGGCACCGAGCCCGGACCTGATCCCCGTCGACGCGGTCCGCAAGGCAGCCGCCAAGGCTCTCGAGGACGACTGGCAGCGGGCGCTCTCCTACGGCGTGGGGATCGGGCATCCCGGCCTCTGCTCCTGGATCGCCGAACGCCACGGTCTCACCTCAGCCGACCAGGTCATGGTCACCAACGGCTCGCTCGAAGCCGGAGCAATGCTGTTCCGCCAGTTGCTTGCGCCCGGGGACCGGGTCGTGGTCGAGCAGCCTTCCTATGACCGTACCCTGCTGCTGCTGGAGCAGATCGGGGTCGAGTTCGTACCGATCCCGCTCGAGTCCGACGGCGTCAACGTAGACGCGATTGAAGCCGCGCTCAAGGACGGCCCGATCAAGCTGGCCCACATCATTCCCAACTTCCACAACCCCGCCGGCTGCACGCTCTCGGCCGGCAAGCGTGCCCGCCTGGTCGAACTGGCAGCAGAGCACGGTTTCATCATCTTCGAGGACGACCCCTACCGGGAGCTACCGTTCGGCGAGTCTCCGCCACCGACCATGCTTTCGATCGACGACAGCGACCGGGTGATCCACGCCTCTTCCTTCTCGAAGACGGTCAGTCCCGGTGTGCGGGCCGGCTACGTCGCCGGTCCGGCCTCGATGGTCGCCGACCTGGCCGAGATGGCCAACGAGAACTACATCTCCCCGAACATGCTCTCCGGATCGCTGGTCCTGGAACTCTGCCAGTCCGGCGCTCTGGACCGGAATATCGCCGAAGTCAAGGTCCACCTGCAGGAGCGACGCGATGCGCTGATCTCGGCCCTGGGTGAACATCTGCCCAGCGCCCGCTTCGTGGTGCCGGCCGGTGGTTACTTTCTCTGGGCCGACCTCGGCGAAGGCTTCGACACGGTCGAGCTGGCGAAGAAGGCCAAGGCAAATGGAGCGCCGTTCATCCCCGGCACCGACTTCATGCTCGAGGGCGGGAACACCAGCCTGAGGTTCTCCTTCGCTTCGGTACCACCGGAGTTGATTGACGCGGGAGTGACCCGCATCGCCAACAGCATCTGAGCAGGCGCGTCGCGCTCACGCGCAAGGCCCGCCTCCTGCGATACTGCCCGGTTCATGGACCTCGCCATCCTCATCCCGGCGCTCAACGAGAGCGAGGCACTGCCCGGACTCATTGGAGAGATTCACTCCGCGGTCGAACCGCTCGGCCTCGACTGGGAAATCCTGGTCATCGATGATGGCTCGACCGACCGCACCTTCGAGCTGATCACGGAGCTGAGCGCCGACGACAGCCGGTTGGGTGCGATCCGTTTGCGACGGAACTTCGGCAAGTCGGCCGCGCTGGCCGCGGGTTTCAACTCGACCGACGCCGGCATCGTGATCACGATCGATGGCGACGGGCAGGACGACCCGGCCGACATACCCAAGCTGCTTGACGGGCTTGAGGCCGGGTCCGACCTGGTCTCCGGCTGGAAGCAGGACCGTCAGGATCCGGCCAGCCGGCGGTGGGCGTCGAAGCTGTTCAACTGGTTCACCGGCCGCTCCACCGGAGTCGCCATGCACGACATGAACTGCGGCTTCAAGGCCTATCGGGGCGAGTGCGCTCGATCGATCGAGCTTTACGGCGAGATGCATCGCTTCATGCCGGTCCTGGCCGTCCAGCAGGGCTGGAGTGTGAGCGAGGTTCCGGTAAATCACCGGCCCCGCCAACACGGAAGCTCCCGCTTCGGCCTGGAGCGCTACACACGCGGCGGTCTGGACCTGCTGACCGTCGTCTTTCTCGGTCGGTACCAGCACCGGCCACTTCACCTCTTCGGCGGCCTCGGCCTCGGCCTGACCATGATCGGCGTGCTGATCGGCATCTACCTGACGATCCTGAAGATCTCCGGCGAAGCGATCGGCCAGCGTCCGCTGCTCTTCCTCGGGGTGCTGCTGATCGTGGTCGGTATCCAGCTGCTGACGCTGGGTCTGCTCGGCCAGATGCTGGTCCTGACCAGGCGAGAGCTGAGCGGAGACGCCCTGGAGCAGAGCAGAATTGAACGTCAGCTACGGCCTGGCACCGAAACCGCACCGCATGAGGCGGAATCGGTCAGCGATGCGGGCGAACGTGGGCAACCAGCCATGGGGTCGAGCGCTCAACCCTGACCACCTCGGTCGCCCCGGCAAGGAATTCGCGAAACGAACGCGGATTCCAGTGGTTGACGTGCTCGGGATGGTTTCCCCATCCCTCCAGATACTTGCCGCGGGCGAGACTGCCCAGGCGAAACCAGGGCTCTGACGGGACCGAGAGCACGATATCCCCCCGGCATACCCGTGCGAGCTCGGCCAGCGCCGGAGCCGGGTTCGGGATGTGCTCCAGCACCTCAAGGCAGAAGACCAGGTCGAAGCTGTCGTCTTCGAACGGCAGGTCCGTGAGGTCGGCGACCTGGAAGTCTCCTGAGGGGATGCGCGCGGCCGCGAACTCGACCGACTCGGGGTTGAGGTCGATTCCGGTGACTGCGCCGTCGATCAGCCCGCCGAGTCGCTCGAGAGTCTCCCCCTCACCACAACCCGCGTCCAGTACCGCGCCCGAACCGGAGCCGAGCGGCTCGACGATCGAACCGACCTTGCCGTAGAAACGGTCGAACAGCTTCCGGACCACCGGGTTGCCGGTCTGGAACTTCTCGTAGTTGCTCGTTTCCAAGGTCGCCGAATCTTACGGTCGCGGCTGGTTGCCGGGCTTCTGCCCCCGGGCTCGCACCTTCTCCCTCTCGATGCAGGTCAGCACCGAGGGTGGGGTCGGCTACCTGTTTCCCTTTTTCTCGGGCTTCTTGGGCGCCACAGCCTTTTCGTTGATCGCCATGCCGAGGCCGGTTTCGAGGTCTTTGACCACGATCCGGACCGCGCCCTTCTTTGCTTTGCTCCTGTTCAGGCGCTTGTTGTACAGGATCGGGGTGGCCTTGTCGCAGCAGCTCGATACGTTCCAGGCGGACGAGCCTCCATCCGGTGGGCTGTAGACGGCCGAGCTGGCCTTGTAGTAGTCGTAGCCCTTCTTCGAAGCCCAGATACCCAGCAGAACGGTCACCTTCAGTCTGCAGGGTACGTCCGCCCGGCAGTTGAGCCTCAGCCTGAGCTTCCGGGGAAGGGGTCGGCCCTTGAGGGACTTGCCAAGGAGCCTGGCGGTCGGTGGCGCAGTCCTTTCGAAGGTGGCCTCGATCTCAACGGGCAGGCCGTCGGTTGGTGGCGAGACCCGGAGAGTCCTGGAGGTGCCCTTGACCGTGCCATCCCAGCCCTTGAGCCTGGAGCCCTTGCCGGCCTTGGCGACGAGGGTCACCGGCTCGCCTGAATTCGGAAAGTCGAACGAGCAGTCAGAGCCGCAAACGATGCCGGCCGGCTGCGAGGTGACGGTGCCGGCACCGCTGCCGGACCTGCTCACCGAGACCGTGAAGGTGGATAGACCGCTGCCGGCACCCGCAGGTGGTGAAGAGGCGAGAAGTGCGACCAGTACCGTCAGCAGCAATGCGAAGATGGCCATCGCAGCCGTCCCTGACCCAATACGACCTGACCGAATACCGCTCATGTGCCGCTCCCCTCGATTGCGCTCTCTTCGACGACCGGACCCGGCCATCTGTTTATCAAGCTATTCGTACGCAGGACGCCTGTCAAGGGCCGGTCAGCCACCGGGCTGTCTCCGGGGGGAGGTGAAAGAGATCAGCCAATGGCCGACTGTGTCCTAGAGCGGGTTGGAGCACTTCGTCCTGTTCGCTTTCTCTTTGGCCTTGCCGTCTCCCGCTTCGCAGCTGAGGGTGAGGATGGCCGAAGTTCCCGTGCCGATCTTCTTGACCTTCAGGTTGACCGTAGCCTTTCTGGAGGGATACCTGGCCAGAGTCCTGCTCATCCTCTTTCCGGCCTTGCCGGTCCGGATGGCAGCAACCCTGAAGTTGTCGTCCGCGCCTTTCAGCTTGTAGGTCGACGGTTTGACGCGCGCGCTCCGATATCCCTTCCTGCCCGCCCAGTAAAGGAGCCGGCCGGTGGCCCGGAGCCTGCATGCCTGGTCGTCCCCACAGGTCATCTTCACCCTGAACAGTCTGGGTGTCGCTTTGCCCTTCAGCCTCACGGTCGGACGAGCTGGGCCCTTGAACTTTGCGGAAACAGAAACCGGGTCACTGACCAGAGGTGGCGGGATCGAGCAGGCGGCCGTTCCCGAGCAGGCCCCGCCCCAGCCGGCGAAGGTGGAACCCGGACCGGGCACGGCGCTGAGTTCCACCGGTGTTCCGAACGGCATGGCTGTATCGCAGACCGATCCGCAGTCGATGCCGGCAGGCGTCGAGGTGACCGTGCCGGTTCCGCTGCCAAGTTTTGTGACCGTGACTGTGAAGTCGGTATCCCCCGCCGCGCTGCCCTCGTCCGGCCATAGAACCAGTGCGCAAAGAGCCACCGCGCAGACGAGTCCTCCCGCCAGGACCACGGAGAAGGCCAGCCTCAAGCTGTTTCCTGAATGCGACACGTGACGGGCTCCCCTCGATGGTCTGGACCAGGACTGGCTTCGACACTAACCGCGCTCAGCACCACTTACAACTCGAATCCTTCAGAAGAGCTGAATGCCGGACTGCTCAGCGGCCGTAGCGATCCTCGGAAAGCACCAGTTGGTCGGGCAGCGCGGCTCTTGGTGGCGGCGCCGGGTCAGCCCGCACGGTGACCGTCTCGGCGACGGTGCGGGTGACCTCGTGGCCCCCGTCGGCGGTGCTGACCACGACCGTGTCCTCGTCGCTGGAAGCGACCGTTCCTTTCAGCCCGGGCTCGAGACCGATGTCCTTCAGGTAGTGGAGCAGGCTCTCGGCTTCATTCTCGAATCGCAGGATCACAACCGAAGCCCCGACCTCGCAGTCAGACAGCGGCGCACCCTGCTCGCGCACCCCCTCGATCGGGTGGCCGTGAGGGCAGGTATTCGCGTCGCCGATTGCCGCCTTCATGCGCTCTTCCAGCACCGGTGACATTGCGTGCTCGAGCCGCTCTGCTTCCTCGTGAACTTCGTCCCAGGGGATGCCGAGCACGTCGGTGAGGAAGCGCTCGATCATGCGGTGGCGACGGGTGATCTGCTCGGCTTCCGCCAGACCGTCCGTGGTGAGATGAAGGATCTTGTCCTCACTCCGGGTCACGTAGCCGTCGGCCTCGAGGCGCTTGATCATCTCGTGAACGGTCGGCGGGGCCAGCTGCATCGCCCGGGCGATGTTGGCGCCGGTGATCGGCAGACCGGCCTCCATCAACCAGAAGATGGTCTGCAGGTACTCCTCTTCGGCGACGGTCGCCTGATCCTGATGCATGTGCCCTCCGGGGTCGTTTGACTGAACCGGATACTAGTCCGCGGATCGTGGCGTAAGCCGGACTGCTGCTCCAACCTGACGGGAACCCGTCTGACCGGCCGACACCGCGAGAACAACCGTCCGCTCGCCTTGGGGCAGTCCTTCGATCTGCCACGCTTGCCGCGCTGCCGGCCGAAATCTGCGGGGCGGGGGAATCAGGCCATCAGCGAAGTGATGACTGCCTCGTAGAAGCCATCTCCGGCGCGTCCTTCGGTGACCGTCGCGTTGGCGTAAGAAGAGAGCGCCGCTTTGACCCCGGCGTCACGCTCCGGTCCGTTGGCGACCATGAAGAAGCGGCCCACCGACTCGGCCACTTCAAGGTCCTCGAGTGAGTCGCCGACCGCGATCGTCTGCTCACGGTCGTAGCCTCTGGCCCGCGCGTGGCAGGCGACGGCGTTCGCTTTGGAAGCTGCCCTGGCTACCAGGTGGTAGACGTGGGTGACCTCGATACCGGGCATGCTGCGCCGGATCGCGCCGTTGTCGAGCAGTCTCAGGTCACCGTGACCGTTCTCCTCCAGAAGCCGGTTGGCCTCGCCGGTATCCACTTCTCCCCGGAACAGGTGTGACATCTCCCGGTCCAGATGCCACGGTTCGTGGTACTCGAACCGGTCGCCGAAGTGATCAAGCAGCAGTTCGGGCACACCGCGGGCGGACACCTGCTCGACCAGGGCCATGCCGTCCTCGTGGACGAACTCGCCGGTGGCCATGGTCGTCTCCCCGTCGATGCTGAACGCCGACCCCGCCTCGAAAATGAAGGAGGTCTGACCGATCAGCCGGGCGTCCTCGTGGACCTGGACCCGGCGCCGTCCGGACATGATCACGACCTCGACCCCGGCCCGGTGGCAGGCTTCCAGCGCGCGGGCCTGCATCATCGAGAAGCCGCCTTCGTGGTCGGCGAAGAGTGACGCACCTTCACCAAGCAGCGTGCCGTCGAGGTCCGTGTAGACGCAGCGCAGGGTCATCCGCCGTCAGCGTTCCGGGGGAAGGTGGCTTCGGCGATCCCTCCGAAGGCGGGCCGGACCACTACATCGCGCTGCGAATCCGGCGCAGCCTGCAGAACGCCGAGGTCCTTGCGGCCCAGTCGCGCCAGCGTTTCGGCGAGTCCGGCGAACACTTCGCAGGCCATGCCGTTCAGCGCGGCCAGACTCTGGTGGGCGTTCCTCTTCGTTCCCAGGTCTACCTGCGCCATGCGGTCCAGGCCGATCCGGTTCCAGACCTCGACCAGCATCGCGATCTCCACCCCGTAGCCGGTGTGCATCGGGATCGACAGCAGCAGGTCGCGCCTGACAGCCACCTCACCCGCCAGCGGCTGGCCGAATGCAGCGAGGTCGGGAACCGTCGCTGCCAGCAGCGGCTTGGCCGTCAGTTCGGTCACACGTCCGCCTCCAGCCGGCTGCTCGCTTTCGTGCTGACGGAAGGGGCGGCGGTAGACGCCCTTGACGAATGCTTTGTCGGGGTCAGTCAGAAGTGGACCAATCAGACCGGTCACGTAGTGCCGGCCGAAATCCGCGATGTCTCCGTCAACGAAGACGATCACGTCTCCGGTCACTGCCGCCAGAGAACGCCACATCGCGTCGCCCTTGCCTCGCACCGGTCCGGCCGAAGGCACGAGGGCACTTTCAGAGACCACCTCTGCTCCGGCGTCGGTGGCGGTCGCCGCGGTACCGTCAGGCGAGTCGGCGTCGACCACCAGGATCTGATCGACCAGGCCCGCGTCAGCGAGCAGCAGCAGCTCCGCCACCGTCTGGGCGATCGTGCCGGCGGTGTTGCGGGTAGGGATGACCACCGACACCGTGCCGGCCTTGGCCCGGGCAAGGTCGGCGGCGTGGAAGTCGAGGTGTTCGAAGGTGTCTAGCATCAGGGGAGTGAGCGGCGGCCCCCAAAGACTACGGACAGTGGCGGGTGGACTTCGTCTCGACCGGCCGATCGTGGTCGGTGTGGTCAATGCCACACCCGACTCTTTCTCGGACCGGGGCGACCGCTCCACCGCCGGATCGATCCGTCAGGTCGAGCAGCACATCGCAAACGGTGCCGGGATCATCGAGATCGGCGGCGAATCGAATGTGACGAACCGGCCAGCGGTCACCGCGGCAGAGGAACTCGAACGCATCCTGCCGGTGGTCGAGGCGGCGGTCGGCCTCGGCGCGACCGTCTCGATCGACACCTACAAGCCGCAGGTGGCCGCCGGGGCCCTCGGAGCGGGCGCGGCGATCGTCAACGACATCAGTGGCACGGGCGAGGACGGTGGCGCAATGATCAAGGTCTGCGCGGACGCCGGGGCGGCGATGGTCGTCATGCACACCGAGGTCCCGCCCAAGACCCAGAGGTGGGATGAGGCCCTCTACCCCGATGGCGTTACCGCTCGCCAGGTCGAGTTCTTCACCGAGCGGCTGGATCGCCTCGCAGCCGCCGGCATCCCGGCCGAACGGGTGGTGCTGGACCCGGGACCGGACTTCGGTAAGACCCCGCGCCAGACGGTCGAGTCGCTCCAGGGGATCCCGCGGCTGCTGGAGTTCGGCTGTCCCGTGATGCTGGCCGTCTCCCGCAAGGACTTCGTCGGCGCGATAACCCACCGCCGCCCGAGCGAGCGAGCCGCCGGAACCCTGGGTGCCCTTGCGGTCGGACTGGACCTCGGGGCGACCGTGCTGCGGGTCCACGACGTCGCTGGAACGGTCGACTTCCTCAAGGTGCGTGCCGCTCTGCTCGCCGAAGAAGAGGTCCCCGCCGGACTGCGGATCGACGAGGGCATCCGCCGCGAGAAGCCTGTTGGCTGACTCGCTGCTCGCCGCACCCTGGTCGATCGCCGTCGACCCGGCCCGCCGTGACGGCCGCATCCTCGAATCGGTGATCGAGCCGGGGCGGCAGGCCGAAACCACCGAGCTTCCGCTCGACCTCGATCCGAGCCTCAAGGCTGCACTCTCAGCGACCGGGATCACCTCGCTCTACAGCCACCAGGCCGAGGCCTTCGAAGCTGCGCAGGACGGTTCCGTGGTCATCACCACAGCCACCGCATCAGGCAAGTCACTCGCCTTCAATCTGCCGGTGCTCGACGCGATTGCCCGCGACCCGAAATGCCGCGCGCTCTACCTCTACCCGACCAAGGCGCTGGCTCAGGACCAGGCCCGGGCGCTCTCCGTCCTGGCCCCGCCCAACCTGCGCCATGCGATCTACGACGGCGACACCCCGAAGGACGAGCGCCCGGCAGTCCGCAGGCGCAGCAACCTGATCCTGACCAACCCGGACATGCTTCACATCGGCATCCTGCCCCACCACCGGAGCTGGGGTGACTTCATCGCCAATCTCGAATGGGTGGTGATTGACGAGGCCCACACCTACCGCGGCGTGTTCGGCTCGAACGTGGCCAATGTGATCCGGCGGCTGCGCAGGCTGGCTGCGGCCTACGGCGCCGAACCGAAGTTCATCCTCGCCACGGCGACAATCGCCAACCCCGAGGAACTGGCCGAACGGCTGACCGGTACCACTCTCAAGCTGATCGACCGCAGCGGCGCTCCGAGCCCGACCCGTGAGGTGGACGTCTGGAATCCGCCGCTGGTCAACCCGGCGACCGGGGCCAGGCGCTCCACACTGGCCGAAGCGGCCGACCTGCTGGCCGAACTGGTCAGCCATGAGGTGCGCACAATCTGTTTCCTCAAGAGTCGCCGCGGGATCGAGCTGATCCGAAAGTTCGCCGCGGAGAAGCTGGCCGCGAAGGGCAAGCCGGAGCTTGCCGGGCGGATCGCGCCGTACCGGGCCGGCTACACCCCGGCTCAGCGACGCGGGATCGAGGCCGACCTGGTCTCGGGCAAGCTGCTCGGCGTGGTCTCGACCAGCGCTCTGGAACTCGGTATCGACATCGGCGAGCTGGACGCAGCGATCTGCGTGACCTTTCCCGGCACCGTCGCCACCCTGCGCCAGATGTGGGGCCGGGCCGGCCGTCGCAGGCCTGGCCTGGCGGTCTACATCGCCGGACCCGACGGCCTCGACCAGTACTTCTGCCGCCATCCCGAAGAGTTCCTCGGCCGTCCGGTGGAAGCGGCGATCCTGGACCACCGCTCACCCGAGATCGCCGCCCAGCACATGCTCGCCGCTGCCTTCGAGATGCCCTTGACCGAAGCTGACGATCGCTTCTTCGGCGTGGACTTCGAGCAGACCTCCCGGTCGATGCTCTCTGCCGGGAAACTCCGCCGGGCAGGCTCGGGGCTTGTCCCACGAAAGCCAGGCTTCGTCGCTTCATCGGTACCGCTGCGCTCGAGTTCAGCTGCGAATGTGGCCGTGGTCGACCGGACCTCGGGCGAGGTGATCGGTGCGGTCGAGTCCGGTCGCGCCTTCACCACGGTCCACCCCGGCGCGGTCTACATGCACTTCGGTGCTTCCTACGAAGTCGAACAGCTCGACCTTGATCAATCCCGGGCGATCGTCCGACCGTTCGATGACGAGTGGTACACCCGTCCCAGGACCGACACTGAGATCTTCATCGACTCGGTCTCCGACACCCGCGAGGTCTGCGGAGTGGAACTCAGCTTCGGCGAGATTTCGGTTACCGACCGGGTGACCGGCTACCAGCGCATCCTCTCGGCGGATCAGGAGGCGATCGACCTGATCGACCTCGAGCTGCCAGACCAGGAGTTCCGGACCAAGGGCCTCTGGTACACGGTTCCCGACGAGATGACCTCGGAGTTGCCGCTGAACGCCCTGCTCGGCGCGCTTCACGCCAGCGAGCACAGCCAGATCGCGGTGCTGCCGCTGATCGCGATGTGCGATCGCTGGGACATCGGTGGTCTCTCGACCAACATCCACGTCCAGACCGGTGCACCGACCATCTTCATCTACGACGGGCATCCCGGCGGCATCGGCATCGCCCGGCGTGGATTCGACTGCTTCGAGCAACTGCTGTCTGACGGCCTGGGCCTGGTCGCCGAGTGCCCCTGCGAGTCGGGCTGCCCCTCCTGCATCCAGAGTCCGAAATGCGGCAATCTCAACGACCACCTCTACAAGCAGGGGGCGATCGACCTGATGACTGCCATGGACTCGACAAGCAGGCCGACTCCGGAGGGCGGCCGCGAGCCGTAACGGATAGCCTTACAGGCCGCTTCGGCGAGGTAGCTCAGTTGGTAGAGCACACGACTGAAAATCGTGGTGTCGCCGGTTCGATCCCGGCCCTCGCCACTCGGATTCCACCGGGCGGACGCTGCCTGGTAGTGGCTTTCCGGTCATTCGACCAGCATTCCGAGTTGTAGCGCGATAAAGACCCTTACGTTATGTTAGGGGCATGTGGAGTTCTACGAGGGGTTGGGTCTTTCGGGTTCTACTGGCAGCGCTGGCAGCGCTTGCGCTCACCCCCGCCGCCGCCGGCGCAGTGGTGATCACGCCGGATACGTTCGGTGACGACAACATCGTCAACGGCAACTGCACGCTGCGCGAGGCCGTCCGATCTGCCACCGGCGGCGGGCCGATCGATGCCTGCACCGGCGGTACCGTCTTCAGCTCCGACCAGATTGCTCTGGCGGCCGGCACCTACGTTCTCAGCGTCGGCAACGCCAGTGGCGACGAGGACGGCAGTGCCTCCGGTGACCTCGACATTCTGGGCGGGCTCGCCACGCCCGAGTTGACCGTCACCGGGCACCCGAGCGGTTCGATGATCAACGGCAATGACATCGACGGCGTATTCGAGGTCCGGGAGCTCAGGCGGAGCTCGTGATCGAGGGGGTCACCATCACTGGTGGCTCCGACGCCGAGAACGGCGGCGGGCTTCACGCGACCCAGGGGGCTTCCCTCACGGTTCGGGACTCGGTGATCACGGGCAACGACGCTGCGGAAGACGGCGGCGGAATCCAGGTGGATGGCGGCACTACGAGCGACCCGTCCAGCCTCGTGTTGCAGGACTCCGTGGTCTCGAACAACGACGCGGCGGATAACGGGGGCGGCATCAACGCGTCTGGAGCAAGCAACGTCGACGGCCTCGACATCGACCGCAGCGTCATCTCCAACAACGACTCCGGCTCCGCCGAGGTCGACGGAGGCGGCGGGATCTTCGCGAGTTCCGGCTTCACCCGGATCGACGACAGCCTGATCAACGGCAACGATGCACCCGGACTTGCCGACGGCGGCGGCGTTGCCACCGCGGGATCGGGAACGGTCTTTCTTGAGAATACGACCGTCTCCGGGAACTCCGCCCACGACGGCGGAGGCATCCACAAGGCGAGCGGCGGCGGCATCACCGCCCTCGACAGCGTTACGCTCGCCAACAACACGGCGAGCCAGGCCGGCGGAGGGCTGTTCAGGGACAGCGGCACCATTTCCACGGTGCGCTCGATACTGGGTGACAACGCCGCCCCGAGCGGACCCGATTGCTCTGGCACGATCAACTCTCAGGATTACAACCTGGTCGAGTCCACGAGCGGCTGCACTTTTTCAGCGGATCCCAACGACATCACCGGACAGGCTCCCGTTCTCTGGGCGCTCGCTGACAACGGCGGCCCGACCCTCACGCACAGGCTCCATTCGAGCTCCCCGGCGATCAACAATTCTGGCGGCGTGGGAATTCCCGCCAAAGACCAGCGCGGTGCCCCGCGCACAGGGACGTCCGAGATCGGCGCCTATGAGCGTGTCCTCTGCCAGGGCGTGGAGGTGAACCTGATCGGAACCGACAACGTTGACAACATCACCGGAACAGCCGGAAACGACGGGATCATCGCGCTCGGCGGCAATGACACCGTCAATGGTGGCGTCGGCAACGACGGGATCTGCGGTGGCGACGGCAACGATACGCTCAACGGCCAGACGGGCCTGGACAAGCTCGAAGGCGGCGCCGACAACGATACGCTCAACGGCGGGGCCGACATCGACGAGCTCTATGGCGGCTTCGGCAACGACACGCTGAACGGCGGTACCGAGGACGACGAGCTCTATGGCGGCGCCGACAACGACACGCTGGACGGTGCCGGCGGCGAGGATACCCTCGCAGGCGGAACCGGCAACGACGAGCTCGACGGGGGTGCCGACGACGACACTCTCGACGGCCAGGACAACGACGATACGTTGGTCGGCGGAACGGGCGAGGACAAACTCAGTGGCGGTAACGGCACTGACGATACGGCCGACTACTCCGGCTCCGCGGGCGCGGTCAATGCCAGTCTCGACGATGGCCAGGCGAGCGCCGACGGCCATGGAGGCAGCGACAGCCTGATCGTCGGGATCGAGAACCTGACCGGGTCCCCGCAGGCCGACACGCTTGAGGGGGACTCGCTTGACAATGCGATCGACGGTGGCAACGGTGGCGACCAGATCATCGGCCAGAACGGAGAAGACAACCTCGACGGAGGCGCGCAAGACGACACCATCGACGGCGGCAGCGGCGACGACACGCTCGACGGGCAGGCGGACGACGACACGCTGATCGGAGGTGCAGGTGAGGACCAGCTCACCGGTGGCAGTGGCGGCGGCGACACGGCCGACTATTCGGGTGCTGCGGGCACTGTCGAGGTCAGTCTCGCCGACGGCGAGGCAAGCGTCGACGGCGACGGGAAAGGCGATCCCCTCCTCGCAGGGATCGAGAACCTGACGGGGTCGTCCCAAAGCGACTTGCTCGAAGGTGACGGGAACAGCAATTCAATCGCCGGTGGAGGTGGAGGCGACCAGATCGCCGGCTTCGGCGGAATCGACAGCCTGAGCGGTGGCAGTCAGGGTGACGACATAAGCGGTGGCTCCGACGAGGACACTCTCGACGGCGGCGACGGCAACGACGAGCTCGAGGGCGGCAACGGCGATGACAATTTGACCGGCGGCCCCGGAACCGACACCGCCGACTACTCGGCCAATACAACTGCTGTCACAGTTTCCACGCCGGGCAACAAGGTCTCTGATGACTTCACCGACACCCTCGCCGACCCATTCGAGCGCATCGACGGCACCTCCCTGAATGACAGATTCGAGGGCACCGACGGCCGGGTCGAGATCTTCGATGGCAACGGAGGCACCGACGATGTCGACTACGCCGCAGCCCCGGCCGGGGTCACGGTCGACCTCGGTGCCGCGACCGCTTCCGACGACGGTGGCGGCGCAGCCGACACGCTGATCAGCATCGAGATCGCCACCGGCTCCAACTACGCCGACTCGCTCACCGGAAGCTCCGTCGCGAACGTTCTCTTCGGTCTGGCAGGCGACGATACGCTGGCCGGAGGCGGAGGTCAGGACGACCTCAGGGGCGGTGGCGGCACCGGCGATACAGCCGACTACTCAGGGGCGGCAGGCGCCGTCAGCGCCAGCCTCGCCGACGGCGAGGCGAGCGACGACGGCCACGGCAGCAGCGACATTTCGGTGATCGAGATCGAGAACCTGACCGGATCGCCTCAGGACGATGCGCTCGAGGGCGACGGAGCCGACAATGCGATCGGGGGTGGCGGCGGTGACGACCAGATCGCGGGCAACGGTGGGAGCGACACTCTGAACGGCGGCGCCGGCAACGACGAACTCGAAGGCGGCGCTGATGCCGACGCGCTCAATGGCGGCGCTGACACTGACACGCTCAATGGCGGCGAGGGCAACGACAACCTGTCCGGTGGTGGTGGCACGGACACCGCCGACTACTCCGCCAACACGGACGCGATCACCGTCGACACGCCGGGCGCGACGGTCTCAGATGCTTCGACCGACAACCTCACTGACGCAATCGAGCGCTTCGAGGGCTCCCCTCAGGACGACCTGTTCAAGGGCACCGAGGCCAGGGTGGAGCACTTCGACGGCAACGGGGGCACCGACGAGGTGGACTACGCGGATGCCCCGGCCGGGGTCACACTCGACCTCGGCGGCGGAACTGCATCCGATGATGGCGGCGGTGCAGCCGACACGCTGGTGAGCATCGAGAACGCCACCGGCTCCGACCACGGGGACTCGATCACCGGCAGCCCCGTCCCGAACGTGCTCTTCGGCCTCGCGGGCGACGACACACTCAACTCCCAGGACGGTGGTGTAGCCGACACGGTCGACTGCGGCGATCACCTGACCGGAGACATCGCCAACCTCGACGTCCAGGACACCGACGTCAACTGCGAGACCCGCAGCTTCCCCGCCCCCGGTCAGCCTGGCGGTCCGCCCATCGAGGGCGGTGATACGACTGCCCCCGCCCTTTCCGCGGTCAAGGTGACGAAGAATTTCTCAACCACCCGGAAGAAGACCGCGGTCAGCGCGACGGCCTCGATCTCGCGTGTCCGAAAGGGCGGTGTGATCTCCTGGAAGCTGGACGAGGCAGCCGAAGTCAGGATCGCCGTCCAGAAGAAGGGCAAAGGAATCAAGGTCAGGGTACGCCGGGCGGGAAACCCGGGCAAGACCCGGCGCAAGTGCGTCAGGAAGAGCTCCGGGAACAAGCGCAAGCTCTACAAGCAGAAGAAGGCGAAGTCAGCGAAGCAGAAGAAGAAGGCGCTTCGGAAGGCCAAGTGCGCTTTCTACGCCCGGAAGGGCAAGACGTTGAAGCGAAGCGGCGAGGTCGGCAGGAACCGCACCGCCTTCTCCGGTCGGATCGGCAAGAAGTCAGTCGGGCGCGGCAGTTTCCGGGTCGTGCTCGTGGCCATTGACGAAGCCGGCAACGCCTCCAAACCCAAGGCGTCGAACAGGTTCAAGATCGTCAAGAAGAAGAGGAAGAAGTAGCGCCAGGGTACAGGGGCGCCGGCCGGAGAGGGACCTCCGGGTTCAGGTGCCGGTGAGCAGCACGACGCGGAACCTCGCGTCGCCGCTCATCATCCGGGCATAGGCCGCAGAGGCCTCTTCGAGCGAATAGGTCTCGATCGACGGGCGCATGTCCTGCAGGGCACTGAAGCGCATCGTGTCTTCGGAGTCTCTGGAGGTCCCGGATGCGTGACCGACGACCCCAGTGCTGCCCGGGATCAGTGCGAACGGCGGAATCTGTATCAGGTCGGACGAGGCACTGGCGCGGCTAGGGTAGGCCGGAATGAACGAGACCCCCGTCGACTGGGACAGACTCGCGCCGAGCTATCGCTGGCAGACCTGGCTCGAGCGTTCCTCCCTGGCAACCGCCCTCGATCTGCTCGGACCCCGGCCCGACGACCATTTGCTGGACATCGGCACCGGTACTGCCGAGCTGCTGCGCTCGCTCTCGCGCCGGCCGAACCGCCCTGACCGCGCGGTTGGCGTCGATCCTTGCCGAAACATGCTCAGCCGGGCCCGTGCACTGCCGAGGGGATGGCGTCTGGAAGAGGCTGCGGGGGAACGGCTTCCGTTCGCCGACGGCAGCTTCGACGTAGTGACTGCGTCCTACCTTCTTCACGTGCTCGACCCGGGTACTCGCGCTCAGGTGGTCGAGGAGGCCTTTCGTGTACTCAGACCCGGCGGGACCCTGGCCACGGTCACGATCGCACCGCCCCTGTCCTTTCCGGCGGCATTGCTGACCGCGCCGGTTCGATGGGCCGCGGACAGGTGGCCGTCAGTATTCATCGGTCTTCGTCCGCTTGATCCCGCCGAAGAACTCGAGCTAACCGGATTCAGCGAGGTCGGCCGGCGACGTGACTTCCGGGGCTACCCGGCGCTCTGCCTGCTTGCCCGGAAGTCTGATCGGAGCTGACCCGCAGACAGTCCGGGGTCGCACTTTGGCACCGAGCCCGCTCGACCCCGACCGGAGCCGCCGCGCCTTGCACGAAAAAAGCCCCGGTGTTTCCACCGGGGCTTTTTCTGCTGTTGCGACCGTTTGCGGCCGCCGTCGCGCTACTTCTTGATCTTGATCGTGGCCTTGGTGGCGGCCTTGCCGGCGCCCTTCGAGCTGACGCTGATCTTCAGGGTCGTCTTGCCCTTGGCCTTCTTGCTCGTCTTGATCTTGAGCTTGGCGGTCTTGCTCTTGCCGGCGGCGATTGTGCCCAGGCTGGCGCATCCGGTCGTGCCGACCTTCTTGGAGATCTTGCCGCAGACCTTCACTCCGGCAGCGTTTTCATCGCCGGTGTTGCTGACCGTGACCTTGACCACGCCCTTCTTGCCGCGCTTGATGGTCGCGCCCTTCGGCTTCTTCACAGAAACCTTGGCCGGATCCGTAACAACCGGGATCTCCTCGCAGTTGGGCGGGGTACCGGTGAAGCCCTCTTCACAGACGGCCGCAGGCGGCTTCAGTGAGTCCGAGGCGGCTACATACGACACAGGAGAGTTGCTCTGGGCGAGCCAGAGGCCTCCGACCGGGGCCAGAAGGCCACCAATCAGGTCGCAGGTTCCCTGCTCACCGACCGTGGCAACCACGTCCGGCTTGACCGTCCAGGCGCCCGAGAGGGAGCCGTTCTGGATTGAACCCGGGATCGCGAACGGCGATCCCGTAGCGGGCCAGACGCCCGCTGTTGAAAGGCTGATGTCGAGCGGTGCGAACTCACAGCCGAGCGCTCCGGTACCGAGCGGAATCGGAATCTGCGAGAGATCGTCAACGCCGATGTTCAGCGAGATCTTCGGGTTCAGAGTCATTGCGCCGGTTGCGGAGTTGTAGTTGCCGATGGCATCCGCGGTCAGAGCGATGTCGGCATCCAGTGCGATTCCGAGATCTACGCTGAGGTCCGGGAAGGTGAGTCCGCCGACCTTGGGAACGACGAAATCGCCGGTCGTGCTGGTGTACTCGCCACGCATCTCGAGCGCGCCAAGAGCATCATCCGGCGCGAGAACCATGTCGTTGATTCCACCGAGGCCTGTGGCCTCGACCGAAATGCCTACGTAGTTGAAGTCGACGTCGACCGGATCACCGATCGTCGACGCCTTGGCGCTTGAAGCGCCGAAAAGTGCAGCCACGAGCAGACACATGGAGGCAAGAGCCGCCACAAGTCCGATTCGGCCATTGAGAGACCCGGTCCGGGCCGTCGCATTACTCGTATCTATCGTTTCCCTCCATTGGCCCCCGACTGAAGCGGACGGACCGGTTTGATTTCTCCCTGGGTGTTACCGGGGTCCTGACACTGATTCCCTGTGAAGCACCGCGCGCACCGTCAGTGACGATGGTCACACGGCCTTCAATTCGTGAATATGGCGCAAGGCTGCAAGATCCGCAAACAATGGTTTCACGATGGGCCGTGAAGGATTCGAACCTTCGACCTTGAGATTAAGAGTCTCCTGCTCTACCAACTGAGCTAACGGCCCGTGAATGGCGGCGCAAGAGCACCACCGGAACGGCAAGTATAGATCGGTCCCGCCCGGCGTGTGCCGCAGGCACCGCCTCTACGGCTGGGGCGTGGCCCCGGCCGTCGGGTCCGGGGAGCCGAGACTGCCGAGCGGGTCCTGGAGTGCCTGGTCTGCCGCTGTTCTTTGCCTGCTTCTCGGCCCGCTTGATGATCCCGGCGATGCGCTCGCCTTCACTTCTTCGCGGCGTCGAGCTGGGTCTTGAACTGCTTCCTCTCGGCGTCCTCCTTGGTCAATGCGAGAGCCTTCCGGGCGTTGCGGTACGGCCTCCGCTACGTCCTGGGCGTAGTACTGGAAGGTCGCCAGGGTGACCAGATGCAGGGCCGGGGGATGGCCCTTCACCCTTCTTGAACTGCTCCTCGGCCGACTGGACAACCAGCTCCTGAGCGCGGGCGGCGTCACTGATGTTGGTCTGGAACTGGGAGACGGTCGAGCCCTGGGCGAGACTGAAAAGCGTGGTGGCCATCAGCTGAGCGACCGCCGGGTCGGGGTTGTTGTCGGTCATCTTCAGATACTTGACCCATTCCTCGGCGGCGATGTCGTACTGCGTCTTGGCAGCAGGCCCGACTACCTGTTGACCGTTGTCGGCAATCTGGACCAGGCTTCCGCCTGCCGCGACCCGTGCCCGGATCAGTTCGGCCTGAATGTTCTCGTTGTTCGGCTCGGCGGCACCGGCGCTTCTCCAGGTTCTTGGCGCGATCGATCGAGATCTGGGCGATGTCGTTGGTCCCGCCGACGTCGCTGAACGGGTTGATCCCGCCGGGAAGTCCGATCACCAGGAGGCTGGCCGCCATGATGATCGCCAGCAGCACGTAGATGACCTGAATGACCCGCTTGCGCCGGCCACGGAGGTCGAAGAGCATGTTGTGTTCGGGTTCATTGGCCACGGGTCAGTTCTCCTGGATCAAGTTTTCGTCGGGTTCGGACTCGGAAGCGCCACCGAAACCCCGAGCGAGCAAGATACTCAACTCGTAGAGCAGAAGTAGCGGCACCATCTCGATCAGCATCGAAATCGGGTCGACTCCGGGCAGCGCAGCAGCAACCACGGCGATGCCGAGATAGGCGTAGCGACGGTACTTTCGCAGCTGGGCGATGGTCACGATGCGCAGCCTGACCAGAGCGAGCAGGATCACCGGAAGCTGAAAGACGATCCCTCCGGCCAGCAGGGTGGTCGAGAAGAAGGAGTAGTACTCCCGGGCCCGCAATTCGGTGCTGAACTGGTCGCTGTTGAAGCTGAGGAGGAAGTTGATCGCGGCGGGCAGGACGACGAAGTAGGCGAATACCACCCCGGCGATGAAAAGCGCCGGGATCGCCAACACCATCGGCAGGATGGCCCGACGCTCCCGGGGTGAGAAGGCCGGCAGGATGTAAGCGAAGACCTGAAAGCTGATGAACGGCGCGGCTACGATGATCGCCGCATAGAGGCATACGGTCAACGTGGTCATGAAGGCCTCGGTCGGAGCCAGGACCACCAGGGCCTTGTCAGCGGCGGGGAGCGGGCGGGCGGCGATGTCGAGGATCAGGCTGCTCTGCCAGAAACAGAGAGCAAAGGCGACCGCAAGCGCGATCAGCGAATAGATGATGCGTGATCGCAGTTCGTCGAGGTGATCGACCAGGCTGATCTCCTCGTCGTGGCTGACCGGCTTCAGCTTCGCCATGCTGCGACCTCAGTCTTTTTGGTCGGCGATTACCTCACCGTCGACGGCCTCGGCTTCATCGCCGCTGCGGTCGGTACTGATCTCGGTCACCTCGGGATCAGCGTCCGCAGGAGGGCTGAGTTCGACCGGATCGTCGTCATCTTCGTCTCGTCGTCGCGCATCTCGGGCGCCGATGTTGCTGAGACCTTCGCGGAACTCACTGAGCCCGGATCCGATCGAGCGCCCGAGTTCAGGAAGCCGCTTGGGGCCGAAGACGATCAGGGCGATGATCAGGACGATCGCGATCTCGAGAGGTCCGACGTTCGGAATCATTGCGTGATCGTAGCGCTACGGGCGACTGCGGCCGACGCTACTGCTCAAAGTTGAGGTAGTAACGCGATGCGGTCGGCTCGACCTGTCCCTGGTACTTGGAGCGATTCTCGGCTGTTGCCGTAGGGGTGCTCAACCGCGCGGTCCATCCCATGAATGACAGCTGACCGATCGGCATACCGTGGT
Source organism: uncultured Solirubrobacterales bacterium (assembly GCA_963698625.1). Taxonomy (GTDB): domain Bacteria; phylum Actinomycetota; class Thermoleophilia; order Solirubrobacterales; family 70-9; genus 67-14. The sequence goes on from CAVORK010000003.1 coordinate 233,319, forward strand.
AGATCGTGATCGGCAGGTTGGCGACATTCGAGAGCTCAAGGGTCAGGTTGCCCGGAGAAGCCGGCGTCGACGAAGCCGGCGGTCGAGTGGATCAGCAGCCCGAGACGGCCCAGCGAGCTCTTGCCCTCCAGCCGGGCGACAAGGTCGTCGGGAACGGTGACCCGCTCGAGGGTCTGGCCGAGAACGAACTCGCCCGGGTGCAGGATGAAGGGCTCGTCCTCTTCCGTGGTGACCAGTTCGGTCAGCTCCTCCATCGGCTTGCGCACGTCGATGAACGGGTACCGGAGTTGTTGAAGACCCGGTACTTGGAGTCGACCCGGAGGTCGATGCTGGAGGGCTGAATCAGATCGTCCCGGAACGGGTCGATGACGATGCGCCCGGATTCGATCTCTTCCCGGATAGTCCGGTCGCTGAGCACCATGACGGCGCAGTATTCCAGAACCGGGGGCGGCTGCCGTGTCGGGTTCAGCTGTAGCGGAGCACGACACCGTCGGCGATCAGCTCGAGCAGGCGCCTCTGCTCGGGTCCTCCAGTCCGGCGGCCGCCAGTTCAGCCTTGGCCTGTTCGATCAGCGACATCGCTGTGGCTCGGACCTGATCAAGGCTCCGGTTGCCGCAATCCGGTCGCAGAGTTCTTCTGCCCCGGCTTCGTCGAGCGCATGAAGATCGACCTCACCGAGCGCGCGCTCACTCCGGATCGCGACGATCAGCGGCAGGGTCACGGTGCCGTCGAGCAGGTCGGTACCGCGCGCCTTGCCGGTCCGCTCGACCGGCCCGGAGATGTCGAGCACGTCGTCGAGCATCTGGAAAGCGAGCCCGATCCGGTGGCCGAAGCCGGTCAGCGCCTCCTGCCTGGTCGGCGTCGGCCCCTGGATCACCGAGCACGCAGGCTGCGGCGAAGAGCCGGCCGGTCTTGAGACTGGCATCGCTGAATGTAATCCTCTTCGCTGAGACCCAGGTCGAAGCTGCCCCGGCGCTGCATCAGCTCGCCCCGGGCGAGATCGACCGAGGTCGAACTCAGCTCGGCAATCGCCGAGGAGTCACCGGCCTCGGCGAGGACCGAGAAGGCGGTCGAAAAGAGGTGGTCTCCGAGCGAGATCGCACGCTCCCTTCCGGCTTCGGCGAACACCGTCGGTCGCCCCCGACGGAGCGGGGCACGATCGAGAACGTCGTCGTGGACCAGGCTCGCCATATGGATGAGCTCGACCGCGACCGACGACCGGATTGCGGCCGGTCCACCCTCGGGGCCGGCGCAGAGGAGTACCAGCATGGGACGCATGCGCTTGCCGCCGGCCTTAAGGTCGCGAGCGCATCGGGCGCCAGCGGGCCGTCATCGTCGACGGCCGCGACCAGTGCGCTTTCGACGTCGACCAGACCCTTCGGCAGCCAGGCACCGGCGTTCTCGATGACCGCCGTGACCGGTTCCGGGACTGAACGGCCGGAGCTCACCCGGGCCTCACCTCACGGCTGAGTGGAGCGCGATGATGCCGCCCGCCATCAGCGTCCAGCGTACGTGTCGGAATCCGGCCTGATCCATCCGGGCCGCGAGGGTCTCGGCGTCCGGGAAGGAGCGCACCGACTCCGGCAGGTAGGTGTATGCCGAAGAGTCGCCGGCAAAGCGACCCAGCAGCGGCACGACCCGGTCGAACCACAGGCCGAAGAAGCCTTTCAGCGGCTGGCGACGTGGCTGGGTGATCTCGAGGATCACGACGCTGCCGCCCGGGTTCAGCACCCGGTGCATCTCGGCCAGTCCACGATCGAGGTCGGCCAGATTGCGCGCACCGAAGGCAGATCGTCACCGCATCGAAAGACTCATCTTCGTAAGGCAGGTCGAGGGCGTCGGCCCATTCGAAACCGACCGTCGCCGAACCCGGGCGGGGTCGGCTTGGCCGGAGGCCAGATCAAGCATCGGCCGCGAAAAGTCGGCACCGGTGACTTCACCTTCCGGGCCGACCCTGGCGGCCAGCTCAAGCGCAACATCGCCGGTGCCACAGCAAAGGTCCAGCGCGGAGTCTCCGGGTGCGAGGCGGGACCGCTCGGCGGCCCGGGCACGCCAGGTGCGGTCGAGCCCGGCGGTCATGATCCGGTTCATGCGGTCGTAGACGCCGCTGATCCGGTCGAACATCGAGTTCACCTCTCCGGCGAACTGCTCGTCGCCGCGGCGCGGAGGAGCTTCGTTCACCGGAAACCCGCTAGTCGAGGGAAGCCAGGTAGTCGGCGACTGCGTTCAGGTCTCTTCTCGCCGAGATCCTCGTAGCGAAGGCATGATTCCGGGACCGACTGCGACCGAGCGCTTGATCGCAGCTCTCGGGACCAGGGCGCCGATCTCGGTCAGGTCGGGACCGAGGCCACCGTGGGCTCCGTTCTCACCGATCGCGTGACAGGCCAGACAGCCCGACTGGGCGACGATCTGCTTGCCCTGCTCGAACTGCGGTTCGGTCGCCTCTGGCGATTTCCGACGGCGAGCCGGCCACTGCGCCAAGGTAAGTCAGGTAAGCCATCGCGACGATCACCATGACGCCGGTGATCGAGGCGACCGGACGCTTCCACGGGATTCGCTCGGGACCGCGGTCGTAGAACGGCAGCAACAGGAGCAGGACCATGCAGATCGTCGGGATGCCGATCGTCGCCAGCGGGACCAGCGCCGGCGGCTTGATCACGCGCAGCAGCTCGAACAGGAAGAAGAAGTACCACTCCGGACGCGGCACGTAGGTGGTTGTGGTCGGGTCGGCCTTGGGGCCCTGTTCGGCGCCCATCAGCAGCGACATCGCACCAGTACTGCGACGACCAGACGGAACATGACCGAGTCCTTCATGATCGCGTACGGGAAGAAGGCCTTGCCCTTCTTCTTCAGCTGTTCGTACTCGCGGAGGTACTCCTCTTTTTCGCGACCGTTCACGAGCTGACCTCCCCTTCGGGTCCGGGTTGACCGTGCCTTCGGCTGCGATCTCTTCAGCGTCGGCTGCCGCCTCAGGTTCAGGTGCCTCGTCCGGCTCTTCGGCCGTGCGATCGGAGTAGCGGCAGCCGTTCTCGCTGAACGGAACTTCGTCGTCGTCCGGCGAAGGCACCCCTGCCGGCACCATCTCGACCGGTCGCGCGTCCTTCGGCCGGGCAGCCTTGACCCACGGCGGGGCGGTCGTGCCGAGCTTGACGACGAGGAAGAGGTGGGCGCCGATCAGGGCGCCGATCAGGCCGGGCACGGCCATCATGTGAAGCGCATAGAACCTGGACAGCGTAGTCGCGCTGAAGTCAGGACCGGCGCGTAAGGAAGTCGGCCAGATACGGACCGACAACGGGACCGGAGGCGGTGATGTTGTTGGCGACGATCGTCGCCCAGTAGGACCGCTGGTCGAACGGCAGCAGGTAGCCGGTAAGGCCCATGACCATGGTCAGGATGATCAGGACGACACCGATCACCCAGTTGAGTTCCCGCGGGTACTTGTAGGCGCCGAAGAAGAAGGTCCTGGCCATGTGCAGGAAGATCAGGATGATCATCAGGCTGGCGCCCCACTTGTGGAGCCCGCGCACGAACTCGCCCATGAAGACGTCGTTGGTCATGTGGGTGATCGAGGCGTAGGCCTGGGTGGCCGAAGGCGTGTAGTACATCGAGAGGAATACGCCGGTGATCGCCTGCATGGCGAAGATGAACATGGTCGCCGAACCCAGGGTGTAGAACCAGTTGGTGCCCTTGGGGACCTTGCGGGTCAGCAAGGCGGTGTAGATGCCGGAGCCGTTGAGCCTCGAATCGACCCAGCCGACCACGTCGGTACCGCCCTCGGCGGAGTGGTGAACCGCCGCCTTTTTCAGGTCAGCGCGCTTCTCGGCCTTGCTCGGGCCGGCCTCTTCAACCTTCTCGGCCGAACCGTCACCGTTACCGGAGGAAGATTTGCGTGTTGGAAGTGAAAGTTTCATCGTCTAGTCAGCAGCCGTTCACGGGGGCGGGGGCGTGGTGGGTCGCGGCGGGTACAGGTACTCCCAGATGCCGCCGGTGAACTCTCCGGGATCGCGGACGCGCACTGCCTTGAGCTGGTTGGTCACGCTGTAGCGCGGGCCGAGTTCGACCTTGCCGTCCTTGATCCGGGTCTGGAACCGGTCGAGCGGACGGGGTGGCGGGCCACCGATGCGCTTGCCGACGAAGTCATAGACGCCACCGTGGCAGGGGCAGATGAAGTTTCGTGCCGCCTGGACGAACCGGACCGGGCAGCCGAGATGGGCGCACCTGGTCGAGATCGCCACGAAGCCCTCTTCGTCTTCACCTTCGAACTCGGCGGAGCCACGGCGCACATAGGCGGTCGTCTTGCCGACCTCTCCGATTCCGGGCGTCTCGGTGAAGACCACCTGCCGGTAGGTCTCCCTGGTGAAATCGCCGGGCTACACCGACGGCTTCCCACCGCTCCTCGGGGCTGGTAAACACGGGGGCGAGGGCGAAAGCCACGGCCGGCAGCACCACGGCGGCACCAGCGACTCCGGTCAGCACCTGGCTCGACACCATGAAGGCGTTGCGACGGGTGTAGGACTCGCCCTCGAAGTAGCCGCGAGGCTTAGCCTCGGGCAGATCGACCCGGGGAGGGTCTGCCTCTGAGGGGTCGGGGTTGTTGTTCTGCGAGTCGGACAAGTGGTCAGTTCTAAGGAAACTCTAAATCGGCGGGACCGAAGTGTAATACCTCGCGCACCTCGCCGATCCTCCCCGTCAAAGCGAAGCGTTCTGAAAGTCCATTCGACCAGCTTTCGAGCCCCTTCTCAGCGCCGGGTTCATCGTGGCGAAGCGCTGCGATGAGGCCGGGCAGATCCTGATCGGAACCAAATGCCAGAGCCGAAACCTGAGCGAGCCACAAGCAGCCCGCCTGGCCGGTCCGGTTGGCGGCTCGCAACTCGGCCGACACCCTGATCAACTCCGACAGCAGGGCTACGGATTCGGGGTCGGCGAGCACCGCCAAGCCTGGCGATACCGATCGCGTAGAAGATGTCGCCGGCCAGAAGAAGCAGGTCGCTGTCGGACGACTCCAGGATCCGCGGCCTGCCGAGATGGCAGAGGTAACCCTCCAGTACAGATTCGACCACGAAGGCGTAGCTGCCGGGGTCAGCGGCGGTGCGTGGCCCGGCCGCGGCGTACATGCCGAGTGACGGTCGGGGCGGCAGCGCGGGGGTGAGAACTGCTGCGAGCGGCTCGCCTTCACGCTCGATTGTGGCCGCAAGTGCCTCAAGAGCAGCGCGGGGTTCGATCGCCTCGCCGGTCACTGGACGGACCCCGCTCCTGCCAGCGCCAGTGAAGAGCGGGCGGCTTCGACGGTACGGTCGATCGTCGCTTCGTCGTGTGCCAGAGAGACAAACCACGCCTCGAACCTGGAGGGCGGCGGATAGATCCCCAGTTCGAGCAGTCCCCGGCAGAATGCCGCGTAGCTGTCTCCATCGGATCCGCGTGCGTCACTGAAATCCCTCACCGGGTGGTCGGTGAAGAAGGGGGTCACCAGGCCGGTCACTGCGTTCACGGTTACGGGTACCGGGCCATCGAGGCCGCCAAGGCCGGTCGCGAGCCTCGCGGTGAGCATCGAGAGCCGGCCATAAGCGGCCGCGTCAAGCCGGCGAAGGGTGGCGAGGCCGGCAGCAACCGCCACCGGGTTTCCCGAGAGCGTTCCCGCGTGGTAGACGTCGCCCGACGGGGCGATCCTCTCCATCAGCTTGCGCGGACCCCCGAAAGCAGCGGAGGGCAGGCCTCCGCCGACGATTTTCCCGAGAACGGTCAGATCCGGCTCCACCCCGTACAGCTCCTGCGCGCCACCGCGGGACACCCGGAAACCGGTGATCACTTCATCGAAGACCAGCAGCGTCCCGTTTCGGTCGCACAGTTCGCGCAGGAAGCCGAGGAAGCCGTCATCCGGAGGAACAACCCCCATGTTGGCCGGCACCGGCTCGGCCAGCAGGGCCGCGACTTCGTGATCGGCCAAGGCAGCTTCGGCCGCCCGGCGATCGTTCCAGGGAATGACCACGGTGCCGGCGCTGACCGCCTCCGGGATCCCCGGGCTGGCCGGTACCCCCAGGGTCGCCATCCCGGAACCCGGTTCGACCAGCAAGGCGTCAGCGTGACCGTGATAGCCGCCGGCAAACTTGACCACCGTTTCACGGCCGGTGACCGCGCGGGCGAGCCTGACCGCGCTCATCGCCGCCTCGGTACCCGAACTGGTCATGCGGATCATTTCGACCGACGGCACCCGATCGGCGATCTCGGCCGCCAGATCGACCTCGGCCTCGGTCGCGGCGCCGAAGCTGGTGCCCCGGGCGGCCGCCTCAGCGATCGCCTCGAGTACACCCGGGTCGGCGTGGCCGAGGATCAGCGGCCCCCAGGAAGAGACCCAGTCGATGTACTCGCGACCATCGCGGCCGGTAAGCATGCAGCCCTCGCCCTTCTCGATGAAGATCGGGTCGAGGCCGATCTGGGTCATCGCCCTGACCGGGGAGTTGACTCCCCCGGGAAGCAGAGTTGTCGCCCGCCGGAACAGTTCGGCGTCGCCCTGGCGGTCGGCCTGGCGCTTGCCGTCTCCCTCGTCTACTGAAGCCACGCCGCGGCCTCGCGGGCGTAGTAGGTGACGATGAAGTCGGCTCCCGCCCGGCGCATCGAAATCAGGCTCTCCAGCACCGCCTGCTTCTCGTCCAACCAGCCGGCCGAAGCTGCCGCTTTGAGCATCGAGTACTCGCCGGAGACCTGGTAGGCGGCGACCGGTGCACCGGTCTCCTCCCTGATCCTCCGCACGATGTCGAGGTAGCCGGCGGCGGGCTTGACCATGACCGCGTCGGCCCCCTCTTCGATATCGAGCAGGGCCTCGCGGACCGCTTCATCCCCGTTGGCCGGATCAAGCTGGTAGCCGGACCGGTCTCCGGACGACGGGGCCGAATCGGCGGCATCCCGGAACGGTCCGTACAGGGCCGACCGGTACTTGGCCGCATAGGACAGGATCGCCGTGCCGGAATGGCCTTCCTCGTCGAGCTGGTACCGGATCGATCCGACCCGTCCGTCCATCATGTCGCTCGGAGCGACGATGTCGGCTCCGGCCTCGGAGTGGGAGATCGCGGTCCTCGCAAGCAGCTCGACCGTGACGTCGTTGTCGACCTCGCCGTCACGCACAAAGCCACAGTGCCCGTGGTCCGTATAGGCGCAGAGACAGACGTCGGTGATCACGACCAGATCCGGGTGGGCCTCCTTGAGCGCCCGCACGGCCATCTGAACGACGCCCTCGTCGTCCCATGCGCCGGAGCCGGCCTCGTCCTTCTCGGTGGTGGTTCCAAAGAGCAGGATCGCGGGCACGCCGGACCCGGCGATCTCTCCAGCTTCTTCGACCAGTCCGGTGATCGAGAACCGGTCGATCCCCGGCATTCCGGCGATCGGCTCGCGGGTGGTGGTTCCCGTGGAGACGAACATCGGCTGGATCAGATCGGCCGCAGTGACCGAGTTCTCGCGGACCAGCCCTCGCAGGGCCGGGGTCCGGCGCAATCGGCGGAGTCGTGTCGAGGGGAAACTCATCTCGCCTTGAGTCTAAGGATCTGTCGGGGGAGGACTGCCGGTAGGGTCGGCCGGGTGAAGCTCCTCTTTATCGGCGATGTGGTCGGCAGCCCCGGGCGGCGTGGGCTTGCCGCAGCGATGCCCGGACTGCGCGAGCGCTTCTCGCCGCAGCTGATCGTCGTCAACGGCGAGAACTCGGCCGGCGGCATGGGCATCACCGAGAAGACCGCCCTCGACATCTTCGACTCGGGCGCCGACGTGATCACCCTCGGCAACCACACCTACCGCCACCGCGACGCCTACGAATACCTCGACCGGGCGGACCGGGTCATCCGCCCGGCCAACTATCGCCGATCCAATCCGGGCCGCGGCTGGGTCGTGGTCGAGGCGGACGGGATGCGCGTCGGCGTGATCAACCTGAGCGGCACCGTCGGCCTCAGCGCCGCCCGGACGGCCTTCGACGAAGCCGATCTTCTGCTTGACGAACTTGAGGACAGGACCGATGCGATCGTGGTCGACTTCCACGCCGAGGTGACCAGCGAGAAGGTTGCGCTCGGCTGGTACCTCGACGGTCGAGCGGCCGCGGTGCTCGGGTACCCACACCCACGTGCCGACCGCCGACGGCCGGGTCCTCCCCGACGGCACCGCGTTCATCAGCGACGTCGGCATGACCGGTTCGCGTGACGGGGTCCTGGGCGTGAAACGGGAGCAGGCTATCGAGCGCATGCGCACCGACATGCCTGTTCGCTTCGAAACTGCCACCGAGGATGTCTGGGTGATGGGTGCTGCGGTTGAAATCAACGATCGCGGCCTCGCCGACTCGATCGAGCCCTTCATGCTGCCCGTCACCTGAGCCCGGGTCAGGCGTTGAAGTGTTCGCGAATCACCGGGGCGACGTCCTGAAGGCCCCACTGCTCACGCTCGTCGGCCGAGTCTGGACCGCAGCCGACGAAGAGCAGCGGACCCTCTGAATCCTCCCGCCGGAGCGATCCGTGCGAGCCGCCGCCGACGTGGGCCGCCCCGCCCCAATCGAGGCATTCGTATCCGAGCTCGGCCGAGATCATCAAGTCTCCGGAATGTGGCGCGCACATCGCCGAGTAGAGCCGGCCGAGGGCGTCCGGATAGACCGGTGTTTCGATCCGTCCCGCTTCGACCGACGCCTCCAGGGCTTCGGCATTGCCCCGGATCGACCATGCCCGGCCACGCCGGTCGATAACTGTCTCCCCGGTCTGACCGGCGACGGTGCCGGTGGCGTCTCCGGATCCGTCGGGTCCGGAATCCGGGGTGAAGGAAAACCTCCGGCCCGCGCGTTCGACCGTGACCACGAGACCGTCTACCCCGTCGTGGCCGGGCCCTTTGCGAACCAGCGGCGTGCCGTCCGGTCGCTCGAGCCAGGAGACGAGCTCGACCCCTTCGATCGAGGCCAGATGTTCCCGCACCCGGCGGTGACGGACCGGGTTGTCCTGCTCGTCAAGGATGTAGATGTGGGCCGCGCGCGAGGTCGGACTGACCGCAAGCTCGGCGGTCTCGGGGCGGTCTTCCGAGGGCCGCAGCACGTCGAACTTGCGGGCCATCCCTTCGATGATCTCCAGCGGCCGGGTGACATCGGTGTGGGCGTGGTCGGCCAGCAGGATCAGGGCGTGGTCGGCAAGGAAGCCGTCCATTCCTCCCGCTGCCCGGATCACGTCGGCCATGCAGAGGTCGGCCCGCTCGATCGAGGTCACCGAAGCCTCCGGGCCGTGCCGGTGGGAGTAGTTGTCGTTGTCCGGGAAGGAAAGCAGCATGAAGTCGAACCGGTTTCGGGAGACCATCTCCGCCGCGCAGCAGGCCGAGTACTGGTCGCGCCGTCCAGGCACCGAACTCGGTTTGCAGGGAACGGGCATGGAGGCGTAGAGGTCGCCGTAGAAGAGCTCCTTCGGGCCCCAGGTGCCGTATTCGAGATTGACCAGCCCGGACTCGACCATCTTGCCGGTCAGTCCCTGGAGGGTGACCTGATGCCGGTGGCGTCCCCGGTAGATCAGAAACGGGGTGGCCGCGGTTCGGACCTGACGGTCGTCAAGGGTCTCGAAGACCGTCTCGACGGCCGGGTTGAGGTGGGACAGATTCATGTTGTAGACGAGGTCGTGCAGCGAGCGGAAGATGCCGAAGGCCCGTGAAGCCTCCAGTGAGGAGCCGTACTCCACGTACCGCCGCTCGACCCGGTGGTACCAGTTCATGCCGCTGATCCAGTGGCGGTCGGCGGCAACACCGGTGACCATTTCGGCCGAAGCGACCGGGGTTACCGAGGGAAAGGAGGAAACACAATCCTCGACCAGTACACCGCGCCTGACCAGCCGGCCGAAGGTCGGCGCCCGGCCTTCGGTTATCGCCCGCCTGAGCATGTCGGTCCGCAGGGAATCGACGTAGGCGAGTACCAGTTTCTTCATCTAGCGCAGGATACGAAGCCCGGCATGCTTGCGATCCGCGCGGCGGTTGCGCGACAGGGCCAGCCAGAGCAGTCCGGCTGCCGGCAGGATGGCCAGGTACGGCAGCAGCACCGAAGCCACCGCGATCACCAGCGCCAGGAGAACCAGTCAGGAATGTGAGCGCCCCGGTTCCTCCTCGCCTGGTCGCTCCGGCAATCACATCGCTGAACACCGCACAGGAAACCGTGCCGAAGATCGCCGCGAAGATCGCACCGGCAAACAGATTGCCGTCGAGCAGTGAGGCCGCCAGGTAGCCCGCGGCCAGACCGATCACAGCGGTCAGCAGGGTCATGCGCCCACGGGCCGAGCCCTGCAGGCCGGTGGTACCGGTGACCATGCCGAGTGAAATGCCGAGTCCGGCGGCGAGGCAGATTGTCTCGAAGATGCTGATACGGGCAGAATAGAGCCATGGCCGCGCCTCCACCTCCCCGACGCGCTCAGACCAGGGCCAGGGATCTGGAGCGTTACGCAGCGCTGTTTGCCAAACGGACCAGGGTGATGCGCTCCTCGGCCATGCGGGACATGATGGCGATCACCGCGCGGCCCGAGGTGATTTCCCTGGCCGGCGGGCTGCCCGACACCTCCACCTTCCCGCCCGAGGCCTTCGCCGCCGAGATGGACCGGATCGCCCGCGACTGCGTAGCCGAGGTCCTTCAGTACGGACCGACCGAAGGCCTGGACCTGGTCCGCGAGCAGATCGCCGGGGTGATGGCGGCCGAGGGCATGCGGGTGGATGCAGCGGACGTGACGGTCACCACCGGCGGCCAGCAGGCGATCGACCTGATCACCAAGGTTCTGATCGACCCGGGCGATGCCCTGATCTGCGACGCGCCCACCTACCCGGGGGCGATCCCCACCTTTTGCTCCTACGAAGCCGACGTGATCCAGATCGAATGCGACGAAGATGGCATGCGGATCGACCTGCTCGAGCAGGCGATTGCCGACCTCGCCGCCCAGGGTCGGCGCCCGAAATTCATCTACTCGGTCCCCACCTTCCAGAACCCCGGCGGAGTGACGCTGTCGCTTGAGCGGCGACGGCGACTGGTCGAGATCGCACGTGAGCAGGAGATCCTCGTCGTCGAAGACAACCCCTACGGGCTGCTGCGTTACGAAGGGGAGTCACTGCCGACCCTCTACAGCCTTGACGGCGGGGCCTACGTGGTCTACCTGGGCACCTTCTCCAAGATCCTCTCGGCCGGGCTGCGCATCGGCTGGACCGTTTCACCGACCCCGATCCGCGAGAAGATTGTGCTGGGCAAGCAGGCGGCCGACCTCTGCACTTCGACCCTGACCCAGAACTTCGCCGGCGAGTACTTCCTCAAGGACAGGTGGCGTGAGTACGTCGACGACCTGGTCGGCATCTACCGGGCACGACGTGACGCGATGCTCGGAGCAATGGCCGAATACTTCCCCCACGGTTCGAGCTGGACGCGACCGGAGGGCGGCCTGTTCGTCTGGGCAACCATGCCCGACGTGATCGGAACGGAGGATCTTCTGGCCAAGGCGCTCAGCAAAGGGGTCGCCTTCGTACCGGGGACTGCGGCCTACGTCGACGGACGCGGCGCGAACTCAATGCGCCTGAACTTCAGCGGGGTGCGGGAGGACCGGATAATCGAGGGAATCCGCCGGATCGGCGAGGCCGCAAACGAACAGCTGTTCCTCTACCAGACGATGACCGGTACGGGTGAAATGAAACTTCCACGCCTGCCCGAGGATGAAAAGTGAGTGCCCGCCCATGAAGGTCGCTCTGCTCCAGGGTGGTCGCTCGCTTGAACGCGGTGTCTCACTGCGCTCCGGCGCCCGGGTCACCGAAGCTCTGCTCGAGCTCGGGCACACGGTCGAGCCGCTTGATCTCGGCCCTGACCTCGTCCCCGACCTCGAGGCGCTCGAACCCGACGTCGCCTTCATCGCGCTCCATGGAACCGAAGGCGAAGACGGCACCGTGCAGGCGCTGCTTGAACTTCTGGGCATCCCCCACACCGGACCGGGCGTGGCCGCCTGCCAGCGCTGCATGGACAAGAGCCTTTCCAAGTTCATCTTTCGCGAGAACGGGATCCCGACCCCGGACTGGGTCACTTACAGCGAAGCATCGATCCGCGACTTCGGGGCTGCTTCCACTTTCGCTCGTGCCGTCGAGCGAGTGGGCTTGCCTCTGGTCGCCAAGCCGGCGTCGCAGGGATCATCGCTCGGGGTCAAGGTTGTCACCGAGGCAGAAGCGATTCCCGCCGCCCTGATCACCGCGCTCAGCTATGACAGCCGGGCTCTGCTCGAGACCTGGGTCAGTGGCCGCGAGCTGGCGGTGTCGGTTCTCGGCGACGAAGTGCTGCCGGTGGTCGAAGCGATCCCGGCCGACTCGAACGCCTACGACTTCGAGGCACGCTACGAGGTCGGCGGAGCCAACTTTGTCTGTCCCGCTGACCTTGACGAGCAAGGCAGCCGGGAGGTCGGCCGCATCGCGCTCGACGCCTACAACGCGCTCGGCTGCTCCGGCTTTTCAAGGGTCGACCTGATCCTCGGAGAAGACGGCCCTCAGGTTCTCGAGGTCAACGCGATCCCCGGACTGACCGAGACATCGCTGCTGCCCCAGGCGGCGGAAGCCGCCGGCTTCTCCTTCGAGCAGATGGTCGGCAGGATCCTCGACCTCGCCCGCTGATCAGGAGCCCTGGAGGAAGTCCTCGGGGGAGATGTCGTCGAGAAAGTCCTTGAACTTCTCGACCACCTGTTCGTTGTCCTCTTCGCCCTGCTCAAACTCGATCGAGGACTCCTCGATCACTTCTTCGGCGACAAAGATCGGCGCGCCCAGCCGGACCGCGATCGCCAGTGCGTCGGAGGGCCTGGAGTCGAGCTCGACCTCGGATCCGTTGACCGAGAGCGTGATGCTGGCGTAGAAGGTGTTGTCGCGCAATTCGGTCACTGAGATGCGCTCGCATTTGGAGTCGACCTGGTCAAGCATTTCTACGATCAGGTCATGGGTCATCGGGCGGGGCGTGTCCGCCCCCTGCAGCTTCATCAGGATGGCGGCGGCCTCCGGGTGGCCGATCCAGATCGGCAGAAAGCGGTTGTCGTCGATCGTCTTCAGGAGCACGATCGGCTGCTTGCCGACCATGTCGAAGCTGACTCCGTAAATCTGCATCTCGCGCATGAACGGCGATTATATGGAGGCGGTGGTCGGTACCGGAGCAACCATGGGCGATCCTGGATTCGAACCAGGGACCTCGTCCTTATCAGAGACGCGCTCTAACCAACTGAGCTAATCGCCCGCGTGAAGAGCGGTGATTCTAACGTGGTCAGCCGAGTTTGTCGGCCAGCCCCGAAGCCTGCCCGATGTCCTCGACCTCGATTTCGATGGTCAGACCGTTTGCCTTCGCCCTGATCTTCACCGGAAGGTCGAGTCGGGTCTCGAACCGCTCGGTCAAATCGGCCAGCGCCTCTTTCTCCTCGGCACTGAGTGACGGTGCCTGTGCGCGAGGGGGACCCTGAGCCTCGGCGCGAGCCTGCTGTTCGGTCTTGCGGACTGACCAGCCATGGTCCCGGGCAAGTCGGGCCAGGTGCCGGCGACGCTCGTGATCAGTTGTCTGGAGGATGGCCCGGCCGTGACCTTCGCTCAGCTCATCGCGCTCCAGCATCGCGATGACTTCGTCCGGAAGGTCAAGCAGCCGGATCAGATTGGAGATCTGAGGGCGGCTGCGGCCGATCCTGCGCCCGAGCTCTTCCTTGCTCAGGCCAAGCTCCTCGACCAGCTCGGCGCAGGCACGCGCTTCTTCAACCGGATTCAGGTCTTCACGGACCATATTCTCGATCAGTGCGACTTCCAGACGGTCGGTCTCGTCCGAGTCCCGCACGACCACCGGTACCTTCTCGACGCCGGCCAGCTGGGCGGCACGCCACCTGCGTTCGCCCGCTATAAGTTCGTAACTTCCGTCACTAAGTGAGCGCACCAGCAGCGGCTGCACCACCCCGCTCGCGCCGATCGAGGCGGCCAGCGCGGCCAGGGGCTCCTCCTCGAAGCTCTTGCGCGGCTGCCCCGGATTCGGCTTGATCAGCTCGATTGGCAACTCTCGCATGTTTGTTTCGGAGGTCGATTCCGGCAGGATTGCGCCCAGTCCCCGGCCAAGTCCCCGGCGCTCAGCCACGGGTGACCACCTCGTTCGCCAAAGCCCGGAAGGCGCCTGACCCGCGCGAGGTCGGCGCGTATTCGGTCACGGGGATGCCATAGCTGGGGGCCTCGGCCAGCCTGACCGTTCTCGGAACGACGTTGCGAAAGACATTTTCAGCAAAATGATCACGCAGTTCTCTCTCGACATTCTGGGCCAAGCGTGTCCTTTCGTCATGCATTGTGATCACCACTCCGGCCAGCTCCAATGCCGGGTTGAGTTCCTGTCGGACCTTCGAGAGCGTGTCGAGGAAGTCGACCAGGCCTTCGAGCGCCAGGTATTCGGCCTGAACCGGCACGATCACCCGGTTGGCGGCGACCAGAGCATTCACGGTTACCGGGCCCAGTGCCGGGGGGCAGTCGATCATCACCACGTCAAAGTGGTCTTCGACCGGGCCCATCTGATCTCGCAGCTGGTGATTGGGCCTTTCCAGCCTGGGCAATTCGATCACTGAACCCGCCAGATCGCGACTGGCCGGCACCAGCCACATGTTCTCGGGCCCCGCCGGCCGAGCCGCTTCAACGGCAGTCACCTCGCCGGAAAGCACGCTGTAACTCGACGGCTCAAGGCCCTTTTCCGCTCCGAGCGCGACCGTTGCGTTGCACTGCTGGTCAAGGTCCACGATCAGCACCCGTCGGCCGAGCATTGCGAGTCCGGCTCCGAGGTTGACCGCGGTTGTGGTCTTGCCGACTCCGCCCTTCTGGTTCGCGATTGCGTAAATGAGAGTCATGAGCGGATCAGCTTAGCCCGAAAACGGCCGCTTACGGGCCATGCCGGGGCGACGTGGCAGGCCATCTGGCGTCGCGGCGGTCTTGCGGATGACGTAGAGGTGGCGAATCCGGCTGCCGGAAAAAGGCTTTACCGCTTCGACCCGGTCCAGACGCATTGCAATTCGGTCTTCGAGCATCTCCAGCGCCGCCTCCTCCTCGGCTTCCCGCGCTCCCTTCCAGGCGACCAGAACGCCGGACTGCCGCAGCAACGGTGAAGCCAGTTCAGCCAGCGCGGTCAGCGGTGCCACCGCCCTCGCGGTCACGACGTCATAGGCCTCGTACCCTTCTCCCCCGGCCAACTCCTCCGAGCGGGCGCAGACGGCCCGGGCGTTGCGGATCTCAAGCAGTCCGATGACCTCGGATATGAAGTCCGCCTTGCGGGTCACTGAATCGATCAGGTCGAAACGCACGCCCGGCAGGGCCACCGCCAGCGGAATACCGGGAAACCCGGCGCCAGAGCCAATGTCCGCCACCCTGGAAGCTGTGGCGACCTCACCCACGGTGAGGCCGGAAAGACTGTCCAGCAGATGCACTTCACGGGCCTGGACCGGATCGGTGACCGAACTGAGTGACGCCGGTGCGTCGGCGAGCATCGCCAGCATCGGCTCGAGGCGACCCAGGACTTCAGGGTCTGCCAGGGGGGCAGCGGCTTCGCTCACTCGGAAAGCAGCGGTGCCACGACGACCCGGCGCTGGGGCTCGTCACCGGAACTGAAGGTCTCTACCTCGGTCCGTTCCTTCAGGTGTTCGTGAGCGACGCGGCGCTCACGGGCCGGCATGGCGTCCAGTTCGACCTCATCGCTGGTCGCAATTGCTTTCTCGGCGGCGCGATCCGCCTTTTCGATGATCACTTCCTCGCGCCTGTGCGCGGTAACCGGCAGCATCGAGAATGACTCTCTTGCGATCGCGAATCCCCTGGAAAGCGGCCTGGAAGCAAAGTAGCTGAAGGGCGTCAATGGTCTGGCCACGACGGCCGATCAAAAGGCCGTAGTCCTCATCGCCGTCAACCGTCGCGGTAATCGACTCACCGTCTTCGACGATCTCGACCGTTCCATCCAGATCAAGCTGGTCGAGTACGCACTCGACCACTTCAATGATCCTGTCCGCGGGCTCATCCGGCCATTCAGTGGATTCCATGTTCATGAGTTTACGGCGCTAGCGCCGGCGTTTCTTCTTCTTCGGAGGGGGTGGGGGTGGGGCCTTTACTGCGGCTGCGACCTGGGGGTCGAGTTTCGCGGGTGGCGGAATCACCTTGTTTACCACCGCCTGCTGGCCGATGGTCCAGAAGTTGGTGGTGATCCAGTAAAGAATCAGGCCTGCCGGGAAGTTGAGGATGAATGGGATGAAGATGAAAGGCAGCGCCATCATCAGGAGGCGCTGGTTGCGGTCGGCGGTGGCCGACATGATCAGGCCCGAGAAGAGCTGGGTCACTACGTAGATCACGATCAGAGCGATCAGAACAGCGCCCACAGCCGCCGCGGTCAGGTCGGGGATGAAAAAGAAGGACTGGCCGAAAGAGGTGACGCCCTCGGTCAGGGGGCGAATCGTGTCGAAGTTATTGACGACATTGTCGATCTGGCTGGAACTCAGGTCCCCGGCGGCCACCATCTTCGTCCTGGCGATTTCAGCGGTGGCTGAGTTCTGGACGATGTTGAAAGGAACCTCGCCGCAGGTCATCGACTCCTGACCGCACATGTCCACGCGGAGCGGCCCCCTGAGTGTGTAGAAGAGCGTGATGAAGATCGGCATCTGCGCCAGAAGCGGGATGCAGGAGGCAAGCGGGTTGATCTTGTTCTCCTGGTAGAACTTCATCATCTCCTGCGAGAGGCGCTGACGGTCGTTCTTGTACTTCTCCTGGAGTTCCTTGATCTGGGGCTGAAAAGCCTGCAGTGCCCGCATGCTCTTCAGCTGCTTGTAGGTAAGCGGGATCAGCAGGGTCCTGGTGACGATGGTGAGCAGGATGATCGCCGCACCCCAGCTCAGGCCCCAACCGTGGAAGGCCTCGAGGACCGCGTTGGCGATGTTGATCAGCGGCTGGAGGATGTTTGCGTAGAAGGGTGTCGACATGTTGCTCAGTTCGGTTTGATATCTCCGTGGTACTCGGCCGGGTCCATTGGTCCGACCTTAAAGTTGAACTCTTCCCGCACGGGGTCGAAGCCACCGTGGCTGAAAGGATTGCAGCGCAGGATTCGCCAGCAGGCGAGAACTGTACCCCGTACGACGCCGAAGCGACCGATGGCCTCTGACCGCATAGGCCGAACAGGTTGGCTCGTACTTGCAGCGGCGGGGGAGCATCGGGGATATCCACCTCTGGTAAAGCCGAATCGGAGCGATAGCCAACCGTTTCACGTGGAACGCTCCGGCGACTCCGGCGTACCGGCGGCTCGCCCTGTCACCTCATCAACACACTCGATCGCCCCCTCCAGGCCCCGTTCGTCGATCACCTTGCCGACCCCACTCCTGGCTACAAGGACGAAGTCGTAGGCCGTGGCTGATGGATCCGGTTTCGCCCAAAAGGCCTCCTTAAGCACCCGCTTGACACGATTGCGCGTGACTGCGTCGCCAAGCTTCTTCGACACCGAGACACCCAGTCGGGCTTCGCCGTGATCATCTTCGCTTCGCGGGAACCTGTAGAGCACCAGGTAGCGAGTCGCCTTCGACGAACCCTCACGGTAAGCCCGCTTGAAGTCTCCACTGCGGGACAGCCGGCGGCGTCTGGGGGAACCAGAGCCGGTACCCGGCATACTCAGACTGCGAGGCGCTTGCGGCCCTTGCGCCGGCGTCGACGCAGAACTTCGCGGCCGCCTTTGGTGCTCATCCGGGCACGGAAGCCGTGAGTCTTGGCCCGCTTACGTTTCTTTGGCTGGTAGGTGCGCTTCATCGGGCCGGGAAGTATAGGGAGGTTGCAGTCCTTCCGCTGTCGCCAGATCTTTTCTCCGCGATTTGCGGCACCGTCTGGCTCGGACGCGCGGCCCGGATGTATGGTCGCAACAGTCGCTCTCCGGCGTCTCGATTCCGCCATGAAGCCAACTACAGACATCCACGCCCAACCTGAGGTTGTCCGC
This sequence comes from uncultured Solirubrobacterales bacterium, assembly GCA_963698625.1. Taxonomy (GTDB): domain Bacteria; phylum Actinomycetota; class Thermoleophilia; order Solirubrobacterales; family 70-9; genus 67-14. Next base: position 251,266 of record CAVORK010000003.1, read on the forward strand.
CACAAACTCACAACCAGAGCCGATTTCAGCTCTGTGGTCAGAGGTGCGCCGCCAACTTTCAGCCAGCCTTCCCGAGTCGACCTACCGGATGTGGCTCGCACCCCTGGAGCCGGTGTCACTCAGGGATGGGACCCTCTTCCTGCACGCGCCCGACTCAGTCCGGGTCTGGGTAGAGCGTCGCTACGCCCAGCTCGTTCTGGACTGCCTCAGGCGCCTTGACCCGGCTGTCACCGCTGTCAGTTTCGACCCCCGGCCACAAGAGCCCGTTACGCCCAAAGGCTCAGTGGCGGCACCTGCTCCGAACCCGACACATCTCTTCGACCGTTTCGTAATCGGTCCTGGCAACCACCTGGCCCACGCCGCGGCGCTCGCTGTCGCAGAGGCTCCTTCCGAGGCCTACAACCCGCTCTTCCTTCACGGGGCTCCGGGACTCGGCAAGACCCACCTGCTCGGTGCCATCGCCAACTACCTGAAGCAGCATGTTCCCGAACTGACTGTGCGCTACACGAATGCCGAGGCCTTCACTGCCGAGTTCGTGACGGCGCTGCGCGAGAACGGGACAACCGAGTTCAAGCGGCGCTACCGGGATATCGACGTCCTGCTGATCGACGACATCCAGTTCATCGCCGGCAAACCTCACACCGAAGAGGAGTTCTTTCACACCTTCAACGCACTGCACGAGTCTGGCAGCCAGATAGTCCTGTCCGCAGATCGCATGCCGACCGAGATTTCAACTCTGGCCGACCGCCTCAGTGACCGGTTCGAATGGGGTCTGACCGCCGAGTTGGTAAACCCCGACATGGCCACCGGCTCAGTGTCCTGCGCCATCTGGTCTCCGAGGCGGGTTCGAGGTGGCAGCACAGGAGGAGGCCCTGGCCCTCCTCGCCGGCCGGGTTCAGACGAACCTCCGGCAACTTCGCGGCGCGCTCACCCGAACCGTTGCCGAAGCGTCTCTGGGCTCGACCCCACTCAGCCCCGACTCTGATCAGTCGGATCTTTCCGGTGAAGTGCAGAGCGAGTCGGCCCATGTCACCCCTGAAGTGATCCGTGAAGTCAGACCGCGAGACACTTCGGCACCGATGTAGCCACTCTCGATTTCTCGTCGAGCGGGATCGTCGTACTCCGACCGCTCGCAATATCGCGATGTTCCTGACCCGGGAGATGACTGACCTCTCCTACCCGCAGATCGCTGCGCTGTACGGTGGCAGCGATCATTCGACGGTGATCAGTTCGATCGAAAGGGTCACCGCGTATGGTCGCAGTGGATCCCGGAGACAACCACTTCTGTGGACAGACTCCGCGCCACTCTCCACAGTGGAGGATGAGGCTCTCCAGTTGAGACGCCGGGGGAGTTGACACAATCCCCTGACTTTCCCCGCTGGTGCCACAGGCGATCCGGCTTGCCAGGATGGCAGTACCACGACTTCCCCCCGTATTCCCACAGACTTACCAAATCAATAGAGGTTTCTGAAGATGAAGTTTTCAATGAAGAACTCCGAGCTCTCCTCCAAGTTGGCCCTGACCGCCCGAACCCTGGCTGCCGGGAGCGTCAACCCTGCCCTCAGTGGAATTCTGGTCAGTCTCGAAGAAGGCCGCCTTTCTTTCAGTTCCACTGACGGCAACATGAGCCTCAGGGTTCCGGTGCACGTGGATGGTGCGATCGAAGGCGAAGGAAAGATCCTTGCTGCCGGGCAGTCTTTTCGCTGATATCTCAGATTGCTCGGCTCAGGACAGGCGGAGATCGAGTACAGGCCGGCTGAACGCGATGTCGAAGTCCGTTCGGGCAGCTCGCGCTTTCACATCCGCGTTCTGGTCGAAGACGACTTCCCCCCTCTTGCCAAAAGCCGGTGGAGACACGATCAGTCTTTCCCGGGAGTCGCTGCTGAATACGATCGATCTTGTGGCTCGGGCGGCATCGAGGGACGATATGCGCCCGTGTCTGACCAGTGTCCAGGTACTCGCCCAGGAGAATCAGTTGACCATGGTCGCAACCGACTCCTACCGTCTGGCCGTGAAGCAGACTGAACTCACGGAGCCTGTTTCGGCGGAGATTGACCGGAATATCCCGGCCCAGGCCCTGAAGGAACTCTCCAGACTCCTCTCCTCCAGCGAGTCTGAGTCGGTCAAGCTGACCATCACGGATCGCGAAGTCGTCTTCGTCGTAGACGGAGCAGTGCTGTCGACCACGACGGTCGACGGGCAGTTTCCGAAGTATCAGCAGCTGTTTCCGGACACCTACGAGCACGACGTCCGTCTCCCGCGGACAGAGCTGCTCGAGTCGGTGAAGCGGGTAAGTCAGATGGCTCAGAAGAACCGCCCGCTCAAGGTCTCACTCACCCCAGGGGAAATCACGATTTCAGCCGAAACACCGGAACTGGGCGACGCCGAGGAGAAACTGCCTGCCAATTTCGAAGGCGAGGAACTCAGTATCGGCTTCAACCACGAATTCTTCAAGGACGGAATCGAGGCGATCGACGGTGACGAGATCATGCTGCGTCTGATTTCGCCCCTGCGCCCGGGACTGCTGCAGCCGGTTGACGGAGACGATTTTCGTTACCTGGTCATGCCGATCCGTCTCAACGAGTAGCCGGTGAGGGTCATCTCGGTCGCAGCTGATCGGATCCGGTCGCTGTCGGCGGTTGAACTGACCCTGGACCCGCGACTCACGGCAATCGTCGGACCGAACGGTGCCGGCAAGACCAATCTGGTTGAAGCGGCCTATTTCGGCTTTACCGGACGCTCTTTCCGCACCGGCGACCGTCGTGACCTGATCCCTTTCGGTGAGAGCTGGGCGAGGTCGAGGGTGACCGTTGAGGCTGAGGGCGGGAACCGCCATGAGTTCATGTCGTCGATTGCCAGGGATCAGGGCAGCAGGCTCAACATGGATGGCGCGCCGATCGACAGAGCGGGCGCCATCGCCCACCGGCCGATGGTCACCGTTTTCTCACCAGATCGCCTCGAAATTGTCAAGGGTCCACCGGCGACAAGGCGCGCCCATCTCGACATGTACGTCGCCGCAAGGTGGCCGGGCAGGGCGGAGGTCAGGGTCCGTTACGGCAGAGCACTGGCTCAAAGAAATGCTCTGATCGTGCGAATCGAGTCCGGTAGGGCAGACCGGTCACAGGTGGGAATCTGGAACAGGCAGGTCGCAGAGGCCGGAGCCGAGCTGACCAGAACCCGTGAGGCCGCCGTGTCGGAGTTGATCGACCCCTACGAACAGGCTGGTGGTGACCTCGGGCCTTGAAGGAAGCAACCGGCTGGTGTATCGAGCCGCTTCGACTGGAGACGCGGGTGAGTTGGAAGCCGGCCTCGAAGAGACGACTGGACGCTGACCTCAAGCTCGGCCGCACCGGCTGGGGTCCGCATCAGGACGAACTACGACTGGAGCTGGATGGCCGACAGCTTCGTCGATTCGGATCTCAGGGACAGCAGCGCCTGGGCCTGCTCTCACTCTTCTTCGCTGAGCGCGACGCGCTGCTCGCCGGGGGGCTCCACAGCTCCACTGATGTTGCTTGACGACGTGATGAGTGAGCTGGACGGGGAGCGACGCCAGAGACTCGTCGACAGACTGCTCGAAGGGGGTCAGAGCGTTGTCACCGCCGCAGAGAGCGACCTCGTTCCTGACAGCGACGAATTTGCCGAGATCCGAATCCGCGATCTGACCGCCATCTCTTCCGAAGTCCCGTCATGAGGGATCACCGGGGACGCAGCCCCGCGCCCAGACCGGTCTCGGAAACCCTGACCGAACTCCTGCGGAGAAATCGCGCCCAGACCCCGCTGGCGGACGCACAGAGCGCCTGGCCCACAGCGGTCGGGGAACAGCTCTCAGCGGTGACCAGGGTTGTCGACGAAGAAGAGTGGCACTCTGATCGTCGAGTGCCAGAGCGCCGTTTGGAGCCAGGAACTTGCTTTGATGGAACCGCGCCTGAGGGATGTTCTGGTCAGGCGATGGGCGGGCGAAGCCCCCCGCGAGATCCGTTTTCGGACCGTTTCCTGACCCGCTTTGCAGCGTTTTGTAGAAGTCTTCGCAAAAAAGGCGAATTTGCAGGGATTTTCCGGTTGCGGCGCGGGTTTCGATCCGACGGAGACTGGTAACATTGCAGTGCTACAGTAATGGTTTTCCACAGCTCCCCCTGCGAGAGGGGTCCGGAGCTGCTCGGGGCCGTCTACCAGCGTTTCGAAAGGCAGCAATTGGCTGATAACACGAGCAGCAGCGACGCGTCCTATGGCGCAAAGGACATCACGGTTCTTGAGGGCCTGGAGGCGGTGCGCAAGCGACCCGGCATGTACATCGGTTCGACCGGTCCCCGCGGACTCCATCACCTCGTCTACGAGGTCGTGGACAACTCGGTCGACGAAGCACTGGCCGGCCACTGCGACTCGGTGACAGTTGCGATACACCCCGACAACAGCTGCACAGTCCGCGACGATGGCCGTGGTATTCCCGTCGACATCATGGAGAAGGAGCAGCGTCCGGCCGCCGAGGTGGTGCTGACGGTGCTGCATGCCGGAGGAAAATTCGGCGACGGCGGTGGCTACAAGGTGTCTGGCGGGCTCCATGGAGTCGGAGTGTCGGTGGTCAACGCGCTTTCGGAAAAGCTCCACCTGCGGATCCACACGGACGGATTCGTCTGGGACCAGGATTACGAGCGCGGCCAGCCCCAGGGAGACCTGACCAAGGGCGAGAAGACGACAGGAGACCGGGACCGAGATCACTTTTCTCCCCGACGACGAGATCTTCGAAGTGGTCGATTACGACTTCAACACGCTTCTGGACCGGCTGCGCGAGACCGCATTCCTGACCCGTGGACTCAAGATTGAGATCAACGACGAACGCGCGGAGGGACAGAGCGCTTCGTTCCAGTACGACGGCGGCATTGAGGATTTCGTCCGGTATCTGAACCAGAACAAAGAGGCGATGCACGACAAGGTCGTCTACTTCGAAGGCGATCAGGACGAAGGCGCGGTTGAGGTTGCGATGCAGTGGAACGGCTCCTACCAGGAGTCGATCTTCAGTTTCGCCAACAACATCAACACCCACGAGGGTGGCACCCACATGTCGGGTTTTCGCTCCGCGCTGACCCGCACCCTGAACGCTTACGCGCGAAACAAGAACATTCTCAAGGAGAAGGACGACAATCTCGCCGGTGAGGATGTGCGCGAAGGGTTGACCGCGGTGATTTCGGTCAAGCTCCACGATCCGCAGTTCGAGGGCCAGACCAAGACCAAACTCGGAAACCAGGAAATTCGTGGACTGGTAGAGGAAACGGTCAACCGGAAGCTGGCCGAGTTTCTCGAGGAGAATCCGGGTGAGGCACGCCGGATCATCACCAAGGCGGTCGAAGCTTCACGGGCCCGGATGGCCGCGCGCAAGGCCCGGGACCTGACCCGACGCAAGTCGGCGCTCGAAAACTCCACCCTGCCCGGAAAGCTTGCCGACTGCACGATTCGTGACCCTGAGCATGCCGAGATGTTCGTGGTCGAGGGCGACTCCGCAGGAGGTTCGGCCAAGCAGGCTCGTGATCGCTCGACCCAGGCGGTGCTGCCGCTACGCGGCAAGATCCTGAATGTCGAGAAGAGCCGGATCGACAAGGTGCTGGCCAATAACGAGATCCAGGCGATGATCACGGCGATCGGCACCGGCATCGAGGATGAGTTCAATCTCGAAGACGCCAGGTACCACAAGATCATCATGGCGACCGACGCCGATGTCGACGGTGCCCACATCCGGACCCTGATCCTGACCTTCCTCTACCGGCAGATGCAGCCGCTGATCGACGCCGGCTTCGTGTACATCGCGAAGCCACCGCTCTACAAGGTCAAGCGTGGCAACCAGGAGACCTACCTCGACAAGGAGTCCGAGCTCGAGGAGCTGCTGCTTCGCGACCGGCTCGAGGACTTCGAGGTGACCGATTCCGACGGAAAGTCGCTGAAGCTGAACAAGAGCAGATGGAAGAGTTACACCAGGCTTTCCAAGGAGTACGAGGCGTGGTCGACATCCCTGCAGGCGGAGTTCGGCAACGAAGTGGTCCGCTTTGTCGCCGAGTCGAGGCTGCTGGACGAGGCTGTGATCACGATCGACGAGGTTCGCAAGGTCCTCGAGCGATGTCGACCAGGACGACGACATCTTCCGGACAGAGATTCTCGCGAGCAAGGGCGAGGACACCGTGGTCAAGGCGGTCCACAACGGGTCAGGTCTGGCCCGCAACCATGTCCTGCCGGCACGTCTGTTCGAGGGTGCCGAATACCAGCGGTTTGCGCAGGTTCACTCGCAGCTTCTGGAGGCTTTCGGCCGGCCCCCGTTCCGGGTGACTCTCAAGGATCAGACTGGAGGAGGCGACGACCTTCGTCGACCTTCACCGGGCGGTGCTGGATCTCTCCAAGCACGGAGTTCAGTTGACGCGATTCAAGGGTCTCGGAGAGATGAACGCCGACCAGCTTCGCGAAACCACCATGGATCCGGCAAGCCGGACACTGCAGCGCGTCACCCTCGAGGACGCCACCGCAGCGGACCAGATTTTCTCGATGCTCATGGGCGACCAGGTGGCCCCCCGACGCGAGTTCATCGAGACCTACGCCAAGGAGGCGAGCAACATCGATGTGTAATCGACGCCCGGCGACTCAGCCAGAACCCATGAACGAGAAAGACGTCTGATGGCACTTGAAGCACTGACCGGCAACATCGAGGAGCGCGAGCTCGAACTCGAGATGCGCTCGTCCTACATCGATTACGCGATGAGCGTCATCGTCGGCCGGGCCCTGCCCGATGTTCGCGACGGCCTGAAGCCGGTCCACCGGCGGGTGCTCTACGCCGATGCACGACCTCGGCCTCCAGCCGAACCGTCCGTACCGGAAGTCGGCGACCATCGTCGGCGAAGTCATGGGCAAGTACCACCCCCATGGCGACGCTTCGATTTACGACACCCTGGTTCGTATGGCGCAGGATTTCTCACTGCGCTACCCCCTGGCTGACGGTCAGGGGAACTTCGGCTCGATCGACGACGACTCGGCTGCCGCAATGCGCTACACCGAGGCCCGGCTCACCCGGCTCGCCACGGAGATGCTTCGCGATATCGATTCGGACACGGTTGAGTTTGGTCCGAACTACGACGAATCCCAGCGCGAGCCGCTGGTCCTGCCGTCACGCTTCCCCAACCTGCTGGTCAATGGTGCCTCCGGCATCGCGGTCGGCATGGCAACCAACATTCCGCCGCACAATCTCGGCGAGGTTTCCGGAGCGGTAGCCGCCTTCATCGATAACCCGGACATTGACCTGGACGGTCTGATGGAGCACATGAAGGGCCCGGACTTCCCCGGTGGCGGCATCATGGATCCGTCGAACATCCGCGAGGCCTATGAAACCGGCCGCGGCAGCGTGCGGGTTCGCGGCAAAGTTCATTCCGAGCCGCTCAAGGGTGGCAAGGACGCGCTGATCGTGACCGAACTGCCCTTCACGGTCAAGAAGGGCGGCGACGCCGGCTTCATCGTCAAGATTGCGACCCTGGTCAGGGACAAGAAGCTCGAGGGGATTTCGGACCTGCGGGACGAGACGGACCGCACCGGCATGCGCGTGGTGATCGAACTCAAGCGCGGTGCGGTTCCGAACATCGTGCTCAACAACCTGTTCAAGAAGACTCAGCTTCAGACTTCGTTCGGCATGAACATGGTCTCTCTCGTGGATGGCGTGCCGAGGACGCTCGGTATCCGGGACATGATCCGGCACTACGTCGAGCATCAGCGCGAAGTGGTGACCAGGCGGACCCAGTTCAGGCTGCGCCGCGCAGAGGCCAGGGCACATATCCTCGAGGGACTGCTGATCGCGCTCGACAATCTCGATGCGGTGATCAAGCTGATCCGGTCTTCACCCGATCCGGACACCGCCCGTACCGACCTGATCGAACAGTTCGAGCTTTCCCGGGCTCAGGCCCAGGCGATTCTCGACATGCGCCTGCAGCGCCTGACCGCGCTCGAATCGGACAAGATCCGGGCCGAGCACGCCGAGCTGATGGAGCTGATCACTGAGCTGCGCGAGATACTCGGCGACGAGAGCCGGATCTACGCGATCGTTCGCGAAGAGCTGCTCGAGATCAGCGCGACCCACGACAACCCCCGACGGACCGCGATTGAGCCCTTCGGCGGCGATGTAAACGTCGAAGATACGATCGCCGAGCAGCAGATGGTGATCTCGCTGACCAAATCGGGCTACGTGAAACGGATCGGTACCGACGCCTACCGCCAGCAGCACAGGGGCGGGATCGGGGTCACCGGAATGAATCTCAAGGAAGACGACTACATCGAGCATCTGCACATCTGCTCGACCCATGACTACCTGCTGTTCTTCACCAATACGGGCAAGGTCTACCGCAAGAAGGTCTACGAACTGCCCGAAGGCCAGCGGACTTCCCGCGGAAGCGCACTGGTCAACCTGTTGCCGCTGCGTGAGGGCGAACGCGTAATGGCCGTGATCCCGACCCGGGAGTTCAAGGAGAACAGGTACCTCGTCTTCGCAACCGCCCAAGGGCAGGTCAAGAAGACGGAGTTCGTCGACTACAACACCCGGATCGAAGCCGACGGAATCATCGCCATCAAGATCCGCGAGGACGATGAACTGGTTGGTGTCCAGCTGACATCGGGCGAAGACGATCTGTTGATGGTCTCGAAGTCAGGTCACGCTTCCCGGTTCAACGAGGATCAGGCTCGGCCGATGGGGCGCGGCACCAGCGGCGTCAAGGGCATGAACGTCAGCCAGAAGGACAACCGTGTCCTTGCTCTGGCGGTTGCCCGTGATGATTCCGAACTGCTGGTCGTTACCGAGAATGGCTACGGCAAGCGCACCGCACTCTCGGAATACCCGATAAAGAACCGCGGTACCAAGGGCGTGCTGACCGCAAAGCTGACCGAGACCAAGGGCGGTCTGGCCGGCGCATTGATCGTGCGTGAGCACCAGGAGCTCCTGTTCATCACCGAGAACGGCATGGTCCAGAGGACCACGGTGGTCGGGATCCGGAAAACGGGCCGGGCGACCCAGGGGGTCAAGGCCATGAACGTGCGCGAAGGCGACCGGATCAGCGCTGTCGCCCTGGTGGTCGAAGCCGCTCAGGCTGAGTCGGCCGAAGAGGGACTCGAGGCCATTCAGGACGAACTTCCCGAGGTTGAAGCCGGTGCCAATGAAGATGTCACCGCGGATTCCGAAGTTGGCTCCGGGGCAGAAGCAGTCACGGAGACAGAGGCAGAAGCCGGGACAGACGCGGCGGACGTAAACGACGAAGAGGACTGAGGTCGCCGGCCCGGGTCGTCAGCTGACGGCGGCCCGGTATGAGCCGAGGACGAGCACGGTCGAGGCCTTGCTGCGCAGAGCTTCGAGCGCTTCGGCTACACCCCGGTCCGACTGTCGCCCCTCGATGTCGATGAAGAATCGGTAGCGGCCCGAGCTCACGGCGTTCCGGCCGCGACTCGATGCGGGCGAGGTTTATCTCGCGCCGGGAAAACTCAAGCAGAGCTTCGACCAGCGCACCCGGGTGGTCGGCACCGAGGCCTGAAAAAACGACGGTGGTCTTCCAGGCCTTCGCCGCGTCGCCCCCAGCATCAGATCCCGTCTCGCGGGATGAACCTCCGTGGTCCTCTCCGTTGGCAGGAGCCAACCACAGGAAACGGGTCGAGTTGCCGGGCTCGTCTTCGATTCCCTCACGAATGACCACGCAGCCGTAGATCTTCGCTGCCTGGGCTGGTCCGAGCGCGGCCAGTCCGGGCTCGCCGCCACCGACTTCCCGCACTGCGGCGCTGGTGCTGTCGGCCACCCGGACTTCAGAGTCCGGCAGCGATTCCCGGATGAAGCGGTCGCACTGGGCGAGCGGCTGGGGGTGGGAGACGACTGCCGTGATCGCGTCGAGCGGTATGGCCGAACGGGCAATCAGCGCCGAGCGAATGTCGTGCACGTACTCCCCGGCGATCGTGACTGAACCGGCCTCAGCGGCAAGGGTGTCGAGTGTGCTGCGAACCGAGCCCTCGATCGAGTTCTCGACCGGCGCCAGCGCGCGATCGGCGCGACCCTCGCCGATTGCCTTGACCACGGCGACGATTGTGTCGCAGAGAACAGGCTCGAAATCAGCGGGGCAGAATCCGGAGGCACGCAGCGCATCCTCGCTGAAGGTTCCGGCGGGACCGAGATAGGCGACTCGCAACGTCGTCCTACTCGAAGGTGACGGTGTAGGTCGCCTCGTTGTTGTCGGTGACCTTCTCGCCCGGAACAGCGGAGACGGTGACATCAAGGGTCACCTCGCCGGTCGGAGCGGGGGTCAGCAGAATCGAGGCGATGCCGGTTTCGCCGACCGCCAGAGATGGGATCGACTCATCGAGGCCGCTCCCTCCGTCGACCCCGACCGAGACGGTGATGTCCGCTTCGTCGGCTTCGCCCTGGTTCTGAACCTCAACATCCACGACCGGTTCGGTACCCGTCGGGATCACAGTTGAGACCGTCGGATCAAGCGGAGTCCCGCCAATCGAAACGGTTCCCAATCCGGTGCCGTGGATACCGCCGTCAGCCGCAGGCTGGGTGCCGCCACCGATCGCCGCCAGGGCTGAGGCGATGTTGTCCGGGTTTCCCCAGAAGACTGCGTCGGGTACGAAGGTGCTGCGCGGCACCGGCGGCGCGTCGGCTCCGTTGTTCTCGATCGTATTGTCGATTTCGTGCCGGGTAACCTTGTTGTAGAGCACATCGGTCGCGGCCAGGGTCTGCATTTCCGCAGCGATGGTCTTGGCGGCCTGCTCGCTGCCTTCATTGCCGAGAGCGGTGCTCATGCGATCGGCGATCGTTCCCATTGCGTTCGAGCGCAGTTGGTAGACCAGCGTCAGTGAGTCCTGGGCCGCCTGCATGTCTCCGGGCACGCTCAGCTTCTCGACCCGGCTCAGGAAACCGTCCATGGCGCTGCGGTCGGACTCGACTTCGCTGGTGAACTCGGTCACCGAAAGATCTCCGGGGTCGTCCAGCAGGCCGTAGAAAGATTCGCTCAGGGTGTTGGTTTCGTCGACGATCTGGGTCACGTTGGAGGAGTAGTCCTCCAACGACCGGTTCTTGCGCGCGTCGAGGCAGCCCCTCGCTCCGAGGACGAGCAGGAAGAGAACAAGAAGCCCGGCCCCGAGGGCGATTCCCCGGCGGATCATCAACTGCCGGCGGTCACCAGCGGAACCACCGCCACCGCCGCCCTGCCGGCGTGTTCGCCTTGGCTCGGGAGGGGGTGGAGGGTCGTCCCGCATCTCGGGATCGTCAAATTCGTTATCGGGATCGGGGAAGTCCATAGGAATACGACTCGAACGGTGTTCGGCGCAGTCAATCTATCCCCTTCACCCGCAAGGCGACCGTCCAGCGACCGTCCGTGAGCAGATGCCACCCGGCTGTAGGGTCGTGGCCGCTCCCCGCGAATCAGTTCCGACGAATGATCGGAACCACGGTAATGCAGAGATTTGAGATCCGGGATCGTCTCGGCAGCGGTGGCTTCGGGACCGTCTATCGCGCCTGGGACCGGCGGCTCGAGCGATATGTCGCGGTGAAGGTCGTCGAGACCAGTCCGCGCACCGGGCCGCGCATCAGGCGAGAGGCTCAGGCTGCGGCGCGGCTCAACCATCCGGGGATCGTCACTCTCTTCGAGTTCACCCACCACGAGTTCGGTCCGGACGGTGGCCGCGCATTCCTGGTCAGCGAACTGGTCGATGGCGACACCGTCAGGACGATGATCGACCAGGACCTGCTCAGCGACCGGGAGGTGGCCGAGATCGGGGCCGACATCTGCGAGGCGCTCGATCATGCTCATTCCCGTGGAGTGGTTCACCGGGACGTCAAGCCGGCCAACCTGATCTACCCGCATCGGAGTGGTGGCGCAAAACTGATGGATTTCGGCATCGCAAGGCTGACCGATGCCGACGACCTGACCAATACCGGCGACGTGCTGGGGACCCTGTCCTACATGGCCCCCGAACAGGCTGAGGGGCTTCCGGTCGGACCGGAGGGGGACGTCTTCTCGCTCGCTCTGACCCTCTACGAAGCCTGGGCCGGCACCAACCCGCGCCGCAAGGCCACGGCAGGAGCTACGGCCAGAGTGCTCGATCAGGAGGTGCCGCTACTGGCCGAAGCCCGGCCCGATCTGCCCGCCCGTCTCAGCTGACACGGTTGACGCTTGTCTGGACCTCGATCCGCAGCTCCGCCCGTCGGTAGAGCACCTCGGCACGACACTCGAGGACTGCCTTCACCTTCTTGAGGACGAACTCCGCCGACCCTCGTCGGCCGGCTCGGGACTCGGCTGGTCGGCCGGCTCCTCCGGGAGGGACCTGGATCCGGGCCGCATAGCGGTGGCCGCGGTGACCGGAGCGATGGTCGCCACAGGCATGATCGTCAGTGGTGAGGCGGACGTGGCTTCGGTCGCCGTCGCTTTCGTCGCCGCCTCGATCCTGACTCTGTTCAACGCAAGACTCGGCTTCCTTGCGGCGGGAGCAGGCCTGGCCACCTGGCTCGCTTCGGTTGCCGGTCTGCCGGGTGCCGCGCTGGTGGTCGGACTCCTGACCGTGATCCCGGCCATCCTGATCCGCGGATCGGGCAGGGTCCTGGCTGCGATCCCGCTCGGGCCGGTGCTCGGAACCGTGGGACTCGCCCCGGTGGTTCCGGCCCTGGCTGCGCTGGCCGAGCGTCCCCGGGATCGGGTTGTGGCCGCCGCTGCCGGCCTCACCGTGACCGCTTTCGCTGAGGCCGTCACCGGGCGAGGCCTGCTCTTCGACCGGTTCTCCCAGGTCTCGGCAGAGTGGAAGACCTCGCTCTCGGCGTGCCTGACGGACCTGATCTTTCCGGTCCTGACTTCGTCCACCTACCTGGTGGCACTCGCTGTCTGGGTGGTCGGCGCGGTCGCGCTCGGCGCGATCGTGTCGCGGCTCAGGGGGCCGGGAAAGAGCGAACGGGCCGAGGTCATGCCCTTTGCTGCCGTAGGATCGGAACGTGTATGAGTGTCTTTCGCAACCTCGAAGCCCGCATCGAAGGCCTCGTTGAAGGGGTGTTCAGCCGCGCCTTCAGCTCGGAGGTGCAGCCGGTCGAACTCGCCCGCAAGCTGGCCAAGGAAATGGACTCCCACAAGACCGCCTCGGTTTCACGCGTATATGTGCCCAACGAATACACGGTCCACCTCTCGGAGAAGGATCGCGACAAGCTCGAGGGTTACGAAAGATCACTCTCCCAGGAACTGTCCGGCTATCTGCTCGAACACGCGCGGGCCCGGGGATACGATCTGCTGACCAGGCCCGAAGTCAAGTTCAACACCGACGAACGGCTGCGTCTGGGCGAGTTCGGCATTCAGACCCGGCTGGTCAAGGCACCGTCTCGGGAGGGCGAGCGTGCGCAGCCCGCCGAAGAGGGCAGGACGATGGTCTACACCGCGCCACCGAAGCAGCCCCAGCGGCCGGTCGCCCCGCCGCCGGAGAGTCGCTCGCTCCCGCGGGCCGTGGTCGACGCAGCCGGCCGGAGAACGGTGGTGGCGGGTTCGAGAGCCGTGATCGGCCGGTCCGACGAAGCCGACTGTGTGATCGCCGACCCGAACATCTCCCGGCGCCACGCCGAGCTTCGCCAGTCGCCCGACGGCGAATGGGAGATTGTCGACCTCAACTCGACCAACGGGGTCAAGGTCAACGGGCGCCGACTGCCGACCGCCCGTCTGCGTGACGGAGACCAGGTGACCCTGGGAACGACCACCTTCCGCTTCGGGCTGGAAAGGTAAATCCGGCCCGCGTGGATTTCGAGCCCGTCTCAGTCGCACTCAAGTTCGCCTTCCTCGGCGTTGCTCTACCTCTTCCTGCTCTGGATTGCGGTCAGCGCCCGGAAGGACCTCAAAAGCAACTCAGGAGAGAGCGTTGAGCCCGGCTTCAGTGGCGGTGGCGGTGGCGCGGCTCCGGACGCCTGGCTGGTCGTCGACCGGAGCGAAAGCCTCGACCCCGGAAGCCGGTTCGACCTCTTCGGCGGTGCGACCCTGGGGCGCTCGGCCGATGCCGACATTGCCTTCACCGACCGTTTCGCGTCCGGACTCCACGCGAGGGTCTACCCGCGCGGTGACCGATACTTCGTCGAGGACATGAACTCGACCAACGGAACCCTGCTCAATGGCGCCCCGGTGATCGGCGAGATCGAGATCGCCGACGGTTCGGAGATCGCGATCGGCGACACTTCATTCCGATTCCAGGTGGACAGATATGATCCGCGTCTCACAACACTCCGAGCGAACCGACACCGGTCGCCAGCGCCAGGCCAACGAGGACTCATTCCTGGCCCGCTCGCCGCTCTTCGTGGTCGCTGACGGAATGGGAGGGGCCCAGGCCGGCGAGGTCGCTTCGATGACCGCGGTCAAGGCTTTCGAAGGCGGTTTGCCCGACGGCGACCTGGAAGAGGCGCTCGAGAATTCGATCGGACTCGCCAACCGTACGATCCACGACCAGGCCCACGCGGACGAATCGCTTGCCGGCATGGGAACGACGATCACCGCCGCCTCGGTCGATTCCGAGGGCGAGCAAGTGGTGATCGGGCATGTCGGCGACTCCCGCGCTTATCGCCTGCGTGACGGGATCCTTCAGCGCCTGACCCGCGACCACTCGCTGGTCGAGGAGATGCGTCGTCGGGGCCAGATCACCGAAGAGCAGGCCGAGGATCACCCGCAGCGCTCGATCATCACCCGTGCGCTCGGGCCGGAGCCCGAGGTCGAAGTCGATATTCAGAGTGTGCCCTCGGAGCCGGGCGACCTCTTCATGTTGTGCTCCGACGGCCTGACCACCATGGTCGGTGACGAGCGGATCAAGAAGCTCATCACCGACTCGACCACTCTCGAGGCAGCAACCCGGGCGCTGGTAGACGAAGCCAACCGGGCCGGCGGGCGCGACAACATCACCGTGGTGCTGTTCGAAGTTGAAGACCCTGCAGATCCGATCAGCCGGGCTGACGGTCCGACCCTGATCTCCAGGGGACTGGGCCGAAGCCGGACCCAGGAGGCCGCGGATTCTCCTGGCGGAGGGCGCCGCAGGACCGGTCGCATACTGATCGGCACAGTGGCAGCGCTGCTGATCGTCGTCGTACTTGCCGGGGCCGCCTTCTTCGCAACCCGGCAGGTCTGGTTCCTCGGCACCGACGATGCCGGCCGCGTCGCGCTCTACCGGGGAGTGCCCTGGGAGCTGCCGTTCGGCGGCTCGCTCTACAGCGAGCAGTACGCGACCATCGTGCAGACCAGCGACCTTTCGCCGCAGCGACAGGATGCGGTCACCGGTCACTCGCTGCGGTCGAAGGACGACGCCGTCTCGCTGATCGAAGACATCGAGAACACCGAGGGCAGCTAGTGCGCGCCCGGGCTGCGGGCGGTTCACCCCGCAACCGCGAGCTGCTCGCGCTGGTCCCGGTGGCAATGCTGCTGACCCTCGGCTTCGCCGCGGTCTTCGCCCAGAACGACAATCAGCTCGGAAATCTCAGCCTCTCCTACGGCCTCTACTTCCTGGCGGTCTGCCTTGCGACCCACATCTACATCCGGATCCGGCTGCCCGACGCCGATCCGTTCCTTTTCCCGCTGATGGCGCTGCTGACCGCGATCGGCCTGGTCATGATCTACCGGCTCGACGCCGAACTGGCCCGGGACCTGGCCCGGGACCAGGCCAACTGGTTCGTGCTCGGGCTGGTGCTGTTCGCCGTGGTGGTCCATTTCCTGCGTGACTACACGGTGCTCGAGCGCTACCGATATACGATCGCCCTGATCGGCATCGGCCTGCTGCTGGCACCCAGACTTCCCCTGCTCGGCGAGCCGATCAATGGCGCTTATCTCGGCATCCGGGTCGGACCGGTCGGCTTTCAGCCGGTCGAGTTGGCGAAGATCTGCATCGTCGTATTCCTCGCCAGCTACCTGCGCGAGCACCGGGAGCTTCTGGTGGTCGGAGCCCGCAGGGTGCTCGGGGTCACCCTGCCGCCGCTGAAGCATTTCGGCCCGTTGCTGGTGGTCTGGGGCGCTTCGATGTTCATGCTGATCTTCATTCGCGACCTTGGCAGCTCGCTGATGTTCTTCGCCGCCTTCCTTGCCCTGCTGTACGTCGCCACCGGCCGGTTCTCGTTCGTGGTTATCGGCATGTCGATGTTCATGGCCGGAGCCTGGTTCATCTACTCGACCGTCTCGCATGTGACCGACCGGGTTGACATCTGGCTCGATCCGTACCAGGACCCGGCCGCCTCCGGGTACCAGGTCCTTCAGTCGATGTTCGCCCAGGCGGACGGCGGACTGTTCGGCGAAGGGTTCGCCAGATCCCTCGTGGTGATTCCCGGTGGCTCGGGTGACGCACTGCTGCCGGCCGCGCACACCGACCTGATCTACAGCCTGATCGTGAGCGAGACCGGTCTGTTCGGCGGCGCCGCGGTGATCGGCATCTATCTGTTGATCGCCGCCCGGGGGTTCAAGGTCGCGCTGATGGCCAATGACGGGTTCTCGAAACTGCTGGCCACCGGACTGACCACCGTCTTTGCCTTCCAGGCCTTCGTGATCATCGGCGGCGTCACCCGGGTCATCCCGTTGACCGGTGTCACCCTGCCGCTGGTCTCCTACGGTGGCAGCTCGATTCTGGCCAACTTCATCCTCCTGGCCCTGCTCCTGCTGGTTTCCAATCGGGCTCGACGTGAGGCCCGGGAAGGCACAGCCGGACCGCCGACCGGGGTCTGGTCGTGAACGCGCGCATCATCAAACTCTTCGGATTCATCGCGATCTGCTTCGCGGTGCTGATCGGCTTCACCTCACAGTGGGCGGTCTTCGGTGCCGACGACCTGCGCCAGCAGACCGCCAACAAGCGGCCGCTGTTCAAGGCCCAGCAGATCAAGCGCGGCAGCATCCTGGCCGCCGACGGCACGGTGATCGCCCGTTCGGTTCCCGAGGGCCGGGGTGCCTCCCGCCAGTTCGTGCGCGAATACCCGCTGGCCGGGCTGTTCGGCCATCCGATCGGCTACAGCTTCCTGACCGAGGGCGATTCCGAGTTCGAGCGCTTCCACAACGACGAACTGACCGGCCAGAATTCCGAGTTCTCGACGATCTTCGACGAGCTGCGCGGACGGGATCCGATCGGCAACAACGTGGTCACCAGCCTGGATCCGACCGCTCAGCAGACCGCATTCGACCTGCTCGCCGGCCGGCCCGGTGCGGTGGTGGCGATCGAGCCCGACACCGGCAGGGTCCGGGCGATGGTCAGCCAGCCGCCATACGACCCGAACCTGATTCCCGAGCAACTGGATGAGCTCAATCAGGACCCGGGTTCCCCGCTGGTAAACCGGCCGGTGCAGTTCCCGTACCCCCCGGGCTCGACCTTCAAGCTGGTCACTGCGACCGCGGCGCTCGACAGCGGCAAGATCGACCTCGACACGCTGATCGACGCCCCGGCGTCACTGAACATCCAGGGTCTGCCGCTGGCCAACTCGGGCGGATCGGCCTTCGGTGAGATCGACGTGACCACGGCCTGACCTTCTCGGTGAATACGTTCTTCGCCAAGCTCGGCCGGAGGGTGGGGGAGGACACCCTTTACGAGTACATGGACCGCTTCGGCTTCAACTCGAAGCCGGATATCGACCTGCCACTGACCCAACTCGCCTCCAGCGGGGTCTTCGGTCCCGACGGGCAGTTGCTCAAGGCAGGCGAAGGGGTCGATATTTCGCGGATCGCGATCGGACAGGAGCGGCTGCTCGCCACTCCGATCCAGATGGCCGAGGTCGCTTCGGCGATCGCCAACGATGGCGATCTGATGAAACCCAGGATCTGGAATGAGGTCCGCGATGTCGACGGCCGCCAGATTGATCAGATGGATCCCTCGCGACAGTCCGAAGTGATGTCCGAGGAGACCGCGGCCCAGCTGACCGAGGCGATGAAGGCGGTGGTCAACGAAGGCACCGGTACCGCCGCGGCGCTCGGCGGCATCGATGTCGCCGGCAAGACCGGAACGGCCGAAGTCCCCGGACGGGAGTCCTGCGAGGGACTGCCCAATCAGGCATGGTTCGTCGGGTTCGCACCGGCCGATGATCCGCAGATTGCCGTCGCGGCCACCGTCGAGTGCACCGACGGACAAGGCGGTACGGTTGCGGCTCCGATCGCCGCCGGCGTAGATGCAGACCCTGATAGACGGAGAGTGAAGTGACCCGATTGACAGAGGGAACCGTGGTTGACGGCCGCTATCGGGTCGAATTCGCTGATCGGCTCGGGCGGCATGGCCGACGTCTGGCTGGCCGACGACCTGCACCTGCCCGCGCCGGGTCGCGCTCAAGGTGCTTCACGATCACTTCGCCCGCGACCCGGAGTTCATCGCGCGCTTCCGGCGCGAGGCCGAGGCGGCCGCTGCGCTCCAGCACGTCAACATCGTCTCGATCTTCGACCGCGGCCAGGTCGACGACACCTACTACATCGCGATGGCCTATCATCGACGGAGCGACGCTGCGTGATCTGATCAACCACGGGCTGACGCCGACCGAGTCGGTGGCGATCGTGCGCCAGATCCTCGACGCGGCCGGGCTTCGGCCACCGTCACGGTGTTGTCCACCGCGACCTCAAGCCGATGAACGTGATCGTCGACGCCAACCGGCCTGGTCACCGTCACCGACTTCGGGATCGCCCGCCACGGGGTCTCCGAGATCACCGAAACCGGTTCGGTCATGGGCACCGCTCACTACCTCTCCCCGGAGCAGGCCCAGGGCCTCGAGGTCGGGCCCGAGTCGGACCTCTACTCGGTCGGCGTCATCCTTTACGAGTGCCTGACCGGCAGGGTCCCTTCGAAGGGCGACAGCGCGGTGGCGATCGCGCTGCGCCAGCTCTCCGAGCAGCCGCCTGCTCCGAGCGCCTGGAACCCGGATGTTGCACCCGCCCTCGATGCGGTGGTGATGAAGGCGCTTCGTCGCGATCCCTTCGACCGCTACCACGACGCCGACGAGTTCATCGCCGCCCTCGATGCGGCCGAGCAGACCCCGACTGCGGCCTGGGTCGAACCGGAGAAGAACAACCCGTGGCCCTGGGTGATCGCCGCCGTCGCTGCGGTGCTGATCGGCCTGATCCTTTGGGGAATGCTGCGCGACAACACGGTCGAGGTGCCGAAGGTGACCGGCTCGACTCTCGACAGCGCGGTTTCAACCCTGAATGCCGACGGCTTCTCGGTCGGTGAGGTCGATCGCGTGCAGCGGGACGTACCGGTGAACCGGGTACTCGACCAGGACCCGGTCGGCAAGGCCGATCGGGACTGCGCTTTCTTCGGCTGGTTCTGCTCGGACCCGGACGTGAACCTGACGGTCAGCGCCGGACCGGGACAGGTGGAGGTTCCGAATGTCGCGGGTCAGACGCGTCAGACACGGCAGAGCAGGTGCTCAGTGACGCCGGCCTGGGCGTGGTGGTCGAAACCGCCAAGTCCAACGACGTACCCGGCCGATACCGTGATCGAGACCAGTCCGGCCGGTGGCGAGACAGTGCGGCGGGGAACCCAGGTGACCCTGGTCGTCTCCAGCGGACCGAGCCAGGTGGCGGTACCGCCGGTCGTCGGTCAGACCCTGAACGCCGCCCAGCAGCAGATTTCAGCCCGCGGACTGGAGTCCACGTCGACTGAAGAGGACAGTGACCAGCCGGCTGGCGAGGTGATTTCGCAGTCTCCGAATGCCGGAACCAGAGTTGACCCGGGATCGACCGTCAGCCTGGTCGTTTCCAGGGGCCCGAAGGAGCCGGCGACGGTCGACCTTCCCAACGTGGTCGGCCAGCTGCGCTCGGACGCAGTGTCCGAGTTGCGCGCACTCGGCCTCCAGCCTGACGTGCAGGAGCAGAGCACCGACATCGAGCCGCAGAACGGTCGGGTGATCGACCAGAACCCCGGCGGCGGCAGCAGCGTCAAGGAAGGCACCCGGGTGGTGGTAGTGGTCGGCGTCTTCCAGGGCACCGGGGCGACCGGTTCAGGCGGAGTACCCGCCGCCCTGATGAGGGTCGCGGTACTCATCGGCGGTCGCTCCAGCGAGCACGAAGTTTCGCTGCGTTCGGGCGAGGCCGTCGCCGCGGGCCTTCGGCCAGGCGGGCCACGAAGTCGTGCCTGTTGTGATCTCGCGTGACGGAGAGTGGACGATCGACGGCGAACCTGTTTCGATCGATCCCCGGCGGCGGACTGGCCGGTGCCGACGTCGTCTTCCCCGTCCTTCACGGGCCTTTCGGCGAGGACGGCGTGACCCAGGGAGCGCTCGATACCGCTGGCGTGCCATACGTCGGCTCGGACGTGCTCGGCTCGGCCGTCTGCATGGACAAGCTGACCTTGAAGACGGCTTTGCGCCGAATATGGTGTTCCACAGGTCGGATTTGTCCAGGCGTTCACCGACGACTGGCGTGAGCGCGCCCTTGCGCTGGGGATGCCGCTCTGGGTCAAGCCGTCGCGGCTGGGCTCCAGCGTCGGCATCACCCGGGTCAGCGATCCCGGCGACCTGGACGCCGCGGTCGAGGAGCGCCGCCGCGCACGACCCACGGGTGATCATCGAGGCCAACTGTGCCGGGCCGCGAGGTCGAGTGCTCGGTGCTCGGCAACCTTGAACTGGAGACCTCGCTTCCGGGCGAGATCATCGCCGACGCCGAGTGGTACGACTTCGAGGCGAAGTACACCGAGGGCCGGATGAGCCTCGTCGGTACCGGCTGCGATCGGTGATGAAGCGACCGCAACGCTCCGACAGACCGCTGCCGCGGTCTTCGCCTTCGCCGGCTGCTCCGGGCTGGCCCGCTGCGACTTCTTCGTCGAGGAAGACGGCACGGTGTTGCTCAACGAGGTCAACACCATGCCCGGCTTCACCGAGACTTCGGTCTACTCGAAGCTGTGGGAGGCCAGTGGTCTGGAGTACGCGGACCTTTGCGACCGGCTGGTCGAACTGGCGCTGGAGCGACACCGGCGCGAGGCCGGCTTCAGCTTTCTAGGCGGTCAGTCGAACAGGCGCACGTCCGAGATCGCGACGCCGTAGCCGTTCTCGACCTCGACCGGGTTGGTTGCCCACAGCAGGTAGTACTGGTAGGGCTCGCTGGCCGTGATCAGGTTGACCTCCTGGCGTCTCGTTGACCTTCGGGCACGAGTGCCAGGCTGGTCCACTCATCGACTGCATCGGGGATCGGGTCGTTCGATCCGTAGACCTCGAGCGTCCATCCCGGAGTCGGAGTCTTTACTTCCATCGAACTCGCCACCACCGGCTCACCGGCGTCGACGTACAGCCCGACACCGGGCTTCGGCTCGAAGGTCGGCAGTTCATAGGTTTCACTGGTCCAGGCCGATGCGCTCGTGTCTTCGTCGATTGCAGAGGGGAGTCTCGTTCGGGTGCTCCTCACCATCACCCTCCGGGTCGTAGTCGCTCGCTCCGACCAGCGGAATTTCGGTTCCGCCACCGCCACCTGCCTCGATCTGCCCGGCACCGGCACCGCCGCCGCCGCCGGTATCGCCTCGTGAAATCACGTATGCCGTTCCGGCCGCGATCAGCAGGGCGACAACCAGCATGACCACAGCGGGCCAGGGGGAGGTCCGGTCGTGCGGGGATCTGGCGGTTGGGTGCGGGCACTGCATCGAGAACCGAAGTGGCCTCGCCGGTCGCGCCACCGGCGCGGATCGCCTCGACCTCGAGCGCCGCCTGCAGGTCGTCGGCCATGTCGTCGATCGTGTTGTAGCGGTCGTCGGGGTTCTTGGCGGTCGCCATGTCGACCACGCGGGCTGATGCTGCGGAGATGTCGGGACGCAGTTTCTGGACGTCCGGAAGCTCCTGATTAACGTGCTTCATCGCGACGCCGATCTGGTTCTCGGCTTCGAACGGGACGTCGCCGGTCAGCATTTCGAACGACGACGATTCCCAGGGAGTAGATGTCCGAGCGGGGGTCCACGTCCTTGCCCATCGCCTGTTCCGGAGCCACGTAGTCAGTGGTGCCGATCACCTTGCCGGTGGCGGTCACGCCCTCGTCGTTCAACTGGCGGGAGATCCCGAAGTCGGTCAGCTTGGCCCGGCCGGTGGCGTCGATCAGAACGTTCTGCGGCTTCACGTCCCGGTGGACCATCTCGCGCTCGTGCGCAACCGAAAGGCCCTGGGCCACTTCGACCCCGTAGGCGAGCGCTTCGGTCGCGTCGAGCGCGCCGACCCGGCCGATCCGCTGCTTGAGCGTTTCACCCTGGACGTACTCGAAGACGATGTAGGGCCGGCCATTGTCCTCGCCCGCGTCGATCACCGCGACCACATTCGGGTTCGAGAGCTTGGCCACCGCCCTTGCTTCCTGATTGAAGCGTTCGAGCTGATCGGGCTGGTCGGTCATGCCCTGGTGCATCAGCTTGACCGCGACCGGCCGGTCGAGCACTTCATCGCGCGCCAGATACACCGTCGACATGCCGCCGGAGCCGAGCTTTGCCTCAAGGCGGTAGCGGTCCGAAAGGACGGTCCCGATCATCTGTGAGCTGGCCGGCGGGTGGTTCATGGACACGCGGAGATGCTCGACTCGTCTCGGATGTCGAGATTCACTTTTTCACCGACCGGACCGCCTGAACTCATGAGAAAAACGAGCCTATCCTGCGCCGCTCTCCGGCGAACCCAGCCCCGGCCGGGCGGGAAAAATTCGCCAGTTTGGAGACGGCGGCCCGAGATCCCGAAATTCGGTGGTCTCAGGAACTGCGGCGGTCGCGAATCGGGGTCGCGACCCGAGTCACACGCTCAGCCGCCGCGGGGGTGACGGACGACCCGGTGGTCGCCTGCTGCAACGGTGCCGATTCTGCGGGCCGCCTCGTAGTGGGTGCCGAGCACCGAGAGCGCTGCTGCCTCATCTGCTTCGGGCACTACTACACAGAAGCCGCAGCCCATGTTGAAGACCTCATACATCTCGTCTTCGGGCACACCGGCGCGCTCGGCGATCAGGCCGAAGACCGGCTGAGGGTCCAGCGGATCGGTGATTTCGTAAGTGACTTCAGCCTTCAGCCGCAGCAGGTTGTCGAGTCCCCCGGAGGTGATGTGGGCCAGTCCGTGAACAGCCGCGTCCGTGCCGAGCAGGTCCATGATCGCCTTGACGTAGATCTCGGTCGGCTCGATCAGGATGTCGGCAAGCGGCCGACCCAGCCGCTCGTCGTCCATCGGGATCCCTTCCAGCGCGGCGCGCGCAAGGGTGTAGCCGTTCGAGTGGATGCCTGACGAGGGCAAGCCGATCACGACGTCACCGGGGGTGACCGCCGATCCATCGACGATCGAGTCCAGCGCGACCGTGCCGAAGCAGGCTCCGGCGATGTCGAAGCCCTTGACCAGATCTCCGATCTGGGCCAGCTCGCCACCGGGGATCTCGATTCCCGCCAGCTCCGCCCCGCGCGCGAGGCCGATGCCGATCTGCTCGCACTGGGCGGGGTCGGCCTTTTCGACCGCGAGGTAGTCGAGCATCGCCATGGGCTCGGCCCCGACGCAGATGATGTCATTCACGTTCATCGCGATGCAGTCGATGCCGATCGTGTCGAAGCGGTCCAGCTGCTCGGCGACCAGAAGCTTGGTGCCCACGCCGTCGGTCGAGAGTGCGATCCCGGTTCGCTCGTCGAGTCGCATGACTGCGGCGTAGTGGCCGCTGAGGTCTACCTGGCGGGAGGGGCGGCCGAGGTTGATCCTGCCGAGTGCGCCGACCAGCCTGGAGACCGCCAGGTCGGCGTCAGACTGGCTGACTCCGGCCTTCGCGTAGGCGTCCTGACCGTTGTCGCTCATGGAGTTTCCCCGTGGTTCATCGCCTGCGATTCAACAACAGATCGCTCCCCGGAGTCGGGACGACCGTCGCCGAGCCGGGCAAGGATGAGCAGTGCGAAGGCGATCCGGTAGGCGGAATAGGGCATCAGTGCCCGGTCGCGTTCGACCACCTTGATCAGCCCGTTCGAGGCGAGGGTCGAGACCAGCGACGTCGCCACCCCGATCGCCAGCCATTTCTTCTGATCACGGCTGACCCCGCGCCTGGCCAGACGCGCGCTCTTCAGGGCGACCGCGCCGAGGATCACCGGCAGGGCCACCGTGCGCGAAAGCAGGTTGGCCTGGTCGCGGGTAAAGCCGCGCAGCCGGGCGGCGGTCAGGGTCGCGCCGTTGCGCGAGACGCCGGGCATCAGTGCCGCCGCCTGACCGATACCGAGGGCCAGCCCGTCGAGCGCCCGGGCTTCGCCGTGGCCGCGTCGCTGGGCCGTGCGGTCCGACGCCGCCATCAGCAGGGCACCGGCGATCAGACCGGCTGCGGTGGAACGGGGGCCACCGAGCTTCGACTCGATCACCCGCTCGTACCGGTACCCGACGAAGGCAGCCGGGATGAAGGAGAGGGTCAAAACGAGCAGGCGGCGCGCGTCCAGTGCTTTCACCTCTTCTGCGATTTCGCCGCGCCGCGTTATCAGCAGTGCCATCGCGGCACCGGCGTGCAGGGCCACTTCGAAGCTCTTTCGCAACTCCGGGTCGAGCCGCTCCCAGTCCCAGCCGGCCAGCCTCGGGACCATCGCCAGGTGGGCCGAACTCGAGACCGGCAGCAGCTCGGTCGGTCCCTGCACGAGCCCGAGTACGACTGCGCGGCTGATGTCAGTCCCGGCGGAATTCAGGGGTTGATCCTATTGGCGACTAGACTTTGGAGGCTCTATGCGCCGCCCTGACTTCCATTTGCGCCGGTACCAGCTCTGGCAGATGGCCGGCGACGGTCTTTTGATCGCCGTGGCCTGGTTCCTCGCCTTCCAGCTCCGCTTCCTCGATGCCCCGGGCACAATCCCCTCCCGCTACCTCGATGTGTTCTTCGGGTCCCTGGCCTTCGTCGTGCTCGGCAAGATCGTGATCTTCTATCTGTTCGGCCTCTACCAGAAGTGGTGGCGCTTCGTTGGCGGTCGCGACATCATGCGAATCGTCCAGGCGGTGACCATCTCCAGCCTTCTGCTGATCGTGATCTTCGCCGTCGCCCAGCCCTTCCAGGACTCGCTGCCGCGCTCGGTCGCGATGACCGATTACCTGCTGACCATGATGCTGATCGCCGGAGCGCGACTGGCCACCAGGCTTTTCAAGGAGCGCCCGGGGCGCGGCAGCCGGATCGCCCGCGGGCGTGAGGTGCTGGTCATCGGTGCCGGGTCGGGCGGACAGATGGTCGTGCGCGAACTCAGGCTGAACCCCGCCCTGGGGGAGACCGCGATCGGTTTCGTCGACGACAACAACGGCATGCGAGGCATGCGGATCGAGGGCATCTCGGTGCTCGGCAACACCGACGAGATCGAGACCATCCTCGACGAAACTGAACCCGATCAGGTCGTGATCGCCATCCCCTCCGCACCGGGAACCCTGCGAGGCAAAGTGGTCGCCGCCTGTCGTGATCGCCAGATTCCGGTTCGCACCCTGCCGACCGTTTTC
Source organism: uncultured Solirubrobacterales bacterium (assembly GCA_963698625.1). Lineage (GTDB taxonomy): Bacteria > Actinomycetota > Thermoleophilia > Solirubrobacterales > 70-9 > 67-14. Next base: position 276,650 of record CAVORK010000003.1, read on the forward strand.
GAACTGCTCCGCGGTGGAGTCCAGCTCAGCCAGCAGCTTCGTGAGGTCCAGGTCGAAGACGTGCTCGGCCGTGAACCGGTGGTGGTCGAACTCGAGCGTGGTCGGCGCATACCTCGAGGACCAGGTTGTGCTGGTCACCGGTGCCGGCGGCTCGATCGGCTCGGAGCTCTGCCGCCAGATCGCCCGGGTGAACCCCCGCCTGCTGGTCATGCTCGATCACGCCGAGGACAACCTCTTCCAGATCGAGCGCGAAATGATCGCCGAGCGTCACTTCAGCCGGGTCGAGGCGGTGCTTGCCGACTGCAAGGAGGCCGAGCGCATGTTTGAAGTCATGCAGCGCTTCCGGCCGGGCGTCGTCTTCCACGCGGCCGCCTACAAGCATGTGCCGCTGATGGAAAGCAATCCGCTCGAGGCGGTCCGCAACAACGCGATCGCCACCCGGATCACCGCCGAGACCGCCGCTGCGGCCGGCGCCGGCCGCTTCGTGCTGATCTCGACCGACAAGGCGGTCACCCCGCAGACCGTCATGGGCGCCTCGAAAGCGCTGGCCGAGTGGGCAGTCGGTGCGGCCGGCGAGCGCCACGCCGGGACCCGCTTCGTCAGCGTGCGCTTCGGCAACGTGCTCGGTTCTTCCGGCAGCGTGGTGCCGATCTTCCGCCGTCAGATCGAGCAGGGCGGGCCGATGACGGTCACCCACCCGGACATGACCCGCTTCTTCATGACCATTCCCGAGGCAGTGCAGTTGGTCATCCGTGCCGGCGATACAGGTAACGCCAGGGGCGATGTCTTCGTGCTCGACATGGGCGATCCGGTGAAGATCGTCGACCTGGCCGAGAACATGATCAGGCTGGCCGGATTCGAACCGGAGAAGGACATCGCGATCGAGTTCACCGGTACACGCCCCGGCGAGAAGATCCATGAGGAACTGTTCGGCGAAGAGGAGCGACCCTCAGCCGACCGCCTCCAAGCGCATCATGCGCGCGGTCCGGCAGGAGCCGATCGAGACCGCCTGGGTCGAGCGCACGCTCGATTCGCTGGAGCAGGTCGTCCGCACCGGCGACGAATCCGACCTGGCCGAAACGCTGGTCAGGATCGTCAACGCGCCGGGAGCCGAGACGGTCCGGATCCCCTGAACACGCCTGTCGCTCTAACATGCCGCGATCAACTCCGGCGGCAGTCTGGTCCGGACCGGGAGGCGACAAACCTGTGAGCAGATCGTGAAACAAGTCATCGAAACAGTCGGCCCCTACGCCGGCCTGCTTGCCATGCTCGGCTTTCTGGTCGTCAGCATGCTTCTGTTCTCCCAGGCCCGCGACCTGCGGCGCCTGCGCGAGTGGGCCGGCGGTGCGCCCGAGCGCGATGCCGAGATCCGCGAGGTCAGCGAAGTCGTCGCGGAGCAGAAGTCGCAGGAACTGAAGGTTCTGGCCGAGCGCGAGGAACGCCGCATGGAGCGCGAGGGCCTGGTCGCCCCCTGCTTTCTGGGACCGGCTCGGCCGTGGTGGCCGGATCATGGCGATCGTTGCTGCCGTGCTGGTGCTGGGAGCCGGAGCGGCCTACGCCGGAAGCACTCTGCTCGGCGGGGATGACGACGGCGGCATGGAGGAAAGGCCGGCGGCAACGGAAGCAGGGGACGGCTCGGACTCAAACCCGCCCAGATCAAGGCGGACGTTCTCAACGGCACCGGAGGCACTGAGACCGGACTCGCCGCCGAGTACGCGGCGGCGCTCGAGGCGCAGGGTTTCAAGGTGGGCGCCACGGGTGACACTTCCTCGACTTTCGAAGACAGCATCGTGATGTACGCCCAGGGCAATGAGGCGGCCGCAAAGCAGGTCGCGAAGGCGATCGGAGTTTCATCCACCGCGCCTGATCACAAACGAGGTCGCCGACTTGACCTCCGGACTCGATGGTCACGGCTGTGATCGGGATCAAGCCACTCCGAGCTGCCCGCCGGTGGCTAGTGGGCGACGCTGGACTTCCCGGCCGATTCCGCTGGCTGGCTCCGATCACGGTCGGCCTGTCTGCTGGTGCTCACCGTCGGCGCATTCGGGGTTTCCCAGCGGCTCAAGCGTGAACCGCTGGTAATCGACCGGGTTACCTACCGCGCAGTCGGCGCTTCAGAGAACGACCCGGCAAGCCAACGTCTTCACTCCGAACGGTGACTGTCGCCGCGACCGCATGAGGATCGGCTTCCGTACGACCAAGTCCGACGATGCCGACGTCGACATCATCGGCACCGGTGAGGTTCTGGTCCGCCGCCTGGCCGAGGACCGCTTCTTCAAGCGCTACCGGGAGCACGTTCTTGTCTGGGACGGTCGAAAGGACAACGGCAATGTTCCGCAGACCGGACTCCTTCCGGGTCCGAGTGACGATGCGCGGCCTCGATCGGGTCCTGCTGCTGCCGGGACGCATCCGGCTGCACAGCTTCCGCGGGAGGATTCCGCCTGCAGGGAGACCGTCGAACCATCCGTTCCGCCTGACGATTCCGGCGGCAATGCGGGGCGACCCAGAGCAGCGGAACCGGCGGTCAGTCGTGATCGAGGCTCTCGGCGCCATCGCGGCGGCCATTTCGGTCGGCTTCGCCATTCTCGACCGGCCGGGCCGCCGCCGGGCGGCGATGCTGCTGCTCGCCCTCGCCCTTGTGCCGACACTGATCGTCGCCGACCAGTGGAACGCGACCCAGGTGGCGGAGCTTCGCGGCTCACCGGCTTTGCTCGCAGGCGCCTGATCGGGACCGGAGCCGTCGTGCTGGCACTCGCGGCTGTCATCCACCGTCGACCGGTTCTTTTGCCGGTACTCGTGCTGGTCGCGCTGCCCTTCCGGGTCCCGCTGGCGGTCGGCGGCGAGGACGCCAACCTGCTGCTGCCGCTCTACCTGGTGATGGCCGCCGGCGTGCTGGTGCTCGCCTTTCACGAGTTCAACGGGGAGGCCGGGCTGACCGGCCGTTCGCGATGGGACGCGGCCCACGCCGAACCGCCGACCGGCGTTGCTTCCTGGGCTCAAGCCGCTGCTGGCCCTGTCGGTGTCTGCTCTACGCCATCGGCCTGCTCTACTCGGATGACCGCTCTCAGGGCCTGCTCAGTTTCTGCTTCTTCCTGGTGCCGTTCGCCCTGGTCTTCGTACTGATGATCGAGGTCGAGTGGAACCGGCGAGCATGCTGCGGACCGCGCTGTTCACGGTGATCAGCGTCGCCCTGGTCTGGCGTCGGTCGGCTTCGTCGAGTACGCCACTCGTGAACTGCTCTGGAACGAGGTGGTGATTCGCTCGAACGACTTCCACGTCTACTTCCGGGTCAACTCGCTGTTCTGGGACCCGAACGTCTACGGCCGCTATCTCGCCCTCGTGATCACGGTGGTGGCCGCAGCGCTGCTCTGGGCTCGAAACATCCGCGACGGACTTGCCCTGGCCGCGGTCGCCGGGGTGCTCTGGCTCGCGCTGATCACGACCTTCTCGCAGTCCAGTTTCATCGCTCTGCTCGCCGGACTGGCGGTGCTGGTTGCGCTGCGCTGGAGTCTCAAGCTGGTACTCGGCGGTATCGGCGCCCTGGCCGTGCTCACCCTGCTGTTCGCGATTTTCGCGGGCGGCCTGGTCAAGCTCGACCTGGAGCCGGCTCAACCCACAGACCGCCGGCCGCGCCAACCTGGTCTCCGGAGGCATGGATCTGTTCGCGAACCGACCTTTCCTCGGCTACGGCCCGGGCTCGTTCTCGCTCGCCTTCCGCGAGGAGGTCGCCGGACCCGACGCCCCGGTCACTGAATCGCACACCGAACCGGTCACGGTCGCCGCCGAGCAGGGGCTGGTCGGCTTCGCGGTCTACATCGCGCTGATCGTCTCCAGCCTGGTCGCGTTGACTGCCGGCATACGGACGGTCATGCCCGGCCTCCGCCGTCGTGGCCGCGCTGCCGATCCCGAAGCGGACTCCGGCCGAGGTCCACCCCCGGCCGCCCGGGCCGCAATCCTTGCCGCCTACGTCGCCGTCCTGGTCCACACCCTGACCTACGCCGGCTACCTCGACGACCCGGTCACCTGGGTTCTGATCGCCATCGGCTATAGCCTCGCCTTCCCATGTCGGGCTACCTCCGCCGCCTAGCGAGCACCGGCGCCGCCTACACCGCGGCCAGCATCATCTCGAAGCTGATCGCGGTCGCGCTGCTTCCGCTCTACACGCGATTCCTGACCCCGGCCGACTACGGCGCGGCCGAGGTCATGTTCGCCGCCGTGGTCGCGATCAGCATCGTGATCCGGCTCGGCGTGATCGAGGCCCTGCTGCGCTTCTACTACAAGACCGACGAAGTCCCCGAACGGGTGGTCTCGACATCCTTCGCCTCGCTCTTCTGGGCCGGCACAGTCGCTGCGGTCGTGCTGATGCCGTTCGCCGGGCCGATCTCCGAAGCTCTGCTCGGCAGCACCGATGCTGAACTCGCCCGGGTCGCGATCGCCGGCCTCTGGGTCCTGACCCTGTCCGAGTACCTGCTCACCCTGTTCCGGCTCGACGAGCGTGCCCGGGCCTTCTTCGTGGTCACGATGCTCTCGGTCGCGCTGACCATCCCGGTGACGATCGTCCTGGTCGTCGCGCTGGATCTGGGAGCGATCGGCCTGCTGCTCGGCAGCTACGGAACCGGGGCGGTCATCGTGCTCGGTCTGATCGCCTACCACCGAAGGCGGCTCTCGCTTCTGGTTCGACGGGCCGCTGTTCCGGCGGATGATGCGCTTCGGACTGCCGACCATGCCGGCCGAGCTCTCGCTCTACTCGCTCAGCTTCGTCGACCGGATCATCATCGCCCGCTCGCTCGGACTGGCCGAAGCCGGCCTGTATTCGATCGCGATCAAGGTCTCGCAGTCGGTCAACGTGCTGGTCCGCGGCTTCCAGCTCGCCTTCCCGCCGCTGGCCTACTCGATCACCGACGACGACGAGGCCCGCAACGCCTACTCGGCGGTGGTCACCTGGTTCGTGGTGATCATGGCCGGTGTGGTCACCGCGATCTGGCTGACCGCTCCCTGGATCGTCCGTATTTTTGCTGCCCCCGAATACTTCGACGCTCAGGAGGCGGTCGGCCCGGTTGCCGCCGGCACCGCGCTCTACGCGCTTTACATGGTCCTGCTGGTCGTGCTCGGCCGGACCGGCCGGACCGAGTTCAACTTCCCGGCGACCCTTGCCGGGGTCGGCGCCAACATCGGCCTGAACCTGCTGCTGGTCCCGATCTGGGGAATCGTCGGCGCGGGCGTCTCGCTGGTCATCTCTTACGCGGTGGTGCTGGTCCTGATGTACGTCTTCACCCAGCGCCTCTTCCCGGTCCCCTACGAGTGGGTGCGCCTGCTCAAGGTGATCGGCTCGGCCGCTGTGATGATCGCGATCGGCCTGATCTTCGTCCCGGACGATGGCATCGGCGCCGCTTGCGGTCCGCCTGCTGCTGATCGCCGCAGTTCCCGTCGCGATGATCGCCACCGGCTTCTTCAGCCGGGCCGAATGGCAGTACGTGAAGCTGATCGCGCAGCCGCGCGAGCTTGGCCTCCAGGATTCAGGCTGCCCGCGCCAAGGAGGCCGAAGCCGAGTCGAAGCAGGGCCTCTCCGAGGTCTACGAGGTCGAGCAGATGAACGAAGACATGCGCAACTGAGCGCGCCCCGGGCCCCGGGCTCCGCTCAGCAGCAAGGTCGTACACGTTTAGTGGCCCATAGACCCACTAAACGTGTACACCATGGCCGCACCCGGCCCACCGGCCCACCGGCCCACCGGCCCACCGGCCCACCGGCCGACCGGTCAGCCCGGACTCCGGCCTCGGCCTGGGCTCTAACCCTCGACCCGATCGCGGATGCTCTCTCCCCTGTACGGGAAGAGCGCCTGGCGGGTGTGGGCCCAGTAGACGTGGCTGGGGGCGTTGGGGATGACGATCGAGGCGACGGTGCGCCAGAAGTAGGCCCAGGCGGTGAGCAGACGGACCGCGAAGGCGGCCGGGACGGGAGTGTGCTTTCGCATGTAGAGGTCGCGGTTGCGGTGGAACTCGACGATCCGGGGCAGGCCGGAGGAGAGGTCGGTGGAGAGCTGGTTGTGGTGGACTGCCTCGGCGCCGGGCACGTAGAGGGTGTGCCAGCCGGCGTCGGCCAGGCGGCGGCAGAAGTCGCATTCGTCGTAGTAGACGAAGAACTGCTCGTCCAGCCAGCCGACCTGTTCGGCCGCCTCCCGGCGGACCAGCATCGCGCTCGACTGGACCCAGTCGACCCGGCGGGTCTCCTCCCTTTGCTCTGGACGGTCAGGCGGGAGTGGAGGAAGAGCGCCCCGATCGCCGCGGTCTTCGACTCCCGGGGAACTTCCAGGCGCAGGCGTAGGGGTGGCCGTCGCCGTCGAAGAGCTGCGCCCCGGCGGCCCCGGCCTGCGGGTCCGAGTCGAGTGCTTCGACCAGCGCCTCGACCGCGCCCGGCCTGACTTCGGAGTCTTCGTTCAGCAGCAGGCAGTAGCGGCCACGGGCCCGCTTGAGCAGGGTGGAATCGTTGGCCGCCTTGCCGGCCTTGGCCGTCGAGGGCGATCACTTCGACCTCGGGAAAGCGCTGCTGCACGGCTTCGACCGAACCGTCGCTGACGAATGGTTGTCCAGGACCAGCACCTCGCAATTCAGCTTGGCAGGGTGGTTTGCGTCGATCGCGGCGAGGCAGTCGAGCAGGTAATCGCGGCCGTCGTTGTTGACCACGCAGTAGGTGAGGTCGATGTCCACTTTCGGGCACGATAATCAGGCGATGCGTGTGAAGCTGGTCGACCCGTCGGCGTTTACGCCTCCTTACGACCGGGCCCTGGCCCGGGCCCTGGCCGCTGCGGGCGCTGATGTCGAGCTGATCACCTCGGAGTTCCTCTACGGCCCGGTGCCCGAGGCCGACGGATACGAGGTGAGCGAGTCCTTCTATCGCCGCACCGCCGCCCGCGGTCTCGAGGCCCGCGGCCGGCTTGCCGCTGAAGCTGGCCGAGCACCTGCCGGACATGCTGCGCCTGCGTCGCCGGCTCGACGGCGACGTCACCCACTACCAGTGGCTGACCGTGCCGGCACTCGACCACCTGCTGCGTACCTCGCAAGGGACCGAAGGTGATGACCGCCCACTACATCGCCTCGCCCGAGCCGAAGTGGCTCGAGCTGACTACCGCCCAGCGAACCTTCGGCTCGATGGACGCGGTGATCGCTCCACACCGAGAACGGCGCCCGGCGCCTGCGCGACCTGATCGGACTGCCCGCCGACCGGGTCAGGGTGATCCCGCATGGCGCCTTCGACTACCTGACCCGGCTGCCCGACGAGGCGCTGCTGCCGATCGAACTCGAGGGGCGAAGGGTCCGGTGATCCTGTTCTTCGGGCTGATGCGTCCCTACAAGGGCATCGACACGCTGCTCGAGGCCTTCGCCGAAGTCGAAGGGGCGGAGCTCTGGGTTGTCGGCAACCCGCGCATGGACCTGACCGATCTGGTCGAGCGCAGCCGCGAGACTTCCCGGCAAGGTCCGCTGGCTGCCGCGCTTCATCGACGACCGCGAGATCCCGGCGATCATGCGGGCCGCTGACGTCCTGGTCCTGCCGTACCGCGACATCGAGCAGTCCGGGGTGCTCTACACCGGTCTCGCCTTCGGCAAGGCGATGGTGCTGAGCGACGTCGGTGGCTTCGGCGAGGTCGCCCGCAGGCATGGCGCGGCCCGGCTGGTCCCGCCCGAGGACTCCGCGGCGCTGGCCGGAGGCGCTGAATCGAACTGACCGTCGGACCGCGATGCCCGCTTACGCCGAGCTCGAAGAGAAGGCAGCCGCCGCGGCGAGCCGGCCCTTACTCGTGGGACGACATCGCCCGCGCACGATGCGGCTCTACCGGGAGGTCGGCGCATGACCGTCTGGATGCAGCCTTCCTGTTCTGGCTCTCGGTCGCCCTGCTCTTCTTCACCCACATCGGCTACCCGATCGCTCTCTGGATCCTGGCGGCACTCGGGGTCGGCAGCAAGGCCGGTCACATCCGCGGCGACCGAGTCGGTGCCTTCCCGTCGCTGACCGACGACGAGCCCGACACCGACGAGAACCTGCTGCCGATGGTCTCGCTGATCATCGCCGCCTACAACGAGGAGGCGGTGATCGGAGCCAAGGTGAAGAACGCGCTCGAACTCGAGTATCCGCGCGAGCGACTGCAGATCATCGTCGCCTCCGACGGCTCGAAGGACGCCACCGTCGAGCTGGCCCGCGAGGCCGGGGCCGACCTGGTGCTCGACCTGCCTCGAGGCGGCAAGATCCCGGCCCAGAACGCCGCGGCCGAGGCTGCCGAGGGAAACCTGCTCGCCTTCTCCGACGCCAACTCGATCTGGAAGCCGGACGCTCTGACCCAGCTGCTCGAACCGTTCCGCGACCCGCGGGTCGGCTACGTCTGCGGCCAGGTCCGCTTCGTCGGTCCCGATGGCGGCAACCTCGAAGGCGCCTACTGGCACTACGAGATGAAGGTGCGCGAACTCGAGTCCGACCTGGCCGGGGTGACCGCCGGAAACGGCGCGATCTACGCGGTTCGGGCCGAGCGCTACATCCCGCTGAGGCCCTCCGGCAGCCACGACCTCTCCTTCCCGTTCGCCTTGGCCAAGCAGGGCTCGTACTCGCTCTACCGGCCGAAGGCCGAGGCCGAGGAGAAGGTCGTCCCGAGCCTCGAGGGCGAGCTGGCCCGCAAGCGCCGGATGATGATCGGCCTCTGGGACATCGTGGTCGGCGAAGGCATGACCGACATCCGCGGCTACAGCCCGGCCTACCTGTTCGAGATCGCCTCGCACCGCTTCCTGCGCTACCTCAGCCCGTTCATTCCACCTGGCCGCTTTCGCGGCCGAACATCGCCCTGCTCGGCCAGGGCCCGGTCTACCAGGTGACCCTGGCGGTTCAGGTGCTGGTCCTGCTGGCGGCCCTGCTCGGCCGCTGGATCCCGCTGCTGCCGCTGCGGATCTGCCGCTACTACCTGCTGGTCACCTTCTCGATCGCGCTCGGCTTCTGGGACCGCTGGCGACAGGGCCGCCCGGCTACTGGGAGAAGGCCGAGGGAACCCGGTGAGCCGCGCGCTCGACGTCCTCGGAGCCGGCGTCCGATGGTGCTGACCGCGCCGCTGATGCTGGTCTCGGTGATCCTGATCCACGTCGAAGGCGGCGGCAAGGCGATCTACCGCCAGACCCGGGTCGGCCTTCACGGGACCGAGTTCGAGATGCTCAAGCTGCGCACGATGGTCCACGGAGTCTGACCCGGTCGGGGTCGGCACGGTTGTCGCCAGGGACGACCCGCGGGTGACGAAGATCGGCCGCTTCCTGCGGCGGACCTCGCTCGACGAGTTGCCCAATCTGATCAACGTGCTGCGCGGCGAGATGGCCCTGGTCGGCCCGCGCCCGACCATTCCGGCCCAGGTCGCCGACTACAGCGATCACCAGAAGCGCCGCCACGAAGTCAAGCCCGGGATCACCGGCTGGGCCCAGGTTCAGGGCCGCGCCGGCATCCCGTGGGAAGAGCGGATCGAGCTCGACATCGAGTACGTGGACCGCCGCTCAACGCTGCTGGACCTGAAGATCCTCTGGAAGACGATCTGGCTGACCGTTACCGGCCACGGTCTCGCCCCCGACTGATCGCGGCCGCTTCTCTACGCTTCTGATCCGATGCGCATCCCCGAAATCATCGAATCCGGGCAGCCGGTCTTCTCGGTCGAGTTCTTCCCGTCGAAGACGGACGAAGGTCGTGCTCGGCCTGCTCGAGACCGCACGCGAGCTGGCCGAGTTCGACCTCGCTTACGTCTCGGTGACTTACGGGGCCGGTGGCTCGACCCGCGAAGGCACGGTTGACATAACCCGCGCCCTGAAAGAAGAGATCGGCCTCGAGGTCATGGCGCACCTGAGCTGTGTCGGCGAGAGCGCGAAGGTCTGGCCGTGACACTCGATCGGCTGGACGAGCTTGGTGTCGAGAACATCTTCGCCCTGCGCGGCGACCCGCCCAGGGGGGAGAGCGACCTTCGTCCAAGCCGACGGAGGCCTTGGCAGTGCCGCCGAGCTGGCCGACCTTCATCTCCGACAACTACGACTTCTCGATCGGCGGGGCCTGCTTTCCCGAGGTCCATCCCGAGGCGCCCGACCTCGACACCGACCTGACCTACCTCAAGAGCAAGGTCGACGCCGGCGCCGAGTTCCTGATCACCCAGCTCTTCTTCGACAATCGGGTCTACTTCGACTTCGTCGAGGCCGCGCGAGGGCCAAGGGCATCGAGGTGCCGATCATCCCCGGGCATCATCCCGGTCACCGGCTTCGCCCACACCAAGACGCATCTGCGCGCTCTGCGACTCCTCGATCCCGCCGGAGCTCGAAGCGGCGATGCTGGCCGCCGAAGGCGATCCGAGGCCGAGTTCAACCTCGGCGTCGCCTACGCCGCCCAGCAGAGTGCCGAACTGCTGGCCGCCGGAGCGCCCGGCATCCACTTCTACGCCCTGAACAAGGCACCGGCGACCCGGGCGGTCCTCGGAGCCCTGCGCGCCGCCCGCCCCTGGCTGGCAGCCCACTGCCAGGCCTGGACCGCCGGCCGCGACCCGCTCGGCGAATCCGCAGCGGTCCCCGGTAGGCCCGGTAGGCCGGAAAGAACTCCCCGGCGGGGTCGACTCCGGCGTCGCGGGTGAGCTCGGTCGTAGGCGGCCCGGTCGCAGATCAGCTCCGAGGTGAACCACTGCTCTTCCCGGTTGGCGAATCCGCGCTTGAACTCCTCCAGCCGGTCGCCGGGGGTGATGCCTCCGCCCAGGTTGAGTGGCATCTCCATCTCAGCCGCTGAACTCGATCATGCCGGCCAGCAGGTTCTTCATCGGTGAATCGCGCAGATACTCGTCGGCGGTGCCAGACAGGTAGTAGTGGAGCAAGCCGTCGGAGGCAGCGGCGATCGAGGCAGCGGCTATCGCTCCCTCCGGCTCGCGGGCGACGACCAGCCAGGTGCGCGGCGAGCTCAGCAGCCGGTCGAAGTATTCGGCCGAGAAGAAGTAGCGCTCGGCTGCCTCGGTCCGCTCCATCGTCTGGGTGTAGGCGGTGAGGAAGTCGGCCCGTAGTTCGGGGCTCGTATCGGGCCCCGGGGTCGTCTCGATCGAGTACCCGCGCTCGACGTTGCCGCGGATCTGCCGGCGGTCACTCGGCCGGCTCTTCGGTTTCAGAGCCGGATCGGCCAGCAGACAGAGGTTACGCGGCCGGGCCTCGCGCAGCGGCGGCTCGGCCAGGCTGTGCCGGATAAAAGCCGAGACCAGCCCGGTCGGGCCGAAATCAATCGAAGCAGGGTCGAGCGGCAGCCCTGCCGGGTCGCCGGCGAGACCGAAACCGGGATAGCCGTAAGGGGAGGTCGCGTCGATGCCACCGCCGGGGATCTGCCTCACGATCAGCGGTGCGATGAGTTCGCTGTTCTCACCCTCGATCACCAGCGAGTGAGTCGCGCCTTCGGCCTCGAGGAAGGCCGGGCAGCGGAAGAACTCGGCCTCTGACGAGGCCGCGGCTCCGCCGTCTTCGAGCAGCCGGCTCACCACTTCGCGACGGCGGCGAAGAACTGTTCGGGCGACGCGCCCCAGATCTCGCAGTCGATCAGCTCGCCGCCGCGTTTGATGTGGCCGGGCATCACACCCTCGTAGGTCCAGCCCTGCGCGGTGACCACCTTCTTGGCCGCGGCATTGAAGGCGGGAATACGGCCGTAGATCCGGTGGGCGCCGAACTCCTCGAAGGCCTTGGTCACGGTCAGGCGCTCGGCCCATCGGCCGACTCCCCGGCCGCGCGCTTCGTCGCCGATCAGGCAGCCGAGTTCCGGCGCGGTCTGGCGGAACAGCCCGTACAGCGCGGTGAAGCCGACCGGCTGCTCGATCCCGGGCACGATGATCGCGTACTTGCGGTCTTCACCTTCGTTCCTCACCGCGGCCTCGGTCCAGCCGCGAGCCTGCTCGAGCGAGAAGCTCTCCCGCTCCTCCATCAGGGTCCTGGTCGCCTCGGGATTGTTGAACCAGCGATGCACCGCTTCGGCGTCTTCGGGCCGGAACTCCCGGATTGAAACCGGCGGGTCGGAAGCGGGGGTGTGGTCTGACATGCCTGCAGTCTAGGACGGCGCCGCCCTTCAACCTGAACCGGTCAGGTCTTGGCGCGCCGCTCGAAGATCGCAGTGACCTGCTCGAGCGACTTGCCCTTGGTCTCGGGGACGAACTTCCAGCAGAACCAGAGCGTGACCAATCCGATCGAGCCGTAGAGCCAGAATGCTCCGACCTCGGTCAGTAGATCGATCAGGCCGAGGAAAGTGACCGAGACCACGAAGTTGAAAAACCAGTTGGTCATGGTGCCCGCCGAGGCGGCCTTGCTGCGCACCTGAAGCGGGTAGATCTCCGCGTTCAGCAGCCAGAAGATCGGCCCGAGGCTGATCGCGAAGGAGGAGACGAAGACCATCAGCGAGCCGATCGCCAGCACGGTCGAGACCGTCTCCGGGACCCCGGAGATGAAAGCGATGCCGAGTGCGTACAGCGAGGCGGACATGCCGCTGACCCCGATGAAGAGAAGGGTGCGTCGACCGACACGATCCAGCAACCGGAGTGCGACCACGGTCATGATCACGTTTGTGATGCCGACGCCGAGTGAAGCGAGGATTGCCGAGGAGGCCGAGTTGATGCCAGTCGACTGGATGATCGTCGGCGCGTAGTAGATCACCGTATTGATGCCGGTGATCTGCTGGAGGATGGCCAGCCCGATGCCGACCAGGAGCGCCGCCTTGACCGCCGGCCTGCGCAGGTCCTTCCAGGTGCCGGTCTCGGTTCCCATGCTCGCCTGGATCTCGCCGATCTCCATGTCGATCGCCTCGGCCCCGCCGGGTCTGACCCGCGCCAGCGCACCCTTCGCGCCCTCCATGTCGTCCTGCATGATCAGCCACCGTGGGCTTCTCGGCAGACGCACGATCCCGATCGCCATGGCCAGCGCGGGCACCGCCCCGAGGCCGAGCATCCAGCGCCAGCCTTCGTTTACGTCAGTAAATGCGTAACCGACCAGGTAGGCGACCAGGATGCCGATCGTGACCGCGAGCTGGAAGAAGGTGACGAGGCTGCCGCGGAGCTCGGGCGGAGCGACCTCACTGATGTAGACCGGGGCGACCGCGGAGGCCGCACCGATTCCGAATCCGATCACCACTCGGGAGAGGATCAGGAGCAGCGAGCCCGGACTGAGCGCCGAGACGACGGCGCCGACGATGAAGATCGCCGCGGAGATCAGGATCAGCCGGCGCCGGCCGTAGCGGTCGGCACCCCTGCTGGCGAACCATGCACCGGCCACCGCACCGATCGGGACTGCGCCGACAACCATGCCGGACTGAAGACTGTTGAGGCTGAACTCCGGCGTGATCGTCAGCAGGGCGCCGGCGATGATCCCGGTGTCGTAGCCGAACAGAAGTCCGGCCAGTCCGGCGATCGCAGCGGTGATCGTCACGTTGCGCTTCGCCTGTGCGGCAGTTACCTCGCTCCCACTCACACGGGCATCCTTCCACGGATCGCCGGACGTTGTGCGAAATGATGCGCGAGTGAAGAGGATCAGCAAAGCCGCCGCCCGGCGGATCGCGCTTGCCGCTCAGGGCTTCGGCGCCGGCCGTCCTGTGGGCAAGGTGACCATGCGTCACCTCGACCGGATGCTCGCTCACACCGGCCTGATCCAGATCGACTCGGTCAACGTGCTCGCCCGCGCCCACCTGATGCCGCTCTACTCCCGCTCCGGCCCTTACGACCCCGCCCTGATTGAGCGAGCCTCTTCGAAGAACCCGCGACGGCTGGTCGAGTACTGGGCCCATGAGGCCTCCTTCATCCCTCCGGAAACCCGGCGTCTGCTCGGCTGGAGAATGGAGCGCGCCCATCTCGACGGCTGGCAGAGCGTGCGGGCCGCGGCGGGACAGACTGAACTGCTCGAGGCAGTCCTGAGCGAAATCGAGCTGGCTGGACCGATCACAGCCGGCGAAGTCGGCGCGGCGATCGACCCGGGCCACGTGCCAGACCGCAGCGACTGGGGCTGGAACTGGCCGCCGGTCAAGAGCGCGCTCGAGTATCTGTTCTGGTCCGGCCGGATCACCGCCGCGTCACGAACTACCCAGTTCGAGCGCCGCTACGACCTGCCGGAACGGGTACTGCCCGCCCCGGTCCGTGAGCTTCCTGAGGCGGGGCAGGCCGAGTCCTTCGAGGCCCTGATCGAGATCTCCGCCCGCGCTCACGGCATCGGTACCGCGACCTGTCTCCGCGACTACTTCCGGATTCCGGCAGCGGACGCGAAGCCGGCGATCCAGGCCCTGGTCGAAGCCGGCCGGCTGATCCCGGTCGAGTGCGAGGGATTCAACTCTCCCGCCTACCTTCATCCGGAAGCCAGACGGCCGCGCCGAATCGAGCACCGCGCTTTGCTTTCGCCCTTCGACCCGCTGGTCTTCGAGCGGGCCAGGACCGAGAGCCTGTTCGACTTCCGCTACCGGATCGAGATCTATGTGCCGAAGGACAAGCGGGTCCACGGGTACTACGTGCTGCCTTTTCTGCTGAACGAGGCACTGGTAGCCCGGGTCGACCTCAAGGCTGATCGCGCGGCCTCGGTCCTGCGTGTGAACGGAGCCTTCGCCGAGGCCGGTGCACCGCCGGAAACTGCAGCCGAACTCGCGTCTGAACTTGAACTGATGGCCAGCTGGCTCGGCCTGGCTTCGATCGAGGTCGAAGACAATGGAGATCTCGCGCCTGCTTTGGGGAGGGCGGTCGGATGAGCGCCGTCCGGGGCCGCTACGCGCCCTCGCCTACCGGCGAGCTCCACCTCGGCAACCTGCGCACGGCGATGCTCGCCTGGTTGTCTGCCCGGTCTGCCGGAGGCGAGTTCCTGATGCGGATCGAGGACCTCGACTCCGGCCGCTCGCGGGAGAAGTGGGTGGAGGTACAACTCGACGAACTGCGCCGCATCGGGATCGAGTGGGACGGCGAGCCGGTGCGGCAGAGCGAGCGGTACGACCTCTACTCCGGAGGCGATCGAGCGGCTTCGCTCCGACAGTCTCGTCTACGAGTGCTTCTGCACCCGGGCCGAGATCCGCGAGGCCGCCTCGGCCCCACACGGCGATCTGCCCGAAGGTGCCTACCCCGGGACCTGCCGCGAGCTGACCACCGGCCAGCTCGCCGAGCATCGCGCGACCGGCAGGCCTCCAGCCCTGCGGGTCCGCGCCGACGAGGCTGTCTATGAGTTCGAAGATCTTCTCTGCGGCAAGGTCACCGGCCGGATCGACGACTTCGTGGTGCTGCGCAATGACGGCGACTTCGCCTACAACCTCGCGGTGACGGTCGACGACGCCGACCAGCAGGTGAGCGAAGTGGTCCGCGGTGCCGACCTGCTCGAAACCACCGGCCGCCAGCTCTGGCTCTACGAGAAGCTCGGCCTCAGCGCCCCCTCGACCTGGGTCCACGCGCCGCTGATGCTCGGCGACGACGGCGCCCGCCTCGCCAAACGCCATGGCTCGGTCACTCTCGAACAGCGCCTCGAGTCTGGACAGAGCACCGCAGGGGTTGCAGGTGAACTCGCTTCCTCGCTCGGTCTCGCTCCCGCCGGCAGCGAACTGATGCCGGCGGATCTGCTCGACAGCTTCGACTGGAAGGCGGTCGCCGCGTACAGTTGAGCGATGGCTACTGAAATAGAGCGCAAGTTTCTGGTCACTGAGCCTCCACCCGAGGCGCTCGCCTGCCCGTCCGAGCGGATTGATCAGGGTTACCTGGTTTCCGACGGCGAGATCGAGATCCGGGTTCGGCGCAAGGGCGATGCGCATTTCCTCACCATCAAGAAGGGCCATGGAGGGGTGCGCGAGGAGACCGAGGTCGAGATCACCGCGGCCCAGTTCGAGCATATCTGGCCGCAGACCGAGGGCTGGCGGGTCGAGAAGCGCCGTCACCTGATCCCGATCGCCGGTGGACACACCGCCGAGATGGACGTTTACGGGGTGCACCTGGAGCGGCCTGATCACGGTCGAGGTCGAGTTCGTGTCCGAGACGGCCAGCAGCGATTTCACTCCCCCGGACTGGTTCGGCGAGGAGCTGACCGGGGACGTCAGGTACTCGAACCAGCAGATGGCCCGCAGCGGACTGCCCGCCTGACGGAAGCCGGTGCCCTGGCCTCGGCCTTTACAAGCATACAATTGTGTAGTAGTATAGATTCACATTCAAGAATCGGAGGATCAAATGAGCGATACCAAGCAAGCTGAAGTGACCAACCTGACCACCGCCGCATACGACGAGTACGCCGGGCAGGACGGTCTGACCGTGATCGACTTCTGGGCCTCCTGGTGTGGCCCCTGCATCCAGATGGCCCCCCAGTTCGAGAAGGCCGCCGGGATGCGCCCGGACTACCACTTCGCCAAGGTGAATGTGGATGAGCAGCCCGAACTCGCCGCCCGTTACCAGGTCAGCTCGATCCCGACGCTCGCAGTGCTGCGTGACGGCGAGCTCCTGGGGATGGCACCCGGAGTGGTCAAGGCCAACGAACTGGTCCAGGCTCTCGACAAGCTGGCCGGCTGATCCGGCCCGGCCGCGACAGTCGCGGCCGAAGCCTCTAGCCTCAACGGCGTGGCCAGCAGGAAGAAGAGCGCCGGACTGGTCCTCTACCGAATCCGGGAGGGTCGGCTCGAAGTGCTGATCGCCCACATGGGCGGGCCGCTCTGGAGCCGCAAGGTCGCCCGAGGCAAGCGCGGCTGGTCGATACCCAAGGGCGAGTACAAGAACGGCGAAGAGCCCTTCGACGCCGCCTGCCGGGAGTTCCGCGAGGAGACCGGCTTCGATCCGCCCGACTCGGAAGCGCTCGCCCTGGGTGAGGTGGTCCAGGGCAGCGGCAAGAGGGTGCTCGCCTGGGCGATGGCAGGAGACCTTGATCCCGCAGAGGCCCACAGCAACACGCTCGAGATCGAGTGGCCGCCCAGGTCCGGCCGCAGGCTGGAGTTCCCGGAGGTCGACCGGGTCGAGTGGATGGAGCCCGAAGCCGCCCGCGGCCTCGTGATCAAAGCCCAGGCCGAGTTTTTCGATCGCCTCGAGCAGCAGCTGGGCTGAAGCCAGAACTCAAACGGACCCGGATCGGACTGTTACGTTAAGTCCATGGAGTTGACGGAGACTCCCCGAACACGGGCAATGCTCGGCAGGCTTTCCCTTCTGGCCGCAGTTGCCACGACTGCCCTGCTCGCGCTGGCAGCACCAGCCGGCGCAGTGAACGTCGGCACCGTGATCAATCAGACGCCACAGTTTGGCGCCGGCTGCGAAGTCTTCGTGATCAGCAACCTTCAGCAGGTCCCACCGAGCTGTTCCATGTTCAGCGCGGCGAGCACAGACGCCCAGCGGACAGTGGCGGGTAACGAGTGGAACCGTATAGAACGGGACCCCGCACCGGCCCGATGCGCTTCACCATGATTCAGGCATTGCGATCGAAGTCCGGTGCCGGAGGAATCATCTGCTGTACGGCTTCCTCGCAGAGCCCGGTCTTCACTCCGCCCGCCAACTCAACCACCCGGGTGAATCTGAACCTGCCGGCGGTGAATACGACCGAGGTGATCGACCGCGAACAGATCGAGGTCATCGACTACTTCGGGATCACCTTGCTCAACCAGGCCGGGTCGATCGCCTTCGCCCCTTCCCCGCCCGCCTTCACAAGCTTCTTCGCACCCGCATTCAGAACCGGGTCCACCCAGCTGGGTGGAGCGATCCCGTACTCGGTCGTGCCGATGATCCGCGGCCGGTTCCAGCCATGTGGAGCATCCGGTTCGGGCGCGTCCGCCTCGGCCACCCCCTGCGCCCCCAGAAGGTTCTCGGTGTCGTCTCGCGCCAGACTCTCCAGAAACGGCACCCGGGCACTGATTACCGCTTCGGTTCCCCGGGCCGGAAAGCTGACTGTCACAGGAGCCGGACCTGCCGGCAAGCTTCTTCGCAGGAGCAGCTCGAAAGCCAACAAGGCCGGTCGCTTCAAACTCGCCGCGAACCTGAGCGCAGCGGGCAGGCGCAAGCTTCGCAGCAAGGGCCGCCTCACACTACGGGTCGCAGTCAGGTTCAAACCCCGGAACGGCAAGGCCAAGTCGAAGAAGGTCAAAGTGAATTTCCGCCGCTGATCACGGCCGTTATCGCAGTAAGGTCAGCGGATGCCAGAAATTGAGACTGTGCCCAACGCCGACCGTGAATTCGACCTGATCCTTTTTGGCGCTTCGAGTTTCGTCGGGGAGCTGACCGCGGCCTACCTGGCCAGGAACGTTCCGGAGGACTTCAAGGTCGCGCTTGCCGGCCGATCGCAGCAGAAGCTGGAGAAGGTCCGTGCCGAACTGCCCGGGGCGGCGGCGGACTGGCCGGTCATCCTTGCCGACAGCAACGACGACAAGTCACTCAAGGCGATGGCCGGTTCGACCCGCGTTGTCGTGACCACAGTTGGGCCATACGCCAAGTACGGACTGCCGCTGGTGCTCGCCTGTGCCGAGGCTGGGACCGACTACGCCGACCTGACCGGCGAGCCGCTGTTCATGCGCCGCTCGATCGATGCCGCCGATGAAATCGCGAAGGAGAGCGGCGCCCGTATCGTCCATACCTGCGGCTTCGATTCGATCCCTTCCGACCTCGGAGTGCTGGCCCTTCACGAGGCGGCACAGGAAGCCGACGCCGGTGAGCTTGGAGAGACCACACTCGTTGTAACCGCAATGAAGGGCGGCTTCAGCGGTGGCACGATCGACTCGATGAAGGGCCAGATCGACGAGAGCAAGGCCGACTCCACTGCGCGCCGCCTGGCCGCCGACCCGTACGCGCTTTCCCCGGATCGCGACGCCGAGCCGGACGGGAAATCCGAGCGGGACTCGATGGGGGTCGGCCGGGATCCCGACACCGGCGACTTCGTCGCTCCTTTCGTGATGGCGGGAGTGAACACCCGCGTGGTCAGGCGCAGCAACGCGCTGATGGGCTGGGCCTACGGCAGGAACCTTCGCTACCGCGAGTTGATGAAGACCGGCAGCGGACCGGTGGGCGCGGTCAAGGCAGGGCTGACCGTCGCCGGACTGGGTGGCCTGGTCGGAGGCCTCGCCTTCCCGCCGACCAGGATGATTCTGGACCGACTGCTCCCCGATCCCGGCGAAGGGCCGAGCGAAGAAAGCCGTGACAAGGGCTTCTTCAGGATCCGGATCACCACGACCACCAGTTCCGGACGCCGGTTCCGCTGCCGGGTCGAAGCAGAGGGCGATCCCGGCTACAAGGCCACCGCCGTGATGCTCGGACAGGCCGGCCTCTGTCTCGCCCTGGACCAGGACAGAACTCCGAAGGCAGCCGGCGTCCTGACCCCGGCGACCGCAATGGGCGGAGTCCTGACCGACCGACTGCGCGCCGCCGGCCACACCTACGAGGTCAGGGAAGTCGAGCCTGTGTCCTGACTGGCCCTTTTCGCGAAAGACCGGCCGGCCGGGACACCGTTTTCGGGTAGCGTGAAACCAGGTGGTTGTGCACTCCCCAAAAACCTCATACGAGAAGGAGGGTGTCCCGGACCTCGTTTTTGCCGCCCTCGCTCACTCCGCCCGCCGGGACATGGTCCGGCGGACACTGATCGCCGATCACGCGATCTCGGCCCTCGCCAGGCGTTATGACATGACCTTCGCCGGGGTGCAGAAGCACGTTGCTGTCCTGGAGAAGGCCGGACTGGTGAGCAAGACCCAGCGGGGACGCGAGCAGATGGTGCGGGCTGACCCGGAAACCCTGGCGGCCGCCCGAGAGGTGCTTGAGCACCTGGAAACGTTCTGGGAGCAGCGCTTCGACATCTGCACTTGCAACTTGGGCCACCCCGGACTACCCTTACGTCAGGAGAGTCAGGTCAGGACGGCATCAACCAGCTGCAGAGGGGAATCATGTCCATCAGAGGGGTATTCGTGGCGACAGTGGGGGCTGTACTCGTGATCGGAGCCGGATCAATCGCCGGCGCGGCGCAGCCAGAGCCTGCTTCGGTGAGCGGGATAAACAAGGCAGGTCGCTATCAGGGCAAGGTCGGCACTTTCGCCCGGATCATCATGAAGACCAGCAAGAACCGGGTCAAGAAGCTCGACGCCGGGGTATCGGCGCTCTGTCAGCGAGCATCGGACGGTCATCTCCGCGGTCCTGAACTTGTCGCGATGCGCGCCTCCGCCAATCTGAAGATCAAGAAGAAGCGGCAAGTTCTCCGGAAAAGGGCAGACCAAGGATGGCGTTTCCTGGAAGGTAAGCGGCCGATTTGTGAGCAGGAAGAAGGCGAAGGGCAAATTCGAAGCCAGCCTCTACCGCACGGTCTACAACCCCTTTGTACCCTTCGACGGGGAACTCTGCTCCGGCAGCGGAAAGTGGACCGCCAAGCTGAAGGGCTGAGCGGGGATGGAGCTAGCCGGAGTCGAACCGGCGACCTCTTGGGTGCGATCCAAGCGCTCTGCCAACTGAGCTATAGCCCCGCGGCGGCAAAGGATACGGACTCTCGGCGTGCAAGAGGTGGAGGTCATGCCATGCGATCCGACGAAAACCGCATAGTCTTTACCGCGAGCGATCAGCTACTGAGGCATTATGGGAATCCTCGACGAAGCAATCCGAGAACACCTGGACCTGAAACGCCAGCACGGGGCGGCCGAATCCGAGGTCGAAAACCTCGAGGCCGAGGCCTTCGGTCCTGCCGACCGCCCGGACGCGGTCGAGGCCGAGGCCGCCCCTTCTTCGGAGTACTCGGAGGATGAGACCCGCGTGATCAGCCCCGGTTCGTCGCTGACCGCCCCGGCCGGCGAGGGCGACCAGCTCGACAAGGTCTTCGAAGCCGACCAGGAAGGAGCAAGACGAGCCGAGCGACCCCGAAGCTTCGCGACCGAGCACGCTGTGCCCGGACCCGGAGGAACACGTCGGACGAGTTGCCCGGGACCCGAGCATCACGCCGAGGCTGCGCCCGACCAGACTCGATACCGGCGCCGACCCGGTCGCCGAGGCGCCGGGCGTCGCCCCCGACGATCGAAGAAGAAGCCGGCGACGACGCCGGCGACGCACTCGAACGCGAGCGTCAGGCGCTGGCCGGCCAGCCGACCGAGCATTACGACGTCGATGCGGCGATCGCCGAAGAGGACGAGATCGACGTGCTCAGCGAGAGTTCACTCTCCGACGAACTTGACCGCGCCCTCGACGGACCGTCGACGGCCCGTCGACGAGTCGGACTCCGAGCCGGTCGAAGCAGAGCACGAGTTTGAGCCGGAGACCGCAGCCGCGCCGGAGCCTGAACCCGTACGAACGGCCCCCGAATCCCGCGTCGGATCCGAGCCCTGACCCGGATCTGGCAACCGGCGAAGAAGTCGAAGCAGAGGAGCACGACCTCGCCGACGCCGAGTTCTTCGACCAGGACGATCCGCTGGAAGGCACGCCCGGACTTCCTCGAAGAGACGCCCGAGCACGACCGGCTCTGGTTCGAGCAGAAGGAACCGAAGGACTTCGACTTCGGCGACTGACCCGCCGCAGTCTCAGCTGCCGGGGTGTACCCCGGCCGCCAGCTTCATTCTCGAACGGTGTGAACGCAGCGCAAGCGCCGCATCGACGGCGATGTAATTGACTGCGGCGGTCGGAGCGCTGAGTCCGAGGTTCGCCTGCTCACCTTCCGCCGTGCGCTTCATCTGGAGCCGGTGCCAGCCGGAATTCGCCGCAGCACCGGAGAGTCGCTTGACCAGCGCCGGACCGCTGATCCGGGGTGCCGGTCGGTCGAGCAGA
The DNA here is from genome assembly GCA_963698625.1 of uncultured Solirubrobacterales bacterium. GTDB lineage: Bacteria > Actinomycetota > Thermoleophilia > Solirubrobacterales > 70-9 > 67-14. Next base: position 298,360 of record CAVORK010000003.1, read on the forward strand.
TCGGTCTCTCCCCGAAGGAATTCACCGGCAAGCTCTGGGCGCACCGCAAGCGGCCGACCGACACCGACCATCTGCGCGACCCCGGAGGAAAGCGCCTGATCGACGCCCCTTCTCGTCCGGAATCCGCCGGTCAGCATCACCGGTACTTCGGTCCCCGAGGCGAGCGCCGCCGCTCCCTGCCAGAAGGGAGATTCATGGGCTGACTCGATCGCCGAACCGTCGGCCTGCAGGCCGAGCATTGCGGGAGTTTCGTAGTTGCCGCCGGATACCTCCAGCAGGTCGGCGCCTGCTTCGCCAAGACGGCCGCCGAGCCAGACGAGGTCTTCCTCGCCACCGTCGCGGGAATCGAGCTTGATCGCGATTGCGGCAGAGTCGGGCAGGGTTTTGCGCAGGCCGCGAATGATCTCCACCAATAGGCGAGAGCGGCCTTCGATATCGCCGCCGTACTCATCGGTCCTCTGGTTGGTTTGTGGATCCAGGAAGCTGCTGAGCAGGTAGCCATGGGCTCCGTGAACCTGGACTCCTGCGAAACCGGCGTCCACCGCGATCCGGCCGGCATCCACGAACCGCGTACGCACTTCAGCTATCTCTTCGGCACTCAACGCACGCGGCTTGGCAAAGAGACCGGCCAGGTTGACTGCCGGACCACCTGAAGGGGAGACCGGCTTCGATTGAACGAAGCGGTTGGTCTGCCGCCCGGGATGGGAGATCTGAACCAGGGAATGCGGCCCCGCCGCCTCGGCCCAGCGTCGCAGCTTGTCCGCGTCGGAAGCGGAATCGAGCACGACGTTGCGAGCCCGTTCAAGGTGACGACGGTCGACCATCGCGTTACCGGTGAGGATCAGACCGGCCCCGCCGACAACGTTGGCTTCGTACAGCCGGAAGTGCCGGTCGGTGGGATCGTTCCGCGAGTCGGCGAGGCCTTCGGTCATCGCAGCGCGGCCCAATCGGTTGGGCAGAATCAGGCCGCAGGGCAGCGTGATCGGATCGGTCAGGGAGGGCGCGGACATCAGCGGCTCGCAGCCTACGGGTTCAGCCCTTACAATTCCCGAACGGGTTCAAGCCCGCGCGGGGCCTTAGCTCAGTTGGCAGAGCACCTGCTTTGCAAGCAGGATGTCGCCGGTTCGATTCCGGCAGGCTCCATCGGCACTACTTCCTGAACCCGACAAGGGGCGAGAACCGCGGCGCTTGAGTACCCGGGAGAACTCCGAGATGGCCGCCTGCTGGTCGGGTATCTCACCAAGGGTGGTGAAGAGGAAGGCCGCGTCGAATGAAGCGTCTTCATAGGGCAGCACCTGTGCGTCACCCTGGGTCGCTTTGATGTTCCCGGTCCGACCTCGAGGATCCGCTCGTCCGGTTTCGGGTCGAGCGCCTCCCGCAGCCTCTCCCGGGTGATCGGCCGATGCGGCACCTCGACCCAGAAGCGCTGGCCGTACGGGCAGGCGGAGGGGTTCTTCCTCCACCAGATCGCCGCCGCTACCACTGTCAGGAACAGGAGAACGATCGTCGCCTTGAGGGTCTTCATGCAGCCAATTCATTGGCCTGCCTCCTGCTTCGCTCAGATGGCCGAGACCGCGGCGGTGCCGAGCACGTAAGCGCCGATCAGGGCGCCGCCCTCCCAGCGGACCAGTCTGCGGCCGGTTGCCAACAACCAGGTCGCGATCACGGTCAGCCCGAGCATCAGCCATCCGGCTGCCGCGAGGGTGCCGATCTCGATCGTCGCCGGGGAGATCAGCGCCATCACTCCGCCGATCAGCAGGCTGTTGATCAGGTTGCTGCCGAGCACATTTCCGATCATCAGATCGAGCTCGTTCCTGCGCGCAGCCTGAATTGAAACCGCCAGTTCCGGCAGCGAGGTACCGATCGCAACCAGGGTGAGGCCGATGATCGCCTGGGACACCCCGGCCTCGGTCGCGAGGCTGCCGGCCGAGTCGACCAGCACCCGCGATGCCAGGATTGTGAAGAGCAGGCCGAGCACGGCTCGAAGGGCTTCGCGGCTGGTCGAGAGCCTCTCTTTCGCTTCAGCCGTGACCTCGGAGGGGTCCGGTGGGTTCCCCCTGATCAGCCAGAAGGCGATCGGTACCAGCGCCAGCAGGATCAGGCCGGTGCCAGTGCCGAGACCGATGAAGGAGAAGGCGAGGAAGAGCGCGACCGCTGCCGCGGAGATCAGCGCCTCCCGCTTCAGGGTTCGTACTGCGATTGCAACCGGCACGATGACCGCCCCCGCACCGAGTACGACCGAGATGTTGAAGGTGTTCGAGCCGATCACATTGCCGAGCGCGAGGCCGCCTTCGCCGTCGGCCGCGGCGAAGGTGGAAACCAGCCCGTCGGGAAGACTGGTGCCGACGCCTAGCAGCACGGCGCCGATGAACAGCGGGCTGGCTCCGAGCAAGGTCGCGATCCGCGCCGCCCCGGTGATGAACTGCGATGCGGCCACCGAGAGCACCACCAGTGAGAAGACTGCGAGCCCGAGATCTACGACAAACATGTCGGCAAAGCTAGCCGTCGAGCGAGTAGACCGCGCCCTGGGCGAGCAGATTCGGCATCAGTTTCGCCGGTCCGCCTTCGGCCTCGCCGCTTCCGTTGAGCACGACCCGCCGCCCGATGGCCATCGAAGTGTCGGCGGCAAGCTGTTCGAAGTCGCGCAGGGTGCAGAGGTGGATGTTCGGCGTGTCGTACCACTCGTAGGGCAGGATCGGGGTGACCGGCATGCGCCCGCGGAGGGTCAGCCCGGCCCGAAGTCGCCAGTGACCGAAGTTCGGCAGCGAGACGATCTGACGCGGCGCTACCCGTTTCATTTCGGCGAGAACACGGTTCGGGTGGCGCACCGCCTGCAGGGTCAGCGAGAGGATCGCAACGTCGAAGGCTCCGGTGTCGATCTCGCGCACCTCGTGTTCGAGGTCTCCCTGAGTGACCGGCACGCCGCGGGCGATGCATGCGTGGAAGCCGTCCGGGTCACGTTCGACCCCGAGTCCGCTGCAGTCGTGCTCGTCGATCAGGTTCTCCAGCAGGGCGCCGTCACCGCAGCCGAGATCGAGCACCCGGCTGCCTCGGGGCACCATGCCGGCGACGATGTCGAGGTCCGGACGCATTTCAGCCGACTCCGATACCGCGCTCGGCGGCCAGCCGGTCCATGAAGCCGGTGACCGTCTCGTGGTAGTCGGGGATCGGAAAGAGGAAGGAGTCGTGGCCGTGCGGGGAGGCGATTTCGCGGAAGGTGACCGGCGCCCCGGCGAGGCGAAGCTCGCTTGCGACCTCACGCGAGTGTGAAGTGGAAAAGCGCCAGTCGGAGTCGAAGGAGAGCACGAGGAAGGAAGTGTCGCCGGCCTCGATCTGATGCTGGACGTGAACCGGATCGTCGAACGGGTTGAAGTAGTCCATGACTCGCCCGAGGTAGAGGTATGTATTGGCGTCGAAGCGCTCGACGAAGGACTGCCCCTGGTAGTGAAGGTAGCTCTCCACCTGGAAGTCGACGTCGAAGCCGAAGCGCGGCAGTTCAGCGTCCTGGATCCGCCGGCCGAACTTCTCCCGCATTGACTCCTCGGAGAGGTAGGTGATGTGGCCGATCATGCGGGCCAGACCGAGGCCACGGTCGGGCCGCTTGCCGGTTCCGTAGTAATCACCGCCGTTGAAGTCAGGGTCGCGCATGATCGCTTCCCTCGCGACCGCGGAGAAGGCGATGTTCTGGGCCGAGAGCCTGGCGGAGGCGGCAATTACCAGGGCGCCGTCGACCTCCCCGGGGTGGTCGATCGCCCACTGCATAACCTGCATTCCGCCGAGCGAACCCCCGACCGCTGCCAGCAACCGCTCGATCCCGAGCTCGGCGAGCAGGGCCCGGTGGACGGTGACCAGATCGCGCACTCCGATCAGCGGGAAGCGCAGCCCGTAAGGCTTGCCGGTGGAGGGGTCGGTTGACCCGGGACCGGTGGTGCCCTTGCAGCCGCCGAGCACATTGGCGCAGATCACGAACAGCCGGTCGGTGTCGAGCGGCCGGCCGGGGCCGATGATGTTGTCCCACCAGCCGGGACGGTCGGGATCCTCGCCCTCGTGGTGGCCGGCGGCATGAGCGTCGCCGGACAGCGCGTGGCAGATGAAGACTGCGTTGGAGCGTTCGGCGTTCAGCTCGCCGTAGGTCTCGTAGGCGACTTCGACCCGGGGTATATCTGCCCCTGAGTCGAGCTTCAGCGGACGATCGCCGTCAAAGACGACCGTCCGCCGGGTTTCTACGAGGCCGACGCCCGAAGGCAACTTGCCCCGCTACCTGGCCTTGGCCAGGGCCTGGTCGATGTCGGCCAGGATGTCGTCGATGTTTTCGATGCCAACCGAGAACCGGACCATGTCCTCGGACACGCCGGCATTTGCGAGTTCGCCCTCGTCCAGTTGTGAGTGGGTGGTGGTCGCCGGGTGGATTGCCAGTGACTTGGCGTCACCGATGTTCGCCAGGTGGCTGAACAGCTCGAGCGAATCGATGAACTTGCGGCCGGCTTCACGCCCGCCATCGATTCCGAAAGCGACCAGCGCCCCGGAGCCACCCTGCAGAACGCGCGAGGCGATCTCGGCGTGGCTGGATTCCGGCAGTCCCGGGTACTCGACCCAGCTGACGCCGTCGAGCCCCTGCAGGTGCTCGGCCACGGCCAGCGCGTTTTCGCAGTGGCGCTCCATGCGCAGCGGCAGGGTCTCAATGCCCTGCAGCAGCATGAATGCGTTGAACGGAGAGAGCGCCGCACCGGTATTGCGCAGCAGCACCGTCCGGACCCGGCCGACGTAAGCCGCCGGCCCCATGGCGTCGGTCCAGATGACTCCGTGGTAGGAGGGATCGGGCTTGGTCAGACCGGGGTATCGGTCGGCGTGGGCGGCCCAGTCGAACTTGCCCGAGTCGACGATCACTCCGCCGAGCGAGGTACCGTGGCCGCCGATGAACTTGGTCGCCGAGTGGACGGCGATATCTGCGCCGAGGTCGAAGATCCGGCTGAGGATCGGGGTTGCGACGGTGTTGTCGACGACCAGTGGCAGACCCTCGGCATGGGCGGCGTCAGCCCAGGCCTCGATGTCGACCACGTTCAGTCGCGGGTTGCCAATCGTCTCGGCAAAGACCATCTTCGTATTCGCATCGACCCTGGCGGCCAGCTCTTCCGGCTTGTCCGGGTCGGCGAAGCGGACCTCAATGCCGTACTGCGGCAGCGTGTGGGCGAAAAGGTTGTAGGTGCCCCCGTACAGCGTGGACAGGGCAACGATGTTGTCGCCGGTGCGGCAGATGTTCATCACCGAGTAGGTGACCGCGGCCTGTCCGGAAGCCACTGCCAGGGAGGCGACGCCGCCTTCGAGCGCGGTCATGCGCTCCTCGAGCACGTTCCAGGTCGGGTTCATGATCCGGGAATAGATGTTGCCCGGCTCGGCCAGCGCGAACAGGTCCTGCGCGTGCTGGGTGTCGTTGAAGTTGTAGGAAACCGTCTGGTAGATCGGCACCGCGCGCGCGTTGGTGGTCGGGTCCGGCTCCTGGCCGGCGTGAAGCGCAAGCGTTTCGGGACTGAAGTTCTGCTCTTCGCTCATTTCTCTCCTGATCGTCTCAACTTGAAGTTGACAGCACTCTATATCCGACCACTCGGCTCAGGAAACCGGCCGCAGTCGTGGGAGGGTCGATTGCCGCGTCGAGGCTGACCACCACCAGGGTGAATTCGGGGCTCAGCCGTCCAGCTTCTGCAGGTTTGCGTCGAAGCCGCCTTCGCCGTCGGTCATGGTGATCGTGACGGTCCGGGTGTCTCCGTTGACATCCTCGGCGGTGCAGTCGAACTCGTTGCCCTTCTTCAGAACGACCCGGTCGGGGCACTGAACGTTGCTCAACTCGACCCGGGTCTGTCTGAACAGGGCCTGTTGCGCTGCGCTCGCGAAGTCCTCACCCGGGGCCATCGCCGAGACGACTTTCCAGTCGAACTTGATCTTGTCGGTGTCCGAGTCGTACTCGGTGACCGTGCCGGTTATGTTGAGGTCGATGTTGCTCTCATTGGTCGCCTCGCAGGTGATCGGCTTGCCCACCTCGGCGTCCACCTCCTGGCAGTCGATCGAATTCAGCTTCACGCCGGATTCGCTCTCGTAGGAATCCTTGACCTGCTTGTTCAGCTCTTCCGAGGAGACGGTGTTGCCGCCGACGCTGCAGGAGAACTCACAGCCGGCCAGCAGCAGCCCTGCCGCCAGAACCGAGCCGACCAGGATCAGGCGGCGGCAGCTCAACTGCCGCCCGAGCCCTTCAGCTTCACGTCGAAGCCGCCGCTCGCGTCGGTCAATGTGAGCACCAGTTCCCGCTCGTTGCCTTTGCTGTCGACTGCCGTACAGGTGACCACGGTGCCTTTCTCGAGTTCGATCTTCTCCGGGCAGGAAACCTTGGTGACAGCCACACCGGACTGCTGGCGCAGCGCCGCACGGGCACTGCTCGCATAGTTGTCACCCGGTGCCTGGGCCGAAGCGATGCCCCAGTCGAACTTGATCTGGTCGTTGTCGGAGTCGTACTCGGTGACCTTGCCGAGGATCTTCAGATCTATGCCGATGTCGTTGGTCGCGGTACAGGAGATAGCTTCGCCTACCTCGGCCTTGACGCTGTTGCATTCGATCGTCTTCAGACCGACGCCGGACTGCTCCTCGAACGAAGCCTGCACCTGCTTGCCAAGCTCCTCAGAAGAAACCTCGCTGTCACCACAGGCTGCGAGCAGAACGGTTGCGCAGAGCGCGGCTGCGATTGCGGCGAGTCGTTTCGAAGACAAATTCGGCTCCTCGTGATCTGGTTCGTGGGCATTCGGCGAAAACGGGAACGATCCGCCGCGGCGAGTATACGACCGGGCCCCCTCTGCTCGGGATGCACGCAAGCACTCCGGCGATGTCCGGATGAGAGCCGAGCTCAGGAAATCGCGGCGAACCAGTCGAGCAGAGCGTCGAGGTCGGAGCGGTCCAGCCCGTGGCCTGCCGGCCCGTTCAGTCTGCTCGTGACTTCAGCCCCTGCGGCAGTCAGGACGGAGGCCAGCCCGATTGGCTGTGTCACCGGGATAAGAGGGTCCCGACCACCGGCTGCGATCAGAACCGGGGTGCCCGGGAGGTTGAGTTCGCCGTCAGGTTCGTAGGGCAGCATCGGCCTCAGCAGGGCGGCAGCATGAAGCAGACCAGGCCGGCGAAACAGCAGGCCGACCGCCATGTTGGCACCGTTCGAAAAGCCGACCGCGACGACCCGATCCGGATCGAAGTCATGGATCCGCGCCCGTTCGACGACGAAACCGGCCAGCTCGTCGGATCTGGCGATCAGGTCGGGGATGTCGAGGTTGCCTTCGCTGTGACGCCGAAAAAAACGCCTCGAGACCCCGCCTTCGAGCACGTTGCCCCGTGGGCTGAGCAGGCCGCAACCCGGAGCGATCTGCCTTCCGAGCGGCAGCAGGTCTCCTTGGTCACCGCCGGTGCCATGGAGCAGCAGCAGGGTTGTGCTGCGGTCACCGGGCTCGTAGGCGTACTCGAAAGCGCCTGCCGGGATGTCGTGTTCGAATTCGGGGATCAGCCCATCTTACGAACCGGCGACTCCAGCGACCGACCGCAATGCCGCGATAGATTGCTCGCATGGCTATCGAGGGGTTTGAGAAGGGTCAGAAGATCTGGGTCCACGGCGAGGGGGGCACCCAGCGCCCGGCGATCTTCGTCGGCGAGGGTGAGAACGCCACGTTCTTCGGCGGGCCTCCGCTCTGTTACGTGGTCATGGAGGACAGCAAGGAAGGCGGCGAGGTCCAGCTGGACCGCGTCACCGCCCGCGACTGAGGCCGCAGGCGCGCGCCGTCGCAGCACCGCCCTATCCCGACTGATTCACCCTGAATTAGGCACGGCAAAGCCAAAAGGCGGCAGCCGCCGAGAGTGCCGAGGCCATAACATTCAGTACGTGTCCGCTCCAGCCCAGTCCGTCTACAGCCCGACTCCCCTGCCCGGTGATCAACTTGGCTGAGATGTGGCGTTCAACCATCGGCAAGAAGACGATTGTCGCCGTCACCGGCACGATTCTGGTCGGCTATCTGGTGCTCCACATGGTTGGCAACCTGAACTCGCTTTTCGGCCCCGGCGGAGAAGAGCCGCGAATCGACTGGTACGCCGAGTGGCTGCGAACCTTCGGTGAGCCGCTGATTCCGTATGAAGGCATCGTCTGGGCGGTGCGCGCGCTGTTGCTCACCGCGATCGTCGTTCACATCGTCGGCGTGGTCCAGCTGGCCGCCCGCAACCGCGCCGCCCGCCCTGAAGGCTTCCCGGCCAAGCGGATCGGCCGCTCCTGGGAGTCGCGCCTGATGATGGTCAGCGGCACTCTGCTTCTCGCTTTCATCATCTTCCACATCCTGCAGTTCACCACCCTGACCATCGACGTCACACCGTTGGAGCAGGGTGCGCTCTATGCGAACGTCTACAACGCGTTTCAGGAGTGGTATTTCGTCGCGATCTACCTGGCCGCGCTGGTCATCGTCGGCATTCACCTGCGTCACGCGATCTGGAGCCTCTGCCAGACCCTCGGTCTCGATAACCCGGAGCGCAACTTCGGCATCCGCATGGGCGCCAACGCACTCACCCTGGTGATCGTGGTCGGATTCGCCCTGGTCCCGGTCCTGTTCTTCACGGGTGCGCTGGGCGAGCCGCCGACCGAATGAGCTCTCGGCATCGATTTCCGTTGCCGGAGGAGGCTCCTGATGATTGAACTCGACGCGAAGATCCCCGAAGGTCCGATCGAGACCAAGTGGCAGACCTGGCTCGACCAACACGGACTGGTGGGTCCGCGGAACCGGGCCGGCAAGAGCGTGATCGTGATCGGTACCGGCCTGGCCGGTGCTTCAGCTGCCGCCAGCCTCGCCGCCCAGGGCTTCAGGACCAAGAGCTTCTGCTACCAGGACTCGCCCCGCCGGGCTCACAGCATCGCCGCCCAGGGCGGCATCAACGCGGCCAAGGACTACGCCAACGAGGGTGACTCGGTGCGGCGCCTGTTCGCCGACACGATCAAGGGCGGCGACTTCCGCTCCCGCGAGGCGAACGTCTGGCGGCTGGCCCAGCTTTCGGAGAACATCATCGACCAGGCGGTCGCTCAGGGCGTGCCTTTCAACCGCGAGTACGGCGGCTCGCTGGCGACGCGCTCCTTCGGCGGAGTGCTGGTCCAGCGCACCTTCTACTCGCGCGGCCAGACCGGTCAGCAGTTGATGCTGGGTGCTTACAGCGCACTTGAGCACCAGGTCGCCGGCGGCAACGCCCAGGTCTTCAACCGCCACGAGATGCTCGACGTGGTCCTGGTCGACGGCGTCGCCCGCGGCGTCATCGTGCGCAACCTGGTCACCGGCGAGATCGAGCGCCACTCGGCTGACGCGGTCGTGCTCGCCTCGGGCGGCTACACCAACGTCTACTACCTTTCGACCAACGCGATGGGCTCGAACGTGACCGCCACCTGGCGTGCCCACAAGCAGGGCGCACTGATGGCGAACCCGTGCTTCACCCAGATCCACCCGACCTGCATTCCGCAGTCCGGTGACTACCAGTCGAAGCTGACCCTGATGAGCGAGTCACTCCGAAACGACGGCCGGGTGTGGGTTCCGCGCAAGCCGAATGAAGACCGCGCCCCCGGCGACATCCCGGAAGGCGAGCGGCTCTACTTCCTGGAGGAACGCTACCCGGCCTTCGGTAACCTGGCCCCCCGCGACATCGCCTCGCGTGCGGCCAAGGTGGTCTGCGACGAAGGTCTCGGAGTGGGCGGTACCGGCCGCGGTGTCTACCTCGACTTCCGTGACGCGATCGCCGAGCACGGCCGCGACACGATCGAGCGCAAGTACGGAAACCTGTTCGAGATGTACAACCGCATCACCGGCGACGATCCGTACGAGACGCCGATGATGATCTACCCGGCCCCCCATTACGCGATGGGAGGACTGTGGGTCGATTACGAACTGCAGACCACGATCCCCGGTCTGTTTGCGATCGGTGAGGCCAACTTCTCCGACCACGGTGCCAACCGGCTCGGGGCCAGCGCTCTGATGCAGACCCTGGCCGACGGTTACTTCGTCGCCCCGCATACGGTGACCAACTACATGACCAAGTCGGGCGACGCGGTCGGAACCGACGACTCCGCCTTCGACGAAGCCGAGGACCGGGTCGAAGCCCACATCAATCGTCTGATCGACGTCGGCGGCAGCACCGTCGCCCAGGATTTCCATCAGCAGATGGGCAACGTGATGCTCGACAAGTGCGGCATGGCCCGGACTGCCGAGGGCCTGACCGAGGCCCTGGCGAAGATGCGCGAGATCAAGGACGCCTTCTGGTCAGACCTGCGGGTCGACCCGGGGGTTCACGAGCTCAACCAGAGCCTCGAGTACGCCAACCGGGTCTCCGACTTCCTCGAACTCGGCGAGCTGATGTGCCATGACGCGCTGCGACGCGAGGAGTCCTGCGGCGGTCACTTCCGCGAGGAGCACGAGACCGAAGATGGTGAAGCGCTGCGTGATGACGAGAACTTCGCCAAAGTCACGGCCTGGCAGTACACCGGCGAGAACGTCGAGCCGGTGCCTCACGACGAGCGGTTGACTTTCGAAAACGTCAAGCTGGCGACGAGGAGCTACAAGTGAAATTCACTCTCAAGATCTGGAGACAGTTCGCCGAGGGCGAGGAAGGCACCTTCGAAACCTTCAAGGTCGAGGACATCGATCCGGACGCGTCTTTCCTCGAGATGCTCGACCAGCTCAACGCCAGGCTCGGCCGCGAGAAGCAGCGCACCGTCGCCTTCGACAGCGACTGCCGCGAAGGCATCTGCGGTTCCTGCTCGCTGGTGATCGACGGCACGCCCCAGGGCCCGCATCAGGTGACCTCATGCCAGACCTACATGCGTGATTTCACAGACGGCGCGACGATCAAGGTCGAGCCGTACCGTGCCAGCGCGCTGCCAGTGATCCGCGACCTGGTCACCGACCGCTCGGCGCTCGACCGGGTGATCCAGGCCGGCGGTTACATCTCGACCACGACCGGACCCCAGCCGAACCCGAACGCGATGCCGATCGCCCCGGAGGTCCAGGAGCAGGCCATGGACGCCGCGATCTGCATCGGCTGCGGCGCCTGCGTCGCCGCCTGCCCCAACGGCTCGGCGATGCTGTTCACCGGCGCCAAGGTGACTCACCTCAACCTGCTGCCCCAGGGTCAGCCGGAGCGCGAGGACCGCGCCTTCAACATGGTCAGCCAGATGGACGAAGAAGGCTTCGGCGGCTGCACCAACTTCGGCGAGTGCGCCCGGGTCTGCCCTCAGGAGATCTCCCTCGACGTGATCGGCATGCTCAACCGTGAATACCGCAAGGGCGCCAGAGCACAAAAGGGCCAGCACCGCCCGACGATGAAGGCCCAGTAGCGCCCGTTCCAGCCGGAAGTCTCGTCGACTTCACGGCCACCCCGGTCGAGTGGGGCGGATCAGCACGCTGAGAGCGTGTCGAAGCGCGCCACTACGCGCCGTGGCAGCCGCGGACTTGTAGTGGAGTAGATCAGCACGCTTATTGGGCGTCGATCTACGCCACTACGCCAGCAGGGCGCCTCTCACCCGGAACCGTCGCTCCCGTCGTCGGTCAGAGCCGCGACATCCTCCAGATCGAGACGCCGACCGCGAGCCAGCTTCATCCGGATCAGGTCGTCGAGGGCGACAACCGGAATCGCGACATCGCCGAGCTTGATCCGCACGGCGTCACGGGAGAGCTCTCCGAATGGGTCTTTTCCAACGGCCTATCTGCTTATCGCTATGCTTCGGACATGTTTACACAGGGGAGATGTAAGAAATACGTACTGGGCCTTCTGACTGCGGCGGTTGCGCTGATCGGCCTCGCCGGTCCCGCATCGGCCGCCACGGTGGAGGTCCATCTGGATGCGCGCAGGGCGAATGTCGAGGTTTCTCCTGGAGTCCAGATGAGAGCCTGGACCTTCAACGGGACCGTGCCGGGCCCGGTGGTCAGGGCCACCGAGGGTGACACTGTCGAAGTCACTTTGACAAACAGCGACACCGGCACTCAGGAGAAGTGTCCGAAGAAGCTGAGCAAGAAGCAGAAGAAGAAGCTGAGCAAGAAGCAGATCAGGAAGAAGAACAAGAAGCGCAAGAAGTGCCAGGCGAAGAACGCTCGCAATCAGCCGACGGTTCATTCGGTCGATTTCCATGCGGCCAAGATCGCCCCGAACCTTGCTTTCCGATCAGTTCTTCCCGGCGAGTCACATACGTTTTCGTTCGAGGTCACCACCCCGGGCGTTTTCATGTACCACTGTGGCACCGGTCCGATGCTCGAACACACCAGCATGGGCATGTACGGGATGATCATCGTGGATCCGATCGAAGGCAGGGTCCCGGCCGAAGAGGTGATGCTGGTGCAGAGTGAGTTCTACGGAGACGTCAAGAACGGCTGGCTGCACTCGTCGTATGAGGCGGCACAGACCGAGTCTCCGAAGTACGTAGCCTTCAACGGCACGGCTTTCAAGTACGCCCAGGATCCGATCACCGTGAACGCGGGCGATCCACTCCGGATCTACGTGGTTGATGCCGGCCCGTCGCTGTTCACGGCCTTCCATGTCGTGGGCACGATCTTTGACCAGTACCAGCCGGACGGCAATCCCGACTTCCCGCAGTTCAACGTCTCGACCCAGGTACTCGGTCCTGGCGGGGCGGGTCTGTTCGAGTGCATCCTTCCCGAGCCGGGCAACTACCCGTTCGTATCGCATTCGCTCCGGGATTTCGACAAGGGAGCAGTCGGCATTTTCAAGGCCGAGTGAGCCGGACGCCCTCCGGATTGACCGGCCCTCCGGATTGACCGGATGCCCCCGGGTCAGACGCCGAGCGACCGGCCGACGATCTCTTTCATGATCTCGTTGGTGCCGCCGTATATCCGGGTGACACGGTTGTCGGCCCAGGCGCGCGCGATCGGGTACTCGAGCATGTAGCCGTAGCCGCCGTGGAGCTGGACGCATTCGTCGATCACCTTGTTGGCGAGGTCGGTGGTCCAGTACTTCACCGCGGCTCCGTCTTCGCCGGAAAGCTTGCGCTCGTTCAAAGCCATCACGCAGCGGTCGAGGTAGACCGTGGCGATGTCGATCTCGGTCTTCATCTCGGCCAGCTTGAAACGGGAGTTCTGGAAGGAGCCGATCGGCTTGCCGAACGCAGTGCGCTCCTTGACGTATTCAAGTGTCCAGTCGAGAGCCGCCTGGGCGGAAGCGACCGCAGCCACCGCGATCGAGAGCCGCTCCTGGGCGAGGTTGAAGACCAGGTACTTGAAGCCGTCGCCCTCGTTGCCGAGCAGGTTGGCCTCGGGCACCGGGGTCTCGTTGAAGAAGAGCTCGGCGGTGTCCTGGGAGTGCATTCCGACCTTCTCCAGATTGCGGCCCCGCTCGAAGCCTTCCATGCCGCGCTCGATGATCATCAGCGACATGCCGCGGTGCTTCTCCTTCGGGTCGGTCTTGACCGCGGTGATGATCAGGTCGGCGTTGATGCCGTTGGTGATGAAGGTCTTGGAGCCGTCGACCACGTAATGGTCGCCGTCCTTGATCGCCTTGGTCGACATCGAAGCCAGGTCGGACCCGATGCCGGGCTCGGTCATCGCAACCGCCGTGATCAGGCTGCCGTCGACGATGCCGGGCAGCCAGCGCTCACGCTGCTCTTCGTTGCAGTACTCGAGGAAGTAGGGCAGACAGACGTCGTTGTGGAGGGTGATGCCGAGGGCCGAACCGGTGACTCCGGCGTAGGAGCCCTCTTCTGCGATCACCTGGTTGAAGCGGAAGTCGTCGAGCCCGAGCCCGCCGTACTCCTCCGGCGCTGCCATCGCCAGCATGTTCTTGGCGCCCGCCTTCGCGAACACCTCGCGTGGCATCATTCCCTCGGCTTCCCACTTTTCGAAGTCGGGTGACATCTCGTCGGCGATGAAGCGTCGTACGCTTGCGCGGAAGTCGTCGTGCTCAGGTTCAAAAATCTCTCGGTCCATCGGCCGAACTCTATTTGAAGAAGGGTCATCAGGAAATGAAGTCTCAGTCAGCAATCGTCTTTGGAGGAGCATCCGGTCTCGGCGAGGCAACCGCCCGCGAACTGGTCGCCGCAGGACACTCGGTCGTAATCGCCGACCTCAACGAAGAAAAGGGCGCCGCACTCGCCGCCGAGATCGGCGTCAGCTTCGTCAAAGCCGACGTGACCAACGAGGAATCAGTCCGCGACGCGCTGGCCCCGGCCGTCGACAAGGACGGCGGCCTGCGCATCTGCGTCAACTGCGCCGGGGTCGGCGCTGCCGGCCGGATCGCCAGCCCCAAGCACGGCGCCGCCCCGCTGGAGGGCTATCAGTGGGCGATCAACATCAACCTGATGGGCACGATCAACGTGCTGCGCCTGGCGGCCGAGGCGATGATCGCCAACGAGCCCGAAGAGGACGAGCAGCGCGGCGTCTGCATCAACACCGCTTCGATCGCCGCTTACGACGGCCAGATCGGCCAGACCGCCTATGCCGCTTCAAAGGGCGGAGTGGTCGGCCTCACCCTGCCTGCGGCCCGCGACCTCGCCCGCCACGGAGTTCGCGTGATGACGATCGCGCCCGGCCTGTTCGACACGCCGCTTCTGGCCCTGCTGCCCGAACCGGCGCGCAAGGCGCTCGGCGAGACGGTGCCCTTCCCGCAGCGTCTCGGTCAGCCGGCCGAGTTCGGTGTGCTCGCCCGTCAGATCGTCGAGAACCGCATGCTCAACGGTGAGGTGATCCGCCTCGACGGAGCCCTGAGGATGGCCCCGCAGTAGCAGTCAACCTCGTCACCCACACCCGAACTCGGCATGCGCAGGGACACCCCGGACCCGGGAACCCGCCATGCCCGAAGGTGCGCACGTTTAGTGGGCATATAGCCCGCTAAACGTCGCCACCTTGTTTCGAGCTGGACCTGCGGTGGCGCTCGCCGTTTCGGGTATCCGGACCTGGCGGGCCTTCTCGCCCATGCCGACGCGAAAGGCCCGCCAGTTGATCGGCGCAAGTTCGCTGAGGGACTGTCCCGCGAGACGGCAAGAGTAGGCTGGCGTCTCCGTGGACCTCTTTCAGAGCATCTTTCTCGGCTTCCTCCAGGGGCTGACCGAGTTCCTGCCGATCTCCTCGAGCGCCCACATCCTGATCTTTCCGGCCCTGTTCGGCTGGGAGGATCCGGGCGCGGCTTTCACGGCGGTAATCCAGCTCGGAACCGAAGCCGCGGTACTGATCTACTTCCGAAAGGACCTCTGGCAGATCGGCACCATCTGGACCGGGTCGCTCTACAAGCCGGAACTGCGCGGGGACCTGAACGCGCGCATGGGCTGGTACCTGATCGCCGCGACCATTCCGATCGCGATCCTCGGCCTGCTGTTCCAGGACCAGATCGAAACCGCGGCCCGCAACCTGTGGCTGGTCGGCTCGATGCTGATCGTCTTCGGCATCGTGCTAGGCGTGGCCGACAACGTCGGTAAGCGCAGCCGCACCGTCGGTGACCTCTCGATCCGGGACGGCATCCTGATCGGCTTCGCCCAGAGCCTGGCGCTGATTCCCGGAGTTTCCCGTTCGGGTTCGACGATCAGCGCCGGCCTCTTCCTCGGTCTCGAGCGCGCTGACGCTGCGCGCTTCTCCTTCCTCCTGGCGATCCCGGCCGTGGTGCTCAGCGGGCTGTTTCAGCTCTACAAGATGCTCGCCGGCAAAGAGACGGTGAGCGAGCCGATGATCTACGTGGTGATCTCGACCCTGGTCGCATTTGTGGTCGGCTACGCGGTGATCGCCTGGTTCCTGCGCTACCTGTCGCGCAACTCCTTCGCGCTCTTCGTCGGCTACCGGCTGGTCCTCGGAACCGGCGTCCTGGTCCTCACCGCGGCAGGCCTGATCTCAGCCTGACGCCGGAGGTCTAGCGGTCGGCGTTTCGGTAGCGCGGGTCGTCGCTGATCAGCGGCATGCCAAGCACGATCGCGATCGCCACGAAAGGCCCGGCGAGCAGAAGAAAGAAAGCCGCGAAGATCAAGCTGCCGATATGCCCCGGTGGGCTGCCGCGATCGGGTGAGATGAAAAACCCGATGTAGTTCAGGGCGACCAGTCCGAGCAGAAGGGCAACCAGCATCGACGCCACGGTCAGGACTCCCCTGACGGTCTTTCCCTTCGTGGTGCGGCGGTCGAGCATCAACTGTCCTTTCCCTGATGTCTCAGGTCCCGCGTTTCGCCTGGTCCAGGATATCCGCCGCCGGCCAACCTGTGGCACGAAGAACCCGGCTCAGACTGCGGTAAGCAGGACTTCCAGCGCGAGCCAGATCAACAGCATGGCGACCGTCGGGACCTCGAACAGGGTCATCGCGAAAGGCACCGGAACCAGGACGAGGATGCGCGACTTCGGAGCGAGCGCCAGGTGCAGGCCGCCGAGCAGCAGAACCGGCATGAACAGGCTGGCCGCAAAGGCCCCTGATTCCTCGTCCACAGCCCCGATCAGAAAGCCGGTCACTCCGGCGAAGGCGAGGTAGATCGCGATGAAGGCAGCCGAACCGAGCCGCCGCTCGATGTAAGCACCGAACAGCCACAGCCCGACCAGGGCCACGATCATCTGCCAGAAGTTGAGGTGGGGGATAAGCCCGGCGATGTAAAGACCGAGGTTGACCACCATCACGAGCACCGTCGCTCCGACCGGCCCCTTGGCCTCGAGCATGTCGCGCAGCGGGATCAAGCGGCTTCAGCAGCTTCGCGGGCGCTTTCGTCCGCGTGGTACGAGCTTCTGACAAGCGGACCGGCGGCAACCGATTCGAAGCCGATCTCCCGGGCCGCCTTCTCCAGCGCTTCGAACTCCTCCGGATGCCAGTAGCGCACGACCGGCAAATGGTTCTCGGTGGGCCGCAGGTACTGGCCGACGGTCAGGATCTGCACCCCGTGCTCACGCAGGACGGCGAAGGTCTCGACCATCTCGTCGAACTCCTCGCCGAGACCGACCATCAGGCCGGACTTGGTGATCACTTCCCCTTCGCCCATCTCCCGGGCCATCCTCAGCACCCGGGCCGAGCGCAGGAAGACCGAACCGCGTGCGCGCCTTCGGGTAGAGCCGCGGAACCGTCTCGACGTTGTGGTTGAAGACATCCGGGCGCTCGGCCACGACGCGGGCCAGCGGCATCTCCTGGCCACGGAAGTCGGGGGTCAGGATCTCGACCTTGCAGTCCGGGGCCTGCCGGCGGATCGAGCGGATCACGCCGACGAAAGCGCTGGCACCGTAGTCGGGCAGGTCGTCGCGATCGACCGAAGTGATCACTGCATGCCTGCAGCCCGAGTTTCTTCACCTGGTTCGCGACCTTGAGCGGCTCCAGCGGGTCGTGGAAGGTCGGCTTGCCGGTCTGCACGTTGCAGAAGCCGCAGCGGCGGGTACAGACGTCGCCGAGGATCATGAAGGTGGCGGTGCCGCGCTCCCAGCACTCGCCGATGTTGGGGCAGGCGGCCTCCTCGCAGACCGTGCTCAGTCCCTCATCGCCGATCGTCGACTTCAGCTTGCGATAGGTCGGGCCACCCGGAGGAGGCACTTTGAGCCAGCTCGGCTTGCGCGAGCGGAACGGGATCGCGCCTTCAACTTCAGTCGATGCCCCGCCCGGGTTGGCCCGCGAGCGGGTGACGTGGATCCTCTCGGCGGGTGCTTCGGGGGCTGTCGCTTCAGGCGGAGGACTCATCTGTACCCCCTCAGGTTACGGCCTCGAGGTGGCGGCCGGACTCAGACCGAGCACCCCCGGATCGACCACCGCTGCGTCCCGGCCGATCAGCCCGGAGAGTTCCTCGCCGAGCGCCTGACCGGCGACGGCGACCGTCGGGGCGGAGCCCGTCTCCTCAAAGATCGAAGTGACCCGGCAGTGCTCGATCCCACAGGAAGTGATCCCGGAGAACGGCGCGAGGTCGCAGTCCAGGTTGAGCGAAACACCGTGGCTGGTTACGCCGCGGGTGATCCTCAGTCCGATCGAGCCGACTTTGCTCACATCTCCCCGGGCGACCTCGCCGGCCATGTTCTCGGCAGTCGCCCCTGCCGGCACGCCGTCACCCTCGCCGGTCCAGATTCCCGTGAGGCCCTCGATCGCGCCGGCCGACACCTGCCAGCGGGCGGCGGTCGCAATCATTGCCGCCTCCAGGTAGGCGACGAATCCGGCCACGTCGGCCCGCCGGGTACCGCCAGGCTGCTGACCAATCCCGCACAGGTCGATGATCGGGTAGGCGACCATCTGCCCCGGCCCGTGGTAGGTGACCCGGCCACCGCGCGGTGAGTCGAAGACATCGATTCCGCGCTCGCGGTACCAGTCTGCCTCGTGGTGGAGGTCCTCCGGCTCGGTCCTGCGACCGCGGGTGTAGGTCGGCGGGTGCTCCAGCACCAGCAGAAGGTCGCCGACTTCGCCGGCCTGGCGGCGAGCGACCAGGTCCTCCTGCGCGGCGAGCATCTCGCCATAGGGGCGGGTCCCGAGCATGGCTATCGAAAGCTCAGCGATTACCGATCACGCCCCTCGCGCCCCGCAGTCCGACGCAGCCAACACATCCGATGCAGTCGACGCAGTCGGTGCAGCCCACGCAGGCCGCGCAGCGGCGGCAGCGGAAACAACCCACACAAAGCACCGACACGTTGACCAGAGACGAGAAGAACGTTCCGGCACTCAACGTCACCCCGCTGCTGAATGCGGTTGCGACGCTACCCGCCACCGCTGCGCTGAAGGCCGTCGCAGCCGAGGCGGCGACCGCTGCGCTGTGGGTAGTCGCCGCGCTGGCAGCCACGGCTGCACTGTTGTGGGTGGCGGCCGAAGCCACAATGCCCGGGCCGCCGGAGCCGACGCAGTCACGCCTGCGCGTCCTCGCCCGCCTGTACCTCATGTGAGCCGTTCGGGGTCCTCGAGGTTGCCCCTGATCACAGCCAGAAAGGCGGCCGCTTCGGCGCCGTAGAGGATGCGGTGGTCGCAGGCCAGGCTGACCTCCATGACCCAGGCTGCGGTGAATTCACCTTCCCGGACAACGGGCCGTTCTGTGACCTCACCGACTGCGAGCATGCCCGCCTGACCACCGTGAATCACCGGGTCAAAATCGCGAACCCCGAGGCCACCGAAGTTGAAGATCGTGAAGGTGCCACCGGAGAGGTCGGAGGCGGTGATCTGTCCGCTTCGCACCTGCTCGCTCAGCCGCCGGCTCTCGGCTGCGAGCTCGCCCAGGCTCAGCCGGTCGGCGTCGGGGATCGTGGGGAAGGCAAGGGCGGCGTTCTGAGTAACGGCGAAACCGACATTGATTCGCGAGTACAGCTCCAGCCCGCCGTCGCGGTAACTGCCGTTGGCACGCGGGTGCTGCCGCAGGGCCAGGGCAACCGCCTTGATGACCATGTCGCCAAGGGAGGGAACCGGCTCGCCCCCGGCTGCTGTCTGTCCGTACGCGGCTTGAACCCGCACCGCCTTGGACATGTCCACATCGGAGCGCAGGTAGACGTGGGGGACGGTCGCCTTCGACTCGGCTACGCGCCGGGCGAGGGTCTGTTCAGGCCGGTCGAGTTCGACCCGCTCGGTCGTACCTTTTGCCGATTCAGGGGCCTTCGGAGGGTTGGCGGATTCCATCGGTTCAGCCTAGCGCCCGCCGACGGTTTGCCGGACACCCCTGCAGTTCGGCCGCAGCGGTTTTGGGGAAGACACCGGTTGGGTAGTGTCAAGAGGCGATGCCGGTCAGCTTTGACCCCGAACGGCCGGACACGCTGCAATCGGAAGTGAGGCCTCATGTCACCTGAAAACCCGGAACTCGACCCGATCGAGGCGGACGAGTGGCTGGATGCGGTCGATGATGTGGTCGAGCATGACGGCACTGAGCGGGCCGAACACCTCCTCGGCAAGGCCGTGGACAGGGCACGTGGCCTTGGTGCCGCGATCCACACCAGCGGACCGACCCCGTACGTGAACACGATCCCGGCGGACCAGGAGCCGGAGCTTCCGGGCGACCCGGAGCTCGAGAAGCGGGTCCGCTCGATGGTCCGCTGGAACGCGATCGCCGCGGTGCTGCGGGCCAACGCCGAGTCCTCCGAACTCGGCGGCCACATCGCTTCTTACCAGTCTGCGGCGATGCTCTATGAGATCGGCTTCAACCACTTCTGGCATGCGCCGAGTGCTGATCACGATGGCGACATGATCTACATCCAGGGTCACAGCTCACCGGGCATTTACGCGCGCTCCTTCCTCGAGGGCCGGCTGTCCGAGGAGCAGATGCTCGGCTTCCGTCAGGAGGTGTCACGGGCGCCCGGCCTCAGCTCCTACCCGCACCCGTGGCTGATGCCGGACTACTGGCAGTACCCGACCGTCTCGATGGGCCTCGGTCCGCTGATGGCGATTCACCAGGCTTACTTTGCGCGCTACCTGAACGACCGCGGCCTGAGAAATACCGAAGGCCGCAAGGTCTGGGCCTTTCTCGGCGACGGCGAGACCGACGAACCGGAGACCCTGGGGGAGATCGCCCTGGCCGGCCGGGAGAAGCTCGACAACCTTGTCTTCGTCGTCAACTGCAACCTGCAGCGGCTCGACGGGCCGGTCTACGGCAACGGCAAGATCATCCAGCAGCTCGAAACCGTCTTTCGCGGAGCGGGCTGGAACGTGATCAAGGTGGTCTGGGGCCGACGTTGGGACCCGCTGCTGGCCGAAGACGAAGACGGCCTTCTGGTCCGGCGGATGAACGAGGCAGTCGACGGCGAGTACCAGGTCTACAAGTCGCGCGACGGTGCTTACGTCCGGGAGAAGTTCTTCGGCGCCTATCCCGAACTCGAGAAGCGGGTCGAGCACATGAGCGACGAAGAAATCTGGAACCTCAACCGCGGTGGTCACGACGCAGGCAAGGTCTACGCCGCCTACAAGGCCGCCTCCGAGCACAAGGGTCAGCCGACCGTGATCCTGGCCAAGACGATCAAGGGTTACGGCATGGGAGTGGCCGGCGAGGGCCAGAACATCACCCACCAGCAGAAGAAGATGAACGTCGAGGCGCTGCGTGCATTCCGTGACCGCTTCGACCTCGACATCTCCGACGAAGGCGTCGAGCAGATTTCTTTCTACCGGCCCGATGAAGACACCCCGGAGATGAAGTACCTGAAAGAGCGCCGCGAAGAGCTCGGCGGCTACCTGCCGCAGCGCCGCGAGAAGATCGACGACCCGCTGGAGATCCCCGGCCTCGACGCTTTCTCCGGACAGCTCAAGGGATCGGGCGATCGCGAGATCTCAACCACGATGGCCTTTGTCCGGGTGCTGGCGGCGCTGCTGCGTGACAAGCAGCTGGGCGACCGCGTGGTGCCGATCGTGCCGGACGAGTCGCGCACCTTCGGTATGGAAGGAATGTTCCGCCAGATCGGCATCTACTCCCATGTCGGTCAGCTCTACGAGCCCGAGGACGCCGGCTCGATGATGTTCTACAAGGAGAGTCAGGAAGGCCAGATTCTTCAGGAGGGAATCAACGAAGCCGGCGCGATGTCGGCCTGGATCGCCGCCGCGACCTCTTACTCCAACCACAACACCCAGATGATCCCGTTCTACGCCTTCTACTCGATGTTCGGCTTCCAGCGGGTCGGAGACCTGGTCTGGGCCGCCGGAGACTCCCGCGCCCGCGGCTTCCTGCTCGGCGGCACCGCCGGCCGCACCACGCTGAACGGCGAGGGCCTCCAGCATGAAGACGGCCACAGCCATGTGCTCTCCCAGACCGTGCCCAACTGCCTCTCCTACGATCCCGCCTACGGCTACGAGGTAGCGGTCATCGTCCAGGACGGCCTGCGACGGATGGTCAGCGAGCAGGAGGACGTCTTCTACTACCTGACGATCGAGAACGAGAACTACCGTCATCCGGCGATGCCCGACGGCGCCGAAGTGGGAATCCTCAAGGGAATGCACCGGGTGCGCGAGGCCGATGGTGGCGAGCCCGCCGTCCGGCTGCTCGGCTCCGGCGCGATCCTGCGTCAGGCCATCGAAGCCGCGGACCTTCTGGCCGCCGATCACGACGTCAAGGCCGAGGTCTGGAGCGTGACCAGCTACACCGAACTCCGACGCGAGGCCCTCAGTGCCGACCGTGAGGCCCGGCTGACCGGCGAAAGTGCAGAGACGCCGTGGGTCAGCGAATGCCTGGGCAGCGAGCCCGGTCCGCCGACAGTTGCCGCCACTGACTACATGAAGGCCCTGCCCGACGGAATCCGAGCCTGGGTGCCCGGCCGCTTCGAGGTGCTCGGCACCGACGGCTTCGGCCGCAGCGATTTCAGGGCCGAGCTACGTGACTTCTTTGAGGTCGACGGCCGCCACATCGCGGTCGCTGCCCTGCACTCGCTGGCCGAGGAGGGCAGCATCGATCGATCCGTCGTAAAAGAGGCCATCGACAAATACGGCATTGACACCGACCGACCGGATCCGGCGCGACTGTGAGCCAGGTCAAGGTTCCCGACATAGGCGATTTCACCGACGTGCCGGTGATCGAGATCCTGGTCGCGGTCGGCGACGAGGTCGAAGCCGAGCAGGGCCTGATCACCCTCGAGTCCGACAAGGCGACGATGGAAGTGCCGGCCCCACACGCCGGCGTGGTCGAGGCGTTGCTGGTCGAGGAAGGCGACACGGTCAGCGAAGGCATTGTGGTCGCGGTGATTTCGGGTGGCGACAGCGAGGACGGAGGGAGTGACTCCGCTGAAGGCGCAGAGGACTCCGGCAAGTCGAAGGGCGCAGCCGGACCCGACGCTGAGTCCAGCGAAGCAGACGAGCAGACCGGTGGAGGCGTCGAAGCCGAGTCGGCGCGACCGGTTGCTGACGGAGAGCAGCACGCCGATGTCTACGCCAGCCCGTCGGTCCGCAGGATCGCCCGGCAGCGCGGCATCAACCTGAGCCGGGTCAAGGGCACCGGCCGCAAGGGACGGATCACGGTCGGGGACATTCAAAACCTCGAAGGCGGTGCGACTGAAAGTAGCGGCGTCGGAGGCCGCCCTTCGGGTGCAGCGGCGAGCGGCGGAATCGAAGGGCTTGACCTCGCCCCGTGGCCCACCGTCGACCATTCCAAGCACGGTCCGGTCGAGTGGGTGGAGCTGTCCAGGGTCAAGCAGATCTCCGGCCCGAACCTGGCCCGCAACTGGGTTCACATCCCTCACGTCACCCACCACGACGAAGCTGACATCACCGAGCTCGAGGCTTTCCGCAAGCGCATCAACTCGGAGCAGGACGTCAAGGTGACCATGGTCGCCCTGCTGCTGAAGGCAGTCGTGCCGGTGCTCAAGGAGTACCCGGAGTTCAACTCCTCGCTCGACGGCGACGGTCTGATCCTCAAGCGCTACTACCACCTCGGATTCGCCGCCGACACTCCGCAGGGACTGCTGGTGCCGGTGATCCGCGACGTCGATCAGAAGGGCCTGCTCGAGGTCGCCAATGAGCTGATCGAGCTTTCCGGCAAGGCGCGCGAAGGCAAACTGGGACCGACCGAGATGGCGGGCGCCACCTTCACGATCTCCTCGCTTGGCGGAATCGGCGGCACCGGCTTCACCCCGATCGTCAACGCCCCGCAGGTCGCGATCCTCGGCGTCACCCGCTCAAAGATCAAACCGGTCTGGGACGAAGAAGCCGAGCAGTTCGTGCCCAGGCTGATGGTGCCGCTTTCGCTCTCGTACGACCATCGCGTGGTTGACGGTGCCGCGGCCGCGCGCTTCTCAGCGTCCCTGGCCAAGGTGCTCGAGGACTTCATCAGGGTCCTGCTCTGATGGCGGCGCAGGTCCACGATGCCACCGGGCGCCGGGTTGTCGTCATCGGCTCGGGTCCGGCCGGATATACCGCTGCATTTCGCGCCGCGGACCTCGGCCTTGACGTCACCCTGATCGAGCGCTACGAAACCCTCGGCGGTGTCTGCCTCAACGTCGGCTGTATTCCGAGCAAGGCACTGCTCCACGCTGCCCGGGTAATCGCCGAGGTCGAAGAGGCCGAGGGCTTCGGCATCTCCTACGGAAAACCGGAAATAGACATTGGACGACTCGACGAGTGGAAGGGCGAGGTCGTCGGCAAGCTGACCGGCGGCCTGGCCGGTCTGGCAAAGCGGCGAATGATCGATGTCATCACCGGCGAGGCCCGGTTCGCCTCGCCGAACGAAGTCGAAGTCGGCGGGCAGAAGATCGAGTTCGACAGCTGCATCATCGCCGCCGGCTCCCGGCCGATCCAGCTGCCGGACCTGCCCGACGACGATCGCATCATCGACTCGACCGGAGCACTGCAGCTCGAAGGTCCACCGGAGAGCCTGCTCGTGGTCGGTGGCGGAATCATCGGCCTTGAGATGGCCTGCGTCTACGACGCGCTCGGCACGAAGGTCAGTGTGGTCGAGCTGACTGACACGCTGATCCCCGAATGCGACCGCGATCTGGTCAAGCCACTTCAGAAGCGGATCGAAGGACGCTACGAGGCGATCATGCTCGGCACCGAGGTGACCGGCATGGAGGCGCAGGAGGTCGGCATCAAGGTCAGCTTCAAAGGAGAAGGCGCACCGGAGAGCGAGCTCTACGAGAAGGTCCTGGTCGCAGTCGGCCGCCGGGCAAACGGTGACCGTCTCGACCTCGTGGCATCCGGTCTGGAGGCAGACGAGCGCGGCGTGATCGCGGTGGACGAGCGCCAGCGCACCAGCGTCGAGAACATCTACGCGATCGGTGACATCACCGGCAACCCGATGCTCGCCCACCGTGGCAGCTTCCAGGGCATCGTCGCGGCCGAGAACATCGCCGGAGAAGACGTGACTTACGACGCGCGCGCAGTGCCCTCAGTCGCCTACACCGATCCCGAGATCGCCTGGGCCGGCCTCACCGAAGCCGACGCGAAGCAGCAGGGGGTCGAGTACGAAATCGGCAAGGTCCCGTGGGCAGCCTCGGGTCGCGCACTGGCGATCGAGCGCTCCGAGGGCTTGACCAAAGTCCTGACCGAACCGGAGACCGGCCGAATCCTCGGCGCCGGAATGGTCGGCCCCAACGCCGGCGAGCTGATCGCCGAGGTAGTCC
Organism: uncultured Solirubrobacterales bacterium; assembly: GCA_963698625.1. GTDB lineage: Bacteria > Actinomycetota > Thermoleophilia > Solirubrobacterales > 70-9 > 67-14. The sequence goes on from CAVORK010000003.1 coordinate 323,344, forward strand.
ACGCGATCGAGATGGGCTCGACCGCAACCGACATCGCCTGACCATGCACCCGCATCCGACCCTGTCGGAGACGGTCAAGATCGCCGCCGAAGCAGCCCAGGGAATCGCCACCGACATCTACGCGCCGAAGCGCTGATCAGCTCCGTTCAGGCGTGGGTGGCCCAGCCGTCGACCGCCCGGGCTGCCTCGGGGACGGCTTCGGAGATAGTCGGGTGGGGGTGGATGATCCGGGCGAGCTCCTGGTAGCCGCCTTCGAGGGCGATCGTGGTGACCAGTTCGGAGATCATGTCGCAGGCGCGGTTGCCGACGATGTGGGCGCCGAGGATCTCGCCGTACTTGGTGTCGACGACCAGCTTGACCATGCCGTCGCGGTCGTCGTAGACGGTTCCGGCGCCGACCCCGCCGAGCTTGAACTTGCCGGTCTTGATCTCGTGGCCGGCCTCCTTGGCCTGGGCTTCGGTCATTCCGACCGAGGCGACCTGCGGGTGGCAGAAGGTGGCTCCCGGGATCAGGTCCAGGTTCAGCGGATGGGTTGCCTCGCCGGCTGCATGCTCGGCCGCGACCACGCCTTCCTCCATGGCTTTGTGGGCCAGCGCCGGCCCTCGCACGATGTCGCCGATCGCGTAGACCCTGGCGTTCGAAGTGACCTGGTTTTCGTCAACTTCGACCTTGCCGGCTTCATCGACCTTGATCCCGGCCGCGTCGAGGCCGAGCGGGTCGGTGTCGGGACGGCGGCCACCGGCGATCACCAGGTAGTCGACCTCGGCTGAGTTGTCGCCGTAGGTGAACTTGACCGAGTCGGCTCCGGCTTCGACGTTCTCCACCGGGGTGCCGGTCGAGATCTCGATGCCCTGCTTCTTGAAGGTGCGCTCGACCACCCGAGCGACGTCCTTGTCCTCGGCCGGAAGGATCTGGTCAAGCATCTCGATCAGGTTGACCTCGGTGCCGAAGCGGATGTAGGCCGAGGCGATTTCGCTGCCGGAGGCTCCGGCGCCGACCACCGCGATGCTCTTGGGCTGTTCGGGCAGAGACCATGCGCCCCAGGTGTCCAGCACCCGGTCGGAGAACTCGACTCCGGGAATCGCCTGGGCAACCGAACCGGTGGCGAGGATCACCGTGCCGGCTTCGTAGGTCGTATCGCCAACCTGCACGTTGCCGTCTTCGGTCAGCGCGCCTTCGCCGCGGATCAGCTCGATCTTGTTCTTCTTGAACAGGCCTTCGATACCGCCCTCGAGTCCGGCGGAGACCTCGGTCCGGCGCATGCCGAGCGCGTCCCAGTCGAGTTCGGCACCTTCTGCCTTGACCCCGATGTGAGCGCTGTTTCTTGCGTGGTCAAGGACTTCAGCCGTGTGGAGCATCGTCTTGGCCGGGATGCAGGCGTAGTTCAGACAGCGGCCGCCGGCCTTGTCCTTTTCAACCACCGCGGTCGATTTGCCGAGTTGGGCGGCCCTGATCGCGGCTACGTAGCCGCCGGGTCCGCCACCGATTACGATCACATCGAAGGAGTTTTCAGCCATTGTCAGCCGAGACTATCGGAGAGGACGCGGCAGCCCGACGGTCAGCGGCCGCTGCGGCATCTGGATCCTGGCCATCGCCTTGACCATGAACCAGAACATGACGCTGAGGCCGATGGCCAGAGCCAGTGTGCTGAACATCTGAAGCAGCGTTCCGGCGACGACCAGACCGGCGACTGCCGCGATGATGAACAGCACCAGCAGCATCTGGAATCCGAGCACCGCCCAGTACTTCGCGTTCCACATTCCGTAGAACATCAGGCTCATTATCGGCCGCGGTACCGACCAGCTGCACGATGTTCGGCTTGCTGCCGTTGACTTCGGCCCCGGTGATCAGCGCAACCCCGGCTGAGACCCAGAAGATCGCGGCCACCACGGCCGAGAAGACCGCCCCGACGGTGACCACGGTGGGTCTCTCGCCGGGCGCCAGCGGTTCGAGATTCTCGGCGGACCGCTTCGTTCTTGAGCTCGGCCTTGGCGTAGCCGGCCTTCATTGCGTCCGGCTCTCCCTTCGGGACCTTCTTGCGCGTCGGCCTTTCCGTTCCGACTCTCAGCCACCGGGGGCTACCTCGCCACCTATCGCAGCGAATGCCCGCCGCAGATCGGTCGCCACCTTCGCCGGGTCCTGTGCGTCGCGGATCTCGCGCACCACGCAGATCCGGCGGGCTCCGGCTTCAAGTACTTCGACCACGTTGCCGGTGTCGATGCCGCCGATCGCAAAGAAAGGGATGGTCGTGGTCCTGGCGGCGAAGCTGACCAGGTCAAGCGCCGACCGCCGGTCGGCCCTGCTTTGGTCGGGGTCTCCCAGACCGGCCCGACCGAGATGTGGTCGACTCCTTCAGCGGCCTGGATCTGCTCTTCGGAGTGGGTCGAGAGGCCGATCAGCGCGTCGGCGCCGACGATCCGCCGGGCCTCTTCGACGGTCATGTCGTCCTGGCCGATGTGGACGCCGTCGGCCCGGTGGATGACCGCCAGCTCGGGGTCGTCGTTGATCATGAACGGAACACCGTAGGTGTCGGCCAGCCGACGGAAGGTCGGCGCGGCGCGGTCGATCATCCGGGTGTCGCCGGACTTCTCCCGCAGCTGGATCATGTCGACGCCGCCGTCGAGCGCGGCGCGCAGCAGCGGCTCGGGGTCCTCGCCACCGGGCCTCGCTTCGCAGACGAAGTACAGCCGCGCGTTGCGCAGCCGCTCGCGCCTCAGCGCACCGGTGCCGTCTGCGGTTCCGTAAGCCATGACCTAAGTATCCCAGCGGGCCTGCGCCGCCGGAGCGCTAGGATCGTTTCGACCTGCGGGAGCTCCAATCGAAGGGGCTGAGAGGGCGGCACGGCCGCCGACCGCCTGAACCTGATCCGGGTAATGCCGGCGCCAGGGAGGGGCGGTTCAGGTATTCGAGGATCAGACGATGACCGAAACCGCAGCCCCAAGCCCCCAAGCCGAAAGCTTCGACGTCGTCGTCGTCGGCGGCGGCCTGATCGGTCTCGCGAGTGCTTTCGAGCTCGTTTCGCGCGGGGCCGAAGTAGTAGTGCTCGAGGCCGAGACCGGCGCCGGGACCGGCGCGACCCGGGTCGCCGCCGGCATGCTCGCCCCGGTCGGCGAACTCGACTTCGGCGAGCCGGCTCTGCTCGAGATCAACATGGTTTCGGCTGCGATGTACCCGGACTTCGTCGCCGCGCTCGAAGCTGCCTCCGGCCAGGATGTCGCCTATCGCCGCCGGGGTGGCCTGCATGTCGCACTCGACCGCGACGAGGCGAGCCGAGCTGAAGCGCAGGCTCGACCTCCAGCTCAATCTCGGCCTGGAGTCGCGCTGGCTCGGACCCGGCGCCAGCCGGGAGCTCGAACCGGGCCTCGACCCCCGGCCTGAACGGAGCGATCCTGGTCGAAGGCGACGGCATGGTCGACCCACGGGCCCTGACCTCGGCGCTGCTGGTCGCTTTGAGGCCGCCGGCGTAGAGGTGCGGACCGATGCGCCGGTGACTGGCCTCTTGCTCGACGGCGGCAGGGCCGGTCGGGGTGGCTGGTCGACGGCTCGAGTTGCCGCCGCCACCGTGGTCGCCGCGGCGGGGCCGAGTCCGGTCGCGTCATCCTGGATTCCCGAAGCCGACCGTCCGCCGGTCCGGCCGGTCAAGGGCCAGGTGGTCGAGCTTCGAGGTGATCCGGACGATCCGGTCTGCGGTCGCATCGTCGCCTCCGAGCGGATCTACCTGGTGCCGCGACCGGACGGCCGGCTGATCGCCGGGGCCACGGTCGAGGAGATGGGCTACGACCGCTCGGTCACCGCCGGCGGTATCCACGAGCTGCTGCGCGAGGCCTACCGGCTGCTGCCCGACGTGGCCGAGCTGGAGTTCGTCGAAGCGACCGCCGGCCTTCGGCCCGGCACTCCCGACAACCTGCCGGTGGTCGGCCACGCTTCGACCGACGGCCTGATCCTGGCGACCGGCCACTTCCGGAACGGCATCCTGCTCGCCCCGGTCACCGCCCGCGCGGTGGCGACCTGGTCGAGAGGCCAGGGCCGCTGGAAGGCCCGATCGCCGCGGCCTCGCCGGCCCGCTTCCGAACGGCGAGCGGTCGCATGAAGGTCACGCTCAACGGCGAACCGAAGCAGCTCGGAGATGCCGCGACGCTGGCCGACGCGGTCAAGCTTGCCGGTGGCGATCCGGACCGCCGCGGTCTGGCGGCGGCCCTGGACGGCGAGGTCGTTCCGCGCTCCGAGTGGGCGTCAACGCCGCTCACCGAAGGCGCCGAGATCGAGGTCGTCGCCGCGATTCAGGGTGGCTCGGGCGAGTGGCAGCTGGGCGGCCGCGCGTGGGGGTCGCGTCTGATCGCCGGAAGCGGCGGGTTTCGCTCGCTCGAGCAGATGAGCAGCGCGCTGGAGGCTGCCGGCACCGAGATCGTCACCGTGGCGCTGCGACGGCTCGACCCGGCCGCGCAGGGCTCGGTCATGGACGTGATCTCGAAGCTCGGCCTCTTCGTGCTGCCGAATACAGCCGGCTGTTACACCGCCCGCGACGCGGTCAAGACGGCCAGGCTCGCCCGCGAGGCCTTCGAAACCGACTGGGTGAAGCTCGAGGTGATCGGCGACGACCGCACCCTGCTTCCCGACGCACCGGAGCTGCTGAAGGCGGCCGAGGAGCTGACCGGCGACGGCTTCACGGTGCTGCCGTATACGACCGACGATCCGGTACTGGCCAAACGGCTCGAGGCGGCCGGCTGCGCCGCGGTGATGCCGCTGGGCTCACCGATCGGCTCCGGAGCCGGAATCCGCAACCCGTACAACATCTCGATCATCGTCGAGAACGCCGGGGTGCCGGTGATCCTCGACGCCGGCATCGGCACCGCTTCCGACGCGGCCCTGGCGATGGAACTCGGCTGCGACGCGGTCCTGCTCGCTTCGGCGATCTCCCGCGCCGCAGGATCCCGACCTGATGGCCACGCGATGCGCCACGCGGTCGAAGCCGGCTACGCCGCCCGCCACGCCGGCCGCATCCCCAAGCGCCTCTACGCCGAAGCCTCCACGCCTGAAGAAGGAATGCCCGGCCTCGGCTGATCTACGCCCCTGCCAACGCCCGGATTGCTCAGGCGAAGAAGAAGACCACGGCCAGCGCGGCGTAAAGCGCCAGCAGCTGGAGGCCCTCGAACCAGTTTGATTCGCCCTCCTGGACCACGAAATGGGCAGCCAGCACCGCTATCACCAGGCCGGCCATTTCGTAGCCGTTGAAGACCAGGGCCATCGGCTGGGGGCCGAGCAGGTATGAGGCGAGGACCAGGGTCGGTGCCACCACGAGGGCAAGCTGGGTTGCCGAGCCGATGGCGATGTGGACCGACATGTCCATCTTGTCCCGCGTTGCGTAGAGCACGCTGACCCAGCTTTCGGCGGCGTTGCCGACGATCGCGACGATGATGATGCCGACGAAGAACTCCGAGAGTCCGAGCGAGGTCGCGACAGCTTCCAGCGAACCGACCAGGAAGTGGGCCATGACGCCGACGGCCACTCCGGCCAGCGCAAGCGCGACCACTGCCTGGCGGGCGCTCCAGCCGAGGGCCGAGCCGTGCTCGTCAGATCCCGGATTGAAGATCGCCCTATGGGTGCGCAGCGAGAACAGCAGCCCGGCCATGTAGGTGCCGAGCAGGATCACCGAAGCGATCACGGAGATCCTCTCGATGTCGGAGCCGAAGTCGAGCAACTGATCTTCAACTCCGGGAAGTCCCTGGTCATTGATCATCGCGAACAGTCCCGGCAGGACCAGGATGGCCACCGCGACGAAAAGCATCAGCACCGTCGCGGCGACGGCGGTCTGGTTGAAGGTCTGTTTGTCGCGTTTCCAGCCGCCGAGCAGCATGCCGAGGCCCATGATCAGCAGCACGTTGCCGAGCACCGCGCCGACGATCGAAGCCTTGACCACTTCATAGAGCCCGGCGTTCAGTGCGAACAGCGCGATGATCAGCTCCGGCGCGTTGCCGAAGGTCACGTTGAGCAGCCCGCCCAGTCCGGGGCCGGTCTTCGAGGCCAGCTCCTCGGTCGCCAGACCCATCATCGCCGCGGTCGGGATAACGCCGAGCGCCGCGGTCACGAAGACCCAGGTCGGGTCGACGTTCGTGAACAGGTCGAGCACGATTGCCACGGGTATGAAAGGCAACAGGTAGTAGGGCCACATCACGACCCCCTTGTGTCCTTCCGTCTCCTCCTCGTTCCCTTTCACGCTCACCGCCGCAGTCTACATCTGCGGGCGGGACGGGTCACCGGTCCACGGCGGCGGGGAAGTGCCCCCGGTCGGATTCGAACCGACGACTCACAGGTTAAAAGCCTGCAGCTCTAACCAGCTGAGCTACGGGGGCCCGTCAATCTTGCCATTGAACGCTGTGCCGCGACGTTGGGGCGAAAGGGCTTGCCGGGTCGGCCGGTCGACGGGTGGCAGGCGGTCAGCGGTCGGCCCGCAGGCGTCAAGCAGGGTCTCGCTCAGTCGTAGCGCGCCGTCGATGTCAGGCTCGCGACCGATCGCGATGTTGGCCCAGACCAGAGCCGCCGCGCTCATCTCGATCGCGTCGATGATGTTCTCTGGCACCTCGAGTTCGGGCACCTGTTCGGAGCAGGATCGCGGATCTCGGACTTCGAGCGCTCGGCGATCATGCCCTCGCGGTCGAGCAGCAGGCGCATGGTCAGGGCCGGCTCGCGTGCGGCGAACTCACTGAGCGGGTCGAAGTCGGCAGCGAACTCGAGAAAGCGGCGCATCACGTCCAGCAGACGGTCGCGTCCGGCACCCTCCCGCCTGGGGTACGACCTGCAGCGAACCATTCGTCGACCAGTCCGGCGAAGACCTCCTCGAGCAGTTGCTCGCGCTCGCCCACCCAGCGGTAGAGCGTGGTGCGGCCGATGTCGAGCTCGGCGGCCAGCACCTGCATCTCGACCCGCTCGCCGGAAATGAAGCGGGCGCGGGCAAGGTTGATCGCGTCTTCGCGCGTGGGTCGCCGGAAGTCCGGGCGGGTCGATTCGGCTGTCGTTTCGGAAGACACTGCCGGCAAGTCTACGACGGACGGAACGTGGCACAGGCAGGAGTTCAGTCTGAAACGTGACAGGTGAGTGATCAGAAGTGAACCACTTGACAAAAACGTTCCACTCCTGGTAGCTTGGTCACCGGATGACGGCCTCGTGGCCGCGACCTGCCAGATCAACCGAACCAGGAGAGAGACTTGACACCCGACCGCCACCGCAGATCCCGCCGAACTTGACATCAGCGACCTCTCGCTCTGGAAGGACGGCCCTCCGCACGAGATCTTCCGTGAGCTGCGAAGCCAGGACCTCCACTTCAGCCCGCTCGGTGACTTCCCGAACGAGACCGGCTTCTGGTCGGTCGTCACCTACGAAGACATCGCCACCGTCGGTCGCGATCACGAGACCTTCTCCTCCGAGCGCAGCATCCTGGTGGTCGACAGCCTCGCGACCGAACCGGGCGAGCCGGACCCGCTCGACATCGGCGCCCACATGCTGATCACCCAGGACCCGCCTCGCCACGACCGGCTGAAGGCCCTGGTCCAGCGCGCCTTCACCCCCAAGACTTCGCTCGATCACGCCGACCGCATACGCGAGATCATCAACCTGGTTTACGACAACGCGCTGGAGAAGCATCCCGACGGCCGGGTCGACCTGGTCAAGGACGTCGGCGTCTTCGTCCCCTCGATGGTGATCGGCGACATGCTCGGGGTCCCGCGCGAGGATGCCGAGCAGCTGGTCGACTGGACCAACCGCACCTCGGCCTTCGAGGACCCGCGGCTGGTGCCGGACCTCGCCGAGCTCTGGCGGGCCTTCGAGGAGTTCTTCCCCTACGTCGACAACATGGTCCGCGAGCGGGAGGAGAACCCGACCGACGACCTGACCACCGCCATCATCCAGGCCGAGGTCGACGGCGAGCACCTCTCCCACGAAGAGGTCCTGATGTTCTTCTTCCTGCTGATGGTCGCCGGCAACGACTCGACCCGGGCGGTCTTCACCTCCGGCATGAAGAGCCTGATGGACGACCCGGAGCAGATGGAGCTGGTCCGTTCGGGCGCGGTGCCGCTGGAGCAGGTGGTCGAGGAGTTCGTGCGCTTCCACCCGGCCTTCGCCTACATGCGACGCACCGCCACCCGCGACGTCGAGCTCTCAGGGGCCAAGGTCAAGGCCGGCGACAAGCTCGCCCTCTGGTACGTCTCCGGCAACCGGGACGAGAAGGCCTTCGAGAACCCCGACTACTTCGACGTGCGCCGCGACCCGAACCCCCACCAGGGCTTCGGCGGCGGCGGTCGCCACTTCTGCCTCGGCGCCGGACTGGCCCGGCTGGAGCTGAAGCTGTGGATCGAAGAGACCCTGAAGCGCTTCGACACGGTCGAGATGGACGGCGAGTCCGAGCGACTCAGCTCGACCTTCCTCAACCAGTGGTACTCGATGCCGGTCAAGCTGGGCTGAGCGTCAGGCCGCGCTGTCCCGCTCGGCCTCGAACTGCTCCAGTTCCTCGCGCAGGATCGCGTTGAGGCTCAGATCCGGTGCTATCCGTTCGGTCATTTCGAGGTCCGCCCGCCAGGCCCGGATTCTGGCGTCGAGCGTCGGCGCCTTGAAGAACTCGACCGAGCTCTCGCCCACCTCGGAGTAGACCTGCCGCCAGTCGTGGAGGTTCGCGACCTTGTCGGCGGCGTAGATCGCCGCACCGTCCGGCCCTGAGCTCGCAACGGACTCCCGCAGTGCCTGCTTGCGCTCCTCCCAGCCTTCGATCGACGGGTCCTCGGTCAACGCCGCGACCAGTCCTCCTACCCGTTGCCCGAAGCTCTCGAAGACGTCTTCGACCGTGAAGTTCGAGTCTTCGACCGTGTCGTGCAGCAGGCCGGCGGCGCAGACCTCCTCGTCGTAGCCCGCGTCCCGAAGCAGCTGCGTGACCTGGATCGGATGCTCGAAGTAGGGCCTGCCGTGACCGCCGCGAGTGTGGTCGGCGTGGGCCCTCTTGGCCGCCGAGAAGGCCAGGGAGAGGCTCACGGATTCGGCCACGAACGGGGGCACCTCGGTCCCCGGTTCCGGGTGAAGGTCAGGGTTCACGCTGATCACCTCCAGCGCTTGTCCTCCACCGGTTCCAGGGCCACGCCCCGTCGATCTCGACTTCGAGCGAGAAGCTGAGCACGATCCGGATCAGCACGATCGCTCCGAGCACGCCGACACTTTCGAGCGTCGGCTCGACAACGATCGTCCGGATGATGTCGCCGATAATCAGGACCTCGAGGCCGAGCAGGATCACCCGACCGAGGTTGCGTCGCACGCGGGCGTAGGCCTCCGTGGTCCGGCCGAGCAGATCGCGGGCGTACAGAACGAAAGCACCGATCGCGCCGACGACGAGGATCGCGACACCGGCCGCCTCGACGACCCTCGCGACATCGCCGACTGTCTCTTCGTAGGACACGATCGACACGGTACCGCTTCCAAATCGCGCCGGTTCACGCATGAGGGTGATGGTGAAACGTTTTCAGACCGGACGCAGGCCCGGCTCCCGACCGACCGGGCTGTCTAGTGGCGGAAGTGGCGGTGGCGGGTGAAGACCATCGCGGTCTCGCTCTCCTCGCAGGCCTCGATCACTTCGCCGTCGCGCTTCGAGCCCACCGGGCTGGATCACCGAGGTCGCTCCGGCTTCGATCGCGGCTGACGGCCCGTCGGCGAAGGGGAAGAAGGCGTCGGAGGCAAGGGCGCAGCCGGCCAGGCGGTCGTCGGCTTCGTCGCCGAGTGACTCGCGGCACTTCTCGATCGCCAGTCGGACCGAGTCGACCCGGCTCATCTGGCCGGCGCCGATGCCCAGAGTGACCCCGTCCTTGACCAGCACGATCGCGTTCGAGCGCACGTGGCGGCAGACGGTCCAGGCGAACAGCAGGTCGACCCAGGCGTCCTCGGACGGCTTGCTTTCGGTCACGACCTCCATCATCTGACGCTGCTCCGGTTCGCCGTCGCGGTCCTGGATCAGGATTCCGCCGCGGACGCGCTTGATGTCCTTCTCGCGCGGGTCTGACTGGGGCGGGGCCTCGTCGGCGAAGATCCGGACCGCCTCCTTCTGCTGGAGGATCTTCAGCGCCTCGGGCTCGTAGCCGGGCGCGATCAGCACCTCGACGAAGTTCTTGTGCAGCGACTCGGCAAGCGGCACATCGACCGTCCGGTTGATCGCGATCACACCACCGAAGGCGGAGATCGGGTCGCAGTCGCGGGCGCGTTCGTAGGCATCGAGACCGCTGTCGCCGAGCGCGACTCCGCAGGGGTTGTTGTGCTTGACGATCACGCAGGCCGGACCCTGCAGGTCGGCCAGCAGCTTGCGCGCGGCATCGAGGTCGAGCACGTTGTTGAAGGAGAGCGCCCGGCCGTGCAGCTTCGACATGCCGGTCAGCACGTTCGAGTCGAGGCCGACTTCGGAGTAGAGCGCGGCGCGCTGGTGGGGGTTCTCGCCGTAGGCGAGGTCCATCTGTTTCTCGAAGGCGAAGACCCGGTGCTCGGGGAAGCCTTCATAGGACTCGGAGAACCAGCGGGAGATCGCCGCGTCGTAGCGGGCGATCTGGGCGAAGGCCTCGTTGGCCAGCCAGTGGCGGGTCGAGGCCGAGACCTTGCCGTCGCATTCATCCAGCTCGGCCAGCACCGCGTCGTAGCTCTCGGGCTTGACCACCACGACGACGTCCTCGTGGTTCTTGGCCGCGGCCCGGATCATCGTCGGACCGCCGATGTCGATGTTCTCGATCGCCTCCTGAGCGGAAACGCCTTCCCGGGCGATCGTCTTCTCGAACGGATAGAGGTTGACGCAGACCAGGTCGATCGGCGGAATGCCTTCGGCTTCGAGCACCTCGACATGAGCCGGGTCGGAGCGACGGGCGAGGATCGCCGCGTGAAGGCGGGGGTGGAGCGTCTTGACCCGGCCATCGAGGATCTCCTCCTGGCCGGTGAACTCGGAGACGTCGATGACGTCGAGCCCAGCCTCGCGCAGGGCGGTCGCAGTGCCGCCGGTCGAGAGGATCTCGACCCCGTCGCGGGCAAGGCCCTTGGCGAAGTCGACCACACCGGTCTTGTCGGAAACCGAGATCAGGGCCCGCTTTACCTCGATCGGGCCGTTGGTCGGGTCAATGTTGTCCATCTTCACCTTTGTCAGTCGGTTGGCCGGCGTCGTCGACGATCACGCGCCTGGGATTGTCCGCGGCGATCCTAACCCGGCCCTGCGCGATCATGCCGATCGCCTCCGGGTAGATCTCATGTTCGACCGCGTGGATCGCCTTTTCCAGCGCCTCGCGATCGCCGTCCGGGCGGCACTTCGACCGCCCGCTGCAGGATCACCGGGCCGGTGTCGGTGCCTTCGTCGACGAAGTGGACTGTCACCCCGGTCACCTTCGCGCCGTGCTCGATCGCCTGGCCGATCGCGTCGAGACCGGGGAATGACGGCAGCAGAGCCGGGTGCACGTTGACGATCCGATGACGGAACCGCTCGACGAAGCCGGCGGAGACCAGCTGCATGTAGCCGGCCAGCACCACCAGGTCGGCTCGGGTCGAGTCGATCCAGTCGGCCATCGCCAGGTCGCGCTGCTCACGGTCGCCGTAATCCCCACGCGCAAAGACCGCCGTCTCGACCTTCGCCGACCGCGCCCGCTCCAGGGCGAAGGCATCGGGCTTGTCCGAGCCGACCCCGACGATCTCGATGCCGTCCCGGCCGTGCAGCTGGTCAAGAATTGCCTGCAGGTTGGTACCACTGCCGGAGGCGAGCACAACTATGCGGAAGGCGGAATCGCTCAAACTCACCCCGCCATCCTGCCGTATCAGCGCTGCGCAGGGTTCCTCCGCGGTAGTGGCGTGCTTTCCCACGAAATGCTCGTGGAAAAATGCAGCACTACGAAGGTCGGCCCAGGATCCTGGCCTGCGACGGGGTTCGGTCCCCAGGCCGGCCCGAGCGTCCGGCCAGAGCCGCCGGCTGAACCGTTCCCCTGGGCCCTTTCTCGATCAGTCGGTCTGCTGGGCCTCGGCGTAGTGGTGGTGGAGCATCAGGCCGTTGCCGTCCGGATCACCGAAGAAGGCCATGTGGCAGACCCCTGAGTCGATCGTATCCGCGGAAAACTCAACCCCCTGTGCCTCGAGTTCGGTCCGGGCCTCGGCGACATCGTCCACCTGCAGCGCAATCGGAAAGGTGTTCGGCGAAAAGGTCTGGCCGAAGGCGTCCGGCTGCATGATCGCGATGGTCAGGTTGCCGGTCTCGAACTCCTGGGCCGGCATCTCGCCCCACTGTTTGGACTGCCTCGAGGCCCAATGTCTCCCCGTAGAACTTCTTCGACCTCTCGAAATCGGTGATCGGCACAATCGTGAAATCAACTCCGGTTACCTTCATCGCCTGACTCTCCTCTGACTGGTTTATGGCCGCTGTCAGCAATCTAGCCGGACTGGTCAGCCGGATCAGCCAGCCGGACCAGCCCCGTTTGACCCGAGCCGCTGTCGCAAGCCTGGCCCGAATTCGCCCCGAACGATCAAGCGCAGACGAAAACACCGAAATAGACAGGGAAACCGACTCCGCTTGACCTTCGCTTCGGGTTGAAACGGCAGACCGCTATCAGGCCAGCCGCTCAAATATCAGGCCAGCCGCTCAAATCCACAATGAAGAGGGGTCCCACCGGGCTGACATCCCTGGGCTTCCGGGAGTGTTTGCTGCCGGGGACACGTTCGACGAGCTGTTCGACTCTCTCCGGCCAACTCTCTCCGGCCGGGGGCCGTGCTTGCGCTGGCCGACGAGTCCGAGCGCGCGTGGATTCAGCTTGGGGGTGCAGTGATTTCGGTGACCTGAAGCCCGGTCAGCGGCTGACGGGCAGGACGGCGATCTCTTCGAGAGCGAACTTGTCGTCGGCGTCGTCGGGATCGTCACCGAGCGGGTAGTTACCGGTGAAGCAGGCGTCGCAGTGGATGTCGGCCGGCGTGCCGATTGCCTCGTAGACGCCCTCCATGGAGAGATAGGCGAGCGAGTCCGCGCCGACCTCGGTTGCGATCTCGGGGATGGTGCGCTCGTGGGCGACCATCTCCTCGCGGGCCGACATGTCCACGCCGTAGTTGCAGCCGAATCGGATCGGCGGGGCCGAGATCCTCAGGTGGACCTCCTTCGCGCCGGCGTCGCGCAGCATCTTGACTATCTGGCGGGTCGTATTGCCGCGCACGATCGAATCATCGACCACGACCACACGCTTGCCGGAGACGATCTCGGGCAGCGGGTTGAACTTCATCCGCAGACCGTGCTTGCGCAGTTCCTGGCCGGGCTGGATGAAGGTGCGCGCGACGTATCGATTCTTGATCAGGCCGTCGTCCTGGGGAAGGCCGGAAGCGCGCGCGTAACCTCGAGCGGCCGGGGTACCGGAGTCGGGCACGGCGATCACCAGGTCGGCCTCGGCCGGCGCCTCGCGGAACAGGACTTCGCCCATCCTGCCGCGCACTTCCTGGAGCCGCTTGCCTTCAAGCTTGGTGTCAGGGCGGGAGAAGTAGATGTGCTCGAAAACGCACATCGCGGTGCGGTCGGACTTGACCACTTGGCGGGATTCAAGTCCCTTTTCCGAAAGCGAGATCATCTCGCCGGGGTTGACTTCGCGCACCAGTTCGGCACCGATGATGTCGAAGGCGCAGCTTTCGGAGGCGATCACCCAGTTGCCGTTCAGCTTGCCGAGTGAGAGCGGGCGGATGCCGTACGGATCGCGAAAGGCGACGATCGCGTGCTTGGTCATGACCACGGTCGAGTAGGCGCCTTCGAGCTTCGGCATCACGTTGGCGACCGCGTCCTCGACGTGGCGGCCGTAGTCGCACGGAGATCAGCGCGGCGATGATCTCCGAGTCGGTCGTGCCGCGAAACTTGAGTCCCTTGCGACGCAGCCGGTTGTAGATATCGACCGCGTTGGTCAGGTTGCCGTTGTGGGCCAGGGCGAGCTCGCGGCCGTCGTCGCGCCAGATCGGCTGGGCGTTCTCCCAGGATCCGCCGCCGGTGGTCGAGTAGCGCACGTGGCCGATCGCCATGTCACCGGTCAGCGCGCGCAGTTTGTCTTCGTCGAAGACCTGGGAGACCAGTCCGGCGTCGCGCATGGTGGTGATGTGGCCGCCCTCGCAGGTGGCGATGCCGGCCGACTCCTGACCGCGATGCTGGAGCGCGTACAGGCCGAAGTAGGCCAGGCGCGAAACGTCGTGTCCGGGTGCGAAGACTCCGAAGACGCCACATTCGTCTCTCGGTCCATCGCGGTCCGGGATGCTCGACTCGGTCAAGTCGGAAAGCCACCTGTGATCGAAGGGAAAAGGCCGTAGGCGGTCGACCTACATAGGCAGGGTAGCAGCCCCGGTCTCCGTCGCGGTGCTCCTTCGGAGCTCTCGAGGAGCCGGTGAGCGCAGCGGGCCTGTGACCCGAGGCGGGACCGCCGGCTCAGGGTTCGAGGCGGGAGGCGAGCGATTCGAAGGATGCCCTGGCCTCGGCCAGGAGGATCCTGATCTCCTGCTCGCCGGCGCTGATCTCGATCAGGTCGCCGGTGACCCGGCCGAGGATCTCGATCTCGACCCCGTGTCCGCCGAGGTGCTCGATCGCGGCCTCGTCGCCGGCGACGATGAATCCACCCGGCGCCTCGCCGAACAGCGCGTCTTCGCTCGAGCAGCTGTGCTGGGCCATTACCGGGACCAGGTCGGCCCGGCAGCCGATGCCGGCAGCGATTGCCAGCTCGGCCAGCGCGGTGGCGATGCCGCCGTCGGAGACGTCATGGGCGGTCCGGATCGCGCCGGAACGCACCGCGTCGCGGACCAGCTCGATCGCCGCCCGGACCGGGGCGATCTCGACTTCGGGCAGTCCGGCGACCGAGCTCACCGCGCTGCTTTTCCAGCTCGGAGCCGGCCAGCGAGGGATTGAACGGGCCGACCAGGGCGATCGAGTCGCCCTCGCTGCCAGGGCTCGCCGGCGGCAGCTTGCCGGGTCGGGCAGCTCTCCGACCATGCCGATGACCGGCGTCGGGTAGATCGGGCCGGACGGGGTCTCGTTATAGAGCGAGACGTTGCCGCCGACGACCGGCAGGCCGAGCGCCCGGCAGGCCTCGCCGAGACCCTTGATCGACTCGGTCAGCTGCCAGGCGACGGTCGGCTTCTCCGGGTTGCCGAAGTTCAGGCAGTTGGTCACGCCCAGCGGCTCGGCGCCGACGCAGGCCAGGTTGGCTGCGCATTCGAGCGTGTTCTCGACGGTGCCACTGAAGGGATCGCAGGCAACCCGGCGGCCGTTGCCGTCGATCGCGATAGCGATCGCGCGTTCTGCTTCAGGGATGTTCAGCACCGCGGCGTCGGCGGCGCCCGAGGGCCGCACCGTGCGCGAGCCGACCAGCGAGTCGTACTGCTCGTAGGCCCAGCGCTTCGAGGCGATCGACGGCGAGCCGAGCAGGCCCAGCAGGATCTCGCTGGCGTCAGCGCCGTCGCGAACGCTCGGCGCGGTTGCCGTAGATCCACTCGACCGGTGGGGCCGGGTCGAGGTCGTAGAGCGGACAGCCGTCGACCAGGTCGTCGACCGCGATCTCGCCGACCGTCTCGCCGTTCTTGAGGATGCGGAAGGCGCCGGTGTCGGTGACCTCGCCGATCGCCGCCGAGCCCGTCTGCCACTTGTCGCAGATCGCGAGCACAGCTTCGACCTGAGCCGGCTCGACCACGGCCAGCATGCGCTCCTGGGACTCGGAGACCATGATCTCGAACGGCTCCATGTCGGCTTCGCGCAGCGGCACCAGCCCGACGTCGATGTCGATCCCGGTCGATCCGGCCGAGGCCATCTCGCCGGCCGAAGAGGTGAGGCCGGCCGCGCCGAGGTCCTGGAGCGAGACCAGCAGGTCCGCTGCCAGCAGCTCCTGGCAGCACTCGAGCACCTTCGACTCCTCGAACGGGTCGCCGATCTGCACGGTCGGGCGCTTGTCGGAGTCCTCTTCACCGAACTCTGCCGAGGCGAGCACCGAAGCTCCACCGATGCCGTCGCGGCCGGTCAGCGATCCGATCAGCACGATGGTGTTCCCGGTCCCTGCGGCAGCGGCGCGCACCATGTCGTCGGTGCGGGCGATGCCGACGCACATCGCGTTGACCAGCGGGTTCTGCTCGTAGGGCGGCTCGAAGTAGATCTCGCCGCCGACCGTCGGGATGCCCATCGAGTTGCCGTAGTGGCCGATGCCGCGGACGACTCCGTCGACCAGGTAGCGGGTGCGCTCGGTGTCGAGTTCGCCGAAGCGCAGCGAGTCGAGGATGGCGATCGGCCGGGCGCCGAGCGCGATCACGTCTCGCAGGATGCCGCCGACCCCGGTCGCGGCGCCCTGGAAAGGCTCGACCGCGCTGGGGTGGTTGTGCGACTCGACCTTGAAGGCGATCGAGTGGCCGTTGCCGATGTCGACCGCGCCGGCGTTCTCGCCCGGACCCATGACCACACGCGGCGCCTTCGGTCGGCAGCGAGCCGAGCAGCTTCTTCGAGTGCTTGTAGGCGCAGTGCTCGGACCAGAGCAGCGAGAACATCGCCAGCTCGACGTCGTTCGGCTCGCGGCCCATCTTGGCGACGATCAGCTCGAACTCGTCGTCGGTCAGGCCGAGTTCGCGGTGCTTTGCCACCGGCTCAGGCATGCGGACGCTCCAGTCGCGAGAGCGGGTCCACGGAAGATCTTCAATCCGTCGGTCGTCCCGGCGAGCGGGTCTACCGCATGCTCGGGGTGAGGCATCAGGCCGAGCACGTTGCCGGCTTCGTTGGTGACGCCGGCGATGTCGTTCAGCGAGCCGTTCGGGTTCTGGCCTTCGGCGTAGCGGAACGCCACCTGGCCGTTGGCCTCGATCTGCTCGAGCATCTCCGGCAGGCGCGAAGAACCGGCCGCTCTGGTGCTTGAACGGGATCGAAATCCGTTCTCCCGGCTCAAGTCCGGCCAGCCACGGCGAGTCCGAGTCCCCGGCGATCAGCTCGCCCGGCCGGCAGATGAAGCGCGTGCTCTCGTTGGTCAGCAGAGCGCCGGGCAGCAGCCCGGACTCGCAAAGGACCTGAAACCCGTTGCAGATCCCGAGCACCGGCCCGCCAGCCGCAGCAAACTCCGCCACCGCAGTCATCGCCGGCGAGAACCGGGCAATCGCCCCAGCCCGCAGGTAGTCGCCGTACGAAAAACCACCCGGAACCACGATCCCGTCCAGACCAGACAGGTCGGTCTCCTCGTGCCAGACCAGCCGGGCGCGGTCGGCGTCGAGCGAGGCGACGCCGCAGGCATGGAGGGCGTCGCGCTCGTCGCAGGATCCGGGGAACTGAAGCACGCCCCAGATCACAGGATCTCGATCTCGTAGTCCTCGATCAGCGGGTTGGCCAGCAGCTTCTCGCAGAGCTGTTCGAGCTGCGAGTCATCCGGCCGCACGCAGCTCGACGATCCGCCCGACCCGGACATGCTCGATCCCCTCGAAACCGAGCGCCGGAAGCGCTCCTTCGACCGCTTTGCCCTGGGCGTCGAGGATGCCCTCCTTGGGCCGGATCAGTACGCGTACTGAAATCACAAGTGCCTCCCCGGTGATGCGTTCGTATGCCTCGAGGTACTTTTCGCGGGTCTGGGCGACGACCTCTTCCGGCAGCTCCGGCGCCGGCGGACTGTGGTCCCAGCCGGCGGCGTTGGCCCAGTCGCGCACGTACTGCTTGTCGAACGAAGCCTGTGAGCGACCCGCCTCGTAGCTGTCGGCCGGCCAGTAGCGGGAGGAGTCGGGGGTCATCACTTCGTCGCCGAGCACGATCTCGGCACCGGCATGGCTGCCGAATTCGAACTTGGTGTCGGCCAGGATGATTCCGGCCTCTGCCGCGTGGCGGGCGCCGAACTCGTAGAGCTCGATCGAGATCCGCCGCAGCTCTTCCATCAGGGCACGGCTGCCGACGATCTCGACCGCCTGCTCGAAGTCCACGTTCTCGTCGTGGTCGCCGAACTCGGCCTTGGTCGCCGGGGTGAAGATCGGTGCCGGAAGACGATCCGATTCCTTGAGGCCGGACGGCAGGCCGACGCCGCAGACCGATCCGGACTCCTGGTACTCGTTCCAGCCCGAACCCGAAAGGTAGCCACGGACGACGCATTCGATCGGGTACATCTCCAGCTTGCGGACCCGGATCGCGCGGCCGGCGACCTCGCCTGGCACGTCGGTCGAGATCAGGTGGTTCGGCACGATCTCCCCGGTCCGGTTGAACCAGAAGACGGACATGCCGGTCAGAACCCTGCCCTTGTCCGGGATCGCGTTCGGCATGATCACGTCGTAGATCGAGATCCGGTCGGATGCGACCAGCAGCAGGTCGTCGTCGATCTCGTAGATCTCACGGACCTTGCCGGAGGAGTGAAGTCGCAGATCGTCGATCGAGTAGGCCATTCTGGCGCCCGATGCTACCCGCTCGATTGGCCGGACTCGTTGCTCGTGCGGCCACAGGGGTCTATCCTCGAATCATATGAACCGTTTGCGCTTCGCCACGCTGCTCGCAACCCTGCTCCTGACCGGGATGGGAGCCTCCGCCGCGACGGCCGCAGTGCCCCCGTGCACCGGAGAGATCTCGCAGCAGAAGCTCTACTCGGACCTCGGCAGAGTCGAATCGATTCTGGCCGGCAATGGCGGTCGCCTGTTCGCCTCGCTGACCCCGGCCGATTCGGCCGTCAGCCGGGTGATCAAGCTCGCGCGTCCAGGTGCTTCGCCCTGGACCCTGCTCGACGGACCGGGTGGACCGGGTGGCCTCGCCTGGGCGAAGCGGCGCCTGCTCTGGGGCTACGGCAACTCGGCTGAGAACGGGGAGACTGGCGATGAAAACCCGGTATCCGGCCTCTACCGCGTCAACGCCGTGAACGGCGAGAAGTCGGTCGTATCCGACAGCCTGGGAATGGCCAACGGGGTCGTCCGGACCAAGGACGGTTCGATCTACGCCTCCAACGACTTCGGGATGAAGCTGGACCGGATCACGCCGCAGGGCGAGACGGTCAACGGCTGGGCGACGCTCGAAAGCGCCAATGGGCTGGTCGTCAGCCAGAACGGCAAGTACCTCTACGCGGCTCAGACCTTCGCCGAGCCGTCGGCGATCGCCCGGATCAAGATCGCGAATCCGGCCAACGTCACCACGTGGGCCAGCACTGAAGGCGTGATCGCCGGCAACCCGATCTTCGACGGCCTCACCGGCGACCGCAAGGGCAACCTCTACGTCGCAGCCTGGGCTGCCGGCGAGGTCTGGAAGATTGACCGCAACCGCAACTTCTGCGTGCTGGCCACCGGCCTCGGGCGTCCGTCCACGCTGAACTTCGGCCGCGGCAAGAAGGGGTTCAGCTCGGGAGGTCTTTACGTCGCCGGATTCAACGGCGAGCTGACTCGCATCAAGGGTGCCCGGCGCGCCAGGGTCCCGTCCCCGGGCTGACCCGAAGCCGTCAGGCGGCCGGGTTGTCTTTCGCCCAGCCGGCGATCTTGCCGGAGCCCGAAATGACCTCACCGTCGTCGAGCACGAGGATCGGCACCTGCTGCTGACCGCTCAGCTTCTTCACCTCGGCCCGGTCTCGCGACCGGCTGCCCCAGGTCCAGGGCATCAGCCGGTAGCCGCCGACGACCTGGATCTCATACTCGTGTCCGGCTTGATCCAGGGCCTTCGCTGCCTTGCCGCAGGGGTGCATCGACGGGGTGCTCTTCTTCTGACCGCAGGTGTAGAGGATCATCGCAGCGACTCCAGCCGTTCAAAGATCTCGGGCAGGTGGGTCAGGTAGGCGTCGTAGTCGAAGATCACGTCGAGGTCCAGTTCGGGGGATGAGGCACCGATCAGCTCGCGGAAGTGGGTGCCGGTGTCGAATGCCTCGTGGGCGGCGGCCTGGACCGTGCGGTAGGCGTCATCGCGGCTCATGCCTGACTCGACCAGCGCGGTCAGCGCCCGCTGACTGAACAGCGCACCGTGGGTTGCCTCGAGGTTGGAGCGCAGCCGGTCGGTGTGAACGACCAGTCCGGTGGCGACCTGGGTGGCCAGGTGATGCATGTAGTCGAGAGTGATCGTCGCGTCCGGGCAGGATCACCCGCTCGGCTCCGGAATGGGAGATGTCGCGCTCATGCCAGAGCGCCACGTTCTCGAGCGCGGTCTGGTTGTAGCCGCGAAGCAGCCGGGCCAGCCCGGTCAGTCGTTCGCAGCGGATCGGGTTGCGCTTGTGCGGCATCGCCGATGAACCCTTCTGCTGCCCCGAAGCGAAAGGTTCCTCGGCCTCGCGCACTTCGGTCCGCTGCAGGTGGCGGATCTCGGTCGCGAAGCGCTCGATACCCGCGCCGGCGATCGCGATCGCGGCCAGCAACTCGGCGTGCCGGTCGCGCGGAACGACCTGGGTCGCGATCTCTTCGCGCTCCAGACCGAGCGTCTCCATCACGCGTGCTTCGATCGTCGGCGGGACCGAGGCGTAGGTACCGACCGCGCCCGAGAGCTTGCCGACCGCGCACTGCTCGACCGCCCGCTCGAGCCGGTCGACGTTGCGATCGGCTTCGAAGGCGAAGCCGGCCAGCCTCAGGCCGAAGGTGGTCGGCTCGGCGTGGACGCCGTGGGTACGGCCGACGCAGAGCGTGTCGCGATAGTCGAAAGCCTGAGCGATCAGGGCGTCGCGGTAGGCCTTCGCACCCTCGACCAGGATCTCGTCCGGCGTCGGTGATCTGGCTACCCAGGGCGGTGTCGAGCACGTCCGAGGAGGTCAGGCCATAATGGATCCAGCGGCCTTCTTCGCCGATTGACGCGGCGACTTCGTCGATGAAAGCGGCGACGTCGTGGTTGGTCACCCGCTCGCGTTCGTTTACGGCCTCGACCGTGAAAGCGGCGCGCTCCCGGCAGACTGCTGCCGCTTCGGCGGGCACCACGCCCTCGGCCGCCCAGGCGTCGGTCGCCGCAAGTTCGACCTTGAGCCAGGCGTCCATCTTCGCCTGCGGGGTCCAGACCGACTCCGATTTCGTCTCTCGTATAGCGCTCGATCATCTTTTCTGTCCTTGTGGTCGGGGGGGGGGAGGGGTCACGTATTGATGATGCGGGCGGCGAGGATGCCGGCGTTCCTCGCGCCGTCGATGGCGACGCAGGCGACCGGTACGCCCGCCGGAAGCTGAACGGTCGAAAGCAGAGCGTCGAGTCCGCCAGCGAATCACCCATCAGCGGCACGCCGATAACCGGCAGGTCGGTGTGGGCGGCCGCCACACCCGGCAGGGCGGCTGACATGCCGGCCCCGGCGATGATCACGCGCAGCCCGCGCATGCGCGCAGTCGCCGCAGTAGTCGGCGACCAGTTCCGGTGCCCGGTGGGCCGACATCACCCGGACTTCGAAAACGATGCCCGGCTTCTTCCAGGGCCTGTCCGGCCGGACGCATCTTCTCCTTGTCGGACTCCGAGCCCATGATGATGCCCGACCTGGGGAAGTTCGACCTCGATCTCCTGGAACAACTCCTCGACCGAGGCCAGGGTCTGGGTTTCCGGAGAATCGGGGGGTTGCTCATCGCTCTCAGTTCCCTTCGGAGCGCTCGACAGCCCTCTCGGCGATGTCGGTGCGCATCTGCTTGCCGTCGAATCGCACTGCTTCGGCAGCATCGTATGCTCGTCGCCGCGCGCTGGCCGGATCGGGTCCGGTGCCGGTCAGGTTGAGCACGCGGCCTCCCGCGGTGACGATCTCGACCGTCAGCCTCGGCGGTACCGGCGTGGATCGACCTCGGCGCTTTCGGCCGCGGCTTCGAGACCGGCGATCACGTCACCCTTCGAGGAGGACTCGGGGTAGCCGGCCGATGCGAGCACGACGGTCACCGCCCATTCGTCGCTGAACTCGACCTCGCAGTCGACCAGTCCGCCTTCGACGGTCGCCTTGACGAAGAGTTCGACCAGGTCGGACTTCAGCCGCGGCAGCACCGCCTGGGTTTCCGGGTCGCCGAAGCGGGTGTTGTACTCGAGCACCTTCGGTCCGGCCGACGGTCATCATCAGCCCGGCGTAGAGAACGCCGTGAAAGGGAGTGCCGCGGCGGGCCATCAGGTCGACGATCGGCTGATGGACCAGCGCGCTCAGCTCGGCCAGCTGGTCGGCCGAGAACGGTCTGAACCGGTGAGTAGCTGCCCATGCCACCGGTGTTCGGACCGGTGTCGCCGTCGCCGATGCGCTTGTAGTCCTGGGCCGGCGCCAGCGGAATCGCTCGCTCGCCGTCGCAGAGAGCGAGCAGCGAAAGCTCTTCCCCTTCGAGGAACTCCTCGAGCACGACCTCGGTCTCGCCGAAGCGCTGTTCGGTGAAGAAGATGTCGACCGCCTCGCGGGCATCGGCCTCGGTTTCGCAGATCAGCACGCCCTTGCCGGCCGCCAGTCCGTCGGCCTTGAGCACGGTCGGGAAGGAGCGCCGAAGCGATCTGCCGCGAGCGCCTCGTCACGGTCGCGCAGCACCGTGTAGGACGCGGTCGGCACCTCCGCCTCCTCCATCGCCTGCTTCGCGTAGGCCTTCGAGCCTTCGAGCCTGGGCGGCTGCCAGCTTCGGGCCGAAGGCGGCGATCCCGGCATCGCCGAGCGAGTCGACCACGCCCGACCACCAGCGGCGCCTCGGGCCCGACCACGACCAGGTCGACCCCCTGTTCGCGGGCTGCCTCGACTACCGCCGGCGACGTCGACCGGGTCGAGGTCCGGCAGGCAGGTCGCGTCGGCCGCGATACCGGGGTTGCCCGGGGCGCAGAACAGCTCCGGACTCTGCGGTGAGCGGGCCAGCGCCTTGACGATCGCGTGCTCGCGACCGCCCCCTCCGAGGACGAGTATTCGCAACTCGGCCCTCGCCGCTACAGAACTTCGGCCAGGCGCTCGGCCGACAGCGCGGTCAGGGTCTGGCTGGTCATGGTGCCGCGGGAACCCATCTCGATCGAGACCTTGGCCATCACTTCTTCCGACGGCGCTTCGATCACGGTGACGAAGTCGTACTGGCCGAGCGTCGTGTACTGGGCTACAACCTTGGCCCCGAGCGCTTCGACTTCGTGGTTTACCTCGCCCACCCGTCCGGGATTGGCCTTGAGGGTCTTGACTCCGTCTGCGGTCAGATTGGTCAGCATCACATAAGTCGGCATCGAGGTCCTCTCTTGGGGTTGATCCAGTCTGATGCCAGCATATCCCCGCCAAACCGGCAACGATCTGCACCCCCCACCGAAGCTGGTCGCTTCCAGAAGAAACCGCACCGATCCATCCATCCGTTCTGGCAGCGATCTGCATGCCGGGCCGGGGCCGATCGCGGCCGGAATGAGCTGGTCGAGTCGGGTCGCGTGGGCTCGCGTTCAGAACGGGGGCTGCTCCTGGACGTGGTTGTATGGTCAGGCAATGAGTTCGGAGAACGAGGTTCAGGCGGCGGCAGGTCCTTCAACCGGTGATCGCGAGTGGGACGCGGTCGTGATCGGTTCGGGTCTCGGCGGCCTGACCACCGCGGCATACCTCGCGACCAACGGACGCAAGGTGCTGGTGCTCGAGCAGTACGACGTCGCCGGCGGCTGCAGCCAGACCTTCCGGCGCAAGAAGGAGTGGCAGTTCGACGTCGGGCTTCACTACATCGGCGGAGTCAGGCACGGCGGTATCGCCGGAGTTCTGCGCGGCCTCGGCCTGCTCGACCGGATCGAGTTCGTCGAGATGGACCCGGACGGTTTCGACACGCTGGTCTTTCCGGACCTGACCTTCCGGGTGCCCAAGGGCTGGGACAACTACGCGAAACGGCTCGATCGAGACCTTTCCCGACGAGACCGATGGCCTGCGGAAGTGCACCGCGATCTTCCGGACGGTGATGGACGAGCTGCGCCGGGTCGGCGTTCCGGACAGCAAGACCGACTTCGAGCAGTACATGAAGATGGCGCCGACGGTGGTCGCCTGGGGGATGCGGTCGCTCGACGACCTGTTCGACGAATGCGAACTCTCGGAAAGGCCGCGCGCGGTAATCACCGGCCAGTCGGGCGATTACGCGACACCGCCTTCGACGAACACCGGTGATCCTCCACGCCGGCCTTGTCGATCATTACCTTCAGGACGGTGCCTGGTACGTGCGAGGCGGCGGCCAGGTGCTCGCCGCACACCTGATCGACGTGATCCACACCAACGGCGGTCGTGTCCGGACCCATGCCGAAGTCGACCTCGATCGACGGTCGAGGACGGGGCGGTTACCGGCGTGACCCTGGCCGATGGCGAAGCGGATCGCCGCGAAGACCGTCGTCTCGACCGCGGACCTGAAGCGCACCTGGCTGGAGATGTTCGATCCGACGGTCGCTTCCGGAGGGCGTTGCCGAGACGGTGGCCGGCTACCGCATGGCCGCGCCACTGGTCTGCGTCTACCTCGGGCTCGACTTCGACCTGAACGAGCGCATGGGCCACTACCAACATCTGGCGCCACACCCGCTACGACAGCGAGAAGTCCTACGAGTTCGTCACCTCCGGCGAGTTCGACCCGGACCCTCCGGTTTACATCACTTCGGCCACGGTCAAAGACCCGGAGTGGACCGGACACACGCCACCGGGCTGCTCGACTGTCGAGCTGATGACCTGGGCGACACCGTCACTCGAATCCTGGGGAGTGGACGAAAGCGATGACGCCCCCCGCTACAGCCGTCAGGCCGACTTATCGCGCCGCCAAGGAGCGGATCATCGAACAGCTGATCGACGGTGCCGAGGATGTCATCGGCGAACTCAGCGCTCTCACATCCTCTGGAAGGAAGCCGCCACGCCGATGACCCAGACGCGGTACACGCATTCGACCGCCGGGTCCAGTTACGGGATCGAGCTGGCGACCGACCAGTTCGGACCGCTTGCGCCCGGACTGCCGGACTGGCATCGAGGGCTTCTACCTGGGCGGGGTCAGCACTCGCAGCGGCCACGGCATCGTCGGCGCGATGACCGGCGGTGTCGCCACCGCCTCGGCCGTCCTTGGTCGCGACCTCCGGGCCGAGATCGCCAGAGGAGAGGTCTTCGGCGATCCGGAGGCCCTGACCGCGGGCGGAGAGGGCTGGGATGCACTCGAAGCCTGCCGCCGACTTCAGGACAAGACGGCCCGCCGCAAGGCGAGCGATCGCCGGCGGGCTGACCGGTCCGGTGGCCGGCCGGCGATCCGTGATCAGGCGCCGAAGCCGGCGTGTATGTGGTCCTGGTGGTCGGCCATCGCGAAGGCCGGTCCGAGTCCGTCGAGGTCGTAGCCGTAGATCAGCTCGGTCGGCTTGGCGCCGTCCGGCAGGCTGGCGAGGATCCGGCCGACCTCGGAGCACGGGCTGGTCAGTGACATGTCGGTGCAGGACACGCCGTTGACCGCTGCGATGTCCATCGCCCGGCCGTAGAAGTGGTTCGAGACGTTGCCGCTCGAGGTCATCATGTCGTGGTCCGAGCGCAGCGAGGAGACCACCAGGCTGTAGCGCTGGGTCAGCAGGGCCAGCAGGTTGATCACGCGGCGGTCGATCACCCCGGACTGGATGTCACTCGGCGGCCGCGTCGTTGAGGATCGTGAGGTTGTCCCAGTTGATGTCGGTCGCGTTGGTGGTCGGCTGCGGGTAGGCGATGTTCCAGGTCGTGTTGTCGGTGTCGCACTTGCCGGCGATCAGGTCGGCTTCACGCATCGCGGCATCGACGTACCAGGCGGCGTGGTTGTGCTCGAACAGTCCTGCCTCCAGCCGTCCCTTGGACCAGAGCATGCGGGCGAAGGTCGCGATGCCGTCCCACGGCTCGTCGCGGACCACATAGCCGTCGTCGTTGCCGTCGACTCCGTACTTCTTCCACTCCTCGGCGGTCGAGGCCCATCGGCCCGGTCTCGGCGCAGCTGCCTGGCGGTCATGCCGCGGCCGTAGTCGGACTCGAGCCGGGCGACGGCGGCGAGGGTCCAGATCCCGCGCTGGCCGAGTTCGTAACGGGAGGCGGCGGCCTCGAAGCCGCGCAGGTAGTAGCTCGGGACTTCGAGCAGGCGACGCTCATTCGGCTTGCAGGAAGTGAAGACCTTCAGGTCGCGGTCGACCGTGGTCGTGTCCTGGAGGGCGCCGTAACAGGTGGCCCTGTCGAGAACGTCCTGGACGTACCAGTCGGCGTGGTTGTAGGCCCAGATCGCGTCGTACCACTCGGCCGGCGCGCCGGCAGCGCTCAGGTAGTTGGCGGCCGAGTGAATCGCGTCGCGCGGGTTGTACGGGTCGGCCTTGCCGTCGCCGTCACCGTCGACTCCGTAGGCATCCCAGGTGGCCGGCATGAACTGCATCCAGCCGATCGCGCCGGCGGTCGAAGTGACTTCGTTGAGGCGGCCGAAGTCGGTCTCGATCCGGTTGATCGCGGCGAGGATCTGCGGCCCGCGCTCACCGAGCCCGTAGCGGCGGGCGGCCTCGATGTAGATCGGGATCAGGTTGCGCGGCGGGCCGGCGCTGCCGTCGCAGGCCGGCGACCGGGGCCGAGCTGCCGGACAGGCCGAGGGTCGGGTCGACCGTGATCGATAGCGGGGGTCCGTCGGGGAGCACGTCGACCGGATTCTCCGGATCGCTGCCGGCCGGACGGGGAACACTCGGCCGCTTCGGATTGGCGGTTCTGCTGGTTCTGGGGGCTGCCGTCCTTGCCGCCGCCGTCCAGGCTTGGCCGAGCCGTTGTTGCTCGCCGGTCCCGGACCGGCGATGTCGGACCGGTGGGACCGGTTGGACCGGGCTTGGGGTGACCGGCTCGACCGGCGGGTCGTCCCGGTGGTGCCGGTGCCGGGCTGTGGAGAGGTCGAGCCGGCTCGTCGGTTATCGGCGGGCTGCCGTGGGCCAGCGCGGCGTGACCGGTGGCCAGCATCGCGCCCGACCGAGATCGTCGCCAGGGCTGTGCGGAAGCGGCCCATGACTAACCCCGGACCTCGCTGACGAGCCACTGTCCGTCGCTGCGCTCCATGGCGAGCCTGCAGTTCGCTGGTCGCGCCGGAGCGCATCAGCGAGACGCTCACCTCCATGCGGTTTCCGACCCTTCTTTCCGGCGACCACGTTCATCACGGTCGGCCTTCGGCACCTTGCCGTTGGACGGCAGGCGCGGCGGGTTCCTGCTTCAGTTCGCGGGCGAGCTTCGGGGTCGTCGCGGTCTTCCGCAGCTCCTGGCGTCGCCTTCTTCTCGCCGACCTCGTAGCCGACGAAGCTCTCGGCGAAACTGTGGGCCACCTTCGGCGGCCCGATCTCGGGGGCGGCGGGCTTGACCACGGTCGCGGGAAGCCGCTCCCGGACGCCGCCGCCTGAGTCGCCGCTGTTCCACCGGTGCTTCCGTTGCCGCCGTTGGAGCCGTTCGGGCGGAGAAGTCGGGAACCACTCCTTCGAGGGTCTCGTCGTCGGCGGCCGGTTGGGCCGGAGGTGCAGGGTGGTCGCGGGGGGAGTGAGCCGGGGCGACGACGGTTTCCGGTCCCGAGCGGCGTCTCGGCGACGCCGGGGCCGGGTCGGAGCCGTTCGCCTCGTTGTAGAAGTAGACGGCCGCCGACGACGGCGCCGGCAGTGACGCAGAGCATCGCTGTGGCCCCGATGTATGCGAGCGGACTGCGGTAGCTCAGGGCATTTCTCATCCGCCGGAAGGAATCGGCGATCGGCCACAGAAGGTGCTTCTCCAGGAACCACCAAAGTCGCTTGAGAGGGAAGAAAACCCCGTTCGGCGCGTCAGGAAGCGGCGGCTCTTCGGGCCGTGCGCTCGCTCATGGCGTCTTGCGTGGGGTCTGTGTTCATCTGAGTCCGGGCTCGGGCCCTGCGGCTCCGAGGGCTGCAAAGAGTAGTCCTTCAACCCTTCAGGGCTGGTAAAGATCCGGTGCAGCCGGGCGAATTTCTTCACGACGCCGTTGCCTGCCCGGGCCTGGCTGATCGGCTTCGTTTCAGGCGAGGGTGAAGGTCAGCTCGCCTTCCGCGGCGTCCGACCGTCACCCGGTCGCCCTCGCTGAATTCGCCCTCGAGGATCTTCAGGGCCAGCGCGTCGACCAGCCGCTTCTGGATCACCCGCTTCAGCGGCCTCGCGCCGTAGGTCGGGTCGTAGCCGAGGTTGCCGAGCAGGGTGCGTGCCTCGTCGGTCAGCTCGACCTCGATCTCGCGCTCGGCGACCCGGCTGATCAGGCCGTCGATCTGCAGGTCGACGATCTCGCCGATGTCGTCCTTCGACAGCCGGTGGAAGATCACCGTGTCGTCGATCCGGTTGAGGAACTCGGGCTTGAACGTGGTCGCGAGCACCTCTTCGACCCGCTCGCGGATCCGCTCGTCGACCGTCTCGCCGGCGATCTCCTGGCTGCCGACGTTCGAGGTCATGATCAGCACCGTGTTGGTGAAGCTCACGGTCCGGCCCTGGCCGTCGGTCAGCCGGCCGTCGTCCATCAGCTGGAGCAGCGTGTTGAAGACGTCGGGGTGGGCCTTTTCGATCTCGTCGAGCAGGACCACCGCGTAGGGACGGCGGCGGACCGCCTCGGTCAGCTGGCCGCCCTCTTCGTAGCCGACGTATCCGGGAGGGGCGCCGACCAGGCGGGAGACGGTGTGCTTCTCCATGTACTCGGACATGTCGAGCCGGACGATCGCCTGCTCGGAGTCGAACATGAACTCGGCCAGCGCCTTGGCCAGCTCGGTCTTGCCGACCCCGGTCGGGCCGAGGAAGAGGAAGGAGCCGATCGGCCGGTTCGGGTCGGAC
This sequence comes from uncultured Solirubrobacterales bacterium, assembly GCA_963698625.1. GTDB lineage: Bacteria > Actinomycetota > Thermoleophilia > Solirubrobacterales > 70-9 > 67-14. The sequence continues at coordinate 351,963 of CAVORK010000003.1, forward strand.
AGTCCGGCCCGCGAGCGCCGCAGCGCGTTGGCGACCGCGCTGACCGCCTCCGACTGGCCGACCACGCGTTCGTGCAGGCGGTCCTCCATCTGGACCAGCTTCTCGACCTCGCCTTCCATCAGGCGGGTGACCGGGATGCCGGTCCACTTGGCGACGACCTCGGCCACGTCCTGTTCGGTGACCTCCTCGGTCAGCATGGTCGTGCCCTCGGCGTGCAGTCTCGCCGAGCTTCGCTTCGGCTTCGGCCGCCGCGCTGCTCGAGTTCGGGGATCTCGCTGTAGCGCAGCCTGGCGGCGCGCTCGAGGTCGGCGTCGCGCTCGGCCCGCTCGGCCTCGCGGTTCGCTTCTTCCAGCTTCGCCTTCGATTCCTTGATCGCCTCGATCAGGCCCTTCTCCGACTGCCAGCGGGCCTTCATCCCGCTGGAGGTCTCGACCAGCTCGGCCAGCTCGGCTTCGAGCGTCTCGCGACCGGCCCTTCGAGGCTTCGTCGGTCTCGGCCTTGAGCGCCTCGCGCTCGATCTCGAGCTGCTGGATCCGCCGCTCGACCTCGTCGATCTCGGTCGGCATCGAGTCGATCTCGATCTTCAGCCGGGAGGCCGACTCGTCGATCAGGTCGATCGCCTTGTCGGGCAGGAAGCGGTCGGCGATGTAGCGCTCCGAAAGCGTGGCCGCGGCGATGATCGCCGAGTCGGCGATGCGCACGCCGTGGTGGACCTCGTAGCGCTCCTTGAGCCCGCGCAGGATCGCGATCGTGTCCGGCACGTCGGGCTCGCCGACCGTGACCGGCTGGAAGCGCCGCTCCAGGGCCGCGTCCTTTTCGATGTGCTTGCGGTACTCGTCGAGCGTGGTCGCACCGACCGCGCGCAGCTCGCCGCGGGCCAGCATCGGCTTGAGCAGGTTGGCCGCGTCCACCGCGCCTTCGGCGGCGCCGGCGCCGACGATCGTGTGGAGCTCGTCGAGGAAGAGCACGATCTGGCCGCGGGCATCCTGGACCTCGGACAGCACGGCCTTGAGCCGCTCCTCGAACTCACCGCGGTACTTGGAACCGGCCAGCAGCGCTCCGATGTCGAGCGCGATCACGCGGCGGTCGCGCAGACTCTCGGGCACGTCGCCGGAGACGATCCGCTGGGCGAGGCCTTCGACGATCGCGGTCTTGCCGACCCCGGGCTCGCCGATCAGCACCGGGTTGTTCTTGGTCCGGCGGGAGAGCACCTGGATCACCCGGCGGACCTCTTCGTCGCGGCCGATCACCGGGTCGAGCTTGCCGGACTCGGCGTCGGCGGTCAGGTCGCGGCCGTACTTCTCCAGCGCCTGGACCTGATCCTCGGGGTTGGGGCTGTCGACCTTGTGCGGCCCACGCACCTCGGCGATCGCCTTGGAGAGTGAATCGCGGTCGGGCAGCACGTCGGCCAGGCCGGTCTTCGAGTCGGCGATCGCCAGCAGGATGTGCTCGGTCGATACGTACTCGTCGCCCATGCCGGCCATCTCGCCTTCGGCCCGGCGCAGCACCTCGACCAGGGGGGAGGAAGGACGCGGCTCGGCGGCGTCTCCACCGCTCAGCTTCGGAAGGTCGGACATCGCAGCGCGGGCACGGCTGCGGATCGAACCGAGATCTGCCCCGAGCTTGCCCAGCACCGCCGGAACCAGCCCGTCCTGTTGTTCGAGCAGTACAACGAGCAGGTGGGCGGGCGCGACTTCGGTGTTCGAGTTGGCGGCAGCGAGTCGCTGCGCGTCGGCCACGGCTTCCTGGGACTTGACTGTGAAACGATCTGGCTGCATGATCAGAAGGACTCCTTCCTGTGTCCCTTGCCGGGACGTTTGACCTGAATGCGCACGGTTCGCGGAGAGGTGGAATCGAGCTCTCATAGGCACCGTAGGGCACGATTTCAACGTTGGCACGGTCACCGGAGCGGGCCATCTCGGCGACCAGCCGCCGCTCGAGTTCCCGGGCCCGTTCCCGGGTTCGCTTGAGCTCCGACTCGCATTGCCGCGAACTCACGCTCCATCTCCAGGACGAGTTCCACCCCGGCGAGGTTGAGGCCTTCTTCGGTGGTCATGCGCTGGATCCGTCGCAGCAGCTCGACGTCCCGCTGGGAGTAGAGGCGGGTGTTCTTCGGTGAGCGCTTCGGCTCGATCAGTCCCTTGGCTTCGTAGATGCGAAGGGTCTGGGGGTGCATGTCGGCCAGCTCGGCGGCGACCGAGATCATGAAGACGCCACGCTCGTCGTCGATCGTCACTTCGACCCGGCGGCTTTCCCCGGGGGCTCATCACGAACCTCCTCCGGACGGACTGCCGGCCCGGGCCCGTCGCAGCAGTTCAGCCCGCGGGTCGCTCGCCGTTCATCGTTTCGGCCAACTGGTCGACGGCCCGCCGCTGGTCGTCGGTGAGGTCGGTCGGCACCACGAGTCTCGAGCCGGTAGCGGATGTCGCCGCGGGTCTTCGAGCTTGCGCGGGGCGGCCCTTCGCCCTTCAGTCGCTGGATCGAACCGTGCTGGGTGCCGGGCTTGACCCGGATCCGCTTGGTGCCGCTCAGGGTCGGGACCTCGACCGTGCCGCCGCGCAGTGCCTCGGTCACGGTGATCGGCACCGTGACCTCGAGGTTGCCGTCGTCGAGGCGCTTGAAGACCGGGGAGGGGGCGACCTGAATCGTCACGAACAGGTCTCCTGCCGGGTGCGCCCCGCTGGCCGGCCTCGCCCTTTCCGGCCACCCGGATCCGGGTGCCGTCACTGACCCCGGCCGGCACGTTGACCTTGTAGCGCTTGGTCTGGTGGGTGACTCCGGAGCCGCCGCAGGTCTGGCAGGGGCTGGGGATGTGCTGGCCCGTGCCGCCGCATTGCGGACAGGGCTGGCTGATCGAGAAGAAGCCCTGGCCCTGGGAGTCGATGCCCCGGCCCTGACAGCGGGGACAGGTTTCGGTGCTGGTGCCCGGTTCGGCGCCGGAGCCCGAGCAGGTCGGACAGGTCTCGGACTTCGGGATGGTGACCGTGATCTGGGTGCCGGCCATCGCGTCGTCGAAGGAGATGCCGCACGTCGGTCTCGAGGTCCCGGCCGCGCATCGGGTTCTCGCCGGGTCCGCCGCCTCCGCGGCTGAAGATCGTCGAGAAGATGTCTCCGATGTCGCCGGTGAATCGCCCGCCCTGTCCGGCGAAAGGTCCGGCTCCACCCGGCTGGCCGCCGCCGAACAGGCCGCCACCGCTGTCGTAGGCCTTGCGCTTCTCCGGATCGGAAAGCGTGTCGTAGGCCTGCTGGACCTCCTTGAAGCGCTCCTCGGCTTTGGTGTCACCGGGGTTGCGGTCAGGGTGGTACTCGCGCACCAGTTTGCGGTGCGCCTTCTTGATCTCCTCAGCCGACGCCTTCTTCGAGACGCCCAGTGCTTCGTAGAAGTCCTTTGCCATTGCTCTACCCCTGGCCTTACTGACTCACGACCACCCGGGCCGGCCGGATCACCTGGTCGTCTGAACGGTAGCCGCGCTGCATCACCTCGACCACCAGGCCGGACTCGACCCCTTCGGCGGGAATCGCCTGAAGTGCCTCATGCAGGTTCGGGTCGAAGGTCTCGCCGAGCGGGTCGTAGGCCTCGACGTTGATCCGCCGCAGGGTGGAGTGGAGGTCGCGGTAAGCGACGATCACGCCCTGGAGGCTGACCGGTGCGCCTTCGGGGAAGCCGCCTTCAAGCGCCTCCGCCGTCTCGATGCTCTCGTTTTCAAGCACCCGCTCGAGGTTGTCGAGCGCCTCGATCAGACCGGGGACCACTTCGAGCCGACCCCGGACTCCGGCCGCCGCCGTCTCGGCGGTCATCCGTCGCCGGTAGTTGTCGAAGTCGGCCTTGGTCCGCTGGGCCAGGTTCAGGTACTCGTCGCGCTCGGCCCGGGCCTGAGCGACCAGATCCTCGATGTCGTGCTCGACCGCGGCTTCGCCCGGATCTGCTCCGTCGGCGTTGCCTTCCGGGGCCTGTCCGTCCAGGCCGGGCTCGCCGGCCAGACCGGCAGCAGCGCCGTCGGAACCGGCGTCAGCCGGGGCATCCGCCCCGGCTTCGGCCATCCGGTCCTCGCTCAGCTCTTCGGCTGATTCCTGCTCGCGGCCGTCGCTCACTTGGGAGCTTCTTCCTCGTCCACGACCTCGGCGTCGATCACCTCTTCGTCATCGTCGGAGGCACCTTCCGGCCCGGCTCCGTCGGCGCCTGCGGCACCTTCGGCCTGGGCAGCCTCGTAGACCTTCTCCGAGACCTTGTGGAAGGCAGCCTGGAGCTCGTCGGTCTTCGCCTTGATCGCCTCCGCATCGTCGGATTCGAGCGAGCTGCGCACTTCCCCGATCGCGGCCTCGATCTCGGTCCGGCTGGCGTCGTCGACCTTGTCGCCGAGTTCCTTCAGCTGCTTCTCCGAGTTGTAGGCCGCGTTCTCAGCCACGTTGCGGGCCTCGGCCAGTTCGCGCTGCTTGCGGTCCTCATCGGCGTGCGACTCGGCGTCGTCGACCATGTTCTTGATCTCGTCGTCGGACAGACCGGAACCGGACTTGATCTCGATCTTCTGCTCCTTGCCGGTGCCGAGGTCCTTGGCGCCGACGTTGAGGATGCCGTTGGCGTCGATGTCGAAGGTGACCTCGACCTGCGGCATGCCCCGCGGTGCGGGCGGGATCCCGGTGAGCTGGAACTTGCCCAGGCTCTTGTTGTAGCTGGCCATCTCGCGCTCGCCCTGGAGTACGTGGATCTCGACCGAGGGCTGATTGTCCTCGGCGGTCGAGAAGACCTCCGACTTGCGGGTCGGGATCGTCGTATTGCGCTCGATCAGCTTGGTCATCACGCCGCCCTTGGTCTCGATGCCGAGGGTCAGCGGGGTGACGTCGAGCAGCAGCACGTCCTTGACGTCGCCGGCCAGGACTCCGGCCTGGATCGCGGCGCCGACTGCGACGACCTCATCCGGGTTGACGCCCTGATGGGGCTCCTTGCCGGTCAGCTCGGTGACCTTCTCGCGGACTGCCGGCATGCGGGTCATGCCGCCGACCAGCACGACGTGGTCGATCGGTGAGTCGCCGGCATCCTTGAGCGCCTGCTTGACCGGACCGACAACGCGGTCGATCAGCTCTGCGGTCAACTCGTTCAGGCCGGCTCGGGTCAGCTTCACGTCGAGGTGCTTCGGCTGGCCTTCAACCGCGGTGATGAACGGGATGTTGATCTGGGTCTCCTGCGTCGACGAGAGCTCGATCTTCGCCTTCTCGGCCGCTTCGTACAGGCGCTGGAGGGAGTTCTTGTCCTGGGCGAGGTCGACACCCTGGTCCTTCTTGAACTCGGCGATCAGCCATTCGACGATCGCCTTGTCGAAGTTGTCGCCACCGAGGTGGTTGTCACCGGCGGTGGACTTGACTTCGAAGACGCCGTCGCCGATTTCAAGCACCGATACGTCGAAGGTGCCGCCACCGAGGTCGAAGACCAGGATCGACTGGTCGGTGTTCTCCTTGTCGAGGCCGTAGGCGAGTGCCGCCGCGGTCGGCTCGTTGATGATGCGCTTGACATCGAGACCGGCGATCTTGCCGGCGTCCTTGGTCGCCTGACGCTGGTCGTCGTTGAAGTAGGCGGGTACGGTGATCACGGCCGAGTCGACCGTCTCGCCCAGCTTGGCTTCGGCGTCGGCCTTCAGCTTCTGCAGGATCATCGCGCTGATCTCGGGCGGGGAGTACTGCTTGCCGCGCGCGTCGACCCGGACGTCACCGTTCGGTCCGGCTTCGACCTTGTACGGGATCATCGTCTCCTCTTCCTTCACTTCGGCCTCCTTGCGGCCCATGAAGCGCTTGATCGAGAAGATCGTGTTTTCCGGGTTCATCACGGCCTGCCGCTTGGCGACCGTGCCGACAAGGCGCTCGTCCTTGTCGTTGAAGGCGACGACCGAGGGGGTGGTCCGTCCGCCTTCCGAGTTTTCGAGGACCGAAGGCTCGCCGCCTTCGAGTACAGCTACGCACGAGTTGGTCGTGCCGAGGTCAATTCCGATCGTTTTTCCCACTTGTGTTCTCCTGTGTCTGTTCTGATGTGCTGTTGAAAGATTGCGAAAATCTAAGTGTCAGTATGTCAGATATTGCCCAGCAAGTCAAAGGCCGGGGGATTCACCTGCAAATCGTGCCTTTTCGGGCCGGACAAAGAAAAAGCCCGCCCCTCAATAAGGGACGGGCTTTGGAATGCGAGTTCGGCGGCCTCTGCCGCCGGTGTTTACGGCAGAACTCGCAGCAGGCTGTAGACGCCGGCGTGGTCGGAGTTCCAGAAACCGTTGACCGGGGTCAGACCGGTGATCGAAGTTCTCAGTCCCTTCACCCTGGCCGGGTTGTTGGTCATGACGTGATCGATGTGATGGTCGAAGTCCTCGATGCCGCCCTGGTCGGCGGTCAGGATGTCTGACTTCAGGCAGCAGCTCATCACGTCCTCGGTGGTCACGTCGACCATGCCGTTCGCGAGCAGCGCGTTGTAGGCGAAGGTGTCGCCGCAGACGCCGCCGTTGTTGCCGGGCAGAGTCCCGGCTGTGTTCGCGGCGCTCGGGCAGTTCGAGGTGAGCACGGTGTTGTCATCCGAGTTCAGGTCACCGGTCAGCACGACCGGCAGGCTGCTCGGAGCGATCACATTTTCCGCAAGCTCCTTCGCCTGCGAGCAGCGGATCGACACCGGGTTGGGGAGGACGACATCCGGCATGCAGTCACGGACCTTGTTCTTGTCGTCGCCGAATGACTCCAGGTGCGTATTGACGAACTTGAACCAGGGGCTGTTCCGAACCTTGACTTCGGTCGAGTTCCAGCCGCGGTCAACCGTAACCTGCAGGCCGCTGATCACCGGCGAGTAGAAGGTCGAGTAGTTGCCACCGTCGGCGTTGCGGGTCTTGATGTCACTGCCGACCTTGGCCAGGATCGCGTCGCGCATGGTCAGGCGGCCGTTCAGCTCGCCGATGCCGATCGGGTCGTCGTCGTAGTTGGCCGGACCTTCGAAATCGAATTCTTCGGTCACCTTGACCACGCGGTAGCGCTGCTTGCCTTTGTTCAGCTGGTTCATCAGCAGCTGGAGGTAGTCGTATGTGACGGTCTTGGCGGTAAAGGACTCTGGCGGGCTGCCAGGCTTGTTGCGCGGAGGCGATGCCGGGCCGGTCCGCCACAGAGCGACCTCCTGCAGGCCGACCAGGTCGGGCGACTTCGTCCAGAATCTCACCGGCGAGGCCCTTGGCCCGGGTCGGGAAGTTGTTGGTATCGACCTGGCGCATGATCTCGCCGTTGGCGTTGATGAAGGCCTGGAGACTGCCGGCGCCGATCGCCGGGCCGAGATCGGCTCCGAGGTACAGGTTGCGGCTCATGACGCCGACCTTGCCCTTGTCGCGCTTCGCCTTGGCCTTCGCCCTGGCCTTCTTCTTCAGCTTCGCGGTCGTCTTCTTGACGCACTTCTTCTTCGCGGCACCCTTCTTCTTCTTGCACTTCTTCTTCGCCTGGGCCTTGAAGTTCTGGCCGGCATCGGCGGTGGCAGCGTTGAAGCCGGCTGCGGCGGTGAAGCCAAGCAGGGCCACAAGCGCGATTGCGATCAGCGCGAAGCGGCCGGGACGGGTGCGATCAAACGTAGAGGTCATTCTCTTTCCTGACTGGTAGCTGGGCGGCTCCCTCGAGCCACAGATAACTCACAAACCCCATTCAAGCTGCGAAGTAGCGTTTGGGGCCGAATAAGGTTAGGTAAAGCGCAGGCACCGCGGCGCTGCGGCGGGTCAGCCGCGGCCGGCGGTCTGGGCGACGAAGTCGGCGATCTCTTCGGCGACCGGTCCGTTGACGATGCCGGCCGGCATGCGACCGGGCACTGTCGGGTCGTCGTAGCCCACCTCGATCGCGCTCATCACCTGCGAGCGGGTGCCATCGATCTGGCTGGCTGCGTCAGGGCCCGTCGGGGTGCCTGCCGGGGCCAGCTTCTGGTCGAGGTCAGGTCCGAAGTCGCCGTAGGTTCCTGCCGAGTAGAGCTTGTGGCAGTTGCCGCAGTTGTCGATGAACAGACTCTGGCCCGACTCCAGGTTCGCCGGAACCTCGGTCTGGCCTTCTGCCGGGTCGCCGTTGCTCATGAACGCCCAGGCCGGAACCACCACTGCAAGGAAGGCAAGGACGAGACCGAAGATTACGAAAGGTTTCTTACTCATGGACGATCACGGATATTACCTGTCCGGCGAAGCGACAGGCCGAAAGGGCACATGCGACGCAGCTCACAGCCGTCGCAGTCGGGCTTCGGCCGGCACGGCCCGCGTCCGTGCCGGATCAGGTTCATGTGGAATTCGTAGGAGTCCTCGGGGTCGACCAGCGCCAGCAGGTCGTCGTGGGCTTCCTCGAATCCTGCGTTCGGCCGGAACAGGCCGAGCCGACCCCCGATCCGGTGCACGTGTACATCCACCGGGATCTCCGGCAGATTCCAGGTGAAGACCTGGACGCAGGCGGCGGTCTTGCGGCCGACCCCGGGAAGGCCGGTCAGGAAGGCCATCGCCTCTTCCCTCGGCGCAGTTTCCAGCCAGTCCAGGTCGAGTTCGGGCCCGACTCCTTCCAGTACCGCCTGGATCCGTGGGGCTTTCTGCCGCGAGAGTCCGCCCGGACGGATCGCCTCCTCGACCTGCTCGACCGGGGCATCGCGCACCGCATGCCAGTCGGGGAAGCGCTCGGTCAGCCTCGAGAAGGCGCGATCCCGGTTGAGGTCGCTGGTCGCCTGCGAGAGCACCGTCCTGACCAGTTCATCTACGGGCTGGCGGTGGGGCAGATTGATCGGTCTTCCGTACATCTCTCGCAGCCGGTCGCGAATTCGCCTCACCCGCGCCCGCGTCGGACGCTTCCACTGCGCCCGGCTGACCGGTGTCGGGCCCGGCGTGCCGCCCGGGCTCAAGGGCGCGCGCCCCAGCTGCGGCAACAGGCGGCCGCGTCCTCGCAGGCGGCCGGCAGCACATCGGCCACCCGGTCGAGATCCCAGTCGAGTCGGGCGAGGCCCGCTGCGAGGCTGCCCATGAAAGCGTCGCCTGCTCCGAGTGGGCTGACCAGATCCTGTGCGCTGACCGGCTCCGGAGCGAACGAGCCGGTGGCCGCTCCGGCGGTGACGACTTCAGCCGGCCCGTCGGTCACGACGACAAGTTGTGGTCCAAGTCCGGCCAGAGCTTCGGCTGCTCCGCGCTGGTCGGAGATACCGGTCAGCAGATGCGCTTCGGCGAGGTTGCACTTGAGCACGGCAGCCGCGCCTGCCAGTTCGAGTCCGAAGCCCACTGCGGTCTGCTCCTGCTCCCAGCGGGTCGGACGGTGGTTGGGATCGAGCAGAACCGGAATATCCCGCTCGACCGCCATGCTCACCGCCTCCCTGGTCACTTCCCGCTCGGCTTCGCCGACCATGGTGTTCGAACCGACAATCAGCGCCTGGCATCCACCGACCGCTGCTTCGAGGAAGGCCGAGGCTGCGGTCATGACCGGGCCGACATGCTCGCCGTAGACCTGGAACGACGGCTCTCCGGCGGAATCGAACAGGGCGATGGCCAAGGGCGTGTTGGCATCGTCGATCCGGGCGATCCAGTCGGTTTCCACCCCGCCGGATTCGAGGCCCTGGACCAGCCAGTCGCCCCAGCTGTCCCTGCCGACTCCGCCCAGCAGGGCTGCGGGCATACCGCCGCGGGCAATCGCCGCGGCGACGTTGGCCGGGGCACCGCCGTGATGCGGCCTGAACGAATCCGGTGCCTCTCCAGGTTCGAGGTTGCGCTCACAGATCAGGTCGACGATCGCTTCGCCGAGACTCAGGATTGGACGGGACGGATCGCGCACGCACCGCAAGCGTAAAGAAGAATCACCGCGGGTTTACGATAATCGGCAGGTGGCAGCAATTATCGCCCGTATCGGGGCCTGGCTCCCCAGAGGCTGGCGCGACCTTTTCGTGCAGCTGGGCCTCTACTTATTCGCCGACACGGCGTACGAACTCGCGCGCGGTATGGCAGAGGGCAAAGCAAGTCTGGCTTTCGCCAACGGCGAGCGGATAATCGACTTCCAGCGGGCCACTCACACCTTCTTCGAACCTTCTCTCCAGTCGGTGGTACTGACCGAGCAGTGGCTGGTCGACATCGCCAACCAGATCTATCTGAACAGCCAGTTCACCGTGGCGACCAGTTTCCTGATCTGGCTCTATCTGTTCCGGAACGACGCTTACTACTTCATGCGCAACATGCTGTTCGTCTCGATGGGCCTGGCCCTGGTCGGCTACATCGGTTATCCGACCGCCCCGCCGCGCATGTTCCCCGAGTACGGCTTCGTTGACACGATCAACTCCTACTCCAGCGTCAACCACGACTCGGCGCTCGCGAAGCTGTTCATCAACCCGTTTGCGGCGGTGCCGTCGATGCATTGTGCGGTTTCGCTGATGATCGGAGCCACCGGTTTCATGGTCTGTCGCAACGTTTTCGCCCGGGCATTCTGGCTCTTCTGGCCCCTGCTGGTCGGCTGGGTGACGATGGTGACCGCCAACCACTACTGGTTCGATGTCGCAACTGGCTGGATGGTCGCGATCGCCTCTTTCCTGATCGCGGCCAGGGTCCTCGCTCAGTTCAAGCCGGAAGCGTGGGCCTGGAGTCAGGTGGCAGACCACCAGCGCGCCGAGGCCTGAGGCGGTAGATGAGCCCGGGCTCCAGCCGGCGCTTTCTTGCCGGCCCGCTGGCTGTTGCCGGACTGCTTTCCGTTCTGTACCTGGTGACGGCGCCGCTGAGTGCCGATCACGCCGCCCAGCTCTTTCGAACCGAGCTGTTCGAACAGGCCGGGCCGGTGCTCTGGAACAACTACTGGTTCGGCGGCCACTACCTGCCGACCTACAGCGCGGTCGCGCCGGCTCTCGGTGCGTGGATCGGCTTCCGCCTGATGGGAGTTGCTGCCGTGCTGGGCACAGTCGCTCTCTTCTCCGCGGTCGTTCACAGGCGGTGGGGGGACCGGGCGCTGGCTGGGGCGCTCTGGTTCTCCGCAGCCGCCACGGTCAGCCTTTTCTCCGGGAGGCTCACCTTCGCACTCGGTGTTGTGCTGGCGATGGCCGCGGTCTTTGCCGCCCAGCGCGGCTGGCGCCCGTTTTCGATCCTGCTCGCGTTCTCGGTCGCGTTGGCCAGCCCGGTTGCGGCGCTCTTTTTGGCCTGCTGCGGAGCCGCTCACTGGATCGACTCGCTTCTGTCCCGCTCCACTGACCGCCGCGGCCTGGAGCTTGCCGTGGCGTCGTTCTTCACCGCCACGGTGATCGCGCTGCTGTTCCCGGGTGGTGGCGATGAACCGTATGTATGGACCAGTTTCGTCCCGGCGGTTGCCCTGACCCTGGCGGCTGCGGCCCTGATCCCGGCTCGCGAGCGACTGGTACGGATCGGCCTGCTGCTCTACGCCCTCTCGCTGGCCGCCGCATTCCTGCTCGACACGCCGATGGGAGGCAATGCGAACCGGCTCGGTGTGCTGCTGGTCGGCTCTCTGTTCCTCTGCACCTCCTGGCCGCTGGCTTCGCCCGGCTGGAACCTCCGGACGGTCTCTGTGGCGGCGCTGCTGCCCCTGCTCGCTCTCTGGCAGTTCTACCCGGTGGTCCGGGACCTCGAACTGGTCCGCGGCGAGCCGGCGGTGGCCGCCTCCTTTTACGGGCCGCTGAAGCGTGCCCTGGCCCCACGGCTGGAGCGCCGACCTGCGCGAATCGAAGTACTGCCCGTCGCGAGCCACTGGGAGTCGGCCCGGCTCGCCCCTGGTGTTCCGCTCGCCCGGGGCTGGGAGCGTCAGACTGACCGTCGGCTGAACCCGCTCTTCTACCGCGACCGGCTGGGCGCCGGGCACTACCGCCGCTGGCTGAACAGTCTCGCGGTCGGCTACGTCGCGGTGCCCCAGGACACCGAACTCGATTACGCGGCCGAGTCCGAGGCCGAACTGATTGCTTCGGGCACCGCTTTCCTGCGTGAACTGGCCCCGGTCCCGGGCTGGCGCATTTACAGGGTCCTGCGGGCACGGCCGATCGTCCAGCCGCCCGGCCGGATCACCGGCCTCTCGACCGACGGTTTTTCGCTCTTTGCGCCGCGGGCAGGCTCCTACGGGGTGCGGATCAGGTGGACCTCGTACTGGCGGATCGTGGCCGGCACCGGTTGCGTCAGCGAGAGGCGAGGCGGCTGGACCAGAGTCAGTACCGACCGGCCCGGTGAGATCCGGGTCCGGGCCGAGTTCACCCTCGGCGCGCGCTTCGCGGGCGTCCCCCACTGCCGTCCGTAGCCACAAGTCCACCGATCTCTCGTAAGCTGACGCGATGGAGTCTTCTTCGCCGACGCCGCCGGGCGGCGGCCGAAACGGTAGCCGGAACGGTGCCCAGGAATTTCGAGAGCAGGCCCGCGATCGGCTGATCCAGTCGCGGCTGACCCCGAATGCGATCTCGATGGCCGGCCTCGTCGGCAACGTGATCGCCGCTGTCCTGATCACTCAGGAGATGTTCATTCTCGGCGGACTCGCTTTCATCATCGGCTCGATCATGGACACGCTGGACGGACGCTACTCCCGCATGTCGGGCAAGGGCACTCTGTTCGGCGCATTCCTGGACTCGACCCTCGACCGGATCGAAGAGGGGATCGTGATCACCGCGATCGCCTGGTACTTCGCCGAGTCCGGCGATTCACTGGCCGCCGCGGCCTGTGTGTATGTGGTGCTCGGCTCCCTGATGGTTTCTTACACCCGAGCCCGGGCCGAGGCTCTCGGGGTCGAATGCAAGGTCGGGCTGGCCACACGGCCGGTTCGCGTGGTGATCCTCGCAATCGGCATCATGTTCGCCGAGGGCATGGGTCTCGGAGATTTCGAACTGCTTGCCCCGGCCATCTATGTGATGGCTGTACTGACAACCGTTACCGTTATCCAGCGCGTCTGGCATGTGCGGCGGGCTCTGCTCGTCGAAAGCTGACCGGCGCAATCGTCAATTGCGGTGTAACCCCCGACCCGTTCCAGTGTCATTGGGGCTCGCAATGAAACCAGGAGGAAATACCAACTTATGAGCAAGAGCAACGGATCAAGCGAAAACGGCGTCGACCGCCGCGACGAGAAGGTCCGCGTAGCGATCGTCGGCGTCGGCAACTGTGCCAACTCCTTCATCCAGGGCGTCGAGTACTACAAGAACGCCAACCCGGACGACCAGGTTCCCGGCCTGATGCACGTCGATCTCGGCGGCTACCACGTCAAGGACATCGAGTTCGTGGCGGCCTTCGACATCGACCAGGAGAAGGTCGGCAAGGACCTCTCGGACGCGATCTGGTCCGGACAGAACAACACCATCAAGTTCTGCGACGTTCCGAAGACGGGAATCAAGGTCGAGCGTGGCATGACCCTCGACGGTCTCGGCAAGTACCTCAAGCAGAAGATCACCAAGGCCCCCGGCCCTACCGCTGACATCGTCAAGATCCTCCAGGACACCAAGGCCGACGTCCTGGTCTGTTACCTGCCGGTCGGATCCGAGGATGCAGTCAAGTGGTACGTCGAACAGGCCCTCGCCGCCGGCGTCGGCTTTGTCAACTGCCTGCCCGTCTTCATTGCCCGTGAGAACTACTGGGGCGAGCGTTTCGAAGAGGCCGGACTGCCGATCATCGGCGACGACATCAAGTCCCAGGTCGGCGCGACCATCGTCCACCGCCAGCTCGCCCGGCTGTTCCACGAGCGTGGGGTCGAGATGCAGCACACCTCGCAGCTCAACGTCGGCGGCAACATGGACTTCTTCAACATGCTCGAGCGCGAACGGCTCGACTCGAAGAAGATCTCCAAGACCAACGCAGTCACCTCGATCATGGGTACCGAACTGCCCGCCGAGGACGTCCACGTCGGCCCGTCGGACTACGTGCCGTGGCTGACCGACCGCAAGTGGGCCCACATCCGCCTCGAAGGCAAGTCCTTCGGCGACGTGCCGCTCAACGTGGAGCTCAAGCTCGAGGTCTGGGACTCGCCGAACTCGGCCGGTGTCGTGATCGACGCCGTCCGGATGATCAAGCTGGCACTCAACAACGGCATCTCCGGCCAGCTCGACGGTCCGTCCAGCTACCTGATGAAGTCGCCGCATTCGCAGCGCCCTGATGACGAGGCCCGCGAGCAGACCGAGGAGTTCATCTCGGCCAACGCTCTCGGCACCAAGGGCAGCTCGCCGGTGACCGGTTCAAAGCCGGTGACCGAGCCCGCTGCGGAGTCCGGCTCTGAAGCCTGAGGTAGCCACGGCGACCCTGTTGCCATCCGTTTACCGAAGCGCCCGCGAGTCGGGCGCTTCGGCTTTCCGGCATGACTGAACCACTCTCGATAGCGCAGTTCACGCCGTTCCCCTGGAACGAGCTGGGCGAGGTAAACGGCTACGTGGACCGGCTCTCGACCGAGCTGGCGGCGCGTGGCCACTCAGTCGTGGTCGCCGCGCCGGCCGGTGGCAAGGTGGGCGTGCAGGACGCGCGCGAGTTGATGTCCGGCCTGGCCGGGGACCCAGAGTTGCTGTTCGCTCCCGGCGACAAGCCGAGGGTGGTCTCGATGGGCGGGGTGCCGATTCCCCGGGGATCGGGCAAGAGGCCGGCACCGGTCTCGGTCGACGTCGGTAACCGGATCGAAGATCTGCTCGGCACGGCGCGTTTCGACATCGTCCACGTGCACGATCCCTTCCTCCCGGGTTTCTCCTCGAATGCGCTGCGCCATTCGTTCTCGCTCAACGTCGGCACCTTCCACCAGACCGCCGAGCGCCCGTTCGCAACCCAGGTCGCGCGGCCACTTCTGGAGATGTTCTTCGGTCGCCTGGACGCGCGAACCGCTTCCTCAAGGGCGGCGGCAAAGCTGCTCGGGCGCTACTTTCCGGGCGCCTACGATCTGAGCCCACCCGGAATCGACCCGGTTCGACCTGACCAGAGCTCTGACGGACCACTTCGCATCGCCTTCTCGGCCGGGGAGGAAAAGGGCGCGATGCGCACCTTCCTGAGAGCGCTTCGGAGGCTTCCGTCCGGACTCGACTGGACCGCGACGATCTGGTCGGAGGACCCGGGCGAAGTCGTTCTTCGAGTCTCGAAGTCGATCCGCGACCGGATCAAGGTGATCGGTCCGGACCAGGCTTCGCTGGCGGACCTGCTGTCGCGAAGCCACATCTTCTGTGCGGCATCCTCCGGCACCCGCCCCGTGCCGAGCGCGGTGCGGCAGGCGATCGCCTCGGGTGCCGTCCCGGTTACGAGCACGATCGCCCGTTACACCGAACTGGTCGGTGATGGCCAGCGTGGCCGACTGTTCCCGGTCGGCGACCCCGACACCCTGTCCGGTCAGATCACCCGACTCGGCGAGGACCGGGCCAAGCTGGACCGCCTGAGGCGCGCCGGATCCGAGGCCGAACTCTCTCCGACCTGGGCTGAGGCCGTCGACCGCTTCGAGTCCACCTACCGCAGGCTTGCCGCCCGCCGACACGACCCTGCGGGTAACCCGAGAATCCGGGCAAGGCTGAAGAAGCGGCGCCTGATCGACGTCGACCTTCACATGCACACCGACCACTCCTCGGACTGTGCGACCCCGGTCGAGGTACTGATCGAGACCGCCCGCGACCGTGGCTTCGGTGCGATCGCCGTGACCGATCACAACGAGGTGTCCGGTGCCTTCGCCGCCGCGGGGGTGGCCGAAGGCATGGATGACTTCAAGATCATCATCGGCGAGGAGGTCAAGACGGCTGAGCAGGGCGAGGTGATCGGCCTCTTCATCAAAGAGAAGATCCCGCGCGGGATGACCATGGCGGAGACGATCGCCGAGATCCGCCGGCAGGGCGGTCTTGTATACGTGCCACACCCCTTTGACCGCATGCACTCGGTGCCCGACTACGAGCACTTGCTCGACATGGTCGAGGAGATCGATTTCATGGAGGTATTCAACCCGCGCGTCGCGGTCACCTCCTTCAACGAGGAAGCCGAGCGCTTCGCCCGCAAATACAACATCATTCCGGCCGCCGGTTCCGACAACCATGTGGCTCAAGGCCTGGGTTCGGTCCGGGTCCGGCTTCACGATTTCGATGGTCCGGAGGAGTTCCTGGAGGCGATGCGCGGCGCCGAGATTACCCGTCGCCACAAGAACCTCGTCTACGTGCAGGCCCTCAAGTTCCTGCAGACGACCGGCCGTCCGAAGGCGCCCAAGCGCTCGGTTCCGGAGGCCCGTCCGGTGCGCGGTGGCAAGCAGAAACAGCGTGGAGTGAAGCGGACACCCGGCAATAGCTGATGCAGGGGGCCTCGGATAAAGGAGGCAGGTCGAGCGTGTCAAAGAAAGCATCAGCGATGCCGGCCACCGAAAACGAGATCAGGGAGAAGTATCTGGAGAAGGCGATCCGGGAGCTGAATCAGCTCAGCCGTGATCTCCAGTCCTGCGAGGCCTGCAGCCGGACCAAGGTGATGCCGGTGCTCGGCTCCGGCCATCCCCAGGCCGACATCTTCCTGCTCAAGTACGGGCCGACGGTCTCCGAAATCGAAGAAGGCGTCGCTTTCTACGGACGCTCCGGAAACGCGCTGATGAAGAGCTTCAAGCGGCTGGGCATCGACCCGACCGTGGTCTACGGCACGATCTGCGCCAAGTGCCCGGTGGTCGAGGGCGCCGAGCGCGAGCACGGCTGCCTCAGTCGGGTCGCCGACGAGTTCAACATCGTCCAGCCCCGGATCATGGTCGTGATGGGCGAGGCGGCACTGTCTTCGCTGAACGGACTCGAGATCCCGCTTTCCAGAGTGGTCGAACCGCGTGAGGGCGAGATCCAGGCCTTCACTCCCGCCTGCGACGTGCTGTTCGTGCCCGATATCGACGACGCTCTCGATGAAGAGGGTGCCAAGCGCCGCTTCTGGCGTGCTTTCCGCGTCCTCGGACGCTGGCACGACGACCTGCCGCCTTACTGAGCAGCCGCGGCAGCCAAAGCCGCGGTTCGGGACCGCGGCAGGTAAATCAGGCCGGAGCGGCGGCGCGGGCCAGTTCGGTCATCGGCTCGACCCGGGCCGAAGCGAGTCCGCGTACGACGACGACGTCAAGGGCCGAGTAATCCTCCAGCGCGGCCTGGGCGCTTTCGCGGTCGGGGGCGGCGACGCCGACCGTGCCCTCGGGCGCGCCGAGCCGGTCGAAGTGATTGCGGTAGCCGGCGTGGAGGTCCCTGTAGAAGGACTCTTCCTTGGCCAGACGAGCCTCGGCATCTTCACCGATCGCTGTGCGCACGTAGCCGAATACCGGCGGGGCCGAGTGACGGTCCTCGGCTGCTCCCGCCTCGACCTGTTCGCGTGCGTCCGCGGCGAATTCTGCGGTCATCCAGTTGAAGAAGGCGCCGTCGTATGAGTCGCCGGCCAGGGCACACATCTTCGGACCCATCGCCGCCATCACGACTCTGATCCCGGCCAGGTGCTCGCGCAATTCAGGCAGCATCTCGCGCATGAAGGTCAGCGGCTTCTTGCTGAAGCCGGCTCCGACGCCGATCCAGAGGCGCGAGGGGTCGAGTCCGAGCCGGTCGATGTCGGCGGCGATCGTCTCCGGGCTCTGGCGGTCGAGCGCGATCACGCCGACGCCGAGGTCGATGCCGTCGGTGGTTCTGGCGAACTCGGCCAGGGTCTCGAGCCCTTTGGCACCCGGATGGTCGTTGGCGAAGATCGCGCTGTAGCCGGCCTCTTCGCAGGTCTCGGCCAGCGGCCCGCAGACCTCCGGCTTCAGACCGGCGGCCACCCCGAAGGCGCGCTTCTGGATACGTCCGCTCATGCGAGGTCGAACTGGGCCACGCACTCGATGTGCGGGGTCTGGGGGAACATGTCTACCGGTCTCACGCGAACGAGTTTATAACCGGCCTCGACCAGCTGGGCTGCGTTCGGGGCAAGCGTGGTCGGGTTGCAGGAGATGTAGACGATTCGCTTCGCCTCGGCCTCGATCACCCGGCGGACGATCTTCGCCGAGAGTCCGGCCCTCGGCGGGTCGATCGTGATGACGTCGGGCTTGCCGGCCTGCTCGATCAGCGGGCGCATCCCGGTCCGGGCATTCGCGGCGACGAACTCGGCATTGGAGATGTTGTTGTTGAGCGCGTTGCGCCGGGCGTTCTCGATCGCGTCGGGAACGATTTCCAGCCCCCAGACCTTGCCCGCCTGGCCGGCCAGGCTGAGGCCGATCGTGCCGACCCCGCAGTAGAGGTCGAACAGCTTCTCGCTGCCGGTCAGGCCGGCGTAGTCCGCGGCGACTCCGTAGAGCTTCTCGGCCATCTCGGTATTGGTCTGGAAGAAGGAGTCGTGCGAGAGCTGGATGTTGAGGTCGAAGATGCGCTCCCGCAGGATCTCTTCGCCGAGCACTCCGGTCGGACCTGAAGTGCTGCCGGAAGGGCCGTCAATCACGGTGTGGAGGTCGACCGGCGGCTTGGGGAAGTTGGCCACCGAGGTGACCAGACGGGTCTGGACCTGCCCGGTGCGCCGGCCTTCGCGGACAACCAGATTGCGCAGCACGCCCCGGTGGTCGTGGGGGTCGTAGGCGGAGAGACCCTCCCGCTTGGCCCAGTCGAGCACGTCGTTCTTGGCCTTGTTGGTGGCCTCGGAGGAAAGCTGGCAGTCTTCGATGTCGAGTACCTGATCCCAGCGTCCGCGGGGGTGGAAGCCAAGCACCAGTTGGCCGTCCTGCTCGCCGAAGGAGTACTCGACCTTGTTGCGGTACCGCCACTGCTCGACGGCCGGCACGATCGGGTCGAGTTCGAAGCCTTCCAGGCGGCCGATCCTGGAGAGCGCGTCACTGACCTGCTCCTCCTTGTAGCCGAGCTGGCGCTCGTAGGGGAGGCCCTGCCAGGAGGCTCCGGGGCAGGGCTCGCCCTGATGGACGTCGACCTCGGCGATGCGCTCCGGACTGGGTTCGAGCAGCTCGAAGGCGTTGGCTTCCGCATAGCCCTTCTTCGACTTGGTCACCCTGGCCCGGACCCGGTCCCCGGGCAGCGCACCCGATACGAAGACGACGTAGCCGTCGCGGCGGGCGATCCCACGACCGCCGTAGGCGAGCGTTTCGATCGTCGCCTCGAACTCTTCTCCACGGCGAAGCCGCCCGTTGCCGGCTGATGCGGCTTCTTTTCCTGTCGATTCTGTTGCACTCATCGACGGCCCACTATCGCAGCCTGCCAGCCGCTCTAGTATCCCGGCCTTGACCGGAACCGCCCACAGGAACTTCATCTCAGGCGAGGAGATCAGCGGCGGCCGCTCTGGCTTCGTTGATCGAACGCGCCGAGGGTTTGCGTGCCGGCCGCCCCGATCTGGCTGCCGATGCGCTTGCCCGCCAGTCGGTCGCGCTGATCTTCGAGAAGCCCTCGACCAGGACCAGGATCTCCTTCGAGGTCGGTGTCGCCGAGCTCGGCGGCCACCCGCTCATTTTGCGCGGGGACGAGATGCAGCTTTCCCGTGGGGAGTCGATCGAAGACACCGCCCGCGTACTTTCCCGCTACGTCTCGGCGATCGTGATCCGCTCCGGCTCCCACGAGCAGGTGGTGAAGCTCGGCGAGTCTGCTGACGTGCCGGTGATCAACGCCCTGACCCCCCGCTTTCACCCGTGCCAGGCGCTGGCCGACATGCAGACGCTGAGGCAGCGCTTCGGTGGCCTGGACGGACTCAAGCTCGCATACGTCGGTGATGGCAACAACGTCGCCCGCTCGCTGGCGGTGACCGGTTCGCTGCTCGGGGTCGAGGTGGCGGTCGCCGCCCCGGACGGCTACCAGCTCGAGGCTGACACGCCGGCCGTCCTGACCGATGACCCTCATGAGGCCGTTCGCGGAGCGGACGCGATCTACACCGACGTCTGGGTCAGCATGGGGGACGAAGAAACCGCCGAGCAACGTCGCGCCGATCTCGCCCCGTACCGGATTGATGAAGCCCTGCTGGCCGAGGCCAGATCGGAGGCGATCGTGCTGCACTGCCTGCCGGCTCACCCGGGCGAGGAGGTCACCGCCGAGGTGCTGTACGGCGAGCAATCCGCTGTCTGGGACCAGGCTGAGAACCGGCTTCACGCCCAGAAGGCGCTGCTCGAATACCTGCTTCGCCCGCCTTCCTGAAACAATGCCCTGCCGCGGCCCCGTGGTGTATCGGTTAGCACGCCAGGTTTTCAACCTGGAAGGGCGGGTTCAACTCCCGCCGGGGCTACTCCTCGGCCTGCGCCTCGGCTCCGGCCGGGTCGTGGTCCGAGCCGGACTCGTCGACCCGGGTCCCCGAACGTAGTGCCGCACTTATCCACGAAATAGTCGTGGCATAACGCGGCACTACACACGGGTAGGGTCTGTCCCTGATGATTCCCGAGATCTCGATCGGCCCACTGACCCTTCAGACCTTCGGGTTGATGTTCGCCCTTGCCTTCATCGTCGGCGGTGCACTGGTTCACAAGCGCCTCGAGGAACTCGGCAAGCCCGGGGACTGGGCCTACGAGAGCGTCTTCGCCGCCCTGGCCGGTGGCCTGATCGGCGCCCGGCTGTACTGGCTGATCGAGAACATCGACTCCTCCGACGGCCTCTTCTCGACCCTGTTCTCGGGCTCCGGTCTCACCTTTTACGGTGGCCTGATCGGCGGCGCGCTCGGAGTGATCCTCTGGGCCAAGTGGCGCGACTACCTGAACCTGAGGCTGACCGATGCTGCCGCCCCGGCGCTGGCGGCGGGTTACGCGATCGGTCGCATCGGCTGCCAGCTTTCCGGTGACGGCGACTACGGAAAGCCGTGGGACGGGCCGTGGGCGATGGGCTACCCGGACGGCGTGGTGCCGACCCCGCCCGGCGTCACCGTTCATCCGACCCCGGTCTACGAGACCCTGGTCATGGGCCTCGGTGCTTTCATCCTCTGGCACCTTCGCGACCGGTTCCGCTTCGGAATTCTGTTCGCGATCTACCTGATCTACGCCGGCACCGAGCGCTTCCTGGTCGAGTTCCTGCGCACCAACGACCGGATCGCCCTCGGCCTGTCCGAAGCCCAGTTCCTCAGCCTGGCGATTATCGCCCATCGGCCTCGGCTGGATCCTGACCGTCTACAGGCGCGAAGGGACCCTCGCCCGCCCGGCTGAACAGCAGATCGTCCCCTGAATCGACCCGGCCCTACCTCTTCTTCGCCAGCTTCAGTGCTTTCTTTGCGGTCCTGTTGGCCCTCTGTGCCGCCTTGTTGGCCTTCTGCGCAGCGCTGTTGGCTTTCGTGACCTGAGTCCTCAGGGCATCGACCTGCGCCTGCAGGTCGTTGACGTCGCCGGCAACGGTGCTCTTCAGGGCGTCGACCTGCGCCTGGAGATCGCTTCCGTCGTCGAGCGCGCTGACCCGTGTATCGAGGTCCTGCAGGGCGACCAGCGCCACTCCGGCGAGATCGGCGGGAGCCAGCGACTGGCTCTCGCCGAGTCCGAAGGTCGAACTGAAGTCGAGGCCGCTGGGTCCGATGTGAACCCGGCCGTCAGGGTCGGCGGCATTCTTGTAGCGGTTGATGACGAGCGGCCGCAGGCTCGCCATGATCGCCCCCGGATTCGCCGGGGTGACTTCGATCTGCGAGCCGGAGGTCGCCCCCTGGGTGATCGCGCCTTTGGCCCAGAGTTCGCCGCCGCTGCCGATCGTCATGCGGTTGACCGCCGGATCGCCGGTCGCTGAGTTGGCGAAGCTGAAGTCGCCGTTCTGGGCGATTCCCGCGAGCCACTCACGACCGGCGACGCTGTTCGCGTAGCGCGCCAGGGCGCTGGTCTTGCCGGTCAGGTCGAGCAGCTTCTGGTCGCCGGCACCACCGGTCTCGGTCACTGCGATCGCTGCAGTGCCGTCACTGCGCTCGACATCGATCGGGAAGTCGGGAGTCGAGTCCCCGAATCCGACCTTGCCGTTGGCGGCAACGTCAATCGAACTGGTCGGGGCACCGGGTCTGATCCTGAACGGCAGCAGACCCCGGTTTCTCACAAAGAAATTGGTTTCGTTGCCCTCGAGGTCCCAGCTCTCGGCAGGAAAGCTTCCGCTGGTGTTCTGCTCGAGGCGAATCCCCGGTCCGTCACCGCTGGTGATCTGCAGGTCGAGCGCGGGATTCCTGGTCCCCAGTCCGATGTCGCTGTTGCTCTTTACGTAGAGGGAGTTGTCGGCGGCCCCGGCTTCGACCGCAAACGGAAAGACGCCCTCCGTCCCACTGCTTGCCTGACAGAGGTCGTAGCCACAGTCCTCGATCGCGAACAGCTCGCGAGATCCGATCGTCGACTCGTTGGCGACGAGCCGCCAGTCGTTGGCCGGCCTGACGCCGGGTACCGAACTGTCGTCGAAGAACAGTCGCGTGTTGTCCGTACGCAGGAATCCGGTGTTGAATCCAAACAACGGGGCGTCGTCGCACTTGTCACCGACGCAGAGGTGGTTGCGGACCACCCCGTCGGTGTTCGTAACGACGGTCGCAGCCCGGGCCCCGGTCGCGAGGAGTCCGAGCCCGAACAGGGGGATCAGGACGGCCACGGCGAACACGCACCGAAGCAGGTTTCCGAGCGGGTTGCGCTCAGGTAGCTCATTCATCGGTGCCTTCCCTTGGAGGTGTGGCCCAAGCCGTCCTCCCACCTGACGGTCACGGCCACGCAGAAGCAACCTACTCCTAATGGAAATCCGCTACTCATGCCGGGTTCGCGGTATCGAGTCCGAGAGCATCTGGTCCTCACGAAGTCAAACGGCATCCTGCCGACTTTGCGGAGAATCCGCCACATGCTCTGGCCGGGACCAACGGATACTTCCCGTTGCGACCAGATCCGCTATGGGCTAGGTTCCTTCAGAGTCGAAGGGTTGTTCCCAATTGCAGTGGATACGAGGGAGGCGGGGGTAGATGAAGCAGGGGGACGGTTTTCAGAGAAGCGGCGACGTCGGTGCCATGGTTCCGCCTGACGAGATTGTCCCCGCTGGCGGGCCGTCTCGACTCGGTTTCCGCCCCGGCAGGCGGCGGTCATCGATTCGCCGGCGCGCAGCTGCGGTGACTTCCCTGCTCGTCGCCCTGCTGGCCTTGGCCTGTGTGCCGGCAACGGGGTCGGCCGCCCCCCAGGGTCCGTGGCAGCTGCCGGCATCCGATATTTCCGTGTCAGCTTTCCTCATCGCCGGCCAGCAGATTGCAGTCGCCCCCGATGGCACCGCCACAGTGGTCTGGCAGCGCTTCAACGGCACCAACTTCATCAGCCAGGCCGCGACCCGCCCACCGGGTGGCTCCTTCGCCGCGCCGGTGGACCTCTCCACGGTCGGGCAAGACGTCTACAACCCGCAGATCGCAGTTGCCCCCGACGGCACCACCACAGTGGTCTGGAACCGCTCCAACGGCACCGACGTCATCATCCAAGCCACGACCCGCCCACCGGGTGGCTCCTTCGCCGCGCCGGTGGACCTCTCGGTGGCCGGGCAAGACGCCTACAACCCACAGATTGCATTCGCCCCCGACGGCACCACCACAGTGGTCTGGAACCGCTCCAACGGCACCAACTTCATCACCCAGGCCACGACCCGCCCACCTAGTGGCTCCTTCGCCGCGCCGGTGGACCTCTCGGTGGCCGGGCAGAGCGCCGCCGGGGCGCGGATAGCAATCGCCCCCGACGGCACCACCACGGTGGTCTGGCAGCGCTCCAACGGCGCCGACGACATCATTCAGGCCGCAACCCGCCCACCTAGCGGCTCCTTCGCCGCGCCGGTGGGCCTTTCCGAAGCCGGGCAGAGCGCCAACAGCGCGCAGATCGCAGTCGCCCCCGACGACGGCACCGCAAGAGTGGTCTGGCAGCGCTCCAACGGCACCAACGACATCATCCAGGCCACGACCCGCCCACCGGGTGGCTCCTTCGCCACGCCGGCGGATCTTTCCGTAGCCGGCCAGAACGCTGAAGAACCACAGATCGCAATCGCCCCTGACGGCACCACCACATTGGTCTGGCAGCGCTCCAACGGCACCAACAACATCATTCAGGCCGCAACCCGCCCACCGGGTGGCCCCATCGCTGCGCCGGTGGACCTTTCCGTAGCCGGGCAGAACGCCGCCGGGGCGCAGATAGCAATCGCCGCCGACGGCACCGCCACAGTGGTCTGGCAGCGCTTCAACGGCACCAACCCCACCATCCAGGCCACGACCCGCCCACCGGGTGGCTCCTTCGCCGCGCCGGTGGACCTCTCCACGGTCGGGCTGGACGCCTATAGCCCGGAGATCGCAATCGCCCCCGATGGCACCGCCACAACGGTCTGGTCACGCTTCAACGGCACCAACTTCATCATCCAGCAGGCCTCAACCACACCACCGAGTTACAACCTGAGCGTCACCAAGACAGGAACCGGCTCGGGAACGGTCACCTCTAGCCCGGCAGGCATCAACTGCGGAGCCGACTGCTCAGAGGACTACTTCAACTACACCAAGGTCACTCTGACCGCCACGCCTGGATCCAGCAGCAGCTTCACCGGCTGGTCCGGAGCATGCCTCGGTGAGGCGGGCAACACCTGCGAGCTGGAGATGACCGAAACAGCCGAAGCGACGGCCGACTTCAAGGCGGAGTCACCACCAACGACCAATTGCTCCAAGGCGACGCTAGCCCTGAACAACGTGAAGAAGAACAAGAAGAAGGGCAATGCGAAGATCTTCACCAAAGTGGGTGAGGCCGGCAAGCTCGTCGTCGAGGGATCGGAGAAGGTCAAGAAGTTCACGAAGACCGTCAAGAAGAAGGGCACCTACAAACTCAAGGTGAAGGCCAAAGGCAAGGCCGCCAGGAAGCTCAGGAAGAAAGGCAAGTACAAGCTCAAGCCCGAGGTCGTCTTCAAGCCTTCGAGCGACTGCTCGAACAGGAAAAAGTCGAAAAAGGTGAAGCTCGTCAAGAGGGGCTGGTATTCGCCGAATGGGCGGTACTGGGCTCGAACCAGTGACCCCCTGCGTGTAAAGCAGGTGCTCTTCCAACTGAGCTAACCGCCCGTGGGCGCGGGCCGCAGCGAAGCCGACGACCGGAGCCGGGGCGAAGTATAGGTGCAGGAGCGCAAGAATCCGGTGGCGGGCAGGATCGGGGAGGCGTAGGTTTCAGTCTGTGATCGAGACGAGTGGTGGAGATGCCGGGGAGCACCGGGAGCTGGCGAAGGTGGAGACCCTGAACCGGGCCTGCGAGTTCCTCGAGCGCAACGTGGAGCGCAACGTGTCGCTCGACGAACTCGGTGGCCAGGTGGGCTGGAGCCCGGCCCACCTGCAGCGGGTCTTTCGCGTGCGGCTCGGCGTCTCGCCGCGGGAGTACGTCGAGGCACTGAGAGTCGGCCGGCTCAAGCAGCGGCTGCGCGAGAGCAGCCTCCCGGTTGACGCTGGTCGGGATGGCGATGGCACGCATGGCGACGGCGCGGCGCGGGCCATCCTCGACTCGGGCTTTGGATCGCTCAGTTCGGGACATGAAGCGGGAGTGCGAAACCTCGGCATGACCCCGGCCACATACGGCGCCGGAGGCCGGGGCGCGCGCATCGAGTGGTGCGCGGTGCCCTGTTCGCTCGGCTGGCTGATGGCCGGTCGAACCGACCGCGGCATCTGCTCGCTCACCCTCGGCGATGACCCCGACGCGCTGATGCTGTTGCTGCGTGAGGAGTTCCCCGAAGCGGAGCTGGTCGAGGCCGGTGAAGCGATGGCCGAACTCTGCGAGCGGCTGGTCGGGGTGGCCGACCGGGGCGAGGACGGCAGCGACCTGCCGGTTGAAGTGGTCGCAACCGAATTCCAGTGGCGGGTGTGGCGCGCGATGCGCGAGATCCCGTGCGGCGAGACCCGCAGCTACTCACAGCTGGCGGCCATGGCGGGCCGGCCGAAAGCGACCAGGGCGGCCGCCTCCGCCTGCGCCAACAACCGGGTTTCGCTGCTCCTCCCCTGTCACCGGGTGGTCAGGGCCGACGGTTCGATCGGCGAGTACGCCTGGGGCGCCGAGCGAAAGCGCCGGCTGCTGGCCACCGAGAGGGACGCCACCCGCACCGGGTGAGACGGCCTGTCGGCCCGGCGGGCTGAGGCTTCAGGCAGCCGCAGCGGGTCCGGGTCGAGTGGCGCACCAGATCCCGAAAAGCACCGCCGCTGCGATTGCTCCGAGCCAGTGGAGGCCGAGCACCACGAAAATCACGCTGGGGAGACCGGCCAGCGCGGCACCGAGCACGGTCACCGGCAGGTCCAGGTTGAGCACCCGTGCGGTGAAGGCGGCGCAGACCAGCCAGGCGAGCGGTCCTGAAATCCAGCCCCAGGACTCAAAAAACGAATGTGGAAGGATTAGCGCGAGCGCGATCGAAACCAACGCTACGGCGAGCAGCTGGATCAGAACGCTCTTCCAGAGGATGGTTCGGTCGATCGGGTGGTTCATGAGGGCGCACCTATACTGATAGACGCATGATGGCAGGCATCAAGATCCGGATCGATCTGACCAGAATTTCGCGCGAGTCGTGTCTGGTGATCTTCTTCATGATCTTCACTGCGCTGACTCTGGTCGCGCTACTTGCCTCTCCTCCGGAAACCGGAGCGGCCGGCGGTGACCTGCGCAAGGCGACCGTCACCCAGAAGGGCCGCACCGTCGTATTCGACGTGCGTCCCGGGCGTACTTTCAACATCGCGAAGCTCGAGCGCCAGCCGGACTTCAGCCGCCCGAAGGCGAGCTACCTGTGTGTCGAGATGCGGCGTCGGGGAGCCAGGAGCCTCTCCCGGGTCTGCGTAGGCGGGAAGAACGCGACCCGCAGGGCAGCCGGCTTTGCCCGGCTCATCCCTTCCGGCAAGGCGGTCAAGAAATCGACCATTCCTGTTTCCGTTCGAGGAACATCGGCCACCGGCCTCACAGTTGCCTTCGTACCCGGTCGCGCCCACGTTCTTCCGGGCCGGTACTCGTGGAGGGTGCTCTTTTCAACGGGTACCTGCAAGTCGGGAACGGACGACTGCCGCAGCTCGTACCCCAGGAAGGGATTCGCCGGCTACCGCGTCCGTCCGGTCAAGCTCGTCGGCTGCACCGGTGGCAACGGCCAGGTCGTGAGCAGGGGGCCGAGTGGACGCAAGATGGTGGCGCTGACCTTCGACGACGGGCCCAGCTCATACACGCCCCAGGTTCTCGACGTGCTGGCCCGCAAGAAGGTCAAGGCGACCTTCTTCATGCTCGGCCAGCAGGTCGCCGCGGATCCTTCAGCGGCCCGCAGGGTGTTGGCCCGCGGTCACGAGATTGCCAACCACAGCTACAGCCACCCGCTTCTCCCCGGATACTCGGAGCTCAGCAGCACCACAAGCGTGATCAGAAGCGCGACCGGCTTCAAGCCCTGCCTGTTTCGCCCCCCCTACGGAGCGATCAACTCGTCGGTTGCCGCGAGCGCCGGATCCCTCGGCATGAAGAGCGTGCTCTGGAACGTCGACACGGTCGACTGGAGCACTCCCGGGACGGGAGCCATCATCTCGCGTGCCAGCAGCGCCGGACCGGGGTCGATCGTGCTCATGCACGATGGCGGCGGGCCCCGCGGTCAGACCGTGGCCGCGCTGCCGGGCATCATCCACAACCTTCGCTCGCGCGGTTACCGCTTCGCAACCGTGACCAAGCTGCTGGGCAATCGGTTCATCTACCGGCCCCGGTAAGGCCGGGCCCGCCGGTCATCCCGCTTCGCAGCCCGATCGGTCAGGACCGGCGAACGAAACGGAGCCTCACGGGTCGACCGGGATGATGTTGTCGAAGTCGCCGTCCCAGTCGCTGGCCCTGCAGGGCTCGCTGCCGCAGTAGTCCTCGATGTAGCCGTTCGGGTCGAAGAAGGTGTCGATCGTCGCCACCGGTCCGGGTGCCCCTCTCGGTGCTCCGTGCGGATCTTCCCAGAGCGAGGTCGGTGCGAGGTTGGGAATCGGGGAAGTGCCTGTGCCGATGTTCTGGGCGAGGTTGTTCGGGTTCTTCCGGAACGGTCCGCCGTCCCAGTACATGACTGCCGATCCGGCGAACGGGTAGTCGCCCTCCTGAATGCGCGGCACGTTCCAGAGTTCTTCGTAATCGGGCCAGCGCCGTTCGTCGACCCCGCCGAGCGGTGTGTGGAGGCCGGCCGTGCGGGCCTCGACGTCGCTGGCGTAGTTGGAGACCTGATGGTCGCCGAGCGCTACGTGCAGCAGGACATTGTGCGCCGGGGTGTTGGGCGGCGGGTTGTCGGTCATACGGTGGGCGTAGCCGTTCGGCTCGCCGCGATCCCACAGCATCTGGATGATGTTGAAGAGCAGCGGCCGGGCCAGCTCGTCCCGGTAGGCCTGGTTCATGAACTGGCCATACTCGGGCCAGTCGGTCGAGCGGTTCAGCAGGGTGGAGTAGTTCATCGCTCCGACCACGAGTGCGGACTGAGTGAAGTCCGGCGAGATCGCGGTCAGCGGGCCGCCCATGATTCCGCCCTGGCTGGCACCCATGTAGTAGACGTGGTCGGTTCGGATTACCGAGGCACCTCCGGGGTTTGTTCCGTCGCCGTCCTGGAAGGCGGGCACCGTGCCCAGCCCGCCGGGGTGGTACATCATCCGGGCCAGGAACAGCTCGTTGATCAGGCCCTGCTGGAGGCGGTCGGGCACCACGTTGAAGGTGGAGAGTTCCGTCAGCGCAAGCGCGATGCTGGGCAGATCCTCGCTGGCCATGCCGATTTCGTCGGTAGCGCAGGCGATCATCGCGTGCTCCTGGATCAGGTTCGGGTTGATACTGCCGCTCACCTGACTGCCGGTACCGACCAGACCGTGTCCGAAGATGTAGGGCCGCAGCTTCGGCGAGCCCTGTCCGGCAAGCCCGATCTGCGGGATCGTGCAGGTGAACTTGGCTTCGTAGTCACCGTTGCGCTGGGGCAAGTCGTTCTCGTCGAGGTCCATGACCCCGCCCGGCTGGCAGCCGCGGGTCAGGAAGCAGGGGACCGTGTAGGTGCCTTTGACGGTGCGCTTGATCTGCGGTCCGTTCGTGGGGCTGACCTGGTTGACCGTGAAGACGGGAGCCGTGCCCTGGACGACGCCATCGGCCATGGTCGTATCGCCGAGAGTCTTGAAGGCCTCGTCGCGCATGTAGATCGAACGGCGGAAGAGGTTCTGGTCGCTGGCAACGGTGAAGTCCCAGGCCAGGTAGAGATCGGAACGCTTGATCTTCGCCTTCTTCAGGGTCTTGAATATTCCTTCGAAGTGCTTGCGGCGCTGGTTGACCGGTGCCTGACGGGAAGGCATCGAGTCGCGGTAGTAACGGAAAGCGTCGGGGGCTTCCAGGGTCTTCCCGTCGGCGCCCTTCAGGTTCCTCAGGGCGACGATGTAGCGATGGCCGGAGTCGTAGTTGACGGCCGGGCTGATCATCAGCGCCGTGTCTTCGGGCGAGGTCGCGTTGGAATCGATCTGGACCCAGATCGGCCAGCGCTTGCCGGTATCGGCGTCGATCACCACTGCCCGCTGGTTCCTCTCCGAGTAGCGGCCCAGCTTTTCGAGGCCGACGAAATCGTTTTCGGCCAGCGCTTCCGGGTATCGAGTCCGGGGACCTTGAGCATGATGCCCTGGCCCTGGCTGAAGCCGTCCGAGTCGTTGTACAGATCGGGCGAGATCGGGACGCGGGAAGAGTTCTGCGGCATTCCGCCGGTGGTGAAGTGGATGCGCCTGCCGGTCGACTGGCCTCTCGAGGGGTCTTTGGTCTCAGAGCGTGTGTAGTAGTCGTTCGGGAAAGGCATCATGCACATGCCCTCTTTCGGCTGTGCGATGAAGTCGCAGTCGTCCTTCCTGGAGAGGTCGACCGGCAGCAGCCGGCAGTCAGGCCGGTCGCGGACCATGCTGCTCTTCGCGCGCTGACGGGTATTGCCAGAGTCTGCGGTCGTGGCCAGGCTGCGGCCGCGGGTCCTGCCGCTACCCACCCCGTCCGCGATCAAAGTGCGGGCTGAACAGCTCGCGGCGGCCTTCTTCGCCGAGGGGGTCAGCTTGAGCACAACTTTCACCTGACCGCGCTTGCCCAGGCGGACCGTCTTCGGCTTGGCGAACTTGCGCAGGCCCTCGTCGAACGAACGCGACTTGACGCTGACCTTGACCTTGCTTCCGGGCTTTCCGGAAACCGAGACCTTGACGCCCTTCCTGATCAGCGTGCTTTGGCCGGCACCGAGGATCTTGATTCCGGAGGACTTGGCCTGAGCCACGCCGCCTGCCGAAACGAGTATCGCCACCGCGATCGCTACCGACCAGCCGAAGAATGAACGCACGAAACAACCTCCCCTAGACATTGAACTTCTCCCGATCACAAACCTACACCGATTGTTCGCGCCTGTGTGAGGCGTCGGCGCTCTGCGGGAAGTGCCGCGTCGGCTAGTGACGCAAAGAGACCGACTGGAGCGGGCCTCTTCATTGCAGCCGTCTCAGATTGCGGACCCGGTCAGGGCACCGGGATGATGCTGTCGTAGTCACCGTCCCAGCCGCTGCCGACGCAGGGCTCGCCGTTGCAGGCATCTTCGATGTAGCCGTCCGGCCGCAGGAAGGTGTCCATCATCGCGATCGGCCCTTCGGCCCCACGCGGCGCACCATGCGGGTCTTCCCAGTTGTCGTCCGGTGCGACGTTGGCGATCGGCGGAGGGCCGGTGCCGATCCGCTGGTTGGTATTCAGCGGGTTGAGGCGGTATGGCCCCGCGTCCCAGTAGATCATCGAGGAGCCGCGGTAGGGGTATTCGCCGGCGCCGATCTTCGGGATGTTCCAGAGGCCCTCGTAGTCGGGCCAGCGGCGCGGGTCGATCCCCCCGGCCGGGGTCTTCATGCCCATCGTCCTCGCCATGACGTCACTGGTGAAGTTGGAGACCTGATGGTCTCCCAGTGCCACGTGGAGGCTGACCCTGTGCTCGGAGTGTTCGGCGGCGGGTTGTCGGTGGTCACATGGGCGTAGCCGTTCGGCTCACCTCTGTCCCACAGCATCTGGGCGATGTTGAGAACGAGCGGTCGGTCGATTTCGTTCGGGTACGAAGGGTTGAAGATCGCCTTGAACCTTTCCCAGTTCGATGACCGGGTGAGCAGGGTCGAGTAGTTCATGCCACCCACGATCAGGGCAGACTGGATGAAGTCCGGCGAGATCGCGGTCAGTGGTCCGCCCATGATGCCGCCCTGGCTGGCGCCGACGTAATAGACGTCGTCGGTATCGATCACCGATTCACCGGGGGTCAGTCCGTCACCGTCCTGGAAGGCAGGGTCGGTCCCGAGGCCGTCCGGGTGGTACATCAGCCGGGCCAGGAACAGCTCGTTCAGCAGTCCCTGCTGCAGCCGGTCGGCCAGCTGATTGAAACTGGACATTTCCGTGAGGATCTGAGGGACCACAAAGAGAGCGTCGTCCGCAGCCATGCCGATCTCGTTGGTCGCGCAGGCGATCGACTGGTAGTCCTGGGCCAGTCCGCGACTGACCGGGCTGTAGACGACCTCGGTGGCCAGCCCGAGCAGGCCGTGGCCATAGATGAATGGCCTCAGCTTTGGCGGAGTCGGGCCCTGCAGCCCGACCGGCGGGATGATGCACTCAAAGTTTGCCTGGTAGGTGCCCATGCGCTTCGGCATGCCGTCTTTGTCGAGGTCCATTTCACCGGTCGCCTGGCAGCCCTTGGTCAGGAAGCAGGGCACCGTGAAAGAGCCGTTGACCCGTCGCGCAACCTTCGGGCCCAGATCCTCGGTCGGCTGGCTGGTGACCGTGAATGCGGGCGCATCGCCCTGGATGATCTCGTCGCCCATGGACGTATCGCCGAGTTCCGCGAAGGCTTCATCGCGCATGTGGAGTGCCCGGCCGTAGTTGTTCTCGTTGCTGGCAACCGTGAAGTCCCAGGCCAGATAAAGCTCCGAGCGCTTGATTTTGGCCTTGCGCAGGGTCTTGAAGATGCCTTCGTAGTGCTTGCGGCGCTTGTTGACCGCGTCGGCGCGGGTCGGGATGTCGTCGCGGAAGTAGCGGAAGCCGTTGGGCGCCTCCAGACTGTCTGCCTGACCGTCGCTGAGGTTGCGCAGAGCCACGATGTAGCGACCCTTGGGGTTGAAGTTGGTCGCCGGGCTGATCATCAACGCAGCGGTTTCCGGGTTGCTCGCGTTGGCGTCGATCTCGACCCAGATCGGCCAGCGCTTGCCGGTCCTGGCTTCGATCACGACCGCGCGCTGGTCGCGTTCGCTGTAACGGCTGAGTTCGTCCAGCGGCACGAAGTCGTTGGCTGCGACGTCCTCGGCGGTATCGATCCCGGGGACCTTGACCAGGATTCCCTGACCCTGGCTGAAGCCGTCCGAGGCGGAGTACAGGGTCGGGTCGATCGGCTTGCTGGACTTGTTTTTCGGCATCGCACGGACCGGAAAGTCGATGCGCTTGCCGGTGGGGCTGCCCTTGTCGCTGCGGGTGTAGAAGTCGCTCGGCCAGGGAAGCATGCAGTTACCCTGATTCGGCTGGGCGATGAACTCGCAGGTTGCGGCCTTGAGCTGGTTGATCGGCTTCAGGCGGCAAGCCGCGAGGGTCCGGTCCATGGCAGTCGACTTCTTGCGCACGACCTTGCCGGACTTCGCGCTTGCGATCAGGGTGCGAGCTGAGCAGGTCCTGGCTGCGGCCCGGGCCGCAGGCGTCAGCTTGACCTTGATCTTCTTGCGCCCGGATTTGCCGAGTCTGACGTTCTTCGGCTTTGAGGCCCTTCGCAGGCCTTCGTCGAAGGAACGCGACTGAAGCGAGACTCGCACCTTGGCCCCCGGACGTCCGGAAAGTGAAACCTTCAGGCCCTTCTTGACCAGCGCGGACTGGCTCGCGTTTCCGATCTCGGCTTTGAACCCCGCGGATGCAGATGACGCGCCAAGCGCAGCAATCAACGAGATACCGAAAATCAGGACGGTCAACCGGCCGAAGAATGAATGCACGGACTCTCCCTTGAAATTGAACTGCTCCCTGACGCGAGGATAACAGGACATGGTTTTCCTGTCTGAGGTCTGTTGAAAGATCCGTTCCGGAACCTGATCGCCCGCCATGGGCGGCGGGCGACGGTGACAGAGTGGGCATGGTCCGCACCAAATCCCCCTCAGACGTGTTCCAGAACCTGATGACTCATCAGACCCGCCCGGTTACTCGGGCTTCTCGCGGCGCTTGCCGCGGTATTTGCGATCTCTATTGCCAGCCCGGCCGCGGCCGCCAAGTCCTCAGGGGGCGGCCTCAGGCTGAGCCCACCGCCTCCGGATCCGCCGGCAAAACCGGCCGGCAAGCCGAACTCGCCCTACAAACGACCCGGCATGTGGATCTGGTACATCGACCGTTCTCACGGCGGCAACGTCAAGCAGATCATCAAGCGGGCCAAGAAATCGCGGATCGGAACGCTCTACATCAAGTCCGGCGATGGCACCAACGTCTGGAGCCAGTTCACACCTTCCCTGATCGACCGCTTTCAGCGGGCCGGCCTCAAGGTATGCGGCTGGCAGTACGTCTACGGCGACAATCCGGTGGGCGAAGCAAAGGTTTCGGCCGTCGCCAAGCGACGCGGCGCTGACTGCTTCGTGATCGACGCCGAGGCCGAGTATGAAGGCGAGTACGCCGCAGCCGACCGCTACATCCGCAAACTGCGCGGACTGGTCGGGCCGAAGTTCAAGCTCTCGCTCAGCACCTTCCCTTACGCCAACTACCACCCGGGCTTCCCGTACTCCGTCTTCCTCGGTCCGGGGGCGGCGACCGACAACCTGCCGCAGATCTACTGGAAGGCGATCGGCGACAGCCCGAAGGAATCATTCGGCGTCACCTATACCTACAACCGCATGTACAAGCGGCCGATCTATCCGGTTGGCCAGACCTATCTGAACCCGTCGGCCCGCGAGCTGACCCAGTTCCGCCGCTACTCGCAGAACTACGGCACGGCTCCGAGCTGGTGGTCATGGGAGGAAACCAACAACGCCGAATGGACGACGCTGGCCAGGCCACTGGCCGGTGGCCTTTCCCGAAGTACCGGACGGTCAAGACCCACCCGACGGTCAAGCGCGGCTACCGCGGCGACAGCATCGTCTGGCTGCAGCAGCACCTGGTCGGAGCCGGCCGCAAGCTGACCGTCACCGGCATCTTCGGCAAGCAGACCTATCGGGCGGTGCGGCAGTTTCAGAAGGCCCGTGGTCTGAAGGTTGACGGCGTGGTCGGCAACCAGACCTGGAACCGG
This sequence comes from uncultured Solirubrobacterales bacterium, assembly GCA_963698625.1. Classification (GTDB taxonomy): domain Bacteria; phylum Actinomycetota; class Thermoleophilia; order Solirubrobacterales; family 70-9; genus 67-14. The sequence goes on from CAVORK010000003.1 coordinate 385,981, forward strand.
CTGCTCAAGGTCAATCCGGTGAGGGTCCGCTGGTCGGCGGCCCGTTCACGCAGCAGCGTCGCCGGAGTTTCCACGGCCGGCAGCGAGCCTCTCTCGGCCGCAATGCCGGCGGTGCGCAACGAGATCGCTTCGGCGAAGAAGCAGCCCTAGCGCCTGACTGTCGTGTGAAGCTCGCCGAGCTGCGGTGAGCTGACGGTCATCTGATCGCCGTCTTCCAGCCAGATCCTCGGCTTGCGGGCGCTGCCGACCCCGGACGGGGTGCCGGTCGAGACGATGTCCCCGGGCTCGAGCGTCATCCACCTGGACAGATGGTGGACCAGTTCCGGGACCGAAAAGATCAGGTCGCCGCTATGCGAGTTCTGCATCCGTTCGCCGTTCAGATCCATCGCTATCCCGATCGAGTCATGCGGTCCGGCTTCATCGGGAGTGACCAGGCAGGGCCCGCAGGGAGCCGAGCCGTCGAAGACCTTGCCGGGCATCCACTGGGGCGTAAGGAACTGCAGGTCGCGGGCTGAGAGGTCGTTGAGCAGGGTGTAGCCGGCCACGTGCTCGAGTGCTGACTCGACCGGCACCTCGCGCGCCCGACGGCCGACAACGAAAGCGATCTCGGCCTCGTAGTCGACCTTTTCGCTGGCTTCGGGAAGGCTGACCGTCTGGCCGTCCGCGGTCAGGGCGTTGCGGAACTTGGCGAAGATCGTCGGTGCTTTCGGCAGCTCGAGGTCGAACTCCTCCGCATGCGATCGGTAGTTGAGTCCGATGCAGATGATCTTGTCCGGATCCGGGACTGGTGGCAGGAGTTTGACGTCCTGAAGGGAGTGTTCCCCGTCGCCCTGCGCTTCGCCGCCGGTCGCTTCCACCCGGCCGGCCAGCTCGCCGATCCGGTCCTCGGCGATCAGCTCGCGCAGTCCGGAGCGGCCGCTTTCGCCGAGCAGCCGCCAGGCGTCGAGCACGCGCTCGCCGATCAGAACCCCGGCCCGGGGGCCGCTTCCAGCATCGAATGTGATCAATCGCATGGGCGGCAGCTTACGCATAACGCCTGACCTTGCGATAATCGTCGCCGGTCGATTCTGTCGACTGCCTCACGGGGGTGTAGCTCAGTTGGTTAGAGCGCTGGCCTGTCACGCCAGAGGCCGCGGGTTCGAGTCCCGTCACTCCCGTAGCCGGATCTGCCCGAGAAATCGGGCAGATCGGCGTGCATGGTCACCAGGGAGACGGGTGGTAGTCCTTGAGGAAGCAACCGAAGACGTCTTCGCCGGACTCGCCGCGGATGATCGGGTCGTAGACCCGGGCGGCTCCGTCGACCAGGTCCAGAGGTGCGTGGAAGCCATCTTCGGCGAGGCGCTTCTTCATCGTATGGGGCCGCTCGTCGGTGATCCAGCCGGTGTCGACGGCGGTCATCAGGATTCCGTCGGACTCGAGCATCTCCTGGGCGCTGGTCCGGGTAAGCATGTTGAGCGCCGCCTTGGCCATATTGGTGTGGGGGTGGCCCGGGCCTTTGTAGCCGCGGGAGAACTGGCCCTCCATCGCCGAGACGTTGACCACGTAGGTCCGCCGGGCGGACGAGGCCGCCATCGACTCGCGCAGGCGGCTGATCAGGATGAACGGCGCCGTCATGTTGCAGAGCTGGACCTCCAGCAGTTCGACCGGGTCGACCTCGTTGACCCGCTGGATCCAGCTGTTGCTCGATACCTGGTCGGGCACGAGGCCGCCGGCGTCGATCGCTCTCTCTTCTTCGACCAGGTCGAAGTTGGCTGAGCCGGCGGTCAGCGACATCGCAGTCAGCGCGTGGGGGGTCGGCGCCCAGTGGTCGCCGGCCCCGGGTGTCAGGTGGTGGTGGCCTTCGCGGTCGGGCCGGGTGAAGGTCTCGATCTCCGGCAGCCTGCCCGGCGGGAGTTCGCCGCGCTCGGCGGCCAGCAGCGGCCCGTAGGCACCGGCGCTGCGGCGCACGGTCTGGCAGGCATTGTTGATCAGGATGTCGAGCGGGCCGCGGGAGGCGACGTGCTCGGCGAGGTCGATCACCTGGCCCGGGTCACGCAGGTCGATGCCGACGATGTCGAGGCGCCCGATCCAGTCGTCGCTGTCCTCCATGGCCTTGAAGCGACGCACCGCATCGTGTGGGAAGCGCGTCGTGATCGTCGTATGGGCGCCGTCGCGCAGCAGGCGCAGGGCGATGTACATGCCGATCTTCGCCCGGCCTCCGGTCAGCAGCGCCCGCCTGCCGGTCAGGTCGGTGCGGGCGTCGCGTTTGCCGTGGTTGAAGGCGGCGCAGTCCGGGCAGAGCTGGTGGTAGAAGGCATCTACTTCGTGGTAGCGCTCTTTGCAGATGTAACAGGCCCGTGACTCCTTGAGCGTGCCGGCGATCGCGCCCCGGGTGGCCGAGACGAGCGGAAGTCCCTCGGTTTCATCGTCGATCCGCCCGGGTGCGGCGGTTGCAGTTTTCGCGGTGACGGCGTTGTCGTGCTCGACCACCTCGCGCCGCTTCTCCTGGCGCTTGCGTCGTTTCACCGATTTGTAGAGGCCGGCCGTGGCCTGCTGGACCCTCAGCGAGTCGGGATGGTCGACCGGCAGGCGGTCGAGAGCGGCGATCACCTTGAGGCAGGCTTCGATCTCCTCGGGGTCGAGTCGCTCGTCCGGGTCAACCGGGGGCCTGTTTCTCTGGTCGGTCACAGCGAAGGAGACCCTACGGACTTGATCGACGGGCACGTAGGCCGCGGAGTCGTTTCCGGATCGCACGCGGACCCACCAGTTGCCCGGCAGGGCCGAGCCGGCCTCACAGGTAGGGTCTGACATCAATGATCAGGCTCCACGTAATCATCGGCAGCGTGCGTCCCGTCCGGGTCGGTCTCCCGGTCGGACTCTGGGTTGAAGCTCAGGCGAAGGCCGACGGACGATTCGAGGTCACCCTCGTGGATCTGGCGGAAGTCAACCTGCCTTTCCTCGATGAACCCGAGATGCCCCACCTCGGCAAGTACACGCACGAGCATACGAAGGCCTGGAGCCGCACCATCGACGCAGCTGACGCCTTCATCTTCGTGATGCCGGAATACAACGCCGGTGTTTCCCCTGCCCTCAAGAACGCGCTCGACTTCCTGAGCGCCGAGTGGAAGCACAAGGCCGTGGGACTGGTCAGCTACGGCGGTATCTCTGGTGGTCAGCGCGGCGGCTCAGGTACTGAAGCCGACTCTTCTCCAGCTCAACCTGATGCCGGTCCCGGCCGCGGTTCCGATTCCGTTCGTCTCCGGGATGGTCGACGACGATGGTGAGTTCGAGCCGAGCGAAGCAGTCGCGAGGGGCGCTCCTCGCATGCTCGACTCGATCGTCGAGTGGACAGAAGTGCTGCGTCCACTGCGCGACGCCTGAGCGTTACGGCAGCCCTGAGGCGCGAAGCGAACGACGCCTGAGCACCACGGCGAGGCTTGAGCGCTGCGCGAGGCCTCAGCCCCGCGCAGCAGCCCGGAAGCCTCAGTCCTTGATCTTGACCTTCTTGTTCGCGCTCGCGCTTCCGCCGTTCTCGGAGCTGACCGAGAACCTGGCCTTGACCTTTCCGGGCTTGCGGAAACGGACCTTGACCCTGGTCGTACGGTTCTTGCCTCCGCCGAGCTTGCCCACGGCCGTATTGAGGCTGACACCGCGGCCGCTGACCTTCAGGCGGACTCCGGTGACCTTGGTGGCGCCCGGGTTCGTGACCTTCACTTTGTAAGTCGCCTTCTTGCCCTTGCGGCCCTTGGCCGGACCCTTGACGCTGACCTTCAGCGGAGCCACCTTGACCGAGGCCTCGGCGGTATTGCCGGCACCGTCGGAGGCGACCACGGTCACCTTGCCCGACTTCTGACCGGGACAGGTGACCTTCAGTCCGCTGCGCTTCTTGCCGTCGGCGCAGGTCCAGCGGCCGCCGATCAGCTCGCCGGAGCCGCCGCTGGCCGTGAGCTTGACCTTGGCGCCGTTCGAGTTGCGGTTGACCTGGGTGGCCGAGGCCTTCAACGGCGGGTTGATCACGATCGTATCCGTCCACGAACGGGTTTTTGTATTGGTTCCGGTGGTCGTGGCGGTCACGTCGTATGTTCCCGGGCCAGGGAAGGTGTGGTCGAAGCGGTCCTGGTTTTCAGTGGTATCGGTAGTGCCGTCACCGAAGTCCCACTCGATCGATCCGGCCTGGACCAGCGTGTTCTGCGAGCGAGCGGTCGATCCGTAGATGTTGACGGTCAGGTTGTCGGTTTCCACCGCGTCGGGGTACCACTGGATGCCCGGCTTGTCGACGATGTCGCTGTCGAACTCGGCGTGGATGGTCTGGGGGGTGGTTGTGAAGCCCAGATCTTCAGCGTTTTCAAGAGCCATGTCCAGGTTCATCTGGGGCATGTCCTCGGAGACGTTGTATCGCTCGAAATCGCTGGAGCCGAACTGCTCGTCGGTGTAGTCCTCACGCTCGTAGTAGTAGCCGAGGAAGTCACCGGCCAGGCCCACGGGGTTCGAGTACCGGGGACCCTGAATCCCGTCGCGGATCGCCTCGTTGATTTCCGGGAATGCCTCGCCCGGATTGGTGAAGTACAGGAAGTCCCCGATGCGGATCGAGACCGTATGGGTGCCGATGTCCGGGTTGTCGGTCGGGGTCGGGCCGGCGTACTGGTAGGGCTCTTCGATGGAGCGCGGGATTGTGCAGATGTCGAAGGCCTCGATGCAGTCACCGAAGGGCGGGTAGAACAGCTTCATCCCCAGCAGCAGGTCTTCGTTGTCGGCTTCGAAGCGCATGAAACGCTCGCTGCCGGCGATCTGGCTGCTAGTCAGAGGAGTCGCCTTGGCCATCGTCCGCTGGATTGCGTTGACGACGTATTCACCCTGATCGACGACCTCGTCGTAGGTCTTGACGCTTCCGGGCGGCTCCTGGCGTCCGAGCGTGCCGGCGGCGATCACCGAGGTTCCGCCATTGAGCTTGTCGAGTTCGCGGCGGGCGAAACCCGGCCAGTCGGCGGACATCTTGTCGTCGTTGGCGCTGGCCTGGAACTGGTCGGGATGGTTCGGTACGTTCGCGTAGAGGGCGTTGGTGGCCCCGGTGTCGGGATCACGTGCCCACATGATCGGCAGGTCCTCGTCGACCGTGAAGCCGTCGGGGTGGTTCGTTCCCTGGCCGTTCTGCCAGACGAAGGAGCGCACGTTGCCGACTCCGGTCCAGATCTCTGAAGTTTTCGCCGCGGCAGCCGCGTTGTCGACTGCCGAAACCGCTGCGTCAGCAACCTGCTTCAGGTAGTTCGGGTCCATGGTGCCCCAGATACCCGCCACGGTCGGTGCTGCGTGCACGTGGGTGGTCGAGATGATCACTGACTCGCGGCCGATGTCGTAGCCGTAGTCGCCGAGCTTGTCGGCGATGCGCTCGCGGGTCTTGTCCACTCCGTAGGGCGCAAGCTCCTTACCGCGGTAGGCGGAAAACCAGCCGACCAGGTCGGCGCTGACGAATGCCGCCGCGTTCTTGCCCTTGCCGACCACGAAGGCCCTCATCTCGAGGTCGTCGTTGACTTCATTGGTCGGACCGACCATGAACCCGTATCCGCCCACGAACTGGGGGTCGACCGGGTTGAGGCTCGAAGACGCCGCTCCGACCTTGAAGGTGGCGGGCTCAGCCGCCTGTGAGGCGTGAGCGCCCAGCGCGCTGATCACCACTGCTGCTGACAGCAATACAAGAAGCAGGATCGAGCTTCTCGCGGAACGTGCACTGAATGACATCGGTCTCCTCTCTGCGGGCGGCAAAGCCGCCTCCCCTTTTGCCGGAGCAACCGGGTCCGAAGACCCGGGCACTGGGCCCCTGAAGGCAAAGATAGCGCAGATCGTCCCAGGAGCCCAGACCTCAGTGAAGCGTTTAAGCGCCGCCGGCCTCCGGCGGCGCGGTCGGATCTTCGCCTTCTTCGCCGAGCCCTTCACGGCTGATGTACTCCTCGACCAGCAGCAGGTTTTCCTGCGATCGCTCGACCGCCTTCAGCAGGTCGCCCATCAGGGAGACCTCTTCGACCTGTTCCTTGACGAACCACTGCATGAACTGTTCGGCCCGGTAGTCACCGACTTCGCGGGCAAGGCCGACCAGGGCGAAGATGTCGTCGGACACCTGTTCTTCCTGGGCGAGCGCCTTGCGGACCGGAGCGGCAGCGTCCTCGAAAGATGTCTCCGGAGCTGCGACGCCCGGGATCTTTACCTCGGCACCGGTGTCGAGCAGGAACTGGGTCATCATCATCGCGTGCTCTCGCTCCTCGAGTGCCTGACGGTAGAAGAAGGCCGCAAGCCGGGGAAGGGTCTCGCTGTCGTAGTAGACGGCCATGGCCACGTAACTCTGTGAGGCGGCGAACTCGTTCGCTATCTGGGCGTTGAGCGCGTCTGCGAAGCTCTTCTTTTTCTTGGCCATGGCCGGACTCCTTGCTGAGGTTGATCAGGTGGTGTCACTCACCGTAGCGGAGCCTCTGGATTCGGTCGGCCGTCCTGGGCGTTAGCCCCGCCTAACCCGGCTGCCGTTCAGTGCGGTATGCCGAAGCCGACCTCCGGCACCTCCATCGGGCTGGTCGGCAGGCCGGATTCCGGCACTGCGGCGTTGTAGCCACGCGGCGCGGTGTCATTCGGGTTGTCGGGGTGAAAGAGCGAGGCGAGGTACTGGATCTGCTCGCGGCCGACGCCGAGCTCCCACTGGCCGCCGCCGTAGGCGCCGATGCCCTCGCGGGCGCAGTAGTCGTAGGCGTCGAAGGTCGACTTCAGCCCACCCATTCGCGACGGCTTGATGTTGATCACCTTCGGCTTGTGCTCCAGGGCATCGATCTCCTCGACCGAGTGGATCGGTGCGTCCCAGGTGACCCGGTCCATGTGAGGCGCGAGGACTTCACGAGTCTCGTCGTTGATGTCCGGATCTTCCAGCCAGGCATCAGGGAAAGCTTCTGCCAGTCGTCGGTAGAGCTCCGGGTCGGTCTCGATGTCGACTACGGTTCCCTTGTACTGACCCTTGAGGTCCAGAGTGTTGACCGCGCCGGTCGAGGCCAGCTCTGCGATCAGCTCCGCGTCCCAGTCGAGCGCCGGGTCGAGCTTGAACTGCAGGTCCGGGTAGACCTCCAGTTTGGCTCGCAGGGTGCCGACGTCAGATGATCCCTCCGGGCCGCGAAGGCCCATCGAAGCGACGAAGGTCAGCGGCTGGAGCGGTCGGTCCAGATAGCGCGAAAGCGTCATGTCGGCCTGTTTCAGAGCAAGGTCCAGCGCGGCGGACTCGAAAGCCCAGCGCCGGTACAGGCGGGAGACCTCACGTCCGGGAGCGGTCGGGAACAGGTCGAGGCTGCCGATCAGTTCACAAAGCTCACCGATCGTTCGCGGCCCGGACAGGTCGTGGACCGGGCCGGCATCCTGGAGGGCGATCGCGTCCAGACCCTCATAGGTGATGTCTTCGCCGTTTCCGACCAGTCCGTCCGACATCACCTGGACCACCGTGGTCAGGCGTTCGAACTCCGGAGATGGCTGGATAGCCAGACCCTCCAGCAGATACGAATCGATCCTGACGGGCAGCTCGGCAATGAGATCGTATGTAGACATGTGAAGACCCTAGCCTGCCCGACCAGCCGCCTGGCTCCGGCGGCTACTCTTGGTACATGTCTGAACTGATCCACACCTGTTACCGCGTAAGCGACGTCGAAAAGTCGGTCACCTTCTACGAGCAGCTCGGCATGAAGGAGATCTCCCGGATGCCGATCCGTGATGAGGCGATCAACGTCTTCATGGGCTTCGAGGGTGACGGCCCGCGACTGGAGCTGACCTTCAACTTCGACCAGACCGGGCCCTACGAGATCGGCACCGGCTACGGCCACATCGCGATGACGGTCGATGACATGGTCGGCTCACTGGGACGTCTGGCGACCATGGGCATTGAGCCCGAGCGGCCGCCCTACACCGTGCGCGAGGGCGGGTCGCTGCTCTGCTTCGTCCGCGACCCCGACGGCTACCGGGTAGAGCTGATCGAGTCCAACCCGGGCTGAAAAACAGCCCTGACGCGGCGGATCCGTTACTTGGCGACTACGCGAAGGGTCGCCAGTTCGCGGTCAGCGGCACCACGCACGTAGCCGCCATGGTCGATTGAGTCGGCGATGAAGTCGAGCGTCTCGCCGGTCAGGATCTCACCCGGCAGAACGTTCGGAATGCCCGGGGGGTAGGTCGCCAGGGGCTCGGCCGAAATGCGTCCCTCTGCCGCCCGGAACGGCACCACGTCCTGGGGAGCGAGGAAGGCGTCACGCGGCGTCATCGCGGTTTCGCCCCAGGGGGGAGGCAGCGCGAATTCCGGCTTCTGCTTGGGCGGACTGATTTCCAGTTCCTCGACCGCGGTGATCAGGCCGTCGACCAGTCTGCGCGCCCGGGCCGGCGTGCCTGTGCCCATGCCGAAGACCGCGACGGCGACCGTGTCGGAGGCCAGTTCGAGGTTGACGTTCGAGAGTTCGCGGGCAAGATGGGCGATCCGGTACCCGCTCTCTCCCGTGCCGCGCACGTCGATAGTCAGTCGCAGGGGATCCCAGCCGACCACGCTCTCGTTATCGAGCAGGCTGTGGTCGAGCACGTCCAGGCCCTCGATCGTGCGCAATTCCGCCCGGGTCTCGTGTAGCACCTGGATCGTTTCCTCGAGCATCTTCCGGCCATGGATCGCCGCCTGCCGGCGGGCCGCATCGAGAGAGCCACAGAGCAGCGAGTTCGGGCTGGTCGACTCGGTCATGCTGACACAGCGGTCGATAATCCCCTGCTCGAATCGTCCGCCGGGTCCGAGGTGGAGCATCGCTGACTGGGTCAGGCTGCCGACGATCTTGTGGGTCGAAGAAATCACCAGGTCGGCACCCGAGTCGATCGCGTCGCGCGGCAGTTCGGGGTGGAAACGCAGGTGCGCCCCCCAGGCTTCGTCGGCTACCAGCGGGATACCGCGTGAGTGTGCGACCTCTGCCAGACCGGCGACGTCTGCGGCGGCTCCGAAGTAGGTCGGGGAAACGATCACTGCGGCTGAAGCGTTCGGGCAGCGGTCGAGGGCCTCGGCGAGGGCGTCGGGAGTCAGGCAGTGGGCGACGCCGAGGTCCGGGTCGACCTCCGGCGCGGCGAAGGTCGGCTTGAGGCCGGCCATGATCATGCCGTCGATAACCGAGGAGTGCACGTTGCGCTGGATCACGATCTCGGGACCCATGTGAGCCACCGCAAGGCACATGACCTGATTTCCCTGCGAAGCACCGTTGACCAGGAACCAGGTGCGCTCGGCACCCCAGGCTTCGGCCGCCAGTTTCTGGGCCTGCTGGAAGGGGTTGTCTTCACCGACGTCAATGCCTTCGAGCAGCGCGGGTATGTCATCGGTCAGGCCGGTTTGACCGACCAGCAGGTGAAGCGAGTCGTCGGCACCCATGCCACCCTGATGGCCGGGCACGTTGAAGCGTCCGGGGTCGCTCTGGGCGAACTCGAGCAGGGCGTCTACGTAGGGGGTCTGATTCTGGTCTTGCATGTCCGCGAGCCTACTCCGAGATGCGCCGTCCCGCCCGGCGCTAGCCGTACGGGTACCACCAGTCCTTGACTTCGATCACCGAGTCCATGTGGACATGCTTGGCCTCGCGGAAGGCATCGAGCCCTTCGGTCCCCAGTTCGCGGCCGATGCCGGAATTCTTGAAGCCGCCGAACGGGCCGGCGTCGTTGTCGGTCAGCGGGTCGTTGATCCAGACCGATCCCGCGCGGACCTCTTTCAGGCAGCGGATCGCCGTGCGCAGGTCCCGTGTGTAGATGTTCGCTCCGAGTCCGAAGTCGAGCGAGTTCGCCTTCCCGATCGCTTCATCGAGCGACTTGACCGGAACGATCGGCGCGACCGGGCCGAAGGTCTCCTCGGTCAGCAGGTCCGAGTCTTCGGGCACACCGGTCAGTACGCAGGGCTCGAGGTAGTGGCCACGCTCCATACCGGCGCCTCCGCCACCGATCAGCAGTTCGGCTCCGGATGCGACGGCTGCTTCGACCTGATCGAGGGCCTTCTTTCGCTGGATGGCCGAGACCATCGGGCCGACGTCGGTCTTCGAATCGAGCGGGTCGCCCACCACCAGAGTGCGCGTGTGCTTCACGAAGGCCTCGACGTAGTCGTCGTAGACGTCCTCCATCACGTAGAAGCGCTCGGAAGATGTGCAGACCTGACCGGCGTTCAGGTACGCCGCCCAGGCTCCACCCTGCGCTGCGACCTGCAGGCCGTCGGCACCGATGTCGGAGCAGACGATGAACGGGTCCTTGCCACCCATCTCCAGGTTGACCCGGGCGTTGCGCGATGCGCAGGCGACACCGACCTTTTGTCCGGTCGCAACCGATCCGGTGAAGGCGACGCAGTCGATTCCCGGATGAGAGCTGATCGCGGCACCGGTTTCGCCCGCGCCGGCCACCAGATTGACCGTGCCGGCGGGAAGTTCGGCGAATACATCGGCCAGGGCAAGGGTCGAAAGCGGGGTGATCTCCGATGGTTTGCAGACCGCGGTATTGCCTGCGGCGAGCGCCGGAGCCAGCTTCCAGCAGAGCAGCAGCAGGGGGAAGTTCCAGGGCACGATGCAGCCGACCACGCCGTGTGGCTCCTTGACCACCACCGCGAACTGGCTTGACTCGATCGGCGGGATGACCCGGCCGATCTCCGACCTCGCGACCTCGGCGTAGTAGTCGAAACAGGCGGCGCACCACTCGACTTCGTCTGCGGATTCGCTCAGCGGCCGTCCGATCTCCGTGGTCATGATCGCCGCGAGCTCTTCGCTGCGCGACCGCAGCGCCTCGGCGACGGAGCGCAGCATCGGGGTCCGGTCGACGCCCGGCATCGATCCCCATGCAGGTGCCGCTTCGCGCGCGGCCGTGACCGCCCGGTCTAGCTGTTCGGCGGAGGCCGAAGCAACCGCCGCCACGATCTCCTCGGTCGCCGGGTTCTCAACCTCGAGAATGGCGCCTTCGCCTTCGACCATCTCTCCACCAACAAGCAACCGCGTTTCATATGACATGCCCGAAAAATAGCCCACCTTCGGGCAATCGGGGTCGGCCTGCGACTGACCGCAGACCGAAGGGGTCAGATCGGGACTGAGACCGTGGCCTTGTTGTCGTCGTCGGCGCGCTTCTCCGACATCTTCTCGGCTCGGCGCTGCTGGACGATGACTGCGAGCATGGCGATCACGGTGACGGCGAAGAGCATCGTCGCGATCACGTTGACCTCGACCGGGATACCCCGCTGGTTGGCACCGAAGATGTAGAGCGGGAAGGTGACTTCGGCGCCCGAGTTGAAGTTGGAGATCACGAAGTCATCGATCGAGAGGGCGAACGAGAGCATCGCGGCCGATGCCACGCCCGGCGCGATCAACGGCAGGGTGACTTTCCAGAAAGTTGTGATCGGCGATGCACCGAGGTCTGCCGAGGCCTCTTCCAGCCGTCGGTCGAAGCCGATCAGCCTGGATCTGACCACGACCACCACGAAGCTGATCGAGAACATGATGTGAGCGATCAACAGCGTTCCGAAGCCAAGCTTGGCACCGTAGACCAGGAACATCGAGAGCAGTGAGGCGCCGATTACGACTTCCGGCGTGGCCATCGGGATGACGATCAGAAGGTTGGCGGCTTTGCGGCCGAAGAACTGGTACCTGACCAGGGCGATTGCGATCAGGGTGCCGAGGGCCGTCGCGCCGATAGAGGTGAAGAAGGCCAGCCGGATGCTGACCAGAAGTGCATCGGTCAGCTCGGTGATCGCAAACGGATTCTGCCAGTACTGGGTGGTGAAACCGACCCATTCGAAGTTGAAGCGGCCGGTCGGGTCGTTGAACGAGAAGATCGCGATCACGGCGATCGGGGCGAGCATGTAGAAGATCACCAGGATGGCGACGATCATCACCGAGTTTTCGCGAAGCCAGCGCCAGGCTTTCATCCTGCTTCCTCCTCGTCTTCGTCACCCATGAGTGCTCCTGTACCGGCGAATTTGATGTAGGCCATCAGGGCGATGAGGATGATCACCAGCAGGGTGAACGAGAGCGCGGCCGCGACCGGGTAGTCATTGACCACCAGGTACTTCGACTGGATCACGTTGCCGATCATCGCCTGCTGTGTGCCGCCGAGGAAAGTCGAGTTGACGTAATCGCCTGCAGCCGGGATGAAGGTCAGCAGGATTCCGGCGATGATGCCGGGCATGGTCAGCGGCACGGTCACCTTGAAGAAGGTGGTCCGGGCGTTGGCGTAGAGGTCCTTGCTGGCCTCCAGCAGACGCAGGTCAAGCCGCTCGAGTGAAGCGTAGAGCGGCAGGATCATGAACGGCAGGAAGTTGTAGGTGAGGCCGGCGATAACCGCGCCGCTGGTCGCCAGCACGCGTCCGTCCTGGGGCACGATGTGGAGCGTCTTGAGAACACCGACCAGGAAGCTGCTGTCGTCGAGCAGCGTCTTCCAGGCGATCGTCCTGATCAGATAGGTGGTGAAGAAGGGCGCGATCACCGCGAACAGCATCAGGTTCTTCCAGCGCCCCCCCTTGAACGCGATCGCATACGCCAGCGGGTATCCCAGGAACAGGCAGATAATGGTCGCTGTGCCGGCGTAGTAGAACGCCCTTATGAACTGGGTGCTGTACTCCGAGATCGCATCGGTGTAGTTCTCGAAGGCCCAGGTCAGCTGGTAACCATCAGCAAGAGACCCTGTCTTCAGCGAAAGCTCCCCCATGAAGTACATGGGGATCACGAAGAACAGGACCAGCCAGATGATGCCCGGGGCAAGCAGGCCGTAGGGCAGCAGGCGCTGACGGAGCGATGTCATGCGTGTGTTTCCATCTGGTTCATTGCTCCGTCAGCGTCCGTGCCCGTGGTTCAGCCTGTCAGTACGTTCTGGAAGGCCTCTTCGACTTCCTTCACCTGAGCCGGATCGCCGGGGGGCGATGTCTGGTTCCAGCAGTTCTCGACGAACTCGTCAGAGGGGAAGATCAGTTCGTTATTGGCCAGCGCCGGATCCTGTTTCTGGAGGACCTCCTTGACCCCCTTGACCGGGCTCACGTAGTTCACGTACTGCGCGATCTGAGCCTGATTCTCGGGCTCGTAGACGTAGTTCATGAACTCGTAGGCGGCTTCGGGATTCGGGGCCCCTACCGGGATCAGCATGTTGTCCGACCAGAGGGCGCAGCCCTGGGTCGGCATGCGGAACTCGATGTTCGGGTTGTCGATCTGAGCCTGGACGGCGTCTCCCGACCAGCCGATTGCAGCAACGACCGAGCCCTTGGCGAGATCCTGGATGTAGTTGTTGCCGGTGAACTGGCGGATCTGACCGCTGTCCGAAGCGTTCTGGAGCTTGTCGATCGCGGCCATCCAGTCTTCGGTGGTCGCCTCGACCGGATCGACGCCGTCAGCCGCCATTACCAGCGGAACGGTGTCGCGCATCTCGCTCAGCATCGTGACCTTGCCCTTGTACTTGGGGTCGAACAGGTCGTTGATCGATTCGACGTCCGGCGCGAGGTCCGAGCGGACTACGAGCCCGGTCATACCCGTCTGCCAGGGCAGGCTGAAGTCCCTGTTCGGGTCGAACGACGGGCTCTGCAGGCTCGGGATCAGGTTGTCCTGAGCCGTGGTCATCTTGGCTTTGTCGAAGTTCTGGACGTATCCGAGCTGGGCCATCTTGTCGGCCATCCAGTCGGTGACGACCATGATGCTGCGGCCGCCGGACTCGCCCTGGCTCAGCAGGGGCTGGACCTTGCCGAAGAACTCGTTGTTGTCGTTGACGTCCTCGGTGTACTTGGTCGTGGTACCGGTCGCCTTGTCGAAGTCGGAGATCGTCTTGCCGTCAATGTAGAGCGGCCAGTTGGAGATGTTGAGGTTGCCGGTCGGATCGCCGCCCGTAGCCGTCGTCATGTTGTCGTTGTTGCTGCCTTCGTCGAGGCCGCCTCCGCCGCCACATGCGACCAGTGCAACTGATGCGACCAATGCGGCCATCGCCAGCAGAAGTACCTTCATCGGGTTATTCGTCCGGGCTTTACTCACGCTGCATCTCCTTCATTCGATTTATCTTCTTGTTCAACTTGGGGGATGTCGCTGTCCGGCGACTCCGTAACCAGGTGCATGTGATCGGGGGTCCAGCTGACGTGGACTCTGGAGCCGCCACCGGGAAGGTGCTGCCGCTCGGTTTCGCTCGCGTTCGGCACAAGCACGGTGATCTTCACGTCATTCGCCACGCGAATCGCCATCTGGGTGGAAGTTCCGAGGTAAAGGGAAGCCTCGACCACGCCTTCGATGCTCGGACGGTCCGACGGCGCTCCGTCGGTCGAGACCTCGAGCTTCTCGGGACGTACCACAGCGAAGCAGCGCTCCCCGGCCGAGAACTTCGCGGCGTCGGGGCTGGAGACAGTGGGACCGTTGTCGATGCTTACTTCGGAGGCGCCCGTGGCTACGGCCGGCATCAGGTTCGAGACGCCGATGAAGCCGGCGACGAAGGTTGTGGTGGGGTGCTCGTAGACCGCCTCCGGGCCGGCGCACTGTTCGATTCGCCCGTTGTTCATGACCGCGATGCGGTCCGACATGGTCAGAGCTTCTTCCTGATCGTGAGTGACGTAGACGAAGGTGATGCCGACATCGCGCTGGATCGTCTTCAGCTCGACCTGGAGTGCCTTGCGCAGCTTGAGGTCGAGCGCGCCGAGCGGCTCGTCGAGCAGCAGCACTTTCGGAAGGTTGACCAGCGCTCGGGCGAGGGCCACGCGCTGCTGCTGACCTCCCGAGAGCTGTGCAGGCTTGCGCTTGGCTTCCTTCGAGAGCCCGACCCGTTCAAGCTCGTCGGCGACGCGCTTCTTGATGTCAGCCTTGCAGACCTTCTTCCGCTTGAGTCCGAATCCGACATTCTCTTCGAGCGTCATGTGGGGGAAGAGGGCGTAGCTCTGGAACACGGTGTTGGTCGGCCGCTTGTAGGGCGGCTCGCCGGCCACGTCGACGCCGTCGATCTTGACCGCACCCTCAGTCGGCTGCTCGAAACCGGCAATCATGCGAAGCGTGGTGGTCTTGCCGCAGCCACTGGGGCCGAGCATGGTGAAGAACTCGCCGTTGGCGATCTCAAGGTCGATGTCGTCGACGGCCTTGAAAGTGCCGAAGTTCTTGGTCACGCCCTCGAGCTTGACGCTGCCGGTCGAACCGGCCTCGCCTTCGTCGGCAGGGGCCTTCGTCGTCTCGGCTGCGGGAAGTCTGCCGCGCTTTCCATCAATACTCTCTCCTCACGATTGGACCGAGTTGAACGGTGCTCCGCGACGGAACCCCGTCAACGCCAACCGAGGGAACCGTATGTTTAATTCTGCCTATAGGTGCAAGTCGGGCTATTCGAGCAGGGCCGGATCGGCGGTTTCGCGGCGCCGTCTGAAGAATGGCTCGCGCTGGTGCCTTCGCCAGGCCAGGAGCAGAAACGCCGGGCATCAGGAAGCGGATACCGGTCACGCCGGCGGGGCCCAGCCGACCACGACTGTCCGGATCGGGTGGCAGGTCGGACCCGACCATCGATTTGACGCACAGGTAGCCGGCATCAACGCGCCACCATGAGCGACGCCGTCGAAGGGCACGTACAGACCACTTGCGAGGGCTCGATGGTCACGGTCGAAACCACCGGCGTGAAGAAGCGGTTGGAGATCTCACCGAAGGCATGGGGCATCGGCCCGGCCCGGGCATCGACAGCGATGTGCGCGAGGCGAGTGTGATCGCCACCTCGGTGACCTGATCGCGCCCTCCAGGCGGTCATGGCCGGCTCGACAATCTGCCTTCGCTCGAAGTCGCGCAGACCGCCGCCGGCAAGCAGATCATCTACGCAGTGGTCGGCTGTCGATCACGCCCGGCCGCGTTTGCCTGGCCCGCGCCCGCCCCAGGCGCTCGACAATTCGACGTTTCGATGTGCCAGCCGAGGTCCGTTTGACGTTTCGAAGACTTGCCTTGTGCCTTCCGGCTCTTTAGTCTGAAGAGTGGAATGCCAGGTTCGCCACCGGACGGTCGGACCAGACAAGGAGAAGCGAATGCATACCGCCGCCCCAACTCCCAGCGCCGCGTCTCTGGACCTGCAGGCGAACGCGCGCCGGCACCTCTGGATGCACTTCTCCCGGATGGGCGGCTACGACGAGCAGCACGAGATCCCGATCATCGCCAAGGGCGAGGGTTGTTACCTGTGGGACGACAAGGGCAACAAGTACCTCGACGGACTCGCCGGTCTTTTCTGTTCGAACGTCGGCCACGGTCGGGCCGAGATCGCCGAAGCTGCCGCCAAGCAGATGGAGGAGCTCGAGTTCTCGATCATCTGGAGCTACGCTCATCCGCGCGCGATCGAGCTGGCGACCAAGATCGCCTCGCTCGCCCCCGGTGACCTCAACCGGGTCTTCTTCACCAGCGGCGGCGCCGAGTCGGTCGAGTCGGCCCTCAAGCTCGCCCGCAACTACTGGCGCATGCACGGCCGCGGCCAGAAGGCCAAGGTCATCGCCCGCGAGGTCGCCTACCACGGCACCACTCTCGGAGCGCTCTCGGCCACCGGCCTGACCGACCTCCGCGCCCAGTTCGAGCCGCTTTCGCCCGGCGGCTGCCACGTGCCGAATACGAACATGTACCGCTACCCCGACGACCGCGATCCGCTGCTGCTGGCCGACGCGATCGAGGACCGCATCATCTTCGAAGGCCCGGAGACCGTCGCCGCGGTGATCCTCGAGCCGGTCCAGAACGCCGGCGGCTGCTTCGTCCCGCCGGACGGCTACTTCCAGCGGGTCCGCGAGATCTGCGACCGCCACGACGTCCTGCTGATCTCCGACGAAGTGATCTGCGCCTGGGGCCGCCTCGGCCACTACTTCGGTGCCGAGCGCTTCGGCTACCAGCCCGACATCATCACCTCGGCCAAGGCACTGACTTCGGCCTACGTCCCGATGGGCGCGATGATCTGCTCCGACAAGCTGGCCGAGCCGTTCATGGAGGGCACCGAGTCCTTCGCCCACGGCTTCACTTTCGCCGGCCATCCGGTCGCCTCGGCGGTGGCCCTGGCCAACATCGAGATCTTCGAGCGCGAGGAGCTCTGCGAGCACGTCCGGACCAAGGAGCCCGAGTTCCGGGCGATGCTGGAGAGCCTGCAGCGACATCCCGATCGTCGGTGACGTGCGCGGCGCCGGCTTCTTCCACGCGATCGAACTGGTCAAGGACCAGGAGACCAAGGAGACCTTCGAAGGCCCCCAGGCCGAAGGCCTGCTGCGCGGCTACCTCTCCGGCGAGCTCTATCGCCGCGGCCTGATCTGCCGGGCCGACGATCGTGGCGACCCGGTGATCCAGTTCTCACCGCCGCTGATCGCCGACACCGAGGAGTTCGAGTTCATGCACGACGTGCTCCGGCCGGTCCTGACCGAGGCCTCCAAGCGCATGGACATGTTCTAGGCCTCACCGCGGGCAATAATCGAGTCACGGCTGCGTTCCACCAAAAAGAGAGAGGTAGATGAGGTTATGAAGGTCGGAGTCCCGAAGGAGATCAAGCAGGACGAGTACCGGGTGGCGATCACGCCGGCCGGAGTGCGCGAGATGGTCGAGCACGGTCACGAGGTCTACATCGAGACCACGGCCGGTGAAGGCAGCGCGATCACGGACGCCGAGTTCGAGGCCCAGGGCGCGACAGATCGTGCCCGACGCCGCCGCGGTGTTCGAGACGGCGAGATGATCCTCCACGTCAAGGAGCTTCAGGCGTCCGAGATCGAGATGCTGCGGCCGGACCACCTGCTCTTCACCTACCTCCACCTCGCTCCGGATCCGGAGCAGACCCACGCCCTGCTGTGAGTCGGGCGCGACCTGCGTCGCCTACGAGACGGTCGAGGACGCGGCCGGCCGGCTGCCGCTGCTGGCCCCGATGAGCGAGATCGCCGGCCGGATCGCGACCCAGGCCGGCGCCTTCATGCTCGAGAAGCCGATGGGCGGACGCGGCATCCTGCTCGGCGGCACGCCCGGCGTCGCCGCCGCGAACGTCGTCGTGATCGGCGGCGGTGTGGTCGGTACGAACGCCGCCTTCATCGCGATGGGCATGGCGGCCGATGTCTTCATCCTCGACCGCTCGATCGACCGGCTGCGCGAACTGGACCTCCACTACGCCCGCGAGGCTTCGACCGTCTACTCGACTTCGCTCGCGGTCGAGGAGCTGCTGCCGAAGGCCGACCTGGTGATCGGCGCGGTGCTGGTCCACGGGGCCCGGGCGCCGTTCGTGGTCAAGCGCGAACAGCTCTGGCTGATGAAGCCCGGCGCGGTGCTGGTCGACGTTGCGATCGACCAGGGCGGCTGCTTCGAGACCTCCCGGCCGACCACCCACCGCGATCCGGTCTTCGAGGTCGACGGGGTCATCCACTACTGCGTCGCGAACATGCCCGGCGCGGTGCCGATCACCGCGACCCATTCGCTGACCAACGCGACCCTGCCCTACGCGCTGTCACTGGCCGACCACGGTCTGGGCGGGGCGGTCCACCGCGATCCCGGACTGCGGCCGGGCATCAACGTGGCCAACGGCAAGGTCACCCACCACGGCGTCGCCGAGGGTGTCGGTGTCGAGTACGTCGCACCCGAAGAGGCACTGGGCTGGAGCTGAGCCGTAGCGCGTTCCAGACCAGCTACTGACCTGAGCCGTACGACCCGCCCGGGGGAGGCCCCGCGGCAGGTCGAAACAGAGAGAAGAGGAAGACATGGCTATGACCGGGAAGCTGAAACTCCAGAACATGATCAACGGTGAGTTCGTCGATCCGGTTGACGGTGGCAGCGAAGAGGTGATCGACCCGTCGACCGGTGAAGTGATCGCCTCCTCACCGCTCTCTGGAGTCGAGGACGTAAACCGTGCGGTCGCCGCGGCCAAGGCCGCCTTCGAGAACGGCTGGGCGACCACCACGCCCGGCGAGCGGTCGAACCGGCTGCTCGCCCTTGCCGATGCGATCGAGGAGAACGGCGAGGAGCTGACCGACCTCGAATCGGCCGACGCCGGCAAGCCGCGCCAGGCCTTCATCGACGAGGAACTCGCGACGACCGCCGACCACATCCGCTTCTTCGCCTCGGCCGCCCGCAACCTCGAGGGCAAGGCTGCGATGGAGTACGTCGAGGGCCACACCTCGTTCATCCGCCGCGAGCCGGTCGGCCCGGTCGCCCAGATCACTCCGTGGAACTACCCGCTGATGATGGCGATCTGGAAGCTCGGCCCGGCGCTGGCGACCGGTAACACACTGGTCCTGAAGCCGGCCGAGTCGACCCCGGTCACGACGCTCCAGCACCCTGGCCCGGATCTGCGCCGAGATCTTCCCGCCCGGCGTGACCAACTTCATCGGCGGCCATGGCGACCCCGCGGGCTCGACCCTGGTCACCCACCCCGACATCAACATGGTCTCGCTCACCGGCTCGGTCGGTACCGGCAAGTGGATCGCCAGGGCGGCTGCCGACTCGCTCAAGCGGGTTCATCTCGAGCTGGGCGGCAAGGCACCGGTGATCGTCTTCGACGACGTCGACATCGACGCCACCGCAGAGCTGATCTCGGCCTACGGCCTGTTCAACGCCGGTCAGGACTGCACCGCGGCCTGCCGCATCCTCGCCGGGCCCAAGGTCTACGACGACTTCGTCGCCGCACTCGCCGAGCACGCCGGCGGCTACAGGACCGGCGACCTCGACGATCCCGATACCGCGCTCGGCCCGGTCAACTCGGAACGGCAGCTCGGCCACGTGACCGGCTTCCTCGATCGCAAGCCGGAGCACGCCCAGTTCGCGACCGGCGGCAGCAAGGTCGACCGGCCCGGCTTCTTCGTCGAGCCGACCGTGGTCGCCGACCTCAATCAGGATGACGAGATGGTCCAGAACGAGATCTTCGGCCCGGTCATGACCGTCCAGCGCTTCACCGACGAGGCGGAGGCGATCAAGTGGGCCAACGGCACGAGGTACGGCCTCGCGTCGTCGGTCTGGACCCGTGACATCGGCCGAGCGATGAGGGTCACCAACGCGCTGCGATTCGGTGCCGTCTGGGTCAACGACCACATCATCATGGCCCCCGAGATGCCCCACGGAGGTTACGGCGAATCCGGATACGGCAAGGACATGTCGATGTACTCACTTGAGGACTACACGCAGGTCAAGCACGTCATGATTTCTCTGGACTGAAGGACCGGGTTGGCGCTGCGCCTTGGGTTGGCTGCTCGGCGTGGGCTCGGCGCCCGGGCTCGGATCGCCGCCACAGTCGGAAGGAGTAAGACAGTCAAATGGAGCCACCAGCCGCTGAAGTCCTTCCACTCTGCCGGGTCCAGAGGTCACCGGCTCGGTCAGAGGCCGTAGGTCTTGCCGATTATCTCTTTCATGATCTCGTCGGTACCTCCGCCGATCGGGCCGAGGCGGGCGTCGCGCAGGGCTCGCTCGACCTCGTACTCCTTCATGTAGCCGTAGCCGCCGTGGATCTGGACCGCCTCGTCGGCGATCTCGACCAGGGTACGCTGGGTGAAGAGCTTGGCCATCGAGACCTCGCGGACCACGTCCTCGCCCTCTTCGAAGCGACGCAGGGTGTCCCAGGTCAGGGTGCGGGCGGCGGCGGTCTTGGTCGCCATCTCGGCGATCTTGTGGCGGATCGCCTGAAATCCGGCAATCGGGCGGCCGAAGGCCTGGCGCTCCTGGGCGTAGCCGATGCTCAGCTCGATCAGGCGGTCCATCGCGCCGATCGCGCCGATCGCCATCAGCAGCCGCTCCCAGGCGAAGTTGGCCATGATCAGCTGGAAACCGCCGTTCTCCTCGCCCAGCAGGTGCTCGTCCGGCACCTCGACATCGGTGAATGCGATCTCGCCGGTGTCCGAAGCGTGCCAGCCGTGCTTCTCCAACTTCGACGTGACCTCGTAGCCGGGTGAGTCGGTCTCGATGACCAGGAAGGAGATCCCCCCGTGGCCGCCCTCTTCGGTTGTCTTGACGGCGCAGACCAGGAAGTCGGCGGTGACCCCGTTGGTGATGAAGGTCTTGGAGCCGTTGACCACCCAGCCGCCGTCGGTCCTGCGGGCCATGGTGCGCAGGCCGGCGACATCCGACCCGGCCCCCGGTTCGGTGATCCCGAGGGCGCCGACCTTCTCGCCCCGGATCCCCGGGACCACCCACCGCTGCCGCTGCCACTCGTTGCCGAACCTGAAGACGGGCGGCATCGCAATCGACGCATGCGCATTCAGGCCGGCGGCGACTCCGCCCGAGGCGCCCCGGCGGGAAAGCTCCTCGACCCAGACCGCATCGTCGAGGTGGGTGCCGCCCTGGCCGCCGTACTCCTCGGGGAACTTCAGGCCGAGAAAGCCGAGTTCGCCGCAGCGGGTGTAGAGCTCGCGGGGAAACTGTCGGGCGTCCTCCCATTCCGCGACATGTGGTGCGACTTCGTTCTCGACGAATCGCCTGACGGTTTCGCGGAGTTCATCATGCTCCGCAGTGAACGGTGGCTGCATGGTCCCGATACTAGGGCCGTTCAGCCAAGAAGAAGGGCCCCGTTCTCACGGAGCCCCTGGAGCGCTGTGTCGGCGGAGTGAAGGCTCAGTAACCGACCGGGTGGGTGGCGACGAACCGGCCCGAGGTGGAGCGCATGCTGGTGCTCCAGCCGGGACCATTGCCCGGGGTCATCGAGGTGTCGAACCGCAGCCCGGCGACGATCATGTAGGCGTGACCGGGATTCGAGTAGACCGTGATCCAGGTTCCCCGGCCGCGCTGGCCCCACCTCATGTAGCTGGTGGACGGCAACGGGCTGGAGACGAAGCGGCCGCCGCGCAGCGCGAAGCTGACGGTCCCGGAACAGTCGTAGCCGGTGTCGAAGAATCTGGCGTGACCGCCGCCGTAGCGGTACGGCTTGTTACGGATCCGGTTGGCCCAGTTGATGACCCTCTTGACCCTGGCCGGAGCGGTGGCCGGGGCGATCGCCTTGCCGTTGATGAGACGGGCTTTCTTGAACGGCTTGCACTTCTTTCCGGTCGCGACGGAGAGCCCGCCGCTGGAGACCTGGCCGCACCGGGCGGCGAAGGAGCCTGCAGGCGAGACCGCCATGAAGACGGCGAGTGAAGGCGATGGCGAAAGCCACCATGACTGCCACGCTGAATCCAAAGTTACGGGTTGTGTGGGACGGGTTGATGCCGATTCTCCATTGTCTGCCTACGGGGTTAGCTGTCGGGCTGGCGCTCTATAGGAGCTTGCGCTTCCGCCCTGCTTGGCGGATTCGCCCCAAATACTCGGTTCCCCCGATCCCCTGACATCTCGGTGGCTGGGGATTCGGCGTTTTCGGTCTTGAACTGTCGGGCACAGATACACGATCCGCAGACCATCTGCACGTACTTCGCTAACACTCGCGGCGATCCTCCAGCCTTGCGGGTCTTCGCCGCAGCCGGCCCTGCAGACTGGGAATCGGTGAGCCTGGGATCGGCCTGCTGAGAGGTCCGCTGGTAGGTTTGGCCCGGATGGAGATCAGCGGCAAGAACGTCCTGCTCACCGGTGCGACCGGGGGACTCGGACGCGCGATGGCCCACCGGCTGGCCTACTGTGGCGCCCGCGTCACCCTTTCCGGCGCAGAGCTGGCGAAGCACTTGCAGGCGCTTGCCGACTGAGCTGCCGGGCTCCGGACACAGCACAGCGGTCGCCGACCTCGGTCAACCCGATGCCGCAGTTCAGCTGGCGGCCGCAGTCGGTCCGGTCGACTGTCTCGTCGCAAACGCGGCACTGCCGGCCACCGGCAGCTGACCGAACTTTCCGGCGAGCAGGTCGCGCGCATGCTGCGGGTCAACCTCGAGTCGCCGATTCTGCTCACCCAGGCGCTGCTGCCCGGAATGCTCGAGCGCGATCAGGGAAAGATCGTTCTGATCGGCTCGCTGGCGGGCAAAGCCGGCAGCCCGCGCTCCTCGATCTACAACGCGACCAAGTTCGGCCTTCGCGGATTCGCTTTCGGCTGGGCGGTGACCTTGTCGGTACCGGTGTGGGCATCAGCGTGGTCGCGCCCGGATTCGTGCGCGATGCCGGGATGTTCGCCGACTCCGGGGCCAGGGCCCCGTCGGGCCTCGGTACGAGCTACTCCGGATGAGGTCGCCGACGCGATGGTGAAAGCGATCGAGGGTGAGCGGATCGAGATAACGGTCGCGCCGCTCAAGGCCCGCGTGATGGCTCACTTCGCCCTGACAGTCCGAACCTGTCCCACCGCGCCCAGTCCGGTCCGGCCGGGCAGAAGGCCTCCGAAACAGTGGCCCGCGGCCAGGCTGACAAGCGATAATCAGACAAACGACCAAACGAGGGAAGAAGTCATGAGCAGCGATTCATTCGGAGCGAAAGCGGACCTCACGGTCGACGGCACCACTTACGAGATCCACCGGCTCGACGCGCTTCAGGAGAAGTACGACGTCGCTCGTCTGCCCTACTCGATCAAGGTCCTTCTCGAGAACGTGCTGCAGGCTGGAGGACGGCGTTTCGGTGACCGCGGCCGACATCGAGGCGATCGCATCCTGGAACGCCGCGGCCGAGCCGTCGGTGGAGATCCCGTTCCAGCCTGCCCGCGTGCTGATGCAGGACTTCACCGGCGTGCCGGCAGTGGTCGACCTGGCCGCGATGCGCGACGCGATTGACGAGATCGGTGGCGATCCGACCGCGATCAACCCGCTGGTCGACGTCGATCTGGTGATCGACCACTCGGTCCAGGTCGATGCCTTCGGCAACGGCATGGCCTTCGAGGTCAACGCCGAGCGCGAGTTCGAGCGCAACCAGGAGCGCTACGAGTTCCTCAAGTGGGGCCAGAAGTCCTTCGACAATTTCAGCGTGGTTCCGCCGGCCACCGGCATCTGCCACCAGGTGAACCTCGAGTACATCGCCCAGGTGGTCTACAGCCGCGAGACCGACGGCGTCATCGCCGCATACCCGGACACCCTGGTCGGAACCGACTCCCATACGACCATGGTCAACGGTCTCGGGGTGCTCGGCTGGGGGGTCGGCGGGAATCGAAGCCGAAGCGGCGATGCTCGGCCAGCCGATCTCGATGCTGCTGCCCCAGGTTGTCGGCTTCAAGCTCTCCGGCAAGCTGCCGGACGGCGCCACCGCCACCGATCTCGTGCTGACGGTCACCGAGATGCTTCGCGAGCGTGGAGTGGTTTCCAAGTTCGTCGAGTTCTACGGCCCGGGCCTGCCGACCCTGCCGCTCGCCGATCGCGCGACGCTGGGCAACATGTCGCCGGAATTCGGCTCGACCTGTGCGATCTTCCCGCCGGACGCCGAGACCCTGCGCTACCTCGAGCTGACCGGTCGCCCCACGAAAACGATTGCTCTGGTCGATGCCTACGCACGCGAGCAGGGCATGTTCCACACCGCGGAATCCGAGGATCCGGCCTTCAGCGACAGGCTTGAACTCGAGCTGGACTCGGTCGTGCCTTCGATCGCCGGCCCCAAGCGCCCGCAGGACCGGATTTCGCTCTCTGACGCCAAGCCCGCATTCCTTGAGGCTCTGACCGAGTTCGACAGCGATGCCGCCCGGGAACTCAGCCCTCTGGACGAAGCCCTGGACGAGTCCTTCCCGGCCTCTGACCCTCCGGCTGAAGAGGTCACCTCGGATGCGGGCAAGCCCCGTCACGCTCCGGACCACGTGCCAGCCGCAGTACTCGAGCGCAGTTCGAACGACTCGGTCCCGGTGACGCTCGATGACGGGACCGCCTTCGACCTCGACCACGGTCGGGTCGTGATCGCCGCGATCACCTCCTGCACCAATACTTCGAATCCGTATGTGATGGTCGCCGCCGGCCTGCTCGCCCGCAACGCGCTGGCCCGCGGGCTTCAGCGCAAGCCCTGGGTAAAGACCTCCTTGGCACCGGGCTCGACCGTGGTCACCGACTACCTCGACAACGCCGGCCTGACCGAGTACCTGGACGGCCTGCAGTTCAACCTCGTCGGCTACGGCTGCACCACCTGCATCGGCAACTCCGGACCGCTCGACCCGGCGATCTCGGCCGCGATCGACGAGAAGGATCTGGTCGTCTGCTCGGTGCTCTCCGGCAACCGCAACTTCGAGGGCCGGATCAGCCAGGACGTGAAGGCGAACTATCTGGCTTCGCCGCCCCTGGTCGTCGCCTACGCACTGGCCGGTCGCATGGACATCGACATCCAGACCGACCCGCTCGGCGAGGACCCCGATGGCAACCCGGTTTACCTGCGCGACATCTGGCCCGACACCGAAGAGGTGGCGGAGGTCGTCGGCGACTTCGATCCGCAGCGACATGTTCGAGAAGAACTACGGACAGGTCTTCAGCGGCGACGAGAACTGGCAGCAGGTTTCGGTGCCCGAGGGCGACCGCTACACCTGGCCCGACTCGACCTATGTGCGTCTGCCTTCCTTCTTCGAGAACATGCCGGCCGACCCGCCCGGGGTCTCCCCGATCGAAGGCGCCCGAGTCCTGGCGGTACTCGGCGACTCGATCACCACCGACCACATCTCGCCCGCCGGCGCGATCAAGAAGGACAGCCCGGCCGGTGCCTGGCTGATCGAACAGGGCGTGGGCCCGGCCGAGTTCAACTCCTACGGCTCCCGTCGAGGCAACCACGAGGTAATGGTGCGCGGCACTTTCGCGAACATCCGGCTGCGAAACCAGCTGGTGGAGCGCTCCGGCGGCTACACACTTCACTTCCCCGAAGGCGAAGAGACCAGCATCTACGAAGCCGCGATGAGCTACGCCGCCGACGGAATCCCGCTGGTCGTGCTGGCCGGCAAGGAGTACGGGTCGGGCTCATCACGCGACTGGGCAGCCAAGGGGACCAAGCTGCTCGGGGTTCGCGCCGTGATCGCCGAGAGCTACGAGCGCATCCACCGTTCAAACCTGATCGGCATGGGCGTGCTGCCACTTCAGTTCCCGGAAGGCGAGAGCGCCGAGTCACTCGGCTTCAACGGCGAAGAGCTGTTCACCGTCGGCGACCTTCGGGACGGCCAGGCCAAGTCGGTGACCGTGACCGCCGAACGTGACGGGGCTGAACCGGTCAGCTTCGAAGCGACCGTCCGGCTGGACACCCCGAACGAGGTCCGGTACTTCCTCAACGGTGGCATCCTCCAAACGGTCCTGCGCGACATCAACGCCCGCTGAATATCGCGCGAAACAAGCGGTTTCCGGGAGAACAGCCGGACGCCGGACGCTGATGCCCGCCGCTGACGGACCGGGCAGGGGCGACTTCAAGGAGCGCATTTCGAAGGATTCCGTGGTCGGGCTGGCCGCAGATCTTCGATCGGCGTGGCCCGCTTTTCCGGAGCAGGAGTTCATCCGGCAGGCGAGCGACGGCCTTGCCGATCTGGAAATGAAGGCCCGGGTCAGCCGGGTCGCTGAATCGCTGGGACAGGCCCTGCCTCCGGATTTCGACGAAGCGGCTGCGATCATCGACAGGGCGATCGAGCAGCCGACCTTCGACGGCTGGATCGTCTTTCCTGTCAACGACTGGGTTGCCCGCTACGGCATCGACCACCCGGAAACTGCTCTGCCACTGCTCGGCCGCCTGACCTCCCGCTGGACCGCCGAGTACGCGATCCGGCCCTTCATCGAGGCCGATCAGGCTCGCACCTTCGGGCAGTTCGACGGGTGGATCGGGAGCGATGACGAGCACCGCCGGAGGCTGGTCTCGGAGGGCTCCCGACCCCGACTGCCCTGGGCGTCGCATCTGCGCCGATTCATCGAGGATCCGACACCGACGATCACGTTGCTCGACCGGCTTGTGGACGATCCGTCGGCCTACGTGCGCAAGTCGGTGGCCAACCATCTCAATGACATCAGCAAGGACCACCCGCAGATCGCGACAGCGACTGCCTCACGCTGGCTTGGGGAAGACCCGGAATCCGAGCGTCGGCGCTGGGTTGTCTCCCACGGTCTGAGAAGCCTGGTCAAAGCAGGCGATCCGGAGGCCCTGAAACTGCTCGGCTTCGACCCCGATGCCCCGGTGTCTCTCAGTGCGTTCGAAGTCACCCCACCGACGATCCGGATCGGAGAAGCGTTGACGATGCAGTTCGCGCTCACCGCAACTGAAAGGACCCCGGTGATGGTCGACTACGCCATCCACCATGCGGGAGCCACCGGCAGGCGCTCGGCGAAGGTGTTCAAGCTGAAGCGCACCGTCCTGGAGCCAGGCATCGAGACCGCTTTCCGTCGAGAACACAGAATCCGGGAGGTCTCCGTCCGCCGAATCCACCCGGGTCCCCACCTGATGGAGATCCAGGTGAACGGAAAAGTCCTCGCCGAAGCGACCGTAGAAGTTCTCCCCTGAAACCACGCAGCGAGACTGCTTCAACAAAGGTGGCGGGCGAGGGTCGCGGGAGGCAGGGGGTCCGCGCGACCCTCACCACGCCTGCGCGCCGGTAGCCAGGGAGGGATGCCGACGCGAGCGCTTCCGTGGACTCATCCAGCGGAAGCGGGCTTGGAAAGTATTTTGGGTATCTGACTGTGGAACCCCTGCGGGTACCCTGCAACTAGCGATTTTTCCCTTCTCCCTTTCCGTTCTCCCAGTCCTGCTCAACGGATTCCTGAGGATCTTATACACCCACATGCTCATCGCGTCAATAGCGCGCTGCGTCAACAAGTCTGATCAGAAAACCGCAGACGGCCCCAGGTGGTCAGACGGTGAGCGCCGTGAGCACGATCCGCTCCTGCTCGCGAACGTGTGCGACTGAATAGCCCTCGCTCGGGCTGGCCCGCTCCGGCCGTCCGATATAGCCAGGTACGACGCCGTCCGGGACGATCTCGGGCAGGCGCCGCGACATGACGCTCCAGGCGCCCATGTTCTTCGGTTCTTCCTGCACCCAGACGACTTCTTTGAGGTTGGGGTAGGACTCGATCAGGCTGGCAAGCTGGCCCCTGGGGAAGGGGTAGAGCAGCTCGACCCGGACGACAGCCACCTTCTCGGCGGCTTCGCGCCTCGCCGACCCGTCGAGGTCGTAGTAGACGCGGCCGGAGCACAGAACCAGACGCTCGACCGTTTCCCGGCGTTCGCCGGCGCGTGGGTCGTCGAGGATGAAGTGGAAGTGCTCGTCGGTCAGCTGCTCGAGCGTGGCCGCGGCCGCCGGCTGTCGCAACTGCCCCTTCGGCGTGAAGACCACCATCGGGCGCGGTTTCTTGATCAGCGCCTGACGGCGCAGCAGGTGGAAGTACTGGGCTGCGGTAGACGGGTTGGCGATCCGCATGTTGCCTTCCGCTGCGAGTGACAGAAAGCGCTCGATGCGGGCGCTGGAGTGCTCCGGTCCGGCGCCTTCGTGTCCGTGCGGCAGCAGCAGGGTCATTCTTGAGGTGAGGCCCCACTTCGACTCACCCGAAGCGATGAAACTGTCGATGATCACCTGGCCGGAGTTGGCGAAATCGCCGAACTGGGCTTCCCAGAGGACCAGGGACTCGGGCTTTGACGAAGCGTAGCCGTACTCGAATCCGAGGCAGGCGTTCTCGGAAAGCGGGCTGTTGTGGAGTTCGAAAGGCGCTTTGGCGTCGTCGAGGTGCTGGATCGGCGCGTACTTGAGGCCGGTCTTTTCGTCGTGCAGCACGAGGTGACGCTGGGAGAAGGTGCCGCGCTCGGTGTCCTGACCGGTCATCCTGATGTGAACGCCGTCGGTCAGCAGGGATGCCAGGGCTAGAGATTCGGCGTGGGCGAACTCGATGCCGCCGTTTTCGAGTGCCTCTGTGCGGCGCCCGAGCGGTTTGCGCAGTTTGCGGTGGGTCGTAAACGATGCCGGCACTTCCAGCAGGGCCTCGTTCAGTTGCTTCAGGTGCTCCGCCTTGACCGCGGTCTGAACCGGAGGACTGGCCGAGCGGTCCATTTCCCCGGTGCCGACCTGGGTGACGGTCGGATCCTCGTAGACGCCCGTGTCCATCTTCTCCCGCAGCGCGTCAAGGGTTTGTTTCAGTTCGGTGCGAAGCTCCTCGGCACCGGCGTTGACGTCCTCGCGATCGACGACCCCCTGCTCGCTCAACTGCTCGGTGTAGAGCTCCGAAACCGGGCTGTGATTCTTGATCGTCGCTGACATCAACGGCTGGGTGTAGGCCGGCTCGTCGGTCTCGTTGTGGCCGAAGCGGCGATACCCGACAACATCGATCACGATGTCGCGGTTCCACTTTTCGCGATAGGCAACCGCCAGACGCATCGCCTGAATGCAGGACTCGGGATCGTCGGCGTTGACGTGGATTATCGGAACGTTGAAGCCCTTGGCCATGTCGGCCGCATGCGGGGTCGATCGTCCCTCCATCGGGTCGGTGGTGAACCCGATCTGGTTGTTCTCGATGATGTGGATCGTGCCGCCGACCGAGTAGCCGTCGAGGCTCTGCATGTTGAAGGTTTCGGCAACCACTCCCTGACCCGGGAAAGCGGCATCGCCGTGCAGAACCAGAGGCACCGCCCGCTTGGTGTCCTGCTCGATCCTCGGCCCGTCGATCTCGCTCTGGGAGAACCGGGTCGCGCCGGTGATCACCGGGTCAACGAACTCCAGGTGGCTCGGATTGGGGTAAAGGTGGACGGCGATCGTCTCGCCCTCGTGGTCTTCGAACGAGCCCTCATGGCCGTAGTGGTACTTGACGTCGCCGGTACCACCGTGCGGGATCGCGGCGACCCGCTTGACGTCTTCGATCCGCTTGGAGCCTTCGAACTCGGCGAAGATCGATTCCGCCGGGCGGCCGACATTGTGGGTGAGCACGGCGAGCCGTCCCCGGTGAGCCATGCCGATCACGACTTCACGGGCGCCGCTGCGGCCGGAGAGCAGGCTCAGTTCGTCAATCATCGGCACGATCGAGTCAAGCCCTTCGATCGAGAACATCTTCTGTCCGAGATAGGCCTTTTCGATGAAGCGCTCGAACTCGAAGACCTCGATCAGGCGGCCGAGCAGTCGCTTCTGCTCTTCGGCGTCGAGTGGCTTGCGGTGGGCACCGGTCTCGATCATCTCGCGCATCCAGACCCGCTGCTGATGGGAGGAAATGTGCTCGAACTGGTAGCCGATCGTGCCTGTGTAGGCGGTGCGCATCCGCGGCAGCGCTTCGAGCAGGGTCTCGCCCGGAACGCCGATCCGCAGGATCGAGGCCGGGATCTGCGACATCAGTTCCGGAGTGAGCGCGACCGTTTCCGGATCGAGCGCCGGATCGCCCATCGAAGCCCGTCCAAGCGGGTCGAGGTCCGCCGCGAGATGGCCATGGGTACGGAAGGCCTTGAGCAGCGAGGTCGCCGCCTGAACCGCCTGGAGCAGTTCCGGATCGGGTGCGCCGGCGATCGCCGAAGGCTGTGCCGGAATGCCCGCGGCCAGTGGTGGTGCGAGTTCCGCCTTCGGGACCGACGCCGCCAGGACGGAAGGATCGAGCCCGAGGTCAGTGGCAACCGATTCATAGAACTCGTCGTTGCCGAACAGCAGGCCTTCAAGCGTCTTGAGGAAGTTGCCGGACTCGGCGCCCTGGATGATCCGGTGGTCGTAGGTCGAGGTCAGGGTCAGCACCTTCGACACACCAAGACTCTCGATCCGGGCCGGGTCGGCGTGGACCCACTCGGGCGGGTAGGCGATCGAACCGGCGGCGACGATGGTTCCCTGGCCGGCCATCAGGCGCGGCACCGAGGCGACCGTGCCGATTCCGCCGGGGTTGGTCAGGGTGATGTTCGTGCCGGCGAAGTCATCCGGCGAGAGCCGGTTCTCGCGGGTCTTGGTGATCAGGTCTTCGTAGTAGGCATGGAAGGCGGCGAAGTCCATCTTGCCGGCGCCCTTCACGGCAGGCACCATCAGACTGCGTGAGCCGTCCTTGCGCTCGACGTCGACCGCGATGCCGAGGTTGACCTCGCCGGAATCGACTGAGTAGAGCTTGCCGTCGCGCTCTTCGAAGTGGGTCGCCATCACCGGCCACTTGCGGGCGGCGAGCACGATCGCCCAGGCGACGAGGTGAGTGAAAGAAACCTTCATGCCGCGCTCTGCCAGGGCGGCGTTCAGTCCCTTGCGCTTGGCGTCGAGGGTATCGACCGCGATCGTGCGGAAGGAAGTTGCGGTCGGGATCGAGCGGCTTTCGTCCATCGCCTTGGCCAGCATGCCGGCCGGACCGCGCAGCACCTTCTCGCTCGCGTCGGGCGAAGCGGCGCTGCCGTCAGAGGCGGCCAGCACGTCGGCCTTGGTCACCTTGCCGCCCGGCCCGGAGCCGGAGATCGAGTCCAGGGTCAGACCCTCTGCGGCCGCAACCCGGCGAGCGACCGGAGTCGCGCGGCCCTCGCCGACATCGACCGCGATGTCTTCCGCAACCGGGGCGGAATCGCTGCCGGCATCTGCTTTCGGAGCACCTTCGGCTGCGTCGCCGGAGGAACCTCCTTCAGTATCCGAAGGGTCCAGTTCGGCCAGTCCGGCACCGACCGCGACTTCATCGTCGGGTTCGGCCAGCAGTTTCGTGATCCGCCCCGCCTTGGGAGACGGGACCTCGGCGTCGACCTTGTCGGTCGAGACCTCGACCAGGGTCTGGCCTTCCTCGACCACATCTCCGACCGCCACGTGCCACTCGAGCACGGTTCCCTCAGTGACCGATTCACCCATCTCCGGCATCGTGACTTCGATCATTGTTGGCTCGGCCATTTCCGGTCAGTCTATGCAAAGTCCCGCCCTGGGCAAGGCCGACCCCCGGGGGGTGCAGGCTCGCCGCCGCGGCTGGCAATGTATGTTGCCCGGAAGCGAGTTCTGAGGAGGAGCTGTGGAGTACTTTGTAACCGGCGGGACCGGCTTTATCGGCCGTTATTTGATCGAACGACTGCTCAAGCGCGGGGGCACCGTGAACGTGCTCGTCCGCGAAGGCTCTCGCGGACGGCTCGAAGAGCTGATCGCCGGCTGGGGGGAAACCGACGGACGGGTGCAGCCCGTGGTCGGCGATCTGACCCAGCCCGGCTTCGGGATCGCCGAGGCCGACATCGAGCAGATGACCGGCAAGATCGACCATTTCTTCCACCTCGCCGCCGTCTATGACATGGAGGCCGACGGGGAGGCGATCCGCATCGCCAACATCGAAGGCACGATCCACGCGGTGGAGCTGGCCAACCGTATTGACGCCGGCTGCTTCCACCTGGCCAGCTCGATCGCCGCCGCCGGCCTGTTCAAGGGCACCTGGCGCGAAGACATGTTCGAGGAGGCCGAGGATCTCGACCGCCACCCGTACTTCCGGACCAAGCACGAGTCCGAGCGCATCGCCCGCGACCAGCTCACGGTTCCGCTGCGCGTCTACCGGCCCGGTGTCGTGGTCGGTGACTCCCGTACCGGCGAGATGGACAAGATCGACGGCCCGTACTACTTCTTCAAGGTGATTCAGCGCCTGCGCCGCACCCTGCCACCGTGGGTACCGGTGGTCGGCGTCGAGGGCAAGCAGATCAACGTGGTGCCGGTGGATTTCGTCGCCGACGCGATCGACCACATCAGCCACGAACCCGATCTCGACGGCAAGGTTTTCCACCTGACCGACCCGAAACCGCTTCGCGCCGGCCAGATCATCAACCTGTTCGCGAAGTCGGCCCATGCGCCCGAAGCGTCGATGCGCCTGGATCCGGCAATGCTCGACATCGTGCCGCCCGCGGTGCGCGGCGGTCTGATGATGCTGCCTCCGGTCAAGCGCATTGCCGACACGGTGCTGAACGACCTCGGCATCCCGCGCGACGTGCTGGTTTACGTCAACTACCCGACCAAGTTCGACTGCACCAACACGCTTGAGGCACTTGAAGGCACGGGCATCGCGGTTCCGCCGCTCGCGACCTACTCGGACAAGCTGTGGGACTACTGGGAGCGCAACCTCGACCCCGACCTCTACAAAGACCGCTCGCTCGGCGGTGCGATCGGTGGCAAGGTCGTGATGATCACAGGTGCCTCTTCAGGCATCGGCCAGGCCGCTGCGATGAGGGCCGGAGAAGCCGGAGCAACCGTCCTGCTGGTCGCGCGCTCCGCCGACAAGCTGGAGGAAACGAAGGTCGAGATCGAGGAGGCCGGCGGCACCGCCGCGATCTTCCCCTGCGACCTCTCCGACACCGAAGACGTGGAGCGCATGGGCAATGAGGTCCTGCTGGCCCACGGTCACGTCGACATCCTGGTCAACAACGCGGGCCGCTCGATCCGGCGCTCGGTCGGGCTCTCATACGACCGGTTCCACGACTACGAGCGCACCATGCAGCTCAACTACTTCGGTGCGCTGAAGCTGATCCTGACCCTGCTGCCGCGCATGCGGGAGAGGAGAAGCGGTCACATCATCAACATCAGCTCGATCGGGGTCCAGACCAATACGCCGCGATTCTCGGCCTACGTCGCCTCCAAGGCGGCATTGGACGCATTCAGCCGGACGATCGCCTCGGAGATCATCGACGACAAGGTTCATGTCACGACGATCCACATGCCGCTGGTCCGCACCCCGATGATCGCGCCGACCACCATGTACGACGCCTTCCCGACGATCAGTCCGGACCAGGCGGCCGAGATGATCACCGACGCGATGATCACCCGGCCGAAGAAGGTCGCGACCAGGCTCGGCAACTTCGGTGAGATGCTCTACGCGATCTCGCCCAAGGCCAGCGACGCGATCCTCAACACCGGCTACAAGCTTTTCCCCGAATCCAAGGCGGCCAAGGGCGAAAAGAAGGGCGAGGGCGAAGTCGAAGCTGCTCCGACGACCGAGGCCGTAGCCTTCGCGCACCTGCTCCGTGGGGTCCACTGGTAGCCGGAGGGCTATCACGATGTCCCGCTCCAGGCGCAAACGGAAGCACTGGGGCTGGGGCTTCGAGGACCAGCAGCGCCCGCAGCATGAACTGGAAGAGGCCGCCGTCGGGATTCGCTCGATGCTCGGTTTCGGCGGCGAGCCGGTTCCCGCCCTGCCGCTCGAGCAGGTCGAGCTTTGCGAGCCGCGACTGACGCCCCCCGGGGGGAGCTCCGGGACCGAGCCTGATCAGGCGCTGTTCACGGCCGACCGGCATGAGCGCGCCGTTCACTCGCTCGGCAAGGCCTACCGGGACATCGTGCGTGGTCATCGGGGCGAGTTCACCTGCCCGCCAGACCTGGTCGCATTCCCCGAAGACGAAGCCGGAGTGCAGCAGGTCTTCGAACGCGCGGCGGAGTGGGGGGCGGCAGTCATCCCCTTCGGTGGCGGGACCAGCGTGGTCGGCGGCGTAGAGCCGAAGCTGAAGGACCAAGACCGCCCGGTGATCAGCCTCGACCTCACCCGGCTCGACACCGTTTTCGAACTTGACCGCGAATCCCTCGCCGCGCGAATCGGAGGGGGCATACTGGGTCCGGCCCTGGAGAACCGTCTCCGGGCCGAAGGCCTGACCCTCCGGCATTACCCGCAATCCTTCGAGTACTCGACCCTGGGCGGCTGGATCGCGACCCGGGCCGGTGGCCACTTCGCCACCGGCGAGACCCACATCGACGACCTGGTCGAGTCGGTCCGGGCGATCACCCCGACCGGTGAGTGGCAGAGCAGGCGGCTGCCCGGCTCCGGCGCCGGTCCCTCGCCCGACCGCATGCTGATCGGCTCGGAGGGCATCCTCGGGGTAATTACTGAAGCCTGGATGCGTATCCGGCCGCGGCCCGTCTTCAAAGCGAGCGCGACGGTCGAGTTCCCGGACTTCGTTTCGGCCGCAACCGGCGCTGTGCGTGCGATCGCGCAGTCGCGACTGGGCCCGAGCAACTGCCGGCTGATCGACCCGCTCGAGGCGGTGACCATGGGGGCCGGCGACGGATCCGCCACGCTGCTGCTGCTCGGATTCGAGTCGGCGCACGTGCCGGTGGACGGGCTGCTCGACCAGGCGGTTTCGATCGCCCGCGAGCACGGTGGCACGGTTGCCGCCCGCAAGGTCACAGAACCCGACGGCTCCGGCCGGTCCGGCTTCGACGGGGGAGACGGCTCCGGCGCCGACCTCTGGCGAAACGCGTTCCTGATGGCCCCCTACCTGCGGGACACCTTCGTCAGCTGCGGCGTCCTGTCGGAGACTTTCGAGAGCGCGGTCACCTGGGACCGCTTCGCCGAGTTCCATGGCGAGGTGAGCGACGCGACCCGCCGCGCGGTCGCCGAGGTCTGTGGCGCACCGGCCGAAGGCGAAGGCTCACCCCGGGTCAGCTGCCGGCTCACCCACGTCTACCCCGACGGGGCGGCACCGTATTTCACGGTGATAGCTCCGGCCATGCGCGGAGGCGAGGTCGAGCAGTGGGACGAAATCAAGGCCGCGGCTTCAGAGGCGATAATCCGACTGCGGCGGCACGATCACCCACCACCACGCGGTCGGCCGGGACCACCGGCCCTGGTACGACCGCCAGCGCCCCGACGCTTTCGCTGCTGCCCTCGAAGCGGCCAAAGCCCGTCTGGACCCGGCGGCGCTGCTGAATCCGGGCGTGCTGGTCGACCCGCGGCCCCTGCCCGGCTGAGAGCCGCCCGGCCCGCGGGGTTCGCCCGACGTGTGCCCGCGGTTCGGGAGCGCTTATCGCGCGCGGCCGCCCGTGCGTGGCAACACTCCTGCTCAAGATCAACCCACGGTGAAGGCGCAGCAGGATCCTGGCCTGCGGCCCTGCGCCGGCCCGGCAATTGACGCCTGGACGGCAATATCGGGGTCATCGGCGCCTTCCCCGCTCCCGTAGCCTCCGGACTCGGTAGCCTGCTCCCGCTGCGACTTTCCGGCCCTGCCCGGTACCCGTGATGCCGCGGCACCCCCAGAACCCATGGATACCCCCGCCTCCGAACAGACCGCTCCCGAACGCTCGCCGCTGCGGGCGGCAATCAAGACCGCGCGGCCGCACGAGTGGGTCAAGAACGTCCTGGTCTTCGCCGGGCTGCTCTTTTCCGGCCAGGTGGATGATCCCTGGGCCGTGGGTCAGGCACTGCTCACTTTTGTCGCCTTCTGTGCGATTTCCAGCGCCGGCTACTTCATAAACGACCTCAACGACGTCGAACTCGACCGGGCCCACCCGAAGAAGAGGTTCCGGCCGATTGCCGCCGGCCAGCTCTCGATCGGCTCTGCCTGGGTGATTTCTGCGTTTCTTGCACTTGGTGCCCTGGCCCTTGCTTTCGCTGCGGTCAACTGGAAGGTCGGTCTGATGGTCGCGGCCTACGGCGTGATCCAGGTCGCCTACAGCTTCGGACTCAAGCAGGTCGTGATCATCGACGTAATGACCCTGGCGACGCTGTTCGTACTGAGGGTCATGGCTGGCGCGGAAGCGGTCGAGACCGCCGCGTCGGAGTGGCTGATCCTCTGTACGGGAATGCTCGCGCTGTTCCTGGGCTTCACGAAACGGCGTCAGGAAGCCGTTTCCGAGCTCCACGAAGGAACCAGCAGTAGGCCGGTCCTCGAGCACTACTCCCTCCCTTTTCTCGACCAGATGGTGGCAATGGTCACCACCGGCACCGTGATCAGCTACGCGATCTACACGGTCTACTCACCCCTGGTCGGTAGCCGCATGATGCTGACCCTGCCACCCGTCGTATACGGGATATTCCGCTACCTGTATTTGATCTACGACCGCTCCGACGACCGCTCGACTGCAGCAATCGTGGCCGAAGACCGCGGAGTGATCATCGCCGGAGCCGTCTTCGCCGCCACCGCATTCCTCATCTTGTACGTATTCAACTGAGGCCGGACGGCACCGTTTCCGGGCGGGCGACCGGTCGACCTCGATTTCGCAGCATGCCCGCCTGACGTCGAAAGTGCGCAAAATCCTGCGTCTTTTGAAAAAAAGCGCACCCGGGATGGTCGTTTAGTACTACCCTTAGTAGTCAAATCTGTGAAGAAGGGGAACGGATGGGGGTCCTGAGAGATCCGGCAGCGCGCCGGAACGGACCTCGCAAAGCACCCCGACGGCTGTGAGTTCTCTCTGAGCAGACGGACCGGACACACCGGTCTTTTCTTCGATTTACGGGTTGTTTAAGCAGCATGTTCGAAGCGAACGCGGAAGAGTTTTCGCGAAATTGAGAGCCGCAGACCAGCAAATGGAGACACGTTGAACAGAGCAGGACGAGCCGTAATCCGCTTCACAGCGCTTCTTTCCATCCTTGTTGCAGGGCTTTTCGCCGCCGCTACCGGGCCTGCGAACGCCGCCGAGCCGCCCGTGGCCTACGGGTCGGGATCGCTCGTGATCCCGATGGATACGGATACGACGCTCAACCACACGGCCTACAACCAGAACAACGGCATGTGGAAGGCATACGGACTGCTCTACCGCCTGCTGGACAACGGCGTGCCGGTCTCCTGGGCCATAAACACGTCCAAGACCACGACCTCGACCACCGACTTCACGGTCTCCAGCGTCAAAGACCTGCAGGACGAATACCGCTCTCGGCGGCTGGGCCTACAAGGGCGGCGCCTTCGTGATCGACTCGGCCTACGCGACCCAGGCCAAATCACTGATCACCGCCTGGTGGGCCCAGAACTTGAACCTGCCTAACGTCCACGAGGCAAACACCGGCTTCACGGCTGAAGCGCCGGTGGTTCTTCGCTCACCGCCGAGGATCGCCAACGAAGAGACCAACTCCGGCATCTCGATCGCGTACTACAACGCCGCGGGAATCCCGGATCTCCACTGGCGGTCCGTGGACCAGCAACTCGCCGAACATCCTCGACCAAGACGAAATCGCCGACGGCGGCCTGTTCACGCAGGGTGCCTGCCTCCAGAAGAGGTTCGACACCTTCGTAACGCCGCACAACGGCGGCTATTCCTACTCGCTGACCGACCCTTCGAACCTCGGCACGAGGACCTACTCACAGCTCGATACCTTCGTGAACCAGGGCGGCGGCTGGACGGCCCTCTGCCACTCGATCGAGAGCAACGAGAACGCAATGGCCGACCTGACCCGCAACGGCAGCGCTGCAGTCAAGGCACTCTTCAAGACCTCCGAGCCCGGCGGCAAGCCCGGCGGTCTGCTCACCGAGAACGGCTTCCCGGACATCAATAACAACGGCGGCAACTGGGCCGTTCATGCTGCCGCGGCCAAGCTTCCGACGGCACAGCTCGTTCCGACCACCGGGGCCACCCAGAGTCTGCCGGGCGGTTCGGTCCAGACCTGGCCGGCACCCGGTCATCCCGGCGCCCCGACATACTGGTCCGAGACCGAACGCGTGGCTTCGTTTACCGATGGAGCCGAAGTCAGCGACCACATCATCGCCGGCACCTACCACGATGGCACCGGCGCAGGCAAGATCACCTTCGCCGGCGGCCACAGCTATTCGACCTCCGTTCCGTATTCAGGCAACGACGAGAGCCCTTACCTGCGGGCCTTCTACAACTCGCTGTTCTTCAACGGCACCGCCAAACCGCAGCTCGAGTTCTCGGCGCCGACGACGTACCCGCA
The DNA here is from genome assembly GCA_963698625.1 of uncultured Solirubrobacterales bacterium. GTDB lineage: Bacteria > Actinomycetota > Thermoleophilia > Solirubrobacterales > 70-9 > 67-14. The sequence goes on from CAVORK010000003.1 coordinate 424,223, forward strand.
GAACGGTACCTCGACCATCCAGGCCGAGCTGAAGAACATCGGTGGCAGCACGGCTGTCAACGTGAACAACACGACTGTCGTCCTCGAGCCGGGATTCAGCTACGTCAGCACCACCAGCGGCCCCACTCCGAGCGTCAGCGGTCAGACCCTGACTTGGCCGAACCTCGGGAACCTGCCCGGCGGCCAGACCGCCGTGACACTTGAACTCGCGGTCGCACCCTCCGTTTCTTCGACCATCGGCCAGAAGAAGATCGCCACGGTGAAAGCCGAGTACGGAGACGTATTCGGCGAGGGCTTCACCGGAGTCTTCTGCCGCGAGCTGACGATCACGCCGATCCCGGCCCCGAACGTCACCAAGACGCCCGGCAAGCCAGGGCCCCGTCGGTGCCGGAGCGCCGGTCACATGGACGATCAGCTACGGAAACACCGGTGCGGCTGCCCTGAGCGCCGCTCAGGTCGAAGATACGCTGCCCCCCGGCTTCACTTACATATCGAGCTCCTCTTCGCCTTCACTCGGCGCTCCGACTGTGATTCCGGGCCCGCAGGTCAAGGTTCGCTGGAATGCCGGCACGATTGCCGCGAACGCCCCGAATGCCGGCACCGTGACGATCACAGCCAGGGCGGGAGCAGTCACCAATGGCAGCGGGGATCCGCTCCAGCAGACCTTCACCAACACAGCCAAGCTGAGCGGTACCGGCCCCGGCGGCCTGCCGTTCTCGGCTCAGGGCACGGCCACCGTGGTCGTCGAGCAAGGTGCCCTTTCACTGGGCAAGACCGCCGACAAGACCTCCGTCCAGACCCCGGGAACGTCACTTATACGCTGAAACCCGGCTTCAACTCCGGCGTTCAGCTCCAGAACGTCCGGGTCTTCGATCCCGCTGCCCACCGGCGTGACTTCACCGCCGACCTCGATCGGCCAGGGCGGTACCTTCGGTCCTTACGTGCCGCTCGCCGCCGTGCCCGGCACCGATTCAGGCCCGCCGGTGCTCGATACGGCGATGTCGGTGAGCAGCAACTTCCGCAATCAGGGCCAGTCGGTCACGGTCACGCTGAACGTCAAGAGCAGCACCGCCGTGACGACAGTATCTCCCGATCTCAGCTCGACAGGCGGGAATGACGGCTGCGGCGCACCGGTACCCGCGACGGCCAACGTCCCGGCCGGCGGATCCGGCGTCAACTTCGTCTGGACCTGTACCCCGGCGGACAGCGGCGAGTACGTCTTCTTCGGATCGGCCAGCAACGGCGTCGATACGGACTGGCCGCAGGCTCGCTCCTCCAGCGTGCTCGTGGCACCCGACGGTGGACCAAACGTGCGTCACCTGGAACCTCGGTTCGACCACCCAGGCCATTCCCGGCGAGACCATCATCACCGGCTACAAGGCCGGCGTTTTCGCTCTCCACGGGGACAAAGAGGTGACCTTCCGCAAGTACGAGCCCACCCCGGCCGCCTGGATCAACCGGGCCGACGCCCTGGCCGACGTCGGCAAGGGAGGCGCCCTGCCAGCGACGGAGCCGGCAAGGTCTACGCCCTGCGCGGCGACAAGACCCAGGCCTTCTGGGTCTACGACGTGACCACGAACGCCTGGACTTCGAGGGCCAACGTGGGCGAGCAACGTCGACGAAGGCGGTGCTCTCGTCTATCTGAACGGCTTCGTCTACGCCCTGACCGGCAAGGGAGACGGCTTCCGGCGCTACGACCCGGGAGCCAACTCCTGGACTGCCCGGGCGGCGACCCCCGACGAACATCAAGTGGGGCGGCGCTCTGACCACCGACGGCACTTACATTTATGCCCTTCGCGGCGACGGCAAGCCCGATTTTTACCGCTACAACACGGTTTCCAATACCTGGACCTCGATGGCGAGCGCGCCGGCCAACGTCAAGGCCGGCGGCTCGCTGACCCGGATCGGCAACTACATCTACGCGGTGCAGGGCGACGGCAAGACCGGCTTCTACAGGTACGACATCTCCGCCAACACCTGGTCCACGATGGCGGTGACGCCCGGCAAAGGTCAAGGCACGGCGGAGCCCTGACGACCGACGGCACGGTGATTTACGCGCTCCAGGGCAACGGCAACGACCGGCTACTGGAAGTACACCCCGGCCACGAACACGTGGTCGACGCTGGCGCCGACTTCGACCGACGTCAAGGACGGCGGCGCGCTCGCCTACGTGCCGGCCTCGAACCTGACCGGGCGTTTCTCCGACCTCACGCTGAACAAGTCCCTGACGTCCTCGGGCGACTCGCTGAAGATCACGATGGAATTCGCCGCGGACCCGCCGGTCAACAACATTTCACCGGGTACGCTGACGACGACAGCCACCGGCGGCGCGTCCTGTTCGAGCCTGACCGGCCCGGTCCTGGTCTCCGCCGATGACGACTCCGCCGGCACCAACGACCCCGTGCGCTACGAGTGGACCTGCGTGGTCGCCGCCGGTACGAACCCGGGAAGTCTCAAGTTCAGCGCCAACGGCACCGGCGCCGGTCCGGCCACGTTCCCGACCGCGACCTCGAACAGCTCGATCGTCTCGCCGCTGTTGACCTTCACCGTCGGGATTCCCAATGGAGCACCGGATCCGGTGGTCAACGCCGGCGTAACCGCCTCGAAGAACTACTCGGCCGTCTCGCCGACCGTCGAAGTCGCCACCGGCAGCCCGAACCTCTCGATCGTCAAGTCGAACCACCCGACCGTCGCCACGGTGCTGAGGCCCGGCGACCAGATCGACTACACGATGGTCGTCGAGAACTCCGGAACCGCTCCGGCCACGAACGTCACTGTCTCCGACCTGGTTCCCGCGCAGGTCAGCTACGTCAGCTGCACCGGGGGCGTTTCCTGCAGCGAGTCGGCAGGCACGGTGACCTGGAACCTCGGAACGATCAACCCGGGTGACTCGCAGACGGTCACGTTCTCGGTCATCACCAAGCAGGACCTGGCCGTATCCGACACGGACTACACGGTTCGCAACAAGGCCAGCGTCGACTCGAACGAAACCGCGCCGAAGGACAGCAATGAAGTCACCAACCGGCTGCGGGTGCTGCCGACGGTGATCAAGGACGTTTCCGAGGTCGACGCGGTGGTCGGAGCAGACGCTCACCTACACCGTCCAGGTGAACAACCCCGGTGCCGCCTTCGTCGCCAACGTCACTGACGCAATCCCGGCCGGAGCCAGCTTCAACGGAACCGGTACCTGTTCGCCGGCCTGCACTTTCGGCTCCGGGACTGTCACCTGGGCCTCGCAGAACATTCCGCCCGGAGGACCGACGACCTTCACCTTCGACGTCACCGTCACCGGAACCCCGGGCAGTTCGATCCTCAACGAAGCCGTACTCGATCCCTCGACGCCGAACCTGGATCCGATCACCAGCAACGAGACCGAAACCGAGATCCTGGACCCGAACCTGGCCATCGACAAGTCCCACACCGGCAACTTCGCCCAGCGGCCAGATCGGCGCGACCTACACGATCGCTGGTCACCAACACCGGACCCGACGACACGATCGGGCACGGTCACCGTCACCGACACCCTGCCCGCAGGCCTGACCGCCACCGCGATCGGCGGAGCCGGCTGGAACTGCGTGCTCGCCACTCTGACCTGCACCCGCAGCGACGTCCTGGCCAGCGGCGCCAGCTACCCGCCGATCACGCTGACGGTCAACGTCGCCAACAACGCACCGGCTCTCGGTCATCAACTCGGCGACCGCCTCCGGCGGCGGCGACCCGACCCCGGTCACCGACAACGACCCGACGATCATCGATCCGGCCAACCTGGCGATCAACAAGTCCCATACCGGCGACTTCAGCCAGGGCCAGATCGGCGCGACCTACACGATCGCGGTGAGCAACAACGGTCCGAGCGCCACCACCGGCACCGTCACCGTCACCGACACCCTGCCCGCAGGCCTGACCGCCACCGCGATCAGCGGAGGCGGCTGGAGCTGCACGCTCGTCACCCTGACCTGCACCAGGAGCGACACCCTCGCTTCCGGATCCAGCTACCCGGACATCACCCTGACGGTCAACGTCGCCAACAACGCCGGCAGCCCGCTGGTCAACTCGGCGACCGCTTCCGGCGGCGGCGATCCGACCCCGGTCACCGATACCGACCCGACGGTCATCCGCTCGGTCAACCTGGCCATAGACAAGTCCCACAACGGCAACTTCGCCCGCGGCCAAAACGGAGCGACCTACAACATCGTGGTCACCAACAACGGACCTGACGCCACATCCGGCACGGTCTCGGTCACCGACTCCCTGCCGGCAGGCCTGACCGCAACCGCGATCAGCGGAGGCGGCTGGAGCTGCGTGCTCGCCACTCTGACCTGCACCAGAAGCGACGTCCTGGCCAGCGGCTCGAGCTACCCGCCGATCACCCTGACGGTCAACGTCGCCAACAACGCACCGCTCTCGGTCATCAACTCGGCCACCGCCTCCGGCGGCGGCGATCCGACCCCGATCACCGACAACGACCCGACGGACATCGATCCGGCCAGCCTGGCGATCAACAAGTCCCATACGGGCAACTTCGCCCGCGGCCAGATCGGCGCGACCTACACGATCGCGGTCTCCAACCAGGGCCCCGGCGCCACCACCGGACCGTCACCGTCACCGACACCCTGCCCGCAGGCCTGACCGCCACCGCGATCGGCGGAACCGGCTGGAGCTGCGTGCTCGGCTCCCTGACCTGCACCAGGAGCGACACCCTCGCTTCCGGATCCAGCTACCCGGACATCACCCTGACGGTCAACGTCGCCAACAACGCGCCGCGCATCGGTCATCAACTCGGCGACCGCCTCCGGCGGCGGCGACCCGACCCCGGTCACCGACGACGACCCGACGGTCATCCGCTCGGTCAACCTGGCCATCGACAAGTCCCACACCGGCAACTTCGCCCGCGGCCAAAACGGAGCGACCTACAACATCGTGGTCACCAACAACGGACCTGACGCCACATCCGGCACGGTCTCGGTCACCGACACCCTGCCGGCAGGCCTGACCGCGACCGCGATCAGCGGCGGCGGCTGGAACTGCCTGCTCGGCACTTTGACCTGCACCAGAAGCGACGTCCTGGCCAGCGGCTCGAGCTACCCGCCGATCACGCTGACGGTCAACGTCGCCAACAACGCGCCGGCATCGGTTATCAACTCGGCGACCGTGTGCGGCGGCGGCGATCCGACCCCGGTCACCGACAACGACCCGACAGACATCGATCCGGCCAACCTGGCGATCAACAAGTCCCATACGGGCAACTTCGCCCGCGGCCAGATCGGTGCGCACCTACACGATCGCGGTCAGCAATACCGGTCCGGAGCCACAACCGGACCGGTCACAGTCACCGACACCCTGCCCGCAGGCCTGACCGCAACCGCGATCAGCGGACGGCTGGACCTGCGTCGCTCGGCACGCTGACCTGCACCCGTAGCGACACCCTGGCCGCCGACTCCAGCTACCCGCCGATCACGCTGACGGTCAACGTGGCCAACAACGCCGGCACTCGGCTGGTCAACTCGGCGACCGCCTCCGGCGGCGGCGATCCGACCCCGGTCACCGACGACGACCCGACCGTCGTCCGCTCGGTCAACCTGGCCATCGACAAGTCCCATACCGGCAACTTCACCCAGGGCCAGAGCGGCGCCACCTACACGATCTCGGTGACCAACAACGGTCCCGACGCCACCAGCGGCACCGTGACCGTCACCGACACCCTGCCGGCAGGCCTGACCGCAACCGCGATCAGCGGCGGCGGCTGGAGCTGCGTGCTCGGCAACGCTGACCTGCACCCGCAGCGACTCGCTCGCCTCAGGCGCCAGCTACCCGCCGATCACGCTGACGGTCAACGTCGCCAACGACGCACCGGCATCGGTCATCAACCGCGCCACCGTCTCCGGCGGCGGCGATCCGACCCCGGTCACCGACGACGACCCGACCACGATCGAAGAATCGGTGGCCGACGTTGCAGATCACCAAGACCGCAAGCCCCAGCGTCGTTTCTTACGGAGATACCGTCACCTACACACTGACCGCCAGGAATAACGGTCCCGGAGTGGCGAGAAACGTCGTCGTCAGCGACCCGATCCCGGCAGGTCTGACCTTTGTATCGGCTGACGCACCGTGTGGCTTCGCCGCCGGAACCGTCAGCTGCGACCTCGGAGCCCTCAACCCGGGTCAGGAAGTAGTCCTCGAGGTCAAGGTCAAGGTCGACCCGCCGACGCCGACCGACCCGAACCTGGAACACCTGCTGGACGTCCAGAAGGTGGAGGCCCAGATCGATCTCGAAGCCGGCCAGGAGCGCACAGTCTCGGTCACCTGCCCGAGCGGATACTTCGTCTCTGACGGCTCGGTCCGGATCGACCAGATCGACCACGGCACCGGAGACTGGACCGCAGCCCAGGTTCTGTCTTCCGAAGCGAGCTCCCAGGACACCTGGCGAGGCGTCGTCAGGAACACCGCGACCGGTCGCGCCCAGGCGAAGATCTTCGCGGTCTGCATCAAGCGCACAACCAACCAGATCGACGGCCATACGCATGATCTGACCATTTCCGGCCCGGTAGTAGTCGCCGAGACGGTCACCGCCGGTCCGCGCGAGGCGATCCTGCCCTGCCCCGCAGGCACGGTCGCAATCCAGCCCGGGTTCTCCTCCACGGCTCCCGCCGACCTGGTCTACTCGCAGCCCGAGGGCGACGGCTGGAAGTTCGTTCTCGACGTCTCGGCACCGGCTGACGTGACCTTCTCGATCCGCTGCATGTCGAGGCAGACCACCTCAAGCAACAGCCACGACCACAACCTCGACCTCAAGAGGATCTGGACCGAAGTCACGGTCCAGGGCGGCACTGTCAACGAGGCGCAGCTCACCTGCCCCGACGGCAGCAAGGGCATCGTCGCCGGCTGGGATCTCGATCCCGGGCTGGTCAGCCTCGGAAACGACCCGCGTCCGGTTACCAGGGCCTTCAAGCTCTACAACCCGACCATGGGACCGCTTACCGCCAGGCTCAGCCTGCTTTGTCTCGGCAACATGACCAGCGGCCACAACGTCGGTCCGACCCAGATCGTCAACACGGCATACGTGTCGACTACGTCCAACGACGACAACAACGCCAACAACCAGTCCTCCGCGACCATCACGGTCAACGCTTCGGGTACCAATAACCCCATTCCAGAGCCGGATCCGGACAAGCCGGTGGTCAACAACCCGATCGGGATGAGCCTCGGCGGCGACGTCATCTTCCGTCGCAACCGACTCACGGCAACAGTGACATGCGCGGGTGCCTGCTCGGGCAAGGCGAAGCTGTTCTCCGCCAGGACGGTCAAGGTCGGCAAGAAGAAGGTCCGCAAGGGCACCCTGCTTGCCAAAGGCACCTTCCGCTTCAACTCGGCCGGCAAGCGCCAGCTGAAGCTCAAGGTCAACCGGATCGGCCGCAAGGTCCTGAAGAAGAACGGCAAGGCCGTCCTGAAGCTCTCGTCGGGCGAGAAGAAGCTGGTCCGGGTCAGGCGCTGATCGAGGCCGACCCCGGCCGGTTCCTGAAATTTGTCCCGCAATGGGTTATAATTACCGATTCAGCAGGAAATAACGATTCACTAAAGGTGGAGATGGGCAGCGATTCGGCTCGGGTTGGCGGTGACGCCACAGACGAATCGCCATAGTGGCCCTGAGAACGGGTCGAGCCCAAGACCGTGTCTCCGAGTCTGTTGCCGGCTTTCCATGTTCATTTCATCGGCAACCGAACACTGGCAAGGATTTACTGAAACAAGCGAGAAAGCAATGAGTCAGGCACAGACTGCCATCGACTCGTGGGGGATACTGAAATTTTGAAATCTGGGAATCGTCTTGTCGTTCGTTTCACTGCGTTCATAGCCGTACTGGTCGCTGTGGCTGCCTTTGCGTTCGGTACCCAGTCGGCCACGGCCGACACGCCGGTCAGCTACGCCTCGGGATCCCTGATCATCCCGATGGACACCGATACGACGCTCAACCACACCGCTTACAACCAGAACCTGGGCATGTGGAAGGCGTTCGGACTGGTCAACCGGCTTCTTTCCAACGGCGTTCCGGTCAGATGGACCATCGATACGACCAAGACCACGACCACGACCGTGGATTTCACGGCCAGCAGCGTCAAGGACCTGCGTACCAATACAGCGCTGGGCGGCTGGTCCTATAGAGGCGGACCGTTCGTCATCGACGCGGCCCACGCGACCGCGGCCAAGGCCCTCATAACAGCCTGGTGGGCCCAGAATTCAAACCTGCCCAACGTCCACGAGGCAAACAGCGCCTTCACCGCGGATTCTCCGGTCATTTTGCGCTCTCCGCCTCGCATTGCACAGGATGAAGCGAACGCCGGCATTACGATCGACTACTACAACGCTGCCGGGATCCCGGACTCCAACGGCAATGTCTGGACAACCGACTCTCCCGGCGTGCTCGACGAAGCCGAGATCGCCAACGGAGACCTCTTCACCCAGGGTGCCTGCCTCGAGAAGCGCTTCGACACCTACGTAACCCCGCACAACGGCGGATTCGGCTACTCGCTGACCGATACTGCCAACCTCGGCACCAGGGCTTACGCGCAGCTGGATACCTTCGTACATCAGGGCGGCGGCTGGACGGCTCTGTGCGCATCCATCGAAAACAACGAGAACGCTATCGCCGACCTCACTCTCAACGGCAACGCTGCCGTCAAGGCGCTTTTCAAGACATCGCTGCCCGGTGGCAAGCCCGGCGGCATGCTCACCCAGACCGGCTTCCCTGACATCAGCAACGGCGATGGCACGTGGGAGGTCAATCCTGCCAATGCCGACCTGCCTACCGCGCAGTTGGTCCCGACCACCGCGCCCAACGATCTGCCTGGCGGTTCGGTCCAGACCTGGCCTTCGCCCGGAAATCCGGACGCCCCGACCTACTGGCCTGATACGGAAAGGGTCGCCTGGTTTGACGACGCCGGGGTCGAGAGCGATCACATCATCGCCGGCTCGTATCACGATGCAACCGGCCAGGGCAAGCTCACTTTCCTCGGCGGCCACCAGTACGACACGGACGTCCCGTATCTGGACAACGGAGAGGCTCCCTACCTGCGAGCTTTCTACAACTCGCTGTTCTTCAACGGCACTGCGAAGCCGAAACTCGAGTTCTCCGCACCCACGACCTATCCGCAGAACGGCACCGGCAACATCCAGGCCAGCCTCAAGAACGTCGGTGGCAGCGTTGCCAACAACGTCAACAACACTACCGTCGTGCTGGAGCCCGGATTCACCTACGTAGGCACCACAAGCGGGCCGGCGCCCAGTGTCAGCGGTCAGACACTGACCTGGTCCAGCCTTCCGGACATCCCCAGTGACGGCGAAGCAGTAACCGTCGAGCTCAGCGTCGGCCCCTCGATTTCTTCGACCACCGGCCAGAAGAAGATCGCCACGGTCAAGTCCGAGTACGGCGACCTCTTCGGCGAAGGCTTCACGGGCGTCTTCTGCCGTGAACTCACGGTCACGCCCACGCCGGTACCGACCGTCACCAAGACGCCGCCCACCCAGGGTCCGGTTTCGCCGGGAACCCCGGTGACATGGACGATCAGCTACGGAAACACGGGTGCCGCGGCGCTGCTCAACTCCGTGGTCGAAGACACCCTGCCCCCGGGATTCACTTACGTCTCCAGCTCCTCGTCGCCATCTCTCGGCGCTCCGACTGTGATTCCGGGCAGCCAGGTCAAGGTTCGCTGGAACAAAGGCACGATCAACGCAAATACGCCGAATTCCGGCACGGTGACGATCACCGCCAGGGCGGGCGCAGTGACCAACGGCAGCGGTGACCCGCTTGCAGCAGACCTTCACCAATACCGGCGAGCTCCGCGGAATCGGTGCCGGAGATTTCACCTACTCGGATGAAGACACAGCGACCGTCGTCGTCGAGCAGGGAGCGCTCTCGCTCGGCAAGACGGCGAACAAGGCCTTCGTCACCCCGCCGGGTGACATCACCTACACACTGAGCCCGGACTTCAACTCGTCTGTACAGCTCGACAACGTGCGTGTATTCGACCCGATTCCGGCCGGCGTGACTTCACCTCCGACCTCGATCGGCCAGGGCGGGACCTTCGGTCCTTACGTGCCGCTGCCAGCGGTTCCCGGAAACGACGCCGGACCACCGGTCCTTGATACGGCGATGAGCGTCAGCACCAATTTCCGCAACCAGGGCCAGTCGGTCACCGTCACCCTGAACGTCAAGAGCAGTGTCGCGGTCCCGAACGTCACACCCAACATCACCGCCACCGGTGGCAATGAAGGTTGCGGTGCGCCGACGCCCGCCACCGCGAATGTCCCGGCGGGCGGCGTGGGAGTCAACTTCGTCTGGACCTGTACACCCGTCGACAACGGCGAATACACGTTCATCGGCGGAGCCGACGACGGCGTCGCCACGACCTGGCCTGCTGCGAGATCTTCGAGTGTTCTGGTGGTGCCGACCGGCGGCCCCGACGGAGTCCGCTGGAGCCTCGGCAGTACGACTGCGGAGATCCCCGGCGAGATCATCAATTCCGGCTCCACCGAAGGCGTCTTCTCCTTCATCGGCGACGGAACCCAGACCTTCCGCAAGTTCGCTATCGGTACCAACAGCTGGGTCAACCGCACGAACGTGCCGTTGGCGGTCGATGCGGGCGGTGCGCTGGCCAGCGATGGAGTCGACACGGTCTACGGTATTCCAGGCGACAAAACGCAGAACTTCTACGCGTACAACGCGATCACCAACACCTGGACCGCCAGGGCGAATACCGGCGTGGACATGGACAATGGTGCCGCGCTCGTATACCTCAACGGATTCGTCTATGCCACCGTTGGCAACAGCGACGAATTCCGGCGCTACAACGTCGGTACAAACAGCTGGGCGGCGCTGGCCGTAACGCCGGAGAACATCAAGGCCGGCGGAGCGCTCACGACCGACGGAACCTATGTCTACGCGCTGCGAGGAGACGGCAAGCCGGACATGTATCGGTACGACCCGGGAACGGACGCCTGGACGACGATGGCGCCGCTGCCGCAGAATGTCAAGGACGGCGGAGCGATCACCCGGATCGGCGGCAACCTGTACGCGTGGACCGGTAACGGCAAGCAGTTCTTCTACCGCTACAGCATCTCCGGCAACAGCTGGACTGCTCTGGCCTCCACTCCGGCCCAGGTCAAGGGCGGCGGCGCGCTGACGACCGACGGCACGAACATCTACGGACTCCAGGGCAACGGACAGACGGTTTTCTGGAAATACACGGTCGCCACTGATACCTGGAGCACCCTGCCGGCGACCTCCGCCCAGGTGAAGGAAGGCGGTGCGCTCACCCACCTGCCCGACGCGGCCGTGACCGGTCAGTTCACCGACCTCAAGGTGAACAAGTCGATGGTCTCGAGCGGTGGACCGCTCTCTGTGGTGATCGAATTCAACGCCGATCCCGGCGTCAATAACGTCGTTCCCGGCGCCCTGACCACGACGGCAACCGGCGGCGCTTCCTGCTCGAGTCTGGTCGGTCCGACGCTGCTCTCGGCAAACGACGACATCACCGGCCCCGGCGATCCGGTCCGGTACGGCTGGACGTGCACGGTGGCCGCCGGTACCAACCCCGGCAGCCTCAAGTTCAGTGCCAACGGCAGCGGTGACGGGCCGACGCCCTTCCCGACTTCGACCTCCAACAGCTCGATCATCACCCCGCTGCTGACCTTCACCGTCGGCGTACCGAACGGTGCGCCGGACCCGGTTGACAATACGGCCGTGATCGGGGCAGTCGGGGTATCGGCTGCGTCGCCGACAGTCAGCGTCAACACCGGAAACCCGGTCCTGTCGGTTACCAAGTCCAACAACCCCGGCCCACTCGCCATCCTGCGCCCGGGCGACGGCATCCAGTACACGATGGTCGTCGAGAACACCGGCACAACGCCGGCCACCAACGCGACACTCACCGACCTCGTTCCCGCCCAGGTCAACTACGTCAACTGCACGGGAGGCACCTCCTGCAGCGAATCTGCCGGCACGGTCACCTGGAACCTCGGAACGATCAATCCCGGCGGGTCCCAGACCGTCACCTTCACCGTGATCGCCAAGAGCGGTCTGGCCGTATCCGATACCGATTACACGATTTCCAACAAGGCCGTTATCGATTCCGATCAGACTTCTCCGGTCGACAGCAATACGGTGACCAACAAACTGCGTGTCCTGCCTACGGTGACTAAGGGAGTCTCCGATGTGGACGCCGTGGTCGGCCAGGTTCTGACCTACACGGTCAACGTCAACAACCCCGGCGCGGCATTCACCGCCACCGTGACCGATGCCATCCCGGCGGGCGCCAGCTTCAACGGCACTGGCACGTGTTCCCCGGCCTGCACGTTCGGTTCAGGCACCGTCACCTGGGCCGCCCAGAACATTCCGGCCGGAGGACCGACCTCCTTCTCCTTCGACGTCACCGTGACCGGTGCTCCGGGGACCTCGGTCTTCAACGAAGCCGTACTCGACCCCTCGACGCCGAACCTCACCCCGATCACCAGCAACGAGACCGAGACCACGATCCTCGACCCGAACCTGGCGATCAACAAGTCCCATACCGGCAACTTCACCCAGGGCCAGACCGGTGCTACCTACAACATCGAGGTCAGCAACAACGGCCCCGACCAGACCGAAGGACTTGTAACCGTCACCGACACCCTGCCGGCCGGCCTGACCGCCACCGCGATCAACGGCACCGGCTGGACCTGCGTGCTCGGAACCCTGACCTGCACCCGCAGCGACCAGCTGAGCTCCGGCGACAGCTACCCGCCGATCACCCTGACAGTGGATGTCGCGGCCAACGCGCCGGCATCGGTGATCAACTCGGCCGCGGCAAGCGGCGGCGGCGATCCCACCCCGGTAACCGACAACGACCCCACCACCATCGACGGAGTCAACCTGGCGATCAACAAGTCCCACACCGGCGACTTCCGCCAGGGCCAGACCGGAGCCACCTACACGATCGAAGTCAGCAATAGCGGCCCGAGCGCGACTTCGGGCACCGTCACCGTCACTGACGCCCTGCCGGCAGGCCTGACCGCCACGGCGATTGCCGGAACCGGCTGGACCTGCACCCTCGGCACCCTGACCTGTACGCGCAGCGATTCGCTGGCCAACGGTGCCAGCTACCCCGACATCACGCTGACGGTAAACGTGGCCAACAACGCCGGTACTCCGTTGACCAACTCGGCCACGGCCAGTGGCGGTGGAGATCCGACCCCGGTCACCGATGACGACCCGACCACTGTGCTCTCGACCAACCTGGCGATCAACAAGTCCCACACCGGCGACTTCCGCCAGGGCCAGACCGGCGCCACCTACACGCTGGCCGTGACCAACAACGGCCCCGACGCCTCGACCGGACTGGTCACAGTCACCGACACCCTGCCGGCCGGTCTCACCGCCACCGCCATTTCCGGCACGGGCTGGACCTGTGTGCTCGGGACGCTGACCTGCACCCGCTCCGACGTCCTGGCCAACGGTGCCAGCTACCCGGACATCACCCTGACCGTTGACGTCGCCAACAACGCCGGTACTCCGTTGACCAACTCGGCCACGGCCAGTGGCGGTGGAGATCCGACCCCGGTCACCGATGACGATCCGACCACTGTGCTCTCGACCAACCTGGCCATCAACAAGTCCCACACCGGCGACTTCCGCCAGGGCCAGACCGGTGCCCAGTACACGCTGGCCGTGACCAACAACGGCCCCGACGCCTCAACCGGCACGGTCACCGTCACCGACGCACTGCCAGTGGGTCTCACCGCCACCGCAATCAGCGGAACAGGCTGGACCTGTGTTCTCGGAACTCTCACCTGTACCCGTTCGGACTCCCTGGCCAACGGCGCCAGCTACCCCGATATCACGCTGACCGTTGACGTGGCAAACAACGCCCCGGCCAGCGTCACCAACTCCGGCACCGTCTCCGGCGGTGGAGACCCGACGCCGAGCACCGCCAACGACCCGACGACCGTTCTGTCGACCAACCTGGTCATCAACAAGTCCCACACCGGAGACTTCCTCCAGGGCCAGACCGGCGCGCAGTACACGATCTCGGTCACCAACAACGGCCCCGACGCCTCAACCGGACTGGTCACGGTCACCGACGCCCTGCCGACCGGCCTCACCGCCACCGGCATCTCCGGTTCCGGCTGGAACTGTGTTCTCGGCACCCTGACTTGTACGCGCAGCGATTCGCTGGCCAACGGCGCCAGCTACCCCGACATCACGCTGACCGTCGACGTGGCTAACAACGCACCGGCCAGCGTCACCAACTCCGGCACCGTCTCCGGCGGCGGCGACCCGACACCGAGCACGGACGACGATCCGACCACCATCAAGAGCATCAACCTGGCGATTGCCAAGAGCCACACCGGCAACTTCCGTCAGGGCCAGACCGGTGCCACCTACATGATCGCCGTGACCAACAACGGCCCCGACGCAACCACCGGTCAGGTCACAGTCACCGACGCCCTGCCGGCCGGCCTCACCGCCACGGCAATCAGCGGCACCGGCTGGACCTGCAGCCTCGGAACCCTGACCTGTACGCGCAGCGATTCGCTGGCCAACGGCGCCAGCTACCCCGACATCAACCTGACCGTCGACGTGGCGAACAACGCCCCGGCCAGCGTCACCAACTCGGCGACCGTCTCCGGCGGCGGCGACCCGACGCCCAGCACGGACGACGATCCGACCACCGTGCTCTCGACCAACCTGGCCATCAACAAGTCCCACACCGGCGACTTCCTCCAGGGCCAGACCGGCGCGCAGTACACGATCTCGGTCACCAACAACGGTCCTGACGCCTCGACCGGCACGGTCACGGTCACCGACGCCCTGCCGACCGGCCTCACCGCCACGGCAATCAGCGGCACCGGCTGGACCTGTGTTCTCGGCACCCTGACTTGTACGCGCAGCGATTCGCTGGCCAACGGCGCCAGCTACCCCGACATCACCCTGACAGTTGACGTCGCCAACAATGCGCCGGCCAGCGTCACCAACTCCGGCACCGTCTCCGGCGGAGGAGACCCGACCCCGAGCACGGACGACGATCCGACCACCATCAAGAGCATCAACCTGGCGATTGCCAAGAGCCACACCGGCAACTTCCGACAGGGACAGACAGGCGCGCAGTACGCGGTGACAGTTACCAACAACGGCCCCGACGCAACTACCGGCCAGGTCTCTGTTACCGACAGCCTGCCGACCGGCCTGACCGCCACCGCCATCGCCGGCACCGGCTGGAACTGTGTGCTCGGAACTCTCACATGTACCCGCTCGGATGTCCTGACCAACGGTGCCAGCTACCCGAACATCGTCCTGACCGTCGACGTGGCCAACAACGCCCCGGCTTCGGTGACCAACTCCGCGACGGTCACCGGTGGCGGCGACCCGACGCCGAGCACCGCCAACGACCCGACGACCGTTCTGTCGACCAACCTGGTCATCAACAAGTCCCACACCGGAGACTTCCTCCAGGGCCAGACCGGCGCGCAGTACACGATCTCGGTCACCAACAACGGCCCCGACGCCTCAACCGGACTGGTCACGGTCACCGACGCCCTGCCGACCGGCCTCACCGCCACCGGCATCTCCGGTTCCGGCTGGAACTGTGTTCTCGGAACACTGACCTGTACCCGCTCGGACTCGCTGGCCAACGGCGCCAGCTACCCGGACATCATCCTGACGGTCAACGTTGCCAACAACGCCCCTGCCTCGGTTATCAACAGCTCGACCGTAAGCGGCGGCGGCGATCCGACGCCGGCCACCGACAACGACCCGACCACGATCCGCTCGATCAACCTGGCCATCGACAAGTCTCATACGGGCAACTTCACTCGCGGCCAGACTGGCGCCACCTACACGATTGCCAGTCACCAACAACGGCCCCGATGCGACCTCCGGCCTCGTGACTGTGACTGACAACCTGCCCGCCGGCCTGACCGCCACCGCCATCGGCGGCAGCGGTTGGAGCTGCAGCCTCGGCACCCTGACCTGCACCCGTTCCGACTCCCTCGCCAACGGTGCCAGCTACCCGGACATCACCCTGACGGTCGACGTCGCGTCCAACGCGCCCTCCTCGGTGACCAACTCCTCCACAGTCGCGGGCGGTGGAGACCCGACCCCGAGCACCGATGACGATCCGACCACGGTGATCGACCCGGCCACCCCGAACCTGATCATCAACAAGTCGCATACCGGCGACTTCACCCGCGGCCAGACCGGCGCCACCTACACGCTCGCCGTGACCAACCAGGGACCGGCAGCAACCACCGGCACCGTCACAGTCACCGACGCCCTGCCGAGTGGCCTGACCGCCACCGCGATCGCCGGTACCGGCTGGAACTGCACGCTCGGAACGCTGACCTGCACCCGCTCCGACGTCCTGGCCAACGGCGCCAGCTACCCGGACATCACCTTGACGGTTGACGTAGCGGCGAACGCCCCCGCATCGGTGACCAACACCGGAACGGTCAGCGGCGGCGGCGACCCGACCCCGGCCAGCGACGACGATCCGACCAATATCCTCACGGCCAACCTGGCCATCGACAAGGCTCACACCGGCAACTTCCGCCAGGGCCAGACCGGCGCTCAGTACACGCTGGCAGTAACCAACAACGGACCGGCCGCAACCACCGGCACCGTCACGGTCACGGACACCCTGCCGGCTGGCCTCACCGCAACCGCGATCAACGGAACCGGCTGGAGCTGCGTCCTCGGCACCCTGACCTGCACCCGCTCGGACTCCCTGGCCAACGGCGCCAGCTACCCCGACATCACCCTGACCGTTGACGTGGCAAACAACGCCCCGGCCAGCGTCACCAACTCGGGCACCGTCTCCGGCGGTGGCGACCCGACCCCGAGCACGGACGACGACCCGACCACCGTCCTGTCGACGAACCTTGCCATCGACAAGTCACACATCGGCGACTTCCGCCAGGGCCAGACCGGCGCGCAGTACACGATCTCGGTCACCAACACCGGCCCCGATCCGACTGCTGGTCAGGTTTCGGTCACCGACGCCCTGCCGGCCGGCCTGACCGCAACCGCGATCAACGGCACCGGCTGGACCTGTGTTCTCGGCACCCTGACCTGTACCCGCAGCGACGTACTGGCTGCGAACGCCAGCTACCCGAACATCACCCTGACCGTGGACGTGGCGAACAATGCCCCGGCAACTGTGATCCAGAGCGCGACTGTCTCCGGCGGCGGCGATCCGACGCCGAGCACGGACGACGACCCGACCACCGTCAAGAGCATCAACCTGGCGATCAACAAGTCCCATACCGGCGACTTCCGCCAGGGCCAGACCGGCGCCACCTACACGCTGGCGGTAACCAATAACGGCCCCGACGCATCGACCGGCACGGTCACAGTCACCGACGCACTGCCCGCAGGCCTGACCGCCACCGCGATCGCCGGAACCGGCTGGACCTGCACCCTCGGCACACTTACCTGCACCCGTTCGGACTCCCTGGCCAACGGCGCCAGCTACCCGGACATCAACCTGACCGTCGACGTTGCCAACAACGCGCCGGCTTCAGTGACAAACAGCGGGACCGTCTCAGGCGGCGGCGACCCGACTCCGAGTACGGACGACGACCCGACCACTGTGCTCTCAACCAACCTGGCCATCAACAAGTCCCACACCGGCGACTTCCGCCAGGGCCAGACCGGTGCCCAGTACACGCTGGCCGTGACCAACAACGGCCCCGACGCCTCAACCGGCACGGTCACAGTCACCGACGCACTGCCAGTGGGTCTCACCGCCACCGCAATCAGCGGAACAGGCTGGACCTGTGTTCTCGGAACGCTGACTTGTACCCGTTCCGACGTCTTGGCCAACGGCGCCAGTTACCCCGACATCACCCTGACCGTCGACGTGGCCAACAACGCCCCGGCCAGCGTCACCAACTCGGGCACCGTCTCCGGCGGTGGAGACCCGACCCCGAGCACGGACGACGACCCGACCACCGTGCTCTCGACCAACCTGGCGATCAGCAAGTCCCACACCGGCGACTTCATCCAGGGCCAGACCGGCGCCACCTACACGCTGGCCGTGACCAACAACGGCCCCGACGCCTCGACCGGCACCGTCACCGTCACCGACGCACTGCCGGCCGGCCTGACCGCAACCGCGATCAGCGGCAACCGGCTGGACCTGTGTGCTCGGCACCCTGACCTGTACCCGCTCGGACTCGCTGGCCAACGGCGCCAGCTACCCCGACATCACGCTGACCGTTGACGTCGCCAACAACGCACCGGCCAGCGTCACCAACTCCGGCACCGTCTCCGGCGGTGGAGACCCGACCCCGAGCACGGACGACGATCCGACCGCGATCAAGAGCATCAACCTGGCGATCGACAAGTCCCACACCGGCAACTTCACACAGGGCCAGACCGGCGCGCAGTACACGATTTCGGTCAGCAACACCGGCCCCGATCCGACTGTTGGTCAGGTTTCGGTCACCGATGCCCTGCCAGTAGGCCTCACCGCCACAGCCATTAACGGCAGCGGCTGGAACTGCACGCTCGGAACCCTGACCTGTACCCGTAGCGACGTACTGGCTGCGAACGCCAGCTACCCGAACATCACGCTGACGGTCAATGTCGCCAACAACGCCGGCAGCCCGCTGGTCAACTCGGCGACCGTTTCCGGCGGCGGCGACCCGACCCCGTCCACCGACGACGACCCGACTGTCGTGCGCTCGGTCAACCTCGCAATCGACAAGTCCCACACCGGAGACTTCACGCAGGGCCAGGTCGGGGCCGAGTACACGATTTCGGTCACCAACAATGGCCCTGACAGCACGTCAGGCCAGGTCTCTGTCACGGATGCGCTGCCGAGCGGCCTGATCGCAACCGCGATCAACGGCACCGGCTGGAACTGTGTACTTGGAACGCTGACCTGCACGCGCTCCGACGTCCTGCCGGCCAGCACCAGCTACCCGGATATCACCCTGACTGTGGACGTTGCCAACAACGCGCCGGCTTCAGTGATCCAGAGCGCGACCGTTTCCGGCGGCGGAGACCCGACCCCGAGCACCGACGACGATCCGACCACGATCAAGAGCATCAACCTGGCGATCAACAAGTCGCACACCGGCAACTTCACCCGCGGCCAGACCGGCGCCACCTACACGATTGCCGTCACCAACAACGGCCCCGACGCAACCACCGGTCAGGTCACCGTCACCGACACCCTGCCGGCAGGCCTGACCGCAACCGCTATCAACGGAACCGGCTGGAGCTGCACGCTCGGAACGCTGACCTGCACCCGCTCGGACTCCCTGGCCAACGGTGCCAGCTACCCCGACATCACTCTGACCGTCGACGTCGCAGCCAACGCGCCTTCGAGTGTCATCAACTCCGCGACCGCCTCGGGCGGCGGCGATCCGACCCCGGTCACCGACAACGACCCGACCACGGTGATCGACCCGGCCACGCCGAACCTGATCATCAACAAGTCGCATACCGGCGACTTCACCCGCGGCCAGACCGGCGCCACGTACACGCTCGCCGTGACCAACAACGGCCCGCCCGCCACCAGCGGCACCGTGACCGTCACCGACACCCTGCCGAGCGGTCTGACCGCCACCGCGATTGCCGGAACCGGCTGGAACTGCACGCTCGGAACGCTGACCTGCACCCGCAGCGACTCGCTCGCCGCCGGCAACAGCTACCCGGACATCACCTTGACGGTTGACGTAGCGGCGAACGCCCCCGCATCGGTGACGAACACCGGAACGGTCAGCGGCGGCGGCGATCCGACCCCGGACAGCGATGATGACCAGACCAACATTCTCACGGCCAACCTGGCCATCGACAAGGCTCACACCGGCAACTTCCGCCAGGGCCAGACCGGCGCTCAGTACACGCTGGCAGTAACCAACAACGGGCCGGCCGCAACCACCGGCACCGTCACGGTCACGGACACCCTGCCGGCTGGCCTGACCGCAACCGCGATCAACGGCACCGGCTGGAACTGCGTGCTCGGCACCCTGACCTGCACCCGCTCGGACTCCCTGGCGAACGGTGCCAGCTACCCGAACATCGTTCTGACGGTCGACGTCGCCAACAACGCCCCGGCCAGCGTCACCAACTCCGCCACCGCTTCGGGCGGCGGCGATCCCACTCCGACCACCGATAACGATCCGACCATCATCCTGTCGACCAACCTGGCCATCGACAAGGCTCACACCGGCGACTTCATCCAGGGTCAGACCGGCGCGCAGTACACGATCTCGGTCACCAACAACGGCCCCGATCCGACCGTCGGACAGGTCTCGGTCACCGACAACCTGCCGACCGGCCTGACCGCCACCGCGATCAGCGGCACCGGCTGGACCTGTGTTCTCGGAACCCTGACCTGCACGCGCTCCGATGTGCTCGCCGCCAACGCCAGCTACCCGGACATCACCCTGACTGTGGATGTCGCCAACGACGCGCCGGCAACTGTGATCCAGAGCGCGACCGTCTCCGGCGGTGGCGACCCGACCCCGAGCACCGACGACGACCCGACCACGGTCAAGAGCATCAACCTGGCCATCGACAAGTCGCACACCGGCGACTTCCGTCAGGGCCAGACGGGTGCCCAGTACACGATCTCCGTGACGAACAATGGTCCCGACGCCTCGACCGGCCTCGTGGCGGTCACGGATGCCCTGCCGCCCGGCCTGACCGCCACCGCGATCACCGGAACCGGCTGGACCTGCACGCTCGGAACCCTGACCTGCACCCGCTCGGACTCGCTGGCCAACGGCGCCAGCTACCCGAACATCACCCTGACTGTGAACGTCGCCAACAACGCTCCGGCTTCGGTCATCAACTCCTCCACCGTCAGCGGCGGAGGAGACCCGACTCCGAGTACGGACAACGATCCGACCGTGGTCCGCTCGATCAACCTCGCGATCAACAAGAGCCATACCGGCAACTTCACCCAGGGCCAGACCGGCGCGCAGTACACGCTCTCGGTCACCAACAACGGCCCCGATTCCTCGACCGGACTGGTCACAGTCACCGACACCCTGCCGGCCGGCCTCACCGCAACCGCGATCAACGGAACCGGCTGGAGCTGCGTGCTCGCCACCCTGACCTGCACCCGCTCCGACGTCCTGGCCAACGGCGCCAGCTACCCCGACATCACCCTGACAGTCGACGTCGCCAACAACGCCCCGGCCAGCGTCACCAACTCCGGCACCGTCTCCGGCGGCGGCGATCCGACTCCGAGCACCGACGACGATCCGACCACCATTGACACCGACGTCAATCTCGCCATCAACAAGAGCCATACAGGTGACTTCACCCAGGGACAGACCGGTGCCTCGTACACCCTGGCCGTCACCAACAACGGTCCGAGTGCGACAACCGGACTGGTCACAGTCACCGACACCCTGCCGGCCGGCCTCACCGCAACCGCGATCAACGGAACCGGTTGGAGCTGCGTGCTCGCCACCCTGACCTGCACCCGCTCCGACGTCCTGGCCAACGGCGCCAGTTACCCGACGATCACCCTGACCGTCGACGTTGCCAACAACGCCCCGGCGTCAGTCACCAACTCCGGCACAGTCACCGGCGGTGGAGACCCGACCCCGAGCACAGACGACGACCCGACCACGGTCAAGAGCATCAACCTCGCGATCGACAAGTCCCACACCGGCAACTTCACCCGCGGCCAGACCGGCGCCACCTACACAATCGCCGTCACCAACAACGGTCCCGACGCAACCACCGGTCAGGTCACAGTCACCGACACCCTGCCGGCCGGCCTGACCGCAACCGCGATCACCGGAACCGGCTGGAACTGCACGCTCGGAACACTGACCTGCACCCGCTCGGACTCCCTGGCCAACGGCGCCAGCTACCCGGACATCACGATGACCGTCAACGTCGCAGCCAACGCTCCGTCGAGCGTCATCAACTCCGCGACGGTCTCCGGCGGCGGCGACCCGACCCCGGCCACCGATAACGATCCGACCACGGTGATCGACCCGGCCACCCCGAACCTGACGATCAACAAGTCCCACACCGGCAACTTCCGCCAGGGCCAGACCGGAGCCACCTACACGCTGGCCGTGACCAACAACGGCCCGCCCGCCACCACCGGCACCGTCACAGTCACCGACACCCTGCCGGCCGGCCTCACCGCAACCGCGATCAACGGAACCGGCTGGAGCTGCGTCCTCGGCACCCTGACCTGCACCCGCTCGGACTCCCTGGCCAACGGCGCCAGCTACCCGCCGATCACCCTGACCGTCGACGTTGCCAACAACGCCCCGGCGTCAGTCACCAACTCCGGCACAGTCACCGGAGGCGGCGACCCGACCCCGGATACCTCGGACGACCCGACCACGGTGCTCTCAACCAGCCTGGCGATCAACAAGTCCCATAGCGGTGACTTCACCCAGGGCCAGACCGGCGCGCACCTACACGCTCTCGGTCACCAACAACGGTCCCGATTCCTCGACCGGACTGGTCACAGTCACCGACACCCTGCCGGCAGGCCTCACCGCAACCGCGATCAACGGAACCGGCTGGAACTGCGTGCTCGCAACCCTGACCTGCACCCGCTCCGACGTCCTGGCCAACGGCGCCAGCTACCCCGACATCACCCTGACCGTCGACGTCGCCAACAACGCCCCGGCTTCAGTCACCAACTCCGGCACAGTCACCGGCGGCGGAGACCCGACCCCGAGCACCGACGACGACCCGACCACGGTCAAGAGCATCAACCTCGCGATCGACAAGTCCCACACCGGCAACTTCACCCGCGGCCAGACCGGCGCCACCTACACAATCGCCGTCACCAACAACGGTCCCGACGCAACCACCGGTCAGGTCACAGTCACCGACACCCTGCCGGCCGGCCTGACCGCAACCGCGATCACCGGAACCGGCTGGAGCTGCACGCTCGGAACACTCACCTGCACCCGCTCGGACTCCCTGGCCAACGGCGCCAGCTACCCGGACATCACGATGACCGTCAACGTCGCAGCCAACGCTCCGTCGAGCGTCATCAACTCCGCGACGGTCTCCGGCGGCGGCGACCCGACCCCGGCCACCGATAACGATCCGACCACGGTGATCGACCCGGCCACCCCGAACCTGACGATCAACAAGTCCCACACCGGCAACTTCCGCCAGGGCCAGACCGGCGCCACCTACACGCTGGCGGTGACCAACAACGGCCCGCCCGCCACCACCGGCACCGTCACCGTCACCGACACCCTGCCGGCAGGCCTCACCGCAACCGCGATCAACGGAACCGGCTGGAGCTGCGTCCTCGGCACCCTGACCTGCACCCGCTCGGACTCCCTGGCCAACGGCGCCAGCTACCCCGACATCACCCTGACCGTCGACGTCGCCAACAACGCACCGGCCAGCCGTCACCAACTCCGGCACAGTTACCGGAGGCGGCGATCCGACCCCGGATACCTCCGACGACCCGACCACGGTGCTCTCGACCAACCTGGCGATCAACAAGTCCCATACCGGTGACTTCACCCAGGGCCAGACCGGCGCGCACCTACACGCTCTCGGTCACCAACAACGGCCCCGATTCCTCGACCGGACTGGTCACAGTCACCGACACCCTGCCGGCCGGCCTCACCGCCACCGCGATCAACGGAACCGGCTGGAACTGCGTGCTCGGCACACTGACCTGCACCCGCTCCGACTCCCTGGCCAACGGCGCCAGCTACCCGCGACGATCACCCTGACGGTCGACGTCGCCAACAACGCCCCGGCGTCAGTCACCAACTCCGGCACAGTCACCGGCGGCGGAGACCCGACCCCGAGCACCGACGACGACCCGACCACGGTCAAGAGCATCAACCTCGCGATCAACAAGTCCCACACCGGTGACTTCACCCAGGGCCAGACCGGTGCGCACGTACACGATCACGGTTTCGAACAACGGGCCGGATTCGACTATCGGCCTCGTCACCGTGACCGACACCCTGCCCGCCGGCCTGACCGCCACCGCGATTGGCGGAACCGGCTGGAGCTGCACGCTGGCCACACTCACCTGCACCCGCTCCAACTCGCTGGGGATCGGCAACAACTACCCGACGATCACCATGACGGTCGATGTGGCGGCCAACGCTCCGGCATCGATCATCAACACCGCCACAGTCTCCGGCGGCGGCGATCCGACCCCGGCCACCGATGACGATCCGACGACTGTCATTCCGACAGCACCCGATGTGAACCTCTCGATCGAGAAGTCACACACCGGCAACTTCACCCAGGGCCAGGTCGGAGCCACCTACACGATCCAGGTCACGAACGACGGGCCCGACGCCACCACCGGTCTGGTGACGGTGACGGACAACCTGCCCGCCGGCCTGACCGCGACAGCGATCACCGGAACCGGCTGGAACTGCGTGCTCGCCACCCTGACCTGCACCCGCTCCAACACCCTCGGCGCGGGCAACGACTACCCGCCGATCACCCTGACTGTGAACGTCGCGGCGAACGCACCGGCATCGGTCATCCAGCGGGCGACCGTCAGCGGAGGCGGCGATCCGACCGACAGCGAAGATGAGGATCCGACCACGATCGTGCCCACCGGCAGCGACGTCAACCTTGCGATCGACAAGTCCCACACCGGCAACTTCACCCAGGGCCAGACCGGAGCCACCTACACGATCCAGGTCAGCAACAACGGACCTGACTCGACGAGCCGGTCAGGTATCGGTCACCGACTCCCTGCCCGCAGGCCTGACCGCAACCGCCATCGGCGGCAAGGGCTGGAGCTGTGCTCTGGCCACCCTGACCTGCACCCGCTCGAACACGCTGGGGACCGGCAACAACTACCCGCCGATCACCCTCACGGTTGACGTGGCAGCCGATGCCCCGGCATCGGTGGTCAACAGCGCCACCGTCTCCGGCGGTGGCGATCCGACCCCGGCTACCGATAACGATCCGACCACGATCGAGCCCGAAACGCTGGACGTCAACCTCTCGATCGAGAAGTCACACACCGGCGACTTCGCCCAGGGCGAGATCGGCGCGACCTACTCGATCGTCGTTTCCAACGACGGCCCCGACGCAACGGCCGGTCTGGTCACCGTGACCGACACCCTGCCGACCGG
Organism: uncultured Solirubrobacterales bacterium; assembly: GCA_963698625.1. GTDB lineage: Bacteria > Actinomycetota > Thermoleophilia > Solirubrobacterales > 70-9 > 67-14. The sequence continues at coordinate 449,321 of CAVORK010000003.1, forward strand.
CTTGACCGCGACGGCGATCACCGGTAGCGGTTGGAACTGTGTGCTCGCCACCCTGACCTGCACCCGTTCGAACACGCTCTCGGTCGGCAACGACTACCCGACGATCACGCTGACCGTCGATGTTGCCGCTGACGCACCGGCCTCTGTGGTCCAGCGCGCCACTGTCACCGGTGGCGGCGATCCCGACCCGACCCCGGTAGACGACCCGACCACGATCATCCCCTCGGACCTCACCGCGGACCTGGCGCTGACGAAGTCGGCACCTGCCACCGCGAAGGTCGGAGACCAGTTCGCCTACACGATGGTCGTCGAGAACAAGGGTCCGGCCACGGCGACCGATGTCGAGATCGCCGACCCGCTTCCGACGGGGCTCACCTTCGTCTCTTCGGCTGACTGCAACGCGGTCATGGTCTGCAACCTCGGATCCATTGCGTCGGGCGACAGCAGGACGGTTGAAGTGACCGTCGAAGCCACCGATGTGACAGCCGGCACGACGGTCGTCAACACGGCGGTTGTCAACGCCGAGGAGTTCGATCCGAACCCCGACGACAACACTGCCACTGCTGAGACCGACATCGATCCGTTGTCCGATCTCAAGGTGACCAAGACCGGTCCCGCGTCCATCCAGGCCGGCAGCACAATCGGCTGGGAAATCCTGGTTGAAAACGCCGGTCCGAGCGCGGCCGAGGACGTCGAAATGGACGACCCGCTGCCCGCCGGACTGACCAACCCCACGGTCACGACCGAACAGGGAACCTGCGATCTCACCGTCAGCTGCTCACTCGGCACGATCCCGGCGAACGGTTCGGTGCTCGTCCTCATTGAAGCTGACATCCCGGCCGACGCAGTTGTCGGAAGCACGGTCAGCAACACGGTCACGGTGACTACCACCACTGATGACAAGGATCCTGATGACAACACGTCTACTTCGACCACGACTGTGTCGCCGCCCACTCCGGGCAAGGCGGAGATCGCGATCACCAAGAAGCTCAGCAACCAGAAGGTCACCCTGGGTGACATCGTCACCTTCAAGCTGACCGCCAGAAACAGCGGCGACGCTGCGGCGAAGAACGTCGTGATCAAGGACACCCTGAGCTCCAAGCTGAAGTACGTCAGCTCGAAGATCCCGGGCGGCAACTGCTCGGTCCAGGGCGCAACCGTCACCTGCAAGGTGTCGAAGCTGGCCGCCGGCAAGTCAGTGACCGCGACGATCAAAGCGCGGGCGATCGAGCCTGGGCAGGTGGCCAATACCGGCACAATCCAGGCCGACGACAGCAAGATCACGAAGCGCAAGTCGACTATCAAGTTCCCGGTCGACAAGGGCCAGACGAAGATCGGCATCGTCAAGACCGCCCTACGCAAGAAGACCAGGGATGGCAGCCGGGTCTCGTTCCGTATCGAGATCACCAACCTGACCAACCAGGCAGCTACGGATGTCGAGATCTGCGACATCCTGCCGGGCAAGACCACGATCATCCGGTCCAAGGAAGGACGCAAGATGTCCGGAGGCAAGCTCTGCTGGACAATCGACTACCTGCCCGGTGGAGCCGTGCGGGGTGCATGGGTGACCCTCAGGGTTGACAACTTCACCTCACTGGATGAGCTGACCAACATCGGAACGGTCACTGCCGGCAATACGAAGGGCAAGAAGAAGTCGTCGGCAAAGGTGAAGCTGGTCCAGCGGACCAGCTCGGCACGAGGCGGCGGTGTCACCGGTTAGCAGGATTCTGAGCGCCGCCCTGGTCCTGTCAGCACTCTGGCTGGGCCCGGTCGGCGTGGCTTCAGCCGGCACCACGGCCAACTACACGGGCGTGACCGGCAAGAGCTCCTGGTCGGCGCGCATCATGATTCGGACGAAGGCCTGGAGCCGGCCGGGCAACCGGGGTCGTGTCCGGACGACCCTGCAGACGCAGTCAACCTGGGCCAAGGGTCCCCAGCACCTTCTGGTTCTGAACTCGGCCCAGGTGAAAGGCAGGACCTGGATCAAGGTCCGCCTGGCCTCCCGGCCCAACGCCGCTTCGGCCTGGATCCCTGCGAACCGCGCCCGGGTGGTCCGGAATCCGTGGCGGGTTCTGATCTCGAGGGGGGACCGCAAGGTGACTGTTTTCAAGTCGGGCAAGCCGGTGGTCAGGTTCCGGTCCGTTATCGGTGCCCCTGAGACTCCGACGCCCAAGGGTCTCTTCGCGATCTACGAAAAGGTGAGGCAGGTGCCTTCAAACGGCTTCCTCGGCCCGTTCGCTCTACACCTGACCGCGCATTCGAACGTGCTCGACAATTACGGGGGAGGCCCCGGGCGGGTCGCAATCCATGGCCGCGACGGCCTGTCCCTGCTCGACCCGCTCGGCACGGCACGTTCCCACGGCTGCATTCGGGTCAACAACAGCAGGATCAGGTTCCTGGCGAAGAAGCTGCCACTCGGCACCCCGGTGAGGATCCGCTAGGCACTGCCGGAGGGCGGTACTCGGCTGGTCCGCGCAATTGGCCGGATTCCTGCCGTTTCGTCCGAGTCTTGCCGATTCAGGGAAAATCCCGTACCTTCACTTGATTGGTGAAAAAGGGAGACGGGTGGGAATTCCGTGAGCACCGGCCTCAACGCCGGGATGGAATCCGCAAAAACGCCCTGAAGACTGCGAATGCTCACCGAGCAGTCATCCTGGCCCCTGAAGGCTTTCCCACTACTTTCGAGAATCCAAGGGTAATGTTGAGGTCTTTCGGAAGGTTTTGGCGTCTGTGATGTCCAAAAGGAAAATCTCGGAGAACAAATTGAAGTCCGTCGCCCGTACTGCCATCCGTTTCGCGCCAGTCATTGCGGTTCTCGCCGCTGGCCTGGCGGCGGCTGCTCCCGCTCAGGCGGATCGTGCTTTCAGCTTGCGTTTCTCGGCTACTGAAGCCGGAAGCATCGGCGGCATCGCCAACAGCAACATGAGCTGCTCCACGGCCAGTGGCGATTTTGGAGCCAGCACCTGTGTGGATGCCCGCAACGCCGCCGTCACTGACTCGGTCGACAGCTCTACCAACTGGCGGAACAACAACGCGCACACGATGACTTACGTCGATGTGGATGGCGTGGCTTCAACCTTCAACTCGTCGTCGGCGAATCAGTCGCTTCCTGCGGGCTCGACGATTCTCTATGCAGCCCTCTATTGGGGAGGGCACTATGCCGGTGCCACCAGCCCCGCCAATCAGAACATTCGCGACCAGGTGAAGTTCAGGGTCCCCGGTGCTACGGGCTATCAGACAGTTACTGCTTCCACTGTTGATGACGGGGTCGGCGGCAATGCCGGGCGGTATCAGGCATTCGCCAATGTGACCAGTCTGGTGCAAACGCTGCCGAATTCCGGCAACGGGACATACACCGTCGCCGACATTCAGTCTGCGGTCGGTAGCGACCGCTACTCGGGATGGAGCCTGATCGTCTCCTACAAGAACCCCTCCGAGACCGTAAAGAACATGACGATCTATGACGGCCTGGTTTCGATTTCAGGAACGACGACGGCCGACATTCCGATTTCCGGCTTCCTCACTCCGCCAGCCGGTCCGGTCAACGCTGAGGTGGGCTTCGTGGCCTGGGAAGGTGACCTGGCCCTGATCGGTGATCGGGCGCAGCTCAATGGTCAGTTCCTGTCTGACGCGCAGCATCCGTCGAACAACTTCTTCAATTCCAGAATCTCCCAGAACGGAGTCCTGTTCACCGATCGAAATCCGTCGTACCCGAATTCACTCGGTATGGATGCGCTCCGTACTCCGGCCCCGGCGGGGTCGGTCACCAACTCGCAGACTTCGGCGACGGTGAGGGTCCGCAGTGACGGTGATTTCTACCTGCCAGGGGTCATCACTTTCCAGGTCGAGGTCTACTCACCGAAGGTTGACCAGCTGAAGTCGGTGGTCGATGACAACGGCGGTGTTGTCGAGCAAGGCGACACCCTTACCTACAAGATCTCCGGCAAGAACAATGGCCTGGACGGCACGGCCAACTTCGTGCTGAGAGACCCGATCCCGCCGAACACGACTTACGTGCCCGGTTCGATCAACGTGGTCAAGAATACGAATGCTTCCACCGGAGTCCGGACTGACGCGTTCGCTGACGACATCGCCGAGTTCGACTCTCCCAACAACCGGATCATCGCTCGCCTCGGTGAAGGATCAAATGCCTCAACCGGAGGCAACGTCAAGCCAGGCAATGAATACGAGGTGACCTTCAAGGTCAAGGTCAATGGACCGAGTCCGAACCCGGTGGCAAACGACACCGTCCTGACCAATACGGCGACCGCAAGCTTCCTGAGCCAGACGACGTCAAGCCCGCTGAACACAGCTTCGACGGTGGATGCGACCGTCAAGACTCCGGACTTGACGATCAACAAGTCGCATTCCGGAAACTTCCGCCAGGGCCAGACGGGCGCCCAGTACTCCCTCGCGGTGACCAACCAGGGCCCGGCCGGCACAAACGGCCAGGTCAGCGTCACCGACAACCTGCCGACCGGCCTGACCGCCACCGCCATTTCCGGCACCGGCTGGAACTGCGTGCTCGCATCTCTGACCTGCACCCGCTCGGACGTCCTGGCCGCCAACGCCAGCTACCCGCCGATCACGATGACCGTCAATGTGGCCAACAACGCGCCTGCTTCGGTGATCAACAGCGGAACGGTGAGCGGCGGTGGAGACCCCACCCCGAGCACGGCCAACGATCCGACCACCATCCTCAGCACCAACCTGGTCATCGACAAGTCCCATACCGGTGACTTCCGCCAGGGACAGACGGGTGCCACCTACACGCTGGCCGTGACCAACAGCGGCCCGGACCCGACAACCGGAACCGTCACCGTCACCGACGCCCTGCCCGCAGGCCTCACAGCCACCGCGATCAGCGGAACCGGCTGGAACTGCGTGCTCGCAACTCTGACCTGCACCCGCTCGGACGTCCTGGCAGCCAACGCCAGCTACCCGCCGATCACGATGACCGTCAATGTGGCCAACAACGCGCCGGCATCGGTGATCAACGGCGGAACGGTGAGCGGCGGCGGCGATCCGACCCCGAGCACCGACAACGATCCGACCACGATCAAGTCGATCAATCTCGTGATTGCCAAGAGCCATACCGGCAACTTCCGCCAGAGCCAGACCGGCGCCCAGTACACGATCGCGGTCACCAATAGCGGACCCGATCCGACCCAGGGCCAGGTCTCAGTCACCGACACCCTGCCGACCGGCCTGACCGCCACCGCGATCAGCGGCACCGGCTGGAACTGCACGCTCGCAACCCTGACCTGCACCCGCTCGGACGTCCTGGCCGCCAACGCGAGTTACCCGAACATCACGATGACCGTGAACGTGGCCAACGACGCGCCGGCCAGCGTCGTCAACTCCGGCACCGTTACCGGCGGTGGAGACCCCACCCCGAGCACGGCCAACGATCCGACCACGATCCTCAGCACCAACCTGGTCATCGACAAGAGTCATAGCGGCAACTTCACCCAGGGCCAGACCGGGGCTCACGTACACACTCTCGGTCACCAACAGCGGCCCCGACGCCTCGACCGGCCTCGTGACCGTGACGGACTCGCTGCCGGCCGGTCTGACCGCCACCGCAATAGGCGGCACCGGCTGGAACTGCACCCTTGCCACGCTGACCTGCACCCGAAGCGACGCACTGGCCGCCAACGCCAGCTACCCGAACATCACCCTGACCGTCAACGTCGCGAACAACGCACCGGCCAACGTTGTCAACTCCGGAACCGTTACCGGCGGCGGAGACCCAACGCCTTCGACCGATGTCGATCCGACCGACATCGGTACCGATGTGAATCTGGTCATCAACAAGTCCCACAGCGGCAACTTCCGCCAGGGCCAGACCGGCGCCCAGTACACGATCGCGGTGACCAACAACGGACCGAGCGCCACAACCGGACAGGTCTCGGTCACCGATGCGCTTCCCACCGGGCTGACCGCAACTGCGATCAGCGGCACCGGCTGGAACTGCACCCTCGCCACACTCACCTGCACCCGTAGTGACGTGCTCGCAGGAAACGCCAGCTACCCGACGATCACGATGACCGTGGACGTGGCCAACGACGCCCCGGGCTCGGTTATCAACTCGGCCGCGGTCTCCGGCGGCGGAGACCCGACCCCGAGCACCGACAACGACCCGACCACGATCCTTTCGACCAACCTGGTCATCGACAAGGCCCACAGCGGCAACTTCCGTCAGGGACAGACCGGCGCCCAGTACACACTCTCGGTCACCAGCAACGGCCCCGATGCCTCGACCGGACAGGTCTCGGTCACCGACGCCCTGCCCGCAGGGCTGACCGCCACCGCCATCTCAGGCTCTGGCTGGAACTGCGTGTTCGCAACCCTGACCTGCACCCGTTCGGACGTCCTGGCCGCCAACGCCAGCTACCCACCGATCACGATGACCGTGAATGTGGCCAACAACGCGCCGGCGTCGGTGATCAACAGCGGAACTGTCTCCGGCGGCGGAGACCCGACCCCGAGCACCGACAACGACCCGACCACCATCCTTTCGACCAACCTGGTCATCGACAAGAGCCACAGCGGCGACTTCACCCAGGGCCAGACCGGGGCTCAGTACACGCTCGCGGTCACGAACAATGGCCCCGACCCCACCGTCGGCCAGGTCTCGGTCACCGACAACCTGCCGGCCGGTCTCAGCACAACCGCGATCAGCGGCACCGGCTGGAACTGCACGCTTGCCACGCTCACCTGCACCCGCTCTGACGTGCTCGCGGCAAACGCCAGCTACCCACCGATCACGCTAACCGTCAACGTCGCCAACAACGCGCCGTCGTCAGTCATCAACTCCGGCACGGTCAGCGGAGGCGGAGACCCGACCCCGAGCACAGACGACGATCCGACCACGGTCAAGAGCGATCAACCTCGCGATCAACAAGTCCCACACCGGCAACTTCACCCAAGGCCAGACAGGTGCGACCTACACCCTGCTGGTGACCAATAGCGGCCCTGATGCCACAAACGCGCCGGTTGCCGTAACTGATGCCCTGCCCTCCGGCCTGACCGCGACCGACATCGCCGGCCCGGGCTGGAACTGCGTGCTCGCAACTCTGACCTGCACCCGAAGCGACGCCCTCGCGGCCAACGCCAGCTACCCGAACATCACCCTGACCGTCAACGTCGCCAACAACGCACCGGCGAACGTCATCAACTCCGGCACCGTTACCGGCGGTGGCGACCCGACGCCCAACACCGATGTCGATCCGACCGACATCGGTACTGACGTCAACCTCGCGATCGACAAGTCCCACAGCGGCAACTTCCGTCAGGGCCAGACCGGCGCCCAGTACACGATCGTCGGTGACCAACAACGGACCGAGCGCCACAACCGGCCAGGTGTCGGTCACCGACGCCCTGCCCACCGGGCTGACCGCAACTGCGATCAGCGGCACCGGCTGGAACTGCGTTTTCGCAACACTGACCTGCACCCGCAGTGACGTACTGGCTGCCAACGCGAGCTACCCGCCGATCACGATGACCGTGAACGTCGCGAACAACGCCCCGGCGTCGCTCGTCAATTCGGCGTCAGTTTCAGGCGGCGATGACCCCACCCCGAGCACGGACGTCGACCCGACCACGGTCCTGTCAACCAACCTGGTCATCAACAAGTCCCATAGCGGCGACTTCCGCCAGGGCCAGACCGGCGCTACTTACACGCTCTCTGTCACCAACAGCGGCCCCGACGCCTCGACCGGACAGGTCACAGTCACCGACTCCCTGCCGTCGGGCCTCACCGCGACCAACATCGACGGCCCGGGCTGGAACTGCGTACTCGCAACCCTGACCTGCACCCGTTCGGACTCGCTGGCCGCCAACGCCAGCTACCCGCCGATCACCCTGACCGTCAACGTCGCCAACAACGCGCCGTCGTCAGTCACCAACTCCGGCACGGTCAGCGGAGGCGGCGACCCGACCCCCAACACCGATGACGACCCGACCACGATCCGCTCGATCAACCTCGCGATCAACAAGTCCCACACCGGCAACTTCACCCAGGGCCAGAGCGGAGCGAGCTACACGATCTCGGTCACCAACAACGGCCCCGACCCCACCGTCGGCCAGGTCTCGGTCACCGACAACCTGCCGGCCGGTCTCAGCGCAACCGCAATCAGCGGCAGCGGCTGGAACTGCGTGCTGGCCACGCTCACCTGCACCCGGTCGGACTCGCTGGTCGCCAATGCCAGCTACCCGCCGGTCATCATCACTGTAGATGTCGCAGGCAACGCCCCGGCATCAGTGGTCAACAGCGCCACCGTCACAGGCGGTGGAGACCCGACGCCGAACACCGACGACGACCCGACCACGATCGAGGAATCGGTGGCCGACGTCGAGATCACCAAGACCGCCAACCCGACCACCGTCTCCTACGGCGACACGGTCACCTACACGCTGAAAGCCAAGAACAACGGTCCCGGCAAGGCCAACAACGTCACCATCACCGACCCGCTGCCGTCCGGCGTCAGCTTCGTATCCGCCGACGCCCCATGCCTCAACGCTTCGGGCACGGTCACCTGCCAGCTTGGAACGCTCCAGCCCGGCGATGAGGTCACGCTTCAGGTCACGGTCAAGGTCGACCCGGCGGCGCCGAGCGACCCGAACCTCGAGCACCTGCTCGACGTCCAGAAGGCCGAAGCACAGATCGATCTGAATCCCGGCGAGCAGAAGACCGTCTCGGTCACCTGCCCGAGTGGCTACTTTGCCTCCGACGGCTCGGTCCGGATCGACCAGATCGACCACGGAACCGGTGACTGGCCGACGCAGCAGGTACTCGAGTCCAGGGCCAGTTCGCTCGACACCTGGCAGGGCACCGTAAAAAACACCGCCACCGGTCGCGCCCAGGCCAAGATCTTCGCCGTCTGCATCAAGCAGACGACCAACCAGATCGACGGACACACCCATGATCTGATCGTCTCGGCACCGGTTACGGTCACCGCGGCGGTTCCTGCCGGCCTCCACGAGGAGACCCTCGCCTGCCCCGCAGGTACGGTTGCGATCCAGCCCGGCTTCAGCTCGACCGCTCCCGCCGACCTCGTCTACAGCGAGCCTGAAGGCAGCGGCTGGAAGTTCAGGCTTGACGTGAGCGCCGATGCCGACGTCACCTTCTCGATCCGCTGCATGTCGAGGCAGACCACCTCAAGCAGCGGCCACGACCATAACCTCGATCTACAGCACATCGTTGCCGAGGTCACGGTCGAAGGCATGACCGTCAACGAGGCCCAGCTCACCTGCTCCGATGGCTACAAGGGCATCGTCGCCGACATGGACCTCGACCCCGGACTGGTCAGCCTCGGTAGCGACCCGCGTCCGGTGACCAGGGCCTTCAAGCTCTACAACCCGACCATGGGCCCGCTCAAGGCACGCATCAGCCTGCTTTGCCTGGGCAACATGACGAGCGGCCACAACATCGGTCCGGTTCAGATCGTCAATACCGCCTACATCACGACCACCTCCAACGACGAGACCCCGGCCAACAACCAGTCCTCGGCGACCATCACGGTGAACGCCACCGGCACCAACAACCCGATTCCGAACCCGGACCCGGACAAGCCGGTCGTCAACAACCCGATCGGCATGAGCATCGGCGGAAGCGATGTTGCCCTGCGTGGCAACCGCGCCCTGGTGACGGTGAACTGCTCAGGTGCCTGCTCCGGCAAGGCCAGGCTGTTCTCAGCCAGGACGGTCAAGGTCGGCAAGAAGAAGGTCGGCAAGGGCACTCTGCTCGCCAAAGGCACCTTCCGCTTCAACTCGGCCGGCAAGCGCAAGCTGAAGCTGAAGGTCAACCGGACCGGTCGCAAGGTCCTGAGCAGAGGCGGCAAGGCCCTGCTCAAGCTCTCCTCGGGAGAGAAGAAGCTGGTGCGCATCAAGCGCTGAGCGTCTTCTGGCAGGTCTTTCTCACAGGCCTCACAGTCCTGGTCCGGTAACGGGACGGCTTAAAGCCGCTTTACCTGAGCTTGTTACCTTTAATACTCGGCCGACCGGCCTCGCAAGGCCGGTTTTTCGCTTCTGTAAAGAAGAAAAGCGAATCTTCCGCCGATTCAGACTGTTGAATCAACAGAAAGCTTTACACCTTGAGCCCTGCGATCAAAACACCTCTGTCTCTTCTTGCGGCCATTTTGGCTCTGCTTATGGGCCTGGCCTTCGCGTCGACCGCTCAGGCAGCCGGTACGCCCGATGTCCAGCTGGCCGCGAACGCGGGCAGTCCTCTCTACGGCCAAGCCGGGACGTCTTCGTCTACCGCGGCTCTTGGAAACGGTCAGCCGAGCGGCTACAACCTCAGCTTTCGTGCCGTCCTGCCGGCCGGCATCTCCTACACCGGCGGCGCTGTGTTCCCGCCCCAGGTGATCAACAACGCTCCTGCAACCGGTCAGACCACGCTGGTCTTCTCAAATGTCTCAGACCTGGTCGCGAATTCGCAGCAGGGCATCGCGCTGAACCTGGCGCATGACCAGAGCATCTACGGGGTCGGCGACAGTTACGCGATCACCTGGCAGGCCTTCGTCAACTCGGATCCGCGCACGCTGCCGAAATTCAGCGCGAGCGGGGTGCCGGACCCCGCCTCCTTCACCGGATCCGCCACCGCCTCCGCAACTGCTCAGATCCTCGCGATCAAACTCTCCAAGTCCGAGCCAAGCCGTGAAGGCGAGATCCTCCGTGGGGTTCACGACAACCAGACCGTTTACACGCTGACCCTCCAGAACAATTCGGTCAACCCGACCGCGGCGACGACCATCGACGATTACCTGCCTGCCGGCCTCGAGTTCCTCGGCTGCACCGGTACCCCTGACAGCACGACCGATGCCCCGACCAACCCGGGCAGTTCGCAGGAGTACCCCGGTTCGGGTCCGATCGTGGTCAATGCCGTTCCGGACTGCTTCTCCCCGGTGCTGGTCGAGACGGTCCAGACCGACCCCGACCTCGCCGGTCCGATGCCATTCGCCGTATATACGCATGTGCGCTGGAACACAGGAACCCTGGCGCCGTCCCAGCAGATCACCTACCGCTATCGCGCAGCAGTTCCGCTGGCCGCGAACACCCTCACCTGGAGCGGCTCCCAGCCGACCGCTGCCTCGGGCCTGCAGGCCGCCAACCTGGACAACAACTCCGGTCCCGAGATCACCGATGAGCAGGACCTGACCAACTACGCCGCGGCGGCCGGTACCTACCAGGGCACCGGGGGAGACCTGAGCGTCGCTTCGGACGCGAGGTTGAGCCGCACCGCCGAGGACCTGGTGGTCTACAAGAGCGGCAGTTCGGGCAGCCTCGGCCAGGGGAACATCACGCAGTGGGAGCTGAAGTTCCGGACCGGCGAGTACCGCTACAGCGATGACATCGTCGTCACCGACACCCTGCCCAGTGGTCTCTGCCCGCTCGGACCGGTCAACTACACGACCGGAAACGACCCCAGCGACAGCGAGTGCGCGCCGACCGGCGACGATCCCAGCGTCCCCTACCAGTCGGTGACCGAGAACAGCGACGGCACTTTCACGATCACCTGGGACAAGAGCAAGCTCGCCAAGCTCGGCCACACCAATGTGAACGACGAGTTCGTAATCACTTTCCCGACCAGGACCCGCAACAGCTTCCAGAGCAACTTCCTGCCGACAACACCCATTCTCGCGATGGACTCGGTCTCGAACAAGGTCGATCTCACGGGAAACGCTTTCTCAAGGTGCGTCGCGCCCGGCACTCCCGACTGCTCGACCACCGGCCCGCGAATCTGGAGTGATGCCGGTCAGCCTGAACCGGTCGTGGACGCCTCTGCCGCCGGCCAGACCGCTCCGCAGGTGGTTCTCAAGAAGGAAGTCGCCGCCACCGGCACCAACTGCCAGGCGGTCACCTACGGCAACACCGTTCCGGTCTACCACCCCGGTGACAGGCTTTGCTGGCGACATCACGGTCGACTTCCCCGCGAAAGTCGATACGAAGGGTTTCGTAGCGACCGACTTCCTGCCGCTGAACTCGACCTACGTTTCGGGGAGCGCACAGGATACGGCGGCCAATACGACCACGAACACGCTTGACGACAGCGCCGCTTCAGCCGGCCTGCTCAACTGGACGATCGACGGCGGGGTCGTTCCGACCGGCGGCCGGAAGTTCCAGGTCACCTTCGCCACCAACCTGATGCCGGTCGGCATCATCGACAGTTCCGACATCAAGGGCAATCTGCTCAAGTTCGGGATTCAGAACACTCCGGGGCAGGCCTTCCCGCTGCGTGATCAGGCGGAATTCGAGACAGTGCCGGTAACGGTCGGGATCAAGAAGGGCGTGCGCCAGGTAAACAGCGGCGCGATCCAGGATCCGCCGGCTGACGGCCTCACGGTGCGCGCGGGAGACATCGCGACCTACCAGGTTGACGTCAAGTCAACCGGTGACAGCAAGGAAGTTCAGGTCTGGGACCGGCTTCCCGCTGCCTTCGACTGCACTGCGGTGAGCGTGATCTCGGACGGCGGCGTCTGCGTCGACGGTGGCACCGGTCGCGACGTGATCAAATGGACCGTTCCGGCGATCAACGACGGCGCGACCAAGGTCTCTGACCTACAAGGTCCAGATCCCGTCCGACGTCGGGCCGGAGAACACCTACACCAACGAATCCGGTGTACGCGAGTACAAAGCGGAGACCAACATCGGCACGCTGTTCACCTACACGCCGGAAAACAACATCGACCCGGCGAACCCGAATACGCCGAACATCGCCCGGGTTGATGACCCGAGTGACGTCAACACTCCCGTCGTCGCGATCTCCAAGAGCCGCAGTACCTCGATCACCGAGGCCGGCAACAGCAATTCGCAGGCAACGATCGGGGAGACCATCAACTACACGGTCACGACCACGCTGCCCGCCGGCACGACGATGGGGACCAACGCGAGCATCGTCGACACTCCCAACTCGGCCGCCACCCAGCCGATCGTCGGCACGCCGACGGCGCTGCTCAACGGCAACCCGCTGCCCCCGGATTGGACCATCACCACGTCTGGTCAGGTAGTCACCGTCCGCATGCCAGACAACTACGTCATCCCGAACGGCAGCAACCACGTCGTCACGATGTTTATCTCGACTCGCGTCGCCAACACGAGCAACAACGCCAACCGTCGCGGTCAAAGCCGGACCAACCAGGCCACGGTCAGCTGGACCGACGGAATCCCTTACAGCGCCGACTCGAATCAGGTGTCGACGACTATTGTCGAGCCGCTCATCTCCCAGAGCAAGACGAACTCGGTCCAGCCAGGCTCGGCCCTGCCCGGAGATACCGTCACCTACACGCTGGTCACCAGGAACTCCGGTTCTTCCAACGTCAGCATCGCTCACGACACGGTGATTCGCGACGTCGTACCCGTCGGAATGACGCCGGTCGATGCCGGTGGCAGTCCGCTGGCTGACGGAGTCCTCGTACCCGGAACCGGGGGCTCAACCTGGAACCTCGGCGAGCCGTACGATCACCTCACCGGCGGTTGACATCAATCCCGGTGCCAACGTGACCTGGAGCTACAAGGCGAAGATCGACAGCCCCGCCATCGCGGGCGCCAGCCTGGTCAACACGGCTGATGCGAAGACGACGTCGATCAGCGGCAGTGATCCGAACGAGCGCACCTCCGCCAGCCCATACAACACCGGTTACGTCGCGTCCTCGAGCAGCGCCGTGAAAGTCACCGGGGCAACGGTGGCCAAAGCGGTCGACCCGGCCTGGGCCACAATCGGCACGCCGCTGACCTACACGGTCGACCTGACCATCCCGAAGAATCTGACCATGTTCGACCTGACCGCGGTCGACACACTGCCGGACTCGCTCGACTTCGACAGTTACACCTCGGCGACCTGTGTTTCCGGCTGCCCGGCCAACCCCGCCCCGACAGTTCAGACCTACGACCCGGTGATCACGCCTTCGTCGACCACGATCGCCTGGGACCTCGGCAACATCACGCCGGGTACCACCGACCGCGTCATCCGCTTCACCTTCAGGGCGCATGTGCGTGACACGTACCGCTCCAGTGGTGCCAAGGTCAAGGCCGGGGACAACATCGTCAACGTGGTGCGCGCCCAGTCGAACCTGAGCGACAAGTTCACCTTCAACCCCGCCAGCCTGCCTGCCGTCAACACCTTTGACTACGTATCGCCGAACGCGACCGTGAGCACCCCGGTTCGCGAGCCGAACATCGCGCTCGACAAGAAGGTGAAGGTCAACTCCGGTTCCTTCGTGGACGGGCCGGTTCAGAGCCAGCCCGGCGACACGCTGACCTACAGCCTCGCCGTGAAGAACAACGGCTCCAGCGCCGCCTATGACATGGTCGTGACCGACAAGCCAGATACGAAGATCACGAACGTGGTTCTCGCTCAGGGCGCAGCTTTCAACACTGACGGATGGACCCAGGCCGACCCGACCATGAAGTGGACCATCCCCGGTCCGATCGCGCCCGGTGAGACGGTGACCCTGACCTACACCGCCGAGCCGCTGCCCTCAGCCCAGCTTCAGGCCGGCGACAGGGCGATCAACACCGCCGGCTCAAATTACTGGGGCCTGCCGTCTTCCGAGCGGAGCAACCCGTGGACCTACCGCAACTACGACAGCAACAACGACACCGTGCGTGTCAACTTCGACTTCCCGGAGATCTCGGTCAACAAGACGACCACGGCCCCGGGTTTCCCGGACATCGCCGATGCTCCGGTGCTGCAGCCCTTCGGCTGGAGGATCGTCGTCAGGAACAACGCGACCACCGCCAGGGCGCTCGACACCGTGGTCAAGGACACTCTGCCGCCGGCATGGACCTATGACGCCGGTTCGACCGCGATCACCGGAGCCGTCACCGCCGAGCCATCCGTCGTGACCAACCCGGCCGGCGACGCGCTGACCTGGGACTTCACAGGTCAGACGATCCAGCCTGGTGCCAGCGTGACGATCACCTTCACTGCCACCCCGCAGCTCGCTGCGCGCCTGAACCCGCCGGTCCAGGTCAACGACGCGCACGCCGACGCCAGGGACGCCAGCGGTAGCGACCGCAACCTCGACGGCCCCTACACCGACGAAGACGACGCCAGGGCGACACTGAAATTCCCGAAGAACGACCTCGAGATCGACAAGAGCGCCCCGGCGGTCGTCGAGTCGCAGGCGACCTTCGACTACACGATGAAGGTGACCAACAACGGACCTGACCCTGCGACCGGCGTGGTCATCAACGACCCGCTGCCCGCCGGCCTGACCTTCATCAGCTCCGGCGACTGCAGCCCGGCCATGGTCTGCAACCTCGGATCGCTCGCAGTCGGGGCCAGCAAGACCGTCACCGCTCAGGTCAAGGCGACTTACGCCGTTGCCGGCACGATCGTGGTCAACACCGCGGTGGTCACCGGCAACGAGTTCGAGACCAACATCGACAACAACACCGACACGGTCGAGACCAAGGTTCTCGGCGAGCCCGATGTCAAGATCACCAAGACCGCGATGCCGACCAACCCGCGTCCGGGCGACATCATCACCTACAGGCTCAAGGCCGAGAACGTCGGTACCGCGATCGCCGAGAACGTGGTCGTCACCGACACCCTCCCGGTCGGAGTCACCTTCGTCTCCGCCGACTCGCCCTGTGTCGAGAACGCCGGCAACATCAGCTGTGAGACTCGGCTCGATGACCCCGGGTGACGTGATCTGGCTCGAAGTCAAGGTCAAGGTCGACACCTGGGGCAACGCCAACACCGACGGCCGACCACCTGATCGACGTCCAGAAGGTCGAAGCACAGATCGACCTCGAAGCCGGAGAACAGAAGACCGTCTCGGTCACCTGCCCGTCCGGATACTTCGTCTCCGACGGCTCGGTCCGGATCGACCACATCGATCAGGGCACCGGCGACTGGACCGCGCCGCAGGTTCTCGAATCGCGGGCATCGAGCCTCGATACCTGGCAGGGAACCGTGAAGAACACCGCCACGGGCCGCGCCCAGGCCAAGATCTTCGCGGTCTGCATCTCGAAGAAGACGGTCGATGTACGACGACCACAGCCACGACCTGATCACGAGCGACCAGATCTTCGTCAATCACGAAGCCCTAGCCGGCAAGGACGAGGCTACGCTCCAGTGCGGACCCGGCCAGATCGCGATCCAGCCCGGCTTCAACTCGACCGCCCCGGCCGACCTCGTCTACAGCGAACCCGAGGGCAACGGCTGGAAGTTCATCCTCGACCTCAAGGCCGACGGCTGACGTCACCTACTCGATCCGCTGCATGACCCGCCAGGTCTCGGTTGTCAACGGCCATACCCATGACCTCAAGCTTGAGCACCTGGTCAACGAGGTCACGATCCAGGGCAACACGGTCAACGAGGCCCAGCTCACCTGCGCCGACGGCTACAAGGGCATCGTCGCCGACATGGACCTCGACCCCGGACTGGTCAGCCTCGGCAACGATCCGCGTCCGGTGACCAGGGCCTTCAAGATCTACAACCCGACCGATCGGGCCCGCTCAACGCAAGGATCAGCCTGCTCTGCCTGGGCACGAGGACCGGTGGCGAGCACCTGCCGCCAAAGGTTCTGGTCAACAGCGCTCACATCACGACGACCACGTTCGAGACCGTCACGAGCAACAACATGTACTCGGCCACGGTCATCGCGGAGGACACCGACAACCACACCCCGGTGACTCCGAAGCCTCCGGTCAAGCCGACCCCGAACAACCCGATCGGCATGAGCATCGGCGGAAGTGACGTCGCCTTCCGCGGCAGCGAGGGTCCTGGCCACGGTCAAGTGCACCGGAGCCTGCTCACGGCAAGGCCAGGCTGGTCTCGGTCAAGACGGTCAAGGTCGGCAGGAAGAAGTTCCGCAGGGGCACCGTGCTCGCCAAGGGCAGCTTCAGGTTCAACACGGCCGGCAGGCGCAAGCTGAACCTCAAGGTCAACGAAGAAGGGCCGCAAGGTCCTCAAGCAGACCCCCAAGGCCCTGCTGAAGCTCTCCTCAGGCAAGCAGAAGCTCGTCCGCATCCGGTAGCCATCTGCGTCACATTCAGTTTGGAAGAGCCCCGGACTTCCGGGGCTCTTTCATTTCCGGATGTCGGACCGGAGCGGTCGGGGGCTACTCGTGGATTTCGAGTTCCGAGGCGAGTTCGGTCTTGCCGTCTCTGGTGAACTGGACGTCGACCGTTTCGTTCTTGCGGTAGGTGCCGAAGAAGCCGAGGTACATCGCCAGCCAGCGGGACATGCCGATCTCCTCCTTGATGATCTCGCGGGTGAAGACGATCTCGCTGCCTTCGAACGTTGTAGTCCTTGCCGGCGGTCTGGGTGACACCGTTGATGAAGACGATGATCGGTTCGGTCGCGCCCTGCGGCAGCCTGACCCGGCGGCCGGCCGCGTACGAGCCCTTGGGGACCTCTTTCTTCGGATTCGCTCATCGCTGGAGAGTCTCCCTCATCGATTCGACGATCTGCTTTGCCGTCTCACCTTCCAGCGGTTTGCGGCTGACCCCGCCGGAGAAGCCGAGCAGGGAATTGTCGCCGCGGATGTCGACCCCGGCGGTGGGCGGGGAGATGAATCCCTTGCCGGACATCTCGATCCTGGCTTTGACCAGCTGCTCCGGCTCGTAGTCGCGAATCGCGCTTGACCGAGTCCAGCGGGGCGTCAGCGGCGATCGCTTCGATGCTGACCCCGGGCCGCTTCGAGCGCGGAGTCGAGATCGTCGAACTTGACCCGGCTCACGTCGGAGCCATTGCGGACTGTCAGCTTCCAGGCGGCCAAACCGGTGGCAGGCGTTGCTCAGGGACTCGGGCGCCTGGCCGGCGGACCGTCGATCCGGTCACCGCCGCTGCGCTCGCCGATCGGTACGTAGTCGGCCTCGCGGGCGCCGGTGTAGATCTGGCGTGGACGCGAGATCTTCTTCTCGGGATCGTCGGTCATCTCCATCCACTGGGAGATCCAGCCGGCGGTGCGGGGGATGGCGAAGATCACAGTGAACATTTCCGGCGGGATCTTCAGCGCTTCGTAGATGATGCCGGAGAAGAAGTCGACGTTCGGGAAGAGCTTGCGCGAGGTGAAGAAGTCGTCGTCGAGGGCGCGCTTCTCGAGTTCGGTCGCGATCTCGACCAGCGGGTTGTACTCGGTCGCTTCGAGCACACCGTCGGCATGCTCCTTGATGATCGCGGCGCGCGGGTCGTAGTTCTTGTAGACCCGGTGGCCGAAGCCCATCAGCTTCTCTTCGCGGTTCTTGACCTTCTCGAGGAAGTCGGGAATGTTCTCGACGGTGCCGATGTGGCGCAGCATCTTGAGCACGGCTTCGTTGGCACCGCCGTGAAGGCGGCCGTAGAGCGCGGCGATGCCGGCGGCGACCGCCGAGTACGGGTCGACGTCGGAGGAGCCGACTCCGCGCACGGCGCTGGTCGAGCAGTTCTGCTCGTGGTCGGCGTGGAGGATGAAGAGGACGTCGAGCGCCCGGGCCAGACGGGGATCCGGGTCGTACTTCGCCTCGGTCATCTTGAACATCATCGAGAGGAAGTTCTCCGAGTAGGAGAGGTCGTTGTCCGGGTAGACGTATGGCAGGCCCATGTTGTGGCGGTACGAGAAGGCCGCCAGGGTCGGCATCTTGGCGATCAGGCGGATCGTCGCCAGGTAGCGCTCGACCGGGTCGTTGATCTGGTTGGAGTCCGGGTAGAAGGTCGAGAGCGCACCGGTCGAGGCGAGCAGCATGCCCATCGGGTGGGCGTCGTAGCGGAAGCCGGTGAGGAACTTCTTGATGTCCTCGTGGACGAAGGTGTGGTGGGTGACGTCGTGGACCCAGGACTCGAGCTGCGGGCGGGTCGGCAGCTCGCCGAAGACCAGCAGGTAGGCGACTTCGAGGTAGGTCGACTGCTCGCAGAGCTGTTCGATCGGGATGCCGCGGTGCTCGAGGATCCCGGCCTCGCCGTCGATGTAGGTGATCGAGGAGCGGCAGGAGGCGGTATTGGTGAAGGCCGGGTCGTAGGCCATCATGCCGAAGTCGTCTTCTTTGACCTTGATCTGGCGGAGGTCCATCGCCCGGATCGTGTCGTCTTCGATCGGCAGTTCGTAAGATGCGGCCGGTGCGGTTGTCGGTGACGGTGAGCGAGTCGTTCGACACTTCGGGGCCGGCTCCGTTTCCGTCCGTTCCGGCTACATCGGCGACATCGCCCTCGGCAGCATCGTCAGTCTTTTCCTCGGTACCCATCCAGCATCTCCTGAGATTCTCTTCGCTCTTTTTCTTTCCGGGTCAGTATCGCAGCTTGACGCTCTGCGTCGGCACTGCAGGCCGTTCAGGCACCCGGCTGCCCGAAATCGGTCATCGCGCGCAGCGCCTCCATGCGGGAGTTGACCTCGTCGCGGGTCAGCCGCGCGACCCGCTCGGTGCCGAACTCCTCGACGTTGAAAGAGGCCAGCACGGTGCCGAAGCCCATCGCCCGCCGCAGCGCCGCTTCGTCTACGCCGTCGCATTCGCCGTCGAGGTAGCCGAGGAAGCCGCCGGCGAAGCTGTCGCCGGCGCCGGTCGGGTCGCGCACGTCCTCGAGCGGGAAGCCGGGCAGAGCGAAGAAGCCGTTCCGGGTGAACAGAGCCGCCCCGTACTCGCCCTGCTTGGCGATCACTGCCGCCGGACCCATCTCCATCACCGCACGGGCCGCCCGGGCCAGGTTGGGCTGCCCGGTCAGCTGGCGGATCTCGGCGTCGTTGATCAGCACGCAGTCGACCTCGGAGATCGCTTCGATCAGCGAGTCCCTGGCGGTTTCGATCCAGAGGTTCATCGAGTCGAGCGCGGCAAATCGCGCGCCCGCCGCACTGAGCCCGCACCTGGCGCTGCAGGTCGGGCTGGATGTTGGCCAGGAAGAGCGTGTCGGCGGCGGCGGAGGTCGCCGGAGAGCTTCGGCTCGAAGTCGCCGAAGACGTTCAGCCTGGTGTCGTCGGTGTGGGCGGTGTTGAGGTCGTACTCGTAGTGGCCCTTCCAGAAGAAGGTCTCGGCCCCGGACACGCTGCTCGATGTCGTCGGTGATCACGCCGCGGTCTTCGAGCACGGCCATCTCGGTCCGCGGTGAAGTCGTCACCGACCGGCCCGACCACGCGGACGTCGGTGAAAAAGCTGGCCGCCAGGGAGAAGTGGACGGCGGATCCGCCGAGCATGCGCTCGCGTTCCCCGAACGGAGTGGATACGGCGTCGAAGGCGATCGAGCCGACAACGGTCAGCGACAAGGTGGTCCCTTTCGGTGCGGGTTACGGACTCCGCCATCCTACGGACATTCGGAGTGCGAGAATGAGCCAGTGAAAGCAATCCAGATCACCGAATTCGGCGGACCGGAAGTGCTCGAGCTGGTCGAGCTCCCGGACCCGGAGCCCGGCGCGGGTGAAACCGTGGTCACGATCGCGCCGGACCGGGGTCAACTTCGCCGATACCCATGCGACCCGCAACGACTACCTGGCCAAGCAGAGCTCTGCCGCTTCATCCCCGGGGTGGAACTGACCGGGGTGAACCGAAGACGGTCGCCGGGTCGCCGCGGTTGTTCCCAGCGGAGCCTACGCCGAGAAGGTCGCGGTGCCGAGTGAGCGCGCTGGTGCGAGGTCCCCGACGGGTCGATGACGACCAGGCCGCCGGCCTGCTGATCCAGGGCCTTACCGCCGATGCGATCCTGCGGATCTCGGCCAACATGCAGCCGGGCGAGAGCGTGGTGATCAACGCCGCCGCCGGTGGAACCGGCAGCCTCGCGGTCCAGATCGCGCGTTCGATGGGGGCCGGCCGGATCATCGCGCTGGCCTCGACGCGCCGACAAGCGGGCGCTGACCCTCGAGCTCGGGGCCGATGTCGCGCTCGATTCGCGCAGTGAGACCCTGAGCGAGGATCTGATCGAGGCCAACGGACGGTGAGCCGGTCGATGTGGTGCTCGAGATGGCCGGCGGCGCGGCCTTCGACCACTGCCTCAAAGCGCTCGCTCCGTTCGGACGACTGGTCACATTCGGGATCGCCTCGGCCGAGCAGAATACGGTCAGAACCGGCTCTCTGATGCGGAACAGCCGTTCCGTGGTCGGTTTCTGGATCAACCACCTTCTGGCCCGGCCGGACCTCGCGCGGGAGCTCGAGCGAGCGGGTTCTCGGGGCCGCGGCGCGGGGTGAGCTGAAGACGGTGATCGGCGGCACCTACCCGCTGGAAGAGGCCGCCGAGGTCCACCGGATGATGGCCGGGCGACGTACGATCGGGAAAATGCTGTTGGATCCCTCTCAGTGACTGAAAACAGCGTTACCTTCAAGGACCTCGGGCTCTCCCCGGAAATACAGCAGGCAATCGACGAACTCGGCTTCGAAGATCCGAGCCCGATCCAGGCGGAGGGCATCCCGCCGCTGCTCGCCGGCCATGACGTGATCGGCCAGGCGCAGACCGGGACCGGCAAGACTCTGGCCTTCGGCATCCCGATGCTCCAGTACCTCGACCCGGATAACGACGAGGTCCAGGCAGTCGTGCTCGACCCCGACCCGCGAGCTCTGCATCCAGGTCACCCAGGCGCTGCGCACTTACGCCGAGCACCTCGACATCGAGATCGTCGCCGTCTTCGGTGGCGCCCCGATCCGGAGCCAGCAGTCCCAGCTGCGGTCTGGTGCACACGTGGTGGTCGCGACGGTCGGCCGGATGAAGGACCTGATCTCCCGCCGCTCGCTGGTACTGACCGCGGCCCGCTTCATCGTGCTCGACGAGGCTGACGAGATGCTCGACCTCGGCTTCCTCGAAGACGTCGAGAAGATCCTGCGCATGTGCCCCAGCGGCCGCCAGACGGCGCTGTTCTCGGCGACCATGCCGCCGCCGATCCAGAAGCTGGCCGAGGGCTACATGTACGACCCGGTCACGGTCAAGATCACCCCGAAGACAGCTGACCGTCGACGCGATCCGCCAGGCCTACGTCGAGGTGCCCGGCCGAGGCAAGACCGAAAAGCTGATCGAGATCCTCAAGGCCGAGGACCCGGAGCAGGCGATCCTGTTCTGCCGCACCAAGATCGGTGCCTCGCGGCTCGAGCGCGACCTCAAGAATCGTGGACTGGACGTCAAGGCGCTCCACGGCGACCTCAGCCAGGGCGCCCGCGACGGCGTGATGATCGCCTTCAAGGGACACCGGGTGAAGCTGCTGGTCGCGACCGACATCGCCGCCCGCGGACTCGACATCGAGCACGTCACCCACATCATCAACTACGACCTGCCGAACTCCTCGGAGACCTACGTCCACCGGATCGGCCGTACCGGCCGCGCCGGGCGCACCGGTCGGGCGATCACTTTCGTCACGCCGGAGCAGCGCAAGGACCTGGTCCAGATCGAGAAGGACGCCAGCACGACGATCACCGCCTGGGAGTCGCCCGAGGAGCGGATCGAGCACGCCCCGCCGCCCCGCCGTCGCCGCCGCAGTGGCCACGATCCGGCACCGCTGGACAAGGAGGACGACGAGCAGCGAGATGCGAGGACCCGCAGCCACGGAAGCATCCGCAGGCTGCGGCCGGGCCTGAAGTCTGCAGCCGAAGCTGAAACCACGCCGGACGCCCGAGGTTGACGAAGCCGAATCCGGTGAGGCCGGGGAGCGCAGCAGCGAGGTGCCCGAGGTCGCGGACGGCGATCGCCAAGCTGTTTCGTCAATCGCGGCAGCCGCAGCGGCATCGACCGAAGACGATCTGCGCTGGGCACTGCGCGAAGGCGCGGTGCTGCGCGACGAGAAGATCGTCTCGGTCCGTGTGCTCGACCGGTTTTCCTTCGTCGAGATCGACGCCGATCAGGCCGAGCGAACGGTCGAGTTCCTCGACGGCTCGAAGCTCAAGGGCTCCGAGATCAGGGTCGAGGTCGCTCGCCGGTAAGCGCCTGATCGCGGCGAGCAGTTCGGAGAAGTCGATCGGCTTGGTCACGTAGCCGTCAGCCCGGCCGAACTCGTCGGACTGGTCGAGGTCGGGAATGGCACTGACCACCAGGACCGGGGTCTCGGGGAGAATCAGACTTGACCTGTTCGAGGACCTCGGCGCCACTGCGACGCGGCATCATCGCGTCGAGCAGCATCAGGTCCGGCCGCTCGTCGTCCTCGAGCGATTCGAATCGCTCGATCGCGTCGGCGCCGTCACGGGCTTCGATCACTTCGTGACCGGCCATCTCCAGCCGTCGCCGGAGCAGCAGCCGGATCGAAGCCGAATCTTCCGCGACCATGACCAGGCTCATGCCGGTCCCGGAGATATCAGGGTGTACGTGTTGGCGCGATCGAGCGGCAGCCAGACCTCGAAACGGCTGCCCTCGCCCTCGCTGGACTGGACCGAGATCAGCCCGCGGTGAAGTTCGGTCACCCGCTTGGCCACGGTCAGGCCGATTCCAGATCCGGTGAATTCCTCGGGTTGACAGTGCCCGCGTGGCGGAAGCTCGAAAACGCGTCGTCAGGATTCTCGAAAGGCAGGCCGGGTCCGTCGTCGGCGACCACGATCGAGATGCCCTCGTCCCGGATCCGGGCCGACACACAGATCGTCGTACCGGGCTCGGTGTGAATGTTCGCGTTGTGGATGATGTTCTGGAGCACCTGCCTGAGACGGCGCCCGTCCGCCTCGATCTCGGGCAGATCCGGATCGACGTCGACCAGCAGCGTCTGGTCTCGGTCCTCGATCCTGCCGGAAAGCGATTCCGTCACTTCACGGACGACCGTCGACGATCGAAGTCGGGCCGAGTTCCAGCATCAGTTCCCCGAAGCTGTTGGCGGTCAGGTCGAGGATGTCGTTGACCAGGCTCTGCAGGTAGAGCGCATTGGTGCGGATCATCTCCGTCGCCTCCTCCTGGAACGGGGTCAGGTTGGCGCGCTCCATTTCGAGGATCTCGGTGAATCCGATAAGCGCGGTAAGGGGTGACTTCAGTTCATGCGCGGCGGCCATCGAAAAGGTCGCCCTGCGCTGAAGCATCTGGTCGGTTAGGCCGGGTCCCAGGCCATGATCAATCGGTCTCCGTTCGAGACCGTTTCGTCATGGACCACCCACTCGAGGATCGGATGCTGCGGACCCGGCGCTGAACATCACCTTTTCGCTCTTGAGCAGCAGCCGGTCGATCTTCTCCTCGTTGGCGAACGGGACCAGAGCGTCGTAGAGGTTCTTTCCGGGCGCAGCACCGGGCGCGTAGTGCTCTGCCGTACGGTTTCGCCAGGACACATCGAACTGCGGCGAGTAGGCGATCATCGCTCCGGGCTGCAGGTCCATTACCTCTTCGAGATAGTCGGGCTCTCCATCAACCCTCACGTTATCGACGTTGCCCATGTCCACAGACCCCGATCCGCTCCGGCCGCATAAGCTGTCCAGCGATGAATGCTGAATCGGAGGGAATTTCGCGGGGACCTCTGGAAGAGTGGTTCCGCGACCGCGTGCCCGAGCTTGAGGCGCCTCTCGACTACGAGAAGATTCACGGTGGCCTGTCCAACCTGACTTTTCTGGTCACCGATCAGGCGGTTCCCGCTGGGTTCTGCGCCGGCCGCCACTGGGCGCGCGACTGGGCTCGGCCCACGACATGGGCCGCGAGGTCAAGGTCGTAACTGCGCTCGCCGGGACCCCGGTTCCGGTCCCGCCGGTAGTCGGCTTTTGCGATGACGAGTCCGTGACCGGTGCGCCCGTTCTATGTGATGGAGTTCGTCGAGGGACCGGTCCTCCGCTCATCCGATGAGGCGGCGCTCTTTCCCGGTCCGGACCAGCGCCGGCGGATCGGCGAGGGCCTGGTCGAGACGATGGTCCGAGATCCACTCGCTCGACCCGGACGCGATCGGCCTGGGTGAGCTGGGACGTCGCGAGGGCTACGTCGCCCGACAGTTGAAGCGCTGGTCGGGACAGTGGGAGAAGTCGAAGACGCGTGAACTTGAAACAGTCGAGCAGGTACACGCGAAACTGCTCGCCTCGATTCCCGAGCAGACCGAGACGACGATCGTGCATGGCGATTACCGGCTTGACAATGTGATCTACAGCCCGCTGGGCGAGGTTGCCGCGGTCGTCGACTGGGAGCTCTGCACTCTGGGCGATCCACTCGCCGACCTCGGCCTGCTGATGGTCTACTGGGCCGAGCCCGAGGATGACTCGATCCCGCTGCTTCGCCCGGCCACGGTTGAACCGGGCTTTCCGTCTCGCGCTGAACTTGCGGCCCACTACGCAGCGGTATCCGGCCGGGACATCTCGAAGCTCGACTACTTCGTCGCGCTCGGATACTGGAAGCTGGCGGTCATCCTCGAGGGCGTGCTCGCCAGGTTCCGCAACGGACAGTACGGCGAGGAGGCCCGCGATGGCGGCGAGGAATTCGCCTCAGCGGTCGAGCAACTCGCCGAGGCGGCTTCCGGGCGATCGGCCGATACGAAGGCTGAAGCCGGCTCAGCCGGCTGCAGCTTCGCGCTTCTTCAGTTGCCTGCCGACCTCGCGGCGGGCGATCACCATCTTGTGAACTTCGTCGGGGCCGTCGACCAGCTTCAGCATCCGGCTGAAGCGCCACATCGCAGCCAGCGGCAGCTCGTCGGACATGCCGAGGCCGCCGTGAACCTGAAGCGAGCGGTCGAGCACGTTCATCACCATGTTCGCGGCGACAACCTTGATCATCGAGATCTCCTGGCGGGCGGCGCGCTTGCCGACTGCGTCCATTTTCCAGGCGGCGTTCAGGGTCAGCATCCTTGCCTGATCGATCTCCATGCGTGAAAGCGCGATGAAGTCCTGGACGAACTGCTTCTCTGCCAGCGGACCGCCGAAGGCCTCGCGGTCGGCGGCTCGCAGGCACATCATTTCCAGCGCCCGTTCAGCCGTGCCGATCGCCCTCATGCAGTGGTGGATTCGCCCGGGACCGAGGCGGTCCTGAGCGATCAGGAAGCCGGCGCCGCGGTGTCCGAGCAGGTTGGCCTGGGGTACCCGGCAGTTGTCGAAGCGCACCTCCCAGTGCCCCGGACCGGCCGAGTGTCCCATGACCGAGATCGGCCGCACCGGCACGAAGCCGGGGGCATCGGCCGGAACACAGATCATCGAGGCGCGCGCGTAGGGGTTGCCTTCGGGCTCGGTGATCACCATCGCGATCGAAAGGTCGGCTCCGTTGGCGCCTGACGAGTACCACTTGAGTCCGTTGATCACCCATTCGTCACCGTCGAGTTCTGCTGTCGCGGCCAGGTTGGTCGGGTCGGAACCGGAGGTCTCGGGCTCGGTCATCGAAAAGCAGCTGCGTATCTGGCCTTCGAGCAGCGGGTTGAGCCAGCGTGCCTTCTGCTCGTCGCTGCCGTGCTCGGCGAGGATCTCCATGTTGCCGGTGTCGGGCGCGGCGCTGTTGAAGGCCATCGGCGCGACTGCCGGGCTGCGGCCCATCTCCTCGCATACGATCGCGTACTGCCAGTTGTTCAGACCGGCGCCGTGTTCGTCGTCCGGCATGAACAGGTTCCAGAGGCCCTGCTCGCGCGCGATCCGGCGGATCTCGACCAGCTCGGCCGGGTAAGGCACCCCTGGCCCGACTTCTTCGTCGAGGGCCGCGTGAAGCTCTGCCTCACGGGGAAGGATGTGTTCGTCCATGAACGCCTTTACGCGGTCACGAAGCTCCAGAATCTCGGCACCGGGTTCGAAGTCCATTGGCGCAGGCTATCGTCGTGGGCTGTAGCGGGCGAACAGCTCGCCTTCATGCTCCAGCAGTTCCTCCAGGCGCTTGCGACCCGGTTCGACCAGGTGCACCCTCGAGGATGCGCGGGGAGGGCTCGCCGCCGACCAGCTGGGGCCAGATCGTCAGGAAGAGGTCGTCGACCGCCTTCGCCGCCTCCAGCTGCCCGAGCAGGTGGGGTCCGCCTTCGCAGAGCACGGCGTTGATCCCCTGCTCCTGTCGCAGATTTCTGAGCACAGCTTCGACTTCGACCGGCCCGGAGCTGCGCACAAGACCGGTTTCGGTCTCGGTCTCCGGCGGGCTCTCCTCGCTGTCGGTGAAGATCAGCACCCGGCCGGCCCCTTCGGTGAAAAGCGGCGCGTCCCAGGGCAGGTCGAGGCTTCCCGAGACGATCACAGCCAGCGGATCGTGAGACAGCCCGATTCGCTCGCGCGCCGCCCTTGCCTCCGGATCTCGCACGATCCGTCCGTAGCGCTCGGCCCGCATCGTTCCCGAGCCGATCATCACCGCGTCGAAGCGGCGTCGGAGCTTCACCAGGAACTCGGAGTCGACCTCGCTGCCGAGGTCCTTCGAGCGGCCGCTCAAGCTGGCCCGACCGTCGAGCGTGGTGATCATGTTGGCCGCTACGAACGGCCGGTCCTCAGGCGGGGAGTCGAAGGGCCGGTAGCCATCCAGCAGCTGATCGACCGTGACTTCTCCCGCTTCCGGAAGCAGACGTCTCATTGCCTCAGCCTCATTGCTTCAGCTTACGGCCCGGGCGGAGCGGGTTGAGAGCGCCGCCCGGCAGGGTCAGCTGTAGTCGTGCCAGTTTTCGAAGCTGCGCCCGGCGAACTTCTCCAGCCCGGCCACGTCGTCGCGGAAGCGGTCCTTCAGCGTCGTCATCAGGTCATCCGGGATGTCGGGCTTCGGCGCCGGCGGCTTGTCAGGGCTGTGGACTGCCTTTTCGACCATCCAGCGCATTGATTCCGGCAGCCGGTCGAAGTTCCGGTCCAGCGAGCGGAAGCCGGGCAGCTTGATCAGCTTCTCCATGAACTGGTACTTGTCGTCCTGCTTGGCGCTGGACTTTTCCCACTCGCGGTCGAACTGCTCGGAGGTGAAGTTCTCGTCCACGCCGAGGAAGGAGAAGGCCTTGCGCATCGTGGCTTCCTGCTCGTTGCCGAGTTCCTCCTGGGTGATGACCTCGATCTGCTCGCGATCGAAGAGCTGGAGGTAGGGCTCCAGCTGCATCCAGTACATCGAGCGCTGGATGTACGAGGTGTCCGGAAGCTCGAGCGTCGGCACGAATTCGCGGGTTTCGTAGCCGGCGCCGGTGGCGTGGACCCAGTGGGAGAGGATGCGCTTGATCGGATCGCGCACCATGTAGAGCAGCCGCGCGTCCGGGCAGTACTCGTGGATGCGCTCGGCAACGCCGTTGAAGCGAGGTCGGTTGGTGTAGTGGGGCGAGGACTCGCCGTTGATCTTCACCCGGCTGTCGAAGCGGCCCTTGTACCAGTCGAGGCCGAGGTCCCAGTTCTGCTCGGCGGCGAAGAAGTTGAGCTCTTTCGGCTTCGACATGTGCACGTCGGGGTGCAGGCCGAGGTAGTGGTGAATCGATGTGGTGCCGCATTTGAGGCCGCCGATGATGATGAAGTTGGGCAGGGTCGCGTGGCGGTTCTTCTTGCGCGGCAGCCTCCGGTTGCGGTCGGCTGTGAATCGCTCCCTCGCCCGCGAGCACATCGCATCGTCGGCGGGATCGTAGGTGGCGGTCAGTTCGGCTTGTTTTGGCTTCGCGGTCTCAGACACAGCGGGGTAGTCTAGCCGGACGTGACCGGATTGATCCCCTCACTGAGAGCCGAAGTGGACGGCCACGCCGGCATGCCGTGGCGCGGGCCGGGTCCCGGCCGGCCGAATCTGCCCCTGCCGCCCGGGCCGATGCCGCTGGTCAGCCGCGCTTCGCTGCGCAAGAACTGGCGCTACATCGGCTATTACGGAGACGAGGTCATGCTCTGCGCCGCGGTCGCCCGGATCGGGCCTTTCGACAGCAGTTTCTGGTCGATCTGGGACCGTGAGCAGGCGACTCCAGACCGGCCACACCGTGCTTCGACCGGGGCAGAGCGAGGTCGTGATCGAGGACGGACCCGATGGCCAGACGACGCTCGAACTCCGCTCCGGACCGGCCTCGGCTTCGCTGCGGCTCGGGTGCGTGCCGAGCCGGTCGAGACGATTTGCCCGAGCGGTCGTGGCTGGGGCTGGACCCGCAAGCGGGCAGGCGTGCCGGTGACGGGCTCGATCGCGGTCGACGGCCGAAGCTGGCAGGTCGACGGCCGCGGGGTGGACGACCACTCGGCCGGCTACCAGGCGCGCCACACGACCTGGAGCTGGTCTGCCGGGGTCGGCAGGAGCACCGACGGCCACGACGTCGCCTGGAATCTGACCGCCGGCATCAACGACCCGGTCACCGGAAGTGAGCGTTCGGTCTGGATCGACGGCCGTCCGGCCGAAGTCGAGCCGGTCGTCTTCCTCGGACTCGACGGACTGCGCTCGCTCGGTGGCGAGCAGCTCGACTTCCACTACACCGGAGCGGAACGCCGGCGCCACGACGACCTCGGCCTGGTCCGTTCCGACTACGTCCACCGTTTCGGCACCTTCACCGGAGAAATCGGCGGGGTCTCCCTGGCCGAGGGCAGCGGTGTGATGGAAGAGCACGACGCGCTCTGGTAGCCCGGCTCCCGGGTGAAGCCGTTGCTCAGAGTGGGTTTTGTCAGCGCATTCGGCCGTTGAAATTCGAGTCGATCTGCCACTGCCACGGAGGCCGTTCGTTGGGCGGGAAGCGGTAGTGATTGCGCCCGTCGAGGGTTTCCAGAGGGACCAGCATCGGTGTGTCTTCGATCAGGACCCGGGTACCGGAGGCTGCGGCGATCTCTGCCGGCCCGACTCGTCGCCGGACCGCTTCCCAGCCGAGGCCGGGCCGGTAGAGCCACCAGGTCAGATCAGCCGTGCCGTCGATCCGGCGATGGTCGGCGATCTCGGTGAAGGCGGTGGTCCGGCGGTTGGAGACGGTCAGCCTGAGTCCCCGGGGGCCGGCTTGCGGGATTGCGCAGCCGGGGTTGCGGCAGTAGCGGAAGTCGACCGGCACCAGCACCGTGCCGTCCGGCCCCGGCCGGGCCAGGGGTGGCGGCGCAAGCGCACGCAGAGCCCGGGCCAGCGGCCAGCCGTATGCCTCGACCGCGGGATGGTGACGGCAGGCCTCCGTTCCCCGGGGACCGCAGGCGATCCGGTTCGCGATGCGCTCACCGAGTCCGCGGCCGGGTGCGTTGCCACCGGAGAGCAAGCCGAACCCGATCATCAGTGCGAAAGCCGCGGCCAGCAGCAGGACCAGGCCGGTCTGCTCGACCGTGGCCGAGCCGCGCTGGCCCCTTTGTCCTGTTTCGCCCATGGCCCCACGCTAGGAGTTACCCGCTCACCTGTTCTTCGACGGACCGGAAGAAACAGCTACATTTCAGTCATGGAAGGTTCACCCTTTGACATGTTCGGAGACCCCGACGAGCTTCGTGCCCGGATGCAGGAGATGGCCGAGCAGATGCAGTCGTCGCAGCAGGTGGCCTGGGCCGACAACGCGATCAAGCTCGCGGTCGATATGACCGTCGCCTCGATCAGCCGGCTCGAGCTGACCGGCGGCACCGACGAGCAGGCGATTCAGGTCCGCGACGCGATCAGGATCGTCTTCCCGGAGGCCGTGACCCTGGTGCGCGAGGCCCGTCAGGGCCTGCGCTGAAGGTCGTCGCGCCGGTTCTTACGGTCGGATTGGGCGGGTCGCTTTGAGCGACCTCCATTCATCGACGACCGGCGACGGTCCCGACCTGCTCCTGATCCACCCGACCGGGGCCTCGTCCGAGTGGCTTGCGCCGGTCGCTTCCGCGCTTTCCGGGTCACGTCGGGTCATCATCTACGACCGGCTCGGCTGGGGACGCTCGTTCCCGGTCGGGGAATACCGCAAGACCTCAATCGCCGAGCAGTCAATCGAGGCGGCCGGTGTGCTCAGGGAGCACGGAGTCGGGCGGGCGCAGGTGGCCGGCGTCGGTTTCGGCGCAGTGGTGGCGATCGAGCTGGCCCTGGCCGAGCCTGATCTGATCGAGAGCGCGCTCCTGATCGAGCCGCCTCTGCTCGACACACTTACCGATGCGACTGAAGGCATGTCCCGTGACGTTGCCGCGATCCGCGAGGCGGCCGAAGAGGGTGGTGAAGCCGCGGTCTGGCAGCTCTTTCTGGATGGTGGCCTCAAGACGCTCGGGGCCGGAGCCGAGCGACTTGTCCCGGGAGCAGGCGGAGCCGATCAAGCCGAACCCGGCGAAGGCCCGGGACGGTTGCAGGCGGACACAGAGGCCGGTCCGGGAGCTGCCCACGCCCTGCTGGTCGAATTGCCGGCGGTCCCCGCCTGGCCTCTCGACCCGGTCAGGGTTGCCGGGATCGAAGCACCGGTGACGGTGGCCACCACGCCTTCCACCCCCGACCTGCTGATTCGCGCCGCCGACGCTCTTGTGCCCCGGATTCCGGGAGCCGTGCGCGCGGTCGCCTCGCAGGACGGGCCGCTCGCGATCGCCGAACTGCTCAGCTGAGTCAGCCGCAGCGCTGCAGGGTCCGGCTCAGAGGACTTCCAGGGTCACCCGGTAGAAGCCGCCATGGCGGAACAGGGCTCCGAGCAATTCGAGCGGTACCGCGAACAACAGGACTGGAAGGGCGACCACGACCGTGATGAAGCCGTCGAGCCGACGCTGCCACGGCTTCTTTGCCTTTGTGGCCAGGGCGCGGCCGAAACGTCCGAGAGCCAGGTTGTGGCCGAAGGTGAACATGTTGATCCCGCTCTGCCACATGCTCAGCATGCTGCGGCCGGGGAGCCAGCGGGAGCGCTTCACGATCTGGTCCCGGTTCGCGACCAGCCTCTTTACGGCCTCGGGGGTGTAGCTGTAGGCGCGGTCGGTGCCGAGCCCGCTCCATGCGCCTCCGGTGAATGACGCCTGCAGTGAGACCCGGTTGTCGTGGGTGACCGAGCCATCGTCCAGGGTGCCGCGGTCGAAGTCGGCCAGCGCGTCGGCCGTGCTCCCTCCAAGGCTCAGGATGCCGAGCCCACAGCCCTCGCAGCGGTGGGAGAGCCCACTCTCGACCGGCATCAGTACCCAGTTGAAGATCGGCTCGCCACAGCCGGGACAGGGCGGATACTCCGGGGAGAGGGCGGCCTCGAGCGGCACTGTCGGAAGGTTTGAACGCATCGTCGCTGTAGCGTACCTGCGAGATGGAGCCAGACGACCCCACCACCCGCGGCCGCTTCGAGACAGCGATATCCGCTGCCTCGCCGCTGCTCGACCTGATCCTCGCCGTCGGCGAGCGGGTCTCGAAGATCATCGAGCCGAACGACTACGAGTACTACCCGGTCAGGGACGAAGACCCGGACGAAGCCCCGCCGCGCAGCCGGTAGGGTTGCCTTTCTCCTGATGATCCCCAAAGAACAGTTCCTCGAACGCGAGCGCCGCTGGGCGATGATCGCCGGCATCGCGTCGGTGGCCGGTGTCGCGCTGATCCTCGCTTCCTTCGGTGCATCGGCTTCAGGTGTGCGGACCACGGCCGGCATGGCCGAACGGCTGCTCGAGGTGGATGCCGACCGCAACACGCTGATCATCGCCAGCATCGTGCAGGCAATCGGCTGGTCGCTGCTGGTGATACCGCTGGTCTACCTCTTCAAAGCGGCCTCGGCACGAGCACCCCAGGTGCGGCGTGGCCTGATCGGCGTGATCATCATCGCTCCGATCTTCCTCGGCCTGGGCAGCCTGCTCAGCGCAACCTCCGTGCTGGACGCAGCCTCGGAGTTCAAGAACGTACCCGCCTCCCAGATTGAAGCCTGTGTCGGCGAGAAGCAGGACGAAGCCGCCGCCGACCCCGAATCCGACGTCGCCCAGCTGACCGATGCCGAGCTGACCGAGGAATGCCGCGACGACGCGGCCCGCGACGCGAGGAGTGCCGCTCCCGGTGCCGGCCCCGAAACCGGGCTTGGGCTGGCCGGACTGCTCGGGTTCACGATCTCGGTCGTCTACTGCTCACTCTGGGCAATGCGGACCGGACTGCTCACTCGTTTCTGGGGATCTCTGGGCCTGGCGCTCGGCGCAGTCTTCGTCTTCTTCACTCTTTTCACCCTGGTCTGGTTCATATACCTCGGCCTGCTCTTTGCCGGATGGGTACCCGGGGGCCGACCACCTGCCTGGGCTTCGGGCGAGGCGATGCCGCCTCC
Organism: uncultured Solirubrobacterales bacterium; assembly: GCA_963698625.1. Classification (GTDB taxonomy): domain Bacteria; phylum Actinomycetota; class Thermoleophilia; order Solirubrobacterales; family 70-9; genus 67-14. The sequence continues at coordinate 482,164 of CAVORK010000003.1, forward strand.
CAAGGGTGGTGGCCTCTTCACCGGCGGCGGCAGAGATCCCGAGCCGGATGGAGATGGCCCCGACGGAGATGCGGTCCTGGAAGGCTACGGCGAGCCGGTCGAGGACGGGACCGAGCCGATGACCGCACCCGAGCCCGATGATGCCCCGCAGATCGAGCGGCGCAAGCGCAAAAAGCGGAGCGGCTGAGCGCCGACCATGCCCGGCCCGGCACTGACCGTCGCCGAGTTCGTAGAGCTGCCGGAGATTCAGGCTGCGCTGCCGGAAATAGTGGCTGGCCGGGAGGGGATCGGAGCGGAGGTACGCTGGGTCCACAGCCTGGACGTGCCGGACGTCGCGAACCTGCTTCGCGGTGGCGAAATGATCCTCACCACCGGCGTGTCGGTCGGCTCCGATGCCGCCGCCCAGCGTCGCCTCGTGCGCGATCTGGTCGCCGAGGGCGCGGTCGGTGTGGCGGTCGAGCTGGGGATCACCTGGCATCGCCAGCTGCCGACGGCGCTTGTCCAGGAAGCGGAAAAACGCGGTCTGCCGCTGGTCGCGCTGAAGCGCGGCGTTCGCTTCGTCGAGGTCTCCCAGGCGGTCAACGGCAGCCTGCTGAACAGCGGCTACGCTCTCGCCCGGCGCGGCGAAGAACTCCACCGCAGCCTTGACGGGCTGGTGCTCGAAGGTGCCGGTGCCGAGGCTGTGCTCGGCGAAGTCTCGCGGGAGATCTCAAATCCGGTCGTGCTGGAGGACGCCCGTGGCGAGCTGGTCGCCTACAGTTCCTCGACCCGGTCCGAGGCCGCAGTGGTCGACACCTGGTCGAGCCTGAAGTGGTCCGGCCGGGAGGCATCCGAGGCTGCCGGGGCGCTGGCTATGCCGGTCACGATCCGGGGCAGGACCTGGGGACGGGTGATCGCCCTTCAGACCGAAAGCGAGCTGGACCGTTTCACCCCGATAGCCATGGAGCGGGCGGCAGTTGCGGTCGGACTCGGCCTGATGCGCGGCGGGGAGGAGGACGAGTTGCGGGCACGTTCGCGCGGCAACCTGCTGTTCGAACTGGCCGCCGGGCTGATGGATCCCCTGACCGCCGCCAGACGGGCTTCGACCCTCGGCTTCCCCCGTCGACACGGAGAACTGATGCCAATCGCAGCGGTATGGCGCGCCGACGCGCTGGGCGACGGAACCTCCTTCGAGGAGGCGTGGGCGCCGCTGATCGCTCCGGTCAAGGCCGCGCTTTCGGAGCCCGACCGACCGGCTCTGGTCGGCTCGCGGGGCAACTGCATGCTGGGCATTCTCGATCGCGGTTCCAAAGGCTCCGAGCCCGACGACCTCGCCTCGCGGCAGCGCCTCGCCGGCCGCTTCGCCTCTGCCCTGAAGCGGCACGGAATCGACCCGGACGGGGTCGCGCTGGCAATCGGCGCCGCGGCGCCAGTCTGGTCCGCGATGCCGGATGCGCTGGTTCGAGCGAGGCTGGCGGCCGAAGCCGGCGCCGCCGGACCCCTTAGGGCATGGCATGACGCGGGCCGGACCGAGATTGGTCAGCTGCTGCTCTCGATTCGGGGCACACCGGAGCTGACCGAGTTCAGTCGTGAGCGGCTCGGCCCGCTGCTGGAACTCGGCGGTGAGCGCGGCCGGGACCTGCTCGAGACGCTCGAGGTCTACCTCCACTGCGGGGGCCGCAAGACTGAAGCGGCGGCCGAGCTGGGTATCGAGCGCCAGTCCCTTTACCACCGGCTGGCCCGGATCGAGGACCTGCTCGATGTCGACCTCAAGGACGGCGACTCGGCCCTGGCCCTCCACCTGGCGGTGATGATCCGCCGCCTCCTCGGCGGCTGACCACCCCTGTCGCCGGGGCAATGGCCCCGTCGCCCCGGCCGAATGCCTCCTCGTCCCGGCCGAATGCCTCCTTGTCCTGGTGTCGGCCAGTCGCCAGCACCCAGGCGCCGAGGTGTACACGTTAAGTGGGCTATAGACCCATCAACCGTGTACACCTTGGGCCGGGCTGCGGTTGGGCCGGCTGGCGTTGGATCGGGCTGCGGTTGGGCCGGGCTGCGGTTGGGCCGGGCTGCGGTTGGGCCCGGCTGGCGTTGGGCCGGGCTGACCTCTGGGCGGGCCGAAGCCGGCCCCGGCCGCCGGCTCCGCTTCGTCAGCCCTTGCGGGAGGCCTCCACCTGGGCGGTGAGTGACTCGACCACGGAAGGATCGCGCAGGGTGCTCACATCTCCGAGGTCCTTGCCGTCGGCGATGTCTCGCAGCAGGCGCCGCATGATCTTGCCGGATCGCGTCTTCGGCAGGTCATCCGTGTAGTAGACGCTCTTCGGCCGTGCCAGCTTGCCGATCTTCTCGGCGACGTGCTCGCGCAGGTCGGCGGTGAACCCGTCGCCCGGTTCGACCCCGTCCTGAGGGGTGACGAAGGCGACGATCGCCTGGCCGGTCGCCTCGTCGGGCACTCCGATGACCGCAGCCTCGGCGACGCCATCGTGGGAGACCAGGGAGGACTCGACTTCCATTGTCGAGAGCCGGTGGCCGGAGACGTTGATCACGTCATCGATCCGGCCGACGATCCAGAAGAACCCGTCCTCGTCCCGCTTGGCCGCGTCACCGACCAGGTAGGTGTCGGCGCCGTAGCGCTGCCAGTAGGTCTCGACGTAGCGCTCCGGCTCGCCGTAGAGCGTCCGGGCCATCGCCGGCCACGGAGTGGTCAGCACCAGAGTCCCGCCGCCCTCTTCGACTGGCGAGCCCTCGGCGTCGTAGATCGCTGCTTCGATCCCGGGTAGTGGCACTGTGGCCGAGCCCGGCTTGGTCGTCGTGATCCCGGGCAGGGGGCTGATCATTATCGCGCCGGTTTCGGTCTGCCACCAGGTGTCGACGATCGGACACCTGCCGCCGCCGACGTTCTCGTGGTACCAGAGCCAGGCACGGGGGTTGATCGGCTCTCCGACCGAGCCGAGCAGCCGCAGGCTGGAGAGGTCGTGGCCGGCCAGCAGGTCTTCGCCCCATTTCATGAACGAGCGGATCACGGTCGGCGCGGTGTAGAGGATGCTCACCCCGTAGCGCTCGACGATTTCCCACCAGCGGTCACGCTGGGGGTAATCAGGAGCCCCCTCGTACATGACCGAGGTGGCACCGTTGGCGAGCGGGCCGTAGACGATGTAGGAATGGCCGGTGATCCAGCCGATGTCGGCTGCGCACCAGTACACGTCGTCCTGCTTCAGGTCGAAGACCATCCGGTGGGACGCCGCAACCTGGGTCAGGTAGCCCCCGGTCGTATGCACGATGCCCTTTGGCTTGGCGGTGGAGCCGGAGGTGTACAGGATGAACAGCGGGTCCTCGGCGTCCATCGGCTCTGGCTCGCAGACCGGATCGGCCGCTGCGATCGCTTCGTGCCAGTCGACGTCGCGGCCCGGCTCCATCGCGCAGCCGGTGTCGCAGCGGTTGACCACGACCACGTGCTGCAGCCCCGGCAGGCCGTCGAGAATCCCGTCGACCTTTTCCTTCATCGGCATCGGCGCGCCTCGTCTCAGCGTGGCGTCGGCGGTCACCAGTGCCTTGGCGTCGGAGACCTCCATGCGCTCGCGCAGCGACTCCGCCGAAAAACCGCCGAAGACCACGTTGTGCACAGCACCGATCCGGGCGCAGGCCAGCATCGCCGCGACGGTCTCGGGGACCATCGGCATAAATATTCCAACCACGTCGCCCTTGCCGACACCGAGCCCCTTGAGCACATTGGCGAAGCGCTGGGTCTGGTCAAGCAGCCATTCGTAGGTGATCGCCTCGCGTCCTTCTTCTCCGGCCCCGTCGGCATCCTCGGCTTCCCAGTGGAAAGCGATGCGGTCCCCGTTGCCGGCCACAACATGCCGATCGAGGCAGTTGGCGCTGACGTTCAGCTTGCCGCCTTCGAACCACTTGGCGTGGGGCGGGTCGCTCCAGTCGAGGACCGTATGCCAAGGCTCGATCCAGTCAAGCTCACCGGCCCACTCGGCCCACCAGGACTCCGGATCGGCAGAGGCCCGCTCGTAAACCTCGGGGTCCCGCCACTCTGCCGCTTCGGCGAAGCCCGGCGGGGGCGGAAAGGTTCGCTCGGTACCGAGCAGAACTTCAAGTTCGGGGTCGTCGGCCATGCTTAGTCTCCTCGGGTCGGTTCGCCAGCATCGTAAACCTACGCTCTGGGGCCGTGAGCCGGCATCCGCCGGTCGCGCTCAGAAGACCGTGATTCGGGTGGAAGACCCTGATTCGGGTGGAAGACCCTGATTCGGGTGGAAGACCGTGATTCGGGTGGGCTCGGCTCAGCAGAGCCGGCCGAAGTGCTGAACCCATACCGCGGCGCCCTTGAAACCCTTGAGCTTCCCGGTCCTCAGCGCGATGCCGACGTCCGTGTAGTCCTTGCTGAGGATCGCGGCGCGGTGGCTGGGCGAGCGCATCCAGGCCTTGAATATTCCCCGCACGCTGCCAAGTGAACCGGTGCCCCAGGCGAGGTTTTCTCCGGCCCACCAGCACTGGCGACTGGCGTAGGAGCGTTCGATCCAGAACGAGAAGGGCCGCCCGCAGGCGGTGTGGGAAAAGCTGTTGCAGCGGAGGATGTCAGATGCCTTGCGACCGGCGGACCGTTCGAGGTCTCTTCGCTGGCGGTACTTGCCCATCTTCCTGGAGCTGCGCGCGTAGTTCGTCATGCATAACATCGCCTTGACTGCGCGGTTGGGCTGCTTGAAGACGGACCGGTCCGAACACGACTTCTCCGGCGCGATCAGGCTCTTGGCATAGGCGTCGGCTGAACCAGGCACCATGACCGCAGACAGAAGAAGCAGAGCCAACAGGCAAGGCAGGAAAAGCGCTCCAGCTACGATTGGACGAATACGCAAACGACCAAGGGCAGCCCCAAATGGAAAAGCCAGCATCTGATATCACCAAGTCAGATTTAGAGTGGAAGAAGAATCTACCCCGAACAGCATACGCAGTTACGCGTAGAGGAGCAACCGAACCGCCATTTACCGGGCCACATCTTGCCAACCACGATGAGGGTTCCTACAAATGCGTCTGTTGCGGGGCGGAACTTTTCAAGTCAGACGCGAAGTTTGATTCCGGCACCGGCTGGCCGAGCTTCACCGAACCCGCCAATCTCGCCCACGTGGAACTGATCGAGGATCGCAGCCATGGCATGGTCAGGACCGAGGTCAGGTGTCGGGCCTGTGAGGCGCACCTGGGACATGTCTTTCCCGACGGTCCCGGCTCCGGCGGCCAGCGCTACTGCATCAACGGCTGCGCGCTCGATTTCGAGAAGAGCTGAGGCGGGCGGGCGCGGCTCAGGCCGCGGCATCTTCCTCGGGGATGTTCGTCAGGTAGCGGTAGCGAATCGCGACCGCGACCGCCTGGGTTCGACTGTCCACGTTCAGCTTGTGGACTGCGTTGCGCACATGCGTATAGACCGTCGCCTGTTTGATCCCGATCACCTCGGATACCCCCTGGGCCCTCATCCCGGTTGCAAACAGGTCAAGAATCTGCCGTTCACGCGGACTCAGTGAACGCAGGCGCCGCAGCTCGTCGCCGAGGTCCTGCTTGCTGTCGGTTCCTGCCGGGAACCAGTCCTGGCCCTCGCTCACGGCATGGATCGCCGGAACGATCGTCGTGGTCACGCTGGATTTCCCGATGAACCCGGCGGCTCCGGAATCCCGTGCATATGCCACCAGCTCGGGCTCCTCATGGGCGCTCAGTACCAGCGCGCGAAGGTCGGGATGCTCTCTCGTCAGGCCGGCAAGAATGGCGATTCCGTCGGGGCCGGGTAGCTCGACATCGATCACGAGCACATCCGGCCGGAGCGTTTCGACCAGCTCGCGCGCGGCCACTCCGGTTGGCGCCTCGCCGACGATTTCGAAGCCGGACTCTGCCTCGATCCTTCGAACGAGAGCTTCACGCACAATCGCGTGATCGTCACAGAGGACTATTCGGACGGGACCCATAAACGATGAGTCTGCCAGAGAAACCGAATTCTGACCGAACGTTGACCGAGGTCAGGAAATTGTTGCAGGCGCGCCGTGCTGTCGCAGAACTTCCGGGATCTCGACCGACCCGTCCTCGCGCTGGTGGTTTTCGAGCAGGGCGATCAGGGTTCGGCCGACCGCGACGGCGGTTCCGTTGAGGGTGTTGACGAACTCCGGAGCCGCCTCGGGTGCCGGACGGAACCGGAGGCCGAGCCGCCGCGCCTGGAAGGCGGTTGTGTTCGAGCAGGAGGTCAGTTCGCGGTATCGGCCCTGGCTCGGGATCCATGCTTCGCAGTCGAATTTGCGTGCCGCTGATCCACCCAGGTCGCCGACCGCGACGTCGACCACCCGGTAGGGCAGCCCGAGGTCTCCGAGGATGCGCTCTTCGATCGCCAGGATGCGTTCGTGTTCGGCGGAGGCCTGGTCGGGCTCGACGAACGAGAACATCTCCACCTTGTCGAACTGATGGACCCGGAAAATGCCGCGAGTATCGCGTCCGGCCGCCCCGGCTTCCCGCCGGAAGCAGGTTGAGAAGCCGGCGTAGCGGACCGGAAGCTCGCCGGCGTCGAAGATCGAATCGGCGTGGATCGAGGCGATCGGTACCTCCGAGGTCCCGGCCAGAAACAGCTCGTCTTTGGGCAGTTCGTAGATCTGGTCTCGATCGCCCGGCAGCATTCCGGTTCCGAAAAGCGCCTCTTCGCGGACCAGCACCGGCGGGATCACCGGCTCATGTCCTTCTTCGCGCAGCAGCGACATCGCCCAGCGGACCAGGGCGAACTCCAGCATCACCAGGTCGCCCTTGAGGAAAGCGAAGCGAGACCCGGAGGTATTCGCTCCCGCCTCCATATCGATCATTCCACTGGCTTCGGCCAGCTCGAGGTGATCCTTCGCCTCGAAGCCGAACTCCGGGCGATCGCCGACTTCGCGCAGCATCACTGCGTCTTCGTCGGTGAAACCGTCCGGGCTGGCCGGGTCGGGAAGGTTGGGAAGCGTGGCCGCGATCAGGTCGCGGGCGGCTTCCACCTCGGCCAGCTCGGACTCCATTCTCTCCAGGCCGGCCTTGAGTTCGCGGACCTCCGCAATCGCCTGCTCGGCGTCCTCTCCGGCCTTCTTCGCGGCACCGATCTGCTCCGAGGCGACCTTTCGCCGGCTGCGGGCGCCTTCGATCTCTGGCAGCAACTCGCGGCGGCGCTCGTCAAGATCGAGCAGCTCGTCGACCTGACCATCGGCACCGCGCCGGGCGAGCGCGGCTTTGATCCGCCCGGGGTCGGAGCGGATGAGCTTGAGGTCCAGCACGGCGCCGGGCCGTTTACTCGCCGGCGTCGCTGCCGGAGTACCTGGCGACGAAGCGGGCGAGCTCTTCGGCGTCATCACCGACGACGATGTTCTGAGGCATGATCGCGCCGGAGTACCCGCCGTTCTGAATCGCAAAGAGCGAGGACTCGAAGGTTTCGGTGCGCTGGTCCAGGTTCGGTCCCTGGGTGCGGCTGCTGCGGTTGCCCGTCCCTTCGGCCCCTGCGGGGCGTAAGCGTGTGACAGCCGGCGCAGTTGGCGGAGAACAACTGGGCTCCACCGTAGTTCGGATCGCTTTCGGAGAGCGAGATTCCTTCTTCGCCGAAGCCGCAGGCAGAGAGCCCGAAAGCGGCGGTCAGGGCCAGGGTTGTAAGCAGAACGGCACGCACTGGAAGGGCATCATATTGTCTGCGGCGGAGAATGGCTGTTCCCGATCGACAAGAGTTTCGCCAGGCGGTCGCAATGCTCCCGACCGGGGTCACTGTGATTTCCGCTTTCGGGGCCGACGGGCCTGCCGGTGCGACCGCTTCTGCGGTCTGTTCGCTTTCGCTTGAACCGATGATGATGCTGGCCTGTCTCGATCGTGGCTCACGCACCCTGAGAGCCGTCCAGGCGGCCGACCGGTTTGCGATCAACGTTCTCGGTCGCGGTCAGCAACCGCTGGCCGAAGTCTTCGCGACCAAGGTCGAACAGGAGAACAAGTGGGCGGCGGCGGAGTGGCGGGAGCACCAGGGTGCTCCGGTCATCGACGACTGCCCGGTTGCCCTGGTCTGCGCCCTCCACGACGTGATTGCCGCCGGTGATCATGTGATCGTCACCGGGGACGTAATCGAGGTCGAGTCCAACCCGGGTGAGCCGCTGATCCACCATGGCGGATTCTTCCGCGGGCTCGATTCGCCCGCGGCCCCATGAGTTCCGCGGTGGGCGACGGGACCGAATCCGCCACCAGGGCGAGACCCCTCTACTGGCTCGACGTATTCACCGATACCCCGCTGGCCGGGAACGGTCTGGCGGTCGTGCTCGATGCGGGCGGCCTCTCGGAGGCGACCATGCTGGCCTTCGCCCGTGAGACCGGGCTCTCCGAAACGACCTTCGTGCAGCCCCCGACCACAGGCGAGGCGGGTGAGGGAGCCGACTACCGAAACCGGATCTGGACGGTCACCGAGGAGATCCCGTTTGCGGGGCACCCGTCGCTCGGCACCGCGGTCGCGGTCGCAGCGTCTTCGAGTGGCGCGGGCGTCACGGAAACGGGGCGACGCAAGTTCCGGCAGGAGACGGTTGTCGGCATCCAGGAAGTCGAGGCGGAGTTCGACGGTGAAGGCTGGCGAGCCTCGGTCCATCAGGAGACCGCCGCCTTTGGTGAGGGGTACGACGCCGCCCTGGTCGCAGCGGCCCTCGGCCTGGACGTCTCGGCGATGGATCCGGACCTCAGCTGTCAGATGGCCTCGACCGGCCTGCCTGCGCTGCTAGCCCCGGTCAGGGACCTCGACGGACTGGCCGCCTGCCGGCCGGACTTCGACCGCCTGCGTGCACTCGACGACAGCCCGTCGCTCAACCTCTACGCCTACGTCCACGAACGCGGCTCGCGGACCGTGCGCGCCCGGTGCTTTGGCGCTGACCTGGCCGGAATCGAAGACCCGGCAACCGGATCAGCGGCCGGCCCACTGGTCGCCTTCCTTCAGGACTGCCTCGATATCGACTGGATCGTGGTTGAGCAGGGGGTCGAGATGGGCCGCCCGAGCCGGATCGAGGCAAGGATGGAAGATGGCCGCCCCCGGGTGAGCGGAGCGGTGACGGTCGTAGCCACCGGAACCGTCCACCTCCCCTGAGCCCCGGCGCGAACGGGTACAGCAGGTTGCCCGTGGCTCGGATTCCTGGCCCCGTCCAGCATTGGCGAGGCCACGGCCGGGGCAGGCCTGGTCTGAGCCGGGGCAGGGTTCCGGTCCTCAGAACATCCCGGCTGTTGTCTCGATCGCTCTCCAGACCAGGAAGGCGACCACCAGGCAGGCGACCGTCATGACGCCGGTCTCGCGGCGCACGATCGCGAGCGCGACGGTCTGCTGCTGATCCTCGTCGAGCGAGGCGAACTCGGTATTGCCAAGTTCCTGGCTGGCCGAAGCACCGCGCATCGCTTCGGCGAGCAGAGAGGCGATCACCGGAAGCACCGCATAGAGGTAGTGCAGGTCGTCAGCTGCCCGGTTTCCGGCGAAGTAGAGCCAGGCTTCGGACAGTACGAACAGGAGCGTGAGTATCTGGGCACCGCGCAGCAGGTACCAGAACGGGATCGAGATCCGGTTCAGTCGCCAGGCCACGCCGCCGATCATCGCCGCGATCAGGTTCACGGCGATCGCAACCACTCCCAGTGCCAAGTAGGCGCTGTGAGTCATTCAATCCCGCCCGAAAGGGTCGGAGTTCGGCTTGTATATGCGAAAAATCACTATGTGTCAACTTGATACAAAGTAGGCCAGAGTACCTGTATAAACCGTGCCTGAAAGTCCACCTTGCTTCATCAGTACCTGCCAATTCTCGTCTTTGCGGCGCTCGGCATCATCGTCGGAGTCGCTTTCGCAACCCTGAACCTTGTTCTGGGGCCGAAAAGAGTCAAGGACCCGAGTACGAGTTCGCAGCTTCGCCAGTCTGATCCCTACGAATGCGGCCTTCCCTCGGAGGTCTCGCAGACCTTCCGCTTCGGGGTCAGCTTCTATCTGGTCGCGATGCTGTTCATCCTGTTCGACATCGAAGTCGTCTTCCTCTACCCGGTGGGTGCCATCCTTAACGCTGCCGACTCGGTCTTCGTCCTGATCGAAGTGATCATCTTCGTCTTCCTGCTGCTCGTCGCACTTGTATATGTCTGGCGTAAGGGAGCCCTCGATTGGAGATAGAACGCCAGAAGCTCCGGGTCCACTCATCGCTTGAGCAGCCCAGGACACCCGAAGAGCTGCGCGCCAAGCAGCTCAAGGCGCGCGACATGCTGCGTGGTGATCTCGACGGTGCAGACCTCGACGCCTACGTCGAGGAAAGAGTGATGACCACGACGCTCGAGAAGGTGCTCAACACCGCGCGCGCAAACTCGATCTTCCCGGCGACCTTCGGTCTTGCCTGCTGCGCGATCGAGATGATGTCGACCGTTTCGCCGCGCTACGACATCGCGCGATTCGGCGCCGAAGCCTTCCGCGCTTCGCCGCGCCAGGCCGACCTGCTGATCATCTCCGGCCGGGTCTCGATCAAGATGGCACCGGTCGTGCGCCGGATCTACGACCAGATGCTCGAGCCGAAGTGGGCGATCTCGATGGGCGCCTGCTCCTCCAGCGGCGGCATGTTCTCCAACTACGCAGTGGTCCAGGGCGCCGACAAGTTCATGCCGATCGACATCCACGTGCCGGGCTGCCCGCCGCGGCCGGAGGCGCTGATCTACGGATTCAACAAGCTCCAGAAGAAGATCCTCGGCCACCCCGATCCGGGCTGGCGCACGAGGTACAACGCTCATGGGACTGAGGAGTGGGCCCGGAGCGGTCCGGCGTCGCAGCCCTCGGAAGAGGCGGCCGAGGCCTACGCCCGTGCCCGCGAGGTGCTCGGTGCCTGACGCACCCGGACTGGAGCTGATCCTCGCCGGGATCAACGCGGAACATCCGGGGGCTGTGCTCGATACGAGCTACGACCGCGAGCAGGCCGCGCTGATCGTCAACCCGGCCTGCATCCTCGAAGTACTCACCTGGCTGCGTGACACCGAAGGCCAGCAGTACACCTTCCTGCTCTCCGTCCACGGTGCCGACTACCTGCCGGCCGAACCCCGCTTCGCGGTCCACTACGAACTGCTCAATCGCGAGCGCTACGAGCGCCTCAGAGTCAAAGCCCTGCTCGCCGACCCGGCAGCGGCGCCGTCAGGCGCCAACGGCGCAAAGCGAAGACCCGACCCGATACCTTCGTACCCCCGGCCTTCGGAGCCGACAAGTACCGCGACCCCGAAGCAGAACAAGCCAAAGAACGCGTCGCCCAGGTGGCAGCGGCCGCCACCGAATCGCCGAAAGCTGGCGGCGCGGGGGATGGGGGGTCCGCACTCGGAGGCGCCGTCCCGCCGGAGACTGTGGACCCCGCTTCGCCCGCCGACCACGAAGGCCTGCCCCACATCGCCTCCTGCGTAGAGCTGTTCCCCACCGCCGAGTTCCAGGAGCGAGAGGTCTACGACTTCTTCGGCATCGTCTTCGACAGACCACCCCGACCCACGTCGCATCCTCATGCCCGAGGACTACGAAGGCTTCCCCCAGCGCCGCGACTTCCCGATCGGCGGCGAGCCGGTCATCTTCACCCGTGACGAGGTCACCAACCCGGGCTGGTGGCGCTGATGGCAGCCCGGAGCGAAGTCAGGACCGCGCGACAGCCTGATCGACCAGGAGCTGACCCCGGCCCGGCTGGCGATGGAGATCGAGTCGCAGCTTCCCGGCGCGACAGTCGAGCTCGAGCCGGAGCAGGAGATGATGACGGTCAACATGGGTCCGCATCACCCGGCGACCCACGGTGTGCTGCGGCTGGTGGTCGACCTCGAGGGCGAGGTGGTGAAGGACCTCAAGCCGATCGTCGGCTACGTCCACACCGGCATCGAGAAGTCCTGCGAGTCGATGAGCTACTGGAAGGTCATCCCGTTCGTCGAGCGGATGGACTACCTGTCCTACTTCTTCAACATGCAGGCCTACGTCGGCGCGGTCGAGAAGCTGATCGGTCTCGAGATCCCGCGTCGCGCCCAGTACCTGCGGGTGCTCCACATGGAGCTGAACCGGCTCCACTCGCATCTGGTCTGGCTCGGCACCACCGCGCTCGACGTCGGCGCGATGAGCGTCTACTTCTACTGTTTCCGCGACCGCGACAGGGTGCTCGACCTGTTCGAGATGTCGTCCGGCCAGCGCATGCATACGCGCTACTTCCAGATCGGCGGCGTCGCCGAGGACATCCCGGCCGGCTTCGAGACGCAAAGTCCGGCGAGATGATCGAGACGGTCACCCGCGGCATCGGCCAGTACGAGGCACTGCTCGACCGCAACGAGATCTTCCTGATCAGGACCAAGAACGTCGGCATCGTCGAGCGTGAGCGGCTGCTCGAGCTCGGCGTCACCGGGCCGTTGCTGCGCGCCTCGGGCGAGGCCTGGGACCTGCGCAAGGAAGACGACTACCTGGTCTACCCGGAGCTGGACTTCGACGTGCCGGTGGGCACGGTCGGTGACGGCTACGACCGCTACCGCGTCCGACTGACCGAGATGCGCGAGTCGCTGAAGATCATCGAGCAGTGCCTCGACGGCCTGCCCGAAGGTCCGTGGCTGGCCGACGACCGCAAGTACGTGCTGCCGCCGAGGGCCGAGCTTTCGACCTCGATGGAGTCGCTGATCCACCACTTCAAGCTGGTCACCGAGGGATTCCGCGTCGCGCCCGGCGAGGTCTACAACCCGGTCGAGTCGCCGCGTGGCGAGCTCGGCTGCTTCGTCGTGGCCGACGGCTCGGCCAAGCCGGCCCGGGTCCATTTCCGCGAACCTTCTTTCGTCAACCTGCAGTCGCTGCGCGACATGGCGGTCGGCGAGTACGTCGCCGACCTGATCCAGACCCTGGCGATGCTCGACCCGATCCTCGGAGGTATCGACCGCTGACCATGGACCGCTTCTCACCCACAGACGACTTCACTTCACCCGGGCTTCCGGTCGACGAGGCGAACACGATCGGCCGCGAGCCCCAGGGCGAGCCGGAGCAGATCCCCGAACTCGCTGACGTCGACTGCCCGGATGAACTGCGCGAGACGATCGAGGCCTCGATGGCCAAGTACCCCGACCACAAGTCGGCCTCGATTCCGGCGCTCTGGGCGGTCCAGCGCCTGTACGGCTGGTGTACGCCGGAAGGGCATCACCCAGGCAGCCGCGGTGATGAAGGTGACTCCGGCCTACCTCGAATCGGTCGCCAGCTTCTACGACCTGTTCCGGCTCGAGCCTTCCGGCGAGGCATCAGGTGCTCGTCTGCACCAACATCTCCTGCTGGATGCGCGGAGGCGACGAGTTGCTCGACGCCTTCTGCGAGGCGTCCGGCGCGGATCGCGCGAGGCCGGCCACGGCGGCGCGATGTCGGCCGACGGCAAGGTGATGGTCTCCGGATTCGAATGCCTCGGCGCCTGCGACCTCGCCCCGATGGCCTCGGTCAACGAGCGCTACTTCGGGCCGCTCGCCCCCGAAGACGCCGAGACCGTGATCGGTCGACTCAGGGATGGGCAGGAGGTGCTGCCGGAGAAAGCGCTCGCCGCAAGGCCGCTGCCCGGCGGCGATGAGAGAGTCGACGACGATCGCGTGACCGCGGGTAAAGGACCGAACCAGTGAGCCTCGTCGAGACAAGGGTCCTGCTGCGCCACGCCACCGATCCGAAGCTTGCAGACGATCGACGGCTACCGCTCCTACGGTGGTTACCGCACGCTCGAGATGGCCTACGACGAAATCGAGCCCGATTCGATCGTCGACACGCTCGAGGACTCCGGTCTGCGCGGCCGCGGCGGCGCCGGTTTCTCGATGGGCAAGAAGGTGTCCTTCCTGCCGCACGGCAACCAGACCAAGTACCTCTGCTGCAACGCCGACGAATCCGAGCCCGGCGCCTTCAAGGACCGCGAGCTGATGCAGCGCAACCCGCACCAGCTGATCGAGGGCATCGTGATCGCCAGCTACGCGGCCGGGATCAGCCATGCCTTCATCTTCATCCGCGGCGAGTACGACCGCCAGGCCGACATCCTCGACGAGGCGGTGGCCGAGGCCTACGAAGCCGGCTATCTCGGCAGGAAGATCCTGCGGCTCCGGCCACGAGCCTCGAACTGACCGTCCACCGTGGCGCCGGCGCCTACATCTGTGGCGAGGAGACCGCTCTGCTCGACGCACTCGAAGGCAAGCGCGGCAACCCTCGTCTGAAGCCGCCCTTCCCGGCGGTCCAGGGTCTTTACGGCGGGCCGACCCTGATCAACAACGTCGAGACGCTCAGCAACGTCAGCCACATCGTCGCCAACGGCGCCGACTGGTTCAAGTCGTTCGGCACCGAGCAGTCGCCGGGGACCAAGGTCGTCTCGATCTCCGGCCGGGTCAAGCGACCCGGGCAACTACGAGGTCGAACTCGGGGTCAAGCTGCGCGACCTGATCTACGACCTCGCCGGCGGACCGCTCGACGGTCACGAGATCAAGGCTTTCTACCCGGGCGGGTCATCGTCGCCGGTCTTGACCCCGGCCGAGCTCGACCTGCCGTACAGCTTCGAATCGATGGCCGAGGCCGGTTCGATGCTCGGCTCCGGTTCGATCATCGTCGCCGACGACTCGGTCTCGATCCCGCACATGGCGCTTCGCACCGCACGCTTCTACCACCACGAGTCCTGCGGAAAGTGCACCCCCTGCCGCGAGGGCACGAACTGGACCGTGAAGATGCTCGAGCGCGTGGTCCGCGGGGAAGCGACCCCGATGGACCTCGACATCATCTCCTCGGTCCAGAAGAACATCATCGGCCACTGCCTCTGTGTGCTCGGCGATTCGATGGCGATGCCGGTCAGCGCGATGGTCAACAAGTTCCGCGACGAGTTCGAAGAGGTGATCGCCTCCGCAGCGATCAACGGCCTGCCGACCACCGACGGCCGCGAGGCCCAGGAGGACGGAGTCGAGCCCGGACCGGGCAGGCGTCGGCACGAAGGTGCTGCGCGCGAGCCGGCTCCAGGGTCGCCCGGTGCCCGAGTCCGCGCAGACCGCGGCCGAGGAGCTGCCCCATGCCTAAGAAGAAGCAGACCCCGATCACGCTGACCATCGACGGTCGCGAGGTCGAGGCCAGCGAGGGCATGATGCTGGTCGACGCGGCCAAGCACGGCGACATCGAGATCCCGGTCTTCTGTTACGAGCCGAAGCTCGGCCAGCCGGTCGGCGCCTGCCGCATGTGCCTGGTCGAGATCGAAGGCATCCCGAAGCTCCAGACCGCCTGTTCGACACCGGTCCGCGACGGCATGGTCGTCCACACCCGGACCGACCAGGTCAAGGAAGCCCAGAACGCGGTCGTCGAGTTCCTGCTGGTCAACCACCCGCTCGACTGCCCGGTCTGCGACAAGGGCGGCGAGTGCCCGCTCCAGGACATCTCGATGGGCTGGGGCCCGGACCGCAACCGCATGGTCGACGAGAAGCGCCATTTCGAGAAGCCGGTCCAGCTTTCGCCGCTGATCGGGATCGACCGCGAGCGCTGCATCCTCTGCTACCGCTGCGTGCGCTTCAGCCAGGAGGTCAGCGAGGACTCCCAGCTCCAGCTGCTCGAGCGCGGCGACCGCAGCTACGTCGGCACCTTCGACGACCGGCCTTACATCGCTCCGTTCCAGGGCAACATCACCGAACTCTGCCCGGTCGGTGCGCTGACTTCATACACCTACCGCTTCCAGGCCCGTCCCTGGGACATCGAGCAGGGCGGCTCGGTCTGCACGCTCTGCCCGAGTCAATGCAACGTCTCCTTCACGATCCGCGACGAGCAGGTCAAGCGCGTGCTCGCCCGCGACAACCCCGAGGTCGACGACGGCTGGCTCTGCGACAAGGGTCGCTACGGATTCCAGGCGATGTACTCGCAGGACCGGGTGCTCAACCCGCTGCGCTTACGAGGATTCCGTCCCGGTTCCCGACCGAATGGTCCGAGGCGATCGAGCTGGCCGCGGGTGGTCTGGCCGCTTCAGGCAACAGGGTCGCCGCACTGGTCGGCGATGCCTCCAACGAAGAGGGCTTCATCGTCCAGTCGATCCTGCGCGATGCACTCGGCTCGGCCGATATCGACTCGCGCCGCGCCTCCGACTGTCGGCCGCCGGACCCTGGTGGCACTCTCGGACCCGGCCATCTCGGCCCGCACCGTCGACATCGACACCGCCGACGTCGTACTGCGTAGTCGGTACCGATCCGATCCATTCTTCCCCGGCATTCGACCTGCGGATCCGCAAGGCGGTTCGTCGCAACGGCACCTCGCTGGCCGTCGCCACCGACCGGCCGAGCGCGCTCGACGGCGGTGCCGACCGAAGTCGAGCGTTACGCGCCCGGCCAGGCAGCCTCCTTCCTGAAGCAGCTCGCCGCCGATATCAAGAGCGGCTCCGACACCGGCGTCGCCGGAATGCTGAGGCAGGCCGAAGACGCAGTGATCGTCTGGGGCGAGCGAATCGGTCGCGGTCCCTCCGGCTGCCGAGGCTGTCGAGAGCCTGATCGAAATGGCCGGCGCGCTCGACCTCGGCAGCAAGGACGACTCCGGCCTGATCGAGATTCCCGAGGTGAGCAATGCGCGCGGCCTGCGCGAAGTCGGCTGCCTGCCGGACGCCGGACCGGGTCTGTCCGAGACCACCGCCGGCCGCGATGTCGAAGCGATCCGCGCCGGGCTCGAGTCGGGCGAGATCGAGTCGGTGATTCTTTTCGGCGTAGACCCGCTGCGCGACTTCCCCGACACCGACGGCTGGCGCCGCGCCCTCGACAAAGCCGGTCACGTCGTCTGCTTCTCGATGAGCGCGACCGACACGGTCGATTACGCCGATGTCGTCTTCCCGCTCGAAAGCCACGCCGAAAAGGACGGCACGGTCACCCATCCGGAAGGCCGCCTCCAGCGGGTGCGCCCGTCTGCCCAGCGCCCCGGCGACATCCGTCCCGGCTGGCTGGTCCTGGCCGAACTCTCAGCCGCCCTCGGCCACGAAACCGGAATCCACTCGGGACCGGAAGCACTCGCCGCCGTCGCGCACGCCGTCCCCTTCTACGACGGAATCGACGACTCCACGATTGCCGGACGAGGAATCCGCTGGCAGGACACAGAGGCTGCAAGGTCGTTCGCGGCCTCGCTGGGGGCGGACGAGGCGGGTACCACCTCATCCGGCGGGACGGCGCCTACTTCGGCGGCACCCGCCTCGCCCGCCGACGGGCAGCCTGTGACAGACGCTTCGGGAGCGGGGGAATCGGGTGTCGCACTCGGAGCCGTCGTCCCGGCGGAGACTGTGACACCCGGTTCACCCGCCGACCACCAAGGCTTCATCCTCGGGACCTACCGCGACCTGTGGGCGGACTCGACCACCGACCTCAGCCCGGCACTCAACTACCTGGTTCCGGCCCAGCGTCTGGAGATTTCGGTCAAGGACGCCGAGCGCCTCGGCCTCAGCCGCGGCGACGAGGTTTCGGTCGGCTCCGGTGAGACCGTTGTAAACGCCAGGGTCGCGTTGCGTGCCGCCCTGCCCGAAGGGACCTGCTTCCTGATCGAGGGCACCGGCCAGGGCAACGCCAACGTCTTTGCCAACGGCACCCCGGCCAGGGTTGAGATCGGCAAGCCCGAGGTCCCGCTGGACCTGGTCACCGCCGGTGGCGATACGGACGGGCAGGAGTGACCCCGGTGGCACCGCTGCTTGCCGACACAAGCTTCGTCGACGCGACCTGGATCATGATCGTCAAGTCGCTGGTCATCTTCATCGTGCTGCTCAGCATCGTGCCGATCGTGCTGCTCGGCGAGCGCAAGCTGCTGGGCCGTTTCCAGCAGCGTTACGGACCCAACCGGGTAGGCCCATACGGGCTGATCCAGCCGCTGGCCGACGTCGGCAAGCTTCTCTCCAAGCAGGGATTCCGGCCGAAAGGCGCGGTGCCCTACCTCTACGAGATCGCCCCGGCGATCAGCATCTTCGCCGCGGTCATCACCCTGGCGATCCTGCCCTTCGGCGACGTCCAGGGAGGCGTCGGGCTCTACGGCATCGACGTGCCCGTCGGCATTCTGTACTTCTTCGCCTTTGGCGCGATCGGCTTCTACGGCCTGCTGCTCGGAGGCTGGGCATCCGGTTCGAAGTACTCCTTCCTGGGAGCGATGCGCTCGGCCGCCCAGCTGATCTCGTACGAGATCGCGATGGGCCTGTCGCTGCTGGGCGTGGTGATGATGGCCGGCTCGCTCTCGCTGGTCGACATCGTCAAGGCCCAGGGTGACATCTGGTTCGTGGTACCGCAGATCGTCGGCTTCCTCATCTTCATGGTCGCCGGTTTCGCCGAGACCAACCGGGTCCCGTTCGACCTGCCCGAGGCCGACGCCGAGCTGGTCGCCGGCTACTCGACCGAGTACGGCGGCATGCGCTTCGGTTCGTTCTTCTTCGCCGAGTACATGGAGATCCTGATCATCTCCGGCATCGCCGCGACCATGTTCTTCGGCGGCTGGATGGGCCCCGGTCCTTCCTGGCTCGATCCGATCTGGATGCTGGCCAAGATGATGGTCATCGTCACCTTCTTCATCTGGATTCGGGCTACTCTGCCCCGGTTCCGCTACGACCAGCTGATGAGCTTCGGCTGGAAAATCCTCCTCCCGATCGCAACCCTCAACGTGCTGGTAACGGCAGTCCTGGTGGTAGTCACATGAGCATCAGCCCCGAAGAGATCAAGGTAGTCCCCCGCGGTCCGGAGCCGGGTGGCGCCGGCGGTGCGTACCGTGCCTTCGGCGAAACCCTGCGTGGCCTGCGCACGACCATGGCCAGGCTGTTCGACAAGCCGGTCACGATCCAGTACCCGGAAGAAAAGACGCCGGTCTACCCGCGCTTCCGCGGTCGCCACAAGCTCCACCGCTTCGAGGACTCGCACCTGGAGAAATGCGTCGGCTGCTCGCTCTGCGCTGCCGCGTGTCCGGCCGAGTGCATCCGCGTGGTCGCGGCCGAGAACGATCCCGACAACCGGGTCTCTGCCGGCGAGCGCTACGCCGCGGTCTACGAGATCAACCTCAGCCGCTGCATCTTCTGCGGCTACTGCGAGATGGCCTGCCCCTTCGATGCGATCACCATGGGTCACGACTTCGAGATGGCCGATTACAACCGGTCCGACCTGATCTTCACCAAAGAGATGCTGCTGGCCGAGCCGGTCGAGCGCACGCCGCTGAGGGGAGAGGGCGAGTAGTGGTCGAGGTCGCCTTCTTTGTCGGCGCCATCGGCGCGATCGGCGGGGCACTCGCTGTCGTGCTGCTGCGCAACCCCTTTTACGCCGTGCTGGCGCTGGTCGTCCACCTGGTCTTTCTGGCCGCGATCTTCCTGCTGCTGCGGGCCCAGTTCATCGCTTTCGCCCAGATCGTCGTCTACGCCGGTGCGGTCATGGTGATCTATGTATTCGTCGCCGCCTACGTCGGCGGGATCGAGGAGCCGATGTTCGATTCGGCTCCGCAACTGAGAATCTTCGGCCCGATACTGGCCGCGGCACTGTTCATCGAGATCTCGATCGCGGTCCTGGGCTCGGCCCTGCTCGGACTGGGGACCGAAGGCGTGACCGACGTGGCGGCGGGCTTCGGCACCCCGGAAGCGGTCGGCAAGATGATGCTCGAGGACTTCCTGATCGCCTTCGAAGCTGGCATCGCTGCTGTTACTCCTGGCCGCTGTCGCGGCAATCGTGCTTGCCGGTCGCAAACCCGGTGAGAAGGCCGACAGCGAAGGGGCCGGCTGATGGCAATCGAGTGGTACCTCGTCCTTTCCGCGATGCTCTTCTCGATCGGTTTCGCCGGCGTCCTGATCCGCCGCAACCCGGTGGTCGTGCTGCTCTGCCTCGAGCTGATGTTGAGCGGCGGCGCACTGGCGCTGCTTTCTTTCAGCCGCCTCCACGGTGACGGCGACGGGCAGGTCTTCGTACTGATGGTCCTGGTGGTCGCCGCGGCCGAGGTCGTGGTCGGGCTCGGCCTCGTGGTCGCGATGTTCAGGCGCCGGATCGCGCTCGATGTCGACGAGATGAAGGAGCTTCAGGGATGAACGCTGCTTCCTGGGGCTGGCTCGTCCTGCTCTTTCCGCTACTCGGATCGGTCGTGATCGGCTCGACCTTCCGGATCCTGCCCGCCCGCGCCGCAGGCATGATCGGCATCGGCGCGATCGTCGCCGCTTTCGCCTGCGGAATCGCCGCGGTGGCCTCACTCCAGGGTGAGCCGTCAGAGTCGCGACACGTGGCCGACAGCCTGTGGCAGTACGCGGCGGTCGGCGACTTCAAGATCGACCTCGGCATCTACGTCGACCCGCTCTCGGCCTACATGGTGCTCGTGGTCACCGGCGTGTCCTCGCTGATCCACATCTACTCCTACTCCTACATGCAGTCCGACGAGGGCTACCACCGCTTCTTCAGCTACCTCAACTTCTTCGTCTTCTCGATGCTGCTGCTGGTCCTGGCCGGCAACTTCGTACTGCTGGTGGTCGGCTGGGCCTTCGTCGGCTTCGCCTCCTACGCGCTGATCTCCTACTGGTACCGCCGCGAGACCGCGACCAAGGCCGGCATGAAGGCCTTCGTGATCAATGTGGTCGGCGATATCGGGCTGGTCCTGGCCGCGATCCTGATCTTCCGCGAACTGGGAGTGATCGATTATCAGGCGGTCTTCGAAAAGGCCCCGGAAGTCTTCACGACCACCAACGAGTGGACCGCCGTGGCGATCTGCCTGCTGCTCCTGGTCGGCGCCTTCGCCAAGTCCGCCCAGATGCCGTTCCACACCTGGCTTGCCGACGCGATGGAAGGCCCGACCCCGGTCTCCTCGTTGATCCACGCCGCGACCATGGTCACTGCCGGTGTCTACCTGGTCGCCCGCGCCCACCCGCTTTTCGAACTCGCCCCCGCAGCGGCCGATGTCGCTGCAATCGTCGGCACGGTCACCCTGCTGGTGGCCGGAACGATCGCGATCGTGGTCACCGACCTGAAACGGATAATCGCCTACTCGACGATGAGCCAGATCGGCTACATGTTCATGGCGGTCGGTATCGGCGCGTATTCCGCGGGCATGTTCCACCTGATGACGCACGCCTTCTTCAAGGCACTGCTCTTCATGGCGGCCGGCTCGATCATCGCCGCGATGGCCAACAACCAGAACATCGACCGGATGAAGGGCTTCGGCAAGGCAATGCCGTTCACCGCGGCGATGCTGATCATCGGCGCCCTGGCGCTCTCGGGCTTCCCCGGGACTTCGGGCTGGTTCTCCAAGGACGAGATCATCGACTTCGCCGCCTTCCGCGGTGGCTGGTACGAAATCCTCGCGATCGCGGGCTACGTCGGTGCCTTCATGACCGCGATCTACTCCTTCCGCATCATCTTCCGCATCCTTCCCGGCCCGCCCTGTGAAGAGGCGAAGCACCTGATCGAGACCGGCCACGTCGTGCACGGCGAGCCGGTCAACCCGGCGACCGGCGAGCAGGAGGACACCGAGGTCGGCTACCCCGGTGAGGAGCACCACATCGCCGAGCAGGCCCCCGGGATGAAGATCGGCATGGCCGTGCTCGGCTTCCTCGCCCTGGTCGGCGGGCTGCTCCAGGTCCCCGGGGTGGATCGAAGTCGTCACCCACTTCCTCGAGCCGACCTTCGAGGATTCGCCGCTGGCGGCGATGCATCCGAGCACTTCCGAGGCCTGGTAGGGACTCGCCAAGGGAGGCGTGATCTCGATCGTCGGCATCGCCTTCACCTGGTGGCTCTACATCGGCCGCCCCTCGGTGCCGGCGACGCTGCGCAGCGACCTTCCGCCCGCTCTACACCCTGTTCGTCAACAAGTGGTACGGCGACGAGGTCATCGACTTCCTGATCGTGCGTCCGGTCAAGGGCCTCGGTCCGCTTCGCCGATCGGGTCTTCGAGCCGTTCGTGATCAATGGCCTGACCGGCGGCACGATCGCGCTGGTGCGCTCGGCCGGCGGCGCGGTGCGTGACCTCCAGACCGGCATGCTGCGCGGCTACGCGGTGCTGATGCTGAGCGGCGTCGTCGCGATCCTCCTCTACTTCCTGATCCGGAGCATCTGATGCTGAACTCGATCCTCTGGACTCCGATTCTGTTCGGCCTGATCGCCCTGCTGGGGCCGCGGCGCTTCGCGCCGTGGATCGCCGGCGTCGGCACCGTGGTCACTCTGGTTCTCGCGGCGATCGTCGCGATCGGCTTCGATCCATCCGGCGGTCTGCCAGTACGTCGTCGACGTCACCTGGATTCCCGGACTCGGCATCAATTACAGCCTCGGTGTTGACGGCATCTCCGTTTTCCTCGTGCTGCTGACCGCGATCGCCTGGGTTCCGGCGGTTGCTTTCACCGCGTCGCGCGGAACCGACCGGGCCGGGCTGTTCTACTTCATGCTGTTGGCCGGCCAGACCGCCACCCTGGGCGCCTTCCTGGCCCAGGACCTGCTGCTCTTCGTGCTCTTCTTCGACCTGATGATCGTGCCGTTCTACTTCCTGTTCGGCATCTGGGGCAAGCGACCGCGGAGAGGTCACAGCCAGCTCCGCCACGGTCAAGATGATCGTCTTCACCCTGATCGGCTCGCTGCTGATGCTGGTCGGTGCGGTCGCCGTCGGAGTGATCGCCGCCGACGGCGGAGAGCTCACCTTCAACATGGCCGAGCTCGCGGACAAGGGTCTGCCTTCCGGCTCGCAGAACTGGATCTTCTGGTTTTTCGCCGCCGCATTCCTGGTCAAGATGCCGGCCTTCCCGCTTCACGGCTGGATGCCCGATGCCTACCGCGCCGCGCCGCTGCCGGCGCTGGCCGTCTTCTCCGCGGTGCTCTCCAAGGTCGGCGCATACGGTTTCCTGCGGGTGGTCCTGCCGATCATGCCCGACGCGACCGAGCTGTTCCAGACGACGATGCTGGTCATCGCGCTCGCTTCGATCATCTACGGCTCGGTCATGGCCTTTACCAAGCTCGACCTGCGGCTGATTCTCGGGTTCTCCTCGATCGCGCAGCTCGGTTTCATCACGCTCGGAATCTTCGCGCTCGATGACACCGGTGCCAACGGCGCCCTGTTCCAGATGATCAACCACGGCCTGGTGGTCGTCCCGGCCTTCCTGATCATCGCCCTGATCGCCGAGCGCACCGGCTCGGAGGAGATCGGCCCGATGGGAGGCCTGGCGAAGAAGGCACCGGTCTTCGCGGTGATCTTCCTGATCGTGACCATGGCGACCCTGGCGATCCCCGGATCCGCCAACTTCATCGGAGAGTTCTTCATCCTCAACGGCGTCTTCAATACCAACGTGGCGATCGCGATCATCGCCTCCTCCGGCGTCGCCCTCGCTGCTTTCTACGCGCTGCGCATGTACCAGCGCACGATGCACAACCCGCTGCCCGACGGCAGCGACTCGCGGGAGATCTCGCTGCGCGACGCGCTGATCGTGGTGCCGATGGTCGCGATCCTCGTGGTGCTCGCCTTCGCCCCGCAGATCGTGCTGAGCCAGACCTCCGACTCGGTTGACAGCACTGTCGCGATGAGCCGGGAGGCCGCCCGATGATCTTCAACGCTCCCGAGATCGATTACGCCGCGCTCTCGCCGCTGATCGCCCTGACCACCGGGCTGGTCCTGATCGTGCTGGCCGCGGTATTCGAACCGCTCAAGCGCCTCGCGCCAGGACTCGCACTGCTGACTCTGGCGACCACGGCCGGCCTGCTGATCTGGCAGTGGGATGCCAACACCGAACTGCTCAACGGCTCGCTACGGCTGGACGGGCTTGCGGTCGTCTTCTCGCTGTTGATCGTCGCGGCAGCGGCGGGCGCCGTCCTGCTCTCGATCGGTGACCCGTCCGAGGGCCAGGTCGGCAGACCGGACTTCCTCGCCCTGCTGATGGGCTCGGTCCTCGGCATGGTCATGCTGACCCAGGCCGACAACCTGATCACCTTCTTCATCGCGCTGGAGCTGTTCTCGATCCCGCTCTACGCGCTCTGCGGCACCAATCTGCGCAAGCGCGGGTCACTCGAATCCGGCCTCAAGTACCTGATCATCGGCTCGGTCGGTTCGGCCACTCTGCTCTACGGCATGGCTCTGGTCTACGGCGCTTCGGCCGCCACCGGCTTCTCCGAGATCGCCACCGGCCTGACCGAGGGCGGTCTGCTCAGCGACTCGCTCACCCTGGTCGGGGTCGGCATGATTTCGGTCGGTCTTGCCTTCAAGATCTCGATCGCGCCCTTCCATCAGTGGACGCCCGACGTCTATCAGGGCGCACCGACCCCGGTCACCGCCTTCATGTCGGCAGCGACCAAGCTGGCTGCCTTCGCCGTCTTCATCCGCTTCTTCCTGGTTGCGCTCGAGCCGATGGCCGACCAGTGGGACGTCATGCTCGCCGTGCTGGCGACGATCTCGATCCTGGTCGGCAACGTCGGGGCGATCGCCCAGACTTCGCTCAAGCGCATGCTGGGTTACTCGGGCGTCGCCCAGGCCGGCTACATGCTGGCCGGCATCGTGGTCGCGACCCAGCAGGGGGTGGACGCACTCACCTTCTACCTGGCCGCCTACCTGGCGATGAACATGGCCGCCTTCGCCGCGATCGTGATCCACGAGCGCCAGGCGGGTTTCTCCGACTCGATCGAGTCGCTGCGCGGCATCGGCCGCAGCAACCCGATCGTCGCCTGGCCGCTGACCATCGCCATGCTCGCCCTGGCCGGACTGCCGCCGACTGCCGGATTCATCGGCAAGCTCTACCTCTTCCAGGCCCTGGTCGAGGCCGACTGGACCTGGCTCGGAGTGATGATCGCGATCGGCACCATGATCTCGCTGGTCTACTACATGCGCGTGGTCGCGACGATCTGGATGTCACCGGCCTCCGATGCTTCGCTCCAGGTCCCAGCCGGCGAGCCCGGGGTGGACCTCGAAGCGAGCCGCCGCTGGTATCTGGTCCTGCCCGCCATCGTCGGCGCCGCCGCCGCGGTCTTCTTCGGAATCATCCCGCAGCCCCTGGTCGAGTTCGCCCAGCACGCCGGCAACGCCCTCGCCGCTTACATTTCCTGAGTCGCCGGATCCTTGCGTCTACCAGATGACTTCGACGCCGTAGTCGGAGAGGCGCGCATCCGCGCTCACGAGCGAATGATTCTCGGCCATCGCCTGGGCGATCAGCATGCGGTCGAACGGGTCAGGGTGGTGCCACGGAAGATCCTCGAACTTCGCGGCGTGTTCGGCGGTGATCGGCATCTGACCGAAATCGAGCTGGAGCAAAGCGCGGGCCCAGCCGGACTCCAGCTCGAGCCGTCCGACCGAGCGTTTGATCGCAATCTCCCAGGTGCTCACCGCACTTGCCGAGATCGGGTTGTGCTCGTCACCCAGTGCGTCGAGTGCCCCTGCTGAGACCGCTCCCCGGTCCCCGGTGAGCAGCCAGATAACGACATTCGTATCGAGCAGGAGACTCTTCACGAATAAGGTTCGAAGTCCTCAAGTGGAGCGTCGAACTCCGGGCCGATCGAGCCTTTCAACGAACCCCATATCCGACGGCGGCCTGGAGCGGGATCAGCCCGGATCAATTTTGCGATCGGTTCCCTACCTCGACGGATGGTCACGCTCTCGCCAGCCTCGACCTTCCGCAGGAGTCGGGACAAGTGAGTTTTGGCTCCCTGAACGGTTACTTCCATGCTGCTCATATTCCAGACCCGGTCAAGTTGGTCAACCAACAAGTTCACGCTTTGACTGCGGATTCTGCCAGCTAGTGCCGCAATAAACTACGAAATGGTCGTGGAAAAGTGCAGCACTTGACGGATCGCCAAGCCTCCTCCCTGTGTGACGCGGGAGTGCCGCAATAAACCACGAAACTGTCGTGGAAAATTGCAGCACTACGGGACCGGGCGGTGCGGTTCGCGCCTGGGGCTTGAAAGTCGAGGGGTCCCTGCTAGTTTGCGGTCATCGGGTGATAGCGGCGATTCCTTCAAGGAGTGAGAGATGTTTCAGGTACGGATTCACGGCAGAGGCGGACAGGGGGTGGTCACCGCCTCCGAGCTTCTTTCCGTCGCTGCCTTCGACGAAGGCAGGCACGCCCAGGCCTTTCCGACCTTCGGCTCCGAGCGCACCGGCGCCCCGGTCGTCTCCTTCTGTCGTATCGACGACAAGGAGATCCGCAGCCGCGAGCCGGTCTCCCGGCCGGACGCGGTGATCATCCAGGACCCGACCCTGCTCCATCAGGTCGACCTCTTCGGCGGCCTCGACACAGACGGCTACATCCTGCTGAACAGCGAGCGCGGCTTCGACGAGCTCGGCATGGGCGAGTTCATCGCGGACTTCCGGCCCGAGCGCGTCCGCACCATGCCGGCCACCGCGATCGCGCGTGAGTACCTCGGCCGGCCGATGCCCAACAGCGTGCTGCTCGGTGGCTTCGCCGGACTCTGCGACCTGGTTTCACTGGACGCGGTCACCCAGGCCCTGCGGGACCGCTTCCCCGGCAAGCTCGGCGACTCGAACACGATGGCGGCGACCGCAGCCTGGGAGTTCGTCCAGGCAGTCCAGGCAGGCAGCGCCCATGCTTGAGCAGCTCGAAGGCTCGCAGGCGGTCGCCCGCACGATCGGCATGTGCCGGCCGGAAGTGATCGCTGCCTACCCGATCTCACCCCAGACCCACATCGTCGAAAAGCTCTCCGACATGGTGCGCACCGGGGAGATCGACCCCTGCGAGTACCTGATGGTCGAGTCCGAGTTCGGCGCGATGTCTGCCTGCATCGGTGCTTCCGCCGCCGGCGCCCGGGCCTATACGGCAACCGCCAGCCAGGGCCTGCTGTTCATGGCCGAGGCGCTCTACAACGCCTCCGGCCTCGGCCTGCCGATCGTGATGACCCTCGCCAACCGGGCGATCGGTGCCCCGATCAACATCTGGAACGACCACAGCGATTCGATGTCCCAGCGCGATTCCGGCTGGATCCAGCTTTTCGCCGAGACCAATCAGGAGGCCTGTGACCTCCACGTGCAGGCCTACCGTCTGGCCGAACAGCTCTCGCTGCCGGTGATGGTCTGCATGGACGGCTTCATCCTCACCCACGCCTTCGAGCAGGTCGACCTGCCGACCCAGGAGCAGGTCGACTCCTTCCTGCCGAAGTTCGAGCCGAGGCAGATGCTCGACCCGGCCGAGCCGATGACGATTGGAGCGATGGTCGGCCCCGAAGCTTTCACCGAGGTCAAGTACCTGATGCACGCCAAGCAGCTGCAGGCACTCGATGAGATCCCGCCGATCGCCGCCGAATTCAAAGAGACCTTCGGGCGCGACTCGGGCGGACTGGTTCGTGGCTACCGGACCGAGGACGCCGAGACGATCGTCGTCGCGCTCGGCTCCGTGCTCGGAACGATCGAAGACGTGATCGACGATCTGCGCGATCAGGGAGTAAAGATCGGCGCGCTGTCGATCAAGTGCTTCCGTCCCTGGCCGCTCGAGGAGGTCCGCGAAGCCCTCAAGGACGCCGACCGGGTGGTGGTAATCGAGAAGGCCTTTGCGGTCGGGGCCGGAGGAATCGTCGGCCAGAACGTGCGCCTCGCGCTTTCATTCAGCGAGGCAAACGTCTTCGACATAGTCGCCGGCCTCGGCGGGCGGCCGATTACCCGCAAGTCCCTGGGCGCCCTGTTCGAGGACATCTTCGAGGGACGGATCGAACCGAACCACCTTCATTTCCTCGACCTGAAGAAGGACGTGGTCGAACGTGAGCTGAACCGCCTGGGTGACGGCCGCAGCCCGGGCCCTCACGCCGAAAACATAATTCGCGACATCGGCACCGTCGCTTCGGACTCGCACTAGGGGAGGGGGAAGCGTGGCCGAACAGAAGATCAAGGGCTACCAGACCGGGACTTTCGTGGTCGGCAATCGACTGCTCGATCCGGAGCAGCGATCGACCCAGGCCCGGACCGAGCGCTCGAACACGCTGACCTCCGGCCATCGCGCCTGTCAGGGCTGCGGCGAAGCGCTGGGCGCCCGCTACACCCTGGACGCGGCGATGCGCGCCACCGACGGCAAGCTGGTCGCCTGCAACGCCACCGGATGCCTGGAGGTCTTCTCGACCCCCTACCCGGAAAGCTCCTGGCAGCTGCCCTGGGTCCACTCGCTTTTCGGCAACGCTCCGGCTGTGGCGGCCGGGGTCGCCGCGGCGCTCAAGGCCAAGGGCCGGGAGGACATCCGGGTGGTCGGACAGGCCGGGGACGGCGGCACCGTGGACATCGGCTTCGCCTGCCTTTCGGGGATGTTCGAGCGAAACGACGACGTGCTGTTCGTCTGTTACGACAACGAGGGCTACATGAATACCGGCGTCCAGCGCTCCGGCGCGACCCCGCCCGCGGCCCGCACCGCCAACACCAAGCCGGTCGGGCCCGAGCCGGGCAACGTCTTCGGCCAGGGCAAGAACGTGCCGATGATCGCGATGGCCCACGAGATTCCGTATGTGGCAACCGCGACGGTGGCCGAACCACGCGACCTGGAACGCAAGGTCGAGCGCGCGATGGAGCTTCGCGGTGCCCGCTACATCCACGTCTTCGTACCCTGCCCGCTTGGTTGGGGGGCGGCCTCCAAGGACACGATCCGCCTGGCCCGGCTGGTCAAGGAGACCGGCATCTTCCCGGTCTTCGCGGCTGAGAACGGGGAGGTCACCGAGGTCTCCAAGATCCGCCGCCACGTGCCGGTCACCGAGTACCTCAAGCTCCAGCGCCGCTACGCGCACCTGTTCAAGCCTGAAGTCAACACGGAGGTGATCGAGCGCCTTCAGGCCGGTGCCGACCGCAACATCCGTCGCTTCGACCTGCTGGCCAGCGATGAAGGGGCCGAGTTCCCCGGCGCGGCCACCGATCAGGCCGGTGAACTGAAGGACGAGTCGGGCGAGCCGCCGACCCCCGACGCCGACAGCAACACCACGACGCTGCTCAAGGAGACCCATGGCAATCCGCGCTGAGCGACGCCCCCAGGTGGAGGATTGCTGATGGACAAGCCTTTCGCGATCACGCTCGACGTCGGCTCCAGCCTCGCCAACAAGACCGGCTCCTGGCGGACCGAGCGCGCTGTCTACACCGACCGCCTGCCGCCCTGCAACCACGGCTGCCCCGCCGGCGAGAACATCCAGCAGTGGCTCTACGACGCCGAGGAAGGGGGAGAGGGTTACGAGCGTGCCTGGCGCCAGATCATGCTCGACAATCCGTTCCCGGCGATCATGGGCAGGGTCTGTTACCACCCCTGCGAGACCGCCTGCAACCGGGCCGAGCTCGACGAGGCGGTCGGCATCAATTCGGTCGAGCGCTTCCTCGGCGACGAAGGCATCAGGCAGGGCTGGAGCGTGGAAGCGCCACCGGAGAAGTCCGGCAAGAGCGTCCTGGTGATCGGCGCCGGACCTTCCGGTCTCTCGGCCGCCTACTTCCTGGCGAGGATGGGCCATGAGGTGACGATCCGCGAAGCCGGACCGATGGCCGGCGGCATGATGCGCTTCGGCATCCCCAAGTACCGCCTGCCGCGCGACATTCTTGACGCCGAAGTCCAGCGCATCCTCGACCTCGGCGTCCACCTCGAGCTCGATTCGAAAGTTGAAGGAGTATCCAGGGCCAGCCGGGAGGGCGACTTCGACGCGACCTTCCTCGCGATCGGTGCGCAGATCGGCAAGCGGGCATACGTGCCGGCCGGCTCCGCAGCGCACGTGATCGACGCCGTTTCGATGCTTCACGACATGGAAGCCGGGGAGAAGCCGCTGCTCGGCCGCCGGGTCGCGGTCTACGGCGGCGGCAACACGGCGATGGACGCCGCCCGCACGGCCAAGCGCCTCGGTGCCGAAGAAGCCATCGTGGTCTACCGCCGCACCCGTGAGCAGATGCCGGCCCATGAGGTCGAGGTCGAAGAGGCAGAAGAAGAGGGCGTGATGATGCGCTGGCTCTCGACCATCAAGCAGGCCGAAGAAGGCAAGCTGGTGCTGGAGAAGATGGAGCTGGACGAATCCGGCTTCCCCCAGCCGACCGGTGAGTTCGACGAGCTCGAGTCCGACGCCCTGGTCCTGGCGCTCGGTCAGGAATGCGATCTCTCCCTGATCGAGGACACCGACGACATCGAGGTCGAAGACGGCGTGGTCTCGGTCGGCCCCGACATGATGACCGGCCACGACGGCATCTTCGCCGGTGGCGACATGGTGCCTGCCGAGCGCTCGGTGACGATCGCGATCGGTCACGGCAAGAAGGCCGCCCGCAACATCGACGGCTACCTGCGCGGCGAGCCGTTCGTCCACCCGCCGGTGCCGCAGATCGCCACCTTCGACACGCTCAACCCCTGGTACTACGCCGACGCGCCGCGCACCCATCGGCCGAAGCTCGACGCGGTCCGCCGCCAGGACTCCTTCGACGAGGTGGTCGAAGGCTTCGACGAGACCAACGCCCTTTTCGAGGCCCGCCGCTGCATGTCATGCGGAAACTGCTTCTCCTGCGACAACTGCTTCGGGGTCTGCCCCGACAACGCCGTGCTGAAGCTCGACGACCCCGACGAGCTTTACCGGATCGACCTCGACTTCTGCAAGGGCTGTGGAGTCTGCGTCGCCGAATGCCCCTCGGGAGCGATCCAGATGTACCCCGAAGAAATCTGACTTGACTTCCGGGGAATCTGTGGTAGCTTCGGATTATCCCATAAGTTTTCTGAAGGGGAGGAGTCAGGTCGCGATGTCTGTTCGTTCCGGGCATGATCGCATTGCTGTTGATGGGGGGCAGTCGACACTGCCGGCCGATGGAGGCGCGGACAGGATTCCTGAACCGAGTCGGCGTTCGCTGCTGAAGGGCGGAATGCTCGGTCTCGCCGGCATCGTCGGCTGGACTGCTGCAGCCGTCACATCGAGGCAGCCGGCCAACGGTGTGACAACAGCCGGCGCGGCCGCCGCCGCGACAGCCGGCGCCACCGGTGCGCTGAAGCTCGGCGGATCGGGTTTTGCGTTCGGCGAGGATGATTCCGGAGCGTTCACTACGCACGGTGATTTGCTCGGCCCGACCGGTGCCTCGCTGGGCAGCTTTACAGCGGCGCCGCTCGGAGGTGCCGGCGAAGACCCCGATGCCAGGGCGCAGTTCCAGACCTTCAATCTCAACGAAGGCTCGATCTTCGGCATCGGAGCCGCCTCGCCAGGTGGCGAATTCCCGGCGACCTTTGCGATTATCGGTGGAACCGGGGAATACTCGGGCGCAGCCGGTTCGTACCTGGCCGATCTGCGGCCGGTGGACGCCGGCGGCGACGGTTCTGCTCAATTCGACTTCACGTTTACTCAACTGAGGGGGAGAGATGGCAAGCTCTGATTATTATCTGAAGATCGACACTATTCCGGGTGAGAGCACGGACAAGGGTCAGCGTGGGTCGATCGAGGTGCTGTCCTGGTCATGGGGGGAGTCAAACCAGGTCACTGGCAGCGACGGTTCGGCCGGAGGCGTTCCCGACAAGGTTTCGATGACCCCGTTTGACTTCGTCAAGCGCATCGACAAGGCGACGCCCCTGCTGATGACGGCTGCCAGCACGGGCAAGCATTTCCCCAAGGCGGAATTGAACGTCCGCAAGAAGGGCGACAGGCCGTTCACATACATCAAGGTCGTCTTTACGGACTGCATCGTCTCTGCGATCCAGGGCAATACCTCGGAGCCACGGCTCCCGACCGAGCGGGTCAGTCTCAACTTCGCGAAAATTGAGATCGCGGTCCAGAAGTTCTCAAGGAAGGGCTTGGTTGGCTCGCCGGTCACAGGGGAGTTCGTCGAACCGGACAGCAGCACCCCGTAACAGCGACTGCTGACTTGGCTATCGGGTCTTGAGCGGCTTCGGGCGCGGAGCGGTTTGACGGTGGGCGCGGTGATTTCACAGGACCGCGACGATGCGCGGCGGCTTCGGGAATTGCTCGACGAAGCGAATTTTTCCGAGCGCGGGATATGCGAGTTGATGGAAGTCGACCGGGTTCGCGCTCTTGACAAGGTCCCGGCCGAAGTGGTCCTCAGCCGGCTGGACGAAGAGACTCCGCTCCACCTGTTGGTCCGACTTTTTTTGCTTGGTCTCGATATCCCGGTTGACCCGGCACGAACGGCCCTGGCTCCCATCGGGATTGAAGCGCTGTCCGAGATCGGGCTGATCAATCCGGGCCTGAAACCCCGATCGGTTGGTGCTGAGTTGCGAATCGTCCCGCACGAGGCCATGCTGTTCGCGAGCGACTGGCCGGCGAGGCCAGGAAAGCCGATGGCAGCTGACCATGTTCTTGGTGTCAATCCGACCGCACTGTTGCTTGCCAACATGGCGATAAGACGCCCGGTTGGAAGCCTGCTCGATCTCGGCACCGGTTGCGGGGTCCAATCCATTCTGGCTGAGGGTGTGGCAGACCAGATGGTCGCGAGTGACATCAACGGCCGCGCGGTCGAGATCGCAAAATTCAACTCCCATCTGAACGGGGTGGAGATCGAATGTCTCGAGGGCGACCTGTTCGAGTCGGTCGCCGGCCGCCGCTTCGACCAGGTGCTCTCCAACCCTCCCTTCGTGATTTCGCCCGAGTCCCGATACATGTATCGCGACAGCGGCCACGGTGGCGAAGGGATCAGCCGGAAGATCATTTCCACGGTTCAGGAAGTCCTTGCAGACCGTGGGCTCTGCCAGTTTCTCTGCAACTGGGCTGAAGTCGAAGGCGAGGATTTCGAAGAACGGTTGGAAGCTGCTTTCGAAGGCTGTGGTTGCGACGCCTGGGTCATCTCGATCGAGCGGATCGATGCGGCGCTCTACGCGCAGGGCTGGATGAACCAGTCCGAGATCGACGACCCCGATGACTTCGACCGGCTCTTCAAGGAGTGGATGGACTTTTTCGAGAAGTCACGGATTGAGGCGGTTCGCTGGTGTGTCGTGACCATGCGACGGACGTCCGGTCGGCCGAACTGGTTCGAACTCAGCGAACTCGACGGGGAGCTCGGGGATGAACCCGCCGGAGAACACCTTCTGCGCTGTTTCGAGGCCCGCGAGCTGATTGCCGCGACGGACGATTCCGGGATGCTTGACCTCAGGATGCGCGCCGCCCCCGAAGTTCGTCTCCAGCAACGTTTCGAACCCGGACCGGAAGGATGGAGTGCCACGGAGGGATATCTGAGCTATCTGGACGGTCTCCCGTTCATCGGTGCCGTCGATGCCCAGGTGGCGAACCTGCTGATCCGCTGCGACGGGGACAGGACCCTGCGCGACGTGCTCCAGCAGTCAGCCGACGACGCCGGCGTTTCACTCGAGGCACTCGGTGCCGAAGGACTGAACCTGATTCGAAAGCTTGCCAGGAATGGATTCCTGATCCCGGCCTGAGCGCCCCCTGCGACGACTGCTTCGGGGTCTGTCCCGACAACGCCGCAATCAAGCTGGACGATCCGGACGAGCTCTACCGGATCGATCTCGACTTCTGCAAGGGCTGCGGCATCTGCGTCGCGGAATGCCCGTCGGGCGCGATCCAGATGTTCCCTGAAGAAATCTGAAGAGTCCAATACCCCCTTGGGGTATGATTGAACGGTGCCTGGGGTCTTCGAACAACGGGAGTTCAGATGTCCAAAAAGTTGATGCTGTTGCTGATCCCTGCCCTTGCCGCCGCAGCTTTCCTGGGCGCCTGCGGAGGAAGCAGCGATTCCGATTTGACCGGCAACGAGGCCGACGCGGCCTTCGCCGCCGACATGGTTCCCCACCACGAAGGGGCTGTGCTCATGGCCAACATGGCCCTGATCCGCGCGGAGCAACCCGAGCTGAAAGCGATGGCGAAGGACATGATCGCCGCGCAGGAGAAGGAAATCGCGCAGATGGAAAGCATCAGCGGGGGCCTTCCCGAGGTCGAGGACGGTGGCACCGGCGAGATGACGATGGGTGACGAGCACATGGGCCACATGGGAATGGACGCCGAAGGAATGGGCATGTCGATGGATCCGGCGGATCTGGTCAGCGCCGATTCTTTCGATATCGCCTTCATCGACATGAT
This sequence comes from uncultured Solirubrobacterales bacterium, assembly GCA_963698625.1. Lineage (GTDB taxonomy): Bacteria > Actinomycetota > Thermoleophilia > Solirubrobacterales > 70-9 > 67-14. The sequence continues at coordinate 516,043 of CAVORK010000003.1, forward strand.
GATCCCCCACCATGAAGGTGCCATCGAAATGGCCCGGGACCTGCAGCAGAGTGGAGAAAACCCGGAACTGCAGTCCATGGCCGACGACATCATCACCTCCCAGGCTGCCGAAATCAGGCAGATGAAACAGTGGCGGACCGAGTGGAAGCAAGAACGCTTTTGGCAAGGTGGCGGGCAGTGAGTGGGCGACCGGTCTCCGCGAAACTGATTTCGGTCGCGGTTGTGCCTCTGCTCGTCGCGGCTCTGCTCGCGGGCTGCGGCGGAGACGACGACCAGTCGCCGGCAGAAACGGCCGCGGGCGGCACGACCGCGGTAAAGGAGAACCCGGCCCCCGGAGCACAGGTAGCCACCGTCTCGGGCATCGAGCACATCCACGGCCTCGGCGTCGACCCTGCCGGCGGCGAACTGCTGATGGCCACTCACGACGGCCTCTGGCAGGTGCCCGAAGGGGCGGCCGAAGCCGAGCCGGTCGGCGATTCGCGAGATGACTTCATGGGATTCACAGTGGTCGGCCCCGGCAGCTATCTGGCTTCCGGCCACCCCGGTCCGGACTCGGCTCAGCCGCCGCTGCTCGGCCTGCAGGCCTCGAGCGACGCAGGGGAGTCGTGGCAGCCACGCTCTCTCGTCGGCGAGGCAGACCTCCACGTGCTGCGGGCATCGGGCACGCAGGTCTACGGAGTCGACTCGGGGACCGGCGCATTCCTGGTCAGCTCGGACAGCGGTGGCTCGTGGCAGCAGCGCGAGCTGCCCGCCCCGGCAATCGACCTGGCGATAGCCCCTGACAATCCGCAGCGACTGGTCGCGGTGACGCAGGGCGGGATATATGGCAGCGACGACGCCGGAAAGACCTGGAGTGAGCTCGCCTCCGGTCCGGCCGGCCTGCTCACCTGGCCGGACCCGCAGACGCTACTGCTGGTCGATGCCGCCGGAAAGGTAATGGCTTCATCCGACGGGGGCAAGAAGTTCAAGCAGGCCGGCGAAATCGGCGCACCACCCGAAGCTTTCGGCACCGGTGAAGGGACTGTGCTCGCTGCGGTCGCGGGCGGCCGTGTTCTGTCCTCGACGGATGGCGGGAGGAGCTGGGCGGCGGCGGTCGAGCCTGAGTAGCAGCGCTGCCGGGTGCCGCCGGGGTTCCCGTGATCGATGGAGGTCCGAACCCAGCCAGCCAGACCACTGTGCCTTGCCATGCCAATACCCTCGGGGCACTATCGCTGTACTTAATATGGATGCCAAGTGATCGCCGCTCTGAATCTTGCCCTGAAGTTCCTGCTCGAGATCGCCGCGCTCGCGGCTTTCGCCTACTGGGGAGCCAACACCGGGGAGATGCCACTGTCGCTGCTTCTGGCGATCGTCACTCCGGTGGCAGCAGCGGTCGCATGGGGACGGTTCGCCGCGCCGAAATCGGAACGCCGTCTTCCCTTGCAGCCAAGGATCCGGTTCGAGCTCACGGTTTTCACTGCGGCGGTACTCGCGCTGCTGGCGGCCGGGGCCCCCGACCTGGCCGTTGCGATGTCGGCCCTGGTCATCGTCAACGCCGTCCTGCTGACCGTTCTCGGTCAGTGGCAGCATTGATGCCTTGATGTGATCCCGGTTCAGGCCGGTTTGCGCAGCACGGTGAAGCTGCCGAACCACGGGCCGATCTGTCGCTCGACGGTCAGATTCGCCGCTTCCGCGTGGGCGGCGATCGCCTTCGGCGAGACCCAGTGCGGGTCGCCCATCAACTCGCCGACGACGATGCGACCACCGGGCCGGACCACCCGGGCCAGTTCAAGGATCGCTGCGGTCTGATCGGGGATCTCGCCCAGGGTGGTGATCAGGAAGGCGCCGTGGAAGGTGGCCGGCTCGTACGGCAGGACCTGCGCATCCCCCTGGGTCGGCCGGATGTTTTCGATGCCGCGCGCGGCAGCCCGGGCCATGGTGTGGTCGAGCATCTCCTGCTGGATGTCGAAGATGTCGAGTGAGCCGTCCGGGCCTACCGCTCCGGCAACGTCGAGCGAGTAGTAGCCGGTGCCAGGGCCGACCTCGAGTAGGTTCTCGCCTTCGAGCGGCGACAGGGCTTCACGCAACCGGTCCCGGGTGATCAACGGATGCGGCACCGCGACCGACCAACGCTGGCCGTAGGGGCAGGCCGAAGGGTTCCTGCGCCACCACAACGCTGCCCCGATCACTGCGAACAGGGCGGCGAGTGCAAGCATCGTGCGGGCCTTCATGGGCTCATCCTGACACAGCCAATAAGGTTCCGCCGGTGATCTGGATCCTCATCGCCATCGTCGTCGCGACGCTGGTCGGGATCTGGGCCGAGCGCCGCTGGCCCGACCGCGCCGGCATCGGCTCACGCCGCTCGCTGCTGATCATCCTGTACTTCGTCCTGCCGCCGATCATCTTCGTCAACCTCGCCCGAGCGGATTTCACTGTCGGGGCGGGCGTCGGGCTCGGCCTTGGTCTGATCACGGTGATCACGGTCGGCCTGGTCGCCTGGATCCTGGCCGTCCCGGTGATGAAGTTGCCGAGGCCGGTGGCCGGAGCGGTCATCTGCTGTTCGATCGTCTCCAACACCGGCTACCTCGGATACCCGATGGTTCTGGCCCTGATGGGCGGGGAGGACCTCAGCCAGGCCGTGGTCTACGACGTCCTGGTCAGTGGCATCGCCCTGATGCTGTTCGCCTTCGGCGTCGGCGCAGCCTTTGGCTCAAAGGCCGGGGAAGGCTTCCGCGAGCGGGTCAGGGCCTTCTTCATGAAGAATCCACTCCTCTACGCAGCCATTCTCGGCTCGCTCGCTCCGCAGTGGATGGCCCCGACCCTCCTGGTCGACATCACCTGGGTGCTCGTGGTCCTGATCCTGCCGGTCGGCTTCTTTGCGGTGGGCGCGGTCCTGGCCGAGGAGGAGCGGTTGGGGGCGATCCGCCTGCCGCCTCGTATCCACCGGCAGGTGGGCGCGGTGATCTTTGCCCGGCTGGTCGTTTCCCCGGCCCTGCTGTTCGTGCTGGCGATGCCGTTCAGCGGCATCCCGCGCTCGTACTTCCTGCTGGCCGCGGCGCCGACCGGTCTCAACTCGATGATCGTCGGCCACGCCTACGGCCTCGACCTGCGCACCACGGCCGAAGCCCTGGTCTACACAACGGGGATCGTGCTGGTCGGTGCCGCTTTCTGGGCACTGATCCTCTGACCCGGACTCAGTCCGGATTCTTCTGGCAGGGCAGCTTGCCCTGGAGCGAGCCCCTGATCGGAGGCGGAAATCTTTCTGCCGCAATCAGGCTCAGGCTTGCGATTCGGGTCCGTTTCGATCCCATGTCTCAACCTGGCCGACAGGTCGCCGGTCGCAGGCCCAGCACAACCTTCAGACGGTTGGCGTGTTTGAGATTCCGCAGTAGGATTCTCTAAAGGTTTCTCAACGGATAGGGGACATATGAGTCACGGAAGCACTCTCAGGGGTATCGGTCGCAAGGTGGCACCCCTTCTCGGATTTCTTGGGATCGCCTTCGCGATCCTGGTCGGCCCTTCGGCGGCCGGTGCGGCAACGATCAACGTCACCACGACGCTTGACGAGTTCGGTACCGGCACCCGGTGTTCGCTGCGTGAAGCGGTCTGGTCGGCCAACAATGACAGCGCCGCCAGCGCGCCCGGGTGCGCGGCCGGCAGTGGTGCTGACACGATCATGGTTCCCGGCGGTCGTTTCAACCTGAACCAGTCCACGGTAGAAGGCGATGAAGACCTCGCGGTCGAAGGCGACCTCGACATCACCGCTCCGGTCTCGATCGTGCACACGGGCATCAACCTGGCCACGGTCGACCAGCGTCGTTCCCAGGAGCGGGTATTCCAGGTGTTCGCCCCGGCGGTCACAATCGAGGGTCTGACCATTCAGGGCGGGCAGAGCCTTTCCGTGGAAGAAGACACCGGTGGAGGCATCCTGGTCGAAGGCGGAAACCTGACCTTGCGATCCAGCGTGGTCCAGTACAACACGGCCACTTACGGAGGCGGCGTCTCGACCGCCGGTGCCGGCTACGCACTTGTCGTCAACAGCACGATCACCGGCAACTCCGCCTACGAAGACGGGGGCGGGATCTCGGTCGAAAACGATGGCAACATCAAGGTGCGCAGCTCGACGATCACCGGCAATGGTGCCGACACTGATCGCAGCGGAGGCGGCGATGGCGGCGGAGTCTTCGCCTCGGCGATCGACAGCGGCGGCAAGCTTGAACTACTCAGCACGCTCGTGGGCGACAACAGGGACAACGGTGGCGAAGCGGAGGACTGCGCGACGCTCGGCGGCGAGATCGACTCGCTGGGACACAACCTGATCGGCAACGCAAACGGCTGTGGCTACCTGCCCGGGACAAAAGATGTGATCAACCGCAAGCCACACCTGCTGCGGCTCGCTTACAACGGTGGTCCGACCTACACCCACGCGTTGCAGAAGAGGAGCCCGGCGATCAATGCCGGCGGAAACTGCCCCAAGGTCGACCAGCGCGGCGTGAACCGCAAGGATTGCGACATCGGCGCCTGGGAACTCTCCTACTGTCGCGGCGCCGTGATCAACCGGATCGGTACTCCCGGCGCAGACCTGCTGGTCGGCACCAGTGGCCGTGACGGCATCGTCGGTCTCTCGGGCCAGGACACCCTGCGGGGCCTCAACGGAAATGACGGCCTCTGCGGCGGATCCGGACCCGACACCCTCGTGGGCGGCTCTGGCGGAGACATGCTCGACGGCGGACCCGGCAGGGACACCTGCCTCGGCGGCTCCGGCAAGAACAAGAGCTACCGCTGCGAGCTTCCGAAGAAGAAAAAGAACAAGAAGAACAAGAAGAACCGCTGAGGCTGTGCTTCACCACGTAGCGCTTGAAGTATCTGCCGACGCGGTCCAGGAGGAGAAGACCTTCTGGACCGCAGTCGGCTTCACCGAGGTCCCGGCTCCGGGCGCGCTCGGCCAGGGCTACACCTGGTTCGAGCGGAGTGGGACCCAGATCCATCTGGTCGAGGTCACCGAACCGGTCATACCTGCCATCGGCCACCTGGCGGTGGTTGCCCCCGACTTCGACTCCACGATCATCCGGCTGAAGGAATGCGGCTTCGAGGTGCGCGAGGGCAGACGGCTGTGGGGCTCGGGCCGGGCCAAGGCGGTGACCCCGGCCGGTCACACGGTCGAGCTGATGGCTTCACCGCCACCGCCGGTGACCGGTTGATCCGGTCGACATAACTCACTTCCGGCGCGCCTGTTAGTTTCGGCGGATGCGCCATCCGGTCGAGTCCTTCACGCCAGCAGAACAGGAGCTGCTGGCACCTCATTTCACCAACCTCGACCGGCCCGTTTTCGCGCTGACCAACCTGCCGGAAACGGTCAAGGGCGCACTGTTCGCCCGCTACTCGAGGTACCCCGGCACCCTGCGGAGGCTCTACCTGGAGGAGTTCGCAGAGGAAATGCCGGCATCCGGTCGTCCCTTCGACGGCACCGAAGGCGAGCGCGCGGCGGATCTCTACGAGCGGATCTTCGTCGGCTACGGCGACGACTCGATCGCTCAGGTCGGCGGCGCCCACGTCGCCTGCGAGTGGGTCTCGAACATCCTGACCAAGCAGCTTCAGCGCGGCCGCCTCGCCGCCTACCTCGAACAGTCGACCCGCTACATCGCATATGACCAGGAAATGCCGGGAGGCGGCTACCGCTACTACCGGGATGACGCCTTCGGCCCCGAATTCACCGCAGCCATGGACCGGATCTTCCGGATCTATTCGGAGACTCTGGTCAGGACCGAAGCCTGGGCTGCGGAAAAGTGGCCGCGGGGTAACGACGAGCCCGAAGGTCCGTGGCGGCGCTCGATCAGGGCCAAGGCGCTGGACCTGCTGCGTGGACTGCTACCCGCGGCAACCCTGAGCCACGTCGGAATCTTCGCTTCCGGCCAGGCTTACGAGCAACTGCTGTTCAGGCTGATGGGATCGCCCCTGCCCGAGGCGCGGCAGTTCGGCGGGATGATCCTCGACGAGCTGAACAAGGTGATGCCCAGCTTCGTCTCCCGGGTGGCGCGGCCGGACCGGGGAGGCGAGTGGATCTCCTTCCTCGAGCAGCGTCGCGAGACCACCGAGGACTGGGTCTCCAGGTTGGGCCTCGACCGGCGCGAGTCCGACAGCTCCGGTCCTACCGTGGACCTGCTCCAGGTCCGCGGCAATGAAGAAGACCTGCTGGCCGGATCGCTTTTCGAGTCGGCTGATGTCTCCGAGTCCGAGATCCGGACCCGGCTCGAGGCGATGAGTACCGAAGAGCGGGCGGAGTTGATGGCAGCGGTGATCGGCGAGCGCCGCAACCGTCGCCACCGGCCCGGCCGCGGCTTCGAATCGGTCAGCTACCGCTTCGAGATCGTCTCCGACTACGGCGCCTTTCGCGACCTCCAGCGTCATCGCATGCTGACCTGCCAGTGGCAGACCCTTTCGCCCGACCTCGGCGCGGGTACCCCGGGCGAGCTTCAGGAAGCGGGTGTCGCCGGCGAGTACGAGCAGGCGCTGGACATCTCCCGCCGCGAATACGAGCGCCTGCGAAGCGCCGGCCACGCCGAAATCGCGCCGTATGCACTCTGCCTCGGCTACCGGATCCGCTACGTGCTCGACCTCAATGCCCGCGAGGCGATGCAGTTGATCGAGCTTCGCTCCGGCCGGGAAGGTCACCCGACCTACCGCGCGGTCGCCCATGCCATGCACGATGCGATCGAAGCTGTCCATCCGGCCGTCGCAGGGGCGATGACCCACATCGACCGTTCCTCGGAGCCGCGCCTGGAGCGCATGCTCTCGGAGATCCGCACCCACAAGAAGCGCCTCGCCGCCGCCGGGACCTCCAAAGCCCCGCCCGGTTTCAGCGAACTCGGCTAGGTCCGAAGGCGATCTCTGCCACGGTCCGGCCCCCGGCCCCCGGCCCGGGGTTAAGCTGGGTCGATGTTCGATCCCGAGCAAACACAGACCCGACGGCTGGTCTGGCTGCGAACCCTGTTCCTGCTCGCCCTTGCTTCGGGTGCGCTGCTGATCGCCTGTTCCGGGGACCCGGCGACTTCGGCAGCCGACCAGGCCGCAGGCTCGGGTTCCGCCCTCTGGAAGCCGAAGCCGACCACGAAGCCGTGGCAGTTCCAGCTGCAGGGCAGGATCGACATGTCGATCAAGGCCCCGGTCTACGAGGTCGACGGCTTCGATGTATCGGCCAGGACCGTTCGGAAACTGCACGACCGGGGCCGCAAGGTGATCTGTTACATCGACGTAGGCAGCTGGGAGCAGTACCGGCCCGACAGGGACCAGTTCCCAAAATCGGTGATCGGCAACAAGTACGAGGGCTACCCGAACGAGCGCTGGCTCGACATCCGGAAGTTCAGGAAGTTTGCCAAGCCGCTCAAGGCTCGGATCCGGATGTGCGCGCGCAAGGGCTTCGACGGGCTTGAGCCGGACAATCTGGCGGGCTATCAGAACCGGACCGGATTTCCGCTTACGGCGAAGGATCAGCTCAGGTTCAACCGCTGGATCGCGCGCCAGGCCCACAAGGCCGGGCTTTCGGTCGCACTGAAAAACGATCCGGACCAGGCCAGGCAGCTGGTGAAGAACTTCGACTACGCGGTCGTCGAGCAGTGCTTCCAGTACAACGAATGCGGCCGCTTCAGCCCGTTCATCAAGGCCGGCAAGGCGGTGTTCTCGGTCGAGTATGAGACCGCGAACGACAGGTTCTGCGGCAGGGCGAAGAAGCTGCGATTCAGTTCGATCGGCAAGGAGTACGACCTCTACGCCCGCCCGTGGCGTCCCTGCCGGAACACCGGCTGAGGGGTCCGCGGCCGGTGGAAGTCGAGACCGGGGGAAGAAGAGGCCCCGGCCGCTCTCTGCTCCTGGCCGGTGTGGTGCTGGCAGCGATGAACCTGCGCCCGGTGATGACGGCGACCGGCCCGCTGATCGGGGAGATCCAGGCCGATACCGGCCTTGACGCCGCCACCGCGGGCCTGATCGCAGCGCTGCCGGTGCTCTGCTTCGGGCTGTTCTCCGGCTTCGTCCCGCGCTTCGGAAGGCGCTTTGGCCTTGAGGAGGTGCTGCTGGTCGCCATGCTCGCGCTGGCCGTCGGGATCCTGCTGCGCCTGCTGCCCGGGATTCCGGTGCTGTTCTTCGGTACGGCAGTGATCGGCGTGGCGATCGCTTTCAGCAACGTTCTGTTGCCCGCGGTAACCAAGCGCTCCTTCCCGCTCCAGGGACGCCGGGTTTCGGGCATGTATGTGGCGGTTCTGGGCCTCTCGGCAACGGCTGCTTCGGCCCTCGCCATACCGCTTTCGCAAACCTTCCTCGGCTGGCGCGGCTCGCTCGCCATCTGGGCCTTCCCGGCATTGGTCGCCGCCGCGCTCTGGACGGTGCTGGTCCGGCGGCGGCCACCTTCTCGGCCCGCACCGAACAGGGTCGCCGGCCTGCGTGCACTTCTGCGCTCCAGGCTGGCGGTCGCGGTGATGCTGTTCATGGCCGCGCAGGCCTTCGCCTTCTACGTTGTGCTGACCTGGATGACCGAAATCCTGATCTCGACCGGGATCGCCAAGGTCGATGCCGGTCTGATCTTCGCGACTTCGCTGCTGCTCGGGGTGGTTCCGATCATCGCGCTGTCGGTATTCGGCGAGCGGGTGAAGGACGATCGCCTGCTGGTTGCCGCCGCCGGCGCCTCGACTGTGGTCGGCCTGGCGACACTGCTGGCCTTCGGATCGCATGGGGCGATCATCTGGGCCTCGCTGATCGGCATGGGCCAGGGAGCCAGTTTCGCGCTCGGTTTGACCTTTTTCGTAAGTCGAGCGGCCAGCCACGAAATGGCGTCGGAGCTGTCCGGCACCGGGCAGTCGGTGGCCTACCTGATCGCCGCGGCCGGACCGGTCGTCGCCGGCGTGATCCATGACTCGACCTCGAACTGGGACCCCGTGATCGGCCTGGTGATCGTGGTCACCGTGATCCAGGTGACGATCGGCATGGAAGCCGGCCGGCCGGCAACAGTGGCCGAAGAGCCGGCCTGAGGACCGGGGTCAGGCCGCCGGTTCGAGAAGCCCGGCGAGGCTGCTGATCCTGTGGTCGGGCGTCACTTCAGGGTGGCCGCCGCCACCGACCAGGATCCCGTCGACGCCCGCCGCCTGGCCGCCGGCTACATCTGTGTCGGCCCGGTCGCCGAGCATCGCCACCCGCATCGGGTCGCCCGACGCCGCATCGCTCACGCCGTCTGGACCTGCCACCGCCCCGATCGCATGCAGGCCGGCCTCGAAGATGCGCTTCTCCGGCTTACCGGTGATGAAGCCGGTCGTCTCGGACGCGGTTTCGATCGCGGCGAGGATCGAGCCCGTTCCCGGCCACAGTCCGTCCGGCATCGGCATGGTGGGGTCGCGTCCGGTGGCGGCAAGCAGGGCACCATTTCTCGCAGCCATCGCCGCCGCCTTCAGCTCTCCGTAGTCGAAGTCCACATGGCCCGAGACCAGCACCGCTTCGGCCTGGTCCCAGTCGGAGTGATCGAGCAGGCGGATACCTGCTGCTGTCAGCTGAGCGAGGAAGGACCCGGTGCCGGTGGCGATCACCTTCGGTTCCGGCCCGAAGCGCTCCAGGGCCATTGAGATCAGCGTGGAGCCGGCGGTCACGACCCGGGTCTCATCCACGTCGACGCCACCTGCATCGCAGTACTTCGGCCTGCTCGGCGGGGGAGAGCCGCGGGCTGTTGGTGACGAAGGCGATCCTTTTGCCTGTCGCCGCCAGCGCACTCAGGGTTTCCGCGGCCCCCGGAAGCATTTCGTGGCCGAGCCAGACAACCCCGTCGAGGTCGATCAGGAATCCGTCATATTGGTCTGCGAGCCGCACCGGACAAGGCTATTGGAGTGGATAGGGTGCGTGGCATGCTTTCCGACTCCCGCGCTGCACCGCGGCCCCGTTCCGTATTCGTGCTCGTTGCCGGTGGCACGATCTCGATGACCGGCGACACCGCCGCCTCCGCCGCCTCGCCCGACCTCGATGCCGAGGGCTTGCTTGATTCCCTGCCTGACAACGTCGATATCGAAGGTCTCCGGGCCGAGACGGTAATCAATGTTCCGAGCGCCCATCTCAGCCTCGGCGATCAGCTCCACATCTGCCGACGGGCCCGCGACACGGCCAGGCGGGGAATCGGTGTGGTCGTCACCCACGGCACCGACACGCTGGAGGAGACAGCGATGCTCTGCGACGTGCTTCATGACGCCGAGGCCCCGATCGTCTTCACCGGTGCGATCCGTCCGGCGTCGAGCCCCGGCGCCGACGGTCCGGCCAACCTGCTCGACGCGATCTCGGTGGCCGCCAGCGAAGCCGCCTCCGACATGGGCGTCCTGGTCTGCTTCGGTGGGGAGATCCACCACGCCCGCGGCGCCCGCAAGACCGACACCACCTCGCTGGTCGCCTTTTCTTCGCCGCAGACCGGCCCGCTCGGCCGGGTCACCGAAGGTCATCCGACGATCTGGTCACGGATCCCGCGCAATCCGGCGCTCGACCCGCCGGACCTCGAGGCCAGGGTCCTGGTCGTGCCGACCAGCGCCGGAGACGACGGCACCCTGGCCCGAGCGGCGCTTGAAACCGCTCCTGACGGAGTTGTAATCGGAACCCTCGGGGCCGGCCACGTCTCACCGGACATTCTCGAACTTTGGGCCGAGGCCGCCGAGCGCATTCCGGTGATCGTCTACTCGCGCCCCGAGCGCGGGGTCATCCTCAACGCCACCTACGGCTACCGCGCCTCCGAACGCGATCTGCGCGAAACAAATGTGATTCCGGCCGGCTTCCTGTCACCCCAGGCGGCCCGGATGAAGCTGCTCGCCTGCCTCGGTTCCGGCCTGAACATCGAGGAGATCCGCTGGGCCTTCGGCCAGGACGACGGCTGAGCCGGACCGGCCACCGAGTCGCATAGGCTTGCGCAATGTCAAAGGAACCAGCGACCGTCGAAGGCACTCACGGCTACTCAGCCAACAGGGATCCGCTGCTGAAGAGACTCCGGCGTATCGAAGGTCAGGTGCGCGGGGTGGAGTCGATGGTCGAAGACGACCGCGACTGCATCGACATCGTCACCCAGATCACGGCGATTCAGGCCGCCCTCGACAAGGTCGCCCTCAATCTGCTCGAAGACCACGCTGCTCACTGCGTCGTCGGGGCCGAACCGGAACTCCGGGACGAGCGCACCGAGGAATTGATGGCCGCGGTCAGGCGCCTCATGCGCCACGGCTGAGAGGTCTGACCGGCAGCGGTGTTCCGTTCCGGCGCAGCTGGTGGTGCCTAGCTGGTGGTGCCTCGCATTGCTGCAGCCAGAACCGCGGAACAGCGGTCAGCCGGCGGCGTTGATCGCTTTGATCAGCTCTGACTTGTTCATCTTCGAGCGTCCGCTGATCTTCAGGTCTGTCGCGATCTCGTAGAGCTCGGACTTCGAGGCTTCCGCTGGTGCATCGACTGCCTTCGCAGCGATCCCATCGGGGGCAGGCTTGGGGGAGGCAGGCGTCGCGGGGAGGCAGGCTCGGGGGAGGCAGGCGGGGCAGGCTCGGGGGAGGCAGGCTGCGAAGCATCAGTTGCGGGTTGATCCCAGGAACCGGTGGCGGCCGCAGGCTCGTTGCGATCGCCCCGTTCGACCAGCTCCTGGACGAGGCGGAGTCCGCCTGCCACGGCGGCGGCGGTACCGGCGAGTGCGAGTGCTATCTGCTTCTTCATTGGGTTCCCTGCATGTGTTCGAAGGTCTGTTGCGTCTGGCCGTTGACCCTACCGATGGCCCGCCCCGACCGAAGCGACCGTGCCTGGGTACGGCCCGGGATTCGAAGCGGCGCCCGAGGCAGGCCGGGGCGCGCCTTGAGGAGGCAAAGGTGCGAGGTGTACACGGTTAGTGGCTCCAGGACCCACTAACCGTGTACACCTTTCCCGCCAGGCACCACCACCGCCCGCGACAGCTGCCAGCGCCCGCCGCGACAGGTGCCAGCGCCCGCGGATTTCCAGCGGCTCAGCCGCAGCCGGTGTTGTTTCCGCAGCATGAGCAGGTGTAGCAGGACCCGGTCCGCTGCATCATGCCTCCGCACTGGTCGCAGGCCGGGCCGAGTTCGGCCGCCCCCGCGGTCACGTGCAGCCTGGCCGGAACCACCGGAACATCGTCGGTCAGAGCCGATCCAGCCGGGGAGGCCGAACCGCCCGAGTCGGCCGTCGGGCCGGCTCCGTGGCCGCCGCCGTTTCCGTTCCCGCCATTGCCGTTGCCTCCGCCGTCAGTACCGACACCCGCGTCGGCGGCTTCCTTGCGGTTGCGCACCTCCTGGGTGAGGATGCCCTGCTCCTCGAGGAAGTCGGTGTCCTCGACGAATTGCGAGGCGAGCCAGCGCATGATGTAGTCGGGCATCGACTTGGCGAACGGGATCTCCGGGTTGCCGGTGATGCCCTCCGGGTCGAAGCGCATGTAGCTGAACTTGTTGACGAACACCTCGAGCGGCACCCCGTACTGGAGGCCGAGCGAGATCGCCGTTGCGAAGGCATTCATCATGCCTCGCATGGTCGAACCTTCCTTGCCGATGTCGGTCAGGAAGATCTCGCCGACCGAACCGTCGCCGTACTTGCCGGCCGTGATGTAGCCCTCGTGTCCTCCGACCGAGAACTTGTGGGTCACTGACTCGCGGGTCTTCGGCATGCGGTGGCGGACCGGACCGGCCGGGGCCGCTTCTGCCTCGACCTTCTCGTCCTTCTTGTCCTGGGCGTCGGTCCTCAGGGCCTGAGCCGTCTTCGAGCCGTCACGGTAGATCGCCAGCGCCTTCAGGCCACCTTCCCAGCCGCGGGTGTAGGCGTCGGCGATGTCTTCGATCGTCGCCGTATGCGGCATGTTGACCGTCTTCGAGATCGCTCCCGAGAGGAACGGCTGGGTCGCCGCCATCATGTCGATGTGGCCGGTATGCGAGATCGCCCGCTCGCCGACCGCGACGTCAAAGACAGGCAGGTCCTCCTGCTTCAGACCGGGTGCACCGACGATCGTGTTGTGCTCGTTGATGTGCGACTCGATCTGGGCGATCTCCGCCTCCGAGTAGCCGAGGTTGCGAAGCGCCATCGGCACCGAGCGGTTGACGATCGTCATGCTGCCACCGCCGACCAGTTCCTTGAACTTGACCAGCGAGAAGTCCGGCTCGATGCCGGTCGTATCGCAGTCCATCAGGAAGCTGATCGTGCCGGTCGGTGCCAGAACGGTCGCCTGGGCGTTGCGGTATCCGTGCTCCTCGCCGACTTCGACGGCCGCGTCCCATTCGCTCCGGGCCGCTTCCAGCAGGTCGGCGTCCACACCTTCGCCCTGGATCTCGTACGAGGCGTCGCGGTGCATGCGCATCACCTTGTTGTGGGGCTCGCGGTTCTTCTCATAGGCCTCGTACGGACCCATCGCAGCCGAGATCTCGGCCGAGCGCCGGTAGGCGCGACCGGTCATCAGCGAGGTGATCGCAGCGGCGACGTTGCGGCCTTCGTCCGAGTCATACGGCATGCCGTTCGACATCAGCAGGGCACCGAGATTGGCGTAACCGAGGCCGAGCTGGCGGAACGCGTTGGCGTTGACGCCGATCCCCTCGGTCGGGTAGCTGGAGAAGCCGACCACAATTTCCTGGGCGAGGAAGACGGTGTCGACCACCGACTCGAATCCGGCCGTGTCGAAGCTGCCGTCATCGCGGCGGAACTTCATCAGGTTGATCGAGGCCAGGTTGCAGGCCGAGTCGTCGACGTGCATGTACTCCGAGCACGGGTTGGACGCGTTGATCCGGCCCGAGTTCGGGCAGGTGTGCCAGCGGTTGATGATCGTGTCGTACTGGATGCCCGGATCGGCGCACTGCCAGGCCGCATCGGCGATCTGGTTCATCAGGTCGCGGGCCGGCAGGGTCTTGGTCACCGAGCCGTCAGTCCTGGCGAGCAGGTTCCAGTCGGCGTCGTCGCGGCAGGCCTCCATGAAGTCGTCGGAGACGCGGACCGAGTTGTTCGCGTTCTGGTACTGGATCGAGGTGAAGCCGTCACCGTCGATCGACATGTCAAATCCGGCGTCGCGCAGCGCGCCCGCCTTCTTCTCCTCGTCGGCCTTGCACCAGACGAAGTGTTCGATGTCCGGATGATCAACATCCAGGACCACCATCTTTGCCGCGCGCCGGGTCTTGCCGCCAGACTTGATCGTGCCGGCCCAGGAGTCGGCACCGCGCATGAAGCTGACCGGACCGGAGGCGGTGCCGCCCTTCTTCAGGTGCTCCATCGAGCCGCGGATGTTCGAGAGGTTGATGCCGGAGCCGGAACCGCCGCGGAAGATCTTGCCCTCCTTGGTGTTCCAGTCGAGGATCGAGTCCATCGTGTCTTCGACGCTGAGGATGAAGCAGGCCGAGCACTGCGGGGTCTCCTCGAAGCCGACGTTGAACCAGACCGGAGAGTTGAAGGCAGCCTGCTGGTGGAGGAGGATCGCGGTGAGTTCAGCTTCGAAGGCATCTGAATCGGCTTCAGTGGCGAAGTAGCCACCTTCGCGTCCCCAGCCTGCGATCGTGCCGGCGACCCGTCCGATCATCTGCTTGACCGAGTTCTCCCGGCTGTCCGAGCCGAGCTGGCCGCGGAAGTACTTCTGGGCGACGATGTTGGTCGCGTTCTGGGACCAGCTTCGCGGGAATTCAACTCCGCGCTGCTCGAAGGCCGGCTTGGCCGGGTCGCCGATCACGGCATCGCGCAGTTCCCATTCGATTTCGTCGAAGGGGTGGACGCCCTCACGGGTGAGACGACGCTGGACGGTTACGCCGTCGGGGTTGATCCGGGATGAATCGGTTACTGACTGGGACATACTCTCTCTTTCCTCGTACTTACTCTCTTGCTGGTGATGCGACGTCACCGACCTCGCCGGCGACGATTCAGGCTTGTTTCAAGACTTGTTCAGGAACTCGGGGCCATCTTCGGGGTGAGGCTGTCCAGTTCTGCCTGGACGGCATCGACATCAAGCTGCCGGTAGACAGCCGCAAACTGCAGGTACGCGACCTGGTCGATCCGACGCAGGCCGCTCAGGCACATGTCGCCGACCTTGGCCGCGGTGATCTCGCCGCCGCCACGAACCGCGGCAGCCTCGATCCGGTCGACCAGGGCATCGATTGCCTCGGCATGGACCGGCCGCTTGTGGGATGCGCGTTCGAGCCCGTCAAGCAGCTTGACCCGGTCGAAGGGCTGACGGCGGCCGTCGCGCTTGAGAACGAAGAGCGTCTGGACGTCGCAGCGCTCATACGTCGTGAAGCGGTGCTCGCAGTTCGAGCACTGTCGGCGACGGCGCACGGAAGCGCCTTCTTCGGAACCGCGGCTCTCCAGAACCCGGCTCCCCTGGTGTCCACAATGGGGGCAACGCACATGACGGATGATACTAGGACTAGGGTCGGACACCTTTCCTACACACCACATATAGCGTTTGGGCAGGAAGTGGATCACGCTCTTTGCGGGATGAACCGGTCAGTGGAGCGGTGTCACGGCACTACATCTGGGGGTCTGTACGATTGGTGGGTGACAGAAGACCTCGATCCGGGAGTCAGTGGCGACGAAGTCGAGCCGTCGGCGACCCGCCGCGAGAACGCGATGGAGAGAGCTTCAGCCGCCCGGGACAGCGTCGTCGAGAAGGCATCGGCGGCCCGTGAAGGTGCGGTCGAGAGGGCCGGAGTCGCCCGCGACGCCGCGGTCGAGAAGGCCACGGCGGTCCGGGAGTCGGCAGCCGAGACGATCAAGGCCGTAAAGCCCAAGTTCCGTGGGGTGTCCCACGAATGGGCCTTCTTCCTTTCACTCGGCCTCGGCATTTCGATGCTTCTGCTCGCCGACACCCCGCGCAAGCTGCTCGCCGTCTCCATATATACGGCCTCGCTATGCGCCCTCTTCGGCACCAGCGCCCTCTACCACCGTGTCGACTGGAAGACCTCCCGGGCCCGCACACTGATGAAGCGGCTCGACCACTCGATGATCTTCTTCCTGATCGCCGGCACGGTCACGCCCTTCGCCCTGCTGACCATGTCCGGCACCTGGGCCACGGCGATCCTGATCGCGGTCTGGTCGGGCGCCGTGATTGGCGTCATGATCGAACTGCTCTGGACCACCTCGCCGAAATGGGTCAGTGCGGCCATCTATGTGGCGGTCGGCTGGATCGGAGCGGTCGCTTTCCCGCAGATCGTCGGTACCGCCGGGGTCTTCGCGGGGCTGCTGATCGCCACCGGCGGCATCCTCTACACGGTCGGAGCGGTGGTCTACGCGACCCAGAGGCCCAACCCCAATCCGACCTACTTCGGGTATCACGAGGTCTTCCATCTGCTGGTCATAGCCGCGGCCGCCAGCCACTTCGCAGCAATCGCCTTTTTCGCCCTGTGACCGGATCCCCGTGAGCCCGAACCTGCCGAACTCAGTCGAGCCATCGGAATGGAGTTCGATATCGGTCGGCGGGATCTGGACGAGGCTGTTTCAGGCCGGGCCCCATCAGGCCTCCGAGGCGATTGTCTTCATCCACGGTAATCCCGGCTCGGCAAGCGACTGGACGGCTCTGGTCGAAGAAGTCGGAACCACCAGGCGGGCGCTCGCCTTCGACCTGCCGGACTTCGGCCAGACCGCGGCGGGCGATGATTTCGGCCACACGGTTCAGGAGTACGCCGACTTCATCGACGAGGCCCTGAAGACCCTCGGCATCACCCGGGCGATCCTCGTCCTGCACGACTTTGGTGGCCCGATCGGGCTGACCTGGGCGGCGGCGAACACGCTGAAGGTCGCCGGAGTGGTGCTGATCGGCACCGGCATCCTCGCCGATTACAGGTGGCACCGAATGGCGAGGATCTGGCAGACGCCCGGCCTGGGCGGCCTGGCAAACGCTGCGATCACCCGTCCGGTCTTCCGTCGTCTGGTGGCCCGTCCCGAGCCGCGCGGCCTGCCGGGCGAATTCCTCGACCAGATGTACGACAACTTCGACCGCCGTACGAAGGCGGCGGTGGTCGACCTCTACCGGGACGCGAGGAAGATCGGCAAGGACTCCAAGCTGCTGATCCCGTCACTGGCCGAAGAGGACATCCCCGCCCTGGTCATCTGGGGCGCCGGAGATTCCTACCTGCCCCCGGCCATGGCCGAGCGCCAGAAGGAAGCCTTCCCCTCGGCCGAAGTCCACATCCTTCCCGGCTCCGGCCACTGGCCCTTCATCGACGACCCGGCCACGGTCAACCGCCTGATGACCGACTTCCTGCTGCGCGTCGCCTAACCGACCCGGGTCGCCGGCAGTTCGCCGGCCTCGATCGCGGCGTTGACTGCGCAGCCCGGTTCGTTGCTGTGGCCGCAGTCGCGGAACTTGCAGTACTGCGACAGGCGCTCGATCTCTTCGGCCCTTTCGTCGGCCGGCTCTTCGACCAGGAGGCCGGGGGCCCGCAGGCCGGGGGTGTCGATCATCAGAGTGCCGCAGGGCAGGCCGAGCATCTCGCGGCTCGTGGTCGCGTGGCGGCCGCGGTCGTCCTTGCCGCGTACTTCGGCAGTCTTCTGGCGCTCGTAGCCGAGCAGGGTGTTCGCCAGAGTGGACTTGCCCACGCCTGACGAGCCGAGCAGGACGACCGTTTCGGTCGGGGTCAGGCTTTCGCGGAGCTGGTCCAGCCCCTTCAGTGTCTCGGAGCTGAAGGCGAACACTTCGAGGTTGGGAAAGCGCTCTCGGGTCTCTATTACGGTCGGGTCGGCGTCCACCACCAGGTCGGACTTTGAGAGCGCGACCACCGTCCTTGCGCCTGAAGCCTCGGCCATCGCAACCATGCGGCTCAGCCGCTCGAGTTCATGGTCCTTGTTAAGTGAGCTGAGGACGATCACCACGTCGACGTTCGCGGCCAGTACCTGAATCCGGTCGCGGTCTGCCGGCGAGCGGCGGGCGAGCCTGGTCCGGCGCGGCAGGATTTCGTGGACCGTGCCCTCTCCATCGGTCTCAACCCAGTCGCCGACCGTCGGCATCGCCGCCTGGTCGGTCTGGCCCTGGAGCATGCGGCCGGCCGGGCGGCCCTGGAGCGGCCCTTCGGTGGTCATCAGGTCGACGATGTGGTCTCGATGGAGTCCGGTGATCCGGCCCGGAAGTCGCTCCGGCCTCTCTTTCGAATCCCACTCAAGCTGCTCGGCCGGGGTCCAGCCGAGAGCGTCGAGCGTAACGGGCAGCGGCCCGGTTGCGAGGTCGCTCAAGCGCCGACTCCCGCGACAGCGTCGACCTTGGCGCCTTCGATCAGGTCAAGCAGCTCACCTTCCCGGTCGGATCGCAGTAGCTCGATCGGGTCCGGCTCACCGTTGACGATTCCCTCGAAGAAGTCGCGGCGGTCGTAATAAGTGGGCAGCGTGGCCTTGGCCCAGCCGCGCACGTCATTGAGGATGATCGCCAGCCGGGCGTAGTCGTCGCCGTAGAGCTCGCCGATTTCCCGCTTCATACGTTTGGCGAGGGCGGGGGAGGATCCCGCGGTCGAGATCGCAATTGCCAGCGGTCCGGTCCGCACGATCGCCGGAAGAATGAAGTTGCAGAGCGGAGGCACGTCGGCGACGTTGATCAGCATCGCGCGCTTCTCGGCGTCTTCGTAGACCTTGATGTTGACCTCGGAGTCGTCGGTCGCGGCGATCGCCATGAAGCGGCCCTCCAGATCGGCTGGGCCGGCGTAGGCGCGCGGCAGCCACTCGATAGTGCCCTCCGCAGCCAGTTCCCGCAACTCGTCGCGTGCCTCGGGTGCGATCACGACCGGGTCGCCACCGCAGGCCAGGATGCCCTCGGTCTTCTCCAGGCCGACCTCGCCGCCGCCGACCACCAGGCAGCTGCGGCCCTTCAGCTTCAGGCAGGCGATGTAAAAAGGCGTGTCGAGCATGTCCCGCACGCAGGACTGGTCACAGATCCCCTTGCGGAACTGGCAGACGCACTCTTTTCCGGCAAAAGCCTGGGCGGGCATGTCCAGAGCCTAGAACCTGAGCGAAATCCACGCCCCAACCGGCCCTGCGGCCCTTCCCGCATTCCGGGTCGGAGGTTCGAGCCCGGACCGGGCATGGCCGACCCGGGACGGGTGGCGGGGGCCGGGGGTGACGGGGCCGTGAAGGTATGCAACGAAAGTGCCAAGGCGGGGGCGTTTGAGCCCGTCTGAGAGGGCAATACGGCCGGTGCTGTGGTCCACCTCTGCTACCGTCGGCAACCAGATGAGACTGATCGTTACCGAGAAAAACAATTCTGCGCAGAAGATCGCCGAGATCCTTTCCGGCGGTAGTGCGACCGAAACCAAGTCCTTCACCGTGCCCGTTTTCAGGTGGACCGACGGCGACGGTGAACACGCCGTACTGGGAACCGGCGGCCACGCTGTCGAGCGCGCTTTCCCCGAAGGCAAGGAGTACAAGCAGTGGAAGCTGGACCTGATCCACGGCCTGATCGACGCGCCGCTGATCACCCGCCCGACCGATGGCAAGAAGAACGTCGTCAGGGCGGTCCAGAAGGAGGCCAAAGTCGCCGACAGTCTGATCATCGCGACCGACTTCGACCGCGAGGGCGAGCTGATCGGCCTCGAGGCGCTGGAAACCTGCCTCGAAGTCAATGCCGGCCTTGAGCCGACCGTACGGAGGGCCCGCTACTCGGCCCTGACCCGTGAAGAGATCGAAGGTGCCTTCGGTGACCTCGCCGAGCTCTCTTATCCGCTGGCCAACGCCGCAGCCGCCCGCCAGGACATCGACCTGATCTGGGGCGCAGCCTTCACCCGCGCCGTCTCCCTGGTCAGCAAGGCCTACGGAGCGAACTTCCTTTCGGTCGGCCGGGTCCAGAGCCCGACCCTCGGCTTGATCGTCGAGCGCGAGCTCGAGCGACGGGCCCATGTGGCCAAGCCGTTCTGGGAGCTGTTCGCAAAGTTCGAGCATCCGAGCGGGGCGAGCTTCGAGACCCACCACGCCACCGACAAGTTCTGGGACAAGACGGAGGCCGATGCCGCGCTGGCCGGTACTTCCAGCCCGGGCACGGTCAAGGCGGTGACCAGCCGCAAGAACTCGAGCAAGCCGCCGACCCCGTACAACACGAACTCCTTCCAGGTGGACGCGTCAAGCCGCCTGGGGATCACTCCCAAGCAGGCGATGAACTACGCCCAGGACCTCTACGACGACGGCTTCATCTCCTACCCGCGAACCGACAACACCATCTATCCGGACTCGCTGCCGCTTGAGAAGACGATCTCGGCTCTGGTCAAGATCAAGGACTTCGCTGCCGCCGCGCCGCTGCTCGACGCTCCGCTGAAGCCGAGCCAGGGCAAGAAGTTCGACGCCGCCCACCCGCCGATCTACCCGACCCACGCGCTTTACCCGAGCGCTCTGGACGGTCCCAAGGCCCGGGTCTACGAACTGATCGTGCGCCGCTTCCTGGCGACTTTCGGCAGCCCGATGATCACCGAGTCCACGCGGGCCGACATCGAGGCCGGCAGCGAGACCTACTTCGTCCGCGGCAAGGTTCTGCTCGATCCCGGCTACGCCGCCATCTATACGTATGCGCGTTCCTCCGACGAGGAGATCCCGGCTCTGGAAGAGGGCCAGCAGCTGGCGCTCGACGGTGCACCCTGGCTGCTCGACAAGGAAACCCAGCCGCCGGCCCGGCTGTCTGAGGCCAAGCTGGTCCAGCTCATGGACGAGCAGGGCCTCGGCACCAAGGCGACCCGCCCGGACATCATCCAGAAGCTCTACAGCCGCAAGTACGTGCGCAACCACCCGCCCGAGCCGACCGCGACCGGTATGGCGATGTACGAAGCCTTCAAGGAGTACGTGCCGGAGATGGCGACCTCGGAGATGACTGCCAGTCTCGAAGCGGAGATGGATCAGATCGCCGAGTCGAAGATGGAGAAGGAAACCGTCGTCGACGACAGCCGCAAGCTGGTCCACACGACTTTCGACGAACTGCTGGCCGGCGAAGAGGCGCTTTCGAAGATGATCTGGGCCGGCATGGACAAGGACCGGATCCTCGGCCCCTGCATCGTCTGCGAGGAAGCAGGCAGGGTCAAGGAAGACGGCTCGCCGAACATGCTGCGAATCATCCGGGCGAAGAAGTCGGGCAAGTCCTTCGTCGGCTGCTCGGGCTGGGCGCCTGACGACCCCGATGCCTGCGACCAGACCTTCCCGATGCCACAGCCGAACTTCTATGAGGTGACGCCGCTCGAGGAGCGCTGCTCGATCTGCCACCGCACCCCGCGGGTGAACGTAAAGACGCGCGGACGGGCCGGCCGGCCCTGGAAGCTCTGCTTCAACGACGACTGCCCGACCATGGTCGAGATGCGGGCCAAGCGTGAAGAGCGCAAGGCGGCGCAGGAAGCAGCGAAGGCGGCCAAGGAGGCTGACGAGAAGGCCGGTAAGAAGGCGAAGCCGAAGAAGGCTGCCTCGAAGTCGAAGTCCGCCAAGTCGAAGAAGTCGCGCTCGAAGACGGTCGCTGCCTCGAAATCCTCCGGACCGGACCTCGGCACCCGTCGGGTGAAGCGGGCCGGAAGCCGCGGCAAGCCGTCCTCGAAGGGCTAGGCAGGCGTTGTTCATCTCGCTCGAGGGCGTTGACGGCTCGGGCAAGTCGACCCAGGCGGCGCTGCTCGGTGAGGCCCTCGGTCCCGACACCTTGAAGATCCGCGAGCCCGGAGGCACCGGCGCGGCCGAGGCGATCCGCAGCATTCTCGCCGACCCCGACACCCCGCTGGATGCCACTGCCGAGTTGATGCTGTTTTTCGCTGCCCGGGCTGACCTGGTTCGCCGGGTGGTAAGGCCCGCGCTTGAAGCCGGCCGTACCGTGCTCAGCGACCGTTACGTCGACTCGACCGAGGCCTATCAGGGCGTCGCCCGCGGCCTGGGGATCGAAGTGGTTCACGAACTGAACCGGATCGCCACCGGCGGCCTGATGCCGGATCTGACCGTGCTGATCAGGGTGGACCCGGAACTAGGCCTCGGCCGGGCCAGGAGCGCCGACCGCTTCGAGGCCGAAGGCCTGGAGTTCCAGCGCACCGTTGCCGCTGCCTACGAGGAGATTGCCCGCCGCGAGTCCGACCGCTTCGTCGCCGTCGACGGCGAAGGAACTCCCGAGGAGGTCCACGCCCGTGTCCTTGCGGTCGTTCAGGGCGCCGGCGCGAACGTCGATGGCGGCGCATCGTGAGCGCCCTGTCCGAGGCGACCGGCCACCAGTCCAGAGCCGGTGGGGCGCTGGAGGCGGCGCTGCGCGAAGGGCCTTCCCACGCCTATCTGCTGACCGGCCCGGTCGGCTCCGGCAAGGCCGCTGCGGCTCGTGCTTTCGCCGCCGAGATTCTGGTCCAGGGCAGTCCGGACCCCGAGGAGACCAGGCGCCGCGTGATGCTGGACCCCTCGCCGCACCCCGACCTGGTCTGGCTTCGCCCGACCGGCATGAGCCACGCCGTGGCCGATGTGCGCGAGCAGTTGATCCACCGGGCCCCGCTGAGGCCGTTCGAAGGGCAGAAGCGCATCTTCGTGATCGAGTCTGCCGAGGCGCTCAACGACGAGAGCCAGAACGCGATGCTGAAGACGCTCGAGGAGCCACCGGCCCACGCACACATCCTGCTGATCGCCTCCGAAACCGAAAGCGTGCTGCCGACTGTCGCCTCGCGCTGTCAGCGGATCGAGTTCGAGCCGCTGCCGGAACAGGCCGTGATCGAGCGCCTGCCGCCGAGCCTGCCCGAGCCCCAGGCAAAGGCTGTCGCCCGACTCTCCCGTGGCGACCTCGGCCGGGCCCGCTTCCTGGCCAGCGACCGGGGCGAGCACATACGCCGGTCGGTCGAGGCGATGATGGGCGCGGTGCTGCGCGATGAGCTTTCCGGCTCGCCCTGGCTGGCAGTACTGGATGCGGCGAAGAAGACCGGTGAGAGCGCGGGCGATCGCGTCGCCGACGAACTGAACGCCGAGAAGAAGGAAGGCTTCAAGCACACCAAGACCGAGATCGAAGACGCGACCAGGCGCGCAAAGCGGCGCGCTCAGACGGGCGTGCTCGAACTCTCACTTTCGCTGGCCTCGTCCTGGGCGAGGGACTGGGCGGCCGTCGCCTCCGGGGCGGAGGACCTCGTCTTCAATCCGGACCGGCTGGATCTGCTGCGCGAGCAGGCGGCAGAGACGGACATCGCCGCGGCCCGCGATGCGGTCAGCCTGATCTCCGACACCCGCCGGCGCTTCTCACTCAACGTCTCCGAGGAGCTGGCTCTTGAAGCACTCTGCTTCAAGCTCGAGCGCCGACTGCGGCCTCGCAGCCGCGCCTGACGGTACGGGCAGGGGGAGCAGTCACGCCGTGAAGCACCCCTGCCTGACGGGCATGGCACGAGGGGTACCCGCGCCAGGACGCGCGCACCGGGCGCAGCTCAGTCTGGATGGCCCGGGCGTGGCCGCTCGATCTCTGCTGCCGGCCCGTGCTCCGGGTCGTCGAGCGATTCGATCGCGCTCTGCTGGGCCAGGCGGGTTATCTGCTTCGACTGGCGGGAGGCGATCACGCTGAAGTTCAGGGCCAGTGCCAGCAGGACGAGCAGGACCAGCGAGAACAGCGCAATCGTCACGTCGCGAACACCGAGTGCCCGGGCGAAAAGCTCGAGCAGACCCGGGAAGGCAGCGCCGACGAGCATGGCCAGACCGAGCAGGAACCAGACCACGCTGTAGCGCTCGAGCAGCCGGTCGCGCCGGATCAGCTCGAGGATCATCAGCATGAAGGCAACCGCCAGCAGCCCGGCGATGATGCGCGACTGCGGGGTCAGCCGCACCACCGGCTCGGCTGCCGCCAGGAGCGCGCTCACAGTTCGGCCTCCGGCACCTTGTCGCGCGGCCGCAGGTGTCCGACGACCAGGACGACCAGCGTCTTGAACATGTAGAAGGCCGAGCCGAACGGGGTGATGAAAGAGCTGCCCTGCGCGCGCGGAAGCATTTCGACCGGAAGCTCACTCACCGCAAGTCCGGCCCTGACCGCCTGCTGAAGCGACTCGACCTCGGCGAACTCCGACGAGTACCGGCGGGCGAATATCGCCATCGCCTTCCTGTTCAGGGCTCGCATACCGCTGGTCGTATCGGTGAAGCTCTGACGGGTCGAGGTCGAGACGATCATGCTGAACAGCCGCTGTCCGAATCTCCGCAGCAATGACGCCCGGTAGCCGCCCGATCCGGCGAAGCGCGAACCGACCGCCAGATCGGCCCGGCCGCTGACTACCTCCTCGATCAGCCCGACCAGCTGCGAGGCAGGGTGCTGGCCGTCACCGTCGATCTGGCCGCAGACCTCGTAGCCGTTCCTGATGCCGAAGATGTAAGCGGTCTGGTGGGCGGCCCCGACCCCCTGGTTGAATGGCAGCGAAGCGACGATCGCTCCGGCCTGCTTCGCCCGATGGGCGGTCGCGTCGGTCGATCCGTCGTCGACAACCAGAACATCGGCCTCGGGGAAGTGCCGGCGCGCATCGCCGATCACAGCCTCGATCGATTCCTCTTCATTCCACGCCGGGATGAATACGAGCGTCCTCACGCGCCGATTCTGGCACGGATGGCGGACTTCCCGGCCCCGGGTCGATCTAGATTAGGGTCCACACGGTATGAGCGACCGTGCGAAACGGCCCCAGCGGCGCAGGCGCCGCCACATCGGGATGCGGGTCTGGCTGGCCGCCGGCTTCACGCTGGTCGGTGCCCTGACCGTCGCGATCATGTTCATCGCAGTGATCAGTTCGAGTGAGGAAGTGCTCTCCGAGCGCTCGACCGAACTGGCGGTCGGCAGGACTATCCGCCTCGCCGACCGCCTCGCTGATCCGGAACAGGACATAGATGCTCAGGTGCAGGCTTCCAACGGAGAGGGCTTCGCGGCCTGGTATTTCGACATCGAGGGCAGCGATTCGATCCCTCCGGGACCGCAACGGCCGGTCGAAGACACCGAGGCCTTCGAAGCGGTGCTCTCGTCAGCCCTGAACGGCTTCCGCGCGTCGATGGACACCGAAAACGCCGAAGTCACCCTGGTCGGCGCACCGGTCTTCACCGAAGGCGCGCTGTCGGGCGCGGTGATCGGCAGGTACTCACGACCGGTGGTCCTCGAGGGCGCACTGAACAAACTTCGCTCAGACAGCCTGCGCGCGGCGCTGCTTGCGCTCTTCGTCGGCACCCTGCTCGGCGTCGGCATCGCCTCTCTGATCACCGTCCGGCTCAAGCGCATCGCCGGAGACGCCGACCAGATCGCTTCGGGAAACTTTGACGTTGCCCTGCCCACGGGGGGACGCGATGAGATCGGCGACCTCGCCCGCGCGCTCGACTCGATGCGCTCCTCGCTGAAGGAGAACTTCGGCGTGCTGACCGCCGACCGGGACAAGCTGACCGCGATCTTCGACGGTCTCAATGACGCAGTCATGGTGGTCGACAACGAGGGCCCGGTCCGTTTCTACAACTCGGCCGCGACCGTCCTGCTCGACCGTGGCGGGCTGCCGCCGGATGCTCTGATGCCGCAGATCAAGCGCGCCGCCGTGGAGGGTTTCGCCGCCCATCCGGCGCTGCGAATCGGCGACCGCGCCTACGCCATGCAGGCCCGCTCCCTGCCCGACGAGGACGCGGTTCTCGTGGTCATCCGCGACCGTACCGACGAGATGCGCAAGGAGTTCGCCGAGCGCGACTTTGTCTCGAATGCCGCCCACGAACTCCGAAACCCGCTGGCCGGGATTTCCGGGGCGATCGAGGTGCTCCAGTCCGGCGCCAAGGACGACCCCGAGGCCCGCGACCATTTCCTCGACCGGCTCTCCTCCGATGCCGAGCGCATGAGTCGCCTCACCCAGTCGCTTCTCACCCTCGCCCGGGTGGAGGCGCTCGGTGCGGGCGAGGTAGAGGTCGTCGATGTGCCCGCAGCGGCCCGCGACGTAAAGGCAGCCGTCGAAGTACCGGCGGGCCTGGAGCTGATCATCGACGTCGAGCGAGACCTTGCCGCCAAGGGCGATCCGACTCTGCTCAGACAGGTCCTGATCGGGCTGGTCACCAACGCCTGCAAGAACACTCCTGCGCCTGGCACAGTCACGATCCGCGGCCGCCAGGTGGGGGAGGCCGAGATGCTGCTCGAGGTGATCGACACCGGCACCGGAATCCCTCAGGCGGAGATCGACCGGGTCTTCGAAAGGTTCTACCGACGCTCCGAATCCCGCCGTCAGGAGGGCTTCGGGCTGGGCCTTGCGATCGCCCGCAGGATGGCCGATGTGATGGGCGGAGAGATGGGCGCGAATTCAATCGAGGGCGAGGGCAGTACCTTTTGGGTCAGACTTCCCCTCGAACGGAGCGAAACCCCGATCGCATGAGCAGACCCGCCGGAAAAATCCTGATTGCAGACGACGAGCCCTCGGTCCGGGATTCGGTCGGCTACGCGCTTGCCCAGGAGGGCTTCGAGGTCACCCCTGCAGAGGACGGAACCCAGGCAGAAGAGCTGCTGGCCGGCGACTTCGACTATGACCTGCTGATCCTCGACATCATGATGCCGGGCGCCAGCGGGCTTGACATCTGCCGCGAGGTTCGTTCCCGCTCGGCGGTGCCGATCATCATCCTCACCGCCAAAGATGCCGAGGTCGACAAGGTGGTCGGCCTTGAGGTCGGTGCCGACGATTACGTGACCAAGCCGTTCTCGGTCCGCGAGGTGCTCGGGCGGGTTCGCGCCCAGCTGCGTCGTCGCGAACTCGACCGCTCGCCCGTGCCGGAAGCTTCGAAGATCGTCTCCGGCCCGGTGACGATCGATCTCGCCCGCCACGTGGTCGCGATCCACGGCAAGACGGTCAGCCTGACCCGTTCCGAGTTCCAGTTGCTGCGCCTGCTCGCCGCCCGTCCTGGCGAGGTCTTCAAGCGCTCCCAGATCATGGAGGAGCTGTGGCAGACCGAGTTCGACGGCGATGAGCGGGCCTGCGACGTTCACATCTCCAACCTGCGCCAGAAGGTCGAAACCGACCCCCAGCGGCCCGAACTCGTGCTCACGGTCAGGGGCATCGGCTACAAGTTTGCCGATTCCTGAACCGCTGCCCGATCCGGCCGACGCTGTTCCTGCATGTCCGCGGCGGATTGTCACCGGAGTGATTTCGACGTTCGGTCTAGGCTGAACCCATGAAGGCACTCGCCGACCTGAAGTTGCCGGATCTGGACCTGTCCGACCCCGGGCTCAAGGGGGATCGCTGGCACGAGACCATGAACGGGCTGCTGGCCGACGGTCACTGGCTGGCGCAGGGTCCGCTGGCAACAGTGATCCTCGACCGCGAGGCCGGCGAACACTTCCTGCGCAGCCGCTCGGCGGTCTTCCCGGGACTTCTTCTGGCGGAGATGTTCGGCATCAGCGACGGCCCGCTCTTCGAGCAGATGACCAGCAACATCATCAACGCCGAAGCCGACCGCCACCGCCGCCTGCGCGGCCTGGTCAACCCGTCGCTCACTCCGCGTGCGGCGGACCGCTACCGGCCGGCGATGCGCGAAATCCTCGAAGAGCTGTGGGCTGGTGCGTTCAGCGGGACCGCCGGCGAGGGCCCGGTCGAGTTCGAGTTCATGGAGGCGATCGCGCGGCCGTACCCGGCCCGTACCATCGCCCGCGTCATGGGCGCGCCGGCAGCCGACGCGCCACGCCTCCACGACTGGTCGATGTGGATCCAGCGCCAGTTCGACCCGATCGCCCTCTCGGACCCGGAGACGGTGGCGACCATGCAGGAGAAGGCCGGCGAGTTCTACGCCTGGGTGCGGCCGCTGATCGAAGACCGCCGCCAGACTCCGTCCGACGACCTGATCTCGAACCTGATCCGCACCGAGGAGGAGGGCGAGCGACTGAACAACGCCGAACTCGAGAACCTCGTGCTCAACATCCTGGTCGGCGGCGTGGACACCACCCAGAGCCAGCTCGCCCAGGCGATGCGCCTGCTTGCGGCTCGCCCGGAGCAGTGGTCCGCTCTGAGGGCCGACCCCGAAGGCATGGCCCCGTCAGCCGCCCGGGAGGCGCTTCGCTTCGAGCCGATCACGCCGTTCACCGCGCGACTGCTGACCGAAGACGTCGAGTACCGGGACGTCACCTTCCCGGCCAACGCGCCGGTCATGGTCTGCTCGTTCACCGGCAACCGCGACCCCGATGCCTTCGACGAACCGACCGACTTCGACATCAACGCCGACCGCGGCAAGGCCCGCATGCTCACCTTCGGCGCCGGCATCCATTACTGCGTCGGCGCCAACATCGCCACCGCCGAACTCGAAGAAGGCCTCGCCTTCCTCGCCGAAAGGATCGAAACCCTCGAGCCCGCCGGAGACCCCGAGCTTCAGTCGGTCAGCGGCATCTACGGCATCGAGTCGCTGCCGCTGAGCGTCTTGCCTTCGACGTCCTGACGCCAAGCCGACGAGCGGAATCGAACCGCTGACCCCCTAATTGAGAGTGAAATGAGTCAGCCGGATCTGCCCCGAAGCCAGGCAAGTCCAAGCTCGGCATTCGGTTGATCCTGTTCGGGCACTCTCGGCAGGCGTTGGGCGACAGTTGTCGCATCGACCAGGCCCGCGTCCAGGAGTGCCGAGACGAAGTTGATGTCCTTCTCGCGCAGGGCGCAAAGCTTTGACACGCAGAGGTCGTGCGGCTCCAGGCACCAGCCAGTGAACTGAGGAGTGCCACCGGGAGGAGCCGTATTCGCGTTCTGAACCTTCAACAGCCGTTCTCGCCATCCGTCGGGCAACTTGGCGGTGTTGAGGTCAACGCCGTCGATGCTGAATCCGTGAGTCTCCTCGAAGGTTGAGAACTCTCCAGCGACACCTTCGAGGAGGTCAGCCAGCTCGGCGGTTTCGTCTTCGTCATCTGACACCGGAAGGATGTCGACTTCGAGAGACATGGTCGCTTCCGAGGGCAGTTGATTCTCGTCGAAGGTGCCGAGGATTGCCTGAGAACCGACGATGATCACCTCGTTGCGCTCGATGATCTGGCACGAGGCTCTGATCGCGTGTTCGAGCTGGTCGCGACGCATCAGTGGCGGAGCCCCAGGATTTCGCTGCGCTCGTCTTGCGAGAGAATGCCCCTCATCGGGGAGACCTCACGCATCTCGATGCTGTCACGGTCGAGTCCGGCCAGGACCCGATGAAGGGTGAGCACGTCGTTTTCCTTCAGGGACTGCTCCCACCTGCTCAGGTTCCGATGGTGGGGCTGACCCTTGACTTCTCGTTTGAGTCGACGCAGGTTGCCTTCGATAACAGGCCTCCACATCTCCAGCGATGAACTGTTGAGCTTGCGTGAGATCTCCCTGTGGAGATTCCAGGACCGCATCTCGGATCGGTTCAGTTCCGGCCGTACAGGGCGCCGGGTGACTTCCAGGCGGTAGCCCATGCTGGACAGCAAACGATCCAGCTTCTCGTCACTCAAGTCGACCCGGCCGGAAAGAAACTGGCTGATACTTGGCTGGTGGACGCCGCTGAGCCGCGAAAGCTCGGACTGGCTGGTGCCAGTCTCTTTCATCACAACGTGGAGTATCTGGGAGCGTTCAGTCATGTTGCTATAGCAATTCATACTATAACCCCCCGGGCAGCCCATCTCAATTGAGGGTCGGATCTGTGCCTTCACTACGTGCCGGAGATCTGCCCAGGGCGGGGCAGCACCGCCTCGAATCTCCCCCGGCTGAAACCTGTCGTCGATTCCACTGTTGGTCCCGAAGGGTGGCAAAGTGGTGCGGGCGCGGCAGCACGATCGGGAGTGCTCCAATAAAGCCTGAGGATGACTTGACAAGCCGACGAGCGGAATCGAACCGCTGACCCCTTCATTACGAGTGAAGTGCTCTACCAACTGAGCTACGTCGGCGCCGGAGGCATTGTAGGGGCCTTTGCCAGTCTCGTAGGCCGCCATCTGGGCCTGTCGGGAGAGAGGCGACGGATGTCCAACGGATTCGAGTGCGGTTCGAGGTCGAGAGTTCACCGTCTATGAAGCGCTATCACCGGCAGCCCTAAGGCCCGTAACTGTCGGACGTCCTTCTACTCGTCAATAGTCGTCTTCGTGAATTCAGGTGCACCACACCGATGCTTGCTAGTTTCTGCCTCATGGATCGGCTTGGTTCTGAATCTGGCTCGGGACTCAGCCTCCAGGTTCCCCCGCTCACCCTTCGAGTCGACTCCGGGAGCATCGACGACGAGTACCAGGGATACGAAATCTGGGAAACCGGTGCCGGCCTTCTCCTCGCCAGCGAAGCTGTGGACTTGGCATTCGCGCAGTCTTCGATTGTTGCGCGACTAGAAGACCCTCCGTTTTCTCCTGACACAAGCTATGACCAACTTCTTGAAGCTATCGTCAGCATCCGGCTTGCCGAGGGCCAGGATCTCTTTGATGGGGAGTGTGTTCGGCTGGAAACCGATCCGGGCCAGGACATGCTGGCTCGCATCCGTCGCGGGGAACCAACGGAGCTCCTCTTCCGAAGGGCAGGCTTTTTCAGCAGTCTCTGCACGAATGAGTTCTGCGGTGGAAGGCTTGTTGATCAAGCCAGCGGGCAGGTAGTGGGAGAGGGCCCGTCACTGCTCGATCAGACCTCCGGACTGATCAGAAATCTGGAAGGGAGCCCCCTGTCGAATCTGGCCGGGATATCGACTCTCATGATTTGCTCCGATGATCGGGTAGTGCTTCAGAAGCAGACCGAAGCGAACCACGTAAGTGGGGGTCTGACAAACCCGTCCGGATCCGGTTCCCTGGAGCCACAGGATTTCGGAACCGGGGGTGCCAGCCTTTCGAGTGTTATCCAACGGGGCATGGAACGCGAATTGCGAGAGGAATGCAGCCTTCCCGACGGGGCCAGCATTAAAACCGAACTCCTCGGATTCGGACGATGGCTGGAGCGAGGCGCGAAGCCTGAATTCTTCGGGATCTCGGTCTCAGACATGTCGAGTACCGAAGTTGTGAATGCTCCGATCAATTCGGGAGAGAAGTCTTACGTCGGGGATCTTTGGAGTGTCCCGTTAGAAGACATCCTCTATCCGGCTTTGGACCTTTCTTCAAAGTGGGCGGTTCCGCTCCACGGATGCGCGAAAGCACTTCGAACACGCTTCTGTAGGTAGATCTCTAGGCCGACTCGCTGATCGTTGGCTATGCGTCGCGAGGAAAATCGAGAACTAGGGCGAAAATTGACCCATGGACTCAGAGCCCGTTGATGCCCTCAGAGAAAGTCTTGGTCAAGCTGAGTCAGATGAAGAGCGAATAGATGCCCTGGTCGGAGCCGAACCGGACTTCAGTCTTGCTGACGCAGAGCGGTATGAGACAAACGTCACCGCCCTTGCGTCCAGCTTGGTGGATATCGGTCCGATGGCGGAGCGTCTGCTCGGAAGAACCCTTGACCGTGGGATGAAAGTTGGCTTTCTGACCTTCAGCCTCGGCTCTATCGCCTACAGGCGTGACCGGGACCGTGCGAGCGCGCAAAGGCTTGAACGGATCGCAGACGGGAAGTTCGATTCGATCAGTCTATTCTGGCACCTGAAAGCCCTGAATCTCTCGGGCGGGAGCCTTGAGCAGCTCCGCATGGGCCTTGAACTTGAGGAGCAGGCCTACTCTGAGCTGGGGACCTCCGGGGCTGCCCACGCAGTCGCGTGTTTCCTACTGGAGATCGTCGAGTACGACGGCAGCGTGGGGGACGACGAGAAAGCGATGCTTGGGCGATCTCTCGATCTGGTGAACGAGGGAATCGATTTGCGTCCTAACTACGCCAAGTTCTTCGCAACGAGAGGACGGATAAAGCGTAGACTCGCCGACTATTCTGGCGCCCATCGGGATTTCGTTCGTGCCATTGATCTGGAACCAAGGTCATCTGTGGATTCTGCGGAGCGGATCCGCGACTACAAGCTGGAGCTCGCGCTTACGGCGGGGGATCGAAAGATTGGCGGTCTATTCGACGAAGTCGATGCGGCTCACGAGCTCACCAAGTCGTCGGTTGGCGCGACGACGATAGAAATCGAGTCACTCCGGTCAGAGATGGAATCCACGTCGCGTCGGCTCAGGGATGCCGAGGTTCGGGTGGTGAGCGCAGTTGCCTTTGTCGCGACGGCAATAGGCCTCCTTCAGGTCTCGGTTTCAAGCCTGTCTGCCCGACCACTTGGGGAGGCGATCCTGCTAGTCGCAGGTTTCGGTGTAGTCCTTTTCGGTGCCGTCGCCTTCGGTACATGGAATCTCCGTCGCGGTCAAATCAAATGACGCGCGCCATCAGGTTCGGGTCAACCAACTATTCCGTTGACGAGTTGCTCCTGAGAGCGCCGGGGAAAGGTCACGACAAATATCTTGTTCGAGACGACTTCGTCGCTGTCGCGGACGGTTCAACGCCGCTTGGTAGTGCGGACACAGATGCCGAGACCTTCGCGGCCGAGGCGCTTCATCAACTGT
The DNA here is from genome assembly GCA_963698625.1 of uncultured Solirubrobacterales bacterium. Classification (GTDB taxonomy): domain Bacteria; phylum Actinomycetota; class Thermoleophilia; order Solirubrobacterales; family 70-9; genus 67-14. Next base: position 548,330 of record CAVORK010000003.1, read on the forward strand.
ACGAGTTTCGCGACAGGTCCACCAATGAAATGTTCGAGATGGCCCTCGCGTCGCTCAAGCCCGAGAGCGTTGCCGGGATTGCCCAAGTGCCATCGTGCACGGTGGGCGTCCTGCGTGTTTGGAACGGATTCGCCGAAGCCGCCGTTCTCGGCGATTGCTGTGTCGCAGTGAGAGCTGGTGGGGAGTTGGGGGTGGTCGAAGATCGTCGTTTGGAAGCTTATGACACGGCAGTGGCCCAGACTATTTCCGACATGGTTCGCGCGGGAAGCAACCTGCCCGACGCTCGACGAGCGGTCGAACCGCAGTTGATCGCCAACCGCAACCGAGCTAATAAGAGTGGGACCTATTGGCTCTTTTCTGGTGATCCACGGGCCGCATCTCAAGTACGGAGGATGGTATTCGCTTGCGATTCATTGCGGTCAGCGATCCTATTTACTGACGGTATTACTCGCGCCATTTCGCCCTTCGGTCTTTTTGAGGACGTTGGGGCCATCTTGAACGGAACCCTCGCAACGGGCCTGGAGGCGGTCGGACGAGCAATCAGTTCGGCAGAGGCGCGGGACCCGGATTGTTCGGAGTTTCCGCGACTGTCCGCTTACGACGATAAGGCCGCGGTGTTGCTGGACCGGGGAGATCGCTAAGGAGATCAGCGGAATCGAACCGCTGACCCCTTCATTACGAGTGAAGTGCTCTACCAACTGAGCTACGTCGGCGCCGGAGGCATTGTAGGGGCAGGGCGCAGGACGGCACCGCCGACTCGTCGCCGCCGGCCGCGCCGCGCCGTCGAAGACTCACGGGTCGGCTCCGCGGCTGGCTGGCGTCCGGTGCCGTTGGCAGGATCGTCGGGTGGCAGAAAGAGCGACAGGCGGCGAGGATCCGGGCGCCGCAGGCGGACGGGGGCGCCCGCAGGGTCCGGAACGGGACCTGCCCAGGCTCGAGCGGGGACAGGACCTTTCGCGCATCATCGCCTTCACCGACGGCGTCTTCGCGATCGCGATAACCCTCCTGGTCCTGCAGATCGAGGTCCCGACAGACGCGACCTCTGCCTCGGACCTGGTCAGCAAGCTGGGCGACCAGAGCGCGGACTTCATCGCCTTCGGGATCAGCTTCCTGGTGATCGGCTCCTTCTGGATCTCCAACCATCGCTTCATGCGCACGGTCCGCGAATTCGACCGCGGTCTGATGTTCCTGCTGCTGCCGTATCTGGGTTTCATGGTGCTGATCCCGTTCACCTCGCAGCTGATGGGCGAGTACAGCGACACCTACCCGATCTCGGTGGTCATCTACATCGTCAACCTGATCGGCATCGGACTCGCCGGGGCGATGATGTCGACCCACGTCCTGCGGCACGGCCTGGCGAAGCCGGAGTACGAGTGGGACGTCGCCCTGACCCGCCGCTCGACGTTCTTCACCGTCGGCATCTTTGCTCTCACCATCCCGCTCGCCCCGCTCCTGGGGAGCTGGACCCCGATTCTCTGGTTCCTGCTCCGATTCGATCCGTTCCAGCGCCAGCGGGACCGGGCCTACGCCGAGTCGGCCGGGGCCGGGACGGCTGCAGAGTCAGAGAAGGCCGGGTCCTAACGCAGTCTGACCGGGGAGAGGCAGTTGACCACTCCCTTCCAGGAAAGCGAACCGCCCTGGCCGTCGATGTTCGCGTTGGTGACGGTCAGCCACCAGGTGCGCGGTGTGAACTTTCCGCTCAGCGGGTTGTTGGGGGCCGAAGAGGAGACCAGCAGGTTGATGTAGCCGCTGATCACGCCGCCGGAAATGGCCTTGTATCCGCGCGGGCACCTGACCCCCACGAAAGTACCTTTGCCCTCTTCGGTCACCACCGGCTCTTCGGTGACCCGCGAGATCAGCAGGACCGGCCGGCCGCGCTTCCTGGATGCCGAGATTGCCGCGAGGCCATCGTTCCCGGTGGCTGCACCCGCCTGCGAAACCGAAGCCGCCACCGTGCCGGCGATCACCGGGTCGGCGGGGGAGGGACCCTGGTTCAGGCCGTCGCCGACCACCGGCGCCACGCCGAAGGTCAGAGCCGCCGCGAGTACCGCGACCGCAACGCCGAAACGCACGGATCCACGCTTCTCCTTGCCTCCCATGGACTCATTGTTACATGGGTACCCGCTCGTCGCCGGAACTTATCCCGGTCGCCAGCCTGAGCACGGCTCGCAAGGTCGGCCCGGCGGGGGATCTTCCCCCGGCAGTTCCAGTCCAGCCCGGACCGGGTCTGGTTCGCCTCCCGCTGTGGGCCGTAGACTAGGGCCATGCCCAACATCGGCCCGCTCGAACTTCTCATTGTGCTCGGGATTGTGATCCTGATTCTCGGCCCGAAGAGAATCCCGGCCGCCGCCCGATCGGTCGGCCGCGGATTGCGCGATTTCAGGGACGAGGTCGGCGGGGGAAAAGGCAAGGACAAGACAAGGACAAGTCCGATCCGCCGGCGGTCGCCGAGCAAGAGCAAGTCCGAAACCAAGACCTGAGCTTCGCACCGGCTTGGTTCCGCTGAACCTCCCCAACCTGCTGACCCTGCTGAGGATCCTCGCGGTCCCGGTGGTCGTCGTCGCTCTTCTCGACGGCACACCGCACGGTGACACCCTGGCCGCGATCGTCTTCGCCCTGGCGGCGCTGACCGACGGACTCGACGGCTACATCGCCCGCTCGCGCGACTCGATCACCACCTTCGGCAAGCTGATGGATCCGCTCGCCGACAAGCTGCTGATCACCGCGGCCCTGGTCTCGCTGGTCTCGCTCGACCGGCTGCCGGCCTGGGTCGCGATGGTGATCATCGCCCGCGAGCTGGCGGTCACGGTGCTGCGCTCGATCGCCGCCGAGCGCGGGGTGGTGATCGCGGCCAGCTGGATGGGAAAGGTCAAGACCGTGCTCCAGATCGGGGCTGTCTTCGCCCTGATCGCCTTCAATCCGGCGCCGCTTGCGGTCGACCTGCTGGTCTACCTCGCGGTCGCCGCGACCGTGATCAGCGGTCTCGACTACTTCTTCGGACTGCGCCGCCGGATCGAAGAGCAGCGTGCCCTGGAAAACGGAGCCACCGGACCGGGACCCGGTCGGACCGGGCGCTCCTTAGCCGGCCGTCAGCTGCCGGTCTGATTGAGCCACTCCCTCATCGAGAGGTGGCCGCCGGGCGTGGCTGTCGCTCGCCATCTCTTCACGCAGTTCGCCGAGCAGGCCGTACCGCTCGGCGACCACGTTGTGACGGTGGATCGTCTCGAGGTTCTCCTGACGGGCCATGACGAAGGCGTTGTCATCGAGGTCGGGGAAGGTCTCGACCACCTGACGGACCATCTCGCGCACGCAGTCCTCGACGAAGCGCGGCTGGGAGTGCGCCTTCTCGACGACTGACAGCTCGTCCGGCCGCTTCATCAGTTCGTAGATCTCGGAGCTCATCGAGCTCTCGACCAGCCGCAGCAGCGTCCGCGCGTCGATGTCGGCCGCGGTTCCGTTGGCGCAGCCGATGTAGATGCGGCCGATGCCGCGCTGGTTGTGGGTCGCGATCGGAACCAGTTCGATGATCTCGGCGACCTGGTCTTCGGTGTAGCCGCGTTCGCGCAATCGCCGCGGGCGACGTCGGCGACCATCTCCTGGGCGCAGGGACAGGCGGTCATGCCCTGAGCCTCGACGCCGGTCACGGTGCGGGTCTCGCTCTCGGAAGCGACGGCACGACCGAGCAGGGTGTAGATCTCCTGCGTCGGGATACCCGGATTCAGGAGCCGGCATCGTCTCCGGGTAGCGGGCGGTGACCGAGACCTCGGCCCGAACGCCGTTCTGCTTCTCGCGGACCAGGCCCGCGACCCGGGCGGCCAGCGCCTCGGCCCGCATCGGCTTTGCTCGCAACGACCTCTTCGATCGCCTCGGCCACGTTCTCTTCGAAGCGGGACATGTGAACACCGGCCTGATCGGGACCGAGGTCGACGAAACATTCGAGCTCGGCGTGGTAGTGGCCGTCGGTGCCGATGCTGAGCACCTTCTCGACCCCGGTCACGCCGACCCGGGACAGGCTGACTCTGGTTGCGGGCCGGGATGCCTGGACGTCGATGCCGTCAGGTGAAAGCGCGATCTGTGAGTTCATCTCGGTCTCGTTCGGGGAGGGGACGTTCCGCAAAGGGTAGTCACCCGGCACCGTCGGCGTTTTCAAGTTCGGGCAGTTCGGGTCAGTGGACGCGGGACCTGCCTATAATCGGCGCTTGTGATGCAGAGATACACAGTCCGGCCATTGAGCGGCCGGACCGGCAGGGATTTCGGGGGTGAGATGGAATTCGAAAGTGAAGAACTGAGGACACTGATCGCGCCGGGTCGTGAGCAGGGCTACGTGACTTTCGACGCGGTCGCCGATGCCGTCGCCGAACTCGATGTGACCCGTGACCAGGTCGAGGAACTCCATCTCCACCTGACCGAGCAGGGAATCGACGTGATCGCCAGGATCGACCCCGAGGCGAAGCGGTCCGCGACCGATCCCGCGGACCGCGGCAGAGCCGACTGCCGAACCGGGGCTGACCCACGCGCGGCGCCGAGGCTCGGCCGGACGGCCGGCTCAGACTCGGCCTCCGAACGGCGGACTCGACTCGCTGCGGCTCTACCTGCGCTCGATCGGCAAGGTCGACCTGCTGACCGCAGCTCCGAGGAAGTAGAGCTGGCCAAGCGGATCGAGCGCGGCGACATGGAGGCCAAGCGCCAGATGGTCGAGGCCAACCTTCGGCTGGTCGTCTCGATCGCCAAGGGCTACCTCGGCCGCGGTCTCAGCTTCCTCGACCTGATCCAGGAGGGGTCGCTCGGCCTGATCCGCGCAGTCGAGAAGTTCGATTACCGGCGCGGCTACAAGTTCTCGACCTACGCGACCTGGTGGATCCGTCAGGCGGTGACCCGGGCGGTCGCCGACAAGTCCCGCTCGATCCGGATCCCGGTCCACATGGTCGAAAAGCTGAACCGGGTCCACTTCGTCGAGCGCCAGCTGGTCCAGGACCTTGGCCGCGAGCCGGAGCCGTTCGAGATCGCCGAGGAACTCGGCTGGACGATCCAGGACGTACGCGACGTCTGGCGCGTATCCCAGGTGCCGGTCTCGCTGGAGAAGCCGGTCGGCGAAGGCGACGAAACCGAACTGGTCGACCTGGTGCGGGACGAGAACGCGATGGAGCCCTTCGACGAGGCATCGCTCCACATGCGCCGCGAGGGGGTCGAGCGGGTGCTGAACAGCCTGCCCGCCCGCGAGCGCGAAGTCCTGGTCATGCGTTACGGACTCGGCGGCGTCGCCCCGCGGACACTCGAGGAGTGCGGCGAGGCCTTCGGCGTGACCCGCGAGCGGGTCCGCCAGATCGAGACCAGCACCCTGCGCAAGATCAAGACCCTGCCCGAAGCCCAGGGTCTGCGCGAGGGCGAACCCGGCTGAGCGCTGCGATGGCGGAGGTAGGATTCGAACCTACGTAGGCTGAGCCAACCGGTTTACAGCCGGTCTCCTTTAACCACTCGGACACTCCGCCAGCTGACGGCTCAGTTTATTGAATGGGCGTGGGCAATACAGTTCGCCGCATGAGCCCCCCACGCGGATTCGCATCGGACAACTGCTCGGGGGCCCACCCCCGGATCCTCGAGGCGATCGGCCGGGTCAATAGGGCCACGCCGGCTCCTACGGAGCAGACGAAGAGACCGCCCGGCTGGACGAGCTCGCCCGGGCCGAGTTCGGCGAGCGGGCCCGGATCTTCCCGATGCTGAACGGCACCGGGACCAACGTTGCCGCACTGCGCGCGATGGCGCGGCCGCACCAGGCGGTGATCTGCCCCGAGACCGCCCACCTCGCGATCGACGAGACCGGCGCGCCGGAGGCGATCGCCGGCCTCAAGCTGCTGACCGTCCCGACCCCGCACGGCAAGCTCACCCCCGAGATCGCCCACACCAAACTGGCCGACCGGGCCGACATCCCCCATGTCGCCTGGCCGAAGGTCGTCTCGATCGCCCAGGCCAGCGAGCTCGGCACCGTCTACACGCCGGACGAGGTCCGGGCGCTGGCCGAGTTCGCCCACGGCCACGGCATGCTGCTCCACATGGACGGCGCCCGGCTGGCCAACGCCGCCGCCGGACTCGGGATCGGCCTGGCCGAGGCGAGCACCGACAACGGGGTGGACGTGCTCAGCTTCGGCGCCAACAAGAACGGCACCGTCTTCGGCGAGGCGGTCGTCTTCGCCGAGCCGGAACTGGCCGAGGATTTCGAGGTTCTGCGCAAGGGCTCGCTCCAGCTCAGCTCGAAGATGCGCTTCGTCTCGGCTCAGATCGCCGCCCAGCTCGAGGACCGGCTCTGGCACGACCTCGCCGCCAAGGCCAACCGCGCCGCCGCCGCCCTCGGCCGAGGCGATCGCCTGGATCGACGGCGCCGAGCTGGCCCAGCCGGTCGAGGCCAACATCGTCTTCGTCGCACTCGAACTCGAGAAGGCCCGCCGCTTCGCCGAACTCTGCGGCCCCCGCACCCCGCTGCTCTTCGCCGCTCGGCGACGTCGGGCTGATCCGCCTGGTCGCCTCCTGGGATTCACAGATGGAGGACGTCGACCGGGTCGTCGCCGACCTGCTCACCGTCCTCCCCCAGGGCTGAGCTCACGGTCACCGCCCGTCCGGGGCTGCGGCTGGAGCTTCGCGTGACCTTTTCCTCCGATTCGGGTCACACGGGTAACTACTGATTCGAAGCGGCCACGGCCGCGCTAGCCTGAGCCAACAATGGAAGCCGCCCCAGCCAGGAAGATGCAGCCTCTCGCGAGGGGCTCGCTGCGCATGCAATCCGACAAACGACTCGTAAGGCTGTTCCGCCGCGGAGTAGACCCGGCTTTCGACGAACTCGTGACCCGCCACCGGGTCTCGCTGGTGAACTTTGCCGCGGCGATAGCAGGGCGCGACCGTGCCGATGACGTCGTCCAGGACGCGCTGGTGAAGGCTCACCGCTCTCTCTCGCGTGACCAGCCGGACGAGGTCGCCGCCTGGCTTTACCGCATCGTCCGCAACACGGCGCTCAACGACATCAGGGACAACAGCAAGCACCGCCATGACGAGCTCGGACATGCGACCGGGAGCGCGGAACAGCCGCATGAGGTCCTCCTTCGCCGCGAACGGCTGGCAACGGTTGTCGCCGCAGTCGCCGAGCTTCCGGCATCCCAGCGAACGGCGATAGTCGGACGAGAGCTCGGCGGCTTCACTCACGATGAGATCGCGGCCCAGCTGGACCTTTCCACGGGTGCCACAAAGCAGCTGATCTACCGGGCCCGGTTGACCCTGAGGGAAGCGCTGGGCGCCCTGATTCCGTTCCCCGTGATCGCCTGGCTGGTAGCCGACGCGGCCGGCGTCTACACCGCGGGTACCGCAGGTGGTGCTGCGGCCGGCGCCGCGATGAGCGCGGCTTCGGGTGGAGGCGCTGCCGCTGGTGCCGGCGCTACCGGTGCTGCTTCCGGTGGTGTCCTGGCAGCACTTGCCGGCTCCGGAGCGGCGAAGGTGGCCGTCGTCGCGGTCATGGCCGGGGGATCCCTGGCCGCAGGCATTGCGGTGGAGCGCGGGGGTTCCGGAGCCACGGGCCCCCCTGATGTGGCCTCCGCAGCGGGCCGCCCAACCACCGGAGGCTCCGGCGGGGCCGAAGGACCCCAGATGGCGGCCGGAGTATTGACCGGTGACGACGCGAAGCCCCGGCACGACAAGGCAGGGGACGGCGGGAGTGGTGAAAAGCCCGGTTCCCGGGGCGGGTCCGGGTCCGGAGACGACTCCGGTGGCGAGGGCCGCGATGACCACTCGGGCTCGAGCGGCAGCGGCAGTCCGGCGGGTGGCGACTCCGGTGACGATCGCGGTGAGACCGGCAAAGGCGGCTACACCGACGACGGACGTGAGCCTTCCCGGTCCGGCGGGGGCGGTCGGGACCGCACGGAGACGCCGTCGAGCGAACCTGTTGAGCCCCGTGAGGCGGAAAGCCCGAGCAAGCCCGAGAAGCCGGAATACGAGCCGCCGGAGAAGCCCGAGGCCCCGGAATACGAGCCGCCCGAGGACGAGCATGGAGGAGACTCCGCCGGTGGATCGGGCCATGGCTCCTCGAACGAAGATGACTGACTGAAGGCGTCCTGACGGATGCCCGCGTGACTTTGGAGCGCGCGTCGGGTCAAAGGGTCACAGTCATCGCCACAGACCCGCGTATCGGGCGGCGAGTAACCGACCGGCCCACGGGGCGGCACAAGAAAGGGCAACAGATGAACTCACCCAGGACAGGCAGGATCGGCATTCTCATCGCCGCAATCCTCGCTTTGGCCATGCTCTCCCTGCCGGGGGGCGCGGCGGCGAAAGACCGCAATCGCGACCGCATCCCGGACCGATGGGAGAAGCAGCACCGGCTTTCGCTCCACAAGAACCAGCGCAAGCTCGACCAGGACCGGGACGGCCTCAGGAACCGCGCTGAGTGGCTCGCCGGCACCAGCCCGCGCGACCGTGACTCCGACGACGATGGAACGATCGACGGTAAGGAAAACGCCGGCTTCATAGCCGCCTACGACGCCGACGCGGGAACGTTGACCGTCACCCTCTACGGCGGTGGAGAGATCTCGGGTTCGGTCGATTCGCGCACCGAAGTCGAGTGCGAGGACGAATCCGGCGATGACGGAGACCAGGGCACTGAGCAGTCTTCTCGTCGCGGTGGCTCTTCCGCATCAAGCTCATCGATGTCCCGGGACGACGATGAATCGGAAGACGAAGACGGATCCGAAGACGAGTCGGAAGATTCCGAGAGCGAGGACCACGAGGGCGAGGACCACGACGGACAGGGTCACGGCTCATGCTCACTGGCCGACCTGGCTCCGGGCGTGGTCGTCCACGAAGCCGAGGTGCGCTACCGCGCCGCAGGTGCGGTATTCACCGGGCTGGAGATCGAGAAGCCGGTTCCAGCCGGCTGAATCGCGCCGCCGGTCCAGCTCCACAGGACATATCTGAAAGAGGGGGCCACGAGGCCCCCTCTTTTATCTGCATCAGTCGTAGTCGACCAGGTCGCGCTCGGCGGCCCAGCGGCTGAGCTCGTGGCGAGTTGAGAGCTGGAGCTTTCTCAGCACTGCACTGACATGGGCTTCGACCGTCTTGACCGATATGCCGAGCCGCAGGGCGATCTCCTTGTAGAGGTAACCGCGAGCGATCAGCCTCAGGACCTCCTGCTCCCGCGGCGTGAGCAGGTCCAGTTCCGCGTCGTCATCTTCAGCCGCTTCTCCACCGGAAAAGGCGTCCAGCACGAAGCCGGCCAGCTTGGGCGAGAAGACCGCGTCGCCCTGGCGCACCCGCTCGATCGCGTCAATCAGTTCCGGGCCGGAGATCGTCTTGGTCACGTAGCCGCGCGCACCGGCGCGCACGATCTGGACAACGTCTTCGGGCGCGTCGCTGACCGAGAGGGCGAGGAAGCGAGGCGGGTGCTCGCGCCCGATCACCTGCCGGATCACCTCGACTCCGCCGCCGTCGGGCATGTGGACGTCCAGCAGCACGACGTCGGGCCGGAGCTTGTCGATCAGGGCCACCGCTTCGTGCACGTTCGATGCCTCGCCCGCGACCTCCACGCCCTGCTCGATTTCAGCCTTGACCCCGGCCCTGAAAATGGCGTGGTCGTCGACGATAACTACCGTTGTGGGGCTCATTCCATCTCCATGGTCAGCTCGACTTCTGTGCCTTCACCGGGCTTCGACCGGACCTCGGCCCGGCCTCCGTTTCTCTTCATGCGACCGAGGATCGAGTCTCTCACGCCCCGTCGGTCTTCGGGCACGGCGGCGAGCTCAAAGCCTGGACCGCGGTCGCGCACAAAGACCTGCACCGACCTGGGGGCGATCTCGGCGTACAGACGAACCGGCCCGTCCTCGCCGGCGTGGCGGGCCGCGTTGACCATCGCTTCGCGCGCCGAACCGACCAGGGCCAGACCGGCATCGTCGAGCACCCGGTCACCGACCGTGACCGCCTCGATCGCAACCCCGTGGCGCTCCTCGACCGCGGCTGCAGTTGCCTCGAGCGCTCCGGCCAGCGAGGTTTCGCTCTCGTCGTCGGACTTGCCGGACAGCCAGTCCCTCAGCTCGCGCTCCTGCCGACGGGCCAGGGTTGATACCTCCCGCGGGTCGTCGGACCGTTTCCTGCATCATCGCCAGCGTCTGGAGTACCGAGTCATGAAGGTGCGCGGCGACTTCGGCCCGCTCCTGCGAGCGAATCCTCGCGGCGCGCTCATCGGCGAGCCGCCGGCCGAGACTGACCCAGACCGGAGCGAGCACCAGAGCGAGCACGACGAGAACAGTGACCACCGCCAGGACGACATCCCCACCGCGATCGAGTGCGCCGTTCACGTACAGGAAGAGCAGCGCCGAACCAAGAACCAGTGCCACGCCAAATCCGATGCGATAGGCGGCCGAGCTGCGGCGACCCCGGGGGCCACTGCGATCGGGCCCGGTGAGCTGTCTCCAGAAGGAGTCCGGCACCTCCGGCTGCGAGCACAAGCGGCCATACCAGCGCATCGCTCCACCAGATCTCAGCCTCGCGCAGGATGAACAGAAGCCCGAGCGTGACCAGCCCGGCTCCCATCCCGACCACCCAGGAAGCGCGCTTGCGGCCAGCGGCATCGGCCGGGCTCTGCACCCTGGCGGATCGGCCATCGGCAGAGCGACCCAGGCGAACCCGTAGGCCATCGCCATCAGGCCGCTGGTCAGGAGGGTCAGTACGACGAAGGCGATCCGGATGACGGCCCGGTCGATGTTCAGGTAGCGGGCCAGTCCCGCGCAGACTCCGGCGACAAGTGCACCATCCGGATCACGCCGGAGTCTGCGCGGCTCCGGGATCATCCTTTGGCGGGGCCGAACTGCTCGCGCTCGCCACCACAGGCTCTGTTCGCACGCTCCACTGCCGCAGCCCGCGGCTGGTCATTGAGGGGGTCGTATCCGTCCTGATGCTTTCCGCGCCAGCCGGAATCGTCGAATACCCCGAAGTAACCGAGCCGGAATTCGGAATCCAGCCTCAGCACCGGCACCTTGGCCGCCGGAACCGGCAGACCACGCTGAGGCTCGATCCCTTGTGACTCAGAGCCACGCATGTCGATGTATCCGACCTTTCCTTCGATATTGCCGACCACGCAGACGTCATCCGGCACGATCACGGTGGTCGCGCCGAAGCCACTTGCGGTGCTGAGCTCGACCGTCCGGCCCTTGCGGAACGGGAAGTCCCGCAGGTCCACCTTCAGCGCACCGCCGGCCATCCTGTAGCCATCGGCCGGAATCTCGAAGGCGCTGGTCGGCCGTTCCTTGATCTCGCCCCAGTCGCCTTCGACCTCGAGCGAGGCGATCGAGACGACCGCCATCGGAATCGCGATCGCTACAGCCGCCGCCGCGATCCAAAGTCGGGAATCTGCGGACGGTCCGAAAGCGCGAGCCAGACCACGCCGACGCCGCAGAGCACGACCGCGATCGCGGCCGGGATCGCGCCGAAGAGCGCGGTCACGCCGAACGAGACGATGCCGGCGATCGACAGCAGGACCAGCCCGGCGAAGGCGATCGCGATCCAGGTCATGATCCGGCCGAAGGTCGAGGGAGCGTCGCGCACGGCCGGCTGCTGGACTTCGGTCGGTGCCTCGTTCGACATCTCGGTGGTGGCGCTCTGGCTGGGCGAGGGGGCGAAGACTGCCGGCGCCGGTGGGGGAGTTGACGGCGCCGCCGGGCTTGACCCGGACCCGGTCGGACCCACGGGCGTCGCGGCGGGCGCGGCGGATTGCCCCGGGGCGGGCGGCGCTGCAACGGACCGCCCGTCGCCGGCACCGCTGAACACCCCCGCCTTGACGACCGCCCAGATCAGCGCGGCCGCAACCACGACCCACATGAGAATGCCGAAGACCATCCCGGGCCGAAACCGAACAGCCAGGTCGACCCCGATCCACCGGAGACACTGGCGATGAGCAGCAGCACGCCGACCAGCACGGTGCCGCCGATCGCCAGGTTTCGCCTGGTGCCGGTCACCGGAGGCGCCGGTTCGTCCGGGTTTCCTTCGAGTGGCACCAGGGCGAGCAGCACCAGGTAGGCCAGTACACCGACCCCACCGATCGCGAGGCTGACCAGGAAGGCGACGCGGACCAGTAGCGGGTCGACGCTGAAGTATTCGGCGAGGCCTGCCGCGACGCCGCCCACGTATCTGTCGTCACGGGAGCGGGTAAGGCGCGAGGACGCTCGTCGGCTCCGGGGTCTCCATCGGCGGGGTTCTTGGGGCGATCTGATTTGTTCATGGGCGAGGTTGGCGGGCCGGGTGGCTTCTGTCTATCGGGAATGACCCTTACCCGGTCTGCGGGTAGGCCCTACGATCCTCGCAGGTGGGCAGCCAGGAAACCAGAACCGATGCGACCGACGCCGGGGAGATCACGATCGAGGATCTCGCCCGGCAGACCGGCATGACCGTGCGCAATATCCGCGCCCATCAGTCGCGCGGGCTGCTCGCCCCGCCGCGGGTGGTCGGCCGCACCGGTTACTACGACGAGCAGCACATCGAGCGCATCGCGCTGATCCGCGAACTCCAGGAGGAAGGGTTCAACCTTGAGGCGATCCGGCGCATCGTCGAGAACGCCGGCGATACACCCGGTGACCTGCTCAGCTTTACCCGGATCGTGCGGGAGCCCTATGAAGACGAGCAGCCTGAGATCCTCAGCCTGGAAGAGGTCTCGCGGCCCTGGGGCGAAGAGGCGCTCGAGCCGGGCCTGATGGAACGGGTCGTCACCCTCGGTCTGATGCGGCCTCTCGGGGACGGCCGCTACGAGGTTCTCAGCCCGAAGCTGCTGGCCGCCGGAATCGAACTTGCCGGGCTCGGCATCCCGGTCGGCGCTTCGCTGGACGCGCTTGAGATCCTCAAGGAGCGCTCCCGTGCAGTGGCCGAGGTCTTCGTGGCTCTCTTCAACGAGCAGGTCTGGGAGCCGTTCGATCGGGCCGGACGCCCCCGCGAAGACTGGCCCCGGGTTCAGGAAGCGCTGGCGCGAATGCGCCCGCTCGTAACCGATGCCTTCGTTGCCTCGTTCCAGTTCGCGATGGAGGAGACCTCGGAGCGCGCGATCAGCGACGCGATCCGCCGCCAGCTCGGGGACGGGGATCGTTGAGCGCGAATACCGGGCTGATCGACCGGATCCAGGCACGCTCCTCACGGCTGGTCGACTCACGCCAGTTCCAGCTGACGATCGTCGGGGTCATTCTGCTGAACGCCCTGGTCCTGGCCCTGGCCACATTCGACTCCGTTGACCGCGAGATGGGCGACGCCCTTTTCCTGGTCAACGAAATCTGCCTCGGCATATTCATGGTCGAGATCCTGATCCGGATATCCGCCTTCGGGGCGCGCCCGCAGGACTATTTCAGGAGCGGGTGGAACGTCTTCGACTTCGTTGTCGTCTTCGCTGTCGTAATTCCCGGGGTGCGGGAAAATGCGGCGCTGTTGCGGCTGGTACGCCTGCTCCGGATCGTCCGGGTTGTCAGCGTGCTGCCCGATCTGCGCATGCTGGTCGACGGCATGGGGCGCGCGCTGCGGCCGATCGGGGCGCTGGCCTTGCTGACCGTACTTTTCCTCTTTGCCTACGGCATGGTCGGGGTGCAGATTTTGGCGAGCAGGAGCCGGACCGGTGGGGGAATGTCGGATCGGCGATGCTCACCCTTTTCACCGTGCTGACGCTCGAAGGCTGGAACGAGGTGCTGTTCAACGCTCAGGAGGTGACCCGCTACGGCTGGCTTTTCTTCGTCAGCTTCGTCCTGATCGCGTCGTTTCTGGTGATCAACGTACTGATCGCGATCATCATCAACTCGATCGAAGACGCGCGCGAGGCCGATCGCACGGAAGCGATCGAAGATCGGATCAACACGGCCGCCGAAGGAGACGCGGCCGACCCGGTCGCCGCCCTGGTCGAGCGGCTGGGAGAAATGCGCCGCGGCATGGAAGAACTCGAGATCGAACTGTCCGCGATCGATCGCGCCACCCGCCCCCCGACCGGGGACGGCGGTTCGCCTTCCGAGCACTAGCTGATCGGGCAAGGCGATCCGGTAGCCTCTCCGGACTCAGCGCCCGGATAGCTCAGTTGGTAGAGCACTTCCATGGTAAGGAAGGGGTCAGCGGTTCGAATCCGCTTCCGGGCTTTCCTTGAGGTTTCCTGAAGGAAGCGGAATTACTCTTCGATGCCCCGCTTTGAGTGACCCGGACCTGACACCTGCATCTGACGGACCCGACCCGGGAGCCGCCTCCCCTTCGGTCAGCCGCCGCCGGGCCGCCTTCGTCCTCGGCCTCGCTCTGCTGGCGGGAGCATCGGCGTGGTTCGTCACCTCCGGCAACCGTGACGGCGGTAACCCGCTCATGGGCACGGCCACTGGCGCACCGAAGCTGGTCTCCGGCGAAGAGATGCAGACCATCCCGGACGAGATCGGCCACACGGTCTTCTGGGCAGGCCAGCGGCCCGGGGCGAGCATCGAGGTCAGCCACGACTCGGTCGGCAATACGCACGTTCGTTACCTGACCGGCGATGCCGAGGCCGGCACCTCGAAACAGACTTACCTCGACATCGGCACTTACCCCTTCGAAGGTGCCAAGGCCGCGACCATGAAGCTGGCCAATCAGCGGGGCCTGACCATGGTCAGGGCCGGCGCCGGGGTCGGCTTCTTCGACCCGAAGCGCCCGACAAGCGTCTTCCTGGTTTTCGCCGGTCAACCCGACTATCAGGTCGAGGTTTACCACCCCAAGGGTGACGGCGCGCTCGATGTAGCCCGCAGCGGCGATATCGTGCCAATGCCCTGATTCTCGCCTGGTTCATCTTCCCGCTGGTCCTGATCGCGCTCAGCGTCGGCCTCGGCCTGCTGATCGAGACCCTCGCCGGTCGCCGGATGCCGACCGCGCTGCTGCCCGCGGCCGGCTTCGCTGCGATCATCGCGATCGGCGGACTGACCACCCTCTTCGACTCGCTGGCCGAGGCCACCACCGCGGCGACGGTCGCCCTGGCGGTCGCGGGGTACGGGATCGCCTGGCCGATCAGGGCGCGCGAGTTCTCCTGGTGGCCCGTGCTGGCAGCGGCCGGCGTCTTCTTCGTCTTCGGTTCCCCGGTGATCCTTTCGGGGGCGGCGACCTTCGCCGGCTACATCAAGCTCGATGACACCTCGACCTGGCTCGCCTTCACCGACCACGCCCTGACCTACGGGCACTCGGTCGCGGACCTTGCGCCTTCCAGCTACGAGGCGACGGTTCAGATCAACCTTTCGGCCGGCTATCCGCTCGGTGCCTTCATCCCGCTCGGCGTGGGTCACGAGCTGACCGGCACCGACCCCGCCTGGCTGTTCCAGCCCTACCTGGCCCTGATGGCCGCGCTGATGGCACTGGTCTTCTTCGAGCTGATCCGTCCGGTGATCGAGGATGCCAGGGTCAGGGCCGCGGTCGTATTCATCGGTGCCCAGCCGGCGCTGCTGGTCGGCTACGCCTTCTGGGGAGGCATCAAGGAAATCGCAACAGCCCTGCTCGTGACACTCCTCGCAGCCTCGGTCGTCTGGCTGGTAAAGCCGGGCGAGCGGGCGGCTGTGCGCTCGATCGCCCCGGTGCCGGTGATTGCCGGAGGTGCGCTGATCGGCGTCATGGGACTCGGCGGCGCCCCCTGGCTGGCGGCAGTCGGACTCGGCGTCGCTCGTCCTCATGGCAGTGGAGCTGTTCTCCGCCGGGAGCCGCATCGCGCTGGTCCGCACCTACGGGCTGCGGGCGCTGGCGATCGCAGCGGGCATCGCGCTGATTGGTCTACCAACCGTCTTTGCCGCAGGCACCGTCTTCTCCCCCGACCAGGGACCACTCACCAATGAGACCGAGATGGGCAACCTGATCCAGGCGCTCAGCCTCGCCCAGTACGTCGGTCCCTGGCCGGTCGGTGATTTCCGACTTGAGCCGGATTCGAGCTTCGTCACGATCGTTCTGGTCGGGGCGAGCGTGCTGGCGGCCGGCCTGGGCGTCTGGGCGGCCGCCGTGCGCCGTGCATCCGGTCTGCTGCTGGTCGCCGGCGGCACCGGTCTCGGATCGCTGATCGTCTGGCTGGTCGGATCGCCCTGGGTCCAGGGCAAGGCGCTGGCCACCGGTACCGCATCCTTCCTGCTGCTGGCGATGGTCGGAATCGCCGCACTGCTGACGACTCCGGGGCTCTTCGCCAGGACCGCGAAGCCTCCGGTGGACCTCCTTCGAACCGTCCGTCTGGCCGGGGTCCTGCTTCTGGTCGTGCCGGCCGGGGTACTGGTTTCGAACGTGCTCGCCTATGACGACGCCTGGATCGCGCCGCGCGCCCAGCTTTCCGAGCTCGAGCAGATCGGCGAAGAGTTCGCCGGCCAGGGGCCTGCGCTGATGACCGAGTACCAGGCCTACGGCGTCCGGCATTTCCTGCGTGAACTCGATGCCGAAGGCGCCTCGGAGCTCAGACGCCGGCAGATCCCCCGCCGCGACGGGGGAGACACCGCCAAGGGCGCCTGGTCGGACACCGATGACCTCGTGCTCTCCCCGGCCCAGGAGGGCCTGCTCACCTACCGCACCCTGGTGCTGAGGAAGAACCCGCGCCAGAGCAGGCCGCCCTCCCCCTACGAACTGGTCTTCTCCGGCGACTATTACGAGGTATGGCAGCGGCCTGCGCTGTACGACGCGGCTGATCTGATCGCCCATGTGCCATTCGGCAGTGGGCTTGACCGGGGTGCGAGTCCCACCGTGCACCAAGGTCGCGGCCGTCGCCTCCCAGGCCGGGCCGGGCGGCCGTATCGCAGCGGCACCCGCGCCCCCGGTGGCGGGCTCGAACTTCACCGAAGTCCCCGACGGCTGGTTTTCAGATCCGGCCACCGGAACGGTCACCCCGACCTCCGACGGCACCGCCAGGGCAGAGATCACCGTTCCCGAAGACGGCGAGTGGCAGGTCTGGATCGGCGGATCGGCCCGGGGGAAGGTTTCAGTCACGATCGGCGGGATCGATTCGGGCTCGGCCAGCCAGCGCCTGAACAACGACTCCCAGTACATCCAGCTCGACCGGGTCAATCTCGGGGCTGGACTGCAGCAGGTGGAGGTCACTTACGAGCGGGGCGGACTGCCCCGACCGGGAACCGGTGCCTACCCGCTCGGGATGGGTCCGGTGCTGCTGACTCCGGCTGACTACGAAGAGTCCGTCACCAGCTCTTCCGGCGAACCAGTTCCGGCAGTTCTGCGGACAGCGGCTCGACTGGCTCGAAGCACTGCGCTG
>CAVORK010000004.1:0-43569 GCA_963698625.1 uncultured Solirubrobacterales bacterium
GCACGGTCATCTCCGCTGCGGTCAGAGTCAGCAGATTGGCCCGGTCAATCAGCAGGTACTCCCACCAGGATCGTCAAGGTCAAGCCGAAGAAGCCGGGCAAGATCAAGGCCTCTTTCAAGGTGACCTCAGAGAACTCCGGTGGCATGACCCTCAGGAAGGCGATCAAGGTCAAGAACTGGTTCGCTCTAGCGGGATTGGGCAGTCAGAACCGGTCCCCGGCGCTGGGAATCGCACTGACACTGGGAAAGAAACGAGCCAGTATCACCTACGAAACCGAAGGTCACGCAGGTTCGAATCCTGTCGGGCGCGCTCTTCAAAGGTGGTGGATTCTGCTCGACGGTGCGAAGTCATCATGCTGTGTGGTTGAAGTGCCCGCCCTGGCAGACTCTCCGGCCCGCCAACACCCCGTATTGCTGGTAGCGTCTTCCAAAGACGCGATGGCCGGTGGTTCTCGAACCCCAGCATCTGTCGGCGACTTCCTCGCTACTTTCGTCCCTCGCAAAGACACTGGCTCCGGTGCGGGCCATACCTGAAGGGGATGGACATGGAAATCAGAATGCGGGGAATCGGTCGCGGAAGCCGGATATCACCACGGATCTATGTCCTCGGCGTCGCTCTGACGGCGGCCCTCTGCATCCTCACAGCTGGCACGGGCACGGCTTACGCGGTGCCCGACCAGGTCAAGGACATAAATCCCGGCAGCGGCAACTCGGGCCCGGGCAACTTCACCGATGTCGGCGGCAGCACCTACTTCACCGCCAACGACGGCACCAACGGCACCGAGCTCTGGAAGTCCGATGGCACCGAGGCCGGCACCACCCTGGTCAAGGACATCAGGCCCGGCAGCGACTCCTCGGGCTTGAGCTACCTGATCAACTTCGGCGGCACCCTTTACTTCACCGCCAACGACGGCACCAACGGCAACGAGCTCTGGAAGTCCGACGGCACCAGTGCCGGCACCACCCTGGCTGTCGACATAAACCCCGGAAGCGGCAACGGAGGCGCGGGCGACCCCACCGAGGTCGGCGGCACCCTCTACTTCCGCTCCGACGACGGCACCAACGGCTACGAGCTCTGGAAGTCCGACGGCACCACTGTCGGCACCAGCCTGGTCAAGGACATAAACCCCGGAAGCGGCACCTCGAGCATTTCCAGCCCCACCGACGTCGGCGGCACCCTCTACTTCTTCGCCGACGACGGCACCAGTGGCAGGGAGCTCTGGAAGTCCGATGGCACCACTGCCGGCACCACCCGGGTCAAGGACATAAACCCAGGCAGCGTTTCCTCGAACCCGACCAACCTCACCAAAGTCGGCGGCACCCTTTACTTCAACGCCAACGACGGCACCAACGGCGTCGAGCTCTGGAAGTCTGACGGCACCGATGCCGGCACCACCCTGGTCAAGGACATATACCCCGGAAGCGTCAGCTCGAACATTTCCGGCCCCACCGACGTCGGCGGCACCATCTACTTCGCGGCCCTCGACTTCACCAACGGCGCCGAACTCTGGAAGTCTGACGGCACCGAGGCCGGTACCACGCTGGTCAAGAACATACGGGCCGGCGGCGCCAGTTCGATCCCGACTTACCTCACCAAAGTCGGTGGCACCCTTTACTTCACGGCCAACGACGGCATCAACGGCATCGAGCTCTGGAAGTCTGACGGCACCGAAGCTGGTACCACCCTGGTCAAGAACATAAGGCCTTTCAGCAGCCCCTCGGACCCGAACAATCTCACCAACGTCGGTGGCACCCTTTACTTCACGGCCAACGACGGCAGCAACGGCATCGAGCTCTGGAAGTCTGACGGCACTGATGCCGGCACCACCTTGGTCAAGGACATATATCCCGGTAGCAGCGGCCCGAACCCGACTCAACTAACCGACGTCGGCGGCGCCCTCTACTTCCGCGCCGACGACGGCACCAACGGCAGCGAGCTTTGGCGCGATACCGGCGCCCCCGACACACAGATCAATACAGGACCTACCGACACGATCGCTGTCGACCAGGCCAGCTTCACCTTCGCGGAGACCCGGCCGGCGACACCGCCAAGGTCCAGTGCCAGATCGACGGCGGGCCTTCGCCGACTGCGACAGCCCGACGACCTTCACGGGCCTGACAGACGGCCCCCACACCGCCACCTTCAGAGCCGAAGACGCATCCGGAAAGCAGGACTCGACCCCGGCCAGCCGCAGCTTCACCGTTGACACAACCGCCCCCGACACCGCAATCGACACCGGCCCCTCAGGGGCCATCACCGTTGACCAGGCCAGCTTCACCTTCAGCGGAAACCCGGCCGGCGACACCGCCAAGGTCCAGTGCCAGATCGACGGAGAGGCCTTCGTCGACTGCACCAGCCCCATGACTTTCACCGGCCTTGCCGAAGGCCCCCACGCTGCCACCTTCCGAGCCGAGGACGCAGTAGGAAACCAGGACGCCACCCCGGTCACCCGCACCTTCACCGTTGACACGATCCCACCCGACACAACCATCGACGCCGGGCCGACCGGGGCAACCGGCGATTCGACCCCGACCTTTGAGTTCTCTTCCTCCGAGCCCGGCTCGAGCTTCGAGTGCCGGGTAGACAGCGACACCTTCGCCTCCTGCCCGAGCCCCGAGACCGTCGCCGCACTGACCGACGGCCTCCACACATTCGAGGTAGTGGCCACCGACCCAGCCGGAAATCAAGACCCCACGTCGGCCACCCGCACCTTCACGGTCGATACCGGCGCCCCCGACACACCGATCGACACCGGCCCTTCAGGCACAATTGCAGTTGACCAGGCCACCTTTGCCTTCGCCGGACACCCCGCAGGCGACACAGCCAAGGTCCAATGCAAGATCGACTCCGGCGCCTTCGCCGATTGCACCAGCCCCAAGACCTTCACCGGCCTTGGCGAAGGCCCTCACACCGCCACCTTCAGAGCCGAGGACGAAGTAGGAAACCAGGACCCGAAACCGGACATCCGCACCTTCATCGTTGACACAATCCCACCCGACACCACCATCGACACCGGCCCCTCAGGAACCATCACAGTTGACGAGGCTACCTTCACTTACGCCGGACACCCCGCAGGCGACGCCAACAAGTTTCAGTGCCAGATCGACGACCAGCCCTTCGCCGACTGCCTTGGTGGCAAGACCTTCACCGGCCTTGTTGAAGGCCCACACACCGCCACCTTCAGAGCCGAAGACGCAGTAGGAAACCAGGATCCGACCCCGGCCACCCGCACCTTCACCGTGGACACCACCATCTACCAGGCGAAGATCGGCAGGGTGACCGTCAGGGGACCGGCCAGCACGAAGAGAAACCGGAAAGCCGCCTACAGGGTCACCATCTCCAACTCCGGCAACGCTGTTGCTACCGGCGTACGCCTCAAGATCAGCGGCCGTGGAATCAGCTTCAACACGTCGGCCGGAGTGATCCAGAGCGGCACCAGCAGGACGGTCAAGGTCAAGGTCAAGCCGAAGAAGCCGGGCAAGATCAAGGCCTCTTTCAAGGTGACCTCGGAGAACGCCGGCGGCAAGACCGCGAAGAAGAAGATCAAGGTCAGGAAGTAGTCCACCCCCTTGGGTCGCTTGCCGGCGAAGTAGGATGCGCCTCCCTTGTTGTCTCCTCTGCGATCCCTGCGTGCCGGGCTCGTCTGCCTTGCGGCCGGCCTGCTGCTGGTTGGTCTGGGGGCCTGTGACAGTGAGAATTCGACCGAATCCGAAGCACGCGACCCAGCGCTGGCAGGCTTTTATTCGCAGGCGATCGAGTGGACATCCTGCCCGGCGCCCGGCCCCGATGACAGCCGCTGCGGAACCCTGAAGGTTCCGCGCAGCTACGACGATCCGGAAGGGGAGGAATGGGAGATCGCTGTGGCCAAGCTACCTTCGACCGGCAGCGAAAGCGAAGCTGCCATCGTGACCAATCCGGGGGGACCGGGGATTTCCGGGGTTGAGGACCTGCTTGCCCATCCGGACGGCTGGGATGAACAGCGCGCCGGCTTCGACGTGGTGGGATTCGACCCGCGCGGAGTGGGTGGCAGCCGGCCCGCGATTGACTGCATGAACGACGGGCTTCGTGAGGCGATCCGCAACCAGAGCTCCAGTCCGGACGACGCCGCGCAGCAGCGGGAGGCGATGGCAGTCACCCGGCGCCACGTGGAGCTCTGCGAATCGAAGAACGGCGAGGTCCTCGCCCACGTCGGCACCCGCGACGTGGCCCGCGACATGGACATCCTGCGGGCCGTGATCGGGCAGGAAGAGCTGAACTACTACGGCTTTTCCTACGGCACCTACCTGGGCGCGATTTACGCCGATCTCTTCCCTGAAAACGTCGGGCGATTCGTCCTGGATTCGGTCATGGATCCGGCCAATGACTACGAGCAACTGCGACACGACCAGGCGCTGGCGCAACAGCGTGCCATCGAGCAGTTCATCGTCGACTGCCTCGACCGGGAGGACTGCCCCCTGACCGGCAGTCCGGACGAGGCCGAGGAGCAGCTGGCCAGAATCGTTGAGAATCTGAACCGCAATCCCGTGACGGCAGAAGACGCCAGGGTGGTCTCGGGAATGCGAATGCAGAACCTGATCGACTCCTCGATGTACACGCCGGAGACGGGCTGGCCGGATCTGCGTGAGGCGATCGCGGCCTTCCAGTTCGGTGCCGACGACCTGCTGGCCGACGCCGCCTACGGGCCGGGGCAGTTGGTCAATCCCGCCGACAGTGCCTACCTGGCGGTCATGTGCCACGACCTTGCCGTTTCACTCGAGCCCCGGGATATTCCCGCTCTGGCTGACGAGTGGAGCGAGCAGGCCCCGATCACCGGCGCGAACCGCGCCTGGTCGGTACTGCCCTGCACCGAGTGGCCGTTTCGCGCTGATCAGAAACCAGAGGAAGTAACGGCGCAGGGCTCGGGCGAGATCCTCGTGGTCGGGGTGACCGGCGATCCTTCTACCCCGGTCGAGTGGGCCAGGAACGTAGCGGCCTCGCTCGAAAACGGTCACCTGTTGACCTGGGACGGAGAAGGGCACATCGCCTCGGGCCGTGGTGGACCCTGTATCGACGACGCGATCAGGAAGTTCTTCGAAGATGGAACGCTGCCCCCCGAAGGCAAGGTCTGCCCACCCGTCTGAGGCAGGGAGTGATTCACGCCTGCCGACCGCCATGTTTCCGCAGAGCAACCAGGCGACGCCACCGAGCATCTTCCCCCCATCCACGTCCGGTCGCCTCAGGATCGGCTGAGCGGAGGCCGGACTGGTGCCCGGCCTCCTGAGCCTCAACCCACACGTCAGGAGTTTGCCGGGTGCGCTCATGAGACGGGGTGAAATCTGTTCAGGAACCGGTCGTTCTCGAGGCGCCGAGGGCCCGTCGCGGGGTGATCTCGTCGACGGCCTGTTGTGCGATCGCTGCCCCTGCCGGGGACGAACCATGAAATCTCAGTTCGAATCCGACACCTTCGAAATGAACAGAGGGCGACAATGGATGTCGGGTTCTCAACCCTTGCTAAGAGCGGATTCCGTCAGTCGAGCCAGACGGAGGGAGATCGTTATCCGCACCACCACTGCCGCTGCGTGCGTACTGGCGTTGACTGTCTGCGGCTTGGCCATGGCCTCATCGGCCGGCGCTGCGGGAAGGGTCACCTTCGAGGGCTATGCCTGGAGCGCCCGCTTCGACGACGGGATCAAGATCGACAGGGGCGGTGGTGCCACCATCTACATCTCAGAACATCCGGAGCTCAAGACCACCGCCGGTCCGGACGGGTACTGGAGCCTCGAAGTCCCCGATCGCGAGAGCGTTACGCCATGTGCCGAGCTTCAAGGGCACCATCCCACCTGCGACCAGACTTTCTTCACCCGGGGACGTGACCTGAACCAGGTCAATTTCCAGATGGTTGACGATACGATCGCCGGCGTCCTTTCGGGACTGTCAGGCGCGGAGACTGAAGTTTCGGACGGAGTTCCCCGGGACGAGTAGGGACGTGTACCTGGGTTGATTATCCCGTCGGGCGTGCTGATCAGGCGATTTTGAGAATCAGCGTGCGCACGCCTTGAAGCCGTAATCAGAGGCAAGGTTGCGTATCTTGGCCTGGGCTTCTTCAGCGGCGCTCACGTCGGTAAAGCCCGGGTCCTCTTCCCCCAGCTCGACGAACTCGTCGTATGCGTCGAAGATTGCAGCAGTCTCTTCTTCGTCACCCTCAGGAGGGGTCAGCGCGCGAAGCTGTTCGACCCTGTCGCGCAACACCGCGATCGCTTCTTCCGCGGCTGCGACCCGAGCCTCGGCTGGATCGAGATCATCGGGCAGGTTCTCGTCGATCGCGGCCATATCGGCCTCACCGGCGGTGCAGATGGCATCAGCCTCGGCGATGTAAGCCGCTCTGGTTGGTGCCGCTTCGGTCGGTGCCGGCTCGTCGGAGGAGGAGGAGCCATCATCGCCACCGCAACCGATGGCGAACAGGGCGGCAACCGAGATCAATGCTGCGAGGGAGAGGAACTTCTTATTCATCTGGCCTTTCACTTCTGGACTGGGGTGAGGGGGGCGGTCTTTCAGTTGCAAGACCGTGGTCAGAGCATTATGGCTCAGGCTCGGCAGACACGTCAGTAGGCAACTGGCGCAGGGCCCGGATCGCCTGGGTTACCGGATCCGCAGAGCTGCGGACTCGGATCAGGCGGCCACCCTCTCCAGTAACCGAGCGTCCCCGTTCGCTTTCAGGCTCGCAGGCGTTCGTTGTCCGGATCAAACAGCGCGCCTTTCGAGACGGTTGCGGTCGTTCTCTCGCCGAGGATCGTCACCTCGACCGGTTCGCCTGAATTGACGAGCCCGGTGGGCAGATAAGCCAAGGCGACGGATCGGTCCAGGGTGTGACCGAATCCGCCGGCCGCCACGTGACCCACGAGCTGGCCGCCCTGGTGGATCGGGTCGTACTGGTGCGGATGGGCATCCCGGCGGTCCGGGTCCAGGGCGAGGCTGACGAGCAGGCGCTCCGGTTCGCTTTCGCGCCTGGCGAGCAGGGCGTCGCGGCCGATGAACTCGTGCTCCCAGTCGATCAGCCGCTCGAAGCCGGCTTCGATCGGTGTATGCGTGGGCAGGATGTCCTTGCCCCAGAGGCGGTAGCCCTTCTCCAGCCGCATCGATTCGAGCGCCCGGTAGCCGAAGTCTCCCAGTCCGAATTCCTCTCCCGCCGAGAGCAGGGCGCTGTAGAGGGCACGCGAGTACTCGACCGGGTGATGCAGTTCGAAACCGAGCTCTCCGACATAAGACAGCCGCATCGCCCTGGTCATGACCCCGGCGATCTCCATCCTCGCGTGCCTGAAGAAAGGCAGGCCCTTCTTCGAAAGGTCGAAGTCGGTGAGGCCCGCCAGCAACTCGCGTGACTTCGGACCCGCGATCGTCAGCACCCCGTATCGCGCGGTGACGTTCCGCACTTCGATGTCGTCGGCCGGTGGCAGGTTCTCCCGTATCCAGGCGAGGTCGTGCTCCTCGCAGGCGGCAGCCGAGACCACGTAGAAGGCGTGCTCGTCCACCCGCGCCACGGTCACGTCACACTCGATACCCCCGGAGTCGTTCAGCATCTGGGTCAGGGAAATCCGGCCGACCTCCGCCGGCAGCCGGTTGGCGCAGAGCCGTGCGAGGCCTTCTTCCGCACCGGGACCGCTGACCACGAACTTCGCGAAGCTCGACTGGTCAAGAACCCCGACCGCTTCCCGGACAGTCCGGCACTCCCGGCCCACCGGCTCGTGCCAGTCGGGGATGCGCATCGAAGGCTCGTCGACGGTCGGCTCGCCAGGTGCCGAAAACCAGAGCGGGCGCTCCCAGCCGAAGCGCGAGCCGAACACGGCCCCGCGCTGCGCCAGCACGTCGTAGAGGGGGTCGGTCTTCAGTGGTCGCCCGGCCAGGGTCTCCTCGTCTTCGTGGTGGATCTTGTACTCGCGTGCGTAGGTCTCGATCGCCCGGGGCACGCGGTGTTCGAACGAGTCTGCGTAGGGCCCGAAGCGCCGGACATCCACGTCCCACATGCTTTCGTCCGGCTGCCCGTTGACGATCCACTGGGCGAGGTACTCGCCGGCACCTCCGCCGAAGACGATTCCGAAGATGCTGAAGCCGGCCAGAACGTGGAAGCCGCGCAACCCGGCGACTTCTCCCATCAGGCAGAGCCCGTCGGGTGTATAGCCGTCGGGGCCGTTGAGCAGGGTCTTCAGACCGGCGTCTTCGAGCTCCGGTACGCGCCTGGCGGCGTCGAGCAGAACCGGCATGATGCGCTCCAGGTTCGCGGGCAGCAGGCGCCCTTCGAAATCCTCCGGAACCCGGTGCTCGGACCACGACCTGGGGGTGAACTCGAATGGGCCGACCAGCAGGGCGTCGCCTTCCCCGCGCACGTAGAAGGAGGCCTCGGGGTCTCTGAGAACGGGCAGTTCCCTCTCCAGGTTTCGCACGGCTTCGATCCCCTCGGTGACCACGTAGTGGTGCTCGAGCGGCACGATCGGCAGGCCGGCCCCGGCCAGGGCCCCGACCTGACGGGCCCACATGCCGGCGCAGTTCACCACGTGTTCGCACTCCACTTCGCCGCGGTCGGTTTCAACTGTCCACCCGTCCGGGGTCCGGGTGAATCCGGTGACGGAGGTGCGCTGGCAGATCGTGGCACCCGCTTCCCGGGCATTGTTCGCGAAAGCCTGGGTGACCGCGGTCGGATCCACGTAGCCGTCGGTCGGAAGGTAGGCCGCGGCCAGTACGTCGTCGACGTTGGCGAGGGGGAACAGGTTCGATACCTCGTCGGGCCCGACGACTTCGTAAGGAAGGCCAAGAGTTTCGGCGAGTCCCTGGCGGGCGCGGACTTCGTCCACTCTCTCGGGGGTGGTTGCCAGCCGGATGCTTCCGACCGTGCGCATGTCCACCGGCAGGCCCGACGACGGATCCTTGAGTTCGCGGTAGATCTCGAGGCTGCGCATCAGCAGCTTGGTCATCGGCCGGCTGGAGTGGAACTGCGTGCACAGCCCGGCCGCATGCCAGGTCGAGCCACAGGTCAGCTCGCCCTTTTCGACGAGCAGGGTGTCGGTCCAGCCGAGCCGGGCCAGGTGGTGAAGGACGCTGCAACCCGCGATGCCGCCTCCGACCACGACGACTCGCGCCCGGCCGGGCAACGGGGTGCCGCGCCGCGGGTGGGGTGCGGAATCGGCGGAGGGCGCCGTGGGGATTCCGTCGGTCACGTCGCGGAACCGATCTGCCTGGCGGCCTCGGCTGCCGCACGCTTTCCGGAGGTGATCGCGCCGTCCATCCAGCCGGCCCAGCCGGTGTCGAGGTCGGCCCCCGCGAACAGGATCCGGCTCTTCCAGTCCCGGAGGGCGGCCACCGGACGATGCTGGCCCGGTCGCACGGCGAGCCAGGTGCCCCGGGCGAAGGGATCCTCGGACCAGTCGTGCCCGAAGACGGACTCCACTTCCAGGTCGGGAAGCAGCGGACGCAGCAGGCCCTCCATGGCCCCCGGCTCCATTTCCGAAGCGAATCGCGGTGTCGAGAATGCTGCGATCAGTTCGGGGTCACTCGCATGGGCGTAGACCTCCGGAAGCTCAGGCCAGGCCAGGCCCTGAAAGCCTGGCGGCAGGTTCAGGCTCCGGACCCACACCTTCGAAGCGGCACCGGCATGGGGAACCCCGATTTCGCTGATGCGTCCCGATATTGCGGAATCCGAGAACTCGATTTCGCCGAGCACGTTGATCGGTACCGCCATCACCACGGCTGAAGCCCGTAGCTCCTGGCCGTCCACTGTCGAGACACTCACCCCCTGCTCGTCGTCTCTGATCGCGGCCACCTGCACTCCCAGGCGGATCCGGTCGCCCAGCTCTTTCGCGATCGCCTGCGGAAGCGAGCCGCTGCCACCGGAGATCCGGTAGTCGTCGCCGAAAAGCGCCTCGGGGTCGCGGTCGTAGCCGGCCAGTTCCCGCAGCAGCATCCAGGCCGAGTACTGCTCAGGGTCGCCGCCGGCGAAGCTGAAGGCGAGCGAATGGGTCATCTCGCTGACGGCTGGACTCAGACCCAGCGAGTCGACGTACCGGGCGAAGGTGACGTCAAGTCGGTCGGCAGCCGCGCTTTCGCCGGCGCCCTCGAAGCCCAGCGCCCGTACGTCTTCCCCCATGACTTCCAGCGCGCGTTCGAACTCGGCCGCTTCCGCTTCAGTCAGGCAGGCCCGTCCATCGGACTGCTGGAACTGACGGGTCCGTTGACCGAGTCGCCAGGCGCGGTGCCGTGCCGGTTGCGGCTTTTCGAACTCGAGTCCGTACCTCCGGAGCTCAGCGCCGAGCGCCAGGTGGTGGTCTGGACTGCCCCATTCCGCCCCCAGGTCGACTCTGGTCGAGGTCCCCGGGTAGGTGTCGGTGTGGATCCGTCCGCCGACCCGGTCGCGGGCCTCCAGAACAGTGACGCGCTGGCCGTCCGCGACCAGCTCTCTGGCCGAAGTGAGGCCTCCAAGTCCAGCTCCGACGACCAACAAGTCCGCCGCCACGAATCAACCCTACCGGGCATACTGATCCAGCCCCTCGACCTGTAGCGGTCGGTCCGGGCGTCGAAACCCGTTGATCGAATGAGCAGCACCGGACCGTGCGAGCCAAGGACCGAGGCGGCTCGGGCGTGAGAGCAAGAAGCGTGAATCGCAGTCTGGGCGCGGCCCTTCAGGGCAAATCGGCACATACCCGGGAATTTTGTTCTATAGTCGTCCAGTGGGGGATTTTCCTCCGTATACGGACGAAAGAATTGTCTTGCGAACAGGTCGAGGTAGCCAGGTCGGATTCTGGGTGATGTCGGGCCACCGGTTCGGCAGCCGCGGAGGACGTTCCCGGGTTGTTCTCGGCGCCGTGCTTGTCGCCTTCCTTGCCTTCCTCCTTCCTGCCGCTCTTGCTCCCGCGGCCGATGCCAGCTCGGTTTCCGGCACGGTCAGCGCCCGTCGACCTCGGGACCGGACTTCGCTGCCGCCTCGGGCGGTTCGTACTCGGACGTGACCCGGTGAGCACCGACGCTGGCGGCATCGCCCAGCTTCACGGCGTTCCGGCCGGTCTCGGGAGTCAGCGGAACCGCGGTACCGAACCAGCCGGGGCTGAGCCAGACCAGCTTCAACATCTACCCGTTCGACGACGGCACGACCGCCGTGATCACCGTGCCCGGGACGGTCCAGATCTCGGGCGTGGTCCGCGACAACAGCGGTACCCCGGTCGAGGGCGCCTACGTCCAGATCTCCGACGCCTCCTACAGCTACGTCCAGACCGGCGCCGACGGTGCCTACTCGCTTCACCGTGACCCCCGGCACCTACACGATGTATGTCTCCGGCCAGAACATCGCCGGCCTCCCCAAGAACTGGTCCTTCGGGAAGGGCGGGATCCTGGTGAACGCCAGCCGGACCCTCGACATCACCCTGCCACCCACGGTTTCGATCACGTTCAGGGTCCAGGATCCCGACTCGAACCCGGTTGCCGGAGCGCAGCTCGTGAACGTCAATGCCAACAACAACGGCATCGACCTCGGACCGGACTTCGCTTCCGCATCGGGCGGTTCGTACTCGTACTGACCCGGTGAGCACCGACGCGGCGGCATCGCCCAACTCACGGCCTTCCGGCCGGTTTCGGGAGTCAGCGGAACCGCGGTACCGAACCAGCCGGGGCTGAGCCAGACCAGCTTCAACTTCTACCCGTTCGACGACGGCACGACCGCCGTGATCACCCTGCCCGGGACGGTCCAGATCTCGGGCGTGGTCCGCGACAACAGCGGTACCCCGGTCGAGGGCGCCTACGTCCAGATCTCCGACGCCTCCTACAGCTACGTCCAGACCGGCGCCGACGGTGCCTACTCGCTTCACCGTGACCCCCGGCACCTACACGATGTATGTCTCCGGCCAGAACATCGCCGGCCTCCCCAAGAACTGGTCCTTCGGGAAGGGCGGGATCCTGGTGAACGCCAGCCGGACCCTCGACATCACCCTGCCACCCACGGTTTCGATCACGTTCAGGGTCCAGGATCCCGACTCGAACCCGGTTGCCGGAGCGCAGCTCGTGAACGTCAATGCCAACAACAACGGCATCGACCTCGGATCCGGACTTCGCTTCCGCATCGGGCGGTTCGTACTCGTATGACCCGGTGAGCACCGACGCTGGCGGCATCGCCCAACTCACGGCCTTCCGGCCGGTTTCGGGAGTCAGCGGAACCGCGGTACCGAACCAGCCGGGGCTGAGCCAGACCAGCTTCAACATCTACCCGTTCGTGGCCGGCACCACAGTGGCGATCGTCTTCCCGGCCAGTGACCACACACCGCCTCAGGCCAACCTGGTCACCCCTTCGGAAGGCGCTTCCTACTATCCCGGCCAGAACGTACCCGCCGACTACTCCTGCCAGGACGAAGCCGGAGGTTCGGGAATCAGCCGTTGCGAGGGCACCGTTCCCGACGGCCAGCCGATCGACACATCGTCGGTCGGAACGTTCAGCTTCACGGTCACGGCAGTCGACCGTGCCGGCAACAGCAGCACCGTGACCCATGACTACACCGTCGCAGTCCTCGACCATGACGTGGCGATCACCAAGACTGCCGCTCCGTCCAACCCCCGTCCCGGAGATCTCGTCGTTTACACGATCTACGCCAGGAATCTCAGCAACGCTGCTGCCAATGATGTCGTCGTGACCGACTCCCTGCCTTCAGGGGTCACCTACGACGCGCACCATATCCCTGACCCCGGCAGTAGCAGCGAGTCGATGGGCACCGTCACCTGCGAGATCGGCACCCTGGCTCCGGGCGAGGAGGTCCGGTTGCTGATCAAGGTCCAGGTCGACCCCTTGACCACCACAGCCGACCCCGCCGCCGACCACCTGCTCGACGTCCAGAAGGTCGAAGCCCAGGTCGACCTCAATCCCGGTGAGCTGAAGAGCGTCTCGGTCACCTGCCCCTCCGGCTACTTGGCCACCGACGGCTCGGTCCGGATTGACCACATCGACCAGGGCACCGGGGACTGGGATGCCCCGCAGGTGCTCGAGTCGCGCGCCGCCGGCCTCCAGACGTGGCAGGGCTCGGTCAAGAACACCGCGAGCGGCCGCGCCCAGGCCAAGATTTTCGCGGTCTGCGTCAGGCAGCAGACAGGAAGCGAACGTGGCCACAGCCACAACCTGACCACAACCGACCAGATCTACGTGAACCACAGCGCAACCACCGGCACAGACGAAGCCACCCTCCAGTGTGGTCCCGGACAGGTCGCGATCCAGCCCGGATTCACCACCGATGCCCCGGGCAACATGGTCTACTCCCAGCCCTGCAGGACAACGGCTGGAAGTTCGCCTACGACCTGAAGTCCCCGGGAACCGTGATCTACTCGATCCGATGCCTGACTCGCCAGGTGACGATCGAGGCCTGGCCACACCCACGATCTGGCCCTCGAGCGGATCTGGAACACGGTCACGGTCGAGCCCGGCAAGGTCAACGAAGCCCAGCTGACCTGCGCCGACGGCAGCAAGGGAATCGTCGGCGGGTGGGACCTCGACCCCGGACTGATCAGTCTCGGCAACGATCCGCGCCCGGTCACTCGCGCCTTCAGGCTTTACAACCCGACCGATCACAACCTCACGGCCCGCCTCAGCCTGCTTTGCCTGGGGGTCCGCACCGGCGGCGAGCACGCCCCGCCGAAGGTGATCGTCAATACCGCCAGCATCTCGACCTCATCGAGCGAGACGACCACCTCCAACAACATGGACTCGGCCACGATCACCGTCGAGGACACCGACAACTTCACCCCGGTGCCGAACCCGCCCACGGTCAAGCCGACTCCGAACAACCCGATCTCGACCACGATCGTCGGACGGGGAGTCACCTACAGCAGCGACTCGGTGGGAGTGAGGTTGAGCTGCTCCGGTCCCTGCGGTGGAACCGCGCGCCTGCTCACCGCCAGGTCGGTCAAGGTCGGTGGCAGGAAGGTCAAGAAGGGAGCGGTGCTCGCCGCCGGCCGCTACGAGTTCTCCGGCTCCGGAAGCAGCAGGGTCTGGCTGAAGGTCAACGGTCGCGGAAGGCGGGTCCTGAACAGCCGCAAGGCTGGCCGCCGCGCTCTGGTCAGGCTCTCTTCGGGGTCGAAGAAGAGCATCCGCATCAGGCGGTAGGAACTCAGCTGTTTCGCCCCAGGACAGGTAACGGGTTCGACCAACCTGAAGTAGGCGGATCTGATCGAGCGTGGCAAGATAGGCTCGAAGAACAGGCGGGCCAAGTGCCGCAGGAAAGTCCGCCGCATTTCCGTCGACGTCATACCCAAGGGGAGCACCGAGCAATTGACCAGCAACAGCCGAAACCCACTGGCACCGGTCACCGAGAAGATCGCTGACGGCGTCTGGCGTCACGCCGGCGACGTCAGACACGGAATGAACGTCTACTTCGTCGCCGAGGAGGAGGGCCCGGGGGTTTTCGCCTTCGACACCGGGACCCGGATGATGGCGGGAGGGATCCGCAAGGCCGCGATGGAGCTCGGCGGACTCAGGCGGGTCGTGCTCGGACACAGTCACGTCGACCATCGCGGTTCGGCCGCCAAGCTCGGGGTGCCGGTCTACTGCCACCCGGACGAAGTGGCCGACGCGGAAGGTGACGCCGGGGTCCACTACCAGCCGCTCGGCGAGATCCCGGTCACCTACTCCCGGTGGCTGTATCGGTTCACCTATCCGATCTGGGATGCCGGTCCGGTGAAGATCGCCGGCACGCTCTCCGAGGGCGACCACATCGCCGGCTTCGAAGTCGTCCACTTCCCCGGCCACGCACCGGGGCAGATCGGACTCTGGCGCGAGAGCGACCGGCTCTGCCTGTCCAGCGACACGGTCTACATGACCGACTCGATGCGGCCGCTCGGCCATCACCCGGGGATCTACCCGCCGCATCCCGTCTTCGACCAGGACCCCGAACAGACCCTGGCCAGCGTGCGCAAGCTGGCGGCGCTCGAGCCGACGACGATCGCCCCGGGCCATCTGGAGCCGCTCAGGGGAGAGCGCGCCGAATTGCGCAGCCGGCTCGAGCAGGCGGCCGAGGAGCGAACCGGCTGGTGAGCACCGGCGGCTGAGCGCCGGACTTAGTCCGGCGTGACCCGGCTCCTAGTCGCGGACCATGCGGGTCGCGCGGCAGAAGGGTGCGGTGCCTTCGGGATCGTGCTCGCAGCGGAACCCGGTGATCCGCCACAGCGGCTCCCAGCAGCCATGGGCTTCAAGGAGTTCCCGTACCTCGGATGCCGGCCCCTCGGGCAACTCCAGGAAGCCTTCCTGCAGTTTCCGCAGGCACCACGGCCGGTAGGCGCTGGTCGGGATGTCCCGATAGGTGACGCCCTGGACGCGCAGGTCGTGTCGCTCCTGCCCGGCGCTGTAGGCGGCCGCGTTCTGGGCCAGTGCCTCGAGGTGCGTCTGGCCGATGTCGCGCAGGATCGGTCCCCAGTCCTCCGGGACCCCGGTAGCCAGCGGCTCCCGACCGCTTCGGCTCACCCGTGCGTTCCAGGTCCTTGCCGCCCACTCGAAAACTGCCGGGGCGCGCTCCTGCATCAGTCGCGCCGGGGTCGGGTCGTGCACGAAGTGTCGCCAGAAGGGACCCATCAGGCCGAAGTCGGCGATCGTGGGCCGTCCGCCGAGCAGGAACGGGCGCTCGGCGAAGATCGTCTCCAGCCGGTCGAGCAGGTTCAGGTAGCTGCTTTCGACATGCTTGTGGTTGCCATCGTCAACCCCGTCACCGCTGACGAACAACCGGGTCTGGCGTCTGGCGACCCACCGACGACGAGCTCCCAGGGGGACACCGCGCACCCGGATGATCTCTTCCGCCAGGCGGGTACTTGCCAGGTAGCGGTCCGGGGCAAAGGACCAGCGGTAGTACATGGCCGGGCGCCAGAGCCATTCGTCGGCGTAGTCCTCGACCAGCAGCGAGATGTAGCGCTGGACCGGATCTTCGGGGATCACTGACGGCTCCGGCATGTCCTGCTCCAGCCAGGCGATCATCGGAGTCGTATCGCTCATCCAGCGCCCGTCGCCGAGTTCGACGCTCGGGTACTGGGTGGTGCCGAGGTGCGCGGGGATGACGGAGCGGTACATGTGGGCGTCCAGCGGCCGGTACTCGTACCCGATCTCGCGCCAGCGCAGGTAGGCCTCGAACTTGCCGGTGAAGTACGAGATCTTCGCTCCATAGACGATCATTCCGACCGTCACTTGGGAGGAAGCGAAGCTGCGAAGTCGGCCCCGGAGTTGACCCAGCCGGCGAGGTCGCCCTGGTCCTCGAGGCCCTCGGGCTCGACAGTTATGAAGCCGCGCATCGGCCGGCCGGTGAAGTCCATCGGCCCGACATGCGGCTCGGCGAGCGCCGCATCGACGTCTTCGTGGCTGAGCCTCACCATGAGGCGGTCTCCCATCGCGCCGACCGCCATGTTGCCGGAGAGCATCCAGGCGACTCCGCCGAACATCTTGCGTTCGCTGACCTCCGGGCGCTCGAAGATCAGCTCCCGAACGCGCTCGGCAAGTTCTTCGGAATAGGCCACGGCCTGAGCCTAGCGGGGGCCCGGGTGAGGACTGGCGAAACGAGTACTGGCAACGCCCGGGTTGCGGCTGTAGCCTGACAGCCATGACCGAACCTTCCGTAGTTCGAGTCGCCGCGATCCAGGCAACGCCCGAGATCCTCGATTTCGAGGGGTGCCTGACGAAGGCCGAACGGCTCCTAGGGGAAGCCGCGGCCGAAGGTGCCAGACTCGCGGTTTTACCGGAGACGTTCGTTCCGCTCTACCCCTCCGGTGCATGGGCCGCCGACGCAGCCTCGTTCTCGGGCTGGAACGAGTTCTGGGAGCGGATGTGCGAGAACTCGGTCGAAGTGCCGGGTCCACTCACAGAGAGACTGGCGGCGGTGTGCGAGCGACACGACATGTACTGCGTGATCGGAGTCAACGAGCGCGAGGCCGCGCGTCCCGGCACGCTCTACAACACCATGCTCACCATCGGGCCGCAGGGTCTGCTCGGAAAGCACCGCAAGCTGATGCCGACCATGCACGAGCGCATCTTCCACGGAATCGGCGCCGGGGACGACCTCGCGCCGATCGAGACCGAACTGGGGAGGATCGGCGGACTGATCTGCTGGGAGAACCGGATGCCGCTGGCCAGGTACGCCGTGTATCGCGGCGGCCCCCAGATCTGGGTCGCGCCGACCGCAGACGACTCCGAAGGCTGGCTCAGCTCGATGCGCCACATCGCGATCGAGTCCGGCGCGTTTGTGGTTTCGGTCCCGCAGTACATCCCGGCCTCGGCCTTTCCGGACGACTTCCCGGTGCCGCTGCCCGAAAACAAGGCCGTCTTCGGCGATGGCGGTGCGGTCATAATCGAGCCGACCGCGGGCGAGATCATCGCCGGACCGCTGCGGGGCGAAGAGGGCATCCTGATCGCCGACTGCGACCTGCGCCGCTGCCTCCACGCAAAGCGCTGGTTCGACGCCACCGGCCACTATTCACGCGAGGACGTCCTGCTGCCGCAACTGGGTCTGGGTCCGGCGCCGACCGGACCACCGGAGCCGGCCACCCCCGGCGAGCAAAACGACTGAACCGCCCGCGGCGCAGGCTGCCGTGTCGTTCAGTGTCGTGCTGTAGCGTGGGGCGCAGGTGGCTGTCGGTCCTTCGACCACGACTCACATTCGCGTCTCGCCGTTCCGGCCTCCTCTCGCCGGTGCCCTGCGCCGGCCCGGCCAACAGCCCGATCCACGCGAGCAGGTGACGATTCGGGTGGATCACAGCAAGGAGATTCGGAAAATGAGAGCAATTCCACGCGAGGACGCACCCGTAGTGATCGCCGATGGCGATCTCGAAGTAAGACTGCTGGACCAGGACGGAACATCTGTCGGCTTCGTACGCCTGCCGGCCGGAGCGGACCTGAGACCTGCCACGAAGGGCCTTCCGGACGACCTGTGTCCGTGTCCGCACTGGGGCTACATGCTCAAGGGGTGCGTGCGCATGCATACCAAGGAAGGGCATCAGGACTTCGTCGCCGGAGAGGCCTTCTACTGGGCGGCAGGTCATGCCCCCGAGGCACTCGAGGATTCGGAGTACGTGGACTTCTCGCCCACTGCCGAGTTCGCGAAGGTGGTCGAGCACATCACCTCCGGTGCGGGGGAGCCGGCCTGATCGGGGAGCACACCGCCCGGCCTCTCTGAGCCCGACCTCGGGTCCGGGTCCACCGCACATCGGCACGGGGTATGCAGACGGGGGTGGCGCTAGGCTCAGGCGCAGATGAATTTCCGGTCCACATCCAGCGGTTTGGCGGCCCGTCCGCGGTCGGGCTGCCGGGGTGCCGCCGCCGGCGACTGAAGTGATGGCCGGAAGGACAGCCTGGTTGCTCGCCGACCAGATTTCGATGCGGAACCGGGCGCTGGAAGGTGCCGACCGCGTCTTGATGGTCGAGTCCCTGGCGGGAGCCGGACGCCTGGTTTTCCACCGGCAGAAGCTGCACCTCGTCTGGTCGGCGATGCGCCACTTCGCGCGGGACCTGGAGCGGCGCGGAATCGAGGTCGACTACCGGCAGGCGGCGAGCCTCGGGGAAGGCCTGCTCGGCCACATCGAAGCCTTCGCTCCGGACTCGGTCGTGCTGAGCGAACCGGCGACCGTGGGTGCCGGGGCGAGGCTGCGCGCCCTGGACCACAGGGTTGAGGTGATCGACGACGGGCCCTTCCTCACCTCACCGGCCGATTTCGCGGACTGGGCCGAAGGGCGCAGGCAGCTCCGGATGGAGGACTTCTACCGCCGCCAGCGGCGCCGGTTCGACCTGCTGATGGACGGTGATGAACCTGCCGGCGGTTCCTGGAACTTCGACTCCGAAAACCGCAAGCCACCGCCCCGGGAAGGTCCGGTCCCCCGGCCGTACCGGCCCCGGGAAGACGAAATCGACCGGCAGGTCAGAGCCGACCTGGACCGGCTGTCCGGCACCCTCGCGATGGCCGGGGTGGACGGTCCGCGCATCTTTCCGGCGACCCGGGCCGAAGCACTCAGGGCCCTCAGTTCGTTCTGCGAGAAACGGCTGGCCTGCTTCGGTCCCTACCAGGACGCGATGCTCGGCGGTCAGCGGTTCATGTGGCATGCGCTGATCTCCAGTTCGCTGAACCTCGGCCTGCTCGATCCGCTCGAATGCGCCCGGGCGGCCGAAGCCGCCTACAGGGCCGGCCGCGCACCGATCAACTCGGTCGAGGGCTTCATCCGCCAGGTGATCGGATGGCGTGAGTACGTCTGGGGCACCTACCGGCTGCGCGGTGGGGAGCTCGCCGCGGAGAACGCCCTGGGGGCCCATGCGCCGGTGCCGAAAGCGATCGCGGGGCTGGACCCCGAAGGGACCGACATGGCCTGCCTCCAGGACGTGCTGGCCGGAGTCCGCGACACCGCCTACGCACACCACATCGAAAGGCTCATGGTGCTCGGCAACCTGATGCTCCTGCTCGGAGTCGAGCCGAGGGCGGCCACCGACTGGTTCCACCGCGCCTTCATAGACGGATACGAATGGGTGATGGCGCCGAACGTCGCCGGCATGGCCCTGTGGGCCGACGGAGGCAGGATGATGTCGAAGCCCTACGCGGCATCGGGTCGCTACGTGAACCGCATGTCGGACCACTGCCGCGGCTGCCGCTACTCACTCGACGACCGCACGAGTGAGGACGCCTGTCCGTTCACGGTGCTGTACTGGGACTTCCTCGATCGCAACAGGGAGATCCTGGGAAGCAACCGGCGTATGTGGATGCAGATGAAGAACCTCGACCGGATAGAACCGGCCGAACTCGATCTGATCCGGGAACGGGCGGACGCCGTTCGCTCAGACCTGGGCGGTTGACGGCCGCGAAAACGCGCCTGGCCCGGAGGGCCGGTGGACAGGTGAGGCTACGCCTGCGCACGGCCACCCCGGAGCAGGCAGTACCCGCTCCGGGGCGACGCGGCAGAACCCTGACGCCGGGCCGGGGGCCAGGCTCAGTCCAGGTCGAAGCGGTCCAGGTTCATGACCTTGTCCCAGGCGGCGATGAAGTCGTCGACGAACTTCTGCCTGGCGTCGTCGCTGGCGTAGACCTCGGCCAGCGCGCGCAGTTCCGAGTTCGAGCCGAAGACCAGATCCACCCGGCTGCCGGTCCACTTGACTTGACCATCACCGTTGCGGGCCTCGAAGGTCTCCGAGTCTTCCGAGGTCCGACTTCCACGCTGTGCCCGGAGCGAGCAGGTTGACGAAGAAGTCGTTGCTCAGCGACTCCGGGGGAGTCGGTCAGCACGCCCTGTTCGGACCCGCCGTGGTTGGCCCCGAGCACCCGCAGACCGCCGACCAGCACCGTCATTTCGGGTGCGGTCAGGGTGAGCAGGTTGGCGCGATCGATCAGCAGGTACTCGGTCGAGAGCATCTGGTTGCCGGTCCGGTAGTTGCGGAAGCCGTCCACGCTCGGCTCGAGCGCGTCGAAGGACTCGACGTCGGTCTGCTCCTGCGACGCGTCGACGCGACCCAGGGGTGAACGGGACCTCGACTTCATGGCCGGCCTTGCGTGCGGCCTCTTCGACCGCCGCGCAGCCACCGAGCACGATCAGGTCGGCCAGCGACACTCCCTTGCCGTCGGACCGGGAGTCGTTGAACTCTCCCTGGACGCCTTCGAGTGCTGCCAGCGCCTGGGCCAGCTCGTCGGGCTCGTTTACCGCCCAGTTCTTCTGCGGCTCAAGGCGGATTCGCCCGCCGTTGGCGCCGCCGCGCTTGTCGCTGCCGCGGAAGGAGGAGGCAGCAGCCCAGGCAGTCGAGACCAGCCGGGAAAGCGAGGGTCCGGAAGCGAGAACCTTTTCCTTCAGCTCGGAAATCTCCTCCGCGCCGATCAGCCCGTGCGTCACCTCCGGCAGCGGGTCTTGCCACAGCAGTTCCTCTGCCGGAACCTCCGGCCCGAGGTAGCGGCTGACCGGACCCATGTCGCGGTGGGTCAGCTTGAACCAGGCCCGGGCGAAAGCGTCCGAAAGCGCCTCCGGATCCTTGGCGAAGCGGCGCGAGATCTTTTCGTATGCCGGGTCGACACGCAGGGCGAGGTCGCTGGTAAGCATCCTCGGCTCTTCGTGCTGCGAGGGGTCGTGGGCGAGCGGCACCATGTCGGCGCCGGCGCCTGCCTTCGGTCGCCACTGTTTGGCGCCCGCGGGACTTTCCGTGAGCTCCCAGTCGTAGGCGAAGAGGATGTGAAAGTACTCGTTGTCCCAGCGGGTCGGGTGGTAAGTCCAGGTGACCTCGAGTCCGGATGAAATGGTGTCCCCGCCGGCGCCGCTGCCATATGAGCTCTTCCAGCCGAGTCCCTGCTCATCGAGCGGTGCTGCCTCGGGCTCGGGGCCTACGTACTTATCCGGGTCGGCTGCGCCGTGAGTCTTGCCGAAGGTGTGTCCACCCGCGATCAGGGCCACCGTTTCTTCGTCGTTCATCGCCATCCGGGCGAAGGTCTCCCGGATGTCACGGGCGGACTTCAGCGGGTCCGGTTCGCCGTTCGGGCCCTCCGGGTTGACGTAGATCAGGCCCATCTGCACCGCGGCCAGAGGGTTCTCCAGGTCGCGCTCACCGGTATAGCGCTCGTCCTCGAGCCACTCGGTTTCGGGACCCCAGTAGACGTCTTCGTCGGGTTCCCAAACGTCTTCGCGGCCCCCTGCGAAACCGAAGGTCTTCAGCCCCATCGATTCAAGCGCCACGTTTCCGGTCAGGATCATCAGGTCCGCCCAGGAGAGCTTGCGGCCGTACTTGCTCTTGACCGGCCAGAGCAGCCGGCGCGCCTTGTCCAGGTTGACGTTGTCGGGCCAGCTGTTGAGGGGAGCGAAGCGCTGCTGTCCGGTGCCCGCTCCACCCCGACCGTCGCTGATCCGGTAGGTACCGGCGCTGTGCCAGGCCATGCGGATCATCAGGGGTCCGTAGTTGCCGAAGTCTGCCGGCCACCAGTCCTGCGATGTCGTCAGCAACTCCGCGATGTCGGATTTCACGGCATCGAGGTCGAGGCTCTCGAACTCCGTGGCGTAGTCGAAGGAGTCACCCATCGGGTTGGCCTCGGCCGGATTCTTGGCGAGGATCTTGAGGTTGAGACGATTCGGCCACCAACCCTGGTTGCCGCCGCCCTGGCTCGGGTGAGGTGCTCGGTCATGGGCGACCGGGCAACGGGCTTCGCTCTCTTCGTTCACTTCGCCGATTACGGCATCGGGACTGTCAGACACGTGATTCCTTTCGGGATGGGGGTGAGGAGGGTTGTTCGGAACTGTTCTGCTCAAGACAGTCGGGGCAGAGGCCCCGGTGGACTACCTCGGACTCGTCGATCCGGAAGCCCTGGGTGTCGGGCGGCTCGAGGCAGGGCGCCGCACCGACCGTGCATGCGACATCGGCGATCGCGCCGCAGCGACGGCAGACCATGTGGTGATGGTTGTCGCCGGTCTGTGATTCATACCGGGCGACCGATCCGGGCGGCTGGATCTGGCGGAGCAGTCCGGCTTCGGTCAGAGCGCTCAGCCCGTCGTAGACGGCCTGATGCGAAACGTCGCCGAGGTCTTCGCGCACGGCAGAGATGATCGAATTCGTATCCGCATGCGGGGTGGCGTGAACAGCGTCCATTACCGCCAGCCGCGGCCGGGTCACGCGCAGGTCGGCCTCGCGCAGCTTGCTCTCGAATTCCAGGGTCGATGACACCGCCGCCACGATACCTCTTTTCCTGAATCAATCCATTTTGCTGAACCGGGTTCCCCTGCGAGACCGAGGTGTCCGCCGCTCAGCTTGACCGTCTTGCCGACGACTGCATGGCCGGCGCCGAGTTCCTGCCGCAGACCTG
This sequence comes from uncultured Solirubrobacterales bacterium, assembly GCA_963698625.1. Classification (GTDB taxonomy): domain Bacteria; phylum Actinomycetota; class Thermoleophilia; order Solirubrobacterales; family 70-9; genus 67-14. The sequence continues at coordinate 22,780 of CAVORK010000004.1, forward strand.
AGGGCGAATCGCGGGCCCGGAAGGGCTTCTGTGTGGCGCACCACGCGGCCGGGGCGGAGCCGCTCTGGTCGCAAGAAGGCCCTATAGGATGCGCGCTTCGATGCAGGGGGAACCTTCAGAAAGCGAGTCAGGCAAAGGAAAGCGGCCCGGCCGTGGACTTGACCTGACCGCGAAGCAGTGGGTTGTCGCGCTGCTCGTGGGAGTAGCCACCGTTACCGCGGCCGGCTTCGGCTGGCGGGCCGCGGCGACCGGCAGCACCGCGGCATACGATGACCGCCAGTCGATCTCAGAGACGATTGCGGTCGAGCAGGAGCAGATGGACGTTGGCCTCGCCGTCAGCGACGATGCCCGCAACTACACGAGGTATCTGGCCGACTATGCGACCGCCGCCGAGCTGGAAAACCAGGCAGAAGGACTCGATCGGGCCGGCCAGGTCGCAGCTGCCGCCGAAGCCCGGCGGGACGCAATTCAGTTGCGCAGGTCAGCAACCGAGCGGGCCGCCGATGCAGGCGTCTTCGGACGGTCGACCATTGCGGATGACCTGAGCCGGCCGAGTCCGACTCCCCGGCCGTTCAACCTCGAGCAGCAGACCAAAGCTCGAACCGCAGAGATACAGACGGGCGTGGATTCGCCCGGCAAGCTGAACCCCGACAGGTGGGCGAGGGGAGCCGAGGAGATCCGCGACCGGATAAACGGCCTCGCGGTCTGGGCCCTGATTGTCCTGCTCGCTGTTCTCCTGTTTACGGTCGCCGAGGCGAATTCAACTCGCCGGGCCGTCTTCTACGGCGCCATGACAATCGGGCTGTTCGTCCTGCTCGGAGGCGCTGCACTCGGATTCTCAGTGGACTTCTTCGCATGAATCAGACTGAAGATCCGAAAGAGCAGGGGAGCGAAACCGAAGGATCCGAGGGCGATTCGAACGCGGGCAGCCTGGGCCGATGGATTGCCGTCTCGCTGGCCGCAATCGCCGTAATCGGAGCCGGCATCGGGATCCTCCAGACCCGGGCGAGCGTCGACGAATCGAATACGGCCAGGGAGACAACCCGGACCGCCGTCCGGGCGATGAGCGCCGGTGTGGCCCTTGAAGGGGCAAAGCGCCTCGAGCAGGACATCCAGGCCGAGACGGAGGCTTTCCTCCGCGACCAGCAATTCCTGGCTCAAGACGCGGGCACCGGTACCGAGCCGCTGGCCGCCGGTGAGCTCAGGTCGATCCTGCCCGCGGGCGGTGAACTGCCCGGGGCCCGCACACCAGAGGAAATCAGGCGCCTTTCTTTCGAGAGCGAACGGCTTTCGCTGAGGCAGTCGGCGCTTGCCGAGACCCGGGTCACCTGGAACGACCGCAGCACTCAGTACACGACGGCGATCGCCGTACTCGCTCTGGCTCTCTTCCTGGTGGGTTTCTCTCTGGTGCTGGCCGGCCGGCGGCGGCTCGTCTTCTACGTATTCGGCATCGTGGTGGCGGCCCTTGCAGTCGGTGCGGCTACGCTTATTTATCTTGCTCCGGTCCCCGAGACGCCCGATGACGCGATCGTCGCCACCTCAGCGGGCAAGGTCGCCTCAGACGAAGGCGACGAGCAACGCGCGATCAGGCTTTTCGACAAGGCGATCGAGCTGGACGGGGACTTCGCCGCCCCTTACTCGCGCCGTGCGGTGGCGCGGGCCCGCCAGGCGAACCCGGACTTCGAGAAGACCGGGGCGGTCACCGGAGGAGATGCCGCGTTCAACGCTGCCAGCGACGATGCCGAGCAGGCACTCGACCTCAGCGGCGACAGGGACCTGCTCGCACTCTCATTCCTTGCGCTTTCCGCTCTGTATGAGGGCGAGTACGAACAGTCAGTTGCGGCCGCCCGCGATGCGATCGCGCTCAACAGCGAGGTCGTCGACCTGCGTTTCATCAAGAGTGCGGCCGAGGTCGGCCTGGGTGAAAGTGATGCTGCGATCGCTTCTCTGACGGCAGCGGGTGATCTGCTCGCGGACAGCGAAGCCTCCGAACGTACACGCGGCCTGGTCGCCAGATACGTCACTTATCTCGAACAGGTGGTCTACCGCGTGCCTGAGCGGTCGGCGATCGTCAGCGACATCGAAGAGCGCATTTTCGCGACCGAAACCGAGTTGAGTCTGGACCGCAAGCTCAGTCGTGAACTACCCACCGGTGGCACGGTTGAAGTCCGGAACCTACGTTATGAGAAAGGAGAGTTCCGGCTCGGCATCAAGTGGGACGACCTCCCTGACAGGACGGCGGTCACGCTGGTCGGCTTCGAGCGCCCGGCCCGCGACAGTGGCTGGGTGCAGCCGCGGGACCTGTCGCTTTTCCGCACCCTGGCAGGGAGCGGTATGGATTCGGGTCAGGTTTCGATCAAGCGTGAATGCGTGCCGGTCGAGCTGCGCGTCGACGTCTATCTCGACGGAGCCTTCCTCGACTCGTCCACCGGTCCCGGTGGAGCCCCCACCTGTTGACCGGCCGACCCGAAACCCGGTGTAGCGCCCGTCGCTACTTCACCGCTTCGCCGAGCAGATCCGCCTGGGCGGGGTCGCCCGAGCAGGGGAACATGATCAGCTCACCGCAGCCCGCCGCCTCGAACGCCGCCAGGTAACCCTTCACGGTTTCGGGATCGGTGGCGGCGCTGCCGGCGATCATCTGGGCAATCTCGTCGCCGAGGAAGGCGTAGTAGTCGGTCAGGTAGTCGTGGGCGTGCTGCTCGGCATCGTCGCCGAGCGAGAAGTAGGCGAGTCCGGCCAGCCGGGGTTCGCCTTCGCGACCGGCATCGGTCCAGGCCTTGCGTGCGCCCGCCGCCATCTCGGCGAACTGGTCGGGGGATGCCCCGCCGGCGATCCACCCCTGCCCGTATTTCGCGGCACGCCTGAAGGAAGCCTCGACCGCCCCGCCGATCAGGATGTCCGGAGCGTTGGCTCCGTCGGGTCCGATCGCCGGGTCGTCGAACGTCTTCTGGAGGTAGTCGAGGAACGCATCCAGCTTCTTGCCGGTCTCCCGGTGTTCGACGCCGGAGACGTCGTAGTCGTCTCCCCGGGCTCCGAGTCCGATCCCCAGAGTCAGGCGCCCCCCTGAAAGCTGGTTGACGCTGAGCGCCTGCTTTGCCGTCTGGACCGCGTTCAGGCGGAGCGGTCCGAGCATCACCGAGGTCATCAGCTCGATCCGCTCGGTCACGACCGCGGCCGCGGCCAGGGCGACGAGCGGCTCGTAGTTTCCGTAGACGATGCGGTCGATCGTGCCGAGGCTGCTGAAGCCTCGAGCCTCGCCCCGCCTGGCGAATTCGGTCAGATCCTTACCGCTGACCTCAGGTACCGCATTCGGTAGTCCGATTCCGACTTTCATCGCGCCTCCTCGGTTGTGGTCGACTCGGGTCGCCTAGGGACTTTGACCCTGTCCTCTTCAAACGTACCGCGTCGCAGGTCGCCCGTCCAACACTGCCGCGGGCGAGTGGTCACCAGCCTTCGCTGCCCGGCTCGCCTTTGATCGGGCCGGTGATCTCGTCGGTGATCCAGCCGCCATAGAAACCGCCAGGCTGGGGCCTGACAAGCTCGCCCGCCAACCGGCATTGGACGAGAGCGGGGTAGAAGGAAAAGTAACCGGCCAGGTCTTCGAAGTCCGAAGTGGGTTCGGCGTAGGTCCAGACCGCATGCGGGATCACTCTGCCGCCGACGTGCACGTCGAAGTAGGAGGCGACGCCTTTCCATTCGCAGTAGCTGCCCCGTCCGGCAGAGGGCCGCAACGTTCCGGGCATGATGTCTGCCTCCGGCACGTAGACGACCGGCGCACCGGCGGTCTCGCATACCCGGAGCGCACGCTCGCTGGAGGCGACCGTCTCGCCGTTCACGGTGACCACCACCGCTCTTGGTTCCGGCAGCAGTGCGGGAGGGCGCGGGTAGGACCAGACCGACTCGTAAGGCAGGCCGTTCGGCGCGGTTCCGGTCTTCATTTCCGGTTCAGGCCGGCCGAATCGGGGAAATCGGGGTTCCATCGAACAAGCTTAGGGAGGAGGCGGTCCCGGTTCCTTTACCGTGACTCCCAATGGACGACGCCGACAGAGCCTCTCCGATCACGAGCCTGGTCGGGGTCTACGACGCCAACGGATCGCTCGGCGGCGAACTCGCCTATTGGTTCGGAGCCCGGTTCGGCGTCAGGCACTGCGCTCTCTGTGACATCACCCACGGCACCTTCCGGGCCAAGCCCGGGTGGCGCCGGCAGGTGGAGCAGTTGCCAGTCGAATTCATCGCGGTTCACCTCGACGAGCGCGAGCCCGCGGTTGCTGCCGCAAGCTCCGGCAGGGAGCCGTGCATCGTCGCGGTCCGGCAGGACGGTACGGCCGAAGTCGTTATCGAAGCGGCGGAACTCGAGGCCTGCGACGGCGACCCTGCCGCGCTGGCCGATCGGCTGGCCGCTATCGCCGCCGGCTGAGCGCGCCGATCCTTCAGTTCAGGGTTCTGGCCAGGCGGCGGCGGTGGGTCGAGGCGATTTCGCTCGCCGGACCCAGTTCGGTGAAGTAGCCGACCATCAGCCGGCGCAGGAGGTCCCGGTCCTCCGGATCGGCGGCTTCGACTTCGCTCTGGAGTAGTTCCAGCGCGGCTTCGTGCTGGTCGAGGTCCCAGGCGGCGAATGCTTCGGTGGGCGCTTTCTCTGAGCCGGCGAGCCTCGCCCGCGCATTCAGTCCGCCCACGACCAGATCGGTGTCGGCGAGGTTTGCGGTGAGGCTCTCGGCCTCGGCGGCGTCTCCCCGGGCAAGAAGCAACCGGGCGAGGGCGGCGGTAGCTTCGGAGTTGGCGGTATCGGCTGCGAGCAGGTCACGGAGCGAAGCTTCGTCGCCGCTCTCGATCGCCGCCTTCGCAGCTTCGTCTTCCTCCGAAGGCACGACCCGGTCGAGGAAAGCCTCTATCTGCGCCGGGGGCAGGGCGCCGGTGAACTCGTCGACCATCTCGCCGTCGCGGAAGGCCTTGACGGCAGGTATGCCTTGTACCTGGAAGGCCGCGGCTAGCTGCTGGTTGCTGTCGACGTCGACCTTGGCCAGCTCGACCTTGCCGGCGCGGTCGCTGACCGCCTTCTCGATCGCCGGCCCCAGCGTGCGGCAAGGCCCGCACCACTCGGCCCAGAAGTCGACGATGACCGGCACTTCCTTCGAGCGCTCGATCACCTGCTGCTGGAAATCACTCTCATTCACGTCTTTGACCATGTACCAAGGATAAAGGTGCCGATCTATCATCGAACCATGGCCATCTGGCCCGACCGGGTCTACAGCTGGGGCACCACCGAGGCCGAACGATCGTGGCAGTACCCCTGCGACCTGCTCCTGCCCGACCCCGACGAGCAGATGCACCGCGGCGTGGACGTCGAAGCTCCGGCGGCCACGCTCTTCCTCTGGCTCTGCCAGCTGCGACTCGCCCCGTACAGCTACGACCGGATCGACAACTTCGGCCACCAGAGCCCTGAGCGTCTGGTGCCGGACCTCGACCGGCTCGAGCCCGGCCAGGAGTTCATGCGTATCTTCGAGCTCGCGGATTTCGAGCCGGGACGCTCGATCACGCTGGTGGCGAAGGTGCCGCGCAGCGTGAAATCGGTCGTCACTTACGTCGCTGAGCCCTGCGGTCCTGAGGACTCGCGCCTGCTGGTCAAGTACAGCGTCGGATACGGATCGGCACCGCTCGCCGCGCTGATGCGACTGGTCCTGCCACCAGGTGACCTGATCATGATGCGCAGGCAACTGCTGAACCTGAAGCGGCTGGCCGAGGGGGAGTGAGGGTCGGCTAGCGTGTCTGCCGTGGTGAGCATCCGGCCTGTCGATCCGACCGCCGTGGCGGGGCCCGTCAAGCGGGCGCTGATGAAGGTGGCCAACACGGATGCCGGGCGCAGCCTCGGGATCAACCTCGCGGCCAAGGTGGACCCGGTGCTGTTGCGCGCCACGGGCGGTCGCATCGCAACGACCGCTTTCTTCCCGGTGGTCACTCTGATTGCGAAGGGCCGGAAGAGCGGGAAGGAGAGGCAGACGCCGCTGGTCTACTTCACCCGCGGCGACGAGGTGATTCTGATCGCGTCCAGTTTCGGCCGCGAGAGCAACCCGGCCTGGTATTACAACGCGACCGCCGAGCCTGAGGTCGAGTTGCTGGTCAAAGGCGAGCGGCTTCCGTATGCCGTGCGCGAGACCGAAGGCCAGGAGCGCGAGCATCTGCTGGACCTCGCCGAGCGGCTCTACCCCGGCTACGGCAACTACCGCGAGCGCACGGCCGGCATCCGCAGCATCCCTGTTCTCTCCCTGACACCGCGCTGAGGGCCGACCAGCCTTTTCACAAACGTCGAACCCGCTGTTGACGCCACCCTTTTCGGGTAGTGCACAGCCATGTGGTTGTGCACCACTGCGAAAGGGTATCCCGCTCCGGCGCGCTCGACCCGCGTCCGGTCCCGTCCGGTCCCGTTCCGTGGTCGGCTAGGTTTCCGGTCATGCGCTTCTCACCTGATCGTCCGCTGGAAGTAATGCCCGCGACCGTGCACGACTACCGTGAGCTGGCCCGGAGGCGATTGCCGCGGCAGCTCTTCGATTACATCGACGGCGGTGCCTACGACGAGTCCACGATGCGCTCGAACGTCTCCGACCTCGAGCGGGTACTGCTGCGGCAGGTCGTGATGCGCGATGTATCGGTGCGGGACCAGACCTGCGAAGTTCTGGGTCAGAAGCTCTCGACCCCGATCGTTCTGGGGCCGGTCGGTCTTGCCGGGATGTTCGCCAGAAGAGCCGAGGTCCAGGTCGCCAGGGCGGCCGAATCGGCGGGGGTGCCGTTCGTGGAATCGACGGTCTCGATCTGCGGGATCGAAGAGGTTGCCGGCGCCGTTTCGACCCCTCCCTGGTTCCAGCTCTACGTGATGAAGGACCGCAGCTACGCGGAGGACCTGATCGCCCGTGCCCGGGCCGTCGGCTCCGAGGTGCTTGTCCTGACGATCGACCTTGCGGTGCTCGGTGCCCGCCACCGCGATACGCGCAACGCGATGGGTGAGGATCCGTCCACCTGGGCGAACCTGCGCCGCGGGCTGGACATCGCCGCCCATCCTCGCTGGATCGCAAACGTCGCGATCAAGGGCAAGCCTCTTACCTTCGGCAACCTGGAGAAGGCGGTGCCGGACGCGAGCGTGCCGAATGACTTCAAGAACTGGGTCGCCGAGCAGTTCGATCCGAGTGTGACCTGGGATGACATCGCCTGGGTCCGCGAGCACTGGGACGGCAAGCTCTTGGTCAAGGGTGTGCTGGATTCAGAGGATGCGAAGAAAGCCGTCGATGAAGGTGTAGACGGGGTGATTGTCTCCAACCATGGCGGCCGTCAGCTCGATTCGGTCCCGTCGACCGCTGTAGCGCTGCCCGCTGTCGTCGATGCGATCGGAGACCAGGTCGATGTCCTTGCCGACGGGGGCGTTCGTACCGGGCTCGATGCGGTCAAGTTCATGGCGATGGGCGCGAAGGCCGTGATGATCGGTCGGGCCTGGGCCTGGGCGGTCGCCGCCGGCGGGGAGGGTGCCGTTGCTCACATGCTCGGCGTGCTCAAGGCCGACATCGACACGGCACTCGGCCTGACCGGTCAGAACTCGGTCAACGACCTCGACAGGTCTGCTCTCTACGACCGCTGATCTGCGGCCGGGTTAACCCCGGCGGTGAATACCCGCCAGGTTCCGGGCACGCCCTTGAGTTCATGCTCACCGCGATCGGTGAGCGTCTGGCCGGATCCGACGATCAGGTCGCGCACGGTGCTGCTGACCAGAACCTCCCCCGGCTCGGCCATGGCACTCACTCGCGAACTGATGTGGACCGCTAATCCACCGACATCTCCGTCTGGCAGCAGCTCGCATTCACCTGTGTGAAGTCCGGCCCGGACCTGAAGGTCGAGGGCGCCTACCCGGTTCCGAATCGCTGTGGCACAACTGATCGCCCGGCTGGGCCCGTCGAAGACCGAAAGGGTGCCGTCACCGAGCGACTTGATGAAGCGTCCCCTGTGGCGCTCCACTTCTTCGCGAACCAGCTTGTCATGGCGTTCGAGCAGCGATCTCCAGGCGCCGTCGCCGAGGGAGGCAGCCATCTGCGTCGAGCCGACGATGTCGGTGAAAAGTACGGTTGCGAGCACCCGGTCAGTCACCGCCGGCCTGCGGGTCCCTGTCAGAAAGAGCTCGATTTCGTCAGCGACCGCGTCCTCCGCGCCGATCCAGAGCGGACCTTCGCCCGGCGTTTCGACGTATCGGGAACAGGGAACCATCTCAGCGACGCAGAGCGAGTGACGCCGGTCATAAGCAGTGTCGTCCTCGGGCCGAATCACCAGGGTCGGGCACTGAATGCTCGGCATCAGATGGCGCACATCGGTCCGTCCGTGAAGGGCAAGCGAAGCAGCCACTCCCGCCGGTCCGGTTGCGAGCCGCTGCCAGCGGGACCAGACCTGACGGTCGCGTCCCGAAGCCAGGCCTCCCAGGAACCCAATTTCGGCTGAATCGGAGCCCCAGTTGTCAATCGTTGTTCTTACTCTCGCATCACGTTCTTCGACGGTTGGAGCCCACTCGTAGCCGGGCCCGGCAACCGGCCGCGGGTTCGGGGTCAGCATGACAAGTGCGCGCACCAGATCCGGGTGGGAGGCTGCGAACAGAGTCGCCAGGGTGCAACCCTCGAGGATCGACACAAGCACCGGGTCGTCGGATCCGACCGCCTCGAGTACTGCCATTACGTCATCAACCTGGCCGTCGAGCGGAGTCGCCCCCGCAACGCCGTCGGACATGCCGTTACCGCGCCGGTCAAAGATGATCAGGCGGGAGAAGGCCGCGAGCCGGTCGAGCAGCCCGGCGAAGGTCGGCATGTCCCAGCCGATTTCGATGTTGGAAACCAGCGCGGGGACGAGCACGATATCGAGCGGTCCATCGCCTTTGACCTGATAAGCGATCTTCAGCTCGCCACTCTGGGCGTATCTGGTCTCTGGAGGTTTCACCCCGCCAGTCTAGATCGCAGTCTGGTCCCCGTCCCTGAACTACGGCTCGGCGGGGTGGCTCTCAACTCCGGATCCGGCGGGCCACGCGGACCCTCCTGAACGACGCCGAGAAGCGTTAGTGGGTGACCGGTACCCGCTCGCGGATTTCGTCGAGCAGGCGCTGCGCCAGTTCGGCCGCATCTTCGTCCGGACGGGGCTGGCCTCCGGCGGGCGCGAAGAACTCGATCCGGACCCGGGGGCGCTTCGGGAAGCGCTTGAGGTCGGTGCCGCCTTCGACGGCGACCAGGACCACCGGCACGCCGGGGCAGGCTCGGGCCAGGCGTGAGACACCCCGGCGGGCCCGCAGGTTCTCGCCCCGGGAGAGCGTGCCCTCCGGAAAGATTCCGACCGTTTCACCGCGAGCGAGGGCGTCGACCGCGGCCTCGATTGCGGCGGTATCGCTCTCGCCGCGACGAATCGGGATCTGGGCGGCGCCGTCGAGTATCCAGGCGAGGATCCGTGATTTCCAGAGAGTGGACTTGGCGAGGAAGCGCAACTGGCGCCGGCGCCACATCATTGCTTCGACGATTACCAGCGGGTCGAGCCAGGCGTCGTGGTTGGAGACGACCAGGGCCGGGCCCTGTGCCGGGAGATTCTCCAGGCCCTTCACCTCGAGCCGGGCCCACCAGCGCAGCCAGCGCAGCATGTACCGGATCGTCTGGTAGAGCCTCCAGCCACGCCGTTCGGCCGTGGCTGTGGCCGTGAGAGGCATGCCTGCGAGTTCCTCTGCTGCCGAGGTGTTCACCTCGGCCCCCTGGCCGGAATCGAATTCATGAACAGGTAACTCTAGAGAGTCGGGCTCCCGCCGGACGCAGTCGTTCACGGAATCCGTCCCACCGGGCCCGGTCTCCACCGGCAGCATCCGGCGCTGTCGTCTGGTTGACTCGCAGGTACCAATGGACCCGAATTCAGAAAGCCCGACCGGATTCAGGGTCGTTGCTGCGGTGGCATTGATCGCGCTTTCGGGTGCGTGGTGTGCCGGCAACGTGGGTCCGGTCGTTTCAGAGCTTGCCGGTGAGTTCGACGTATCCCTTGCGATCATCGGCGCAATCGCGGGCACGCTCTTCTTCGGGGCGAACGTCATCGGGCTGCTCTTCGCCGCTCAGTTGGGCGAGAGGATCGGACTGGTCCGTGCCCTGCGGCTGGCATGCGGCGCGGTGTTTCTGGGCAACCTGATCTTCGCCCTGACTCCGGTATTCGCCGGACTCGCCCTCGGCCGGATCCTGCCGGGGCTCGGTTTCGCCCTGACCACAACGGTCGGAGTCGTCTGGGCCCGCGATGCGGGCGGAGTCAGGCTGCTCGGGGTGTTTGGCGCGTCGATCCAGCTCGGCATCGCAGGCGCACTGCTGACCGGCAGCCTGCTGGCTGACGCAGGTATCGACTGGCGGGTCGGTTTCCTGATCAGTGCCGGCCTTGGAGCGCTCGCTTTCGCGACTATCCCTCCGGAGGCAAAATCGGCACCCCTCCCCGAGAGGCGCTCCACCGGCTTCCTCAGGCTGGCCTTGCGCCACGCCCGGGTGTACCGGCTGTCGCTCATGTTCATCTCGATCTACGGCGTGCCGATGATCCTGGGCGCCTGGCTGATCGAGTACCTCTCAGGCGACGGGGACGTATCGAAGAGCCTTGCCGGCCTCGCTTCTTTCATCCTGTTCGGTCTGTCTGCTGCCGCCCGTGCCTGGGGCGCGCGCCTCGCCGGGAGCAGACTCGGCCACACCGTTCTCTGCGGGACACTCGGACTGGCTGCCGTCGGCCTCGCTGCGATCGCGATCGATCCGGTCGTCGGCGCCGCTTTCGGCGGGGCGGTTCTGCTGGCGACCGGTTTCGGCATCCCGTATGCGACCGCCCTGACCGAGGCGCAGGACCTCTATCCCCAGGAGCCGGCCGAGCCGCTCGCGCTGATGACCCTGGTGGCGCTGCTGCTGCCGATCATCGTGATTCCGGTCGTCGGCCACGCGATATCGAGGGACAGCGGCGACATCGCTTTCGGCGCTCTGGCGATCTTCCTCGCGGTTGCCGCGCTCGCGAACCTGCGCCGGACCGGCATCCCACTCGACCCGTTGCCGCCCGCGGCCGTCAAGTCGCCCTAGCCGGTCGTCCCGTCGTCCACCTGCTCCCGGGTGCACTCAACAAAGGTGCGAGGTGGCATGGCTGTTGCTGAAGCTCCGGACCGGACCCGCCGGGTGACCCTCGCCGCGCTGCGGACCATGCTCGGGTCACTGCGATCCCAGGCGCCCCTCAGCCCGCGCTAGTCATTTCACTCGATTCGGGTTAGGCTCCCGCCCGCCCCCACACCTATCGTGATAGCCCTGAGGGCTTTCGAAGACCGCTGAACTGACCGAGGAGACCGCGTGGAACCTGAGACGGAACCGAACATGACCACCACCGAAAAGCACGGTGGCCACCGCACGCTTTCGACCGTGCTGATCGTCCTTGCCGCGATCATCGGCATCGTCTCCGTATTCGCCGTCTGGGCGCAACGCCAGCTGCTCGATCAGCAGACCTGGTCCCAGACCAGCGAAAAGCTGGTCGAGAACCAGGACATCCAGACCGCACTGGCCGATTACATCGTGACCGAGGTCTACGACAACGTAGACGTCCAGGGCGACCTCGCCAAGCGACTGCCGCCGGAACTCGCGCCGCTCGCCGGACCGTTGTCCGGCGCCCTGCGTCAGCCGGCCCAGGACGTCGCTGTCAAGGCGCTGCAGCAGCCGAAGGTTCAGAACCTCTGGGTTTCAGCCAGCGATGCGGCCCATCAGAGGCTGGTATCGCTGATCGAGGACAAGGGCCAGTACGTGTCGACTTCGGGAGGAGTCGTGACCCTCGACCTGCAGAGTCTGCTCGAGGCGATAACGGCACAGCTCGGAATCGGCTCCAAGGCGGTGGCCAAGCTGCCCGCGAGCACGGCTTCGATCGAGATCATGAAGTCGAACGAACTCAGCGCCGTCCAGACCGGAGTCAACGCGCTGAAGACCGCGGCCTGGTTCCTGACCGCGCTCGCGCTACTGCTCTTCGCAGCGGCCATCTACCTCGGGCGCGGACGGCGGCGCGAGACACTGAGGACCGTCGGCATCGCTGTCGTCAGCGTCGGCGTGGTGGTGCTGTTCGCGAGGGGCATCGCCGGCAACGCTCTGGTGGGCTCACTCAGTGGGGCGGCCTCGGTCGACTCGGCGGTGAGTGCCGCCTACGACATCGGCACGTCCCTGCTGAAAGAGACCGCACAGTCGATCGTGATCTACGGGATCCTGGTCCTGCTGGCCGCGTGGGTCTCCGGCCCGTCGACCCGGGCGACCGCGGTACGCCGCTCGGTCACTCCCTGGCTGCGCCAGCCCCGTTTCGCCTACGGGGGGCTCGCCGTGATCCTCGCCCTGCTCTTCTGGTGGGGACCGCTGGTCGCCACCCAGAGACTGATCCCGTCGCTGCTGCTGATCGCGCTGGCGGCGGCCGGGGTCGAAATGCTGCGGCGCCAGGCCATCGCCGAATTCCCCGACCTGCTCAGCCCGGAACCCGGGTCGGGACCGGGACACCGGATCTCCGGCTGGTTCCAGAGCCTGCGGGGTTCGGGCGATGGCTCCGCCCCGACGGAACCGGTTACGGCGACGGGTGGCGACCACATCGCCGACCTGGAACGGCTTGCCCGCCTGCGGGAGAGCGGGGCGCTGAGCGAAGAGGAGTTCGCTGACGAGAAGAAGCGCCTCAAGTCCGGGTCTGATTGACTCGGCGCGTGCAGCGACTGACTTTCAAGAGGGATTTCGACCTGCCGCCTGAGCAGGTGTTCGGGTTTTTCGCAGAACACGAGAACCTCGAGCCGATGCTCGGAGCGAAGATCACCCGGATCAGCGACGGAGACGACGGCAGCCGGAACGGCGTCGGCTCCTGCCGCAGGCTGAAGGCCGGCCCGGCACCGGCCTTCGAGGAGACGGTCACCGCGTACGTTCCGGATGAACTGATCGAGTACAGGGTCACCAGGGGCTCGCCGCTGAAGGACCACCTCGGAGAGATCCGTTTCACGCCGGTAGTCGGCGGAACCCACATGCAGTGGGACATCTCCTTCGGGGCGGCAATTCCCGGCCTGGACCGCGTTCTCGCCGAGATACTGAAGCGGCGGATCAGCCAGGGGATCGCCAGGGTCGACCCCTCCGCCTGACCCGGAATCGATACGGATACATTGGCGCAGGCCGCCTGTTTCACCTGTACGGTCGGTCCGGGCGTTCGACCAACTGACGCCAGACGAGCAACCGAAGCGGCAGCGAGGAGACACCTGAAATGAGCAAGACAGTCCTGATCACCGGCGCATCCTCGGGCATGGGCAAGGAAGCGGCGAAGAAGCTTCTGGCGGACGGCTACCGCGTGTACGTGGCCGCGAGGAGGGTCGATCGCATGGCTGACCTCGAGCAGCTGGGGGCGACAGCCCTGGCGATGGACATCAGCAAGGACGAAGACATCGTCGCGGCGGTCGAGCGGATCACGGCCGAGAGCGGCGGGGTCGACGTGCTGGTCAACAACGCCGGTTTCGGCTCCTACGGGGCGATGGAGGATACGACGCTCGAGGACGCCCGCTACCAGTTCGAGGTCAACCTCTTCGGGCTCGCCCGGCTGACTCAGCTTGTGCTGCCGAACATGCGCGAGAAGAAGGCCGGCCGCATCATCAACATCTCCTCGATGGGTGGCAAGATCTACACGCCGCTCGGCTCCTGGTACCACGCCACCAAGTTCGCCCTGGAGGGCTGGTCGGACTGCCTCAGGATCGAGGTCGCGCCCTTCGGAATCGATGTCGTGATCATCGAGCCAGGGGCGATCGACACCGAGTGGAGCGGCATCATGATCGAGCAGATGATGGAACGCTCGGGCGATGGTCCGTATGCCGATCAGGCGAAGCGCATGGCCGACGCGGCCGACGACGGCGGCTCGCCGGTCTCGGTGATCGCCGACGTGATCGTCAAGTCGGTCAAGGCGAAGAAGCCGAAGACGCGCTACTTCGGCCGGCAAGTACGCCAAGCAGCTGCTGACCCTGCGCAAGCTGGTCAGCGACCGCATGTTCGACCGCATCATCAAGAGCCAGATCTGAGCGCCGGGAATGAAGGCTGTCGTTCAGGACCAGTTCGGAAGCGCGGGCGACGTTCTGCGAATCGCGCAACGGGAGCCGGTGCCGGAACCCGGCGAAGGCGAGATCCTGGTCAAGGTGCAGGCTGCCGGCGTGGATCGCGGCGTCTGGCACCTGATCGCGGGACTGCCTTACATGGTGCGCCTCGCCGGTTTCGGCGTGCGCAGGCCGAGGCTGCGGGTGCCCGGATTCGATTTCGCCGGCCGGGTGGAACGGGTCGGGCCAGGGGTGAGTTCAGTCAAGCCTGGCGATCAGGTTTTCGGCATAGCGAAGGGCTCTTTTGCCGAGTACGCCTGCGCCGAGGAAGGCAAGGTCGTGTCGATGCCGGAGACGGTCGGCCCGCAGCAGGCGGCTTCGGTGCCAATTTCCGGGCTTACGGCCCTGCAGGCGGTCAGGGACCAGGCCGAGGTGGAAGCGGGCGAGAGCGTCCTGGTTCTCGGTGCCTCCGGCGGAGTCGGGTCGTTCGCCACCCAGATCGCCAAGGCCTTCGGGGCCGACGTGACCGGCGTCTGCAGTACGCCCAAGGTCGAGCTGGTCCGTGAGCTCGGCGCTGACCGGGTGATCGACTACACGCATCAGGAACCCGGGCAGGACGGGGAGACCTACGACGCGATCCTCGACATCGGGGGCAACCGCCCGCTGCGGCGGCTGCGGCGGCTGTTGAAGCCGAAGGGCAGGCTGGTGATCGTCGGAGGTGAAGGCGGCGGCAAGGTGCTCGGCGGCACCGACCGCCAGCTCCGGGCGATGTTGCTGTCTCCGTTCGTCAGCCAGAAGCTGCGGGCCTTCGTCTCGTCCGAGAACGGCGAGGACATCGCGGCGCTGCGCGAGCTGATCGATTCCGGCCGGCTCAGGCCGGTGATCGACCGCACCTTCCCGCTCGAACAGGCAGCCGACGCAGTCGAATACCTGGAGCAGGGAAGGGCCGGCGGAAAGCTGGTTCTGACGGTCGGCTGACCGGGCCGCCGGTGCCCGCCGGGTGACGATTCTGCTCACGCCAGAGAACCAGAGTGTCTTCGGCCATGACCTCAGCCGAGCTCGAGGCTGGTGATTCCGAAGATGCGATCGAGCGGGAGGGAGGGGGCGTGTCCGCGGTAGATACGAGCCGTCTCGAAGCTGCGCTCCATACCCAGGGATTCCAGCAGCTCGACCGCTTGCCGGTTGGGCTGCGGAATGTCCACCGCGACGCGGCCTTCGACCCGGCTGGCCAGGGCCAGGATCAGCGATTCGGCGGTGTCTGCGTCATCTGCGAAAACCGGCCCGATACGGTGACCGAGGCTGGTCTGCCTGGAAGCTGCGAAGCCGGTGATCGCACCCGCCTCGCCTGATGCGACGACAGCGTCACGGCCCGGCCCGTCGATCCACAGCCTGAGGAATTCCGGTCGCGGGCCGAAGCAGTGCCGCCCGTCGAACCTGACCAGCTCATCGAAATCGACCTCCGCCACCGGAATCAAAGGACGGTGCCCGTCTCGCGGCTTCGGCAGCTCGCCTGACGAGTACCGGGCGTTCCAGTAAGCCACCTCGAAGCCCTCGGTTTTGTAGTTCGGGACTTGCTCGGGCACGGCGTCGCCGCCGAGTGTGACGCCTTCGAGCCGGGAGACAACCTGGTCGAACAGGCTCTTGCCGAGTCCGGTGCCGCGTACTTCGGGATCGACGATGTAGAAGCCCATGAAGGCCACCTCTGGCGAGCAGCGCACTGCCGAGATGGTGGCGACGACACTGCCGTCGACCTCAGCCGCGAAGAAGCCTTCAGGGTCAGCGGCATGGAACGGTTCGGCGTCGGTGAGGCCCGGCTCCCAGCCCTCCTGGTCGGCCCACTCGACCGCTCGGCGGACCTCCTCCAGAGACGCGCTCCTGATCAGCATCGCCGGGCGTTGCCGCCGATCAGGGCTTGACCCGGAAAGCGCCGCGCATCAGCGGGTGGATCCGGCAGAAGAAGGTGTGGGTACCGACCGGCAGATTGGCCGGTGTCGTCCAGGTCGTCCGGTTGACGGTCGGCGCGCCGCCGGTGCCGAGCTGGCCGGAGTCGAACTGGAAGTCCCCGTCCGGCAGCGGGTAAGAAATCCCGGTGGACTTGTTGCAGGGCGACTTGCAGGAGGTAAGGGAGTGCCAGATCTCGTTGCTGACGTCGCCGGGCGACATCTCGAAAGTGAAGGACTGCCCCTTGCTGACCACCGGCGGGCGCCCGAGGCTGCCGGGCAGCCGGAAGTCTCCAGCCCCGTAGGTGAATCCGCCGATAACGAACGGACCGCCCGAAGCAAGACCGTCGGGCAGGTTCTGGGGGTCGGGACCGACGACCGGCCCGCTTCCACCGTGGTCGTTGTTTTCCGGGTATGCGCCGTGGTTCAGCTCGCCCCGATAGTCGACCCGGGTGGCGAAGGGGTCGACTCCGCCCTCTTCTTCGGCCATGTAGACGACGTTGATGCCCATCGACTCGTACCAGGAGGCCCGCTTGGTCTCGTAGGTGGTCTGGAGCTCGAGCTTGTCGCCCGCTTCGACGGCCACCCGCCAGTTCTCGTCGGTGTTGTACATCGCCATGTCCCATGACACCGGGCCGTTCGGGTCGAAATACTTGGCACGCGACTCGAACAGGTGGACCCGGTTACCGTTGACGTTTGGCTGGCTGGCACGGCATCGCTTGTAGGCCTTGCGGTTCTTCGTAGCCTTGGCCCGCAGCCTGTTCAGCTTGCGACGGAGCGGCTTGGACCGGGCCGGCTTCCGGCGCAGTTTGGCCAGCTTCGACTTGAGCCTTGCGATCGGCTGTTTGAGCTTCTTCGATGCGGCGCAGGTCGGCCCCGCGTAGCTCGCACCGTTTCTGTGCAGGTACAGGTCGGTCGAGAGTCCACCGCTGTGGACGTGGCCGGCGGTCGTGATCAGCACGCCGTCACTGGTGATGATCTTTTCGTTCTTCTGCCACTGGCCCTGGTACGGGTTTTCGGCGTCCTGGGGGTAGGTGAACTGGCCGTCCTTGCCACCGGATCCCCGGTGCACATCGAACACCGGGTAGTTGCCGCTCTGGACGTCCATCCAGATCGGCCGCACGGGGACGATCGCAGCGGCGGCCGGCGAAGTGTCCGGGATGAAGTCGATCGTGTAGGTGATGTAGAGCGTCATCGGATCCGGAACCAGATTGTGGATCATGTGGTTGAGGATCCATGTGTCCGACGCGCGGTAGCGCAGTCCGTAGCCATCGGGGAAATCGACGTTCGTCTTCTCTTCGCCGGTGGCGAAGAAAAGCTGCGAGCCGGCCGGTGCTGACTGGTTGATCCAGACCCCGTGGTGGAACATCGCCCGGCTCGACTTCGGGACCGTGCCGTCGGCTTCGGTCATGTTCGGTTCTATCCGGGTGATCCACCCGTCCACAGACGGCTTCTCCGACCCGGTGATCGGCTTGTAGGAAATCCGGTTCTGGCCGGAGGTCACGTTGATCGGGCCGACGGTATACGTGGTTCGCTGGGTGCCGTCGGCCAGAATCCCGGTGTCGCCGATGCCGGCTTGAGCCGCCCCGGTGAACGCGAACGGCAGCGACGCCAGAAGAACGAGACCGGTCAATCCGAGCAGGACGCGGCGTCGGCCGGAACTCTTGTGACCGGTATGGATCTTCTGATTCAAGTTCTCCCCTTCGTCTCCGAATCGGGCGGCAACCGCCCGTGGCTGCTCATGCTAGCCGATGCCCCGCCAGTCGCCCGGCAATGGTCCGCAACTCAGCAGCGAGTGGGTCCCTGCGGGGACCGCGCCCGAACCAGGCGACTTCGCCCTGCTGATCGCAGAGGACCACGGCTATCTGGTCGCGGTCGGGCAGGTCGAGCCCTCGGGTCATTCGTGAGGTGTCGCCATAGACCGTAAGGGTGTGCGCGCGGACCTTCGCATCCTTGATCGCTGCGGCCATGCCGCCGTCGATGAAACGCCGGGCCGGGCCCCAGCGACCGGAGATTGTCGGGACCTCATAGGTGACAACGCCGTGGGCGCATTCGATCGCGGCGAACTCGCCCGCCCAGCTGTCGACATCACTCTGGTGGTGGCGGTGAAAAGCAACGGCGAGAAGGTTGAGGTCGCCCTCGAGGTCGGTCGGCAGGGTGAGGGTGCGGCCGTCGAGCGAGCGGGCTTCGACAGTCGGGAATGCCCGTCGCCCGGCACCCTCGGTCTCAGTGCTCACGCAACTCGATCCGCCGGATCTTTCCGGTCAGCGTCTTCGGCAGGTCGTCGCGGAACTCGATCTCTCGCGGGTAGGCGTAGGCGCTGAGCGATCCACGGACCGAGTGGCTGATTTCCCGGGCCAGTTCGTCGCGACGGCTCGTAGCCTTCGTTGAGCACGATGAAGGCCTTGACGATCTCGCCCTTGACCCCGGACGGGTCCGGCGCGGCGACCGCGGCGGCCTCGAGGACGGCCGGGTGCTCGACGCAGGCCGACTCGACCTCGAACGGGCCGATCCGGTACCCGGCCGAGATGATCACGTCGTCGGCCCGGCCGGCGAACCAGTAGTAGCCGTCCTCGTCCTTTTCGGCGGCGTCCTTGGTGTGGAACCACTCGCCGTCGAAGTCGGTCACGCGTCGCCTCCGGGTTCTCCCAGTAGCGCAGCGGGTAGTGCGGGTTGGTCCGGGCCCTCAGGCAGATCTCGCCGCGCTCGCCCGACGCCGACCGGGTTCTCGTCCGGGTCGAGGATCTCGACCTGCCAGCCCGGCATCGGCTTGCCCATCGAGCCCTCGCGGACCTCCATGAAGGGGAAGTTGCCGACCAGCGGGTATGACTCCGAGAGGCCGTAGTAGTCGAGCACGGTCACGCCGTACTGCTCGCGGAACCAGCGGATCGCCTCCGGGTTGAGCGCCTCGCCGGCCGAGCAGACCCGGCGGAAGACCTGTGGGTACTTCTCTCCGGCGTCTTCGATCGACATCATCGCCCGCATCGCGGTCGGGGTGGTGAATACGTTGCTCACCTTGTTGCGGGAGAGCGCCTCGAGCTGGATTCCGGGGTCGAAGCCGCCCTTGCGCGCGTAGACGTACTGGACCGCACCGAGCCGCCACGCGCCGAGCAGCGGGCAGATGCCGGCCGCCCAGGCCCACTCGCCCATGCCGTGGAAGATCTCGCCGTCCTCGACCTCGTGGCAGTAGTCGAACTCCTCGTGGCCAAGGATGTAGCGATGGGCGTGCAGGATGCCCTTGGCCAGGCCGGTCGTACCGGAGGTGAAGAAGATCTCGGCCGGGTCGTCGGCCAGCGTGTCGAGCGTCTCGAAGGAGTCGTCGTAGCCGGCCAGCAGTTCGGCGTCGAGCTCGATCACGTGGTCGACCAGGTCGGCGGGCATGCGGTCGGCGTCGGCGAGTCGGTGACGATCACCTTCGCGCCGGAGGTCCGGATCCGGTGCTCGATGCCGTCGTCGCCGTAGAGCACCGACATCGCGATCAGGATGCCGCCGACCTTCCAGGTGCCGAAGAAGACCGCCGCGGTCTCGGGTGAGGCCGGAATGCAGACGGCGACCCGGTCGCCCTTGCCGACCCCGTGGGCGGCAAGCATGTTGGCGGCCCGGTTGGCCAGCGACTGCTGCTCGCCCCAGGTGACCTCACGACGGGTGCCGGCGTGGTCCTCGAAGATCATCGCCAGTTTGTCCGGAGGGTGCTTGTCGCAGACGTCGGCGGCGATGTTGTAGCGCTCCGGCACGTTCCACTCGTGCGCGGCGCAGACTTCTTCGTAGCGGCTCATCATGGTCAACCCTCCTCATCGTGAGTTCCTCTGCGCGGCATCGTAGCCGGGCAGACCCGCTCCATAGACTCGGAGGCCGATGAAGGAACTGCTCTCATCCTTTGCCGCCGTCGGTCAACGCACCGCCCGCGGCGGACCCCTCTTCCACGAAGGCGCCCCGGCCGCACCTCCTCCGGACGGCCCTCCCGGAGGGCTGGTCCGCGCCGCCGAACTCACCGCCCCCTGGCAGTTCGCCCGTCTCGTTCTGAAGACTCCGGCCCTTCGAAATGCTCCGCGCGGAAGCGGGGAGCCGGTTGTCGACGTACCGGGCTGGCGGGCCCCGGAGGCGAGCGGAGGGCCGCTCCGCAGTTATCTGCGCTGGCTCGGCTACGACCCGGTCCCCTGGGGATTCGGCACCAACCACGGTGATCCCGAGGGCGACGCCGACCGGTTGACCCCGGTCGTCGAGGGACTCGCCGAAGCGGCCGGCAGACCGGTCACGCTGGTGGGGTGGAGCCTCGGCGGCGTGATCTCCCGCGAAGTGGCACGCAACTCGCCGGATTCAGTCAACCGGGTGATCACCTACGGCACGCCGGTGATCGGAGGTCCCACCCATACGATCGGTGCGGCGCACTTCGGCGCCGAGGAGTCGCAGCGCATCACCCGTCAGATCGAAGAGATCGAGGCCGAGAACCCGATCACCGTGCCGGTGACCGTGATCTATACGAAGCGGGACGGAATCGTCGACTGGCGCGCCTGTATCGACCGGACCTCGCTCGAGGTCGAGCACATCGAGGTTGCATCGACCCATCTGGGACTGGGAGTGGACCCCGACGTCTGGCGCATCATCGCCGAGCGGCTGCCCGGCGCGCTCCCGGCCGGCTGAAATCGTCTCAGCCGGCTCCGCTGCCGTCCCCGGGAGGCGCGGCCGGCGGGCTTTCCGACGGATCCCGGTCGCCGAGCTGCCGCCGCAGGGCTTCGACCTCTCCGGTGAGCCGGTCGAGTCTTTCCAGCACTG
>CAVORK010000005.1:0-7176 GCA_963698625.1 uncultured Solirubrobacterales bacterium
ACGCCGCTGAAGACACGGCCCCGGGGGGCACGGCGCCGGTCAGCTGACCGCTTCGCCGGCCCGGTTCTCGCTGGCCTGCTGAAGGGCGCCGAGCAGGATCTCCGGTGGCTGTGCCCCGGAAACCATCAGCGAACGGTCGATCACGAAGGCCGGCACGCCGTTCAGACCGAGTTCCATCGCCTCGCTGAACTCAGCCCGGACCGCATCGGCAAAGCGGTCCTCGTCCAGTGCGGTCCGCGCCAGACCGGGATCGAGCCCCGCTCGGGCGGCCAACCTGACCAGCGTCTGGCGATCTGCCAGGTTCTCACCGGCGACGAAGTAGGCAGCGAAAAGCGCTTCGGCCAGTCTGTCCTGCGTTCCTCCAGGCTTCTGCTTCGTTTCAGCCGCGCGGGCGAAGTGAAGAAGCCGGTGGGCGTCGAAGGTGTTCACGCTGAGCACCGAGTCGAGGTCCAGTTCGAGGCCGGCCCCCTCGGCCACCGAGTTGATCCGATCACCCATGGCTTTCGCCTCGTCCAGCGACACCCCGTACTTCGAGGCCAGTCGACCCCAGTTGTCGCCTTGAGGGACGCTCGGTGCGGCGGGGTCGAGCTGAAAGCTGCGCCAGATCACCTCGACCTCGTCGTCATGCGGGAACGCCTCGAGCGCCCGCTCGAAGTTGCGCTTGCCGATGAAACAGAACGGGCAGGCTATATCGGAGAAGATTTCGACCTTCATCCATTGAGCGTAACGATCCCGAGACGGGGGTCATCGCCTTGAGGCCCCAAGGTTCTCCCACGAAGCTGACTTGCACGGCAGGGCTCACCGGCAACCCGATCCCCACCGTGGAACTGCCCTGGTTCAACGCGCTCCTGAAAGCCCACGGCACTCGGATTCACAGGGTCGGCGACGCGAAGACCAGGCGCCTGGCGTATGCGATCGCACCCGGCGTGTCCTCGAACACACGACCGTTCTGTCTAAGGTGGCCGGCCGCTCCGATCGTCGAGAGAACGGTGTCGTGGTCGGACGGTATGCCGGACAGAAGAACCACTATTCCACGGTTCTCGAGCCTGGTGATCACGTCACCCAGCACCCGTGCCCCGGTGGCATCGACCGACGAGACGCGTTTCATTCTGAGGATCAGAACCTTGACGTCTGCCACTTCGGTCAGTTCGAGCAGAAACTGGTGGGCGCCGGCGAAGAAGAGTGGGCCGTCAAGCCGGTACGCGACGATGCGCTCGCTCAGGAGCTCGTGTTCCTCGGCGCTGTGGTCGCCGGGTTCGAGCGCCACCTGTTCCACCCGGGCACTGCGCGCGATCGACCGGAGCGCGATCACGATCGCGACCCCGAGACCGACTACCACTGCCGCTACGAGGTCGAAGACCACGGTTACGGAGAAGGTGAGGAAAAGCACCGCCGCGTCTCCCCTGGTCGACCGGGCGAGGGTCAGGAGCGATCCCACCTCCACCATCCGGATGGTGGTGGCGAGCAGCACTCCGGCGAGAGCTGCCAGTGGTATATCGGAAACCAGTTTTGCAGCGACAAGCACGATGAGAAGCAGAAACACGGAGTGGGTCAGGGCGGCGAGTTTCGAAGACGCCCCCGCCCGCACGTTAACGGCAGTCCTGGCGATCGCGGCGGTCGCCGGAATCCCTCCGAACACCGGCGCGGCCAGGTTGGCCAGCCCCTGGCCGAACAGCTCGCGATCAGGATCATGCCGTTCGTTGACGCTCATTCCGTCGGCGACAGTGGCCGACAGGAGGCTTTCCAGGGCGGCAAGAGAGGCGACCGCCAGAACGGCCGGCAGCAGACTGTAGATGGCGCTCACGTCGATGAAACCGAGCGAAGGCGCCGGCAGACCCGCCGGAATCGCGCCGAGTGCCTGGACATCGACCAGACCGAGTTGCGACAGGACCGTCGCAATGACCACTCCGACCAGTGAGAAAGGAAATCCCGGCCGGAGCCGGGCGCCGGCAAGCATCAGGGCCGCCACCCCCGAAGCCACCAGGGGCGCGGCCAGGTCAGGCTGGGAGATGAAATCTGCCACGGCCTGGCCTGCAACCGCCCAGACCCGTTCCTGGTCGCCGGCCGGCACTCCCAGGGCGGCCGGGATCTGCTGCAGAGCGATGACCACCGCAATGCCCGCGGTGAACCCCTCGATCACCGGCATCGGCAGGTACTTGACGTAGCGGCCCAGCCCGGCGAAAGCCATCGCGATCAGAACCAGTCCGGCCACGAATCCGACCAGGAGCACACCCCCGGCCCCGAACTGGTGGACAACCGGGACCAGCACGACCGTCATCGCGCCGGTCGGACCCGAGACCTGAAGATTCGAACCTCCGAAAATCGCGGCCACCACTCCCGCAACCACCGCGGTGGCGATACCCGCCTCTGCGCCCAGACCGGAGGTGACTCCGAAAGCCAGAGCGAGCGGCAGAGCGACTATCGCGACGGTGACGCCTGCCAGCAGGTCACGCCGGGGCGAGCGCCGGACCGCCTCCCAGTCGGACTTCCCGGGCAGCATCGAACGCAGGCGTCGGTAGAGATACTCGAACACGCGGCGCCGTCAGCCGGCTTTTCGCGGGTGCTTCAACCGGGTTCACCGGCAGATCTGATCTCCTCGAGCAGGACCTCCCGCTCGGAGAGAACGGTCCTGATGACCCTGCGGGCCGAACTCATCATGTCCGCGACGTCCGGCGTGCTCAGGGTGTAGACGACGGTCGATCCCTGTCTCTCGGAAGTGACCAAACCGGCCCGCTTCAGTACTCCGAGCTGCTGCGAGAGGCTGGACGGCTCGACATCGAACTCGGTGCGCATCTCATGCGCGGCACGAGGTCCCTCGAGGAGCATCTCGAGCGCGCGCACACGCACGGGATGGCCGAGGGATCGGAATAGATCGGCCTTCGCGACGTGGAGTGGAACGGCCATCTCAGATCAGCCCGGGATTTCGATGGATGAATAATTTCATTATTTCATCATTTTACATATCTTTCAACTCAAACTTCGCCACGGGCCTGGATAAAGCACAGCGCCAGCCCGTCGCGAGCGTGAAGGGAGGGCTTTACCGAAGCAGTCCGTGGCCAGCTAAGGTGACGACCATGGCTGACTTCATTTACACGATGTACAAGGTGTCCCGTTCGCATCCGCCGAACAAGGATGTGCTGGTCGACATCTCGCTCAACTTCCTTCCGGGGGCCAAGATCGGCATCCTCGGCTACAACGGCGCCGGCAAGTCCACCCTGCTGCGAATCATGGCCGGGACCGACTCTGAATACAGGGGCGAAGCGAAACTGCGCGACGGGGCAACGGTCGGCATGCTCGAACAGGAGCCACATCTTGACGAGAGCAAGGACGTTCGCGGCAACGTCGAGGACGGCGTGCGGGAGACCCGCGACCTGCTCGACCGCTTCAACGAACTCGCCGCCAACTACTCGGACGAAACCGCCGACGAATTCGGCCGCCTCCAGGCGAAGATCGACGCCGCCGACGCCTGGAACCTCGACACCATGCTCGACAACGCAATGGACGCGCTGCGCCTGCCGCCCTCCGATGCCGACGTCACCACTCTCTCCGGCGGCGAGCGACGGCGAGTCGCGCTCTGCCGCCTGCTGCTGAGCTCACCAGACCTGCTGCTGCTGGACGAGCCGACCAACCACCTCGACGCCGAGTCGGTCGCCTGGCTGGAGCGCTTCCTCGAGGAGTACAAAGGCACCGTTGTCGCCGTGACCCACGACCGGTACTTCCTCGACAACGTCGCCGGCTGGATTCTGGAGCTGGACCGCGGCCGCGGAATCCCCTTCGAAGGCAACTACTCCTCCTGGCTGGAGCAGAAGCAGGAGCGGATCGCCCAGGAGGAGCGCAAGGAGACCGCCCGGTCGCGCACGATCGCTTCAGAACTCGAATGGGTGCGCGAGAACCCGAAGGGCCGTCGCAAGAAATCAAAGGCCCGCCTGGCCCGCTACGAAGAACTGCTGGCCGAGGACAAGAACGTCAAGCTGGAGTCGGTCCAGATCCACATCCCGGCCGGTCCGAGGCTCGGAGGCGTGGTGATCGAGGCCGACGATGTGCGCAAGGGCTTCGGCGACAAGCTGCTGGTCGAAGACCTCACTTTCAAGCTGCCTCCTGCCGGAATCGTCGGCATTATCGGCCCCAACGGCGCCGGCAAGACGACCCTGTTCCGGATGATCGTCGGCGACGAGAAGCCGGATTCCGGTTCTATCCGTCTTGGTGAGACTGTCGAACTGGCCTACGTTGACCAGTCGCGAGACTCGCTGGACCCGGAGAAAACCGTCTGGGAAGAGATTTCCGCCGGCGACGAGACGATCGACGTCGGCAACCAGAAGATGAACTCGCGGGCCTATGTCGGCGGCTTCAACTTCAAGGGTTCCGATCAGCAGCGCAAGGTCGGCGTGCTCTCCGGTGGAGAGCGCAACCGGGTCCACCTGGCCAAGCTGCTGCGCTCCGGCGGCAACCTCCTGCTGCTCGACGAGCCGACCAACGACCTTGACATCGACACGCTGCGAGCCCTGGAAGAGGCATTGCTCGGCTTCGCCGGCTGCGCCGTGGTCATCTCCCACGATCGCTGGTTCCTCGACCGGGTCGCCACGCACATCCTCGCTTTCGAGGGTGACTCGGAGGTCGTCTGGTTCGAAGGCAACCTCGACGCTTACGAGGAGGATCGCCGCCGCAGGCTCGGCCCGGAAGCCGATCGACCGCACCGCATCACGTACAAGAAGCTCGTCCGCGACTGACCGTGTCCGGGCCGCTGCGCCGCTCCAGAGTGCTCCGGTCCACCCTGCTGGGCGTCGCTGTCCTTGGTATCGCCGGCACCCTGGCCGGAGAGTAGGTCGCCAGGCAGTCGAATCGGGTTTCGGTGTTTCCTGCCCCCGGAACTCCGGTGGCTTCGGACAACACGACCTTCAGTTTCCGTGGCATCCGGGCCGGCGGGCGAGCAGTCTCGCTGGGCCGGCAATGCTGCCCGCGGGCTTGCTGAACATGGCGGGCGACCGGTCACGCCCGGCCGACCGGCCGGACAGAGCGCGGCGCGTCACCGAAGAAATTTCGCGTTGACCGCTACTCGTACGTCAAGGAAGGGTTGCTAGCCTCAGAATCCAATTGATTCCGGATTCCTGCTCGCAGAAAACCCAAAGAACACACAGGAGGAGTTTTCCTTGTTTTTCCCATCACCGAAGCGACTTGGCCCGCTGGCTCTCGCCTTGCTCACACTTGTCGCCCTGGGCGTCTCAGGCTCGCCGGCGTCAGCTGCCAAGCCAAAGCCGGTTTCCGTATACCCCGCGCCGAAGACCCCGGTCGCCTCTGACGAGACGACCTTCAGCTTCCGCGGCCTGAAGCCCAAGAACCTGGGCAAGGTACGGGTGGTCGGCTCGAAGACCGGTCGCGTGGGCAATACCCGCCTGCGCCATTCCGACGGCAAGGGTGTCAGCCTTGTGCCCAAGAAGAGCTTCGTACCCGGCGAGGTAGTCAGGGTCTACACCAAGAAGCGCATCAAGCGGGTCAACAAGGGTGACTTCTGGGTCAGGATCGGCAACTTCTACGGCAACGAAGATGAAGGCGGACCGGGTCTGCCGATTCCAACCGACGGACTGAACTCCCGTCCCGACCTCAAGCCGCCGGTACTCGATGTCGTCACGAAGACCGACCAGACGGCACCGGGAATGTACTTCTACGCCCCCCGGCGCGAAGGCATGACGATCACCGACAGCTCCGGCAGGGTTCGCTGGAACCAGCCCACCGGCTTCGGCAGCCCGGGAACCAGGATCAACGATTTCCGTCCCCAGACTCTCAACGGCAAGCCTGTCCTGACCTACTGGAAGGGTGCCTCCGGGGTAAGCGGTTTCTCCCAGATCGGATTCTTCGAGATCCTCAACGACCGTTATCGGCGAATCGCCAAGTTCTCCCCCGGCAACGGCTACAAAGCCGACGGGCACGAATTCCGGCTGACCGGGCGGAACACCGCTCTGGTACTCGCTTATCGCGGTGTGAAGTGGGACATGACCTCAGTCGGCGGACCCACTGACGGCAAGGTTTTCGACAACATCGTGCAGGAAATTGACATCAAGACAGGAGCGGTGCTCTTCGAGTGGCACGCACTCGGCAACATCGGTCTCAGGTCATCCGAGAAGCTCATTCCCGAGGATGGTTCGGTCTGGGACTACTTCCACGTCAATTCCGCCGCGGCGGACGGCGACTCGATCCTGGTGTCCGGCCGCGCGGCCAGCTCGCTGTACCGCATCGACCGCCGAAGCGCCCGGGTGAAGTGGCGCCTTCGCGGCGATGGACTGAAGCCCAAGACCAACAGCTTCAAGCTTGGTCCGGGCACATCGTTCGGCTACCAGCACGACGCTTACCGCCTGCCCAACGGGAACATCGCGCTCTTCGACAACGGCTCCGGGAATGGCTATGGCCCGGCTGTCAACGAGGAATCCAGCGGTCTCGTACTGAAGCTGACCACCAACAACGGGGTCCGAAGGGCGACCTTGGTCAAGCGGTACACGCATCCTGATGGCGTCGTTGGGGCGTCGCAGGGCGGCATTCACAGGCAGCCGGACGGCAACTTCGTGGTCGGCTGGGGCCAGCTCAAGCGGTTCACCGAATTCACGCCGAGCGGTGAAGTGGCCTTCGATGCGACCTTCAATTCCTCGGCAGCACCGTCCTACCGGGCCTACAAGGCCAAGTGGGTCGGCTTCCCCAAGGACCGCCCCGCAATCGCCAGCGAAGCCGCTGAAGGCGGCGCGACGGTCTGGGCCAGCTGGAACGGCTCGACAAAGGTCACAAGCTGGAAGGTCTACACCGGCGCAGACGCCGGAAGCCTGAGCGAGGCCGGCAGCGCAGACTGGGACGGACTCGAGACAGGGATCTCGATCCCGACCGCCGGTGCCGTCGTACAGGTAGCCGCTCTCGACTCCCAGGGCAACGAGCTCGGACGCTCGGGCGTGGCCAACCTCGGTGAGCAGCTCCGCGAGCAGGCGCCTGGCCCGCAACGGCCACAGGCCGAGGAAGGGGGGTCCCTCACGGGGCCCCTTGCACGCCGCCGCTACTTGATCGCCCCGCCGGGGTTGTAGGATGCCGAAGCGTTAATAGAACCTAAACGGAGGAACCATCTTGACTTTCAGCCCCAGTAAAAGGATTTCGAGTGCGTTGATGGCAGTAGCAGTACTGCTGTCATTCGGCATGCTTGCC
>CAVORK010000006.1:0-67024 GCA_963698625.1 uncultured Solirubrobacterales bacterium
GAGCATGAATCTCGCCGAAGCCGATTGGTGATCATGAGTCCACACGACTCTGCCATGGGATGCTTGGGATGATCGCATGATGGAACGGAGAGATGTTGAGGACGGGAGGCCATCGAAGGAGCCGGAGGGACTCCCCGCTTTAGGCAGAGTGAGACTTGGTGGGGCGATTTCCCTGCTTCTCGGTCTTTTCGTTGCCGTGCTGGCCACCCTCGGGAGCGGGACCGGCGCGGAACTTCAATGGGACGGTGTAGTTGGAGAATCCGAGCTGCGCCAGCGGTCATATACCTTCTCCCATTCCGCTTACTGGCTCGGTCCTCAAGACCCGTTCGACAGCTACCAGCTTGAAATACCTGCGACCGGCGACATCTATGTCCGTTACCTAGACGATCCAGACGAGTCTGAGTCGACGGCATCGCTTCTGACTGTCGCCACGTACCAAGTCCCGGACGCTGCGGCGGCCCTCGCCAGCGCAGCCATGAAATCCGGCGAACGGGTCTCGCGGCATCCCGGTTTCGAGCTCTTGGCGGATTCATCAGGAACCAGCGCCTACCTGGTCCTTGAAGGTGTTCCAGAATTGCAGATCGAGATCTATTCACCGCGCCCCGGCGAGGCAGCGAAGCTTGCTGAATCCGGTTCTATTTCGCGGCTGCAGTGATCATGCCGCGCATTCCGCTCAATTCCCGCTCAATCGTGTACCTCGCCTGCGCCGCCGTGGTGTGCGGGTCGATCGGTCCGTGGCGGGTCTCGCTCGTCGCTTCAAGCTCCGGTCTGTCATCGGGTGGTCTCTTTTGCGCGCTTCTGGCGGGCCTGGCAGCAGTCCTGCTGGTTCCGCGGAAGCCCTGGGCGGCGGTACCCATGGTCCTTGGCGGTGTCTGCGCCGCGATCGCAGCAGTCGCCATGATCGACATCGCCGGCGCGTCTCGCGAAGCGATCGGCGACGCTCCGCCATCAGTTGAAGCTGGATGGGGGCTTTGGTTGACGCTTATGGCTTCGGTATTTCTGACAGTTGCGGCTTATCATTTTCAGGCTCAGGTTACGGGTCGGCGCATCTCCTTCCGGGTCGATGCGCGCCACGCCCTGATCGGTCTTCTTGTGATTGGGCTCTTCTTGCGGATTCTGCTCTGCCTGGTCTGGAGCCCCGCGATGACTGGCTACTCCGACAGCGGGGTCTATTTCGCCGGCGCGGTCGAATTCTTATGGACGGATCCGATCCGGATGATCGGCTACTCGATGTTCGTGAGCTTGCTGCACGCCGTTACTCCGCATCTGCTCGCAGTCGTGGTCGTGCAGCACGCTCTTGGTCTGCTGGCCGCGGCCGTCGCTTTCTTCATGGTGCGTCGGAGCGGCGGACCGCAATGGCTTGGCCTGGTCCCGGCGGCAGTCCTCGCACTTGGCGGAGGTGAGCTTTTCCTGGAGCACGCAGCGCTAAGCGACGCCCTTTTCGTCTTCTTCATGATCATCGCCCTTTATGCCGCCGTGCGTGCTTCTCAGCAGGACAGTCTCTGGTGGGGCGGTCTCGCCGGTCTTGCCGGCGCGCTCGCCGTCTGGGACCGAACCGTCGGGCTGGGGATAGTCGTCGTGATCTCGGTCTGGCTGCTGTTCAGCATCGGGCGTCCAACCCGAAGGACGCTCGCGGTCGCGGGAGTTTCACTTCTGGTCGCGCTGGTCACCATCGGCGCTTACGCGGCGTGGCGCACAACTGCGACCGACTACCCCGGTGTACTCACGTCGAATAATGCGTGGAATCTCTACGGCCGCATCGCTCCAGTGGCAGATTGCGAGAAGTTCAGTCCGCCGCCGGGATCCGAGCCGATCTGCGAAACCATTCCGCCCTCACGGCGCGGCTACACCTCAGGCGAGTGGTACATCTTCAGCCCGGAATCGCCAGCTCAGCGTCTATACGGGCCGCCCTACGTGATTCCCTCGGACCCGCTCGCCATGGAAAACCTGCAAGCGTGGTCGGAGGCAGCGATCAAAGGCCAGCCCTTGGCATACTTGGACGCCGTCTGGCACGACGCCCGGCGGCTCTTTCGGCCAAATCTGCCTTCGTACGGCCAGCTCTCGGCCGATGGCTTCGTCGCTTTCCTGCTCTACGGTCCGGATCGACACAGCGGCAACAATGAGTTCGTCGAATACTGGCAGTCTCGCCTCTACCCGGGCGAGCGCGTGTCCCAGCAGGGAAACATCCAGCCGTTCAAGGTTTGGGAGGCTGCGACCCGCATCGTAAACCTGCCAATGATCCTGCTTCTCGTGCTCACGGTGGCTTCGCCGTGGGTCCTGGCTGGCCGCGCCCGGTCAGGGGCGATCCTCTTCGGGGCCACGGCTCTGATGCTTCTCTTCTTCCCGATCGTTACCAAGAGCTACGACTACAGGTTCGTGATTGCTGCCTTCGCACCTTTGGTCTCGGCTGGAGCGCTTTCGGCCTGGGGCCTGTCAACACGACTGATCGATTTCGGTAGCTCACCAGAACACCGTGGCTCTCCGGAGCACTGACCTCAGGCGCTGGCCGCGGTACCCGTAGAATCGCCCAGTTCATACCAGTCACAATGGATTTCAGCCGAACGGGACGAACCTGGCAACCCAGCAGAACTCCGTAGCGCTGAGCAGAATTTCCCCGGTTTCCAAAGTTCGCCCGACAGGATTCGAACCTGTGACCTTCGGTTTCGTAGAGGGCAAGTCAACTACCTAGTGAGAATCGGTCGAACACAGCCGAGGGCCCTCTTCGTTCCGTTCGTCGCGAGCACTCGCGCCGCTCAGAGCGTCATTCCGGGCACTGCTCCAGCGCAGACACGCGCGGACGGGCCGTGAGACACGCGCCTCTAGCCGCGAGTTCGCCGGTCATCTCTCTTCAGGCGGGGATCCAAAGAGGCATCTAGCCGGCCCGCGGGCCGGCGCAGCTTGAAGCGGAGCGTAGCCCAGGTCGCCCTACCCGATTTCCGCTCGCTCAGCAGCCCTCAGCGCCCGAGGCCTGTGCCCTGGCAACTCCGGGGCGGGTCCGGTTGAGCTTGCGCCTGGCCTTCTTCAGCTTCTCGCGGGAGTGGCCGCGCTTGGCCTTGCGAACGGCATGCCTGGCCTTCTTCAGCTTCCTGTTGGCCTTCGCCAGCTGGGCCTTTGCGGCGTCGCAGGCGGCGGTGGAGGCCTCTGACGGATCGGCGGGCGTACCCGGAATGTCCGAGGGGCCTGTTGGCGTCGGATCAGTCGGGGTGTCGGGATCGCCCGGCGTCGGAGCCTCGCCGGCATCACCTGGCGGCGGATCTGCCAGCCAGATCTCGTAGATACGGGTCGCAGAGAGCGCCTTGTCGAAGTAGGCGACCTCATCGAGGTAGCCGTGGAGCCAGGGCGCCATCTGGCCGTGGCCGAGGTAGAAGGTGGATGCTCCGGAGGTGCGCTTGTCGGAGATATCGGTGTCGACCAGCTCGCCGTCGAGGTAGAGCTTTGCGACCCCGCTTCCGAGCTGGTCATTCTGGGAGTCGACGGTGTAGTCGTAGGTCGCGGCCACGTGGTGCCAGCGACCGGCCTCAACCGAGCCGGGGCGTGTTCAGACGGACCCCGTCCCATACGACCGGGCGGAAGTGGAGGTGGTTGTGGCCGGCCTCGGCGTGGTACCAGATCGAGCCGGCGCCGCCGTGTTCGAGGATCATCTGGCTGCGGCCGCCGTCCTTGATCCGGAAGAAGGCAGAGAGCGTGTAGCTTCGCGGCGCTTGGATGTTGTTGGCATAGCCGTGCCCGTCGCCGACTCCGTTTGAGTCGAAGTCGTAGAAGTAGCGGGCGGCATCGCCGTCGCCGGATATGCCGAAGGGCTCTGAGTCCTGTTCGTTTTGGTAGTAGCCGGACGGGTCCTGCGCGAGGCTGCCATCGTCTTCGAGCCCGAGGGGTCGCCGAGTCGGTAGTAGGCGATCGGGTGATCGTCGCCGATGAGTCCGGGGAAGTCGAAGACGCGGTAGGTGACCGACGTGGTGGCGGTATTGCCGGCGTTGTCGGTGGCGGTGACGGTGAAGGTCTTTGTGCCAAGAGTCGAGCGGTCGAAGGGGTCGCCGTCTTGCGACGGTGCCGACGCAGGAGGCGATGCCGGAGTCGGCGTCGGTGCACTCGTAGTCGGAGGTCAGATCGGGCTTCGGATCGGCGTCCTTGGAGTAGCGGGCTCCTTCGTAGGGGCGGTTGATCGTGATCTCGGGGTTGGTGAGGTCCAGGGGACCGACCGAGGTTGTCGAGCCCGCGGCAACCGTCTGACGGAACTCCGTCAACAGTGACTGTGACATCCCCTCCCCCGAGGTTCTCCACTTCGAAGGTCGAGTCCGGGTTCTGCGTGACTTTGGCAGTCACTCCGGCAGGCACGGTGATCACTGCCGTGCCGCCCGCGAGGACTACCTCGGCTTCGCCGGTTATGACCTCTACCGACACGCTGCCGCAGGTGATGACGACCTCGCTGCCGGCGCTGATCTTGACGGTGAAACCGCAGACTGAGAATGTGACCTTTCCGGCCCCGGCTGCGACCGTGACCCTGACTCCGTCGGGCGCAGGGGCGTCGGCAACCGTCACGTCGAGGCCGTTGCGGTCAACGATCGAGCCTGCGGTCCCGGCTCCGTCGTTGAAGGCGTCAGAAGGTGTGCCGGGACCGGCGTCGAGTGAGTCCTCGATCCCGTCGTTATCGGTGTCGATAAACGGAGGCGGGGTGGTGTTTAGGAAGACCGCGATTCGGTAGGGAATTGATCCAAAGTTGGCAGCGCGAGATCCGGCATGCCGTCCCCGTTTAGGTCGGCCGCTACCAGCGCCTTCTTGTTGCCGGGATAAGGAACCGAGAACTTCCGTGCCTGGCGCCAGGCCGCCGACGCCGTCGCCGAGCAGGACCGAGATCTTGTACGGGCCCGAGTATGTTGACCATGGCAAGGTCCGTGTTGCCATCGCCGTCGAAGTCGGCTGACGTGTTCCCCTGTCGACGAGCTGTTGTCGGCCAGGACATGGTCGTCGACCGTGAAGGCGCCGTTTCCGTCACCCAGCAGGACCGAGACCGCGGCCCGACCGGGGCCTCCCGTGTGATTCGAGGTGGCGAGATCGTCTTGCCGTCGTTGTTCAGGTCGACCAGCGTCAATTCTGTTGGCCGCCCCATGGTGGGGAAGCGATTGACGATGAAACCACCGTTTCCGTCTCCAAGCAGGATCGAAACGCTTTCTGATCCGTAGTCGCAAGTGGCTAGATCCACCCGGCCGTCATCGTTCAGGTCAGCAGCCACAATTGACCTTGGCTCCCAGGTATTGACGCCGAGCGCAACAACTCGAGGCGGCCGCAAAGCCGCCGTTTCCGTCGCCAAGGAACAGGCTTATGTCGTTTGAGAAGCCATTGGCTGCGGCTATGTCCACGTTTCCGTCACCGTTGATGTCAGCTGAAGTCAGAGCCCTCAGGTCGATGCCGTTTCCCGGCAAGCTGGCAGCCGCCGAGAAACCCCCGTTGCCATCTCCCAAGAAGACCGAGACATCGTTGGAGAAGTTTGCCGATGCGAGGTCCGGCTGGCCGTCGCCGTTGAAGTCGGCTGAGATCAGGTCCCAAGGCTGGGACGAACCGGGAGGAAGCGCCTGCTCGTCGCTGCCGAGAAGCCACCGACTCCGTCTCCCAGCAGCACGGAAACGTCGGAGCTTCCCTGGTTCGCAGTTGCGAGGTCCGGTTTCCGTCACCGTTGAAATCGGCCGCAACCACCGACATGGGTCCGGAAGCACCTGCTCCGAGGGGAAAGTACGTCTGCGGGCCAAAAGACAGGGCGGACGCCATACCGGCTGTGGCCAGCGAAGCCGGGATGAACAAGCTAAGAACGACGAGCAAGAAGCCTAGGCGCTTCATCGACGAGACACTCTTTCCTCCTGAGGTGTCTTGGCGGAGGCTTGTCTGCCTGCCGCCAACAAACCGAACCTATTACAGGGAAGTCGGCTGAGTCAACAGTGCTCTTACGTGACGTTAGACCCGGGATAAGACGGTGGCGAGGCTCCTTACGAGCCGGTGCGAATATCCGGGGGGCGACTCGGTCACCCTTGAATCGAATATCCGGCAGGATTCGAACCTGCAACTTCACGGGTACGGGGGTGCTCCAAGCCAGCCTGCGCGGTACTCCGTGGCTCGTAGAAGTCCGCGGGCTTGTTTGAGCGATAGTCCTATTCGGCTTGAGGACAGGAACGGCGGTTTCGACCGAATCGGGCAGATTTCGCCGGCGCCGCAGGACTCCTCACCGTTGAGCGGATTCTGCCGCCTTAGGAGAGCGCGCCCGACAGGATTCGAACCTGTGACCTTCGGTTTCGTAGAGCTCAGGTCAACTGAGTCGCCGTTTCCTGGCCCCATTTCTGAAATGACTGTCCGTCTGACTGCCCTTTTCGGGCGCTCGATTCAGGCGGGCTGACCGCGATCGCAATCGCTGAGCCAGATCTTCAGCGCGCCCGACAGGATTCGAACCTGTGACCTTCGGTTTCGTAGAGCTCAAGTCATCTGAGCCACTGGTTCCTTGGCCCCTGTTCTGAAATGACTGTCCGTCTGACTGCCCTTTTCGGGGCGCTCGATTCAGGCGGGCTGACCGCGATCGCAATCGCTGAGCCAGATGTTCAGCGCGCCCGACAGGATTCGAACCTGTGACCTTCGGTTTCGTAGAGCTCAGGTCATCTGAGCCAGTGGTTCTTTGGCCCCTTTTCTGAAATGACTGTCCGTCTGACTGCCCTTTGCGGGGCGCTCGAATCAGGCGGGCTGACCGCGATCGCAATCGGTGAGCCAGATCTTAAGTGCGCCCGACTGGATTCGAACCAGTGACCTTCGGTTTCGTAGAGGTCAGGTCACGTGAGCCGCTGATTCCCTGGC
Source organism: uncultured Solirubrobacterales bacterium (assembly GCA_963698625.1). Classification (GTDB taxonomy): domain Bacteria; phylum Actinomycetota; class Thermoleophilia; order Solirubrobacterales; family 70-9; genus 67-14. The sequence goes on from CAVORK010000006.1 coordinate 6,832, forward strand.
CTCGAATTCGAAATGACTGTCCGTCTGACTGCCCTTTTCGGGGCCCTCGAATGAGGCGGGCTGACCGCGATCGCAATCGTTGAGCCAGATCTTCAGTGCGCCCGACAAGATTCGAACTTGTGACCTTCGGTTTCGTAGAGTGCGAATCAGCTGGCTTGTTCGGCCGATGGAGCGAGACGCGTGGTCGAACGCCGGTTGTGCCCGACCGCTCAAGGCAACGGTCTCGACTTCGCGCAGGCCAGCACGTAGCATGAGGTCATGGCAACCGCTTCGAAACCCCAAGGACACAGTGCGCTGACCCCCAGCCAATGTCAGGCTGTGCGCGCGATCGCCGAACGTCGCGGCGCTGTGAACATTCGGATCTTCGGTTCCCGCAGCCGTGGAGAATCCAGCCCCTCCAGTGACCTGGATCTGCTGGTGGACATGAGCAAGGGAAGCAGCCTCCTGGATCTCATCGGGCTGAAGTACGACATCGAGGAAGCCTTGGGACTCGAAATCGATGTGGTGACCGAAGCAGGACTTTCCCGTCACCTGAAAGACCAGGTCTTGCGTGAGGCGGTCTCGCTCTGAAGAACCAGCGCGTCTACCTGGAGCACATGCTTGACGCGATCAACCGGGCCTTGGAATACACGCAACCCGGTGAGGCGCAGTTCCGTAGTGATCCGAAGACACAGGATGCGGTTCTCCGCAATCTGGAGACTCTTGGCGAAGCGGCGAAGAAACTGGATAGCCAAACCCGCGCACTCTCGGACGACACACCCTGGCGAGAAATCGCGGGTTTCAGGGATGTCATCGCTCACGACTATCTCGAGGTCGACCTCGACTTGGTCTGGAAGGTAATCGAGTCGGAACTTCCCAGACTCCGCGAAACGGTGATTGACCTGCTGGACCGCATCGATACCTGAATCCCACCGCCATGCAAGACGGGGGGAGCCGGGCTTCGCGGAAGGATTCCGTGGCGCCGGCCACTGGTTCGTTGGCCAAGATTCGAAATGACTGTCCGTCTGACTGCCCTTTTCGGGGCATTCCATTCAGGCGGGCTGACCGCGATCGCAATCGTTGAGCCAGATCTTCAGTGCGCCCGACTGGATTCGAACCTGTGACCTTCGGTTTCGTAGACCGACGCTCTATCCAGCTGAGCTACGGGCGCGGGTTGTCCGGGATGGAAGCCGGAATCCCTGATTGTATGGGTCCGGCGCAGATCGTGGCTGCCCGGGAAATCTCCTGCCTGCCGGCGGCCGAAAGCGTGGCGGGTCCACGGGCTGCTTGACCGGTACTCGTCGGCGGTTCTAGTGTTGTCCCTATATATGACCCACGTCGCGAAGTACTCGAAGCTGTCTCTGTCCCTGTTTGTCGCCGCTGCCGCACTTGCCGCGATGTTGATCGGAGGTGGCGTGCGCCAGGCGGAAGCCGCCCAGGTCAGCTGCCCCAAGTTCCGGGTGCTGCACAACGACCGGATCGGCAAGCTGAACCTGCCGGCCGGCTCTTACGACGTGACCGTGCTCAACGGCGACAAGCTGAGCTGCGCTCAGAGCTCGAAGCTGTTCGCGAAGTTCCTCCAGGACTGGGACGGCGTTTTGCCGAAGCCCTGGATCCTCCAGGTCAACAAGAAGACCTTCCGACGCGGCAAGGGCTCCGACATCGGCTTCAGCGTGAAGCAAGTATAGCGGTGGCGGTGGAGGTGGCGGCAACGACGGGACGCGCGCTCCTGCCCCGGCTACTTCCGCGTCGTCCACAACGACTCGATCGGCAGCTTCAAGGTCCCGAAGGGCCAGTACCGGATCACGCTGGTCGGACCGCGCAAGATCAACTGCGCCACGGCGACCAAGCGCTTCGCCGAGTTCCTCCAGGACTTCGACGGTGTGCTGCCGAAGCCGTGGTACCTGAACCGGAAGACCGCGACCTTCACCCGCGGCAAGACCGCCAGGGTCGGCTTCAACATCAACCGCGCATACGGACCGGCCCCGAACCCGAAGAAGAACAAGAAGTCCGTTCGCTGCCCCGGAACCTTCCGGGTTCTGAACAACGACCGGATCGGCAAGCTGATCCTGCCCAAGGGGCCGTACTACATCAATTCAAGCAAGGGGCTTTCCTGTCAGGCAGCCTCGAACTACTTCCGGCAGTTCCTCAATCGTCCCGACGGCAAGCTGCCGTCCCCCTGGAAGCTGAACGTCGGCAAGGCGCGCTTCCAGCAGGGCTCCGGCGGCGTCTACTTCCGGGTCCAGAAGGCCAACTGAGTCAGTCCACCCCGGGTATCCGCCGCCGCGAAAGCGAAGCCGGCGGATTCGGGGTGCGCGGGACCACGCGGGACGAACGCGGGGCCGGCGTCGCCTCCGAACCCGCGCCGCGCTAGCTTGAGTTGATGCCCGTAAGACGCCCAGAGGGCCTTCCACCCGGTCCGCGGATGCCGGCGGCACTCCAGACCGTCGGCTGGTGGACCCGGCCGACCGGATTCCTCGAGCGCTGTCGCCGCTTATACGGCAAGAGGTTCACGATCAGACTGGCCGCCCAGGACCCGTTCGTGCTGATCTCGGACCCGGAGGAGATCAGGCAGGTCTTCACCGCTCCGGCCGACGTGCTCCACCCCGGCGAGGGCACTCGCATCCTTGAGCCGATCGTCGGTCCGAACTCGATCCTGCTGCTTGACGAAGGCGCCCACATGAGCCAGAAGAAGCTGGTGCTGCCGGCCTTTCACGGCGAGCGCATGAAAGGCCTTGAAGACATGATCACCGAGGTTGCCCGGGAACAGATCGCCTCCTGGCCACGGGGAGAGACGACGCCGATGCACCCGCGCATGCAGGCCCTGACCATGGAGGTAATCCTCGTCGCGGTCTTCGGGCTGCGAACCGGCGAGCGGCTCGACGCGCTGCGCATCGCCCTGACGGAAATGCTCGAGTTCGGCCTCAGCCCGCTCAGCCTGCTGCCACCTGCCCAGCGGGCACCCTTCGGCCTCGGCCCCTGGGCCAGATTCATCAAGGTGCGCGAGCGGGCAGATGAACTGATCTACAGGGAGATACACGACCGGCGAGAGCGCGCCGATGAAGGCGGCAGCGAGATCATCGGATCGTTCATCGGGGCCCGCCACGACGACGGCTCGCCGATGTCTGACGTCGAGATCCACGACGAGCTGCTGACCCTGCTGGTCGCCGGCCATGAGACCACGGCGACCCAGCTGGCCTGGGCGCTTGAGCGGCTGACCCGGGAGCCTGAAGTGCTGGCGAAGCTGGTCGCCGCGGTGGACGAAGGTGACGGCGAGCCCTACCTGACCGCAACCATCCGCGAGATCCTGCGCCATCGACCGGTGCTTCTGAACGCGGCGCCGCGCACCGTCAAGAAGCCGATCGAGGTCGGTGGCATCCTCTACGAGCCACGGGTCCATCTGGTCGCCAGCGCCTGGCTGGTCCAGCACGACCCGGAGATCTACCCGGAGCCGTATGCCTTCAGGCCCGAGCGCTTCCTTGAGTCGGACCCCGGCACCTACACCTGGATCCCGTTCGGAGGCGGGCGCCGCCGATGCATCGGCGCCAGCTTTGCCCAGATGGAGATGGCGATCGTGCTGCGTGAGTTGCTGCGCGAGGTCGAAATCAGCGCCGGAGCCGATGGCCCCGAAGCGACGATCCGGCGGGCGATCACCGTGACCCCGGGGCGCGGCGGCGAAACCGTACTGGTCGAGCGCTGATCGCCCGGGCGCAACCTGACCCGCTCGGCTGGGCTTAGGGTGGCACTGATGCAGACCGTCCTGAAGGCCTCGCTGATCCTGGCCCCTGCGGCCACCACCCTCATGCTGGCTCCGGGCCTGAGTGCCTCCAAGCCGAAGCCGTCGCCGGTCGCCGGCAAGTGGGCCGGCAAGACAAAAGAAGACGCCGACGTCTATCAGACAAAGATTCAGATCAAGCGCAAACCGGTAAAGGGCAGGCGCGGTGGCTCCGTCAACTACCCGAGCTTCCCCTGCGGTGGCAAGCTGATCTTTCTGTCCAGGAAGAAGAACCGCTGCTTCTTCCGCGAGACCCTGACCTACGGGCTGGACAATTGCTACGACGGCGGCCTGGTCCGCTTGAGCAAGTCGGGACGCAAGGTCTCTTTCTGGTGGAGCGACGAGTACCCGGAAAGCCCCGGCTTCGTAGTCGGCAAGCTCGGCCCCAGAAACTAAGGACGCCGCATCGCCGGCGTCCCCGACCAGGAAAGGATCGGCTTGGCCGGAAACTCGGCAGAGAGCAGCGCGACGCCGGAGCAGATGTGGTTTCTGGTTGCGCGTCCCGACCAGTGGTCGAAGTGGTCGCCGCATGTGCGCGGGGCCGAGGGGCTGGGCTCTCCGGAGGTAAGGGAGGGCGCGAAGGGGAGCGTAGTGCTGCGGGGCGGGATCAGAGTCCCGGCGGAGATCACCGAGGTCGTTGCCGGCCAGTCGTGGAGCTGGAAGGTCGGGGGCATCGTTGTCCATCACAGGGTCACTGCGATCCCGGGCGGATCACGACTGGAGATGCCGGTCGAATCGAGTGGTGGCGCCTGGGGTCCGGCTGCCGCCCTCTACGCCCCGGTCGTCGGCAGGATCGCCCGCCACATAGCCAGAGTCGCCGAGATCGATCGACCCTGAAACCGCCGGGTTCAGCTCTGTTTGACGACCGAGTAGACGACGCGCTCGGCGACTCCGACGGCGATGTCGCCGATGCGTGAGCAGCGACGGTAGATCTCACGCCGGGCGATGCGCATGCCTCGCTCGTCAAGATCGAGCGTGACCGCCATGCCCCGGTAATAGTGGGCCTGCATCTGCCGCACGTCTTCAACCGCCCGGTCCGCGTCCTGTGTCGCCTTGGTACCTGACTCGCCGAGCTCGCCGACCGCGACGTCGATCTTTCTGACGGCGGTGGCCAGGAGCGCGGCCATTCCGGCGATGCCTTCATCGGGCCTGCACTTCAGGACCGCTGCCTCACCGACCAGATCCGCGGCCTCGCTCAGGATGCGACCGGTCCCCTGGGACATCGCGAAAAGGTCCTCCGGCTCCAGCGGTGTGATGAATGCCGACCTGAGCGAATTCAGCAGCTCCCGCTTGGCCGCCTCCCCACGGGCCTGGATCTCGAGCATCTCCTCGAGGCGAATGTCCTCGCCCCCGGCCCAGCGGGCAAAGACATCAGCGCCTTCGATCGTCAACTCGAACTGCCGTCGAAGCAGGCCGACCAGATCCGGGGTTTCCGGCAGGAACCATCTTCTTGGATTCAACTGAGCCATTGCGTGATCCCGTAGATTGCCACGGCGAGCAGGCCCGCCGCGGGCAGGGTTATGACCCAGGCGAGCAGGATCTCCCTGACCGTCGCCCAGCTGATGTGGTGCCAGCGCTTCCTGCCGCCGCCGATCCCGACCACCGACGAGGCGACCACCTGGCTGGTCGAGGTCGGGGCGCCGCCGAACGAAGCGCCCAGGATCACCGCGGCGGATGCAGTTTGACTGACCATTCCTTCGTACCGGGTGATCCGGTAGATGCCGCGACCGATGGTGCGGATGATGCGCCAACCGCCGAGCGCGGTGCCAAGGGTCAAAGCAATGGCGCAGGAAGGCACAACCCAGGCCGGCGTCTGGAGTGAATCGATCTGACCTTCCGCCAGGAGCAAGGCGGCGATCACACCGACCGACTTCTGGGCGTCATTGGCACCGTGGCTGAAGGCGAGCGCGGCCGAAGTGAACCACTGCCCGTTGGCGGCGACCGAGTTCCAGCGACGGGTGGCTCGTCCGCTGACCCGGGCGACCAACCGGATCAGCGCGAGCGCCGCGAAGAAGCCGAGGATCGGCGAAACCGCGAGCGCGATCAGCGCACCGAAGAAACCGACCGGGTGCAGGCCGTCGAGTCCGCCCCACTGCACCGCGCTGATGCCGCCTTCGGCAAGGGCCGCACCGACCAGTCCGCCGACCAGGGCGTGGCTCGAACTCGAGGGCAAACCGCGCCGCCAGGTGAGCAGGTTCCAGATCACCGCCGCCGCCAGACCGGACCCGATCACCGCCACCGCCTGTTCCGGCGAGACCGTGACGATGCCGGCGATCGTATTTGCCACCGCGGCACCGAGCAGGAGTGGGCCCAGCATGTTGAAGAAAGAGGCCATCAGGATCGCCTGAAGCGGCGTTGCCACCCTGGTCGCTACGAGCGTGGCAATTGCGTTCGACGCGTCGTGGATCCCGTTGGTGGCAGCAAAGACGAGCGCCAGGAGAATCGCGATAACCAGCCCGGCATCCATCCGGAAACCCTAACGCGCCTGCGAGCGGATCAGACCTTCTCGCCGCGTATGACCGCTATCGGTCCGAATCCGCGGTTCATCGGCTGTGGCTTCGAGCCCCGCGTCGCTGATCCAGCCGGCGATCTCATCTTCGGTCCAGGTCCAGCCGCCTTCGTTTTCGACCACCATCATCGGGGTGAACTTGGCTACGCCCGGTGGGCTGGTACGGCCCGGGTCGATCACCCATTCGTAGATCACCAGGCTGCCACCCGGGGCGAGCAGTGAGGCCGCTTCGCGGATGTAGCGAGCGCATCGATCGGCCGGATGGTCGTGAAGGATGTTGGATAGCAGCACGTAGTCCCAGCTCTCGTCCTCCGGACGGCCGAAGCGAGGCAGCTCGAAATCCCCCTCGACGAAGCCGAGGTCCGGATGGCGTTCGGCCAGGACCGGCTCGGCGCCGGGGAGGTCGAGTACCGTCGCCTCGATTTCAGGGTTGGCCTTGACCAGGTTGGCCGCGTGGGATCCGGCGCCACCACCCACGTCGAGCAGCCGTCCGCCCGACTCGAGTCCGGCCAGTTCGGGCAGATCACCGCCGAAAAGCGTGCAGAGGTCGTCCAGAGCGTGAAGGAAAGAGTGGGCCTGGTCGGGGTCGTTCTCAAGCCGTTCGCGCCACGGTCCGGTTCGCGCGTGGCCGTCCTTGACGGCGATCGGCAGCTCGGCCCAAAGCTTGTAGAAGAACCACTCCTTGAGCACGATCTGGGCAATCGTGTCGGGATGCGACGCCGCCAGCGGGCCCACCAAGTTCGGTCAGGCTGAAGCGGTCCCCGTCCCGCTCGACCAGTTCGAACGAGACCAGTCCGGCGAGCAGTGCCATGGTGCCGCGATCGTCTGTTGCCGAGCTTCGCAGTGACCTGATCGAGGGTGAGCGGCCCTTCTGCGAGCAGGTCAGCGAGACCGGTCTCTACCGCGGTTCCGATCAGGGCGGAGCCCTGGTAGGCGGTCATCAGGTCGACCAGCTTGAAAGGTATCGGGGTCATGCGTTTCTCCTGAGATCTCTGGTTGCTTTGAGCGCGTCGCGCAGCGTCGCCGCCTGCTGCCTCAGGCTTTCAACCCGGTTCCTGCGGCGGATGCCGAGTCTTTCCATGACGACCCCGGCTGTATTGCGCCCGGGCACACCGGTGATGCCGCCGCCCGGATGGGTGCCGGCACCGGTCAGGAAGAGGCCCTCGATCGGGGTTGTGTAGCCGGAGAGCGAGGGCGAGGGACGCATGCTCATCAGCTGGTCGATCGACATCTCGACGTGGTTGGGATTGGCACCCGGGTTGCCGTGGCGCTCGACCCACTCCTCCGGTCCGGTCAGCTCGTGCGCGGCCGGGCGGAGTTCGGTGCCGAGCGCCTTGCGCGCGGTCTTCCAGGTCAGCTTCGCCGCCTTCTCGAGCAGTTCGGGAGACCAGGCTCCGTCTTCCGGCACCCACGGTACGAAGGTCGAAAGCCAGACAACCGCCTTGCCTTCCGGCGCCCAGCCGGACTCAAGGGTTGAGGGGAAGGCGATCATCAGCGGCGGCCGCTTGGGAAGCTTGCCGAGCGCGATCGAAGAGAAGGCGCGCTGGATGTCGGTGCCGGTATTCGGTGAGAGCATGAAGGTGCGCTCCATGCCGGCCGGGCCGTTGATTTCCGGCATCTCGTCGATCACCGCGTCGACCTTGAGCTCGCAGACGTTGTGGGAGGTGACGTGGATGCGCTCGACCTCGGCCCGCAGCTTCGCGCGAGATCGCCTCCGGCTCGACCAGTCCGAGGAAGAGGCGTCTGGCGTCGATCGCAGAGATCACGGCCCGGCCGGCCGGGTAGCGCTCGCCGTTGGCGATCACGGCCACGGCGCGACCGCCGGAGACCTCGACCTTCTCGGCCGGGGCCGAGCAGACCAGGGTGCCGCCGGCGTCTTCGAGGCAGCGCACCAGGGCGTCGACCGTGCCGCGCGAGCCGCCGGCCGGGCGGATCGCCGGCGAGCCGTGGCTGGCCGCGAGAAAGAGCGCTCCGGCACCGGTGCCCGGGCACCTGCGGAGGCTGCTGGGAATGGGCGGCCCAGTGGTTCAGCGGCCCGCGCAGCCGGTCGTCTTCGAAGGCGGCTTCGGACAGCGCGGTGGCCGGGGCCAGCAGGGCCTGGATCAGCCGGCCGCCTTCTGACTCCGAGGCCGGCGTCGGCCAGCGCGGCCAGCGAGCGCAGGGTCGGCGGCGGGCCGTCCTCTGCCTGGCCGAGCACCGCCATCGCGGCCGACGACCAGTCGGCGAAGGCGCGGTAGCGCTCGGCCTCGTCGCGGCCGACCACCTCGGCCAGCCCTTCCACCGTGCGTTCGAGCGAGTTCCAGAAAGGCAGGCCGGTGCCGTCGTCGCAGGGCGAGAACAGGATCTCGTCGCGCTCGTGGAAGTCGAGCCCGTAGCGCGTCTCCAGTTCGAGGTCGGCCGCCACCCCACTGCCGCGGATGCCGCCGTGCTCGTAGGCGCCGAGCTCAAGCCGACCCTCGCCGTCCGGGAGGTCCTTCGTGTAGATGCAGCCGCCCGGCGTATCGGATGACTCGAGCACCGTCACGCCGAGCCCGGCCCGAGCCAGGTAGGCCGCGCAGGCCAGCCCGTTGTGTCCGGCGCCGATCAGCACCACGTCAGTCGATTCAGCCACGTCAACCCCCTTCTTCGAACGGCAGCGGGCCGGCATAGGCCGACTCGCCTTTCATCTCACCGCGCCGGGCCAGGTCGGCCGCGGCTTCGCGGGCCTCGGCCGCCAGTGCGGCCCGGTCGATGCCGACCGTGCGCGAGCCGGTCGACCCGCTGGACACCGTCGACCCAGACGTCGCTGACCGATGCGCGGGGTCGCGCCGTAGACAACCTGCTGGAAGGGATCGTGGAGCACGGCGAGCTCGGGTCCGTTGCCGTCGAGCAGCTGGACGTCGGCCCGCTTGCCCGGCTCGAGGCTGCCGATCTCTCCCTGCTTGCCGAGCGCCTCGGCTCCGCCCATGGTCGCCATGCGCAGGACTTCCGGCGCGGTCATCGCCGCCGGGTCGAGGTGGTGGACCTTCTGCAGCAGTGCCGCCGACTTGATCGCGCCGAACATGTCCTGGCTGTCGTTGGAGGCCGCGCCGTCGGTGCCGATGCCGACCCGCACTCCCTCCCGCCTGAGGCGCGGCACCGGGCAGACGCCCGAGGCGAGGATCATGTTGGCGACCGGGTTGTGGGCGACCGCGACGTCGCGGCTGGCGAGCAGGCCGATGTCCTTTTCGGAGCACCAGATGCAGTGGCCGGCGATCACGTCGTGCTCGAGCAGTCCGACCCGGCTCGGAATGCTCGATGGTCGAGCAGCCGTTCTCGATCCGCGACTCGGTCAGCTCCTCGCGGACCTCGGCCAGGTGGGTGTGTACCGCCCAGCCGTTCTCGGCGCAGGCGGCGATCGTGCGGGCGAACAGCTCGTCGGTGATTCCCAGCACGGTGCCGATGCCGGCCCGGAAGTCGATCACGGTCTCGCCGATGCGATCCGGTCGGCCAGGGCCTCGTGCTCGGCCATGAAGACCTCCGGCCCGGGAGCCTCGGGGTAGAGGTCCTCGGCACCGAAGCAGACCACGCCGCGCATGCCCATCTCGCGACAGGCCGTCGACCGCGCCGAGCGAGGCCTGCGAGCCGAGGTTGCGGTGGCAGCACATGTCGTTGACCGTGGTGATGCCGGACTCGAGCATCTCGACCGCCTTCAGCCGGGTACCGAGCGCGACCTCTCCGCGGGTTATCACCCGGCCCGAGGGGTTGACCACGCGGGTGAACCACTCCCACAGGATCGCGTCCTCGCCCATGCCGGTGATCAGGCCCTCGGTCAGGTGGGTGTGGGCATTGACGAAGCCGGGCAGCACGACACCGTTGCCGTCGCCGGCGACCTCGGCCCCGGGGTAGTTGGCCGATACCTCGTTCGAAGGATCCGACCTCGAGGATCGAGCCGTCGCCGTCGAAACGCCACCGCGCCGTCGCGAATCGCGCCCGGCCGGGCCCATGGTCAGGACCCAGGCGCCGCGTACGACCGTCGAGTGCGTCGCGCTCACTCTGATCTCCTCCGGCTCCAGTTCGAGGCCCTTCGACCTCGACCTCACGGCTCTCGTAGTACCAGGGAAGCAGCAGCCGCTCGACCAGGCTGACGATCAGGAAGAGCGCGATTCCGATCGAGGCGAGCACCACGATCACCGCGAACATGTCTGTGGTCGCGGTCTGGTTGTTCAGCACCAGGATCAGGTAGCCGAGGCCCTCGGAGGCGCCGACCCATTCGGCGAAGACCGCGCCGATGACCGAGAAGGCCGCTGCGACCTTGAGGCCCGAGAAGAGGAAAGGCAGGGCGGCCGGAAGCTGGGCCTTGCGGAAGCGCTGCCAGGCGTTCGCCTTCAGGGTCTTCAGCAGGTTGAGCAGTTCCGGTTCGGCGGCTCGCAGGCCGTCGATCGTATTGACGGCGATCGGGAAGAAGCTGACCAGGGCGATGACCAGCACCTTCGGCCGCAGGTCGAAGCCGAACCAGATCACCAGGATCGGGGCGATCGCCGGGATCGGCACCATCTGGGAGACGACCAGCCAGGGATAGACCGCCCGCTCGATCCGCCGCGAGGCGCGGATGACCGAGGCGATGCCGACGCCGACGAAGATCGCCAGGGTGAAGCCGAGCAGGATCTCCTTGATCGTGACCCAGGCGTTCTCGGCCAGCATGCTGCGGTTCGTCCCAGAGTCGCCTGGGCGACCGCGGTCGGCGGCGGCAGGGTCGACTCCTTGACGTCCCAGAGCACGACGTAGAGCTGCCAGACGACCAGCACGAAAACAGCGAAGAGCAGCGGAGGAAGGACGCGCTCGGAAATCCGGCGGGCACGGGATACGCCGGGCTCATGGTCTGCGCCTTCGACGGTCGGGTTGTCATCGATCATCGCGTTGCCGTGGACCGCTTCTTCGAGCGGCTTCAGCAGCTTCTGCTTGAGGGCGAGGAACTCGGGGTCCATCGTGATCTCGCTGCGACGCGGCCGGGGCAGGTTCACGTCGACGCAGAGGCTGATCCTGCCGGGCCGACCCGACATCACGTACACCCGGTCGGAGAGGTAGACCGCCTCCTCGACGTCGTGGGTCACGAACAGGATCGTCTTGCGGTCCTCCTGCCAGACGTCCAGCAGCCAGCTCCTGCATCTGCGCCCGGGTCAGCGCGTCGAGTGCGCCGAAAGGCTCGTCCAGCAGCATCAGTTCGCGGCCGGCGAGGAAGGTCCGCAGCAGCGCGGCGCGCTGCTTCATGCCGCCCGACAGCTTGGCCGGCCACTGCTTCTCGAAGCCGGCCAGGCCGAAGCGGCTCGAACTCGCCGAGCGCGACCTTGTGGGCCTCGCTCTTCTTCATGCCGTTCAACTCGAGGCCGAGGGTGGTGTTGTCCAGCACGGTCCGCCACGGCATCAGCATGTCCCGCTGGGGCATGTAGCCGACCTTGCCCAGCAGGTCGTCGGGCTGGTCGCCGTCGAGCAGCACTCGGCCGCTCGACGGCTTGACCAGTCCGGCGATGATGTTGAACAGGGTCGACTTGCCGCAACCTGACGGGCCGACGATCGAGACGAACTCGCCGTCGCCGATCTCGATACCGACGTCCCGGAGCGCGGTGACGTTCTCACCGCCACCCGCGCCCCGGTACGTCTTCGAGACGTTCTCGACCGTCAGTTTTGATTCTGTTGCCTGCAAAGCGACTCTTCTACTCAGAACAGTCCGGGCGCTACTCGCCCGCCGGAGAGCTCTTCGCCTCCGGTGTACTCGTTGGTCGCGTAGCGATCCGGAGCGATCGGCGCCGCGGACAGGTCGTTCTCGACCAGGAACGAGGAGAGCTCCTCGAGCGACTGGTTGCTGAACTGCCCGTAGGTGTCGGAGTCGCCCATCAGCGGGATGTAGGCATCCAGCTGCGCCGTGGCCAGCTGCTTGTCGACACCCTGGGTCTCACTGACCAGGTCGTCGACGGCCTGTGCCGGGTCGGCCAGGGTGTCCTGGTAGCCCTTGATCGTCGCGTCGACGAAACCCTGCATCAGGTCCGGGTCTCCGGCGATCTTGTCCTCGGTCGAGAAGGCGACCAGTCCCGGATAGGAAGGTCCTCCGTACTCGTCGAGCGCAAATGACGTGGTCGGGAAACCGTCCTCGTTGACCTGGACTCCGTCTGCCGGGATGAAGCCGGTGAAGGCCGCGACCCTTCCGGCTTCGAGCGCCTGAACGCCGTTGAAGCCGATCGTCACGACGTCGACGCTCGTCCGAACTGGATCCGTCATCGGCCATGATCGTGTCGAGGATGGCGTTGTCGGAAGGAACGCCGGTCACGCCGACAGTCTTGCCTTCCAGGCCGGCCGGGCTTTCGATTCCCTCTGACTCAAGGGTGATCAGTCCTCCCGGGCGGACGCTGCAGGATCGCCATGACGCCTTTGGCACCACGACCCTGGTCGATCTGACCGGCCATATCGATGCCGTCGGCAATACCGATGTCGGCCTTGCCGGCGTCGATCAGCCGCAGCGTGTCAGCGGTCGAGGTCGGCTGGATGATCTCGAGATTGATGCCGTTTTCTTCGTAGTAGCCCTGGGCCTGCGCCGCGTAGATGCCCGCATGAACCGCGTTCGGAATGAAGTCGAGCACCAGAGTCGCGTCCTTGGTCTCCGCGGTCGTAGTGCCGGAGCTTCCGGACGAACCGTCGTCATCGTCACCGCCGCAGGCGGTCGCTCCGACTCCGAGCGCCATCACCGCCGCCAGAATCATTAGCAGTCTCTTCAGGCTGAATTTTCCTCTTGAGTGAATCATTTGCTTCCTCTCTTCATTTTGCGAACAGGACACATTCTGCAGCAGTCCGGTCATAGGACTCTCCTCCGGCGTACTTCCATCGCAGCCAGGCCCAGGCCCGGATGCGCTCCTTCTCGAACCACCTGGATCTCGCGGCCAGCTTCTCGCCGGTTATTCCGCTGCCCGGGTCGGATTCCTCGCCGACCAGGCACCGTTCCTCCAGGTAGTGGGCACGGACCACGGCGTCGGCGAGTGAACCGCCGACGCTGATCGATCCGTTGCCCTGGATCAGAAGACAGTCGGCCCCACCGAGCGCGGCCGCGATCTCGCGTCCCGCGTCCGGATCGGTGACCAGATCGGTGCGGTCGCAGAGGTCGACCTCACCGGCCAGCCCGCCGAGGCCGTGGACCAGCGGCGGAAGCACTGATCTGGCCCCGGCCCTGACCGCTGCGGGCGAGTGGGTGCGGCAGATCGCGTTGACATCGCTCCGGGCCGCGTAGACAGCAGCGTGCATCGGCGCCTCGAGCGGCAGGTCGGACGGCGGCTCTCCGGAATCGCCCGAGGCCGGTGTGCCATCGGGGCCGAAGCTGTGGACGTCCTTCTCCCCGCGCTGCACCGAGGGGGAGGGTGGCGGTGATCATGAAGCCTTCCGGGGTGCGGGCCGATACGTGGCCGAAAGCCTCGACCAGCCCGGCTCCGGCGATGATTCGAGCAACTTCAGCGACCTCGGCGGGCCGCGTGGCGCTTGCTGTCGCGGCCGGCCCGGTCACCTCTACTCCTTGACCCTCAGGGCCATCGGCGTGGGGTTGAAGGCATTCACCGCGGAGATGTCCTGGGGGCAGGCCGAGAGCGCCACCACCAGATCCTCCATCGCCTCCATGGCGATCGTTGAGCCGGCCGGATGGGGCGGCTCGTAGGTGACGATCTTTCCGTCTTCGACCACGTTGTTCATGAAGACGTTCCAGCACATCTCCCCGCGCAGCGGCAAGTCGCGCCCTTCGTCGGCCAGACGCTTTCTCAAGTGAAGCGAGACAGGAACCGTGATCGGGCTCGCCGTAATCGATCGCGTAACGCTCCGGGTCACAGCAGGGCACCAGCAGGTCGTGGCGGCCGACGTCATCGCGGAGGATCTTCAACAGCGGGGTGCGGTGGTTGGAGAGCACCGAGTCGCCGACCTCGGGCACCAGCTTCGAAAGGCTGGAAACGGTGTGTGACGGGGAGAGGTACTCGCTCGGATCCGCCGCCGTCCAGACTGCGACATCACCGACCTGCTGACCTTCGAGGTCTACGATTTCCAGGGTCTGGCCCTTCTTGACATCGATGGTGCGAGCCTCGCTGGCCGGCACGATCACTTCTTCGATCAGCTCAGCCACGAGCGATCACCTTGCCTTTTCCGTCAGTTGACATGCCCCGTCGGGGGCCGGGGTGTTGCGCGAGCGCAGCGCCTTGACCTCGCCGTCGACGACAACGGCGGCGATGCCGGGGATGTCCCCGAACTCGATCGCCTCAAGGGGGCCGTCGCAGGAGGAGCCGAGAGGTGCGAATGCGCAGAAGAGGTCAGCGGGCCGCCCAGGCTCAAGAACGCCTTCGGGACGGCCGAGCACGGCGCCGTTGTTGCCCGTCGCCATGGCGATCGCCCGGGTCGCGGTCAGGCCGCAGAGTGAAGAGATCTCGCAGACCGTCTTGATCATGCCGAGCGGCATCACGCCGGTGCCGGTGGGCGTGTCGGTGGCGAGCACGATCCGGTCGAGCGCGTCAAGGTCGTAGGCGCGTTCAACTGATCTCGATCGATGAACGCAGGTTGCCCGCCTGCACCAGCTGGATCGCCCCGGGAGCTTCGAACAGCCGGTCCAGATCAGCATCCGGGAGAGCCGTCGTACCTCCGTTGGCATGGCCGATGATGTCGCAGCCGAGCGCCAGAACATCCTCGATCGTCACCGGGGATGAATCCGGGATTGAGGCACCGCCGGTGTGGTTCATCACCACAAAACCGTTTTCCTGGGCGGCCCGGACCAGCGAGGCTGCGTCGGCCTGCGGGCTGAAGTCCCCGAAGCCGACCTTGGCCAGCCAGACACCCTTCTCTTTCAGTTCAGCGAAGTCCTCCGGCTCGAGCGTGGGTTCGATGATCACCGAGCCGGCGAGCACCTTGACCCCGCCGGGACGGAAGGTGTCGAAGGCACGCTGGGCGGTCACCGCCAGTGCCTTGACCCCTTCGCGGTCGCGCGGGCGGCCGGGAAGGTGAACCTCGGAGGCAGACATCATCGTGGTCACCCCGCCGTGGAGCGAGGATTCGATCCAGCCGAGCGCACTCTGGCGCGGCGTCCAGTCGCCGAAGACGACATGAACGTGGGAGTCGATCAGGCCCGGCATGACCACTGCACCGGCGGCGTCCAGCACCCGGTCCGGTTCCGGTCCGGATTCGAAGCCGGCGATCAGGCCGTCCTCGATCCGGATTACCTCGGGTTCGGCCATGGGATCGTCCAGGCGGCCGGTGACCATCCCCGAAAGGTTCCGGATCTCGAGGCTACCCGTCATTCCACCTCGTCCACTGTCTTGCCGCCCACCCGGGAGTTCAGCCGGCCGCGGGATGCCACCGCGCCGATCAGCACGATCTCGTCAGGGGCCGGGGCGTCAGCGATCGCGACGGTGATCGTGTCGTAATGGGAGCGGACCCAGATCTCGTCCTTGTAACAGAGGGGAACGTCGATCTGGGCTCCGGTCGCGCAGCGCTTCGTGGTCGAGGGCAGCCAGGCCTTGCCTCCACCGAAGCCCTCGCGGAAAGGGTTACCGAAGGTGGTCGTCTTGGCAGCGTTGCCGTGCTCCTGCTCGCCGGCCATGCCGACCATGACCGCCTTGCCGTGGCTCTGGACGTTGCCGTCGAGCGCATCGTTGCAGCGCTCGCCGATCAGCTTGCCGAGTTCAGCGCTGGCGTCGATCAGGCCGCTCAGGTCCTCGGTGAAACCCTGGCCGGCATACGGATTGGCGAAGACGACGGCGACGGCTGCCTTCTTCAGCGGGGCACCGTCGGAGCGTCCGCCCTCGGAGTTGACCTCCTCGACCACTGTGACGATCTTGCGGATATCGAGTTCCAGACTCACTTCGGCACCTCCTGGTCGGTATTGGCGATCCCCGTCGGAGTGTTCGGACCGCAGGGACGTTGGGGCAGCGACTCAATGTATGCGATCACCTCGTCGGTCTTCTTCACGTCCCCGTACTTCATCTGGATGTCGAGCAGATTGACCTTGTGGGAGATCATCGAGCGGTCCCAGACGCACTCCTCCGGAACAACCGAGCGGTAGTTGTACTGGGCAGCGTCGACCGCGCTCGCCCGCACACATCCGCTGGTGGTGGTGCCGGTGGTGATCACCGTGTCCGCGCCGAGGTAGATCAGGTAGTCGAGCAGGTGAGTACCGTGGAAGGCGCTCGGCTTGTCCTTGACGAAGTAGACGTCCTGCGGCTCAGGCTTTATCTGTTCAACCACTTCGTTGCCGATCGAGCCCTTCATGTCCGAGGCCTCTCCGGACCGGTGGCTCTTCCAGTTCCAGGCACCCTGATCGAAGCCGTCGGGGCGGCGATCCATGCCGGTATAGATAACCGGCATCTGCTTCTCGCGTGCGGCGGCAATCAGTTGCTCGAGATACTCGACGCCCTTCCAGCCGCGCTCGCCGCAGCTGTAGCGCCAGCGCTTGATCGACTCCAGGATCGGCTCCGGTTTGTCGCCGATGAAGTTGTAGATCACATCGACCACCAGCAGGACCGGCTTCTCACCGAAGCCGACCTCCTTGCCCCAGCCCGCCCGTTCGAAGACAAGGCGGTCCTCTTCAGGCAGTACGTCGTCCCAGACGTTGCTCACCTCAGGCACCCTCCTCGTTCTTTCCGATCAGCGGCAGGGTGCGGCCCACTTCAGCCATAGCCCCGCTTCCCCCTGCAACCGGGACCAGGTCCTGGCCGGGCTTGCGCCGCAGGTAGTGGCCGTCGGGACCACCGATGAACTCCGGGTACGGCGCTCCGTCCTCGAATTTCGACATCTGCTTGCCGCGCAGGAAGGTGGCGACCGGGTAGCCGTGGATCTTGTGGCCGTCGAGCACGGTCCAGCCGGAGCGGGTCAGCACGTTTTCGTTCTTGACGGTGACTTCGCGATTGAGGTCGACCAGCACGATGTCGGCGTCGGCCCCGACGTCGATCAGGCCCTTCTGCGGGTAGACACCGAAGATGCGGGCCGGGTTCTCGCAGGCGACCTGTACCAGGCGCTCCATGGTCAGCTTGCCCTGGTGTACGCCTTCAAGCAGCACCGGCAGGTGCATCTCGACCCGCGAGGTGAAGCCGGTCTTCAGGTTCCAGATGTTCTCGTTGTAAGAGCTCTCGTAGTCGGCCGGCTCCCAGGCCACGACGTGATCGGATCCGACCGAGTCGATGATTCCGGCCTGGAGCGCGGTCCAGATGTTCGGATTGTTCTGCCGGGAGCGCAGCGGTACGTTGATCCGCCAGGCGTTCTTCTCGCCCTTGCCGAAGTGGAGCCAGTGCGGGCCGGTCTGGGCGTAGATCTCCACCCCGCGACCGCGCAGCTCGAGGATCTCCTTGTAGCTCTCCGGAGTGGTCGAGTGCTGGATGTAGATCGGGCAGCCGGTCTCCGCGGCCATGTCTCCATAGGTGCGGATGTGGGTCGCTTCGAGGAAGTGAGGTGAGCGATCCGACCAGGTGGCCCAGTCGGTCCGTCCCTCGGCCTTCAGGCGCTTGTCGTAGATCCGGGCGATTTCCCAGTTCTCGCAGATGCATGCAGACGACACCGGGGCGACCGAGCGCCGCCACGTTCTCCATCGTGACCCAGCAGACACCGTCATCGAAACCGGCACCGAGGCCCGCGCGGCGTCCCGGCCAGTCCGGCTCGGATTCGGGGCTCATCGCCTGCAGGTAGAGCTTGTAGGAGGTCACGCCGTGGTCGGCGGCGTACTCGGGGATCTCTTCGGCCTGCTGGTCGGTCTCGAGCATGTAGGTGAGGAATACGTCAACCGCCGAGTCCTCTTCGATGATCTGCTCGACGTAGGGGAAAGACTCGTGGAAGGAGCCCGACATCCTCCTTCTGCACGTATTCGACGAAGTCCGGGTGGCCCAGGCGGGTGGCCGGGGCGTGGACTCCCCAGGTGGTGACGCCGGCGGTGACCGCGGCGCGTGACTCTGGTGCGATGTCGTCCTTGAGCGGGGAGTAACAGCCGGGGTGGGCTTCGGTGTCGACCAGCCCCGGGATCACGTGAAGTCCGGTCGCGTCAACCGTCTTCTTCGCAGGAGGCAGCAAGCTGTCCTCGGTCACAGCGACGACCTTGCCGGCGTCGATCGCGATGCCGACCTTCCTGGTGCCGCTCGGGCTGACCACCGTTCCGCCCTTGATCACCAAGTCCACTTCACGCGTTCCGCTCATTGGTCTCCTCACCTGTGCCGTATGGTTCAACTGGCTGAACCTAGTTCGATACGTTGATTCGAGCCTAACACAAGCCCGGAACACCAACAAGTCGGGATTCCCCTACCGGGAAACGCCGGCATCAGCCATGATCGAATCGGCCGTCGTCTTGAGCAGCTCGCCGACCTGCTCAACCCTGTCCTGATCGAGTTGATTGGAAAACCCGAGCACCAGAAGCATCAGCCCGAGTTCACCGGACTGGGTCCAGATTCCGGTTGCGACCGCGTTGTTTTCGTTCAGCTCTCCCCGGCTGGCCGCCCAGCCGCGCTCCCGAACCTGATCGATCTCCTTGATCAGCTTCTTCGGCTTGGTGATCGTCGCCTCGGTATGGGCCGGAAGTTTGTGGTCCAGAATCAGATCGGCTGCGCGCTCCGGATCCATCGCCGCCAGCAGGATCTTCCCCAGAGCGCCGTCGAGGGGTCCGTAGCTGCTGCCGACCGTGATTCCGACATGGACTCCGCTGACCGGGTAGAAGCGCTCGATGATCTGGACTTCGTCTTCACCGGTCCGCTGGGCGACCGCAAAGGAGAGGTGGTGCTCTTCGGCCATCGGGGCTATCCGGTCGATCGTAGAGCGGACCAGCTTCACCTGACGGCTGGCGGCGTTGCCAAGCGGGATCAGTGCCGGGCCGAGTCGGTAGCGACGCGTGCTGTCCTCCCGCCGCACGTAGTCATTGGCCTCGAGGGTCGAGAGCAGGTTGTGCAGGGTGCTCTTGGACATGCCGGTGGCCTCTGCGAGCTCCGCCTGGGTCGCCCCGACCTCACCCGGCCTTCCCAGTTCCGAAAGCACGTTGATCGCGCCCACCACAGCCGGAACCTGGTACTTGCCCATCCCCTACTCCCGTCGCTCCCGGAACCGTCGCAGGACTATCGTCTTCTCCCGCGTGAGCTCCTCGAGCGTGTAGCCGAGGCCCTCGCGACCGCGACCGGACATCTTCACGCCGCCGAAAGGGATCACCGGCGGACGGTAGTTGTCGGTGCCGTTGATCACAACGCCGCCTGCCTCGAGTCTGCTCGACCGACCACCAGCGCCCGCTGCGGATCGGCTGAGAACACACTCGACATCAGGCCGAAGGAAGAAGCATTTGCGACCTCGATCGCCTGCTCTTCAGAGTCGACCGGAATCAGGTTGAAGACCGGCCCGAAGATTTCGTCGTCGCAGGCAATTTCCGCGGTGGCCGGCACACCGGCCAGCACGGTCGGGGCGAAGAATGCTCCGTCAGCCTCGCCGGTTCCGGCCGCAACCTCGGCCCCCTGCGATCTTGCGTT
This sequence comes from uncultured Solirubrobacterales bacterium, assembly GCA_963698625.1. Classification (GTDB taxonomy): domain Bacteria; phylum Actinomycetota; class Thermoleophilia; order Solirubrobacterales; family 70-9; genus 67-14. The sequence goes on from CAVORK010000006.1 coordinate 26,552, forward strand.
GGCCACCTGAGAGGCCACCCTTTCCGCAGCGCCGGGGTGAATCAACGGGCCGATCTGGCTGTCCGGGTCGGTCGCGTCGCCGACCGCCAGGCCGGCGGCCGCTTCTGCCAGCCGGGATGCCAGCTCGTCATGGAGCGAGCGATGGACAAGCACGCGCTTGCTGGCCGAGCAGGCCTGGCCGTTCATCAGGATCCGTCCGCGTACCGCCTCGGCAGCGACCAGCTCGATGTCGGCGTCGTCGAGCACCAGCATCGCGTTGTTGCCGCCCAGTTCGAGGTGAAGAAAGCGCAGCCGCTCGGCGGTTGCGCGGGCGACCGCGATGCCGGCTCCGGTCGACCCGGTCAGGGATATCGCATCGACACCGGGAGCTTCGGCCAGAGCGGCCCCGACGTCGGCTCCGCCGTGGACCGCCTGGATCACCTCTTCCGGCACGCCGGCTTCGACCAGCGCCAGGCGGAAGCGTTCGACCACCAGCGGGTCCTCAGCCGGAGGCTTGACCACGACCGCATTTCCGCCGACCAGCGCGGCGGCGCACTTCTCGACGAAGAGTTCGACCGGGAAGTTGAAGGGCAGGATTGCCGCGACGACCCCGAGCGGCTCGCGACGGGTGTATGCGAGGTCCCACTCAGTGCCAAAGTTGCCTTCGGTCGGCAGCACGCGACCGGCCAGACGCCGGCCTGCTTCGGCGTTACCGTGAAGGAAGTGGATTCCGCCGCCTACTTCGAACTCCGCCTGCGGAAGTGGCTTGCCGGATTCCGCCGCGAGCAGCCTGCCGAGTACTTCACGCTCACCCTCAAGCAGGTCGGCAGCGGCATCGAGCAGGGCTGCGCGCTCGGCCACCGGCCGCTGGGTCCAGGCTTTGCGCGCCGAAGCGGCGACGGCAACAACGGCGGCAACCTCGGCCGGATCGCTCAGCGTCACCTCGCCTAGCGTTTCAGTTCCCTGGGGGTTGTTGATCTCGAGCGTGTTCACGGAGTCGAATCGAGTTCAGCATATCGTCCTCACTGGAATCGACTGAAACATGCCCTCGGGGGCGCTGTGAGAGGCGGGCCGTGCGCCTCAGGGAATCCGGTGGACTTCGAACAGATTCGTGCCCAGATGCTGATCGGAGAGGCCGGCGACGATCGCGATCTTCTGGCCCGATCTGGCAGCCCCGTACTTGGCCGCTACGTCGGCGCATTCGTAGAGCAGGTCGCGGATTTCGTTGGTCTGGTCGTGGAGCACCGGATCGACCCCGAAGATCAGCCGCAACCGTCGCAGGGACTTGAGGCTGTGGGTTACAGCGAGGACCGGCACCTTCGGTCGGTGGGCAGCTACCACGATCGCGGTCCGCCCCGACGCGGTCGGCACCACTATCGCTTCGAGGTCGAGCCTGTAGGCGGTTACCACCGCGCTCTGGGTCACCGAGGCGGAGACGTCCATCTCCTCCTGGCTGGTCCGGTTGAGCAGCCACTCCCAGTAGGGCAGGTCCGGTTCAGTCGAACGGGCGATCTGGTCCATGACCTTGATCGCTTCGACCGGGTGATCGCCGACAGCGGTCTCTTCCGACAGCATCACCGCGTCGGTGCCGTCGAAGATCGCGGTGGCGACATCTGTCACCTCGGCCCGGGTCGGGCGCTTGGCATGAACCATCGAGGCGAGCATCTGGGTCGCTGTGATGACCGGCTTGGACTCATGGCCGGCCGCCTTGATCAGGCGCTTCTGGAGGACCGGCACCCTGGAGAGCGGCACCTCGATCCCGAGGTCGCCGCGGGCGATCATGATGCCGCCGTTGGCCGCAGCGACGATCGACTCGATTGCGTCGGCGGCCTGGGGCTTTTCGATCTTCGCGATCACCGGCAGGTCAGAGTCGAGTTGCTTGAGCCGGTCCATGACCGGCTGGAGGTCGGAGGCCCGCCGCACGAAAGAGACGGCGAGCAGGTCCAGTTCATTCTTCACCGCAAAGTCGACCCAGCCGAGATCCACGTCTGAAACCGCCGCAAGCCCGGAATCCACACCGGGCAGGTTCATGCCCTTGTTCGAGGAAAGCGGCCCGCCGACCTCGACTTCGGCGATCAGGTCGTCGCCGGAGCGCCCCGTAATACGAAGCCTGATCGAACCGTCAGCCAGGTAGACGATCGCCTCTTCGCTGAGGACCTGCGGCATCTTCGGCCACGGCACCGGGATCACGTCGGCGGTGCCGTTGTCGTCGCCGACCACCAGCCGGACTTCGGATCCGAGCACCAGCTCGACCACGCCGTCAGGAAACCTGCCGACCCGCAGCTTCGGCCCCGGAAGGTCACCCAGGATGCCGACCTCTCGGCCTACCGCCCGGCTCGCTTCGCGGATGTCGCGAACGGTCTGAGTGTGCTGCTCCTCGCTGGAATGGGAGAAGTTCAAACGCATCACGTCGACGCCCGCCTCGATCATCTGGCGCAGGATCGACGGATCCCAGCTGGCCGGGCCTACCGTGGCGACAATCTTCGTTTTTCTCGGAGCAGAATTCTGCATCGCGTTCATTGTGACGACCGGCCGGACGAAACCGGTGTCCGGCCTGTGAACGGTCACCCGGCGGTCAGGACTGCGGCCCGTCTCCGTCTTCGTCCGAATGGTCCCGCAGGGCACCGGCGTGAGCGCGGGCGTCGGGATCCTGGCGGACCTTGACGATGCTGGCGATCGTGGTCACGGCCAACACCACGGCGATCACCAGCAGCGAGAGGTTGGTCGAGATCTCCGGGATCGAGTCGTTCAGCTTGTGGGCCCAGTGGAGAATCAGCTTGACCCCGATGTAGGCGAGGATTACGGACAGGCCGATCGACAGGTAAACCAGACGGTCGAGCAGTCCGGTCACCAGGAAGTAGAGCGCCCGCAGCCCGAGCAGGGCGAAGGCGTTGGCCGCGAACACGATGTAGACCTCCTGGGTCACCCCGAAGATCGCCGGAATCGAGTCGAGGGCGAACAGCACGTCCGTCGTGCCGATCGCGATCAGCACCAGCAGGAGCGGGGTGAACATGCGGCGGCCGGCCACGCGCGTGGTGAAGCCGCCATCGCCGTAATCGTCGACCAGTGGCAGTCGCTTGCGCGCCACGGAGACGATCACGTTGTCCTCCATCGACGGATCCTGGTCGCGGTGGCGGAAAAGCTGGATCGCGGTGAAAATCAGCAACAGGCCGAACAGCAGGAACATGAAGGAGAAGCGCTCGAGCAGAGCGGAACCGACCAGGATGAAGATCACCCTGAGGATCAGCGCGAGGAAGATGCCGATGATCAGGACCTTCTGCTGCAGATGCTTCGGCACCGCGAAGGCGCCCATGATCACCACGAAAACGAACAGGTTGTCGACCGAGAGGCTCTTCTCGAGGATGTAGCCGGCGAAGTACTCGGTGCCCCACTCCCAGCCCGCAACGAAACCGAATACGACACCGAAGCCGATCGCAACAGCGATGTAGAAGACCGAGGCCAGGGCGGCCTCGCGGAACTGCACCTCATGCGGCTTCCAGAGCGCCTGCCCGAGATCGAACACGAAGAGCACCAGGATGAACCCGATCGTCGCCAGCCAGGCGGTTGTGGAGACGTCAAGCATCGGCCGCGAATACTCGCAGGTCCGGCCGGGGGGCCATGTTGAGGCCGCTTAAAGAGAACGGGCCGGCAGTGCCGGCCCGTTCGTTTCAAATGATCGTTGCTTCTAGCGGTGACCCTTGAAGGAGATCACCTGCTGGATGCCGCTCGGCCGGTTGGCGTAGCGGAGGGTCTTCTGGAACAGACCCGGGGCGAAGCTGATCCGCTCGGGGATCGCGCTGGCCCGCCAGTCGGCCGGGTTCGAGCTGCCCTGGTCGATGGTCAGCTGCTCGCCCGCGTCGGCGATCGCGGCCCAGACGTCCTCCTGGCACTGGGTCAGGTCGCCTTCGCCGCAGTAGCTGACCTTGAACGGCTTCGGCTGGTCCTTGCCGAGCAGCTTGGTGATGTCGCGGTGGAAGTACTGGTACCAGCCGGCGTACTGACCCGACGGCGGAGCGTCGAAGCGGCTGAACAGGGAGTTGAGCTCGCCGAGCTGGGGACCGAGTACCGGACCCATCAACGCATCGGCGATCCCGTTCCAGGCGGCGTCCATTGAAGCCGCGCCCGGGGCGTCGATCTCACCGTTGAGATCGACGTCGAGGCGGCTGCCGCCGGCCTGCTTCCAGTCGGCCATCTGCTTGAGCATTCCCCCGGCCACCTGGGTGGGAGGAGGCGAACCGTCGAGCAGCTGCCTCAGCAGCGGCACGGTGATCATCGCGCGCACGTCCTGGGTCGCTCCCATGTTCATCGACTCGACCAGGTCGGCCATGCTGTACTTGCCCTGCTTGCTCTTCTTGGCCTTGAGGTTTCGCCTGAGCAGATCGACCCTCTGGACCGACCCGGCGCGTCCCCACTCGTCGTCGGCAGAGCCGAAGCGGTGCGCGACGCTGTTGTTCCAGTTGATCATCACGCCGGACTTCGGATCGACTCCCTGCGGGTGGCCGGCCTTGGAGAGGAAGCCCTGCCACTCGTACTCACCGGTGCCCTTGGTCGGCAGGCCGGGATCAACCTGCGGATGGCGCATCGGGAGCCGGCCGCTGGTGAATTCGGCGATGTGCTTGTTGTCGATGTAGAACGAGTTGAAGGTCTGCGGGGTCTGAGCCGCAGCGTTGAAGAAGGTCTTCGGGTTCTTGACCGAGCCGTTGGAGATCCGACGGTTGAACAGCAGGTCGACCACATCCTTGCCGAAGCTCGAACGCTTGGAGGAGATCGCGACTCGGACGCCGTCGACCGTCGCGTAACCGCCCACCGGTCCGTGAACCGTCGTCCAGAAGTTGACGTCCTTGCCGCCGACCGTGCCGGCTTCGAAGAACTCCATGTCGAGGCACTCGCCCTTGTACATGTACTTGTGGTCGTCGCCCTCGCAGAGGGTTTCCACGTACTGGTCGACAACGTCACCGCTGGCCGAGGTCAGGGTCGTGGCGAAGTCCTGGCCGCGTCCGATCAGCAGGTAGCCCGGGAACGGTGCCGAGGTGGCTCCGCGCCACTTGAGGCCAGGGGCGTCCATGTTGATCTCGTAGGTGAATCCGGGGTAGAAGTAGCCGATCTGCGGTCCGCCGACCATCATCGGCTTGCCGCTGGCGGACCTCTTCTTCGTGACCATCAGCGTGTTCGAGGCTTGTTGACGGGCCGCCGGCTGGTCCAGCTCTTCAGCGAGCGCGGGGTTCTGGACCGAGGAACGCGGTACATAGCTGCCCGCGTCGAGGATGACGCTGCCGGCACGGCCGTTCTGCGGCATCGGCGCGTAGGGAAACTTGCCGTCGATCGAGGTCGGGCTGCCGTTGTTCTTCTGCTGACGGAGGTCGTTGAAGACCTGCCAGCCCTTCTGATTGCCGAGCCGGTCGATCAGTCCGCCGAGGAACTGTGAGCGCCGGGCCTCGTCGCCGCCGCCCTGGCCGAGGAACTGGCTCTTGAGCGAGTTGAGGCAGAAGATGTCGTTGCGGCTCCAGCGCGGGGTCAGCGGACTCTTGGCGTCGAGGTAGGCGTTGATGCCCGAGACAAAGGTGTCGATGTCCTTCAGGACCGCCTTGCCTTCCTTGCCCTTGGCCTTCAGCGCGTCAGCCTGCTCGGCGACGACGGCGTAGGTCTCTTCACTGGGGAAGAAGGTCTGTCCGGCGCCGATCAGTCCGATCGCGGAGACGCCAGGGGCGTCAACCGCCGCAGCACAGCCGGCCGTGCGGGCGAGCGTGAGCAGAATCGCGCGGTCCTCCGCAGCGATCCAGCCGGCAGCCCAGATCCCGGCGTCATAGGTCTTCGCCTTGACGTGAGGCACATCGAAGCTGTCACGGCTGATGGTCACGTCCGGGTTCGTGACTCCCGTCTCAACGGTCAGGGGACCATCCGAGTTGGGATTCAGCTTCTCCGACTTGAAGTACTTGTCAAGTTCGTTGAAGTTGACGTTGTCGAACAGAGGGGTGAGCGCGTCGTACATATTCGCCTGCTCGTCAGCACCGTCCGGAATCGGGAAACCGCCCAGCTGGCCGGACGGAATGATGTTCATCGCGGTCGCCGAGAAGTCCTTCGGTGCGGCCGTGGACGACGAAACCGAGATGGCCAGGAGGCCGGTTGCGAACAGTGCGATGAGAGTGAGACGACGACGCATGAAATCTCCTTGAGTTTTGGTTGCTTCCCCTGCCTGAGGCCGCGGGCCGCGGGCGCGCTATGCGCACACACTTACATATAACGCTCGCCCCGACCGGGAGTTGCGGCTCCAGGACGTGGGCGTTCCCGGAACCGGCGGCTGATCGGCAACGCCTGACCATCGGCGCGCGAAGCTGCGCCCGCGCCCACAAAGCGGCGCCGGCGCGGCCGCTAGTTCAGCGAGTCCTCGACGTTCTTGATCGGGTCGTACCAGCCGCGCTCCAGGATCCATGCCTGCAGGTCCTTGTCGAGGCCGAAGATCACCCCGAAGCCGACCAGGATGAAGATCACACCGATCACCTTGCGGAAGTTGCCGTCCGGATTGCTCAGCCAGCCCAGGCGGTCGACCACGGCCCGGCCGAACAGGCTGATCAGCAGGAGGATCATCGACAGGCCTGCGGCATAGGCGACCAGATAGAGGAAACCTTCAGCAAAGGAGGCCGGAAAGGTGACCGCGATGATCAATGCGTAGGTCGGGCTGCAGCTGTTGAAGACCGGCCCCAGCGCGGCACCGAGCAGGATGTCCTTCCTGGTCCCGGTCTCGTCCCGGGAGCGTTCCATCAGACGGTCGGCACCGGCCGAGAGTCCGGTCGCCGTGACCAGCCGGTCCCAGGTCGACGGCCAGAGCAGGGTGATCCCGAACAGAACCACGATGCCACCCGCGAAGATCGACCAGACCTGGTCGGGGATGCCGAGCAATGCGGTGGTCGCCTTCAGCAGCAGCGAAAAGACGATGATCGAAACCGCAAGGCTGAGCACGATGGTCAGCGGATGCCGGATCGAACGGCGGTCTTCGTCCCCGGCTCCGCTCAGCGCACTGCCGCCGACGATCACCGGCAGCAGCGGCAGCACACAGGGGGCCGCCGCGGTCAGTACGCCGGCGAGGAATGAAACTACGAGAAGGTCCATGGGTCAGCGCCTGCCGCGCGGTTGCCTACTGAAGCAGGGCGGCACTCACGTTGTCGAGGGTCGGGTCCTCGAATGCGACGTAGCTGTCGATCATCTCGCCGTTGTCGTCGACCTTGACCATGGTGGTCTGGATCGTCACCCCGTACTTCTGGCGCAGATCCTGATTCGAGTCATAGTCAACCTTGAAGATGGTGACGCCGTCCGGCACGCCGGCGGCTTCGATGTCTTCCTCGAGCGCTACGCACTGCGAGCACCAGGGGGCGTGGAAGAAGAGCAGCTTGTCGCCCGGGGTCGACGCGACCAGCTCAGGCGAGAAATCGACGTACTGGCCCGGCTGCGAAGCGGAAGAACCGCCGCCCGACTTGTCACCACCCTTGTCGTCGGCCTGCGCCGACTGGTCGCCGGACGGGGCCTTGTCGGCACCGTAGGCACCTCCAGCGCTCTCGCTCGCGGTGGTCGCACCGGTCGCAGCCTGATCGCCGCCCGATCCGGAATCATCCGAAGAGCAACCGGCAAATGTCAGCCCTGCGCCGAGAAGAACGACGAGTACTCCGGCAACTGCGAATCTCTTTCTGTCCATTGCTCAATGGTAGCGACCGCATTGACACGGCTTTTTCAGACTGCAAGCCGGAAAACCTGAAGCTCACCTTAAGTGCCCCCGTCAGCGGAGAGGGAGGGATTCGAACCCTCGAGAGAGCTTGCGCCCCCTACTCGCTTAGCAGGCGAGTGCCTTCAGCCACTCGGCCACCTCTCCGGGAGGCGGGATTCTAGGGATTCGACGGAAGTCCCGGTTATTGTCCGCAGCCAGATGGGGAACTCCGAGACCGCTTCACCGACCGCGCCTGCGCGCAACCACGCCTACTACGAGGAAATCTTCGCCGGGGTCCAGGCGCCGTTCGCCTTCGTCGATCTCGACGCGATGTGGGCCAACGCCGACGCGATGCTGGCACGCACCAGTGAAATGCCGATCCGCATGGCGAGCAAGTCGATCCGGGCCCGGGCCCTGTTCGAGAAGATCCTCGACCGGGACGAGCGCTTTCGCGGGATCATGACCTTCACCCTGCCGGAGACCAACTGGCTCGCCGCCGAGGGCTACGAAGACCTGCTGCTGGCCTACCCGACGACGGACCTCGAAGCGCTCGGCCAGCACGCACTCCATGCCGCGGCCCGTCCGGAGGGTGCGCCGATACTGACCGTCGACTGCGTCGAGCACCTCGACATGATCGAGTCGGTGCTGGGAAGCCAGGCGGGTACGGTCCGCCTCAGCATGGAACTCGACGCCGGCTGGCACGGCCTGGGCGGACGGGTCCGGGCCGGGGCCAGGCGCTCGCCGGTCCGCACCCCGGAACAGGGAGTCGCCCTCGCCGAGGAGATCAGCCGCCGCGACAAGCTCGAGCTGGTCGCGATCATGGCCTATGAAGGACAGATCTCCGGAGTCGGTGATGACCCTCCCGGCCGCCCGGTCCGAAAACGGCTGATCAGGTGGATGCAGAAGAACTCGATCGAGGAGATCGCCGAAAGGCGCACCGAGTTCGTGCGCCGGGTCAAGGAGGTCGCGCCGATACAGATCGTCAACGGCGGCGGGACCGGCTCGCTCGAGTTCACTTCGGCCGAGTCCGAGGTGACCGAAGTCGCCGCCGGTTCCGGCTTTTACGCACCGCATCAGTTCGACCACTACTCCTGGTTCTCGCTCGCCCCCGCCGCCGCCTTCGCGATCCCGGTGGTCAGGCGACCCGGCCCCGGCGTGGTCACCGCGCTCGGCGGCGGCTACCTCTCATCGGGCGCACCGGGTCCGGCTCGCATGCCTGCACCGTGGCTGCCCGACGGCCTCACCCTCGACAAGGAAGAGGGCGCCGGTGAGGTCCAGACCCCCCTGCTCGGCCCCGCCGCCGACCAGCTCTCTCTCGGCGAGAACATCTACATGCGCCACAGCAAGGCCGGCGAGCTCTGCGAGCGCTTCGACTCGCTCTACCTGATCGAAGGCAGCGAGATAGTCGATCAGGTCCCGACCTACCGCGGCGAAGGCCAGACCTTCCTCTAGGCGAGCCGCTACTCGCCGAGGACGGTTCGGGCGTACTGGTTGGTGAAGGTGCGCTTCGGGTCCAGGCGGTCGCGGATCTCGGTGAACTTCTGCCACTCCGGGTAGAGGGGCGCCAGGGTCTCGGCCGTCTGGAAGTGGTGCTTGCCCCAATGGGGCCGGCCGCCGTATGAATTGAAGATCCGCTCGATCTCGCGAAAGTACGGCTGCCACTCAAGGGTCGAATGCTGGTGAACGGCGATGTAGGTCGAGTCGCGGCCGGAAACCGGGCCGATCAGGCTGTCGTCTGCCGGCACCACCCGGCACTCGATCGGCATCGCCAGCGGCATCTCCTCCTGCCTGATCAGGTCGAGCACCCGCGCGAGCGCCTCGGTTCCGGCTTCCCGCGGAAGCGCGTACTCCATCTCGTTGAAGCGGATCGTCCTGTAATTGGCGAAGCACCGGTGGGAAACGTCGATCTGCTCGGCCTGGCTCATGAAGCGGGTCGAGAATCGCGCGGTCCTCGGGATCACGGACGGCATGTGGCCGGTCGCCCGCAGCGCCAGGTCCCCGAGGCCGTTCTCGATCACCACGTCGCCCATGAACCGCTCAAAGCGACCGCGCGGCTTCGGCCGGCGCCCGGTCCGGTTGCGACGGATAGTCAGTGCCGTGTCCGTATACGGGAAGACGAAGAACTCGAAATGCTCGTTTCCGTCAGAAAGCCCGTCGAAGTCGGCCAGCACTTCGTCGAGCGGCATCGGCAGGTCGGCTCGATGCAGGTTGAAGGCTGGCACGGTCTGGAGGGTGACCGCTGTGATCACGCCGAGCGAACCGATCGCGATTCGCGCCGAGCGAAGCAGATCCGGTTCATCGGATCCGTCCAGCTCGAGCAGTTTCCCGTCGGCGGTCACCAGGTCGATCGCGGTCACCTGTGCGGGAAGGTTCGGCATCGCGGAACCGGTGCCATGGGTTCCGGTCGATATCGCTCCGGAGATCGTCTGCCGGTCGATGTCGCCCAGGTTGGCCATTGCCAGGCCGAGCCGGTCCAGTTCGCGGTTCAAGTCAGCGAGCACCGTGCCACCGCCGACCTTGACCAGTCCGGAGGAAAGGTCGGCGTCAAGTACCCCGGAAAGGTGCGAGACGTCAAGCATCAGGTCGTCGCCCACTGCTGCCGCCGTGAAGGAGTGTCCCGACCCGGGAATCGCTATCCGGCGGCCCTGCGATGTCGCTTCGGCTACCCGTTCCTGCAGCTCGACCCGGCCGAAGGGACGCAGCCAGCCTCGGGGCGAGCAACGCTGATTGCCGGCCCAGTTCTTCCACTTCTCGACACCGGCATCGACCTCCACCTCAGCTGCCACTCCCTTCAATCGTTGCTCCCGGAAGTGGCTCCGCAGTGCTCTTGGCCACCATTGCCACCGCGGCGATTATCGCAACCGTGACCAGCGCCGGCAAGCAGGTAGCCGGCCGCCCCGGCGAGAACTCCGCCGCCGACGGCACCCAGCACCTGGCCACCTCCCCAGGCAACGTTCGAAGCGCCCGAGGCGTATCCCTGGTTGAGGCCCGACGATGCCGCAGCGTCGGTGACCAGGGTGCTGGCAGGAGTGAAGGCGAGGCCGGCCCCGAAGGCAGTCAGCACAACTGCAGCTGCCAGCAGGGACAGCACGTTGAAGACCCCGATCGCGGTGATGGCGGCCGCGATCACGGCCATTCCGATCATGTACGGACCCAGACGGCCCGTACTGTCGCTCTTTCGGCCGATGTACGGACCGAGTCCGGCCTCGACCAGCGATCCGACAGCAAATGCCCCGGCGATCGCCCACGGACCAGCACCGAGGTCATCCATCCTCAGGGGAGCGACGACGACCAGGAAGCCGAAGGCCAGCGAAGGTCCGGCCAGCAGCAGCACCGCCCGCGGCACGTTCGATCGCCTCACCACCCCGATCGCCTCGCGGACGGGCTGGCGTTTCAGGTTCGAGACGTCGGGGATCGTCAAAGCCACCGCGATCAGGACCGCGGCGGCAACGAAGACGAGGCTGAAGACCGGACCGGTTCCGATCTCGTGTGCGAGGGCTCCGATCGGCGCGCCGAGCAGTTCGCCGACCACGGCGGCGGCGATCACCATGCCAACCATCTCTCCGCGGCGACCCGGCGGCGAGGCGGTCACCACCCAACTCATCGCCCCGGCCCACATCATCGCCCCGGCTGCGCCCTGAAAGAACCGGCTGACATCGAGCAGCACGATGTTCTCGGCCCATCCGAACATCGGGCTGAAGATTCCGATTCCGGCCAGCCCCGTGATCAGCACCCGCCGCGGACCAACCCGGGCTACCAGCCAACCGGCGGGCAGGGCGAAGATCAGCGCCCCGGCTGCGAAGGCTCCGGCGAGCACACCGGCCGCGCCTTCGCTCAGTCCGAAGTCAGATCGGTAGTCGGGCAGCAGCGGAGTCAGGACAGCAAAGAACGTGACTTCGAGGAAGACCGCGGTGCAGGCAAGAGTAAGAAGGCGACGCACCGACACATCCTGTCACCCGTCGCGAGATGATGAGCGTCTCCGTGATGGCAAACTCGGGCAACGGCAGCCGCAACCGGAACGCCCCTGGAAACGCGCTGCGGCGCTGAGCTCCCGGACGGCCTGGCCGGGCCGTCCCCTGTTCAGCCCAGCAGCTGGACCGACTCGACCAGGGCGTCGCCGATCATCTCCAGGTGCTCGCTGCTGACCGTGAGCGGGGGTGAAACGGCCACCCCCCGGCCTAGCGGCCTTGCCAGGACGCCGCGCTCGCGCATCGCCATCGCAAGCCTGACCGGAGCGCCGGCGTCGGCATCCATGATCGACGACGAAATCTCCAGAGCAGCCATCAACCCCATGCCCCCGCGGACCTCTCCGGTGGCGGGCAGGTCCGCAGCCCGGTTCATCTGGTCGAGCAGTTCCCCTTCAAGGTCCTGGCCGCGGCTCAGGAGGTCCTCTTCATCGAGGATCCGGATGTTCTCAAGCGCTGCCGCGCAACAGGTGGCGTGGCCGGCGTAAGTGGCTCCGTGCCGGAACGGCGGTGCGTCGGGATCGTCCCAGAACGGCGCTGCGATCTCCGGTGAGATCACCACCCCGCCGAGTGGCAGGTAGCCGCTGGTCACGCCCTTGGCGAAAGTGATCATGTCGGGGATCACTCCGTGCCAACGCTCGATCCCGTACCAGGTGCCGAGCCTGCCGAAAGCGCAGATCACCGAGTCGACCGCGAGCAGCACACCGTTCTCCCGGCAAATTTCCGCCACTTCCTCGACGTAGCCCTCGGGCGGCGGGTAGACGCCGCCGGCACCTATGACCGGCTCCAGGAAGAAGGCGGCACAACGCTCTGCGCCGACCCGCTCGATCTCGTCGCGCAGCTCACCCGCGTCGCTGTAGCCGACCACTGAAACGTCTTCGACCAACCCACCCACGCTGGCCCGGTTCGGCGGGATCCCGGCGAGGCTGGTGCCGAAGCCGTGGGTGCCGTGGTAGCCATGCTGCCTTGCGATCAGATGGTGGCGCTCATCGTGCCCCATTTCGTGCCAGTAGCGACGGGCAAGTTTGGCGGCCGTATCGATGCTGTCACCGCCACCGCTGGTCAGGAAAATGCGGGCGTCCGGAATCGGGGACAACTCGGAGAGCCGGTCGGCCAGCTCCAGTGCCGGCCGGTTGGCGAAATCACCGAATGCCGAGTAGGCCTCGAGCTGCTTCATCTGGATCGAAACGGCCTCGCGAATCGAGTCCCGGCCGTGGCCGACGTTGGTGTACCAAAGGCTGGCGGTCGCGTCGAGATAGCGCCTGCCGTCTTCGTCGAAGATCCATACATCTTCGCCGCGCTCCATCACGAGCTGCTTGTCTTTGACCTTGCCCATCTGGGCGAAGGGATGCCAGAGGTGTGTGCCGCCCGATCTGTCCATGATTCCGAGCCTACAACGCGCGGGCCGGATCTTTGAGCTGACCGATACGGTGGGCAGATGGAACTCACCGATCGGGTCAGAGCGTGGCGGTCGCTGGGAAGCAGCGAGCGTTTCCGTGGGCACCGGATTCATGTTCACCGTCAGGCCGGCGACGGCTCCATGCCGGGTACCCCTCCGCTGCTCCTCCTCCACGGTTTTCCGTCCAGTTCATACGACTGGAAGCCCCTGCTTGAACAGCTGCCGGGCCGCGACGTTCTGGCCTTCGACTTCCTTGGCTTCGGTCTCTCTGACAAACCACGCGATCACACCTACACCCTGGCCTGGCAAGCCGACCTGGCCGAGGAGTTGGTCAAGCGCCACCTGCCCGACCGGCCGTTGATGCTGGTCGCGCATGACATGGGTACCTCGGTATCGACTGAGCTTTTCGCCCGGGAGATCGAAGGCCGGCCGGGTATCGAGTTCGCCGGAGCCCTGCTCTTCAATGGCAGCATGGTGACCGAACGGGCGACCCTCACCCGCAGCCAGAAGGCGCTGCTCTCGCCGCTGGGCGCTCTCTTCACCCGCCTCTCCAACCGGCGCCTGTTCGGCCGGGAGTTCGGCGAGGTCTTCTCGCCCTCACACCCGCTGAGCAAAGAGGAGGCCGACGACCAGTGGTCGCTGATCTGCCACAACGGCGGCCGTACGCTGGGCCACAAGACAATCCACTACGTCACCGAGCGACGGCGACTCCACGACCGCTGGCACGGCGCGATCAGCAACTGGCCGGGGCGGCTCAGCCTGGCCTGGGGAGAACTCGACCCGGTGGCGACTACCTCCGGTCCTCGACGCGGTAATCGACCTGCGCCCCGGGGTGCCCGTCGAAAGGCTGCCCGACCTCGGCCACTACGCCCAGATCGAGGATCCGGCGGCGATCGCCGGCGCGATAGTCCGAAGCAGAGCGCCGTACAGGTGCCCCCTGAATCGAGCGGTCCCGCGGGGTCGAGCCGGTCATCGACTCCGTGACGAGGCTACTGATCGAGGCTTCCCGGAGCCGATCCGGGTCCGATCGGTCGCTGCTCGCGGGCCGGATCTAAAGGGACGACCCTGATCCGGCCCGAGGGTCATTCCCGAGAGACAGACCGACGAGCGGCCCTCAACCTGTGGGCATGAACAAAACGACCCGACCGGGGAAACCGGAACAGCGCAAGCAGCGCAGAACCTCACGACCCGAATCGCAGACTGGAGCGCTTCCCATCGCAAGACAGCCATCTTCGGGTGGCTCGCTTTCGTGGTCGCAGCGGTGGCCCTCGGTGGATCGGTCGGGACCCGGACGCTGCTCGGACGCCGAGCTTTCCACCGGCGAGGCCAAGCGGGCCGAGGTCGCCCTCGAGCGGGCCGGCCTCACCCCGAACTCGGAAGTGGTGCTGATTCAGAATCCGGACCTGACCGCAGGCAGCAGCGAGGTTCTCAGCGGTTGTCAACCAGGTCACCGCCGGGCTCGAGGGATCGCAGTACGTGAGGAACGTTCGCTCGCCCGGTGAAGGCGGCGGCGCGGTCTCCGCCGACGGACACTCCGCCCTGGTCGAGTTCGAGGTCAGCGGGGATGCCGATCAGGCCAAGTACCGGGTCGAACACGAGCCTTGCCGCAGTGGACAGCGTGTGCGAAGCCCATCCCGGCTTCACGATCGAGCAGTTCGGAGATGCCAGCGTCGGCAGGGCGGTGGACGCAGGTGTTCGCGGACGACCTGAGAAAGGCTGAAACCCTCTCCCTGCCGATCACGCTGATCATCCTGGTTATCGCTTTCGGCTCGCTGGTGGCAGCCGGCATTCCGCTGCTGCTGGCAATCTCGGCCGTGGCGGCGACGATCGGGCTGGTCGCACTGCCGAGCCAGATATTCCCGGTCGACGAAGCCCTGACTTCGGTGATCCTGCTGATCGGACTTGCCGTGGGGGTCGACTACTCGCTCTTCTACCTGAGGCGGGAAAGGGAGGAACGCGCCGCCGGCAAGAGCGAGAAGGAAGCGCTGTCGACGGCAGCCGGCACGTCCGGCAAAGGCGATCCTGATCTCCGGCCTGACCGTGATGGTCGCGATGGCCGGCCTGTTGATCACCGGCAACGCCACCTTCATCTCGTTTGCGATCGGGACGATCATGGTGGTCGGGGTGGCGATGTTCGCCTCGCTGACGGTCCTGCCGGCCCTGCTCGGCTGGCTCGGCGACCGGGTCGAGAAGGGACGGATTCCCTTCACCCGCAGCCTGCGCCGGCCGGCCGGCGAGTCACGCTTCTGGGCCGGCTGGTCAGCCGGGTAATGCGACGCCCGGTGCTCTCGATCGTTGTCGCCGGAGGGGCCCTGCTCGCTCTGGCGGTCCCCGGACTGGGCCTCAATACGGTCGTCACGGGGCCGTCCGACTTCCCCCAGGACCTCGAGATCGTCCAGACCTACAACCGGGTCCAGGAGGCCTTCCCCTCGGAATCGACCCAGCTGGCTGTGGTGGTCGAGGCCGATGACGTTCGCAGTGGACAGATCACCTCGGCTGTCGACAGGCTGATCGACGAGGCCGACCGCTCGGACGTACTTCTTCCCGGAACCACAGTTACCTCAAGCAAAGACGGCAGCGTGGCCGAGATCCTGATCCCCACCCCGGGTGACGGTTCCGATGCCGCCGGCGAGGCTGCCCTTGACGAAGTCAGGAACGACCTCGTCCCGGCCACGGTCGGCGCGGTCGGCGGAGTCGAGGTCAACGTCGCCGGCGACGCGGCCGAGTCGCATGATTACAACGAACTGCTGGCGAACCGCATGCCTCTGGTGTTCATCTTCGTACTCGGGCTGGCTTTCCTGCTGCTGATGTTCACCTTCCGCTCGATCGTGATCCCGCTGAAGGCGATCGTGCTGAACCTGCTCTCGGTCGGCGCGGCCTACGGCATCCTGGTGTTGATTTTCCAGAACGGCTGGCTCGAATCGCTGCTCGGCTTCCAGTCCAACGGCGGCATAACCCCGTGGCTGCCGCTGTTCCTGTTCGTGATCCTGTTCGGCCTTTCGATGGACTACCACGTATTCATCCTCAGCCGGATCCGCGAGTACCACCTGAGTGGCATGAATACGGAAGAGGCGGTACGGAAGGGCATCGCCACCACAGCGGGGACCGTCACCAGCGCCGCCGTCGTAATGGTCGCGGTGTTCGGCATCTTCGCCGCGCTGAGCATCATCGACATGAAGGAGATGGGCATCGGTCTGGCCTTTGCGGTGCTGATCGACGCGACCGTCGTGCGAGGTGTGCTGCTGCCGGCGTCGATGACCCTGCTAGGCGACCGTAACTGGTACCTGCCCGCCTGGATCGACCGGCGCATGCCGGGAGGTCCGGAGGCAGTGGCCGAAGAAGAAGGCGTCGCCGATGGGACCTTCCCGGCCGGGGAGCGCCTGCCGGCGACAGCGGCCGTCGCCAGTCCCGAAACGGCGCGGACGGATGCGCCCGAGGCTTCGCGGGCCTGATTCGATCCACCCCGTAGCGGTAACACCCGTCCAGCCGAAGCCGTGTCAGACTTGGCAGGATCCGAAAAGGTCCATCCGGAGGGGTGGCAGAGCGGTTGAATGCACTGGTCTTGAAAACCAGCAAACGTCTTACGGCGTTTCGAGGGTTCGAATCCCTCCCCCTCCGTTGAGCCGCCCGGCGCGGCCCAGTCCCACAAGGGTCGCAAACGGTCGCGCGGGCCGTCTGATGTAAGCTCGCCGCGATCTCGTCCGGGATCACTACTGAGGAGAAAACATGAACATGACCGAGGCTGTTCGGTCCGGTTTCGACCACTTCACCGACTGGAAGGGAAGGGCTTCCCGCCCGGCCTACTGGTGGCTTGTCCTGGCGAGCCTGCTCGCCGTCTACATCCCGCTGATTCTCGGCGCCGCGATCGGCGGCGCTTTCGGCGCGTTCCTTCTGATCGTCGGCGGCATCGCCTGGCTCGCTTTCATACTGCCGACGCTCTCGACCATGGTTCGCAGGCTGCATGACACCGGTCGCAGCGGCTGGTGGTACTGGATCTCTCTGGTTCCGCTGATCGGCGGTATCTGGCTGCTCGTCCTGCTGATCATCGAAGGCGACGCCGGTGATAACAAGTACGGCCCGAACCCCGGCAGCGGCGTGAGCGAGCCCGGAGCGGCCGCACCGCAGGCACCGCCCGCCGCCTAGTTCCAGCTGACCGTGACCACCACCGCCGCCCGGCCGGGCGGCGGTGGTCGCCGGCGGCTATGCGACTACGTCGACCGCGTCTGTGGTCGAGAGGATGCGGCCCTTGTCGCCGATCGCCCGGACCTTGACCTGGTAGGCCGGTCCTTCGATGTCGATGCGGGTCTCGAAGCCTCGCTTCTTTGCTGAACCAGCGACCGCGAATCCGCCGCTTCCGTCGGGCACCAGCACCTGCCAGCGTCGGACTGTAGTGGCACCGTTCCAGCTGACGAAGACCGAGACGCCGGCCTCACCGTTGTCGATGGCTGTCGCGTCCGGCCTGGTCTTCGGGGTCGCGCGCCAGAGGTGGCGGTAGACCCGGTAGCTGCCGTTGCCCTCGGGCTGGCGCGCGTCGTAGAGCAGCTTTCCGTTCCTGGTGAACTCGGAGAAGTTCGGCTCGGAGCCGTAGCCGACGAAGACGTTGCCGTCGCGGCGCCTCTGCACGCTGCCTTCGCTCTCGGCCGAGGTGTCTTCGGAGCGCACGTACTCGTTGGCCAGTCGCGCGACCTTCTTGCCGTGGTTCAGCTTGAGCACCAGGCCTCGGGAGTACGGCCGCTTCTGCGGCGGGCCGGCGCTGTCGTCGAACAGAGAGACCTCACCGGTCTTGAGCAGCAGGGCATCGTGCTGGAAGTCGAACTGGGTCCCCGGCTTCATCTCGAAGCTGCTCGACTTGCCGCCGAGCGTCCACAGGATCCTGCCGGTCGCCGGGTCCACCTTGTAGACGGCCGACGTGTTGCGGGCCGAGATCAGGACCCTGCCGCCGCCGAGCATCTGGATCGAGTTGAAGTGGTAGGCGTCGTAGGAGACGCTGTTCTCCGGCGTGGCCAGCGAGTCCTCGAGCGGGATGTTTCCGAAGGCATGCCACTCCCAGACGACCAGCCCGGTCTTGATGTCGACCTGCTGAACGATCGCGTCCATCATGCGCGAGAGCGTGCCTTCGGGCTTGTCCGGCAACTGGACCAGTTGCGGCTTGTAGATGGTGAACAGCGCGTCGCCGTCGTCGGTCAGTTCGAATTCATGAAGGTCCATCTCGTAGCCGTTGCCGGCCTTCACGGTGGCGACGGTCCGGTAAGAGGTATCGGCGATCACCCCTTCGCCCTCGCCGTAGGCCCACGGCGTGACCCCGCCCTGCCACCAGGTCAATACCTTCTTGCCCTGGTAGCGCTGGATGCGAAGGTTGGCCGCGACCGTCGGCGACTCCAGCTGCCTGAACCAGACGACCTGACCGGCCCGGTTGGCGATCATCGGCCCGCCCGGTCCGACCGGCTCGATCGTCACGGTGTTGTCGCTGCCCGGGTGCACGGTCGGTGAGGGCAACGGGGTCAGGAACATCGCACCGGAAGTCCCGCCGATGTTCCTGTCGACCTCGATCTTTGGCGGAATCAGGTCAGGCAGGGACTGGAAATGGCGCAGCTTCTCGGGCTGGGTGGTGGTCAGGTTGAGGAAGGGGAGGCGAAGACCGGGTACGCCGACCTCGAACCAGGAGTTGATCGGCTTGCGACCGGCAATCTTCACTGTGAAGCTGGCACGCTCGCCTTCGTCGAGAGCCCTGGGGGACACGAAACTGGCTCCGCGGTTTCCCGAGTAGGGCAGCAGGTTGCCGAGGTGCGGGCCGCTCTCGTCACCAGTGAGCACGACCGACTTGATCTTCGAAGGCGGCACACCGAGGATGCTGATCTGGGTGTCGGGCGATGCGTTGGGCGTTCCCCGCTGGGGGGAGATGGTCAGCTTCGGTGTTGCCGCCGTGGCCGGCGGGACCGCAGCGGCACCCGTCACCGCAATCGCGGCAGTGACAGCCGCGGCTGTTGCCAGTTTCGCTCTCACATCAGTGCTCCAGAACACAGGCCAGTCATCGCTAATCCCTTCGCTCCCGGCGATCTCCACGACTGACCGTACTACCTCCCGCACCGGTACGCTCCAGAGCATGCTCGAACGACATGACAGAGAACGTGAACGGCGCGAAGCCGCGCGTCCGGTCGAGGAGGCCGGCGGCGGCGAAGCGGAAGGGTTTGAGATGGCCGAGGCGGCGCTCCGCCGCCATGCCGAGGGCATCGACGACACCGGAGATCCACTCGAGGATGCCACACCGGTCGAGGCCGAGCAGTCGGGCGCCGTCTACGGTGAGGCCGACCAGGAGCACAGCTCCGAGCGCCCCGACTCCGACCACGACTGAACCCAGACTGCGGAGGATCCGTTGGAAGGCTCATACGAAATCATCACCATGCTCAGAGCGGCTCGGCACCCGGCTCGACCTGATCGAAGACAAGCTCGACCGGATCGCCGACTCGACTCTGGAGCTCCAGACCCAGGGCTCGCTGATCACTGAAGACATCGATGAGATCAAGAAGGACATCGACCGCCTCGAGCCAGGCGTCATCTGAGCGTTCGGGCCGAGGGCGGGTCCGCCTCATGCAGTGACTAGATGCGGCCGCAGGTTCCCCAGGTTCCGCGGGATCCGGCGCGAGCGAGGCGCTCGGCCTGTTTGTATGAGCGGAAGCGACTGAAGCGACTGCCGACCACGTAGACCTTCGCCCTGCCCTTGCTGACCATGCGACGGCCGAGGTCGGTGCCGCCGCGGCTGACGTAGGCGAGCAGCCGGCCGTAGCGGTCGCGCTTGGGCTGCTTCGCATCGGTCTTCACGCTCACCTTGCCACGGGCGAGGCGTTTCATCAGTGACGAAGCCGCGCGGCCACCGCATTCGATGCCGCCGTAGACCTCGGGCGTGTCGATGCCCAGAATCCGAATGCGCTCGGTGCTGCCGTTCGGCTTGCGCACGTCGATCGTATCGCCGTCAACCACATCGGTCACCCTGGCTCTGAACTTGATCCCCTTCGGCGGTTTCGGATTGCTGCCGCCGCCGGGACGTGCCGTGGAACAGGGGCAGGGAAGCGACTCGCAGGCGACACCGTCGTCGTTGGCGTCGAGTCCATGCGGGTCGCCCGGCAACAGGTACTTCTGAGCCTGGGCCTGGGTCGAAAAGTCGGAGCAGTCGTAGTCACGGGCTGCGGCCGGTGAAGAGAAGACGAGGGCTGCGGCAATGGCGGCGAACGCGGCAGCAAGTGTGGTTCCGGGCTTCATGAACTGAGGATCCTAAGCCCGACGGCGG
Source organism: uncultured Solirubrobacterales bacterium (assembly GCA_963698625.1). GTDB lineage: Bacteria > Actinomycetota > Thermoleophilia > Solirubrobacterales > 70-9 > 67-14. Next base: position 46,876 of record CAVORK010000006.1, read on the forward strand.
CTGAACAGAGTGCCGTTCAGCGCTTCACGGTCCACTTGACGTTCACAGCGGGACCGGTCCTGCCGCCGGCGATCGCCCGAATCGAGAGCTTGTGTTTGCCGGGCTTGAGCTTCCTGTATTTCTTCGGCGAACTGCAGCCGGCGAATTTGCCCTTGTCGAGTCGGCACTTGAACTTCGACCCCGGGACCGACGAGCGGAAAGCGAACTCCGCCTTCTTCGACCTGGTCTTCTTCGATGGCTTCGAAGTCACTTTCACTTTCGGCGCGGGCTTCACCACCGGGGTGAACTCGGCCGTGACCTGACGGTCGAGATCCATCGTCACGGTGCAGGGCCCGGTACCCGAGCAGCCTCCGCCGGACCAGCCGGTGAAGGTCGAGCCTGAAGACGGATCGGCCGTGAGAGTGACCGGCGTGCCTTCCACGAAGGTCGTCTCGCAGCTGCCGCCGCAGTCAATACCTGCCGGGTCTGAAGTCACCAGGCCCGAGCCCTTGCCTGTCCTGGAGACCGAGAGGCTGCGGTTGAGCACAAAGGTCGCGGTCACGGCGCGGTCGCTGTCCATCGCCAGCTGACAGGTTCCGGTGCCGGAGCAGCCTTCTCCTGACCAGCCGACAAAGACCGAGCCGGGCGCGGCCGAGGCGGTCAGGGTCACGGCGGAGCCCGGAGCGAAGCCGACCGAACAGTCGGAATCACAGTCCAGACCGGCGGGCGCGGAGGTGATCGAACCTGAACCGCTTCCAGCGCTGCCGGCGCTCAGCGTGTTGCGGACGGCGTAGCGGAGGATTCGGTCGCCCTCTTCGTCGCTGACGTATACGTCGCCGTCGGATCCGATCGCGAGCCATCCCGGCCGCCCCGGGGACGCCGGGCCGGAACCGAAGTCGCCGAAGGACGACGTGAAGCCGCCCGACGTGGTCAGCTGCTGGATCCGGAGGTTGCTTCGCTCGATCACGAACAGGCCGGCGGGACCGATCGCCAGGCTGAAGGGCAGGTCGAACTCGCCCTCGCCACTGCCCTGGGAACCGAAACCGGAAAGGAACTGGCCGGAGCTGTTGAAGGTCTGGATCCGGTGATTGAGACTGTCGGCGACCAGCACGTTGTCGGACGCGTCTACGGCGAGGCCGACCGGAAGGTTCAGATCACCCGGTCCGTTACCGGGCTGGCCGAAGGAAGAGATGAAGGCACCGGAGGCGTCGAAGCGGCTGACCCTGCCCGCCGACGCCTCACTCACGAGAACATCACCCTGGCTGTCAATTGCCACGCCTACCGGGGCAGCGAGCGCCAGGCCCGAGCCGAGGAAGCGCTGGAACCCTCCGCCCGCGTCCAGCGCCTGCACCCGGTTGTTGCCGGAGTCGGCGACGTAAACGGTGAGATCGTCGGTGACAGCGATTCCCGATGGCCCGCTGAACTCTCCCTCTCCTGAGCCGGATACGCCGAAGCCGCCCTGGAACCCACCGGCCGCGTCAAAGATCTGCACCCGGTCGTTGCCGGAATCGGCAACAAATATGTAGTCCGCCCCCGCGTAGTTGAGCACGGCGAGGCCGGCTGGAGAGTGAAGCTCTCCCTCCTCGCTGCCACTGGTACCGAACTGCGACTGAAGCTGGTAGGTGCCGGCCTGAGCCGACCCCGTGAGCAGCAAGAGGCAGAGCAGGAAGGGCGCCAGAAACGCGCCTGCGGACCAGCTTCTCCCTTTCAGAAAACCCGAGTACATCTCCCGGCCGCCAGCATAGCGCGACCGGACCCGCGATTGGCAAAGGCTGGTGCCGGCCGAACGGGGACGGCGCTCAGTCGGGGGCGGGCAGGATCGTCATCGTGCTCGAGGAGGTGAAGAACTCCCGGGCACCGCGACCCTGTTCGCGCGGACCGAAGCTGGACTGGCCCTCACCGCCGAACGGCGCGTAGTAGTCGACGCCCGGCGTCGGAGCGTTGACCCGGCGCAGGCCGCAGTCGAGCTTCGAGGCGACTTCGACTGCGCGGCCGAGATCCCGGCCGTGGACCGCTCCGACCAGGCCGAAGCGGGTGGCGTTGGCGGCCGCGATCGCAGCCGCTTCGTCCTCGGCCCGGATGAAGGTGAGCAATGGGCCGAAGGTCTCCTCCTGGTTGACGGTCGCCTGCGGATCGTCCTCGCGGAGCAGGGCCGGGCTGACGAAGTGGCCGGTGGATGACGGACCACCGTGGGAGCCGTTGGCGGCAGCACCGGAGGTGGCTGAAGCCCGGGCGGTCTCGGTGGCACCGGCTGCCAGGGCCGAAGCCACCGCCTGCTCGAACTCATCCAGCGCAATTGAACTGATCAGCGGGCCGACCGTGACCCCGGCCTGGCGGGGGTCGCCGACTTCCAGCCCCGCGACCAGGTCGGCCACCTTGTGTTCGAGTTCGTCGGCCACGCGGGCAAGCGCGATCACTCGCCGGGTGGCGGTGCACTTCTGGCCGGTGTAGCCCATTGCTCCGCTGACGATCGCCGCGGCGGCGGCATCGAGGTTGGCGTCGTCGAGCACGATCGCCGGGTTCTGACCGCCCATCTCGGCCTGGGCCGGCGCCGCCCGCCGCGCCATGCGCTCGGCCACCGACAGGCCGACCCCGGTCGAGCCGGTGAAGGTGACTGCGGCGATGCGCTCGTCGTCCAGCAGTTCAGCAGCCTGGGAGCCCGGCATCACGGCCTGTGCGAGCACGCCGGGCGGCAAGGTCTCTTCGGCGCACTGCTGGAGCAGGGCCGCGGTGGCGATCGCCGGACCGGCCGGCTTGATCAGCACGGTGTTGCCGTAAGCCATCGCCGGGGCGGACTTCCACAGCGGGATCGCCAGCGGGAAGTTCCAGGGGCAGATCGCGAGGATTACCCCAAGAGGTTCGCGACGGACCACCACCTGTGCCCCGGGGGTCGAGCCCGGAAGGATCTCACCGTCGGGGTCGAGCGCCACCTGCGCGTAGAAGCGCAGGATCGCCAGCGCGCGTTCAACCTCACCCTCGGCCTCGGCAACCGGCTTGCCGACCTCCCGGATCATCAGTTCGGTGAACTCCGCCTTCCTGGCGGCGACCGCCTCGCCCAGCGCGCTCAGCGAGCGGGACCGGAACATCGCGTCGGCGGCCCAGCCGACCTGGGCTTCGCTCGCTACGTCGACCGCAGCGGAAACCTCCGCCGGTGAAGCGACCGCGACATCGGCGACCACGTCGGCCGGATCGAAAGGATTGGTGCTCGTAACTCTGTCCGCCATCAGGCTGCCTTCCTTTTCTTCTTCCTGCCGGACCGCCCGACAACCAGATCTTCCCAGCCGAGTCCTACGCCTGAGTCCCGGCCACCCTCCTGCTCAAGCAGCAGGGCGGAGGTGTTGACCAGATGGGCCTTCATCGCGGCCGCGGCAGCGTCGGGATCATGCGCTTCGAGAGCTTCAAGGATCGCCTTGTGCTCAGCGACGATCTCCTTCAGCGAGCGGGTGCGGTCCACGGTCGACACCCCCCGGGTGAGGATCAGATCGCGCAGCGAATTGACGTACTCGCTCAGCCTCGAGTTGCCCGAGGCCGAATTGATGATCTGGTGGAAGGCGCGATCATGGAGCATCATCTCCGGCTCGTCACCGGCCTTGGCCGCTTTCGACATCCGCTTCATCTCGGAACGAAGCTGGCGCAGCCCTTCGTCGTCGATCTGCGAAGCGGCCCGAAAGGCAGCCGGGACTTCGAGCAGGATTCGCAGCACCAGGATCTCCTCCAGGTCGTGGACCGAGGTCTCGAGGATCCTCACCCCGCGGTTGCGCTCGAACTCGACCATGCCGGCACCGGCGAGATCGATCAGCGCCTCCCTCACCGGTGTGCGCGAGACCTTGAAGATGTCGGCCAGGGTCTGCACCGAATGGAGTGAGCCCGGAGCGAGTTGGCCATCGATGATCGCCTGGCGGATCGAGTCGCGGACGCGATCGGTGATGCTCGACTCGGCCTTTATCTCCTTTAGTGGGTTCACATCTCCTCCATGCTGATTGTGCGGCCCTGCTCGGCGGATCGGTAGGCAGCTTCGATCAGCGCGACAGCCGCCCGGCCCTGCTCGATGCCGACCTCCGGGACCTCGCCGGCGGCGAACGAGGCGAGAATCGAAATGACCGACAGCCGGACCGACTCGTCCCAGGCACCGGTTGCCGGGTCGTCATGCCACTGGCCACCCATGCGGGTGCGCAGACGGGTATCCCCGGTCAGATCGCCCTCGAAGAAGGCTTCGCAGCCGAGCACCTCGGCCATGCCGCCCGACGCCTGCACCTCGATCCGGTCATCGAACACACCGTCGGGTCCGTGGTAGGAGCCCTGGATCACTCCGGTCGCCCCGCTCTCGAAGCCGAGTGTGATCGCGAAGGAGTCCTCGCTCCTCGGCCGGTCCATGGTGGCGGTGACCGAGCGGACCGGCCCGCCCAGGGTCAGTGCCATGTAGATGCGGTGCACACCGGCGTCCATCAGCAGGCCGCCGCCGACCTGGCTCGCATTCTCACGCCAGCCGCCGTATTTGCCGCCCATCCAGAGTCGTTCGTAGAGCGACTGGAGGTTTCCCAGCTCGCCCGATTCCAGCAGCGCGGCGAGTCGCCGATGGGGTTCGAAAAAGACCTGGTTGTGGGAGACACCGACCCGCCGTCCTGCCGCACTGGCCGCCGAGGCGATCGCGTCACAGGCTTCGAGGTCGATCGCCATCGGCTTCTCCAGGATCACGTCGCAGCCGGCCTCGAGTGCCTCGACTGCCACCGGCCGGTGAAGGTGGTGTGGCAGGCAGATGTCGACGACGTCGATTCCGTTTCCGGCAAGCATCACGCCAAAGTCGGAGTGGATCGCCACCGATTCAGCGACGCTCTCGGCAGCCAGATCCCGGTCGAGGTCGCAGACCGCAACCAGTTCGGCGTCCGGTGAAGCTTCGATCGCCTGCAGGTGGAACTGACCGATCTCACCGAGCCCGCAGAGGGCGACCCGGACCCTGCCGTCGGGGGTCACGCCTTCGCTCCGGCAGCTTCACCGAGCAGCGCCGCCACCTGCGTCCGGCAAAGGAGGGCCGCAGCCTCGGGGTCACTGCCCAGCACCTGCTCGTAGTAGCGATGCGCCTCGAACTCGACCGAAAGCGCGCCGTCGTAGCCGACCCGGTCGAGCGCAGCAAAGACCTCGGGCCAGGGCACCTTGCCCTCGCCGAGCATGCAGAAGAAGAAGTCCTCTCCGTCCATGCCGGGACGGCCGAAAGCGTCTTTGAGGTGAAAGTTGACAATGCGCTCGCCCCACCGTTCGATCAGCCCCGGGATGTCGTCGCCGGTCATGACGAAATGACTCGGGTCGAAACAGACCGATACCGGGACCGCATCGAGCACTCGTTGAGCCGTTGCTGCGTCATGGGCGATCGTGCCCCAGCAGGGTTCGAAGCCAATCTCGATTCCGGCCTTTCCAGCCTGCTCGCAGACCTTTTCGAAGCCCGACAGAACCGTGGTCCATGCCGCTTCGCTCGCTGCCGGTCCGGTGCCGACCGCTCGCGCACCGTCCTCCCAGAGGTTCGGTCCGGCGACCACGTTGACCACCGGGATGCCCGCTTCGGCAGCGGCGTCAACGGTGCGCAGGGTCAGCGCAAGAGCTTCGTCGCCACCGGTGACCAGATCCTGATGGCAGGCGATCGAGGTCGCCGGGCCGAGCAGCGAATCGAGGTGATCCACGGTCCATTCGACCGCGTCGTAGCCGGCCGAGAGGATCGAATCGAGAGCCCGTCCGGCCTCCCACTCGTCGTAGCCGGGCGTCGCCAGGTAGGAGATCGGGCGCTTGCTCAAAGCGTGGCCTCGACGTCGCGCAGTGCGCGACCGAACAGCTCAACCATCTCTTCGGCGTCTTCTTCGGTCACATTGACCGCCGGCTTGAACTTGGCGACGTTGCCGTTGGCGCCGAAGACCGGCCCGGTCTTTCCGATCATCAGACCGTGATCCAGGCAGGCCGCCATCAGCTTGTCCATCTCCTCGTTGGCCGGCTCCTTTGTCTCCCGGTCGCGTACCAGCTCCACCCCGATCATCAGACCCTGGCCACGGATGTCACCGATCAGTTTCGAGTCCTTCTCGATCTCGGCAAGCCGGTCGACCATCAGGCTTCCGATGCGCTCCGAGTTGCCGGGCAGATCGTCGCGGACCATGATCTCGACCATCGCCAGCCCGGCCGCGCAGGCCATCGGGTTTCCGGCCTGGGTGAAGCCGTACTCCCAGGGCAGCAGCTCCGAGTACTCGGGCGTGGTGATCGTCGCCGAGAGCGGCAGGCCTCCACCGAGTGCTTTGCCGAGGATGATCATCTCCGGTTCGATCCCGGCCCGCTCCGATGCGTACATCGGACCGCAGCGGCAGAGCGATCCCTGGATCTCATCGACGATCAGTGGCACCTCGTGTGACTTCGCGATCTCGTGAACGCGCTCGAGGTAACCGTCAGGAGCCGGCACCATGCCGCCGTTGGCCTGATACGGCTCGACGATCACGCCCGCAGGCCCGTTGGTATGGCCGCGCTCAAGCGCGAAATCGATCGTATCGGCGCAGGCCAGGTCACAGGTCTCGCGCTTGAGGCCGAGCGGACAGCGGTAGCAGTTGTAGTTGGGCACCCGCATCTGCCGGGGCAGGTAGCGGTCGAGGCCCTTGTTCGAGCCTTCGACCATGCCGGGGTGAACGTAGGTCAGGCCGATCGTGGCGAAGGAGCGTCCGTGGAAGGCCGCGTCGAGGCAGACGAAATCGGTGCCTCCGGTGGTGCGCATCGCCAGGTGCATCGCACCCTCCACAGCGGCTGCGCCGGAGATCCCGTAGAGCACCTTCGACAACGCGCCCGGCGCCAGTTCTGCCAGCTTCTTCGCGTAGGCGGTGCGGGCCTCGTCCTCGAATACCGGGGAGACGTAATCGATCTTGCCGAACTGGGCCTCCATCGCCTCCCGGATCTCGGGGTGGCGGAAGCCGAGGTTCAGCACCCACTCGGCCGAGATCGCGTCGAGGTACTCGTTGCCGTCGGCGTCCTGGACGCGCACGCCCTCGCCGTGGACGAGGCCCATGTCGACATCGCCCATGCACTTGATCACGTGAGCATCGGAATCATCGCGCAGTCGCTGGGCGGCTCCGTCGGGATCGCGCTCCGGTGAGTCGTGGTTCATCGCTCTCCTTTCTCGGCTCGGTGGCGAGCTCGCTGACTCGTTCACGGCAGGTAGGCCGGCTTCGGCAGGTCCCAATGGCCGATGTTCACGCCTTCGGTGTTGACCGGCTCGCGGTCGGTCATGAACTCGATCAGGTACGGGCCGTCCGAGGCCATCGCCCGGCCGACCGCACCGGCGATCTGGTCCGGGGTGTTCACCTTCTCGGCACCGCAGTTGTAGGCCTTGGCGATCGCCGTGAAGTCGACCGGCATCAGCTGGTCGCCCTTGCGCGAGCGGAACTCGATCGAGAAGCCGCGGTCCTCGCCGTACATGCCGCGCTGGAAGTCGCGGATCGAGAGCCAGCCCGTGTTGTTGATGCAGGCGATGATCACGGCGGCGCCCGGTCTCGGCGGCGACCGCGAGCTCCTGGATCGGTCATCTGCAGGTCACCGTCGCCGGCGAAGCCGACCACCGGCCGGTCCGGCCGGGCCAGCTTGGCGCCGATCGCGGCCGGCAGGGTGTAGCCCATGGTCGAGTAACCGCCCGGGCTCAGCCAGGTCCGCGGTTCGTAGCTGAGGAACTCCTGGAAGGCCTGGATCTGCGGGTGGCCGGCCGAGGCGATCGCGATCGCTTCGCGCGGCAGCAGGTCGCGCATCGAGTGGAGCACCCGGCTCAGCGAGAGCTCGTCGGTCCAGCGACCGGTCAGCATCTCGTGCCACTCGTCTCGCCAGGTCTCGATCTCGGCCCGGTAGTCGGGGCGGCTGAGCCCATCAGGCCCGCCGCGGTCGGTCGAGCGCGTCGAGCAGGTCGGCGAGCCCGGCCTTCGCGTCGCAGACCGCGCCGATCGCAGTCGGGTAGTTCTTGCCGATCTCGGTCGCGTCGATGTCGAGGTGGATCAGTTCGGTCGGCGGGATCGAGAAGCTCATGCCGTCCATGTAGGAGGACGAGGTCTGCTCGGCGAAGCGGGTGCCGACCGCCAGGATCACGTCGGCCTCGCGGGTCATGTGGTTGCCGACCGCGGTTCCGTTGGAGCCGGTGTGCTCGGCGGCCAGCGGGTGGTCCTCGGGGAAGACGCCCTTGCCCATCATGGTCACAACGACCGCCGCGTCGAGGTACTCGGCGACCTTCCGGAGTTCGTCCGCGGCCTTGGCTTCGAGGCAGCCGCCGCCGGCGAGGATCACCGGCCGTTTCGCCGCCAGCAGCTTGGCTGCGGCCGCGTCCATCGCGTCCGGGTCAGGCCGCACGGCACCGAACTCGCGGCCGGCGCTCGGCCGGGCTCGGCAGCGGCTTCTCGGTGACCTCGGCCTGCACGTCCATCGGCAGCTCGATGTGGACCGGGCCGGGCCGGCCGGTGAGCGCGGTGTTCATCGCCCGCGGCAGCACGTCGGCGAGGAGGTCCACGTGCTGGACGTCCCAGTTGCGCTTGGTGATCGGCTGGAGGATGTGGGGGAAGACGTTGTCCTGCTGGCGCTCGAGTTCCTGGAGCACCCCGCGGCCGAGCATGTAGGTCTGCGGGCCGCCGGTGAAGGAGATCAACGGGATCGAATCGATGAAGGCGGTTGCCAGGCCGGTGGCGACGTTCAGCGAGCCGGGACCGATCGAGGTCATCGTCGCCAGCGGCTTGCCGGATGCGCGGTAGTAGGCGTCGGCCATGTGAGCCGCAGCCTGTTCGTGGCGCGGCGAGATCACCGTGATCCGGTCCTCCCGGTCCTTGAACGCATCGAAGGCCGCCATGTCGCCGTGACCGGGAATGCCGAACACGTAAGGGAACCCTCGGAAATCAGGTACTCGGCAACGAACTCTCCACCAGTCAGACCCACGGCAATTCTCCTCTCTCAAAACGCTGCCTTCGCGCCTCTCCACAAGACGTATTCCCGTTCAGGATGCAGCGGGTAACATGTTACGCACATTGTCGGTGCCATTGCAAGGGCGACACGGACAGGGCGACTCGGGAAGGAGTTGGATGGAGCCGACAGGCACGCAAGCAGCCGCGACTCGGCCGAGTTGCTCTCCCCGGCACAGGTACTCACTGACGGGCCACGAGATGCGAGTCGCCCTTCAGGACGGCACGGCCAACCGCGGCATGGTCGGCTCCGCCGACGTCCTGGTCGAGCCGGCCTCGACCGATGAAGTCGCCGCCGTGATGGCGCTTCTGTTACGACAACGACCTGCCGATCGTCACCCGTGGTGGCGGCACCGGCCTGGCCGGCGGGGCGGTTCCCGACGGCGGTGTGGTGCTCTCGCTGGAGCGCCTCAACCGGGTGCTCTCGATCGACCCGGGCTCTGGCGCATGGAGGTCGAGGCCGGAGTGACAACCGCGACGGTCCACCGACTGGCCCTCGAGAACGGGCTGCTCTTCCCGCCCGATCCCGGCGCGAGCGAGCAGTCGACCATCGGCGGCAACATCGCCACCAATGCCGGCGGGCCTCATGCATTCCGCTACGGGGTCACAGGTGCGTGGGTAACCGGGATCGAGGCGGTCATCCCGCCCGGGGACGTGATCCGCACCGGCGGCCCGATCCGCAAAGACGTCTCCGGGCTCGACCTGAAGAACCTGCTGATCGGCTCCGAAGGGACTCTCGGCATAGTCACAGCCGCCTGGCTGCGCCTGGTTCCTGCGCCCGAGGCCCGTGGAATCGCAATCGGCTTCTATGCGAAGACGGCATCCGGCTGCGACGCGGTCGAGGCTGTTCTTCAGGCGGGCATCCAGCCGACCGCACTCGAGTTCCTCGACCGGGGAACGCTGGCAGCGAGTATCGGCTCCTTCCCCTTCAACGCCCCCGACTCGCCTGGCTTCATGGTTCTGGCCGAAGCCGACGGGTCGCCGACGGAAGTCGAGCGAGTGCTTGCCGAACTGGACGAAGCGATGGCGGAAGGCGCGGCCGCGCAACTGACCGTCACCGGACGCTCCGAAGCGGAAGCTCTGTGGTCCTGGCGCGACGGGGTCTCCTACGCGGTGGCGACGCAGCGGGGCGGCAAGATCTCCGAAGACATCGTGGTGCCGGTCGAACGTCTGGCCGAGGCTGTCCGCCGCACCGTGAAGATCGGCAAACGCCACGACCTGGAGGCCTGCTCCTGGGGCCACGCCGGCGACGGCAACCTCCATTCGACCTTCCTGGTCGACCTGGCTGACCCCGGGCAGATGGAACGCGGCCGTGCCGCCTCCGACGAACTGTTCGAGCTGGCAATCGAGCTGGGCGGATCGATCAGTGGCGAGCACGGAATCGGCAGCCTGAAGACCGGCCACGTCGAGCAGGCCCTCGGCTCGAAGGCGGTCGCACTCCAGGCCGGTATCAAGCGCGTCTTCGACCCGAAACTCCTGCTCAATCCCGGCAAGAAGATCCCGCTTCCCTGAGGCCGGCTGTCCGGAGCGGTCAGTTCAGGTTCGGATCGAAGGTCGCACAGCCAAGCGCCTGCCAGGCCGCCAGAAGTCTGCGGTCGGCGCTGGCCAGCACGACTGACTCGGTTCCGAGCGAGGCACCGGCGGCGCAGTGGACCGCGTCGAAGCCACGCAGGCCGAACTCGGTCGCGGCGGCGCCCGCCATCGTCATCAGGTTTTCGTCGAGTTCAATGATCGCGAACTGTTCCCACATCTCCGAAAAGAGGACGCCCACGTCGCCCCGTCCTTTTCTGGCGATAGCCGATTTCGCCTCAACGAAGAGTAGGCGGGTAGCGACAGCCTGGTCCGCCTTGTTCCAGATCTCCGCGGCAGCATTCTTTGAAGGTTCATCGGCGAGCATCGGCACAAAGGCCGAGGTATCGAAGTAGACCTTCAACGACGCATCTCGATCACTATTTCACTCAAAGGTTTGCCGGAGTTCGGGATCGGTTCTGGCGCGGGTCCCTTGGGCTTGCTCGGCAGGGTAATCCGGCCATCGGCGACCATCTGCTCGAACCTGGTCGGCTCCACATACGAAATGATCCTGGCGACCGGCCTTCCGTGCTCCGTGACGGTGATCTCTCCGCCTTCCTTGACTGATTCAAGATGTCGGCTGAGGTTGTCCCGGAGATCGCGTATTCCCACCTCGGAACCAACGGCCGAGTCCGCCAGCAGCTCTTTTGTGGCGCTTTTTTTCTCCATGATTATGTACATACTATCCTGAGCCCTCCCGCTTTTCAAACCGTCGGCGACCCCCGGATGCTTCGGGGGTTGGTGCCCCTGTCTACACGAGGCTGAACGAGCAGAAGCTCTCCCCCGGCGAGCCGGGAAAACGATCTGTTCATAGATAGCGCAACTCTTCGTTTCTTATCGGGTTATGACAGTGAAGACAGGCGGCCGGAACGGTGTCAGGCCCGTGAAAGCCGCCGAATGTCCCCTTGGATTAGAGGGCATGGTGGGGAAAGGGAGGGAACTCGGGGGCTCGGTCCGACAAGGACCGGGCCACCTGAGCTCCGCCTTCCCCGAACTAGCGGGGGCCGGGCACGTTGCGAAAGCGGAATTCCTGGGCTTCCATTCCGGCCTGGACGAAGTGGCACTCGCCGCTCGCTTCGCTGCCCAGCAGGCCGACCACCCCGTCGACCACAGACTCAACCGGGATCACCGGAACTCCGCCCTCGCTGAGCCCGTCGCGGATCGGCTCGATGATGCGGGTGTCTGCGAAGCCGGGGCAAATCGCGTTGAAGCGGATGCCCTCCAGCTCAAGCACCGGGCCCATCGACCGGGCCAGTCCGACCACGGCGTGTTTGTTGGCCGCGTAGATCGGGTCGAACGGCACCGGCGCGAGACCGGCCAGCGACGAGGTCGCGACGATCGAGCCGCCGCCGCGTTCGCGCATCGCCGGAACTACGGCGTTCAGGCCGAATACCACGCCATCGAGGTTGACCCCCATGGCCCGCCGGTAGAGCTCGAGGTCGAAGCTCTCGACCAGACCGCAGCCTGTGGCCACCCCCGCGTTGAGGAAGGCGAAGTCAAGGCCGCCGTACTCCGCGACGGCGGCATCGACTGCCGCCACGCTTGACTCGGGCACGGTCACGTCGGTCTCGACGAAGATCCCTCCGACCTCATCGGCCGCAGCGCGACCGGGTTCGGCCTCGATATCGGCCAGCACCACCCTGGCCCCGGCCGCTGCGAGCCTGACGGCGGTCGCCCGCCCCAGTCCGTTTGCTCCCCCGGTCACCAGCGCCACTTTGCCTTCGAAGTCCATGGCGGCAAGTGTCCCAGAGGAGACCGGCGGACGCGGCGGCTAGCATGGGCGCCGCAACCGCAACGAGGAGAGGCACTGCTTTGAACCCGAATCTCGCAAACCGGCTGGCCGAGTCCGCCGCGAAGTATCCCGACCGGATCGCGATCCGCCTGGACGACATCGCGGTGCCCTACAGCGCGATGGAGCAGGTCAGCCAGCGTGTCGCCGGACTGCTGGCGAGCAAGGGCGTCGGCCGGGGTGACCGGGTCGGGGTGATGCTGCCGAACGTCCCCCATTTCCCGATGGTCTACTACGGCGCGCTGCGGCTGGGCGCGATCGTCGTGCCGATGAACGTGCTGCTCACCGCACGGGAGATCAAGCACTACATCAGTGACTCCGGCGCGAAGCTGATCCTGGCCTGGCATGACTTCGCCGGCGAAGCTGAAGAGGCGGGTGCCGAAGTCGGCGTCGAGGTGCTCTCGGTGGAGCCCACGAAGATCGGTGAACTGGTGGCCGCCGCGGATCCGATCGAAGAGGTCGCCACCGTCGAGCCCGACGACACCGCAGTCGTGCTCTACACCTCCGGCACTACCGGCCAGCCCAAGGGGGCAGAGCTCACCCACAGCAACCTCGGCACCAACGTCGACGCCTGCCTCGGGCTGTTCGAGCCGAGCGAGCGGGACGTGATCTTCGGCGGCCTGCCGCTCTTTCACATCTTCGGCCAGACCGCCTGCATGAACGTCGCGGTCGCTGTCGGCGGGGAGATCACCCTGCTGCCGCGCTTCGACCCGCAGAAGGCGCTCGAGATCATCCAGCGCGACGAGGTCTCGATCTTCATGGGGGTGCCGACCATGTACGCGGCGCTTCTCCACGCTCCCGACCGCAACGATTTCGACGTCAGCTCGCTGCGGCTCTGCGTCTCCGGTGGCGCCGCCCTGCCGATGGAGATCCTGACCGCCTTCGAGAAGGAGTTCGGCTCGCCGGTGATCGAGGGTTATGGCCTTTCCGAGACGTCACCGGTGGCCTCCTTTGGCCGGCTCGACCAGGAGCGCAAGCCGGGAACGATCGGCACCCCGATCGACGGGGTCGAGATGCGCATCGTCGACGAGGAGGGCAAGGTGCTCGGCGTCGGTGATGTCGGCGAGGTCCAGATCAAGGGTCCGAACGTGATGAAGGGCTACTGGAACATGCCCGAGGCCACCGCCAAGGCGATCGACCCGGAGGGCTGGTTCGCCTCCGGTGACATGGCGACCGTCGACGACGACGGCTATTACAAGATCGTCGACCGCAAGAAGGAGATGATCATCCGCGGCGGCTACAACGTCTACCCGCGCGAGATCGAAGAGGTGCTCTACGAGATCCCGGCCGTGGCCGAAGCGGCGGTCATGGGAATCCCCCACGACGACCTCGGCGAGGAGATCGTCGCGATCGTCTCCTTCAAGGAGGGACAGACGGCTTCCAGCGACGAGATCCAGGCATACGCCAAAGAGCAGGTAGCCGCCTACAAGTATCCGCGCCACGTAATCGTGCTTGACGAGCTGCCCAAAGGCCCGACCGGCAAGATCCTCAAGCGGGAGATCGACCTGTCCGAAGTCGGCTGATACGCGGAACGAGGACGGCTGCTTCCGCCGGTCCGCGACAAGTCCCGGTCAGCGGCGCGCCAAAGGTTTCCTTTGACCAGGGGACAGCAGCCGACCGTGACTCGTAAACTGAGTACCGGTCGGCGCTGGTCGCCGGCCATTCTCAATCGGCAGTACGGAAGGTTGATTTGCTCCGTCTATCAGCGCCCTCGGGCCGGATAATCCTGCGATGCCCGAACCGATAGGCCGCAGCAAACAGCGCTACATGCCGGGACTCGACGGCCTGCGCGCAATCGCTGTGCTGGCGGTGATCGCCTACCACCTCGACTTCGGCTGGGCCTCGGGCGGCCTGCTCGGGGTCGCCGTCTTCTTCACCCTCTCCGGCTACCTGATCACCGACATCCTGCTCGAGCGCTGGTCGAGCAGACGGCTCAGCCTCGGTGAGTTCTGGCTGGCCCGCGCCCGGCGCCTGCTGCCGGCCCTGTTCGTCATGCTGGTCGTGGTCGTCGCCTGGGTGACGCTCGGCGACCCGGGCCAGCTCGACCGGTTGAGAGGGGAAGCGATCGCCTCGGCCTTCTTCATCAGCAACTGGTGGTTCATCTTTCAGGACGTCTCGTACTTCGAACAGTTCGGACCGCCCTCGCCGCTCGGCCACCTCTGGTCGCTCGGGGTCGAAGAGCAGTTCTACATAATCTGGCCCGGCCTGCTGCTGCTGATGGTCACGCTGCTGCGGCCGAGAAACAGCCGCGGCCTGCGCAGTGGCGAGCGTCGCCGACTGCAGGCCACGAGTGGCAATCGCGACCCTGATTCTGGCGGCGATATCGATCGGCCTGATGGCGGCGCTCTATGCCCCCGGGGCCGACTCCACCAGGGCCTACGAAGGCACCGACACCCGCGCTTTCGGCCTCATGTTCGGTGCAGCCCTCGCGATGGTCTGGCCGAGCCAGCGCCTCGGCGCGACGGTTTCCGCCCAGGCCCGCCGGGTACTCGACATCAGCGGCGTCATCGCCCTCGTTGTAATCGCCCTGCTGATCTTCACCACCGACGAGTACTCGCCCTTCATCTACCGCGGCGGGCTGGTCATCCTCTCGCTGGCCACGGTGGTATTGATCGCCGCCCTGGCCCACCCGGCCAGCCGGCTCGGCCCGATCATCGGCTGGGGTCCGCTCAAGTGGATCGGGGTGCGCTCATACGGGATCTACCTGTGGCAGCTGCCGATCATCGCGCTGACCACCCCGGCCCTGGCGAAGTTCGACCTGACCCGGGCGACACTCCAGGTCGGCGCCACGATCGCGATCGCCGCGCTTTCCTGGATGCCTCCACCGGGAGCCCTTTTACCGCAGTTGAGGTCAGGTTTAAGAACAGCAGGCTGGAATTTTTCAATGCACCGCCTGATATGGAACTGGAAACCGGCGACATTATTGCTGTTGAAGGCTCTCCGGGCCATGATATCGGTATCGTATCCCTCACCGGTGAAGCAGCCAGGCTGCAAATGAAAAAGAAGAAGGCCGATCCTGATGCTGAGGACATGAAAAAGGTTTACCGCCAGGCCAGGGTGTCGGATATCGAAAAATGGGTCGGCGCTGTCGACAAGGAAGAGCAAACAAAATTTAAAACCCGTGAAATTGCCGGGAGCCTGAAGCTGGAGATGAAGATCAATGATGTTGAATACCAGGGCGACAGCACCAAGGCCACCTTTTATTATACCGCCGAGGAACGTGTTGATTTCCGTGAGCTGATCAAGCTGCTTGCCGATGAGTTCAAGGTCAGGATAGAGATGCGCCAGATCGGTGTAAGGCAGGAAGCCAGCCGGCTGGGAGGGATAGGTTCATGTGGCCGTGAATTGTGCTGTTCCACATGGATGTCGCGATTCAAATCGGTCAGCACCAGCAGTGCACGCCTGCAGCAACTGTCGCTGAACCCGCAAAAGCTGGCAGGGCAGTGCGGAAAACTAAAATGCTGCCTGAACTTTGAGAATGCCATGTACGAGGATGCCCTTAAGGAATTTCCGAGCAGCAAGATCGTCCTCAAAACCAAAAAGGGGGATGCCATTCATCATCAAGAACGATGTTTTTAAAAAACTGATGTGGTACTCCTACGCCGATGAAAGGTCCGATATCATGGCCATCCCGGTGGATAAGGTAAAAAGCATCATCCGGAAGAATGAAAAGGGTGTCCTGCCCGAAAAACTGGAAGATTTTGCTTTTGTCAAGGAACAAAAAGTTGAATTTGAAAATGCCGCTGATCAGGACGACCTGAAAAGGTTTGATTAAAAACACAATATTTCATGGATTTTTCCCTTATTAATTTGAATGCCTGGATCAATATGAGAAAGCTAAGGGTTATCTGCTTAATTATCATCTTTTTATCGGTGAGCCTGGCTTCCTGCGAGTGGGATAGTTTACCATGAATACATCACCATTGATGAGGCCGGCTGGCACAGGGATTCCATCTTGCAATACGAGGTGAACATCGAGGATAGTCTTGCCGTGAACAACTTTTACATCAACATCAGGAACAACAATGATTATCCATACAGCAACCTTTACCTTTTCGTGACTACCCTATTTCCCGAACGGGCATATCACCAGGGATACGATCGAATGCATCCTGGCCGGCAAGGACGGCCGCTGGCTGGGATCCGGGTCAGGCAGCATCAAGGAAAATAAGATCATGCTTCAGCAGGCCCTGAGGTTTCCAATAACGGCTTATATTATTTTTACCTCGAACAGGGTATGAGAGAGGAGAAACTGCAGGGCATCGAGGATATTGGATTCAGTGTAGATGCCTACAGGCCATAAGGAGTCAAAAAAGCTAAAATCAGGCTTAATGTCAGAAAAAAAACGAATACGGATCAGTTTCATCATCAAGTTCTGGCTCATCTATTTCAGCAGCCTGGTGCTGTTTTTTTCATCTTTTTTGGCATCGCCCAGGGCTGGTTCGGATATATGCCCTCATTTGAAGAACTCGAAAACCCTGAGCGGAACCTGGCTTCAGAAGTCTATTCGGAGGATGGTTACCTCCTGGGCACATATTACATTGAAAACCGATCGGATGTACATTTCAATGACCTGCCGCCCCACCTGGTGGAGGCGTTGCTTGCCACGGAAGATATCCGCTTCCGCAAACATGCCGGCGTTGATGTGAAGGCGCTCGGGCGTGTGGCTTACGGGCTTGTTACAGGAAGCCACCGAGGCGGAGGGAGTACGCTGACACAGCAATTGGCCAAAAACCTCTTTCCAAGGGGGGAACTGCCAAGTGGCAGCTCATCGTCCGAAAGCTGAAGGAATGGGTCACCGCTGTAAAACTGGAAAAGAATTACAGCAAGGAAGAGATCATGGCCATGTACCTGAATACGGTATCGTACGGCCATCATGCCTATGGCATTAAATCAGCAGCACGTACTTTCTTTAACAAATCCGTGGACTCGCTCAACCTGCAGGAGTCACGCATTGCTGGTAGGGGTGGTCAATGCACCTACCTGGTACAGTCCCATACGGAATCCTGAGCGCGCATTCGACAGGAGGAACCTGGTTCTGGGGCAGATGCTGAAATACAATTTCATCAATGATTCCATTTATGATACCGTATCGGAGATCCCGATCGATATGTCGAACTTCAACGTGCAGGACCATACAGCCGGCATGGCCCGTTATTTCAGGGAATACCTGAGGAGTGAGATGAAAGACTGGTGTGAGCATCATTACCGTCCGGACGGAACACCATATAACCTGTATAAAGATGGCCTGAGGATATACACTACCATTGATTCCCGCATGCAGCAATATGCCGAAGAAGCGGTGAAGGAACACCTGGGAAAAGACCTGCAGCCAAGCTTTTACCAGCACTGGAAAGGTTATACCTGGGCCCCTTTCGTTTTCGAAAAGGATGTAGTTAAGCAGAGGTGGAAAAACTCATGCAGCAGTCGATGCGGCGATCTGAAAGATACCGCAAATGAATGCCGCAGGCATCGACAGATTCCATTGAACTGGTCTTCAACACACCGCAGGAGATGAGGTATTTACATGGGATGGTGAAATTGACACCTTCATGACTCCCATGGATTCCATCCGGTATTACAAGCATATCCTGCAGGCCGGTTTGCTGTCGGTCGAGCCAAATACAGGAGCTGTGAAGGCTTATGTGGGTGGTATTGATTACCTCTATTTCAAGTATGACCATGCTACACGGAGCCGCCGCCAGGTTGGATCAACTTTCAAGCCATTCCTGTATACTCTGGCCATGCAGGAGGGGAATTTCTCCCTGTTACGAAGTCGCCAACATACAATATACCGTTGACCTCCCGACAGGTGATATCTGGGCGCCAGGAATTCATCATCCGACAGGGTTGGGGAGATGGTAACCCTGAAGTGGGCCCTGGCCAACTCCAACAACTGGATCTCCGCTTTCCTCATGAGACGGTATTCTCCCCTCTCGGTGATCAGGATGGCCAGGAATATGGGGGTAAAAAGCAGCATTGACCCGGTTCCGTCTATTGCGCTTGGTTCCTGCGACCTCAGCCTGTATGAGATGGTTGGTGCCATGAATACATTTGCCAGCAAGGGCATGTATGTGAAGCCATTGTTTATCACCCGGATAGAAGATAAAAACGGCAATGTGATCGAATCTTTTGTGCCGGAACGAAACGAGGCCATGAGTGAAGAAACTGCCTACCTCATGCTGGAACTGATGAAAGGTGTTGTGGAATCTGGAACCGGTATCCGGCTGAGTTAAACGTATGGGCTTGAAAACCCGATTGCAGGCAAAACCGGGACGACCCATAACCAATCGGATGGATGGTTCATGGGCATGTACCCCAACTGACCACAGGAGTATGGGTAGGATGTGAAGACCGTAGTGCTCATTTCCGAACCTTACATTGGGACAGGGCGCCAATATGGCGTTGCCCATCTGGGCAATCTACATGAAAAAAGTCTATGATGACCCCGGGCTGGAATATAGCAAGGGTGACTTTGAACATCCGCTGAAAGAGTTGTCGATCGAATTGGATTGTGATAAATACAAGTCCGGTGGAGAAAAATCCTGTTGAGGAAGACATTGACATCATTGAGTTCTGATTAAAGCAATGCCTTGCCTATGATGAACAGATACCTTAATAAACCTTTCGCTTACCTCGGGAAATTCCCTTCCATAGTGATCATATGGATATCGCTTGCCGTTCTCGCAGGGGTCAACATCAATTTATAAAAACTGGGACCACAAGTATAAGATCATTGCCTGGGACATTAACCATTACTACGCCTACTTACCCACCGTGTTCATTTATCATGACCTTGACATGGGTTTTATTAAGGAACTGCCTCCGGGTCAGGAGGGGGAGCATTACTGGCCCATTGTTACCGGAAAAAGAAACTCGCTATCATGACCACCATGGGGATGTCGTATTTATATGCCCCTTTCTTTCTGGCCTGCCATGGCATTATTCAAATGACTTCATATGACGGAAATGAATTTTCCCCGCCGTACAAAATTGCATTGATTCTCAGTTGCCTGTTCTACTTTGCCATCGGCTATATCTTCTCAGAAAGGTACTCCTGAGGTATTATTCCGAGGTGGTCACGGCCATTACCTTGCTCATCATCATTTTCGGCACCAACCTCTACCATTATGTAACGGAAGAGCCCACAATGTCGCATGCTTACAATTTTTCCCTGATCTCCATATTTGTTTTCCTGACAGTGAAATGGCTGGAAAAACCCGGAATAAATATGCAATTCTCATGGGGGCTCTGGCAGGACTCATAACCCTGATCAGGCCAAGTCATGTCCTGGTTTTGTTATTACCGATGCTCTGGGGTGTGGCCACATTCAGCGACCTGGGCGTCAGGATCATTTTTTATTTAAAGAAGTATAGGCTTGTTTTGATCATGGCAGCCGGGTTCCTGCTGGTATGGATCCCCCAATTTCTTTACTGGTATTACGTTTCGGGGAACATATTGCTATATTCATACGGGGTAGAGGAGCAAAGCTTCTTTTTCGATAATCCGCAAATATATCACTTGCTGTTCAGTTATCGCAAAGGCTGGTTTTTATATACGCCGGTAATGTTCATTGCCCTGGGAGGCTTTTATTTGCTGTATAAGAAGAACAGGGGTTTGTTCTGGCCCATCCTTATCTACCTCGTGGCAAGTATTTATATCCTGGCATCGTGGTGGTCGTGGTGGAACGGCGGAAGTTTCGGACTGCGGTCTTTCATTGACCTGTACGGGCTAATGGCTTTTCCTATTGCAGCAATACTGGCATGGACCCTGCGTCAAAGGTTTTTCATACTGTATCCTGTTCTGCTGATATTTGCTGGAACAATGTTCTTGAACATCTTTCAGGCTGTACAGGTAAAAAAAG
>CAVORK010000007.1:0-962500 GCA_963698625.1 uncultured Solirubrobacterales bacterium
GAAGCTGGTCAAGGGCAAGGCCCAGGTCTGCAGGACGATCAAGTCGATCGGCCCCGGCAAGTCTGGCTCCACGCGCCACAAGTTCAAGACCAAGAAGGGCCAGAAGGGCAAGAAGATCAAGTTCCAGGCCAGCGCGGCCTACGTCGTGGATGGCAGCACCAAGCGTGAATTCAAGGGTCATGTTGTGCTCTTGAAATAGTCCTTCCGGCCGATTTCGGCCGGTACGGCGGTTTTTGACCGGGCCCGTCGCGAGAGAAATCTCCGGCGGGCCCGTCGCTTTGCAGGCCTTGAGCGACGACCTAGCAGCCTCACCGGACACGAGTACCCGGTCGGCGCCTGAAACCGCTATTCTTCGCGGTCGCCCTCGCCTTTGGCCGGGGTTTTTATTTTGTCGAGACACTGCCGGAAGTAGTGAGGAAATATGGCACGCGGAGATGTCCGGATCGCGGTGACACTTGCCTGTGAAAGCTGCAAGCGCCGCAACTACCAAACGAATAAGTCGAAGCGCAATACCCCGGACCGGATCGAGATCCGGAAGTACTGTCGTTGGTGCGGGGACCACCAGGCCCACAAGGAAACGCGGTAGTGGCCAAGTCCCGGGCACAACGCAAGGCTGAGAAGAAGGCGCGCGAAGAGGCGGAACTCGCCAAGCGCGAACTCGAATCACAGGCCCAGCACGACACCCAGGTCCCGAAGTCCGGCGATATCGCCGAGATTGAAGCGGTCGAGGCGGGCATCGCCGCCGGCGCTCCCGAAGAGGATCTGGAAACCCCGGACGCGCCCAAAGGCATCAGCTCCAAGGAAGAGAAGCGCAAGCAGAAGGAATCAGAAAAGCGTCGCAAGACGGAACAGAAGCGTCAGGAAGAGCAGCAGCTGGCCAAGCGCCAGAAGCAGGCGGCCTCCACCACCCGCAAGCGCGGTGGGGTCATCGCCTTTCTCTCCTCCTGTATCGCCGAGCTCAAGCGGGTCCAGTGGCCCGACCGCGATACGCTGATCCAGGCGACCGCGGTCACGGTCGTCTTCGTCTTCATCGCGGCCCTTTACCTGGGCGTGGCCGACATCATTGCCAACTGGATCGCCCAGAGAATCATCTAGCCGAAAGAACTTCATGTATCGCTGGTACGTCATAAACACATACTCCGGCCACGAGAACAAGGTCAAGCACAACCTCGAGCACCGCGTCGAGACGATGGGTCAGGCCCACCGTGTCCGTCAGGTGATCGTGCCGACCGAACAGGTGGCCGAGATCAAGGACGGCCAGAAGATCCAGGTCGAGAAGCGCACCATGCCCGGCTACGTCCTGGTCCAGATGGAGATGACCGACAACGCCTGGGGCCTGGTCAAGAACACTCCCGGCGTGACCGGCTTCGTCGGTCCGCGTGACACCCCGGTACCGCTTACCAAGCCCGAAGTCGACCGCCTGCTCCACCGCGAGACCGCCGAGCGGCCGCGCACGCAGGCACAGTTCGAGATCGGCGAATCGGTCAAGATCATCAGCGGACCGCTTTCAGATTTCTCCGGCGAAATCGCCGAAATCAACGAAGACCAGTCCAAGCTCAAGGTGCTCGTATCGATCTTCGGACGGGAGACCCCCTCCGAAGTCGGCTACGAACAGGTCAAGAAGCTCTAGCGAAAAGAAGGCCCATGGCTAAGAAAGTAATGACACTCATCAAGCTGCAGATCCCCGCGGGGGCTGCAAACCCGGCCCCGCCGGTCGGCCCCGCGCTGGGCCAGCACGGGGTCAACATCATGGACTTCTGCAAGGCGTTCAACGCTCAGACGCAGCAGGACTCCGGCACGATCATCCCGGTTGAAATCACCGTTTTCGAAGACCGCAGCTTCACCTTCATCACCAAGACGCCGCCGGCGGCAGTGCTGATCAAGGAAGCCTGCAA
Organism: uncultured Solirubrobacterales bacterium; assembly: GCA_963698625.1. Classification (GTDB taxonomy): domain Bacteria; phylum Actinomycetota; class Thermoleophilia; order Solirubrobacterales; family 70-9; genus 67-14. Next base: position 1,896 of record CAVORK010000007.1, read on the forward strand.
CATCAAGAAGGGCTCAGGCGAGCCCCACGTGAACAAGGTCGCCACCATCACTCAGGACCAGGTCAGGCAGATTGCCGAGCGCAAGATGCCCGACCTGAACGCAAACGATCTCGACGCGGCCTCGAAGATCATCGCGGGAACGGCCCGTTCGATGGGCGTGGAGGTCAAGTAATCATGGCTCACGGCAAGAGATTCCGCCAGCAGTTCGGCAAGGTTCAGCGCGATCGCGTCTATCCGCCGGCCGAGGCGATCGGCCTGATCAAGGAGACCGCTTCCGCGAGCTTCGACGAGACGGTCGAGCTTCATGTGCGCCTGGGCGTCAACGTGCGCCACGCCGAAGAGCAGCTGCGCGGCACGCTGGCGCTGCCCAACGGTCTCGGCAAGGACGTCAAGGTTGCCGTCTTCGCCCAGGGCGACAAGGCTCGTGACGCCGAGGCAGCCGGAGCCGACATCGTCGGTGCCGACGACCTCGCTGCGAAGATCGAAGAAGGTTTCGACGATTTCGACGTCGTCATCGCAACACCGGACATGATGCCGACCGTCGGCCGTCTCGGTCGTGTGCTCGGCCCGTCGGGAAAGATGCCGAACCCGAAGGTCGGAACGGTCACCGACGATGTCGAGAAGGCGGTTTCCGAGTCCAAGTCGGGCAAGATCGAGTACCGCACCGATCGCCAGGCGATCGTGCACCTCGCGATCGGCAAGGCCTCCTTCGACGCCCGGAAGCTGCTCGAGAACTACGCCGCGGTCATGGACGAGATCAGCAAGGCCAAGCCGGCTTCGACCAAGGGCCGCTACATCATCTCGATCTCGGTCGCGACGACAATGGGCCCCGGCATCAACGTCGACCCCTCAAAGGCGACCGAGCGCGACATCTTCCCGGAAGGCGCAGAAGCCGCCGACCAGGCCGCAGCCGCCGAAGACACCGAGTCCGTCCCGGCCTGACCGGTCCGTTTTCGGACGACCGCGCCATGCGCCGCCCGTCAGGCCGACTCCCTTCAAAGCCACATCGCAGCCTGACCCGTGTAGCCGGCGGCTTTGCAGCCATCGGTCTGGTCGTCGCAACCGGCCTGCTGGCCGGCTGCGGCGGTGACGACAGCGAGTCGATCGCCACGGCCACCAACGACGACCGTCTGGCCCTGGAGAAGGTCACGTCCCAGATCGAAGAGGCCGCGGCCGACAGCGACGTCGAAGCCTTCTGCGATCTGGTCCAGCCGACCTTGGTCAAGGCCGCTTTCGGAGGTCGCAAGGGCTGCATCAAGGTCTCTGACAGCGCCATGACGCCTGACTCGCCGCTGGCAGAGCTCGACATCACCGATGTCGTCACCGACGGCGACGGAGCGATAGTCACGTACGAGCAGGACCCGCCCGGCCAGGTCCTCTTCGCCCGCGAGAACGGCAACTGGTACATCGCCCTCGACGAACTCGCCCGCGCCCGCAACAAGGCCCGGCAGAGCGAATCGGCCAGTCAGTAGCCTGCTGTCTCGATCGGCGGCCGTCCACCGGATGAAGCGGTATCTTGGATTCGGACCGACGGTGACAAACCGCGAAACCGGAGAAGTGGCGAGAAGGAGGATGTTCCGCTGAGTGCCATCGATGAGGTGGGCACCGCCGAAGGCGGGTCTGTTTTGCGTCCCGTGCGCTCCAGCGCCCTTCGCCCACCGGACGAAACGGCGACCTTCGCGACAACTCCTTCCGGAGACGGGGCTTCGCCAATCGGGGCAGTCGTCGGTTTCGGCATTCCATTCCTGCTCATCCTCACTCTGGCGGTACAGGCGGGTGGCTACGACATCGTCCTCAGGAGCCAGGTCGGGATAATCGTCTGGTGGGCCCTGTTGCTCGGCCTTTCGGCCGGCCTGCTTCCGTCTGCGAAGTTGACCCGTCCCGGCTGGGGCATGCTCGCTTCGTTCGCTGGCGTGGTCGCGATCACCGCGTTGGCAACGCTCACCTGGACCGAGAGCGTCGAACGCAGCGTGATCGAGTTCAGCCGAACGATCACGCTTTTCGGAATCTTCACGCTGATGCTGTTGATCCAGGGAAGGCACGGCCTGCGACGCTCACTCGCTGCCGTCGGCGCGGCTGTCGCAGTCGTGGCGGTGATCGCCCTTGGCGATCGCTTCGACCCCGGCTTGCTGCCCTTCGGTTCCAGTGAGCTCCTTCCGGCCGGCTACCCGAGGGCCCGTTTGAACTATCCGTTGGAGTACTGGAATGGTCTCGCCGCGATGATGGCCATCGGTATGGGTCCGCTGCTGTGGGGAGCCGTGTCGGCTCGCGATCGATTCGTTCGGGCGATTGCGGCCGGCGTGCTCCCCCTGACAGTCCTGGCGACCTACCTGACGGCTTCACGCGGGGGCACCGCTTCTGCGGCGGTTGCGCTGTTGGCGCTCGTTCTCCTCTTCCCACAGAGGCTGCGCCTGATGCTCGGGTCACTTGCACCGGCAGTGGGGTCGGCGGTGCTGATTGTGGCAGCCAACCGGAGACCGGAGGTCCGTGATCTGATCCCCGGTGATCAGGCGGCTGCTCAGGGTACCGAGATGATCTGGATGAGCCTCGCAGTAGTTCTGACTGTGGCCGCTATCCAGGCTTTGGTCACGGGTCTGATCGAGCGCGGCGCCTTGAGGATTCCCACCGTGCGTCGCGAAGTGACCCGGCTGATCGGCGGTGCCTTCGGCGCGACAGTAGTGCTGCTGCTGACAATCGGCCTCGCGAGCGGTTTCTTTTCAAACCGTTGGTCCGAATTCAAGCAGCCGGTTGAGCAGGGCACGGTAAGCAGATTGGGAAGCGTGAACAGCAGCGAACGGTACTTCCTCTGGAAGTCAGCGCTTGACGCCGCCGATTCGGAGAAGCTGACCGGTATAGGTCCGGGAGCATTCGAGTACTGGTGGGCCCGGAACGGGGATGGAGAGCAGTTCGTTCGTGACGCTCACAGTCTCTACCTCGAGTTTCTCGCCGAATCAGGCCCGGCTGCCTTTCTCCTCATACTGCTTCTCGTATTCGGCCCGATTGTCTACGGCGTCATGCTCTCCGCCAGCCCGATGTCAAGTGAAAGGAGAACTCAGCTCGCCGCGGCCACCGCTGGCATGGTCGGCTTCGCCGTGGCGGCCGGAGTGGACTGGGCATGGGAGTTGACGGTGCTGCCGGTTGCGTTCTTTGCTCTCGCAGCCGCTGCGCTAGGGCCGGATGTCGTGACCGGGGGTGGGCCCGGGCGCGATCGCGCCGGTGCAGATCGAGCGCAGCAGGGCCGGCAGGTTACCCGGTGGGCGGTTCGGGCAGCCATGGCGGTCGGCTGTGTTCTGGCGATAGCCGTCATCGCCGTGCCTCTGGCAGGGACTCAGGCCCTGAATTCAAGCCAGGAAATGGTGGGCGATGGAGACGTGAACGGAGCCCTTGCCGACGCCGAGCGTTCGTCGGGGCTCCAGCCCTGGGCTGCCTCACCGAGAGTCCAGCAGGCACAGGTCCTCGATCTCCTTGGACGGCGGCAGGAGGCCATTCGTGTCGCCCGGGAGGCGGTCGATCTGGAACCTGTCAACTGGCGAAACTGGCTCGTACTCTCGGAGACTTTGGCCGCGCGCCCACCCTCCCGTTCCCGGCGCGCGCTCAGGCGCGCGCTGCGACTCAATCCCCGCTCGGACTACTTGCGGCAGGCTGTCCAGGAACTGCGCTGACGCCAGTGAGTCTGTTCTGGTGCGGGATAGACTCGGCGTTCAGCATGAGTCCATCTGACGACCAGCAGAGCTGTAGACCAGGGCGGAGGCTCTGTTGAGTTCGGTTGGCGAGGTTTTGAGCGGACCGGCTGGCTCTTCTGCCGGTGGCGTCCGGAACAGACTCGATGCGGACCTGTCCTGGCTCGGAAAGTGGATCCTGGCAGGGGCCTTCTTCGCGATGCCACTCAATGCCCTGCGGCCGGTCAGCAGCCTCAGCTACGGCGATGTGGTGCTGCTGCTTGCACTTGGCATAGCCGTGGCGCTGGTCGCCATCAGGATGGAGCTTCCCACGCTGCCCAGGTGGCTTTGGCTGGGCGCGGGACTCATTCTGCTGAGTGCCTTGATTCTCGAGGTCCTGCCGGCCGTCAACGTGGACCGGCTGGAGGCTTCGTTCCCGGACACGCTGAACCAGTCCTCCCTGACCGAAAGTCTGAAGCTCCTGGTCGGTGCGGCCGTGCTTCCGGTAGTTGCCGCCACGATCATCAGGGAATGGAAGGAGATCGGGATTCTCGCCGGGGCCTGGGTGGCGGGTGTCTCCCTCAGCTGCGCTTTCGCAGTGTCCGACGCCTACATCGGGACCGACCTGCAACTTGCCTTCACCTATGACATTGATTCGGTGATCGGGTTCTTCGTGATCGAGCCCGCCAGGTCCATCGGGCTGACCGTTCACTCGAACGCACTCAGCCTCACGACCGTGATGGCAACTCCCATGGTCCTGTTCCGGATGACGAGTTTTCGGCGGATCGCCCTCTATTACCCGGTGTTCCTGCTCTTCCTGCTCGGAGTTCTGCTGAGCGGCGCCCGCGCGGGACTCATTGGAGTCATTCTTGCCGGGATTCTTACTCTGGTCCTGAGCAAAGAGGTCCGCGACGCGATTCGCTCTAACTCTGTCCGGGTTGCCGCGGTGACCGTAATCGGCCTCGCGGTCTGCGCAGCCGTAATTTTCGGTCTCTCGGTGAAGCCCTCTTCCAGAGCCGCCGACTACTTCCGTGACAGGGCTGTGAGTGGACAGGCCGCCCGGCTCGAGTCAAGGCTTCTGGTCTCCAGCAAGGTGGAAGCCCCCCAGATCGTGATGGCGGCCGAAGCGCCACCCGAAGAGGACGCGAGCGGTTCACCATCTGCCATAGACCGCTTCGGTGGGGACAGCTCGACTGCGGTGAGCGACCTCAGGCGCCGACAGTACCTCGAAGACTCGATCAAGTACATCGTCGAACGCCCGGTCCCGGGTTATGGGTACCGCTGGATCGAGGCGTCGCACAACATCTTCTGTGCAGCTCCTGCTCTCGGGCGGTGTCCTGGCCCTGGTCGGGTACCTGCTGATCGTCCTCGGCTACCTGCGGACTGGATACAGACTCTGGGACCGGGTGCCCGGCGGGATGGGCAATACGGCCAAGGCGGCAACCGTGTCGCTGTTTCTGCTTCTGACCATGGGAATGATCGGAAACGGGATCGTTGACCGGTACCTCTATCTTCCTGCAGCCCTGATCCTGGCCATGTCTGCGATGGCAACGCGTCAGCGGGATGGCGGGCGTCTCCGGGAGATCGGCAGGGCTGTCAGAGCAGAGACCGGTAGAGGTCCGTGATCGCCGAGGAATATGACCGGAAGGTCAGCTGTTCTTCCGCCGCCCGCTGGCCGTTGTTGCCGTAGGTCTGCCACTTCTCTCTTTCCGAGTCGAACCGGTTGAGCGCATCACTCAGCGCATCGACAACCGGTTCCTCGATCACGATCCCGGCTCCGTAATCCTCGACGATTTCGGCCACGCCGCTGCGCCGTGGAACGATCACCGGCAGTCCGCGGCTCATCGCCTCGGCAGCAACCATTCCGAAGCCCTCGTATGCCGACGGCATCGCCAGAACGTCGCATCTGGCGGAACAACGCGTCTCGCTCGGGCAGGAAGCCGAGCCAGGTCACGTGCCGTTCGACTCCCAAGTCGTGACCAACTCTTTCTGTGCGGCGATGAACTCGCCGGTGCCCGGGGGGCCCGCAATTAACAGGCGCCAGTCGGAGTTCGGACTGCGGGGGAGGGTCTCGATCAGCCGGTCGATTCCCTTCTTGGGGATGTTCCTTCCGAGGAACCCGACTGCAGCGGATCATCCGGTGATCCTCTTTCTGCGCGCCGAAGTCGACCGCGGACTCACAGACGGCATGAGAAATCAGCGTGGTCTCTCGGTCGCCGGCGAAGGTGTCTCTTTCTTCGAGCTCGGACATGAAAACGATTCTGTCCACACATCGGAGGTAGAACCGCCTGAGCACTCTCTTGAGCAGTCGCTTCGACCGGCTCCTCGACGCGACCTCGATGTCGTAGTCAGTCAGCGATTCATGTGGCGTGACGACTACCGGCACACCGCCGAGTCTGGCGGCGGCGCATGCGACCAGCGAACTCATGCACCACACGTACTGAAGGTGGATCAGATCGAAGCTCCGGACGTTTCGCAGCAGCCAGACAGCCAGCCTCGGGCTGATTCCCCATGTTTCGGCGCTGAGCGAGCGAACTCGGAGCGCGGGAACAGGTTCTCGTTGACACCGGCCCGGCGGAGGCGCTCGATCGCAGCCTTGAATCTTCGATGCCTTCCGGGGAAACTGTGGTCGCGATTTCGGCGCGCAGCCCGGCCCGGCTCTCGGCAGTCAGACCGTTGACGGTAGTTGTGGTCGGGCCCCCGAACCGGCTGCTCAGAGTCGGCGTGACCCAAAGTACACGCGGTTTCGCCTCATCGGTCGGGCGGCTTCCCCGGAGTGTTCCGGTTGCGAAAAGCGCAAAGGTGTTGATCAGCCCGAGTCGCTCTCCGATCCGTTGCTGGGTGACCCCCTGAGTCGACCAGTACGGCTCGATCCGAACCGCTCGAAGCGCCCCGCGAGCATTTCGCTCAGGGCGGCTTCGTCGACCCCGTTGCGGACCATGTGGTACTCGACTGCGTCGCCCGGTGCCACTTCGCTCACCCCAGACGGCCCGACGGACCCGCGTTTTCAGACCCCTTGCGAGGTTTCCCTGACTGACTCGCCAGGAAAGAAAGCAGGTGTTCGGAGATCCGTAGGTCCTTCGGATTCATGCGCGGGTACCAGAGCGGATCCTGAATCGAGACGAGGGATCCGCCGACGCGGAGGTGGTCGTCGACCGCGTCCCGTACTGCCCCCAGGTAGTCGGGAATGTGGTGGAGCACAGAAGCGAAGACGGATCAGGTCGAATCGCTCACCTTCGAGCACGGTCGAGATCCCCGTTTCGTCCAGAATCGCGCGGAAGCGCTCGTTGGTGCGCGAAATCGTCGATGCCATGCGCGCCACTGAGTTGGGTGACATCTCGGTAGCGGTGACCGGACATCCGACGGAGAGCAGGCGGTCGCTCACCGATCCGTCACCGGCTCCGATTTCGAGAACGTCAGGGACCGGATTGGTTGCTCGCATCGGTTCAAGCGCATCGGAGATCGACCGGTGAGATGCTCGTAGAGGTGCCGGTGTCGGAGGTGCGGCGAACCCTTCAGGTAGTCGTAGTCGTCCCCGTAGTGCTCACTCTGGGGATTTTCGTTCACCTGGCTGAAGCCTCCCACAGTTGCGTTCCTCCGGAGTCGAGAGCAGAACCGACAGTAGCACCACGGCGCTCGAGAATCCCGCGAACAGTACGGCTTTGGCGATACCCATGGTGCTGGCCGGGGAGGCGAAGAGAACCAGCAGCCAAGAAGGAACACGGCGAGGTTGACGAGTTCGGTGATCGAGCCGTACCCGGGATGACCCAGGCCTCTGGCGAGTTCGACAGCAGGCGCTGAATGGATAGGAAGTAGGCGGCGCAGGAGCAGGACATACGCGATGTCGACCGCGTCCTGGAACTCCTCACCAAAAAGCAGCGGTAGCAGGAAAGGGATAGCCGCGATCAGGCCGGCGACGGTGATCGCGATGGCCGCCACCCCGATACCCGCGGCCCGCCTGGCGACTACCCACGAAGCGACAGCGTCGCCCGCCGAGGCGATTCGAGGGTAGTTGACCGAGCCTATGCTTTGGGCAACGAATCGCGGCAGGTTCGTGAAAGCGACAGCCGAGACGTACAGGCCCAGTGCGCGTGGGTCAAGCAGGAAACCTACGAACAGTTGGTCGATCCGCACGTCGTCGACCGGCGACACCGTCCCGATCACGCCCCGGAGGCCGAAACCGACCAGTTCAGAGCGGTCCACCCCGGGCGCGCCGTCGGCGCCTTTGACGCCCCGCCGGACCAGAATCCAGGTAACCATCGACCCGAGTGCCCAGGACCCGACGCAGGCCGCAAGGATCGTGCCCAGGGTGGCGAGGCCGAAGATGAAGAGCAGCAGGGTGCTGAGCGCGTAGGCCAGGGTTGGCGCCAACCGCCCGAGGTTGAACGCCGTATAGCGTTTGAGACCCAGCAGCGTGGCGATCGCGAGATTCTGGGCAAGCAGAAAGGGAAGAAGCGAAACGCTCAGCAGGCCCTCGACGGCCGAGAACTTTCCGCCGCTTCCTGCCAGCGCCAGTCCGACTCCGTAGAGCACGCAGAGCACCCCCGCAATTACCAGCGTCAGATTGGCCGACATGCGCACCGTCCGGCTGGAACTTCCGGGCCCACGCGCAACGAAGAAGGTGGTCGCCTGGGGTATTCCGAGGCCGCCCAACAGAGCTAGCGTGACTGGAAGCAGCCAGAGAAGCGCGAGCGTGCCGCGCCCTTCAACTCCGAGCGCGCGGGCGGCCACAATTCCGCTGACCACGATGAATGTCTGCGCCAAAAGTGATGCCGCCAGCGTCTGCGCGGTCGGACCAGTCGCTTTGGCACCGATGGCACCGACGCTGCCGAACCTTCGGTCCGCCCCCGTTCCTCGCTCGCCCCGGCTGGTCCGATTCTGCTCTCTGGGTCTCTCCAAAAGTGTTCCGAGCCTTCCGGGCCGCCCTTCACTGCGGGATTTCCGGTTTCCGGATTCGCTGGATCAGGGAGTCACTGTCTTCCCGGTCCCGTCTGCTGAACGGTAGCCGAACGGTTTCCACGGGGCGGGAACGCCCGTCCGTTCAAACGGGAATGGGGGCAGTATCTGTTCGCTATCCTGATCGAATGCTTTCTCGCAAGCTCCTCACAGGCGCTGCCGTCTTCCTGCTGAGCGCAACTTTCGCCTCGCCAGCTGTTGCTACTCCTACAGTGGTTGACCAGTACACAGAGCAGATTCCGACGCCGGCGGGTGAGTCTCCGGACCGATCGACTCCCAGCCGGGCGGCAAGACAGCCCCGGAGGCTGGGCCCGGGGCCGACACCCGTCGGGAACGGGCGAGGCACAGACTTCGGCTTCCGATGTTGTCAGGCGCGTCTCCGGGCGGGGACGGAGGGGCCGGCGGTATCCGGTGCCGCCCGACTTCCGACAGCGCGGCCCGCGGGGGCAGTCGCAGGCAGACGCGGCCGGTCTCTCGGGAGGGAAGTCTTCGGCCGACCAGCGGGTTCTGAAGCCGGACTCGGTGCTTTCTTCCCGTTGGCGCTGCTCCTTATCGCGGGTCTTGTGGCGGCCGTCGTCCTGACGAGCCGACGCAATGGCCCGCAGCCGAATACCGGCTAGATGCGCGCGCTCCGCAGCCTCGTCTCGGTCGTACTCGCGGCACGACGTCGCTCTTGATCCTGGTCATCGGGATCGCGTCGCCGGCGACGGCGCAGCGGCCGCTGGAAACAGGCGATAACGACTCCGGACCTGACGGCTCCCGAACAGCTTTCCTTCGACCGGATCGCGCACGCCGGCGCCGGGCATGACGCGGGTGATCCTCTTCTGGAGGTCGATCGCACCGGAGGTCGAGCCGCGAATCCTGGGATCCGACTGATCCCGAGGACCCGAACTACAACTGGAGCCTTTCGACGATGCGATCAGGTTCGCCGACAATGCCGGCCTCGAAGGTGCTGGTCTCGATCTATCACGCGCCCGAGTGGGCCGAGCGCTGCCAGTCCGAAGTCGAGGGCATCTGCGACCCCGATCCCGCCATGTTTGCCGATTTCGCGGAGGCGGCTGCAAAGCGCTACAGCGGCGATCTCCCGGCACTTCCCCGGGTGCGCTTCTGGCAGGCGTGGAACGAGCCCAATCTGTTCCTCTTCTTCATGCCCCAGTTCAAGAACGGCAAGAAGGTTTCGCCCGAGCCTCTACAGCGAAGCTGAACAACGGTTTCGCCGCGCGGATCCGGGCCGTGGATCCGAGCAACCGGATCGTCGGCGGCGGTCTCGCACCGCTGCAGACGGCCCGGGCGGACTCGGACCGCTGGACTTCATGCGCCGGTTGCTCTGCCTCAAGGGCGGCCGCGAAGCCGGTGCACGATCCCGGGCTGTTCGGCTCCGGACCCGATTCGACATCTGGGCCAACAACCCGTATACGACCGGGCGGGCCCTTCCACAGCTCCTCGGACGTCGACGATGTCTCGCTTGGAGACCTGCCCGAGGTTCCGCCGAGTCCTGAAGGCCGCGATCAAGCGCCAACCGGATCGCAACCGTCTCGAAGTCGATTCCGCTCTGGGTGACCGAGTTCAGCTGGGACTCGAACAAGCCCGACCCCGGCGGGGTCAAGATGAGCATCCTCAAGAAATGGGTCCCCGAGGCGATGCACCAGGCCTGGAAGGCCGGGGTGAGCAAGTTCTTCTGGCTCAGCCTCCGGGACTGGCCGAGGCAGCCGGGCCTTCCTTACAGCGAGACCTACGAATCGGGCCTGTATTTCCGCGGCGACAGCACTGAGCAGGACCGGTCGAAAGCCGATCCTCAGCGCCTTCCGCTTTCCTTTCGTCGCCTACGGGCCGTGAAGAAGGGACTGCGGGTGTGGGGACGCACTCCTGATCCGCGAGCGCCGGCGGCCGGAGGTTAGCTACAGGTTCAGGGACGGGTGGCAGACGGTCGGCACCGCAGGGCCGGCGCCAACGGTGTCTTTTCGAAGACGCATCAGGACCGGCAACGTGACCCCGACAAGGGCCAGGCCCGGGCTCGGCTGGTCGGACCGGAGCCGGCCAGCGGCAGTCGCTGACATTTCCCCTGAAACCGATCGAAGGACTTCAGCGTGCGTGTCTTCGGCTGAACCGCCCGCTCGGGTCATTTCGGTGAGAACGCCCTCGAAGTTCGCCGCAAGTGACGACGGCATGAGGTTGGCTCGCGCGAATTTGACCGCGGCGTGACTTCGCCGGAGGAGTTCCTCGGGGTCTGAAATTGCATCGGCGGCAACCTCGGCGAAGCGCTCCGGCGCCACCCGGTCGGTCATCCAGCCGGCTCCGGACTTGCTGAGGATTGCGGCTACCTCCCCTTCGGGTGCAACCGAGGCCACCACGGGCAGGCCTACCGCCAGATAGTTCATGAGTTTCGAGGGCACGTTGAATTCCCCACCTTCGTACGACTGGGAGACGAGCCCCAGATGTGCACCGGCGAGTTCGTTCACGAGGTCTTGCCCCAGCAACAGCCCGGGCATCTCGACTCGATCGGTTGTGACCGCAGCGCGAGCCTCCGCCGCGGCCACACCTGAGCCGGCAATCACCAGACGCGCATTGATGGCGCTGAGGCGCTCGTTCGATTCGAAGGCCTGGATGATCGCAGGGATGTTCTGCGACTTGCCGATGTTGCCCATGCACAGGATCCGCGGCGGCTCCCCGGCCGTCCGGGACTTCAGGTAGATCGATTCCGCCGGAAAAGTGGCGGGGTTGTAGGCGAGGCTAACCTTGGACCCAGGAACTCCCTTGGAGACGAGATTCTCGCGGAATGATTCCGACAGCACGACGATGTGCGCCGCGGACCGGTAGGCCGCGTCCTCGAGCTTGCGTGAAGCCCCATAGATGGACCCGCTCCTCTCTACATATCCGGTAGAGGCCGCACCATCGGGCAGGATGTCCTGGAGCCAGATCACCCAGGGCGTTCTTCGCAGGCGGGCGGTCAACATGGCTGGCAGAAGGCTCGGAAAACTGGGGGAGACCACCACCCGGATGTCGGCTCGCGGTATGAAAGGGGCCGCGGCCAATAGTGATGCCAGAAAGCTGATCTCCTGGGTCAGCCTCTCCCGCCTGGTACGGCGACCCACCTTGAGCGGAAGGCGAAGTACTGGTATCCCGTCTCTCGACTCGCGGTACGGCAGATACCGGCTCCCCCATTGCGGCTCCGGGTAATGCGGGTGGGCGGCGACCACGTCGATCTGGTGCCCAAGCGACACCATCTCCCGGGCCCAGACGCCCGCGAGTGGACCGATTCCGAGCGGCTCCGGGTCGTACTGACAGCTCCAGAGTTGAACCCGCAAGTCACTCGCCCCGTCTCGTCCGGGCCGGAACCGGGCTGGCGAGGTCTGTGAAGCCAGGCATCAGATGCCGGCCGCCGCCGCCGCCGGCCGGTTCCCCTCGATCGACTCGTACAACTCGGACGAGGGCCTCAGGGCTTCCAGGTCTTCCTCGGTGAGTTGCTCGCGCCACCCACCGGCCTCCGCTTTTCCGACGAAGCTGATTTCGTTCGTCCAGCCTCTTTCATTGAAGAATTCTCGCTCCCGCGGCTCTTTGGCTCGCATTCTCTCCGCGCTGTTCCGGGCTACGGCCTCGGCAACGCGGGATTCTGGGAAATCCAGATCGAGAGAATCCACGAGTGACTCGAACTCGGATACCGCAGACTGCTTGAGATCTTCGTAACGAACGATATGAATGGCTGCGCCGGATTCGCGAGCGGCCAGCCACCCGGAAGTGTGCTCGAGCCAGGATCCGTAGCCGCCTACCAGCCCGTCGGAAAAGTCCCTCACAAAAGCGCTCAGATCCGGGTATTCGTGCCCGAAACCGGTCAGGAATCTCCGGTACGAAAGTACGACGTCCCGCGGGTCCCTCAGCACGAGGATCGCGCGCCGGTAAACCTGGCGGTAGGGCTCGTGCGTCTTGATCAGTCGCCCGCCTTCCCGGAGGACCCGGGGGGCGTTTCTGTGGGATCCCACCTGTGGGATGAGCATTTCGACCTCGCCGAAGCCACAGTCGTGCCCGAGGATCAGGTCGGCGAGGACAAAACGGACCCAGGTGCTGCCAGATTTCGGATAGGCACCGACAAAGACGTCGGCCGGTTTCAAGCCGGAGTGCTGATAGCGCTTGTAGATGCGCCTGACTCCGGTCCTGCGAACGACCCTCCTAACGGCATGTTCGGGCAAGACACGCCGGGTGTGACGCTCTATCCCCCTGGATTCTTCGCTCGTGGTTCCCATGAAAGGTCGAATCGGTCCGAAGGCTACACCCAACCATCGCTCAATCCCGGCCTCGGTCTCGGGTTGAACGGGTAAGCTGGATGCCGTGGCCGGACCGGTGAGTCAGCATCATTCGAAACGGCGGTCGAGTCTGGTTCCAGGCGATCGGTTCAGAGCGCTTCGTCCAAAGGCTGCCAAGGCTGCTCGGCTGGCGCTCCACCCGGCATTTTGGCCGGCAGCCCGGCACGGCGTCGTGGCTTCGGTGGAACACCTTGCCGTTCCTCTCGACCCGGGAACTCGCATGGTGATCGACGTGGGTGCTTCGCGGGGTCAGTTCGCTCTGCTTGCTGCGGAGCGCTTTCCCTCCGCCCGCATCGTCTGCTTCGAACCTCTTCCCGGCCCGAGAGAGCGGATCGCCCGGGTCCTGGGCGATCGGGTCGAGGTTGTCGGCGCTGCCGCGGGCGCTGAGACGGGACGGGCGCGCTTGAACGTTTCGGCGAGAGACGACTCGTCTTCCCTCCTGCCGATCGGAAGCCGCCAGGTCAGCGAGTTCCCCGGAACGGCGGTCAGCGATGAGGTGGAAGTGCGAGTGACGACCCTGGATGAGGCGCTGCCAGGCGAACTCGCTCGACCCTGCCTGCTGAAGATCGACGTGCAGGGATTCGAGCTGGAGGTGCTCAAGGGTGCTGAAGAGACTCTGAAAAGCGTCGACGAGGCGCTCATCGAGTGTTCCTTCGTCGAGCTTTACAGCGGCCAGCCCCTGGCCGACGAAGTTATCGGGCAGATGGTCGGGTCCGGTTTTCGACTGCGTGGGGTCCATGCGATCACCTGTTCGCGGGACGGGTCGGCCGTCCAGAGCCGACTTCTTCTTCAGGCGCACGCGAGTTTCGTAGTTGTCCGTCGCACGCCCATTCTGAGCTGATCGCGTTTCGCCAGGACGGATGAGACTCTAGCTGGCGCAACTGCAGCGACGTTTCCGGTTTACAGGGCCATCAGACATTCGTGAGGTAAGAAACCCCGAATTCCGCAACAAGAAGGAACGGACGAAGCTCGTCGAAGGCAGAACTAGGTCCAGTCACAACGGAGCGATTACGGCCCGGCTACTGTCAGGCCGGAGTCCCGACCACCGAAGGTAGGCGCGGTGCCGGAAGGCCGGCCTGGGGCGCCGCGAGACAGTCGCCGGAACGCCCGGGCCGACTACATCTACCATCGCCTGTTGGCAGTCTGCGATGTGCTGGCGATTGTTGTCTCCTGTCTTGCCGCGTATCTGGCAGCCGACGCGCTCGGCCGGAACCAGGATTCCGCCGTCTTCATCCAGTCGGTCGCGATCATGATTCCCGTCTGGCTGCTCATGGCCTATTTCGCCGGCCTCTACCACCAGATCGACTATCCGGATCGGCCAGGATCTGGTCGACGAGTTCGGCTCGGTGCTGGTGGCGATCACGGCCTGGGCCTGGCTTCTGGTCGTTTTCAGGCCGCTGCGTCGGCGACGGAGTTACCGACATGACCAGGCCGATTCTCTTGTGGGTTTCGCCGGTTTCGCCATGCTCTTATTTCGGGCCGCTTCGCGATCCTGGACCCGTCGGCAGGGCTGGAACCGCCGCTCGATCGCTCTGATCGGTGACATGGCCGAGGCCTCGGCGCTGGCGGGCCGTATCGATCGTCATCCGGAATGGTGTCTGGATATTGGCGCGCGCATCCAGCCCGATCCGGACGACCCGGCGATCTACATCTTCGGGGATCCGGACGGACGAGCCGCTTCGCATGCGAAGAGGAGATGATCGATCAGTTGAGATCGCGCGAGATCGACCGCACGGTCGTGGTGGGGGCCTCCGAGAGCCTCAGCGCGAGGTCGGCGCTGATCCGCAAGCTGGCGAACGAAGGCATCGCGATCGACCACGTCGTCGGTGGTCCCGAGACCCTTTACTCGAGCGCATTTCCGCAGCATCTGGAAGGACTGACGGTGATGAGCATGAAGCCTTCGACTCAGCCACCGGTATCGAAGGCCCTGAAGCGTGGCCTCGACGTGGTGCTCTCGGCGACGCTCCTCCTGCTCGCTCTGCCTCTTCTGGGTATCTCGGCCCTGGTGATCAGGTTCGACTCCAGCGGCCCGGTCTTGTTCCGTCAGGCCCGGTGCGGCCGGAACGGCGGAGACCTTCCAGGTCCTCAAGCTGCGGACTATGGTGATCGGAGCCGATTCGAAGAGGGAGGACTTCGCGAGCGCCCGGAGGGGCCTCGGCACGGCGAATTGTTCAAGCTGGACGACGATCCGAGGATCACGAGGGTCGGCAAAGGGCTGCGCCGCTGGTCGATCGACGAGATTCCCCAGTTCTGGAACGTGCTGGTCGGCGACATGAGTCTGGTCGGCCCCAGACCCCTGCCGCTCGACGAAGCCCCCCTGGTGGTCGATGAGTTCAAGCTTCGCGAACGGGTCCGACCCGGGATGACCGGTCCCTGGCAGGTCATGGGCCGCAGCGACATTCCGGCCGACGACATGCTCAGGCTCGACTACACCTACGTGATCGGCTGGACCTTCGCCGAGGACCTCAGGCTGCTCATGCGAACCGCGACGGCGGTGCTGGGCGGGAAAGGCGTTTCCTGAGACCGAACTGCCGGCCTTCTACCGGGGGTACTGGGTCTCCATGCCCAGGCGAATCTCAGCTGCGCCGATCTGGCCCGGCGGCACGGGATGCGCCCGGTAGGTGAAGCGACCCGGGAAGCTCAGCTTGAACGTTCTCACTCCGTTGGGGTCGAATTCGCTCACCGGATGCTCGGTCGTCCCGAGGCCTCCCCAGGCGGCCACCCAGCTTCCCGAAGCCGAACGTCGCGCCGACCCGCAACAGGTCGCCGCCGGCACATCAGGGTCGGCTATCGACTCGAGCAGAGTCGCGGTACCGGCCGTTTCGTCGAGCGCGTAGCGGACCGCCCTGGGCGGCCGGTCGAAGAGCTGCCCGTTTTCATGGAAGGTCAGGGTGCCATCCGGCAGGATCCTGGCGTCGTGCTGCCCTCCCAGCGGATTGGGACTGAGCGGATCGCCGATCACGGTCAGGCTTTCGGGTGTGCTCGTGCCGCCGATCTTCCAGAGGATCTCCCCCGTATTCCGGTCGAGCTTGTAGATCGCGTTCGTGTGGCGCATGGAGACGACGATCGAGCCGCCTGTGACCTCGGCCGAGTTCATGTGTACGACGTCGTAGGTCCCCCGGCTGTCGCCGGCGTCGACGACACCGGGCCACCAGATTCCGGTCTGATCGAGTCCGATGTGATCCTGGCTGTTCCACGACCAGACGAGTGAGCCGTCGGGCTCGATCTCCTGGAGTTCTGCGTCCAGGACCACCGCGTCTTCGGGTCCCCCGTATGGGGTGAGGTCGGTCGGCCCGGTGCGGGGCATGTAGGTCATGACCAGATAATTGCCGTTGGCCAGCAGTTGGATGTCGTGGGTATCAAGCTGGTTGCCAACGGTTCGCAAGGTGTTCAGCAGCTCGCCGTTGAGTGACCGGATCTCGTACCTCTTGTCGTTCTCGGAGGCGCCTGTTGACCAGGCCAGCGTTCCGTCGCCCAGCAGTTTGAAGTCACCACTCCCCGCAATGCTCCGGAACCACCAGACTGGAACCCCGTTGCCGTCGAATACGATGTTCAGTCCCGCCACGGCAACCATGTACCACTGCTGCTGGGCGTCGCCGAACTTTTCGTAGGTCCACTGGGGAAAGCCCGCCGGCAGGCACCTGACGTAGTGGGTCTCCTGCCTCGCCCCGGCCGAGCGGGTGAAAGAGAAACCCTGGTTCTGGCTGAGGCCGACAGCGGTCGTATAGTCGCCTCCGGTTGCTCCCTGCCCGTCGATGTCGACCGTATTCCCGGGACCGGCGTCGACCTCCAGTTCGACTGGGTCACCATCGCAGCGAGTGACGTAGTCGCTGATTTCGGGTGAGTAGTCGGGGTAAAGAGCGGGGGTTGCCGTGATGGAACTCGGATCGTCCAGCCCCTCGATCTCGACGCTGACGGTCGCGGTCGCGGTCTTGCCGCGGCCGTCCTGGACCTTGTAGACGAAGCTGTCTGAGCCGGTCTGCCCTTGCGCGAGAGTCTCGAATGCCCCGGCCGGGTCGTACCTGACCCGCGAACCGGCGATCTTGACTGAGCCCGTGGTAGCGGAGTCGTCGACCGAGACGATCGAAAGTTCACTCCCGTCCTGACTCACGTCGTTGTCGAGCACCTCGACATACCTGGCAGTCCCTTCGTCAGTCAGGGGGTTGTCGTCTCGGGCGACAGGGGGCCGGGGTCTGACCGGGCACTGCCGCGGACTCTTCTCCAACCGCTTGCGGGCGACCTCTGTCCGTCTGCGTCCGTCCTGCTTGAAGCTGACGGAGACAGTGATCGGTTTGGCTCCGCAGGTGGACAGTTCCTTCCTGCCCCGCCTGTTGAGCAGGAGCGAAACCTTCTTCGATCGCGTCCGGTTGAACTTGAGACGGCGCTTGCCGAAGCCATTGGTCTTGCCCTGAAACCCGGCTTTGACCCTCACGGTGGTTCCGGCTGGGGACCTGATCTCCAGGTTTACCCTCTGCGTGGTCAGCAGGGCTGCCTGGCTCTTCGTCTGGATGCTGACCCTGACCCCTGGGCCACCGGAGGCTGTGGCGGCATGGCCGGGAGCCACCGTTGCCGCAAGGGCTACGACAGCCAGCATCGTCAAGAGCGCGAACACCGCACGACAAACGGAACTAGCCTTGTGTAGCGAAATCGTTCCCACCAGAAGCCCCCTTGGCCGCTCCGCAGTTCACGGGATAACGCCAGACCCCAACCGACCCGGCTTGTACCAAGATCATAACGGACATGCGCTGCAGGTCAAGCGCAAACCTGGGAGTGGCCTGCGATCGGCCGGCGCTGTCGCTGGTCAGCCGCTATTGTTGTCCGCCTGCCATAGACCGCTGGTCGGGCGATAGTCCGTAAAGCCAGAGCTAGGTGGAGCCGAAGGAGACGATCCTTCCGCCCGCCTGCGAGCGGGTTTTTTGTTGCCCGGGCGGTTTTCACCCACTTGAGACAAGTCAGGCAAGCACATGAACCGTGACGAAAAAGCAGCAGTAATCGAAGAAATCGCCGAGGAGATCAAGGCCTCCGAAGCGGTCTTCGCGATCGACTATCGCGGGATCTCCGTGGCTCAGGCCGCCGAGCTCCGCACCGGCCTGCGCGAGGCCGACGCGTCCTTCACCGTGGTCAAGAACCGACTCACCCGGATCGCCGCCGAGAAGGCAGGCGTCACCGGCCTCGACGACGTGCTCCAGGGCCCGACCGCCCTGACCTTCGTCAAGGGCGACACCGCCCAGGCGGCCAAGGCGATCACCTCGTTCAACAAGGTCCACAATGTGCTCACCTACAAGGGCGGCTACATGGGGGAGACGCTGCTTGACGAGGATCAGTTCACCGCGATCGCCAAGCTGCCTTCGCGCGACACCCTGAACGCCCAGCTCGCCGGCGTTGTCGCCAGCCCGATCGTGACGCTGGTAAGGGGTCTCGGCTCGATGATCTCCGGACTCGCTCAGCAGCTTCAGCAGGTCGCCGACCAGGGTCTGGTCGGAGGCAATGCCCCGGCCGAGGCTCCGGCCGAGGAGGCTCCGGCAGCCGAGGAAGCCCCGGCAGAAGAGCCGGCAGCAGCCGAAGAGGCTCCGGCCGAGGAAGCCGCCGCCGAGGAAGCTCCGGCTGAAGAGCCGGCCGCAGAAGCCGCCGCCGAAGACGCACCGGCCGAGGAGGCCGCAGCTGAGGAAGCTCCGGCCGAAGAGCCGGCCGCAGAAGCAGCAGCCGAGGAAGAGGCACCCGCCGAGGCGGAGGCTGACACCGAAGGCGAGTCGGCCGAGTAGCGGTCGTCGCAGATTTCGTACGCAGACAACTTGAACCAGTAAGAACAGGAGCAACAAATGGCATCGACCACAGAAGAATGGATTGAAGAACTCAAGGGCATCTCGGTACTCGAGCTCTCCGAGCGCATCAAGGCGCTCGAAGAAGAGTTCGGCGTATCGGCGACTGCCGTAGCAGCGGCGGCCCCGGCTGCCGGTGGCGGCGACGCCGGCGGAGCCGCCGAAGAGGAGAGCTCGACGGTTGACGTCGTGCTGACCGCGGTCGGCGAGAAGAAGGTCCCGGTCATCAAGGTCGTGCGTGCCGCGACCGGACTCGGCCTCAAGGAAGCCAAGGCCCTGGTTGACGAGGCCCCGAAGCCGGTCAAGGAAGGCATCGAGAAGGACGAGGGCGAGAAGCTCAAGGCCGAACTCGAAGAGGCCGGCGCCACCGTCGAACTCAAGTAGAAGCAGCATTTGAAGCGGGGTGCGGCAGACTTCTGCCGCATCCCGTCGTTTCGCTTTTGACGGCCAGGATTGCGCCGCAATCCGACTGTGCTATTTTTTATCGTTGCGCGAAGTTGCGCTCTGTTTCACCCGCTTCCGCGCCCATTCACGTGAATCTCTGACCCTTTGAGGAGTTGCCAACCTTGGCACGCCCTATCGATGCCCCGTTTGCCCGCCGGAGTTTTTCCCGACTCGAAACCCCTCTAGAAGCGCCCCACCTGATCGACATTCAGCGGCGCTCGTTCGAGGATCTCACCGATCCGAAGAACGGCATGCTGAGGGAGACGATCGACGACATATCGCCGATCGAGGACTACACCGGAAATCTCGCGATCGTCTTCGGCGATTTCGAGTTCGATGATCCGAATCACACGCTCGAGGAGTGTCGCGAGCGGGATCTCACCTTCTCGCGTCCGCTGAACGTGACCGTCGCCTTCCAGAACAGGGAGACCGGCGAGATCCGTGAGCAGACAGTGTTCATGGGTGATTTCCCGTGGATGACCGAACGCGGAACCTTCGTGATCAACGGCACCGAGCGTGTCGTCGTCACCCAGCTGGTTCGTTCACCGGGTGCCTACGTGATGGCCCCCAAGGACGCCGCCAAGCAGGTCTTCACCGCCAACCTGATGCCGGCCCGTGGTTCGTGGCTCGAGCTCGAGATCGACAAGAAGGGCCGGGTCTACGTCCGGATCGACCGCAAGCGCAAGCTTCCGATCACCGTTCTGCTGCGCTCCATGGGCTACGTGTCCAACGAGCAGATCCTCGACCTCTTCGACAACTCGGTCTACATCCAGCAGACCATCCTGGCCGACACCGAGGCGATCAGCACCGAAGAAGGCGCCCTGATCGAGCTGTTCAAGAAGCAGCGCCCGGGCGAGCCGCCGTCGGTGGACGCCGCCAAGGCCCTGCTCGAGCAGCTGTTCTTCGATGCCAAGCGCTACGACCTGACCAGGGTCGGCCGCTACAAGCTGAACGCCCGCCTCGGTCTCGACATCGACCTCGACACCCGCGTCCTGACCCACGACGACATCATCTCCCTGATCCGGGAGCTGGTCAGCCTGCCGAAGATCCTCGGCATGCCGGAAGAGATCGACGAAGAGAACCCGATCAAGGACTACGCCGCAGAGGCGCTGACCTACCCGCGGGAGAACGTCTCCGACCACCTCGACGAGTACGAGCACTTCGGCAACCGCCGCCTGCGTACCGTCGGCGAGCTGATCCAGGAAGCCTTCCGGATCGGCCTGTACCGGATGGAGCGCGTCGTGCGCGAGCGCCTCACCACCGAGGACTCGGATGCGATCACCCCGCAGACGATCATCAACATTCGTCCGGTTGTCGCCGCTCAGAAGGAGTTCTTCGGTTCCTCGCAGCTGTCCCAGTTCATGGACCAGAACAACTCGCTGGCCGGCCTGACCCACCGCCGCCGTCTTTCGGCGCTCGGTGCCGGAGGTCTGACCCGCGAGCGCGCCCCGATCGAGGTCCGCGACGTGCACCCGACCCATTACGGCCGGATGTGCCCGATCGAGACCCCGGAAGGCCCGAACATCGGCCTGATCGGATCGCTTTCGTCCTACGCCCAGATCTCCGAACACGGATTCGTCACGACTCCGTACCGGCTCGTCAAGAAGGGCGTGATCACTGACGAAGTCGTCCATCTCGACGCGACCCAGGAAGAGGATCAGGTGATCGCCCAGGCGTCCGCCACCTTCGACCAGAAGACGATGAAGCTCACCGATGAGAGCATCTTCTGCCGCGCCGGCGACGGTGACTGGGTCAACGCGACCCCCGAGGAAGTGGACCTGATGGACGTCTCGCCGACCCAGATCTGGTCGGTCGCGACGGCACTGATCCCGTTCCTCGAGCACGACGACGCCAACCGCGCGCTGATGGGCTCGAACATGCAGCGTCAGGCCGTTCCGCTGATGCGACCTGATCCACCGCTGGTCGGTACCGGCATGGAGCGTCGCGCCGCCGCTGACACCGGCGACGTGATCCTGGCCGAGCACGATGGCGAGATCGCCTACGTGGACGCCGAAGTGATCGAGGTCAAGCACAAGGGCGGCACCGATCGTCACCCGCTGTTCAAGTTCATGCGCTCGAACCAGGGCACGCTGATCCATCAGCGGCCGATCGTCAACCCGGGCCAGAAGGTCAAGACCGGCGAAGTGCTGGCCGACGGATCCTCCACCGGTGGTGGCGAGATCGCTCTGGGCAAGAACTGCATGGTCGCCTTCATGTCCTGGGAGGGCTACAACTTCGAGGACGCGATCATTCTCTCCGAGCGCCTGGTCAAGGAAGACGAGCTCACCTCGATTCACATCGAGGAGTACGAGATCGATGCCCGCAACACCAAGCTGGGCGACGAAGAGATCACGCGGGACATCCCGAACCGCTCGGAAGAGAGCCTGCGCAACCTCGACGAGCGCGGCGTTGTCCGTGTCGGCGCCGAGGTTGTCTCCGGTGACCTGCTGGTCGGAAAGGTCACGCCCAAGGGCGAGACCGAGCTGACTGCCGAGGAGAAGCTGATCCGCGCCATCTTCAAGGAGAAGGCACGCGAAGTCCGCGACACCTCGCTCAAGGTTCCCCACGGCGAAGGCGGAGTCGTCATCGACGTGCTCACCTTCAGCCGCGACGACGGCGACGATCTCGCCCCGGGAGTCAACGACCTGGTCCGCGTCTACGTCGCGACCAAGCGCAAGATCTCCGAGGGCGACAAGCTCGCCGGACGCCACGGCAACAAGGGTGTCATCTCGAAGATCGTTCCGGAAGAGGACATGCCTCACCTGGCCGACGGTACCCCCGTCGACGTCATCCTCAACCCGCTCGGCGTTCCGAGCCGTATGAACATCGGTCAGATCCTCGAGACACATCTCGGCTGGGTCGCCGGAAACGGCTGGTACGACGACGGCAGCGAGGCCTACAAGAACAAGGCAGAAACCCGTGATCGGGTTTACGTCTCGACTCCTGTATTCGACGGCGCGACCGTCGAGGACGTCGATACAGCCCTGGTCGAGTGGTCCAAGGAACATGCCGATCGCGGCATTGACATGGCGGTCGACATGGACGCCCGTCCGGGTGCCCGCTGTTCCGGTTCGGTCCAGCTCTACAACGGCCGCACCGGTGAGCCGTATGAGGGCAAGGTCACGGTCGGCTACATGTACATCCTGAAGCTGCACCACCTGGTCGACGACAAGATCCACGCTCGTTCGACCGGTCCGTACTCGCTCGTCACCCAGCAGCCGCTGGGCGGCAAGGCACAGTTCGGCGGTCAGCGCTTCGGCGAGATGGAGGTCTGGGCCCTCGAGGCCTATGGCGCCGCCTACACGCTGCAGGAGATGCTCACGATCAAGTCCGACGACACCGTCGGCAGGGTCAAGGCATACGAGGCGATCGTCAAGGGCGAGAACATCCCCGAACCATCGATCCCGGAATCGTTCAAGGTGCTGCTCAAGGAGATGCAGGCGCTTTCGCTTGACGCGAACGTGGTCTCCGAAGAGGGCGTCGGCGAGCTCGCCGAGGAAGAGGACGACCTGCTTCAGGCCGCCCAGGACCTCGGCATGGACCTGACTGAGGTCCAGTCCGACAGCAACGGTGACGGAGCCGCGGACGAAGCGGTAGAGGCCGAGGCAAGTGAAGGTGATGCCGCCGTCGATGACGCCGGTGACGCCGAGGAAGCAGGTAAGACAGAGTGAGCAACGTAATCGACATCAACAACTTCGACGCGATCGAGATCGCTCTCGCTTCGTCGAAGAAGGTCCGTTCCTGGTCCTGGGGCGAAGTCCTCAAGCCGGAAACGATCAACTACCGCACGCTGAAGCCGGAAAAGGACGGCCTCTTCTGCGAGCGCATCTTCGGTCCGACCAAGGACTGGGAGTGCTACTGCGGCAAGTACAAGCGGGTCCGGTACAAGGGAATCGTCTGCGAGCGCTGCGGCGTCGAAGTGACGAGGTCCAAGGTCCGCCGCGAGCGCATGGCTCACGTCGACCTGGCTGCTCCGGTCTCCCACATCTGGTTCTTCAAGGGCGTTCCCTCGCGGATCGGCTACCTGATCGACATGGCGCCGAAGGAGCTGGAGAAGGTTCTGTACTTCGCCGCTTCGATGGTCACCTGGGTCGATGACGAGGCCCGGGCCAAGGACATGCCGGCGCTGGAGAAGGAAGTCGAATCGGTCCAGGCCGAGTACGAATCCGAGCGCAGCAAGTCCACCCACCAGCTCGACGAGTCGCTCAAGCGCCGCGTCAAGTACCTCGAGACCGGTGAGCAGACCAAGTTCTCCGATGACGACTACCTGTGGGCCGATTCGCTCGGCATGACCGCCGCCCAGCTGCGCAAGCTGAGCGACGAGGAAAAGGCCAAGCGGATCAAGGAGCTCAACAAGGACTTCGAAGCCGAGATCAACGACACCGAGGCTTACATCGACGAAGCGATCGACCGGCTCGACCGGGTCTGGAAGATCTTCACGACGATGAAGCCGAAGGACGTCATCAACGACGAGACCGACTTCCGCGAACTCAAGGACCGTTTCGGTTCTCCGTTCGGCTGGGGCGAGTACTTCCGCGGCAGCATGGGTGCCGAAGCGGTGCGCGACCTGCTCGAGCAGATCGATCTCGAGGCGACCTGTGCCGAACTCGAAGACCAGATCATCACGGCCAAGGGCCAGAAGCAGGCCCGTGCGGTCAAGCGGCTCAAGGTCGCGTCTGCCTTCCTCAAGTCCGACAACAAGCCCGAGTGGATGATCCTCGACTGCATCCCGGTGATTCCGCCGGAGCTGCGTCCGATGGTCCAGCTCGACGGTGGCCGCTTCGCGACCTCCGACCTCAACGACCTGTACCGGCGCGTGATCAACCGGAACAACCGTCTCAAGAGGCTGCTCGACCTCGGTGCCCCCGAGATCATCGTCAACAACGAGAAGCGCATGCTCCAGGAGTCGGTTGACGCCCTGTTTGACAACGGCCGTCGTGGCCGTCCCGTCACCGGGCCCGGCAACCGCGCTCTGAAGTCGCTCTCGGACATGCTCAAGGGCAAGCAGGGCCGGTTCCGCCAGAACCTGCTCGGCAAGCGCGTCGACTACTCCGGCCGTTCGGTCATCGTTTCCGGCCCGTCGCTGAAGCTGCACCAGTGCGGTCTGCCGAAGCTGATGGCGCTCGAGCTGTTCAAGCCGTTCATCATGGCCCAGCTCGTAGAGCGCAAGGCGGTCCAGAACATCAAGGCGGCCAAGAAGATGGTCGAGTCGATGGTTCCCGAGGTCTGGGACGTGCTCGAGGAAGTGATCGAGGAGCACCCCGTGCTGCTCAACCGCGCCCCGACCCTTCACCGTCTCGGCATCCAGGCCTTCGAGCCGATGCTGGTCGAAGGCAAGGCAATCCAGGTCCACCCGCTCGTCTGCGCGGCGTTCAACGCCGACTTCGACGGCGACCAGATGGCGGTCCACGTACCGCTGTCGGCCGAGGCCCAGGCTGAAGCCAGAGTGCTGATGCTGTCGGCCAACAACATCCTGTCCCCTGCACACGGAGCGCCGCTGGCGACCCCGACGCAGGACATGGTTCTGGGTCTGTACTACCTGACCTACTGCAAGGACGAAGTCGAGGAACTGGACCCGGCGAAGCTCGAGAAGCGACCGCATCCCTTCCGCACCGCTCAGGAGGCCGAACTGGCCTACGAGAACGGCGTGGTCGGGCTGCATGACTTCGCCGAGTATCGCCGTCCCGGCCACGAGCACTTCCTGACCACGGTCGGGCGGATCATCTTCAACGACCGCATCGAGCGGGCGCTGGAGGTGGCTCTGGACAGCGACTACGACCCGGAAATGTACGACTACGTCAACAAGTCGCTGCGCAAGCGCGACATCAATGACATGGTCGGATGGCTGGTCGATTCGTTCGGCGCGCCGACGATCTCCCAGGTGCTCGACGCCTTCAAGGATCTCGGTTTCCATTACGCGTCCAAGGCCGGCATCACGGTCTCGAAGAACAACGTGGTCCCGCCGCCGGAGAAGGAAGCGATCATTGAGCGCTTCGACGCCGAGACGGCCCAGATCCAGGCAGAGTTCGACGAGGGCTGGCACACAGCCGAAGAGCGGCACCGTCAGGTCACGGACAAGTGGAACCAGGCCACCGAAGAGGTCGGACAGGCGATGGAGGACAACCTCGATCAGCTCAACCCGATCTTCATGATGGCCAACTCCGGCGCCCGTGGCTCCTTCAAGCAGATCCGTCAGCTGGCGGGCATGCGAGGCCTGATGGCCAATCCGAAGGGCGAGATCATCGAGCGTCCGATCAAGTCCAACTTCATCGAGGGCCTGTCGGTCGGCGAGTACTTCATCTCGACCCACGGCGCCAGGAAGGGTCTGGCCGATACGGCGCTCCGCACCGCGGACTCCGGTTACCTGACCCGCCGCCTGGTCGATGTCGCCCAGGACGTGATTGTGCGTACCGAGGACTGCAAGACCAAAGAGTTCATCGACATGTCGGTCTACGGGCCGTCGGGTGACATCAACAAGAACCTGCTCGGCAGGCTGGCCGGCAAGAAGTTCGAGACCAAGCGTGGTCGCGAGCTGCTGAAGCGCAACCAGCTGATCGGAAAGCCTGAACTGGCCGAGATCGAGGACGCCTACGAAGGCGACCACGAGGTCACCGTTCCGGTGCGTTCACCGTTCAAGTGCGAGGCCGAGCGCGGCGTATGCCGCTCCTGTTACGGCGTCGCCCCGGCGACCGGATTCATGGTCGCCATCGGTGACTCGGTCGGCACTGTCGCCGCCCAGTCGATCGGCGAGCCCGGTACCCAGCTGACGATGCGTACCTTCCACACCGGTGGTGTCGCCGGACAGGACATCACCCAGGGTCTGCCCCGCGTGGTCGAGCTGTTCGAGGCCCGCAAGCCCAAGGGTCTGGCCGTCCTCTCAGAGGTCGCCGGCAAGGTCGGCGTCGACCACAACGAGAAGCACGCGATCGTCACAGTGCTCGACTCGAAGGGTGAAGAAACGACCTACACCTTCCCGCCGCGCACCCGCCTGCACGTCAAGCAGGGTGAAACGGTAGAGGTCGGGGATCAGCTCAACGAAGGCTCGCTGTACCCGGCCGACGTGCTGGCGATCCGTGGCCGCACGGCGATCGAGCAGTACCTCGTCGCCGAGGTCCAGAGGGTCTACAACGCCCAGGGCGTGGAGATCGACGACAAGCACATCGAGATCATCGTCCGCCAGATGATGAAGAAGGACGAAGTCGAGACCAAGGGTTCGACGGACCTTCTGCCCGGACAGCTCGAGGACCGTCACGAGCTCAAGAAGATCAACAAGCAGGTCAAGGCCGACGGTGGCACCGTGGCGAAGTCGAAGGAGAGGATCCTCGGCATCACCAAGGCGTCGCTGGCGACCAAGTCATTCCTCTCGGCGGCCTCCTTCCAGGAGACCACCAAGGTGCTGACCGACGCCGCTCTCGAAGGCAAGCGCGACCGTCTGGTCGGGCTCAAGGAGAACGTCATCATCGGCAAGCTGATCCCGGCTGCCACCGGACTCAAGCGGTACCGTTCGATCACGGTCGAGCCGGCCGTGCCGTTCGTGCCCGCCGAGGAGACCGTCCTGCTTGAGGAAGACGAGTTCGCCGAAGTCGGCAGCAGCTCCAACGGAGCCTCTGACGCGGACAGCTTCGGCGAAGGCTTCGCCGAGGAGCTGGAAGGCATCAGCCGGGACATCGACTCCGGCAGCTGAGCGCCACCAACGATTGAATGAGAACGGCCCGCCCACCGGCGGGCCGTTTTCGTTTAACCGACCCCTCCAGCCCCGACCGACCCACTGCCACGTACCAGCCCCGACCGCACCGGCCAGCCCCACAGCCACCCACCAGCCCGTCCCGCACCGACCAGCCCCACAGCCACCGACCAGCCCGTCCCGCACCGACCAGACACCCACCAGCCCGTCCCAACCACCACCCGCCAGGGCTAGTGCTGCTGATCGTCACGAAATAGTCGTGGCAAACTGCGGCACTTCGCCTCAGTCGCCAACTGGACTTCTGCCGGGACGTAGTGCCGACGATCGCCACGACTATTTCGTGGAGAAGTGCGACACTCGGTCCTCCCTTGGCGGACGGCCTCCATTCAGGGCGGCGCGGACCTCGTTGATCACCTGCTCGGGCTCCCGGGTGACCCTGCGCCACGTGAACCGAAGCAGGATCCAGCCTTCAGCCAGCAGGCGATTGTTTCGCCTGAGGTCTTTTTCGAACTTCTCCTGACCGCGGTGAAAGCCGTAACTGTCGAGTTCCACCGCCAGGCCCCGTTCGTGCCAGACGCAGTCGACTTCGTGCCCGCCGATGACCGAGTTCACCTCGGGAGGCTCGACGCTATCGCGCTGACAGGCCTCGAGCATCAGCCCTTCGAGCAGCGATTTGGCTCGGTCCAGGTCGGGGATCCGGTCGGCCAGTCGGGAGCGCAGCAACCCGGCGCCAGGGTGTCCGCGTCCTCGTCCCACGCAGTCGGCCAGCTCACCGTCGTCGAGAAGACCGAGCCGATCGGCTTCCAGGAACGCATGACCCCAGGCACCGGGCACGAGTGACCCGGCGAGATCGAGCAGGGCACGGGCCGGCGAAATAGTGGCGATCGGCCCGATGCCCCTGACGTCGCGATCGGGCAGGTTGCGGGTACTCCTGATTCGAAGCGGGATCGACTGAATCCCGTTGTCCAGGTGGATCATGTTGCGTTCTGTATGCGCCCGTCCGAGGCGAACGACTTCCACCGTGGGACGGGCTTTCATGAACCCCCAGGCGGCTGCTGCACTGGCTCCACCGAGAGCCGCTCCGTTTCCGCCCGCGAGAACGCCGGCCATCCATAGCGCCTCCTGGCTGACCTGGGGCCTTCCAACCGCGTAGACGCCGCGGAAAACCGGAAACAGGAACTTGCGCTGGCGGCTGTCTACCGTCGAGCCGGGAATGCCGGCTTCGAGCAACTGTCGCCGAGACAGCACCCCGTGTTGCCCGACGCAGATCTGCTGAGCAACTTGCCTGAGCCCGGAACGTCTCAGCCCGGAACGGCTCAGTGCGGGGCTGGTTTGCTCCGGGGCCAAGGTGCTTGGCGTGGTTTCCATGCGGATGATCGTGGCTGGGTCACGCTCAAGAATGTGCGAGTTCGGCAACGATTCTGCGACTCAGCCGTCACAGCTTTGGGACACCGTTCCGAGTGTCGTTGTTCACTACGAAATAGTCGTGGCAAACTGCAGCACTTCGCGTCAGTGGCCGGGTCGGGGGCCGTTTTCCTTTAACCTCGCCACCGATGGCAACGGGGGGAACCATGGGGGCAGCGAGGACCGCATTCGCTGGATCGCTGGCGGTGGTCTGGATGCTCGCCGGCTTGCTGCTTGCCGCGCCGGCGCCGGCCCTCCAGATCCACGCGCATCGCGGCGGTCCCAACGCGGAGGGTGTCGCCGCCTTCGGTGAGAACTCCATGCCGGCCTTTCAGAACGCGGCTGATCACGGCTGGGTGATTGAACTGGACCTTGCCCGAACTTCTGACGAGGTCGCGGTTGCCATGCATGACGACGGCCTCGGTCGCACCACCGACTGCGAAGGCGACGTCGTCGCCCACACGCTGGCCGAACTGTCGTCCTGCCGTATCGACCGCATCGGCATCGGCGATGCCCGGGAGAACCTTGCGCCGGGTGATCCCCGCCTGAGTCCGATTCCGACCCTGGCCGACGTGCTCGATCTGCTCGAAGAAACCGGCGCACGCGCGAACATCGAGGTCAAGAACCTGACCGGGGAAGACCCCGGCTTTCCTCCTGCGGTCTACTCCCAGATCGCCGCCTCCGATGTCTCGAAGCAGCAGGTAATCATCCAGAACTTCATCCCGTCCAATCTGGCCTCCGTTCCGACGCTTCTGCCGGGGGTCGAGACCTCCCTGCTCACCCCGAACATTCTCAACGAAACGTTCGGTTTCGACTGGGCGGTCGAGGGCGGCTACGACTGGGTATCGCCCGAGTGGCCTGTAACCGGTGAGTACGTCGCCCGGGCTCAGGCGGCCGGACTCAAGGTCGCCCCCTGGACGATCGACGACGCTGCCGGGCTGAAGCAGGCCGGCGCGGTCGGTGCCCGAGCCGTGATCACCAACGATCCCGCCCTGGCTGAGCGGCTGGTCGGCCCGCGCCCGCGCCTGCTGCTCCGGGTTCCGTCCCGGCGCCTCGTCCTCAAGCCGGGCCGGGTCAGCACGGTCAAGGTCAGACTCTTGAACCGGGGCGACGCCGCATCCGGACCGGCGAGGGTCTCCGCCGGACCGTCCAATTCCGGGATCCGCGTGCTCGGCGCCGACTCGCGAAAAGTCAGCCGAATCCCGGCCGGCGGTGTGCGCAAGATCAACTTTTCGTTCCGGCTGGATCGGCGGCTGCGTCCCGGTCCCCGCGGCAAGGTGCGCTACCGGCTTTCCACGGACGGATCGACCGCCGCCTCAGTGCTGCGCTCCGTTTCCGTTCGCCGCTGAACCCGCTCTGCTCCGCATACCGGTCAGCTGACCGGTATCGCTACGATTCGGCGATGGACCACGACTCAACGCGCGTATGTGTCATCGGCGCCGGTTCTTCCGGCATCACCGCCTGTCAGAACCTGGCCGAGCGCGGTATCGAGTTCGACTGCTTCGAGAAGGGCTCTACCGTCGGCGGAAACTGGCGCTACGAGAACGACAACGGAATGTCTGCAGCCTACGAGTCGCTCCACATCAACACCTCGCGGCAGATGATGGAGTACCGCGCCTTCCCGATGCCGGTCGATTACCCCGACTACCCGAATCATTTCGAGATCGCCGCCTACTTCGACGATTTCATCGACCACTTCGGTCTGCGCGACCGGATCGAGTTCGGGACCGAAGTCCTACGGGCGCTGCCCCGCGATGGCGGCGGCTGGAGCGTCACGGTCAGCCATGGGGACGGTCCCGAGGAGACTCGCGAGTACACGGACCTGATTGTCTGCAACGGTCACCACTGGGACGCTCGCTGGCCCGAGCCAGCCTTCCCCGGGTCCGACTCCTTTACCGGAATCCAGATGCACGCCCACGACTATCGGACCCCGGAGATCTTCGAAGGCAAGCGAGTCCTGGTCCTGGGCATCGGCAACTCGGCCACCGACATCTCGGTCGAATCTTCGCGGATCGCCGACAAGACGTTCCTGGCGATGCGCCGGGGCGCGTGGATCCTTCCGAAGTACCTTCTCGGAGGGCCGACCGACAAGATGACCTCGGGGCCGTTCTCCCGTGCGCCGCTGGCTCTGCAGAGCGCTGTGATGAAGGCGATGCTGAAGCTTTCCGTCGGCAGGCTGACCGACTACGGCCTGCCCGAGCCGGACCACGAGCCACTCCACGCACATCCGACCGTTTCTGCCGAGCTGGTCGGGCGCCTCGGCCACGGTGACATCGCGGTCAAGCCGAACATCGACCACTTCGACGGCGACACCGTCGTTTTCGCCGATGGCAGCAGCGAGCAGATCGACGTGGTGATCTACTGCACCGGGTACCGGATTACCTTCCCGTTCTTCGACGAGTCGCTGGTCTCGACCGAGGGCAACCAGATCAACCTTTACCGGCGGGTCGCCCCGGTCGACCAGCCCAATCTCTACTTCATCGGCCTGATCCAGCCGCTCGGCGCGATCATGCCGCTGGCGGAAGTCCAGTCAGCCTGGGTCGCGGACCTGATCTCAGGCGAGGGCGAGCTTCCCGACCGGGCGACCATGGCGCGCGACATCGCGCGCGAGCAGGCAGCGATGGAGAAGCGCTACGTCAACTCGAAGCGCCACACGATTCAGGTCGACTTCGACCGGTACTACCGCTCGGTGTCGCGTGAGATCGACCGTTCGCGCGGGCGCGTCCTGTCCGGCTGACCCGAGGGTCTGCGGACACGACCCTCGTGTGGAACGGGGATCGTGAGGCCGCCGGGCCCACGGGGCCCACGGCGCGGTCCCCGTGGGGTCCTGGGGCGCTTGACCGGCCGGCCGTCGTCACCACCGTCTTCGTCTACGGCCTCGGCTTCGTTCACCGGCCGGGCTGCCCAGAAGACCAGGTAGATCATCGCCAGAACAGGCACCTTGAGCACTACCAGCAGAAAGAAGATTGGGAAGTACTCGCGCACCCGACCAATTGTACCTGCCTGCGCAACTCCGACAGCAAGCACCTTGCGTATGCGGGCAGGCCTTACGCCGTCGTCGTTTCGGCTGTCGGTCCGGGTCAGCTGCGCCCGTCGAGTCCGGCAGCCCATGCCTCCAGCGCCCCGACATGGACCTCCTCGATCCCGATCCCGGGCTCGGTCGGGGCCAGCAGCGTCGGCAGCCCCGCTGCCTCCCGCCGGTCTGCCCAGTCGAAGCAACTCCGGTCAAACGAGTCATCGATCCAGGCGATCGGTCGCTCTCCGGCGAAGCGACCCAGGGCCTCCAGCTTCCAGTGACCGGCCACCGAACCGCCCGAAGCGCTTCCCGCCGGGTGACTCCCGGTGCCCGGGTTGCCGTGCGGCAGCTCGAACTCGACCACCGGAAGCGGACCGACTCCGATCACCTGGGCCAGACGATCGTTCGCCCGGTCCTGCCATCCCGTCGCCCAGACCAGCTCGAACGAGCGAGCCAGCCGGCTCAGCCTCTCCCCGGCCGCAAGCGAAATGCAATGCGGGGTGCCGTCGATCAGCTGCCAGCTGACCGACTCGGCCGGGGGAGGGGTGTCGAATCCGAACAGGCTGATCACGCCGTCGACGTCGACGGCAAGTATCGGCAGCGCGTCCACGGCCTGATCGTACGGATTGGCCTGGCCGGCGGGTGACCGGCTCGCGAAACAACGGTCCTTCCCCGATATCTGTAGTATCCCCCGCCGTGCCTAATACCAATCAACTCGTGCGCAAGGGTCGTAAGCGACCCAAGAAGAAGACTGCCACTCCGGGTCTCAAGTCCGGACAGGGCAACAAGAAGAAGGTCGCCGCTCCCCAGCGTCGCGGCGTCTGCACGCGTGTTGCCACGGTAACCCCGAAGAAGCCGAACTCGGCCCTTCGCAAGATTGCCCGAGTGCGTCTTGCCCACGGCATGGAAGTCACCGCCTACATCCCGGGCGAGGGCCACAATCTTCAGGAGCACTCCGTCGTCCTGATCAGGGGCGGTCGAGTCAAGGATCTGCCGGGTGTGCGCTACAAGGTAGTGCGAGGCACCCTCGACGCGGCCGGTGTTTCCGACCGCAAGCAGGCCCGCTCCCGTTACGGCGTCAAGGCAACCTGATGGCACGCCGATCCGCAGCTTCGATCCGGCCGCTTGAGGCCGACACCAAGTACCGCTCGCGCCTGGTGCAGCAGATCACCAACAAGGTGATGCGCCACGGCAAGAAGTCCACCGCCGAGCAGATCACTTATGACGCACTGGCCCTGGTTGCCGAGCGCACCGGCGAGGATCCGGTCGAGACCCTCGAAGAGGCGATCAAGCAGCTGACCCCGGCCCTCGAAGTCCGCTCCCGCCGCGTCGGTGGCGCCACCTACCAGGTCCCGGTCGAGGTTCCCTCGCGCCGCGCCCGCACACTCGCCGTCCGCTGGCTGGTCGACTTCGCCCGCAGCCGCAACGAGTACTCGATGTCCGAGCGTCTCGCCAACGAGATCATGGACGCGACCAAGCAGCAGGGAAATGCGTACAAGCGCAAGGACGACATCTTCCGCATGGCGCAGGCCAACAAGGCTTTCGCCCACTACCGCTGGTAGGGATGCCGCCCCGCTGCGGGGCAGTTACGTCTTTCGAAAGCGCCCCGACGGGGCGCTTTCTCGTTTGCTGAGGGGGCAAGCGGCCCCCGGGAGCCACCAGGGCGCGCCTGGCTGCGTCGACGCTCGCGCGGCTCGCTCACGCACCGAAGTGCGATCGCTTCGCCGGCTCGCTTTACTCCTTGCCAGCCACGCCCTGGACGGCCCCCGGCAACCACTTGCGTGGTGCTACGGCCGAGTCTCGCTGAGCGGTGCCGGGACGCTCGTTGGCCGGCTTCGCCGTTGCCACCTCGGGTTGGGGTTGATGTTGCGGCCGAGGGTCGCTGAGTTGGTGGTTGACGCTCGCCGGCCCGGCTTTGCCGGGGGCCTGCTCGGGTTTGGTTGACGTTACGGCCGAGGGTCGCTGAGTTGGTGGTTGATGCTTGCCGGCCCGGCTTCGCCGGGGGCCTGCTTGAGTCAGCGGGCGGGGGCTGGTGGGGGAGTATCGGCGGGGATCTCCTTGACAAGGTCGTAGCCGCCTTTTCCGTTCATCTGGACTATCCAGATCGGCTGGATCACATCGTGGTCGCGGGTGAAGGCGAACTCTCCGAGCGGGGTGTCTGCCTGGACCTTTTCGAGGGCGGCGACCATCAGATCCCGGTCGGTCTGGATGCTGTTGAAGGTGAGGTCGGCGTCATCGGCTGCTTCGGCCAGCAGTTCGACTCCGGTGTATGCCTGGGCGGCGAACTGGTCGGGCTCCTGGCCGTAGGCCTGCTGGTACTGCTCGATGAAGTCACGGTTCTCCTCGGAGTCGTTGCCGGCGTACCAGGCGGCGGCGCTCTGGGCACCCTTGCCGGTCAGTCCGAGAGCCTCGGCCGCAGAGCGCGAGTTGAAGGCGTTGCCGCCGAGGATTCTTCCTTTGAATCTGAAGATCTCTCGCAGTCCCTGGATCAGCTCGACGACTGCTTCTCCCGAAGAGGCCGTGATCATGATGCCCTGGTGTGCCGCGAGATTGCCGTCGGCGCCGACTCCCTCGGAACTGCTGATCCCGGCAGAGCCAGTACGAACAACCTGGGCGATCCTGACGCCTTCGGCCCTGAAAGCGCGCCTGGCCGTCGCCGCGGAGCTTTCGCCGAAGGCGTCGTCCTCGGGGAAGATGATGTCGACTGCCGAGGGGTTCTCTGCGGCGACGTACTGCCTGACGTTGGCCGGGATCGCCTCGGCTTCTCCCAACGAGTTGCGGAAGATGTACTCGCAGGGGTAGGGGCAGTCGCCGACGATTCCGGGGCCGGTGTTGGAAACGGCCAGCACCGGAGTCTTCAGGTCGTTGGCCACCGGGTGGGCCTCGGCCGACGAGTTGGAGAAGGTCGGGCCGAGCACGGCCAGCACGTCGTCGTTTTCGATCAGGCCGCGCATCGCCCTGGCCGACGCTGCGGGGTCGGCTCCGTCATTTCGCTGCTGCAGGGTCAGTTCGGCGCCGTTCACTCCACCGTCCGCGTTGATCTGGTCGACCGCCAGCCGAGCTGCCTTGAGCTGCTGCGGGCCGAAAGCCGAACCGTCCCCGGTGGTCGAGAAGATCGAGCCGAGGTTGATCCTCTCGCCATCCCAGTTCGAGTCGCCATCGCCCGAACAGGCGGCGAGCCCGAGCGGCAGGACGAGGGCGGTCAGGGCGAGCGAAGCGAGGAGTCGGATATTCAATGGTCAGGTTCCATTCGGATTGGTGGCGGACCGGTCGGGGCCGATTGCACGGAGCTGGGTAGCGCTCAGGCGGAGCAGAGCGATGCCGCCGAGCACGATGACCAGCCCGCCGACCATCTCCATCCAGAGGCCGGCGGAGGCTCTGCCGGTGGCGTCGAGGTTTCCGGCACCGGGGGTATCGAACATGCCGGTCGAGTCGACGTCGGGCAGGTCGACCAGCAGGAAGACGAGCAGGACCGCGACGCCCAGGATCACCACGCCGCTAACTGCCGGCCGTGAGCCGGAGGCGACGGCGAAGACCAGAGCGAATGCCGCGAAAAGGGCGAAGAGCGAGGTCGCGACACCGTGGTGCTCGAAAAGGGTGACGGTGCCGATCACTGAATCGGTTTCGTCCACGAGGGTGAAGCCTGTGACCATCTGGGAGAGCAGCACGATCAGGCAGCCGAGCAGCACCGTGACGGCCGCCAGGCGGGCGGTCGGGTTGGCCGTCGGCTGGTCGGCCCCGTCCCCGGCGCCTGCACTTGCCTCGACCGGCTTCGCGCCCCTGCCGTTCCTGTCAATGCTCATGCGGGACTTCCGGTGCTCATGCGGGACTTCCGGTGGCTGGACTGCGCCTGTCGCGCTGCGAGCCACCGTCACCGGAATCTCGGGCGGGTCTGCGCGGGAGCGGGCCCGAGCCGCAGCGGGCCGGCGGTCCAGGGCGGCCAGGCCGAAACCGGTAGCCGTCAGCACGGTCCCGGCGGCGAGCTGGAGCCAGAACCCGGCTCAGGATCACCGCGGCGACACCCTCGAAGCTGATCGATGCCACTTCGACGTCCAGGCCCTTGGGCAGGTCAACCAGCAGGGCGATGGCGAGCACTGCCAGCCCGCAGCCGGCAACCAGGAGACCGAACAGGCGACGCGCGGTCAGGGCCGAAGCGACGATCCCGGCCAGGGCGAGTCCGGCCGACCACGAGCAGCAGCACTGAATGGGCGTCGATAGGGGTCATAAGGTCCTGCCGCGGTGCGCGGGTGATCTCCAGGACCGTCAAGTATTCAGCCTGGCCGATCTCGATCGCGCGGAAGTCGAGGAACTGGGAGATGACCAGAGAAGACAGCCCCGCCGCCGGCCACGGCGATCATGGCCGACCTTGGCGTGAGGATCCGGTCGGCCGCCAGAAGAAGCTTGCCGATTCGGTTGAGTCCGGACGCCGGTCGCGCGACGCGCTCCGGTGAAGGTGCGACCGGCGGCCCGGAGGAAAGCGGCCAGTGCTCGAACCGATCGCTGTTCCGACCGGGCCCAACCGGTCCAGGCCGGCGGCGAGGGCGCCGACCAGAAAGAGTGCCGTCCGCCTGATCTCGGTCCCCGTGGCGCGAACGCCACGCGAGAGCGCGTTGCCCGAGCCGCCCGCGGCGCCTGCGGTGCCCGGCTTCGAGCTGCCGCGCCTGGCAGAACCCCGGCCGGTACCGCGTCGGCGGCGCTGTTCCTGTCGCTTGCGCCTTGCTTCGATTCGCTGCTTCTCGGTCAGCGGCGCCCGGTGCCCGCCCTTGGCTTTCCTATCGGGTTCGGACCGCTCCATGCCCGCTTCAGGGGCCTGCGCCCCGGCGGATCGACCGTCGCGGCCGCGGACGAGGGCTTCGACCCTCTCTTCCGGTGAATCTGAGCTAGGTTTTTTCGGATCCATTGGCTGGCTCCTCCCGGGGAGCGACTCTGGGCCTGCCAGCCTAGAGAAGGCACCAGATATTCGGCTGTCGCTCTGGTATAGTCGTACGTCGCTCGGGCAGGCCTCGCAGGCTGCGGGCCTTTTTTTTGGCTTACGACCGGTCCCGGCCCGGTATTCCCTCAACCGAAACTTCGAGACGCAAAGAGAAACTATGGCGCGCGATTTCCCCCTAGATAAAACCCGCAACATCGGGATCATGGCTCACATCGACGCCGGTAAGACGACGACGACCGAGCGCATCCTCTACTACACCGGCCGCTCGCACAAGATCGGTGAGGTTCACGACGGTGCCGCGACCATGGACTGGATGGAGCAGGAGCAGGAGCGTGGAATCACGATCACCTCCGCCGCCACCGCCTGCGAGTGGCTCGGCCACCGGATCAACATCATCGATACCCCCGGCCACGTCGACTTCACGGTCGAGGTCGAGCGCTCACTGCGAGTACTCGACGGAGCAGTCGCCGTCTTCGACTCGGTCGCCGGCGTCGAGCCGCAGTCCGAGACCGTCTGGCGCCAGGCCGACAAGTACTCCGTGCCGCGGATCGCCTACATCAACAAGATGGACCGCACCGGTGCCGACTTCTACATGTCGGTCCGCACGATCAAGGAGCGCCTCGGCGCCAACGCCGTGCCGATCCAGCTGCCGATCGGTTCCGAAGGCGAGTTCGCCGGGATCATCGACCTGGTGACCATGAAGGCCACGATCTACAAGGACGACATGGGCCAGGAGCTCGAGGTCGTCGACATTCCCGCGGACATGCAGGAGCAGGCCGAGGAGTACCGCGCCGCGATGGTCGAGGCATGTGCCGACCAGGACGACGAGCTGATGGAGCTCTACCTCGAAGGTGAAGAGATCTCCGAGGAGCGGATCATGGCCGCACTCAAGGCCGCGACCCTGGCGATCACCGTCACCCCGGTACTCTGTGGCTCGTCCTTCAAGAACAAGGGCGTGCAGCCGCTGCTCGACATCATCGTCGCGCTGCTGCCGTCACCGCTGGAGGTTCCCGCGGTCGAAGGCATGCTGCCGCTGAAGAAGGGCGAAGAGGAGCGCGAGCACGGCGACCGGCCGGCCGACGACGCCGGCCCCTTCGCCGCCCTCGCCTTCAAGGTGATGTCCGACCCCTACGTCGGCAAGCTGACCTACTTCCGGGTTTACTCCGGAACCCTCGAAGCCGGCGGACGCGTGCTCAACGTGACCACCGGCAAGACCGAGCGCATCGGCCGCCTGCTGATGATGCACGCCAACTCGCGTGAAGAGATCGACCGGGTCTACTCCGGCGACATCTGCGCCGGCGTCGGCCTCAAGCAGACCGGTACCGGCGACACCCTGTCGGCCCCCGATGCCCCGATCCAGCTCGAGAGCATGGACTTCCCCGACACGGTGATCGCGGTTGCGATCGAGCCGAAGACCAAGTCGGACCAGGAGAAGATGGGCACCGCACTGGCCCGCCTCTCCGAAGAGGATCCGACCTTCAAGATCGAATCCGACGAGGAGACGGGCCAGACCCTGATCCACGGAATGGGCGAGCTGCACCTCGAGGTGCTGGTCGACCGGATGATCCGCGAGTTCAACGTCGAGGCCAACGTCGGCAAGCCGCAGGTGGCTTACCGCGAGACGATCCGCAAGCGGGTCGAGAAGGTCAACGCCAAGTTCGCCCGCCAGACCGGTGGTCGCGGCCAGTATGGCCACGCGGTGATCAACATCGAGCCGGCTCCCGGTGACGGCTTCGTCTTCGAGAGCAAGATCAAGGGCGGAGTCATTCCGACCGAGTACATCCCGGCGGTGCGCCAGGGCATCACCGAGGCGCTGGAGAACGGGGTCAAGGCCGGCTACCCGCTGGTCGACCTCAAGGTCGAGTTGATCGACGGCTCCTACCACGACGTCGACTCTTCGGAAATGGCTTTCAAGATCGCCGGCTCGATGGCTCTGCAGGAAGGTGCCCGCAAGGCCAGCCCGGCCCTGCTCGAGCCGGTCATGTCGGTCGAGGTGATCACCCCCGAGGACTACCTCGGCGACGTGATCGGCGACCTCTCCCGGCGCCGTGGCAAGGTCCAGGGGCAGGAGCAGCGCGGCAACGCGCTCGCCGTCCAGGCTTTCGTACCGCTGAGCGAGATGTTCGGCTACGCGACCGACCTGCGGTCATCGACCCAGGGCCGCGCCGCGTACACGATGCAGTTCGACAAGTACGAAGAGGTGCCGTCGAGCATCGCCGAGGAGATCTCGGCCCACCGTTCCGGTACGCCGGCGGGGGCAGAGGCATAGGCAGGAAGCCCGCAGTCGGTCAAAGGGCTATATTTCCCAAGTTCGCCCGCGGCGGGGCTCCTCGCAGCCCGACTTACAAGCATTAGCAGCAGGATCAGACGCAAAAAACGATTAGTCTTCAGAAACAAGATTCCAGAGAAGAAAAGAAAGGTTCAAGGAGAGCGATGTCCAAGGAGAAGTTCGAACGCGACAAGCCGCACGTAAACGTCGGAACCATCGGTCACGTCGACCATGGCAAGACCACGCTGACGGCCGCGATCACCACCACGCTTTCCGGAGAGGGCGAAACCGAGGCCAAGAGCTTCGCCGAGATCGACAACGCCCCGGAAGAGAAGGAGCGCGGCATCACGATCGCGACCTCTCACGTCGAGTACGAGACCGAGAACCGCCACTACGCGCACGTCGACTGCCCCGGCCACGCCGACTACGTCAAGAACATGATCACCGGTGCCGCCCAGATGGACGGCGCGATTCTGGTGGTCTCCGCCGCTGATGGCGTCATGCCGCAGACCCGCGAGCACATCCTGCTCGCCCGTCAGGTCAACGTGCCGCACGTGGTCGTCTTCCTCAACAAGGTCGACCAGGTCGACGACGACGAGCTGATCGAGCTGGTCGAAGAAGAGGTACGCGACCTGCTCAACGAGTACGACTTCGACGGCGAGAACACTCCGATCGTCAAGGGCTCGGCCACCATGGCGCTCGACGGTGACGAGGACATGAAGGCTCGCATCGTCGAGCTCGGTGCGCCGCTCTGGACAGCTACATCCCGGAGCCCGAGCGTGAGCTCGACAAGCCTTTCCTGATGCCGATCGAGGACATCTTCTCGATCACCGGCCGCGGCACTGTCGCCACCGGACGCATCGAGCAGGGAATCGTCAACACCGGCGACGAGGTCGAGATCGTGGGCATCCACGAGAAGACCACGACGACCACGGTCACCGGCGTCGAGATGTTCCGCAAGATCCTCGACGAGGGTCGTGCCGGAGACAACGTCGGCTGCCTGCTCCGCGGCACCAAGCGCGAGGAGATCGAGCGCGGCCAGGTTCTCTGCAAGCCCGGTTCGATCACGCCGCACACCAAGTTCAAGGCCGAGGTCTACGTGCTCAAGAAGGAAGAGGGCGGACGTCACACCCCGTTCTTCACGGGCTACCGGCCGCAGTTCTACTTCCGGACCACGGACGTGACCGGCGTCGCCAACCTGCCTGCGGGCACGGAGATGGTGATGCCGGGTGACAACATCGAGATGGAAATCGAGCTGATTCAGCCGATCGCCATGGACCAGGGCCTGCGCTTCGCCATCCGTGAGGGTGGACGCACCGTCGGCTCCGGCGTTGTCTCGGAGATCATCGAGTAACGACTGTTCGACCCGGGGCGGGTACCGCAAGGTCCCGCCCCGAGAGTCGCCTTCACGGCGGCAAAGCAGTACGAGTAACAGATACGAATTTGATTTACCCCAGTTGGTCGAACCGCGCTGCGGTCCGGATTCATCCGGGAACACAGCGAAGGCGGCGGGGGACC
This sequence comes from uncultured Solirubrobacterales bacterium, assembly GCA_963698625.1. Lineage (GTDB taxonomy): Bacteria > Actinomycetota > Thermoleophilia > Solirubrobacterales > 70-9 > 67-14. The sequence goes on from CAVORK010000007.1 coordinate 41,896, forward strand.
TTGACATCAGCGAGAGCTGGCGCAAAGCCTGTTCACGCCCTCAGAACGAGAAAGCAAAGAGACCCGAAGTGGCCGCAATCGCCGCACAGAAAATCAGGATCAGGCTCAAGGCCTACGACCACGACGCAATCGACCGCGCTGCGCGGGAGATCGTCGATACCGCTGAACGCACAGGTGCAACCGTCTCCGGACCGGTGCCGCTGCCGACCGAGCGCAACATCTACTGCGTGATCCGCTCGCCTTTCAAGGACAAGGACTCTCGTGAGCACTTCGAGATCCGCACCCACAAGCGGCTGATTGACATCAAGCAGCCCACCCCCAAGACCGTCGATTCGCTGCCAGCGCCTGGACTCGCTGCCGGCCGGCGTCGACATCGAGATTCGCCTGTAGCCATGTCAGCGATCCTCGGCAAGAAACTCGGCATGACCCAGGTCTTCAGGGAAGACGGCGAAGTTGTGCCGGTCACCGTGATCGAGGCCGGCCCGTGTCCGGTCACCGCGATCCGCAAGCCCGACCGCGACGGCTACGCCGCGGTTCAGCTCGCATTCGACGAGACCAGGGAGAGCCGCCTGAGCAAGGCCGAGCTCGGTCACCTCGCCAAGTCCGACAGCAAGCCGATGCGCCTGCTGGTCGAATTCCGTGACGCCGAAGTCGGCGGCGAAGAGGAGGTCTCGCTCGGTCACGAGGTGACGGTCTCCGAATTCGAGCCCGGCCAGAAGGTCAAGATTTCAGGCATCACCATCGGCAAGGGCTTCCAGGGCACAGTCAAGCGCCACAACTTCAGTCGCGGTCCTGTCTCCCACGGCTCGCACAACGTGCGCGCCCCGGGTTCGATCGGCGCAAGCGCCTACCCGGCCCGCGTCTTCAAGGGCATGCGCCTGCCCGGCCAGATGGGCAACAAGCGCGCGACCCAGAAGGGCCTCGAGATCGCTGATGTCGATACCGAGCGCAACCTGCTGCTGATCAAGGGTTCCGTACCCGGTTCCCGCAACTCGATCGTGGAGATCCGGACCGATGGCTGACGCGAAGACCAAGCTTCCCGTACTGGGCAAGACCACCAAGGCAGACGCCCCCGGCGAACTGTTCAGCGAGGACTTCCACCAGTCGCTGGTTCACGAGACGGCCCGGGCCGACGCCAACTCGCGTCGCCGCGGAACCGCTTCGTCGCTGACCCGCGGTGAAGTCTCGATGACCACCGCCAAGGCCTGGCGTCAGAAGGGCACCGGACGTGCCCGCGTGGGCGCCCTGAGCGTGGGCAGCCGCTACGGCGGAGCCGCCACTTTCGGCCCCAAGCCCCGCCACTACACGGTCAAGGTCAACCGCAAGGCCCGCCGCAAGGCGATGCGCTCGGCCCTCTCGGTTCACGCCGAACGTGGCTCGGTCGCGATCGCCAAGGCCAAGGATTTCGAGACTCCCTCGACCAAGGACGCTGCAGCCGCGCTGGAGAAGTGGGGCGCCAAGCGCTCGACCCTGGTGATCGTGCTCGGAGACGAGACCGGCCTGCTCAAGAGCTTCCGCAACATCGAGCGGGTGGACGTAATAGAGGTCGGAGCGGTCGGCGTGGTCGATGTGATCGGCGCCGCTTCGCTGGTGATCTCTGAAGGCGCACTCGAAATCCTCGCCCAGCGGGCCGGCAACGCGGAAGCCCCGCAGGCCGCTGGAGCCCCCGAGGCCGCAGACGAAAAGGACGGTGAGTGATGGATCCGCGAAGCGTCATCGTGCGACCGGTCATCTCGGAGAAGACCTACGCCCTGATCGCCGCCGGCAAGTACACCTTCCGGGTGGACGACCGGGCCCACAAGTTTGAGATCAAGGACGCCGTCGAGCAGGCTTTCGGCGTCGAAGTGGTCAAGGTCCGGACCTCGAAGGTCCGTTCCAAGCCGAAGCGTCGCGGACTCCATGCGGGCCGCAGCCGCTCCTGGAAGAAGGCGATTGTCGAACTGGCACCCGGAGACTCGATCGAGCTCTTCGAGGGCGCGGCGATCGAGGGTTAGAAAGAGACTTATGGCAATCAGAAAGACAAAACCGACCAGCCCGGGACGCCGCTTCGCGACGTACCAGATCCGTGAGCAGATTACGGCGACTGAACCGGAGCGCAAGCTGACCGAAGGACTGAGCAAGTCCGGCGGACGCAACGTCAACGGCCGGATCACTTCACGCCATCGTGGTGGAGGTGCCAAGCGCCGTTACCGCAAGATCGACTTCAAGAGGATCAAGGACGGCATTCCGGCCAAGGTCGCGACGATCGAGTACGACCCGAACCGCAGCTCTTACATCGCGCTGGTCAACTACGCGGACGGATTCAAGAGCTACATCCTGGCTCCGGCACAGACCAAGGTCGGCGACACGGTCCAGTCCGGTCCCGGCTCCGACATCCGCCCGGGCAACTGCCTGGCGCTCGGCGAGATGCCGGTCGGCACGATCGTCCACAACGTGGAGATGAAGGCCGGCCAGGGCGGCAAGCTCGGCCGCTCGGCGGGCTCCGCTATCCAGCTGGTCGCGAAGGAAGGCGACGATGGTCACGCTGAGGCTGCCTTCGTCCGAGATGCGCATGGTCCGCTCCGAGTGCCGCGCGACCGTCGGCGTGCTTTCCAACGCCGAGCATCAGAACGTCAAGATCGGCAAGGCCGGTCGAAACCGTCACAAGGGCAAGCGGCCGCAGTCGCGCGGTATCGCGATGAACCCGGTCGACCACCCGCACGGCGGTGGCGAGGCCCACAAGACACCGGGTGGACACCCGGTGACCCCCTGGGGCAAGCCGACTCTCGGCTACCGGACCCGCAAGAAGGGCAAAGCTTCCGACCGTTACATCGTGCGCGGCCGACGCCGCGGCAAGAAGAAGGGCAGATAGACCATGGGCAGATCGACTAAAGAAGGGCCCGTTCGTCGAGGAGCGCCTGATGGGGCGGATCAATGCGATGAACGACGCCGGCAACAAGCAGATGATCAAGACCTGGTCGCGCCGCTCGACGGTGTTCCCGGAGATGGTCGGTCATACGATCGCCGTCCACGACGGTCGCAAGCACGTGCCTGTTTTCATCAGTGAGTCGATGGTCGGTCACAAGCTCGGAGAGTTCGCTCCGACCCGTACCTTCCGCTCCCACACCGGAGGCAAGGACTGACCATGGCCGCTGCCAAGGCAAAGTCCATCGAAGCCCCGGTGCTGGTTCGCGCCACCGCGAAGTACGTGCGCATTTCGCCGCGCAAGGTCCGGCTGGTCGCCGACCAGGTCCGCGGCAAGCACATCGACGAGGCCCGCTCGCTGCTCCAGTTTTCACCCCGCTCCGCCGCCGCCGACGTCGCCAAGGTAATTGAGTCTGCGGCAGCCAACGCCGAGGCCAACCACGACCTGATCGGTGACGAGATGATCGTCCACGAGATCCGGGTCGACGAAGGTCCGACCCTGAAGCGGTTCCGTCCCCGGGCGATGGGCCGGGCGACACCGATCCACAAGCGGACCAGCCACATCTCCGTGGCTTTGACTCCGGAAGAAGAGGAATAGAAAGAGCTATGGGACAGAAGATCCATCCCGGAGGCTTCCGCGTCGGCTACATCCACGACTGGAAGTCGAACTGGTTTGCCGAAAAAGACTTCTCCGACCTGCTGATGCAGGATCTGGCGATCCGTGACCACATCGAGACGAAGCTGGCCCACGCCGGCCTGTCAGACATCACGATCCAGCGTCGTGGCGAGGTGTCGGTGGACATCCACACCGCCCGGCCCGGCATCGTGATCGGCAAGTCCGGTTCCGAGGTCGACGCTCTGCGCAAGGACCTCCACAAGATCACCGGCTCGCCGGTCAAGGTCAACATCCGCGAGGTCAAGCGACCCGAGCTGGACGCGACGCTGGTCGCCCAGTCGATCGCCGAGCAGCTCCAGGGCCGCGTCGCCTTCCGCCGCGCGATGAAGCGCGCACTGACCTCGGCCATGCGCTCCGGCGCCAAGGGCGTCAAGGTCCAGATTTCCGGCCGCCTCGGCGGTGCCGAGATGGCCCGCACCGAGGGTTACTCGGATGGTCGCGTGCCGCTTCACACGATGCGCGCCGACATCGATTACGGATTCGTCGAGGCCAAGACCGGCACCGGCCGGATCGGTGTCAAGTGCTGGATCAACAAGGGTGAAATCATGCCCGAAGGATTCGAGTCGGCCAAGCTGACCGAGCCCGAGCCGCCGCAGCCCGACCGCCGTCGTGGCGACCGTGGCGACAACCGCGGGGGAGGTCGTCGCTGATGCTGATGCCGAAGCGGGTCAAGCACCGCAAAGTCATGAGGGGCCGCCGCAAGGGCAACTCGAAGGGCGGCACCGCCGTTACCTTCGGTGAGTACGGGCTCAAGTCACTCGAGCGCGGCTGGGTCACCAACCGTCAGATCGAAGCCGCACGAGTCGCGATGACCAGAAAGATCAAGCGTGGCGGCAAGGTCTGGATCAACATCTTCCCGGACAAGCCGATCACCAAGAAGCCGGCCGAAACCCGCATGGGTTCAGGTAAGGGCAACCCGGAAGCATGGGTGGCCGTGGTCAAGCCCGGACGTGTCATGTTCGAACTCTCCGGTGTCGACGAGGAGCTGGCCCGCGAAGCGATGCGCGTCGCCGGTCACAAGCTCCCTCTGAAGACCAAGTTCGTACAGCGTGAGGGGGCCGGCGAATGAGGTCCAGCGATATCCAGAACGTGCACGACATCGAGCTGGTCGAAAAGCTCAGGAAGCACGCCAGGAGGCGTTCAACCTCCGGCTGCGCCATGCGACCGGCGAGCTCGAGAACACCTCGGGACTCACGGAAGCCAAGCGCGATGTCGCCCGGCTGCTGACGATCGCCCGCCAGCGAAACATTGACCTCGAGCGCGAACAAAGCTCCAACTAGTCAGGCAGAACTGATGTCAGAAGAAGAAAAAGAAGAAACAACTGAAGAAGAGACCCCGGTGGTCGAGGAAGCTCCGGCCGAAGAGGCCGCTGCACCGGAGGCTGCTCCGGAGCCGGCCGAGCCCGATCCGCTGGACGACCTTCCCTGGAAAGAGCGCAAGCGAATCCTCAAGTCCCGCGAGTCCGGAGCCCCGGGCCCCGAGAAGACTCCCGAGGAGCGCGAGGCCGACCGCAAGAAGGCCCGTGCCAGCAAGGCCCGCGCACGTCGCAAGCGTCGCGGCGACGAGAAGGCCGAGCGTACTCCCAGCGCGAGCGAAGGCACTGCTCCCGCCGAGCGGACCCGTACCGGCAAGCCCAAGGAGCGTCAGGGCCTGGTCACGTCCGACAAGGGTGACAAGACGATCACCGTCCAGATCGACACGTGCCCGCCGGCACCCGGTCTACGAGAAGATCGTCCGCCAGCGCCACAAGATTCACGTCCATGACGAGCGCAATGAAGCCGGCGAGGGCGATGTCGTCCGCGTCATCGAGACGCGCAAGCTCTCGAAGACCAAGCACTGGCGTCTGCTCGAAATCATCGAAAAGGCCCGGTAAACGATGATCCAGCAGGAATCCAGACTGCGTGTTGCCGACAACTCCGGCGCCCGCGAAATCCTCTGCATCCGGGTCAAGGGTGGCTCGCACCGCAAGTACGGTTCGATCGGTGACGTGATCACCGCGACCGTCAAGCAGGCCAGCCCCCAGGGCAACGTGCGCAAGGGCGAGGTCGTCGAGGCCGTGATCGTGCGGACCAAGAAGGAAATCGGCCGCTCGGACGGCACCTACATCGCTTTCGACGAGAACGCCGCAGTGCTGATCGACGACCAGAAGAACCCGCGCGGTACGCGCATCTTCGGACCGGTCGCCCGCGAACTGCGCGACCGCGACTTCATGAAGATCGTTTCGCTCGCCCCGGAGGTGCTCTGATCATGAGAATCCGCAGCGAAGATCAGGTACAGATCATGGCCGGCAAGGACAAGGGCAAGCAGGGCCGCGTGCTCAGGACCAACCCGAAGAAGCAGACAGTCTATGTTGAGGACCTCAACATGATCAAGCGCCACCAGCGGGCTCAGCCGTCTCCGAGCGGTCAGGGTCCCGGCAAGGATGGCGGGATCATCGAGATGGAAGGACCGATCCACGTATCGAACGTGATGCTGGTCGATCCGACCGACAATCGTCCGACCCGGATCGGTATCCGGACGAGCGAAGACGGCAAGCGTCAGCGCTATTCGAAGCGAACTGAAGAGGCAATCTAGGAATCACCATGGAAGCAGCCACGACAACAGAACAGGCAGTCCCGCCGCCGCGCCTTCGCGCCACTTACCGCGAGGAAGTGCTCCCGAAGCTGGTCGAGAAGTTCGGCTACTCGACCCCGATGCGCGCACCACGGCTGGAAAAAATTACGCTGAACATGGGCCTCGGTTCGCACATGGACACCAAGCGCCGCGAAAAGGCGGCCGGAGAGCTGGCCCTGATCGCCGGACAGCACCCGAACCCGCGCATGGCGAAGAAGTCAGTCGCCCAGTTCAAGGTGCGCGAGGGCATGCCGGTAGGGGTCTCCGTGACCCTGCGCGGTGCCCGCATGTGGGAGTTCCTTGATCGACTGATCTCGATCTCGATCCCGCGTATCCGCGACTTCCGTGGCCTCAAGGCGACCTCGTTCGACGGTCGTGGCAACTACTCCATGGGCGTCAAGGAACAGCTGATCTTCCCCGAGATCGATTACGACTCGGTTGACGAGACTCACGGTCTCGACATCACCATCACCACATCCGCACCGACGGATCCCGAGGCATTCGAGCTGCTGCTCGGCCTGGGCATGCCCTTCTCCAAGGAGGGTCGCCCGGTCGCAGAAGGCGACGAAGAAGCCACCGACCAAGAAGAGCAGGAGGGCTAGGCCATGGCCAAGACATCTCAGAAGGTGCGCCAGCAGCGCCCGGCCAAGTACAAGACCCGCGCATACAATCGCTGCCGCCGATGCGGCCGCCCGCGCGCTTACTACCGCAAGTTCGGCATCTGCCGGATCTGCCTGCGCGAGGCTGCCCACGAGGGCTACATCCCCGGCATGACGAAGTCGAGCTGGTAGAGCATGGTTACTGATCCCATAGCTGACTACCTCACCCGCATTCGCAACGGCCTCGGCGCCGGCCTGGCAACGGTCGAAGTCCCGAGCTCGAAGCTGAAGCTGGAGATCTCCCGCATCCTTACCGAGCAGGGCTACATCTCAGGCTTTGAAAAGGAGCCCGCCGAAGTAGGCGAGAAGATCAAGGTGGTTCTCAAGTACACGAAGGACCACCGTCCGGTGATCACCGGCATGGAGCGCGTTTCGCGTCCCGGCCGCCGCCGCTACGTCAACCACGCCTCGGTCCCGCGGGTCCAGGGTGGTACCGGCACCGCGATCGTCACCACCTCACACGGTGTGATGACCGGCCACGACGCCAAGAAGACCGGAGTCGGAGGGGAGGTCGTCGCCTACGTCTGGTAATCCGGACGAAGACGACCAAAACATCATGAGCCGAATCGGAAAGAAACCCATAGACGTCCCCTCGGGGGTCGAGATCGAGATCAAGCCCGGCCTGGTCAAGGTCAAGGGTCCCAAGGGCGAGTTGACCCAGGTGATCTCGCAGGACATGACGGTCAAGGCCGACGACGGTGTGTCACCGTCGAACGCCCCACCGATCGTGGTCCGCATCGTGCGCTTCACGGACTTACCCGCAGCCTTGTCGCCAACATGATCGTCGGTGTTACCGACGGCTACGAAAAGCGCCTGGACATCCAGGGCGTCGGCTACCGTGCCGCCGCCAAAGGCAAAGGACTTGAACTCGCCCTCGGTTACTCGCATCCGGTCTCGATCGAGGCCGTCGAGGGCATCGAGTTCGAGGTTCCGCAGCCGACCGAAGTGATCGTGCGCGGGATTGACAAGCAGAAGGTCGGCCAGGTCGCGGCGAACATCCGCGAGAGCCGCCCGCCGGAACCCTACAAGGGCAAGGGCATTCGCTACCGCGACGAGCACGTCGCGAGGAAGGTCGGTAAGCGCGTATGACCATCGTTACGAACCGTCAGAGGCGCCAACGCCGCCGCTACCGCGTGCGCGCAAAGGTTTCCGGAACCGCCGAGCGGCCCCGGCTCTCGGTGTACCGCTCGAACAAGGGCGTTTTCGCGCAGCTCATCGACGACGTCGACGGCAAGACCGTCGCCGCCGCGAACTGGACCGAGCCGGAACTGCGTGAACTCGGAAGAACTGAACAGGCGAAGAAGGCCGGCGAATTGCTGGCTGATCGCGCGAAGAAGGCAGGAGTCGAGCGCTGTGTGTTCGACCGAAGCGGTTACCGCTACCACGGCAGAGTCAAAGCACTCGCCGAGGGAGCGAGAGAGGGTGGTCTGGAGTTCTGATGGACTTCGGTACGGTGAACGGCTGATATGAAGGGCATGGATACAGTAGGAATTGAGATGGTCAGTCCCAAGGGGCTGGACCTTCAGGAGCGCGTGATCGAGATCAACCGCGTGGCCAAGGTGGTCAAGGGCGGTCGTCGCTTCTCGTTCACGGCGCTGGTCGCTGTCGGCGACGAAGAGTCTGTGGTCGGGATCGGTTACGGCAAGGCCCGCGAGGTCCCGCTTGCAATCCAGAAGGCGGTCGAGAACGCCCGCAAGAACCTGGTTCGCATCCCGAAGTACAACGACACCATCACCCACAAGATCATCGGTCGCTTCGGAGCCGGACATGTCGTCCTGCGCCCGGCAAGCCCCGGTACCGGCGTAATCGCCGGCGGTGGCGTGCGCGCCGTACTCGAACTGGGCGGGGTCAAGGACATCCTGACCAAGAGCATCGGCACCCAGAACCCGATCAACCTGGTCAAGGCGACCATGGACGGCATCGTCCGCCTGCGCCGGCCGGAAGAAGTCGCCGAACTGCGCGGCCTTTCGATCTCCGAGGTACTCGGTATTCACCACGAAGAGAAGCCCGACGCCGGTGACGGCGGCGAGGATGATGCGGCGAGTGCCGCCGCAGTCGACGAGGCAGCAGACGCCGCCGCTGAAGCAGGCGCCGAGGCTGAAGCAACTGAAGCCGGAGCCACCGAGGCTGAAGCCACCGAAGCAGAAGCACCGGCGGCGGAAGCCACGCCTTCAGACATCAGCGCGCTCGAGGCCAAGGCGGCCGAGGACGTCGCCTCCCAGGGCGGGCCGTGGCCGAGGATCCGTCGACCGTCGCCCCGAGCGAGGTCGAGGCCGAAGTCGCTGCTGAAGAGCAGCTCGGCCCGGAGGTCACGCGAAGCCGCCGAAGAGGTTCAGACCTCCGAAGAGGCAGCCGAAGGCCGACGAGAAGGCCGAAGCCGCAGACGGGAAGGAATCCTGATGGCAAAGCTCACGATCACCCAGGTCCGTTCCAGTATTCACCGCAACCCGCACCAGATGGGCACGCTCAAGGCTCTCGGCCTTGACAGCGCGGCCGCACGGTCGAGTTCGAGGATTCGCCGCAGCTGCAGGGCCAGCTCAAGGTCATCACCCACCTGGTTGAAGTCAAGGAGATCTGATGGCAAAGAAGCAGGAAAGCCGCGAAGAAGAAATCGGTCTTCACAACCTGAGTCCGAAGCCGGGCTCGCGTCGACCGCGCAAGCGGATCGGTCGCGGACAGGGCTCCGGCACGGGCAAGACTTCCGGTCGCGGACACGGCGGCCAGGGCCAGCGCGCGGGCAACAAGCGCAACGCTGCCCACGAAGGCGGTCAGAACCCGATCCACAGGCGGATGCGCAAGCTGCGCGGTCCGAACATGAAGAAGTCGATGCCGTTCGAGAACTTCCGTACTTCGACCCAGCCGGTGAACCTCTCCGATCTCGAAGAGCGTTTCGAGGCCGGGGCAGAGGTCACGCCGGAGACCCTGAAGGCAGCCGGACTGGCGACCAGGTCCCATCCGGTCAAGGTGCTCGGTTCGGGCGAGATCTCCAAAGCGCTGACGGTGCGGGCCCACGGCTTCAGCGCCAGCGCGAAGGAAAAGATCGAAGCCGCCGGCGGAAGCTGTGAGCTGATCGAAGCCTGATGCTGGCAACGGTCGCCAAGGCGTTTTCAGTACCGGAGATCCGCAGGAAGCTCCTGTTTGTCGCGGGCATCCTCGCGCTCTACCGTTTCGGTGCCTACATCCCGGTGCCGGGCGTCAACGTCGACGCGATCAGCGAGCTCGAAAGCTCGCTCACCGGTTCGAACATCCTCGGCTTCCTCAACCTGTTCTCGGGCGGAAGCCTCTCGCGCCTTTCGTTGTTCGCGCTGGGCATCATGCCCTACATCACCGCCTCGATCATCCTGCAGCTGATGACCGTGGTGCTGCCCTCGCTGGAGCGGCTCCAGAAGGAAGGCGAAGTCGGCCAGCAGAAGATCACCCAGTACACGCGTTACCTGACGGTCGCACTTGCCGCAATGCAGTCCTTCGCCTACGTCTTCCTCTTCAACTCGCTTTCCCCGGCCGGAGGCGATAGCGTCATCCGCTCGCTCGATCCGCCGAACGTCTTCCTGATGGTGGTCTGCCTGACCGCGGGCACAGTGCTCTTGATGTGGATGGGTGAGCTGATCACCCAGCGTGGCATCGGCAACGGCATCTCACTGCTGATCTTCGCCTCGATCGTCTCCGGCGTGCTGCCGGGCATCCAGACCTGGTGGACCAACCCCGACCAGGTGTTCGTCGTGCTGCTGCCGTTCATCGCGCTGGGCGTCGTGGTTGCGATCGTTTTCGTCCAGGAAGGCCAGCGACGGATCCCGGTCCAATACGCCAAACGCGTGGTCGGCCGCAAGATGACTTCAGGCGGGTCCACCTACCTGCCGCTGAGGGTCAACATGGCCGGCGTGATCCCGGTGATCTTCGCTGCCTCGATCATGGCTCTGCCTCCGACCATCGGACAGCTGATCAACACCCCTGCCGCGCTTGACTTCGCCGCCTTCATGAACCCCGGTGGCTGGGCCTACGTGATCGGCGAGGTCTTCTTCATCATCATCTTCACCTACTTCTATACCGCCGTTACCTTCAACCCGGTCGATCAGGCCGACAACCTCAAGAAGTACGGCGGCTTCATCCCCGGCGTGCGCCCGGGACGACCGACCGCCGAGTACCTCGACCGAGTGCTTTCGCGCCTGACATTCCCCGGCGCGCTCTACCTCGGTGCGGTTGCGGCCTTCCCGACCATCCTCTTCAACAACGTCGGCGGCGGTTTCTTCTTCGGAGGAACCTCGATTCTGATCGTCGTCGGCGTCGCGCTCGACACGGTCAAGCAGCTCGAGGCTCAGTTGATGATGCGCAACTACGAGGGCTTCCTCCGCTAGGAGCGGCGAGGAACCCATGCCCAACCGCAATCTCAACCTGATTCTTCTCGGACCTCCCGGCAGCGGCAAGGGCACACAGGGCGAGCGCCTTCAGGAGGATCTCGAGCTTCCCTACTACGCGACCGGCGACATCCTGCGCGCCGCGGTCCGCGATCAGACCGAGATCGGCAAGGCCGCCAAGGAGTACATGGATCGCGGCGACCTGGTTCCCGACGAGGTGATCATCGGCGTGATCGCCGAGCGTCTCGAAAGCGGCGAGGCCGACCACGGTTTCATCCTCGACGGCTTCCCGCGCACGGTCCCTCAGGCCGAAGCGCTCGACGCGAAGCTGCGTGAACTCGGTCGCGCTCTCACTTCGGTCGTACAGATCGACGTGCCCGATGAGGAAATTATCCACCGGCTCTCGGGCCGCAGGGTCTGCGTCGATGGCGCCCACGTTTACCACGTCGATTACAACCCGCCCGAGAAGGAAGGCGTCTGCGACATCGACGGCTCCGAGCTGATCGTGCGCGACGACGACAAGCCGGAGGTCGTCAGCCACCGACTGGTCCAGTACCAGGAAAAGACCTCACCTTTGATCAGCTACTACGACAAGCAGGCCCTGCTCAACCGGGTAGACGGTTGTCAGGATCCCGACCACGTCGGCGAATCGATCCGGTCGCTGCTTTCGACACTCAGCCTCGAAGAGGGCTCCTGACCTTCGCGGTCGCCTCTCCCGCTGCATGATCACCCGCAAGACTGAAGCGCAGATCGAGAAGATGGCCGCAGCCGGTGCTGTGCACGCCCGCTGCATGCAGATGATCACCTCGAAAGTGCGGGCCGGCGTGACCACGGCGGAACTCGACGAGGTGGCTGAAAAGTTCATCCGCTCCCAGGGCGGCGTTCCGACCTTCAAGGGCTTTCGCGGTTTCCCCGGTTCGATCTGCGCCTCGCCGAACTCGATGGTGGTCCATGGCATCCCCGGTCCCTACGTCCTTGAGAAAGGCGACATCCTCTCGGTCGACATCGGGGTCACGCTCGACGGCTGGGTTGCCGACGGTGCAAGCACGATCCCGGTCGGGGATATCGACCCGACCACTGAACGCCTGCTGAAAGTCACCAAGGAGTCACTCGACCTCGCAGCTGCGCAGATGGTTCCCGGCAACCGGGTGGGGGACATCTCGAATGCCGTTCAGGCCCACGCCGAAGCGGCAGGCTTTTCGATCATCCGCTCGCTGGTCGGCCACGGAATCGGTCAGGAGATGCACGAGGAGCCCCAGATCCCGAACTACGGAACGCCCGGACGAGGCCCCGAGATTGAAGCCGGCATGGTCTTTGCGATCGAGCCGATGGTCAACGCCGGCGGGCCCGGAATCTTCATGGACGACGACGGATGGTCGGTCTTCTCGGACGACGGTTCGATGTCAGCCCACTTCGAGTTCACAGTGGCGGCCACCGACAACGGGCCGAGGATACTGAACCCCTGGGACGGATCTTGAATCTTCTTGCTATTGTTCGCGTTCGGCCTAATGGCCCCATTTTTGACGCCCGTGGCCCGTTTAATGGGGCTGACGGGAGATCTCTCCCAAAAGGAACCATAGGACGATGAAGGTCCGAGCCTCGGTAAAACCGATGTGTGAGAAGTGCAAGATCATTCGCCGGCGCGGTCGCGTCATGGTGATCTGCGAGAACCCGCGACACAAGCAGAGGCAGGGCTAGCAAATGGCGCGTATCGCCGGGGTAAACATCCCCTTGAACAAGAGGACCGAAATCGGCCTCACATATGTCTTCGGTATCGGCCAGTCGACTGCGCAGAAGCTCTGCGACCAGGTCGGCGTCGATCGCAACACCCAGGTCAAGGACCTGACCGAGGAAGAGATCATCAAGCTTCGCGAAGCGATCGAGGACCTCGACGTCGAAGGTGACCTTCGGCGCGAGCGCTCCCAGAACGTCAAGCGCCTGATGGAGATCGGTTCCTACCGTGGACTCCGTCACCGCCGTGGACTGCCTGTACGGGGTCAGCGGACCAAGACCAACGCGCGTGGCCGCAAGGGCCCCCGCCGTATGAGCATCGCCGCGAAGCGCAAGGTATAGGCGCGGAGAGCAAGGAAAGACCATGGCAGCCAAGAAACCAGCCAAGACCCGTACCCGCCGCAAGGTTCGCAAGAACATCGCCGTGGGACAGGCTCACATCAAGACCTCGTTCAACAATACGATCGTCACCCTGACCGATCTCGAAGGCAACGTCATCGCCTGGGAGTCGGCCGGTAGTGCCGGATTCAAGGGCTCCCGCAAGTCGACCCCGTTCGCCGCGCAGGTGACCGCCGACGCAGCCGCCCGCAAGGGCATGGAGCACGGCCTGCAGAAGGTCGAAGTTTTCGCGAAGGGTGCCGGGTCCGGTAAGGACACCGCCGTTCGTTCGCTTCAGGCAGCCGGCCTTGATGTGACCAGCGTCAAGGATGTGACCCCTCAGGCACATAACGGCTGCCGTCCGCGCAAGCGCCGCCGCGTCTGACCCGGCCGCACCACAGACCGCTTCAAACCGCCCCCCCGAATAGAAGGACCTAATGAGCACAGATTTCCAGGTACCGAGCATCAGCTCCGAGCAGGTAGACGAGAACAAGGGATCGTTCACGATCGAGCCCCTCGACAAGGGCTTCGGCTACACCTTCGGCTCGAGCCTCCGCCGCGTGCTGCTCTCCTCGCTGAGCGGCGCCGCAATCACCAGCGTCCGGATCGAGGGCGTATCGCATGAGTTCTCCAGCATCGCCGGGGTCAAGGAAGACGTCACCGACATCATCCTCAACCTCAAGGATCTGGTCGTGCGCATGCACACCGACGCCGAGGCCGTTGAAGCTCCGGTCGTCGTGACCGGACCGGGTGACGTCACCGCTGCCGACATCGATCTTCCGGCCGGGGTCGAGATCCTCAACCCCGACGCGCCGATCGCCACGCTCGAGAAGAAGACCCGCCTTGAGATGTACGTGACCATCGGCCGCGGCCGCGGTTACCGCCCGGCCGAGGAGAACAAGGACGACGACCAGCCGATCGGCGTGATTCCGATCGACTCGATCTTCTCGCCGATCCGCCGCGCTTCATACGTCGTCGAGGCCGCTCGTGTCGGTCAGCGCACCGACTTCGACAAGCTCACCCTCGAACTTGAGACGGACGGGTCGATCGAGCCCAGCACCGCGCTGCGCGAAGCGTCCGAGATTCTGATCAAGAGCCTGGCGATCTTCAGCGACCCGGACCGGGTCGAAGAACTGACTGCGCGGGAGCCGGTAGTCGCCGAAGTCGCGGGTGTTGAAGCACCCGCCGCCACCGGTGGTGACAACGACATCCTGATCGACGAACTGGAACTCAGTGTCCGGTCCTTCAACTGCCTCAAGCGTGCCGGCGTCGAGACGATCGGCCAGCTGCTGCAGAAGTCCGAGTCCGAACTCGGCGCGATCCCCAACTTCGGCCAGAAGTCGATCGAAGAAGTAATCGAGAACCTTCACGGCCGCGGATACGAGCTTCGCCAGGACTGACGTCCGGCACGGATACGAGGAGACAACGATGCGCCACGCGAAGAAGAGAAACAAGCTCGGCCGGGATTCAGCTCACCGCAAGGCGCTGATGTGCAACCTCTCCAAGGAATTGATCGAGCACGAGCGCATCAAGACCAGTCAGGCCAAGGCCAAGGCGGCCAAGCCCGAGATCGAGAAGCTGATCACGCTGGCCAAGCGCGGAGACCTCCACGCCAGGCGGCAGGCGCTTTCCGCCCTGCGTCAGGACAAGTTTGCCGTTCACAAGCTGTTTGACGAGATCGCACCCCGGTACACGGAGCGCCCCGGCGGCTACACCCGGATCGTAAAGATCGGCCCGCGCCGCTCCGACTCGACCGAGATGGTCTTTCTCGAACTCGTCTGACCTGACGGGGCACCGCAACTCCCGTTTGCGGTCGGTTTTCTTCATGTTGAATGCCGTGAATGGAGCCGCGAGATGGTACCGTGGTTGAAGCGGTATGTCGGTTGATGGGAACTTGTATGGATAGGGGTGTTTTGTGCTTGCTGAATTGAGGCTTGACCGGGAAGAGCTTCCCGTCGGTTCCCGCCGACGGATAGCAATCCTTCCGCTGGTCGCCTTGCTCATCCTGCTCGCAGCTTTCTGGGTTTCGGCTTCGACGGCAAGGGCAGCGGACTGGGCGACTTCGACTTCGTTCAGTGATCCGGCCTGCCGTAGCGGTCAGCTACAGCGGCGGTGTTTTCGTAGCTGACGCAGGCAACGACCGGATCGTCAAGTTCAACCGTGCCGGCGTGCGCCAGCAGATCATCGGAAAGCGGGGCGGCGGGCAGGTCGAGTTTCGCAATCCCCGAGGAGTGACCGTCGAACCCGGTGGCGCAATCTTCATCGCGGACACCGGTAACTACCGGATCCAGCGGCTCTATCCCGATGGCACATACCAGACCGAATGGGGCAACGAGGGTGACAGCATCGGTCAGTTCCGTTCACCGGCGGGTGTAGCCATTGATGGCTCCGGCAATCTTTACGCCGCCGACACCGGCAACGACCGCGTCGTGAAGTGCAACGCCTGGGGCTGGTGTGGATTTGCCTGGGATTTCGCTGACGGCGACGACTCCGGCCTTGCCGAGCCGCGCGCTGTTGCCGTCGGACCGGGTGGCAACTTCTTCGTCACCGATACCGCCAACTCACGGATCATCAAGAGCAGCCCTTCAGGCGAAGAGCTCAATACCTGGGGCACACCGGGTTCCGGAAACGGCCAGATGATCGAGCCCAAGGGCGTGGCGGTCGACAGCGCCGGTGATGTCTACGTCACCGACACCGGAAACGATCGCATTCTGAAGTTCGCCCCCGACGGAACTCCGATCGGTCAGCTCGGCCAGTCGGGCACCGGACCGGACGAGTTCGACAGCCCCACCGGCATCGCCTTCTCGCATGGCTTCCTCTACATGGCCGACACCGGCAACAACCGCATGCAGAAGGTTCAGGTCGGGCCGGACACCGAGCCGGACGACAACGGCGGCGGTGGCAACAACAACGGCGGCGGCCAACCACAACGGCGGCGGCGGCAACAACAACGGCGGCGGAGGGAACAACAACGGCGGCGGCGGCGAACAACAACGGCGGCGGCAACAACGGCGGCGGTGGCAACAACGGCGGAAACTCCAGCGCCGGGGTGCGCATCAAGAACATCAGGCTGATCCCTCACCAGGGTTGGATGTACGCCGACGGATACCTCAACATGCAGGTCCAGGTGACCAACAAGGGCAACAACATCGCCCGCGGAATCGATCTTTACCTCACCTCGTCGAAGAAGAAGGTGAGCGTACCGCAGCGGGCTCAAGTTCCATCAGATCCTGCCCGGCTGGACGGTGACCAAGACCTTCAAGGTGACCGCCAAGAGGAGCGCCCGCGGATGGGTGATGATTCAGGCTGACGCATGGGGCAAGCGCAACCGCAATTACCTCAAGCTGATCCGCCCGTGGTGGCCCTGACAGTGGTCTGAGACCGGCCTGGAGCGGTTCGGCGTGAAGCAGGTCCGAACTGAGACCATGCCGGGGTGATCTGGCGCCTCGACATCGAGTACGACGGGACCCCCTTCCGTGGCTGGGCCCGGCAGGAGGGCGAGCCCACGGTTCAGGCCGAAGTCGAGCGGGCCCTGGCGATCGCGCTCCGGACCGAGGCGATTGAGACCACCGTGGCCGGACGTACCGACGCCGGCGTCCACGCGCTCGGACAGGTCGCCAGCTTCCGGTTCGACGGGCAGATGCCCGACACGATCCTGCGCAGCCTCAACGGCCTGACCTCGCCGGAGATCGCGATCAGGGCGGTCAGCCCCGCCGCGAATGACTTCGACGCTCGACGCAGTGCGACATCCCGGACCTACTGCTATCGCCTGTTGCTGCGTAGGCCGGACAGCCCTTTCGCCCACGGTCGCGCCTGGTGGATCTCCCGGGATATTGACCTGGGCCTGCTCGAACAGTGCGCTTTGGCGATCGTCGGCGACCACGACTTCACCGCCTTCACCCCGACCGACACCTACCACACACGTTTCACGCCGGTCGATCCGCTCGGCCAGGTGGCTCGAAGAGCCGGCGATGTCCGATCCGGGGCCGGCACCGGGCACCGCCAGCGGGCACCAGCCCGGCCGGTTTTATCCAGTTCTGGGTGACCGGCGATTCATTCATGCGCAGCATGGTTCGCATCCTGGTCGGCACGATGGTTGATGTTGCCGACGGCTCGCGTCCGATCGAGGACTTCCATCGCCTGCTGGACGGTGCGGAGCGACCCGAGGCCGGCATGACCGCCCCGGCGCAGGGACTGTTTCTGGTCTCGGTCGCCTACTGATCCGGACGCCGGTCGACTCGCCTATTCTCTGACTGTGCGCATCCTGCTGACCAACGACGACGGAATCGGAGCCCAGGGTCTTCAGGTTTTGCGAAGGGAACTCCGGCAGATCGACGGGGTGGAGGTCGATGTGATCGCGCCGGATTCGAACCGCAGCGCCTCGGCGCGCAGCATTACAGTGCGCTCGTCGCTGTCGGTGCAGGAGATCCGCTTCGAAGATGGCGACCTCGGTCACGCCACCGACGGCACGCCGGTCGACTGCGTGCGCTTCGCCGACGTGGGCCTGGTCGGCAAGCGCCCGGATCTGATCGTCTCCGGCATCAACCACGGCGTAAACCTCGGCGACGACGTCACCTACTCCGGCACCGTGGCCGCGGCGCTCGAAGGGGTGATCCTCGGCATTCCGGCGATCGCCGTCTCGCAGCAGTCGACCGAGCAGGAGATGGGCTACACGCCCCAGCGGCACTACGATTTCGACATCGCGGCGAGGTTCACCGCGGCCACGGTGCAGGGAGATCACGGAACACCCGATGCCGGATCACACCCTGCTCAACATCAACGTGCCCGGCTGTAGACCTGCCGGTGTCGACGTGACCAGGCTCGGCCGCCGGCTCTACAGGGACGAGCTGAAGGAAGTCGAGACCGAAGTTGAGGATGACCGCCGCCGGTACCGGATCTACGGCTACGAGCCCGGTCTCGATGATCAGCCGGATACCGACATCGGTGCGATCGCCCGCGATCGCATCGCGGTCACCCCGCTACACCTCGACCTGACCCACCACGGCGGCATCGACGGCATGCGGCAGCGCGACTTCGAGCGCATGCTCGGTACGGCCGCCGGGTCCGGCACTTGAGCTGACGTCGTGGCCGCTCCGGTCGAGAAGCGCATCACCGAGCTGCGGGAGCAGCTCAACCACCACATCTACCTTTACCACCAGAAGGATGCTCCGGAGATCTCCGACGAGGCGCTACGACGAGCTGTTCGCCGAGCTGCAGCGACTCGAAGCCGAGCATCCGGAGCTGACCAGCGGGGACTCCCCGACCCAGCGGGTGGGCGCGCCTCCGAGCGAGGCGCTTCGCCCCGGTCGAGCACGAGATGCCGATGCTGTCGCTGGCCAACGCCCGAACTGCCGGAAGAGCTGCTGGCCTGGGAAAAGCGGGTCCGGGGCAGGCTGGAGAAGGCCGACGTCGATCCCGGGGCAGCTCACCTGGGTTACCGAGCCGAAGATCGACGGCCTGGCGATTTCGCTGACCTATGAAAACGGCCGCTTCGTCCGCGGGCGCGACCCGTGGCGACGGCCGGGTCGGCGAGGACGTCACCCGCAACATCGAGACGATCGAGGCGCTGCCCAGGCAGATCGAAGGCGCGCCGCCGCTGATCGAGGTCCGGGGTGAGGTCTACCTGCCGATACCGGCATTTGCCGAGCTCAACCAGAAGCGGGTCGAGCAGGGGCTCGAGGCCTTCGCCAACCCCCGTAACTCCGCCGCCGGTTCGATCCGGCAGATCGATCCGGCCGCGGCTGCCGAGCGCCCGCTGGCGATCTGGTCCTACGGCATCGGCGTCACCGAAGGCTTCGAGTTCGAGACCCATTCCGACGAGGTCGCCTGGCTGGCCGAGCACGGCTTCGCGACCAACCCGGATACCGCCACCCACGACAGCATCGAAGAGGTGCTGGAACGGTGCCAGTGGTGGCTCGACCGTCGTGACCAGCTCGACTTCGAGATCGACGGCGTCGTGGTCAAGGTGGACCGGCTGGCGCTCTGGAGGGAGCTCGGAACGGCCGGACGGGAGCCGCGCTGGTCGATCGCCTGGAAGTTCCCTCCGACCACTGCCACCACCCGCCTCAAGGAAGTTGTCTGGAATGTCGGGCCGGACCGGGCACCTGGTGCCGTTCGCGATGCTGGAACCGGTCCGGGTCGGCGGCGTCACCGTCTCGACGGCGACCCTCCACAACGAGGAGGACCTGGCCCGCAAGGACGTTCGCCCCGGTGACGAAGTCGTGGTGCTTCGTGCAGGCGACGTGATCCCCCAGGTCGTCTCGGCACTGCCACAGAAGCGGCCGGAGGGAACCGTGCCGCCGGAGCCGCCCTCCGAATGCCCAGCCTGTGGCACGCCTACGGTCAAGCCCGAGGACTCGGTCTTCTCGATCTGCCCGAACCGGAGCGGCTGCCCCGGCCAGATCTTCCAGCACGTCAAGCATTTCGTCTCGCGTGGCGCGATGGACATCGAAGGACTCGGTGAAAAGCAGGTCCAGCGCTTCCTCGAGCTCGGTCTGATCAACGACGTCGCCGACATCTACCTGCTGCGCCAGGGCCAGCTCGAGGAGCTCGATCGCATGGGCAGCACCTCTTCGGCCAACCTGATCACCGAGATCGACCGCTCGCGTCAGGTGCCGTTCCCCCGGGTGCTGTTCGCGCTCGGTCTGACGGGGGTCGGCTCGGTGACAGCAGAGGCGCTGGCCTCCGAGTTCGGCGGAATCGACGCGCTGCGATCCGCCGACCCGGAACGGATCGAGCAGACCGATGGCGTCGGCCCGATCATGGCCCGGCAGATAAACGAGTCGCTGTCGGAAGAGCGCACCTGGCAGATCGTCGAGCGCCTGCGCGAGGCGGGGCTGCAGGCTGGAGCTGGACGAGTCAGAGCGCCTTCCCGTCCGAGGGGCCGCTCACCGGCCGCACAGTCGTGCTGACCGGCACCCTGGAGGGGCTGACCCGGGACGAGGCGGGGGAGATGGTCAAGCGCGCCGGCGGAAAGGTGACCGGGTCGGTTTCGAAGAAGACCGACTTCGTGGTGGCCGGCGAAAGCGCCGGCTCGAAACTGGAGAAGGCCGAGAGGCTGGGTGTCACCGTGGTCGACCGCGCGGGCTTCGATCGCCTGCTGGCCGGCGAACCGGAATCCAGGCGGCTAGCCGGCCTAGAGCCGGGCGATCATCGCTGCGATGCGGTCCTGGGCTGACCTGGCGGCGTAAGTGTCGTAGACGCCGTTCATCAGGATCGAGAAAGCGAACTTGCGGCCGGAGCGGTTGTAGCAGTAGCCCGAGAGCGCACTGACCCCGGTCAGGGTGCCGGTCTTGGCGTGGCAGCGGCCCTCAGCCGCCGATCCGCGCATCCGGTCGCGAGTGTGCCGCTCGCGTGCCGGCGACCGGCAGCGAGCGGAAGAAAGGCCGCCGATACCACGGTCTGCCCCGGACCTGGCCGAGACCGTCGACAAGGTCGCCGGCGCTGGAGCGGTTCCCGAAGGTCAGCCCTGATCCATCGATCGGGCGCACCTTCGCTCCGAAGGCGTTCGACCGGCGAAGCCGCGCACGACCGCGGCACCGGCGAGCGGTGCGGTCCGGAGCCGCGGACCTCGGCGCCGATGTGCTTGAGCAGCATCTCGGCGAAGAAGTTGTTCGAGTCGAGGTTGGTCAGCCGGCCATCCAGGACATGTCGGGAGAGGACAGGCGCGCGACCACTTTCCGCGCAGGGCCGCGCGGGGTCTGCTTCATCGCGATCTCCGTCCGGATGTTCACACCGCGGGCGCGCAGGCGCCGAGCCAGGGTCTTCGGTCGCGAGCCTGGCCGGATCCGAGCTGAAACGGAAGAGCGAGGAGCTCGGTGTAGCCGGCGTTGAAGGAGAGGCCGGAAAGCGGGCCGATCTAGGGGCTGGTCGCGTAGCCGGAGTCGGCCACGCCACGCAGCCGGTCGAAGACGGTGTCGTCGCCGTACAGGCGCCCGGTCACCCGCTTGATGCCGGCCTTGCGGACCTGCGCTCGCGAGCCGGTCGATGTCGGAGCCGGCGCCGCCGAGGTAGCCGTTCAGAAAGCCGCCGCGTGCCGAGGCGTCGGGTCGCCGCCGCCCCGAAGGTAGAGGTTGCCGCTGAGCACGCCGTCTGGCGACGACCCGGCGTCCGGCGTAGACCGGGTCAGCAACCGTGCCCGGGCCCCGAGCCGGCCGAGCGCGGTAACGGTGGTGAAGATCTTCGTATTCGAGGCCAGCGAGCGTCCGCGCCTTCGGGTTGAGCGAGCAGACGCCGCTTGCCCGTTAGCCGAGGTTCCTGACCATCAGGCCGGCACTGCGGTTGCCGGATTCCGGACCGCGCTGCCGCATCGCCGGGCAGGTCGGGTTGACGCTGATCGCCGCCCTCGGCCGCATGACCGGGGTGACCGCCGGCCGGTCGGGGTTCGGCAGCGGCAGGGGCGGCGCGGTCGGCGGACGCCGGAACGGCCGCGACAGTCGCGACAGCAGCAGCGAAAGAGAGTCCGACCACAAGGCCGACCGGGGATGCAGAGGGGGAAGGATCCGGTTCTGAAGGGTCATCGTAGGGAGACAAACCGCGAGAGACGGTCAGGGTAGCGGCCTCAGCGTCGCGATTCGACACAGATTGCCACTCGCTGCCATAATCGCGGAACCGATGGGGAAGGTCGTAAACATCGAGGACTCCTCGAAACGACGCCGCGCGGGGGGACGCAAGCGTCCCTCGAAGACCGCCCTCGTGCTCGGTGGAGGCGGTTTCACCGGCGGCGTCTACGAGATCGGCGCGCTGCGCGCCCTCGATCTGCTCGCCGTCAATTCCGGGGTCAACGACTTCGACATGTACGTCGGCACCAGCGCCGGTTCCTTCATCGGCAGCATGCTCGCGGCCGGGATCACGCCGGACGAGATGATCCGCGTCCTGTACCGACGAGGAAGACACGCCGATCGACCGGCTCAGCCAGGACGTCATGCTGAGGCCGAACGCGCGGCGAGTATCTGCGCAAGGCGGTCACCCTGCCCTTCCACCTGGCCTCCATGGCCAGGAGCCTGCTGCCCCAGGTTCGCGACCTCTCGGCGATCGATGTCGGCTATGCGCTGGCCGAGCACCTGCCGAAGGGCCTTTACTCGAATGCCGGAATCGGAAACTACGTTCGCGAAGCGCTGGCTACCCAGGGGATCAACGACTCCTTCGAGGCGATGCCAGCGCGACCTCTACCTGACCGCGACCGACCTCGACAGCGGCGAGCGGATCGTGCTCGGTGACCGCGACGGAGACTGGGATGGCGTGCCGGTCTCGAAGGCGGTCGAGTGCTCCACGGCGCTGCCGCTGGTCTACGAGCCGGTCGAGGTAAACGGCCGCACGCTGATCGACGGCGGCATCTACTCGACCACGAACGTCGATGTTGCGGTCGAGCGCGGCGCCAAGTTCATCGTCGTGATCAACCCGATCGTGCCGTACCTGAACGATCGCGACGTCGACCTGGCCACGGTCTCGGGAGAAAAGGTGCGGCGAATCGCCGAGATGGGCGTGCCGGCGATCGCCAACCAGACCTTCCGGCTGCTGCTCCACCAGCGCCTGCACGGAGTGGTCGACTTCTGGAACGAGAAGTACCCCGGCGTCGACATCATTCTGCTCGAGCCCGAGCTCGACGACGAGCTGATGTTCGGTACCTCGATCATGAACTACTCGCGACCGGATCGACATCGCCAGCCACGGCTTCGAGACGGTGACCGCCCGTCTCGCCGACGACTATGAGAGGTTCAAGGAAACGGCGGAACGCCACGGGATCGAGATCTCGGCCACCCGTCTGAAGCGGGTGATCCGCCGGGTCAGGGAGCAGGAGAGCTCGGAAGCCTCGGTCTGGCGAAGGATCTTCGACCAGACGACCGGTTCGCTGCTACGCCAGACCGGATCTTCCTGAGCCTCGGGGCTCCCTACGACGCGTAGAGGTCGTTGATCTCGTCGTCGTACTTGTCGGCGATCACCGGCCGCTTCAGCTTCAGCGTCGGGGTCAGTTCCCCGCCTTCCTGGCTGAGGTCGGCCGGCAGGATGTGGAACCGCTTGACCTGCTCCACCGGTGCGAAGTGGGTGTTGACCTCTTCGATGTGCTTTTCGAGTTCTTCGCGCACGACCGGACTGTCGCTGGCCGAGGCCTCGTCGAGCGCCCCCTGCTCGGCCGCGAACCGGGTGACCGCCTCCGGCTCGAGAGTGATCAGTGCCACCAGATACGGGCGCCGGTCGCCGATCACCACACACTGTGAAACCAGCGGGTGGCGCTTGACCTGCGCTTCGATGTTGACCGGGGTGATGTTCTTGCCGCCCGCGGTGATGATCAGCTCCTTCTTGCGGCCGGTGATGCTGACGTAGCCTTCATCGTCGATCGAGGCGATGTCGCCGGTGTGGAGCCAGCCGTCGACGATCGTCTCGTCGGTTGCCTCCTGGTTCTTGTAGTAGCCCTGGAAGATGTTCGGGCCCCTTGACCAGCAACTCTCCGTCGTCGGCGATCTTGATGTCGACACCCGGCAGCGCCGGCCGACCGTGCCGACCTTGGCGGCCCCCGGAAGGTTCGGCGGTGCCGCCGGTCGATGTCTCGGTCATGCCCCAGGCCTCGAGAACCGGCACGCCGGCGGCGTGGAAGAACCGGATGATCTCGGGGTCGATCGGCGCTGCGCCGGTGAGAGCCAGCTTGATCCGCCCACCGAAGATGTCGCGGATCTTGCTGAGCACGAGCTTGTCGGCCAGCTTGTGTTGCCGGGCCAGCAGCATGCCGGGTTCCTTGCCCTGCTCCTTGAGGTCTGCGACCTTGCGGCCGACACCCTATCGCCCACTTGAAGATGACCGGCTTGAGGCCGCCACCGGCGGTCGAGGTCGCGATCGCGGCGTCGATGCACCTTCTCGAAAATCCGTGGCACCGACGGAAAGTTGTCCGGCTTGATCTCGGACAGACTGGGCACGATGCGCAACTGGTCGCGCTCCCAGAAGGCGATCCGTCCGCCGACGTCGAGCGTTCCGTACTGGATCAGCAGGGCGAAGACGTGGGCCAGCGGCAGGAACAGGAAGGTCGTCTCGCCGGGCCCGAGGATGTTCACCTCCTCGGCCATGTCGAGCATCGCGCGGTAGTTGCCGTGACTGAGTACGCAGCCCTTGGGCGGGCCGGTGGTGCCCGAGGTGTAGACGATCTTGCACATGTCGTCCGCGGTCACGGCCTCGTCAGCTCCTCGCGGAAGGCTTCGTCGTCGTTGGTCGCGCCGCGCTCCATGATCTCGTCCATCGAGACCGTGTCATCGGCGGTGCCGACCATCTGGATCACGGTCTCGAGCTCGGGAAGCTGGTCGCGTATCTCGCGAATCTTCTCGAGCTGAGCCTCGTTCTCGACGATCACGAACCTGGCGCCGGAGTGCTCGAGCACGTACTTGCATTCGCCCGGCGAGTTGGTCTGGTAGATCGGCACGACCGTCGCGCCGGCCGACATCGCGGCGAAGTCGAACAGCGTCCATTCGGGACGGGTGTTGCCGAGGATCGAGACCCGGTCGCCGGGCTTGACGCCGAGGTCGATCAACCCGAGCGTCAGCCGCCGCACCCGATCCAGAACCTCGTCGAAGGAGATGGTCTCCCAGGTGTCGTGGTCGTTCTTGAAGAGGAAGGCACCGTTCGCGCCGTGGTGCTCGGCGGCTGCCGCGGGAGAAGGTCAGCCAGCGTCTTGGATGTGGTCTGTGTGGATGCGCTATTCGTCAAGTTCGAATCCTCTTTTAGTGGTCGGGATTTATCGTAGGTCAAATCGGGTTCGGCATGTCGATGAAAACATGTTCTACAGCGAAATTCGCGGCGACAACCTCTCCGAGTCGTCTGATGCCGCAGACCTCGGTCGCGTAGTGGCCGGCCGCGATGAAGTTGATCCCGCCTTCACGGGCGTCAGCCATCACATGCTCGGAGGGCTCACCGGTCATGAAGGCATCCAGGCCGAGAGCGATCGCCGTGTGGATGTCCGAGGAAGCCGATCCGGAGACGATGCCGATCGAACGGATCTGTTCCGGGCCGTCGGCGAATACCAGGGGTGTCTGGCCGAGTTGCGCCTCGACGTGCCGAGGTCAGCTCGGTCAGGCGAGAGGGGCTGCTGCCGCCGGCCGATCGCTCCGACATTGCGTCCCTTGGCCTGCCCAGAGCGCCGGGCTCGGGCTCGAATCCGAACTGCCGGCAGAGCAGCACGTTGTTGCCGATCTCCGGGTGGGCATCGAGCGGCAGGTGATAGCCGGCGAGCGAAAGGTCGGCACCGAGGGCGAGCCTGAGACGCGTCGCCATCTGGTCCGACAGCGCCCGCGGGTGGAAGTCCCAGAACAGACCGTGGTGGGTCAGCAGCAGTCGGCGCGCCGGCTTCGATCGCCGCCTTCGATCGACTGGCGGTGGGCCGAGACCGCGGTAGCGACGGTCGCCACGGTCGTTTCGCCCGGCACCTGAAGCCCGTTTGGACCGTAGTCGCCGAAGGCCGGCGACGTCGAGCATTTCATCGCAGAAACGGACGATCTGGTCTCGCTCGGCCACGAGTCGAACCTTATATGGAGACCGGCCGCCGGTCGCCTGCCCTTAACATGTAGCTGTGTCCACTCCAGACGGATCTGACAGCAGCGGCCTGACCTACGGAACGGCAGCCGGCGACTCGTTCATCGAGTCGCTGATGGACACCGACCTCTACTCGATGGGCGCCTACTTCTCCGATACGAATCCCGAGCTGGTCGATCAGGTGATCGAGCGCTCGGTCGCGATCGAGGAGCGCGGTCTGCGGCGGTTCTCCGCCGAGGAGGGGGTCGACCTCGAAGAGACCTTTCGTACCCTGCTGACCGGACTTGCCGTCCGTTACTACAAGTCGGTCGCGGGTTGAGCAGCGAATCCACTGGTCAGGGCGGGGCCGGCAGGCCCGGCCGGCTCCGGGTCCTGCTGATTCTCGGCTTCGCGACGCTCGCGCTCGGGATCGGGATCGTCGGCATCTCGACCCGTGAGCCCAGCCAGGAGTTCCAGGTCGTCGAGGGCACGGCTGACGCCCGGCGAATCTTCGGCGGCATCCGCCAGCTCGGCGAGCGCCTCGGCGACGAAGGCGCACCGGTTCAGATCCAGGTCTTCACCGACGTTCAGAGCTCGGGTTTCGCCGACTGGTTTCTGGAGGTCCTGCCGGCCATCGTCAACGGACCGGTGCGCAGTGGCGATGTGAACCTGCTTTACCGCAACCGATCCTTCACCAGGAATGCGACCGAGCTCAGCTTCTACGGGGTCGAGGCAGCCAGGAGCCCAGAACTACACCTGGCAGTACGCCTACCTGGTGGTGCGCAACCAGGATCTGGCCATCAAGCAGGGGCTGGACGACGATTTTCTGGAGATGATCGCCGAGTCGATCGAGTTCCTCGATCTGCCCGAGTGGCGCGAAGCCTACGATTCCGGCCTCGAACCCGGCAGCGAAATGACCGCGAGCCTGGAGGAACAGGACAAGCTGGCAATCGATTTGAGGCTCGCCGCCGAGCCGGCGGTCGTGGTCGCGGGGCCCCTTGGCACAGAAGTGCTCCAGGACGCTCCCGATGCCACCACGATCGAGAACGCCATCGCTCAGGTCCGGTAGCGCCGGTTTCGGTAGGCTGCTCTTCTCTCGGGGCGTGGCGCAGCCTGGTAGCGCGCACCGTTCGGGTCGGTGAGGCCCCCGGTTCGAATCCGGGCGCCCCGATTTGGATGGGACCTTGGTTCTGTCCTGTTGCCTCCGGAAAGGCGCCCCCGCGGGGCGCCTTTCCTCTTGCAGGGCTGGTTGGCGAGCGGGCCCGGGACTCACCGGTGCACGCCTGGCTTCGTCAGTCGCTCCCCCGGCTCGCTCATTGCCGAAAGGCAAATCGCTTCGCCGGGTCGCTCCAGTCCTCGCCAGGCGCACCCCGGAGAGCCCCGGGCACCACTCTCATGCGTGGGGACGGCCGAGGCTCGCTGAGTGGTGGTGGGACGCTCGCCGGCCCTTCGGGCCTGCTCGGGACCGGGGTTGGAAGCTGGCGGCTCGATCGTCGCGGCCAAGCGGGTTTCCAGAGGGAAGAAGTTCGGTTATCGAGACGAGCCCTCCGTTGTCACCATGAACCTGGACGGCTCGAACGAGCGCACGGTCTTCAAGCTCCGGGTACCACCTCCAGGGCAACCTGCAGGAAGACTTTTCGAGCTACTTCCTGCCGATCGAACTCGCGCCGTCGCCGGACGGACAGAACCTCCTGGTCACGATCCAGAACGGCTACCGCAACGACGGCCGCCGGCTCGAAGTCGTATCCATGGTTGACGGCAACCGGACCGTGATCGCGAAGAAGTCGTATTCCGGAGGCTGGTCGACTCGACGGCCAGTCGATCGTCTTCGCCTCTGATCGGGCCGGAAACGGTCGGGTCTGTCCGGTCGACGACGGCTGCCGCACCGCCGGCGACATCTACATCGCCGACGCCGACGGCGGTAATCAGCGGCCACTCTTCACGACCAGGGCCGAAGAAGCGCGGCGGACATGTCCGTTGGGTTGTCGACCAGCGACTTGCAGGGGATCACCGAAAGCGTGTCCCAGAAGAGCCGCGCGGTGCCGGCCCGGCTGCTGGGCTGGTCGTTGGGCGGGTTCGGGGCACCGCGTAGGAACCACAGGTTGAAGATGTCGGGAATGCTCGATACGTGAACCAGCGCATTCGGGGCCCGGGCAGCGATCGCATTGAGGCCGGCGATGAACTGGCTGCGGTAGGTGGCGACCGGGGTCATCTGCGCAACCGTGTCCTTGCAGAGGTCGTTGCCGCCGAGCTGGACCAGCACAAGTTCCGTGGTGGCAGGCATCGAAGATGCCTGGTCGGCCATGTCGACCATCTTCTTGCCGTTCGCGGCCTGGTTGTAGTTCTTCCCGGAAATCGCCGGATTGATCGCCAGCAGGCGCTGGTAGACGCTCTGGATGCTGCCGGTCGTACCGGTTCCCCACGAGTTCGCCGGCTGCTCGGTGCCCGGGATCCCGCTCGTGCCCGTACCCGCCGAGATCGAGTCGCCCAGCAGCGCCACCGACCCGGGCGGACCGGTGCGGGCGGGGGACGGTGTCGGATCGGCCGAAGCGGTGCCGGGCAGAATCAGGAACGCAAGGCAGGCAACCGCGGCGGCTATCGCATTTCGCCACCGGCAGGCCAGAGACCAGCGTGCCGCGTCAAGCGGTGACTCACTCCCTCGCTGTTGGCCTCTCCCATGAAACACAGCAG
The DNA here is from genome assembly GCA_963698625.1 of uncultured Solirubrobacterales bacterium. Taxonomy (GTDB): domain Bacteria; phylum Actinomycetota; class Thermoleophilia; order Solirubrobacterales; family 70-9; genus 67-14. Next base: position 70,392 of record CAVORK010000007.1, read on the forward strand.
GTCCATCATAGCCCCCGACCGTGGGTTCGCCACGGATGCGACGGGGTTTCTCCCCTGGCTCCCCGAACAATGTTTCTGGCCACGGTTTACCTCGATATCCGAAGGAAACCGTGGCCAGAACGGCCTGCGGGGCCGCCGGGAGTGGTGCCGCTACACGGTGACGGCGCCGGGACCGCTCAGCGTGATGAGACAAATATGTCTCGTTTGCTACGATATTGCCCGTGAGCGATCAGGACCAACATGCCGACAGCCGGGACTCCGGCGCCGGGGCATCAACGAGCGGGAGGAACTGCTCCGGCAGGTGGCCAACGCTCTGACTGCCAACCACGGTGCTTCCACCGGGGAGATCGCCGATGCGGCGGGGGTCAGCCGGGCGACGCTTCACCGTGCTTTCGGTGCCCGGGAGGAGCTGGTCGGCACGGTCTACTCCTGGCTGCTCGAGCAGTGCGACTTGATCTTCGACCGGTGCTCAGTGCGACCGGTCTTCGACGCTCCGGGATCGACGACGATCCCGTGCTCGAGGCCTTCGACCGGCTGGTCGAGGACTCGTATCCGATCGCGCAGGCCTACTGGATGCTGATCGCCAAGCCCGAACTCGAAGCCGTGCCGGAGTTCCGGCAGGGCATGGAGGACCAGGACTCGCGGCTCGAGAGGTTCTTTGCCCGCGGTCAGGCCGAGGGGGTCTTCCGCCCTGACCTGCCGCCGCGCTGGCTGGCCTACTCGCTGGGTGGACAGATCATGTCCGCCTGGTACCTGGTCGATGACGGCCATGCGGGGGCGCGTGAGGTCCCGCGGCTGGTCCGTGCCGCAGTGATCGACGGCATCCAGACGGCCCCGGGGGCCTGACCATGGTCGAGACCCGACCCTCGCACCCCCAACGGTGGGCGATTCTCGCCGTTCTCTGCGCCTCGCTGCTGGTCGTCGTGGTCGACGTGACGGTGCTGCATGTCGCTGCGCCGGCGATCTCGGCCGACCTCGATCCGACCGCGCTGCAGTTGCTCTGGATCATCGACGTCTACCCGCTGGTCGCGGCGCCACTTCTGCTGGCCTCAGGTGTGGCCGGTGACCGGCTCGGCCGCCGCTCGCTGCTTTTCGCCGGTTTCGCTGTATTCGGCGTGGCATCACTCGCCGCCGCCTTCGCTCCGACCGCCGATGCTCTGATCGCCGCCCGGGCGTTGCTCGGAGTCGGCGGCGCGATGATCCTGCCGCCGACCATGTCGATCATCCGTGACGTTTTCCGCGAGCGCGGCGAGCGCATCCGGGCTGTCGGTATCTGGAGCGCGACCAGTGCCGGCGGCGCGGCGGTCGGGCCGCTGGTCGGCGGCTTCCTGGTCGAGCACTGGTGGTGGGGCTCGGTCTTTTTGATCAACGTGCCGATTCTGCTGCTGGTGACCCCGTTCGCGATCCGGCTGATCCCGGTGAGCAGGGCCGAAGATCCGCCTCCGTGGGATACACCTGCGGTGCTGCTGGCCGCGGCCGGCATCCTCGGCATCGCCTTCGGCTTCAAGGAGGGTGCGCGCTACGGCTTCTTCGAGCCGGTCGCCCTGGTCGGGCTCGCAATCGGGGCGTTCTCGATCGTCACCTTCGTGCGCGGACAGCTTGCCCGGGAGCGGCCGATCCTCAACGTGAGGCTGTTCGCCCGGCGCGAGTTCTCGGTCGCCGTCGGCTGCGTCTTCCTCTCGATGTTCGGACTGGTCGGGATCGAGTTCTTCGGTGCGCAGTACCTGCAGCTTGTGCTCGGCCTCGAGCCTCTGGCTGCTGCCGTCCGGCTGCTGCCGCTGATGCTTGCGACTCTGGCCGGCGGACTGCTGGCCGCCCGGGTGCTTGGCAGGCTGGGCACCCGGCGCACGATCGTCTTCGGGCTTGGCGGGACCACGATCGGACTGCTGCCGATGCTGGCCCTCGGGATCGAAGACCAGTACTGGCTGCTCTGGCCGCCTTTCATCCTGATCGGCTTCGCGCTCGAGGTGGCCCTGGTGGCGGCCAACGACGTGATCATCTCTTCGGTACCCGCCGACGAGGCCGGTGGCGCGGCAGCGATCGAGCAGACCGCCTATGAACTGGGCGGCGGCTTCGGCGTGGCCGTGCTCGGATCCATTCTCGCGGTTGCATACAGCGCCAACCTCGGCCCGATCGAGGGGGTCAGCTCCGTGGGGATCGACACCGCCCGCGAGTCGCTCAGCCGGGCCATCGACATCGCCCAGAGAATGCCTACCACGATGGCCGAGCCGCTGATCGATGGTGCCCGTGCCGCTTTCATGAGCGGATACCACACGATGATCCTGGTTTCGATCGCGATTCTCGGGCTCTCGGCGCTGATCTCGGCCTTCGCCCTCCGCAAGGGCAGGCCGCGGTCCGGGGATCGTTAGGCTGAGGGTAATACCTAGTCCCCGACAAGGAGTTCCAATATGGCTTACGAAGTACCCGACCTTCCTTACGCATACGACGCCCTCGAGCCGCACATCGACGAGGCGACCATGCGGGTTCACCACGACAAGCACCATCAGGCCTATGTCGACAAGGCGAACGCCGCGCTCGAAGGCACCGAGTGGGCCGACAGCGACGTCGAGGACGTGCTGAAGAGCCTCGGCTCGCTGCCCGCTGACAAGCAGGGTCCCGTCCGCAACAACGCCGGCGGCCATTACAACCACTCGCTGTTCTGGCAGATGATGAGTCCCGACGGTGGCGGAGCCCCGTCCGGCGATCTCGGTGCGGCGATCGACTCGGCCTTCGGCTCCTTCGACGCCTTCAAGGACGAATTCAAGAACGGCGGCATCGGTCAGTTCGGCTCCGGCTGGGTCTGGCTCGTGCATGACGGCAGTGGCCTCGCAGTCGTATCGACCCCGAATCAGGACTCGCCGGTTTCCGACGGCAAGACCGCGCTGCTGGGTGCCGATGTCTGGGAGCACGCCTACTACCTGAAGTACCAGAACAAGCGTCCGGACTACCTGGATGCCTTCTGGAACGTCGTCAACTGGGACCTGGTGGCCGAGCGCTTCGCCGCTGCCAACGGCTGATCGACCTCTCGCTTCGCCGGTCGGGGAGGCTGCTCCGGTAGCCTCCCCGGCCATGCTTTCACGCCGACTTTCCGGGAACTGGCAGGCATCCACCTCGGCTGAGGATGCAGTTTCCTGCCAGAACCGTCGGGCGGGTCTTTCGGGGCGGGCGGTTTCGCTTCTCCTCGTCCTGATGCTGGGGCTGGGCCTGGCTGCCTGCAGTTCCGGTTCCGGTGGTGACGAGGCCGCGCGCGGCGCGCCGTCGGCATCGGACTTCCCTTCGGCTGAAGGCAAGAACATCCAGCAGGTCTTCGAAGAACAGCCCACTACCGAGGAGATCGTGGTTTCGCCCGCGGCCAGCGTCTTCGAAGTCGGCGTCAACCGCTACCCATTCGGGGTATTTGAACTCGATCAGACCCAGATTGACGACGCTGAGGTAGCTCTCTACTTCGCCAAGTCCCCGACCTCTGAAGTCGAAGGTCCGCTCCCGGCGAAGGTCGAGTCGCTGGAGACCAAGGCCGCATTCCGATCCAAGGGCACCGAGGCTCCCGGCGAGGCCCGCAGCTACTACGTGGTCGACGAGGTCAGGTTCGACCGGGCCGGGCCGTGGTTCGCGATCGCGATCATCAAGACGGCTGACGGCTTCGAGGCGTCCCGCATCCCCAGCCCGACGGTGGGCCAGTACCCGAACGTCGCCGGGGTAGGCGAGAAGGCCCCGATCATCAGCACCCCGACCGCGGCCGACGTCGGCGGCGACCTCTCGAAGATCGATACCCGCCAGCCGCCTTCGAGCATGCATGACGTCGACTTCAAGGATGTCGTTGGCAAGAAGCCGATCGTCCTGCTCTTCGCCACACCCGCCTTCTGCCAGTCGCGGGTTTGCGGGCCGGCCGTCGATGTCACCGAGCAGGTCAAGGCGGAGACCGGCGACGACGTCCAGTTCATTTTCATGGAGGTCTACCGCGACAACGATCCGAGCAAGGGTCTGCGTCCCCAGCTCGCCGCCTTCGGTCTGCAGACTGAACCCTGGGTCTTCTTCATCGGCAGTGACGGCAGGATCAAGGAACGTATCGAAGGCGCGATCGGTCCGCGCGAGCTGACCGAAGGGGTCGAGCGTCTGCAGAAGTCAGAGCAGAAGACTCAGTGAGTCGGCGGAGCCGGAGCGGGCTCCGTCAGGTCGCCGGCCGGGGCTGAGGCGGCGAGTTCGACCGAGTCGCTCGTTCGAGCCGCGCGAGCTTCGTCGGGAAGGTGAAGCAACCCGTCGGTCCCGGCGGCCATCGGGACCTTGCTCATCGCACGCTCGGTCATCGCGGTGATTGTCAGGCTCGGATTGACCCCGGGGTTGGCCGGCACTGCCGAGCCGTCGCAGACCATGAGGTTCTCGTAGCCGAATACGTGGTTGTCGCCGTCGATCACACCGGTTTCCGGACCCGTGCCTACGACCGCTCCGCCGAGGATGTGGGCGGTCGTCGGAATGTTCATGGTCGCCTCGAGCAGGCTGGACTGAGGAACGCCACCGGTCTGCTCGGCGAACCACTTGGTCACGTCTTCGGCGGCTTGAATGAAGGTCGGGTTTGGACGCAGCGGGTCCTGTTCGGTCTGCAGACGCACCCCGCGGCTGAACTTTCGGCGAACCGGCTTCAGTCGCATCGCAGAGTCGAGCGACTGCATTACGAGCAGGATCACCGTGCGTTGCGACCAGCGCCTCGGGAAGATCAGCCTGGCCGTCTGCAGCGGATGCTTCGCCATTGCGCCGATCCACTTGAGCGGCCTGCTCGCCCGGGTTCCGTTCCCGGTCAGCAGCGTGAACAGGCGGCTCATCAGGTCGCCGGCCTTGCCGTAGGTGACGACCTCAATGTGAGTGTCGGGGTCCGGGTAGATGCTCGAGGTGATCGCAACCGAGCGGCTGAAGTCACGCGAGTCGTCTGTTGCGGTGACCGCCTGGATCGACTCCGAGTTGGTCCTGACCACGTAGCCGACCCGATCGGAAAGGCGGGGCAGGGAACCGGAGTGACGGCAGTTGGCGAGCAGACTGTTGGTGCCGACCGCTCCCGCAGAAATGATCACGCCAGCGGCGGTGATCTCCGACTTCTCCTTGCGCAGGATCGAGCCGGACCGCTCGGTGAACAGGCGGTAGCCGTCGCTGCCGTCCTCGGCCCCGATCGGTCTGATCTGCGAAACCTTGCGGCCGGGCTGGACCTCGACCCCCAGCTTCTCGGCGAAGTAGAGGTAGTTCTTGACAAGCGTGTTCTTCGCGCCGTAGCGGCAGCCGACCATGCATGAGCCGCACTTGTTGCAGCCGGTGCGGTCGGGACCCTCTCCGCCGAAATAGGGATCGGGCACGGTCACGTCGGGCTCTCCGAAGTGAACCCCGACCTGGGTATTCGCGTAGGTGTCGTCGGCACCCGTCTCAGCCGCGTACTGGTGGAGCAGTTGGTCCGCGGGACCTTCGTCGCGATACAGAGTGACCCCCAGCATGCGCTCGGCCGTGACGTAATGCGGGCCGAGTTCGACCTCCCAGTCGGCCAGCTCTCCCCACTGCGGGTCCCTGTAGAAGGCGGGGCGGGGGCGATAGAGGGTGTTGGCGTAGCCGAGGCTGCCACCGCCGACCCCGCTCCCCGAAACGACCATCACATCCTTGAACGGGGTCATGCGGAAGATCCCCCTGAAGCCGATCTTCGGCATCCAGAAGTAGCGCTTCATATTCCAGGCACTCTTGGCGAAGTCCTCGTCGGCGAAGCGGTTGCCGACCTCGATCACCGCGACCCTGTAGCCCTTTTCGGCCAGGCGCAGAGCAGAGACGCTGCCGCCGAATCCGGAACCGATGATCACCCAGTCGAAGTCGTGTTCGATCGAAGCCACGCGCCAAGTGTAGAGGTTCCCGGAAGGTTTCAATACGCGTGACCGGTAAATCGATTGATGCTCGGTGAAGATCAAAGCCCTTGCTGAAGCCGAATTCGGCTCCCCGGAACAACTTTCGGGAGGGTTTACCATCCGGGAAGCGCAACTTTGCGGCTGTCGTGGTTTAGAGTTGCCAGAGTCTTGGCCGGTTTCCGTCTCTTAGGGAGAGGGGGCGGGCCGATCCGTTAATACATCAGAGGAGAAAAATGCTTCAGCGTCTTGCAGCAGCAATCGGAATCGTCGCGGCCATGCTGGCCGGCGTTTTCATAATCGCCGCCCCGGCTTCAGCCGCAGGCACCCCGAATAATTCGGCCGCCCTTCAGAAGAAGGCGAAGAAGGCCCAGAAGAAGTCCAACTCCGCCTGCAAGAAGGCGAAGAAGGCCAAGGGCAAGGCGAAGAAGAAGGCCAAGAAGAAGTGCAACAGCGCCAAGAAGCAGGCCAAGAAGGCAAAGCAGAAGGCTTCCGACTACGACGCGCAGTTCTTCGACGTCTGCAAGAACGGCTGTAAGTACAAGACCGTCCAGTCCGGTGTCAACGCTGCCGGCAAGTGGCAGAAGAGCACCAAGCGCAAGGCGACCGTGCGGATTCAGCCCGGCACTTACGTCGAAGGCGTCCTGCTCCACGGCAAGGACACCCGATTCAAGTTCAACGGCCTGACCATCGAGGGCGTCAAGAAGAACAAGCAGCCTGCAACTGAGGCGCAGGACGTCATCCTCGAGGGTGAAAACGCCACCACGGTCATCACCGGCACCCCCGGCTGGATGCCCGGCGACCCGAACACGGTTCCGGCCAACAACGCGATCGAAGGTCGCAGCATCGTCGGCCTGAAGATGTACAACATGTGGGCGCGCAACTACCAGAACAACACGTTCTTCGTCCACGCTTCCAACATCGAGTCCGACAACGAGCTCTGCGCCGACTTCGTCATGGACAACCTGGTCTCCTCGGACACCAGGGCCTACGGCCTGTTCTCGCGCAACTGCTTCGGCGGCAAGTTCCTCAACTCAGAGGGCTGGAACCACGGCGACTCGACGCTCTACATCGGCGAGACGCCCTGCGACGAGTACGACTGGACGAACAAGGTCAATAACGCTCCTCCCTGCCAGGCGGATCCGAGTTGGACCATCGTCAGGAACGTCAAGAGCCACCAGAACTCGCTCGGCTACTCGGGAACGAACTCCAAGTACGTGAAGATCACCGAGTCGGCGTTCTACAACAACGGAATCGGCCTCGTGCCGAACACGCTGGACAGCGAGAAGTTCGAGCCGAACGGCTGGCTGATCATCGAAGACAACGACATCTTCTGGAACAACTACAACTACTACTCGACCAACTCCACGGTCAGCACGGTCATCGGTAACGGCAACCCGATCGGCATCGGCGTCGAGCTTTACGGCTCCGACGGCGTGGTCGTCAAGGACAACCGCATCTTCGGCAACGAGCAGTGGGGTGCGGCGACGCACTCCGGCCCGGAGCTGTTCGGTGTGAACACCGGCGATGACGCGGTGAACCTGAACAACCAGTTCATCGGCAACGACATGGGCCGTGGCGGACTCGATCCGAACGGCAACGCCGACTTCTTCTCGGATTACTCGGGCGGAGGCAACTGCTGGTCGGACAACACACCGGGTTCGGTCTTCGCACCGGGCAACGGCAGCGTTCCGCTGTCGACCATCTACCCCGCATGCCCGCAGCCGAGGGTGTACTCGTCGAACGTGACGAGCTTCAACTTCGGTGCCGGCCTACAGGTCAATGGCGACTTCATCGGTGCCAGCGGTACCGCCGACTACCCGCCCGGACCCGGACCGGACGTGGACGAGCCGTGGAGGGACCTGACGACGATCTTCGGTCTCGCCGAAGTGCGCCCGTCCAGGCTGCAGGAGTGCTCGTGGAACATCGCCACGCCACATGCTCCATTCACTGACAGCAAGGGCAACACCTACACCGAGGAGCGGGCTGATCCAGTGCCGGCTCAGGACTGCATCGACCTGGTGAACCGTCCGGTTCCCTACACCCCGTAATCCAAGGAGTCTGAAAGACACATGAAGTCACTGCTCAACAAGAAGCGGTTGCCGGGAATCCTGGCGGCAGGACTGGTAGCACTGGCCGTGGGGGCGGCCGGTGCTCCGGCCTCCGCCTCGACTGTGGCGACGACAAGTGGCGCCACGGTCAGCTACCTGACCGGCGCCCAGAAGAAGGCAAAGAAGAAAGCACTGAAGAAGTGCAAGAAGAAGAAGCCGGCCAAGAAGGCCAAGAAGTGCAAGCAGCAGGTGAACAAGAAGTACAAGAAGATCGCGAGCAACAACCCGCCGCCGGTCGGCAAGACCTGGAACGTCGGGGTTTACGACAACTACTTCGCACCTGGGTCGATGAACCTGAAGTTGAATGACGCGATCAAGTGGAGCTGGACGAATGTGAGTGGCTTTGAAGCTCACAACGTCGAGATCGCCGAACCGTTTCCGACCGGAGTGTCCAAGAACCAATTCCAGTCGCAGACTTCGGCCGTTCCGAGCTACTACTTCAAACGCCAGTTCACCAAGCCGGGCAATTACACCTTCAACTGCACGCTTCACTTCGGCATGACGATGACCGTCGACGTCTCGAAGTAGGGACTCTGCCTTGCGCCGATTCGGACTGATACTCGCAGCAGCGGTACTGCTGGCCACGGGAGTGGCCGGCAGCTCCGCTGCGGGCGGATCCAGTGTCGTTTCGGGTGCCTCTGCCTCAATTTACGGGGCAACCAGCTCCGCGCTTTCGTCGACCGATCGTCAGGCGAAAAAGAAGGCCATGAAGAAGTGCGGCAAGAAGAGCAAGCGCAGCCGCCGCGCGGCCTGTGCCAAGCGGGTCAAAAAGCGCTTCCGGACGAAGCCGGTGAAATCAGGCACGCAACAGGGACCAGTGGCCGCGACGATCGACGTGCGGGACAAGTACTTTGCTCCCGATGACGTCAACATCAAGAGCGGCGAATCGGTCCTCTGGGTCTGGAACCCGCTCAACAAAGACGCCCACAACGTGGATCTGACCGGAGGTCCGGCGGGAGTGAAGCGTCTCGACTTCACGACACCGATCACGCCGTCGGTCGGCTACTCGTTCCGGCGGACCTTTACGACCCCCGGCACCTACAGCTTCGTATGCTCGATTCACTATCTGATGACGATGACCGTCAAGGTCTCCAAGTGAGAGGACGGAATGGGAATTAACAATCTTGATCGCCGCAACTTCCTCGGAGTTGCCGGCGGTGCCCTGCTCTGCACGATCGGTGGCCAGAAGGTCTACAGCGACCAGGAAGCCGATGTCGAGAAGCTTGTTGCCGGTGTTCCGGTGCCGCCGAAGGTGGCGGCTGCCGAAAGGAACCCTGGTCTGGTCAAGGCGGGCGTGCTTACCGGTACGCGCAAGGAGTACTGGATTGCCGCCGAGCCCCGCCGCTGGAACATCATCCCCGCCAACAGCAATGGCCGCAAGCGTGACCAGATGACCAATACGAACATCAAAAAGGGCAAGACCAGCTTCGACGCCTATGCCTACCGCGAGTACTCGGCGAACTTTGGCGAGCCGCTGGGCGAAGCCACGGTTCCGGGTCCGACTCTCGAAGCGACCGAGGGTGAAACGCTGGTCGTTCACTTCCGTAACCAGCTTCCGGTCCCGGTCACCATGCACCCGCACGGGTTGTTCTACTCGAACGAGATGGACGGGGCCTACAAGGGCTACTGGACCGATCCTGGCGGATATGTTCAGCCCGGCCAGGAGTTCACCTACGTCTGGGAATGCCCGGTGGGAACCAAGGGTTCGTGGATCTACCACGATCACGGACCGGCCGACCCTGTCTCGCTGTACAAGGGCCTCTTCGGTTCTCTCGTGGTCCGTGGAGAGAACGAGGTGCTGCCCGACAAGGAATTCTTCATCGGCTTCCACAGCTTCCCCCCGGCGGCTACCGGCCTGAGAAGCAACTTCAACTGTGTGAGCGGTCGCTCCTTCACCGGTAATACGCCGACCTTCAGGGCGAACATCGGCGACGACGTGCAGATGCACGTCTACGCCATTGACGACAACTTCCACACCTTCCACCTCCACGGTCACCGCTGGACCGAGCCGAGCGGAGAGGTCGTCGACAACAAGACTCTCGGGCCAGGTGATTCGTTCGCGATCCGATTCACCGAGGACAACCCGGGGCGCTGGTTCTACCACTGCCATGTCTTCAGCCATCTCCATGACGGGATGAGCGGCTGGTATCTGGTCGAATGAAGCGCCTCTTCTCACTTCTGGCAGTAACAGTCGGCGCGCTGGCGGTATCGGCGGCCCTGGTCGCGCCTGCCCAGGCGGACAGCACCCGCGTTTCGATCAGCAACTTTCAGTGGTCCAAGGACGCCGAGATCGACCTCGGTGAATCGGTCACCTGGGACTGGATCGGCCCGGATACTCAGCACTCGGTCACCGGCCAGCCCAACAACGCAACGCAGTGGGACTCTGACCCTGGCACCGTCAACGGTCACCCGCTGGGAGACACTTTCACCGTGACCTTTGACCAGCCAGGCGTCTACAATTTCGTGTGCAAACTCCACGCTTCGGTCCGGGGCACGGTCACCGTCTCCTCGAACCCCGGCGACCCCGGTTCCGACCCCGGGCCACAGCCACCGCTGAACTTTGACATCGTGCCGCCGAACTTCGCCGGCGCCTACCTGACCCCTACGGAGCTCGGTCCCAAAGGCAGCGGCACCAGGCTGAACTTCGGAATCAATGAGGACAGCACGATTTCGAGCGACTACTACAAGCTGATCAAGAAGGGCAAAGGCAAGAAGGCCAAGTGGAAGCGCAAGTTCGTCGGCTTCGACGAGTGGTCGGCCCACGTCGGCAACAACACGGTCAACTTCGCCAGGCGCAGCGAGAACTTCCAGGCAGAGCCGTCCAAGTACGTCGGATTCGTCTGGGCAACCGACGAGTCGTCGAACTCGACACCGATCATCAAGATGAAGTTCCAGATCAACAAAGGGCATAACAAGAAGTAGTCCGTATGCTTGGCCGGTGCCGAACTCGCTCGAGCGCCGACATAACCGCCGTCGCCGCCACGAGCGCACTCGACAGGAGCTGATCTCCGCCGCGCTCGAGCAGGCCGTTGCCGGTTCGTTCAAGGACCTCACAGTAGAGGGCGTCACCCGGGAGGCAGGTGTTTCACGCAGCGCTTTCTACGTCTACTTCGGCGACAAGGAAGAGCTGCTCCTGGGCGCACTTGAAGACCTGATCGGCGACCACCGCGAGCGGCTCGGCAAGTGCTGGAGTGACGGGCCGGACCCGCAGGCTTCGCTGGCCAAAGGTCTGCTCGAGGTGGCGCGCATCTACGCCGCCAATTCAGATCTGCTGGCACTCACCTTCGAGACCTCGACCTACGACGAGGAGGTCAGGGAACTCTGGATGGCGGTACTGGAGGAGGCCGCGGAGACGACCGCTGTCCGGATCCGCGACCTTCAGCGCGAGGGCCTCATCGACGCCGGACTCGATGCCGGCCCCGTCGCCGAGGGACTGGTCCTGATGACCGAGCGCAGTTTCCAGGTCAACCTCGGGACCGGCGGACATGCTCCCGAGGCGGCCGCGGCCTCAGTCACCGCCGTCTGGCAGGCGGCGCTCTTCGGACCCGCGCCGCCCGGTCCGGATCCGGCTTCCGAGACGGAACCGCCCCGGCCGGGACCGGGTATGGAGCCCGCCTAGAAGCTGACCGAGGGGGTCTCGCGCTCGCCCGGGTCGGAGATCTCGAAGAACTCCTTGTCGGTGAACCCGCCACGCCGGGCGACGAAGTTCGCCGGCACCTGCTGGATCCGGGTGTTGTAGCTCTGAACGTTCGAGTTGTAGATCCGGCGTGAGGCCTGGATTTCATCTTCGAGTTCGGAGAGGTTGCGGCTCAGCTGCTGGAAGTTCTCGGTCGCCTTGAGGTCGGGGTAGTTTTCGGCCACGGCGCGCAGGTCGGCCATCGCGCGGTTGAGCTGACCTTCCGTCTTGGCGGTCTCATCCACCGTCTGCGCCTTCATCGCGTCAGCGCGGGCCTGGGTCACCTTCTCGAAGACTCCGCTTTCGTGGGTGGCGTAGCCCTTGACCGTCTCGACCAGGTTCGGGACCAGGTCGTGTCTGCGCTTGAGCTGGACGTCGATCCCGCTCCAGGACTCGTCGACCCGGTTGCGCTGGTCGATGATGCTGTTCTTGGTCGTGATGTACCAGATCAGGACGATCACGGCGATCACGACGATGATGATCAGTGCGACAAGTGCGGGGCTCACAGACGGTTCTCCTCAGGCTCGATTTCGTACACCCGGCCATCCTATCCCGCACCGGCCGACCCGTTGCGGGTACCGGTGGGGCCAGACTCGGTCCGGGGCCTATGATCGCCAGATGGATTGCCGCCATCAGACGAGTTCTGCCGGCTGCCAGACGCCGGTCGATCTTCGTCTGGTGTGGTCATGACCGAGGCGATCGGCCAGACGCTCGGCTTCGCCGTCGGGATCGCGATCTTTCCCGTACCGATGGTGGCGGTGATTCTGATGCTGTTCTCATCGAAGGCCGGGGCCAACGTCAGCGCCTTTCTTGCCGGGTGGCTGCTGGGTCTCACCGCTGTCGGAGTGCTCGCCCTCGCATCGGGTATCGGCTCCGGCGAGGGGGCCACCAGCGGAGACATCGCCCGGGTTGTGATCGGTGTGCTTTTCATCTATTTCGGGGTCAGGAAATGGCAGGGCCGGCCCAAGCCTGGCGAGCAGGCGGAGATGCCGTCCTGGATGTCCGCGGTTGACAGCTTCAGCGCGCCCAAAGCCCTTGGACTCGGACTGGTGCTGGCCGCAGCCAACCCCAAGAATTTCGGCCTGACCGTCGCCGCCGCGGCTTCGATCAGCTCGACCGGTCTGGGGTCGGGACAGGAGGTGACCGCCCTGCTGGTTTTCGTAGTGATGGCTTCGCTCGGCGTTCTCGCACCGGCGGCGGCTTACCTGTTCGCGCGGGAGCGCTCCGAGGCTACGCTCGACTCGGCCAGGCTGTGGCTGGTGACGAATAACAGCACGGTCATGACCCTGCTCTTCCTGGTGCTCGGCGCCGTAGTCCTCGGCGACGGCATTTCCGGACTCGGCTGACCGGCGGGCGACCGGCCAGTCGGTAGGGTCACAACCCGTGGCGGACGAGGCGAAAGAGTGGGCGGGCATCGTGAGCTCCTACAAAGGGGCCGGCGACGTCAACTACGAACGGGTCGGCGGGATCAACCCCGCCAACGGACCGGTGGCACTCTGCGTCGGCGGTTCCAACCGGCTGACCGGCAACCTCGCTCCGGATTTCTGGGGCGCCAGCTGCGACGGCGACGAGGTCGAGGTCGGTCGCATGTTCAGCCGCAGCGTGGTGCCGAGCGCGCTGCTCGCGAAGGCTCACATGCCGGACCTGGCCCAGGTGATCGGTGCCTTCAACGTCGAGTCGATCGAGTCGCGGCCGGACGAGTTTGTACGACAGCGGATCTCCCGCAAGGTCGAGTTCGAGTCGTTGGCTTTCAACCGCAACTTCCTGGCCACCGTCCCCGAAGAGTACGACCCGGTCGCCCTTCGCGAACTGTTCTCGCCCGGTTTCCTCGACTGGGTATGCACGATCGAGCGCGAGATCGACTTCGGAATCAACGATCGCCAGCTCTGGTTCAACTGGAAGCTGAAGGAGCGGACCGCGGCCGAGTTGAGGCTGGCGCTGGCCAACGCGGGCGAGCTGTTCAACCGGATTCACCGGGAGATGGAACTGGAGGACATTCCTCACTTCCCGCCCGGCCCGTGGAACGCCGGGCTGGAGCCCTTCCCGGCTCAGGCCGGGTAGTCGTCTTCGTGCGGCAGCACGATGCGGTGGTGGCGTTCGTCGCCGATCACTTTGGGCAGCACCGGCCGGTCGGCGTTCGGGTCTTTGCGTGCCGCCTCCATCGCTGACCGGGCGTCGCCATGCGGGATCAGCGCTTCAAGCTGTTTGAGCGTCGGAAAGACGACCGCGAACTCCGCGCTGTCGGCCTGCTCGACCGCGAGGGCCGGCGTGACCCACCTGGCGGCGGTCATCTCGTATCCGTCCGGTTGGACCTCGGCCCCCTCGGGGCAGACGGCCAGGAAGAACCAGGTGTCGAAGCGCATGCTGACCACCTCCGGGGTGACCCACCGCGCCAGGGGCACCATCTCCTCGTCGGGATGCAGGTGGATGCCGGCCTCTTCACTCATCTCGCGCCTGGCGCAGGCGGCCAGGCCGTCGTGGCCATTGCCGTCCTCCGGATCGAGCGAGCCGCCCGGGAAGACCCAGACGTTTGGCATGAAGCGCGATTCGGCCGAGCGCTTCAGAAGCAGTACCTCGAGTTCGCTGCTTTCGGTCCCGTCTCTCAGCAGGATCACGGTCGCCGCCGGCCGCGGTTTGCTCGGCTCGCCGAGGTTGACCGATTCGGCAGCTCCAGGCTCAGGGAAGGCAGGCACGCGTCTACCGTAGCGCCCCCGACGGGCAGCCAATGCCGCGGCATGCGTTTGCGACCTCCCCTTGGCTAAGCTGCGCGCCATGACGACTGAGACGACAGGCCAGTGGATCTGCCTTTCATGTGGCTGGATCTATGACCCCGCTGAAGGCGACCCCGACGGCGGCATCCCGCCCGGAACCCCGTTCGAGAAGATCCCCGAGAACTGGTTCTGCCCGGTCTGCGGCGCCCGGACCTCGGACTTCGAGCCCTACGAAGGCTGAGCCCAGGCCCTTTCAGTCATCGCGCAGCGCCCTTTCCCTTGACCGCCGGACCCAGGCGCGGTTGATCGCCAGAGCGATCAGCACCATCAGGCCGATCGGAATCCCGATCGCCAGTGCGATCACGGCGACTCCGGCTGAAATCGACAGCAGTCGACCGGCGTCGTCGATCGCGTCAGCGATGTCCCAGCCGCCACCCGATCCGGAGTTGCCATCGGTCTCAACGGTCACGGCGACGGGGGTGAGCGCGACCCTGCGCTCGAGCCGCTCGAGGCTGGTGGTCAGCCAGGAGACGTTGCGCCTGGCATTTCGAAGCCGGCGCTCGATGATCACCCGCTCCTCTTCGGTGCTCGCCCCGGCCAGCTCGCCGAGCAGGCTTTCGACCCGGGCCCTCGACGTCCGCAGGCGTTCACGGGTGGTGATGGTGGGGGCGGTTATGTCCACGGAACCCTGGCTTCGGCTGCGCAGATCGGCCACTCCCGAGAGTTCGGCCACAGCGGCTTCGACCTTGCCACTGGGGATCATCAAGGTGAAGCGGGCTCCCGCATTGCCGGCCTCGCCATCGGTGACCGATGAACGCATGACGATCCCGTTGTAGCTGTCGGAAACCTCGACGATCCGGTTGCTCGTCTCCTGAAGGTCTTCGGGTGAGGTCGCAAGGGTGATTCGCACGTTGCGCGCGACGTCACGGTTCGCTGCCCCGATGCCCGCTGCAGCGTCGGCGCTGCCGATAGCGCGCCTCGAGCCGGCGTCGAGCGCCTCGGTCATCGCAGCACCGGCACTGGCGGAACTCGTGGACTGGTCAGCTGAATCTGCCGGACCGACCAGCAGGTTGCCGCCGTTCGGCACGTCGTCGACTGAGGGGTCGCTGCCTGCCTGACCGTCGCTGAAGGCGATTCCGGCGGCGACGACGACCACCAGCAGGCCGGCTACCGCGGTGCCCAGCGGCAGCATCGCCTCGCGCCAACCGCCGAAACGCTCGGCGATCCCTCCGAAATACCCCCGGCCGGGTCGGCGGGCCGAATCGTCCGACCACTCGGGCGGAAAGCCGTCGGCGACGGCCTGGTCGAGTTCGGCTGCAAACAGTTCGTCCGGCTTCGGCCGGTTGGCCTTCAGGTCTGCTGCAAGCTCGGCGAATTCGGCAAGCTCGGCATTGACCGGGCGTCCGGCCAGGCCGGCCTCGAGTGCCTTGAGTTCGTTCTCCGCGTCCCGGTCGAGTGGTCGGTCTTCTGTAGTCATCGGTCGATACCTCCTGAGAGAGTGCGCAGCCTGGTTACTGCCCGGTGGATCCGGGTGCCGACGTTGCTGGGGGAAATTCCGGTGGCTTCGGCGATCTCGGAGTTGTTCAACCCGGCGAAGAACTTGAGCGCGACGATCTCGCGCTCGGCTGCGGGCAGGGCCGAAAGCGCTTCGGCGACCGCCTGCCTGCGTTCAAGGTCTGCCATCGCATCAGTCTGATTCGGGGTCTCATCGGCCGGTTCGAAGCGCAGCGAGCCTTCGCGCTTGCGCCTGCGCAGTTCGTCAAGCGCGGCGTTGCGCGCGATCCCGAACAGCCATCCGCGCGCACTTCCCCTGTCGGCATCGAAGCGGTTCCACTTGCGCAAGGCGCGTTCGAAGGCCAGCGCGGTCACGTCCTCGGCGGCGCTGCGGTCACGCAACAGGCCGGCGACGTAGGAGTACAGGTCGTCCCGGCTTTCGAGGTATAGCCGTTCGAAGCCGGGCATTGCTGCTGCCCGCTGTTGGTCCCCGTCGATCATGGCATCCATATCTGTACTACGGATCTGTCTGCCATCCGTCACAAACGAACCTCCAGCCGTCCCGGATGGCCGTGATATGCGTCACTTTGACAATGATTGCGTTTGACGAATCGTTGCGAATATGAAAATATCCTCCAATGTCTTCTGCAACCGCTCCCGGCGTAGCGATCCAGGCCACTGCCGACGGGCTTCCAGACGAAGTCCGGGAGACCGCGATCCGGGTGGGCACGATCTTCAGGCACCTCGTCTCCTACAACGACGGTGGGGAGGCCCTTCGAGCCATTGACGAGCACGGACTGAGCTTCGTCCAGTTCAAGGTGCTGATGGAGCTCTACGTCGCCGACGATGACGCTGCTCCATATATCCAGGAGCTGTCGGAAAGCCTCGGTGCTTCGACCCCGTCGCTCAGCCGTGCAGTGGACGGTCTGGTCCGCCGGGACCTGGTCTCACGTTGCGAGGACCCCGAGGACCGGCGTCGCAGGCGGGTATCGCTGACCGGCGCCGGTCGCGAGATCGTCGACCAGTTCTACCTCAGCCGCGTCGCCGGCGTGATCGAGTTCTCCGCCGGCCTTACCCCGGAGCAGCGACAGGCCTTCGACGACGCCGTCGGGAACCTGCTCGGGCGTGAAGACATCGCATCCGTATACGAAAAGATTGAAGGAGCCATACCCCGATGAGTCGTTACCAGCACCTGATCACCGACGACAATCGCAAGTGGTGGACTCTGGGCGCGATGTGCCTGGCGCTTTTCATGGTGATGCTCGACAACACCGTGGTCAACGTTGCGTTGCCTTCGATCCAGCGCGACCTGAACACCTCGATCTCCGGCCTTGAGTGGATCGTCAACGGTTACACGCTTTCGTTCGCTGTTCTGCTCGCCGTCGGCGGGCGCATGGGGGACATCTTCGGACGGCGTCGCATGTTCGTTTTCGGAGTGATCGTCTTCACCCTCGCTTCGACCACTGCCGGATTCGCGCCGAGCAGCTTCGCCCTGGTCGCAAGTCGTGTACTCCAGGGGGTCGGTGCCGCATTCATGATGCCGGGCACCCTCTCGATCATCACCGACGCTTTCCCGCCCTCGCAGCGCGGCAAGGCGATCGGAACCTGGGCCGGTGTTTCCGCTCTGGCCCTGGCGGTCGGCCCGGTGCTCGGCGGCTTCCTCACCGAATACGTCTCCTGGCGGGCGATCTTCTACATCAACCTGCCGGTCGGAGTGCTTGCCGTTCTGGCGGCGACCCTGGTCGTGCGCGAATCCCGCGATACGACTGTGGATCGCAGAGTAGATGTGCTCGGGGTCGGCATCCTTACCGTCGGCCTGACCGCGCTGGTGCTGGCCCTGATCGAAGGCAACTCCTGGGGCTGGGACTCGCTGGCAGTGATCGGCCTTGTCGCTTTCTCGGTGATCTCCCTGGTCTGGTTCGTGTCGACCGAACTCCGGGTCAAGTCGCCGATCGTCGAGTTCAACCTGTTCAAGAGCCGCAACTTCATCGGCTCGGTCACCGTCGCTTTCATCATCTCCTTCGCGATGATGGGCGTCTTCTTCTTCCTCGCCCTCTACATGCAGAACATTCTTGGCTACTCGGCACTCGAGGCCGGGGTGCGCTTTCTGCCGACCACGCTGGTGATCATGGTGCTCGCCCCGCTTGCCGGCCGGCTTTCAGACCGGATCGGACCACGATGGCCGATCGTCGGTGGCATGAGCCTGATCGCACTCTCGCTCTACCTCTTCTCGACAACCGAGGTCGGTACGACCTTCTCCGACCTCTTGCCCAGTTTCATCCTGCTCGGCGCTGGAATCGGGCTGACCATGTCGCCGATGTCGACCGCCGCGATGAACTCGGTCGTCACGGCCAAGGCCGGAGTGGCATCGGGCATCCTTTCGATGTTCCGCATGATCGGCGGCACCTTCGGAGTGGCGCTGCTCGGCGCGCTGTTCCAGAATCAGGCCAAGACACGCCTCGGCGAGATACTTTCCGACTCAGCCCTCAGCGCAGACCAGAGGGCCGAGCTGGCCCGCGGACTGGCCGGCGGCGTTCCCGACGTCCAGGGCCTCTCGCCGGACCAGATGGCCCGCCTCACGGCGGCATCCCACGACGCCTTCATCTACGGACTGACCCACGCCATGGTGCTCTCGGTCGGCGTGGCGATCATCGGCGTTCTGGTCGCGTTCGTGATGATCCGAGGCCAGGGTCACTCGGTTGAAGAGGAAGCAAGGGCAAGTGCGGAAGCAGCCCAGGCGCTCTGACCGGATATCCTTTGCAGCAGTGACGGCTCCAGGGAAATCGGCAGGTGCACGGAGGGTTCGGGCAGAGCTGGCTGCCTTGGTCGCTCTGCTCGCCGCGTTCGCGGTTCTGCCGCTGTCTCCGGCATCCGCCAACTCCGGGGCTGTAAGGCCCGGCGGGGAAAGGGCCGGCGCCAAAGTGGCCCGCTCCACGGTCAAGATCAAGCCGCACGGCCTGAGCGGCGGCCGGGCAAAGATCATGAGCAGGATCACCATCGGCGGCAACCTCAAGCCGTTCAGGCCGGGCCAGCGCGTCCGGGTCAGCTTCTTCCACAACGCGAAACAGTTCGAGTCGCGTCGCGTGAAGGTGAAGAAGGGTCGCGGCAATTTCGGGACCTTCAAGACTTCGATCTACACCAAGAAGGGTGGCAAGTACGCCGCTCAGGCCAAGTACTACGGCAAGTCAGGCAAGCAACCGGTCGCCAGGGACTCGACAGTGCGCAAGTCCTGGAAGGTGAGTTTCACGGCGCTTTATCCGGGGCAGTGCGGTCGCACGATACGCGGTTTCCGCAAGGCCCTGAACGATCTTGCGCTGGTTCCTTCCAACAACGGCTGCTTCGACGGCAAGATGCAGCGGGCGGTACTGGCCTACCGCAAGATGAACGACCTCGGGCGCAGCCCCCAGGCCAGCAAGTCGGTGGTGCGGAAGATCTTCAACCGGGAGGGTCGCTATCACGTGCGCCAGCCCGGGCTTGGCGATCACATGGAAGCCACGCTTTCGCGACAGGTGCTCGTCTTCGCCAGGGGCAACAAGCCCTATGCGATCTTCCCGATTGCCAGCGGCGCCCCGGTGACCCCGACGATTCTCGGCACCTACAGCGTCTACTGGAAGGATCCGGGTTACAACGAAAAGGGCATGTACTACTCGTCGTATTTCATCCGGGGCTATGCGATCCACGGCTACGAGTCGGTCCCGAACTACCCGGCCAGTCACGGCTGCCTGCGAACCTTCATTGCCGACCAGCCCCGGATCTACGGCATGACTTTCATCGGACAGCCGATCTACGTCTATGGCAACGCGCGCTCGCTCACGCCGGACTTCAGCTATCGCGGTCTGGACCCGGGCCGCTTCGATCCGGCCTCCTGAGCCGCGCACACCGCGCCGCGACCGGGTCTGCGTAGTTTCCCGCAGTTTCAGGGGTAGTTGGCCGTAGATCAGCGCCTTTAGGGAAGCGTAAGATTTGCTCCACATGCGTACCAAGGAGCAAAATCGATGACCTCGCTTGAACTCGCCCGTTGGCAATTCGGGATAACGACTCTTTATCACTTCATATTCGTCCCCCTGACGATCGGCCTTGCCTTTTTTACGGCTTACGCCCAGACCAAGTGGTACCGAAGCGAGGACGAGAAATGGCTGAAGGCGACCCGTTTCTGGGGCAAGCTGATGCTGATCTCCTTCGCGCTCGGCGTCGCCACCGGCATCGTCCAGGAGTTCCAGTTCGGCATGAACTGGTCCGACTACTCGCGCTTCGTCGGCGACATTTTCGGCGCACCGCTGGCGATGGAGGGTCTGGCT
This sequence comes from uncultured Solirubrobacterales bacterium, assembly GCA_963698625.1. Lineage (GTDB taxonomy): Bacteria > Actinomycetota > Thermoleophilia > Solirubrobacterales > 70-9 > 67-14. Next base: position 90,549 of record CAVORK010000007.1, read on the forward strand.
GCCTTCTTTGTCGAGTCCACCTTCCTCGGTCTCTGGCTGTTCGGCTGGGGCCGGCTTTCGAAGAAGGTTCATCTGGCCTGTATCTGGCTGGTATCCGCTTCGACGATGCTTTCGGCCTTCTTCATCCTCGCCGCAAACTCCTGGATGCAGCATCCGGTCGGCTACGAGATGGTCGACGGCAAGGCGCAGCTCACTTCGATCTGGGCGGTGCTGAGCAACAACACCGCGCTCTACGCATTCGCCCACACGATCCTCGCGGCGCTGCTCACGGGAGCCATGGCGATCATCGCGATCTCCGCCTGGCACCTGAGGAAGAACAGCCACAACAACGTCTTCAAGGCATCGATGAAGATGGCCCTGCCCGTTCTGGCTGTCGCCGGCGTGCTGACGATCGGCGTCGGGCACTTCAACGGGGTTCTGATGTCGGAACAGCAGCCGATGAAGATGGCCGCGGCAGATGCGGTGTTCGAAACCACTGAAGGGGCCGGGCTCTCGCTGTTCGCAATCGGCTCGATGGAAAGCAACCCGGGGGGTCTCGACCGCAACATCGAGGTGCCCAACCTGCTCTCCTTTGTCATGACCGGCTTCCCCCAGTCCGAGGTGCAGGGCATCAACAACCTCAACGCCCAGTACCAGGAGGAGTTCGGACCGGGCGAATACGCACCGATCGTCGCGGTGACCTACTGGTCCTGGCGTCTGATGCTCGGCATCGGCTTCGCCCTCGCCGCTTTCGCACTAGGCGCGCTGTGGCTGATGAGGAAGGACAAGCTGGAGACCTCGCCACGCTTCCTCAAGCTCTCGATGTGGATGGGAGTAACGCCGATCGTGGCGAGCCTTGCCGGGTGGACCTTCACCGAGATGGGTCGCCAGCCCTGGACGGTGTTCGGCCTGCTCACTACAACTGACAGCGTCTCGCCGACGGTGAGCGCGGCCGAGGTCTGGATCAGTCTGATCGGCTTCACCCTGCTCTACGGCGTACTGGCGGTAATCGCCGGTCGCATCTTCTTCAAGGTCGCCGGCAAAGGACCGGTCGATGAAGACCTTGAGGATGACCCTGAAGGCGCCCACCTCGGATTGGCTTACTGATAATGGAAGAATTCACAACACTTCAAGTCGTCTGGTTCGTCCTGATCTCGGTCCTCTGGATCGGCTACTTCATCCTCGAAGGGTTCGACTTCGGCGTCGGCATCCTGATGAAGACGCTGGGCCGCAACGAGGACGAGAAGCGGGCCATCCTCCACACGATCGGGCCGGTCTGGGACGGCAACGAGGTCTGGCTGCTGGTGGCCGGTGGTGCCACATTTGCGGCATTCCCCGAGTGGTACGCGACCCTGTTCTCCGGCTTCTACCTGGCTCTGTTCGTCATTCTCGTGGCGCTGATCGTGCGCAACGTCGGCTTCGAGTTCTGGGGCAAGCGTGACTCGAAGGCGTGGCGTACCGGCTGGGAGTGGTGCATTTTCCTCGGCAGTGCGGTCCCCGCCCTGCTCTGGGGTGTCGCCTGGGCGAACATCATCGGCGGCACGCCGATCAATGCAGACGCGGAATTCACCGGCACATTCTTCAGCCTGCTGAGCGCTTACACGTTGCTCGGAGGACTGGCTACCCTTTCGATCTTTTTCGCCCACGGAGCGATTTTCCTCGCGATGAGGACGGAGGGCGAGATCTCGGAGCGTGCCGGCAGCGTGGCACGCAAGGCGGTGCTGCCCGCGGTGGTGATCCCGTCGATCTGGCTGGCCTGGACTGTCGGCCGCCAGAGTCCCCTCGACGTGGCCTCGATGCTCCTCGCCGTTTTGGCTGTGGTCGCCTTGGCCGTGGCGGCGGTGCTGACCTCGCGCTCGGCCGTACGGGCGTTCGCCGCGACGTCGATGGCCATCGTCCTGTTCTTCTCGGCGGTCTTCGTCGACCTGTTCCCGAATACGATGGTCTCGAGCACGAGTTCCGCCTTCGACATGACCCTCAACTTCTCCAGCTCCTCCGACTACACGCTGACCGTGATGACGGTCGTCGCGGTGTTGCTGGTTCCGGTTGTTCTCGCCTACCAGGCCTGGACGTACTGGGTCTTCCGTCACCGGATCTCGGCCGAGGACTTCGGCGATGTCACGTCACCACTTGACCTGCTCGACAAGCGCAAGCGAGAGGGCGGGGATGGCACGGACTCAGACGCGGGCCCCCGACAGCAGCCGTCGAGCCCGTGAGACACAGCGCCGGCTGATTCGAAGCTCCGGATCAGCCCGCGCTCACATATTCCTGACGGTCGGCCTCGGTCTCGCGGCGACTGTGCTGATCATCGCTCAGGCGACCCTGCTCGGGATCGTGATCGCTGGTGTATTCATCGACGGTCAGTCCCTTGGTGACGTCGCCGACCTGCTGATCTGGCTGGCGATCATCGCGCTGATGCGCGGCGTCGTCAGCATCGGCTTCGAGTCATCGGGCAGGTTTGGTGCGGCTCGGGTCATGTCGGAGTTGCGTCGTCGTCTTGCCGAGCGGGTGCTGCTGGTCAACCCGGGAACCACCCGTGACGACCATTCGGGTGAACTGGTCGCCTCGGCGGTGGACGGGGTCGAGGCGCTGGAGGCCTATTTCGCGCGCTACCTGCCACAGGTGGTGCTGGCTGCCACGGTGCCGATAGCGATCCTGATCTGGGTCTTTCCCTACGACTGGAAGGCAGGCCTGATCCTGGCGATCACGGCCCCGCTGATCCCGATCTTCATGATCCTGATCGGCGTGCTCACCGAAGGCCGGACCCGCAGGCGCTGGTCGATGCTGTCGAGGCTTTCATCCCACTTCCTCGATCTGGTCGGCGGGCTGCAGACATTGCGCGCCTACGGGCGGGCAGACGCCCAGGCCGAGTCGATCGCGGTGGTCGGCGAGCGCTACCGGCGGGAGACGATGGGTGCGCTGCGCATCGGATTCCTCTCGGCACTGGTGCTTGAGCTTCTGGCGATGATCGGGGTGGCGATGGTCGCGACGGCGGTCGGGATCCAGCTCGCCACCGGCAATCTGGAACTCGAGGCCGGACTGATCATCCTGCTGCTGGCCCCCGAGCTTTACATGCCCCTGCGCCAACTCGGCAACCAGTTTCACGCAAGCGCTGACGGCATGGTCGCCGCGGAGAGCATCTTCGAAGTGCTGGACGAGCCGCCGGTGGTCGAGGCCCCGGCCGAGCCGCTGCCCGCCCCGTCGCCGGGCGAGGCCGGCCTCGACATTGAAGGCCTCAGCCTCGGCTTCGCCGGCCGCGGTGAGGTGCTCGAAAAGCTTGATCTGTCGATCCGCCCGGGGGAGACGGTCGGCCTGGTCGGACCCAGCGGCGGTGGCAAGACGACGCTGATTTCGTTGATCCTCCGGCTGGCGAGCCCGGCGGCGGGACGCATCTCCTGCGGCGGCGTGGACCTGGAGCGGATCGAACCCCGGGACTGGCGTCGCCAGATCGTCTGGGTGCCTCAGCGCCCGACCCTGTTCTCGGGGTCGCTGGCCTTCAACCTGCGGCTGTTCGAACCGGAAGCCGACGAGCGGGCGCTCGAAGCCGCGGTGGCCGCGGCCGGTCTCGAAGACGTCGTTGCCGGCCTGCCGGACGGGCTCGGGACCGTGGTGGGTGACGGCGGGCGCAGGCTCTCGGTCGGCCAGGCCCAACGTGTCGCGCTGGCCCGGGCCTTCATCAGTACGGCACCGATGGTTGTGCTCGATGAGCCGACGGCGCATCTGGACAGCGCCTCCGAGTCGGTGATCGGTTCGGCGATTGAGGCGCTGACCGAGGGCCGAACCGCATTGCTGGTTTCCCATCGGATGAAGGCGATCGCCGGTGCCGACCGTGTTCTTGAGCTCAGAGACGGCAGGCTGGCCCCGTTCGAACCCGGTCTGCCCGGGCTGGAAGGGGTGAAGGTTTGATCGCCGCCCGACTCGGACGCAGCCCGCTCGGCCGGGCGGTTCTGGCCACCCGTGAGCGATGGGGCCGATTCGGCGTCTCGGCTCTGCTCGGCACGGCCACAGTTCTGGCCGCGGTCGGGCTGCTGACCACCTCCGGCTACCTGATCAGCCGCGCCGCCGAACAGCCGGAGATCCTCTCCCTGACAGTGGCCATCGTCGGGGTCCGCTTCTTCGGCATCACCCGCTCTCTGCTCCGCTACTCGGAGCGGCTGGTGTCACACGACCTCGCTTTCCGCAGCCTCGCCGACCTGCGGCGCAGGTTCTTCGAGAGGCTGATCCCGCTGGTACCGGGTGGGCTGGATCAGCCTGCCAGCGGTGACCTGCTGAGCCGTTTCGTCGGCGATGTGGACCGGCTCCAGGACCTCTACCTGCGCGCCTTGACGCCGCCGTTCATCGCAGCCGCGACCAGCCTGGTCTGTGTTGCGATCGCGGCGATCATGCTTCCGGTTGCGGGGCTGGTGCTTGCGGTCATGCTTCTACTCGGCGGGATTGCGGCCCCGGCCCTCACCCGCTGGGCATCCCACACTTCCGGTCGTCGGCAGGCGGCAGCCCGGGCGGCCCTCAGCGGAAGCCTGCTCGAGGTCACAACCGGATCGGCTGAGATCGCGGTCGCAGGACGCGAAAACGACTGGCTCGACCGTGCGACCGAGGCCGATGGCCAGGTCGTCGCCCTCCAGAAGCGCGACGCGCTGAACGGCGGCCTTGCGGTTGGCTTGGCGACCGCACTCTCGGCCGGGGCCGCGGTGGCGGTCACCGCGGTGGCGGTGCCCTCGGTTGACGACGGCGTTCTCTCGGGCGTTCTGCTCGCCGCGCTCGCCCTGCTGGCGATGGCTTCCTTCGAGGCGATCCTGCCGCTCGGTCAGGCCGCCTCGGTGATCGACGCCTGCGGCGACGCGGCCACCCGAATCGAGGCGATAACCGAGCGCCCGGTGCCGATCGAGATGCCCTTGGAACCGGCCCCGATCCCGTCGTCCGGACCGATCGCCTTCGATCAGGTCGGGTTCTCGTATGGCCCCGGCCTGCCGACCGTTCTGGCCGACGCCGTTTTCACTCTCAGCCCCGGCGAGGCGGTGGCCCTGGTCGGACCGAGCGGGGTGGGAAAGAGCACCGTGTCGGAACTGATGGTGCGCTTCAGGGACCCCGGTGCCGGCAGAATCACGCTCGGCGACACCGACCTGAGGTCCCTGGACCCGGACCACCTGCGAGAGGTCGTCCGGCTGTCACCGCAGGATGCCTACCTGTTTACCGGGACCCTGCGCGAAAACGTCGCGCTCGGCAGTCCGCGGGCAGAAGACGACGAAATCGAAGCGGCTCTGGACGAGGTCGGACTCGGCTCCTGGCTCGCCGGACTCGGCGACGGGCTGAAGACCTTCGTCGGCGAGGGCGGATCAAGGGTCTCCGGCGGTCAGCGGCAGCGCATCGCCGCCGCGCGCTGCCTGCTGTCGGAGGCACGCTTCATGGTGTTCGACGAGCCGACCGCGCATCTTGACCCCGAGGGTGCCCTGGCGTTGGAGCGGGCGATCGTCAGCGGCCGCGAGCGCGGTGCCGGGATCCTGGTGATCACCCACGCCATCGCCGCGCCGGAGAGCTTCGACCGGGTTCTGGAAATCGACAGTGCGGGCCGGATCGTCGAACGGCAATCCGGTCAGCTCGACTGACCTTTCAGCCCGACTGACCGATCCGACGTGACTTCATGGTCGCCTGGATGGTCGACCCGCGTTCACCCGACGAGACTTCGAGGATGCCACCGGCCAGGGCCACCCTCTCCTTCATGCCGGTCAGTCCGTAACCAGACCCTGGTGCTTCCGGATCGAAACCGGATCCGTCGTCGACGACCCGGATTGTGATCTCACCGGACTCCTCGAAGACTTCGACGATCGCCCGCCTGGCACCACCGTGGCGGATCGCATTGTTCAGCGACTCCTGAACCACACGGTAGATCGTGTCCTCAAGACTGGGCACCAGCCGACCGTCGGCCGAACCGCCTCGCACCGCGAGATCTATGCGCAGGTCGATCGTGACGCCGGATTCGGTCTGAACCCGGTCGATCAGGGCGGTCAGCGCAGGGCCGATTCCGAGCTGGTCCAAGGCTGCCGGACGGAGGTCGGCGATCAGCCTTCGCATCTCGGCGATCGCCTCATCGACCCGCTCGACCGACTCGTTGAAGGCAGCGATACACGGTGAAATCTCAGCGTTCCTCCTGGCGGTCGAGAGCAGAACACGCAGCCCGGCAAGGTTCTGGAGGGTTTCGTCGTGGAGTTCGCGCGCCCACTTGCGGCGCTCCTGCTCGGCCGCCTCGAAGCTGAGCTGAACCCGCTCTGCCGCCATCGACCTTGCGTTCTTGATCGCGATCGCGATCCACTCAGCGAGAATCACCGCAGATTGTTCGTCCTGGTCGTCGAACGTGCCGTCTGCTTTCTCGGTGAGGTAGAGGTTGCCCCATGGGCGCCCGTGGATGATGACCGGAACTCCGAGGAAGGTTCTCATCGGCGGGTGGTTCGGGGGGAAGCCGGACGATTCCGCATGCTGACCGACGTCGTCGAGGACGAGCGGTCGCGGCTCCTTGATCAGCAGGCCAAGGATCCCTTCGCCCTGCGGGGGCTCACCGATGGCCAGTCTCTGCTCGGCGTCCATTCCGTCGGTGAGGAATCGCTCGAGCCCGGTGCGCTGGGCGTTGAGTACGCCGAGCGCGGCGTAGCGCGCTCCGGTCAGTTCACGGGCCGCGCTCAGGGCCTCGACGATCACTGCCTCCGGATCCAGTTCGGTGACCAGCCTGCGACCGACCTCGATCAGCCGCTCGAGCCTGATCCTGTCGAGAGTGGATTCGGCAGTTCCCATGGCCCGCATGTTATGCGGGCCATTCTCCCGTCGGATTTCACCCGCCGAATCGCGGGAAAACACTGAGGTTCTGTCAACCAGGCAGGGTAGCCTTGAGTTGTGAGAGTGGAGGCCGCCAAACCGGAGACGAGCGAGTTGTCGATTGTCCTTGCCGACGATCACAAGGTTGTGCGCAGCGCGCTGCGCATGCTGCTCGAAGCCGAGCCGGACCTTGCCGTGGTCGCCGAGGCCGGCACCGCCGACGACGCGGTCCGTTACGTGCGCGGTCACAAGCCGACCGTGCTGATCCTTGACCTGGACATGCCCGGGCGTCCGAGCCTGGAGGCGATTCCAGACATCTTCGAAGCCTGTCCCGACACCCGCATCGTCATCCTGACCATGCGCAGCGAGCCGGAGTTCGCCCGCCAGGCCCTGAAGCTCGGGGTCCTGGGCTACGTGCTCAAGGAGGCCGCCGACGATGAACTGGTCCAGGCCGTGCGCAGCGCCGCGGCGGGGGAGACCTACCTCCAGCCCGCCCTCGGCGCGACGACTCGCCGCCGAGTCAGGCGATCAGGACGGCGACGGCCTGACCGAGCGGGAGAGCGGCATCCTGGAGCTGATCGCCCTGGGGCACACCAACTCCGAGATCGCCGAGCAACTCTTCCTGAGCATCCGCACCGTCGAAACCCACCGCGCCAATCTGCAGGCGAAACTTGAACTTGAGCAGCCGGGCCGAACTGGTCCGCTACGCGCTCGACCACGGCGTCATCGGCGCCTGAACCGGCCTCTGGACCGGTTGCGCCAACCTCTATCCATGCTCCCGTCCCGCCCGTCTGCGTGCTGATCCTGCTGCCCCCGTCCGAGGGCAAAGCGTCGCCGCCGGAGGGTCCGCCTGCCGACCCTGGCGATCGCTCGCCTTCGCCGGATGAACTGGGTGCCGGCCGCGAGAAGCTGATCGCCGGTCTGGAGAAGCTGGGCAATCGACCGGTGAAGAAGGCACTCGAGGCTCTCGGCATCTCAGCCGGCCAGGCCGAAGATGTCAACCGTGACGCCGTCCTCGCGACGGCTCCGGCCGCACCCGCATCCGAGGTCTACTCCGGCGTGCTCTACGACCGTCTCGGCTTCCCCGATCTGGGCCTGCGGGCCAGGAAGCGTGCCGAAGAACATCTGCTGATCGCAAGCGCCCTTTGGGGATTCCTGCGGCCGGGCGATCGCATCCCGTACTACCGGTTCTCGATGAAGGCGAGACTTCCGCGAGTCGGGCCGCTCGCCGCCTACTGGCGTCCTGCGCTGGCTGAAGCCATGGAGGCCGGCGGATTCGACCGACCCGGAGAGCTGGTGCTCGACATGCGCTCTGCTGCCTACTCGACCGCCTGGAGGCCGAAGCATGCGAGGCTGCTGCCGGTCCGCGTTTTCACCGAGTCCGAGCGGCGAGCGCAAGGTCGTCTCCCACATGGCCAAAGCGACACGGGGCGACGCCGCCCGGATCGTGCTCAAGGCAGCAAGTCTGCCCAGGGACGCCCGGTCGGTTGCCGCCGCGCTCGAGGCCGACGGGCTCAGGGTCGAACTGGCGGACGGTTCCCTCGACGTGATCGTCGAATCATGAGTCCGTGGAGAACTGACGCCCTGCGACCGGCGCCGCGCCTTCGGCCAACGCCCCAGCCGCGACCATATAGTCAGAGTCGATGAGCATGGACACCCTCCACAAGCGCCGGATCACCCTCGGGGCCTTTGCCCTGGCGATCATCTGCGTCTCCCTGGCCGTGGGCATGAAGGTCGGCTCCGGCTCGGGCACTGGTTCCGGCGGACCGGAGTCGATCGGCCCCACCGCCGCGTCAGCGGCCGTCCCGCAGAAGAGAGGCGCCTTCGCCGTCGAAGGGCCTCGGACCGAATACGCTGGCCGGTCAGCGCACGATCGTCGGCTTCCCCGGTACCTCGATTCCGGAATCCGTCCGGCGCGGCGTCGCCCAGGGCCGGATCGGCGGAGTCATCCTGTTCGCCGACAACATCCCGTCGAGGCGTGCCGTGCGCTCGCTGACCTCGCGGCTCCAGAAGCTGAAGCGCCCCAAGGCTCTGCGGCGCTACCCGCTGCTGGTCATGACCGATCAGGAAGGCGGCCTGGTCAAGCGCCTCACCGGGGCGCCGAATGCATCGGCCGCCGAGATGGGCCGCCGCGGCGCCGCCTATTCAAAGAATCAGGGCCGACTGACCGGTCGCAACCTGGACAATGCGGGCATCAACGTCAACCTTGCCCCGGTGCTCGACGTCGGTCGCCCGGGCGGCAACATCGCGTCGACCGACCGCGCCTTCGGCAGCACGGTGAAGGGCGTAACCCGCACCGCGATTCCTTTCGCCAAAGCCCAGCAGGCCAACGGCGCAGCCGCCACCGCAAAGCATTTCCCCGGCCTCGGTTCGGTCCGCCTGAACACCGACGACGCGGTTCAGAAGATCCGGCTCTCGAAAGCGGCCCTTCGCAAGGTCGACGAAGCCGTCTACCGGCCGTTCATCAAGGCTGGCGGCGCGCTGGTCATGGTCGGCACGGCGATCTACCCGGCCTTCAGCCCCAGGCCGGCCGCCTTCGAAAGAAAGATCGTCACCGGCGAGCTTCGACGCCGACTCGGCTTCCACGGCGTGACCATCACCGATGCACTCGGCACAGTCGCCGCCCGAGCCTTCGGTGGACCGAGAAGGATCACCCCCGTCGCCGCCAACGCCGGAATGGACCTGATGCTCTTCTCCGACGTAGCCAGCGCTCTCGAAGGCCAGGACTCGATGGCCGACCGGGTCCGCGCCGGCAAGCTCAACCGCCCGCCTTCAGCGCCTCGGTCGACCGAATCCTCCGCCTGCGCAACCGCCTCGCCCGGTGAACGCAAAGCTGCCTCGGGTGGTGTTCTCCGCGGCGCTGAACACGCTGGGGATCTTCCGGGCGCTTCTTACCTGGACTTCGCCCGGACCTTGCGAAAGCGCGACCAGTTGCCGGCTGCGTCCTTCACCCTGACCAGTTTCGGCCGGTACCTGACCTTCGGGTTCATCGACCTGGCGCAGCTTGCCTCACTCTTCTGCCGACCCGGATTACCGGACCCTTGGCCCTCGTCGACCTCGCAGCCTGAATTGCGACGATCCCGGAGGTGGTGTCGTTCGCCCGCAGGCGAATCCGGTACCGCTTCCGGGCCTTCCGGCTGGTCGAGACCGGGGCGGGCGAAGCGATCTCTGCGGGTCGCAGTTAAGCCCGAGGCCGAGGCCGACACTGTGGTCGCGACCACCGTCGCGGACTCGATCACCGGTGCGGTCTGGTCGAGGATGATGTCGTCGGTATAGGTGTTGAGGTCCGAGCCGGCACCGTAGTAGCGCAGGTAGACCGTCTTCGGCAGCCGCTCCGGGCCGCTTTCATCGAGCGTCCACTGGACGACCCCGCTGGCCGGCAACGGAAATACGTCACTGGTCGCAAAGCCGCCGTCGTTCGAGACGGCGAGGTCCGAGGCAAGTGCGGGCCAGACCACGGTCAGCTTGATCTGTGGGTCGTTGGTGAAGGTGGCCGCTTCGTTGATCGAGACTCCGACGACTCCCGCCCCCGGGGGCGGCGCGCGCCGAACGTCGACCAGGCCGGAGGCGGTTCCTGAGTTCCCGGAGTCGTTGGTGACTCTCACCGCCACGTTTCTGGTTCCGACCTGGCCGGGCGTGAACTGGATCGTGGGCTGGCTGCCACCGGCGGTCTCGAAGCTGCCGTTGCCGTCGAGGTCCCATTCGTACCCGGTGATCTGCCCGTCGAGCACGCTGTCGGTGCTGGAGCCGGCGTCGAGGGTGACCTGACTCCCCGAGAGGACCGGAGCGGGAGGGACGACAAGACTTGCGACCGGGGTGGGCGAGGGCACTACCGTGATCTGGCGGGTGGCGGTCGATTCATTGCTCTGTAAATCCACGGCCTTGACCTCGATCGTATTCGCACCGGCTGACAGCGAAGTGAGTTGAAGGCTGGTCTCGCCACCCGCGACCGTCTGAGGCGGTGCCCCGTTGACGCTCACTTCGAAGCGGTTGAGAGCGGTATCGACTCCGTCGTCTGCGGTCCAGGTGAGGGTCTGGCCGGCGGACTTGTAGCTGCCGGTCGCCGGTGCCGTGACTTCGATCTCCGGGGCGACGGTGTCCCCGATCGATACGAGTTCGAACGGTGGTGTCGACGGTGATTCGGTGGACTCGGTGGTGCTGCGCCACTCGAAGAACCTGCTGTTTCCATAGGCAGTGTTGCTGGTTGAGCCGGAGGTATCGAAGAACCCCGAAGTGGTGCCCCGCAGCTCGCCGCTGGAAGGGTCGATGAGCGACCAGTGCGCCGCCAGCCCGTCCGGAGTCGGAGATTCCTGGGGGGAGTAGCCGTCCACGTAGAGGCGGTTCCCGAGCAGGAAGAAGCGGGACCAGTTGCTGAGCACGTTTTGATTCCAGAGCACTTCGCCGGTACCCCGGCTCACCGCGGTCACCTTTGCCGGTTCGCCGAGGTTGAAGACGCTGAAGGCATAGACCCTTGCGTCGTCGGCAACCAGGTGGGTGACGCTATAAGCGCCCACAGACCGGGTCCAGTTGACTGCGCCGGTGCCGAGATCGCGTCCGACAATTGTCGTCGGATTGCCGCTCGAGTCGGTCCGGGTGCCGAAGTAGTGGCCGGCGTCGATCACTCCCGCCAGGCCGACATCCCGGATCTGCGGACCGTTCAGGACCGGCCAGTTGAGGTTCGTCCCGTCGGCGATGCCGTAGGCCCGGAGTTCGTTCTCGATCACCACGACCGCGGTCTGCTCCGCAGCAGCCACGACGCTGGCCGAGTTCAGATTTGTGAGGCTCCAGGCTTCGGTCCCGTTGGTGGTATCGAGAGCGATCAGCTCGTGCCGGGTTCCGGGGTTCGAATAGGTGGCCAGGGCGATGACCCTGCTGTCGGAAACCCGGACCGCCTCATTCATCGAACGCCCCACCGGAAGAAGGTGTTCCCACACAGGACCGCCATCGTCGGCCTCGAGGGCGGCGACGGCCCATCGGCCGTCGGACTTCCGCTGGGTACTCGCGTAGAGGACTCCGTCAACGAATACCGGGCAGCCGCGGACCTCCATGTAAGCGGCGGATGTCCAGATATCCTGCCCGTCAGCCGCGCTCAAAGCGATGATCCTTACGTCACCGCTCAGATCACTGATCGTGGTGAAAACGGCGCCTTCTCCATAGGCGACGCAGTTCGCTCTCTCGGAGAGCAGGGAGCCGTCGATCCTCCATTCGACCCCCAGCCTCGAAGCGGGCTTCGAGGCCTGAACCGCGTTGCCGTCCTGCCCTCCCCGGTAGCCGGACCAGGTCTCTGCGGAGGCGGTCGGGGCGGCGAACAGGAGTACCAGCAGCCCAAACGCCAAAGCGAGTGTGCGGCATGCCTCCCTTCCCTCGACTCTCTGCCTCAAAACCCTCTCCCCAAAGTTACCCTCTCCCCAAAGTTAGAATCTGCCTTGAGCCTAACAGCAGGCTCGATGGAGCACGAGGTTTGCTTTGCTCTGGAGTATCGGGGATCGACGAACTTCACCTGACACAGGGACGGGCGGCGGGCACGCTTTCTTCCCTTCAGGCTCCGCTGTCGGTAGGTTGCGCCCATGAGAGCAGGGTCGCTCCGGGGGAGAAAGACGGTCTGGCTGGCCGTGGTGGCCGTGCTTTCGGCTGCGATAGCCCTGACTGCGTGGGGTGCCGGACTGCTGCGCGCTCAGGAGCTCCACAGCGTCGACCAGCGTTTCGAAATCAGGGGCAGCGAGGGACCACCGGACGACATCGTGATCGTCGACATCGACGGGGCCACCTTCAGCGATCTCGACGAGCAGTGGCCCTTTCCGCGCTCGCTTCACGGACGGGTGATCGACCAGCTGCGGAAGGCCGGCGCGGGCGAGGTGGCGGTCGACATCCAGTTCACCGAGCCGACAATCCCCAAGGAAGACAACGCGTTGATTTTCGCGGTCGGAAGAATGGGAGGGGTTGTCCTCTCGACCACCGAAGTTGACAGGAACGGCGACTCCAACGTCTTCGGCGGTGAAGAAGTGCTTCGGCAGTTTGACGCTCGCGCCGGCAGCACAATCGTTGACACCGACCCCGGCGGCACAATACGAAAAATGCCGCACTCAGTCGACCGGTTGATCTCTTTCCCGGTCGCAGTCGCGGAGCAGAAGCTGGGCAAGGAAATCGGCACCGAGGCCTTCACTGAAGATGGCTCGGCCTGGATCGATTACCGGGGGCCGCCGGGCACGATCCGTACGGTCTCGTATTCCAAAGTGCTGCGCGGCGAAGTCCCGCCGGAGACGTTCCGGGACAAGACAGTGGTCATCGGCAGTTCGGCCCCTTCGCTCCAGGACCGGCACCCTACCTCGACTTCGAGTGACGACCTGATGTCGGGCCCCGAGGTTCAGGCCAGCGCGATCTGGACCGCCGAGCACGACTTTCCGCTCAGTTCTTCAAGCGACGCTATCGACGTTCTGGTGATCGTCCTGCTTTCGCTTCTCGCTCCGGTCCTGATGATCCGGTTCGGTCCGCTCAGGTCCCTGGGCATGGCGATCCTGGCCGGCGGTGCCTACATCGTTCTCGTTCAGGTCAGCTTCGAGGGCGGCACCATCCTGCCCGTCGTCTACCCCCTGCTCGGACTCTCGCTCGCTTCCGTCGGCTCCCTCGGTGTCAGCTACCTGGATACGGCCTTCGAACGCCAACGGGTGCACGACACCTTTGCCCGGTTCGTGCCCGAGTCGGTTGTGACCGAAGTGCTCGGCCGGACTGACGGAGACCTCCGCCTGGGCGGTGTCCGCCGCCAAGGAACCGTGCTCTTCAGCGACCTGCGCGGCTTCACTTCCTTCGCGGAAACCCTCGAGCCTGACCGGGTAATCCAGGTCCTGAACAAGTATCTGTCCCTGATGAGCGACGAGATCATGGATCAGGGCGGAACCCTCGTCGCCTACATGGGCGACGGCATCATGGCCGTCTTCGGCGCACCGATCGAGCAGGAGGATCACGCTGACAGGGCACTGCGCGCGGCCCGGGTCATGCTGAACGAGCGGCTGGCGGAGTTCAACTCGTGGATGGCGGAAGAGGGGCTCGGCGAAGGCTTCCAGATGGGCGTCGGCCTGAACAGCGGGATCGTCATGTCAGGACAGGTCGGTTCCGAGCGGCGGATCGAGTACACGGCGATCGGTGATACCACCAATACCGCCGCCCGGCTTGAGGGCATGACCAAGGGAACTCCGCAGAGCCTCTACTTCTCCGAGGCGACCCGAAAGGCCCTGAGCCACCAGCCAGACGACGTGCAACTGGTCGGCGACCGCGAAGTCCGCGGTCGCAAGGAGCCGATTAGACTCTGGACTCTGGGAGCCGCCGATGCGGGAGATATCGAAGATGCAGGGAAGATCGGGGCCAGCTGAGCCGTCAAGAGAGATAAGTGAAAGCACTGACCGAAAAATCAAAGGTAACGTTGTGGGTCCTGGGGATGGGTTTTCTGACCTGCCTGACCCTCCTCAGCCTTTGTGGTGTCGCAACCGCCGGGACAGCCGGTTTCAGGCAGGTCGGCACCCCGAATGTGCCGAGGTACGATGCCACGGCTCATCTCCTGGAGAACGGGAAGGTGCTGATCTTCGATGGCAGTGTTGGAAATGGAGTGGTGACTCCCGTAGTCGAGCTGTACGACCCGGCAACTGAGTCATTTTCGATTACCGGTTCAATGTTTTTCCCCCGGCTGGCTTCCGCCTCGGCGCCCCTTACGGACGGACGGCTCCTCGTTGCGGGGGGTTTCAATGGTGATATGGGCGGACAGACCAGCTCGGCGGAAGTGTACGACCCCGCGACCGGAACCTTTTCTCCCACCGGTTCGATGACTCGTAGTCGCTACTGGTCGAAGGCGGTAAGGCTGAACGATGGAAGAGTTCTCTTTGTGGGTGGGGATACCGCCTTCCCTGGGGAGGACAGGGAAACAGAAATCTACAATCCGGCTACCGGCACCTTCACCGTCAGCGGTCTTCTATCTCACAAAAGGGTCGAGCACACAGCTACCTTGCTGCTCGATGGCCGGGTGCTGATTACCGGTGGTGAACGGGTGCTGTTTATCGATGGTGAAGAACCCGAATTCGTTACCGTGGCTATCGACGACGCCGAGATCTATGACCCGGTTACCGGCACGTCCACGCCGACCGGTTCGATGACTGCCCCCAGGAGTAGGCACACCGCAACGAGGTTGGCTGACGGCAGGGTCTTGATCACCGGTGGAGGAACCGCTCCCGGGTTCTCCAACCTCCTCAAGACAGCCGAAATTTATGATCCTTCCACCGGCACTTTCACCCCGGCGGGATCAATGGCTGTCGCTCGATTGAATGAGCAGGCCACGCTGATCAGTGACGGCCGGGTGATCATCACCGGACAGGCCGTGCCGCCATTGCTTCCCGGGGACGAGGAATTCGCCACCGAGATTTTCGATCCTGCGACCGGAAAGTTCAGCCGGACCTGGTCCATGGTCCGTCCTCGTTTCGCCCATAACGCCGTCGCTCTCCAGGACGGGACAGTTCTGGTCGTAAACGGCTACGACCGCGCCGCGGGTGAGAGTATCCCGGCGGAGATCCTTGTCCCGCCGCCGCCGCCGGTCAATGGGGAGTCGGTCAACGTGAGGCCCTTGGCCGGCGAGGTCGCGACCAAATGCCCGGGCGAGTCGAGGTTCACCGAGATCAGGGACAAGGATCAGATCGGGGTTGGTTGCCTGGTCGAGTCCTTGGCAGGAACGGTCGGCCTTACCTCAGCCAGGGCCCGGACGGGTTCCCAGTCAGCGCATTTCAATGGCGGCGTCTTCAAAGTCACCCAGAAGAAAGGTCAGACCGAAACGACTTTGACCTTGACCCAGCCCCTCAGGTGTGGCTCGAACGCAAGGGCGTCACTCGGCGAATCCCTGGTGAGCTGGACGGGTGCCACTACTTCGGCCACCAGGAGTCGCAGGATCTGGGGCAAGGGCAAGGGCAGCTTCACCACCAAGGGCAGCAAGGGGTCAGCTTCGGTGCGGGGTACCGAATGGCTGACCGAGGACCGTTGTAACGGGACCACACTGTTCCGGGTGAGAAGCGGTGTGGTGGCAGTGAGGGATTTCGCGAAGAAGAAGACGATCATGGTGAAAGCCGGCAAGAGCTACGTCGCCGGCAAGAAGCCGAAGAAGAAGCCGAAGAAGAAGCGGTAGTGAGCTCGGCGGCCGGGGCGCTGAAGGGCGCAGTTTCGCCGATCGCCGAGGTCTTCAAGCTTCCCGACCTGCGGCGGCTGGCCCTTGCCAACGGGCTCAGCCAGGTCGGCTTCTGGGGCTACGGAGTGGCGGTCGGCGTCTACGCGTTCGGAATCGGCGGGGCCGCTCTGGTCGGTATCGCATACGTCGCCCGACTGGTCCCTTCGGCCCTGCTCGCTCCGTTCATGGCGGCGCTGGCCGACCGATACAACCGGCGCCGGGTTCTGATCTGGACGAACCTCGCCCAGGCGATCATCATCGCCCTTGCCGCAGCCGGCGTCGCGGCTGACATCCCTCCGGCGATCATTTTCACCCTGGCCGGGCTGGTCACCATCATCACCAGCGCTTTCGAGCCCGCCAAGAACGCGCTGATCCCGGAGCTGGTCGAAAAGCCGAGGCAGCTCTCGGTCGCGAACGCCGCGATCTCCAGTCTGGAGTCGGCCAGCATGTTCATCGGCCCGGCAATCGGCGGCTTCGCGCTCGCCCTCGGCGGGGTGGAGGAGACCTTCATCGTGACCAGCCTTTTCCTGCTGGCAGCACATGTGCTGCTGATCCGGATCAAGGCGAGCGGTGAGCTGGGGGAACCCGAATCGGCAACGGATGGAGATGGGGAGGGCGATGAAGCCGGGGAGGGGGGCGGGCAGCCCGGCGCGCTGAAATCCGCCCTGCTCGGCTTTCCGCTGGTGCTCCGAGACCGCAGCCTGAGGCTGGTTTTCATCCTCACCGGCATCCAGCTTGTTGTCTTCGGCATGCTGAGCGTGCTGCTGATCGCCCTGGCGATCGACGAGCTCGGCATCGGCGAGGCCGGAGTCGGCTGGCTCAACTCGGCGATCGGAGTCGGCGGCCTGCTCGGGGCGCTCGCCCTGGTGAAAGTGACCGAGTCCAGAGGGCTCGGAGCCGCCCTGGCCCTGGGAATGCTGGTCTGGGGCCTGCCGATCGCAGTGATCGGCCTGCTTCCCACCGTGTGGGTGGCGGTCGCGGCGATGGTCGTGATCGGGCTCTCCAACACGGTGGTTGATGCCTCGACCAACACCATGCTCCAGCGCATGATTCCGGAGGCGATGCGCGGCCGGGTCTACGGGGTGCTGGAGAGCGTGGTGGTGATCTCGATCGCCCTCGGTTCGCTGCTCGCACCACTGCTGCTCAGCCTGTTCGGCATCGGGGTCGCGCTGGTGGTGACCGGCCTGGTGCTGCCGGTCCTCACCCTGCTTTCGCGCCCCGGCCTGGCCCGGATCGACGAGGAGTTCAAGCCGCCGCTGCGCAGGCTGGAGCTGCTCCGGGGCATCCCGATCTTCGCCCCGCTGGGGCCGGCGGTGATCGAAGGCCTTGCCCACTCGCTCGAGCCCCGCAGCTTCAAGGCCGGAGACGAGGTCGTGACCCAGGGCGAGCCCGGGGAGCTCTTCTACATCATCGACTCCGGCACGGTCGAGGTGTTCGAGGACGGCCGCAAGGTCCGGGAGGAGGGTCCGGGCGAGCACTTCGGCGAGATCGCCCTGCTGCGAGACGTGGACCGCACCGCCACAGTCACCGCCACCAGCGACCTCGAGCTTCTCGCACTCGAGCGGGACGAGTTCCTCGACGCGGTAACCCGCCATCCCCTCAGCAGCGAATCGGCCGAAGGCATCGTCGCCACCCGCCTCGGCGTCGCCCGCTGAATACAGGCACGTGAAAGAATTCCCACCCGAAGGAAGAAAACCCGGCTAGTCTCCGTCAGGTAGGCAGGAACCAGTTTTCACCATTCAGGAAACACCTACACGAGGAGCAACAAAATGCCTTTCAAGCGCCACAACAAGAACGAAGACCACCTTCCCGCCTCACAGCGCGAGGACACCGAGACCGACACCGAGGGTCAGGGCATGAGGTTCAAGGGGGCGAAGAACGAGGACTACCTGCCGCCGGCCGAGCGCGAAGCCACCGACGACGGCAGCGACGACGTCGAGGGCCAGGCCATGAAGGCCAGGGGCTAGGCCTCCCGCGAAGGCACCTCGATTTCCAACCAACGCCCGCCACCCGGCGGGCGTTGCTGGTTAAAGGCTGTCGGCGCAATCCGGGCCCTGCCCATAGACAGACCACCTATAGACACAGCAGCCCCACCCCTATAGGGTCGGAAAACCAGTCAAGAGGGGGAGTGTCATGAAGTCCACAAATAGGGAGCATCGTCCATGATCTCCGTCGGCACGCTGTTTTCAGTGGTGGCCTGGCTCGACGGATGTGACCTGGAAGCTGACGAACGAGCGTTCATCGCTTTGGGGTTCGCTCTGGTTTGCGGGGTCATTGCCTGGTGCATCCTCAACTGGACGCGAGACGGGGGCGAGAAGCTGAGAGAGGCGCAAGGCAAGATCCTCGAGTTGATCGAGGATCCCTCCGGCAAGCTGCAGCCCCGCGGCGCGGACGGAGAGCCAAAAGGCACCATGTCGTCCGCCGAACAGGTCAAGGCTGTGACGAGATTGGCCGAGACCGTGGCTCGTCTCGCGCCTTCTCCGGCTCCGCTCTTTGTGGCACTCGCCGTGATGACACTGGCGGCGACCGTAGCGATGGCCGCGATTCTGGCATGAAGGCTTTGAGCCCGGAGCGTTGACTTGACCGAAATGAAGAAAAGGTCGTTCGGTAGAAAAGGCAGTTGGAAGCCGATAACCCGCCGGATACTTCAATGGCCGTTCGGCATCTTCTCGGTAGTTCTCCTTTACATCGCCTGGCGCGTCGTAGCCAGGGACCTGTCGCTGGACTCCGCCATTGCGCAGCGCTGATGCTGGTAGCGGCTGCGGCTGTCTTCATGGTCCTCAGCCGCCAGGACCTGATCCGCCTGGTCCGTCGGCTGGAGAAGATCGGACCCGTTGGATTCACCGCCGCTGACGCCGAAGGCGCTGTCACGGGCCTGGAAAATGACGAGACCAATGAGGAGGATGGCACAAGGCCTTTCAAGGAGACCAAGCTCGGACTGAGGCTTGAACTTGAAATGAAGATGTCTTCATTGGCCAAGCGAGTGTTCGGACGGCCAGAGACCAACTGGGCGATCCCGGCAATGGTCGGGTACGCCAACGTGGGGAGTCTCGCTTCGGCGGATTTCATCACCCGTGATCAGGCCAAGCTTGCGGTCGCGATCCTTTCCTGGACCGATCCGGAACCCCTTCCTCGGGAGCAGGTGAAGCTGAATCAGGATGTAAAAACGTTCGTAGATAAATTCCGGATCACCGTCTTCGCCAAGGTTGTCGAAGATGCGGTCAAGCAATTCAACGGCTTCGGGGCATCCAGGGTTGGCAGGGCAGGGCAGCGGGACCTTGAGGTTTATCGAGCAGGTGCGCCGCACCTGCTCAGATTGATACCCGCTTTCAGCTTGGTCGAGAACGACGAGGGAAAGGTGATCGAACGGATCAGAACGAGGCTGCACCGCGATGGCCATGACCTCCACCGCTGCGTGATCATGGTCCCCAACGGTTCGGCCGCCGTCGAGCCACCCGGGGGGCCAAGGGTGCTTCAGTTTCACGAGCTGGACGAAGAGAAGCTGGGGGAGCTCGTGGGGCTCGAAGCTGAGGAGGAGCAGGGATGAACGTCAGCGTTGACACAGCAACGATCCTCGAGGTCGTCATCGCCCTGTCGTTCATGTATTTCCTGCTCAGCCTGATCTGCTCGGCCATCAATGAAGCCATCGCATCTGCACTCAAATGGAGGGCAAAGGACCTCAAGCTGGCGATCATCGCCCTGCTCGGGGAGGCTCGGGCGAATGACCTCTACTTAGATGCGAGGGTCCAGATCCTCGGCAAGGTAAAGGTCGTTCGCTGGTGGCAGAAGGCCTGGAAGGACTTGAAGCGGGCTTGGAATCCGCAGGGGAATCGCAACGGCTATGCGGTTGACGGCACATCGAAGCTTGTCCTGCAGCCACCTGGTCGCAGGAAGCAGTACCGCCTCCGGGACCCTTCCTACATTCCGCCGAGAACCTTCGCCCGGGTGGCGCTTGACCTCTACTCGGAAGAGGACCCCAAGACTCTCAAGCGTGTTGGGCTCTCCGGCAGGAAGACGGAGGTCCTGGCGGCCGAAATCAAACAGGCCAGACCAAACTCAGCGGAACCGATACCAGTGGGTCAGCCGCAGGCCGAGCGGTCGCGGTTTCTTGGTGCCACGATTCGCAATGTCAACGCCGAGGGCAACGAGAAGGTTCTCGCGATCCAGGGCTTCATTCGAACAGGAGTTCAACGACGCGATGGACCGGGTGAGCGGTTGGTACAAGCGGAAATCCACGATCTGGATTGCCTTCATGTCGGTGCTTGTCGTCTTCGCGCTCAACGCCGATACGGTCCGGATCGCCGAAGATCTCAGGGCGAATCCGGAAGCGCTCGCCAGGCTCAACGACTCAGCGGCCAAGACGGTCAAGGCTGAAGCGGCCCAGACCCCATCCGGAAACACCGAGCAGACTGGTACCGGGAAGTCCGTCGCCGCGATCGCGCTTGGAGCACCATTCTGGTTCCAGGCACTCGGCCGTTTGGTTCCCTTGAGAAACACGGGAAAGAAGCCGGAGACGAAACCTGACGCCGTGAACGATGAAGCGTCCGGGTGATCCCTCTCCTGCCCAAGCCGCCGCGGATCGGACTGGCGCTTTCAGGCGGCGGGTTCAGAGCCGCCTTCTTCCATCTTGGAGTACTCGCACGCCTCGCAGAGGCGCGGATCCTGGGTCGTGTTGAAGTCATCTCAACCGTTTCGGGTGGCTCCATCATCGGGGTTGCCTACTACCTGAAGGTGAAGAACCTGCTCGAGAATCCGCCGGAACAAGGCGTTTCGGACGAAGACTTCGTGTCGATCGTTTGGCAACTCGATTCCGAGCTGCGGGATGCGGTGAGCGTTGGAATCCGCGGACACCTGTTTTCGAATGCATGGAAAAACTTCCTGATGATTGCGCCGCCCATCCCGGGCCTGCGTTCCTACTCACGGACGGACCGACTGGGCGACCTGTTGGACCGCCATCTTTACAAGGGGATCTTCTGGTCCCTGGGGGAACCCGAGCTTCGCGACGAGCACAACCCCGTGTCCGGGCTGCGGCGTCAGCGCCAGATCGAGCTTCGTGACCTGCGTATCAAGCCGGATGGCAACCCGCTTGGAGCCAAGCCCCGGACTGCGAATCGAAAGCGCGCGGTCAAAGTCCCGGAACTCGTAGTCAACGCAACCAGCCTCAATACCGGGCATCTATGGCGCTTCGAAGCGGACCGGATGGGTGAGCATGCGCGGATCGAGCCTGAAACAGCTGGCCCCGAACTTGCGTCCGATCAACCCGACGGCAACCGGATCCTACGGCCGGGCTACTTCGTGAGATCAGGCGAAGAACTTGACCCCTCCAAGACCCTGGTGCCGCAAGCTCAGCAAGACTTCCCCCTGGCGCTGGCCGTGGCTGCCTCTGCCGCTGTTCCCGGTATCTTCTCAACCCTTCCGATCTCCGGGATGTATGCGAACGCGAGAGTCCAGCTCGTCGATGGAGGCGTCGCAGACGACCAGGGCGTGCAGATCCCTGGCCGACCATGGCTGCGATCAGATGATCGTCAGCGATGGTTCCGGCCAGATGCAGGATCAATCCTCACCCCGGGGCAGGATCGTACCTTCGCTTTCTCGCGCAACAGGTATCCAGGGTGACCGGATAAGGGACCTTCAGCTCCAGAGAGCCGGACCTTCGAGGGGATTGTGGGCACCTTCGTGAGGGATCTGACCCCGGACGCGATCGAGCCGGATACATGCTGGAGCTGACCGGATCTGGCCTCGCCCGGCGAGCCGGTTCCGGGGAGACCTGTTCACCGGAGACCCTGGACGCGATTTCGCGCATACGCACTGACCTCGACACATTCAGTGAGTCGGAGATCGATTCACTGGCCTGCTGTGGATACCTCCACATGGACTGGAGGCTGGAAAACGACAAAGCTCTTGCCGACCTTGGAGCCGATGGAGATCCGCTCCTGTACGAATGGGGGTTCCTTGAAATCAGGGGCGATCTTGCTGTGGGTGATGAAGCTCTGACCGAGCACCTGCGCCCTGGGGCATGGCAGACTCTTCCGGTTTCTTCTCGGGCGGAAGGCGTTGTTGAAGACCCTGCTCTGGATTGGCGCACTCCTTGCGACGGTAGCCGCTGTCTGGCTCGTCATTTCGAACTGGTCAGACAGGGGAGACATTCTTGCCGACGCGCCATAATCGGGCTCTTCGCCATCGGGGTCCTGGTTTTGCTCCTGTCGATGGCCTGGCCGCCCTGCTGGCCGGCTCTTTGGCTGTCTATCGGTTCTTTAGGAAGACGCCCGCGAGGAGGGCCGACCGGGCTGGAACGACTCCCTGAACACAGCTGCTCCGATCTTCCCGCTGAGGCTGACCATTGCGGCGCTCTGCGAAAGCCACCGCCCCAAAGGTTTTTCCAGTCGAAGGAAGAAAACCCGGTTACTCTCCGTCAAGTAGGGCAGGAAGCAGATTTCACCAAATCGAACCACCTACACAAGGGAGTAAAGAAAATGAGCGACGACAAGAACAAGAAGGAAGAGACCGAGAACACCGAGCCACCGACACCGAGGGCCAGACCTGCCCACAGGTCGGGCCGCCGCCAGGGCGATGAGTACCTGCCGCCGTCCGAGCGTGGGGCCTCTGATGATGGTGGCAGTGACACGGAGGGTCAGGCGTTCCGGAACGGCCGCTGACCCCGCCTCGCGGGCCGGCCTGAGCTGACCCGCAGCGCTTCACGAATCAAACACAAGGCCCGCCGAAAGGCGGGTCTTGTGTTGCCGGGCCCGATTGCCGCCGGGCAGACCTTGACGGATCACCGGCCTCAGGCGGCCGGCAAGCGGGCCCGGACGCCCGGGGAGATCCCCCTCAGCAGCGCCCCTGAGCGCCCCGGGCCCAGGGTCTCACTTCCGTGTCTCACCGACACCGAGGGCCAGGCCGCGAGGTCGGGCCGCCGCCAGGGCGATGAGTACCTGCCGCCGTCCGAGCGTGGGGCCTCTGATGATGGTGGCAGTGACACGGAGGGTCAGGCGATCCGGGCCGGCCGCTGACCCCGCCTCGCGGGCCGGTCTGAGCCGGCAGGCTGCTCCGGCCGCGCGGAGCCGAGGGCCAGTCGCCACGGTTCGTTCGTCGATGCTGGCCGGTGGTTTCCCGGCCGTGATGTGCGAGGGTTCAGGGACCCAGCAACGCCAGCGGCACCACTGCCACACCATCGTCCCGCCGGTAGGCACGGTTGCCTGAAGTGATGACCACCGATTCCCGCAGACGGTCACCCACCTTGCCCTTGAGCCAGTGAAGGTGCCGACAGTCCCGGTCGCTCACCGTCCCGGCCAGTTTCACTTCGATTGCGACCACATCACCGGCAGGATTCTCGACGATCAGGTCCACTTCGTGATCTCCTTCGAGGGTCCGCAGGTGAAAGACCCGGGCTTCGGCCGCCTGCGCCAGAACCCTGACCGAAAGCGTTGCCAGCGACTCGAAAAGCTGACCGAGAAAGATGCCGTCCCGGGGGAGCCGGGCGAGTCCGCCTTTACCTTTCAGCAGCTGCTCCTCGCTCAGTCCGAGCAGGCTCACCGCCAGGGCGGGATCGACAAGGTGATGCTTTGGCGCCTGCTTCAGTCGCTTCAGGTGGGTGCCACCGGGCAGCCAGCCGTCAACCGGGTCGAGGATGAAAAGGCGGACCAGGGCATCGCGATAGGCCAGCCCGGTGGTCTTGGCCGGTACGGAATCACCTGATGCCGCTGCTCCGCGGATCTTCTCGAGACTGGTGGTCGTGGCGGTCGAGGCCGCGTAGGCGGCCATCCAGCGCCTGAGCGTGTCGGGCCGGCGTACTCTGGTGCCGAGCTCATTCTCGAAGTCGCGGTCGATCACCCGGTCCAGGTAACCCGCCAGTCGCGTATTCAGGGCTCGGCCGGAGAGGCCCCGAATCCCGGGAAAGCCGGACCTGACGATCTCGCCGGTGTAATCATCGAGGCCGAGGCTCGTTTGCCCTCCGATGGAATGCGTCCTGCCATCAAACAGGTCGTTCAGGCTGACCGAGGGGCTCAGGCCAAGGCGCTCGACCAGAGTCATCGGCCTCATTCGAAGAGTGTCAATCCGGCCGGCACCCGAGTGCCTCTCTGGCGGGCCACCGCCTGCCGCCGGGGTGGCGGAACCGGTGAGGTAGAAGGGACCCGGGGGGTCTCCATCATCGACCGCTCGCCGGACCGCGTTCCAGATCTCTGGAACCTGTTGCCATTCGTCGAGCAATACCGGGCCGGGCCCTCGTAGTACCCGGGCGGGATTCAGCCTGGCTACCTCCCGCTCGGCCGGCTCGTCCAGTCTCACCACCGTTGCTGAGCGACGCTCGGCACTGGCTGTCTTGCCCACCCCTTTGGCCCCCTCGAGAGCTATCGCCGGGAGGGTCGCCAGTTCGTCGAGTTCGCGGTCGATGATGCGGTCGCGGTAGTCAGCCATTTCGTAACAATACCAAATGAGAGGCTATTACACTACTATTTGTGAGGATCGGGGGCTACCGTTTCCGGACACCGAGGGCCAGGCCGTGAGGTCGGGCCGCCGCCAGGGCGATGAGTACCTGCCGCCGTCCGAGCGTGGGGCCTCTGATGATGGTGGCAGTGACACGGAGGGTCAGGCGGCCCGGGCCGGCCGCTGACCCCGTCACGCTGACAGGACCGCTTCCAGCCTCCGGCCTGTGATGGTACGAAGCCGCGCCGACCCGATTCGCTCGATCCATGAGAGGGCCGCATCCGGGTCGAACCCCTCCGGCAGGGTGAGTTCCGGGAAGTAGGCGACCGAGCCGGCCGCTGTCCGGATGTAGACCGAGTCGAAGAGGGCCTTTTCGGGGGTCGCCACATACCCGGTTGAAGCTTCGCCTTCGAAGCCCCCGAAGAGCTCCGGGGCGATCCGGTGGATCGCGAACATGCCGAGTCCGGTCAGGATGCGCCTGGTCCGCCCGGGGGAGACGACCGAGACCTGTCGCGGGATCTGCTCGATCAGGCCGTGGTGGGCCAGGGCCGAACTCAGTGAGACACAGGCCGGCATCGGGGCGGTGAGGTACGCGGCCAGGGCGAAGGGCGGCAGCTCCGGGTCGAGCAGCCAGAGTCCCTGCTTCACATGGCTCACCAGGCCGGCCTTTTCGACCTGCTTCAGCCGCTTGTAGGCCGTTCGGGTGCCGCATTTCATTCGGGTGGCGGCTTCGGTCGTCGTCACCACCGGCACGCCCATGCGAAGCAGGTCACCGTAGGCCTCAGTTGCCGACATCGGAGGCCTCCAGCTTTCCGGCGACGAAAGCCTGCATTCCCTCCCAGGTTGCTTTGTCGTCGATCAAGTCGGAGATTTCCGGCTCCAGAAAGGGCAGGACCTGGTCCCGGTATGCCTCGTAGGGGAGCTCCATGGCCCGGTCGCCGGCCTGGTTCCTGGTGTCCGCGGGCACCCCTGCAGCCGGATCGGTGGCCGCCGGGTTCCGCAGGAGCAGATCCAGGTCGAAGACATCGCGGGCCTGGGTCTGGGAGCGGCCGGCCAGCGCAAGTACTTTCTGCTCTATCGCTGCCTCGGCCAGGTAGTGCTGGACGGTCGGAGGACGGATTGCGTATCCGGAGACGACGCTCTCCGGGACCGCGTCGAGCGCGAACCGCGGATCGACAGCCCGGTGACTCAGCTCGATCTTCGTCCGGACCGGATCCTGCCTGCCCCGGGCCAGAATCGCGACCTTCCAGCGTTGTGTGGTCTCGGTCTGTTTCGGGGCGGAGAATTCGCCCGTTTCGAGCCCGTCGGCGCGCAGCAGGATTCGCAGGGTCTGCGATCCGAGGGCGCGGTCCACCTTTTCCTTGACTTGCCAGGACTTCAGTCTGATCACGTCCAGGTCGATGTCCTCCGAGTAGCGGCTGCTGCCGTGGAAGTAGCGCAGGTTGGCCCCGCCCTTCAGCACGAACTCGCCCGGGCCCAGCTCACGCGAAAGGACCGAAAGCAGACCCAGGTGGAAGCACTCGATGATTCGGGGGGGCGTGAGGACCATCAGTCAAGAATACACGAAGTGACCCTGAGAGTTCCGTTTATTGTTGTCTCAAATCCACGACACCGAGGGCCAGGCTTGGAGGTCGGGCCGCCGCCAGGGCGATGAGTACCTGCCGCCGTCCGAGCGTGGGGCCTCTGATGATGGTGGCAGTGACACGGAGGGTCAGGCGTTCCGGTCCGGCCGCTGACCCCGCCTCGCGGGCCGCCGGCCTCGAACCCGCGGGCCCTAGAACAGCGAGGAGTTCGAGATCAGCGCCGCGCCGATGATCGCGATGGCGAGGCTGGCCAGGCTGGCAATCATGGTTCGCTGCAGCGCGTTCAACTGGTGGTGCAGAGCGTTGACCTGCTGGTTCTGTTCGGCGAATCCCTCGTGCATTTCAGACCTCATCGCACCCATCTCTTCACGGAATTCCCGGCGCATCTCGCGCATTTCCTCTCGGAACGCCAGGTGCTCAGCGTCGTTTCGAGCGAAGCCCTCACGGACCGACTGACTCAGGTCGTCGAGCCGCTCGTCGGTCCAGACCGGGCGTTGAGGTTGTACTGCCATGAAACAAGCGTAGCGTCCGATTCGCTCGGGTCAAGTGAATCGCTGGACTTGTCGCACAATTGTTTGACTCTGATGGCGATTCTTCGAAACCGAGGGCCAGGGCATGAGGTCGGGCCGCCGCCAGGGCGATGAGTACCTGCCGCCGTCCGAGCGTGGGGCCTCTGATGATGGTGGCAGTGACACGGAGGGTCAGGGGTTGCGGGCCGGCCGCTGACCCCGCCTCGCGGCCCGATTGGAAGATGATGACCGTGTGGTCCGTCAGGGATGTGAACCGGGCAATCTGTCAGAGGGGGCGAATCAATGAGCTGGAGTGAGGTCTTCCTCGCTTTTTTCGTCTGCCACATGGCGGGCGACTTCCTTTTTCAAACCGACTGGCAGGCGAGCGGGCTCTGGTCGCGCATCTGTTTACCTAAAGCGCTGTTTCCTGTCGGGCCTGGTCTGGATCGGTGCCGAGTCCGGAGCCGGGCCGGACCAGGCCGCTTCGTCGCCCTCCCGGCATAGCCCCGCTAACTCACCATCGCCCATGGTTGCGATCCCCCTCATTGCGGGCGAGATTACCGAACTTATTGCAATATTCGCATCGATCAGGGAAGATCGGTGCTGGAAGTTCCGTCTGGCTGATGTGGAGATCATTAGCCAACCAAAGGGAGAGATATGGATCGAAGGTTCAAGTGCGTATTGCTGGCGTTGTTCTTGATGATCATCGCGCCGGCGGGGGCCGGAGCCGCCACCTTTGACGTCAACGACAACGGCGACCCAGGTGTCGGCATATGTGACGTCGCTGAATGTACGTTCAGGGAGGCGATCGACGCCGCCAACGGCAGCGCCGGCGCAGACACAATTTCCTTCGGCGGACTTTCAGGCGGGATCAGCCCGACATACCAGCTCCCCGACATCACCGAACAGGTGACCATCGACGGCGAGACCATCCCCGGCTTTCCCGCTTCCGAGGTCACGCTCGTCGGTGCCAGTGCCGGCCCGATCGCGAACGGTCTTGTGCTCACCGGGTCCGCCGACGCCAGCGTCATCCGGGGCCTCACGATCCTGGACTTCCCCCAGAACGGCATCGTTGTCGATCCGTTGGCGAATGATGTGGAAATACGTGGTAACTACCTGGGGGTTGACCGCAGCGGAACCAACTTCGCCAACGGAGTGGGGATGGCCTTCGGTGGCACCGACGGCATCATCGGAGGTATCACCGCCGCCGACCGAAACGTGATTTCAGGCAACATCCTCTGGGGCATCCACTTCAACGGTGAGGGCACCGGCAACCAGGTGATCGGAAACTACATCGGGACCGACCCCACTGGCACCTTCGCGATCGGTAACGGCGTCGTCGGAATCCACGCCTTTGGCGCCGGCGCGACGATCGGCGGGCCCACCGCGGCCGAGCGCAACCTGATCTCCGGAAACGGGATCGGCATCGAAATCGATGAGCCATACGCATTCCCCGGCTGGCCCGGGATGGACGTGATCGGCAACTACATCGGTACCGACGTCCTCGGCACCACTGCGATCCCCAATACGGGAGACGGCATTCGTTTGCGACGGGGCTACCCGGCCCGGCAGATCTCCGGCAACCTGATCTCCGGCAACGGCGGCTGGGGCATCCATTTCGGTGGTCCGTTCGACCCGGTCACCGGCTATCAGGTGTCTGACAACCTGATCGGCACCGACGCGACCGGTCTGGTCGCAATGGGCAATACCTCAGGCGGCATCCAGCTGGACACGGACGTTGACAACGTCACCTCGACCGGGGATACGATCGCCCACAACGGCGGTCCCGGCGTTGATATCGGCGGCGCGGCTTCGAGCGGAAACAGCGTGAGTCAGGCGACGATCCACTCCAACAGCGGACTCGGGATCGATCTCGGCTCGGATGGAGTCACCGCGAACGACCCGGGTGACATCGACAGCGGCCCGAATGAGCTTCAGAACTTCCCGGTCATCACAGCAGCCGAGATCACCGATATCGGTACCGACATCGAAGGCACTCTCGATTCGGTGGCTTCAACCAATTTCACGATCGAGTTTTACGCGAACCCGACCTGCGATTCCTCCGGTAACGGTGAAGGTCACACCTATCTCGGCAACGTTGCCACCTCGACCAACGGATCCGGTGCCGCCACCTTCAGTACCGATGTCGGTGTACTTCCGGTCGGCACTGAGCGGGAGATGACGGCGGTCGCGATCAACCAGGCGACCGGCTCCACTTCCGAGTTCAGTGCCTGTGAGGGGGCGATCGACCTCTCCGCCGACTTTGATGTCAACGATCTCGGTGATTCAGGCGACGGAATCTGTGATGCCAACTGCACCCTGCGCGACGCGATCCTTGAAGCGAACTCGAGCCCGAACGCCAACACGATCACCTTTACAACTCTCGCTGGTGGCACAATCTCGCCGGGCAGCCCGCTGCCGGACATCACCGGTCCGGTAATCATCGACGGTGAAACTGCGACGGGTTGGGCTGCCGGCACTCCGGTGATTGAACTCGACGGTGACTTCGCGGCCGGCGACCACGGACTGAGCCTGACCAATAGCTCATCGCCGTCAACGATCCAGGGCCTGGTCATGAACACCTGGGTAAACGACGGGGCAATCCAAGTGCAGTCGGGTACGACCGACACCACAATCAGGGGGAACTGGATCGGTACGAATTTGGCCGGGACCGCCGCGGATCCGAACAACGTCGGCATCCGGATCGAGGGCTCCGGAGCCACGGTCGGTGGAAGCACTCTCGCTGACCGCAACGTGATCTCCGGAAACGTGAATGAAGGAATCCGTGTGGAGGCCGATGGACCCGGAACGGTCATTCGGGGTAACTACATCGGCACAAACGCTGCCGGTTCCGCCGCAATCGCCAATGAATACGGCGTCCATGCAACCTTCCTGACATCTGATCCGGTCACGATTGGCGGTGCCGCTCCAGGTCAGGGCAACCTCATCTCCGGTAATACCCTGAGCGGCATCGACCTGCACCCAGCCGGTTCGACCGTAATGGGCAACCGGATCGGCACTAATGCGGCCGGCACAACCGCCATTGCCAATCTTGAGGGCATCTATGTGAACCTCGGCGCAACCGGAGCCACTATCGAGCAGAACCAGATTTCCGGAAACACTGATGTGGGGGTACTGGTCTCACCTGCAGGAACTGCATTCACCGAAAACCTGATCGGCACCAATGCAGTCGGCAGCGCCGGTGTCCCGAACGGCATGGGAGTGAATGTATTGAGTGGGGAGACCTCATTTGATGGCGACACCATCGCCTTCAATACCGGCAACGGAGTAACGGTCGGAGATGACCCGCTGATCGATCAGGTCGACTTCACCGACGTCTCGATCCACTCGAACGCCGGCCTCGGCATGGACCTTGGTGACGACGGGGTAACCGAGAACGATCCCGGCGACCCGGACATCGGTCCCAACGAGCGGCAGAACTTCCCGGTACTCGGCGGGGCTGAGATCGACGGACCCCTGACCACAGTCACCGGCGACCTCAACTCGATCAGCTCGACCAGCTATCGGATCGACGTCTATGCCAACACGATCTGCGACCCGTCCGGCAACGGCGAAGGGGAACAGAAGCTCGCGAGCTTCAACGTCTCGACCGATCCGTCTGGCGATGCCTCCTTCAGCGAGGATGTCGGCGCCCTCCCGGTCGGCAAGGAGGAGATCACTGCGACAGCCACCAGTTCGTCGACCGGAGGAGTCTCCGAGTTCAGCGACTGCGTCACCGCCGCTCCGGCCGGTCCCCCAGGCCCAACGCTCACCACCACCCCGACGAGCCTCACTTTCGCCGACCAGCCGACTGGAACGATCAGCCCCAGGCAGATTGTGACCGTCGACAACCTGCCGGGTAGCCCTTCGCTTGCCGTCAGCCGGGTGCGGGTCACTGGCACCGACCGCGACGATTTCCTGCTCACCACCGACGACTGCACCGGCGAAAGCGTTCCGGCTTCGGGTAGCTGCGAGGTAAGGGTACGCTTCGCCCCTTCGAGTTCTGGCGCCAAGAGTGCCAGTCTGGTGATTACGAGTGATGGCGATCCGTCGCCGCTTACAGTGCCCCTTTCGGGAACCGGCGGTTCGCTTCCGACCGGGCCCACCGGAGCAACCGGCGATGCCGGAATGACAGGTGCCACTGGGTCAACCGGACTAACGGGGCCCACCGGCTCGACCGGCTCAACTGGCGCAACCGGAAGCACTGGTTCGACCGGTTCGACCGGTGCTACAGGAAGCACGGGCTCAGCACCGGTTCCACGGGCGATACGGGAGCAACCGGTTCGACCGGAGCTACCGGCAGCACCGGAGCCACGGGTTCGACCGGAGCTACAGGTGACACAGGAGCCACCGGCAGCACGGGGGCAACGGGCTCGACGGGCGCCACCGGAGTAACCGGCGCAACGGGAGCAACCGGATCCACCGGCTCGGCCGGCAGCAACGGCAATACCGTCCTCTCCGGTTCCGGACCTCCGAGCGGTGGTACCGGGGTCAATGGTGACTTCTACGTCGACCTGACCAACTCGGTGCTTTACGGCCCCAAGACGGCAGGCTCCTGGCCGATGCCCGGCACCTCGCTGATCGGAACGACGGGTGCGACCGGAGCGACCGGAGCGACCGGCTCAACCGGAGCGACCGGCTCAACCGGTTCCACGGGCGCAACCGGCTCGACCGGCTCAACTGGCGCAACCGGAAGCACTGGAGCGACTGGTTCGACCGGTGCTACAGGAAGCACGGGCTCAACCGGTTCCACCGGCAGCACCGGAGCCACGGGTACAACCGGCAGCACGGGAGCAACCGGCAGCACTGGAGCTACGGGCGCAACCGGCAACACCGGCGCAACCGGAGCCACCGGAAGTACCGGTCCGACCGGACCGACCGGCGGAACCGGGCCGACCGGTCCGACCGGCAACGTGGGTCCTGTCGGGCCTCCGGCCGGACTCAACGGTCTGCGGGTCCAGCGCGGGTACAAGACAAGCAGCATCCGCGTACCCCGTAATCGGGTTCTGACCGGAGCCAAGGTTAAGTGCGGGACGGGAACCTGCCGGATCCTGAAGATCCAGGTCCGTTACGTGGTCAACAACCGGGTCTTCAACGGCATCGGCCGCGGGCCCAAGACGGTCGCCCAGGGCCGCACGGTCGTTCTACGCTCGACTATGCCGATGGGCCTGTACAGGCGTCTCAAGCGCGGCCGGGTCTCGGGCACTGTGACCTTCATCGTCACGGCGCGTTCGGCCACCGGAACCCGGCTCACGGACAGCATCCGCACAGGTCTCAAGCGCTGAGAGCAGGCAGGTTGCAGGCGGTGGAGGGGTTGCCTGGAGTTCGAGATCAAGCTCGCGCCGATGATCACGATGACCAGGCTGACACCGAGATAAACCGGCGCCTCGCTCCGTCACCGAGGGCCACCTCACAAGGTCGGGTGGTCGGAGGGGTGATGGTCATCTGCCGCCGGCGGAGCGCGAGGCGACTGATGATGGTTCCGATGACACGGAAGGTCAGGCGTACCGGCCCGGTCGCTGAGCCGGATCGTGGAACATAATGACCTTGTGGTCCGTCAAGGGTGTGAACCGGTCAACCTGACAGAGGGAGCAATTCCATGAACTGGAGTGAGGTATTCCTCGCCTTTTTTGCCTGCCACATGGCGGGCGACTTCCTGTTTCAGACCGACTGGCAGGCGACCAGGAAGGTAGGCGGGCTCGGAAGGGACCCGCAGGCCCGGCGGGCCCTTTTCACGCATCTGTTCACCTACACGCTCAGTTTCCTGCCGGCTCTGGTCTGGATCGGCATCGAGCTCGGAGTGGGGCCGGCGCTGATCACGACCGCCGTGATCTTTCTGCCGCATCTGATCATCGACGACCGGCGCCTCACCATCGCATTCATGAAGAAGGTCAAGGGCACGAGCGATCCGGAAGCGACGGGCACGGCCGGGCTGGTGGTCGCGGTCGACCAGTCCTTCCACCTGATCAGCCTCTTCCTTACAGCGATCCTGGTTTCTTTCCTGTAGGGGCCATGGAAGATCGGTGTTAGATTCCGCGTCGGGTTGGTATGGAGATCGGAATCAGGGAGAGAGATATGGCAAAGGCACGCGATACGACGGCTGCGCACCTGGCGCGCGCTTTCGAAGTCAACCTTCGAACCCGGCTCCCGATCGTCTCCATCGTGGCGCTTCTGTTCCTGCTCGCCGCAGGTCACATGGATGCCTCGGCCGCCGGCACGTTTAACCCGACCGGCGTGATGAAGAAGAAGCGCTACATGAATACGACGACGCTGCTGAACGACGGAAAGGTACTCGTCGCGGGTGGTCGGGGCCAGGGCCTGACTCCATATGGGGAAGCAGAGCTGTTCGACCCCGGCTCGGGCACCTTTGATTACACCGGAACGATGATCGAGCCCAGGGCCGAACACCGTGCCAACCGGCTGCCAGACGGCCGCGTGCTGATCACCGGGGGCCGGGCAGTGAACGCCATCCTGAGCCAGGCGGAGGTCTACGATCCCGCTTCAGGAACTTTTTCCCCGACGGGGGCAATGACTGCGTCCCGAGCCGACTTCAGCGCCACATCTCTGGCTGACGGGCGGGTGCTACTGGCCGGGGGCTTGAGCCCGCTGTCGCTGCTTTCGTCCGCGGAGATCTACAACCCCGCCACCGGTATCTTCACGGCTACCGGTTCGATGGCCGGCGTTCGCTTCAACCATGCTGCATCCCTGCTGCCCGATGGAAGGGTGCTCCTGGTCGGCGGCAAGTCGGGGACCTCCGACATCCTTTCGACCGCTGAGGTCTACAACCCGGCCACCGGAACGTTTTCGGTGACCGGTCCGATGGGTGAAGCCCGGGCCCACTTCACTGCGACGCTGCTCCCGAACGGAAAGGTGCTGGTAGCCGGCGGCAGCCTCGACAGCTCCAACACGGTTAAGGCTACGGCAGAACTGTACGACCCCGGTACAGGCACTTTTTCTCCGACCGGAGCGATGAGTTTCGCCCGCGAATACCACACCGCCACCCTGCTGGCCGACGGACGCGTTCTGATGGCCGGAGGCGCGGGCAGCAGCAACGCCGCCGAGGTCTACAACCCTGTCACCGGAACCTTTTCGACTACGGGCGGGATGAGCGTCTTCCGAAACGTGTTCGGGGCAAGCCTGCTCCCGGACGGCAGGGTCCTGATGGCCGGCGGGCAGTTGTTTTCGGAGCCTTCGGCCGAGGTGTTCAGCCTCGAACCCGAGCCCCAGGTCCCGGTGGTCGGCGAGACGGTCAAAGTTGAAGCGGTCGCGGGCAAGGTGGCCACCAAGTGCAGGGGCGAGAGCAGTTTCACCCGGCTGCGGGGTGAGGATCTGATCGAAGTGGGGTGTCAGGTGGATACCCGCGTCGGCACGGTCGGACTGACCTCCGCCGCTCCGGGCGAACGTACTCAGCGAGCCAGCTTTAATAGCGGCATCTTCAGGGTCAGTCAGGGGAAGCGCCAGGCAGAGACCACTCTGACCCTGACCGGGCCACTGAGGTGCGGCAAGCGCCGAACAGCTCGCTCAGGCGGCGCGACGAGCTCGAGGGCGACTGTCTCCGGCGGATCCAGCCGCAGGCTCTGGGGCTCTGGCAAAGGTCGCTTCAAGACCAAGGGCAACAAGGGCTCGGCCAGTGTGCGTGGCACCAGGTGGCTGGTTGAGGATCGCTGCGACGGGACCACCCTTTTCAAGGTCGCCCGGGGAGTGGTGGCGGTCCGCGACGACGTTCGCAGGAAGACGATCACGCTGAAAGCCGGCAAAAGCTACGTGGCCGGAAAGAAGCGCCGGCGCTAGCAGGAACAGGCGACACCGAGGGCCAGCTCACGAGGTCGGGCCGCCGCCAGGGCGATGAGTACCTGCCGCCGTCCGAGCGTGGGGCCTCTGATGATGGTGGCAGTGACACGGAGGGTCAGGCGCACCGGGCCGGTCGCTGAGCCGGTTTCGTGGCTCACCGTTGGTTTCGCGACCCGCCGGACCTGGACCTTCGGGCCTTAGAACAGCGAAGAGTTCGAAATCAGAGCCACGCCAATGATTGCGATGGCGAGGCTGGCCAGACCGGCAATCATGGTTCTCTGCAATGCGTTCAACTGCCGGTTCTGTTCGGTGAATCCCTCGCGAACTTCAGACCGAATCTCGAACGCCATCGCACGCACCTCTTCCCGCAGCGCCAGGTGTTCGACATCGTTTCGGGCGAAGCCCTCCCGGACCGACCGGCTCAGGTCGTCGAGTCGCCCGTCGGTCCAGACCGGTCTTTGAGGTCGTACCGCCATGAGACCAGCGTAGCGCCCGATTCGGCCCGGGCAAGTGATTCGCGGGACTTGTTGCACAATTGTTCAACTTCGGTCGCACCTCTCTGACACCGAGGGCCAGGCCTACAGGTCGAGCCGCCGCCAGGGCGATGAGTACCTGCCGCCGTCCGAGCGTGGGGCCTCTGATGATGGTGGCAGTGACACGGAGGGTCAGGCGGGCCGGTCCGGTCGCTGGAAGAAACCGGCAGCCCGCCTCGTCGTGCAGGGAGATGCCTGCAATCACTACACAGCGCGCGCCGCGAGGCGATCGAGAAATCCTGTCTCAGGCAGGGTCGGTGAGGTCCGCCAGGGCGTCGATCAGGCGCAGGGCAGCCGCCCGGCGCTGCTCGTCCTCGCCGGCGAGGTTGGCCGCCAGGCGGGAGATTGCGGCCATCTCACCGGAGCCGTCGAGCGAGCCTCTGGCGTCGCGGGCCGCCTGGACCACACTGACCGCGCAGGCGGCCTGATGGGCGAACAGCTCAAGCAGGCCCATCTCCTTCAGGCCAAAGCGGCTCGCGTCGTTGCGGTCGAGCACCGAGAGCACCCCCAGCACCCGCTCGCCCTGAAGCAGCGGCGCGGCGATCAGTGCCTTGGGAACGTAGCCCGTCCCTTCCGCCACGTCCCTGGCGAAGCGCGGGTCCCCGGAGACGTCGTCGAGGACCAGGGACTGCCCGGCGCTGGCGACGAACCCCGCCACGCCAGAGTCGGAGGGGAAGCGATTGCCGACCAGAGTGTCGGAGCCTTCCCCGGACACGGCTTCGAAGACGAGCTCGCCCGCGTCTTCGTCGAGCAGGGTGATCGAGGCGGCTTTAGCATCGAAGAAGGCCCGGGCAACGGTGACGATCGATTCCAGCAGTTCGACGTGGACGTCCTCGCCGGCCATGACTCCGGCGGTGACCGCGTCGTTCGGGTTCAGGTTCAAGGCGAGACCTCCGTGTTGTCACTGATCAGATGCAGAACGTTCTTGAGTTCACTCGAGGTGAGTTCCGGGTGTTTGGCCAGCACCAGGGCGCGCGATTCCCGAAAGATGGGCGGTCGCGAAGCTGTTGCCGGCGCTCGAGATCGTCGAACCTTTCAGCCACGCGACTTCGAGGTCTACGCCCTTGGCGAAGAATTCGACCGGCGGGCTCGGGGTTGGAGAAGAAGGCGAGGGGATCCTCCTCTTCGTGGCTGCCGACGCTGAACACCGACGAAAAGCGCCAGGGGTAGCTGGTGACCGAACGGTTGTGGGCAGAGGCGAAGATCACGGTGCGGCGGTACCAGCCGTCGTCGATCAGGTCGTGGAGCAGGGCCGAGAGGTCGTGGCGGGTGGTGGAAAGGCTCATGTTGATCACCCGGTACCCCTGCTCTATCGCCCACTTCAGGCCGGCCGCCATGACCGCGCCGTTGCCGCGGTTGTCCTTGCCGAGCACACGCACGCTGGCGATTTCGCTGTCGGGGGCGATCTTGCGGATGATCCCGGCGCAGGCCGTTCCGTGGCCGAACAGGTCCCCGGTTTCGCCCTCTTCGCGGACGAACGGCACGCCTTCGTCGTCACTTTCGACGACCACCGACTTCTCAATCTCTCCGACTGCGGGGTGCTCGGGGTCGACTCCCCGAGTCGAGTACACATACCCGGATACCGTCACCGGTCGAACCTCCCAGCGCCCAGTCGCGGGTCACTTCGTGTGGCCAGGATGAGGTCCGGGTTATCCCCGGCACATCGTCGGCCAGAAGGCTTTGCGCAGGCAGTGGCTCGAGGGTCACGACCCGCAGCCTAGTTGAAGTCGCACCGCCCTCTGTCTATGCTCGTCCGATGCAGCGGACACGACGTTCGAGGGTGGGGAGTGTGTGCTGGCCGGCGGTCTGGATCTGCGCCGGCCTGGTGGTGCTGCTCTCGTTCGCCGATCAATCAAGGGCGGCCGGTGAGTTCGCCGCGGTGAACCCCATGCTCGGGGCGAGGGCAGACTTCGGTGCTGCCCTCCTGAACGACGGCCGGGTCCTGGCGGTTGGAGGTCGCGGCGCCGGCAACGTGCCGCTGGCATCGGCCGAAGTCTTTGACCCGGCCACCGGGGCGTTCTACCTCCACCGGCTCACTGGCGAGCGCTCGCGAGATCCACGACGTCGTCAAGTTGAACGATGGCCGGGTTTTCGTTCCCGGGACCCCTCTCACGCCGAACGAGATCTACGACCCCGGCACCGGAGTCTTCACCCAGACCGGTCCGATGATTGTCCCCCGCGCCGACAGCTTCGCTGGCCCTGCTGCCCGACGGTCGCGTGTTGATCGCCGGCGGCGAAGCGGCCGGTGGGGTGGTCCAGAGCTCGGCCGAGATTTACGATCCTTCG
Source organism: uncultured Solirubrobacterales bacterium (assembly GCA_963698625.1). Classification (GTDB taxonomy): domain Bacteria; phylum Actinomycetota; class Thermoleophilia; order Solirubrobacterales; family 70-9; genus 67-14. The sequence continues at coordinate 127,654 of CAVORK010000007.1, forward strand.
ACCGGCACCTACACGCTGACCGGACCGATGCTTGAACCGAGGACGCTGAGTCGTGATGCGGTCCTCGTCGACGACCGGGTGCTGATCGCGGGCGGTCAGCCCGAAGCAGGGTTGACCGAAAAGGCGGAGATCTACGACCCCGTCACGGGTACCTTCTCAACCACCGGCACGCTCTTCTCCGAACGGACCGGAGCGCACAACATGATCACGCTGGCCAGCGGCAAGGTGCTCGTTGCCGGAGGGACCAGCCTTGCCCCGGGCCCGAGATACGAGCTCTACGACCCGCTTTCCGGATTCTTCAACGGCTTTTACGTGCGTGCCTCGACTTCGAACCCGACGCTCTCGCTGCTGCCCAACGGCAGCGCGTTTTCGCTCGGTAACTCGCCCGAGATCGTCAACCCGGAGACCCAGGTGGTGAGCACCTTTCCCGGGGCCGGTCGGCTGGAACGGCACGCCGCGGTGACGTTGGAAGACCAGCGGGTGCTCGTATTCGGCGGCTTCCATCCGACGGCCGGCGATTCGGTGCCGTCGCGGGCGTACCTCTACTACCCGAACGGTCTGCCCAGGCCGACCGTGGCCAGGACCGTCAACGTGAAAGAAGTGAGCGGCCAGACGCTGTTCAGCTGTCCCCGGCAGGGTGTTTTCGATCCGGTCCCCCGGAAAGTCCAGCTGCGGGTCGGCTGTGAGATCGAACGACCAGGAGGGCCAGGATCGAGCTCGCTTCCGCCGACGGTGGAAGGTCAAGCGAGCCCGCTTCTGGAGGGGAATCTTCCGGGTGGCCCAGAATCGCAGGACCGGCCGCACCTTCCTGAACCTGTCCGGCGAGGGGACCTGCAGCGAGACCGCCAGGATTCCGGCCTCGGCCACGACCAGCAGGCGGAGACGGCCGAACAGGTTTGGGGCAGCGGGTCGCGGCCGGCACACCACCAGTGGGAACAAAGGGTCAGCCGGGGTGCGGGGCACGACTTGGTACGTCGAGGACCGCTGCAACGGCACCACTTTCTTCAAGGTCCGCAAAGGCGTGGTGGCGGTTCGCGACTTTGCCCGGAAGAAGACGATCAGACTGACCAGAGGAAAGACCTACGTCGCGGGCCGGAGGAGATGGTGAGCGATACAGAAGGACAACGCGTGGACAGTGCCGACGTTCTCGGTCACTCCCTGGAGACGATCCTGGCCGAGGCGAGCAATCCCGAGGACAGCCTCGCTTCGGGCTCGGCGGCGGCACTTGCGGTCGCCCTGGCGGCGGCCCTGACCTGCTCGGCGGCCCGCTCGCTGGAAAGCAGCGTCGAGGCATCGGGCTTCGTGATCCAGGCGGAGAACCTGAGGATGCGCGCAGTCGAGCTGGTCGAGCAGAACCGGGGCCACTACGAGGCCGCCCGCGGGGCGCTGGAGGATCGCCTGAAGGATCCGGGTTACCGCGATCATCGGATCGGCGTAGCCATGAAGGACACGCTCGACACGCTCGGGCTGATCGCAGGAACCGGCGCCGACACCGCCGAGCTGGCAGCCAATGTCGCTGGCATCGCCACTGCTGAGACCCGGCCCGACGCCGTCTCGGCGACTTCGCTGGCCGAGGCCGGCACCCAGGTGGCCACGATTCTGATCACCGCCAACCTGCTTAGCTCGTCAGGCGGGGAGGCGCAGGCGGCGGCTGAGAGCGAGCTGGCAGCGGCGTCGGCCGCAAGTGGTCGTGCTCGAGCGCTGCTCGGCTGACCGCCGGCGGGCGGTGTCAAGCCTCCCCGGCTCCGTCTGTTCATTCGAACTCAGGCCTGCGCGAGGTGGCGCTGAAGCTCGGCGATCAGCTGCGGCTCCGGCGTCGGACCCTACCGCCTCGATCGCCTTCTCGAGCTCCGCCGTCTCGGCGGCCCGGCCCGAAGCAGTGCTCTCGAGGTACGGAAGGACCTCGGCAAGCTGCTTCTTGACCTGAGGGATCTGCTGCGCGGCTTCGACCCAATGGGCGGGGGCCGGGGTCAATATCCTCAGCAATCCGGCAAGTTCTCTTTCGGTAAGTTCGCTCATGGTTGTCTCTTTCACCTGACGATGCAGGGACTCACTTTCTTCCCGTCGGGGAGAAATCTCCGAGATGTTCCTTCAACTTGTCCAGGCAGCGCGAGATCCGGCTGGCGATCGTGCCGGACGGAATGCCGAGCGTCTCCCCGATCGTTCGGTAGCTCTCGTCTCTCGCGAAGAAGCGATCGACGATTTCGTGGCAATGCTCAGGCAGTACGCTCATCGCCTGCTGGATGCTCATCGCGTCGTCGATCCGGTCGAGTTCGCGCTCTGTTACGTCTTCGGGCAGCTCTTCGACCGGCATCTCGCGACCGGAAGCACGGATCCGGTCTACCGCTGCCCGGCGGGCCATCTGGGCCAGCCAGGGTTTGATCGCAGAATCGTCGCGCAATGAGTCGAGCTTGTCGAAAGCCCGGCTGAATACCTCCTGAAACACATCTTTGGCTTCATGCTGGGACAGCCTGTAGGCTTGGGTGAGGATCGCGTATATGTAGCGCGAAAAGCGGTTGACCAGTTCCGCCCAGGCCGCTTCGTCACCCTTCCGGCACAGTGCCGTTAACTCACTGTCACTGACGGCCCCGATACCCCTCATTGCAGGCGAGCCTAGCGAACTGTGCTGCAAAGTTCGCAACGATCGGGGAAGATCGGTGTTCCGGGTTACGTCAGGAGAACATGAAGACTCGCGGTCTGGACAAGGGGAATGCGCCAAGGTTGGCGAAGATTTGCGCACTCGCGCTGGTGGTGTTGTTCGCCGTTCTTCTGGCCCCGGCTCAGGCAGGGGCGGTGACCTTTGACGTCAATGACAACGGCGACCCGGGAGTCGGCATATGTGATCTCGCCGAATGTACCTTCCGCGAAGCGATCGATGCCGCCAACGGCAATGCCGGCCCGGACACGATCACCTTCGCCGGCCTGCCGGGTGGGATGAGTCCGTCGTCCCAGCTCCCCGATATTACCGAGCAGGTGACGATCGACGGAGAGACAATCCCCGGCTTTCCCGCGTCCGAGGTCACGCTCGCCGGTGGCAGCGCCGGCCCGATCGCCAACGGCCTTGTGCTCACCGGGACCGCCGACGCCAGCGTCATCCGGGGCCTCACGATCCTGGACTTCCCTCAGAACGGCATCGTTGTCGATCCCCTGGCGCAGGACGTGGAGATCCGTGGCAACTACCTCGGGCTGGACCGGAGTGGAACCGACACAGCCAACGGCGTCGGCATGGCCTTCGCCGGCACCGACGGAGTGATCGGGGGCACCGCAGCGGCCGATCGCAACGTGGTCTCCGGCAACATCCTCTGGGGTATCCACCTGAACGGGGAAGGCACCGGCAACCAGGTAATCGGCAATTACGTCGGAACCGACCCGACCGGTACCTACGCAGTCGGCAACGGCGTCGTCGGAATCCATGCCTACGGTGCCGGCGCGACGATCGGCGGGCCCACCGCGGCCGAGCGCAACCTGGTCTCCGGCAACGGGATCGGGATCGAGATCGACGAGCCCTATGCGGGTCCTTGGCCCGGGATGGACGTGATCGGCAACTACATCGGTACCGACGTCCTCGGTACTACGGACATCGCCAATTCCGGAGATGGCATCGTGGTCCATCGGGGTTACACAGCCCGGGAGATCTCCGGCAACCTGATCTCGGGCAACGGCGGCTGGGGCATCCATTTCGGAGGTCCGGCCGATTCGGTCGACGGCTACCAGGTGTCGGACAACCTGATCGGCACCGACGCGACCGGTCTGGTCGCGATGGGCAATACGTCGGGAGGCATCCAACTCGATACTCAGGTTCAGAATGTCGTTTCGACCGGGGATACGATCGCTCACAACGGCGGACCCGCCGTCGAAATAAGCGGCGCGTCTTCCACCGGCAACGGGATAGTCCAGGCGAAGATCCACGACAACACCGGCCTCGGCATCGACCTCGGTTCGGACGGCGTAACCCCCAACGACCTCGGTGACGCGGACGCCGGGCCGACGAGCTTCAGAACTTCCCCGTGATCACGTCGGCCGAAGTTACGGAAACGGGCACCGAGGTCGATGTCAACCTCGACTCGGACGCTTCGACCAGCTTCACGGGTCGATCTTACACCTACCCGAGCTGTGACCCCTCGGGCAACGGACCGGGAGGGCGCTACCTCGGTTCGATGCCGCTGAACACGAACGGTTCCGGAGCAGGCACCGCCCAGACCGACGTCGGCGTCCTGCCGGTCGGGGCCGAGCGCCAGCTCTCCGCCGTGGCCACGAACCAGACCACCGGATCGACATCCGAGTTCGGCGCCTGCGCCGAAGCGGTCTCAGCCAAGACGGTCTACGACGTCAACGACCTCGGTGATACCGGCGACGGCTACTGCGATGAGAACTGTCACCCTGCGGGACTGCGATTCTGGAGTCGAACTCGACCCCGGGCCCGAATACGATCACCTTTTCGACGCTGGCCGGCGGCACGATCTCTCCGGACACCTACCTGCCCGATATCACCGGCCCGACCGTCATCGACGGCGAGTCGGCCACCGGCTGGACCGCCGGCACCCCGGTGATCGAACTGGACGGTGACTATGCGGGCGGCGGCGACTACGGCCTCGACCTGGATGCCGCTTCTTCGCCGTCAACGATCCAGGGCCTGGTCGATGAATACCTGGAACAACGACGGGGCGATCCGGGCACAGGCGGGTACAACGGACACTACGATCCGCGGCAACTGGATCGGCACCGATCTGGCCGGCACGGCTGCCGATTCGAACAATGTCGGCATCCGGATCGAGGGCTCCGGTGCCACCATCGGTGGCAGCACCCTCGCCGATCGCAACGTGATCTCGGGCAATACCAACGAAGGCATCCGTGTCGAGGTCGACGGTCCCGGGACGGTGATCCGCGGCAATTACATCGGCACCAACGCTGACGGCTCAGCCGCCATCGCCAATGATTACGGGATTCCTCCTGGACAGCGATCTGGGAACCGACCCGGTCACGATTGGCGCCGCCGCCGCGGGCCAGGGCAATCTTGTCTCCGGCAACAACGCGACCGGCATCGATCTGGGGACGTCCGGCTCGACCGTAGTCGGCAACCGGATCGGCGCCAACGCCGCCGGAACCGCAGCGGTCGCCAACGCTGAAGGCATCTACGTGAACAGTGGCGCAACCGGAGCGTCGATCGACCAGAACCAGATCTCGGGGAACACGGTGATGGGAGTGGTGGTGAACGGACCCCACCGGGACTGCTTTCACCGACAACCTGATCGGCACGGACGCCGCTGCCAGCGCCGGAATCCCGAACGGGATGGGAGTCATGCTCTGGGGCAGTCAAACCTCCTTTGACGGGGACATCATCGCGTTCAACTCAGGCAAGGGAGTGTTGGAGTTGAGTGATGACTCGTTGATCAACCAGGTTGACTTCGGCGAAGTCTCGATCGACTCGAACGGCGACCTCGGCATCGACCTCGGTGACGACGGGGTAACCGAGAACGATTCTGGCGACGCGGATACCGGCCCCAACGCACGGCAGAACTTTCCTGTCATATCGGCGGCCGCGATCAACGGGCCCCAGACCACCGTCAGCGGCGACCTCAACTCGATCAGCTCCACCAGCTACCGGATCGACATCTACGCCAGCGCGGCCTGCGACCCATCCGGGAACGGCGAAGGCGAGGAGAGAATCACGAGCTTCAACGTCTCGACCGACCCCTCGGGAAATGCCCCCTTCAGTGAGGAACGTCGGCCCCCTGCCCGTCGGCGAAGGGGGAGGTCACCTCCACAGCCACCAGCTTCTCGACCGGCGGAGTATCCGAGTTCAGCGACTGCGTCACCGCCGCGCCCGCCGGTCCGGGCCGGAGCTACGAGGTCAACAGCCTGGTCGACCCGGGCGACGGCACCTGCGACGCCAGCTGCACCCTGCGCGACGCCATTCTCGCCGCCAACAGCGAGCCCGCCTACAAGACAATCACCTTCACCGTGGCCGGCACCATCAGCATGCAGGGCGGCCCGCTGCCTGCACTGACCCGGCCGGTCGGGATCGACGGCGAAAGTGCGCGGGATATCCCGGTGCGAGAATCGGACTCGATGGGTCGGGCGCCGGGCCCGGGGCCGGACTGAGCTTCGCCGCCGGCTCGGGCGGAAGCCTGGTGACAGGTCTGACGATCTACGGCTCCCAGGGTGCCGGAATCGAGGTGACTTCGGCCGGCGTGGTCGGGGTCGCGATGCGCCGGAATCAGATCCTGTCGAACGTCGGCCTGGGTATCGACCTGGGACCGCCCGGTGTTACCGCCAACGATCCGGGCGACATCGACAGCGGTGCGAATGGTCTGCTCAACTTCCCCGGTGCTGACCAGTTCGACCACCACCGATGCCGGCAATACCACCGGAGGGTCGATCAGCACCAACGCCCTCGTCACCACCGTGACTATCGACTTCTTCTCGGTTGCGACCTGCGATTCCTCGGGACACGGCGAGGGAGCCGTATATGAGGGCAGCACCATCGTGAACACCAACGCATCGGGCGAAGCGACCTTCTCCCAGTATCTGCCATCTTTTCCAACCAGCGGCTTCATGACCGCGACCGCCACCACCGCTTCCGGCACCTCGGAGTTCTCTGCTTGCGAGGAGATCGAGTTCAATCCGCTGCCGCCACCGGATGTTCCCGAGCCCGAGAACGGCAAACTTGCCGTCGCGGCCCCGACTCGCGGCAAAGTGACCGTTACCCGCCCAGGGGGTCGACGGGTCGTATTAAGAAAGGGCGAGGAAATACCGGTCGGATCGGTCGTGGATGCGACCCGCGGAGCGGTCCGGATCACGACCGCTCTCGCCAAAGGTACCGGCACCCAGACTGCGGAGTTCTACGCCGGTGCCTTCAGGCTGCTTCAGCCCAGACGCCAGACCCTGGCCACCCTCGTCCTGACCGGCGGCCCGAAGCGGAGCAAGGTCTGCCGGGCGAAAAAGCGCAGGACGGTTAATCGCCGTTCGCTCGGTCTCGAAACCGGAATGTCCTCTGCTGACGTGAGCATCAGCGCCGACGCGACCAGCGCGAGATCCAGCAAGCGCACGCTGCGCAAGCTCTGGGGCCGCGGGAAGGGCAAGTTCCAGACCAAAGGCAGCCGCGGTTCGGCAACAGTCCGCGGCACCCACTGGCTGACCGCCGACCGCTGCGACGGGACCTTCTTCAAGGTCCGCGAAGGCGTCGTCGCAGTCAAGGACTTCGGCAAACGGAATCGGAAGATCCTGCTTCGCAAGGGACGGACCTACCTAGCCAAGGCCCGTAGCTGACTCCTTGCGCTTCCGGCTTCGACGCTGAGTGACGCTTCTGAGTGACGCTTGTCACTCAGGTACCGGAAGAAGGGGCGGGGCAGGTCCGTCATGGAGACATCATCAACCGAAACAAGGGAGATCGAATGTCCACCAATCTGAGCACCGATATCAAGTCTTTCCGCCTCAGGATCCTGACGGCCATGGTCATCGTAGCCGCGGTCTTCGGAGTCCACGTCTCGTCCTCGACCGCAGCAGTCAACCCCTACGTCACCGCTAACATGCGTTTTGTCTACTCGGCGCCGAACGGAAAGCTCCTCCCGGTTTCCGGCGCGAAGGTTACTTTCCGCAAGGGAGGCGCGGTTACTACAACCCAGGTGACCAACAGCGCCGGATGGATCAGGGTGACTGCCAGGAGGGGTACGAAATTCCAGATCAATGCTTCCTGGAAGCAGGGAAGCTGGTGCCCCGCAATTTACTCATACGGCGGAAACTGGGACTGGACCGTTCCGGTCAGCGGTCCCAACACCATCAGCGGCGATCTGATCGGATTCTTTGGACGGGCCTGTTAGGCGATCCAACACGCGATAGCGGAAGCGCCCGCCACTTTTGGCGGGCGCTTTCTTGGAAGCACGGACTCACCGCCAACGCCCGCCTTGCTCCGCGCTGAGAACTACCGGCCGGTCCAGCGCGGCTTGCGCTTCTCGCCGAAGGCGGTGATTCCCTCGCGGAAGTCCTCGGAGGTGAAGCATGACTCGCGCAGCTCGACCAGCTCGCGCTCCTGCTCTTCGGTGAGGATCGGGTTGGCGAGCAGGGTCTCGATCGCCTGTTTGTTGCCTTTCATCGAGATCGGAGCATTGGCGGCGATGCCGGCAGCCAGTTCGACCGCGGCATCGGCGAGTCGACCGTCGTCGGTCACCTCGTTGACCAGGCCGATCATTTCGGCCCGCTCGGCGGGGTAGTTGCGGCCGGTGAAGAACAGCTCCCGGGTGCGCGGTGCGCCGATCGTCTGGATGAAGCGGGCCAGACCGGTGTGGCCGTAGATCAGGCCGAGCTTGGCCGGCGGCATGCCCATCTTTGCGCCGCGGGCGGCGATCCGAAGATCGCAGGTCAAAGCCAGTTCGAGCCCACCGCCGAGGCAGTGGCCGTTGAGCGCGGCGACGGTCGGCCAGGGGACGGCGTCGAGCGCGGCGAGGGCCGCGGGGAAGGGGTGGGCAACCAGCGCCTCGGCGTCGGTTTCGAAGCTCTCTGCCGGGATGCCGCCGATGTCGTATCCGGCCGAGAAGACCGGATCTGCGCCGGTGATGATCAGACAGCGCAACTCGATCCCGCGGACCAGCTTCGGCAGGGTCGCGGTCAGCGCGTCGAGGATCTCGTGGTCAAGCGCGTTGCGCTTGGACGGGTTTGAGATGGTCAACCGGGCAACGGCCTCGGCCGGGAAGTCGAGCAGCAGCTTGTCGCTGCCGGTCTGGATCGAGTCGAGCGGCCCCTGCTGCTCTTCGCCCATGCCGTACTACTCCAGGACGATCAGGACGTCGCCTTCACTAACCGACTGGCCCTCTTCACACTTGATTTCCTTGACCACGCCGTCGTCTTCTGACTCGACCGGGATCTCCATCTTCATCGATTCGAGGATCACCACTTCATCACCGTCGGAGATCTCGTCCCCGATCCTGCAGGTGATCTTCCAGACGTTCCCGGTTATGTGAGCTTCAATGTCGGCCATAGGCGGGGACTTTATAGCCACCGGCAGGAATAGAGTCTGGCCCCTGTGGAGAGTTCCGAACCCGATTCCCTGGCGATCCTGATCGCGGCGCGAAACGAGGCCGATGTGATCGCTGAGACGATCGCTTCGCTGGCCGATGCCTTTCCCGGGGCGGCGCTGTGGGTGGCCGACGACGGCTCCGACGACGGGACCGCCGAGGCGGCGATGACGGCCGGGGCGAATGTGGTCAGCCGGGGCAGGTCGCACGGCAAGGGCGGCAACATGACCGCCTGTGCGGAGGCGATGTTGAGCGACCCGGACCTGCCGGATTTCGTACTGCTTTGCGATGGAGACCTGGCCGGGTCGGCCGGCAGGCTGGGGCCCCTGGTGGACGCGGTCCGCTCGGACGAATGCGATCTGGCCGTGGCGATGTTCGCCAAACGGGTCGGTGGCGGCTTCGGTTTCGCCCTCGGCTTCTCGGCCTGGGTGATCCGCAAGCGCTCCGGCGCTGAGCCACAGGCACCGATCTCCGGTCAGCGCGCGATGCGGCTCGAAGTCCTGCGCGCGGTCCTGCCGTTCGCCCCTGCCTACGGTATGGAAACCGGCATGACGATCGACGCCGTCAGGGCCGGCTATCGGCTCGGTGAATTCGAGATTGAACTCGCTCACAAGGCGACCGGCAAGACCCTCAAGGGATTCATCCACCGGTTCCGCCAGCTGATCGACTTCGCCCGAGTTGGCTGGGCCAGGCGCGGAGGCCGTGGCCCGGACGGCAGGCGGCCGCGGTGATCCTCGCAATCGACCAGGGGACGACCGGTTCGACCTGTTTCGTCTTTGACGGCGACGGCCATATCGCCGGCCGCGGATATGCCGAGTTCAAACAGTCGTTTCCGAAGCCCGGCTGGGTTGAGCATGACGCGGACGAGATCTGGGAGGTGACCCGCTCGGTGGCGCTGCGGGCACTGGCCGGCGCGGGGATCGACGGCCGTCATCTCGACGCGATCGGCATCACCAATCAGCGCGAGACGGTGGTCGCCTGGGATCGCGACACCGGCAGGCCGCTTCATCACGCACTGGTCTGGCAGGACCGGCGTGGGGCGGAGCGCTGCGACGAATTGAAGGCTGAAGGCCACGAAGCGCTGGTCCGCGATCGCACCGGACTCGTGCTCGACCCGTACTTCTCGGCGACCAAGATCGAGTGGCTGCTCGAAGATGTCAGAGGGTGCCGGTAACGCCTGCTTCGGCACGATCGATTCCTGGCTCGTGCACAAGCTCTGCGGCGAGCACGTGACCGACCTCTCCAACGCTTCGCGCACCATGCTGTTCAACATCCACGGCCGCCGGTGGGACCCGGAGCTTTGCGAGCTGTTCGGTGTCGATCCGGCGTTGCTTCCGACCGTCAAGCCGTCGGCCGGGGTCTTCGGCGTGACTACCGAGTTCGGCGGCGAGGTTCCGGTGGCCGGCATCGCCGGTGACCAGCAGGCCGCTCTGTTCGGCCAGGCCTGCCACCAGCCCGGTCAGGCCAAGAACACCTATGGCACCGGCAGCTTCGTCCTGCTCAATACGGGGGAAGCGCCACCCAGCACAGATCCCGGCGTGCTTTCGACGATCGCCTGGGGCATCGGCGACCGGGTGACCTACGCCTCGGAGGCCTCGATCTTCATCACCGGGGCGGCGGTGCAGTGGCTGCGGGACGGCCTCGGCATCATCGGCGAGGCGGGGGAGAGCGAAGCCCTGGCCGCATCGCTCGACTCGAACGACGGGGTCTACTTCGTGCCCGCACTGACCGGGCTGGGTTCACCGTGGTGGGACCCGTACGCGCGCGGCACGATCGTAGGCCTGACCCGTGGAACCGGGCGAGCCCACCTGGCCCGGGCAGCACTGGAGGCGATCGCGTACCAGACGGTAGACGCCGTGCGGGCACAGGAGGCTGCTTCCGGCAAGCAGCTCGAAGTGCTCAGGGCCGACGGCGGCGCGGTCGGCAACCGGTGGCTGATGCAGTTCCAGGCCGACCTGCTCGGCGTTCCGGTTGTGGTTTCGGAGAACCCGGAGTCGACCGCGCTCGGCGCGGCCTATCTGGCCGGGATCGGGGCTGGGGTCTGGGATCTCGAACAAGTTGGATCGATGTGGAGCGCCGGTCGCACTTTCGAGCCGCGGATGGGCAGGGACGAAGCGGGTTCGCTCCTGGCCGAATGGACGCGGGCGGTCGAGCGCTCGCGCGGCTGGGCCGAGCCGACGGCAGGCGGATCGACTCCGGGCGAACCTGTTTCCGGCCCGAAGCCGTAACCGGCAGCCGACGCCGGGGTTACGCTCTGCAGCCGATGTCCGAGCTCAAGCCTCAGGTCTACAAAGACCCCCGACCCGCCGAGTACTTCGACCGCTTTCACGATCGGGCCCGCAACCATGACCCGGACTTCGCCTACGAACTGGTCCGCGCCGCGCTCACTCCGGTCGCACTCTTTCTGTACCGGACCCGCGCCATAGGCACCGAGAACGTCCCCGCCGAGGGTCCGGTGCTCTTCACCCCGAACCACTTCAGCCAGATGGACCACTTCTTCACCGGCTGCTACCTGCGAAGGAAGCTGCGCTTCATGGCCAAGTCCCAGCTGTTCGGTCCTCCCGGTCTGACCTGGATCTTCTCTCACGGGGGCGTCTTTCCGGTCCGACGCGGCGCCCGCGACGAGGAGGCTTTCAAGACTGTCCAGGCGATCTTCGACCGTGGCGGCTCGGTGCTGGTCTATGCCGAGGGCGGCCGGTCGCGGACCGGAGAGCTGGGCGATGCCCGGCCCGGCATCGGCAAGATCGCTTTGGAGTCCGGAGTGCCGGTGGTCCCGGTGGCGATCCATGGATCTGCTTCGGTCCGCCGATGGAAGAGGATGGCCTTCCCCAAGGTGACTGTCCAGTTCGGCGAGCCGATCACCTTTCCGGTCAATGCCGACCCGAGTCGCGAGCAGCAGCTTGAAGCCGCGACCGAGGTCTTCGACGAGGTCAAGACGATGTACGGGGACCTTCAGACGAAGGGCCGCGACGGCGTCAGGCAGGCCCTGCGCGAAGCCGCCGCAGGCTGACCCCGGACTGCCCTACTCGTACTTCTCCGGAGCGTTTTCGTAGAACTCGGGGTCGTGTCCCGGCGTGATGATCGCGTCCGGATACTGGCTGCGGAAGAGCCGGAGTTCCTGGAGGCTGCGACGGTAGTTGTGGCTGTCCTGCATGCGCCCCGGCAGGTCGGCACCAGGTTCGAGTTGCTGCTCGGTGAAGAAGGCGTCGCCGCCGATCACCATGTCGCGGTCCTTCAGCCGGACGATCACCGACATGTGGCCGGGAGTGTGACCGGGGGTTGAGGCGAGCCGGATCGATCCGTCACCGAACAGGTCGAGCGTGCGGCCGAAGCTCGCGTAGGAAGAGACGCGCTCGCCGTCGAAGCTGACCGTACGAAAGTCGAATGCGTAGTCGTACTGCTGCCGCCGGTATGCCCTGAAGATCGGCAGGATGCCGCTGGTCGCCTCTTTCCACTCCGCCTCCGAGACGATGAAGGTCGCCTCGGGGAAGTCGGCGATGGCGGAGGCATGGTCGATGTGGAGGTGGGTGAGCAGGACCAGGCGGATCGCCGCGGGCCCTATGCCGAGCTCGCGCAGGCGGGAAGGCACGTCCATTCCCGGCTCGAGTTCCGGCTGGCTCAGCCAGGTCCCGAAACGCCCGAGGTTCTGACGCGGATCGCTGGCGATCGAGGGGTGAAGGCCTGTGTCAACGAGGATGTTTCCTGCCTTCGGGTGACGGATCAGGAATGCCGGAATCGGAATCGGCGGATTCTCCGGGCCGACCGAGCGCAGGACCTTGAGGTTGCCTACCTCTTTGCCGGCGTTCGAACGCAGCACCGCCGGCGAGCGGAAAGTGCCGGTGACCATCGGCTCGACCGTGACGGTGGTGCCTTCGGCGCCCCCGGAAATGGGTGTCTCGATCGGCCGGGGGTCCGCATGAACGCTCATGGGCCGACCCTACCTGTGGTCGGCTTCCCGGTAGGGTTCGCGGCCAGTCATGGGCGAATCCTTACGGTCACAGATCTTCCGCGACGGCCTGCTCGAAGGCCGCGTGATCGTCATCTCGGGCGCCGGGTCCGGCCTGGGACGGGCGACTGCGCTGGAGATGATCCGGCTGGGGGCCACGGTCGTCGGCTGTGGGCGCCGAACCGAGCCCCTCGACGAAACCGCTGCCCTCGCGGAAGGCATGCCGGGCAGCTTTGAGTCGCGCGATCTCGACATTCGCGATGACGAGGGCGTTGACGGGTTCTTCGACGGAGTGCTCGAACGTCACGGTCGCATCGACACGCTGGTGAACAATGCCGGCGGGCAGTTTCTGAGCCCTGCCGAGGCGATCAGCCCGAAGGGTTTCCGGACGGTGATCGAACTCAACGTCACCGGCACCTGGCTGATGACCCACGCCGCGGCCACCAAGGCCTTCATCCCCCAGCAGGGCGGAGCGGTGATCAGCGTCACCCTTTCTCCGCACAACGGCATGCCAGGCATGGTCCATTCCGGAGCGGCGCGTGCGGCCGTCGAAAACATGACCAGAACGCTCTCTACGGAGTGGTCCCGCTTCGGCATCCGGACCTGCGCGATCGCCGCCGGCCAGTTCGCCACCGACACCTTCGTCAACAAGTATCCGAAGGAGATCGTCGACTCGGTTCACCGCACGATCCCGATGGGCAGGGTGGGGGAGTCCGACGAGATGGCCTGGCTGATCGCTTTCCTGGCCAGCGACGCCGGCAGCTTCCACTCCGGCTCGGTGATCACCCTGGACGGCGGCCGCGACAACTGGTTCGGCCCCTGGCCGCCGGCCGGCATCGCCGACGACTCCGGCGAGCCACCGGCCGAGGCCCGCCGCAGCAAGTAGCGCCGCAGGCCGAGTCTCGACCCGCGTTTCGGCTTCGGTCCCGGCTCGAGGCGACCTTGGCCGGTTTGAAGGCCCGGAGCCGGCCGGGTGTGCGGGGGTGTTTTCACCAACGCGCAACCAGACGGTTGTGCACTACCCAAAACACCCCCACACGAGAGAGGTTCGACTGAGGTCACACCGAGGCCTGCCTGCCGAAGTCCACCGACCCTCCTGAGCGCAAGAAAAAGGCCCCCGCAGTGCGGAGGCCTCTTCCGTGGGGTCCTCGGCAGAGTCAGGTGTACATGCCGCCGAACTGGCCGCCGGTGACGTTCAGAACCTGACCGTGAACGTAGTCGGCGAGCCCGGATGCGAGGAACAGAACAGGTCCTGATGCCTCTTCCGGGGTGGCAGGGCGTCCCAGCGGGATGATCATCGAAGCCATCGCGCGCATCTGCTCGGGAATACCGAGCTGGATGTCCGAGCCGTCGGGAGCCTTGACAGTCTCGGCACCTTCGTCCTTGGCGGCGGTCAGGCGGGTTTCGACGAAGCCGAAGGCGACTGCGTTGACGTTGATCTTGAACTGGCCCCACTCCTTGGCCAGGGTCTTGGTCATGCCGACCACGGCTGCCTTGCCGGCGCTGTAGTTGACCTGACCGGCGTTGCCCATCGTTCCGGAGATCGATGAGACGTTGATCAGCTTGCGGAATACTTCGCGGCCCTCGGCTGCTTCGGCCTTGGCGGCCTCGCGCCAGTGGGGCGCGAGCGCCCGGGCAACCCGGAACGGCACGATCGTGTGGATGTCGAGCATCGCCTGGAACTGCTCGTCGCTCATCTTGTGGGCGACGCCGTCCCAGGTGTAGCCGGCGTTATTCACGACGATGTCGACCGAACCGAAAGCTTCGTTGGCGGTATTGACCAGTTCTTCGGCCGCTTCGGGTTTTGTCATGTCACCGGCGTAGACGGCGGTCTCTCCGCTTATTTCAGACGAGGCCTGCTCGGCGGCGTCCGCGTCGAGGTCGTTGATCAGGACCTTTGCACCGTTGGCCGCGAACAGCTCGGCGGTTGCCCTGCCGATACCGCGGGCCGAGCCGGTTACGATCGCGCTCTTTCCATCCAGAAGTCCCATGTCAAAGCTCCTTGTAATTGAGGGGTCGCGCCGGGCCAGCCGCCGGCATTCGTGAGTGCGGACTATATGCCGACGCGGGTCTGGCCTGGCGTCGGACGGCGGCAGTAAGGTCATCCGGCGTGAAGGTTCTGATCGGATTCAAGGAGTTCATCTCCCGGGGCAACGTGGTCGACCTGGCGGTCGCGGTCGTAGTCGGCGCCGCTTTCACCGCGCTGATCACATCGCTGGTCGAGAGCCTTCTGACCCCGATTATTGCCGCCTTCATCGGCGAGCCGGACTTCTCCGCGCTTTCGTTCACGATCAACGACTCCCAGTTTCTCTACGGCAGCTTCATCAACGCGCTGATCGCCTTCCTCTCGGTCGCGGCCGCGGTCTACTTCTTCGTGGTCGTGCCGATGAACCTGCTCAACGAGCGCCGGGCGGCGACCGAAGAAGCGACCACCCGCGACTGCCCCGAGTGCCTGTCGGAAATCCCGATCGCGGCCACCCGCTGCGCGTTCTGCACCTCGGAGCTCCGTACGTAGCCAGCCGTCCAGGTTGAGCAGGGCCCAGGTGTCGCCGATGCGGTCGCGGGCGAAATCGGGTGACCAGACCTCCCTGTTTCCTCACGTATGCCCGCGCCGGGGCTACTTTGGTGCGACTGCTTCGTCCAACTACAGGAGGTTCGCTTGAAAGTTCTAAAGGGTTTCAAGGATTTCATAGCCCGTGGCAACGTGGTCGATCTGGCCGTCGCGCTGGTACTTGGTCTTGCTTTCGCGGCGCTTGTCACCTCTCTGGTGGAAGACCTGCTGACGCCGATCATCGCGGCGGTCATTGGCGAGCCGGACTTCTCGGCGCTGACTTTCACCATCAATGGCTCGGTCTTCAGCTACGGCAACTTCATCAACGCCGTAATCACCTTCGTTTCAGTTGCGGCGGCCGTCTACTTCTTCGTCGTCCTGCCCATGAACGCGTTGAAGGCCCGCCAGGCCGAAGGAGAAGAGGCCACACACCGGGACTGCCCCGAGTGCCTCTCCGAAGTTCCGGTTGCGGCCACCCGCTGCGCCCACTGCACGGCGGCCTTGACTCCGACTGCCTGATCCCCGCCGACTGGCCCGGGCTCCCGCCCAGGTCGGCCGGCGGTCGGCAAGCGTAGACGAATCCCTCGAAATAGAGGGGTAATTCGTCTACGCTTGGCCGGATCGGAGCTGCCCGCTGAGCACCGACGGGTTGTTCAGAGACCGTAGGAGCGGCCGATCACTTCGAGCATTACCTCGTCGGTGCCGGCGCCGATGCGGTTCAGGCGGATGTCGCGGTAGTGGCGCTCGACCTCGTACTCCTTCATGTAGCCCCAGCCGCCGTGGATCTGGATCGCATCGTCGGCGACCTCGCAGGCCATCTGGGCCGAGAGCAGCTTGGCCATCGAGATCTCGCGCACCGGGTACTCGCCGTTGGCGAACCGCCAGGCCACCGTGTAGGTGAACTGCTTCGAGGCTTCGATCTTGGTCGCCATCGCTGCGACCTTGTGACGGATCGTCTGGAACTTGCCGATCGGCCGGCCGAAGGCCTCACGCTCCTTGGCGTACTGAATCGAGGTCTCGAGCAGGCGCTCGGCACCGGCGTTGGAACCGGCAGCGGCGACCAGGCGCTCTCCCTGGAGCTCCCAGGTGATGTGGTAGAAGCCCTTGCCGACCTGGCCCAGCACCGAATCTGCCGGGACGCGCATGTCGTCGAAGTGGATCTCGCAGGTGTCGGACGCCTCCATGCCCATCTTCTCGAGGTTCTCGGCGACCGAGAAACCGGGCAGGTCGTTGCCATCTTCGTCACGTATGTCAATCAGCAGCAGGGTGATGCCGTCGTGGCCGGCGTCGGGGTCGGTCTTGGTCACCAGCACGATGAAGTCGGCCCGGGCGGCGTTGGTGATGAAGGTCTTCGACCCGTTGATCACGTATTCGTCACCGTCGAGCTTCGCCGTGGTGCGAATGCCGGCGACGTCGGAGCCGGCGCCGGGTTCGGTAATCCCCAGGCAACCGATGCGCGTGCCCTTGATGCCGGGAGCAAGGTACTTCTGCTTCTGCTCCTCGGTACCGAGCATCTCGACCGGCGGCAGGACCATGTCGGTCTGGACCGCGAAGCCCATGCCGAGTCCACCCGAACCTGCGTAGCTGAGCGCTTCGGCCCGGACCAGGGAGTAGTAGTAGTCGCCGCCCTGTCCGCCATATTCCTCGGGGAAGCAGAGCCCGAGGTAACCGAGCTCGCCGGCGCGCTCGATGGCCGAGTCCGGCCACTTGGTCTTCTCCCACTCGTTGCGGTGGGGGTGGAGTTCCTTCTGGACCCAGTCCACCATCGACTCGCGAAGGTCCTCGTGCTCCTGGGTGAAGATGAAATGCTTCTGCGCGACGTCGAAGTCGGGCTTGATCACAGTGTCGCTCACGGCTCTTGCTTCTCCTTGGTCGGGTTGAGAGACGGCAGCTTCGCCGTACAAAGTAGAGAGTAACACTTCCTACTCCTTGGTAAGTGGTATGTTGCGCCGACCATGAACGAACCCAGCCAGTCCTTCGAAAAACTGACCTACGAGGTCGCCGAGCACGTCGCCACGATCACGCTCGACGACCCCGAGACGCGCAACTCGCTCTCGGACCAGATGCTGAGCGAGCTGATCGCGGCCCTGAACATGGCTCGCGACGATTACGCGGTGCGGGTGGTCGTTCTCGCCTCGTCCCACGAGAAAGTCTTCTCGGCCGGCGGCAACCTCTCGGCCTTCGGTGGGGACAGCGGCACGGTCGAGAAGTTCACCGGGGCGGAGCTGTTCGTCGACTGCTTCAAGCTGCTCGGGGAGCTGGGCAAACCTTCGATCGTCGCCGCCCGGGGGCATGTGCTTGCCGGCTCGCTCGGACTCGCCCTGGCCTGTGACCTGATCGTCGCCTCTGATCGCGCCACCTTCGGCACGCCCGAGATCACGGTCGGCCTGTTCCCGTTCATGATCATGGCGTTGATCTACCGCAACGTCCCGCGCAAGAAGACCAACGAGATGCTTCTGCTGGGCGAGCGGCTCACGGCAGAGGACGCACGCGAGGCCGGCATCGTCAACAAGGTCGTGCCGGAAGGCGAGTTCGACGCGGCCGTGGCCGAGTGGGCCGGCATGCTGGCTGCCAAGTCACCGCTGATCATGCGACTCGGCAAGGATGCGATGTGGCGCCAGATGGACATGCCGCTGGCCGAGGGGCTCGACTACCTGCGCTCCCAGCTGGCGATCGAGCTTTCGACCGAGGACGCGATCGAGGGCGTCAAGGCATTCTTTGAAAAGCGCGAGCCGGAATGGAAGGGACGCTGATGAGCGACAACGCAGCAGGGGCGGAGGCCGCCGGGCCGGTCAACAAGCTGCCGGGCACGGCACCTCTCAGCGAGCTGACCGAGCAGCTTCACGAGCGCCGCGGAAAGGCCCGTCTCGGCGGTGGGCTGAAGAAGATCGAAGCCCAGCACGAGCGTGGCAAGATGACCGCGCGCGAGCGGCTCGACCTGCTGGTCGATCCGGGCACCTTCAACGAGATCGGCCTTCAGGGCCGGCCCCACTACTCACAGCCGGCGATGCAGGGCAAGGACGCACCGGCCGACGGAGTTGTCACCGGCTGGGGCGATGTCGACGGCCGCGCCTGCGCGATCGTCGCCTACGACTTCACCGTGATGGCCGGCTCGATGGGTCAGACCGGGGAGATCAAAGTAACCCGGATCCGGGAGATGGCGCTGCAGAAGCGCATGCCGCTGATCTGGCTGCTGGACTCGGCCGGAGCACGGATCCAGGAGGCCGCCGGTTCGCTGTTCGCCGGCTCGGGCCATCTGTTCCGCGAAGAGGTCGAGATGTCCGGAGTCGTGCCGATGGTCGCCGCGATGATGGGTCCCTGTGCCGCGGGCACTGCTTACATCCCGGGACTCTCGGACTTCGTGCCGATGGTGGTAGGTCAGGGCGCGATGGCGCTGGCCGGGCCGCATCTGGTCAAGGCGGTGACCGGTGAGGAAATCGACATGGAGGACCTCGGCGGGGCCAAGATCCACTGCCGCAAGTCCGGCGTCGGGGACCTCGAGGTCAAGGACGACGCCGAATGCATCGAGTCGGTCAAGAAGTACCTCTCCTACTTCCCGTCCAACTGCGAGCAGCGTCCGCCGGTAATCGAGACTGAAGACCCCGAGGATCGCGGCTCGGACGTCCTGATCGATCTGATCCCGGATTCACCCCGCACTCCGTACGACATGTACAAAGTGATCGAGGAGATCGTCGATGACGGCGACTGGTTCGACATCAAGCCGAAGTTCGCCAAGTCGCTGATCACCTGCTTCGCCCGCTTCGGCGGCATGCCGGTCGGTATCGTCGCCAACCAGCCGAAACAGCTCGGCGGCATCCTCGATGTGGACTCTGCTGACAAGGCTGCCCGCTTCATCAACCTTTGTGACGCATTCGGCATCCCGCTGCTTTTCCTCCAGGACGTGCCCGGCTTCATGGTCGGCTCCAAGGTCGAGCAGCAGGGCATAATCCGCCACGGCGCGAAGATGCTCTACGCCGTATCGAGGGCGACCGTGCCGAAGATAACCGTGCTGGTGCGCAAGGCCTACGGTGCCGGCTACTACGTGATGTGCGGCCGGGCCTACGAGCCCGACCTGATCGTCGCCTGGCCCGGTGCCGAGATCTCGGTCATGGGGGCCGAGGGCGCGGTCAACATCATCGGTCGCTCGGCGATCGAAGCCTCCGACGATCCGGAGGCCACGCGCGAAGCGATGCTGAACGCGGTCCGCCAGCAGATCGACCCCTACATCGCCGCGGGCAACGCGATGATCGACGACATCATCGATCCGCGCGAGACCCGCCAGACGATCATCCGCGGCCTTCGCATGTCGAAAGACAAGAAGGTCGAAAAGCCCTGGAAGAAGCATGGAGTGATGCCGGTATGAGTCGCTTTGAAGACCCCGTAATCATCAGCAACTCGATCTCGGGGGTCATCGCCAATCGCGACCAGTGCCCGGCGATCCCGTACACGCCCGAGGAGTACGCCGCCGAGGCCCGGCGCTCGGTCGACGAAGGTGCCTCTCAGATCCACATCCATGCGCGCAAGCCCGACGGCACACCCTCCTGGGACACGGAGGACTTCCAGGCGATCACCGAAGCGATCCGCTCCGAGGTCGGTGACGTGATCATCAACTTCTCTACCGGCGCGATCGGCGTCCCGGTCGAGCAGCGCATCGAGTACCTGCGCGCCTGCAGGCCGGACGTCGCCGCGCTCAACATGAGCTCGATGAACTACGCCAAGTACTCGCGCCGGCGCAAGGAGTTCGTTTTCAAGGCGGTCTTCGAGAACAGCTTCGACCTGATCATCGAGTTCATCACCGCGATGAACGAGCTCGGCATCCAGCCCGAGCATGAATGCTTCGACGCCGGCCACGTGGCGAACGTCGACCCGCTGATCGACATGGGGCTGCTGAAGGAGCCGCTGCAGATCTCGCTGGTCATGGGCGTTACCGGCGGTATCCGGCCGACCCCGAGAAACGTCGGCGTGATGGCCGACCAGATCCCCGGTGGACCGGAGGGCCAGAACAACTGGCAGGTGATCGGGATTTCGCGCGACCAGTGGAAGCTGCTGTCCGCGGCGATCGCGCTCGGCGGAAACGTGCGCGCCGGGGTCGAGGACAACCTCTACCTGCCCGACGGCTCGATGGCCCGCTCCAACGGCGACCTGGTCGGCAAGGCCCGCCAGATGGTGGAGGACGCCGGTCGCAAGGTCGCGACCGTGGCCGAGGCGAGAGGGCTGCTCGGCCTGACCAGGGCCTGAGCAGGGGCAGGAAGGTGCAATGGCCCCGCTGACCGGAATAACCGTTCTCGACCTGACCCGGCTGTTGCCTGGCGGGTACTGCACGCAGTATCTGGCCGACTTCGGCGCCGAAGTGATCAAGGTCGAGGACACCGGGGCCGGCGATTACATCCGCCAGGCGCCGCCCTATTACGAGCCGGAGACAGGCCACGACGAGGAGGAGATCGCCAGCACGCGCTCGGCGCTGTACCTGTCACTGAACCGCTCCAAGCGATCGATCCGGCTGGACCTGAAAAGCGAAGCCGGCCGCGAGGCCTTCATGCGGCTGGTCGAGACCGCCGACGTGGTGGTCGAAGGCTTCCGTCCGGGCGTGACCGAGCGGCTGGGCGTTGACTACGAAAGCGTCAGGAAGGTCAACCCGGGAATCGTCTACTGCGCGATAACCGGCTACGGCCAGGACGGGCCGAACCGGGACCGGGCCGGCCACGACATCAACTACCTCGGTTCGACCGGAATGCTGGCGATGACCGGCGCCGACGACGGCCCGCCGGTGCAGCCGGCCGGCCAGATCGGCGATCTCGGTGGCGGTGCCCTGGGGGCCGCTTTCGGAATCCTGACCGCGCTTTTCGAGAAGCAGCGCAGCGGCAGCGGCCAGATGGTCGACATTTCGATGACCGACGGGGCGCTCGCCTGGATGGCAATGCCCGCAGGGGCCTGGTTTGCCGACGGTCAGGTTCCCGGTCGCGGCGCGTCGATCCTCAACGGCGGCGTCTGCTGCTACCTGCCTTACGAAGCCGCCGACGGCTGGGTTTCCTGCGGTGCACTGGAGCCGAAGTTCTGGCGCACCTTCTGTGAGGGCACCGGCCACCCCGAGTTGATCGAGGTCCAGTTCGACAAGCCCGGCGGCGAAGGCTGGGCGAAAGTCGCCGCGGTCTTCCGCGAGCGCAGCCGGGCCGGATGGAAGGCCTTCAACGACGAGCATGACTGCTGCATCGAGCCGATCCTCGAACTCGACGAAGCGCTCGAATCGGACCTGGTGCGCGAGCGCGGCATGGTGGTCGAGTTCGAGCAGCCCGGTGCCGGCACGGTCCGCCAGATCGCCAACCCGGTGAAGCTGTCGGGGACGCCCGCCCTCGAACCGCGACCGGCACCGGCGATCGGGGCCGACACCGCTGCGGTGCTGTCCGAGGCGGGATTGAGCGAGGCCGACATTGAGGCGCTGATCGAGTCGGGCGCTGCCGCCGGGCCCGGCGGCAGCGGTGGCGGAGAGGGCTTTCGCGCATGAGCGTCACCACTCGGGCGAACGGCACCGGCGAAGAGCTGCTCAAGATGTCAGAGCTGGTGGAGGCCTCGGGAGTGCCCGGGGCGACGATCAAGCACTACCTGCGTGAGGGCCTTCTTCCGGAGCCGATCAAGACCAGTCGCAACATGGCTTACTACCTTCCGGAAACGGTCGAGCGCATTGAGGTGATCAAGCGGTTGCAGGAGGAACGCTTCATGCCGCTCAAGGCGATCCGCACGGTGCTGGCCGAGGACCCGGACCAGGCCAAGGCGCTGCTAGAGGTCGAGGACCGGATCATCGATCGTGCTTTTTCGAAGGAGCGCCGAAGGACCAGTGCCGCCGAAGTCCGCGAGGCCTACGGAATGCCGGCAGAGGTTCTGGACCGGCTGGCCGAGATCGGCATCCTCACCCCGAATACCCGCGGCTACTCGCCCTCGGACGTCAGCATCATCGAAGCGATCTCCCGCTTCCGCGCCAGCGGCTACGACGAGAAGACCGGCTTCACTGTCTACGACACCCTGCGCTATCGCCGCGCGCTCGAGGCCCTGGTCAAGGAGGAGGTGGACGTGCTGATGGAGCGGCTCGACGGAGAGGTCGAGCCCGACCGCGCAGTCGAGTTGATCGAGTCCGGCGCCGAACCACTCCGCGACTTCATCGCCGCCCTCCACACCAAGCTGATGGTCGAAGAGGTCGAACGCCGCCGCTGATCTGTGCAGAAGCGGGCTATCCTCGGCTGGGCCGGCTTCTGACGGACGCGTCCGGCCGACCGGAACCGGGCCGGAGCGATCGCTCGGCGCGGCTCAGGAGTGGCCGGTAGGCACTTCGGGATCGGGCCTCTGACGCACATGCTCAGCAGGGTCCGAGTCGCCGTCACCGTTCGAACTGCTTTCTTCGGGAACTTCGAACTCGAAGGTACCGCGGGTGATCGAGAGGATCTGCTCGGCCAGGTGGGCCCCGTCATCGGGGTTGACCGGGGTCGCCCGGATCTGGAAAATAACCTCATCGCGATCGATCTCTTCGAGCCAGATCTGCGGCTCGCGAAGGGTCGGCACCGTGATCGCCTGACGCAGCATTTTCTGGACGACCCTGGGGCTGGTGTGGCTGTCGAAGCGCGCCTTGACGTCGATCCCCTTTGGTTCCCGCAGCGGAACGATCGCCAGGCTGAGCAGCACGTTGTTCGGGACCATGATCTGGTCCTTGCCGTCGAGGATCGAAGTGTGGAACAGGCCGAGCGAGCTGACCGTGCCTTCGATCGAACCGGCCAGTCCCACGCCTATCAGCTTCACCTTCTCGCCGACCTTGAATGGACGCGTTCCCTGGATCACGATGCCCGCGAAGACATTGCCCAGGGTCTGCTGGGCCGCGAGACCGAGCACGACTGCGGTGAAGGCACCACCGACAGCGAGCGTGCTGGTCTTCACTCCGGCGATGTGAAGCGCGATCACTCCGACCATGACGATCGTGACCAGCTTGATCACGAAGGTCACGGTGCCGGCTGTGCTCGGGTCCATGCGGCGAAGGATCGACGGGGTGAGTGTCCGGCCCAGGGCGCTGGCGAATCCCCAGCCGAGGACGAAAAGCAGCAGCGCGGTCGCGATCCGGGCCTCGGTCAGGTAGCCGGGGAAAAGGTCACGACGGTTGCTGAAGACGACCAGCACCGCCGCGATCAGCACCGAGAAGATGACCAGCCGCAGCCAGGCGGTTTTGGCCTGGGCAGGCTCAAGCTGCTCGGAGAGGCCGGCCTCATGCCAGGCCTGGGTCCGCGTCTCGAACATCCAGGGTGGAGTGCGGCCCGGGTCGGCACCTTCGCGTTTCTTTTTCTTCCGGAATCTGGCCATGGGCGACGAACGAGCTTAACGAGACTCGTAACCGCAGCCTAAAGCGGGCATGTCTGCACTGCAGCCGGCGATCGGCCGGGGAGGATCAGGGGAAGCCGTTCCAGCCCGCTGCGTAACAGGGGTTCGCTCCGCAGGGATTGGTCACCTTGCCGTCGGCTGCCATGAAATCGGCGATCTGCTTGCGGATCAACGGGGAGGAGTTGATCACGGTGTCGTGCGGATCGACCCCGCTGCCCGGCGGTGGAGGGACGTTGCCGTTCGGTGGCGGTTCGGTGCCGAGTATGTTCGGCTCGGAGCCTCGCTTCGGACCGATGTCCCATACGAAGAAGGCATTGCCGTCGGCGGCCGGGCCGGCCAGGTCGCCCAGGGTGTCGTGGCCGAAGAAGGGGCTGACCATGCCGGACGAGAGCCGGTTGCCGTCGAGCGCGGGCGTCCTCAGAGGCGCGCCGATCGTGCGCGCTTCCACTTCGGTTGCGATGTTCGCAACCTGGTGGTCGCCGTAGGCCATCTCGATCAACACGTTGTGGGCGGGGGTGTTGGGCAGCGGGTCGCTGGTCATGTTGCCGGCGTAGCCGTTCGGCTCACCGCGATCCCACAGCATCTGCATCAGCGAGAAGAGCAACGGCCGCTCTACCTCTGACCTGTAGGCGTTGTAGAAGAGAGCCCCGTAGACGCCGAAGTCGATGCTGCGGGTCAGCAGGGTCGAGTAGTTCATCCCGGGCACATAGAGCACCGAGCGGGTGAAGTCGGGCGCGACCGCCGTGAGCGCACCGCCGGCTATGCCGCCCTGGCTGTTGCCGTAGTAGCCGAGGTTGCCGGTGTCGATCACGGACTCGCCGTTGAACTTGAAGGCGGGGTCGGCGGCCAGCCCGTCCGGATGGATCAGCAACCGTCCGAGGAACATGAAGTTGAGGAAGCCTTGCTGGAGGCGGTCCGGGAGCGAGGAGAACTTCGACAGATCCTGGAGAGCCGGGAAGGCAGACGGGTAGACGTCTTCGGTCGACATGCCGCTCCAGTCGGTGCCGCAGACCATCACTCCGTTCTCGGTGCCGAGTTTGCGCACGTTGCCGCTGTTGGTATCAAGGTACTTGCCGAACAGACCGTGGCCGTAGAGCGACGGCCAGGCCTTCTCGATCACGTTGCCACCGGCGTCCACAGCCGAGCGCGGGATGTTGCAGATGAAGTTGGCGGTCATGGTGTTGCCCGGAATGCGGACCGGCGTCTGGTTTTCATCGAGGTCGAAGGTTGAGCCCGGCGGGCAGCCGGGCTGGTCCAGGTAACACGGCACGGTGAACGTTCCGTGCACGGTGCGGATGTTCTGCTCGCCGTCGCCGGTCGGAGTCGGGTGGTCGACGATGCCGTCCGGGAGCGCGTCGTTTGCGTCGTTCGGATTGATCTGGAATTCCGGCGCATCGCCCTGGACGATGCCGTCGCTCAGGTTCGCATCGCCCAGCCCGGCGAAGGCACGGTCGCGGATCGAGAGCATGCGTCCGGTGATGTTCCCGGTGCTGGCAACAGTGAAGTCCCAGGCCAGGTAGAGCGACTTGCGCCTGACTCCTTCGCGGGCCAGAGTGTCGAATATCGACTCGAACCTGTCGCGGCGTTGTTCGATCGTCGGCTCGAGCGTCCGGATGCTGTCGCGGTAGAGGCGGAAGCCGGGCGGCGCTTCGAGCCGGTCTCCGTCCGCGTCGCGCAAGCTGCGCAGGGCGACGATGTAGCGGTGGCCGTTGGTCAGGTTCCTGCCCGGCCTGATGATCAGGTTTCGCGCCTGATCACTGGTCGCGTTCGAGTCGAGTTCGCCCCAGATCAGTTGACGTCCGCCGGTGTTCTGCATCGATCAGCACCACCGGCTGGCTGGCGGTGTAGGTGGCGCTCATGTCGGTGATCGGCACGATGCCGGTCTGGTCGAATGCGGCCTGGTTGTCCATCCCGGGGATGGCGACAGAAATCAGCGGCCCGGCGCTGAAGCCATCGGCCAGGTTCAGGTCCTCGGGGGCGATCGGCTTCCCCTTGTCGTTGAGCGGGGTCGCGTCCGGTGCGATGTCAATTCGGCGCCCGGTCTCGCTGGTCGGATCCGGGCGGGTGTAGAAGTCGTTGGGAAACGGGGCCATACAGGCGTTCCCGGGAGGGGAGATGAAGTCGCAGCTGTCGGCTCTGCTCAAGTCCACGCCGGCAGGAACCGCGCAGCGGGAGCGCTGGCGCTTGAGCTTGCCGAATGTGGAGGTCTGACGTACCCACTTTCCACGGGACCGGTAGATCGCGGTAAGGCGCAGGCGGGGTCTGCCGCAGTTGCCGAGCAGCTCATCGGCGGAAGGGAAGGTCTTGATCCTCACCGTTCGGGTTCCCGGGGCACGCTTCAGCTCCGTCTTGCCCAGGCCGACCGGGGTCCACCGCGACCAGGGCTGTTTTGCCTCGAGCACCAGGCGGACAGCCTGTCCCGGCTTCTTTCGCCCACCGGGGCAACGGTTACGGAGACTGAACCTGGCAGAGCCCGAGGCGACCTGGGACTGCCTGGTGGACAGAGACTCGGCCTTGATCCCGCAGCCGGCTGACGTGTACGCCCCGGCCCCCGTCGAAGCGCCGGCCGGAGATGCCACCACCGGCAGGGCAACAAGCATCGCCGCCAATGCAGATGCAGCGCACACGGCCGCCACCAACCGGATCCGGCTGGTGGCGGCCGCTGCCCGGATCAAGGGAAGCCGTTCCATCCGGCCGCGTAGCAGGGGTTCGCACCGCAGGGGTTGGTCACCTTGCCGCCGGTGTCGATGAAGTCGGCGATCTGCTTGCGCGCCAGGTTCGACTCCTGGATGACAGTGTCATGCGGGTTCTGGCCGAAGGAGTTGTTGGGAGCGGTATTGCCCAGCGGTGCCGGGTCGGTGCCCCACGTTGGCACTCCGTTGACCGTGTTGTTGATCGGGTTTCCACCGGTATTGCGCTTGGGGCCGGTGTCCCAGATGAAGAAGGCGTTGCCGTCCGCCGCAGGACCGTTCAGGTCACCCAGGGTCTCGTGTCCAAAGAACGGGTCGACCATTCCAGGTGCGAGTCGGTTCGCATCCACGGCCGGATCTCGCAGCGGTGCCCCGATCGTGCGTGCTTCGACCTCGGTTGCGACATTGGGCACCTCGTGGTCGCCCCAGGCCATGACCAGCATCACCGTGTGCTCCGGAGTATTCGGCAGCTCATTGTCGGTCATCTGGTTGGCGTAGCCGTTCGGCTCACCCCGGTCCCACATCATCTGCATCAGGGAGAAGATCAGCGGCCGCTCTATTTCCTTGTTGTAGCTGGGGTAGAGCACGGCGGCGTAGTCGTTGAAGTCCTTGCTGCGCTGGAGCAGGGTCGAGTAGTTCATCCCCGGCACATACAGAACCGAGCGGGTCACGTCGGGCGAAACTGCGGTCAGGGCGCCACCGGCGATCCCGCCCTGACTGTTGCCGTAGTAGAAGACCTCTTCTGTATCGATCACCGAGTTGCCGTTGAAGTTGAAGGCGGGGTCGTCGGTGAAGCCGTCCGGGTGAATGAGCAGGCGTCCGAGGTACATGAAGTTCAGGAAGCCCTGCTGGAGGCGGTCGGGGATGGCCGGGAACTTGGAAAGGTTCGTCAATGCCGAGATCGCCGACGGGATGTCGTCGTGGAACGGGTTGTTGTCGTCGCTGGACGACATGCCGATCCAGTCGGTGGCGCAGACCATGACGCTGTTCTCGTCGCCGAGGGCACGAACGTTGCCCGAGCTGGCTTCATAGAACTCGTTGAACAGGCCGTGGCCGTAGAGCGACGGTCGAGCAGTCTGAACGACTTCTCCGCCGGAGATCGAGGATGCCGGGACGTTGCAGCGGAATCGCGCTGTAAACGTATTGCCCGGAATCCGGATCGGCTTCTGGTCGGCATCGAGATCAAAGGTCGAGCCTGTGGGGCAACCCACTTCGTCCAGGTAGCAGGGGACTTCGAAGGTGCCGTCGATCTGGCGGGCGACATTCGGCCTGCCCACTGATGCGCCGGTGACGGAGTTGGTGACCGTGAACTCCGGCGCGGAGCCCTGAACGACACCGTCGGCGAGGTTCGTATCGCCGAGCAGTCCGAAGGCCCGGTCGCGGATCGAAAGCATCCTGCCGGTCAGGTTCTCCGTGCTGGCAACGGTGAAGTCCCATGCCAGGTAGAGCGAGTTGCGCTTGATTCCTTCCCTGGCAAGCGTCTTGAAGATCGACTCGTAGTTTGCGCGGCGCGCTTCGATCGTCTCGTTGCTGGTGCGGTCATTGTCCCGGTACAGCTTGAAGCCGGGCGGCGCGGCGATCGCCTTGCCGGCGGAGTTCTTCATGTTGCGCAGCGCCACGATGTAGCGCTGGCCGTTCTCTAGGTTCCTGCCCGGGCGAATGATCAGGTTGCGGAATTTGTCCTGGGTGGCATTCGAGTCAAGCTCGCCCCAGATCAGCTGGCGCTCGCCGGTCTCGGCGTTGATCAGCACGGCCGGCTGGTTCTTGTCGTAAGCGATTCTCATCTCGGCCTCCGGCACGATTCCGGTGGCGTCGAAGGCAGCCTGGTTGTCCATACCCGGGATCTGCACGTGGATTGACTGACCCGGGCTGAAGCCGTCGGACTGGTTCAGGGAGGTGACTTCGATGTGGTTGAGGAAGACGGTACTCACCGGGGTCGAATCGGGGGCGAAGTCAACCCGCCTGCCGGTCTCGCTCGAGGCATCTGCTCTGGTGAAGTAGTTATTGGGGAAAGGCGCGAGGCAGGCATTGCCGTCGGCGTCGATGAAGTCGCAGCTGTCCGCATCGCTGAGGTCAACTGCGGCAGGAACTGCGCAGCTTGAGCCGGAGGCCTTGAGCTTGCCGGACTTGATCGTCTTGCGCTGGCTCTTGCCGCCGGCCTTGACCACGCTCTTCAGACGAAGTGTCGGCCGGCCGCAGTTGCGCGCGATCGAACGGGCCTTGCCATTGAGCTTGATTCGTACTGTCGTGGTGCGACCGCTGCGCAGCTTGGCACCGGCCGATCCGGCCTTGGTCCACTTCGACCAGGGCTGTTTGACTTCGAGGGACAGTCTCGCCTTGCCCCTGGAGGACTTCGGTCCCTTGCGGGCACCCGAAAGCGAAACCTTGACCGCGGCTTTGCCCGAACCCAGTGCGCTCTGCGACTTGGTCAGGAGTTTGACTTTCGCGGAGGGTGCCTTTGCCGAGGTCTGGGCATCCGAAGGGGCTGCCGCTGCCGAAGGCGCGAGAACGCCGGTCAGTACTGCTGCCATCGCGACAGCCATTGCTGCGCGCGCGACCGTCGTCGAACCTGCAAAGACACGATTCCCCATGTATCCCTCCAAAGCTAGAACTTCTCCTCTTCAGCCCCCACCTGCAAGGCTCCCCCGGGGACCTTAGCGCGCGAAGCAGCTTCTGGCAAACGCCGCCGGACCGTGCCGACGGGCATGGAGATCCTGTCCGGCGATGTATGCTCGATCGATCCGAATGCAGGTTCGGAGTGTTCTGTGGGATGTGAGGGTGCCCCGCCGGGTCGCCGCAACGATTTTTCAGGAGGAATGTCTTGAAGCTGATCCGTCTGCTGGTCGCCGTCATGGCGCTGTCCATGGTCTTCGGCGCGACCGCCGCCAACGCCGATGCCGCCAAGCCCAACTACGCCAAGCAGGCGAAGAAGAAGTGCAAGTCCAAGAAGGGCAAGGCCAAGAAGAAGTGCGTGAAGAAGACGGTCAAGAAGCTCAAGAAGAAGGCCCGCGCCAAGGCCAAGCGAGCCGCCCAGCGGGAGAAGAAGAACCCGAAGGTCACGATCCGTACCACCGAGTACGGCATCCCGAGGATCGTCGCTGACTCCTATCGCGGCCTCGGCTTCGGTTACGGCTACGCCCTCGCCAGCGAGAACATCTGCTCGATGGCCGACATCTACACCACCGTCCGCGGCGAGCGCTCGAAGTACTTCGGCCCCGACGGCACCTGGATGCTGACCGGCAACAGCATCACGTACACCAACCTTCAGTCCGACTTCGCCCACAAGCGTGTGATCGCAGAAGACACGATCCAGAAGGTGCTCGACAAGGGCGGAATCAACGCGCCCAACAAGGACGTCAAGGAAGTCGTGCGCGGCTACGTGAAGGGCTACAACAAGTACCTCGCCAAGACCGGCGTCGACAACCTGCCGGACGACACCTGCAAGGGCGCCCCGTGGGTCAAGCCGATCACCGTACTCGACACCTACCTGCGCTTTTACGAACTCGGCACCATGGCCGGCCTCGGCGCCGCGGTTGACGGTACGGCCGACGTCTCGCCGCCATTGACGATTGCCGCTGCCAACAGGGCCCAGGCCCAGGCCGACTCGATCACCACCGCAGACCTCGAAGCGGTCGACGAGAAGCGTCCCGACATCGGTTCGAACGCTGTGGGCCTCGGGAGTGAAGCGACCTCGACCGGCAAGGGCATGCTTTACGGCAACCCGCACTTCCCGTGGTCCGGCTCGGAGCGTTTCTTCCAGTCGCAGATGACCATCCCCGGCAAGATCAACGTCTCCGGCGCCAGCCTTCTGGGCACCCCGGTTGTACTGATCGGTCACACGCAGAAGCTCGCCTGGAGCCACACGGTCTCGACCGCGCGGCGCTTCAGCGCCTTCCGCGAGACGCTGGTCCCCGGCCAGCCGACCAAGTACTTGGTCGACGGCGAGCAGAAGTCGATGAAGCAGACTCAGGTGACCGTCGAGGTCAAGCAGCCCGACAACTCGATCGAGCCGGAGACCCGGACGCTTTATTCAACTGTCCACGGCCCGGTCTTCGACACCGTTCAGAAGTCGAAGGTCTTCCCGTGGGGCACTCAGTACGCCTACTCGATCTACGACCCGAACTCGGAGGGGCTGCGCTTCATCAACCACTTCTTCGATGCCAACCGCTCTCAGAGCGTCGGCGACCTGAAGGACGCCCTCTACAAGAACCAGGGCGTGCCGTGGGTCAATACGATCGCGGCCGACTCAAACGGCAAGTCGCTTTACGCCGATGTAGGTGCTATTCCGAACATCGATCAGGACCGCGTCGACGAATGCGGCACCCCCGGTATCGGTGCCGGAGCCTGGGGACGTTGCAGGTGGCCGTTCTCGACGGTGAGCGTTCCGAATGCGACATGGAGAAGGCACCCGGTGCGGTTGCGAAGGGCATCCTGCCTCCGAGTGAGATGCCGCTGCTGATCCGCGACGATTACGTGACCAACTCGAACGACAGCTACTGGCTGACCAACCCGGAGCAGCCGCTGGAGGGCTTCTCGCCGATCATCGGCAATGAGCGGTTCACGCGCTCGACCAGGACCCGCAACGGCCTGGTCCAGGTGGAGCAGCGCCTGGCCGGCAGCGACGGCAACCCCGGCAACAAGTACACGCCGGAACTGCTGCGCGAGTTCATCACCAACAACCGCAACTACGGTGCCGAGCTGTGGGTCGACCCGCTGGTGAGTTACTGCCAGGCAAACCCGTCAGCCAATCCGGACGTGAATACGGCCTGTGGCGTTCTTGCCAACTACGACCAGACCGAGAATCTGGACTCGCCCGGCGCGTTGCTGTGGCGTCGGGTTGCCGGCAAGCTGCGTTCGGTGAGCGGTGGCTCGGGCGCTTACGAGAATTCGTTCTCGCTGGCCGATCCGGTCCACACGCCGAACGGTCTGGATACCAGCAAGGCCGGCGTGCAGAACGCTCTGCCAACGGCGGTTACCGAGCTGACCAACCTCGGGATTCCGCTGGCCGCGAGTTACCGCGACTACCAGACGGTCACCCGCAACGGGGTGGAAATCCCGATCCCCGGCGGCTTCGGCCAGGACGGCGTCTTCAACGTGATCAGCGCTGTCGACCGGAACAGCGATGGCAAGTACGAAGACGTGCGCCACGGCTCGAGCTTCATCATCATGGCCTCGATGACCGGCGCGAAGTGCCCGGACGTGAAGACGATCCTGACCTACTCGCAGGCCGCCACCAACGAAGACTCGCCTCACTACGCGGACCAGACCGCGCTGTTCTCTGACGAGGGCTGGGTCAACGACCGCTTCTGCGCGGCGCAGCAGAAGAGCTCGCCCGACCTCGAGGTGACCAACCTGAACGGCGGCTCGAAGGCCTCGCGTAACGGCTGGTAGTCGGCATTGCGGATCCCGTCCCGGACGCATTGGCGGTCGGGGCGGGATCCTGTTTTTCCGCCCGCGTGATCCGCGCACAGGTGAACTGCGTTTTGGCCCGGTGCGCCGCGGGTACCTATACTCCCGTTGATTGACACGTCAGTCAACAGCCGGATGAGAGCGGCCGTCGTTCAGATCAACTCGACCGGCGACCGAGATGCCAACCTTGCTGCGGCCGAACGTCAGGTGAGGGCCGCGGCCGGCGACGGTGCTGAACTGATCGTGCTGCCGGAGAAGTGGCCGCTGGTCGCCGCAGGAGATGACCTTGCCCGTGGTGCCGAACCGATCGACGGTCCGGCGGTGAGCGCGGCGCGCTCCTGGTCCAAAGAGTTCGGGGTTGCGCTGCTGGCCGGCAGCTTCACCGAGTCCCACCCGCAGGGCAGGCCGACGAACACATCGCTGCTGATCGGACCAGACGGTGAGATCGCCGCCGCCTACCGCAAGATTCACATGTTCGATGTGGATGTGGACGGGGTCTCCTACCGTGAGTCGGAGGTCGAGGAGGCGGGCGAGCAGGTGGTAGTCGCTGATCTCGACGGAACCCGTATCGGCATGGCGGTCTGTTACGACCTGCGATTCCCGGAGCTTTTCCGGGCCCTGGTAGACCGTGGTGCGACCGTGTTTACCGTACCTTCCGCCTTCACCGTCACCACAGGCCGCGCCCACTGGGAGACCCTGGTCCGGGCGCGGGCGATCGAGAACCAGGCCTTCGTGCTGGCTGCCGGTCAGTTCGGCCGGGCAGAGCCGCAGTTCGACTCCTGGGGCCACTCGATGATCGTCGACCCATGGGGACGGGTCCTGGCCGGGATTGAGCGCAATGCCGACGGTTTCGTCTCGGCCGATCTCGACTTCGCCGAGCAGGCCCGGATCAGGGCTGAGCTTCCGTCCCTGGCCAACCGGCGGCCGGAGCTGTTCGAGCCTGACCATTCCGTTGGAGGGACTGACTGATGGCCCGCGAAGCAGCGGCTGAGCGCCGTCGGCAGATTCTCGACGCGGCGGTTCGTGTGTTTGCGCGCCAGGGTTTCCACTCGACCCGGGTCGCCGACATCGCCGACGAGGCTGACGTCGCCTACGGCCTCGTCTACCACTACTTTGACTCGAAAGAAAACGTGCTCGACGAGCTGTTTCGCCAGCGCTGGTCGATTCTGATCGACGCGATCCGCGAGATAGACCGGCCTTCGGGGCGTCCACAGGACAAGCTCGGCGCGGTTGCCGGCTTCATCATCGACTCTTACCGCTACGACCCCGAGCTGATGAAGGTGATCATCGTTGAGGTCACCCGCGCCGCGAACTCTTTCGGCCAGACCCATCTGGAGCAGATCAACGAGGCCTACAGCCTGATCGCCAAGATCGTGGCTGACGGCCAGGCGACCGGTCACTTCCGCACCGACGTTGATGCGTACTTTGCTTCGATGACCTTCTACGGCGTGATTGAGCAGTTGCTCTCCGGGTGGATCTTCGGCCTGATTCCCGCAGAAGAGGCTGATTTCGACGGGGCTCGGGAACTCGTGGTGACCACGATCTGCGACGGTCTCGATGCGCGCCCGGATTCCCGGTAGGGGTTAACGATCCGGGGTCGAAGGGTATTGTGAGTGACTGATGGATAACGACATTGTCAAGAAACTGACCTGGAGCGCGATGGTCACCGTGTCCGGCGCGATCGCGAGCCTGATCGCCGTCCGGTTGACCGCCGTGGTCTACCGCCGCGTCTTTCACGAGGATCCGCCCGAGTAGAGATGGCTGCTTACGATCCAAACCGGCCGCCGTCGGAGAAGACGGTCGGCGAACTCGTCTTCGAGGTCACCGAGCAGACCTCCAACCTGATCCGCGAAGAAATCGAGCTCGCCAAGACGGAGGTGACCGAGAAGGTCGAGACCCTGCTCAAGGGGTCCGTGGTCGGCATCGCCGCCGGCGTCTTCGCCTTCCTCGCCTTGATCCTGCTGATGCACGCCTTCGCGCTCTTCCTGAACTGGGTTTTCGGGTTCGAGCCCTGGGTCGGCTACCTGATCGAGGCGATCATCTTCATCGCGATCGCTGCCGGCGCGGGCTGGTTCGCCTACAGCTCCTTTGAGAAGACCGGTGCCCCCGTACCGACCGAGGCGATCGAAGAAGCCCAGAAGACACGGGCCATACTTCTGCCCGGGGAGGACGAGCGATGAGCGACAGCGTGGATCCGAAGCGCGACCCCGGACAACCGGTCAACCGGCCACCCGGCCCGAGCGTGCCCGCGCCCGCAGGCAGGGCACCGGGCACCCCGACGCATTCACGTCCGCAGGCCCAGCCTCCGCGGCCGAAGCGCACCTCTGAGCAGATCCGGGACGACATGGCCCGCCAGCGTCACGAGCTCTCCAATTCGGTTGACCACCTGCGCGACCGGATGACCGAGATCACTGACTGGCGCGGCCAGGTCAAGAAGCACCGGCGCTCAATCGTCGTCGGCGCAGTCGCCACCGGCTTCGTGGTCGGCGGCCTCATGGCCCTCCGCCGCCGCTAGAGCAAGCGGCCCCGTAGGGCGGCGGCGTTCAGCCGTAGTTCTGGCGGCGGAAAAGATCGTCGGTTATCGAGGCGACCCGGTCGAGGAAGAGGATGCCGTCCAGGTGGTCGATCTCGTGGAGTACGCAGCGGGCTTCGAATCCCTTGAGATCGACCTCCTGGTCGCCGAAGCTGACCGTAGCGCGGCGGGGCCGGCGTACGTTCGCGGTCAGGTCGGGCAGGCTGAGGCAGCCTTCGCGGCTGACTTTCGAGCCCTCCGAACGCGCGGTCACCTTCGGGTTGACCAGGATCATCAGACCGTGGGGGTCCTTCGCCTTGGGGTGACCGGTGATGTCGACCACGGCGATTCGCAGGGCCTCACCGATCTGAGGAGCCGCCAACCCGATGCAGTGGTCGAAGGAATGCATCGTGTCGATCAGGTCGGTGACAACCGGCTCGATCTCGTCCGGTTGAGCCGGCGCGCAAAGCTGCTTGAGCAGCGGATGCGGGTAGGTCAGGACCTCGCGGACTGCCATGTGAGCCTCAGATGACTTCGGTCTCGAGCTCGGCCAGACGGGCCTCGAGACCCTTGTCCGTCGACAGCCGGGTCAGAGCGTCGTCGATCCCGCCCGCAGGCACCACGACTTCGAGCATCATGGTGTAGAGCGGAGACTCAGCCGAGCCAGTGCGCTTCGTCCTCAGGTCGGTGATGTTGACCCCGTGATCGGCCAGCAGTTCGGCTACATCGTGGACGATCCCCGGGCGGTCCGGGCCGTAGACAGTCAGCACGTGGGTCGGGCCCTCACCGCGGTCGAGTTCCGAGATCGGCGTGACCGTGATCCCGCCGAGTCCGAGCTGATCTCCGGCCTGTTCCAGGCGAGCGGAAATCCTGTCCGGGTCGGCGTCATCGGGGACCGAGACGATCAGCATCACCGCGAACTGGCCGTGGAGGATCGACATCTGGGAGTCGTCGACGTTTCCGCCGAATTCGAGCAGGGCACCGGTTATCCCGGCGACGATGCCAGGGCGGTCCCTGCCGACCGCCGTTACCGCAAGATTCAAAACTTCGACCCGACCAGCTCGGTCGGCATCGTGCCAAGGGCAACCAGACCCGGTCCGGCGTGACAGCCGAGCACGGTCGACATCTCGTCGAGGAAAGCGCCTTCACACTGGAATACCTCGCGGCAGTGGGCGGCGAGGTCGCCGGCCAGCTCCGGAGCCTGGATGTGCTGGGCGGTCCAGGTGGTTTCCCCGCTGCGCGCGACCTCCGTCGCCATGTCCTTGAGGCGCTGCATCGCTTTCGCCTGGGTCCGCACCTTCTCAACCGGCTTGACCGTCTCTTCGAGGGTGATGATCGGCTTGATCTTCAGGGCCGAGCCGATCCAGGCCTGGGCGCTGCCGATACGGCCGCCCTTGCGCAGATATTCGAGCGTGTCGACCATGATCCAGGTGCCGAGGTTCTCGCGCGCGGCTTCGGCCTTCAGAGCGGCCTCTTCGGCGGTCGCGCCACTGTTGACCGCATTGGCAGCGGCGAGCACGGTCAGGGCCAGGCCGCCGGCGGTGGTCCTGGAGTCGACCACGCGGATTCGCTCGCCTCCCTTGCCTTCGCGGGTCAGCTGTTCGGCTGCCTGGTGTGCCGCTTCGCAGGTTCCGGAAATCCCGGCCGAGAGGTGGACCGAGATGATCTCCTTGCCTTCGTCCAGAAGCGGCTCGTAGACCTCGATGAAGTCGCCGATCGAGGGCTGCGAAGTGGTGGTGAGATCGGGACTCTCGATCACCGCCTTGTAGAAGGACCTGTAGTCGGTGATGTCGCTCTCCGGGCGTTGCTCGCCGTTGAGGATCACGTACAGACTCACCACGCTGATATCCAGCCGCTCGCGGTCTTCGGCCGTCAGCGAGGCGGTCGAATCTGTAACTAGGGCGGTTCCTGGATCGTCGGACACCTCACGGTTCTATCAGACCGGTGACGGTCCGTCGCGGTCCGGAGCTATTCTCCGGCCATGGAGAAAGCGGTGCTGTTCAGATGTCCTGCCCCGACCGACCGGATCTGTCCCTGTGGCAAAGCGGCCCGCTCGCTGAAAGCAGCCGGGGTCGAGTTCGAGAACCGGCGCGTGCCGTTCCGCAAGTCGAAGCGCCCGGAAATCGTCGAACTGACCGGTCAAACGGGGGTTCCTGTCCTGGTTCACGGTGATGATGTGGTCCACGACTCGCGCCGAATCGTCGAGTTCGTCGAGCGCGAGTTCGGTTCGCGCTAACCTTTGGTTATGTCCGAATCCCCCGAATCAGCAATCACCCTGACCGAGATCGCAGCCGAGAAGATCGCCGAGTTGATCGGTGATCAGACTGAAGGCGAAGAACAGGCCCTCAGGGTCGCGGTTCGCGGCGGTGGCTGCTCCGGGTTTCAGTACGCACTGGCCTTCGACTCAAAGTCCGAGGATGACCATGTATTCGAGCATCGAGGTGTTTCGGTGATCGTCGACAAGGTCAGCATGCAGTTCGTCTTCGGCTCCGAAGTCGATTACGTCGAGGGACTCACCGGGGCCGGTTTTCAGGTGAACAACCCGAACGTCGTCGCCGCCTGTGGTTGTGGCTCGTCCTTCCAGGTCAAGGACGAAGCCGAAGAACCAGCCGCCGTCTAGTACGGCGCAACGCTCAGCTGCCTTCGATCTCCATCGGCAGGCTCTGGTAGGGCTTGCCTTCAGCGTCCTCTGACTGCTCCGGTTCCTCCGGGGCTGCGGGCTGATCGACGCCGAGCACTGTTGCCAGCTCGCCCGAGTCGGCCATCTCCTCGACGATGTCGCAGCCTCCGAGCAGTTCCCCGTTGACGTAGAGCTGGGGGAAGGTCTCCCAGTCGGAGATCTCGGTCGTCACTTCGCGCAGCGGCTGAAGCGCCGGCAGGACGTCAATCGCGCCGTACTCGACCCCCATGCGATCGAGCACCTGGACGGTCCTCATCGAGAATCCGCAGCGGGGAGCGGTCGGTGTGCCCTTCATGAAGAGCAGCACGGGGTTCTGCGAGATCAGCTCGCTTACGCGTTCAGTCAGTTCGGGATCGGCCATGGGCTGATGCTAGAACATCGCTGCTCCGGGCCTCAGCCCAGAACCTTGATCGTCAGTGCGTGGATGGTGCCGTCGTCGAAGCGCTCCCGCACCGCGGCCTTGACCAGCCGGTGCTGATTGATCCGTGACAGGCCGTCAAACTGGGGTGCCTTGACTTCCGCCCGCAGGTGGTCGCCGGTACCGGTTTCGTCGAAGAACGCGACCTCGGATCCGGGCAGTGCCGCTTCAACCATGCGGGTCAGCTCTTCGAGGTCTGCGGCCATGCTCAGGAGTCTCCCACGGAGTCGCGCGAAGCGACTTCAAGCATCTGATCGACCTGGACGAACTTGACCCGGGGCCGCTCGTGGGGTTCGCCTGCTGTGACTTCGGCATGGTCGATCTTCTCCCAGCCACTGAAGCTGACGAAGCTGGTTCCGCGTTCGGCGAGCAGGTTCTCGACTGCCTCCGGACCGGGATCAGCGGGCTCGAGCAGCGCACCGGCGGCGACGTCGGCCAGCAGGTGGGTGACGGTTTCGAGCGCGTCCTTCTTGTTGGTGCCGATCACGCCGGACGGCCCGCGCTTGATCCAGCCTGCGGTGTAATGACCGGTCCGGTGCTGACCGTCAGCGGCCTCCAGAACCCGTCCCTCGCGGTTGAGGATCGTTCCCCGCTTCTGGTCGAACGGAACACCGCTCAGCGGCACTCCCGTATAGCCGACCGAGCGCAGCACGAGCTGGCAGTCGATCTCTTCGCGTTCGCCGGTATCGACGGCCCGTAGCGATCCGTCGACCATCTTCAGTTCATTGCGGCCGATCACGATGCTCTCGACCCGCTCGCCACCACGGATCTCCACCGGGGAAGCGAGGAAGCGAAGAGCGATCCTCTTCGGCTTGCCTTCGGGCTCGCGAGCGGCGTAGCCCGCGACGATCTCGACGTTGACCCGGGTGGTCTTGTCGGCATCGTCGGACTCGATCCAGGCCCGGCTGTCGGGATCGAGCACCACATCGGCCGGGTCGACGATCACATCTGCCTCTTCGAGCTCGCCGATCTCTTTGATCTCCGGGTTCGTATAGGCAGCCTGGGCCGGACCGCGGCGGCCGAGCACGATGATCTCCTCGATCGCGCTGTTGTCCAGAACGTCGATCGCGTGGTCGGCGATGTCGGTCCGCCTCAGTTCGGCGTCGTCGAGCGCCAGCATGCGGCTCACGTCCATCGCCACGTTGCCGTTCCCGATGACAACGGCGCGCCGGACCTGGTCCAGCCCGAATTCACGGTTGGCGTAATCCGGGTGGGCGTTGTACCAGCCGACGAATGCGGTGGCGGCGTGGCTGCCGGGCAGATCTTCGCCGGGTATGCCGAGCTCACGGTCGGCTTCGGCGCCGAAGGTGTACATGACCGCGTGATAGTGCCTCTCGAAGTCCGCGATGTTCAGGTCCCGGCCGACTTCGACGTTGCCGAAGAAGCGGAAGCCCTCTTTGGCGGCGGTGCGCTCATAGACCCGGGTGACCGACTTGATCTTCGGATGGTCGGGAGCGACGCCGCCGCGGACCAGTCCGTAAGGGGTGGGCAGCCGGTCGAACAGGTCTACCTGAGCCTCGGTTTCCGGATCCTTGAGGATCTGTTCGGCGGCGTAGAAGCCGGAGGGGCCGGCGCCGATTATCGCGACTCGAAGCGGGTTTTCGGGGGTGCCGGGAGGGGTCATCGAGTCGCGGACTCTAAAGAGCGCGCTGCGCGTTTGCTTCGATCTCTGCCGCGAACTGCGGCCAGAGCTGCTCGGGCAGATCGTGGGCCATGCCGTCGAATACACGCAGCTTCGCGTCGGGTACCGCCTGTGCGGTTGCGCGTCCGCCGCGCGGGAAGACCAGCCGGTCGGCCGAGCCATGGATCACCAGGGTCGGGGCGGTGACCCCGGCGAGGTCGCGGCTGCGATCCGGCTGGCAGCCGATCGCGTGGAGTTGTCTGGCAGTGCCGGCCCGATGGATGCCGCGTTCCCAGCCGAGGCGGGCCAGCCGCAGCAGCCGGTCGGGGTCGGCCGGGTACCGCTTCGAACCGATCGTGGCCGAGAGCATGCGCAGCCTGTCGATGTAGTCGTCGAGATCCCGGGGGGTCGCCCGGAAGAGGGCGATCAGTTCCCGGAGACCGGGCAGGGCATCCTGTCTGGCCCCGGTCCGGGACATGATCGAGCAAAGCGACGAAACCCTGTCCGGGTGCCGGATCGCCATCGTCTGCACGATCATGCCGCCCATCGAGTATCCGGCGATGTGGGCCTTCTCGATGCCGAGGTGATCGAGCACGGCTACTGCGTCATCAGCCATGTCATGCAGCCCGTAGCGCAGCCTGATCGGCAGCCCGAAGAGCATCGGGACTGTGGGCGGATGCCCGAGTTCGTTCAGGACTGTGGAATGCCCGGCGTCGCGGTTGTCCATCCGGATCACCCGCAGACCGCGCTGAACCAGCATTTCGCAGAGTTCTACGTCCCAGTAGATCAGCTGCGTTCCGAGGCCGGGCACCACCAGCAGCGCCGGGTCGTCCGGATCGCCCCAGACGTCGTAGGCGATTTCGAGCTCTCCCGACGGGGCCAGATACTCCGTTATCCCGGTCCCCGTGCTTGGCTCACTCATGCAGGCCCTATCGTTCGGGGGGTGAGGAGGGTTTCGGTCGCAAGCGGCAGGTCGGCCATCGTGGCCCTCAAAATAACGGCTGGGTGCATCTTTGCCTTCCTGATGGCTGCATTTGTGCCGTATGGCGCGATGGCGGGGACGGCAGCACTGACCGGGACGCCTCCCCGGGTGACCATCCTGACGGTGCCCGGACCGGTGCTGCCGGAGGATCTGGAGCAGATCGAAGGGGCGGCGGTGGGCCTGATGAGCCCTGGTCTGGGCGATGTGCCCCCGGAGCAGACCTGGCTTGACGTCAGCCAGGGCAGCCGAGTGTTTGACAGTAAGTATGACACACCGTTGAACACTTTGTTTACCGCACCAGGACTGGTTTCTGGTTGGTCTGCCGTTCTGCGTCGTGCCGCCAGCGCGGGGGTCACTGTCCGGCCGG
Organism: uncultured Solirubrobacterales bacterium; assembly: GCA_963698625.1. Taxonomy (GTDB): domain Bacteria; phylum Actinomycetota; class Thermoleophilia; order Solirubrobacterales; family 70-9; genus 67-14. The sequence continues at coordinate 168,196 of CAVORK010000007.1, forward strand.
GGCTTCTGGCCACGGAGCTGCGCCGCCGCGGGTTGTTGCCGGCCGCCGTGCCGGGCTCAGGCACCTCCCAGCCCTCGGGGTTGGCCCTGGTCACGAGGGGTGGATGGCTGAAGCCGGCCGCAGCAGAGTGTCCCGGCCTCGAGTGCTCATCTCCGGTGACGGTTTCCACGGCAAACCTCGCCAAGGCGGCCCGTCTCGCGGCCGAACGTCGGCCGGATGACCTGCTTGTGGTCATCGAGAGTCCCCCGGTGGCCAGTGGCGAGCAGCTGGCCATCGCGATCGCCGGACCGGGCTTCGACGGCATGTTGCGCTCGGCCAGTACTCGCACCCCCGGTTACGTGCTGAGTACCGATCTGGCACCGACCGTGCTCGAATACTTCGGTCTCCAGGTGCCCGGGGCCATGACCGGCCTGCCCGTCGCTTCGGGCGGCGAGGTCGACTACCGGGCACTGGCCGAACTCGAGGGCCGCTACCGGGAGGTAGGCCAGCGCAAAGGCACGGCGATGCTGTTTCCGCTCCTGGCCTGGCTTCTGGTCACCGGCGTGCTGGCTTTGGTCCGTAACCGTCGCTTCGCTGCGCCGGCCACAACCGTTCTCTGCCTGTCGGTCGTGCTCCTGCCTGCCGTACTGCTGCTGACCGCCTGGCTGTCACCCTCCCTGCCGATTGAGTCGGCGATCGCCGGGCTTTTGCCCGTGGCGGCCGCTCTGGCACTGATGAGGTACCTGCGAGGCTGGGATGCCCTGGCTCTGGCCTGCGCGATCACGGTCGCGGCCTTCGCGGTTGATCTGGTTGCCGGCCTCTCGCTCACCCCGAAAGCGGTCATCGGTCCGAATCCCGGGCTCGGCGCGAGGTTCTACGGCATCGGCAACGAACTCGAGTCGACCCTGATGATCCTGACCTCGGTCGGAACCGGTGCCGCCCTGCAGGCTCGCGCGGGTCGGCTCAGCCGCGGTCGGGAGGCCTCTGCCTTCCTGCTCACCGGACTGGCGGGCACGGTCGTTTTCGCCTCCGGAAGGTTCGGTGCCGATGTCGGAGCGGCGATCATCTTCCCGCTGGCTGCGGTGGTCGCTGCTGCCGTGGTTGCGAGGCGTCCGCGGCTGATCTGGCTCGGCGCAGTGGCTGCCGTGGCGGGTGTCGCGCTGCTCGCTGTGGCCGACACCTTCACCGGCAGCGATACCCATTTCGTACGATCGATCCTTCAGGGTGGTTCGGCTGACTCTGTTCCGGATGTGCTCGCGCATCGTCTCGAAGCGACCTGGCAGAGCTTCACCAGGCTTTCCAGGTTGCCGGTCACGCTGGTCGCAATTGGGCTGGCCGCGATCGCGTGGCATCACCGAAAGTGGCTCCAGAAGCTGCTTTCAGGCCTTGATCCACTCCGGGCGGGACTGATCGCCGCTGCTGCCGGCTCGATCGTCGGAGCGTTGACCAACGACTCTGGCGCGCTTTTCATCCATGTCGGCGTGCTCTACCTGTCTTTGGCAATCGGCTTCGTATGGGCTGAAAGGCACATGCAGACCGGCGCCTGAGCTATGCTGGTTGTTCGTGCGAATTGCCCTCGTCACCCCGTATTCATGGACGTATCAGGGCGGTGTCAACCGGCACATCCAGTCACTGGCCGAGGAGTTTATGCGGCGCGGTCACTACGTTCGTGTCATTGCACCGGTCGATCCTCCCGATCGATTTACCAACCTGCTGCACCGTGCCCCTGCGCAAGCGCGTGAGATCCCCGACTATGTGATCCCGATCGGTCGCACGATCGGCATCGGATCCAACGGCTCGATTTCGAACATCCCGCTCTTCCCAGAGTCGGTTCGCGCCACCAGACGGGCGATCGAGGAGGGCGGTTTCGACGTCGTCCACCTCCACGAACCGACCACTCCCCTGAACGGCTGGGACACCTGTCTTTCGAGCTCGACCCCGGTGGTCGGCACCTTCCACGCTTACTCCACCAAGCCGCTGCCGCACAAGCTCGCCGCGGTCGCCGGTGCCAGGCGAGTCATCAACAGGCTGTCGGCCCGGATCGCGGTTTCCGAGGCAGCGGCCTGGACCGGCCGCCGCTGGTACGGGGGCGATTACACGATCGTTCCCAACGGAGTGGATCTCGACGCCGCACCGACCGGGCCCAAGCCGCAGACTGACCACCTGCGTGTTCTGTTCGTGGGCCGGACCGATGAGCGCAAGGGGCTCCCCGTACTGCTGCGAGCCTTCGAGGCATTGGTCGATCATGTGCCGGGTCGCCTGGCGATCGTCGGCTCCGACGCTGAGGAAGTGCGGCGCTCGATCGTGCACCCCGAGCTTGAAGAGCACCTCGACCTCCACGGGCGGGTCACCGGCAAGGAACTCTGGCGACATCTGCATGAGGCCGACCTGCTTTGTGCTCCGTCTCTTTCGGGCGAGAGTTTCGGCATGGTGCTGACCGAAGCCTTCGCCGCAAGTACGCCGGTAGTCGCATCCGGCATTGCCGGCTATCGCGATGTGGTCACCGATGGTGTGGACGGAGTTCTGGTCCCGCCCGCCGATCCGCAGCGGCTGGCCGAGGAACTCCAGCGGGCCCACCACGAGCCCGAGCGTCTGGCCCGCATGGGTGAGGCCGCTCGCGAGAACTCCGCCCGGTTCGCCTGGCCGACCGTCGCCGATCAGGTCAGCGCCGTCTACGAGCGCGCGATCGAGGTACCCGAGCCGGAAGCCGGAGCCGAGCGGGTCAAGCGCCGCCTCGGAATGGTGTCCAGCGACGGCCTTTCGAACTCCCCGGCTCGCAAACTGCCGTCGATCGATCCTGAGCCCGCGCTGGCGTCCTCCGGCCACCCGAAGCTGAGAAAGGCGGCGCTCGGCGTTGTCGGAGTGCTCGGTGTGGGCATGACCGCCCTGGCCGCAAGGAAGATCGGGGTCGACCGGGTCGCCGAGGCCGTGGTGCAGTCCGACCTTTCCTGGGTGTTGATTGCGCTTGCTTTGATGGCCTCCTCGCTTTTCGTGCGAGCCCAGTCCTGGTACTACATCGCCCGGGCCGCGATGCCCGGCGTGAAACTCAGGCGACGGGACTTTGCTTCGGCCACGATGATCGGAGTCCTGATGTCGGCGACGCTTCCGGCCCGCCTGGGCGAGCCGGCCAGGGCACTGGCGCTCTCGCGCCACACCGGCCGCGCCCGCGAAAGCCTGCCCGTGGTGGTCGGCACTCTTGTCTCCCAGACGATCTTCAACCTGATGGCGCTGGTCATGCTGGGGATGATCATCGTCGCCAGTACCGACCTCTTTCACAACAGCACCAAGACGATCTTCACCTTCAGCCTGATCCCGCTGGCGCTGCTATTCGCCGTGATCATCCTGCCGTCGATCCTGCGAAATCAGGGCAACAGCAGGATGGCGAAGATCGGTGTCGCGATCCACGCTGCGCTGGTGCAGGTCCGTTCCGGTCTGGCAATCTTCAGGACGCCGCGGCTCGGAGTCCCGGCTTTCCTGCTGCAGACCTCGGCCTGGGCGATCCAGCTCGCTTCATGCTGGGCCCTGATGTTTGCGCTCGGCCTCGACGCCCAGGCCGGTCTCGGTGCATCGGCCGCCGTCCTGTTCGCAGTCAACGTGACCGCTGTCGTTCCGGCCACCCCCTCGAACGTCGGCATCTTCCAGCTGGCGGTGATCAGCGTGCTGACCACCGGATGGGCGATCTCGGCCTCCGACGCTCTTGCCTACGGAGTCATCCTCCAGGCGGTTGAAATCGCAACTGCGGTCGGGCTCGGCCTGCCGGCCCTGTTCCGCGAGGGTCTGACCTGGAGCGACCTCCGGATTCAGGCGATCGCAACCGCACCGGTCGAGCTGAGCTCGAAGCCGCCCCGACGGGACAGCAGCGACGCCCTGCCGGATTACCTGCGCTGATTTGTGATGAGGATCGGGCTCGGATACGACCCGGTCTGCCTGCTTCACGACAACGGCTCGATGGTGGTCGATGAGATCGCGTCGGGATGGATTCCGGTCAAGCATGCCGAGAACGCCGACCGCGTCCGGCGCGCCTATGCGGTGCTGGAGGCAGCCGGGGTGGTCGGACGCCTCGAGACTCTGGAAGCGCGGTCGGCGAGCGTAGGGCAGCTGCTGCTGGTCCACACCGAAACCCACGTGCAGAGGATCATCCATGCCTGTGAGGTGGCCGAGGCCGCCGCCGCATCGGGGGGTCTGGATGTCTTCCCGGCCGGACCGGAAGCGAGGGTCGGCGCCGGCTCCCTCGAGGCAGCGCTGGCCTCGGCCGGAACTGCGCTGAGCGCGGTCGATTTCGCGATGGAGGACGGAGGGGGCCGGGCCTACTCACTGACCCGGCCACCCGGCCACCATGCATCGGCCGAGCGCGCGATGGGCTTTTGTCTTTTCAACAACGCCGCGCTCGCCGCTCGCTTCGCGCAGCGTGAGCACGGGCTCGGCAGGGTCGCGATAGTCGACTGGGACGTCCACCACGGAAATGGCACCCAGGCGATCTTCTATGACGACCCGGGCGTGCTGGTTATCTCGCTTCATCAAGACGGGCTGTACCCGGAGGACCTCGGCTTCATCGAGGAACGTGGAGAGGGTGAAGGTCTCGGGGCCAACCTCAACATCCCGCTACCGGCGGGGACCGGTGACGCTGGCTATTCGGCCGCCATTGATGAAGTTGTCCTGCCGGCCCTGGCTCGCTTCGGCCCGGAACTGGTCGTGCTCTCCAGCGGTCAGGACGCCGGCGCCTGCGATCCGCTGGGAAGGATGAGCGTGACCACGGAGGGTTTCCGCGGCATGACGGCCCGGCTGACCGCGTTTGCTGACGAAAGCTGCAACGGACGCCTGGTCGCGCTCCAGGAAGGCGGATACAGCATCGACCACATGCCCTTCTGTGTGCTCGCCACGGTCGAGGCAATGGCCGGTTTCGAACCGGCCCTGGCTGCCGATCCGGTCGAGATGGATGTGCCGACCGAAATCAGGCCCGGCGAGGTCGAAGCCATTCGCGCTGCCGCCGAGGCCGCCGAACCGGGCTGAAGCGGCCTCAGTTGCCGAAGTCGACCTGGCTCCAGTCGAGTCGCTCCGGGAAGCGGGGCAGGCCGTCATCGGGGACGGGGAACCAGTCCGAGGCGTAGTCGACAAACTGGTGGCCCAGCGGCCTGGTGCCGGGATCCTGGTCGAGGGCCCCGAAGCGGACGGCGACCAGGTCCGGGTTCTCGGGATTGACGGTGTGAATCTGGCTGCCGCAGTTCGAGCAGAACGCCTTGTTCCATCCATCCCCGGGTTCATAGAGATGGATGCTGTCCTCGCCGTGGGTGAATCGCATCGACCCGGGCATGGTCAGGCCGGAGATCGAGCAGCCGGTCCCGGTCCGTCGCTGGCAGCGCTTGCAGTAACAGCAGGCGGCACCGACCAGCGGCTGATCGATCTCGAACCGGACTTCTCCACACATGCACTGCCCGCTGAGCGGGGCGACTCCTGAGCTCTCCATCTGACCAGATTAGGGGATGCGAGCCGCGCAGCGGCTAGTCTCGATTCATGGACAGGGACGGCCTGATCGAGCTGCTTTCGACCGAGATCAGCGACCCCGGGGTTCTGGCCGCCATCGGCGAGGTGCCGAGGGAGCTCTTCGTCCCGGAGAATCTCCGTGACAGGGCCTGGGAGAACGCTCCCCTGCCGATCGGTCAGGGCCAGACGATCTCCCAGCCTTTTGTCGTCGCGCGAATGTGCGAAATGCTCAGTCTGGAAGGTCACGAACTGGTGCTCGACGTCGGCACCGGCTCGGGCTATCACGCTGCGGTCCTGTCGAAACTGGCCGCTTCAGTCGTCTCGATCGAGCGCCATCCGGAGTTGACCGAAGCTGCGAGATTCTCGCTCGAAGAGGCCGGCGCCGTCAACGTCGAGCTGGTGGTCGGCGACGGTTCCCTGGGCTGGCCCGCGAGGGCGCCCTACGACGCGATCAACGTTGCCGCCGCATGCGAGCACGGGCCACCGTCGCCCCTTGTCGAACAGCTGGCCGAGGGCGGCAGGATGGTGCTGCCGGCAGGCCGCCTGGGCCAGCGTCTGCAGCTGGTCAGCAGGATCGAAGGCAAGGTGACCATCGAAGAAGGCGAGCAGGTGCTTTTCGTACCGCTGATCGAGAGCCCCGACCGCTAGAAGCAGCCGGTCAGATTGCTGGGCAGGCCATTGCCCTCAGGCCGGGCGCTCGCCGACCAGGGTGGCTGTAGCAAGCCACTTCCAGTAGCAGTCGACGTTCTCGAAGCCGCTGTCGCGCAGCCAGGCGAGCTGGGTCTCGACCGGGGCAGGCTGATCGGAGGAGTCACTTTCGTCGTCCATCGAAGCGAAGACGGCCATCGCCCGCTTCTGGAGCTCATCCGTCGGCAGGGCGACCAGGTCCATGTTGCAGAACAGGCCGCCCGGTTCGAGCAGGTCGAAGACCTCGCTGTAGAGCTGCTGCTTGCGCTTGTCCGGCAGATGGTGAATCACCCATGCCGAGACGATCAGGTCGTAAGGACCATGCTTGGTGGGCAGCGGCTCGGTGAGGTCGTGTTCCCGGAAATGGACGCCCTTCTGGCCTGCGAACTGCATCCTCGCAGCGGCCAGCAGGGGAGGGGAGATGTCCAGACCGTAGGCCTCGGTCTCGGGGGAGATAGAGCGCACGTCGGCGATCAGGGCACCGCCGCCTGTGCCGAGGTCCAGAACCCGCCGGGGTCGTCGATCGCCGATCACGTCCTCAAGCAGCACCTCGCGCATCTGCGCGCCACCCGGTAGCCGGTCGCGGATCGCCAGCCAGCGCTCCGATCGCGCCTGCTCTCTCCACTCCTGACCCGGACGGGAAACATCTCCGGGTCGCTTCGCGCCTTCCATCTGCGTCGTGCCTGTGGGTTCCATACCTTCAACCTATCCGCACTGGAGCGGCGCGAAACTGTGGGAAAACCCCTAAGCCGGCATTCCCGTGGCGCGAAGGCCGTTTCACGACGCGGCAGGCGCAGGCAAGGCCGTCAGGTTCCTGCTGCGCGGGTAGGATCGCGCGATGCCCGGAGCGATCCCCAAGTTCAACCAGCACGCTGCCACCTACGACGCCGCGCGGACACGCATAATCCCGCCGTTCGAGCCTTTCTATGGCGCCGCCGTCGAGGCGATTGCCCTCGCCGGTGGCCGGCGATCCCGAATCCTCGACCTCGGGGCAGGTACAGGCATGCTCTCCGGGTTCGTATTTGACGCCTACCCGGGGTGCGAGGTCACCCTGTTTGACGGTGCCGAGCAGATGCTTGACCGTGCCCGGGAGGCCCTCGCCGGCCGGCCGGCCTCCTTCGTTCAGGGGGACCTCTACGGCGAGCTTCCCGATGGTCCCTGGGATGCCGTCGTCTCGGCCCTGGCGATCCATCACCTCGAAGATCACGGCAAGCGACACGTATTCGCCGAGGCGCTTCGAGCTCTGCGCCCGGGCGGCATCTTCGTCAACTCCGAGCATGTGCTCGGGCCGACGCCGTTCCTTGACGCCGAGTACCGGCGATGGCACGAGGCTGAGGCCCGCCGGGCCGGCATCGACGACGCCGAATGGGCCGCCGCCAAGGACCGCATGACCGCCGACCACCTCAGCCCGCTGCCCGATCAGCTCGAGTGGCTGTCTGAGGCGGGCTTCGAAGACGTCGACTGCCTGTTCAAGGATCGCGGCTACGCGGTCATGTTCGGCCGAAAGCCCGGTGGTCCGGCGAACGACCAGGGTGCGGACAGGTGAGTTCGAACTTCACAACCTCCCATCGGGCCGGCTTGACTGTGGCCTGATGCCGGAACTGCTTCCGTGGCAGCTCGACCGGCCGCATGCGAAATCGGCGCAAGCGTAGACGAAAAGCCCGAAATAGACAGGAAGACCGTCTACGCTTGCCGACCGGGTTGGCCCTCGCACAGCCGCCGCCCGTCGGGCAGCGGACCATTGGGCAATAGCCGACGGAACTTGCCGGAAACCACTCGTCACTCAGCCGGCGCAACTTGCCGGAAATCACTCGTCACTCAGCCGGCGGACTCGGCCTCGATCGGAGCGCTCTTCCGGGTCCTCGTCCGGGGGGCTGGCGCTGCGGTCGGAGAGGGCGATTACCTCGTCGTTGGATGGGCCGTCCTTGGGGATGAAGCCGGAGCGCATTCCGAAGTAGACCGCCTGGGGGTGGTGGCTGATGATCGCCACGGTTGACTGCTCGGGCATGACCGCGTAGCCGTCGGAGAGGTACATGCCGATCCGGTTCAGGTCGAGCAGGTCCCAGACCTTTGTGTGCTCGGACTGCTCGGGGCAGGCCGGGTAGCCCCATGAGTAGCGACGACCCTGGGCCGGGCCGATGCCGAGTTCAGAGCGGACCTCCTGATGGAGCCATTCGGCCAGGCCCTCGGCCGACTGGACACCGAGACCGTGAGTGAAGAGCTGCTCGGCGAACTCGCCGTCTGCTTCGAGTTTGTCCATCAGGTCGGTCACATCGGAGCCCGACGGTCACGCCCTGAAGGGCGACCACGTCACGCACTCCGTCGTCGCCCAGCGGCCGGTAGAAGTCGGCCAGACATATCCGGTCGTGCTTCGGCTGGCGGGGGAAGACCAGGCGGTTGATCTCCCGGTCCCGGTCTTCGGGGTCGAAGATCACCAGGTCGTTGCCGTCGGCGTTGCAGGGGAAGTAGCCCAGGATCGCCTTCGGGTGGAGGTAGTCCTGCTCGGCCCACATGCGCTCCAGGCGCGGGCGGAAGTCCTCACCGACCAGCTTCTCCCACTCTTCGCCCTTGACCCCGCGACCGCCCCAGTGGAGCTTGAACAGAACGTGGAGGTCGAGGTGGTTGAAGATGTGGTCGATCTCGACCGGGATCTCGCGGCTTCCCCAGAACGGCGGCTCCGGGATCGGCGCATCCGGGTCGGCTGCCGAGCGGACCGAAGCATCGGTCACCGGCGGGCCGTCGTCGACCACGACCGGCTTGTTGCGGAAGGTCTCGGCCTCGCCGCGGAGCTTCTCCAGCAGCGCTGCCCGTGGCTCCGGCTCAACCAGCGCGTCCATTGTGTCGAGGCCCTGGAAGGCGTCCTTGCAGTAGATGACGCCGGGTTCGTAGATCTCGTCCGACTCCTTGCCCATCGGGTAGAGCACCCGTCGGCCGAAGTCGCGGTTGATCGCGGCGCCGCCGATCAGGACCGGGAAGTCGTGGCCGCGCTCGTGGAGTTCCCGGATCGCGATCGGCATCTGTTTCGAGGTGGAGACCAGCAGGGCCGAGAGTCCGATCGCATCGGCATCGTGCTCTACCGCGGCGTCGATGATCGTATCGACCGGGACCTGCTTGCCAAGGTCGATCACGGTGTAGCCGTTGTTGGTCAGGATCGTGTTGACCAGTGACTTGCCGATGTCGTGGACGTCGCCGAAAACGGTCGCGATCACGACCTTGCCCTTGGTGTGGCCTTCGATCCGGTCGAGGTAGTTCTCCAGGCGGTTCACCGCCTTCTTCATCACCTCGGCCGACTGCAGTACGAACGGCAGAATCAGCTCGCCGGCGCCGAACTTGTCGCCGACCTCCTTCATCGCCGGCAGCAGCACTTCGTTGAGCGTCGGCACCGCGCCGATCTTCTCGACCGAGGCGTCGATCCAGTCTTCGACGCCTTCCTTGCGGCGTCGCAGGATGTGGAAGTGGAGCGCCTCTTCCGGCTCCATCCCGGCGGTCGCATCTTCCTTTTCCTCTTCGGCCTCTTCGCCCTTGGATTCGAAGTGCCCGATGAACCTCTCCAGCGCGTCCTCGCGCCGGTTGAAGACCAGGTCGTCGGTCAGTTCCCGCTCGTTGTCGGGGATCTCGCCGTAAGGCTTGATGTGGTTCGGGTTGACCATCGCCAGGTCCAGCCCGGCTTCGACGCAGTGGTGGAGGAAGACCGAGTTCAGGACCGCCCGGGCGGGCTGGCCGACGCCGAAGGAGACGTTGGAGACACCCAGCGAGGTTTTGACCCCGGGAATCTCCTTCTTGATCAGCCGGATGCCCTCGATCGTCTCGACCGCTGACGGACGCCACTCCTCGTCGCCGGTGGTCAGGGTGAAGGTGAGCGCATCGAAGATCAGCGCCTCGGGCTCCAGCCCGTGCTCGCCGCAGACCAGATCGGTGATTCGCCGGGCGATTTCCAGCTTGCGCTCGGCCGTCTTGGCCATGCCGACCTCGTCGATGGTCAGCGCGATCAGGGCGGCGCCGTGGGCTCTGGCGATCGGCACCACTGTGTCGAGCTTGTCGCGCCCGGCCTCGAGGTTGACCGAGTTGACGATCGCCCGGCCGGGGATCTGCTCGAGCGCGGTCCGGATCACCTCGGGCTCGGTCGAGTCGATCTGAATCGGGGCGGGCTGGGTCAGCGAGATGCGCTTGACGACCTCGCGCATCTGCTCGTCTTCGTCGGCCCGCTCGACCAGCGCGACGCAGACGTCAAGCACATGGGCGCCGCCCGTCGACCTGGTCTTCGGCGACCTGGTTGAGCGTGTCGTAGTCGTCGGCCAGCAGCAGTTCCTTGGCCCGGCGCGAGCCCTGCGAGTTGACCCTCTCGCCGACCAGCGTCGGGCGCGGCTCCTGAGCCAGCGCCGTCGCGGTCATCATCGAAGAGACCATGGTTTCGCCCGGCGCGGGGCGAGGGCGGGGGGAGATGCCGCGCACCCGTTCGGCGATCGCCCGGATGTGTTCGGGCGTGGTGCCGCAGCAGCCGCCGACCACGCCGACGCCGTGCTTTTCGACGAACTCACCGAGCGCCTCGGCCAGCGGGCCGGGCTTCTCGGGAAAGATCGTCTCGCCGTCGGGACCCTGAAGTGGCAGTCCGGCATTCGGGATGCAGTGGATCGGCACGGTCGAGTGTTCCCCGAGGTAGCGGATCGCGTCGCGCATGTCGTCCGGACCGGTCGAGCAGTTGAGTCCGATCACGTCCACCCGCAGCGCCTCGAGCGTGGTCAGCACGGCCGAGATGTCGGTTCCGAGCAGCATCTTGCCGCCGTTCGGCAGCAGCGAGACCGAGACCTGGATCGGCACTGCGCGGCCGGTCTGCTCGAAGGCTGCGCGAGCGCCGAAGATCGCCGCCTTGGCCTCGAGGATGTCCTGGACCGTCTCGATCATGACCAGGTCGACCCGCCGGTGACCAGGCCGGCCACCTGTTCGGTGAAGACCTCGACCAGCTCGGGGAAGCGGATCTGACCGAGGGTCGCGTCGTCGGAGGCCGGCAGGTATCCGGTCGGTCCGATCGAACCCGCGACGAAGCGGTCGGGACCGGCAGCCGCGCGCGCGATCTCGGCTGCCTTCACGTTGATCTCGACCGTGTGTTCGGCCAGTCCCCATTCCTCGAGCTTGATCCGGGAGGCCTGGAAGGAGTCGGTTTCGACCACGTCTGCGCCGGCTTCCAGCATCGACTCGTGCACACCCTGGATTACGTCCGGGCGGTTCAGCACCAGCGCCTCGTGGCACTTGCCGGCCAGCCCGCCGTAGTCCTCGGGGGTCAGGTCGACCTCTTCCAGCGTCGCGCCCATGCCGCCGTCAAAGACGACGATCCGGTCGGCGATAGCGCTCAGGTAGTTGCGTTCGGGCATCACAGCAGGGTACCGGGACTGATTCCTGATGCGACCGGCCGGGGAAAGACGGCCTTCGCTGCCGAGCGCCCGATCTCCGTCTGTAGGCTGGCCGGGAGATGAGGACTCCACCATGGATCTGATCTGGATCTTCGCCGGGGCGGCGGTGATCCTTGTCACCCTGCATGACATCTTCGCGACCCTTTTCCATCCGCTCGGCCGCGGATACATCGGGCACCATGTGGTCGGACTGGTCTCCCGGGCAGGCCATCGCCTCTCACCACGCTTCGCCTCGGCGACCGTGCTGATCGGGCCGATCGGCTACGTAGTGGTGGTCGCGAGCTGGGCGGCGCTGCTGATCGTCGGCTGGGCCCTGATCTTCTTCCCGTATCTGCCGGAGGGCTTCTCCTTTGCCCCGGGTCTGGCACCGGCGGACCATGCGGGGTTTGGTGATGCCCTCTACATCTCCCTGGTCAACCTGACAAGCCTCGGTTACGGAGACATTTCGCCTGAGGCCTCCGTGCTGCGCCTCCTCGGTCCGATCGAAACCCTGTTCGGCCTCAGCCTGGTGACCGCAAGCGTCTCCTGGCTGATCTCCATCTACAGCGCAATCTCGCAACGGGATGCCTTCGCACACGAAGTTCAGCTCAGCCGCAGGGCGGAGGAGCGCTTCGGGGAGAAGCTGGCCGATGCCGACCCGGACCTGCTCGAGCGGCTGCTGGCCTCATTCAGCGAGAAGCTGATCACGACCCGTCGCAACCTGATCCACTTCCCGATCACCATCCACTTCCGCTCGGAGGACGAAGACAAGGCCCTCTCGCGGCTGATGCCGTATCTGGCGGGACTCGTCGAGGAAGCTGCCGGGGAATCCCGTCCACAGGCCCTGAGGGTTCGTGGCGAGATGCTGCGCATGGCGATGTCCGACTTCGCGGAGACCCTTCGGGAGAGGATCGGAATTGACGGCGAAACGACCGAGGCGATCCTCGGCCATTACGACGCCCACCAGCGTCCGGACAGGTCGACTCGCGAGTTCGAATTGCCCGGAGACTGGACGTGAGCACCCTCGTAGCCCTGCTCCGGGCGGTCAACGTCGGCGGGACCGGCAAACTGCCGATGAAGGAACTGAAGCTGATGTGCGAGGAGGCCGGCTTCGAGTCGGTCCGCACCTACATCGCCAGCGGCAACGTCGTCTTCGAGACCGGCGACAGCCCGGACCGGGCCAGGGACGTTCTGGAGAAGCGACTTGAGGCCTATGCGGGGCGGGAAGTGGGTGTACTGATCAGGACGGCGCGGGAGATGGTTGATCTGGTTGAGGCGAACCCCTTTCCGGATCAGCCGGGCAACCGGGTTGTAGCGCTCTTTCTGGACCACAAGCCGCCGCATGACCTCGAGGCCTCCGTGAGCGGGTTGGGGGACGAGGTGATGCAACCCGCGGCCTCCGAGGTTTTCATCCACTACCCCCAGGGCCAGGGGGAGTCGAAGCTGAGCTTCGGCAGCGGCTTCGGACTCGCGACCGCGCGCAACATGAACACAGTCAGGAAGCTGGCCGGCATGGCCACCGGCCGCGGCTGATCCTCAGCGGGCGATCGGACAGGCAAAGCAGAGCGAACCGCCGGCCGCGCGGTAAGCCAGGCAGCAGGTGACTCGCTTGTGGCGCTCGATCCCGCGCGGGTCGACCAGCGTCTCAAGCTCGATGTTCAGCCTTCCCGGCTCACTGAGCAGCTCTGCGAGCAGATCCTCCGCGGCGTCACTTTCACCGAGGGCCCGACCGGCCCAGAGCGTCGCCTCGGCGATCCGGTCGGCAGCAGACATCCAGAGTGTCTTCTCCGGCCGCAGACCGTGGCGGTCGAACCAGGCCGCAAAGGGACCGATCAGCTCGACCAGCGAATCGCGAAGCGACTCTGCCGGCGAGTAGTCACTCCCCGCGCCGCCACCGGGCACAGATTCGTCCATGAGCCCGGAACGGAGCGCGACCCCGGCGATCAAGCCGTCTCGGCTCGCCATCAGCAGATTGGACGGGGAGAGTTTCGGCAGTCTCCCGACCGAGAGGAGGAACGCCGCACCCAACTCGCCCAGCACCCGCACGTAGCTTTCAAACAGCCACTCGGCCCGGATGTGATCAGCAGGAACCTCGCTCATGCCCCGTATGCGCGACAGCAGCACGGCAGGCGCACCGTCGCTCTCCAGCAGCTCCGAAACCGGAAACCAGGCGTCGCCGGGCTCGGCCCGGCGCTGGACCAGCAGCCGCATCCCGTCGGCCTCTGCGGCCGTGATCCGGCCGATGTGGGCGTCGATGCCTGCTTTCACCAGCCGAGCGTACGGCTTTGCTGGAACGGTCGGGGGCTAGACTCGACCCTTCGTTTTGCGGATCGAAGACTTCCTATTCTCAATTTCAGAAGCCCTGCTGTGGCCGGTGCTGGTCGCGGCGATCCTCGGGTTGGCCTGGGCGATCGTCGAGACGGGGATCCTGTTCGGCGAGATCTGGCGTCGGCGCTGGCGCTCGATCGGCTCGCTCGAAGGTGCGGTCGAGCAGGCGGCTGCCGAGATCGCGGTCGGCGATGACTTCGGCGCGGTTTCGAGCCTCTCCACGGTTTCCTGGAACCGCCAGATGCTCGAGGCAATGGAAGCGATCGTCATGCAGCGCCGCCTGCCTGACGCCGAGAACCGGATCGCCAAGAGAATGGCCGACTACGACTATCGCTCGCTCAAGCGTCTGGAGCGGACCCGCATGCTGGTTCGCTTCGGCCCGGCTCTGGGGCTGATGGGCACCTTGATCCCGCTTTCTCCGGCATTGGCCGGGCTGGCCGACGGCAACGTGACCGAGCTGACCGACAATCTGCGGGTCGCCTTCGGTGTGACCGTGGTCGGCCTGCTGACCGGCGCGATCGCCTTTTCCGTATCGCTGGTCCGCGATCGGATCTACGCCCAGGACTTCTCCGACGTCGAGTTCGCGGCGGCGCAGCTTTCGCCCGACCGGATGGTGGTCGATGTGACACCCTCCGCAACCGAGCACGGCGGCAGCACAACCATCTCGATGGGCAATCCGTGAGGCCGGTCGGCAGCAAGGTGGCGGCACGGGCCCGCAACCGCCAGGACCGGGCCGGCGATCCTCTTGACGGCCTGGTCAACCTGTTTGACATCGGCATTGTGCTCTCGGTCGCCTTCCTGCTGGCGGCGCTCTCTTCGCTCGACCTCACCTCGGCGCTGACCCAGCCGCTTGACCAGAAGGCAACCGTGCCGGAGAATGCGATCATCACCAATCCGCAGGACAGCGTCAACCAGATAGAGCTTCAGCCCGGACAGGAGGTAGTCGGACGCGGTGAGCCCGTCGGAACGCTCTATCGGCTCGAGGACGGCAGCACGGTGATCGTCCGGCCCGGCGCCACGGGTGTCACCGGACCGACCGGCACCACCGGTCCCTGAGCGTGCCCGCATTGCCCTTGAGATACCTGCCCGCGCTGGGGACCCTTGCCGCGGCCGCGGTGGCGATCGCTCTGGTCGTTCTGCACTCCGCCTGGTGGCTGATCGCGGCGGTGCCACTGACGGTTCTCTTCGTGCTCGGCGTCTTCGGCTTCTTCCAGACCCGGCACCCGCTGCTTCGCAACTACCCGATCCTCGGTCACTTCCGGTTCCTCTTCGAAGAGATCCGGCCGGAGATCCAGCAGTACTTCGTCGAGCCGGACACCGAAGGTACGCCGTATCCGCGGACGGTCCGCAGTGTGATCTACGGTCGCGCAAAGGCCACGAACGACGAGGTCGGCTTCGGGAGCGAGCGCGACGTCCGGGTCGAGGGATACGAGTGGATGACCCACTCTCTTGCGGCCAGGAATCCACCGGACACACCGGCGCCCAGGGTGAAGGTGGGTGGCGAACAGTGCTCACAGCCGTATGACATGGCGTTGCTCAACGTCTCGGCGATGAGTTTCGGAGCGCTCAGCTCGAGGGCGATCGAGGCGCTCAACCTCGGTGCGGCGCGAGGTGGCTTCGCCCATGACACGGGCGAGGGAGGCATTTCCCGTTACCACCGGAACGGGGGAGACCTGATCTGGGAGATAGGCAGTTCCTACTTCGGTTGCCGGACCCCCGACGCGGGATTCGATGAAGCCGTGTTCAGGGACAAGGCATCGGATCCGCAGGTCAAGGCGATCAACATCAAGCTTTCTCAGGGGGCCAAGCCGGGCAGGGGCGGTGTCATGCCGGCCGCCAAGGTCACGGCCGAGATCGCCGAGGTGCGCGCCATACCTGTGGGTGAACGCTGTGCTTCGCCGCCCGCGCATACGGAGTTCGACAGCCCGGTCGGTCTGCTGGAGTTCGTCGCCCGGCTGCGCGACCTTTCAGGCGGCAAGCCGACCGGTTTCAAGCTCTGCGTCGGCTCCCGGATCGAACTGCTGGCGACCGTCAAGGCGATGCTGCTCACCGGGATTACGCCTGACTTCATCGTCGTTGACGGATCCGAGGGTGGAACCGGCGCGGCACCGCTGGAGTTCTCGGACCACGTCGGCATGCCGCTGCGCGAGGGTCTGCTTGCCGTTCACAACGCGCTGGTCGGGTCGGGCCTTCGACGGCAGATTAAGATCGGCGCCAGCGGCAAGGTTTCAACCGGATTCGACATCGCCCGCCTGCTGGCGCTCGGCGCGGACTACACCAACGCCGCCCGCTCGATGATGATGGCGATCGGCTGCATCCAGAGCCGGAAATGCCACCTCGACACCTGCCCGGTAGGGGTCGCGACGCAGGACCCCTCACGGGTTCGGGCGCTGATCGTCGAGCGCAGCGCAGAACGCTGCTTCAACTACCAGCGGGCGACGGTCGGAAGCCTGCGGACGCTGGCCGCCGCGCAGGGGCTGGATCATCCAGGCGAGTTCACCCCGCACCACATGATGCGGCGAATCAACGAAGTCGAGGTCGGCTCATTCGCCGAAATCTACGAGTGGCTCGACGAAGGTGAGCTGCTCGACGGTGGACCGGAATCCTGGGCCGGCCACTGGGGGGCGGCCGACCCGGAGCATTTCGTCGCCGGTGCCCAGGGCTGGTAGCGCCGGACCGACCGGTCAGAGGCCGAGCCGGTTCCTGATCCCGCGGGCGTTGACGAAGCGGGTCAGGCGGTCGGTGATCTGGCGGCGCTCCGGGGTGTAGGGGAACCAGAAGGGCTCCGGCAGGAACTGGACCCGGGCGGAGACGATCGCCTCCGAGCGGCAGTACTTTCGGATGCCGGTCTTGCCGTTTCGGTTGCCGATCCCGGACTGATGCCAGCCGCCCATCGGCACCCCCGGAACCATCGCGTTGGTAATGACGTCATTGACGTTGACCCCGCCGCATTCGATCCGGCGAGCGACCTGCTCGGCCTTGCGCTTCGGTCCGAAGACGGTGGCCGAGAGTCCGTAGCGGGTGTCGTTGGCCAGACGCACTGCCTCTTCGGTGTCCCTGACCTTCATCACGCCGACAACCGGGCCGAAGGTCTCGTCGCGCATGACGCGCATCGAGTGGTCCACGTCAACCAGCACAGTCGGTTCGAAGTAGTCGCCGGGGCGGTCGGCGGGACGACCACCGGTCAGCGCGCGGGCGCCGTGCTCGATCGCCTCGGAAACCTGTCCGGCGACGAGGCTGAGCTGGCTGGGCGAGGTCATCGCGCCGATCTCGCTGGAGAACCCGGGACCGTCAGGCCCCTGGCGGAGCTCCTTCACCCGATCGGTCAGCTTGCCCACGAACTCGTCGTAGACCGGCTCCTCGACATAGATCCGCTCGACCGACATGCAGATCTGGCCTGAGTTCATCATGCCGCCCCAGGCTGCAGCCCTGGCGGCTCGCTCGATGTTGGCGCCGTCCATGACCACCATCGGGTCCTTGCCTCCGAGTTCGAGGCTGACCGGGGTCAGGGTCTCGGCGGCGCGGGCCATGACCAGTTTGCCGACGCGGTCGGAACCGGTGAAGCCGAGGTAGTCGGCCTCGTCGACCAGGGCGGTCGCGGTCTCAGCCTCACCCTGAACCACCGCGATCACGTCCGGCCCGCCGATCTCGTCGCGCCAGGCATCGACGATCTTTTCGATTGCCAGCGGGGTGAACTCGGACGGCTTCATGACCACCGCCGCACCGGCCATCAGCGCCGGTATCGCGTCGCCGAGCGAAAGGACAAGCGGGAAGTTCCAGGGGCTGATCAGGCCGACCACCGGATACGGCCGGTACTGGATGCGCAGCTTGCGGCTGATCGTCAGCAGCGAGTGGCCCAGAACCCGTTCCTCGCCGGCGAAGCGGCGGGCGTTGTTGCCGTAGAAGTTGATCTGGTCGGCCAGGTAGAAGGTCTCGTTGCCGGCCTCGGCCCGGACCTTGCCGGTCTCGGCCTGCATGACGTCGGCGATCATTTCGTTGTTTTCCAGCAGCCAGTCGCGAAGTCTGGCGAGCCACCTGGCCCGCTCGGCAAAGCCGATCCGCTCCCACTCAGGCTGATTGGCTCGTACCCGGGCGACCGTCTCGGCGACCTGCTCCGGGGTTGCGACATCGACCACGGCGACGGTCGCTCCGTCAGCCGGGTTCCTGACGACGATCGTCTGCTGGTCGGTGCTTTCGGTGTCTGATCCGAGCGTGCTCATTTGCGCAGCGTACTGCGCGGGACCAGGCGGTAAACGTGATGCTTGTTCGTCAAGAGGTAGATCCGCCCCCAGCCGTCCTCTCCGATCCCGTTCAGCGCAGCAAAGGCGTCGGGCCCGGGGGGCAGGTAGGCCCCGAGCGGGCGTTGTTCCGAGAGCGTCCCGGGGCCCGCTGCGACCGTCTTCACGTCATTGGTGCAGAAGTCGCCGTAGATCAACCGGCCGGTCAGGCCCCTCAGTGCCGGGTCCGAGATGATCGGGCCCCCGATCACCGCGCAGCCCTCTTCATGCGGGTAGACCAGTTGAGGCCAGGTGACCGGACCGGCGAGCTCGGGTGGACCACCGAAAGGACACTTCTCGGGCCCGCAGTTGTAGTCGGCCAGGCCCTCGTAAGCCTTCCAGCCGAAGTTGGCACCGCGCGCTTCCGACAGGGGCAGGTAGTTGACCTCTTCGAAGCGGCCCTGGCCGACGTCGCTGATCACCATCTGGACTCTGCCGCCGGCCGGGCTGTGGAAGGCGAAGCTGTGGGGGTTGCGCAGGCCGTAGGCGAAGATTTCGTCACGCCCGGGCGAATCAGCGAACGGATTCCCCCGGGGGATCCTGTAGGCGCGGCCCGTGGCACGGTTGGGGCGAGGGTCGATCCGCAGGATCTTTCCACGCAGGCTCTCAAGATCCTGGGCGAGATTCAGCGCGTCACCCGGGTTGTTGCCGTCGCCGGTCGCAACGTAGAGGTACCGGCCCAGAAAGCGCATCTCCCCGCCGTTGTGTCCGCCACCTTCGGCTACGTCGGGAATCCGGAGCACGGTCCTGCGGCTCGCCCGCAGTGTGGTCAGCGGCTTCTTCGGGTTCCGCCTGAACCGGTCAATCCGGATGTCCCCGTTGAGGTCCGTGTAGTGGACGAAGTAGAGGCCTGTCTTCCGGTAGTCGGGTGGAAAGGCGATTCCCAGCAGGCCCTGTTCGATCCAGTCGGAGACAACAAGTCTGCGCATATCCAGGAACGGTCGGCGCAGCAGCCGACCTTTTCGGATCACCCGGATGCGACCACTCCGCTCAGTCACGAAGATGACCCGCTTCGACCCCGGAGCGAAGGTCAGACGGGTCGGGCTCTGGACGTCAGCAACCTTCTTGATAGCGGGCACCACCGCAGCCCGGGCATCGGCCGCACCGAGTCCGGACAGCAGGAACAGCGCAAGCGTCGCGAGCGGCCACCCCGGGAGACGTCGCCCCTGGAGTAGCGAATTCACTGAATCAGCCTGTAGACCGGGCCGGTAAGGGAAGTCAGCCAGACCCGTCGGCCGGCACCCTCGGCGAAAGACGAAACCTGCTGTGCGGAAACGCCGGTCGGCTGGGTGCTGCCAACCCGGCCGGTGCGCGGCTTGAAGCTGCGTATCGCGGTCTTGCAGAAGTCCGTGAACAGGTAGCGTCCGCGCAATGCGGGGACTTTGGGGTCACGAACCACGACCCCGCCGATCACAGAGCAGTAGCTCTGCGAATGGGGCAGCACCAGGGATGGCTTGCGTGTTCCGTCCGGGACCGGCGGATTAAACTCGCTGAAGCCTTCGAAACGGTTCCAGCCGAAGTTGGCCCCGCGCGCAGCGCCGACCGTGAGCATGTTGATCTCTTCGAACTCGCTCTGGCCGACGTCGGCGATCGCGATCAGGGGCTTGCCCGACCGTTGAATGAAGGACCAGCGGAACGGGTTGCGCAGCCCGTAGGAGTAAATCTCGTCGCGCCCGGGGCGACCGACGAACGGATTTGACGCAGGGACGGAATAGGGACGGCCGTTGCTCCGCCGGGGGTTGATCCGGATCATTTTGCCAAG
Source organism: uncultured Solirubrobacterales bacterium (assembly GCA_963698625.1). Lineage (GTDB taxonomy): Bacteria > Actinomycetota > Thermoleophilia > Solirubrobacterales > 70-9 > 67-14. The sequence goes on from CAVORK010000007.1 coordinate 188,097, forward strand.
GAGCGAATTCAGGTTCTGGGCATTGCCCTCTGTGTCTCCCGAGCCGCCGCCGTCACCGGTTCCGAAGTAGAGGCTGCTGCCGAAGAACTGAAGCTGGCCGCCGTTGTGGTTCGAGTTCGAACGGTGGGGGATGGTGATCACCCCTCGCCTTGAACCCCGGGCCGCCTTCACCGCGCTCGTTCTCCGGAATTCGTCCACCTTGATGTCCCCGTTGCCGTCTGTGTAGTAGACGTAGAAGAGCTTCGACTTCCTGTAATTCGGAGGGAAGCCGATCGAAAGCAGGCCCTGTTCGCCGCCGTACTGGACCCGGGAGCGAATGTCGAGGAAGGGCTTCGACAGCTTTCGGCCGCGGCGGATCACCATGACCCTGCCCTCCTGCTCGACCACGAACATGAGGCGCGGAAAGCCCGGCGCGGCCTTTACCTCGACCGGCGCGCTGAAATCGGCGACCTTTCTCAGGCGGGGACTGGCGCCCGAGGCGGAGGCACCCGAGGGGGCTTTGCCGACCGACGGGCCGGTTTCGTTTGAACCGCCCCCCGGGGTGGTCTGGCCGCTGGCGCAGGCCGTGGCACCGAGGCCGGAGCCGACCAGGGCGAGTGCGCAGAGCGGCGCAAAGAACACGCGGGAGCGCATCCGCCTTGCTGTCCAAGTCAGTCTCGAGGCGCCCCTGCCTGCGCCTTCATTCCCGTGATCCGACACGAGGAACCTTCCGTCAGTTTGCTTCCTGCAGCTCCAATGCCCGCTGCTGGGCCGGATCCAATGGTACGACATTGCCCTTTTCGTCAATCTCGGTGAGCCTGGCCTTGCTGCTGATTCTGACCGGCAGGATTCCGGTGGGCTGCCCGCCTGCGGCATCGACCGCGGATGTGTCGAGGCCGAGGCCGGCCGAGAGCTGCCAGCGCAGCCTGTACGTGCCGCCGGTGACCGCGGTCAGCCTCCAGACCATGTCGGCCGTCTCGCCTGGTGGCAGTTCGCCGAAGTTGAATGTGCGCCTGTTCGCGTTGCCGGCGCCGCCGCGGCCCTCGGTTCCGGCGAGCTTGGGATAGCCCTCCTCGAGCACCCAGACCGGACGCTGGGGCTGGGCCACGCCCTTCTGCGGTGTGCGGTAGGCGAAGGCCAGGGTCGAGTCTCTACCGGGCAGGTCGATCGTCGTATTGAGCGCCGGGATCGTCTCGTCACCTGTGTTGCGCACCTCGATGTTCATTTCGTAGGTGCGGGCGACAGTCTGGAGCGGCTTGAACTCCGCGCCGACCACCTCGACCGGATACTCACCGGGGGTTTCGTTGGCGAACTGCCCGGCGCTTTCTCCGCCACATGCCGAGAAGGCGGCCGCCAGTATCGCCACGCCCAGAGCCGTGACGATGGCGCGGCTGAGATGTCGGCTCGTCTCCCGCAAGGCGGGCTGAACATACCACGCGTGTGCTGACAGTCACAGACGCCGCCCGATCGCATAGACTCGCGGCCAAGGCGGAAGCAGGAACATCAGTGATCCAAAGCCGCCCGGGAGAGATGGTCAGAGCAGCCGCAAACAGGGCTTTCGCGCCCGCCACGGATTTTTTCACAGAGATCGGCGAGATGATGATTCTCACCGGGCGTACGCTGCTGTCCGCGGTCAGGGCGCCTTACCCCTACGGCAATGAATTCATCGGACAGTTTCTCTTCGCGCTTCAGCTCTGCTGGTTCCCGATGCTGATCTCGACCATCGCCTTCGGTTTCGGCGCCCCCGGCCTCCAGGCGGCCAACTTCCTTTCCCTGTTCGGCGCGCTCGACCGTCTCGGTGGCTTCTTCGTCCTGGCCTCGATCCGCGAGTTCGCCCCGTTCGTGACCGCAGTTGTGGTCGCCGGCGTCGCCGGCACCGCGATCACCGCCGACCTCGGCGCGCGAAAGATCCGCGAGGAGCTCGACGCCCTGCAGGTCCTCGGCGTTGATCCGATCAAGAACCTGGTTGTGCCGCGTTTCCTCTCGCTGATGATCCTCACCGGCCTGCTCAACATCTTCGCTCTGCTCTTCGGAATCGCCGGCGGTGTCGGAGCGGAGCTGCTCTACCGCCAGCCGCTAGGAGGGTTCTTCGGCACGCTCTTCTCCAACGCTTCGACCACCGAGCTCTTCTTCTCGATGACCAAGACGACCCTGTTCGGCGCGATCATCGCAATCGTCTGCTGTTACAAGGGCATGACCGCCACCGGTGGTGCGGCCGGCGTCGGCCGGGCTGTCAACGAGGCCGTCGTGATCTCCCTGCTGGGCGTATTCGCCTTCAACTACGTATTCACCCAGGCCATGCTCGCCACCAACCCGCAGCTTCAGACGATCAAGTAATGGGTGCCGGCTGGCTGACAGTTCCGCGAAACTGGATCGAGTCCGTGGGCGAGATCTCCAGGTTCTGCGCCATGGTCATCGGGCAGGTCTTCAGCGGCCGGGTGACGCGGTACTTCGGCGAAGCGCTGAACCAGGCCGGCATCCTGATTCTCGGCTCCACTCTGGTGATCTTCGGGCTGGTATTCACGATCGGCCTGACCTGCGGTATCGAGGGGGCGTACTTCAACCGCTCCGTTGGTGCTCCGGCCTACGCCGGTGTGTTCGCCGCCTGGTGTGATCTGCGCGAGGCGATTCCGTACGCCTTCGGTTACATGATGGCCGCCAAGGTCGGCACCGGAATCGTTGCCGAGCTCGGCGCGATGCGGATCTCGGACGAGATCGACGCGCTCGAGGTCATGGGCGTACCGCCGGTCACCTTCCTGGCTGCGACCCGTCTGCTGGGCGCCTGGATGACCCTCCCGTTCATGTACATGGCGGCGATCGGCGTCGGCTACATCGCCTCCTACATCGCCGTCGTAGAACAGATCGGCGACGTCTCATCGGGTGGTTACCTGTTGATCTTCTGGCAGTTCCAGAACCCTCCCGACGTGCTCTTCTCGATGATCAAAGCGATGACCATGGCTACTGTGATCGTGCTGGTCGGCTGCTACTACGGCTATACGGCCTCCGGTGGACCAGTGGGGGTGGGTACGGCTACGGCGAAGTCGATGGTGCTCAACATTGTGTTGGTGCACATCATCGGTATGTTGGGAACCCTGGTTTTCTGGGGCGCGAATCCGAGAGCCCCGATAGGAGGTTGACAGCGTGAGCAGCGAAGGTCCGATCAACGAATCTGGCGACAGTGAAGAGACTCCGATCGATTCTCCCGAGGTCGAGGCAGCGGTCGAAAACGTAGGCCCGTCCTCAGAGCTGGCCGAAGAAGTCGAGGCCGGGGACGAAGTCGATGCCTCTCCGCGCGATCCGGATCCTGACCGCGGGGAGATAGAGACGCAGATCGACCAGGAGTCAAACTCCCGTATCGCCGTATCGAAGGAGCCCGAGCCGGACCAGTTCGTAGCCGCTGACGGTGCGGTGCTCGGACGCGACTTCCTCCTGCCCGGGGTCGGACCCGGCGACACGGACCCCTACAAGTGGCATACGGGCGCAAAGATCGCCGCCGGTGGTACTGCCGCGATCGAGATCAAGAACGTGGTCAAGCAGTTTGGCCGCACCCGGATCCTGAACGGGCTGAACCTCGACCTTCCCGACGACCAGATCTCGATGGTGCTCGGCCCGTCGGGCACCGGCAAGAGCGTGCTGATCAAGCACATCGTCGGCCTGCTTTACCCGGATTCCGGTGACGTGCTCGTCAAGGGCGACTCGGTTCCCGAGCTCAGCGATGACGACCTGTTCGATATGCGCAAGAAGTTCGGCCTGCTGTTCCAGGACGGTGCCCTGTTCGGCTCGATGAACATTTTCGACAACGTCGCCTTTCCGCTGCGCCAGCACACTGACCGCGGCGAGGAGGAGATCGAGGACATCGTCACCCGGCGGCTGCGCGAAGTCGGCCTCGGCGAGGCCCACTACAAGATGCCGAACGAACTCTCGGGCGGCATGAGAAAGCGCGCCGGTTTCGCCCGCGCGCTGGTACTCGACCCCGAGATCGTGATGTTCGACGAGCCCGACTCCGGTCTCGACCCTGTCCGCACGGCGCTTCTCTGCGAGCTGATCAAGGAGGTCCACGCCGAGAGCGGCGGCTGTTACCTGGTGATCAGCCACGACCTCGGTACCGCACGCCGGATTGCTGATTTCATCGCCGTTCTGTGGAAGGGCAAGATCGTCGAGAGCGGTCCCAAGGACGAGCTGTTCGAGTCCAAGAACGAGTTCGTGCACCAGTTCCTCCGGGCTGACGTAACCGGTCCGCTCGCAATGGATTGAGCCCCTCGGGCTTTTTCGGCGCGGCGGCCGCGGCCGCGGCGCGCCGTCCCTGGCCGGTTCTGAGCCTGCTGGCGGTGCTGGTCATTGCCGCGGGCGTCGGGATCTCCTCGATGACCGTTCAGCCGGTTACCGACGCCCTGTTTGACACCAGCACCGAGGGCTATCGGGCGACCGAGCGCGCTGAGCAGTCTTTCGGCACCGACCCGGTGGTGATCCTCGCCCGGGGTGATCTCCAGGAGCTTTTGACCAGAGACAACCTTGAGGCGATGAGCGTGCTTGAGACCTGCGTCTCGGGTGACATAAAGCGGGGCAGGGGAGAGCTGTTTGCCACCTGCAAGCGACTCTCGGACTTCGACCCGGTCCAGGTGATGGTCGGGCCGGCGACCTTCCTCGGCCGCGCAGCGGCCGGCATCGGCGCGGTTTACCGGGAGCAGCTGAACAAGCTGAACAATCTGCCCGACACGCCTGAGAATGCGGCTGAGCGCCGCGCGATCCTGGCGCTCGCTGCGCGGGTGATTGCCCAGTACGGGTTGATCGAGCCACCCACTCTCGACGATCCGAACTTCATCCGGCGGGTCGTATTCGGACCGCAGGGCTTCCGCTCAGGACCGAAGGCGAGGCTTTCTTACCTGTTCCCCAACGATCAGAGCGCCCAGATCCTGCTTCGGCTGCGCTCGGATCTGAGCGAGGCCGAGCGCCGCGAGGCGATCGAGCTGATCCGGACCGCCGCCGCAGACGAGGCCACACAGATCTCAACCGGTCCTTACATCGTCTCCGGCTCGCCAACGGTCTTCGAGGGTCTCGGCAACTCATTCCAGGTCGGCGTGATGATCCTCGCGGCGGTGGCGCTGGTCCTGATGTCGATCGCCCTGTCCCTGATCTTCGGTTCGGTCTGGCGGCTGCTGCCGCTGGCTTCCGCGGTGGCCTCGGTGCTGATCGCGGCCGGGGTACTGCGCCTTGCCGGAGGCCAGATATCGCTGGCGGCGCTCGGAGCCTCACCGATCCTGATCGGGTTGACCGTCGACTATGCGGTCCAGATCCAGGCCCGCTACGACGAGGTCAGGGATCAGGATCCCGCCAGCGCGGCGCGCACGGTGGGTCAGATGGGCATGCCGATGATCGCCACGGCCTGTCTGGCCACCGCCTTCGGCTTCGCTTCGCTGCTGCTCTCACCGTTTCCGCTGGTCGCCGAGTTCGGTCTGTTGCTCGGCGCCGGCGTCCTGATCTGTCTGGCGGTCACTTTCATCGTCAGCTTCGCTGCGCTATCGCTGCGCGGATCAGGCTCGGAGCAGTACCCGGCGGCTGATCGCTTCCGGTTCATGGAGAGGGTCCGCGATTGGGCAAAGTCGGCCCTGGCTCTTGCGATCCTCGCCCCGGGCAGGCTTCTGATCGTCGCCGTGCTGGTCGCCGCCTGCGGCTGGGCGGTTGGTACCCAGGGCAGTCCGGCGACCGAGATCAGCCAGCTTCTGCCGAGCCGCAACGCTGCCGTTGCCGACCTGAACACACTTGAGCAGACCACCGGCTCGTCCGGTGAGATCGATCTGGTGGTCAGGGCTGACGACGTGACCGATCCGGAGGCGGTCGCCTGGCTCGATCAGGTGCGCAAACTGATCCTGGCCCGCACCGGCTACGGCCTGAAGCGGGAAAGCTGCGAGGGCGCTGACCTCTGTCCGGGACCGTCGATTCCGGACTTCGTGCCCGACGGCGGCCGCGGCCTGAACAAGTCGCAGATCAGGGAGGCGCTCGGCGCCGTCCCGCCGAACGAGCTTGAAGCGATCGTCGCCGGGGGACTTGAGTCCAGGCAGGATCCGACCGAGACCAAGATTCCCTTCGCTGTGCGCTCCGGCTCGGTCGACGGCCAGGGCCAGGCGATCGAGGCGATTCGCCAGGCGGTGGATGATTCGAACGGGGGCCAGGGTCCGCCACCCGGGGTCACCGCCGAGCTGGCCGGTCTGCCGGTGGTCGTCACCGAGTCGGTCAACGAACTGGGTTCTTCCCGTTATCTGCTGATCGCGGTGGCGATCCTGGCGATCGCTCTAGTACTCCTGCTGATCTACCGCTCGGCGCGCCGGGTGGTGGAGCCGCTGGTGCCGATCCTGGTCGCCGGTGGCTGGTCGGCGCTGGTCATCGTCACACTTGACATCCCGCTCAACCCGCTTTCGGCAATTCTCTCGGTGATGGTGATTGCGATCGCCACCGAGTTCAGCGTGATCCTCGCCGCCCGCTTTCACCAGGACCGTGTCGACGGGGTCGGCATCGCTGCCGCTCTGCGCTCCACCTACGGTCGCACCGGCACGGCGATCGCCGCGTCAGGCACCACGGCGATTGCCGGCTTCGCGGCTCTGGCCGCGAGCGATGTCGGTGTGCTGCGTGAGTTCGGCCTGATCGCGGTGCTGGACCTGAGTGTGGCCCTGCTCGGCGTGATGATCGTGCTTCCGGCGATCCTCACCTGGATCGAGCGTCGCCGGTGAGCGATCCCGAATTCAGTGATGACGAGATCGACGAGCTCCTCGGTGTCGGCGACCGGGGCGGCCGGGCTGGACGAAACCGTGGGGAAGGGCCAGATCCGGGGCCCGGGTCGCCTGCCACCGGCGTATCCGGATCCGGCCTGCCACCACGCTTCGTGGCCGCCGTCGGGGTCCTGTTCGCGGTGGTCGCCGTGATCGCCGTGATCGTCGCCCTGGCCGGTCCTCTTCAAACCCGGGAGTCAGGCTCGGTCGGGATCGGTCCGGTCGGCATCGGGGAGAAGATCGAGCCGTTTGCCGTGCCGATCGCGACCTCGGATCTCGAGGGAGATGCGAACATCGACCCCGCTCGGGCCTGTTCGGTTCCCGGTGAGGACGTAGTGAGGGTCTGCGACTACTTCGACCGGCCGCTGGTGATCTCGTTCTGGTTCACCAAGGGGGCCTCGGCATGTATCGACGAACAGGACGTATTCGACCGTGTCGCTTCCCGCTACGAAGACCGCGTCGGCTTCCTCTCGATCAACGTGCGCGACGACCGCGACCGGGTCCGCGAACTGATCGCCGAGAACGACTGGCAGGTGACAGTCGGCCACGACACTGACGGAGCCGTCTCCAACATCTACCGGGTGGGTGGCTGCCCGACCTTCCTTTTCGTCCGGCCCGGAGGTGTGCTGAACCGGGCCGAGATCGGCGCCACATCGGAGTCGGAACTGTCCGCGCAGGTACGCTCCCTGGTCAATGGCAAGTAAGCCCGCGAAAAGGCCCGGCTATCGGGACGACGAGCCACCCGAGGGTCCCTGGGGTTCATTCCCCCTGACCCAGCTGACCATTCTGGCCGGGCTGATTCTGCTGGTCGTCGGACTGATCACCAACAACGTGCTCTGGCTGGCAGTCGGGCTGCTGCTCGGTTCAGCCGGCGGTCTCGAACTCTCGATCCGGGAACACTTCGCCGGCTACCGCTCCCATACGACGGTTCTCGCCGGAGTGTTCTTCGCGGTGGTCAGCGGACTCGCATATTTCGCCGCCGGGCTGTTGTTCTGGCAGGCGCTGGCCCTCGGTGTGCTCTCCTTCGCACTCGCCTTCTGGCTGCTGAGGAGGGCCTTCGAAAAGGCATCCGGCGGGCTCAGCTTCCGGGTGCGCTGAGCGCGGACAACTCACGGAGCCGACCCGCTGAGGCCGGCCCCGGACTTCTCGAATGCTCCGCTCCTTCAGTGAGGGCGGAGCTGGCTGACCAGGAGCATGCGCTGACGCTCGGTCAAAGTCTCAAGCCGCTTGTTCTCGCTCAGGCCGACCGAGGCGAGCAGCTTCCTCGTACGGGTGCGTCCCCAGCGGGACTGACTGCGCAGAAGCTCCGACAGGTTCATAGTGCCGGCTTCCCAGGGACACTCGGTGATGACCCGGCTTATCGGAACGTCACCGCGGCCGATAGATCGCTTCAGCTCCGCCCGGGCCAGTCGGACCCGGTTGGCCCTCTCGAGGGCCTGCAGGTGCTGCGGGACGTCCTCATCGACGAACGGGGCTGATGCGGGCGAGGCGGTTGCTTCCACTAGGAGTCCTCCCTTTAGGGGTGTGCGAAAAACGGTTGCTGGCAAATCTGGAACGGGACAGCTACGGGTGTGGACACCCGTGCTCATATCTCCTCATCTCCCGGACACGTTCAGCACCCGGGCGACCTGAAACAACCTATGCGATTCGGCAGAACCGTTCAACGTCGAACGGGCCGAAAATCCGCTAAGAGCAGGATAATTTTTTCTAGGCGGTGATGTCGTCGAAGCCGGAGACAACCTCGCCGATGATCTCCAGGGCGCGGTCCAGCTGGGACTTCTCATGGGTCGCCATCAGGCTGGTTCTGAGCAGCGCCGCACCGTGGGGGACGGCGGGATGAATCGCCACATTTGTGTAGACGCCGGCCTCGAAAAGCGCCTTCCAGATCAGGATCGCTTTCCAGTCGTCGCCGATGACGACCGGGACCACCGGAGTGGTCGCGACCGAGCCATCGGGCATGTGGCCGGGCTCGACCACGCGCAGCCCCAGGTCCTTGAGACCCTCGCGCAGATACTCGGCGTTGGACAGCAGCCTGGCGAACAGCGGCGCGCCTTCTGCCCGGCAGATCTTCACGGCCTCCAGGGCCGCGCCGACCGCTGCCGGCACGCCGGAGGCGCTGAAGATGAACGAGCGCGAACTGATCTTGAGGTACTCGATCACGTCGGCCGATCCAGCGATGAAGCCGCCGCAGGAGGCGAGCGACTTGGAGAAGGTGCCCATGCGCAGGTCGACCTGGTCTTCAAGCCCGAACAGTTCAGTCGCGCCCGCTCCGCGCTCGCCGAGCACGCCGACGCCGTGAGCCTCGTCGACCATCAGCCGTGCGCCGTAGTGGCGGGACAGTTCGGCGATCCTCGGCAGGTCGGGCAGGTCGCCTTCCATCGAGTAGACGCCGTCGACCACGACCAGGATGCCGCCGCCGTCCGTCTGGGCCCGCTGAAGCATCTTTTCCAGCTTGGCGGTCTGGTTGTGGCGGAAGGGACGCAGTTTGGCACCAGAGAGCGCGCAGCCGTCGAGGATCGAGGCGTGGTCGCCGGAATCCGCGATCACGGTGTCGGCCGGTCCGAGGATCGCCTGCAGGCAGCCGAGGTTTGACTGGTAGCCGGTCGAGAAGACGATCGTGTCCTCGGTTTCCATCCATGCTGCGAGTTCGGCCTCGAGTTCGACGTGGAGCGGGGTGGTGCCGTTGAGGAGGCGTGATCCGGTCACACCGGTGCCGTACTGGTCGAGGGCCTCGTGGGCGGCCCGGCGAACGCGCTCGTCCCCGGTCAGACCGAGGTAGTTGTTCGAGCCGAGCATGATCGTCTCGCGCCCTTCCATCTCGACCACGGGACCGGCCTGCGAGGTCAGCAGGCGGAAATAAGGGTTGAGGTCGGCAGCGTTGGCCGCCTCAAGCTGTTCCCGGCGCTCGTGGTTTCTGACCTTCTCGAACAGGTCGACCGGTGCCGAAGTGGTTTCGCTCATGTGGGCAGTCTGCCAAACCCTGAGGCCGGAACCGGGCGTCAGGCAAGCCGCGCCGCATCGGGAGCGGCGTCACGGACAGGCGTTGCCGCGTCACTAGGATTGACCGGTCATGTCTAGGGCCGACCCGCCGGGGGATCAAATGGATAACGGAATCGTTGTGAAGGGACTGGTTCGCCAGTTCAAGAATGGTCCCCGCGCGGTCGACGGGATCGATCTCGAAGTTGCCCCGGGTGAGATCTACGGTTTCCTCGGCCCCAACGGCGCCGGCAAGTCGACCACCGTGCACATGCTCACCACGCTGCTGCCGCCCACCGACGGGTCTGCCACCGTGGCCGGCTTCGACGTCGCCACTGAAGGTCCGAAGGTCAGGCAGGTGATCGGTGCTGCACTCCAGGAGGCGGCGCTCGATCCGCATCTGACCGGAACCGAGCACATGCGCCTCCAGACCGCCCTTCACGGCCTGCCTCACGACACGCGAAAGAAGCGAGGCGAGGAGTTGATCGAGCGGGTTGGTCTGACTGAGGCGGCCGACCGCCGCGTTGGCGGCTACTCGGGCGGCATGAAGCGCCGCCTCGACCTCGCCCTGGCACTGGTCCACAACCCCAGTGTGCTTTTCCTCGACGAGCCGACCACCGGCCTCGACCCGCAGAGTCGCTCGGCGCTCTGGGACGAAGTCACCCGGCTCTCCCGCGACGACGGCGTCACTGTCTTCCTTACCACCCAGTACCTCGAGGAAGCCGATCAGCTTGCCCATCGGGTCGGCATCATCGACGACGGCAGGATCGCCGCCGAAGGCACCCCGGCGGCGCTCAAGTCCGAGATCGGCCGACCGAGCGTCGAGGTCTGCCCCCATGACGGCTCGCGCCGGGAGGAGGCCGCAAGCATCATCGGTGATTTCGGCGAGCGGATCGATGACGGAACCGGCGCGATCGAGGTCCGGCTGAAGTCGGGCAGCGACGGCCTGGTCGGCATTGTTCGCGCCTTTGACGCCGCGGGAATAGAGCTGGCCAGTCTGGTCTTGAACGAGCCCACCCTCGACGACGTCTTCCTGGCCAAGACCGGTCGCCACCTCGAAGGTGCCGGGGAGGTCGAGGTTGAAGCGGAGCTCTCGCCGGAGGAGACGATGGCGGTCGGCGCCGGGACGCGCGACGCGTGAGCAGCGCCGTCGCCACTGGTTCTCCGCTGCCGATCCAGGTCGGCGCCATGGCCGGTCGTTCGGTCGTACGGCTGGTCCGGCAGCCGGCCGCGGTAATTCCAAGTCTGATCTTCCCGCTCTTCCTGCTCGCCGTCAACGCAGGCGGGCTGAACACGGCGACTGAACTCCCGGGCTTCCCGACCGACTCCTACATCACCTTCGCGCTCGGCTTCACCTTCATCCAGGCAGCGATCTTCTCGACCATGAACGCCGGCCAGGCGCTGGCGCAGGACATCGAGAACGGCTTTTTCAGCCGGCTGGTCCTCACTCCGATGCGGCCTTCGGCCCTGATGGCCGGCCAGCTGACCGGGCTGGTCCTGCTCGGGCAGATGCAGGCTCTGCTCTACCTGGCGGTCGGCTTCGCGGTCGGCGCAGACTTCGCTGCGGGAATCGGCGGCGTCTTCGTGCTCTCGGCCCTGGTATCGATCATCTCGATCGGCTTCGGCGGGATCGGCCTGATCATGGCCCTCAGAACCGGCTCTGGCGAGGCGGTCCAGGGCATGTTCCCGCTGATGTTCGTACTGCTCTTCTTCAGCTCGATGGCGCTGCCGCGTGACCTGATCGAACAGGACTGGTTTCGTTTCCTCGCGACGATCAATCCGGTCAGCTATTTGATCGAGGCGATCCGCAGCCTGATGATCACCGGCTGGGACATCGAGGCCCTCGCCCTCGGATTCGGCATCGCGATCGTGCTCGCGGTCACCACGATCACCGGTGCCGCCTTCTCGCTGCGCGGAAGGATGCTCAAGTCATGAACCGCGCCTACTTCTCATCCGCCCTCGGCATCTCCTGGCGCTACCTCCACAACCTCTACACCCGTCCGGCGATGTTCATACCTTCGCTGCTCTTCCCGCTCTTCTTTCTCGCTGCCTTCGCCGGTGGCCTCTCTGCGGTGGGTGACACGCCGAACTTCGGCTACTACGACTTCACCGCCTTCCAGTTCTGCTTCATCCTGATCCAGGCCTCTTCCCTGGCCGGGGTCTTTGCCGGCTTTTCGATCGCCGGCGACTTCGAGCAGGGCATGGGCCGCCGCATGATGCTGGCCACCCGCCGCCGCAGTGCGATCGTGCTCGGTTACGCGATCGGCGCCGCCGCCAGGCTCGGTGTCACCTGGGTGGTGGTCACCGGGGTCGCCCTGCTCGGCGGCATGGAGGTGGCCGGAAGCGGGGTGGACCTGGCTGGTATGTACAGCCTGGCTCTGCTCTCCAACGTCGCGGCGCTGCTCTTTTCGGCCGGCATCGCGCTGCGCTTCCGCAGCCTCCAGGCAGGCCCGCTGATGCAGATGCCGGTCTTCATCATGCTTTTCCTCGCCCCGGTATACGTGCCGCAGGCCCTGCTCACCGGCTGGATCGAGCCGGTCGCGTCGGTCAACCCGGTGACCGCCCTGCTCGACGCCGCCCGCAGCCTGATGGCCGGCGATCCGACCGGTGTCCTGCTCGCCTTCGCAGTCGCTTTCGGGATGATCTTCCTGCTCGCCTTCTGGGCGATGTCGGGAATGCGCCGCGCCGAGACCGCCGGCTGAGTCCTGCTTCAGGCGAGACTCGCCGACCCGCCTTGACGCAGTCATGCCGTGCGGTTAGGCTTGAATTTTCAGGAACCGAGGATGGAGTCCATGTTCCGCCGCAGTGGTCAGAGGTTGTTTTCGGGCAGAGTCGGCCGGCGCTCTTGCGCAACGGGGGATTCCTCTCGCACGGGGGAGGATGATTGTGAATACAACGCCCGGGCCCGCCGGCCCGCTTTTCAGGACAGGCACTCTTGTGGCCACCGCGACCGTAGCGGCCTTTCTCTGTCTGGTTTTGTCTGTCACCCAGGCCCCGGCTGCCAGCTACTTTTCGCCGGTGCAGGCGCTGTCCGCGGACGGTCAGAACGCGTTCTATCCCCAAGTCGCGGTCGACAGCTCTGGCCGCGCGACAGTGGCGTGGCCGCGATCCGACGACTCCAGTCACAGCATCCAGTCGGTTCACCTGGCCGCCGACGGCACCCCCGGAGCGGTGCACGTCCTCTCTGACGCCGCTACGGCAGACGGCCAAACCCCTATCCCCGATATAGCGATCGACAGCTCCGGCCGAGCGACGATCGTCTGGACGCGCACCGACGGCTCCGAAACGCGCGTCCAGTCTGTCCGCCTGGAGTCCGATGGCACCCCTGGGACAGTTCAGACGCTCTCCGCAGCGGGTCAGCACGCCCACTCTCCGAAGGTCGCAATTGACAGCTCTGACCGCGCGACAATCGTCTGGTTCCGCTCTGACGGTTTGAATACGCGAGTCCAATCTGTCCGCCTGGCCGCCGACGGTACCCCGGGGGCAGTTCAGACTCTCTCGCTTGTCGGCAAAGATGCCCGCCAGCCTCGCGTCGCAATTGACAGCTCTGACCGCGCGACGATCGTCTGGACGGGCAAAGTCGGCTCCGACTGGCGCATCGAGACTGTCCGCCTGGCCGCCGACGGTACCCCCGGGGTGGTGCAGACGCTGTCCGGAACCGACCCCGGCTACGGCGAAGCACTTGTATTCGCAATCGACAGCTCCGGCCGGGCGACGATCGTCTGGGGGGGCGACGATGGTCTTAATCTGCGCATCAAGTCCGTCCGCCTGGCCGCTGACGGTACCCCCGGGGCAGTGCAGACGCTCTCCGAAGCCGGCGGGCCTGTCTTGATGCCCGACGTTGCTATCGACATCTCCGGCCGGGCGACGATCACCTGGTGGCACCTGTTGCCCGACTTCAGCGACCGTATCGAGGCGGTCCGCCTGGCGGCCGACGGTACACCCGGGGCGGTCCAGACTCTGTCCGCGTCCGGCCAGTACACATGCTGTTCCAAGGTGGCAATCGACAGCTCCGGCCGGGCGACGGTGGTCTGGGAACGCCCCGGCACGGGCATCCAGCTGGTCCGCCTTGCCGCGGACGGCACCCCCGGGGCGGTCCAGACAGTGAGTGAGGACGGAGGAACCTATCCCCAGATCGCGGTCGACGGATCGGATCGGGCGACGATCACCTGGTCCGGATCTGGTGGTGGCTTTTGGCGCACGCAGTCCACCCGGGTCGAGATCGGCGCACCGGACACGACGATCACCTCGGGTCCCGATGGGCGAACCAGGGATTCCAGTCCGAGTTTCAGCTTCTCCTCGGAGGAGCCCGGCGCTACCTTTGAGTGCCGACTCAACTCCGGACCGTTCGCTCCATGTATCTCGCCGAGGTCCTTCTCCGACCTCGCCGACGGTTCCCACACTTTCGTCGTGCGTGCCGCCGACGACGAAGGGGGCCCCGACCTTACCCCGGCAACCCGCGATTTTACGGTCGATACCAGCCCCAGGAGAGCCAGAATCAGCAAGGTGAGAGTCAGCGGCCCGAAGAAAGCGAAGAAAGGTAAGAAGGCCACCTACCGGGTGAAGATCACCAACTCCGGCAACGCGCAGGCCACTGGCGTCAGGGTCAGGGTCAGCGGCAAAGGCCTCAGGGCGAAGAAGTCGGTCGGCAAGATTCCCGCCGGCAAGGCCAGGGTCGTCAAGCTGAAACTCAAGCCGAAGGGGCTCGGAAAGATCAAAGCCTCCTTCAAGGTGACCTCGAAGAACGCCGGCAAGAGGACCGCCAGGAAGACGATTACCGTCAGAAGAAGCTGAACTCGAACGGATAGAAGTGGGGGAGTCATGGGACGGATCAAAAAGGAAGGCATCTTGGGCTCAGGACTGGCAGTTGTTGTCCTGATTCTGAGCGGACTCACGATCGCCGCCTGCGGTTCAGATGGAGATGGTGGGCAGACTTCGTCCGAAGCCGATGCGCCTCCGCCGGAGCCCGAGGTGACCCGGGCGGAGTTCGTCACGGAGGCTGATGCTGTTTGCAGGATGGCAGATAAGGACACACTCAAGAAGATCAACAAGCTGTACCGGAAGAACGGCGTGGAGCCAGTGAAATCAACGGACGAGAGCAGAGAACTGACGCTCGATGTATCGGCCGAACTTCTCCGGCTTGGTGCCGTTGAGACCGTTCGTGCGGCTCGGTTGATCGGGCAACTCGATGCGCCTGCGAAATTCGCCGGCCTCGTGGACAGGTATGTGGCGAACACGCAAAGCCTGGGAGATCAACTCAGCAGGTGGGCGAGCCTCCAGGATCAAATATTCAAGGCGTACGAGAACGGTGATTCCTCCAGACAGCAGGAGCTGACAGACAGGGAGGACGCCGTGGCTGCCGAATTCGAAAAGGCCTCGAAGCGCCGGAACAAGGCGATGAAGCCGATTGGATTCAAGGTATGCGCTCAGTAGCCTCGAGGCCCCGATGCGCCAATTTCGCCAATTGCGTGCGGTACCCAGGGCATCCGGGTACCGCGGGCGAGTCCGGTGCAGATCAAGCCAGATCGCAATCGCCGAAACATGGAAATTAGCTGCCGGAGGATGACGAACACGCCTCCTGCGGTCGGCAGCACGCGATCCAGGAGGGCGGCCTTCGTGGCTGCCGGGTTGGCAGCAGTCTTGTTCTGCCTGACGCTGCCTGTCATCCAGGCCTCGGCAACCCTTTCTTATCCGCCGGCGCAGAACCTCTCCGCCGGCGGCCAGAGCGCAGCGAGTTCTCAGGTCGCAATCGACGGCTCCGACCGGGCGACGATCACCTGGCACCGCTCCGACGGCTCCAACTCGCGGGTCCAGTCGGTCCGCCTGGCCGCCGACGGCACCCCGGGGCCGGTCCAGACGCTATCCGAGGGCGGTCAGAACGCAGGCAACGCCAGGGTCGATATCGACAGCTCCGGCCGGGCGACAATCACCTGGGATCGCTTCGACGGGGCGAACGGCCGCATTCAGTCGGTCCGCCTGGCCGCCGACGGCACCCCCGGGCCGGTCCAGACGCTATCCGAAGGCGGTCAGAACGCAAGCAACGCCAGGGTCGATATCGACAGCTCCGACCGGGCGACGATCACCTGGGATCGCTTCGACGGTTCCAACTACCGCATCCAGTCGGTCCGCCTGGGCGCGGACGGCACCCCTGGGCCGGTCCAGACGCTCTCCGATGGGGGCGAGGACGCACGCAACCCCGAGATTGCAATCGACAGCTCCGGCCGGGCCACGATTACCTGGAGGCGCTTCGACGGCTCCCACTACCGCATCCAGTCGGTCCGCCTCGATGCCGACGGCAGCCCTGAGGCGGTCCAGACGCTTTCCGAAGCCGGTCAGACCGCTTCTCTCTCACAGGTCGCAATTGACACCATAGAACGGGCGACGATCGTCTGGAGGCGCTCCGATGGCACGAATACCCGCATCCAGTCCGTCCGCCTGGCCGCGGACGGCACCCCCGGGGCCGTCCTGACCCTGTCTGCGGCAGGTCAACACGCCCTTTTCCCCCAGCTCGCAATCGACAGCTCCGGCCGGGCGACGATCGCCTGGTTCCGCTATGACGCGCCGTATCCGCGAATCCAGTCGGTCCGCCTGGCCGCTGACGGCACACCCGGTGCAGGTGCAGACGCTCTCGGAAGACGGCGCGGGCGCCGAAAGCCCCCAGGTTGCAATCGACAGCTCCGGCCGGGCGACGGTCGCTTGGCAGCGCTGGGACGGCTCCAACGACCGCATCCAGTCGGTCCGCCTGGCCGCCGACGGCAGCCCCCGAGCGGTCGCGACCCTCTCCGAAGCAGGCGAGACTGCGTGGAACGTCCAGCTCGCCGTCGACAGCCTGGGGCGGGCGACGTTCACCTGGCAGCGCTACGACGGCGCCGACTGGCGCGTCCAGGCCGCCCGGGCCGAGATCATCCGGCCCGAGACCGGGATTATCACTGGCCCCGAGGGCCTGACCAGCGATTCCAACCCGAGTTTCAGTTTCTCCTCAGAGGAACCTGGCGCAACTTTTGAGTGTCGCCTGGGCCTCGAGCCATTCGCCCCGTGCATCACGCCGACCTCCTTCTCCGGCCTCGCCGACGGTCCGTACAGCTTCGCCGTTCGTGCCGTTGACGTCGAAGGAGATACTGACCTCACCCCTGCCACTCGCGATTTCGAAGTCGATACGACCCCCAGGCGAGCCAGAATCAGCAAGGTGAGAATCGTCGGCGGCCCAAAGAAAGCGAAGAAAGGCTGGAAGGTCTTCTACAGGGTGAAGATCACCAACTCCGGCGAGGCACAGGCCACCGGCGTCAGGGTCAAGGTGGGCGGCCGGGGCATCAGGGCCAGCGCGTCGGTGGGCAAGATCCCCGCCGGCAAGACCAGAGTCGTCAAGGTCAGATTCAGGCCGAAGAAGCGAGGCAGAGTCAAGGCGCAATTCAAGGTCACCTCGAAGAATGCCGGTGGCAAGACGGTCAAGAGGAGAATCAGGGTCAGGTAGTCGAGGGATGGTGTTTGGGTGCGGGCCGGTCTAGAGTGGGCCGCATGAACAGAATCCTCGAATCGTTCTCACTCGACGGGAAAGTCGCGATCGTCACCGGAGCATCTTCCGGTCTCGGAGTGGCCTTTGCGACCGGTCTGGCCGAAGCAGGAGCCGACATCGCGATCTGCGCCCGCCGCGTCGAGAAGCTGGAGGCGACCAGGCAGCAGGTGGAAGCCCTCGGACGGCGCTGCGTCGCGATCCCCGCAGACGTCGCCAGGCCGGAAGACTGCAGTCGGGTCGTGGAGGAGACCGTCGAGAAGCTGGGCAAAGTCGATGTGCTTGTCAACAACGCCGGTATCGGTACTGCGGTTCCGGCCACCCGGGAGGATCCCGAAGAATTCCGCCGGGTGATCGACATCAACCTGAACGGTTCTTACTTCATGGCCCAGGCTTTCGGCCGCGCTGTCGGCGAGGACGGTGGCAGCATCGTCAACATCGGCAGCGTGCTCGGCTCGACCACGGCCTTTCTTCCCCAGGCCGCCTACGCCTCTTCAAAGGCGGCGATCATCGGCCTCACGAGGGATCTGGCACAGCAGTGGACCTCCCGGAAGAAGATCCGGGTGAACGCCCTGGCGCCCGGCTTCTTCGAGTCGGAGATGACCGACCAGTACCCGGACGGCTACCTCGAGAGCATGATGATCAGGGTGCCTTCCGGCCGCAAGGGCGAAGCCCGTGAGCTGGTCGCGGCCGCGATCTTCCTCGCCAGCGACGCCTCTTCCTATGTGACCGGCATCCTCCTTCCGGTGGACGGCGGACTGCTCACCACCTGAATCGCTGCTTTCGGGGCGGCGACCGGGAGTTGCGGTGCCCCGACCGTCCCGTCGTCGCCCGCGGTGGTAGGTTCGGCGCGTGCCCTCCCTGACCGTCAGGCCGGTATCCGGCCGCCGTGACCTGAAGCGGTTCGTCAAGACGCCGTTTTCGATCCATCGCGACCACCCCAACTGGGTGCCACCGCTGATCATGGAGCGGATGAAGTTCCTCAACCGGTCGAAGAACCCCTACTTCGACCACGCCGAGGTCGAACTGTTCATCGCCGAGCGTGACGGCGAGCCGGTCGGCCGGATCAGCGCGCAGATCGACTCCCGCTGGGATGAGTACCGGGGCGGAAACGACGGCCAGTTCGGCTTTTTCGAGACGGTCGACGACCCCGAAGTCGCGTCGGCCCTGCTCGACGCCGGTTGCGAGTGGCTGGCCTCCCGGGGTCGCGAGAAGGTCTACGGCCCGATGGACTTCACCACCAACGACGAGACCGGGATCATGATCGACGGTTTCGATCACCGACCGGTGATCCTCGAGCCCTGGCACCCGCCCTACTACCACGCCCTGATCGAGTCCAACGGCTTTGGCAAGGCGATGGACCTGCTCATGTGGCATCTCGAAATGGGCAAGCTGAAGGAGGGTCTGGAGTTTCACCCGGCCATCCACGAAGCCGCCCAGAAGAGCCTCGACGAACACTCGATCACGATCCGCTCGATGAGGAAGTCAGACATGGCGAACGAGATCGCCCGCTTCCACGAGGTTTACAACGAAGCCTGGGGAGACAACTGGGGTTTCGTACCGATTACTGACGACGAAGTTGAGTTTCACGCCGCCGATCTGAAGATGATCCTCGACGAGGACTGGGCAATGATCGCCGAGACCGCCGATGGCGAGGTGGTCGGTGCGGCCCTCACCCTGCCGGACATAAACCAGGTCCTGCCGAAGCTGAACGGCCGGTTGCTCCCTTTCGGGTGGTACCGGTTCCTGCGCGGAAAGCGCAAGATCGACGTGGTCCGGATCCTCGCCCTCGGCGTCAAGAAGAAGTACCAGCACACCGGCGTCGCCGCGGCGCTCTACGTGCGCCACATGCAGACCACCGACCCGGATGGCGTCATGGCCGGTGAGGCGGGCTGGATCCTCGAGACCAACGAGCCGATGAACCGGGCCCTGGAGGGCATGGGCGGCGTGGTCAACAAGAAGTTCCGGATCTACGAGAAGTCGCTCTGAGCGTCCGCCCTGATCTTCCGACCTCGGCCGCCGCTAGTCTTGGCGCTGTGACCGATGTCGAGCTTGATGGCGAACTGATTTCCGAAGAAGACGTAGAGGCGGCTGAGTCCGACCGGGTTCGCGCCTTGCCGCGCGAATACGAGCCGGAAAAGTCGGCCCTGCCGGCGCTGAGGACCGAAGTCACCACCGCAGCCATCGCCGTTGCCGGTGGAGCTCTCGCCGGCGCAGCCACAGTCGCCGCCGTGCGCGCCGTCACCGGCGGCTCGAAGCGGCGCGGCAGCCGCCTTCCCAAGCGGGCCCGGCCCGCCAATGTCGTAGCCAGCCGCTCCTTCCTGGTTGACGTTCACGTACTCGGCCGCTGAGCAGGGCCGCGTGGCGCCGGTCGAACGGGACGTGCTCGAAGTAGAAGTCCGCCCGCCCTCACCGTTTCGGCTTCCCCGCAGGAACGGCAGCGACCGCATCGTCAGGAAGTCTGGCAGCGGCCTTCGACGGCTGCTGCTCAAGGACCGCGCTCCGGTAATCGTTGCGGTCAGGCCCTCGGGCAGCGGGACCTACCGCTTTTCGGCCGGCCCGGTGCCGCCCGGGCGGGTTTCGGGTCCCGGCAGCGAAAGCCTGGTCGAGGCCGACGCGGCGCGGCTTGAGGCCGCGATCGACGACTTCCGGTTCTCGCTCGGCATAGATGAGGACATGAAGCCTTTCCGGGACGCCTTCATCGACGACCCGCTGCTCGGCCCGGCGATCCGCGACCGGATCGAATCCCGCTCGTCGCGCCGGGCCGATCCCTGGGAGGCTCTCGCATGGGCGGTGACCGAGCAGTTGATCGAATACCGCCGCGCTGCCGCCATCCAGCGCCGGATGATCAGGCGATGGGGCCTTTCTATCGAGCTGCCGCCGAGTGCCGGCACAGCCGACCGCTATCTGACCACGGCACCTTCACCGGAGGCGATCGCGGCTGCCTCGCCGGCCGAACTCCAGGCCTGCGATCTCAGTGCGAAACGCGCGCTGGCGCTGATCCGCTGCGCGAAGGAGGTCTCCCGCGGCCGGGTCGACCTGCAGGATCCCGAGGACGACCGACGGCTGCTCGCAATTCCCGAGGTCGGCCCCTGGACGGTGGCCTGCCTGGCGCTGCGGGGGAGGGGGGACCACGACGCCCTGCTGGCCGGAGACCTCGGTCACATGAAGCTGGTCGGAGCCCTGGCCGGTCTCGGCCGCCTCGCTGAGATCGAGGAAGTCGAAGAGTTCTACGCCCGCTATGCACCGTTCCGCGGACTCGCCGGGGACTTCCTCCTCGGTGCCCGGGGAGGCGTCGTCCACGGACCCGGCAACCGGGCCCGCATCCGCGCCGCCGCCATGCCGGCAAGAGCCGCCTGAACGGCGCTCAGGGTGAGGCGCACATCACGTACGCCTGGAACGCATTCAGATCGGGTGATTTGTTGCCCATCCAGACTTTCCAGCCGGTGGCCGGGATGCCATCCCCCGTTGCGGGCGACGTGCCGGGATTCGGGAGTGGATAGCTGGACGTGACGTTCATCGACAGAACCTGGTCTTCGTTGTAGGCGCCACCTCCGGTTGCCACTTCGCCCGGCAAGCAGTTGACGCTGGCGGTGCTGAAGCTGTTGGCGTCCACATTCACCGGGGCGCTCATTCTCATTGCCACCGAGGCGATCCCGGCCGGAAGCTGACCGGATTCGAAGTCGGCCTTCAGCAGGGAGCCGTTCTTCACCTCTTTGCTCGAAAGCGTGTTCTTCTTGAGTTTCTTGCCGGAGATCGAGCGTTTGGTGATGTTCTTGCCGTTGATCTTCAGGGCGGCGTAGCTGCTTCCGCCGAGCGCAACGAACAGAGCGAGCAGGGCGACGATCATCGCGGACGACGGGCGCCTGCGGTTGTCTCTGGATTCTGGGGAGTTCATGAGCACTACCTTTCGATGGCCTGAATTGAACCTAGCCGACCGGGGAGCAACGCCAGAAATTCCGCTACCCGGTCCCGCCGGACTCGCGGGGGCCTGAACCCACCGAAAACGAGCCCGACTGCCCCCACGGCACTCGAATCGAACGGGCCAGGCTCAGCGGGTCCGGGGCTCAGCCCGGGTCTACTGTGCCGGTCGGCAGCAGCGAGTTGGTCAGGGCGTCGACCGCCCGCTGGGGCGAGCTCGATGACCTGGTTCTTGGCCGCCCAGTTGATGAAGGTCTGCCAGCGGGCCGTGTCCATGTAGCCGAAGGGCTGCTTGCCGTTGTTCTGGGCGAGCAGAGGCAGGGTCACGTCCAGCTGGGCCTCTGTGGTCTTCGGATCGAGAGCTCTGTTGGCCTGGAGGATCGTCTGAGTAGCGAGGTTGGGCTGGGCGACGGCGTCGTTCGTACCGCGCTCGAGCGCCTTGAGGAAGAGCTCGATCGAGTTCCGGATCCTCTTTGATCCGGCTTCCCTTGGCGACCAGGACAAGCTCGCTGTAGGTCGGTACGCCGAGACGGTCGACCGGGTTGACCACCGGGTTCTTACCCGACAGCTTCAGGTCGACTCCTTCGATGTTCCAGAGCGGCCCCAGCGTCGCCTGAGCCTTGCCGCTGAGGATCGAAGGCAGCAGCCCCTGGCCGACCCCGACCTTTTTCACATCGTTTTCAGTCAGTCCGGCCCGCTCCAGGATCGTCCTCAGGTAGGCGTCCTGGTAGGAGATTCCGGCAGTTGAGATCGTCTTGCCCTTGAGGCCGGCAACGTTCTTGATGTTCGACTTCTTCAGCCAGATCATCGAGGTGAGTGGCTGCCCGATCACGGTTGCGACCGAGACCACATCGAGTCCCTGCTGGCGTGCGAGCAATACCTCTGGTTCGTAGGAGATCGCCAGGTCGGCCCTGCCGGCGGCCACCAGCTTGATCGGCAGAGACGGATCGGTCGGCGCGTCGAGCGAGACGTCCAGCCCGGCATCCTCGAAGTAGCCCTTGTCCCTGGCGACGAAGAAACCGGCGTGGTCGGGGTTCGCATACCAGTCGAGCGCGACGCTGAACGGCTCCCGGACCGGGGTCACGTTCTCGTCCTTGGTCCCGCAGGCACCCAGTAGAACAGCCGCGGCCAGAGCAAGGATCGGGAGGGTCAGCTTCTTCATCGAATGCTCACCCTACCGCCAACGCAGGGCCCGCCGTTCGAGCAGGGAGACCAGCGCGAACAGGCAGATCGCGATTGTCGAGAGCACGAAGACCGATGCAAACAGGCGGGCCGTCTCCAGCTGGGCATTGTCCTGGAGCATCAGGAAGCCGAGCCCGCGGTCGGCCCCGGCCCACTCGCCGAAGATCGCGCCGATGACCGCCACCGCCACCGCGATCTTCGCTCCGCTGAAGGCGTAGGGGAGAGCGGTCGGCGCTTCCACCCGCAGGAAGATCTGGCGGCGCCCGGCGTGGATCGTCCGCATCATCCGGGTCAGGTCGCGGTCGACCGACTGCAGGCCGTCGAGCGTGTTGACCGCGATCGGGAAGAAACAGATCAGCGCGATCACCGCCAGCTTCGGTCCGATGCCGTAGCCGAACCAGACGACCAGAACCGGCGCGATCACGATGATCGGGATCGTCTGCGAAGCGACCACCAGCGGGTAGCCGGCCCGCCGCAGAAGATGAGAGCGGTGGAGCGCGATGGCGGCGGCGAGGCCGAGGATCACGGCGATCAGGAATCCGACCAGCACCTCGACCAGGGTCACCCACGCGTTTTCGGCAATAAGTGCCCTGTCCTGCCAGAGCACCTCGAAGATCTGGGCAGGTGACGGCACCAGGAAATCCTCGATGCCCAGCCGGTCTGCGAGAAAGCCGGTCGAGGCCGCCAGCTGCCACAACCCGAAAAGCAGGACAACAAGTGCCAGTGGCGCGATCCAGTCGAGCCCGACCGATCCGGTTCTGCGATTCATTCGGGCACCGCCGGATCCACGGGCCGCCTGCCCGGGCCCCCCGGGGCGCTGCCGGCCTGATCCCTCAGCAGCTCAAGGACCTGCTCCCTGAGGGCGGTGAAGGCGGGCGTGGTCACCTGTTCGCTGCGGCTCCGGTCGCCGACCGGGGGTGGCTCGACCATTTCGAGCAGCCGGCCCGGTCGATCGGAGAGCACCGCCACCCGGTCGGCCAGGTAGAGCGCTTCCTCGACGTCGTGGGTAACCAGCGCCACCGTATGGGCGCGATCGGCCAGGGAGGGCTTCAGCCATTCCTGGAGCTCGGACCTGGTGATCGAATCCAGCGAAGCGAACGGCTCGTCGAGCAGCAGTACGTCCTTGCCGGAGAGCAGCGTGCGCAGGAAGGCGACTCGCTGGCGCATTCCACCAGAGAGTTCACGCGGATGGCTCATTTCGAAACCGGCCAGGCCGAAACGCTCGAAGAGCGGCGCTGCCCGGGTTCGGGCGGCGTCTCGCGAGACCCCCTGATTTCTCAGGGCCAGGGCGGCGTTGTCGATTGCGGTGTACCACGGCAGCAGGCAGTCGGTCTGCGGCATCAGCGCGCAGAGCGAGAGCCGGTCCTCATCTGCGGAGCGACCACCGACCTCGATCTCACCCCGGTCGGGGTGAGCCAGACCGGCGATCAGCTCGAGCAGGGTTGACTTGCCGCAGCCGGACGGCCCGACCAGCGCCACGACCTCGCCGGCATCGACCTCGAGGTCGAATCCATCGAAGACGGTCAGGCCGTCAAAGGAGTGACCGATGCCGCGGCCCGACAGGGAAGTTGTCATCCCGCCCCAGTCTAGGTTCTGTCCCGAATTGATGTGTATTATCCCGCGCTGTCGCATTGTCGACTTTCCTTGTCAGGAGAGTCGGTTGTAGCCATCCCATGGATTTCTCCCTCACAATCGTGGTCTTCGGTCTCGGCATCGGGATCCTGGTCGGCATGACCGGGATGGGCGGCGGAGCGCTGATGACGCCACTGTTGATCCTGTTTTTCGGTGTGTCCCCGACCACCGCAATCGGCACCGACATCCTCTACGCGGCGATCACCAAGACGGTGGGCGGCTGGCGACATCTGAAGATGAAGACGGTCAATATGAGCCTCGTCTGGTGGCTGGCCGCCGGCAGCGTTCCCGCAGCGGTCTTCGGTGTTCAGCTGGTCTCGGTACTCCAGGACCGCCTCGGCGAAGAGAAGCTCGACTCGCTGGTCTACGCCGTGCTCGGCGGCACCCTGCTGATGGTCGGTGTCATCACCCTCCTGCGCGCGATGATCCTTGCCCGGACGATCCAGGAGCGGGAGGACTTCGAACTCCAGCTCCGCCACAAGGTTGCCGCGGTCATCATCGGCGCGACCACGGGCTTCGTGATCGGCGTGACTTCGGCCGGTTCGGGCACGGTCGTCGCGGTGCTGCTGATCGCGGTTTACCGTCTCACCCCGAAGCGGGTTGTCGGCACCGACGTCGTGCATGCGGCGATCGTGCTCTGGGCGGCCGGTATCGCGCACTTCGGCCATGGCAACGTCGACCTGGGACTGGTCGGCAACATCCTGATCGGCTCGGTCCCCGGGGTGGTGATCGGGGCCTCGCTGATGAACCGGGTAAACCAGGATGTCGTGCGCATCGGGCTCGGCATCGTGCTCGTTCTTTCCGGCATTCTCACCGTCCAGAAGGGTGACCCCCTGGTCTGGCCGATAGCGGCCGCGGTCGCCGGGATCGGCTTCACGCTGATTCTGATGGCTCCCCGCTGGTACGGCCATTACCGACCCGACACCGGGTCCCCGACGCTCGAACGGACCCGACGTCGCAAGATCGAGCGCCGCTCGGCCGGAGGCGCCCCGTGAGCTCGCCGTTGGCTTCCACTAGGCTCTCATGCGGTTTCCGCCAAAGCCGACTATGCAGTGCAGGGCTGCCGTCGAGCTGGCGGCATCCCCCGGCGGGACCGGTCAAGGGCGAGCGTCTGGCCGAGGCCCAGGACATCCCGCTGCAGTTCCTCGAGCACATCCTTCTCGACCTGAAACACGACGGAATCGTGCGCGCAAAGCGTGGAGCGAAAGGCGGCTACTGGCTGGCCAGGCCGGCCGACGAGGTGACGATCGCCGAAGTGATCCGCTCGGTCGAAGGCCCGATCGCCCACGTCCAGTCGGCGCCACCGGAGTCGATCACTTATCGCGGCAGCGCAACTCACCTGAAAGATGTCTGGATCGCCGTGCGGGCAAGCCTCCGTTCCGTGCTCGAGAACGTCACCCTGGCCGACCTCGTCAGCGGGAGAGCTGCCGACCGGAAGTCACCGAACTCGCCGAGCCCGGCGATGCCTGGCGGCCACGCTGACCGTAGCCCGGGAATTGCACCCCTTGCTCACGGCGCGGCCCCGGGCATGAAAAGATCCGCCCATGGGGACAGAAGAGGTTGAGAGGGATGGACTTACCCGCCGCGACGCGCTGAAAGTGGGTACTGCCGCAGCTGGAGGGATCGCCTTCGCCGGTGGTCTGCTCGGCCCGGCGCTGAACGCGATGGCGGCTCCGGCGGTTCCCGGCGCCGGCCCCTACGGCCCGCTCGGCCCCCCTGACGCAAATGGCGTCCGCCTGCCCGCGGGTTTCACCTCGCGCGTGGTTGCAAAGGTAGGCCAGGACATCGGCCCCCGTCCCTACAATTTCCACGGTTTGCCAGACGGCATGGGCACCTACCGTACGAAGGACGGCGGCTTCATCCTGGTCTCAAACAGCGAGCTTCCCCACGCCCCTCCCTCTTGGGACATCGGCACCGGAGCGATCCGTTTCGACCGAAACTTCAGGATCACCGACGCCTACCCGATCCTCAAGAACACCAAGATCAACTGCGCCGGTGGCGTGACCCCGTGGGGAACCTGGCTCTCCTGCGAAGAAACTGAAACCGGCGAGGTCTACGAATGTGACCCGTGGGGCAAGAAGCCGAGCCAGGTCCGCCCGGCGATGGGCAAGTTCAAGCATGAGGCTGCGGTGATCGATCCGGTCGGCAAGCACGCCTTCCTGACAGAGGACCTCGGCGACGGCTGCCTCTACCGGTTCCGCCCCGACAGCTACCCGGATCTCTCCAGTGGCAAGCTCGATGTGGCCGAGGTCGATGTCGACGGCAAGGTCATCTGGCACGAGGTTCCGGACCCGGCTTCACCGGCACCGTGCCGACTCGTGGGCAGGTTCCCGAGGCGACGGTGTTCAAGCGCGGGGAGGGTGCCTGGTACGACGACGGTGTCGTCTACTTCGCGACCACCCAGGACGACCGCGTTTACGCCTATCACTGCGCCGACGAAGAGATCGAGGTGCTCTACGACGGCGTCGCCCTGGGCGGCAGCTCGCCGCTTCATGACACCGACAACGTCACGGTCTCACCGGTCTCCGGTGACCTCTACGTCTGCGAAGACGCCGACGACCTCCAGGTCTGCATCATCTCGACCGAGGGCGAGGTCGCACCGTTCATCCAGCTGCCCGGCGCAGAACACCAGAACTCGGAGCTGACCGGACCGGTTTTCGACCCCACCGGTCACCGGTTCTACGTCGCCTCTCAACGGTCGGTACCAGCCGGCACGATCTTCGAGATCAGCGGCCCGTTCCGCCGCACCCGCCCCGAGCCTTTCCCCGACAAAGCCGGTCCGGTGGTCAAGGTGCGGGTACTCGGCAAGCCGAGCATGCGCGGGCTCACCGGTGGCGGTCAGGCCTTCCGACTGATCGCCTCCGACGAGAGCGCCCCGATCAAGCTCGACGTGAAGCTCGTCGCACGGCTGAAGCGCGCCTCCGGCAAGGGATCGCGCGAAGTCACGATCGGCCGGACCAGGAGCAAACTTGGCAAACCCGGCGACCGTCGCATCAGGATCCGCCCGGATGAGCGCTTTCGCAAGCGGCTTGCCCGCCAGAGGGTGACGCGCGCCAAACTGATCGTCACCGCGACCGACAGTCTGGGCAACCGCAAGAAGACGGTCAAGGCCGTGCGCTTCAGCTGACACTTTCGGTCATGCGGGCGGACGGGGGAGGGTCTCCCGCCACACCCGGCCAATGCCGATCGACCCTCCCCCGACCGCCCGCATCGCCGTTGCGCCTCGTCGGCTGCCGGCCTGCTTCGGCAGGTCGGAGCCGACCTCTCAGCTGGTTAGAAGGCCTGCTCTGGCCTCGGCTTCAGTCAGGCCTTTGATCTCCAGGAGCTTGTCTCGGCCGGTTTCGCCTCGGGCGATCCTGACGTGCGACCTGGCGATGCCCAGGCGGTCGGCGACCAGTTTGATCAGGGCCTTGTTTGCCTTTCCGTCGACCGGAGGTGCTGTTACCCGGATCGTGACCATTCCATTGCGCTCCCCGGTGATCCCGTCAGAAGAGGATCGCGGCTGAAGGCGGATCGCAACCCGGCCCAATTCAGTACCGGTGGCGGGTGGTCGGCGCCTTGGGGCGCTCCAGCGACGGGCGGCCGGCGGCGACGATGTCGACGAAGCGCTCGAGGTGCTCGGTCTTCCAGCACTCGAAGGCGCCGTCGCAGAACGGGATGTAGGCGTTCATGACCGAGTCGCCGTAGTTCCAGTAGAGCTCCGGCTCGGGGTTGAGCCAGAACGTGCGGTTTGCCTTGTCGGCCACTTCAGCGAAGGCCTCGGCGGCAGGGGGGCGACCGTTGGTACGGGCGTCGCCGAGAACGATCACGGTCGAGCGCGGGCCGAGATCGCTGGAGACGTCCTCGAGGAACTCCCGCCAGACCCGGCCGTAATCGGTGTAGCCGGAGATGTCGGCGACCCCGCCCTCGGAAGTGATGCGCTCGGAGATCGCGGAGAAGTCGCGCTCGTCCTCGAAGACCCCGGTGACTTCGGAGATGCGCTCGATGAAGACGAAGCTGCGCAGCTTGCGAAAGGAGTCGTGAAGGGCGTGCAGCACCGAGAGGAAGAAGGTCGAGGCCGAGCTGACCGAAGTCGAGACGTCGCAGAGCACGTAGATCTCCGGCTTTCTCGGACGGCGTGGTTTGTAGCTCAGGTTCAGCGGCACCCCGCCGGTCTCCAGCGAGGAGCGCATCGTCTTGCGCACATCCACCTGGCTGGTTCGTTTGGCTCCGCGCGGGTCGTGGCCGAGTGTCGCAAGGCGGCGCTTCATCTGGGCGACCGCCTTGTGCACCTCGGCCAGGTCCTGGGCGCCGCGCATCGGCAGGGCGCGGTTCAGTTGTGACAGCGGACGGGCCGGCGGCAGGCTGCCCTGACGGGCGATCTGGCGGCGCTGCAGCTCCCGTCTCAGCTGGCGCTCGAAGCGAGCCAGCCGGTCGCGGTCGATCGGCTCCTTTCCCTCACCGTCGCCTTCGCCGCTGCCGCCGGGGCTGAGGCCGAGGCCTCGCCGGATCCGCTGGAGGTCAACGCCGACCACTCCGGAACTGTCGCCCTGTCGGCCGTAAGCTTCGATCGCCAGGCGGGCCAACTCATTCATCGCCGACTCGTCACCGGCCTCGATCGCGTCGCGCACCGCCTGGGCGAGCTGCTCGGAATCGAGCGAGTCGAGAGTCTCCTGCGAGATCTGTGCTGCCCGGGTCGGGTCCGCTTCACCTTCGCTCCCGGCCTCGCCTTCGCCACCCTCGGCGATCCGCAGTGCCGCCGCTTCGGCCGCCCGGAAGAAGTAACGGTCGAAGACCAGGTCGAAGATCTCGCGGTCCCGAGGTGACTTGGCGACCGTGGTTGCCAGAGCCTCCTTGAAGTCGACCGGGCTGGTCCACGGCACGATCTCCAGCGCATGAAAGGCGTCCTGGATCTCCGAAGTGCCTACTGCCGAGCCTTCCCGCCGGAGCTCCTCGCAGAAGGCGAGGATCTGCTCGCCCATTCCCGAGGGCGTCAACACGTCAGCTCCCGTTGGAAGAGGGCCCGGCGCCATTGCCCCCGGAGCCGCTGCCCCCGCCGCTGCGGCCGAGCTGCGGCAAGATCTTGTCAGCGACCAGATCGAGGTCGGTGCGGTGCTTGATGATGATCGAGAGCGACTCCCGGAACACCTTTTCGTCGATGTCGTCGGCACCCATCAGCACCAGGGTCCGGGCCCAGTCGATCGATTCGGCGATCGAAGGCGCTTTTTTCAGGTCAAGTTCGCGCACCATCTCGATCACTTCGACCAGCCGTCCCGCCAGTGCTTTGTCGATCTCGGGTGCATGCAGCCTGATGATCTCGATCTCCCGCTCGGCCGAGGGGTAGTCCAGCCAGAGGTAGAGGCAGCGCCGCTTGAGGGCCTCGGTCAGCTCGCGCGAGTTGTTCGAGGTCAGCAGCACGATCGGGTGGGTGGTCGCCTCGATCCGGCCCATCTCGGGGATCGTGATCTGAAAGTCGGAGAGCAGTTCGAGCAGCATCGCCTCGAACTCCTGGTCGGTCTTGTCGATCTCGTCGATCAGCAGGACCACCGGGTCAGGGTTTGCGATCGCCCGCATCAGAGGGCGTTCGAGCAGGAACTCCTCGGTGAAGATGCCGCCCAGGTTTGCCGGCTCCGCTTCGCCGTCAGCATCCGGGCCGGCGAGTGCATCCGGCTCGCCACCGGTTGAGGCGGTCGCCTGGATCTGCAGCAGCTGCTTGCGGTAGTTCCACTCGTAGAGGGCCTTGGCTTCGTCCAGGCCTTCGTAACACTGAAGCCTGACCAGCTCCCGCCCGGTCGCCCGGGAGAGCGCCTTGGCCAGTTCGGTCTTGCCGACGCCGGCCGGGCCTTCTACCAGGACCGGTTTGCCCAGCCGCTGGGCGAGAAAGGCGATCAGGGCGGTTGACTCGTCGGCAAGGTAAGCCGCCTCGCGCAGGGCGACTTCGACCTCTGAAGGTGACTCCGGCGGGGCTGTCACGTAATTTGCCATCGATTGAAGGATAGGGGCATTCACCCTCTCGCTCTCGCCCCCGGTCAGCCCCGTTGCCCGTAGGGTTGAGCAATGGGAAGGCTTGACGAGGTCGATCTGTCGCTCGACTACAGCAAGAAGAAGGGGCTGAAGAAGCTCAAGGAGCAGCAGGACCGGCTGGCTGCGTTGCGCCTGACCCTGGGGGGACAGATCGGCTCCGGCCAGTTCGGGCCCCCTGTCTGCGTGGTCATGGAGGGCTGGGACGCATCCGGCAAGGGCGGCGCCATTCAACGGATGGTTGCGCCTCTGGATGCCCGCCACATCCGGGTTTCCCAGTTCGCGGCGCCGTCTGCGACCGAGCTTCGCCATCACTTCCTCTGGCGCTTCGCCCAGCCGCTTCCGGGCTGGGGAGGCATGGCAGTCTTTGACCGCAGCTGGTACGGCCGCGTGCTGGTCGAGCGGGTCGAGAAGCTGATCAAGAAGAAGGTCTGGAAGCGTGCCTACCGCGAGATCCGCAACTTCGAGTGTGGCCTCTATGACGAAGGCATGATCTTCGTCAAGCTCTGGCTCCACATCTCCCCGGAAGAACAGCTCAGGCGCTTCGAAGCGAGAGCCGAGAATCCGCTCAAGAACTGGAAGCTGACCGACGAGGACTGGCGAAACCGGGAGCGAAGGGGCGAGTACGAAGAAGCGGTCGAAGAGATGATCAGGAAGACCGGGTCCGAGTGCGCGCCATGGCACGTGATCCCGGGCGAGTCCAAGCGCTACGCCAGGGTGGCGGTCATCAAGGCGGTCAACGAGGCGATCGAAGACGGCCTTCGCCGCTGGAACGTGGAACTACCCTCAATCGATTGAGATGTCGCGGACCGGCCGCTCGCCGCTTCCGCTCGTCCCGGAACCGCTTTCACTCGAACTCGAGCCCGGTTCAGAGTCGCCCGGGCGGCCGCCGGAACCGTGCGGTTCCCCGCTGCGCTCACCGTAGGCGGCGAGAAAGCTCTTCAGCACATTGATCGCTTCGTGCTGGATCGCCTGAACCTGGCCGATCGCTTCGGGTGAGGTGGTCGCGCGCACCAGGTCGGCCGAGCGGCAGATCGGGCACCACTCCAGACAGGCAGGCCCCTGCTCGGGCTTCGCTTCCTGCTCCGGACCCGGCTTCTCTTCACCCGGGTCCTCGGAACCGTGGCTGCGGCCGGCCCGGGTCTCCGAGACCTGGCCCCAGAAACGGTCGGCGCCGGGCGGCAGGTGATCAGCGGTCTTGCTTCGTGGCGTCTCGCTCATGGTCGTACACGATCTCCAGAATTCCGTCTTCGAAGGCGGCCCGGCTCGGATCTCTATGAGCCAGCCGTGATGGCAGCATGATAGTCCGGCGCACCTCGCCGACTCTGACCACCAGTTCCTCGCCGGCCTGCTGGAGCGATATCTCGTCCTTTGCGACGAACGGTGCCCGGATCCGGATCGTCGTGCCGGCGTCGTCGCTGGTCAGCTCGCGGGCCATGCCGGTATGCATGATCGCGGCCGGCTCAATCGTGCCGAAGAGCTCGTCGGCCAGGAGGTTGTGCATCTCTTCGCCGAGCACTTCGCGGTCGAAGTAACGCGCGGTAAGCAGCGGTACCGGGGCGAAACCGTCCTCGACCTCCTCGAGCTGGCCGGCCTGGCGATCGCGCCAGCCGGAGAAGTAGGTGCCTTCGACCTCGTCCGGGAAGAGGCGGTTGACCACGACCGCGTCGGTCAGGTAGCCGTAGAGGCAGAGGTGGGTGAAGGTACGGCGGGCCTCGTCGATAACCATGCGGTCCGGATTCATCACCAGCCGGATCGAGCAGTTCTCGTGGTCGCGCAGGATCCGGTCCATCTCCAGCAGGTTGTTGATCAGCCGGTCTACCTCGTCCATCAGCTCGGGGTCAGGCAGCGGCAGATCCAGAGCCCGGGCCAGGGGCGCCGCCGCTCCCAGCAGGCCCCGGTTCCAGGGGAAGGCCTTCTTCACCCACCACTGCGCGACCTCGGGGAAGCCGAGCAGCCTCAGCGTTTCGCCGCTCGGCGCGCAGTCGACAACCAGTACATCGAACTCGTCGTCGTCCCAGTGCTCCTTGATCCTGAGCAGCGAGAACAGCTCGTCCATGCCGGGCGGCACGGTCAGCTCTTCGGCCCTGACCCGGTCGACGCCCTGGGTCATCAGCATGCTCGAAAGCCAGGTGGAAACGTGGTCCCAGTTGCGCTTCATCTCGGTAGCGGCGATCACTTCGTGGGCGAAGAGATTCGGCGTGACTTCGGCCGGATCCGGTCCGAGCTCGATCCCGAGCGAATCGGAGAGGCTGTGGGCCGGGTCGGTCGACATCACCACCGTCTTCGCTCCGCCCGCAGCGCAGCGCCTGGCGGTCGCCGCCGCGACGCTGGTCTTGCCGACGCCGCCTTTGCCGGTGTACAGGATCGTGCGAGGTGGCATGGGCAGGCGAGCGTATACGCTCACCGGCCTTGAAACCGATCAGGTCCAGCCTGCTGCTGCTTGCGGTGGCGATCCTCCTGCCGCTCTCCGGATGCGGCGGTGGATCCGACTCCGACCCGCAGCAGGTACTCGACACCGCGCTCAGCCGTCAGTCGCTGTTCGGCTCGCCGGTAGGCCCGGCCGAGGTCGAGGTCGCGTCTCTTGGCTTCGAGGACGCCGTGCTCGACAGCCGCCTGCTGGCGATCGACGCCGCGACCAACCGCACCATTCTCGATGCACTGGCCGGATCGACCGGGGACGGCGGCGCAGCAGCAGGCGAGGGCAGCGGGGGCGGGACCGTGGCCGGCCTGGCTGCCCTGATCGGGGACCTCTCGGCAGAAGGGTCGGTCGAACTCGACGGGCTCGAGGTCGAGCGTGTGACCGGCTCGATTGACGTCGAAGGCCTGATCGACCGGATCCGGCCGCTGGCCGAGGACCCGGGCGCCGAAGGCTCCGGCGAAATCCCCGGGGTGGGTCAACTCGATCAGCTCCAGGAGACGCTGGTCGCGGCGGACTTCGAACTCTTCGCGGCGAAAGATGGCGGTTCGCTGGAGCGCTTCGACCTGATCCTCTCGCTCGATGACCGGGGCAACGCGCTGCCGCCGTCGCGGATCAGGTTCAGCCTGACCGACACGCCGAGCGGTGGGGGCACGCAGTGATCAACGTCATCCTGCTCGCGGCCAGCTTCGCGATCATCCTCGCCGGCGCACTGCTTTTCACCAACGCGGTCGAGTGGCTCGGCCACAAACTCGACATGGGGGAGGGCGCGGTCGGCAGCCTGCTGGCCGCGGTCGGCACTGCGATGCCGGAGACCCTGATCCCGATCGTCGCGATCATCGGCGGCGCATCCGGCTCGGAGGAGGTAGCGGTCGGAGCGATCGTCGGCGCCCCGTTCCTGCTTGCCACGGTGGCGATGGCACTGGTCGGCCTGGCGGCGATCGGCTACCGCCGACGTCGGCCGCAGGGAACCCACCTCAAGGTTCACGTCGAGACGATCGACCGCGACCTGCTCTTCTTCATGCTCTTCTTCTCGGTAGCCCTGGTTATCGGCCTGCTCGATACCCCGTCCTGGTTCGAGATCCTCGCCGGGGCGGCCTTCATCCTGGCCTACGGCTGGTACGTGCGCGAGACGCTCAGAAACGGTGGCGACGCCACTGAAAAGCATGAGATGGAACCACTTGTCATGGACCGCCGGGCCGGCCGACACGACACCGACCCGCCGAACGGCACCATCGTGCTCCAACTGCTGGTCGGTCTCGGAGCCATGGTCGGAGGAGCCCAGCTCTTTGTCGAGGAACTGCTCCACTTCGCCGACGCGGTCGGCGCCCCGGCGATCGTTCTGTCCCTGATTCTCGCGCCGCTCGCCACCGAGCTGCCGGAGAAGGCCAACAGCTACTTCTGGGTGCGCGACGGCAAGGACTCGCTGGCCCTCGGCAACATCACCGGCGCGATGGTCTTCCAGTCGACCATCCCGATCTTCTTCGGCATGGTCTTCATTGACTGGTCGCTGGACCGCTTCGCCACTGCCTCGATGCTGATCGGCCTCGCGGGAGGCGCGGTCGCCTACTGGGCCCTGCGCCGCCGCAGCGAGTTCGGAAAGCTCGCAATCGCAAGCTGGGTCCTGCTCTACTCGATCTTCCTGCTCTATGTAATCGCCTCCTGAGGCGATCGGGGCTCAGACCGGGCTGCCGGTTACCACGAGGTACTCGCTGGTCAGCTTCATCGCCCCGGGGTCTTCGTTGCCCGACTCCAGGGCCTTGACGATCTCGGAGCGCAGGCGCTCGTAGCGCTCGTCGCCGACCGCCTCACGGGTGGCCAGCCACATCGGGTGGTTGTCGGCCCATTCGTCGCTCATCTCCTGTGGCGAGACGGCGTGGAAAGAGAGCTGTCGGGTTTCGGCCTGGACCGAAAGGCCGTGGTTGGCGAAGAGCAGCTTCAGGTTGTCCTCATCGCCCCAGTCGAAGCGGGACCTGTTCCCGGGTGGCAGGGAAACGGTCTCTTCGACCGCAGCCCGGATCAGGTTGCCGACCTCGCTCATCACGCCTGCGTCGATCCAGGTAGTCAGCGCCATGCGGCCGGCCGGCACCAGCACGCGCGCGATCTCGGACGCGATGTCGTCTTCATTGGCCCCGAAGATCACTCCGAAGACCGACGTGAGGACGTTGTAGGAATTGTCCTCGAAGGGCAGGGAATGGAAGTCGCCCTCGATCCATTCGACCTCGACTCCGGTTTCGCCGGCTCGTGAACGGGCTACGCCCAGCAGCCGCGCTGCGGGATCCATTCCTGTGACTCGGGCTCCACGCGACGCCGCTTCAAGCGAGGCATTGCCGGTGCCGCAGGCGAGGTCCAGCAGCGTCTTGCCGGCGACCGGCTCAACCGCGTCGATGGCCACAGCGGCGACAGGCTCGAGCTGGGCGGCGGTCAGTTCGTAAGAACCGATGCCCCAGTCGGACATCTCAGGTGGTGGTGTTGATCTCGACCAGCGCCTTCAGCACGACGTCGTCGTGCGTCTTGGGCTGGACCTTCGGGAATACCCGGGCGATCTTGCCGTCGGCACCGATGATGAAGGTGGCGCGCTGGACACCCATGTAGGTCTTGCCGTACATCGACTTCTCGACCCAGGTGCCGTACTTCTCGGAGACCTTGTGGTCCTTGTCGGCCAGCAGCGTGAATCCAAAGTCGTTGGAATCGTTGAACTTCTTGATCGCCTTGACCTCGTCGGGGGAGACCCCGATCACGGTGGCACCGGCGTTTCGGTACTCGCTCATGCGATCGCGTATGCCGCAGGCCTGCGTGAGGCAGCCTGAAGTGTTGGCCTTCGGGTAGAAGTAGAGGACGATCGTCTTTCCGGAAAAGTCGGAAAGCGCCACCGCGTCACCGTTCTGGTCCTTCAGTTTGAAGTCGGGAGCCTGTTTGCCTGCTTCGAGCACGCCGGGGATCATATGCGGAATCGCACTTTCAGGTGCTTGCGGTCGCTTCGACCAGTTCAGCGAGGGCAGCGCCGCAGCGGCCGTCCGGGTCCTTCTCGGGGTTGAAACAGGTCAGGTTGATCCCGATCAGACCGGGGGAGGAGGCGATCGGCGCGATCAGCATCCGCAGGTCGTCGAGTGTCAGGCCGTCGTCCATCAGGTAGTCGGTCGCCGGGAACGCCGCCTGGTCGAGCACGTCGACATCGAGGTGAAGCCAGAAACGCCCGCCCTCGCCGGTCAGCCGCTCGGCGATCCCAATACCGACTTCGGTCAGGTCGGCTCCACGCAGCGCCTTGCGGTCGACGATCTGGCCGATGCCCAGACCCTCGGGCAGCGGTGCGATCAGCTCGAATTCCTCTTCGTCCCGCGCGCCGATCAGAACCATCTTCTCCGGTGCCACCACCGGTACCGGACCGATCGCCTCGACCAGTCTGGCCGGGGCCATGCCGAGCGCTGCGGCAACCGGCATGTCGGCCGCCTCACCGGTGGGGGAGGTCGCGCCGGTGAACAGGTCGAGGTGCCCGTCGAAGTAGGCCAGGCCGATCTCGCCGAGCGAGTCCCGCGCACCGGCCAGCGCCGCCGGCAGCAGCGAGCAGCAGCCGCCGAGGATCAGCGGGATCTCTCCGGCGGCCGTGATCGCCGCGACCCGCTGCCGGACCTCGACGCTCATCCGGACTACATCGTCGAAGTCGAGCCAGCCGGATTCGGGGTCGCGCTGCCCGCCGCGAAGCTGGGCCTCGGTGTCGCCGGCGTCACGCAGGCCGGGCGAGAGGTGCGCCCTCAGGGCGGCCGGTCCGTGTTCGGTGCCGCCGGCCTCGCCGACGCTGTCGATCGGAACCCCCAGCAGGGTCAGCCGACCGCGGTCCATCAGTCTTCGCGCCCGGGCTCCTGGCCGGTCTCGCCTTCGTCGATTTCTCCGTCGCCCTGTTCGAGCGCCGTGGCCGAGACCGAACCGGCGTTTCCGGGGTGGTAGTGGGTCTGGAAGCGTTCGAGCAGCTCGTCACGTTGCTGTTCGTCGACTGCGGTCTCTTCGGCGATGCGCACCCAGTCGGCACCTTCGAAGGACTCCATGTTGAAGATCTCCTGGTCGATCGAGGCCGAGTCGTCGACGATCACCACGACCTCGGTCTGCGGGTTGAAGTAGGTGCCCGGCTGGACCGCGAGGTCCTCGAGCTCGTAGATAGTCCGGTCTTCGTCCATGGCTCCATCCTAAACGCGAAGCAGCCGGGCTTCAGCCCCATTCCTTCATCCGGCGCTCGACCTCGGCTTCTACGTCGAGCGGGTCTTCGCCTCGCCGCTCCCGGCGCTCGTTGTTGGCGACGACCAGTTGCCGCACCTCGGCTCTGACTCCGGTGTCGGCAGGTGGTGCCGATTCTGGTCCGGGCCCGGAACTCCGCCCGACCTGGTAGCCGCTCCAGCCGCAGTGGCTCCCGGGTTCGGTTCGCTCGCTTCCCGGGAAAGCAGCCGCTCGATCTCGCGCTCGACGTCGAGTCGACCCTCGCCCCGGGCCTGGCTGCGGAAGTCGGCCGCTTCGATCATCTGGCGGACTTCGTCGGCTCGCTCCTGTTCGGCCGCCGCCGGAGAATCAGCGGCGGTCATGCCACTGCCGAGGTCGTCGTCGCGGTCGATCGAGAACTGCCCCTTGCCGAGCTGATCCAGAGCCTTGCCGGAGCGGGCGAAGGCGACCGCCGCGATCGGCACGACGATCAGGATCGTCAGCAGCAGGACCATCGAAAACTCGGAAGCTCCGATCGCAGAAGTCACAGAGTCAGATTAGACCGCTCCGCAGGTCGATCCGATACCCTTGGCTGAGAGTTATTGACTGACTAGTCAATCGGGCCGCTTTTCGGCCCTCAGGCTGGCAAAAACACGGCTCAAGACATTCGGCCCTCACCGACCCAAGGAGTTTGATCGACAAGTGGTTGATTTCACGCTTACAGACGAGCAGAAGGACCTTCGCGAGATGGCGCACAACTTCGCCGAGAAGGAAATGCGTCCGGTCGCCTGGGAGTACGACAAGGACGGCACCTGGCCGCAGGAAGTGATCGACAAGGCCTGGGAAGTCGGCCTGATGAACAACCACCTCAGCGAGAAGTACGGCGGAGCCGGACTCGACTACCTCTCCGGCTGCATCATCGAAGAGGAGATCGCCTGGGGCTGCTCCGGCATCGGCACCAGCATCGGTGCCAACGGCCTCGCCTCGGCCCCGGTCGAGCTCGGTGGATCCGAAGAGACCAAGAAGAAGTACCTCGGAATGCTCGCCGAGGAGCCCGAAGCTCGCCTCGTTCTGCCTGACCGAGCCCGACGCCGGCTCCGACGTCGCCGGCATGAAGACCCGCGCCGTCAAGAAGGGTGACAAGTACATCCTCAACGGCTCGAAGTGCTTCATCACCAACGGGGAGCACGCCGACTGGTACACCGTCTACGCCAAGACCGACCCGGACGCCGGCAGTCGCGGAATCAGCGCCTTCGTGGTCGACCGCCAGGACGGCATCACGATCGACAAGAAGGAAGACAAGATGGGCCAGCGGGCTTCAAACACCGTGACGCTCACCTTCAACGACGTCGAGGTTCCGGCCGAGAACCTGATCGGCGAGGAGAACAAGGGCTTCAAGCTCGCGATGATGACCCTCGACCGCACCCGTCCCGGCGTGGCCGCGATGGCCGTCGGCATCGCCCGCGGTGCCTTCGAGGCCGCCGCCGACTACTCCAAGGAGCGCCAGCAGTTCGGCGTGCCGATCGCGATGCACCAGGCGATCCAGTTCCTGATCGCCGACATGTCGGTCAAGGTCGACGCCGCCCGTCTGCTGACCTGGCT
Organism: uncultured Solirubrobacterales bacterium; assembly: GCA_963698625.1. Taxonomy (GTDB): domain Bacteria; phylum Actinomycetota; class Thermoleophilia; order Solirubrobacterales; family 70-9; genus 67-14. Next base: position 226,270 of record CAVORK010000007.1, read on the forward strand.
CTCGGCCTGGCAGCTCGACAACGGCATCTCGAACACGCTCTCCTCGTCGCAGGCCAAGCGCTTCGCCGCCGACTCGGCGATGGAAGTCACCACCGACGCTGTTCAGGTGTTCGGTGGCTACGGCTTCATCAAGGACTACCCGGTCGAGAAGTTCATGCGTGACGCCAAGATCATGCAGCTCTATGAAGGCACCAGCCAGATCCAGCGCATGGTCATCGCCCGCGAGGTGCTGATGCCGCGTCAGGTCTGAGGCCTGTAATTCGCGCTACCGGCGCGATTGAAGGATCGGAAAAGGGCGGCCCGGGTCGCCCTTTTTCGTGCCCGCTTTCAATAGAGGGGGGAGCCCTGGTTGGCCACGGCTTCCAGTCGCATGGTTCCGACAGGAAGCGTCGCATCAACTGCTTCACGCGTGCACATGGGACGAGAAGTGTCGATCCGTGAGCTCCGGAACTCCACCGCTTCGGTCGTCGCCGAACTCGGTGCCGGAGAGGCGCTGACCCTGACGGTGAACCGGCGGCCCGTCGCTGACATCGTTCCCCACACCGGGCAGCGCAGTCCCTGGGTCCCGGCAGCGGACCTGCGCAGCCTCCTGAGCGAGACTCCGGCCGATGCCGGACTGCTCGATGACCTGGCCGGGGTTCGTGACATCGAGTTGGACGAAACATGAGCCGGGCGATCGTCGATACCTCGGTCTTCATAGCCCAGGAGTCCGGGCGGGGGATGGGAGAGCTGCCCGAGGAGCTGGCCGTCTCGGTTGTCACCGCCGCCGAGCTCGAATTGGGAGTGCTGAGGGCGAGCGACCCGGAGGTGCGTGCGACACGCCTGGCGACCCTCTCCCGGGTCCGGGCGACCTACCCGCTGATCCCGACCGATCCGGCCACGGCAAGTTGCTTTGCCCGAATCGCCGCCGCCGAGCTGGCGAAGGGGCGCAGGCTTCGCCGGCACGACACCTGGATCGCCGCCACGGCCATGCGTCACAAAGCGGCGGTCCTCACCCGGGACAACGACTTCTCGTCCTTCGAAAGTGTCGAAGTCCTTCGCGTCTGAGCCGCCCGGATCCGAGCGGCTCGGCGATTCCGCTCCTCCTCGAACGACCGGCCGGAGGCTGACCCTGAGGCCTTCAGGGATGTCCCTTAGGCGGCGTCTGCGGCGGTGTCTGCCTGCTAGCGTCCTCACTCACGATGGAATCAACACTTCAGGAATCCCCTCAGTCAGGAGCCTCCGGCGTGGACGTCGTCACCGCGTCGGATCTCACCAAGGTCTACGGCGAAGGCGAAGCCGAGGTTCGCGCGCTCGACGGCGTCGACGTCACCTTCGAGAAGGGCGTCTACACCTCGATCATGGGCCCGTCGGGCTCGGGCAAGTCGACGTTGATGCACATCCTCGCCGGCCTCGACACGCCGACCACGGGCAGGTCGAGATCGAAGGCACCGAGATCACCGGCCTCGACGACGGCGACCTGACACAGCTGCGGCGCGACAAGCTCGGCTTCGTTTTCCAGTTCTTCAACCTGCTGCCGGTGCTGAGCGCCGAAGAGAACATCGTGCTGCCGCTGTCGATCGCCGGCCAGAAGCCGGACCAGGAATGGGTCGACGAGCTGATCGAGCGGGTTGGTCTCGGCGACCGCCGTGAGCACCGTCCTTCCGAGCTTTCCGGCGGTCAGCAGCAGCGGGTCGCCGTGGCCCGGGCCCTGGTCACCAAGCCGGCCGTGCTGTTCGCCGACGAGCCCACCGGCAACCTCGACTCGAAGGCTTCTCACGACGTGCTCGACCTGCTGCGCGGATCGGTCGACGAATACGGCCAGACGGTGATCATGGTCACCCACGAGCCCGACTCCGCCGCGACCGGCGACCGCCTGATCGCACTTCGTGACGGCAAGCTCGTACATGACGCACCTCCGGTTTCCGCCGACGCGGTCATCGAGCTGCTCAAAGAGCTCGCCTAGGGACCGACCCCCTTGCTCAGCCTGACTTTCAAGAACCTCTGGGCGCGCAAGTGGCGCTCGCTTATGACCGCGATCGCGGTGATTTTCGGCATCGCGCTGGTGGCCGGCACCTACGTGCTGACCGATACGACCAACGGCGCCTTCAACGACATCTTCGTCGGCGCCAACGAGAACACCGACGTCGCGATCACCGCCAAACAGCAGGTCCAGCAGGACGACGGCAGCACCCCGCCATTCGACGCCTCGATCCTCAAGGAAGTGCAGGCGGTCGACGGCGTGCGCATCGCGTCTGGCGATGTCTTCTCCCAGGGAGCGATCCTCGACAAGGATGGCGACTCCACCGGGGGTGGTTTCTCGCCGCAGTTCATCGCCTCGACTTCGCCCGAGAGCCTCGAAACGGTCGACTACGTCGAAGGGCGCAAACCAGAAACCCCCAAGGAGGCGGCGCTCGACGAGGCCGCTGCCGAGCGGGCCGACCTCAAACTCGGCGACACGATCCTGCTGGTCGGCACCGGCAAGGCCACGCCATTCACGCTGGTCGGCCTGACCCGGCTCGGCGGGGCCTCTTTCGGCGGCACTTCGATCGCCCAGGTGATCCTGCCGGTCGCCCAGAAGCTGACCGGCGAGCAGGGCGAGTTCGACCAGATAACGGTCGGTGCCGAAGACGGGGTCAGCCCGGAGGAGCTGCGCGACCGGATCAGCGAGGTCGTGCCCGGCGACCTGCGGGTCGAGACGGGCCAGGAGAACGCCGAGCGCCAGGCCAGCGAGATCAAGGACACGCTCAGCTTCCTGTCGATCGCGCTGCTGGCCTTCGCCGCGATCTCGCTTTTCGTCGGCTCGTTCGTGATCTTCAACGTCTTCTCGATCACCGTCGCCCAGCGCACCCGGGAGTTCGGGATGCTGCGAACCCTCGGGGCCGGCCGCCCGCAGATCCTCAGGACGGTGCTGATCGAAGGCTTCCTGATCGGGGTCTTCGCGTCGATCGCCGGCATCCTGGTCGGCATCGGCCTGGCCGAGGGTCTCAGCGCACTGCTCAAGGCGGTCGGAGCCGAGCTTCCCAGCAAGTCGCTGGTCATCGCGCCGCGCACGATCATCGTCTCGCTGGTCATCGGCATCGGCGTGACCCTGGTCGCGTCGTTGCTGCCGGCACTCAGGGCTACCCGGGTTCCGCCGATCGCGGCGCTCTCCGAGACGCTGGTCGCCAAAGGCAAGAACCGGACCTGGTGCGCGGCCTGATCGCGGCGCTGCTGGCGGTCATCGGCCTGGCGCTGATCGTCTCGGTGCTCGTCACCGGCACAGACGGCGGCACCGGCGCCGCCCGGATCGGGCGCGGCGCGGTCGCGGTCGTCATCGCGATCTCGATCTTCAGCCCACAGCTCGTCCGTCCGATGGCTTCTGCGATCGGCGCGCCGCTCCAGCGGGTCGGTGGCCTCACCGGCCAGCCTCGCCCGGGAGAACTCCCAGCGCAACCCCTCGCGCACCGCGGTCACTTCGGCCGCCTTGATGATCGGCCTCGCCCTGGTCACCTTCGTGACGATTTTCGCCTCGGGTCTCAACAGCTCGGTCACCGACGTGATCGACTCGAACCTCAAGGGCCAGATCATCCTCCAGGGCCCGGGCGGCTTCAATCCGATCCCGCCCGAGGCGGCCGAGCTCGCCTCCGAGACCGACGGGGTCGAGGCCGCTTCGGGCATCCGTTTCAGCAACGTCAAGGTGACCGACGCCGGCGGCCGCTCGCTGTCATCGGTCCAGCCCGACAGCGTCAACGAGGTGCTGGAGCTCGAGTGGAAAGAAGGCTCGGCCGCAGAACCTCGCTGACCTGGGAGGCAGACGTGCCGTGATCTCGGCGGGTCTGGCCGACTCGGCCGGCCTCTCGGTCGGCGACAGCTTCGAGGTGCTCTCCAAGACCGGCAAGAAGGTCGAGCTGACCGCGACCGGGATCCTCGCTTCCGGCAACCTCGACCTGCTCGGCGACATCGTCGTCTCCCAGGAGGAGATGGAGAAGGACTTCGGAGTGGATGTCGACTTCTTCGCGCTGGTCAGGACCGATCCGGGGCAGAGCGTCGACGTGGTCCAGCAGCGGATCGACGACGCCTTCCAGGAGCCGTTCCCGACCGTCGACGTGCTCAACCAGCAGGAACTCAAGGACAACCAGCAGCAGCAGATCAACACGCTGCTGGCGATGATCTACGTGCTGCTGGCACTCGCGGTCGTGGTTTCGCTGGTCGGCATCGTGGTCACTCTGATCCTCTCGATCTACGAGCGCACCCGCGAGCTCGGAATGCTGCGCTCGATCGGGATGTCACGCCGCCAGGTGCGCCGGATGATCCGCTACGAAGCGGTGATCACGGCGGTGCTCGGTGCGATCGCCGGGCTGATCCTCGGTGTGATCTTCGCCTTCCTGATCGGCATCCCGCTGGAAGGGGAGGGCTTCGCACTCAGCTACCCGATCCCGATCCTCGCTCTGATCGTCGTGCTGACCGCTTTCGCCGGAGTTCTCGCCGCGATCTACCCGGCCCGCAAGGCCTCGAAGCTCGACGTGCTCGAAGCCGTTTCATACGAGTAGAACCGGTGCCTCCCAGCGGTCGCTCCGGAGGCGAGGATCAGCACGCCAGGAGCGTGCGGTATCGCGCCACTAGCGAGGTCGACGATCAGATCGCAGACCGGGTCTGGGGGTGAACTCGACCTCGGACTAGAAGCAGCCCTGATCGGCTGACCCCCGAGCTCGGGCTCGTAGTGTCGAGCTTTCCCACGAAATGATCGTGGAAAAGTGCGGCACTACGGATTGGGCACGTACGAACCGGCAACTGTCGCCGTTTCCCACGAAATAGTCGTGAAAAAGAGCGGCACTACGAGGGGACGCGGTCGGTTTGCTCAGCTGTCGAAGCCGAGGCCGAGACGGCTGAGGGTGCGCAGCCAGATCCCGTCCCTGCCGCCGTTGAGGTCGGCGGCGGCGATCCGGTTGCGGGTGAACTGGATCGTCGGCCAGCGCAGCGGCTCCGGGGGGAACGGCATCGGGCGCTCGGTCACGTACTGGAGCTGGGCGAGCTCGCTGTCTGTGCCTTCGAGCAGTCCGAGCGCGACCCCGGCCGCGAAGCGGCTGGCACCGACGCCGAGCCCGGTGTGGCCGACCGCGTAGGAGACCTTGTCGTTGTGAGCGAGGCCGTAGAAAGCGAAGAAGCGCGAGCAGGTGTCGATCGCACCGCCCCAGCGGTGGCTGAAGCGGATTCCTTCCAGCTGGGGGAAGGCGGCGTGGAAGCGCTGGGCCAGGCCGGCGAAGCTCTGGTCGCGCTGGTAGTAGCGGTCCTCGACCCGTCCGCCGAAGTTGTAGATCGCGTCGTAGCCGCCCCAGAGGATGCGCCCGTCGGGAGTCTGGCGGTAGTAGTGAAAGCGGTTGGCGGAGTCTGAGAGCCCCTGGCGGTTTTTCCAGCCGATCGAATCCTTCTGCGACTCGCTCAGCGGCTCGGTGACCAGGACGTAGTCGAAGACCGGAATCACCCGTGAGCTGACCGCGCGAACCGGACTCTTGAAGGCGGCGGTCGCCAGCAGGACCTTCTCGCTCGCGATCGAGCCACTGGCGGTCAGCACATCGATTCCGGTCGCGGTCTCCTTGAGGCCGGTCATCTCGGTGTTCTCGAAGATCACCACACCGAGTTCCGAGGCAACGCGGGCGAGCCCGTCGCAGAGCTTGACCGGATCGACTCCCCATTCGCCTGACTTCTGCCAGAGGCCGCCGGTGAACAGCGGAGACTTGACTTCGGCCTGCATCGCGTCGCGGTCCAGCAGCACCGCTTCGTGGCCGAACTCTTCGAGTTCTTCGACGCCACCGGCGAGACCTTCGAACTGAGCCTCGTTCATCGCGGTTTCGATCGCGCCGTTCTTTTCAAGATCGCAGTCGATGTCGTATCTCGCGATCGCTTCGCCGATCGCCTCCAGGTTCTCGAGCCCGAGTCGTTCCAGTTCCGGCAACTCGTCGGGGAACCGGGAAAGGCCGTTGCCGAGACCGTGGACCAGGGAGGAGGACATGAAGCCGCCGTTTCGGCCGGAGGCACCGACCGCGAGGGTTTCACGGTCGATCAGGGTGACGGCCCGGTCGGGCTGAGCTTCCTTGGCCCGAACTGCCGCCCAGAGGCCGGTCAGGCCACCACCGACGACCACGAGGTCCGCCTTGGCCCGGCCTTCGAGCGAGTCGTATGGAGCGGGACGTTCCCGGTGGGCCAGCCAGAAAGGTGCGGGCTCGGCGTCGGCGTAGGAGGCGCGGTCGGCCTCGCTCGGTTCGGTTGCCGGCCAGACCTGTGTTTTTTCGCCTCGGGAAGCCATCGGGTGACTTTAGCCGACCGCCCTTGTATGTTGGGCGGGAGATGTCACACAGGGCGGTGTCAGAACGATGCCCCGAACTCGGACAAGTATGGGGAACGCTTGAAGTTCAGGGCGAAGAATGAACATGAACTGTCGAAACTCAGCGATGACGACCTCGTCGCCTATCTCGTCGCAGCCCGCGACGCCGGACAGGACGGCGCGGCCCGCAAGGCGGCGGGAGTGCTTGTCTGGGGACGTGTTCCCCAACTCCGCGACCTCATTCGCCGGAGCGTCGACGACGACGGGGATGTCGAGGACCTGGTGAGCACAGTGATGATGCAGACGATCGCCGCCAGGTTCGATGGACACCACACCGGGCAGTTCTTTGCGGTCATGCATACGATCCGCAAGCGCCGGGTTGCCGATTACCTCGAAAAGAAGCACTCGACGCCGCGGGCTCTGGGGACTGCCGACGACGGCAACAATCCCTGGGATCTCATCCCCGACGACGAGGACAAGATCGCCGACTTTGACAGTCTGGCGGTGCTTGACCAGGCGCTCAGCGACTACAGCGAGCGGGATCGCAAGGTGATCGAAATGAAGATCGACGGATACCGGGCCAAGGAGATCTGCGAGCACCCCGGGGTGTCAGCGATCGACGGCGCCGAAGCGCTGACGCCGGCGAATGTAGACCAGATCTTCTCGCGCTTCAGGCGGCTCCACCTCCATCACTTCGCGCCGGACGAGGCGGGTGATGCCCTGTGATTTCGGTTGATCGCCTGTTTGAAGAGTACGCGGAGGCGTTCCGCTCCGGGAGGACGGATCCGCGCCCGTATCTGAAGCAGGTGCCTGCCGATCAGCGTGAGGAACTGGGTGACCTGATCGAGCTCTTCCTGATGCGGGCGGAGCCGGCCGAGTGGGATCCGGAAGGGTTTTCCGGTTCGGAGGCGGAGCGCATCACCGACCGGATACTGCCCGGGTTGCTCACTTTCGAGCGAGGCTGGTGCGACATGCTGCCGGGTCTTCGCATACGGCAGGAGAAGCCCCGCGAGGATGTTGAGGCCGAGCTTGCCACTGCCCTCGGGGCACAGGGAGAGGCGCAGGAGGAGAAGGTGGCCGACTACTACCACGACATGGAACAGGGAAACCTGAAGCCGCAGGGGGTTTCGCGCCGGGTCCTGGACTCGCTTGCCGAGATCTACGGGACCACGGTGGAGGCGCTGAAGCGGGCCGGGGAAAGAACCTTCCCGTCCGATGATGAAGATGGTGTGGTCTTCGCGCGCACTTTCGGAGACGCAGACCAGGACTTCGGCATGGCCTCGCCGGAACAGCTCGGCTTCAGCCGGATCAGCGGCGAGCCGGATCGCATCGACCGCCTGTTCACAGATCCGGATTTCGACGACCTCGACCGGTAGGCTGCTCGCCTGATGGAGAGCGGCAGCATTGATACGGAGTGGGTCGAGCAACAGGCCTATGACCTGCTGGACAGCGTGCCGGAGTTCATCTGGAACGGCGAGTCGCTGCCGGTCCCGGTCGACAGGATCGTCGACAACGTGCTCGGCCTGAAGGTCCGCACGGTCGAGGACATGTCAAAGGCACCGGGTTGCGCAGACCTGGCGCCGGGCGAGGTCTCGGGCCTGCTGCTGACCGGACTGGGCGAGATCTGGGTCGATGCGACCGAAGCCGGAAGATGGGAAACCCGGCGCCGGTTCACCGTCGGCCACGAGGTCGGCCACTACCTGATCCATCAGGACGGGCGACCGCAGATCTTCTGCCGCAAGGCGGACATAGTCGAAGACGCGGAACCGAGAACCGGACCTGCCCCGAAGCCCAGGCCCGAACTGGAGGCCGATGCCTTCGCCGCCGCCCTGTTGATGCCGGCGCACCTGATCCGCGAAAAGGGGGCTGAATGCGGGCGCGACCTCGAGCAGATGAAGGAGATCTTCAAGTGCTCGCACAAGGCGATGGTCTACCGCCTGTTCAACGTGCGCTGAGCCGGGAAGGGCCCTGAGGCGCTAGGCGGGTTCGGCCAGCCGGGCCGCGAGGGCCGAGTAGCGGCGGCCGCCCTCATCCCGACGCACACCACTCTCCAGCGCGGGCCGGTCACCGACCAGGACGCACATCTGCCGGGCGCGGGTGATCGCGGTGTAGATCAGCGGGCGGGTCAGCATGCCCGAGTGGGAGCGCGAGCAGACGAAGATCACGACCGGGATCTCGCAGCCCTGGGACTTGTGGACCGAGATCGCGTAGGCCAGCTTCAGGTCCCCGGCCTCTTCATAGGGGATGACCACGGTCTCGCCGTCGTCGGTCTCCAGCACTGCGGTTTCCTCTGCCGGGTCGTCCTCGACCAGAAAGCAGATCGTGCCGTTCATCAGCCCCAGTTCGTGTGAATTGCGGGTCTGGATCAGGCGGTCCCCAAGCCGGAACCGCTCCGAAAGCGCCGGTTTGCCGTCCGGGTTGAGGCGCTCCTGGAGCCGGCCGTTCAGCGCGTCGATACCGGCTTCGCCCCTGTAGATCGGGGCGAGCACCTGCGCTTCACGGATCGGGTCGAGTCCGAGTCCGGCCGACACCCTCTCTCCGACCATCTCGACCACTGCGTCCCGGCAGCGCTCCGGAGTGTTGCGTTCGACGAAGAAGAAGTCGCGTTCCTGGTTCTCGCCAGGGTTGAGGTGGGGTGGACGTCCCTCGTTGATCTCGTGCGCAGCGGTGGTGATCATCGAGCGGGCTGCCTGGCGGAAGATGTGGGTCAGCCGGGTCACCGGAACGATCTCGGACTCGATCAGGTCTGCGAAAGGCTTGCCGGCGCCCACCGGTGGCAGCTGGTCGGCGTCGCCGACAAAGACGATGTGGGTGTCCTGGCCGAGGCCGCCGAGCAGCACATCGGCCATCTGCAGGTTGATCATCGAGGCTTCGTCGACCACCAGCAGGTCGACCGGCAGTGGATGGCCGGGCTTGAAGGTCGGCTCCGAACCCGGTCGCCACTCGAGCATGCGGTGGATGGTCATGCCCTCGGCTCCGGTCGCCTCGGACAGCCGCCGGGCTGCCCGGCCGGTCGGGGCACAGAGTCCGATCCGCAGATTCGCCTTCTTTGCTTCGGTGACGATCGATCTTGTGCAGACCGTCTTGCCGACGCCGGGTCCACCGGTGACGATTGAAATCCGGCTGGAGAAGGCGCCGGAAACGGCCCGCCACTGCTCGCCGGTCAGGCTTTCGTCGTCGGGCATGTCGGGCTCGTGGTCGATGGCGGGCTCGCCGTCGGCCCGTTCTCGCAGATCCCCGGCAACCCTCAACTCACGGTCGAGGGTTGAGCGGCGATAGATCCGGCCGTCGTCCTCGATCACCCCCGGGGCGTCCGAGACCACCTTCTGTTCCGGCCGGTAGCCGATCAGCCTGGCCGCCTCGCCGGCCATCTCGTCCGCAGGCAGGTGGGTGTGGCCGCGCCGCTCGGCCTCGCCGAGCAGGAAGTAGACGGCGGCCTGGGCCCGACGGTCGGACTCGGGCGGTACGTCGGCGGCAAGAGCGATCGTATCGGCGCGGATGAATCCCACTCCTTCGATTTCGATCAGGGCGTATGGGTCCTCCCGGATCGTCTTCATCGCCTGGTCGCCGAAGCGCTTGTGGATGCGCGCAGCGAGGTGGGCGAGTCCGTGCGGGGCGAGTTCGACGTGGAGGTCGCGCACCGCGCGGGTTGCGTACCAGCTTTCGGTTGCCGCTTCGGCCTGTCGGCGACCGAGCTTGGGCAGCGAGCCGAATACACCGGACGGATCCGCAGCGATCTTTTCCAGCACTTCCGCGCCGTGGATGTCGCAGAGGGTTTCCGCCCGGACCGGCCCGATGTGGCGCAGGGTCGACAGGTAGGCAACCTGGCCCTTGCGGTCACTCGGATCCAGCGGCAGCGCGGTGTCGGCACGCAACTGTGGGCCGTAACGGTTGTGGTGCTGCCATTCACCAGTCACTTTCGCCCGCTCGCCCGATGCCAGGTGAGCGACGGTGCCGGTCAGGACGAATTCGTCTCCGGTCGCATCACGGACTTCGAGCACCGCGTAGCCGTCGTCTTCAGCGGTGAAGATCTCACGCAGGACCTCGACCGCGCCCTCGAAACGGCCTTCATTGGTGAACAGGGGTTCCGGCTTGAGCGGCATCGGTTGAGCGTAGTGACCGGCTCGGAGATAGAACCTGACAGCAGACGGGCTGCGTAGACTCGGTGGCGATGCCGGACAAGGCCACAAAGCCACTCCACGACGCCGTCGCCGAGGCCACCAAGGCGGCATCCGGCGACCGGACGGCATCGCCGGGCCGCAAGAAAGCGGGCCGAGCTTCGGATGTGTTCGGCGGCGAGATGCGCCGCCGGGACCTTTTTCCGCTGCTGGTCCTTCATCTGATCCGGGAGAAGCCGTCCTACGGCAACTTCCTGATCGATTCGATCGAGCAGATGACGAAGGGCGTCGTATCAGTCAACCCGAACACCATGTATCCACTGCTGCGCGACCTCGAAGGCAGGGGCATGATCGAGGGCGACTGGGAGCATCCCGACAAGCGCACCCGCCGGTTCTACTCGATCACGCCTCAAGGGGAGGCGGAGTACGAACGCCTGGTGGTGGAGATCGAGCCGTTCCTCGATTCAGTGATCGAGTCGGTCAGCCTGATCAAGCGCGAGGTCTACGGCGACTGACCGTTGGCCTCCACCTCCCGGGTGCCACTTGGAATCCGGTCCGGTAGCGATTAGGCTGAGGCCATGTACAGCACAGGTGGCATCGCAGACCGGTTCGCGCACATCGTCGCCGCGCTGGAGCCCCGGATCAGTGGGCCTTTGCCGGCCGCGGTCAGGTTCTGGGACGGCAGTGAACTCGGCCCGGGGGAACGCGGCACGGCAACCGACACGGTGATCCTGCGCAGCCGCAAGGCGCTCAGCTATGTCTTGATGCGACCCGACCAGCTCGGCATCGCCCGGGGCTGGGTCTCCGGGGAGATCGACCTCGAAGGTGATCTGTACCGGGTCATGGCGGCGGGTTCGAAGCTGTACGGCTTCGACTTCACCGCTCGCGAGAAGCTGGAGGCCCTGGCGACAGCGACCCGGCTCGGCGCGATCAGGGTCCCGCCTCCGAAGCCTCCCGCGGTTGAGGCCAGGGTCGGCGGAAGACTCCACTCGCTGCGACGTGACCGCGATGCGATCCAGCACCACTACGACGTCTCGAACGAGTTCTACCGGATGATTCTCGGTCCGACCATGGTCTACTCATGCGCCTACTTCGCTTCTCCGGACGACTCCCTGGAGGAGGCCCAGACGCGCAAGCTTGACGTCGTCTGCCAGAAGCTGCGGCTTCAGGAAGGCGAGCGCATGCTCGATATCGGATGCGGCTGGGGCTCACTGATGATTCACGCCGCCGCCAACTACGGAGTGCGGGTGGTCGGGGTGACGCTTTCGGAGGAGCAGGCGGCCTTTGCCCGCCAGAGAGTGATCGATGCCGGGCTGGCCGACCGTTGCGAGGTGCGGATTCAGGACTACCGCGAGGTGACCGACGGCCCCTACGACAAGGTCGTCTCGGTCGGCATGTTCGAGCACGTGGGATCGAGTCAGCTCGACGCCTACATGGAGCAGGTGACAAAGCTGACCAGCCCGGACGGACTCGCTCTCCACCACGGGATCTGCCGCCGGCACACCGAGGAAGAGGTGCCCGACACCTTCATCCAGCGCTACGTCTTTCCCGACGGCGAGCTTCATTACGTATCCAAAGTGATCGCCACGGCCGAGAGCGCCGGCCAGGAACTGCGCGACCTCGAGTCGCTGCGGGAGCATTACGCGCTGACCCTGCGCCACTGGGTCGCCAACCTCGAGCGGAACCGTGAGGCGGCGATCGCAGAGGTGGGCACCGAGCGTGAACGAGTCTGGCGGCTCTACATGACCGCAAGCGCCCTGGCCTTCGAGCGCGGAGACGTCTCGATCCACCAATTGCTGATGGCGATGCCCGGCGACGAGCCACACCCGCTGTCGCTTGCACGCCCGAAGCATGTGCGCAAACGAATCGAGCCAGTAGGAGAGGGCTGACCGGTACGGCCCGCCCGGTCGCTGCCCTCAGGCGGCGTCCGGGACTTCGAGTCTCGATGCGCGCAGCATTTCAGTGGCGGTCGAGGCAGACACCGGTCGCGAGATCAGGAACCCCTGCACGACCCTGCAGCCGAGATCACTGACCAGATCAAGCTCGGCCCTGGTGCTCACCCCTTCGGCGATGACGGTCATCGAGAGCGCTCTGCCGATGCGCAGAATCGCGTCGGTGATCGCCGGCCCGGCCGGACTCCGGGTTCCCAGCTGTTCGATGAACGAGCGGTCGATCTTGATCACGTCGAAGGGGAATTGACTCAGGTGGCTCAGGGAGGAAAAGCCGGTGCCGAAATCATCCAGGGCAAGTCGGACGCCGAGCGAATGGATCTGCCGCAGAACGGTCTTGACAGTTCCGGGGCCCGCCATCAGGGTGCCCTCGGTTATCTCTATCGCCAGTCGGTCCGGGGGCATCGAGTGACGGTTGAGCAGGTCTTCGATCTCGGCAGGGAGGTGACTCCTGTGCAACTGCCGGGAGGATGCGTTGACCGAGACGCCAAAGCTCTCTGCGACCGGAATCAGTGGTTCCCATTCAACGATCTGACGGACCACCTCTTCGAGCGCCCAGCCGTCGATCCGGCTGATCAGCCCGCTCTCTTCCGCCACCGGGATGAATTCTTCAGGTTGGATCGTTCCGCGTTCCGGATGATTCCACCTGACCAGGGCCTCGAAGCCGACGATCCGATAATCAGGCAGGGATACGACCGGTTGGTAGTGCAGCATCAGTTCCCCGCCGTCGATCGCCAATCTCAGGCCACGTTCGACGTTCAGCCGGTCCAGGGCGCTGTTCCGGAGGGGCTGATCGAAAACGCGTACCTGGGCGCGACCAAGGTTCTTCGCATCGTGCATGGCCGCATTCGCCTCCCTGAGGAGCAGGTCGGCCGGTTTGTCAGGTTCCACTTCAGGGTCGAACAGCGCCACGCCGATGCTCGCGGCGACGACGATCTCGCCGCCTTCAAAGCGGATCGGCTCGTCAAGTAGCCCGAGAAGCATCTCCGCGACCTCAATCACCTCCTCGGCGCGCTCGACCGAGCCGATCACGATCCCGAATTCGTCGCCGCCGAATCGGGCTACCGTGTGCTCGTCCCCGAGGGCCCGGAGGAGTCGGTTACCGACCTCCTTGAGGGTCTCGTCCCCGACGTGGTGACCGATGCCGTCGTTGATCAGTTTGAAGTGGTCGATGTCGAGAAAGAGCGTCGCCATCGGGACGCCGCTTGAAGCTGAGTCGGACACCGCCCGTTCCAGTTGCTGGGTAAACATTTCGCGGTTGGGCAGTTCGGTCAGGCTGTCGTGCAGCAGCCGGTGGCGCATCGACGCTTCAACCCGGTTGCGGTCGATCGTGCTGCCCAGCAGGCTGGCCGCCGCGAGCAGGAAGTCCTCGTCCTGCCGGGAGAACCGGTGCGCAACCGAAGCATTCATGGCAAGAAATCCGAACTGCCCTTCGATACCGGTGATCGGAACCAGCATGGTGCTTGCCACCTCGGGATTGCGGTACCTGGCGTAGGGCCGCATGCGCTCATCTCTGTCCCAGTCGGCGATCACGACGGTTTCGCCCCGGTCCAGCTCGGCTCCCGGGAACCGGTCGGGCTCGAAAGGGAGCGTCAGCGGCGGGCCGTCGTAGTTTGAGCGGTGGCGAAGCGTGACCTGGCCCCCGTCAACGTGTTGCCAGATCTCGGCTTCGATCATGTCTTCAAGCCCGAGCAGGGTCCCGGTGGCGAGCTCGATCAGCTCCTGCTCGTCGCGAACCTTGAAGATCGCTACGCCCAGACGGGCGGTCAGCGCCTGCTGTTCGGCCTTGCGGGCAGCTGAGCCCTCCGCATCCTTGAGCGCCGAGATGTCCGAAATGACGCCGTGCCAGAGCGTAGGCCCGCCCTCCGGGTCGACCACCAGACGGGCGCATTCGTAGACCCATACCCAGCGGCCGTCCCGGGCCCGGAGGCGGTACTCGATTGATGGCATGACTTCGGTTGAAGTCGGGGTGTGGTCCTCGTCGGCCATCACCATGTCGATGTCGTCGGGGTGGATCGACCGGTACCAGAGGGTGCGGTCGCTGCGCCATTCCTCCGGTTCGTAACCAAGCACGTCCCTGATCTGGGGGCTGATGTAGTGCCAGAAGCCATGCTCGCCCATCTCGGCGATGTAGACCAGCGCCGGGACGGTTTCAGTCAGGTTCTCAAGCGCCTCCCGGGTCGGGCGGTGACCGCCAGTATCTGCCTGGTCCGTCATCCCTCCCAGACTAACGTCAGGGCTACCCGGCCCCGACGGGACCCGGCAGGTGCTGACCGGGCCTGCAGGCGGGCCGATTCAGGCGGCTTCTGCGCTGCGGGCGCGACGATCTGCCTCAGCTGTCATGCCCGCTATGTTCAGCCAGACCGGGTTGATCGCTTCGAAGCTCTTACGGGTGACCGGTGTCACCGGCTCAAGCGTCGCCTCGACGCAGGCATTCAGCCTCCGCTGAAGGTCGAGGTCGCTGTCCGCCGCCTCGCGGTGGGAAACGAAGCGCTCGTGCCACCTGACCAGGGCTTCTTCGGCATCGGAAAAGACCTCATCCGGGCCGGTTGAGGTTTGGCCGAAGTGGGGCAGGTGGACCGTCCCGGGCTGGCGCTCGGCGAGAAGCCGGATTGATCGAATCGCATCCGGACAGGAGAAGTCGGAGGGAGGGGTCGAGGGCCGGATCACCGGGCTGCCCGGAAGCTGGATCCCGATTGCGTCTCCGCAGAACATCGCGCCGGTCTCGCTGTCGAGGTAGGCGAGGTGGGCCCGTGTGTGTCCGGGCGTGGCGATCGCCTCGAGTTCGCGGTCACCGAGGTCGATTGAATCGCCGCCATCGATCGCGACTACCCGCCGCTGGTCGACAGGGCCCGGCATGCCGAAAAGTTCATCGGTCTTCTCACCCCAGACGGCGCGCACGCCGGAAATCAGGCGGGACGGGTCGATCAGGTGTTCCGCCACCCGTGAGTGGATGTAGACGGTGGCCTCGGGGAACCGCTCGGCCAGCTTCGAGGTGCCGGCGGCGTGGTCGAAGTGGATGTGGGTCAGCACGATCGAGTCGAGCTCGGTGATGCCCATGGCCGAAAGCTCGGCGATCAGATGGTCGGCCGTGTTGGCCGGTCCGGGATCGATCAGGGCCGGCTTGGGTCCGGGCAGCAGGTGGGCGGCCATCATCTCTGGCTCCCCGAACATGGTCGAGTCGATTGCCACCGGCTCCGGACCGGCCGGGGGATCGATCCTGGCGCCCTCGGGTGCCGCCGGATCGGCGGGTTCCATCTGGCCAGGTTTGCGCGCCGCGTGGCGAACTGATTTCAGATCGCCGAACATTCTTTCGCGCAGGTGGAACCTTGTGGTCACAGTGTCTATTGAAACAGGCGCGACCGACGGACGATTCGGTCTACGGCCGGAATCGACCGATAAACCTCCCTTAACGCGAAACGCCCGCCGGATGGCGGGCGCGCTCGCTTGCTTCAGCTTGGCTGAGGCTCAGATGGGCTCCACGGAAGCGGCAGCCGGACCCTTCGGTCCGTCTTCTGCTTCGTAGTTCACCTTCGCACCTTCGGCCAGAGTGCGGAAGCCCTCGGACTGAATTGCGCTGTGATGGACGAAAACGTCCTTGGAACCGTCGTCGGGCGTAATGAAACCGAAGCCCTTTTCATCGCTGAACCATTTAACTGTGCCAGTGGGCATTGAATCCTCCACTTGATGGTGAGGCAAACGCGGAGGATGCTGGTAAAGCAACGACTGCGAGCGCTACACACGTCTTTGCCGGATCTTGCAACCCGGCCCTATGAACGGGACCGTAGCAGGGATCGCACCGACTGTGGTGAATCCACCGCCAATCGGCCCCGTCAGAGAGTCAGCTACGACTCCGTCTGCGCTGTCCGTTACCGCCACTCTTGCCCTGCTTCTGGTGACGACCCTGGCTGCGGTTGTTGCCGCCCCGGCTCGGTCCGCGACCGTTGCCTGAGCGCTTCGGGGGGTGACTCTCGGCGTGCATCGAGACCGGTCCGCCGCTCTGCTCGTACTCGTGGCTGAGGCCGAGCGACTTGGCGATCTTGCCCATGTCGCGAGCCTGTTCGGCCAGCACGAAGCTGACGCCATGGCCACTGGCACCGGCACGGCCGGTGCGGCCGACCCGGTGGACGAAGGTGTCCTGGTCTTCGGGCAGGTCGTAGTTGATTACGTGGGTAATGTCGGCCACATCGATTCCGCGGGCCGCGACGTCAGTCGCGACAAGGGTGTCCACCTTGCCCTTCTCGAAGTCGGACAGGGCCCGCTGGCGCTGGTTCTGCGACTTGTTGCCATGCATCGCCACCGCCCTGATCTGCGGGCTGCGTCCAAGCTTCTTGACCAGCCGGTCGGCGCCGTGCTTGGTCCGGACGAAGACGAGCGTGCGGCCGCGTTCGCTGTTTTCGAGTTCGTTGAGAAGGGTTTCGACCTTGGCCTGATGCGAGACATGAATGAACCTGTGCTCGACCTTGCCCTGCTTTTCCGGAGCCGGCCGATTGACGTGGGTAACCGCGTCGTGCGTATAAGCATCGGCCAGCTTGCCGGCGGCACCCTCAAGGGTTGCCGAAAAGAAAAGTGTCTGGCGGTCGTTGTTGATCTTCTTGACGATGCGATCGACGGCGGGCTTGAATCCCATGTCGAGCATGCGGTCGGCCTCGTCCAGGACCAGGTGGTTGACGTGGTCGAGCGTGAAGGAGCGGCGCTGGAGCAGATCCTCGAGCCGGCCGGGGCAGGCGACCACGATGTGGGCGCGGGCTGCACGCTTGGCCTGGGCCTGGATGCCGACACCGCCGTAAACCGGGGCGATCGAGAGTGCCCTGGCGCGGCAAACCGAGTCGAGCTCGTCGACGATCTGTGAAGCGAGTTCGCGGGTGGGGGCGAGGATCAGGGCCGCGGGGCGGCGGTCGCTTGCTTCGATCAGATCGACAAGGGGCACGCCGAAGGCGAGCGTCTTGCCGGATCCGGTGGGGGACTGGACCAGCACGTCGCGGTCGTCCAGTACATCCTCGATCACCTGCTCCTGGATCGGGAACGGGGACGTGAAGCCACGTTCGTCGAGGGCTTTTACTACGGGTTCAGACACGCCGAGATCGGCGAAGGACTTCGATGACATGATGTTCAACTTCCTGTGAGGGGGTTAGAGGGAGATCCGGTAACCCACAAAACGCTGCTGCGAAAGGAAGGAACAGAACCTCGACAGCCAACCGAGCGGTCGACCATCGCTGACCAAGCTAGCAGGTAATCCGGCCCGGCAGACGGAGTCTCATCACACTTGGTCCCCTTCAACCGACCAATTCGCCCCTTTCCCGTCACCCGGGGACTGGCGGCATCTGCAACCGTGACCGGGGTCTATCGCGGCCAGAGCCCGGAGCGAGGGTGGGGGTGGGCTCGGAAGCGGGGCTGGCGTGCGGGGCTGGAGTTTTGTTCGGGGCGGATGCGCGGTCTGGCCCCGGCCTATAGCCTTATTGACTCGCGAGTCAACTTCTCGCCAGGCTTCTGCACACGAC
Source organism: uncultured Solirubrobacterales bacterium (assembly GCA_963698625.1). Lineage (GTDB taxonomy): Bacteria > Actinomycetota > Thermoleophilia > Solirubrobacterales > 70-9 > 67-14. The sequence continues at coordinate 244,121 of CAVORK010000007.1, forward strand.
CCCTCTGGAGGATCAAGAAAGCTTATGTTCGTACACAAGGCAGCCGTAGTCGGCGGTGGCACGATGGGCGGCCAGATCGCTCAGGCCATCGCTTCTTCTGACACACCGGTAGTGATCAAGGACGTCGACCAGAAGTTCGTCGATCACGCGATCGAAGAGGTCCGCAACGTCACCACCGGTCAGCTCGGTGGACTCGTCAAGAAGGAAAAGATCAGCCAGGAGCAGGCCGACGCCCGTCTGGCCGAAGTCATGGACCTGGTCACCGGAACGGTCAGCTACGAGGAGTTCGGCGACGTCGACTTCGTGATCGAGGCGGTCCCCGAGAAGATGGCGATCAAGCAGGCTGTCTTCGCAGAGCTGGACGCGGTCACCCCCGGCCACGCCATCCTCTCCTCGAACACCTCCTCGCTTTCGATCTCGGAGATGGCCGAAGCGACCATCCGTCCGGACAAGGTCGTCGGTTTCCACTTCTTCTACCCGGCCTCGGTCATGCCGCTGGTCGAGGTGATCATCGGTGACGAAACCACTTCCGAGACCGTTCAGGTCGCATCCAACTTCGCTCAGGCCATCGGCAAGCAGCCGATCACCTGCGGTGAGGTCCCCGGATTCGTGGTCAACCGCATCCTCAACTCGGCAGTCGGCGAGATCTGGCGCGCCCAGGAGGAGCAGAACCTCTCGATCGCCAAGATCGACGAAGGCGTCGGTGCCGCCAACGTGGCCCCGATGGGCCCGTTCATCCTCGGTGACCTGCTCGGCCTCGACACGGTCTACCACGTCGCCGAGCACCTGCAGGACTGCTACGGCGATTCGTTCTACGTCCACCAGGGAATGAAGCAGAAGGTCGCTGAGGGCAAGCTCGGTGCCAAGACCGGCGGAGAAGGCCTCTATAAGGACGGTGTGCCCCAGGTCGAAGGTGACGGCGAGCCGGACGCCCAGGAGCTGGCTGATCTGTTCACCGCCAAGGCGCTGATCGAGGCCTGCCTGTTGCTTGAAGAAGGGGTCGCTTCGGTCCGCGACATCGATGTCGGAATGATGGCCGGAGCCGGCCTCGACCCGCGTCGTGGACTGTTCCCGCCGTTCTGGAAGGCCGACATCGACGGACTCGACGTCGCGCTGGAGCGGATCGAGCGCCTGCATGAGCAGCACGGTGAGCGCTTCGCTCCGCCGGTTACGCTGAAGCGCCTCGTCGCGCAGGGCCGCCACGGTTTCAAGACCGGACAGGGCTTCTACGCCTACCCGCAGCCTGACGATGGCGATCAGCCCGAGAAGGTCAAGCTGGAGACCCGCGGCGACGTCGCGATCGCCTGGCTGGCCAACCCGCCGATGAACGCGATCTCTCCGCAGGTGATCGAGGATCTCGGTGCGGTCTGGGAGAAGGTCAAGGCGAACGAAGAGGTCGGCGCGATGGTGATCGCTTCGACCATGCCGATCGTCTTCTCCGCCGGCGCCGACATCAAGGCCTTCACTCAGATGGACGCCGAAGGTGGCGCCAAGCTGATCCAGGAAGGCCACGAGCTGCTCAAGGAGTTCGGTGGCGGACGCGTGGTCACGATCGCAGCGGTCAATTCGCTCGCCTTCGGCGGCGGTTGCGAGCTGGCGATGGCCTGTGACTTCCGGATTGCGGCCGAGTCGGCAGTCTTCGGGCAGCCCGAGATCAAGCTGGGCATCATCCCCGGATTCGGTGGCACCCAGAGGCTGCCGCGGCTTGTCGGCTGGAACAAGGCACTGGAGATGAACCTGGTCGGCGACCCGATCTCATCGCTCGAGGCGCTGGACTTCGGCCTGGTTACCCGGGTCGTTCCGGACCAGGAACTGTTCGATGGCGCGATCAACTGGGGCCGCAAGCTGGCCGGCCAGGCGCCGATCGCAGTCGAGCAGATCAAGAAGGTTTCCTTCACCGGTGGCGACACCGACGAGGGCATCGACGCCGAGAAGCAGGGCTTCGCGACCGTCTTCTTCACCGAGGACGGCAAGGAAGGCATCTCCGCCTTCCTCGGCAAGCGCAGCCCGAAGTGGCAGGGCAAGTAGGCCGAGCCTGCGAACCGGCCTCAGGGCCGATCAGAGGTTTGAGAAGGGGCGCCTCCGGGCGTCCCTTTTCAGTGCAGCGGGCGGGTCCGGCTCGGCCGGATCCGGATCAGCGGCCCTTGACTTCGAGCTTGTAGCGCATGTACTCGCCGGCCTGACGGGGGCTCGGCGTGATCGCCACATATACGAGCTGAGTGCGGCGCTTGGTGTTCTTGACCCGAACCCCTTCGGTCTTCGGTCTGACCTGGTCGGAGCGCACGATGATCTGGCCCTTGCCCTTGGTGATCGTTTTTGCCTTCGGCCGGAAGACCCTCAGCTTCACGTCGCCCTGGAACTGCGCTGCGGTGATCAGAACCCTGCTCTTGCGGGGCAGCCGGACCCGGTAGACGTCAGCCGCGTCCTTTTGGAGGGAAAGCGTCGCGATGATCGACTTGCGCTTGACCTTGCCCGGCTTCCAGAGGAACCCGGAGCTGTTCTTGAGCAGCGAACCGTTGACCCAGGTGATGTCGTCGTTGGGCTCGCCAGGGTCATCGGGCGGTACCGGCCGGGCCAGGGCTGAATCGATATTCAGCAGGCCCTCGCCATAGGAAGGGTCGCGGCCGGGATCGCCCAGGTCCGTCGCCGAGCCGGTCAGTACACGGGCGATCTGGCGGTCGTCGAGTTCGGGCCGGGCCTGGACCAGCCAGGTGGCGGCGGCCGAGACCATTGGCGCCGAGTAGCTGGTCCCGCTGATCAGGCCCCAGTCGAAATCAACGATCGGATCGGAGCCGCCTCCTCCCAGAAGCTGGACGATCGGCGCCAGGATGCCTTCACCCGGAGCCGTGATGTCGACCTGATTGTTTCGTGTGGCCAGGGGGGCAACCGCATCCGCCGCGTCGACTGATGAAACCGAGATCACGTGGGGGTCGGTGGCCGGACGCGACGGCACGTTGCCACCGGGGCCGAAGGTATTGCCGGCGGCGGCCACCGGAAGTACTCCGCTTCGAACTGCGGTTTCAGTGGCCACGTAGTGAGAGAAGCACGCGTCTCCGGCGAAGCCGTAGCTCATGTTGATCACCGGGACACCTGATTTGGCCGCTTTGAGTACCGCTTTTGTCGCGGACAGGCACTTGTCGCCGGACGGGAAGAGCGTCATGTTCATGCCCGGCCAGACACCGACAATGTTCTTGTCGTCGCCCCCCTGGGAGCCCTCGACAGGCGAGCCGGCGATCGCTGCGATCGAAGTTCCGTGGTCATCTTCGGCTGGTCCGATCGACTTTGCCCCTTTGATGTTCGCCTCGAGAAGATCAGGGTGGTCCGGGTTGAGCGACTCTTCGATCAGGCCCAGTCGCGGGCTGTTCGGGGTGACCGGTGGCGGCGTGGTTTCGATCGTATTCACGATCCTGTTGAGCCACCACTGGCTGCCGGTCGTCAGGTCGATCGGGTAGCCGGCCTCTGCCGTCGATACGTTCGGCTCGGCGAAGACGAGAATGCCCGCCTGCCTCAGGGATTCGGCGAGCCCGTTCGCTCCGGCACGCGCGATGGCGTAGATGCCGGCAGAGCGGCTGACCGGGTCGGCACCGTGCCTGGTCGCGATCCGCTCGGCTTTGGCGCCGGGCCTTGCTCCGAGTATCCAGCGGTTCGAATCCGGTGAGGCAGCGCCCCCGGAGCTGACCGAAGCATCACCCGGCAGCAGCATCGGTGGCAGCTGGGCGGTAGATCCGGAAGCGATCGCGGCGGTAGCCAGCCCGATCACCGAGACTGCGAGCACGGCGATCAGCAGCAGCAGAATCGGCATCTGCCCGGCCGAAGCCGACAGTCGCCTGCCTGCGCCCTGTTCCCCCTGTGTGTGTGGCGATCCGTTTTCCACTGAGTCCTCTGTAACCCGCGAAACCCCCTTAGGTATCGGCGGGACGCAAATTATCACCGGATGCCCGGCTGCCGGGACGGAACCCGGTTCCCCCGCGACTACTAAGCTGGCCCGATGTCTCACCCCGAAGCGGTTCTTTTCGACAACGATGGCCTGCTGCTCGACACCGAGTCGGTCTGGAGCCGCGCCGAACAGAAGCTTTTCAAGGCCCGGGGCCTCGAGTTCACGATCGAGCACAAGCGATCCCTGGTCGGATCGTCGGAGAAGCTGGCCGGCGAGAAACTCGCGAGATTCATGGACGAGGTCGGTCGTGAGACCGAGATCATGGAAGAGCTGGACCACCTGGTGAACGCCGAGCTGGAAGGCGGGGTGGACCCGATGGTCGGGGCTCTGGAGCTGATCGAGCTGCTGCGGGCAGCCGACGTGCCTGTGGGTCTGGTCTCGAACTCGCCCAGACGATTCATCGAGCGCTCGCATGAGGTCGCGGCGACCGGTATTTCCTTCGACGTGGTGGTCAGCGGCCACGAGGTTGCCGAGGCCAAGCCCGCTCCGGATGCGTATCTGGAGGCCTGCCGGCAGCTTGGCCTGACGCCCGGCCCAGGCGTCGTCGGCCTCGAGGACTCGCCATCCGGCGTCACCGCGGCCACAGCTGCCGGCCTGTTCGTGATCGGCATCCCTTCCGTACCCGGGGTCGACCTCGATGCGGATCTTGTCGCGCCCACGCTTGAGCACGACGCAGTGCTGGAACGGCTCGGCATCTCACCGATCCACCGGGAGACCTGAGCAGCGGCGACCCCGGAGAAGCACGGGCCGCCCCCCGCGGAGCGTTCTACTGCTCCAGTACTCGACGCCGTCTCATCACCCGTTCGGCGATCGACAGCGGCTCTTCAAGCGAATCCTTCAGCCCGGGCCAGTCCCGTCCCTCCGCCAGTACGGCGTCGGTCAGTTCGGTCAGCTCCGGCAGGAGCTGCTCGAGCCGGTCCAGATCGGCAGCATGGTCCGGCTCGTCCAGCGCCTGGTCAAGTTCCCGGATGGTCGAGCGCACTGCGACCTCGATCATCAGGGCTGCGCTCGTCGTGCGTCCGCCTTCCAGATCGGACCTGACTCTCGGAATCAGGAACTCGCAGGCATGGGCGCGGTCGCTGCCGCCGATGATCGCCGCGATCCGGGCCAGCGGTCGTGTGCGGTTGAGCCGCTCGCGCCGCGGACTGGCGGTGCCTCCCCGGGCGTCGATCTCGAGGGCTTCCAGGTAAAGGCCATCTGATGCCCGGTCTCCGTCGCCGTAGCCGATCCGGGCACCGACCAGATCATCGACCGTGATCGACTGAACATACGGGCGCCCGGTGGTGGCCGCTTCGGCTGCCAGGGCGCGGTCGAGAGTTGAGAGCATCTCGTCGAGCAGGGCGTCGGTAGTCTCGCCGCCGCCCACCTCCGCCAGCCAGTCGGAGGCTTCGTATTCGGAGGCAAACGGGGCATGGGCCCGGACCATCGTGACCGTAGTCAAGGCGACCTGGGGCTGCCTGTTCTCGCCGCCAACCTTGCGCGGACGTCGCCGGCGGCGCCGGGCAGGGGGCAGGGCACCTTCGGCCTCGATCACCAGCACCCGTTGCTGCTCGCCCTGTTTGTCGAGGTAGCGGCCGTTCTCCAGCCTTATCGTGCCGGCCAACTCGATCTGGACGAGGCCGAACAGCGGGGCGATCAGTTCCGGTCGCCCTCGGCAGAGTCCGAGACCGGCAGGGAACTGTCGGAGGGAGCGGTCGCCACTTCGGGGTTGCTGATCTGACCGAGCCGTTCGGTCAGCTTGCGCCACTGAGCGGCGCCGAGTGTCGCGGCGAGTGCCCCGCTGGTGACCGGGCTGTCCCCGGCCGGGCGGTAGCCGACGTGCAGATGGTCGTCGTGGTCGGACATCGCAAACCCGGCCGGCTGCGAGTAATCGAGCAGGCTGATGACTTCGTCGGGCGCCATCGTGCCCTGGAGGCTCAGGACCTCACGGGCGACGATGTCGGTCAGCGAGCCGGGACCCTGGACTGCGGCGGTGACCACCTGACCGTTGATTGCCGCGATGTCCACCGCAGACCCGGAGGTGTGGTTGGAGACGTAGCCGGAGGTGGTGATCGATGATTCACGACCGCAGAGCATCGAGCTGATCAGCAGGTCGTAGCCCTTTTCGGTCAGGAAGGACAGCATCGCGAGGATCCGGCGATCGATCGATCCGGTGGCGATGTAGTCGCGGTCGCAATCGCCCATGCTGATCTTGCGGTCGTTGAGCACCCGGCGCTGGAGCGCGGACTTGGAGAGCAGCAGCACACCACCGACACCGAGCCGGTCGGCGAAGCGGTCCTTGCCGTTGGCACCGTAGATGTTCGATGCGGCCAGCAGCTTCCAGCCGTCGAGGAAAGGCTTCGGGTCGATCTGCGGACTGTCTTCGCCACCCGGCTGGATCGAGAAAGTCATCGACGCGGTGGGCTGATCGGCGAGGTGGCCCAGCACGGTGCCGGCGATGACCCGTGAACCCTCGCGCAGCGGCCTGAGGTCGGTGGTCTGCTCGTCGAATCGGTAGATGCCGGACGTGCTTCCGTCATAGATCACGTAGTCGCCGGGTTTGCCGTCCACCGAACTGCCGGAGGAGGAGACCGGGATCTGAGTCGATACACCCTCGACCGTCGATCGGTTGTGGTTCTGCGGGCGCAGCGGATTGGCGTAGACGCGGCCACGCATGTTCTCGGTATTGGTCGCCTGGGTCGGTGCTGCGGAGGCGACGATCACCGCCTGTTCGGCGCGACGGTTCTCGGCCGCAGCCAGTGCAGCGTCGACCGGCTCGGCCGGTGCCGGGTCTGTCGGTTCCGCCCGAGGGGCGGTCTCGGGCCCGGCGAAGGTCGCCTCTGCCCGGTCCGGCTCACTGATCCCGGCGGGCGTCGCAAGGGAATCGCCCCAGTCCAGTGCGCCCTCGGTCCCGAATCCTTCGTCGAAGACGCGCCGCGCCGCCGCCTGTCGCACATCGAGGCGCAGGTAAAGGATGTGGGGACGCTCGAACTGGGTCATGAATATTTCCGCTGCTTCTTCGGGCGAGCGAGCGGAGTTGACCGCCTTCATCGTCGAGCTTGAGACATGCTCCAGCAGGAAGCTCGTCTGCAGGGCCGGGTCGGTCCAGTCTCCGCCTGCTCTGCGTGCGTAGGCCTGTACGTCAGCCAGTGACACCGGGGATACAGTGAAGCCCCACAGTCCGCCACCGCCCATTCCGGTGGAGGCCGGGTTCAGCGAGGACTCGGCGTAGGCGTTGCCGATGATGCCCGCTGCACCGACCCTGCTCACGCCGTTGGCGAAAAGCACACGGGCGATCTCCGCCACCACTCCGGTGCCGGTCACAGCGACCCCTCCGCTGGTCAACTGCCGCAGCCTCTGGTTGACCTCATCGGCCGAAAGCGGATCGGCCACAGTCTCAGCTTCTACTTGAGGGTTAGGTGCTCCGGTCGCTCCGGGAGGTTCCTGCTCGGCCTTGGCCAGGCCCATCTCAACGCTGCCGTCAGGAGTCGGGGCGGGTGCGGGGGACTCATTCGATCCGGCCCGGGCACCCCGTCCGTCCTTGCGTGGTACCGGGTGTACAGCGGCTACCGAGCCGAGGCCGGCGTAGGTGTAGCGGTTTCCGTAGGCGTCTTCGATCACCACGGTCCCGAGCGCGCGGTCTATCGAAATAACGACCGAGTCGTTGACCGCGATGACCGGTGCGCCGCCCTCAGCCTCGATTTCTACTGACGTCCGGTCCTCATCCGAGCTGACCTGCTCGGAGGAGACGCCTCCGCGGCCGGCCCGGCCGGGCGAGACTTCGCCTTCGTAGCTTGATTCGGCGGCGATCGGGAAGCGGGCGCCCTCGGTCAGGCCGGTCAGGGCGCTGATTACTTCCGGTGGGATCTGGGCGTATGCGGCGGCGTTGGCCAGAATGTCGTCGACGTACCAGTCAGCGTGGTTGTAAGCAAAGATTGCGGACCGGGGGTCCTCGGCGTAGCCGGCTGCCTGCAGGTAGCTGGCGGCGGCGCAGATCGCGTCGACCGGGTTGAACGGATCCTTTTCGCCGTCGCCATTGGCATCGACGCCGTAGGCCACCCAGGTGGCAGGCATGAACTTGCATCCAGCCCCGGGCACCGGCGCTCGAAACGCCGAGGTTGGTGCCGAAGCCGGTTTCGATCCTGTTGATCGCAGCGAGCACCTGCCACGGGATGCCGTATTCGCTGCCGCAGGCCTGATAGATCGGCAGCAGGAAGGGAGGAATCTCGAACTGGTTGATCAGGAAGTTCGGCACTGTCAGCGGGCTGAGGGCGAGCGGATCTTCGATCGAGACATCGTCAGGGCTGATGCCGCCGCCGAGTTCCGGATCCTCTTCGACGAAGGCCGGCTCGCGGGACGGCGGTGTCACGGCGCCGCTGCCGTTTCCGTTTCCACCAGAAGGCTGCTTCGGGCTCGGCGAAAACCCGCCTGAAGGTTCGTCGGGATCGGGAGTCGTAGAGGCCGGGCCACCCGGTGCGGGAGCGGGCTTCGTTACGGGCTTGATCACCGGAACGGCCGGTTCGGCGGGTGTGCCGCAGTCGGGGTCGTCGGCCGCGCAAGCGTCGGCTGCCGGGGCCTGAGCCGCGGCCCGGCCCGGGGCCGGGGGACCGGATGGAGCGTTGGCCGCCCTCGTTTCGCCAGCAGTGAAGCCGAAAAAAAGCATCGCAAGCAGGGTCGCTGAAATTGCAACCGGGTGAATCCCGCGTGTTGATTCAGAGCCCTGTAACACCAGTCGCTTCCCAACTAAAACAGACGCATCCGACACTCTCCCAAGCATCGTCGGGAAACCGTATCGCAGAAGCGTTGTCGGCACTGCCGCCGTTCGGGCTCTGGCCCACGTCCTGCGCGCTGTGAAATAGGGTGTCCGCCATGTCAGAAAGCGACGAAGGAATCCGTGATCGTGTCCAATCCCGAGGGGAGAAGGCTGCGGCGGACATCGCCCAGGCACTGATCTCCAGTCCTGCCTTCGGCCAGGCTGTCTCGGCGGCAGTGCTCGCCCGGGAAAAGGCCGGTGACGCCCAGCGGGTCGCGATGGGTGCGCTCAACGTCTCGTCACAGGACGAGTCAGAGCGCCTCGAACGCCGGCTCAGGGTGCTCTCGGAACGCCTCGAGGAGTCTGAAGACCGCCTCGACCGCGCCCTGGGCCAGGTCCGCGAGCTGACCGCCGAAATCGAAGAGGTGAAGGCATCGGTAACCGAGTCCACGGACAGGAAGAGCAGCAAGTCGAAGAAAGCCTGAACCTCAACTAGAGGTTTAGGTGTGGCCACCCTTCACCGTCAGTTTTGTTCCAGGGCGACGACGACCTTTCGCCCGACGGACTCGAACCGTTGCTCGAGTCCAGGCTCGTCGATTCTCACGCCGTCTGCGTCTTCGGCCACCAGCAGGACTGCAGCGGCAGCGAGGCCCAGTGCCTGGGCCACAGCGAAGGTCGGAGCGGTCTGAAGGTCCCGGAGCGGAGCCGCCGCCCGTGGGGCCCGCGGGGAGCCTGGGCGCTCCGGATCGAGTCTCAGCACGAGGTCGTGGCTGGCCACCGTGTGCTCAGGCGCGATCCCGCCCAGCAGGGCGTGAAGTTCGGGGTCGGGCTCGAGGACTGTCGGCTCCTCGCCGGTGCTCGCGCCGGATCGCCGTTCGGAGCCGGCCAGGGTCCGGCTGGCCCCGTCGAATCCGATGGCGCTCTCTATTACATGGGCCGACCCGGCCTCGAACCCGCCCCGTGAATCGCCCACCCCTTCGTTAGATACGGCTGTGCAGGTCCCCAGCCGGATGATCCGGCGCACCCCCATGGCGGCGAGGTCTGAGATCACGGCGACCGCGCTCGGTCCGCCCACACCGGTTGCCTGGACGGTGAGTTTGAGGCCGCCTTCGGTGACCCCTCCGTATCCCCACAGCCCGCGGGCCAGGTGGCTCATCTCCGGCTGGATGGTCAGGGCCTGTCCGAGCACGAATGCCCGACGCGGGTCGCCGACGAGGACCGCGTCGGGCCCCGGTCGGTCAAGGGGTGAGAGTCGTACGGGCATCTTTCCTGCGCAACCGTACCGGCAGGCGTAGACTTGCCGAATGGCCGACGAAAGAGAAACAGAAGGTGGACGTGGTCTGCCCGACGGACTGCGTGAGGCGATCGAAGGTGCGTTCGCTGCGACCGGAAAGACCCGTGGACGCGCTCAGGATCTGTCGGACAAGACCAAGGACCGCGCTCAGGATCTGTCGGACAAGACCAGGGACCGCGCTCAGGGACTGGTCGAAGGAGTATCGAAGCGGGGCTTTGAGGCCAAAGGCACGCTGGAAGGACTGCGACTGGTCAGCCGCGATGAACTCCGCTCACTCGAACAGCAGATCGAACAGCTTTCCGCCCGCATCGCCCGGCTCGAGTCCGGAAGCGGACCCGAAGCCGACAGCTAGATGGGGCCGGCCGGGCGCGTCGCGATAGTCGGGGTCTCGACCCACTGGGGGTCGGAACTCGCCAGGACGCTTTCACGGGATCCCGGTGTGACCGGCATCGTCGGCATCGACACCGCTCCGCCCGATTCCGACCTCGGCGACGTTGAATTTGTCGAAGCCGACATCCGGAATCCGGTCATCTCAAAGGTCCTGCCGACCCTGAAGCCGGACGTCGTCGTGCACTGCGGCATCATTCTCTACCCCGAAGAGGGTCGGCCTTCAAGGGCTCTTCACGACATAAACGTGATCGGCACGCTCCAACTGCTCGCGGCCTGCGAGAAGGTCGAAGGCCTCAAGGCCCTGGTCGTCCGCGGCGCAGCTGCGATCTACGGCAGCGCGCCGGGAGCGCCGGCCTTCTTTACCGAGGACATGGCCCGGAAGTTTCCGCTGACAACCCGATTTCAGCGCGATATAGGCGAGCTCGAGGGCTACTTCGACAATTTCGCCCGTCGGCACCCCCAGATCACCTGTTGCATGCTGCGCTTTCAGACCGAGGTCGGACCCGGCCTTGACAACCCGTTCATCCGTTACCTCTCGCTGCCGGTGGTGCCGACCCAGCTCGGCTTCGACCCGCGGCTCCAGCTGCTTCACTCGGTCGACGCCAACGGGGCACTCGCCGCGGCAACCATGAATCCGGTCCGTGGACCGGTCAATGTGGCCCCGGACGGTGCGATTTCGCTCAGCCGTCTGCTCAGGCTTTCCGGCAAGGTCGCTGTCGGCATGCCGCCACTGATCTCCGGACTGATGACCCGGAGGGTCGGCTCGGTGCTCGGGACCGGCTCGATGCAGGAGGACGGACGACTGCTTCTGCGATACGGGCGCGGCTGCGACAACCGGCGGTTGAGGGAAGAAATCGGATACGAGCCCGCCTTCGACTCCGAGGGCGCGGCTCGCGACTTCGCCGCCAAGCAGCACGGCATGTCGGCGCTTTTCCGCTCGCCACATCCCGGGTCGCCCGTCAGGACACTGACCCGATGAGTGAGCCGAACCAGGGCGGCTCGGCGGAGCCCGGGCTGGAGCTTGAGTGGGCCCACACCGTCCAGGAGACGATGGACCGCGTAATGCGGAGGATCGCCGGCGAGTACCACGAGGACGAGTATGGCTTCGACGAAGAGTTCGCCGAGACGGTCTTCCCGATCTGGGAGTTCCTCTACCGGCGGTGGTGGAGAGTCCAGGTGGAGGGCGTCAGCAACGTGCCGGCCCACGGACGCGCCCTGCTGGTCTCGAATCACTCCGGAGCGATCTTCCCGTTCGACGCCGTGATGATCGGGACCGCGATCCAGAAGGAGCACCCGCTGCCCCGCTGGACCCGGGCCCTGGTTCTCAACTGGGCATTCGACCTGCCGTTCGTCAGCTACTTCATGCGGCGCATAGGTGGAGTTGCCGCAAACCCTGCCAACCTCAGCCGGCTGCTCGGACAGGACGAGCCGGTGATGGTCTTCCCCGAGGGCGCAAAGGGATTCGGCAAGCCTTTTGCCGAGCGGTACCGCGTCCAGCGCTTCGGTCGCGGCGGCTTCGTCGAAGTCGCGCTGGAAACCGGCTCTCCGATCGTGCCGGTGGCAGTGGTCGGGGCCGAAGAGATCTACCCCAAGCTCGGCGAGTCCGGACTGCTGGCCAAGTTGGCCGGCGCTCCGTACGTGCCGGTCACGCCGACCTTTCCGATCCTGGGACCACTCGGCCTGCTTCCCCTGCCGTCACGCTGGCGGATCGAGTTCCTCGAACCGATCGACCTCTCGGGCTACGGTCCCGGGGCCAGCGAGGACCGCGCGCTCGTCTTCGACATTTCCGAGCAGGTCCGTGAGTCGGTCCAGGAGGCTCTTTTCCGCGGCCTGGTGAAGCGCGGCGCCGCTTTTCTCTGAACCGCATGGGGCTATCTCCGAGCGGATTGATCTGAATTAGATTAGGGTTGCCTAACGCTCAGGCCGATAACGGCAGCGCGAAAGGATCGAAGTCGTGGGTGCATTCGTAATAACTCTCCGTGAAGGATTTGAGGCGGCACTCGTGGTCGGACTGCTCCTCGCGTTCCTGCACAAGACCGGTCAGTCGCGCTACGCCGGGGCGGTCTGGGCCGGCGTGGCGGGTGCCGCAGCCCTGGGCGTGGCGCTCGGCGCGGCACTTTTCCTGTCGGGCTCCAGGCTGGAAGGCGACTCGGAAGTGCTCTTCGAGGCGAGCGCGATGATCCTGGCCGCTTCCGTTGTGACCTGGATGGTCTTCTGGATGCGTCGGCAGGCTGCGACCCTTGGCAGCGACCTGCGGCAACGGGTCTCTGACTCGCTCTCCCAAGGAGGCTGGTTCTCGATCGCAGCGATCGCTTTTGTAGGCGCCGGCCGGGAGGGCATTGAAACGGCCCTCTTCCTTTTCGCTTCCGTGGAAGACGACGGAGTGGGCGTGGCGGTGGTCGGTGGGATCGCCGGGCTGCTCGCCGCGGTCGGCCTCGGCGTTCTTTTCTATCGCGGAGCGATCCGCATGGATCTGCGGAAGTTCTTCACGGTCACGAGCGTTCTGGTAATCGGGTTCGCCGCGTACCTGATCTACGGAGCCCTTCATGAATTGGGCGAACTCGCGGGTTCGGAACTGCTTGAGGCCGCAGCACCGCTGGCCGCAGCTGCCTACGGGCTGAGCTTCGCCGGGCTCTACATCTCTGACCACAGGAAGTCGAAAGTCCGGCGGTCTGAATCGGATGAGTCAGTGGGTTCGTCGCCCTCCTGATCCCGTCCCAGGGCGTCGGACAGTCAGTTTTTGGCTCTACAAATGGTCTTCTGCCCGGTGTGACAATGTGACAACCTGAACCGGTGGATTTCCTCCGCCTGGCCAAAAGAGGCCATGCGTCGCGACCCTAGGTTTATCCGGTCAGCAATTCGCAAATCGCGACCGGTGGGCTGGGGCCCGGCGGATCAAGGAGGAAATACTCATATGAGTGTCAAGAAACTCGGCATAGCCTCGCTTCTGGCGATGTTTGCCGCCCTGGTTGTGCCAGGGATCGCATCCGCGACCGTGGCAGAGGACCTTGCCGCCAAGTCACTCGAACTGGACATGGTCTGGGTGGCGGTGGCAACCGTGCTCGTCTTCTTCATGCAGGCGGGTTTCCTGCTGCTGGAGATCGGCTTCTCGCGGATGAAGAACGCCGGCACCGGGGTGGCGAAGATCTTCGTCAACCTGGCGATCGTGACGATCGCCTGGTGGGCGGTCGGATACGGGATCGCGGGCTTCGGTGAAGGCAATATCTCGAACTTCATCGGAACCGATGGATTCTTCTTCCACTTCGACCAGGACATTCTTGGCACGGCAGTGACCGCCGACGCGGCGATGCTGATGCTGTTCGGGCTGGCCTTCTGCGCGGTCTCGCTGGCAATCGTCTGGGGCACGACGCTGGAGCGCATCAAGTTCAGCGCCTACGTCATCTACGCAATTGTTTTCGGTGCCCTGATCTACCCGGTCGTCGCGCATTCCGTCTGGGGCGGAGGCCTGCTGTCGGATGTCGGTGGCAAGCCGGTGATGGACTTTGCCGGTTCGTCGGTCGTACACCTCACCGGCGCAGTCGGCGGACTTGCCGCGCTGCTGCTGCTGGGTGCCCGCAAGGGCAAGTACGGTGCGGACGGCTCGCCCCGGGCGATCCCCGGTCACTCGATGCCGCTGGTCGGCCTCGGGGTGATGATCCTGTGGGTCGGCTGGTTCGGGTTCAACGGAGGCTCGACCTTCGTCACCGAAGGCTCCTTCTTCGGTGAGGTCATGCTGAACACCCAGCTCGCTGCGGCGGCCGGTGTGATCGGCGCCAGCATCACGATCTACCTGAAGACGAAGGCGCTCGATGTCGGCATGGCCGGCAACGGCGCGATCGCCGGCCTGGTCGGAATCACGGCAGGCTGCGGCTTCGTCGAATACTGGGCAGCTCCGATCATCGGTCTGCTTGCCGGCATCCTCGTAGTGCTCGCAGTTCTGGCCATCGACAAGTACCTGGACGACCCGATCGGTGCCCTCTCGGCTCACGGTCTGGCCGGCATCTGGGGAACCCTGGCGGTTGGAATCTTCGCTTCCCCGAGGCTGGTCGCTGACGGAGCCGGATCAGGCATCTGGTACTCGATCTTCGGTGACCAGACCTTCAGCTCGACCTTTGGTCAGCTCGGGGTTCAGGCGCTGGCTGTGGTGGCCACGTTCGTATTCGTGCTCGCCATCTCCTACGCCACCTTCGCGATCATCAAGGCCACGGTCGGCCTGAGGGTCTCGGAGACCGAAGAAGACGCCGGGCTCGACATCTCCAGTCACGGAATGTACGGCTACCCTGAAGCGTTCATTCCGCAGCCCGAATACCCGACCGGAAACTACCCGTCGACCATGAGTGCCGCGACAGCGACTCCCATGGAATCTTCGACGAGCGACCAGGCCTAGGAGGCATTGAGTCAGATGAAGAAAATCGAAGCATTCATTCGACATGAAGCATTCGAGCCGATCAGGACCGATCTGCTGGAGAAGGGGTTCCCGTCGATCTCGATTCTCGAGGCGAAGGGTTCCGGTCGACAGAAAGGAATCGTCGAGCAGTACCGCGGCTCGACCGTGACGGTGAACGTGCGACCCAAGCTGAAGCTTGAGGTAGTCGTCGCCGACGCGGACAAGGACCTCATCGTCGAGACGATCCTGCGTCACGCCAGAACCGGTGAGATCGGAGATGGCAAGATCTTCGTCTCTCCGGTTGACGAGGCGATCCGGATCCGCACCGGCGAGCGAGGGGATGAAGTAACCCAGGTCCACGCGGAGTAGCGAGGAGCTGACAGCGTCTTCAGCGGGGTCGTCCCAGCGGCCCCGCTGTTGCGCTGTCAGCGGCCCTTCGCCCGCGGCCGCTCTCACCGGTAGTCGCCCCCGTCACCTGTAGCCTCGACCTTATGCCCGGGGACGAGCGCATAAGCCTCAGCGAGGCCTCGCGGAGGGCCGGAGTCTCGACCGCGACCCTGACCCGCTGGGCCGACGAGAGGATCGTGCCGGTCCGCAAGGGCCGATGGACCGCGGCGGCGGCCGCGCAGGCACGGGTCGTGGCCCGGATGCGGGAGCGTGGCCACAGCCTGGAAGAGCTGAGGCAGGCAGGCCGTGACGGCAAGCTGGCCTTCGGTTTCGCCGAAGATTCGTTCGCTGACCGCAGTCCGGGGATACCGTTCGAGGAGGCGGCTGAGCGGATCGGCCTGAGTGAGGCCCTGGTCGAGCGCATCATGACCATCCTCGGCACTCCGGCGGGCCAGGAGCGGGAACTCAGCCAGACAGACGTCGAGGCGCTGAGCCGGCTCGCCTCGGTGGCCGAGGCAGGGCTGCCGATCGAAGCGGTACTCCAGCTTGCGCGGGTCTACGCTCAGTCCGTCCGCCGGATCGCCGACGCTGAAGTGCGCCTGTTCCACCTCTTCGTCCACGAGCCGATGATCCGCGACGGGCTCGGCGCGATCGAGATGGCCGAGGAGCTCAGCGAACTGGTTGAGAGCACCTCTCCCGTGAGCATGCCGCTGTTCGAGTACTTGCACTCACGTTATGTCCGCTACTTCATGGAGCAGGACGTGGTCGGCCACATGGAACAGGAACTCGGCTCCGAGGCCGAGGCCGATCAGGTTCGTATCGCGCTCTGTTTCATCGACCTGACCGGCTTTACCCGTTTCACCCATGAGGAGGGCGACGCCGAGGCTTTCTCGGCAATCGAACGCTTCACGGAAGCGGTTGAGGCAACGTTGCCTACCGATGCGAACATCATCAAGTCGATCGGCGACGAGGTGATGGTCGTCTCTCCGGATCCTGTGTCGCTGGCCGAATGGGCGGTCGGGTTCATCGCTTTCTTCGATGACCGGCCGAAGCCGCGGGTCGGGATTCACTACGGCGGCGCCGTCTTCCGGGACGGCGATTACTTCGGCAGCCAGGTGAACCTGGCCCATCGCGTCGTCAACCGCGCCCTCGGCGGGGAGGTGCTGGTCACCGACACCGTGGCCAAGGCGCTTCGGGATCACCCGGAGCTGGAGCTGGACAGCATCGGCAAGGTTGACCTCAAGGGTTTCCCGGAGCCGACCCCGCTTTACCTCGCCCGTGTCCGTGGCTGAGGAGGGGCTGGCCGGAGCGGTCGCCGGTTCGGGCCTGATCCCGTCCGGCAGTACCGGCGTGCTCATGCTCTCCGGGGGAGCCGACTCCTGCGCGCTTGCCTTCGGCCTCGCCGGGGTCTGCGGCCCCGACGCAATCGTCGCTCTCCACATCAACTACTCACTCAGGCCTGAATCCAGCGAAGACGAGGCCGCCGCTCGCGCCGTCTGCGACCAAATCGGGGTCGAGCTTCGTGTTTCCAGGCCTGAGCGCCGGCCAGAAGGCAGGGGAAACCTCCATGCCTGGGCACGTGACTTCCGGTACGCGGCGGCGGAGCAACTGCGCGCCCGGCGGGGACTCGACTGGATCGCCGTGGCCCACACCCGGAGCGACCTGGCTGAGACCGTCCTGTACCGGTTGGCAACCTCGCCCGGCACGAGGGCGCTGGCGGCGATGCCCGAGCGCCGCGGAAACGTGGTCCGGCCACTTCTGGCGCTCACCCGGGCGCAGGTCCGCGCTGCTGCCGAGGACGCCGGCCTGCCTTTCGTCGACGACCGTTCGAACGAGGACCGGGCTTTCGCCAGGTCCCGGATCCGCCATGAACTGCTTCCGGTGCTGGAAGAGCTCAACCCTTCCTCGCTCGCCGCGATCGCCGCCACCCGGGCTGAACTGGGGGAGGAGCTGGACTTCATCAACCTCGCTGCCTCTGCGCTGATTGACGGGCGCGGTCAGATCGAGGCCCGCGAGCTGGAGGCGGCTCATCCGGCGCTGCGCCGCCACGCGCTGCGGCTGCTCGCCGAGCGCGAACTTGGTCGACCGGTTGCATTCAGCCGTGATCAGACCCGGACTATCTGCGATCTGGCCGGGACTCCCGAGGGAGGATCGATCGACCTCGGCGGCGAGGACTCGCTGGTCGCCGAAGCCGGCCTGGTGGCGGTCGCCCCGGCGGAGGGGAGTGCGCGGGCCGCCTCGGCGGGTATCGCGATCCCGGTGCCCGGCCGGGGTTCGTGGCAGGGCTGGTCAATTTCGGCCGAGGAGATGGCAGAACCGTTCATGCCCGAAGGCCCCGAGGTGGCCACTCTTGACGCCGATCTGCTCGGGGACCGGATTGAGGTGCGCGGCTGGCGGGAGGGGGACCGGATCCGTCCGCTGGGCATGACCGGCTCGAAGTCGCTCCAGGACCTGTTCACCGACGCCCGGGTGAGGCGCTCGCTGAGGCGGCAGCTTCCGGTGCTGCTCAGCGGTGACGAGGTGGTCTGGCTGCCCGGGCTGGCCGTCGCAGACCGTTTCCGGCTTGGCCCCGGCACCCGCCGTGCCATGCGGATCACGGCCCGGCAGGATCCGCCCGACGCGGATGGTGCCCCCGCCAGCCCGCCGGGACCGGCATAATCGGCGCCGATGGAACGGGCCACCATAGGCGAGGTCTTGATCTCGCCCGAGGAACTTTCGCGTCGCGTCTCGGAACTCGGGGCCGAGATCAGCCGGGACTACGCCGACCGCGACCTGGTCATGGTCGGGGTTCTGCGTGGGGCCGTTGTCTTCATCGCTGACCTGCTGCGCAGCCTGACCGTGCCATGTGAGATCGACTTCATGGCGGTCTCCAGCTATGGCTCGTCGCGTGACTCCTCCGGAGTGGTTCGCATCCTCAAGGACCTCGACGATCCGATCACCGGGCGGGACGTACTGATCGTCGAGGACATCGTTGATTCCGGCCTGACCCTGAACTACCTGATGCGCAATCTCCGCGCCCGTGATCCGGAGTCGCTCGAGGTCTGCTCGCTGCTGACCAAGCCCGAGC
Source organism: uncultured Solirubrobacterales bacterium (assembly GCA_963698625.1). Classification (GTDB taxonomy): domain Bacteria; phylum Actinomycetota; class Thermoleophilia; order Solirubrobacterales; family 70-9; genus 67-14. The sequence continues at coordinate 262,315 of CAVORK010000007.1, forward strand.
GCCGTCGGGTCGATGTACCGATCCGCTACACCGGATTCGAGATCCCCAACACCTTCGTCGTCGGCTATGGCCTCGACCATGCCCAGAGCTACCGCAACCTCGACTACGTCGCCGAGTTGCCGGAAGATGCCGACCCGGCCCCGCACTCACATTAAGGCGCCTGTAACTCCCTGCTAGGCTGACAATTCGGCTTTGCGACCGGATCGTCCGGTGGCGGCCGCGAAAAGGCGACAGACAGACAACTTGAAACGGTTCTTCAAAAGCGCGGCATTCCCGATCCTCCTGGTGGTGATCCTTGCCTTCGTCGCCCAGCGGGTGATCAGCCCCGACACGGGCCCCGAGCCGCCGACCTACAACGAGTTCCTGACCCAGGTGGACAAGGGCGAGATCGCCGAGGTCAAGATGAAGACCAAGGACAACAAGCTCGAGGTCACCGAGAAGGTCCCTGATGACGCTGCCGAAGACACAAGCCCTGAGAAGTTCGATACCGGCTACCCGCCGAATACAGAGCAGAGCCTGCTGAACCAGCTTGACCAGAACGACGTCGCGGTCACGGTTGAAGGCAACAGCGGCGGCGGCATTCTCTCGCTGCTCATTTACGTGCTGCCGTTCCTGCTCTTCCTCGGTTTCTGGATCTTCCTGATGAACCAGATGCAGGGCGGAGGCTCGCGCGTCATGAGCTTCGGCAAGTCGAAGGCCAAAAAGATGGCCGTCGACGCGCCCAAGATCACCTTCAAGGACGTTGCCGGTGCGGACGAGGCGGTACAGGAACTGCATGAGATCAAGGAGTTCCTGCAGACCCCGAAGAAGTTCCAGGCGCTCGGTGCCCGCATCCCCAAGGGCGTATTGCTCTACGGACCTCCCGGTACCGGCAAGACCCTGCTCGCCCGCGCCGTCGCCGGCGAGGCCGGGGTGCCCTTCTTCTCGATTTCGGGCTCGGACTTCGTCGAGATGTTCGTCGGCGTCGGTGCCAGCCGCGTCCGCGACCTGTTCGAGCAGGCCAAGCAGAGCTCGCCCTGCATCATTTTCATGGACGAGATCGACGCCGTCGGTCGCCACCGAGGTGCCGGCATGGGCGGCGGACACGACGAGCGCGAGCAGACTCTCAACCAGTTGCTGGTCGAGATGGACGGCTTCGAGATCAAGGACAACATCATCCTGATCGCGGCCACCAACCGGCCCGACATCCTTGATCCTGCCTTGCTGAGGCCCGGCCGCTTCGACCGCCAGGTCGCAGTTGACCGCCCCGACCGTGAAGGCCGCAAGAAGATCCTCGAGGTCCACTCCCGCGGCAAGCCGCTGGCGGGCGAGATCGACCTCAATGCGCTGGCCGGACAGACCCCCGGCTTCACCGGTGCCGATCTGTCAAACCTGATCAACGAGGCTGCGCTGCTGGCCGCCCGGTCCGACAAGGTCGAGATCACCATGCACGAGCTCGAAGAGGGCATCATGCGCGTGGTCGCCGGTCCGGAGAAGAAGAACCGGATCATGTCGGAGAAGGAACGCACGATCACCGCCTATCACGAGATGGGCCATGCGATCGTCGGCCACATGCTGCCGAACTGCGATCCGGTGCACAAGATCTCGGTGATCAGCCGCGGTCAGGCGCTCGGCTACACGATTTCGCTGCCGACCGAGGACAAGTTCCTGACCTCCCGCGCCGAACTCAGCGAGACCATGGCGATGACCCTCGGTGGTCGCGCCGCCGAGGAGATCGTCTTCGACGAGATCACCACCGGCGCGTCAAACGATCTGGAGAAGGTCACAGCCACGGCCAAGCAGATGGTCATGCGCTTCGGCATGTCCGAGCGGCTTGGCCCGCGTGTATTCGGTCATGACCGCGGCCAGCCTTTCCTCGGCCGTGAGATGGGCTCAGAGCCTGATTACTCGGACGAGATCGCCCGCGAGATCGACGACGAGATCCGCCGCATCGTTGAAAACGCCCACCAGACCGCCCGCGACATCCTTGACGACCATCGTGATGACCTCAAGCGCATCTCCGAGATCCTGCTGGAGCGCGAGACCATCGACGCCGAGCAGTTCATCGATCTGCTCGAGGGCAAGCCGGAGGAAGAGGTCTTCCCGGCCAGGGAAGAAGCGGCCGAGGAGCAGCCCGACTACCCGACTGAGCCCGAACCGATCCACCATCCGAGCACCGAGCCCTCGCCCGGTCCGCCGCGGCCGGGCTACGCCGGCGGCATGACCGACATGCGCCCGGACCCCGACCAGCCCGCCTGACCAGTTCGGCGTCAGCTCGCCCTGCGAGGCATACTCGGTCAATGAAGAGTGGACGAGCCGACTGCGTGGTGGTTGGAGCCGGTCTGGCCGGACTGAGTGCGGCCCGGGAACTGGAGGCCGCCGGGCAGAGCGTGGTGGTGCTCGAGGCGCGCGACCGCGTCGGCGGCCGCACGGTCAATGAAGCGATCGGCGACGGCAAGGTAGTCGAGGTCGGCGGACAGTGGGTCGGCCCCGGCCAGGACAGGATCCTGAGCCTGATCGAGGAAATGGGCCTTGAGACCTTCCCCACTTTCGGCGAAGGGCGCAGCCTGTTTGAGAGAAACGGCAAGGTGCGCAGTTACCGCGGAACGATCCCGAAGCTGAACCCGATCGCCCTGGCCGAGATCGCGAAGGTGCTGGCAAAGATCAACCGGATGGCGGCGCGGGTCGATCCCGAGGCACCGTGGAAGCAGCCGGAACTGGCCGCATGGGACCGGGTCAGCTTCGATTCATGGATGCGCCGGCAGGTGCGCACCGGCTCTGCCCGGGATGCGCTGAGGCTGGCGATCGAGGCCGTCTGGGCGGCCGAACCCGAAGATGTATCGCTGCTCCACCTCATGTTCTACGTGCGCTCGGCCGGCTCGATCGAACTACTGCTGGACGCCGAGGGCGGGTCCCAGGAGTCCCGTGTCGTCGGAGGAAGCCAGCTGATCTCGATCCGCATGGCAGAGTCGCTTTCGGCTCCGGTCCGGCTCCAGACGGCGGTCAGAAGAGTGAATCATGATGCCGACGCGGTGGTGGTCGAAGCTGAAGACCTGGCCACCGGCGAGGCGCTGGAGTTCGCCGCAGACGAGCTGATCGTCACTCTGCCACCGGCGCTGGCCGGTCGCCTGGGGTACCGACCCGCACTTCCAGCGATGCGCGACGGCCTGACCCAGCGAATGACCCAGGGATCGGTGGTCAAGACGATCTCGATCTATCCGGAACCGTTCTGGCGGGAGCAGGGCCTGTCCGGGCAGGCCGCCAGCGCCGATGGCCCGGTTTCGGTCGTATTTGACAACTCTCCGCCGGACGGCTCGCCGGGAATCCTGCTCGCCTTCCTCGAAGGTGCGGCGGCCCGGCGCGCGAGCGATCTGCCGCAAGGGGAACGGCGGGCGATCGTGCTCGAATGCCTGGCCAGGCTGTTCGGCCCTCAGGCGGCCGACCCGGTGGACTATTTGGACAAGGCCTGGGCGGCCGACGAGTGGGCGCGGGGCTGTTACGGCGGCTTCATGCCGACCGGTGCCTGGACTTCCTACGGCGCCGCGCTGAGGGCCCCGGTCGGCCGGATCCACTGGGCCGGTGCCGAGACTTCAAGCCGTTGGGCGGGGTACATGGAAGGTGCCATCCGGTCCGGACTGCGTGCTGCAGGCGAAGTCATCGGTGATCATGCCGGGACCCGGTGAAGGCTCGATGACGGGGAGCGTTTGAAGTTGAAGGTGATGGGGATACTCAACGTGACGCCGGACTCGTTCTCTGACGGCGGTCTTTTCTTCGATGCCGGGCGGGCGATCGAGCATGGTCGCGAACTGGTCGCGGCGGGTGCTGAAGTTCTTGACGTCGGGGGCGAGTCGACCAGGCCCGGCGCCGAGCCTGTCCCGGTAGAAGAGGAACTCAGGCGAATTCTGCCCGTGGTCGAAGGGCTGGCCGGGCTTGCTCCGGTTTCGATCGATACGAGCAAAGCCGAGGTTGCCGCAGCCGCGATCGATGCCGGGGCAAGGATCGTCAACGATGTGACCGCTCTGCGCGGGGATCCGGAAATGGCCGAGGTCTGTGCCGGGACCGGGGTGGAGGTGATCCTGATGCACATGCTCGGGGAGCCGCGCACGATGCAGGACGGTCCCAGCTACGGCGATGTCGTCTCCGAGGTCCGCGATTTCCTGCTGGAGCGGGCAGAGGCCGTCGAGGCGGCGGGAATCTCCCGGGAGCGGATCTGGATCGACCCCGGCATCGGCTTCGGCAAGACGGTCGGGCACAACCTCGAACTGCTGCGGCGTACCGACCGCTTCGTTGCGACCGGCTACCCGGTCCTGGTCGGCCCGTCGCGCAAGGCTTTCATCGGCCTGATCGACGGCTCGCCGGAGGCTGACCGTACCGGTGGCACCGTCGCCGCCTGCCTGGCCGCCGCTGACGGCGGGGCGGAGATGGTCCGGGTTCACGATGTCGAGCCGGTCGTCCAGGCGCTCAAGGTGCGCGACCGCATCGCCTCGGCCTGAGCACCGCGATCACCGCATCCAGGGGCGCCGACCCACTGCCGGAAGGTTCACGGCGGTAGGTTTCCCGGAATGGCAACCTTCGAAACAGGCAAGGTCACGGTGCGGCTGAGCGGTGTCTCGGTTCACACCAACCACGGGGTCGGCGCGGCCGAGCGCGAGGTCGGCCAGCGCATGGTCTTTGATCTCGAACTGCTGCTTTCCGAATGTGGCGCAACGGGTTCGGACGAGCTGGCCGGCACGGTCGACTACGGAGCGGTGACCGAGGAGCTGGTCGGTGCCGCCCGATCCCGGAGCTACCTGACCCTGGAACGCCTGGTCGCTGTGATCGGAGAAACGATTCTCGACCGCTTTGCCGCGGTGGACCGTGTGACCGTGCGGGCCACCAAACCGGAACCGCCGATCCCGGTGGTCATGGACGGGGCCTCGGTCGAGGTCACCCTGAGCCGTGGGGCGGACTCCTGAGCGCAGCGCCCGACCGCGACGCTTCCGATACCGGGGTGCCCGCAACGCGATCGGCCTGGCTGGGCCTGGGCTCCAATATCGGAGAGCCGATGGCCAACCTGCGCGAAGCGATCGCCCGTCTGGCGAAAAAGGGCCTGGCGATCGAGGCGCAGTCCTCGGCCTGGCGAACCCAGCCGGTCGGCGACATCCTCGACCAGCCTGACTTCTACAACGCCGCGATCCGGGTTTCCACTGATCTCGGCCCGGAGGACCTGCTCGACCTGCTGAAGACGGTCGAGCGCGAGCAGGGACGTGAATCGGGACGGCCGCGTCACTCTCCGCGGCTTATCGACATCGACCTGCTGCTGCTCGGTGACCTGGAGTACAGCTCCGACCGGCTTGACCTGCCTCACCGGGAGGTCAGCAGCCGCCGCTTCGTCCTGGTACCTCTGCTCGAGATCGACCCCGAGCTCGCCCTGCCCGACGGCAGGCGGCTTCGAGACAGCCTCGACGGGCTGGCTGACGACCCCGATCAGGCGGTCAACCCGGCCGGCCCCCTCTGACTCGAGCCGTCAGTCCGTCCTGAGTGGCTCGAGCCACTCGGCCGGGAGTCCGGCGGGCATGTGGCCCGGGTACTCGGGCATGAGGCGCAGCGCGACTTCGTGGATCGGCCTGCCTTCGATTGCGGGCAGCAGGTCGTCCATGGTCATCGCGAGACGAATCGACGGAACGATCTGGAAGTCGGCGGCATTCGGTTCCTCGTTGCCGATCACCCCGGAGCTGACGTAACCGTCGGCCCGGTCGAGCTGGCCGGGAAGTGCCGCCAGGGCGGCGCGCACGTTCTCGTCTCCTGCCTTGTTGAAGTGAACCGAAGCGGCGATCAGCGGCGCCGCTGTCTTCACGGCAATGGACTTGGGCACACCGATCTTCGAGCCGGCCAGGTAGCTGCCCATCGGCTCACGGTCGTGCTTCATCAGCCACCAGATGATCTGGCGAAGCGGCGCCTGAAGCTCGTCGTCGCCCCAGGATTCGGCTTCCAGCACGGCTTCCCGGATGGTCGGGTCGGCCGGCAGCAGCGGTGGATCGGGGACCAGCCGGTCCAGCGCGCGGGCGATCTCGATCGAACCCTGCAGGCGATCACCGCCGATCTTCAGGGCCGGCACGGTGACGCCTGGAAAACGCAGTGCGCGCAGTGCGGCCTTGGAGATCACCGGGAGCAGATCGACGCGCTGAAACTCCATGCCTTTGCGCTCGAGCATGAGTGCGGCGGTGAAGCCGGGATGGGATCCGGGGATCGTGAAAAGCGTTGGCTGGCTCATGGCGGGCAGTTTAGAGCCGCCGCTGCCACCCGCCGGGATGTACGTGAGAGTTCAGGCCTGCGACACTCTGGGGACGATGCTTCTGGCGATTGATGTCGGCAACACCCAGACCCATGTCGGTGCCTTTCGCGGGGAGGACCTCGCCTGCCATTGGCGCTTCCAGACCAGGGCCGGTGCCACCGGCGATGAGTTGGCTGAGCGCCTCTCCGGCCTGCTGAAGCTCCGCGGCGTCGGCTTCGACGAGCTGGAGGGTCTGGTCGTCTCTTCAGTCGTACCGCCGCTGGGTACCGAATACGAGCGCCTCGCCGAGAAGTACCTGGACGTGGAATGCCTGACCGTCGGACCCGGCATCAAGACCGGCATGTCGATCGAGATCGACAGTCCGGCCGAGGTCGGCGCGGACCGTCTGGTCAACGCGATCGCCGCCTATGAAGAGGTCGGCGACGTCTGCGTCGGGGTGGACTTCGGAACCGGAATCAATTTCGACGCGGTCTCTTCAGAGGGTGCCTATCTCGGCGGCGCGATCGCCCCGGGCGTCGAAATCTCCCTGACCGCACTCACCGAGAGGGCCGCGAGGATTTCCCGGATCGATCTGTTCGAGCCGAAGTCAGTCATCGGAACAAGCTCCCGGGCTGCGATTCAGTCCGGTGTGCTTTACGGCTTTGCCGGTCTGGTCGACGGAATCGGGCGACGGATCAATGATGAGCTCGGCGGAGGGGCCAGGTTCATCGCCACCGGCGGTCTCGCGTCGGTGATCGTTCCGTTCACCGAGACGATCACCGAGATCGACGAGCTGCTCACCCTCAAGGGCCTGCGGATCATTTACGAGCGCAATCGTGGCTGAGGCGCCGGTGAACAGACCTGCCGGCTCGCAGCCGGCGCTGACCGACCCCTTCAGGATCGCGGACGTCGAGATTCCCAACCGGGTTCTTCTGGCCCCGCTGGCCGGCATCGGCAACTGGTTCGTGCGCCTCCAGGCAAAGCGGTATGGCGCCGGCATGGCGGTCTCGGAGATGGTCTCCAGTTTCGGGCTCCATTACGGCAATGAGCGCACCATGACCGAGCTGATGCGGATCCACCCGGATGAGCACCCGGTCTCGATCCAGCTTTTCGGTCAGGACCCTGAGGTCATGCGCTCGGCGGCCGAAGTCGCGGCGCGCTCGGGACCCGACCTGATCGACCTCAATATGGGCTGCCCCGTTCCGAAGGTGCGCAAGACCGGCGCCGGCGCCGAGCTGCTCAGCGACCCCGAACTGGCGCTCGACGTGGCCCGGGCTGCGGCCGAGGGCAGCGGGTTGCCGGTCACGGTGAAGATCCGCTCCGGCCTGATGCCGGGCGACCGCTCCGGCTTCGACCTGGCGGTCCGGCTGGTCGAAGAGGCCGGCGTCAAGGCGATCGGCTTCCATCCCCGCGTCGCCAAGCAGGGCCACAAGGGCTTCCCGGACTACGCAAATGGCCCGCGAACTGAGCGAGACCATCGACGTGCCGATGATCATCTCCGGCGGACTCAGTACCGCCGAGGCCTCGCGCCGGGCCTACGAGGAATCCGGTGCCGACGCGGTGATGATCGCCCGCGGCGCGCTCGGCTACCCGTGGGTATTCGCCGAACTGACCGGCCGGGAGATCGAGCCGCCAGACCGCCGCGCGATCATGGACGAGCTGCTCTGGGTGATGGACCGGGCCGAGGAGCACATCGGGTCTGATCGCGCCGGTCGCTACATGCGCAAGTTCTACCCGTGGTACCTGGATCGCATCGACCTGCCGAAGCTGGAGCGAAACGAGCTCTGTCAGACCGCCGGTCTCGATCGAGCCCGTGAAATCGTGGGCGAGATCCGCGACGGCGAACCGGTGGCGGTATGAGTGGGGTGGCACTCAGCGAGCGCGCCGAAATCTGGCGCGCGGCCGGCAGGCAGGAGGAGTTCCGCGGCCACGAGATCCACACCACCTTCCAGGACGGCGAAGGCCCGCTGGTGATCCTGCTTCACGGTTTCCCGACCAGCTCTTTCGACTGGCGCTACGCGATCGGGCTGATGCCGGAGCGCAAGCTGCTGGCCTTCGATTTCCTCGGCTTCGGCCTGTCGGACAAGCCGCGCGATCACAACTACACGCTGTCCTGGCAGGCGGACCTGATCGAAGAACTGGCGGACCGCTACGCCGGCGGCGGACCGGTCTATGTCTGTGCCCACGACCTCGGCACTTCGGTCGCAACCGAGTTGCTGGCTCGCGATCTGGCTGACGAACTCAGCTTCGATCTCTGCGGAATGCTGATCTTCAACGGTTCGATCCTGATCGAGCGCGACAATCCGACGCTCGCCCAGAAGCTGCTTCGCGGGCCGTTCGGTCCGTTGGCGGCGCGCTTCGCCAATGAGGCTTTCTTCCGCAGGCAGTTCGCAGCGATCTTTTCCGAGTCCCATCCGGCCAGCGCCGAGGATGTGACCGACAACTGGGCTTTGCTCTGCTGGAACGACGGCAACCGGCTCGGTCACAAACTCGTTTCCTACATGGACGAGCGCGTGATCTACGCCGAGCGCTGGCACGGAGCGATCAAGCGGTGGCAGGGTGACCTGAGCTTCGTCTGGGGCATGAAGGACCCGGTCGCCGTGCCCGAGATTCTTGACGGACTGCTTGAAATGCGACCCGGCCGGCGGGCCGTGCGCTTCGACGACCTCGGTCACTATCCCCAGGTCGAGGATCCGGAGCGCTTCGTCGCTGCGCTGGGCGAAGCGATGGCCGGTTAGCCGACCTCGTTATAATCCCGCGCTCTGCTGCCCTGCCGATGGTCTGTCGACCGTCGTTCAGGGCGTTATTTATGGGGCCGGGCGCCGAATAGCGGCCGTCTTGCCGGACGCAAATCCCATGTAGTCAAGAGAGGTTCATAACGTGAGTCGCCAGTCTGAAATTACCCCCGAAGGCCTGAAGAATCTTGAAGAGGAGATCGAACACCTCTCGACCGTTCGACGCCGCGAAGTCTCGGAGCGGATCCGTGAAGCACGCGATTTCGGCGATATCTCCGAGAACGCCGAGTACGACGACGCCAAGAACGAGCAGGCTCAGCTCGAGGCGCAGATTTCGCAGCTCGAAGAGCGTCTTCGCCGCTCGACCGTGGTCGAAGAGGCCATCACCGACACAAGCTCGGTCGCCTTCGGCTCGATCGTTCACATCAAGGACCAGGAGTCCGGCGATTCGCGCAAATTCCAGATCGTCGGTTCGACCGAGGCTGATCTTGCCGGCGGCAAGCTCTCCAGCGAGTCCCCGATCGGCTCCGCGCTTATCGGCAGCAAGGTCAATCAGATCGTCGATATCCCGGCGCCGCGCGGACCCCGGAAGCAGTTCAAGATCACCAAGATCGAAGCTGCCTGATCGAAGCGATCGGCCGATGCGATGACCGAGTCTGAACCGACCGGCTCCGAGGCTGAAGCCGCCGCAATCGAGGCGGCCGGCCTGCTGGTCGAGCGCCGCCGCAAGCTCGATCGCATCCGTGAACGCGGGATCGACCCCTTCCCGCATGGCTTCGAGGGCCGTGAGGAGATCGGCTCGGTGCTCGAGGCCCACTCCGGCCTCGAGGCTGGGGAAGAGACCGACTCCCTCCATCGCGTCGCCGGACGGATCATCGGCCGGCGTGGTCACGGCAAGGCGGCATTCGTCGACCTTCGCGACGCCTCCGGCCAGATCCAGCTCCACGCCAAGGCCGACGTGCTCGGCGAAGAGGCTTTCGCCCTGCTCGACGACCTCGACCTGGGCGACTTCATCGGGGTCACCGGCAGGGCGATCGTCACCCGGCGTGGACAACTGTCGCTGGAAGTGAAGGAGTGGGGGGTGCTGGCCAAGTCCCTGCGCCCGCCACCGGACAAGTTCCACGGCCTCGAAGACACCGAGACCCGCTACCGGCGCCGGGAACTGGACCTGATCGCCAACGAGGACAGTCGCGAGGTCTTCAGGATCCGGGCCCGGACAGTTTCCGAGGTACGCCGCTGGCTTGACGATCACAGCTTCTTCGAGGTCGAGACACCGGTCCTCCAGCCGCTCTACGGCGGTGCCCTGGCCCGGCCGTTCACGACCCACCACAACGCTCTCGACCGCAAGCTCTACCTGCGTATCGCCACCGAGCTCTACCTCAAGCGCTGCGTCGTCGGCGGAATCGACCGGGTTTACGAGCTCGGCAAGGACTTTCGCAACGAGGGCATCTCGCCCAAGCACAACCCCGAGTTCACGATGCTTGAGTGGTACGAGGCCTACGCCGACTACTCGAAGACCGCTTCCGACCTCGAGGAGTTGGTCTCCGAGGTCGCCACCCGCGTTCTCGGCAAGCCCGAGATCGAGCGCGACGGCCGCACGATCAGCCTCAGCCCGTCCTGGCACCGGATCACCCTTCGACAGGCCATCCTGGACAACTCGGGCATCGACATCGAGCAGGAGACGACCCGTGAGGGACTCGCCGCTGCGATGGGAGTCGAACTGGATGAAACCGTCGGCTGGGGCAAGCTGGTCGACACCCTGTTCTCCAAGCGGGTCGAGCCGACCCTGATCGAGCCGACCTTCATCCTCGATTACCCGGAAGAGCTTTCCCCGTTCGCCAAGGCCCACCGCGACCGCGAAGGTGTGGTCGAGCGCTGGGAAGCCTTCATCGGCGGGGTCGAGATCGCCAACTCCTTCACCGAGCTCAACGACCCGGACGAGCAGCGCCGTCGCTTCGAACAGCAGGCGACCGAGGTCGCCCGCGGCGACGAAGAGGCCCAGCCCTACGACGAGAGCTTCATCGAAGCGCTCGAACAGGGAATGCCGCCCACCGGCGGGGTCGGCCTCGGCATCGACCGCCTGGTGATGATGCTGACCGGCACCAGTTCCCTGCGCGAGGTCGTTCTCTTCCCCGCAATGCGCGATTGACCCCCCTGACAGGTAACCTCGCGTCCGAGGCCCTCAAAACTTCCCGGGAGACGAAATGAACGAGAAAAACCGCGCCCTTCACGACCTCGGGCAGAGCCTCTGGGTCGACAACATCACCCGCTCGATGCTGGACGACGGAACCCTCGGCCGTTACGTCGAGGACTTCTCGGTCACCGGCCTGACCTCGAACCCGACGATCTTCGACAAGGCGATCGCAGGCGGCAGCGACTACGACGCCCAGATCGGCGAGCTGGCCACGGCCGGTCACGATCCCGAGCAGATCTTTTTCGAGCTGGCGATGGCCGACCTGCGCCGTGCCGCCGACCTGTTCGCGGATACCCACGCGCGCACCGACCGGGTCGACGGCTTCGTCTCGCTCGAGGTTTCGCCGCTCCTGGCCGACGACGCCGCCGCGACGATCGAGCAGGCGGTCGACCTCCACGCGCGAGCCGGGCGCGAAAACCTCTTCATCAAGATCCCCGGCACTGAAGCCGGGCTGACCGCGATCGAAGAAGTGATCTTCCGAGGCGTGCCGGTCAACGTGACTCTGCTCTTCGACCGCGAGCAGTACCTCGCCGCCGCCGACGCTTACCTGAAGGGCATTGAACGCCGGGTCGAGGCCGGACTGAACCCGGCGGTCGAGTCGGTCGCTTCGCTTTTCGTAAGCCGCTGGGACGCCGCGGTGATTGACGATGTGCCGGCGGACCTGCGGGCGAAGCTCGGCGTCGCGATCGGTCGGCGTGCTTACGTCGCCTATCGCGATCTGATCGCCTCCGACCGGGCGCAGCGCCTGGCCAATCAGGGCGCCCGCACCCAGCGGCTGCTGATGGCGAGCACCGGGACCAAAGACCCGGAGGCCTCGGATGTTCTCTACGTCGAGAACCTCGCAGCGCCGAACACGGTGAACACGATGCCGGAGAACACCCTGCATGCTTTCGCCGACCACGGCGAGGCGCATGTGATCCCGGGCGACGGCGGTGACGCCGAGCAGGTGCTGGCCGCATACGCCGAGGCCGGCTTCGACGTCAGCGCCCTGGCCGCCCGGCTCCAGTCGGAAGGAAAGGACTCCTTCGCCGACTCCTGGCACGGGCTGATCGCTTCGATCACGAAACAGACTGCCGCCTGAGCCCCGCCGAATCCATCGGGCGACCGCCGCTGAGAGGCCTGAGGGGCGGAGAATCGCCCCCGGTATACTTCAGGTTCGCCTGTGTCCGACAGACCGGAAGTCAGAATTCCCGAAGTCCGAGCGACTGGAACAGGGGATGAGGCAGCCGGCGATCTGCCGTCCCTCAATCGCCGTCAGACACCGCAAAGACCGACATTCAGCAAGAGATCATTCGCCACCGCCGATCCATAACCGATACTCATATAGCTCCCGAGGTTTGAGGTAGAAGAAGAACTTTGTTCGAGAGATTCACAGAACGCGCACGTCAGGTAGTCGTCCTCGCCCAGGAAGAAGCGCGGACGCTCAAGCACAATTACATCGGCACCGAGCACATCCTGCTCGGTCTGCTGCGCGAGGAAGAAGGCCTTGCCGCCCGGGTCCTCGAGTCACTCGACATCACGGTTGAGCGGGTCCGCGCCCAGGTAGTGCGCATCGTCGGCTCCGGCGAAGAGATCACCTCCGGCCAGATCCCGTTCACGCCGCGGGCGAAGAAAGTCCTTGAACTCGCCCTGCGCGAGGCACTCAGCCTTGGCCACAACTACATCGGCACCGAGCACATCCTGCTCGGTCTGGTCCGCGAGAACGAAGGCGTCGCCGCGCGCATCCTGCTCGACTTCGACGCCGACTCGGACAAGATCCGCAATGAGGTCATCCGCATGCTTTCCGGTCCCGGCGGCCGCCGACCCGGCCAGAGTGCCGGCTCGGGCGCTTCCGCCTCCGGTGCCCCCGGCGAGCCCGGCAAGAAGTCTTCGAAGCTGCTCGATCAGTTCGGCCGCAACCTGACCAAACTGGCCGAAGACGGCAAGCTTGATCCGGTCGTCGGGCGCGAGACGGAGATCGAGCGCATCATGCAGATCCTTTCCCGCCGGACCAAGAACAACCCGGTCCTGCTCGGTGAGCCCGGCGTCGGCAAGACAGCCGTGGTCGAGGGTCTGGCATCCCGGATCATCAAGGGCGAAGTCCCCGAGATGCTGCGCAACAAGCAGATCTACACCCTCGATCTGGCCGCGCTCGTGGCTGGCTCCAAGTACCGCGGAGAGTTCGAGGAGCGCCTCAAGAAGGTGATGAAGGAAATCGCCCAGCGTGGCGACATCGTCCTGTTCATCGACGAGATCCACAACCTGGTCGGGGCCGGCGCGGCCGAAGGCGCGATCGACGCCGCCTCGATCCTCAAGCCCGCCCTCGCCCGTGGCGAGATCCAGACGATCGGTGCGACCACCCTCGACGAGTACCGCAAGTACCTCGAGCGCGACTCCGCCCTCGAGCGCCGCTTCCAGCAGATCCGCGTGGATCAGCCGACTCCGGAGCAGACGGTCAAGATCCTCGAAGGCCTGCGCGAGCGCTACGAGCAGCATCACAAGGTTCAGATCTCCGACGAGGCTCTCGAAGCAGCAGCCGAACTCGCTGACCGCTACATCTCCGATCGCTTCCTGCCGGACAAGGCGATCGACCTGATCGACGAAGCCGCGTCCCGCATGCGGATCAAGTCGATGACCGCACCGCCGGTCTACCGCGATCTCGAAGAAGAGATCGAGACCGCCCGCCGCGAGAAAGAAGCCGCGATCGAGGCCCAGGAGTTCGAGAAGGCCGCCAACCTGCGCGACACCGAGCGTCAGCTGACCACGAAGAAGCGCGACCTCGAAGACGAGTGGGCCGAAGGCGAAGAGGGCGAGCGCCCGGTGCTCGGCGAGGAAGAGATCGCCGACATCGTCTCGATGTGGACCGGCATCCCGGTTTTCAAGCTGACCGAAGCCGAGACCAAGAAGCTGATCGAGATGGAAGGCGAGCTGCACAAGCGCGTGATCGGTCAGGAAGCTGCGATCGAAGCCGTCTCCAAGGCTATCCGCCGCTCCCGCGCCGGCATCAAGGACCCGAAGCGTCCGGCCGGCTCATTCATCTTCCTCGGCCCCTCGGGCGTCGGCAAGACCGAGCTCGCCCGCACCCTGGCCGAGTTCCTCTTCGGTGACGAAGATTCGATGGTCCGGATCGACATGTCCGAGTACATGGAGAAGCATGCGGTCAGCCGCCTGGTCGGCTCACCCCCCGGCTACGTCGGCTTCGACGAAGGTGGCCAGCTGACCGAAGCCGTGCGCCGCAAGCCGTACTCCGTGCTGCTGCTCGACGAGATCGAAAAGGCCCACCCGGATGTCTTCAACATCCTGCTTCAGATCCTCGAGGACGGTCGCCTGACCGACTCGCAGGGCCGTACGGTCGACTTCCGCAACACCATCATCATCATGACCTCGAATATCGGGGCCAACGAGATCGCCCGCAACCAGGGCATCGGATTCACCGTTTCGGACGAGACCGGGATCACCTACGAAGACATGAAGGGCCGGATCATGTCCGAGCTTCGCAAGGTATTCCGCCCCGAGTTCCTCAACCGGATCGACGAAGTGATCGTCTTCCACAAACTGGCCCGCGAGGAAGTACGCGAAATCGTCGAATTGATGATCGGACGGGTGCGCAATCAGGTCGCGGAGCACGAGTTGATGCTTGAACTTGACAACGACGCCAAGGACTACCTGGTCGACAAGGGCTGGGACCCGTCCATGGGCGCCCGCCCGCTGCGCCGCGCGATCCAGCGCTACATCGAGGATCCGCTCGCCGACGAGGTACTGCGCGCCGGCGGGGGAGACTCCGTGGCCGGCTCGCTGGTCACCTTCAAGCGCGATGAGGCCGGCGACGAAGCCGACAAGCCACTCAAGGTGAAGATCACCAAGCCGCGCAAGAAGAAGGCAGCCAAGGAGCCTGAGAAGGTCGGCGTCGCCGCCCCCTCTGAATCAGCTGCTCCCGAGCCCTGAGAAGCCGTCCGACGACGGCCCCTCCACCGGCGCAGCCGCCGAGTAGCTTCCGCGGTCCTGCGGAAGTCCCCTCCCCGCTGCTATCCATCCGCCGCCAGCTCGACACGCTGTCCCCCGGGCCGACACTCAATTGGCCCGCTGCGCAACTCCTGGCTCCGGGCAGTGCTATACGTTTGTGACCACACTGTAGGAGGGAAGAGGTTGAAGGACCGTTTCGGGATTGGTTTCTGGCTGGCGCTGGCCGTCACCGCGTTTGCGGGGCTGGTTCTTCCTGCTGTTTCTTCCGCAGGCTGGTCGCCGGTTGCGACCACTCCGGGCTTTTCCGGCGAGCGCCCCAACGACCTGACCCGGCTCGACACTCCCGACGGCGGCAAGCTTCTCTACTGGCACCGCGACGTCGGCGGGGACGACACCCTTCAGGCGATGTGGGTTGCCTCCGACGGCACGCCCGGCTCGATTTTCGATGTTCTCGATCTCTCCGCCGGCAACTCACGGGACCTCAGCGCCGTGATCGATGGCGACGGGGAAGTCACCTTTGCCTGGATCGATGACGGAATCGTTGACGACATGGTGCGCTCGCTCTCCGTGCCGTTGGATGGCGCACCCGGTCCGGTTGTCGACATCACGCCTTTCGCTTCCCCTTCGGATCTCCAGCATCTCTCGATAGCGGTGACGACCGATGGCACCGTCGGCTACACCTGGCAGACACTCGACGCTCCGATCCACCGGGTCGAGGCGGTCACGGTCCCCGACGAAGGACCGGTGGGCACGATCCGCACCTATACCGACGCGCCATACGACTCGAGCGACCCGGGCATCGCCGCGACCAACGGCAACCAGTTCAGGCTGGCCTGGATCCCCTTCGACACCGACACCGGGTTCTGGAACATCGCCACGATCAGCATCCAGAACGACGGCACCCCGATCGACCTTGAACCGACTTACCTGTTCCCGTGGACCGAGCCTCTCACAGGCATCGTCAACGACGTCTGCCAGCAGCTGCGCGACCCCGTCACGAACGACCTGCTGTTCGCTGATTCCGGGGCGACCGGCGACCCACGGGAGCTTCAGGTCGGGTCGAACTCGGCAGGCCAGGTCTTCTTCGCCTGGATCCGCGACACGGTCGAAGCGACGAGGGAATGCGACGGGACTCCGATCGTGATCGAGGGCGAGCAGGCGGCGGTGGAGACCGGCGGCTTCGGCTCCTTCGGGGAGACCGTGCCGTTGGCCAGGGTCACGCCTCTCAACGTCGACATCTCGAACCTCACCATTCAGGCGCCGTCGAATCGCCGGGCGACGCTGACCTGGCTGGCTGACGACGACGGCACTTTCACGACCCAGCTCTTTCGCTTCTCCGACGACGGCATCTGGCCGGTCGCCGATGGTCCCGACTTTGTTGATCCGTCGGTCACGGTGGCAGCGAACAACGCGATGGGCGTTGGTTGGACCGACGAAGGTGCTCTACCGGACGACGCAGTCGCCAAGGCCATGTTCATCACCAGGACGGGCGTGCTCAAGTCGGTCGTGCTGCCCGGCCTGAACGACCTGAAGTCGAGTTCGGAACTGATCGCCGACCCGGGCACGGGCGGTCTTTTCTCGGTCCTGTTCTACGGCCTGAGCATGGCTGATGTCGGCAGCTTCTACACCAGCGATTTCACTGACCCCGGTGTCTCGATCAGCCCCGCCGGCCTCAACTTCGGGGATCTGAACGTCAATTCGACCAGCACGGTCCGGCGAGTCTTTGTGAGCAACCCGGGATCAACCGCGAACGAGGTCACGGCGATTTCGCTCAGCGGCCCCGACGCGGCCGCCTTTCAGATCGTGAGTCCCGCCTCCTGCCTGGTCGAACTGGCCCCTGGGGCCAGTTGCGGAGTACAGGTTTCCTTCAAGCCCGGCAGCGCCGGCAACCGGCTGGCGAGCCTCGACATCCAGACCGAAGCGGGGGCCATCTCGAGTTCTCTGGAGGGCACAGGCGTCGCTCGCACGAGGGTCGGACTCAAGATCAAGCCGCGGACAGGTGTGGCCAAGGCGGGCCGCAGCGCTCGTTTCAAGGCAGTCGTCAAGAACCGGGGCGGCATCGCCGCAACGGGGATCAAGGTCTGCCTGACCGGCCCGAAGAAAACGGTCAAGGGCGGCAAGCGCTGCCTGACAATCGGCAACCTGGGCACCGGTTCGTCCCGCACCCTCAAGTTCACCGCCCGGGCGCCAGGATCGGTCCGAAAGGTCCGCGAGTTCCCCCTTATGTTCCGCCTCGGGGCAGCAAACGCCGGCTCAAGCCGAAGCTCCGCCACCCTCAGGGCCAAGCCCCGCCGCTAGCCCGGCTCGCCCCAGCGCAGGCCTCTCGGCCAAGCAGGCCTCTCACCAAGGCAGGCCGCTCGGCCAAGCAGGCCTCTCGCCAAGCAGGCTGCTCGGCCAGGCAGGCTGCTCGGCCAGGCGGCCTCTCCGCCAAGGCGGGCCTCTCGGCCAGGCAGGCCTCTCCGCCCCCGGCCGCAGAGCCCTCGAATTGCCTTCTCAGCCCCGGCGAGGCGTAGCGCCAAGGTGTACACGGTTGTGGGGTCTATGAGCCACTAAACGTGTACACCCGGCCTGTATGGATTCGATCGGGAGTGATCTGATGATGTCCGGTCTCACAATCGTCTTGAAACGAACACACTCGTGATCGCCGACGAGCCAATCTAGGCGCCAGTGGGCGATCACCGGGCAACAGGCAATCACCGGGCAACAGGCAATCACCGGGCAACAGGCAATCACCGGGCAACAAGTGAAGCCGGACGTGCCGGCGGGAAGGTCGAAGGTCGCCGCCGACCTACTCGCCAAGCCCGAATGCATGGCACGATCTCGCGCCTGGCCTCGCGCCAGCACGGGGTCGTTTCTCGAGTCCAGCTGCTCAGTGCCGGTGTGCCCGTTGACGGGGTTGGCGACCGCCTTGACAGCGGCTTCCTCCTTCCGCTCTATCCGGGCGTCTACGCGGTCGGTCACACATCGCTGACCTTGCGGTCTCGCTGGATGGCAGCCGTTCTTCACGCCGGTCCCAGCTCGGCCCTTTCTCACCGGAGTGCGGCTTCTCTCTGGGGAATCGGAGGACACTCGGGATTGATCGAGATCGTTCGCACGGGCAGGCCGGCGAGGCGGTCAGGGCTGGTGATCCGTCGCACCAGGAGCCTGCCGGACAGCGATCGGATGACGGTCGATCGAATACGCGTCACATCTGTAGCGCGGACGCTTGTAGATCTCGCGGCGTCCGAGACCCGTCGCTCCATCGATGATCACCTGAGCGCCGCGAGGCGCCTGAGGCTTCTCGACTGCGGCGAGATCAGGCGCTGCATTGGCGACCGCAGGGGGCTGAAGGGGACCGGTGAGCTGAAGCGGCGGCTCGCGTTATTCGAGGCTACGCAGGCCGTGACGCGTTCTGAACTGGAGACCCGTTTTCTGAGACTCTGCTTCGACGCAGGTCTACCGATGCCCGACGCCGATGTGCCTCGCAGTGGCAAGTTCCTTGATCTGCTCTGGCGAGAGCATCGTCTGATCGCCGAGATTGACAGCTATGCCTTCCATCACCATCGCTTTGATGAAGACAGGATCCGGGACTTGGGCCACCTGGCGGATGGCTACAGGACAATCCGGGTCACTGATCGCATGATCAGGTCTCCGGAGCACCTGATCGCTTCCCTGAGGACCCTGCTGCTCAAGTGAACCGGGGACCCGGAATTGCCGGCGGTCAGGCAAGTGGTGCGCCGGGCGAGGGGTCGACCGGGCGAGTGGTGGCCGGGCGAAGGGTCGGTCAGGCGAGTGGTGCGCCGGGCGAGGGGTCGACCGGGCGAGGAGTGCACCGCGCGGGTGATGCGCCGGGGGTTGAGAGGTGTACACGGTTGTGGGGTCTATGAGCCACTAAACGTGTACACCTGCGGTTCGGCGTGGGGTTGAGCCGGGGTACCAACGTCTGCGGGAACGTGTGCGGGCCCCGGGGAGGCGGGTACACCAAGGCCCCGGGGAGGCGGGCAACCAGGGGGGCCCGGGAGGCGGGGAAACCAGGGCTCCTTGGAGGCGGAGTAGCTACTTGCCTACGAAGTAGGGCTCGAACCAGGTCTTCTCTTTCATACGGGCCTTGACCATGTTCAGATAGGGCTCTACCGGGCGACTCGGTGGACCCCACCAGCGGCCCGAGTACCAGGCGCCCAGGCTGCCCCAGATGTCCCCGGCCCGGTACCGCTTGCCATTGTCAGGCTCGGTCTTGAGCCAGGTCTGGAGCCCGTCGAAGTATGAGCGGATGATGCCGCCGTAGTAGTCGGCGTTCATGGCGGTGAAGTAGCGCATGATCTTGCACTTGCCCCAGCAGTGGTAGGGGCGGCGGACCTGAAAGAGCCCGAAGGAGTCGCCGTTGTCGCCGAGCGTGGACATCTGCCACCAGGACTCGACCGTCGCCACGGCCCTCATCAGGTTTGTGTTGATGCCCCACTTGTGCGCGGCCCACTGGATGATCTCATCGGTCGTGCCTCTGAATCGCCCGTTGACGTACTTGGCGTATGGCATCTCGCTTCGCTTGCGCCAGGCAACGAGCAACTTCTTGCCCGGCCTGCGGTAGTTGGAGGCGCGGTTTTCCGGCCGTGGCTCCCATTTGGAGCGCTTGACGAGCTTGGCGGCCTGCTGGCTCGTGCGTGGTCCCCAGCCGACCTTGCGGTTCTTCTCAAGCCCGGCCTGCGCGGACGCCGGCATGGCCAGCGCTCCGGTGAAAGCAATCGCTCCGGCCAGCAGCGTGACGACAGCCACGGCCCAGGATGCGGCGGCAATCGAACTACGGTGCGGTTGGGTGGATGAAAACACAACCGACAGTGTCGCAGGGGAGCCTTTCCGGCAACTAAGCCGCAGCTCCATGGGGGTCCTCGCCCGGCAGCGGCAGGTCATCGGCCATCTCGGACAGATTGCCGAGCACGTCCATCGCCGTTGCCATCATGTTCGCCGCAAAGAACTCCGCGACCTGACGGCGGGTAGCGCCGGTCAGCTTCTTCACGGCCGCAAACAGCCGTTCGAAACCTTCCCGCACGGCGGGGCGAAGCTCGGGGTCGCCCGCAGAGGCGAGAACCTGAAGATGACAGCCGGCCCACTCCTCGTTTTCGAGCAGTTCCCGGTAGGTGCAACTCATCGTGCGAAGCTGCTCGGACGGCGGGTCCCCGGGCTCGCGGGCATCACGAAAGGCGTCCTCGAGCCGATTATTCAGCGCATCGTTGCAGGTGATGAACAGCTCACGCTTGTTTTCGAACATCGCGTAGATGTACGGCTGGTGGATGCCCGCCCGCTTGGCGATCGCGGAGGTGCTGGCTCCTTCGTAGCCACCGTTCCCGAACTCGACCAGGGCTGCATCGATCACGTCTCTGCGGCGTTCGTCGAGCGGAACTCGTTCCTTGCGTGAACCGGGGCGGCCCTGCGAACCGGATGCCGTCTCGCTCTTGTTCTTCAAGATCCTGCCTTCCCCTGCAACGGGCATACCGAAACAGAACTCCAGAGTAGAACTGCACGTGAGAGTATCAACTTATCTAACAATACGTGAGGTTAGGTAGCTCAAGGGCCTGCGTACCGGCGTTCGATGCGACGGTGGCGGAACCGCCCGGCGGACGGGTCTCGGGGAGCCGGGGAAACCCGCGGCCTACGCGTCGCGCGCGGCGAGCACTGCCTCGGCCGCAGCTTGAGCCGCTTCGATCTGGCCGGCGACCAGGTCCAGGCCGTTGTCCCAGAAGGACGGGTCGGCCAGGTCGACGCCGACCATCCGGCCCAGTTCCTCGGGAGAGCGGGATCCACCGGAGGCGAGCATCTCGAGGTAGCCCGGCACGATCTCGTCGCCGCGTTCCTCGTAGAGGCGATACACCGAAAGCGCAAGCAGCTGGCCGTAAGAGTAGGCGTAGACATAGCCCGGAGAGCCGATGAAGTGGGGCACATATGACCACCAGGACTGGTAGCCCTCGGTGACCTCGACCGAATCGCCGAGCAACTCGTACTGGCTCTCGGCCCAGATCTCGTTGAAGCGCTCGACCGAGAGCTCACCTTCGGTACGGCGGGCGGTGTGGACCCGGTCCTCGAACTGATTCATCGCGATCTGGCGGAAGACGGTGGCGATCTGTCCTTCGACTGCCTCTGAGAGCAGCCCGAGGCGCCCCGCGGGGTCCTTCTCGGCTTCCAGCAGCCGGCCGAAGACCAGCTCCTCGGCGAAGACCGAAGCGGTCTCGGCGACGGTCAGCGGCGTGTCCTGGTGAAAGATCCCTCGCTCGCCGGCCAGGGTCTGGTGCAGCCCGTGGCCGAGCTCGTGGGCCAGGGTCAGTACATCCCGGCGCCGGTCGGTGTAGTTGAGCATCACGTAGGGGTGGACCGAGGGAACGGTCGAGGCACTGAAGGCGCCGCCACGCTTGTCAGGGGCCGGTGGCGCGTCGATCCAGCGCTCATCGAAGAATCGGCTGACCACTTCGCCCGCCCGCGGGGAGAGCGAGTCGAAGGAGCTCTGGACGATCTCGCGACCTTCGTCCCACTCGATCTTGCGATCGTCGGTGGCGATCGCCGCCATGCGGTCGTAGTCGGCGAGGCGATCGATGCCGAGCAGCTTGGCCTTGGTCCGGTACCAGGAGCGGGCCAGCTCGTAGCGGCCCTTGACCGCCTCGACCAGGGCCTGTACGGACTCGTCCGAGGCTTCGTTGGAGAGGTTGCGCGTGGCCAGCCAGTGCGGGTAGCCGCGCAGCCGGTCCTTGATCGATTTTTCCTGCAGCAGGGTGTTGAAGACGTAGGCGCGGGTGCGCAGGCCGGGCTGGAGCGCTTCGGTGACCGCCTCGGCGGTGGTCCGGCGAACTTCGCGGTCGGGATCGGCCAGGCGGGAGAGCGCGATGTCGAGCGAGGCCGGCTCGTCTCCTCCGGGCAGGTCGACCCGGATCGCCGAGGTCAACTCGTCGAAGAGCCGGCTCCAGGCCCCGGCACCGGTCACCGAGAGCTCGGTTGCGATGCGCTCTTCGGGCTCGCTCAGCAGGTGATCGCGGTAGCGCCGCTCGTTTCGCAGGTGGTGCTCGCAGAACTCGAGGCCGTCGCCGGAGAGCATCGCATCGGCCTGCTCGTCGTCAAGCGCGGCCCATTCCAGTTCGAAGAAGATCAGCCGGGTCTGGATCGCGGTGGCGCGCTCCGAGCCCATCTGCAGCAGTGCTCCGTTCGCCGGGTCGGCGGTATCTGCGGCGAAGCGCAGGTGGGCATAGTTGAGCGCCCTGGCGGCCAGGTCGGAGATCTCAGCCAGCTCTTCCATCGCCTCGCGCAGGCCGTTGGAGTCCAGCTCGGCGACGTGGCCTTCGTACTCGGAGGCAAATGCTGTTGCCGCTGCGTCGGATTTGTCCAGCAGGGACGCGACGGCGGTCCGGGGATCGTCGATTGACTCGCCGGCCAGAAGGTCGTCGAGGTTCCAGGTGACTTCTTCGAGTGTGCTGATGGCGGTCTCCTCGGTCTCAGGCGTTCAGGCGTTGCCGGCTTCGGCCTTGATCTGCCGGCGGATGATCCAGTCGCCGATCAGCGAGCCGAGCGGTCCGAGCGTGACGACGACAAAGATCGGGAACCACCAGCCCCACCACTTCTGGAGCGAGCCGTATGCGCAGAGTCCGACAGGCACCAGGAAGAGGAAGCCGTGAACCGGTCCGAGTACCGACACCAGTCCGCGCTCGTCGGCTACCCAGTGGGAGGCCCAGATCAGCGGTATCAGCAGAATCACGTCGACCAGCGCGACCACGGCGATGATGTTGAGGAAGCGCATTTTCTGCGCGGAGGGGTTCATTGCTTCGGCAAGCTATCAGCCAGCCGACGCCGCTCTGCGGCAGGTGCCGGCGGTGCGGTGCCGGCTAGATCGGCAGGGCGAGGCCGAACCAGACCACGCCGAGGGTGAGCACGAAGGTCAGACCCATCAGGGCGTGGACCTTGGGGTACTTCATGTGGAGCCCGAGCGAGACGAAGGTGAGCACCAGCAGGGTCAGCTTGATGTGCATGTTGCTGTCGCCGTAGAGGTTCCAGTGGGAAGCCATCAGCATTCCGGTCAGGATCGAGACGCCAAGGGCGATCAGCGATCCCCAGCCGAAGTTGCGGGCGATCTGCTTCATCCGGGCAGGGTCCGGGTTGCTGCGCTCAACCGGCACGATCGTCGCTGCGAGCATGATCTGTCCGCCGACGAAGAAGGTCATTGCGATTACGTGGATGAAGAGCAGGACGTCCATGGCCGGGATCCTAGCCGGGGAGGCGAGGGGAGAGATCTGTCCTGCCCGGGCCTTAGCCTGAGGCCGATGGCGAAGATCCGTTCAACCCACGTCTGCCAGACCTGCGGCCATGTCTCGATGGCCTGGACCGGCAAGTGCCCGGGCTGTGGCGAGTGGAACACGCTGGTCGAGACCGCCGTCGCACCGTCGGCCCCGGCCGGCAAGAGCCGCAAACCGGCTCAGGCCGCCGCCGCCCGCCCGGTGGCTCTGCGGGAAGTGACCGCGGGCCGGGTCGCACGACTGGTCACCGGCATCGGAGAAATGGATCGCGTGCTCGGCGGCGGCATCGTGCCGGGATCGCTGATTCTGCTCGGCGGCTCACCCGGCATCGGCAAGAGCACGATCACCGGCATGGCCCTGGCCAACCTGCAGACGGCCGGCCACGAAACGCTCTACGTATCGGGCGAAGAATCGGCTTCACAGGTGCGGCTGCGTGCCGAGCGGCTCGGTCCGGCGGCGCTCGAGGTCAGGGTCCTGGCCGAGAACTCGCTGGAGACGATCCTCGCGACGATCGAGGCCGAGAAGCCGTCGGTCGTGGTGATCGACTCGATCCAGACTCTTCACCGCGCCGACCTCAGCGGTGCGCCGGGGTCGGTCGGCCAGGTCCGCGAGGCGGCCGGTGCCCTGGCCGAAGCGGCCAAGCGGCTGGACGTGGCGATGATCCTGGTCGGGCACGTGACCAAGGAGGGCAGCCTCGCCGGGCCTCGCGTACTGGAGCACCTGGTCGACTGCGTACTGCAGTTCGACGGTGAGAAAGAGCGCACCTACCGCACCCTGAGAGCGGTCAAGAACCGGTTCGGCGCGACCAGCGAGGTGGGGGTGTTCGAGATGCGCTCGGGCGGACTGACCGAGGTGGTAGACCCCTCGGCCCGTTTCGTCGAGGAAGCAACCGGGGCCACCGGCTCGGTGGTGCTGGCCTCGATGGAGGGCACCCGTCCGGTCCTGGTCGAGGTCCAGGCGCTGGTCAACCCGTCTGAACTCGAGATCCCCCGCCGGGTGGTCAACGGTATCGACCGCAACCGCCTCAGCATGGTGCTGGCCGTCCTGGCCCGTCACGGCGGGGTCGGCCTCGGAACTTCGGACGTTTTCGTGAATGTGGTCGGCGGGGTCCGGATCGATGAGCCCGGGGGAGACCTTGCGGTTGCCCTGGCCGTCGTTTCAGCCCAGCGTGGCCAGCCGGCAGGCGACGGTTCCAAGCCGCTGGCCTGCTTCGGCGAGCTCGGCCTGACCGGTGACATCCGCTTCGTCGGGCACGCCGACCGGCGGGTCGGCGAGGCGGTCAAGTTCGGCCTCGGCCCGGTGGTCGGGCCGCAATCAGGCGAGCCGATCGGCGGCCTCGCAGGCTGCGGTACGGTCCGGCAGGCGCTGAGGGCAGCCTTCAGCTCCTCCGCCGGTCGCGCCGCTGCCTGAACGGCGCTTCGCAAGACACCGTCCCGAAAACCAGCAGACCGCATTAGAATGCGGAATCTGGCATAATGTTCCGGATGTTACCGGCGGTAGAAAGCGATTTAGCACACCTCACAGAGCGTCAGGATCCGAGACTTCTGCGGGCTATCGATGCCGTTGCACCGGGCACTGCACTCCGCGAAGGTATCGACAACATCGTCCATGCGAATACCGGTGGCCTGATCGTCGTCGGCGAGACCGAGGACTTCGCTTTCATGCTCTCCGGCGGGATCAAGCTGGATACCGACTACACCCCGGCGATGCTCTACCAGGTGGCGAAAATGGACGGCGCGATCCTGATCAACTCCGACGCGACCACGATCAGCTGGGCCAACGTCCAGATGATGCCCGATCCGACCATTCACTCCTCCGAGACCGGAACCCGTCACCGCACTGCCGAGCGCATCTCGAAGCAGGTTGACGCCCTGGTGATCGCGATCTCCCAGCGTCGCGATGTCGTCTCGCTTTACCTCGACGGCATCAAGTACATCCTTCAGGACATCCCGACCGTCCTGGCCAAGTCCAATCAGGCCCTGGCCACCCTCGACAAGTACCGCAGCCGGCTGGACAAGCTCAGCCATCGCCTGACCCGCGGCGAGTTCGGCGGCAACGCCGTGCTCTACGACGCCCTGGCCGTGCTGCAGCGCTCCGAACTGGTTTCGCGCATGGCGGTGGAGGTCGAGCGCTACATCGTCGAGCTGGGCACCGAGGGCCGGCTGATCGAGATGCAGCTCGAGGAGACGATGATCGGAGTCGCCTCCGATCGCAAGGCGCTTGTACGCGACTACGTGGTCGATGACACCGAGGAGTCGGTCGACCTGGTCACGGCGGAGATCGCCTCGCTCTCCCATCAGGACGTACTTGACTTCGGCCGGCTTGCCGAGATCCTCGGTTACGATCGCAAGGTCGACACCCTTGACTTC
Organism: uncultured Solirubrobacterales bacterium; assembly: GCA_963698625.1. Classification (GTDB taxonomy): domain Bacteria; phylum Actinomycetota; class Thermoleophilia; order Solirubrobacterales; family 70-9; genus 67-14. The sequence continues at coordinate 288,030 of CAVORK010000007.1, forward strand.
CGGACCCGGCCTCGCGGCTACCGCCTGATCGGCCAGGTGCCGCGGCTTCCGCGGCTGGTCGTCCAGAAGATAGTTCACCAGTTCGGCAGCCTCGACGTGGCGCTCTCGGCAGATGCCGACGAGCTCGCCTCCGTGGACGGCGTCGGCCCGGGCAGGGCAAAGGAGATCCGGGAAGGCATGAGGCGCCTCCAGGAATCCGCACTCTCAGACCAGTACTTGAATACATGACGGTTTCGGCCGTCGCGACGAAACAAAGGAGCATCTGATTTCTGATTCAGACGCAGTAATCGACGAACTCGACGAAGAGATCGTGCTTGTGGCAGAGGATTGTGACTTCGAGGAAGGCGAGAAGGTCGTCTACCCCCATCACGGGGCCGGTGTGGTGCTCAAGAAGGAGAGCACGGAGCTGCTCGGTGAGACCCGTGAGTACCTGACGATCAAGATTCTCCACAACGACATGACGGTCAAGGTCCCGACCGAGAACGCCCAGATCACCGGTCTGCGCCGCGTGATCGACGAGGACGAGATCAAGAAGGTAATTTCGGTCCTCTCGGACGAGGTATCCGACATGCCCAAGAACTGGAACCGCCGGTTCAAGTACAACAAGGAAAAGATCAAGACGGGCAACGTCTTCGAACTGGCCGAAGTCGTACGCAACCTGGCGCTGCGCGAGATGGAGAAGGGCCTTTCGACCGGCGAGAAGCAGATGTACACCCGGGCGAAGAAGATCCTCGCTTCGGAGTTCATGTACGCGCTCGATACCGATGAAGAGGGCGCCGAGCAGTACCTCGACGGTCTGCTCGAAGAGCGGTACGAGGCTTCTCAGGCCGAAGCCGCAGCGGCTGCCGCCGCCTGATCCGACGTGGCGGCCGGTTCCGTAAACGCGGGCCCGGCCGCTGCGCTGATCGTCGCCGCCGGGTCGGGTGAGAGGCTCGGCACCGGCGGGCCCAAGGCCCTGGTCGAGCTTTGCGGCCGGCCGATGTATGAGTACTCGCTCGACGCCTGTCTGGCCTCCAGACGGATCGGCAAGGTCGTGATCGCGGTACCTCCGGGCGAGCTTGATGCCTTCGGGGCGGCCGCTCGGGCGGGCGCCACCCTGGTTGAAGGCGGCGCGACCCGCTCGCATTCGGTCGCCGCAGGACTTGAGGCGATCGACTCCGAGATCGTGCTGGTCCAGGATGCGGCGCGTCCGATGCTGACCCCGGAGCTGGCCGACGCCTGCATCGAGGCGCTCGAATCCTCACCGGCAGCCGATGCGGTCATTGCCGCGGCGCGGGTCACCGACACCGTCAAGCGCGTCGATCCGGCCGGTGGCGTGGTCGAGACGCTCGACCGCTCGGAGCTGAGAGCGGTCCAGACCCCGCAGGTGTTCCGGCATGCCTCCCTGGCTGCGGCGATCGCCTCTGGCGACCTCGAGAACGCGACCGACGACGCCTTTCTGATCGAATCCGCAGGCGGTACCGTGCTCGTGCACGACGCACCGTCGTCGAACCTCAAGGTCACTGTGCCGGAAGACCTTCAGCTCGCCGAAATCATGCTCAAAGCCAGAAACCGGGAAAAGGAATGCTGACCGACTACCACGTCCATCTGCGCCAGGACGACCTCGAAGCCACCGCCGAGAGCCACTTCACGCCTGCCAATATCGAGCTCTACGAAGCTGCCGCAGCGAAGGCGGGTATCTCTGAACTCGGGTTCGCCGAACACATGTACCGCTTCACGGAGTCGCTGACCGTCTGGGATCACCCTTTCTGGCGAGAGTGGGCGATCGACGACCTCGACCAGTACTGCGATGTGGTCGCCGCCAGCCCGGCCAGGCTCGGGATCGAGGCCGATTTCGTGCTCGGCGCCGAGGACCGCGTCGCCAACCTGCTCGACCGGCGACCCTTCGACTTCGTGGTCGGTTCGATCCATTTCATCGGCGACCGGTCGCTCGACACCGAGGAGTACTCGATCTGGGACGAGCGCTCGGACCCGGACGAAATCTGGCGGCGCTACTTCGAGACGCTCGCGATCGCCGCGCGTTCCGGCCTGTTCGACGTGCTCGCCCATCCAGACCTGATCAAGGTCTGGGGCCGGGCCCGGACCCTGCCTTCGAAGGACCTGCGCTTCTACTACGAGCCCGCGGTCGAGGCGATCGCCGAGTCCGGGGTCGCGGTCGAGGTCTCGACCGCCGGCCTGCGCAAGGCGACCGGTGAGATCTACCCCTCGCCCGGCTTCATGGAGATGTGCGTCGACGCCGGAGCGGCCTTTGCGCTCTCCTCCGATGCTCACGAGCCGGATCAGCTCGGCTTCAGGTATCCGCAGGCGCTCGAGTTCCTCGAAGACCACGGGGTGGGGGAAATAGCGGTATTCGAAGGACGCCGGCGCCGGCTCGAGCCGGTGGGGGAGGCAGTCCAGTGCCAGCGAGCGTAGGTATCGGCTACGACAGCCACCGTTTCGGCGAGGACCGTCCGCTGATCCTGGGTGGGGTCGAGGTTCCCTACCGGCGCGGGCTGGTCGGTCACTCCGACGCCGACGTGCTTACCCACGCGGTGATCGACGCGATCCTCGGGGCGGCCGCCCTCGGCGACATCGGCGCAGTCTTCCCCGACGACGATCCGCAGTGGGAGGGGGCCGACTCGATCGGTCTGCTCTCCACCGTGGTCGGCATGGTGCGCGGCCCGATCGTCAACGTGGATGTGACCGTGATCTGCGAGGAGCCCCGCCTGGGCCCGCACCGGCCCGCAATCGTCGCCACCCTCCAGCGGGTGACCTCGGCCCGGATAAGCGTCAAGGCCACCACCAACGAGGGCATGGGGTGGATCGGCCGCGGCGAAGGCATCGCCGCCATGGCGGTCGCCTCGGTCGACCTCGACTGACCGGCGTACCCCGTCGGCTCCACCGCGAATAAGCTGAGTCTGATGCTCGGGGAACGCATAACGGCCAGGGCCGCGGACGCAGGCTTTCAGCTCAAGGTGCTGACCGACACGGGCATCCTTTCGCCGATGCGCCCCGACCGGACCGCCCGCGTCCTCACCACCCTGGTCAAGGGCGGCGCTTCTCCGGCGACCGCCACCCGCATCGCCGCGATCAAGCACGCCGATCGCACCTTCATCATCGACGGGCGCGGCAGCCTGACCTTCGAAGAGGTCCACCGCCGGACCAACTCCCTGGCCCGTGCCTTCGAGCGCATCGGGGTCGGTCCCGGTGACGGCATCGCGATCATGTGTCGCAATCACCGCGGCTTCATCGAGGCCAACCTGGCCGCTTCCAAGATCGGGGCGACGGCGCTCTTCCTCAACACCATGTTCTCCGGGCCGCAACTCGCCGAGGTGGTGGCGCGCGAAGCCCCCAGGGTCCTGGTCCATGACGAGGAGTTCTCCGGGATGCTTGAGGGGGTTGACCAGCAGGTCACCCGGGTGGTCGCGCTCGGCGAACCCGGCCGGGAGGAGCTGAGCCTCGAACGGCTGATCGCCTCCGGCAGCAGTGACGACCTGCCGTACCCGTCACAGGCCGCCAGATTCATCATCCTCACCTCCGGCACCACCGGTGCCCCCAAGGGCGCCCAGCGAAGCAGCCCCGAAGGGCTCGGTGGAGTGGCCGGCCTGCTCGACCGGATCCCGCACCGCTCCGGCGAGAAGATGGTCATCGCCGCGCCGCTGTTTCATTCGTGGGGCTTCCTCAACTCGATCTTCGCCCTGACCCTCGGGGCGACCGTCGTGCTCGAGAACCGGTTCGATCCGCGCCGGACGATGGAGCTGGTCGACCGCTACTCGGCCGACGTGCTGGTTGCGGTACCGGTGATGCTTCAGCGCATTCTTGAGCTGCCGCCCGAAGTGACCGCCCGCTTCCGCGCCGACCACCTGCGCATCACCACGCTCTCCGGCTCGGCTCTGCCGGGAGGGCTGGCCACCCGCTGGATGGACCGCTTCGGCGACAACGTCTACAACCTCTATGGCTCGACCGAGGTCGCTTTCGTCTCGATTGCCAACCCCGAGGAGCTGCGGATCGACCCGGCAACCGCCGGACGCATGCCGCGAGGGACCACGGTCCGTCTGCTCGACGAGAACGATCGCGAGGTTCCGGAGGGGGAGACCGGCCGCATCTTCGTCAGCAACGAGATGACCTTCGACGGCTATACCGGCGGCGAGGACAAACAGAGGCTCGAAGGTTTCGTTTCGAGTGGCGACGTCGGCCACTTCAACGAGGACGGACTGCTGTTCGTCGATGGCCGCGACGACGAGATGATCGTCTCCGGTGGGGAGAACGTCTTCCCTGGCGAGGTTGAGGACCTGATCGCCGGCCACGAAGCGGTTGTCGAGGTGGCGGTGCTCGGCATCGAGGACGAAAAATTCGGTCAGGCGCTCAAGGCCTGGGTGGTGCCGGTGGAGGACGATCTGGTCGACGAAGCAGCGATCAAGGCCTACGTTCGGCAGAACCTGGCCGCCTTCAAGACGCCGAAGGAGGTCGTTTTCATTCCGGAGCTTCCGAGAAACGCAACCGGCAAAATCCTCAAACGGTCGCTCGAGTAGTAGGTTTTCGTTTGACGATGAGCGATTCGACTCCAGCTCCGTCCGAGGCTCCGTCCAAGGACAAGGCCTCCGGGGACGACGGTCTGCCGACCGACCTGCGCGAGGTCGGCGAAGCCTCGTCGCGCATGAACGCCCGTATCGAGGCCTTCGCAAAGGAACTCGACGAGCGCGAATCCGGCGCGCGCAAGGCTGAACTGGCGGCCCGCGATTCTGAACTCCAGGCATTTGCGGCCGCCCGCGAGGCGGTCGAGCAGGCGAAAAAGTCCGAGAAGATTGCGGCCCAGGCGACCGCCCGCGCCGAGGCGGTCGACCAGCGGATCGAGGCGGTGCGCACCCAGGCCGCCCGCGAGACCGCAGAGGCCCGTGAGGAAATCAAGGCCAAGGCGCGCGAGACCCTGCGCAAGCTGAGCGGCGAAGCCCGCGAGAAGATCGAAGCCGCCCAGGCAGCCCGCCTGAAGGCCGAAGAAGACCTGACTGAGCTTCGCCAGACGGAAATCGACCATCGCGAGGCCCAGGCCACGCTTGAGGCTGAACTCCAGCGGGTTCAGGGGACGCTGAAGGAAGAGCGTGCCAGCAGGGAAGAGGCGATGAGCAAGGTCGCCGCCGAAGGCGAACAGCGGCTCGCCGCCCGCACCAAGCACCTTGAGGAGACCGCCGAGCGACTCGCCCGGGAGTCCCGTCAGGCCGCAGAACGCGAGGCAGCCAGCCGGATCGAGGCCCACGAGGAGCGTGCCCGCAAGGCCATGGACCGTGCCGCCCAGGCTGAGTCCCACGCCAACGAGTTCGAGGCCCTGGCCCGCAAGCGAATCGCCGAGATCGAGTCCGAGATCGACCAGCGCGTCATGGAGGGCACCGAGAAGGTCCGCAAGGAAGCTGCCGAGCGGGTCGATGCGCTGATCGAGCGCTTCGGTCGCGAGGCTGAAGAGACCGCGCGCAAGCGGGCCGAGGAGCGTCTGCGCGACGAAGACGAGCGCATCCGCCGCGAGGCCGAACGCCGGGCCACTTTGGCCCAGGAGTCGGCCGACGACGAAGTCCGCGCCGCCGCCGACCGCGCCCGTCAGGAGGCACTCGCCGCCGCTTCCAGCACCGCACCCGAATGGGAACGGGCCGAAGCAGCCCGTGAGGCGGCAGAGTCCGGCGAGCCCCCGCGTCGCCGCGGCGGACCGGGCGCCGGCGGCTACCGCACCTTCTGACGTGCGGGAAGTAAGCATCCGCGACACGATGAGTGGCGAGCTCCGCACTCTCGACCCCGGCCGCGAGGTCGGTATCTACGCCTGCGGACCGACCGTTTACAGCCGGATCCACATCGGCAACGCCCGGCCTTTCGTGGTCTTCTCCCTGCTCTCCCGATTCCTGAACAGCGAGGGCTATGCGGCGCGGCTGGCGATCAACGTCACCGACATCAACGACAAGATCTACACCGCTGCCGCCGAGCGGGGCATCCCGTCCTCCGAGCTCGCGGCCGAGATGACCGCCGCCTACTTCGAGGACACGGGCAGCCTCGGTCTCGGCCGGCCTGATGCCGAGCCACTGGCCACCGAGACGATCGGTCCGATCGTTGACCTGATCGCCGACCTGGTCGAGGGCGGTCACGCCTACGAATCCGGTGGCGATGTCTACTTCGCGGTGCGCAGTTTCGAGGGTTACGGCAAGCTCTCCCACCGCCCGACCGGGGACATGGAGCAGGGCGAAGATGACTCCGGCTCGCTCAAGCGCGATCCGCTCGATTTCGCGCTCTGGAAGACGCGCAAGGAGGGGGAGGACACCCACTGGGAATCCCCCTGGGGCCCCGGCCGGCCGGGATGGCACATCGAGTGCTCGGCAATGGCGGAAGCGGAACTGGGCGAGCTGCCCTTCGCGATCCATGGCGGGGGTTCGGACCTCGTCTTCCCGCACCACGAGAACGAGATTGCCCAGTCCGAGGCCGCCCGTGGCAAGCCGCTGGCGAAGGTCTGGATGCACAACGGCATGATCGAGACCGACGCCGAGAAGATGTCCAAGTCCGAGGGCAACATCTTCCAGCTCTCCGAAGCGGTCGACCGCTTCGGGAGCGAGGCAGTGGTCGCCTACCTGGTCTCCGGCCATTACCGTCAGCCGCTCGCCTTCGGCGAGGAGCCGCTCAACGAGGCGGTGGCGAGGGTCGGCCGCCTCAGAAATTTCCTCCGCTTGAACCCGCCCGGGGATGCTTACCCGCCAGACGGCGAGTCAGCCGAGGCCGTCGCGCGCTTCCGCGACGCGCTGGCCGACGACTTCAATACGCCCCGGGCGATGAGCGAAGTATTCGACCTGGTGCGCTCGGCCAACCATGAGGACGTACCGGGAGCCGGTGCCGCGGTGCTTGAGATGCTGCATCTGGTCGGCCTCGAGTCCCTGGCCGAGTCCGGCGGCGAGGGCCCTGATGATGCCGCTCTGGCTCTGCTGGCCGAACGCGAGCAGGCCCGCGCAGATCGCGACTTCGAGACTTCCGACCGGATCCGGGACGAACTCGCCGGCCTCGGCTGGCAGGTCCGCGACTCGGCCGAGGGTGCCAGTCTGGTCCCGCTTTCCGGCCCCGCCGGCCAGTGAGTGCCACCACCGAGCTGATCTACGGCCGCCAGCCGGTGGCTGAGGCCCAGCGCGGTAAGCGGCGGGTCCACCGTGTGTGGCAGGTGCCGGACACCCCGTCGGACGAGTTGACCGAGATGGCCGGCAGTCCCGACCACCAGGGAGTGGTCGCCGAGGTGGATGTCTACTCCTACACCGATGGCTCCGGCCTGCTGGCCCGACCGGACAGCCTGATCCTGGTGCTCGATCAGGTTCAGGACCCGCGCAACCTCGGCGCGCTCTGCCGCTCGGCTGAGGTCGCCGGCTGTGCGGGTGTTGTGATTCCCGAGCGCCGGGCTGCCACCGTCACAGCCGTAGCCTGCAAGGCCTCCGCCGGCGCGGTCGAGCACCTTGAGATCGCCCGGGTCCGCAACATCGCCGACTGGCTGAACTCCGCCCGCGACGCCGGGTACTGGATCTGGGGAGCGGCGGGGGAGGGCGAAACGCCGCCCTGGAAGGTCGATCTGACCGGCTCGACCGTGATCGTGATGGGCGCCGAGGGCAGCGGTCTGAGGCCGCGAGTCGCCTCCGGCTGCGACGGACTGGTGGCGATCCCCCAGCTCGGAAAGATCGATTCGCTCAACGTCTCCACCGCCGCCTCGGTGCTGCTCTTCGAGTCAGTCCGCCAGCGCAGCAACTGATCATCTGGCAAGCATCGGCCCCGGTCAGGGGGCGGATCGCTTCCGGTCCTGAATGAGGCCGGAACCGGCCGGAACCGGCCGCCAACTGGCGCCGAAAAGACCCGGTGGAAGATGCGGATCGCGGCCGGTTCTGCAACGCCCTTGCAGAAATTTGGAGGCAGGGGTTGACAGAACTCTGTAAACCCGTAAACTAACGTCGATATAAAGGGTGAACCTCTACTTGAGTCTGAGGATCACCTGTCAGATCAGGGCGTCCAGGGGAGGTAAGTGGCGCCACAGACCTTCTTCAAAAGGAGATTGTTCGGTGGCTACCCCAACCTCTCATGCGGTTTCAGCAGTATCTTCTCAACGATTTGGCATCGGTCCAGCCAAGGTTAACCCTCGACTGGAGCCTGATGATCTCTACCTTGTCGCGCTTTCCAAGGGCGGAAGCTCCGAGGCGACCGACAAGCTGATCCGCCGCTACCACGGCTTCGTCCGACTGAAGGCTTCTTCCTACTTCCTGGTCGGCGGAGACTCCGACGACCTGATCCAGGAGGGACTGGTCGGCCTCTACAAGGCAATCCGGGACTTCCGGACCGATCGCGAGTCCAGCTTTCGCAATTTCGCCGAGCTCTGCATCACCCGCCAGATCATCACCGCGGTCAAGACAGCCACCCGCAACAAGCATGCTCCGCTGAACCAGTACGTGTCCTTCGGCCAGTCGCCGGCCGCCAATGGCGAGTCGGAAACGACCATGGAGGAGATCCTGCCCGGCCCGACCGCTTTCGACCCGGTCAACCAGGCGATCTCGTCCGAGGAGCTTTCGAGCCTGGTCTCCCACCTGCGGGTGACCCTCTCTGACATGGAGAGCAGTGTGCTCGGCTTCTACCTGGAGGACCGCTCCTACGAAGAGGTCGCCGAACTGCTCGGCTGCGACACCAAGACCGTCGACAATGCCCTCCAGCGCGTAAAGCGCAAGGTCGGCAAGCACCTCGACTCACGCGAAGTAGCGGTCTGAACCCTTCCGCCTGAACTGTCCGCCGCCGGGCCATGCCACCGGACCCGGCAGCGCCAGCCGCAGCATGAAAACATTGAGCACCCGGCCCACCGCGGCCACCCGCCCGCCTAGCTCAGTTGGCAGAGCACCTGTCTTGTAAACAGGAGGTCTCCGGTTCGATCCCGGAGGCGGGCTTGGTTTACCGTTGTCCGGTGGACGCTGAGCGGGAAGAGCTGCTGGACCTGATCGGGGAGTCGGTGCGGATCGTGGCGCTGACCGGGGCGGGGATCTCCACCGCTTCCGGGATCCCTGACTTTCGCTCTGCGGGCGGGATCTGGGATGGCGAAAACCCGATGGAGGTGGCGACGCTTTCGGTCTTCCGGGAGGATCCTGAGCGGTTCTGGGCCTTCTACCGGAAGCGCCTGGATGTGGCCGACCGGTTCGAGCCGAATCCGGGCCATGTCTTCCTGGCGCATCTGGCGTCGCTCGGAAAGCTGAGCGCGGTGGTCACCCAGAACATCGACGGGCTGCATCAGGCCGGCGGGGTGGATCCTTCCCAGGTCCACGAGGTCCACGGCTCGGTGCGGGAACTCGAGTGCCTGTCCTGTGGCGATCGCTTCCCCCGCGCCCGGCTCGAAGAGCTGACCGTCGGCAACCTGCCGCTTTGCCCGTGCGGAGAGGTGCTCAAGCCGGCGGTCGTGCTCTTTGAGGAAATGCTTCCGGATCTGGAGGTAGAGCGCAGTATTGAGGCGATTTCCGGCTGCGACCTCCTGCTGCTGATCGGTTCTTCGCTGGTCGTCTACCCCGCAGCAGGACTGCCCGGACACCGGCCGCCCCACGCCCACATGGCGGTAATCAACAATGAGCCGACCGTCTGGGGGGCCGATGCCGATGTCTGGCTCTCCGGTGACATCGCCGGGCATTGCGGTGAAATGAGCATGTCGCTCGGCTTCGCACCGGCCTGACCACCGCCAGAGCAGCGAAACTAAGGCTTCTCAACCGGGTTTCGGAGGTGTCAAACTGTTGTCCCCGAACGTTGCTTGACGAGGAAGGAGTGCTGGCCGCCAGTTGGTTGCTGTCTACAAAGGAACCTTCGGGCCGGATCAGGCACGCCGCCTGCTGAACAGGGCCGGCTTCGGTCCGAAGCCGGGTGAAGAAGCCCGCCTGGCCGCGCTCGGGATGGACGCGGCGGTCAAGTCGCTGACCAGGCCGCAGGGCAGGGCCAAACTCAAGGGAGCCCCGCCGGTTGACCAGAACGGGCTGGCGATCGCCCCGGTTGACGTAAGCGGACACGACCACCTCTGGTGGCTCGATCGCATGGTGCGCTCCGACCAGCCGACGGTCGAGCGAATGACCCTGGTCTTTCACGACTGGTTCTCGACCTCGCGCAGGGGGGTCACTCTCCAGCGCCATACCCTCAACCAGTCGAACCTGTTCCGCGAGAACTGTTTCGGATCCTTCCTGAATCTGTTCACGAAAGTCACGGTTGACCCGGCGATGCTGAGCTGGCTGAACGGCAACAGGAACGCCAAGGGGCATCCGAATGAGAATTACGCCCGCGAGATGATGGAGCTGTTTTCGCTCGGGGCCAAACGCGGCTACACCGAGCGCGACATCCGCCAGATGGCCCGGGCGCTGACCGGATGGACCAACAGTTCCAGCCCCGAGCGCGGTGCGTACAACTTCCGCTTCGCACCGAAACGCCACGACAACGGGATGAAGAAGATCTTCGGGCGCAGGGGGCGCTGGGGCTGGCGTGACGCTCCGCGACTCTGCGTCGAGAACCCCGAGCACCCCTCGTTCTTCGTGGCAAAGCTGTGGAGCTACTTCATCGATCCTCCGCCGGATCCCGAAACCGAGGCCGCGCTGATCCGCAAGTACCGCGACTCGGGCTGGAGGATCCGCCCGGTGCTCGAAGCGATCCTGCGGCATCCTGACTTCTACGAGACCGGGCCGATGGTCAAGCCGCCGGCGGTCTACCTCGCCTCGATGTTGCGGGCCCGCCAGCTGACGATCGACACCGACATCTGGGTCAGGCTCTGTTACGCGGCCGGGCAGCAGCTGTTCGTGCCGCCCGACGTCTCCGGCTGGGACGACGACGCCTGGCTCGACACCGCGCGACTGCGGGCCCGCTGGGAGATGGTCAACCGGACGATTCGCAGGGATGCCATCGCGCTCGAAAAGCCCTACTCGAACGAAGAGACCGCCGAGCAGGCGGTCGACCGCGCCCTGTGCCGGCTGGGGGGGTCCGCCGCTCGCTCCTGATGACCGGGCCGAGTTGATCCGTTTCTCCGAGCAGAGCGCGGCCCATGCTTCCGGTCCGAACCAGCTCGCTTATTACAACCGGATGCGCCAGGAGGGCCTGATGCAGCTGATCGGAGTCGGACCGGGGGTGGTGCTCCAGTGAGTCCGCGGTCCAACTGCTGCGGGGAGTTCACCCGCTCCCAGATGCTTCACGCCGCTGCGTCGGAGGCGGGCCGGGGCCTGCCGGCGATCGAACCCGGAATGCCGACTCCGGCCGGAACCGGCCTGTCACGCCGCTCGCTGCTTCTGCGCGGGGCCGGTCTTGCGCTGGCCGTCTATGGCAGCCGATTGGCCCTGCCGGCCTTCGACGCGGGCATCGCCCAGGCCGCCCAGCCGGACCGGATCCTGGTTTCGATCTTCCTCGACGGCGGTCTCGATGCGATGAGCCTGCTGGCGCCGACCGGCGATCCGCTCTACCGCACGCTGCGGCCGAAGCTGGCCCTGAAGGAAGAAAAGACCCTGCCTTTCAGCGAGGACGAGCGGTTGCGCTGGCATCCGGAGGCCGGCGCTCTGGCGACGCTCCACGACGAGGGCAAGGTCTCGGTCTTCCCGGCGATCAGCTACTCCGGGCCGGACCAGTCCCATTTCACTTCGCGCCACTTCTACGAGATCGGTGAGGTCGAGGTCGGCAAGCGCACCGGCTGGCTCGGCCGCTACCTGGACGAGGTCGGAAACGAAGACAACCCGCTTCAGGGCCTCTCGCTCGAGCGCGCGTTGTCGCCGTCGCTGGCCACCGCTTCGATGCCGGTCGCCTCGCTCAGCGGCACCGATGGCTTCGACATGAACTCGCGACTGGCCGAGCCGATCAACACCGAGATGTTCGATTCCTTCGCCCGGCTGGGAGAGCTCGCAGCCGACTCCGACGGGCTCGCCCAGCTGAGGACGACCACCGCGCGGACCGCCCGACTTCGCAGCGAACTCAGCGGCCTCGGCGACTTCACCAGCCCGGTCGCCTACCCGGACGAGCCGATGGCCGAACGCCTGGCGATTCTGGCCGACTACATCAGTCGCGGACTGCCGATCCGGGTGGCGACGCTCTCCGGGGCCGGCGGCTACGACACCCACGCATCCCAGGCCGGCGCGCTCTGCCAACAACATCCGCCGGACCTCGGAATCCATTCTTCGCCTTTCAGCGCGACCTCGAAATGCGCGGCCTGGCCGACCGGGTGCTGGTCCAGGTCTGGAGCGAGTTCGGTCGTCGCCCCGAGGAGAACGCCTCCGGCGGTACCGACCACGGTGCGGCAGGCTGCGCGATGGTGATCGGCTCCCGCGCGGCCGGCACCATGGTCGGCGAGTTTCCCGGCCTCGACCGGCTCGACCGCCTCCAGAACCTGCGCCACACCAGCGACTTCCGCTCGATGTACTGCTCGCTGCTGGAACAGTGGCTGGGTCAGGATGCCGGGCCGATCATCCCCGGTGCTTCGAACTTCGACCGACCGATTCTGGTGAAGACGTGAAGCGCCTGATGCTGATGCTGGTGGCGATCGCCGTGGTCGTCGCGATGCCGGCGCTCGGCCCGGTATCGCCTGCCGGACCGGAGACGACCGCTGCCGCAAAGAAGCCCGGCTGCCTGAAGATCTGGCACCAGAAGAAGGTCACCAAGTGGAAGAAAAAGAAGAACGGCAAGCGGCGCCAGGTGACTGTGGTCAAGAAGTGGTGGACCTGTGACCCGTTCGAGGCTCCCGGTCCGCCGCGCCTCGGGGTCGACGCCAAGGAGTACAAGTTCACGCTCTCGCGTCCCGAGGTCAAGGCCGGCAGCCTGATCCTCGAGTTCAACAATCGCGGCGAAGACGCGCACAACCTGCGCATCGCCTACGCCAGGTCAAACCGTTCGATCGGCGCGGTCCCGGACACGCCCTCGCGCCGCACCAGCACCCAGACCTTCGAACTGAAACCGGGCCTTTACAGGTTCACCTGCACGCTCTTCGGCCATGCCGCGCGCGGCATGCGGGCAAAGCTGCGCGTGCTTGCCGCCGGCGGCTGAATCCTGCTCGCGGTAGGCTCGGCCGATGAGCGATCTTGGTGATGTGAAGCTGTTCGTGGTCCCGCTGTCCCACCCCTGCATGACCGTCCGGGCCGGGCTGGAGATCAAGGGAATCGAATTCGAGGAAGAGACGGTGGTCGGGTCCGGCCATCGAGGCCATGGAGACGCGGTCGAAGAGCGGTTCGGACCGGGCCGACGCAAGGTTCCGGTACTGACAGTCGGCGACGAAGACATCCACGGGTCGGTCACCATCCTGAGGCGGCTCGATGAACTGGTTCCGGAGAATCCGCTCTACCCGGAGCCGATCGCCGATGCGGTTCGTGAGGCTGAGAGCTGGGGCGACGAGGTATTCCAGGAGACCGCGCGCAGGATGCCCTTCGCAGCGCTCCATTTCAAACCCTGGACCATGGGCACCTGGGCCGGCGGCGGCGAGCTTGATCCGGCCGGGACCGACTTCGCCATGGCCTACGTGCGTGGCGCCTGGAAGCGGCTTGAGATCACTGCGGTCGGTGTCAAGGAGCTCCTGGACCGGTTGCCGGAAGAGATCGAGCGGATCGAGCGCTACGCGGCCGAGGGTCTGATCGACGGGGACGCGCCGACCGCGGCTGATTTTCAGATCGCTCCTTCGGCGCGCATCCTGCTGAACATCGGCGACCTTCGGCCGATGCTCGACGGCACCGCCGCCGCCCGGATCGCGCAGCGCTTCTTCCCCGACTACCCGGGTGACGTGCCCGCCGGAGCGTTCCCGGAGAGCTGGCTGACTGCCTGATCGCCGGCGTCGCCTTCCCGGTGGCGCTCCAGCCTGATCACCACCGACTTCGAGGCCGGCGTATTGCTCTTTTCGGCGACCGAGCCGAGCGGCACCAGGGGGTTCGTCTCGGGGTAGTAGGCGGCTGCGCAGCCGCGTGCGGTCGGGTATTCGACCAGCCGGAACCGTTCGGCGACGCGTTCGCTGCCGTCGGTCCACTCGCTGACCAGGTCTACCGTGTCGCCGGCCTTGAAGCCGAGTTCTGCGAGGTCGTCGGGATGGACCATCACCACCCGGCGGCCGCCCTTGATCCCGCGGTAGCGATCGTTGAGGCCGTAGATCGTCGTGTTGTACTGATCGTGTGAGCGCATCGTCTGGAGCAGCAGGCGTCCGGGCGGTACTCGCAGTACGTCGAGTTCGTTGACCGTGAAGTGGGCCCGGCCGTTTTCGGTGGCGAAGCTGCGACTGTCGCGCGGGGGGTGGGGCAGCACGAATCCTCCAGGCTCCCTCGCCCTGCTGTTGAAGTCGTCGAAGCCCGGGATCACCCGCTCGATCCGCTCGCGGATCAGGTCGTAGTCGCCGGCGAACTGCGTCCAGGGGATCGCCGGTCCGTCGGCGCCGAGTGTGCGCTCAGCCAGGGCGCAGACGATCGCCACCTCGCTCCGGAGCTCCGCCGTGGCCGGGTCCAGCCTGCCGCGCGAACCGTGGACGCAGCTCATCGAGTCCTCGACCGTGACCATCTGCTCGTCTCCGCCGGCGATGTCCCGCTCACTGCGGCCAAGGGTCGGCAGGATGATCGCTTCGCGGCCGGTGACCAGATGCGAGCGGTTCAGCTTGGTCGACACCTGGACGCTGAGTCCGGTCTTTCGCAGCGCCCGCTCGGTCACCTGGGTATCCGGGGTGGCCGAGACGAAGTTGCCGCCCATGGCGAAGAACACGCCGACCCGGCCTTCGTCCATGGCGGCGATCGAGTCAACCACGTCGAGGCCGGGTTCACGCGGCGGCTCGAAGCCAAACTCGGCGGCGATCGAGTCCAGCAGCGCCGGGCCAGGCTTTTCGTGGATGCCCATGGTGCGGTCGCCCTGAACGTTGCTGTGCCCGCGCACCGGACAGACCCCGGCGCCGGGCCTGCCGATGTGGCCGCCGAGCATCAGGCAGTTGACGATCTCGCGGATCGTGGCGACCGAGTTCCTGTGCTGGGTCAGGCCCATCGCCCAGCAGGCGATCACCGAGTCGGCTTCGGCAATCAACCGAGCCGCCTCCTCAATCTGATTCCGCTCCAGGCCGGTGGCCGCATCGACATCGGCCCAGTCGAGGTCGGCCAGGTGAGCATCAAGCGCCCCGAAGCCGTCGGTGCGCGACTCGATGAAAGCGGAGTCGATGAAGTCTGCCCCGTCCAGGCCGCCGGGCCCGCTTCTGGCCCGGTCGAGAATCAGCCGGTTGATCGCCTGAAACAGGGCGAGGTCCCCGTTGATCCGAACCTGAAGAAAGAGGTCGGTCAATTCGGTTCCCCCGCCGAGGACTCCGGAGACCCGTTGCGGGTTCCTGAAGCGCTTCATGCCGGCCTCGGGCAGCGGGTTGATCGTGATGATCTTCGCGCCGTTGCGCTTCGCCTGCTCCAGCGCGCTGAGCATGCGCGGGTGGTTGGTGCCCGGGTTCTGGCCGACGACCATCAGCAGGTCGGCGTTCTCCACGTCCTCGAGCGAGACCGATCCTTTGCCGGTGCCGATCGTCTCGGTCAGCGCGCAGCCGCTCGATTCGTGGCACATGTTCGAGCAGTCCGGAAGGTTGTTGGTGCCGAGCGCCCTGGCGAAGAGCTGGTAGAGGAAGGCGGCTTCATTGCTGGTCCGGCCGGAGGTGTAGAAGGCGGCTTCGTCGGGGCTTTCCAGGCCCTTCAGCCGGTCGGCGATCAGCCCGAAGGCCGTGTCCCAGCCGATCGGCCGGTAGTGACTGTCGCCGGCCGCCAGGTGCATCGGTTCGGTCAGCCGGCCCTGGCGCCCGAGCCAGTGTTCGGACCTGGAGGCGAGCTCTTCGACCGAGTGGCGGGAGAAGAAGTCACGGCCGGCCAGGTTCTTCGTGGCCTCCTCGGCGACCGCCTTCGCACCGTTCTCGCAGAACTCGGCCCGATGAGGCTTGTTCGATTCCGGCCAGGCACAGCCGGGGCAGTCGAAGCCGTCCGGCTGGTTCACCCGGAACAGCCCGGGAAGCGTCCGTGCCAGCCCCTCCCGCGAGGCGAACTTCAGCGAGGAGATCACCCCGGCCACTCCGGCGGCTGACTGCTTCGGAGCTTCGATCCGCGGCTCGTCGTCGGAGCCGTCGTGCTTTTCACCGCTCTCGCTCACCCGCCGAGGATATCCGGCGCTAGAGTCGGCCCCGATGCCCGGCAGCCCAGCAGACCGTATGACCGCATCGGTCGAGCGCAACGGCGGGGTACCCGACAGGGTCGCGGTCGAGGAGCCACTGGAGGTCAGGGTCGATGGCAAGGCTCTGGCGGTGACCATGCGAACGCCCGGCCACGACGAGGAACTGGCGCTCGGCTTTTTGTACGGAGAGGGGCTGATCGACTCGCCGCATGAGGCCGGTCCGACGGCTGACTTCGCTGCGAATACGGTCGAGGTTGCCGGTCCGCTGACCCGCGATCCGGGTGCTCGCCGCTTCTATACGACCTCATCCTGCGGGGTCTGCGGACGGGGCGCGCTCGAGGAAGTCGAGGTCTACGCTCCGCCGGTCGGGCCGGGTCCGGTCGTGGCTCGTGAACTGCTGGCGGCCTTGCCCGGCCGAATCGAGCAGCCGGCCTTCGACCTGACCGGAGGCCTCCATGCGACGGCGCTTTTCTCGTCTGAGGGCGAGGCGCTGCTGGCGCGTGAGGATGTGGGCCGCCACAACGCGATGGACAAGGTGGTCGGCCGCGCACTGCTTGAGGGAATGCTGCCCCTGAAGCAGCGCATCCTCTGCGTCACCGGCCGGCTTTCATTCGAGCTGGTCCAGAAGGCCGCTCTTGCCGGGGCACCCATCCTGGTCGGCGTCGGGCCTCCGAGTTCGCTGGCGATCGAGCTTGCCGCCGACCGCCAGATGACCCTCTGCGGCTTCGCCTCTCCGGGCAAGCTGAACGTCTACACCGGATCCGAGCGCGTCAGCAGCGACGAAAGCTGATCGCTTCCTCCGCTCGGCCGGGTTGGTCAGTCAACCGTGGCTTCAGCCTCTGGATCGCGCGTAGTGGATTCGCGCACCCGGATGCCGGTCGGCACCAGTACCGGGTTGAACTGAGGCTCCCGGTCTTCGATCAGGTCGATGAGGACCCGGACCGCGGCCCGTCCGATCTCCTCGGGGTTGAGCAATACGGCAGTGAGTGGAGGGTTCGCCCATGCGCTCACCCGCGAGTCCGTGCAGCCGGCCACCAGCAAGTCACCAGGTACGTTGATCGAGCGCTCTCGCGCTGAGAGCAGAACTCCGAGAGCAAGTTGGTCAAGGGTCGCGTAGATGGCATCGGGCCGATCGTCCGAGTCCAGCAACCGGCCTGCCGGCCCTGTAGCCGGCACCCTCGTTGATTGGTCCCTCGGCCAGCGAAATCAGGACTTTCTGGCCGTTGGCATCGCACCAACCGCGGTAGGCCGCCGCAGCATCCTTGGTGTAGGAGTTGACTGCCGGGCTGCTCGACCAGTCCGATCGTGTGAGCGCCGGAGGCCTTCAGGTGGTCGAGGACTGCCTCGGTCGCCGCCGGGTGGTCGTTGTCCACCCAGTATTCGGGCGTCGGGCCACTTGCCGCATCAACCCGTCGGCCCGTCGTGACGACCGGTATCCCGCGCGCGTCGAGTTGCGTCAGCAGTGGATCTTCGCTGACCGGATCGACGACGATCGCACCGTCGACCTCGACCTGGTGGAACGCCGGCCCGTTGCTGGCGCGGCCTCGAACGACCAGAGCCTGGCCGCCGGCCACTGCAGCTCCGGTGGCGGCGCTGAGCAACTGGATGAAGTAGTCGAAGTCACCGAGGCCGAAGGGGAGCCGGAGCTGGCAGACACCGCTATGCCCAGAAGTCCGCTCTTGCCGGAAACGAGATTCCGGGCATTCGCATTCGGCCTGTATCCGAGCTCGTTCTGCGACTTTGGCGATGCTTCCCTGGTGGCGGGGGAGAGCCGTCCCTTGCCGCTCAGGGCGTTCGAAACCGTCGTGGTAGAGACCCCCGCGACTGCGGCGACCGCCTGATTCCGATCCGCTCCGCTGTCGCTCCACAGCCTCGGAGTATAGATCCTCTTGACGTGCGGAAGCGTTTCTGCTACTACTGACGGGCAGTTTGCGGAAGCGCTTCTTCAGAAGCAGGATCCGCGAATATCGACAGTCGACTTTGAGGAGAGCGATGAACTCCAGCCTGAGCAAAGCTCGCCCGCGTCGGACCCCACGATGTGGACGAGCCTGCTCCACGCCGGCCTGAGCAATTCCTTCATGCGGCTTCCGCATATCGCTCCCGAGGCCGGAAGCTTCGCGCTCACGGAGCCAAGGCTGCGATTTACGGCATCCCGTTCGACGCGACGAACATCAGCCGCACCGGAGCCAACTACGGCCCCCGGGGAATCAGGGATGTCTCCTGCCAGTTCCTCACTTTCAACGCAACCCTCGACTTCGACCTGCTCGAGGTGCTCAACCCGGTCGACTGCGGTGACACCGACATCGCCTGGCCAACGCCGAGAAAACATTTCGCACGCGCCCAGAGGGACCTCAGCGAGATCATCAGGTCCGGTGCCCTGCCGGTAACCATCGGCGGCGACCACTCGATCACGATTCCGGCCGCCCGCGCCATGGCGCCCGAAGTAAAAGACCCCGGACTTGTCCTGGTCGACTCGCATCTCGACACCGCCCCCGACGTCGGCGGCGAGCTGCTCAACCACTGCTGTCCGATCACCCGGGCTGTCGATGCCGGTTTCGACCCCGAGAAGATCGCCCTGGTCGGCATCTCCGGCTGGATGAATCCGAAGACCGAACTCGCATACTGCAGGGAACACGGGATCACGATCATCTGGCTTGAAGAAATCTGGGAAAAGGGCGCGCTGGGCCGCCGAGAAGGCGCGTGAAGTCGCGGGCGCCGGCGACGGCGTCTATCTCTCTTTCGACGTCGACTCGCTCGACGCAGCCCACGCGCCGGGCACCTGCTGCCCGACCCCGGGCGGCCTGACCAGTCGCGAGGCGATCGAGCTGGTCCGCGGCGTCTCCACCGGCGGACTGCTCGGAGTCGATGTGGTCGAAGTTGCGCCGAGCCTCGATTCGAGTGCACAGACAGCCCTGATCGGCGGGCGATTAGCCCTCGAGGCGATGGCCTTCCACGCAGGGGCCAGCCTCGGCTGATGAAGGCGCTGCTCGCCCAGTTCGGACCGGTCCCGACCTCGGCGGAATACGGAAAGGGTCTGTGCGCTGATCGAGCAGCACGCCGACTGTGATCTGGCTCTCTTTCCTGAACTCTTCCTCTGCGGGTACTCCACCGACTCTCTTGCCGCAAGGGCCCTTTCCGTGACGGGCCCGGAGATCACGGCTATCGGAAACGCCTGCCGCGCCTCGGCGACGGCAGCCGTGGTCGGGTTCTCCGAGGCGATCGACCGTGATGGCGAACTGTTCGGCAACTCTGCTGCCTGCTTCGACGCCGACGGCACGTTGGCCGGCGTCTACCGCAAGACGCACCTTTTCGGACCGCAAGAGAACGTCGCTTTCGAGCAGGGTGAGCAGCTCCTGCTCTTTTCGCTCGCGGGGGTGCAGGTCGCTCCGTTGATCTGCTTCGACGTCGAGTTTCCCGAGCCCGCCCGCAATCTGGCCATGTCCGGGGCCGAGCTGCTGGTGACCATCGCCTCCAACATGGACCCCTACGGCGATGACCACCTACTCGCCACCCGGGCCCGTGCCCTCGACAATCGTAGGTTTCATCTCTACGTCAATCGGGTTGGCGATGAGGCCGGCCATCATTTCGTCGGTCGCTCGCGGGCCGTCGCCCCCGACGGGTCCGTGATTCAGGAACTCGGTGACACCGAGCGGGTGGTGGAAGGTTGAGCTCGATCCGCTGGGCGAGCGCCCGGAAGGGATCGTCGACTACCTCGAACACATGCGACCCGAACTGAAGGTCTCTGCCAATCGTGAAGTAACCGAGGGGGCAAGGTGAGTACCGAAAGCCTGATCCCCCAGGCAATTCAAAGTCACCAGCCTGCCGGACACGAGCGACATGCCGAGCCCACTTGCCCCCGGTACTGCCTTGATTCCCGTTACGTTCGCGCTCAGCCGGTTCGGTGCCGCGCTGATTCGACGACCCAGTCAAAGAGCGGCTGTCCCGCCGGCGAATCGAGCATCAACTCCGGATGCCACTGGACGCCGATGAAACGGTTCGGCTCAGGGTCTTCGACAGCCTCGACGGTTCCGTCCTGCGCCCGGGCCGAGATTCTCAACCCGCCGGCAACTTCAGTCACTGCCTGTCGAGTGCAGTGTGTTGACCTCGATCTCTCCTGCACCCAGCACCCTGGCAAGGCTGGTCCCTTCCTCGACTTCGACCGTGTGCCGATCCGTCTCGTGCTGCTCGGCCGCAAAGTGGCCTTGGACGCCCCGGACCACCCGGCCACCTGTGGCGAATCCGGCCAGCTGGGCCCCGCGGCAAACCCCGAGAATCGGCAGCTCGCGTTGGTAGGCGGACTTCCAGAGGCCCAGTTCGTGTTCGTCGCGGGCCGGGTCGATCCATCGCTTCGGATCCTCGAATGCCTCCGGCGTCGCCAGGTCCTGTCCGCCGGCCAGAATCAGGGCATCGAAGGGCTCAAGCTGGGCATCGGCGAGCTCTCCGGGGATCACCGGCAGCAGGACGGGGAGTCCCCGGCTTCGAGGACCGCTGTGGTGAAGCTCTTTGCGATCGTGTCGGCCTCGTCGGGGCCAAAACCCGTCGACACAGGGCGGGGGAGCGCCGAGACGGCTACAAGCGGTTTTTTCAACATGGGGTTGCACATTCCATGTACGCACTGTATACATGGGCAAGTCTTAGCTTGAGTTTTCGGCGAAGCGACCTTGGAGGAGGTGAAAAATCGATGCACTTGTTGGGCGATTCCAGAATCCCTCGTTCTCAACCTGGCTGCTATCGGCCTATGCCGTCTTCCTGTACGCCTTCCTGTTCCTCCCCTTGGCAGTCCTGGTTGCCTTTTCCTTCGTCGACAACAACATTGCCTCTTTGCCGCTCGGAAGTTTCACCCTGGAGCGCTACCAGGCAGTCTTCAACAACGATGTCATCCTCGAGGCCTTCCGCAACTCCCTCCAGGTGGCGTTCGGCGCGGTCTTCATCGCCATGTCCTTCGGTGTTCCCGGGGCGTTCCTCGTAGATCGCTACGACTTCCCGGGCAAGCGCGTTTTCCAGAAGTTCGTGCTGCTGCCACTGATTCTTCCCGGCGTCATCACCGGCGTCGCCTTTCAGACCTTCTTCCAGATGATCTCCTTCGAGAAATCCCTCCTCACGGTCACCCTTGCCCATGGCACCGCCCTCGTCGCGACCGTTCTCACGACCGTTTATGCCCGGCTCCTGCGCATGGACCGCACGCCCGAGCAGGCTTCTCTCGACCTTGGTGTCTCACCGCTCCGGACATTCTTTTACGTCACCCTGCCGGCAATCAAGACGGCCTTGATCGCCAGCGGCCTGCTGGCATTCACCCTCTCATTCGATGAGATTCCGGTGACGATCTTCACGATCGGCCCGCAGAACACCTTGCCGATGTACATCTGGTCGTCGCTGAGAAACGGGAGCAATCTCCCGGAGCTCTACGCATTGGCGACCATGATCGTAGTGGTGGGTGCCCTGCTGGTAGTCGCAGCAGCCTACCTTTCGAGGGAAGACGCGGACAAGTGAAAAAAGAGCGACAAAAACGAGGGCCCACTGGGCAGAGCGGAGAGCGAGCATGACCGAGGAAAACGAAGAGACGACAGGGCTCAATCAGCCGAGGAGCAGGAGGAATCTGCTCATGCAGGCAGGTGCCGGAGCGCTTACGGTCGGAGCTGCCGGGTGGCTTATCGCCTGTGGTGACGACGACAGTGAGACCGACAGCGGCAGTGGTGACGGTGACACTGCTGCGATCGGGGCGGTCAGCGGCACGATCAACGCGCTGTGCTGGGAGGGCTATACCGACCCGGCGTTTACGGCTGCGTTCACCGAGCAGACCGGGGTCAAGGTCAAATCGACCTTCATCGGGTCGAATGACGAGCTGGTCACCAAGCTGAGGGGAGCGCCAAACCAGTACGACCTGATCAGTCCGTCATGCGATACCACTGAACTCCTGATCGAGGAGGATCAGGTTCAGGAGATAGATCCCTCCCAGATGCCGAACACCGAGACCATCCTGGATTTCTTCCAGACGGCCCCGAACGTGTTCAAGGACGGGACGCTGTACGGGAGCCCCGTCGCATGGGGCTTCATCCCTCTGATGTACGACTCGGAGCAACTCGACGAGCCGGAGTCCTGGGAAGAACTCTGGAAGCCGGAGTGGAAGGACCAGGTCGCCATGTGGCAGGACATCTCGATGCTCTGGACCACCGGCCTCCTGCTCGGTTACGAGAACGTGTTCGAGATGACAGACGAGCAGCTGGTCGCAGTCAAGGACAAGCTGATTGAACAGAAGCCCAACGTGAGGAAGTACTGGGTGACGGCCGGTGAGCTGGCCAACCTGTTCTCGAACAACGAGGTAAAGCTCGGAATGTCGTTCGGAGGCGTGACGATCACCCAGCTCCGTGAAGAGGGGCGCAAGGTGAACGAGATCATCCCGAAGGAAAGCGCCACTTCGTGGTTCGATGCCTGGATGATCCCCAAGGGGGCGCCCAATCCGGAGGCCGCCAAGTCGTTCATCAACCATTTCAACACCCCGCGGTCACAGAAGATCTTCGCGACCGCGACCGGCTACGGCATCTGCAACACGAACGCGTTCGACCTGATGTCAGCGGAGTACAACGAGGTCTACCGACTCAACGACACGTCCTTCGTCGAGAACCTGGACTTCTGGCAGCGGGTGCCCGAGCGCCAGAAGTACCTCGACGTGCTCAATGCGGTGGTGGCTGCGTGAGCGGCCGCTGCACAGAACGAGAAGTCAGGTAGCCCGTGGTGGAAGCAGCACATGGGTCAACACCGACGGCACCGGACGTGAGGTCCGGTGCCGTCGGCCTGGTCTCCGTCCGGAAGAGCTTTGGTGAAGTCCAGGCGGTGGATGGACTTGACCTGGAGGTCGGGTCCGGAGAGTTCCTGACCCTGCTCGGGCCATCCGGCTGCGGGAAGACGACCACCCTGCGACTGATCGCCGGCTTCGAGAGACCGGATTCCGGGCGAATCGAACTCGACGGCAGCAACGTGGCAAGAGTCCCGTCCTACAAGCGGCCGGTCAACACTGTTTTCCAGCAGTACGCGCTGTTTCCGCAGCTGACCGTCGAACGAAACATCGGCTACGGCCTGAAGCACTCCGGGGTGGACAAGGCCGAGACCGCACAGCGCGTCGGGGAAGTGATGGAGCTGATGGAGATTCCGAGCGTTGGTGACCGCCAGCCAAGGCAGCTCTCTGGCGGTCAGCAGCAGAGAGTGGCTCTGGCCCGTGCCCTCGTGATGAGGCCCAAGGTTCTACTTCTGGACGAGCCGCTCGGGTCGCTTGATTACAAGCTGCGCAAGTCGATGCAGTTCGAGCTGAAGAGGATCCACAGGGAGGTGGGCACGACCTTTATCTACGTGACTCACGACCAGGAAGAGGCGATGACGATGAGCGACAGGATCGTCGTCATGAACCAGGGGGGGATCGAGCAGGCTGGCCCTCCATCGGAGATCTATGACGAGCCCGGGTCGGCATTCGTTGCCGACTTCGTCGGTGACACCAACTTGCTAACGGGCAGCATCGTTTCAGTTGACGGAGAGACAGTGAAGGTCAACCTCGGATCAATTGGCACGATTCTGGCAACTGCAGCAGAGCCGCTCACAGTGGACCAACCGGTAACCGTGAGCATCAGACCTTCGGACATCGGGTTGAATCAGGCGCCCGGGGGCGAGATTGAAGTTCGCGATGCGGTCCTGGTCGGCGGATACGTCGAGGTCAAGATGGAGGTTGACGGCTGTGATCTGGTCGCCCATCTGTCGCGAACCGATTCGGTGGCGCCAGGCTCCAGGGTGGCAATCAAGGTTGACAGCGCAAGGGCGAGGGCGTTCGGGAACTGAGATGGCCGAACCTGCCGCACCAGTAACCGCACCTGACATGGCCGAGAGCGGTCACTCCGGGAGCGAGATGGATTCTCGCCGGGCCGGGTACTTCATGGGCATCCCCGTGATCGGCTGGATGATCATCTTTTTCGCAATCCCGTACTTCCTCCTCTTCCTGCAAGCTTCTGGGAGCCGGGCCTCTTCTCATCCACAGCGAACTGGAACCTGGACAACTACCGTCAGGTCTTCTTCGGCAGTGAGCTTTCGGGCAACATTCATCCCGACTCTTCTCAAGTCGCTCAAGATTGGCGCACTGGTTACGATCTTCTCGACCCTCCTCGCCTTTCCACTGGCCTATCTGCTCGCCTTCAAGATTCGCAGCACGAAGGTGCGTCTCTCCCTCTACACGCTCGTGATTGTTCCACTGTGGGCCAGCTATCTGCTGCGGGCCTATGCGTGGAAGGTCATTCTGGGCCAGGACGGCCTTTTCTCCTCGGTTCTCGAACGGTGGAGTTCGAGAACACCTTCCTCAGCAATTTGCTCTATTCACAGACGGCGATCATCATCGCGATGACCCAGATTTTCACCCCGTTCATGGTGCTGACGATTTTCGCCGTACTCGAACGAGTGCCGCCGAGTCTGATTGAGGCGAGCAAGGATCTGGGTGTGGGTAGGGCAAAGACGTTCCTGAAGGTAGTGCTCCCGCTTTCCCTTCCGGGCGTGATTGCGGGAGCGACGTTCGCCATGGGACTCTCCTCCGGAGACTTTGTCGCGCCTCTCCTGGTCGGCGGCGAGAGCGATGTGATGATCGCAACTCAGATCTACAGCCAGTTCGGGGCAACTGGCAACTGGCCTCTCGGCGCCGCCATCGCCTACGTATTGCTGGGCGTCGTCCTTCTCCTGGTGGCGGTTTCGACTTTGGCGGAGAAGAGGGAGTCGATCTGAATCCCCCCTCGACAATCGCTGCCGGCCGGACAGAAGAAGGGGGAAGGCCCCACCCTCAACCGGCCCGACCCCCTGAGAGGCAATCTTGCCGACCAGGTGTACGCCGAACTCCGCGCCGCTATCTGTGATTTCCGGATTCCACCCAACTGCCGAACTGGTGCAAGAACGATCTCGCCGCCGAGTTCGACATTTCACGGACCCCGGTCCGTGACGCGTTGATCCAGCTGTATCAGGAGGGACTTATCCGCCCGCTACCTGACCGCGGGGGCTTCATCGTCACCGAGTTCACCGCCAGTGAGGTCCTCGGTATATACGAGGTTCGTCGTGCGCTTGAGCCTTTGGCCGCCGGTCAGGCCGCCGGCAGACACTCGATCACAGAAGTCGCGGTACTCAGGCAGGTGAACCACGATTTGGTTGAACCCTCACGGAGGGCAGGCGAGCCCGACGGGTACGAGCTCAACCGGCGCTTCCATCAGGTGGTCGTCGGGCCGTGCCAGAACGAGATCCTGAAGGCGACTCTCGACCGGCTCTGGTCCATGCCCAGCTCCCTGCGCATGTACAACCGCCAGGTTGGCTCCCAGTCAACTGAGCTGATCGTTCAGGAGCACGACCAGATCGTGGATGCGCTGGTCGACGGTGATCCCGAGGTCGTGGTGCGCTTGGTCGGTGAGCACATCGACGGAGCTCGGGACCAGGCGCTGGAACAGCTCGAGAAGTCGAGGGACTGAAGTGGCCTGGAGAGGGAATGATCCGCAGAATTAGCTTGAAATCAGGTGAATACAGTGAATTCGACTGAAATGACCGGGGTCCGGTGAGTAGATGAGCAAGGCAGAAGGACAGCCCGAACCGCGGGTAATCGCCTACGACGCGGGCGGTACGATGACCGACTGTTTCGTGGTCGGAGGCAACGGCGAGTTCGTGGTCGGGAAGGCACAGACCACCCCGGAAGACGAGTCCCGGGGGCTGATCGCGTCGACCGAGGACGGCCTCGGGCAGTGGGGTGCGACCCTGGACGGGGCGCTCCCGTCAATAGTCTCTGGCGTCTTCTCAGGCACCGCCATGCTGAACCGCCTGCTGGAAAGAAAGGGCCTGAGGGTCGGCTGCCTGGTGTCGGCCGGCATGGAGGACTACCTCCGGCTTGAACGCGCCCTCCAGACCTGGCTCGGGATGACCTACTCCGACCGCCTCCATGTGATCACTCACTACCACAACGAACCTCTCGTTCCGCGGGAGCGGATGAAAGGTGTGAGGGGTCGGATCGACGTACTTGGCAGGGAGGCCATCCCGCTATACCGGGACGAGGCCCGATCAGCAGTTGAAGAGCTGGTTTCCGACGGTGTGGAGGCGATCGTGATCTGCTTCTGCAGTCCTTCATCGACCCCTCCCATGAGATCGCTGCAGCCGAGATCGCTGCCGAGGTCCTGGAGGCCTCCGGGGTTGACATTCCGATCCTCCGCTCGTCTGAGCTATACCCGCTGCGGGGAGATTTCCCGAGGCTCAACTCGACCCTCATCGAGGCTTATGCCGCCGAACCGTCGCGGCATCAGTTCGAGAAACTCAAGGGCTCGCTTTCGGAGCGGGGTGCGAAGTTCGATCTCAGGATCATGGCCGCCCACGGAGGAACGATCGCAGTCGAATCCCGCGAACTCGCCCGGACCCTGGTGTCGGGACCGATCGGCGGCGTGGTCGGCGCCCGCTTCCTCTGCGACGAACTCGGCATCGAGCGGGCTGTCTGCTCGGATATCGGCGGGACGAGCTTCGACCTGGCCCTGATCAACGAGGGGGAGCTGGCGATCAGGCAGATGCCCGACATCGGCCGTTTCCTGCTCAACCTGCCGATGGTCGAGATCGAGTCGATCGGAGCAGGCACCGGGTCCTCGGTCCGGATTGACCCGGCGTCCAACCGGCCCGAGATAGGACCCGACTCTGCAGGTGCCCGTATCGGAACGGCCTGGCCCGAAGGCGGCTTCGAGACGGTCACCGTGACCGACCTGAACCTCGTCCTCGGTCGCCTGAATCCGGACAACTTCCTTGGTGGGCAGGTTGCCCTTGACATCGAGAGGGCGCGGTCGGAGGTCGAGCGTCAGGTCGCTCGACCACTCGGACTGGACGTCGAGACGGCAGCCGGTGGAATCGTCGAACTCTTTGAGGAGCAGCTGCGCTACGCCGCCCTTGCGCGGGTGCTCGGCAAGGGTTACGCGCCGGTCGATCACGTTCTGATGTGTTACGGCGGCGGCGGGCCACTTCACGTCGCCGGTTACACGAAGGGAGCCGGATACGAGGACGTCCTCGTACCTGGCTGGGCAGCCGGTTTCTCGGCCTTCGGCTGCGCCTGCGCCGACTTCTCATATCGCTTCGACCAGACGGTCGGTCTCCAGGCCAAGCCGGGCGACGACGCGGTAGTCGGGAGGCTCCGCGAGGCCTGGAGCCAGCTCGCAAACCGGGGCTACGAGGCTTTCGAAAGGTCCGGGATCAGCCGTGACCGGGTCACGATCAGTCCTCGCCTCAGGATGCAGTACACCGGCCAGCTGAATGACATCGAGGTGAAGGCCGAAGATCCCGCGGAGAGCCTGACCAGCCTGGTTGAAAGGTTCGAGGACCTCTACGGCCGGATCTACGCAAAGGGGGCGACCTCGCCGGAACTCGGTTATACGGTCACATCCCTTTCGGTGGTTGCCTCTTCGGACATCGAAAAGCCGAGCCTGCCGGCGGACTCTCTCGAAGGCGAGGGGGTTGACCCTGAGCCCGATGGCGAGAGGTCGATTTGGTGGTCCGGTACCCGTGGAAGCGAGCCGTCGGCCGTATTCCAGCAGGATGACCTGATCGCCGGTCAGGTCGTGGCCGGCCCTGCGGTGATCGAATCCCCCACCTCGACTCTCGCCATTCCGCCCGGACGCACGGCAAGGCTCGACCAACGCCGGATATTCCACTTGACCGATCAGGAGGCCGACCGTGACTGAGCAACCACCGACCGAACTCCAGCAACAACTCGACCTCGAGGAGCGCCTCTTCCGTGAGACCGGGAGCTATGCCGGTCTGGACGAAATTCTCGGTCTCAAAGAATCCGACCCGATCCTCTTCGAGAAGATCTTCTCCCGCCTCAGGGGTGGTCTGGTCTCGGCACGGGAGACCGCGCTCAACATTTCGGCAAGCCCGATCGTGAAAGAACTGGGCGAGCTCTGCTTTGCGGTCTACACCCCCACCGGGGATTCAGTGGCCCTTTCGACCGGGATCATCGTCCATGTCCACACGATGTCCGACGTGATCAAGTACATGATCAGGGAGGGCTACGAGACCGACCCGGGGATCCGGCCGGGTGATGTGTTCTGCAACAACGACTCCTTGATCGGGGACGTGCACAACGCTGATGTCCAGACGATCGTTCCGATCTTCCACGAGGAGAAACTGATCGGCTGGGCGGCCGGAGTGACCCACGTGATCGAGATCGGTGCTAGCACCCCGGGGAGCCTTCCGCTCGGTCCGATCAGCCGCTTCGAGGACGGGATCGACATCCCCTGCCGGAAGATCGGGTCAGACGACAGGCTGTTCCGCGACCACGTCCAGGGGGCAGCCCGCGGCACGCGCATGCCCAACTTCTGGACACTCGACGAGCGAACCCGTCTGGCCGGTTGCCTTCTGGCCCGCGACCAGGTGCTCGACCTGGTTTCCGACGTCGGGATCGATACGTATCGCGAGTTCTGCTCCGAGGTGATCGAGGACGGGCGCCGTTCCTTCCGGTCCAGCCTGTTCACGATGACCATTCCGGGCCGCTATCGCGCCCCGGCCTTCGCCGAGTTCACGATGGCCGACGAGCCCCAGATGCCGGTCCAGGCGCGGGTCGACACCCTGATGCACGCGCCGGTCGAGGTTCGGGTGACTCCGGACGTCCGCCTTGAGCTTGATCTCGAGGGGGCGTCGAGCTGGGGGTACCACTCGGCCAACTGCACGACATCGGCTATGCAGGGAGCGCTCTGGGTGCTGCTCACCCAGACGCTCCTGGCAAACGACAAGATCAATGACGGTGCCTATTTCGCCCTCGGCACGAACTTCCCCCCGGGTTCGTGGTCCAACCACCAGAATCCCCAGGCCTCCAACGGCTCGCCTTGGCGGTTTCTGGTCCCGTCCTTCACCGGCGTCCTCAAAGGGCTTTCCCAGTCGCTTCACTCCAGAGGTTTCGTCGAGGAGGTAATGGCTCCCTACGCGATGTCGGCAAACACCTTCCAGGGTGGAGGCGTCGACCAGTACGGCAATCAGGCCTCGGTCACGAACTTCTCGATCTCCGCGGTCGGCGGCGGAGCCCGCCTGTTCTCTGACGGGCTCGACTACGGGGCCGCGATGTGGAATCCGCAGGGCGACATGGGCGACGCCGAGGTCTGGGAGATCTCCGAGCCCTTCCTGTTTCTGGGCACCCGGGTCAAGCCTTCGACCGCAGGGGCGGGAAGGCTGAGAGGAGGCTCCGGCTGGGAGGCGCTGAGGCTCTGTTGGGGCACCGACTTCTTCGCGATGCAGAACATGGGCAACGGGATGGTGACGATGCAGTCCGGTCTCTGGGGCGGCTACCCCGGCGCGACCGGCTACCGGCACAACGTGCGCGACACCGACTTCTTCGACCTGGTCGGGGCCTTCAAGCCCTACCCGACCGGCGACGGGGATCCCGAGAACTCGGACATGCTCTCGGTCGGGGGGGACCGGCAGTTCGACCAGAGAACCCTGACTATGCCCGAGCCGATGGCTGAGGGAGACCTCTACCTCTCCGCGAAGCGAGGCGGTTCGGGAATCGGCGACGCCCTTGAAAGGCCGGCCGACCTCGTGGCCCAGGACGTTGGCGAGGGCTTCCTCGCCCCGCGCCTGGCCGAGGATCTCTATGGAGTCGTGCTCGGTCCGGACGGCGAGGCAGACCACACGGCGACCGCGGAGGGCCGGCGTAATCACCTCAACCGGCGTCGGGAAGAATCGGCACCGGTGGCCGACTGGATCGAGAAGGAGCGCCAGCGGATCATCGCAAGCGTTGGCGACGACGGTCCCTTCATCGAACCGGTCCGGAGGATGTATGCGGAGTCGATGAGGCTCTCGCCTTCATGGGCAGCTGAGTTCCGCTCTTTCTGGAGCCTGCCGGACGAATTCCGGTTTGAGATTGAGACGCCGACGGTCGACATTTCCGAGCGGCTGATCGCCGGCCGCGACCCGGAAGAGATGCAGCGCCAGCCTCGAACCAGCGTGGTCGCCCCGCTCCCTGAGGTTCCACCTTCGCCCGAGGAGTCCGCGGTCAATGCGGAGACACTCGAGGCCTTGATCGACGGTGAACTGCCGGGGCGCCAGGTCCGCGAGATTCAGTCGGGTTACAAGGACACCAGGCGTTTCGACACCTACCTCGATGTGCGAAGGCGGCGATGGCCATTTCAGGAAGATCGCATACTCCTGCCGCTGGGCCTCCACACCTGCATCGTCGAACAGCCCGATGGTACGGTCGTGACCAAGTCCGATTCCGGCCATGTCTTCGGCGACTATCGTGAGAACTGGAAGCTCTCGGCGATGATCCGGGTTCGTCGGACCCCAGAGGAGATGACCGAGATCTACCCCGACAAGATGCACCCGGACGGCCGCTGGAACGAACTCAGGGAGTACTTCGACCCGGTTTCATTCGTGCTTCTGGACGTCGAGTCGGTGCCCCCCGGCTACCCGGTGGTGCACCACTTCCTCCCCGATCTCGAAACCTTCTACGAGTCGTGGCTCGGCAGACCGCTTCGAAGGGAGGACTGATCCCTTGAAACTCGAACTTGGCGACCTCAAACTCGCGGCAGACGCAGGGCAGGCATCGACCGTCCGGATCTGCTTCGCCGATCACTACGGGGCGATGCGCGGACGCAGGCTTCCGGCCGAGGTCTTCCTTGGCTCACCGGGGACCCATCAGGCCTTCTGTGACGGGGCCCTGGTCTGGGATGTGGCAGTGTGAGATTTTCGAAGAGACCGACTTTTCGAATTACCGGACCGGATACCCGGACCTCTACGCCGTTCCCGACGCGGCTTCGATCCGTCGCTGCGGGTGGACCGACAGCGAGTGGATGGTGCTCTGCGACTCGGTCGATGCTCACGAGGTGCCGATCGGGGTTGACTCACGGGGATGCCTGAGGGCAGTCGCCGGTCGTGTCGGGTCAGGCCACTCGCTTCGGCCGAGCATTTCGATGAGGTTTCTCGGGGAGACTCTGCGGCCCTGGCCCTCTCGGGAACCAGTTCGTTCACGGCCGCCCTGCTTCGGGGTCTGGAACTGAGTGGACTCGGGGGCTCAGCGGTCGAGGCCAGTCGCCCGGACCGCCGCCTGACCGTCCACCTGCCCGAAATGGAGCCACTGGAGGCGGCCGATGCGATGACGGTTGCGAGGATGGCTGCCCGTGACCTCGCCTTCACCTTCGGGATCGACCTCACTCTCATGCCGGCGACCGAAACCGGTCAGAGTCCCCTGGCCTCCCGCCTCTCGTTCGCTTCCAGGCCGGCTGGCGACCCGGTCGGAGTGGCGGCAAGGCTCGAGGCATTCCGCCTCTTCCTGGCCCCGCTCCCGATTTCCCATGGGGCAGGCCTGGTGACCGGCCTGGACGAACTGGGGTCGGTGGTCATCTCCTCTGATGCGAACCCCTACCTGGCGATTGCGTTCTCGTTGATCTCACGGGCCGGGTCCGGTGAGGCCGACTTCGAGGCTTCGGGCGGCGGTTTTCAGGCTGCAATCGACGACCTCCGCAGGGCATCACCGTCGGCAGTCGAGTGGGTGGGGGAGCTCATGGTCCACGACGCCCTCGAGCTCGCACAGCGTGAAGAAGAGATCCGGGCCGCGCGGATCACCCCCTGGGACGTCGAGCGCTATGGAGAGGTCGGATGAGTCCGGTCCGCACCGAACGACTGCTCTGGACCGACATCAACGGCCGCATCCGGTCGGTGGTCACCGAACCCTCCGGAGTCCGCGACCTCGTCTCCGGACTCAGGATCGCCCCCGAAGATCTCGGATGGGGCGGAATTGCCGGGCAGGTCCGGCTTGAACCGGAGGAAGGCACCTTCCGGTCCCCGTGGACTGAGGATGAAACGCTCAGGTTCTGTCGGCTGGTTCACGAAGGGGGAGACCCCAGCCCGGTCTGTTCGAGGTCAGTCCTGGCCAGAGCCCTCGAACGGGCAGAGTCCGCCGGTTTCGCGGTGATCGCTGCGGCCGAACTTGAGTGCTTTCTGCTCGATCCCGAGACCGGCGAGCCGGTCTACGGCAATATCGACAACTACAGCATCACCTCCGGCTTTCGCTTTGAGAACGTGATGGCCGAAGTCAGGGGTTTCGGGGCCGCCGGTGTACCGGTGATCGGGACCAATACCGAGTACGGCTGCGGTCAGTTCGAGGTCAATCTCCGCCACGACAGCGCGATGGATGCCGCAGACGCGGCGGTGCTGCTCAGAGACTGGACCGGGGGAGTTGCAGCCCGGGCCGGCTTCGCCGCCTCCTTCGCGTCAAAAATAGGCCCTGAGCACTCCGGAAACGGACTCCACTACCACCAGAGCCTCTGGAAGGGCGACTCGAATGCCTTCTGGCATGAAGACGGTTTCTCTGATCTCGGCAGGCACTACCTGTCCGGAATGCTCTCCCGGATCGCGGAGATGGCCCTGCTCGGCTCACCGACCCCCCTGAGCTACACCCGTCGGGCCGATGGCTCGTTCTGTCCGACTTCAGCCTGCTGGGGCGGCGACAACAGGACCGTCGCACTTCGTGTCCTCGACGAGGACGAAAAGGGTGCCCGGATCGAGCAGCGAGACTCAGCCGCTGACGCCAACCCCCATCTCGTCCTGGCGGCGCAGGTGGAGGCTGGGCTCGACGGGATCGTGGAGCCCTCGTCTCTGCCGGAGCCGGTCTCCGGGAATGCCTACTCCCAGCTCGATCTCCATCCGCTTCCCCGGACGATCGCTGACGCTCTCCCGCTCTTCGAGAAGAGTGAGCTGGCCGTCAGGATGCTCGGCGAGGAGGCTCATGCGAGCCTCTGCGCAATCGCGGCGGAGCGGGTCGACAAGTTCCTGGCCGGTTTCCCGGGAGACCCGGATCCGGACGGAGGCTGGTGAAGTTGGGGCAGGCTCCGCTCGAAGGACTCCGCGTGGTCGACTTCAGCCGACTGTTCGCCGGACCGCTCTGCACCATGACCCTGGCTGATCTCGGTGCCGAGGTGATCAAGGTCGAGTCCCCCGGAGGCGATGACGCACGCCGTTTCGGCCCTCCTTTCCTCGGCGGCGAGGGCATGAACTTCATGGCGCTCAACCGGGGCAAGGAGAGCGTCGTACTGGACCTGAAGACTGAGCCCGGCCAGCAGGCCGTGCAGGCTCTTTGCGCGACTTCCGACATCGTGGTCGAGAACTTCCGCCCGGGAGTGGCGGAACGAATCGGGATCGGCTACGGGGATCTCGCCGAAGGACGGGACGACCTCGTCTACTGCTCCATCTCCGGATTCGGTCCCGCCAGGGAGCTCGACCGCCGGCCGGCGCTCGACCTGATCGTGCAGGCAGTCACCGGCCTGATGGCACGTCAGGCCGGCCCCGACGGGAGCCCCCGGCTCCTTTGTGTGACCGTGGGCGACACCTACGCGGCCGCCCAGGCCGTGCAGGGAATACTTGCCGCGCTGCTGGTGCGCGAGCGCACCGGCATGGGCCAGAAGGTCGAGGTATCGCTCCTCGAGGCAATCCTGGCAGCACAGACGTACAGGATCATCTGTGACCCCGAGACGATGGATCTTCCGGCCTGGGATGACACCATTCCGTACCAGGCCTTCGAGGCTTCTGACGGCGACTGGCTCGCCGTCGCCGTTGTCTCGCCGGCAAACTGGACGGCACTCTGCGACTCGCTTGGGCGTGAAGACCTGGCCGACGATCCCCGGTTTCGGTCCAACCCGGACCGGGTGGAGCACCGGGATGAACTGATCCCCCAGCTGGAGGAGGAGTTCGCCAGGAGGACGCGGGTGGAGTGGCTGGAGACTCTTGAGCCGCGCGGCGTGCCCTGCGCACCGGTGCAGGGACTTGACGAGTTGATGGCCGACGACGCGATGCTGTCCACCGGGGTTCTCTGCGAGCTCGACCATCCGACCGCGGGGCGCATCCGCACCATTGGGACGGGGGTCCGGCTCTCCGAGACTCCCGGACGACCTGGATCCGCCGCGCCCAGGGTCGGAGAACACACTGCCGAGGTGCTGTCCCGGCTCGATCTGCCGTCCCAGACACTGAGAGACTGCCTTGAGGTGGCGAAGTAGTGAGACGGGCGAGCTGGACACGGTGCCGAGGTCAACATCCGCTCGGGCACTTGACATAGCTCGGCACCCCGCCGTCGATTGAGGTGAACTCCAACCGCAACAGCGGGCCAGCGCCGCCCGCTCCACGCTTCGGACGTCCGTCCACGATCCGGAGGTGCCAGGGGCCCCCGAAGAGTTCGAATGGTCCGTCAGTGGCCGCCTGCGTCGGCGAGGAAACTCAGGATTCCGGCCGAGAATTCGTCGGGCGCGTCCCAGGGAACCCAGTGTGACGCCTGGATACGTTCGAGCCTGGAGTCAGGTATCTGCTCGGCGAGTCGCTCGCCGTCGGAGATCTTCTGCCACGGATCGTGGACGCCCCATAGCAGCAGGGTCCCGGCTTCAATGAGCGAGTGGCGGTCGATCAGGGCTGTGGTGTGGTTCGTATTGAGTGAACTGGCGTTCCGGATCAGGCTGATCTTTCCCTGTTCGTCGCGGTACGGAGCGACGATCCCTTCCCGGAAGTCGTCCGTGAGGCGCTCGCTGTTGTGAATTCCTTCGGGTAGTCCGGCAACTACAAAATCGGCGATTTCGGCTGGTGTCTTTTCCTTCCACTCCGGATTGCCCAGGGCGATCATGTCGTCGATCGGCCAGGAATCGAAGGCGACGATGTTGCTCAGGACCAGCCGATCCACTCTCTCGGGATTCTCGATCGCCATCATCAGCGCGACCCCGCCGCCGGTGTCGTGCCCGACGAAGCTGATCCTCTCGATCTCCAGCTGGTCAAGCAGGTCGAGTATCGCGTCCCTCTGTGCGACCAGCGAGCGGTCGAAGCGATCGCGGCGGTCGGAGTACCCGTGCCCGAGCAGGTCCGGCGCGATCACGCGATGCCGGGTCGACAGAGTCGGAATCACGTCATGAAAAAGGAATGACCATGTCGGAATGCCATGAAGCAGCATTAAGGGGCTTCCCCGTCCGCAGTCCGTGTATGCCATTTCCAGGTCGAGTCCACCCGGACCGCTGACCGTCGTGACGCTCTGACGCTTTCTGAAGTCTTCGTAGAGCGGCGCAGCCATCTAAACCCAGACTTCCTGGTCGAGCAGGGCCTGGGCCGAGGCCAGGGCGGCTTCGAGGCCGGTCTCGGCTCCGGTGTCGAAGCTGTCGCCGCAGGCCGAGATCGTCGCCGTGCCTGACCGGCCGGGGAAGCCGAGCGAGACGAAGGGTGCCTTGACGGGCCTGACAGGCTTCGAGTAGCGCCACCGCTTGACCTGGTGCCCTTCGGGTCCGGCGGCGAGGAAGGGCAGGTCGGCGACGCGCCCGGCCATCCATTGCCAGGCGACTTCGTCGTCTTCGTCAAACAGCCGGTCACTGCTCTCAGGGTCGCACCTTATCGTCACCGAGGGCGGCCGGTCGGGAAACTTGACGCTCTCGACGATCACGCTTTCGATCCCGTCGGCAGGGTTCTCGAAGAGGGGTTGTTCTGGGATGTCGCCGCTGTGGCTCAGGCGGGCCAGTCCGAGCACTGCCTTCTCGTAGATCTCATCGGGCTCGATGCCGCCGAGCTGTCCGGTGAGAAACGGTGCCATCCCGATTGCCTGGGGGACCGGAGCGGTGATGATCGCATGGCGCGCATCGAGCGTCGAGGTGCGGCCCTCCGCGCCGGCGACCCGCAGCCGGACCCTGCCGTCGGTCAACGGTTCGACCCACTCCACCCGCTCGCTGAAGCGAACGTTCAGCCCGTCGGCAAGGTGCTTCGCCACCCGGTTGATTCCTTCGGGGCAGGTCCAGGCGTCACCGACGGTTCCGCCGACGAACAGGCGCTCGATCAGGTCCGCTTCGCGCAGCCGGTCGATCAGCTCGTCGCTGAGGCCGCCGGTCCGGGTCAGCCACGGGATGCCGTGGTCGACCCTCGCTTCCGAGATCCGACGGGTGGCGGCGCGCCCACCCGGTGAGCGTCCTTTGTCCAGCACGACGTAGTCGGAACCGGCCTGATCGAGCGCGGCGGCGATCCGCAGGCCGGCGAAACCGGCGCCGATGACGCAGAACTCCACTTTCTCGGGCCGGCTCAACTGGGGGTTCGCCGGGGTCCCACGAAACGGATCGGTTCGGTTCCTTCGAGCGGGCGCTCCCGGTTCATGTCAAAAGTCAGGTCCGGGTTGCGGATGACGTCCTCGCCGACGTGCGGGGTCTCGCCGGGGCCGTAATGAAGTCCGTCGAGCGGCCAGTCGTAGCCTTCGAGTTCGTCGCTTCCGACCCCGAGGATCTCGCCGGTCTTCTCCCGGTGCTCGAGGATCGCGTCGAGGCCGTAGCGCTGGACCGGGCAGACCTTCATGCAGATCGCACAGCCGTGGGCCTGGGCTACCACCGGCAGACAGCGCGCGGTGTTCAGCTTTGACTTGACAACACCGCGGAACGGCTTGCGGGACTTGGGGATCGCCCCGACCGGGCAGTTCCTGACGCATGCCTGGCATTCGTCGCAGACCTTGTGGAGGCCGTAGTCGACCGGCTGGTCCGGGGTGAGGGGCGCATCCGTCGTCAGCATCAGGATCCGGCACCTCGAACCCGCTTCGGGGGTGAGCAGCTGGCCGTTGATGCCGAGCTGTCCGAGCCCGGCCTCGACCGCGTAGCGGATCGCGATGCCGTCGCCGACCAGACCCTGGGGAGCGGCCCTGTAGCCGAGCCCCTTCAGGTATTCAGAGAGCCGGGCGCTGCGCTCCATGCCTTCCGCGTAGCCGAAGAAGGCCGCCTGTTCGGCTTCGTCGCTGGGAATCTTCTGGGTCAGCTGCCAGTCCTGCTCGAGCAGACAGACGATCACGCCGGGCAGCTGTTCGGCGTCGGTCGTCCTGAACGTATAGCGGGGGTCATTCGCCGCGACGCCGATCCGGCTGAGTCCGATCCGCCGGCCCTCGGCCACGAGCATCTCCCTGAGTTCATCCGGATCGTGGTTTCGCCTGCGTGGAGCTGGCCGGAGACGGGTTGCGCGACGAATCCGGTGCACGGCCCGGGCCACCCGAGGGAAAGTCGGGAGCAGAAAGCCCCTGCCGTGGCTGACGATGAACTCGCTCGCCTCCGGGTGGACCGAGAAGAAGTCGCTCAGCGGCTGGCGCTTTGAAGCGGAGTCTTCTTCGGCCGGGTTGCTGAGCTCACCGGGGTAGGTCTTCAGGTCGGCCGGAATCTGCCGGTCGGGATCGCTCCAGGGCTCCGGTACCTTCGGTGGTCTGGTCCGCTGCGGCAGGAATCGCGCGAGCAGCAGCAGGCTGATTGCCTGACGCCGGCGGATGCGGCGGATGAAACGCTCGCTCCGGGGCGGACTCCGGTACCCGGCGTCCTGCGGAGCCGGCGCTCGGAGCTGCCCGTCACCGGCTCCTTCGCCGGCGCGTTCGCGGCTTCGGTCCGACTCGGTGGGTTGCGAGTTCCTCTCCATTGGCTCCGGGCGCTGCCGGTCAAGGATAACCCGCCGCCGGCAGGGGCCGGATTTCGCAGGCTACGGTCGCCCGGCCGTGCCCCTGGCCGGACCGAATCGCAGGGGGCCGACGGGTGTTGAAGCGTACGATCCGATGATCATCGACCTGACAGGGAGAACCAGTGACCGGAAGCTCCCTGCGGGGGGAGCAGTGGCGCTGCTCTGTCTGCTTATGGTCTCCGTCTGCTGGCTCGGTGCAGGTTCAGCGGCCGCGCGGCCTGATCTCAAGGGTCCCTCGCTCTACATGGTTCAGGTCGAGGGTCTTCCTTCGGCTTATGCGTCCACCCGCGCGCTGAATCGGGGTGCGGGTGACGGGGTGGCTTCGAGTCGGGCGCGGATCCAGTCGGACCGAAACGCCGAATACCAGGACGAAGTCGTCTCGGCGATCGAGCGGCGCGACCTGGCCGGTGACGAGGTGTTCCGGGTAACCACCGCCTACAACGGAGTCGCAGTACTGGCCGAGCCCGGCGACGTCGCACGAATTGGAGAGATCGATGGTGTGCGATCGGTCCAGCGGCTCCCTCTGGCCCGTCCGGCCAACGCCTTCAGCATGCCTTACATCGGCGTCGACGACCTCTGGGCCCCGGGCGCCGGTGGCCTGACCGGCCAGGGCATGCGCATCGGCGTGATCGACACCGGCCTCGACTACACCCACACCGACTTCGGCGGCAGCGGCTCGACGGCAGACCTCAACGCGGCCCGCACCGCCGGCAACAACCCGGCCGACAGCGACCTGAACCCGGCCGGGTTCACGGTCGCGCGAGCCGGACAGCAGCTCTACCCGAGCGCCAAGGTGGGCCGCGGGTTCGACTTCGCCGGGGACGCTTACAACGCCGACGCTTCCGGGACTTCGACCCCGAAGCCCGACGCCAACCCGATGGACTGTCCGCTGGCCGAGGGCGGCGGTCACGGGACCCACGTGGCCGGCTCGGCCGCGGGCTACGGTGTGAACGCAAACGGCACCACCTTCACCGGAAGCTATGCCGGTCTCGACCCGTCCGGCATGCGCATCGGACCCGGCGCGGCACCGGAGGCGAAGATCTACCCCCTGCGCATCTTCGGCTGCGACGGCTCCACCGCCCTGACCGTCGAGGCGCTCGACTGGGCGCTCGACCCGAACCGGGACGGCGACCCGTCCGACCGGCTCGACGTGCTCAACCTCTCGCTCGGCTCAGATTTCGGACTCCCCGACACCCCTGATGCCCGCGCGGTCACCGCGGCTTCAAGGGCGGGCACGGTCGTAGTGGTCGCAGCCGGAAACGGCGGCAACCAGATCTACCAGGCGGGAAGCCCGGCCTCATCGCCGCAGGCGATAACCGTGGCCAACATGGTCTCCAGCAGACTCTCGGACGGCTTCGAGGTCACGCTCGCGGACAACCCGTCGAACAACGGCCTGCGTCCGGGCTCGGCGTCGGTTGACTTCCCCTGGGCCTCGCTGTCGACGCCGGTGACCGGACTCATCCACTACCCGGCGAGCAACCGGACCGGCTGCTCGGCTTTCGGCCCGGCCGCGTCGGCGGCCATCGCCGGCAAGGTCGTCCTGCTCGACTGGCGCTCGGTCCGCGACGACCCGGACTCGCCGTTCGCCTGCGGGTCGAAGACGCGGGTCGACAACGCCGAGGCGGCCGGGGCGATCGGGGTCGTGCTGGCCGACTCGGCCACGACTTCAACGATCGCGATCGCCGGAAACTCGGCCATCCCCTCGATCTACGTGGTCAGCCCGCTCCACGACATGCTGCGCTCCGAGGCCCAGGCCGGCACCGCCAGGGTGACCTTCAGCCGCAACTTCCTCGGCAACTTCCGCAGCTCGGACGAGGCCGGCACCGTGGCCGACTCGAGTTCGCGCGGCCCCGGTGGCGCCGGCGTACTCAAGCCCGACGTCGCTGCTCCGGGAACCGAGATCGTTTCGGCCGCAGCGGGCTCGGGAACGGGTTCGCAGACTTTTTCCGGAACTTCGATGGCCTCGCCCCACGTAGCCGGGCTGATGGCGCTGCTGCGACAGGCCCACCCGGACTGGACCGTCGAGGAGCTCAAGGCTCTGGTCATGAACACCGCTTCGGACGACCTGTTCTCGGGGCTCGGTCAGACCGGCGTGCCCCAGCCTCCGCAGCGGGTAGGCACCGGCACCGTCAACGGGCCGAAGGCGGTCGACGCGGGCACGCTCGCTTATGCGACGGCCGGAGATGGCGCGGTCGGGATCAGCTTCGGGCCGCTGGAGGTTCCACCCGGAGAGCCCTTCTCCCGCGAAGCTTCGATCACCGTGGTCAACAGGGAGAACGTCCAGAAGAACGGCGTGTCTGCGGCTTTCCTTGCGCGCAGCACGGTTCCCGGGGCAACCTGGAGCTTGCCCGACGGCAATACAGTCGACCTGCCGCCCGAGGGCTCGGCCCAGCTCACGGTACGACTCGACGTGCCCGACCCGTCGGCGCTTCGAAACCAGAAGGAAGAAACGCTGCTTTCCGGCTCCAACCGTGAATGGATCGCCGAGAGCAGCGGGCTGGTCAGGCTCACCGAACCCGGTGGCCGGACCACGACAGTGCCGGTCTACGCCTCGCTGGCCCCGACCAGCACTTTGGCGGCCGGCATCACCGATGTCACCCTGCCCGAAGGAGCGACCGGCGGCTCGTTCGACATCGGCGGACAGGCGGTCGACACCGGCAGCACCGATTCCGACTTCATCTCCCTGCTCACTCCGCTGGAGCTCCAGTACTCGAGCCCGCAGATCGTGCTCGGACCGGACGATCCCCCCAACCTCGCCGCCGCCGACATCAAGAACGTCGGGGTCGGCTACGACGCGACCGCCGACACGGTCACCTTCGGGATCAGCTCCTGGGGCAACCAGCCGAATCCCTCCGACTTCGCCTACCACGACGTGTACATCGATACGAATGAAAACGGGGTCGATGATTACGTCGTCTACGCCGACCGCGATCCCGGAGTCGAAGAGGGCGACAGCTTCGGCACCGTCGTCGTCAGGCTGCCCGACGGCGACCCGTCCTTCACCCTGCCGACCCCGGTCACCTCTTTCGTCCAGTCGGGCAGGGCGTTCGACAGCGACGTGCTCACTCTGACCGTTCCACGAAGTGCGATCGGCCTGACGCCGGCGGACTCGAGGTTCACCTACTCGATCGAGGGCGAGAGCCCCGCCCTCGAAGCCGTGGTCGGTTCGACGCCGCATCTCACCTTCGACTACCTGAATCCCGGCATCTCCTTCGGCAGCCCCTCGATCCGGCCCGACGTCGCCGGGCAACTGAACTTCGCCTACGACGACGCGAACATGCAGGCCAACTGGTCTCTGGGCGCGCTGCTGATCCACCACATGAACGCCTCCGGCAGCCGCGACGAGGCGATCGCCGTCACCGCATTGCGCTCGCTGAACCTGGCTCTGGCGGGGCCCACGAGCGTGAACGAGGGCAGTGTCGCGAAGTTCACCGCAAGTGCCACCGGCGGCACCGGTGATCCGCTCAGCTTTGCCTGGGACACAGGCCTCGGCGACGGTTTCTCGAAGGCCGGCAACCCGGTCAGATTCACGCCTGACGACGGTCCCGCGTCGATCCCGGTCAAGGTCAGGGCGACCGGTGGTCCGGTCCCCGCCTTCCGCAACCGCGATCTCACCGTGAAGAACGTGGCCCCCGGGGTCAGGCTGCGAAGCTCCCGCGGTGGCAGGGGCCGGCCCCGCCTCCGGCTGAGAGCGACCGACCCGTCGAGTGCTGATACGGCGGCCGGATTCGATTACGCGGTCGACTTCGGTGCCGACGGCAGGGTCGACCGCCGGCCCTCCGGGCGCCGTCTCAACCTGGCCTGGCCGACCGGGCCGCGCAAGGTTAAGGTCCGGGTCACCGCCACCGACAAGGACGGCGGCACCGGCAAGGCGGTGACCCTGAGGCGCCAGCCGCTGAAGGTCTGCCGCGTTCCGCGTCTGAAGGGGCTCACCCTCGCCCGCGCGAGGGTCAGGCTGCGCAGGGCGCACTGCCGCCTGGGCCGGGTGGAGCGGCCCGGCGGGGCGACGAAGGGACCACTTGTGGTCAGGTCCCAGTCGCTCAGCTCCGGCAGGGTCAGGCCGGCGGGCAAGAAGGTGAACGTGAGGCTGGGCCGCCGTTATCCATCTTGACCCGCGGTAAGATGGTCCGACACAAATTCTTGCCGGAATCCGAATCGATCCGGGTTTCACGAGGTTACGGGGGAGTGATGTTCATGGGGAAATCAAATGGGCAGCGGTTCCGCGCGGCGGATCTGATCCGGGCATTGGCGCTTGCGATCCTGGCCGCTTCCGTCTGCCTGCTGGGCACGAGCCGCTCCGCGGCGGCGGCCCCCGTCAAGCTCAAGACCTACCAGGGGTCGGTCAGGATCGACCGCTCCCCGTTCAGGCTTTCGCTGTTCTCGAGGTCCGGGAGAAAAGTGCTCACGACTCTCCAGGGGAAGTCTGACTCCGGAGGCGTCCGGTACGCCGGGCTCGGATTCACCCTGGGCGGGGTACCGGAGCTCGAACCACCGAGCTTCGATCCGCCGCATTCCCCGCCCGAGGCGGGCAGGTCGTTCACGGCGACACGTGTGCTCTCCGCCCGACGCAAGAACCGGTTGACCGTGCTTCGTATCGCCACTGACGATCCGGCCGGCAGGAAGCTGAAGCTCGAAATCGGCCCCGGGCGCCGGGGCATCACGAAGGTCAGGGTGGACGTGGTGCCGGCAGCGGGCGTCACTTCCACATATGCGGGATTCAACAGCCGGCCCGGCGAGGGCTTTCACGGATTCGGAGGGCGACGGGAGGGAACCGACCTTCGCGGCTCCGACATCAGGAGCTGGGTTTTCGATTACCGCTTTCCGGACGTGACGACCGGCTACTACGCGCCGGTTCCCGGATTCATCTCGTCCGGGGGGTATGGCGTACTTCTCAGGAGCGACAGGATCAGTCGCTGGCGCATGGCCAGCGACCGCCCGGACTCCTGGCGCGTGAGCAGGCCGGGATCGGCGCTGGCGATGAAGATCGCGCTGGGAGGAGCCCGCAAGGCGATGGAGAGCATCAGCCTTGTCTCCGGAAGGCACCGGGTTCCGCCGGACTGGAGCACCGGCCCGATGCTCTCGCGCGCGATCGGCGTCTACGCGGACGCCGGCGGTGGCTACCGGGCCAGGGTCGAGGCCGACATCGCGCGTATCGAGCAGGGCGGGCTGCCGGTGTCTTCGTACGCGTTCGAGGGGTGGGCTCCGCTGGCGCGCCCGTTCGTGCTCGATTCGATCGCAAGACTGCGGGCGATCGGAATCAAGTCGGTTCTCTACCTGAGGTCCTTCGTATCCGACGACACGGCCAACACGGAAATCCCCGGTTCCTTCGACGAAGCTGTCGCGGGGGGGCTCGTGGCGACCGACGCTGCGGGCGATCCGTACCTATTCGAGTCACCCTTCATGGAAGATCCCGCCGCGGTGATCGACTTCACCAATCCCGAGGCGGTCGAGTGGTGGCGAGCCCGGGTATTCGACCTGCTCGACACCGGCGCAGACGGATTCATGAACGACTTCGGCGAACAGGTCGAGCCCGGAATGCACTTCTCGGACGGCACGACAGGCGCCGCCATGCACAACCGCTATCCGGTACTCCAGGCCAAGGTCACGCGAGAGGCGATCGACGACTGGGAGCAGCTGCATCCCAACCGTCACGTCTTCTTCTTCCAGCGGGCGGCCTACTCCGGTGGTCGTGGCTCTGCCAACTGGGAAAGCGCCCAGTTTCCCGGCGACGAAACGGTCGACTGGCGTACTGACACCGGCCTGCCTTCAATCGTGCCGGACATGCTGAACCGGGCCGTAATGGGCGCCCCCGGGTTCACCACCGACATCGGCGGTTACGCCCAGTTCACCCCTGAGACAGGGCTCATGCCGCCGACCAACCCGGAACTGTTCACCCGCTGGTCCCAGGCGGCAGCCTTCACACCGTTCTTCAGGGTGCACAACTCGGGGCTCAGCGGCACGAAAATGCCGTGGGACTTCGACGCCGCCACGCTTGAGAACTGGGAAGCGATGGCCAGGCTGCACAACCGTGCCCGTCCTCTTTTCAAGCGGTTGTGGAAATCCTTCGTCAAGACGGGCGTGCCGATGATGAGGCCGATGTGGCTGGCCGACCCGAAGGCACCGGGTGCCTCTCCCAGGGCGAACGATCAGTGGCTGGTCGGGTCGAACCTGCTGGTCGCTCCGGTGATGGCCCAGGGGGAAACGAGCCGTTCGGTGAGGCTGCCCGCGGGCTGCTGGAAGCTCGCCGGCAGGGGGGCCAGGCTCAAAGGCGACAGGACGATCACCGCGATCGCGCCGCTGGACGTGCTGCCGTGGTACTCCCGCTGCGCTACCACTCCGCTCGGGGACTGAGGCGGTCAGCTCCCGCAGGATCGCCCCGCCGGGCGGCGAAGCTCTTCACAGACCGCCGCCGGCGGCCTGCGGGCTGTAACGCCCGGCCTCCGACCGTGTAACGAACCCTGTGACTGAAGAGCGGCTCAACGGCTATCACGAATTCACGCGGCGCCACGGGGTGAACCACCTCTACTACTTCGTGGCACGCGCCTTCCTGCAGCCGTTCTTCCTTGTCTACTTCAGGCTCTCCAGGCAGGGCCGGAAGAACTCCCACATCAAGGGCGGCACGATCGTGGCCGCCAACCACCGCAGCTTCCTCGACCCGTTCGTGATCGGCGCCTGCCTGCCCTGGGGCAAGCCGATGAACTACGTGGCCAAGGTCGAGCTCTTCGAGAAGTCCTGGCAGGGCTACTTCCTGTCCCGGCTCGGCGCCTTTCCGATCCGTCGCGGCGAGGCCGACGATCTGGCGATCGAGACCGCCGAACTGACGCTTGAGCGTGGCGGAACGATCTGCATCTTTCCCGAAGGCACGCGAATCCGCACCGGCTCGCTC
The DNA here is from genome assembly GCA_963698625.1 of uncultured Solirubrobacterales bacterium. Taxonomy (GTDB): domain Bacteria; phylum Actinomycetota; class Thermoleophilia; order Solirubrobacterales; family 70-9; genus 67-14. Next base: position 332,479 of record CAVORK010000007.1, read on the forward strand.
GGCAGGCCCAAGCGCGGCGTGGGCCGCCTGGCGATGCGCAGCGGCGCACCCGTGCTGCCGGTGGCTGTCAGCGGCACCGAGAACGTGCGCCGCGGCTGGAGGATCCGTCCGCGCAAGGTGAAGATCCGGATCGGTCGCCCGATGAGCTTTCCGTTTTCGGAGAACCCTTCGCCGGCGCTGGCCGCTTCGGTTACCTCGCGGATTTGGCCCAACATCGAGCTCCAGTGGGAGGACATCGGTGGCCTGCCCCCGATGCGCCGGGCAGCAGTGATCGGCGCCGGAAGCTGGGGGACGGCGGTCGCGGTGCTTCTGGCCCGCGGTGGCCTCGAAGTCCAGCTCGGAACCCGCACCGCGAAGCAGGCCGACGAGATCTCGATGGCCCGTGAGAACGGGCGCTACCTCTCGGGGGTCCGGCTGCCCGAGGCGATCGAGGTCCGGCCTTCCAGCCAGATTGAACTAGCCGGGGTGGACCTGCTCTGTCTCGCCGTGCCTTCGTCTTCCTACCCGCAGGCGGTCGGCGCGATCGCCGACCGGATCGGGAACCGCGCCGGAGTGCTGCTGCTGACCAAGGGCCTGGTCGCACCGATGGGCCAGCTGCCGAGCGACTACGTCGGCGAGCGGGTGAAGGTGCGCGGGATCTCCTGCCTCGGCGGACCCGCGCACGCCCGCGAGGCGGTCTCCGGGTCGGCGGCGCTGGTTCTCGGTACCGAGGACAGTGACCTTCGCGCCCAGCTGGGCGACGTCTTCGACCGGGCCGGGTTGATCTGCGAGCGCTCCCGCGACTCGGTCGGGGTGGAGATGGCCGGAGCAGCCAAGAACGCGGCCACGCTTGCCGCTGCCGCGGCTGAACCCCACGGCCTCAACGCGGCCGGCATCGCCGCGGCTGCGGTCTGGGAGGAGTGCGTCGAGTACGCGGTGCTCAAGGGCGCCGACCTTGAGACCTTCAACGGTCTGGCCGGGGTGGGGGACCTGCTGGCCACGGTGATGGCCCCGGGCAGCCGCAACCGCCGGGCCGGCGAACTGCTGGGCAAAGGCCGGAACGCCGAGCAGATCAAGGCCGAGATCGGCCAGGCCTCCGAGGCGCTGGACTCGGTACCTCAGATCGCAGCCACGCTGGCGGCTTCAGGATGCAGCTTCGAGGCGACCCAGGGCCTTGCGGATCTGGCGACCGGTCGAATCAACTCGGACGAGTGGGTTGCTGCCCTGCGCCGGGTCGGCCACTCGAGGCGGGCGGCCTGAGCCGGATGTATGGAACGGTGCCCCCATCCGGTCCGGTTTGCGCCGCAGGGATAAGGTTGACCGGTGGACGAGACCGCCGACGAACAGGCCGAACAGGCCCCGGATGCCCCTCCGCTGGAAAGCAAGGCAGTCACCGACCGGGGTTTCGAGCAGCTCTACCGGGACCACCTTCGCGACGTCTATTCCTACGCCTGCTACCGGGTCGGGGACCATCACGACGCCGAGGACCTGACCGAGCAGACCTTTCTCCAGGCCTATCGCCACTATCCGCGCGCCCGGCAGGAATCCGACGGACGCTCGCTGCGACCGTGGCTGATCCACATCGCCCACAACCTCGCTTCGAACTTCTACCGCGACCGTTCGCGCAGGCCACAGACCCCGCTGGACAGTGTCGAGCCACCGGCGGCGAAGCACACGACCGAGTCGGTGGCCGAAGGCCGGGAGGAGCTTCGCGCGGTGATCGCCGGAATCGACGAGCTGCCCGAGGAACGACGCGAAGCCCTGATCATGCGCTTCGCACTCGGCATGGACAACCGCGAGATCGCCCGGGCGATGGGCAAGTCCGACGGAGCGACCAAGGTGCTGCTCCACCGTGCGATCAAGCAGCTGCGCGAAAGGCTGGACGCCGATGACGATGGATGAGATCCGCCTCGAAGACCTGCTCGCCGACGTTTTTCAGCCGGTTGAGCCGCCGGAGCGTGTTTCTGAACGGCTCAGCCGGAGGTTCGCTTCGATAAGTGACGCTGCCGCCTCGGACCTGACCGGCTGGGCCGAAGAGCTGACCGACAGCGAGCTGCATTCTCTGCGCGACCCGCGTAACTGGGTCCGCCCGGTGGTTGCTGTTACCGCCGGTGGAATCGCGACCGGGGCGATGGTCGTTTTCGAAATGCGCCGCCGCGGCCGCCGCCGCCGCTCAAGGCTCGACAGCACGATCGACGAGCTTCGCTCAAGAACTGGTCTTTGAGGACCCGCTGCGCGACGGCGCGGACCTGGATGCCTTGACCCGTTTGCGCTTCAGCTTCAGCTGACGTTTGCGCTTGCGAGCAACCCGCCGGTCTCGCATGCGCCGCTCCCAGATCCCGGCCACGTTAGTGATCCGGTCCCAGCGCGAGGCCACCAGCGCCAGCAGGGCGAGGCCGCCGAGGGCAAGGTTGATCAGGTTTACTGAGCGCTCGGCCGGCAGCACGCCGAACAGCAGCTCGGAGTTCGCCGCCAGTACGCCCCAGATCCCGAGCCCGAGGAAGATCACGGTCGCGATCGCGGCCCAGAGACGTGAAAGCGCCGGTGCCAGCAGCAGGGCTAGCAGCCCGAGCCCGATGTGGACCGCGTTGGCCCAGCCGTTCACCGCGTAGAAGCCGAGCAGCTTCGACCATAGCTCTGGCGTACTGAACTCGGCGTTTTCCAGCATGCCGGCCAGGCCGGTAAGCACCAGCAGCGCCCCGCTCACGGTCGCGTAAAGCCGTGTATAGCCCGTCCTCGCCACCCCTTCATTCTGTCTGCTGGGCCGGTTGCGCGCGGTGCCCTTCAAATAGGGTTGCTGCTCGTGGACCACTGCTATCGACACCCTGACGTGGAGACCCGCGTCTCCTGCTCCAGCTGCGGCCGGCCGATCTGCCCCGACTGCATGACCCCGACCCCGGTGGGGATGCGCTGCCCGGAGTGCTCGCAGGAGCGGACCCGGGTGACCAGCGGCCCGGCGGCGATTTCGGCGAACAACGAATCCCCCGCCACCTTCGCCCTGATCGTGATCTGCGTCGGTGCCTACCTGGCCGAGGTCTTCGGCGGTGCGGGTGGGCTCAATACGACCGCCAACTCGATGATCTCGAATTTCGGCCTGCAGGGAGCAGCGGTGGCCGACGGCGAGTGGTACCGCCTGGTGACCAGCGGATTTCTGCATGCCGGGCTGATGCACCTCGGCTTCAATATGTTTGCGCTGTATTTCCTCGGCCGGGTGCTCGAGCCCTCGATCGGCACACCCAGGTTCCTCGCGATCTACTTTGCTTCGCTGCTGGCAGGATCATTCGGCGCAATAGCCCTGACCGGAAACTTCGTATTCACGGTCGGAGCCTCCGGTGCGGTCTTCGGAATCTTCGGCGCGACCTTCATCATCGCCCGCGGCCGCGGACTGACCAACATCGCCCGCGAGATCGGCCTGATCCTCGGCATCAACCTGCTGCTCACCTTCGCGATCCCCGGGATCAGCGTCGGCGGCCACCTGGGTGGACTGATCGGCGGCGTGCTCTGCGGACTTCTGGTGGTTGCGGGCGAGCGTGGACGGCTCGGAACAGCAAGCGCCAAGGTGATCGAGTACGGCGGCTTCGCCGCGATCGCATTCGCCTCGGTACTTGCTGCCCTGGCACTCGCCTAGTCCGCGCTGACTCTCGGCATACCGCTGTACTCATCCGGTGCGCTGTCGCCGCTGTCGCCGCTGTCGCCCTGAACCGTCTCGGACGGGCGTCGCGTCAGGAAGGATCGGCGGTCGGGTCTTCGGGCGCCCGGTCCGGCATCGTGCTCAGGGGCTCCGGCTCCCATGCGCCCATGCGCCGGCGAACCGTCTTTGCGACCGAGTCCGCTCGCTTGTTGGCAACGCCGAGCAGTCGCAGCTGTCCGGCGGCGATGAACTCACCGACCTCGTCCGGGTCCTGCCCGGCCAGGACCGAGCGCGCTCCGACTCCGAACATCGCGATGAACACTCCGGCGAAGTACTGAGCGGGGGCATTCACCGGGAACTCACCGGACTCCCTGCCCTCGCGGATGTAGGCGGTGAGCTGCACTGCCGCTACCTGAAGAATGGCGTTCCCCCTCTCGAAGTACTCGGTCAGGATCGCACCGACTTCGTGGTTCGCGCCGACCGTTCTCATCACACCGAACGCACCGATCGCGATGCGCTCGGCTCCGTCCTTGTCCCGCTGCATCCCCTCCAGGGTCTGGCCAAGCTCGTCCAGGACGATTGCGCCGATCACGATCTCGAGTTGCTCCTTGTCGGCGAAGTAGCGATAGAAGGTCCCGTTGGAGACGCCGGCTTTCTGGGTCAGCTGGAGCACCGAGGTCTCGGCTATGCCCTGCTCCCCGAAAACCGTCATGGCGGTCTGGATCAGGTGGTCACGCCGGGCGTCCGGGTCCATGCGAGACCGTCTGGTGGGCCCGGCGTCTCCGGATTCGGTGGTAGCCGGCCGGCCTTTGCGCGGATTCATGGTCGGCGTCACCCCGGAAGCGTACCGCCGCGACAACGCTACTGAGTCAATCGTCAACAACTGACGCCAACCGGGACGGGTGCGGTTCCCGCGCCGCACATCCGCCGCGACGCCGGGATTTTGGTCCGGAGGCCTTCCGGGGAGCGGGCACCCGGGCCGCCGGGGCAGCCATCCCTTGTTGATAGGACTCTCAACAAAGTGTTACGCTACCCGCAGTCGCTCGTCAAGGGATACGAAGCGGACAGCGGGAATCGGCCGGAAACGTTTTCGTCCATCACATCGAAAACCCCGGGGCAGGGACCCTGGAAAGGCTGGGCATGGCATTCAGACAGCAACACACCAACTGCAGAAATCGGTCCGTTCCACGGATCTCCAGCCTCATGGCCGCATTCGCGGCGGCATTCTGCGCCCTTGCGTTGAGCTCAGCCACGGCTCTCGCCGCGCCCGCAGAGCCCTACCTGGTCAAGGACATCAATCCCGGTAGTGATGGCTCAAGCCCTGAGATGTTCGCCAATCTTGGCGACACCGTCTACTTCAACGCCTACGAAGACAGCCTCGGGGATGAACTGTGGAAATCCGACGGCACCCCGGGCGGCACCAGCCTGGTCAAGGACATTTACCCGGGCGACGACGATTCGAGCCCTGAGAACCTGATCAATATCGGCGGCACCCTCTACTTCAGCGCCTACGATGGCAGCAACGGCAACGAACTCTGGAAATCCGACGGCACGCCGGGCGGCACCACCCTCGTCAAGGATGTCAACCCTGGCGTCACCGGCTCGTATCCAGAAAGCCTGACCAGCATTGGCGGCATTCTCTACTTCACCGTCGACGACGGCACCAACGGCAAAGAGCTCTGGAAATCCGACGGCACCCCGGTCGGCACCACCTTGGTCAAGGACATAAACCCCGGCGCCACCGGCTCGTCCCCGGACACCCTGATCAACTCAAGCGGCACTCTCTATCTCAAGGCCACCAACGGCACAGACGGCGAAGAGCTCTGGAAGTCCGACGGCACCCCGGAAGGCACGACAATGGTCAAGGACATAAGACCCGGCAGCAGCGATTCGAGTCCGGCCGATCTGGCCACAGTCGGCGGCACGCTCTACTTCAAGGCTAACGACGGCAGCAACGGCTCCGAGCTCTGGAAGTCCGACGGCACCCCGGAAGGCACGGTCCTGGTCAAGGATATCCGGCCCGGAGCAAGCAACTCGCTCCCGAGGTTGCTTTCCAACGTCGGTGGCACCCTCTACTTCAAGGCTAACGACGGCACCAACGGCGACGAACTCTGGAAGTCCGACGGCACCCCGGAAGGCACGGTCCTGGTCAAGGACATCTGGCCTGGCATCAGCAGCTCGGGCTCGCAACGAACTTCACCGACGTCGGTGGCACGCTTTTCTTCAGCACCAACGACGGCACCAACGGCTACGAGCTCTGGAAGTCGAACGGCACCCCGGAAGGCACAGTCCTGGTCAAGGACATAAACCCCGGCAGCGCCAGCGCGGGCGTGAACGACCCCGTCGACGTCGACGGCATCCTCTACTTCACAGCTCTCGACCCCACCAACGGCGCCGAGCTCTGGAAGTCCGACGGCACCCCGGGCGGCACCAACCTGGTCAAGGACATAAACCCCGGCAGCGCCGACTCGTTCCCGGGCGATACGACCAACGTCGGCGGCACCCTCTACTTCCATGCCAATGACGGCACCATCGGCTACGAACTCTGGGCCCTTGACCCGACTCCGCCCGAGACCACAATCGACTCCGGCCCCAGCGGCACGATCACAACCGATGAGGCCACTTTCACTTTCTCCTCGACCGAGGCGGGTTCCAGCTTCGAATGCGAAATCGACGAGGCCGGCTTCAGCCCATGCTCCTCGCCGGCGACTTACCCGGGCCTTGTCAACGGCCCCCACACCTTCACGGTCATGGCTACCGACACGGCAGGCAATACCGATCCCTCTCCGGCTACCCGGGAGTTCACGGTCGCTGCCACCGTCTACAAAGCAAGGGTCGGCAAGGTCAAGGTCAGCGGCCCGAAGAAGGTCAAGAAGGGCAAGAAGGCCACCTACAAGGTCAAGGTAACCAACTCCGGCAACGCCACTGCCACCGGGGTCCGCCTCAAGGTGAAGGGCCGTGGCCTCAGCTTCAATACCTCGGTCGGCAAGATCGCCGCCGGCAAGACCAGAACCGTCAAGGTCAAGGTCAAGCCGAAGAAGCCGGGCAAGGTCAAGGCCACCTTCAAGGTGACCTCCGCCAAGGCCGGTGGAAGGACCGTGACGAAGGCGATCAAGGTGAAAAAGTAGAACGCTCCGGTATCGGGGCGTCAACTGATCGACGGCTACGGTGGCGGCAGGGCGTAGCATCCCTTCCATGGCACTCCTCGAAGATCATCAGATAACGGAGAAACTCGCCGGCCTCGACGGCTGGCAGCGAAAGGGTGAGGAAATCGTGCGGGAGTTCAGGTTCGACGACTTTGTCGGTTCCGTGAAGTTCGTCGACCGCGTGGTCGCTCCGGCGGAAGAGATGGGCCACCACCCGGACCTCGCGATCTCCTGGAACACGGTCACGGTCTCGATCTCGACCCATTCCGAAGGCGGCCTGACCGCCGCTGACTTCGAGCTGGCCGCGAAGATCGACAACCTGGCCTGAGCGGCGCCCGGGTCAGCCGTAGTCGTGAAAGCCGCGCCCTGACTTCTGGCCGAGCTCGCCGGCCTCCACCTTCGCCGTCACCGAGTCGGGTGCCTGGTGGTCCGGGTTCCCCGACTCGGCGTAGAGCGCTTCGCTGATCGCGACCGCGACGTCGAGGCCGACCAGGTCGAGCAGGGCAAGCGGGCCCATCGGATGTGCGAGACCGAGCGACATGCAGGTGTCTACGTCCTCCGACGGCATGCCGGTCTTCTCCTGGAGCCGGACCGCGTCGAACAGGTAAGGAAAGAGCAGCCGGTTGACCACGAAACCGGCGTGATCGACCACCCTCACCGGGGTCTTGCCGACCGAGCGGCACCATTGTTCGGCCCGCTCGCCGACGCCGTCGTGAAGGTGGTCCGGAAGGCAGACCTCGACCAGCCGCATGACCGGCACCGGGTTGAACACATGAAGGCCGAACAGCCGGTCCGGGTGACCGCAGGCCTCGCCCAGCTCGGAGATCGAAAGGGAGGAGGTGGTCGTCGCGAGGTCGGCCCCGGGTGCCGCGTCGCCGACCCGGCGAAGCAGGTCCGCCTTGAGGTCGTGATCCTCGACGATCGCCTCCACCACCAGTCCGGCACCGGCAAGCGCCGCCTCGTCGGTGACGACGTCGACCCTGGCGGCGCTGCCGCCGTCCACCCGGGGGCAGGCGCTCGCCAGCTGCTCACGGGCTCGCTCCGCGGATTCGTCGCTCCGGGCAAGCAGCAGGACGCGGTCGCTGTTCGAGCTGCCCAGCGCGGCCAGCCCGATTGCGATGGCACCGCTTCCGGCCACCGCAATCTCCGAATGGGGGTTCTCGATCGTCACCTCTGCTTCACCGCCGTCGAGGTTCTCACAAGGTCGCCGGTCCGCGTCGTCAAGGCTCGCCGTCCCCCGCTGCCGGCCTCCGCCTCATGGTGCCCGAGGGACCGGTACGGGACCCGCGCCGGCACCTGCGTCCAGACTTGACTGACGGGTCAATCGGGTATCGTCAGATCTGGTTTTCCCGATGTTTCGGGCACTAGACACTGGTTCCATGACGAAAGGTTTTTGATGAGCAAGTTTGGCGGACGCGAAGTCGTCATCGTCGAGGCGGTCCGGACCCCGGTCGGCCGCGGTCACAAGGAGAAGGGCTACTACAAGGACCTTCACCCCTCGAACCTTCTGGCCCATGCCTACAAGGAAGTCGTCGGCCGCGCCGGCATCGATCCGGCCATCGTCGAAGACGTCGTCGCCGGCTGTGTGCAGCAGTTCGGTGAACAGAGCCTGAACATCGGCCGCAACGCCTGGCTCGAGGCGGGCTTCCCGATCGAGACCCCCGCGACCACGATCGACCGCCAGTGCGGATCGGCCCAGCAGGCGGTCAACTACGCCGCTGCGATGATCGCTTCCGGAGTCCACGACGTGATGATCGGCGGCGGTGTCGAGCACATGGGCCACATCTCTTTCGGTGACTCCTTCAAGGTCATGGAGGAGTACGGCTTCGGCTACTCGCCCGAACTGATGAAGCAGTACAACCTGGTCAACCAGGGTCTCTCGGCCGAGATGATCGCCGACAAGTGGGAGATCTCCCGCGAAGAGCTCGACCAGCTCGCCGTCAACTCGCATGCCCGGGCTCACCAGGCCACCGAAGAAGGCCGCTTCGAGCGCGAGATCGCTCCGGTTTCGGTCAACGGCGACACCTACTCGACCGACCAGGGCATCCGGCCCGGCACCAGCCTGGAGGCTCTGGCCGGCCTGAAGACCGTGTTCAAGGACGACGGCAAGGTCACCGCGGGCAACGCCTCGCAGGTGTCTGACGGCGCTGCGGCAATCCTGCTGATGACCCGCGAAAAGGCTGACGAGCTCGGCCTCAAGGCGCGGGCGAAAATCCTCGACCAGACCGCCGTTGGCGTCGACCCGGTGATGATGCTGACCGGCCCGATCCCGGCTACGCAGAAGCTGCTCGAGCGCAACTCGATGACCATGGACGACATCGACCTGACCGAGATCAACGAGGCCTTCGCCTCGGTGGTCGTCGCCTGGCAGCGCGAGCTGAACCCTGACATGGACAAGGTCAACGTAAACGGCGGCGCGATCGCGCTCGGCCACCCGCTCGGCTCGACCGGCGCCCGCCTGCTGACCACGCTGCTCCACGAGCTCGAGCGCCAGGAGAAGGAGATCGGCATGGTCACCATGTGCTGTGGCGGCGGAATCGGCACCGGCACCCTGATCCAGCGCCTCTGATCCAGTACTTCTGGCACCCCGCGATCTGCCGGTCAGCCGACGGGCAGGTCGCGGGCGCGTCGCTCGACTCCGGGGCCGGTTAGCGGTGCGATTCCGGACCTGCCTGCTGGACGATCTCATCGGGCCCGGAGGGCGGTGGCTTGCGGCAGCCGGGGACCGCAGTCGTCCCGGCTCGGACCTCCGATCCGGTCTATAGCCTGCAGTCATGACCGCAATGGATCGTGTAGCGATCGGGGCGATGGGGGATACCCCGGCAGACATGGCCGAAATGGCCCGTCAGGCCGAGCAGGCCGGCTTCGACTCCGTCTGGGCGATCGAGTTGTTCCGCAACGCATTCACCCAGACGACCTGGCTCGCAAGCCAGACCGAGAAGGCCGACATCGGCACCTCGATCGCCTGGGGCTTCGTTCGCAGCCCGATGACCATGGCGATGAGCGCGATGGACATCGACGAGATCTCCGGAGGCCGCTTCCGCCTGGGGCTCGGCCCGGGGGTGAAGCGGCTGATCGAGACCTGGCATAACGCCGATTACGGTCGGCCGGCGCCTCACCTTCGAGAGACGATCCAGGCGGTGCGCGAAATCATCCGTGCCGCCGCCGCAGGGGAGCCGGCTGCTTTCAAGGGCGAGTACTACGACATCGACATCAAGGGCTGGTACCGCTCGACACCGCCGGTCCGGTCGGAGATTCCGATCTATACGGCGGCGGTGCAGAAAGGCATGTGCCGTATGGCCGGCGACGTCGCCGACGGGCTGATCGGCCACCTGATCTGCTCGGCCAGCTGGATCGAGGAGGTGATCGTTCCGAACTTTGAACTCGGGCTTTCGCGTTCCGGAAGGGATCGCAAGGACTTCACTTTCCTGCCGAGTATCTGCGTCGCGATCGACGACGACTATCAGCGCGGCCTCGACGCCGCCCGGCGCACCCTGGCCTTCTATTCCACGGTCAAGACCTACATGCCGCTCTTCGACCACCACGACTTCGGCCAGAACGCTGCCGACGCGGCCGCGGCCTTCCGCAAGGGCGACATCGAGGGTGTGGCGGCGGCGATCTCCGACGAAATGGTCGAGCACTACTGCGCGGTCGGTACGCCCGACAAGGTCCGGGCCAAGGTCGAGGAGATCGCCCCCTACGCAGACGCGGTATTCCCCGGTGCGCCGACCTACTTCATCCCGAACGAGCAGATCACCGAGTACAACGAGCGCATCATCGAAGTGTTCGGCCAGACGCCGGCCTGACGACCTCCCGATGAGCCGGATTGAACAGGAGACGCTCGAGGTAGGCGAGTTCACTCTGGGCCTGCGCCGCACCACAGGCCGCGGCCACCCGGTGGTGATGATCCACGGATTCATGGACTGCGCCGAGAGCTGGGACCCCTTCGCCCAGGCGATCTCCCGTCCGACCCTGGCGCTGGACCTGCCCGGCTTCGGCGAGAGCTCGCTCGCCGGAGACGACTTCGCCAAGTGGCAGCGGATCTTCTGTCGCGCGCTCGATGAGCTGGGAGTGGATTCCTGCTTCCTGCTCGGCCATTCGCTCGGGGGCGCGCTTGCTTCGGCCATGGCGGCGGCCGATCCGAACCGCTTCCGTGCCCTGGCCTTGATCGCGCCCGCCGGCTACAGCCGGATCCCGCTGGCGACGATCCTCGCCCGGCCAGAGATGGAGTTCCTGCTCGGCCGCACGGCGCCCCAGGCGATGAGGTTTCGCCCGGTGGTCAATCTCGCCTACAAGGGCCTCTTTTCCCACAACCACGACATCTCCGATCAGCTGCTCCAGCGGCTGGTCGAAACCCGAAGCGCGATGGTTCCGGGAATCCGAATGGGAATGCACGTGCTGCGCGAACTCTCCAAACACCCATTCCGGAAGAGCCCGTTCACCGGGGCCGTCGCCGGGCTGTGGGGCGAGCACGACCGCATGGTGCCACCCAGGCACTCATGAAGGGTCTGCACAAGGTCTTCCCCGAGGCAGATGGCGAGATCCTCGAGGACATCGGTCATCACCCGCAGGAGGAAGTGCCCGCCCAGACTCTGCTCTGGATTTCGCAGTGGACGGAATCGACCGTGCGCCAGCCGATGCTGCTCTCGTCCGGCGAGCCCTTCGGCTGAGGTCGACCGGCCGTCGGCGCGGACCCTGCCCGGAGGCGGGCCCGCGCCGCGGCCATGGTCTGAAGCCTGAGCCCTGGCTCAGCCGTTGACGACGTTCTGGAAGGCGTTTTCGACTTCCTTGACCGCCGCATCGTCGCCGGGAGGCGAGTCCTGCGTGAAGCAGTTCTTCAGGAACTCGTCCGAGGGGAAGATCAACTCGTTCTTGGCGAGCGCCGGATCCTTGTTGGTCAGGATCTCCTTGACCCCCTTGACCGGGCTGATGTAGTTCACCCACTCCACGATCTGAGCCATGTTCTCCGGCTCATAGACGTAGTTCATGAACTCGTAGGCCGCCGCCGCATCGGGCGCGCCGGCCGGGATCATCATGTTGTCCGACCAGAGAGCGCAGCCTTCGGTCGGCTGGACGTACTGGATGTTCTTGTTGTCGAACTGGGCCTGAACGGCGTCGCCCGACCAGCCGATGGCTGCCACGACGCTGCCCTTGGCGAGGTCCTGGATGTAGTTGTTGCCGGTGAAGTTCCGGATCTGTCCGTTCTGGACGTTCTTTTCGAGCTTGTCGATCGTCGCCATCCAGTCCTCGGTGGTCGCGTCGGCCGGGTTGATCCCGTCTGCCTTCAGCATCACCGGGATCGTGTCGCGCATCTCGCGCAGCACGGTGACCTTGCCCTTGTATTTCGGGTCGAACAGGTCGTTGATCGACTTGATGTCAGGAGCCAGATCTTCACGTACCACGAGGCCGGTCATGCCCGACTGCCACGGCACGGTGAAGTCCCGGTTCGGGTCGAAGGTCGGGTTCTTCAGGCTGTCGATCATGAATTCATCGACGACCGGCAACTCCGCCTTGTCCATGTTCTGGACGTAGCCGAGGTTGTGCATTTTGGAGGACATCCAGTCGCTGGTCACGACGATGCTGCGACCGCCTGCATCCCCCTGGCTGAAGAGCGGCTGGACCTTGCCGAAGAACTCGTCGTTGTCGTTGACGTCCTCGACGTAATCGACCTTGATCCCGGTTTCCTTCTCGAAGTCGTTGATGGTCTGCTTGTCGATGTAGAGCGGCCAATTGGAAATTTTCAGCTTGCCGGTGGGCTCACCCGCAGTGGCTGTGGTCACTTCCTGGCTGCCGGACGAGAGGCTGTCACTGCCTCCGCAGGCTGCGATCGTCAGTGAAACCGCAGCAACTCCTATTGCCAGAACTGCGATCCTGAGCGGGCTCTTGCCGGTACTGCCTTCCATACATTCCTCTCCGTAGGTTGCCCGTCCTGTCTTGGTTCGCGGAGACGTAACCGGCTCCGCTGGGGGACGGGTCATTCTGAGATGTGAACGACGAGCTTACCCATGTTCTCCCCGGCAAAAAGCATGTTGAGGGCCCGGGGGAGCTCTTCGAAGCCTTCGACCACCGTCTCCTCGGAGCGCAGTTTCCCCTCCGCAAGCCACTTTGAGAGGTCCCTGATCGCTTCTCCGAATCGCGGGTAGTAGTCGAGGATGATGAAGCCCTGCAGCTTCACTCTCTTGATCAGCAGGTTGCCGAAGGAGCGTGGCCCGGGAGGCGGCTCGCTGTCGTTGTAGCCGGAGATCAGTCCGCAGAGTGCCATGCGCGCGCCGACGTTCAGCCGGGCTATGACCGCGTCCATGATCTCGCCGCCGACGTTCTCGAAGTTGACGTCAATGCCGTCTGGCGTCGCCGCCTTCAGCTGCGCACGCCAGTCATCGGCCTTGTAGTCCACCGCGGCGTCGAAGCCGAGCGTGTCGGTGAGGAAGTCGCACTTCTCCGGTCCGCCTGCGATGCCGACCACGCGCGCGCCCTTCATCTTCGCGAGCTGGCCGGCGACCGAGCCGACCGCCCCGGCCGCAGCCGAGACGACCACCGTGTCGCCCTCTTTCGGCTCAGCGATTTCCAGCATGCCGAAGTAAGCCGTGCAGCCGGTCATGCCCATCGTGCCGAGCAGTTGAGCCGGGCTGGCTTCGACGCCCTCGGGCACAAGCATCAGCGGCATCTGATCACTGGTCACCACGTAGTCCTGCCATCCGGTCAGGCCGTTGACCAGGGCGCCCACGGGGTAGTTCGGATTCTTCGATGCGACGACCTCGCCGAGGCCGAGTGCGCGCATCACCTCACCGATCGCAACCGGCGGCAGATAGGTCGGCTCCTCGCCGATCCAGGTCCGGTTGGTCGGGTCGATCGAAATCGACTTCACCTTGACCAGAGCTTCGCCCTCACCGATTTCCGGAACCGGCTCACGGACCAGGTCATAGGTGTTCTCGTCCACGGGCCCCGTGGGGCGCTCGGCCAGCAGGAAACGGCGGTTTTCTTCGCTCATGGACCTGAGGCTACATGCCTGGCGGCCGAGCTCTCGGAGCAGACCGGTCGGACCGCTACCCCTGCCGGATAGGATGCGACGATGAAACAGCGTGTCTTGATCCTGGGAGCGGGCTTCGGCGGACTTGAGCTGAGCACCATGCTTTCCGAAGAGGTCGCCGACGAGGTCGAAGTGACGGTGATCGACCGCAACGACGCCTTCATCTTTGGCTATTCCAAGCTCGACGTGATGTTCGGCCGCGAGAAGATGTCGGACGCGCGTTTGCCGTATGCGGAGTTCGTCAAGCCCGGGGTGCGGCTGCTGCGCGAGGAGATCACCGCGATCGATCCTGAGAACCTGCGGGTTACCACCGATTCCGGGGTTCACGAAGCCGACGTACTCGTCGTAGCCCTGGGAGCCGACTACGACATGGAGGGGACGCCGGGCCTGGCCGAATATGGCAATGAGTTCTACAGCTTCGGCGGCGCCGAGAAGCTGGCCGACGTCATCCCCGATTTCAGATCAGGCAACGCGATAATCGGCGTCTGCGACGCCCCGTTCAAGTGCCCGCCGGCACCCAGCGAGTGTGCACTGCTGCTCCACGACGACCTGGTCGCCAAGGGAGTGCGGGACGACTGCACGATCACCTTCGTGCTCCCGCTGCCTTCGCCGGTGCCGCCGTCGCCCGAAGCTTCCGAGGTGATCGCCGGGGAGCTTGCCGACCGGGGGATCAGGTTCGTGCCGGGAAGACGGATCGCCTCGCTGGACGGGGACCGGGGTGTGGCCGTTCTGGACGACGGCACCGAGTTGCCCTACGACCTCTTTCTCGGGGTGCCGAAACACCGCGCCCCCGACGTCGTGATCGAAAGCGGCATGTGCGAGGACGGCTACGTGCCGGTCGACTTCTACACGCTTGAGACGCGATTTCCCGGTGTGTACGCCGTCGGTGATGTAGCGACCGCGGGAGTGCCCAAGGCCGGCGTCTTTTCGGAGGGAGCCGCGAAGGTTGTGGCCCGCAGCATCATCGCGGGCCTCGGTCGTGGCGAGCCGCCGGGCCCCCACGAAGGCAAAGGCTCCTGCTATATCGAGTTCGGAAAAGACCGCGTCGCCAGGGTCGACATCGACTTCCTCTCCGGACCCGAGCGCACCGGCGCGATCCACGCGGCGTCAACCGAGTTCGTCGCCGAAAAAGAGGAGTTCGGCTCCAGCCGCAAAGCCCGTTGGTTCGGACTCTGAGTTTCAGCCGAGTTCGCTGACGAAGCGCTCGAAAGCGGCCATGTCGGTGACCGCGGGGCCGTGGCCGGGAAGGATGATCGTCGGATTCAGCTCGGCCAGCCTTCGGATCGAGCGGCGGTTCTCGGCCGGGTCGTAGGTGAACATCGCGGGCGGCTCAAGCAGGACGGTCCTCGCAGTGAGGAAGCTCATGTTGCGGAGCACGTCGCCGCAGATCGCCACCCGGTCGGATTCGCGGAAGTAGATCACCTCTCCCGGGGCATGTCCGGGGGCGTGGATGACCCGGAAGCCACCGACCTCGTCGCCCTCGTTCAGCACCCGGTCGACCACATGCGGCGGACCGGACCAGGATTTCTGGATCCGCTCGAGGATGGGGTTCATCTTCATGCCCGCCTGCATCGAAACCTGACCCTCCATAATCTTCACGTCATCGGCGTGGCAGGCCAGCGGGATGCTGCGCTCGTGGCAGATCAGGTCGGCCAGTCCCTGATGGTCCGGGTGGACGTGGGTCAGGGCGAGCAGCGAAAGCGGTCGGCCTTCGAGCTGCTTCAGCACCCGGCGCCGGTCCCAGGTCGAAGCGGCGTCGAACAGCACGTCACCGGCCAGGTAGACATTGAAGATCGGCCGCGGTAACTGGTCGAGGCGCTCGACTCCGGGCGCGAGCTGCTTCACGCCCGCATCGCGATCAGGAGGGGTCGCCGGCGGTGCGGGGCTGGCCGCTGTTCTGGGACAGGGCTTCGAGCCTGGCGATCTCGCGCTCACCGAAGATCCGGGCGGGATCATCGGCGGAAAGTGGCTCAATCATCCGGCGCACCCGGTTCCGGATCTGGAGGGAGAAGTGGGGGGTGACCGCGCCGGTCAGTTCGCGGATGTCCTCCGGGGTGACCGGACTGCCGGAATCGAGTACTCCCAGATGTTCTGTTTCGCTCATGGTCTTTCGCTCACGGGATGCTGTTGCTTGTTTCTACAGGAGTCAGTTCGACGGCGTCGTCGATCACCGCCTGCTGGTCTATGTCGACAAGCGTCTCGTCGCCGATAATCCAGACGTGGCTGAAGACGGCGGCGGTCGGGTTGGTGTCGTAGCCGGGCTTGACGTCGAGCAGGTAGTCGGCGACCGGCTGGGGCAGAGTGCTGGCGCTGTCGGTCAGCAGCAGGGCGGGCCAGGTGCCTCCGGTCGATAGCGCGGTCGCGGCAATCGCGTCCATCGGCCGGTCCGCCCGGGCGATCGTGTAGCCGTGTCCGGGGTCGTTCAGGTTCCAGCCGAAGCTGCCGCTTGAGTAGCGGACCATCTCCAGCGCGTTGGTGACCGGGTCGCTGCCCGAAACCCGCTCGACGAAGCCTCCGGCCTTGTCGATCCTCTCCAGCGCGTCGGCGGAGACTGTCTCAGGCGGGCCGAGGACGAAGATCGGCACATCCGCGTTGGCCTTGTCCTTGAGCACGTCGATCGTCTCCTGAGGCACTTCGTCGGTCCCGGTGAAAAGCACCACATCACCCGAGCGCGCGGCCCAGGTGGCGGCCGGCGAGGCGAACTCCGGGTCTTCAGAGGAGACGATCACGAAGGCCGCCGGTGGTCCGCTGAGGATCCTGGCCTTCAGCTCGGCCACGTTGGCGGCGAGCTTGGCCGGCTCCGAACCACCGACCTTCTTCACCTCGAAGTCCGAGGGCGGGGCCACCTTGCCGACCGCGAAGACCCGGTTCTCTCCGGTGGTGGGGGAGCCGGTCGGGTCGAACTGGCGAAGCGCCGCGAGCCCCTCTTCCGAAAGCGTTCCCGAAGGGGCCAGCAGGATCGGTGAGCCGATCGGGGCGGCGCTGAGCGATGCGGCCACGACTCCTGCCTGCCACTGGTCGGCGTTGACGATCGTGACCGCATTCGGCGGCGTCCCGGGGCCGGTGGTCGGGTAGGAGGCAAGCGCCGCGGCGATCGAGATCTGAACCGGGTCACCACTGGCGATCCGGGTCGTATTTCGGGTCGCGACCACCGGGAAGCCGAGCGAGCTGATCGATACCCCGCCCAGTTCGCCGGTCAGGGCCGGGTCCTGAATGGAGTCGGAACCGCTGTCAACCGGGGTGATCGGCCCGTCGCCGGAATCGGCACCGACATCGAAGAAGAAGTAGGCGACGAACGCGGCCAGAATCAGGATCAGGACCAGCAGGATGCCGAGCCCGACCCAGGGCACGCCTGAGGATCCCCCCGCCCCTGCAGGGCATTTATCGGCTGTCTTCCGGATCCCGGCATGGAGCAAACCGTACCGCTCGGCCGAAGTCGTAAGAATGGCGGCGATGCCTTACCCGGTCGGGACAAAGACGAACGAGCGCGGTCACCTCGAGATCGCCGGCTGCGACGTGGTCGATCTCGCGGCCGAATTCGGCACCCCGGCTTACATCTTCTCGGTCCCGGAGATGCGCGCCCGGGCCCGGGCTTACCACTCGGCCTTCGAGACGAAGACCGACGACTTCGGCGTGCTGTTCGCCAGCAAGGCGCTGCCGGTCACCGCCGCGTACCGCCTTTTCGCCGAAGAAGGCCTCTCGGTCGACGTCGCTTCCGGCGGCGAGCTGACCATGGCCCTGGCTGCCGGCTTCGACCCGTCCCTGATCTACATGCATGGCAACAACAAGACCGATGCGGAGGTCCGACTGGCCGAGGAGTCCGGGGTCGGTCACCTGATCCTCGACTCCTTCGACGAGATCGAGCGCTGCGAGCGGGTGCTTTCGGATCAGATGGACGTGCTGATCCGGGTCACCCCGGGAATCAAGCCTTCGACCCACACTTACATTCAGACCGGCCAGCTTGATTCCAAGTTCGGTTTCGGCCTGGAGGACGGCTCGGCAGCCCGGGCGATCAGGCGCACGCTCGACTCGCCGAAGCTCAACCTGGTCGGCCTTCACTTTCACATCGGCTCCCAGATCTTCGAGATCGAGCCCTTCCGGCTCGCGGTCGAGTCACTGGCGGAGCTGAAGGGGGAGTGGTGCCAGATGCTCGACCTCGGCGGCGGCCTCGGCATCTCCTACGAGAAAGAAGACGAGCCACCGAAGATCGAGGCTTATGTGGACCTGAAGATCGAGGCGGTGCGTGAGTTCTTCGGACACGAGGTGAAGGTCCTGATCGAGCCCGGCCGCTCGCTGGTCGGAAACGCCGGCGTGACGATCTACACAGTCGGAACGATCAAGGTGATCGAGGGCGTTCGCACCTACGTTTCGGTCGACGGCGGAATGTCTGACAACCTGCGACCGATGCTCTACGACGCCAAGTACGAAGCGGCGATTGCCAACCGTTCCGGCGAGCCCCCAGAGACGATCGCGACCATCGCAGGCTCCCATTGCGAGTCCGGGGATATTCTGGTCCGTGACGTGGCACTTGCCGATCCCCATGTGGGCGACATCCTGATCACCCCGGCGACCGGCGCCTATGGCCACGCCATGGCCAACAACTACAACGGCATGCCGCGTCCTCCGGTGATCTTCTGCGAGGACGGCGAGGCGAAAGTCGTCGTCCGGCGCGAGACCTGGCAAGACCTCCTGGTGAGGGACGCATGAGCAATGACGGCCCGGTGAAAGTCGGCCTGCTCGGTCGCGGCACGGTCGGCGGTGGCCTCGTCGATCTGATCGGCGAGCGCGCGCAGGCGATCCGCTCGGCCACCGGTCGCGAGGTCGAGATCAGCGGCGTGCTGACCACCAGCCAGGGCGATTTCGATCAGATCCTCGCCGACGCCGACGTGATCATCGAGCTGATGGGCGGGACCACCACCGCCCGTGATCATGTGATGGCGGCGCTGAATGCAGGCAAGCCGGTGATCACCGCCAACAAGCAGCTGCTGGCCCAGCATGGAGCCGAGCTTTTCGCCGCCGCCGACGAGGCCGGGGTCCAGCTCCGCTTCGAAGCTGCCGTGGCCGGGGTCGTGCCGGTGATCCGCGTGGTCCAGGAGAGCTTCGGTGCGGTCGAGTTCACCAAAGTCTTCGGCATCGTCAACGGCACCACCAACTTCATCCTCTCCGAGATGGCTTCGACCGGTGCCTCCTACGAGGACGTGCTGGCCCGTGCCCAGGAGCTCGGCTACGCCGAGGCCGACCCGACCGACGACGTGAACGGAGCCGACGCCGCGGCCAAGATGGCGATCCTCGCCCGTCTCGCTTTCCACACCCCGGTCGAGTTCGATCAGGTGCCGTTCGAAGGAATCGAGTCGGTCCAGCCGGACGACCTCGCCTACGCCAAGGAGCTCGGCCTCTCGCTGAAGCTGCTCGGTGTCGCCGAGAGGCTGGATGACGGCATCACGGTCAGCGTCTATCCCTGCTTCCTTTACCCCGGACACCCGCTCTCGCCGATCAACGGCCCGTTCAACGCGGTCATGGTCCAGGCGCCCGAGATCACCGAAGTGACGATGTCGGGACCCGGCGCCGGCGGTACAGAGACCGCTGCCGCCGTACTCGGTGACCTGATCTCGGTCATCTCCGGCGACGCCCCGGTCCACGTGGCAGAGCATGAGCTGCCGGTGCTCTCCGACGTCGAGTCCTCGTTCTACCTTCACCTCGAAGTTGCCGATGAGCCCGGAGTGCTGGCCCAGGTTGCGAAAGTGCTCTCCGACGCCGGCATCTCGGTCAAGAGCGTGGTCCAGAAAGGCATGGGCAACGACGCCCGGCTGGTCATGGTCGTCCACCGCTGCCCGGAGAAGCTGTTCACCGACACCGTCGCCGAGATCGGCCGGCTCGCCTCGCTGCGCTCCGGCCCGCGCTTCATCCGGGTAATCGAAGAGGAGTTCGTCTGATGCCGGTCCCGCTGATTGAGAGATACCGCGACTACATCCCGCTCGAGCCGGGCGACCCGATCGTTTCGATCAATGAGGGCTCGACCCCGCTGGTCCCGGCACCTCGGCTTTCCGAGCGCATCGGCGCCAATGTCTTCCTCAAGATCGAAGGGGCCAACCCGACCGGCTCCTTCAAGGATCGCGGCATGACCGTCGCCGTCTCCCGGGCAAAGGGTCGCGGCGCCGAAGCCGTGATCTGCGCGTCGACCGGCAATACCGCTGCCAGCGCCGCCGCCTATGCGGTCCGCGCCGGCCTGACTGGCGCGGTGATCGTGCCGGAGGGCAAGATCGCGATCGGCAAGCTGGCCCAGGCCCTGATCCACGGCGCCCGCGTAATCGCGCTTGAAGGCAACTTCGACGACGCGCTGGTGATCGTGCGCGAACTGGCAGAGCGCCACCCGATCGAGCTGGTCAATTCGGTCAACCCCTACCGGATCGAAGGCCAGAAGACCGCCGCCTTCGAGCTGATCGAAGAACTCGGCGGACCGCCCGACGCGCTCTCGATACCGGTCGGAAACGCCGGCAATGTCACCGCCTACTGGAAGGGCTTCCAGGAGTGGGACACCGCCCCGATCATGTACGGCTTTCAGGCTGCCGGAGCTGCTCCGCTGGTAGACGGCGCCCCCGTGGCACATCCGGAGACCGTCGCCTCCGCGATCCGTATCGGCAGTCCGGCCCGATGGGAGGAGGCGATGAACGCCTTCAACACCTCGCGCGGCCGCGTCGCAGCGGTCACCGACGAGCAGATCCTCGACGCCTACAGCTGGCTTGCCTCGAACGAAGGCGTCTTCTGCGAGCCCTCCTCGGCCGCTTCGGTCGCCGGCCTGCTCACCCACGGCCTTCAGACGGTCGAAGGAATGGACAAGCCCGAAACCGTCGTCTGCGTGCTCACCGGCCACGGCCTCAAGGACCCCGACACCGCCCTCGGCACAGCACCACCGGTGATCAACTGCGCCAACGACATCACCGCAGTAGAGCACGCCGTCTTCGACTGACCCGCCCCCTGCCACCGCCGGATCGCCC
This sequence comes from uncultured Solirubrobacterales bacterium, assembly GCA_963698625.1. Lineage (GTDB taxonomy): Bacteria > Actinomycetota > Thermoleophilia > Solirubrobacterales > 70-9 > 67-14. The sequence continues at coordinate 353,257 of CAVORK010000007.1, forward strand.
TACGAGTTTCGCATCGCCGCCCGTTTGAGCAGCCGGTAGGCCAGCGTGTGGAGGGGTGGCCTCTGGTAGCACTCCCGGAACACCCTGCGGTCGAGTTCGTCGTCTGCCTTGACTTCGCTCGGATGCCTGATCTTGCCGAGTTGCCCGATCTCGATGCCGGCCCATCCCCGGTGATCTTTCCAGGGCTTGGTGTGGACGGCGTCGGGGGTGAAGCCGATGTTCTTGACCAGGTCCGTAGTGGGGTATATGGAGAGACCGTTCCGCTTCCAGATTGCGAGTGCCCACGGGTAGTCCCAGGTCTCCACCTTTCCGGCGCCGTAGTGACGCAGGATCCTCTGCCAGTACCTGCGCTCTTCGGGCAGCGTGAAGATGTCTTCAATCTGCCGGAGGTCGGCCTCGAGGTCATCGATTTCAAGTTGGTAGTCAGCCCATGCGCGCCTCCACGTCGCCCAGCCCCAGGCCCTGGGGTATCTCGAGAAGAAATAGGAATCCTCGAGGTCCAGATTGCTCAGCTGGCAGGTTGCGCCGATGTGCATGACCCGTTCGTCCTCGCGGTACTTCTCGAGCAGTTGCTCGCAGTATGTAAAGAACTCCGGTCCGGGCAAGCAGTCCTCCTCAAGCACGATCCCTGCCTCTTCATGCTCGAAGAACCAGGTGATCGCCTCGCTGATAGCGATCCGCGGGCCGGCGTTGCTATCTCTGAAGGATGTCTTCACCTCACAGGGCCAGTCAATGCTGTCGGAAACGAACCGGCGCACCGCCCTGCATTTCATCGCTTCGCCGGGTTTCTCCGGGCGGGCGCCGTCCGCCGGCCAGGTAGAGGCGACTGGGCCTCGCTCGCCTGATCTCCTCGAATACCTTCTTTACCTCGGGAAGCCGGTTGAATACGAAAAACAGAACCGGCACACCAAGCGCGGACTCACTTCCGGCTGCTGGGTCCCTGGTGACCATCGACGAATCAGGCCCGCAGGCGGTAGCCCTTTACGAAGAGGCGGTGGTTGAGGGCGAAGAGGGCGGCGGTGGCGAGGGTGAGTGCCCCCAGGGCGAGGCCGACGTTGACATCGGATACCCCGAGAAAGCCGTAGCGGACCAGGTTGATCATGTAGAAGACCGGGTTGAAGTGGGAGATCGTCTGCCACGGCTCGGGCAGCAGGGCGGCGGAGTAAAAGACCCCCCCGAGGAAGATCAGCGGGGTGAGGATGAAGGTCTGGGCGAAGGAGACGTCGTCGAACTGTTCGGCCCGGACCCCGACCAGCACCCCGAGCTGGGAGAAGAAGAAGCCGACCAGCAGCAGCGACGTGACCAGGACCAGGGCGTGCTCCACCGGAAGGTCGATCAGCAACATGGCGACGATGAAGGTGACCACGGCGATGATCAGGCCTCTCAGGAAGCCGCCGAGTGAGAAGGCCAGCAGGAGCTGGGCCGGCGAGGAGGGGGAGGAAAGCTGGTCATCGATCGCCCGCTGGAACTTCTGCTGAAGGATCGAGGACGCGTTGTTCGAGAACGCATTCAGAGCCCAGGCCATCATGATCAGGCCGGGGGTCACGAAGACGACGTAATCGACGCCGTCGAGCTTGCCGACCCGACTGCCGAGCGCAGCGCCGAAAACCGTGATGTAGAGGAAGGTCTCAAGCAGCGGGGCGCCGATCGTCTGGCCCTTGATCTTCATGAAGCGGCTGACCTCACGCCGGGTAAGGGCGCTGAGACGGATCATCACGGGGCTCATCCGAGCGCCCTGCCTTCAGCTTCGGCCAACGCGATCGCTTTGGCCCGCGAGAGCTCCTTGCGCCCGACCAGTTCGAGGTAGGCGTCTTCGAGGCTTTCGACCTGGTACTCGGCCGCCAGGTCCCGGCTGGTGCCCTCGGCGACGATCTGGCCGCCATTGATGAAGGCGATCCGGCTGCAGAGCTGCTCGGCCTCTTCGAGGTAATGGGTGGTCAGCAGGATGGTTGTGCCTTCTTCGGCGTTGACCCGCTGAACGTACTGCCAGAGTTCCAGGCGCAGTTCGACATCGACCCCGGCGGTCGGCTCGTCGAGGATCAGCAGACGAGGCCGGTGCATCAGCGCCCGGGCCAGGACCAGACGGCGCTTCATGCCGCCGGAGAGGGTACGGGTGCGCTCGTCCTTCTTCTCGGTGAGCGTGAACGCGTCGAGCAGCTCCTTGACCCGTTCCCGGCGGTCGTTCTTCTTCATGCCGAAGTAGCCGCCGTGGAAGTCGAGCGTCTCTTCGACGGTCAGGAACCAGTCGAGGTTGAGGTCCTGCGGGGCCAGGCCGACCGCTTCGCGGGCCGCCTGATAGCCGTCGACCGCGTCGTTGCCGAAGATCCGGATCGAGCCCGAGCTGGGCGAGGCCAGGCCGGTCGAGCAGTGGATCAGGGTCGACTTGCCGGCGCCGTTCGGGCCGAGCAGCCCGAAGAACTCGCCTGAGGCGATCTCCAGCGAGACGCCCTTGAGGGCTTCGGTTCCGGTCGGGTATTTCTTGGTCAGGTCGGTGATCTTCAGCGCGGGCTGATCGTCACCGTCCACAAGTTGTGATGAGTAGGGCGAGGGGGATTCGAGCATCAGGCCATCATGACCGGTCGGCCTCTCCGTGGTCTGCCGTGGAGCATCGCCGCCGGCTTCAACATCGGCACCGGGCGCATCGCCTCCGCCTTCAGTACCCAGTCGCCTTTCCATCCACCGGGCCCCGAGCGTGTCGGTCAGACCGTGGGCGATGATCGAGAACAGGATGACCAGCGCCGCCAGCTGGAAGATCAAGTCGGCCTCGGCGACGTCTTCAGACTTGAGCACGAACAGGGCGAACAGCATCGAAGCGACGCCTTTGGGCCCGAACCAGGCGAGGAAGCGCCGCTGAATGCGTGGAAGTTCCGAACCGGCCAGGGCGCCCATGATTGCCACCGGTCGGGCGACGAACAGCGTGAACAGGATCAATGCCGCGACGGCGACCGCCGGCGACGGAACCCCGATCGCGACGACCAACGCACCGAAGACAAAGAAGGTCACCGTCTGCAGCACGGCGCTGACGCTCTCGTTGAAGTTCTGGAAGGCCTCGGGGGTATCGCGGTCGGCGACACCGCGAGCGAGATGCCGGCCACAAAGGTGGCGATCAGCCCGTTGCCGAAGGTGACCTCGGCCAGCCCGAATGCGGCGAGTCCGATGCCCAGTGCATAGACCCCTTCGTATTTGTCGGTCAGGCCGACTCCGGGCATGTCGTCGATCGCCCGCCCGGCCACGGTGGCCAGGCCGAAGCCGATCAGTCCCCCGACCACCGCCTCGGCCATCAGCTTCGCTGCCTCAGTGCCCGCTCCGGCTTCGTGAGAGGCGATCACGATGAAGAACAGCACGAAAGGGAGTGCCAGCCCGTCATTCAGCCCGGACTCGAGGTTCAGCACGTGCCGGAGCTTGGCCGGCAGCGATTTGGCCGTGACCACCGCTGAAGTGATCACCGGGTCGGTCGGGGAGAGCACCGCGCCCAGCAGGAAGGCCTCCGGCCAGGACAACTCGCCGAACAGGAACTTCGCGGCGACCGCGATAAGCACCATGGTCGCCGGCATCGCGATCACCAGGGCCCTGGTGGTCGGTCCGCAGGTGGCCGAACAGCAGCTCGCGTTCGACCACCATTCCGTCGCTGAACAGGGTGAATATCAGCGCCAGCTCGATGATCGCGATCACGCTGGGGTCTCGAGGATCGATGTCCAGACCGCCGGCCGAATGGAGCAGCATTCCGGCCGCCACCGAAAGGACCGAGACCGAGAGGACCGTACCGTGGGCCAGGCCTGACAGTCCTGAAACGACAATCAGCAAGAGGCCGATGGCCAGAACGATCTCCGGGAAGCCGATTTCCATGGCTGCGCACTCTACGCCGCGAGGCAATACCTTTCGACCTGTGACCGACCGCCACAGACTCGTCCGGGTACCGGCTTCGTCCGCCAATCTCGGGCCCGGCTACGACGTGATGGCCGTTGCGCTCGACATCCACCTCGAACTCGAGGTCAGCGAGACGGGCACCTTCTCGGTTGACTGCGAACTCGACGTCTCCACCGATCGGGACAACCTGGTGGTCCGTGCTTTCGAGACCCTGCACCCGGCCGATGGCATTTCCTTCCGGATCGGTGGTGACATCCCGCTGGCCCGCGGAATGGGCTCGAGCGCGGCGGCGATCGTCGCCGGACTCGCCGCAGCCGACCACATGTACGAACTGGGGATCGAGTCGGACGAGCTGCTTCGCCGGGCGACCGAACTCGAAGGCCACCCCGACAACGTCGCTGCCTCGATCTTCGGCGGCTTCGTGGTCTGTGCCGGCAGCGGTCCTGACCTGGTCGCCACCCGGATCGAGTCCCCCGAAGGGCTGGAAGGCATCCTCGTGATCCCGCATGACCCGGTCTCGACCGATCATGCACGCGGCGTCATCCCGGATGAGATTCCGCTTGCCGAGGCGGTCGCGAACACTTCCGCCGCCGCCCATCTTGCGCTCGGCCTCAGCGGTGGTGACTTCGACCTGATCAAGCTCGGAGTCCGCGACCGGATCCACCAGGACCGCCGCCGTCACCTCTTCCCGAAATCGATGGAGATCGTTGAACAGGCGGTGGATATGGGCGCGATCGGAGCGACGATCTCCGGGGCCGGCCCGACTGTGCTGGTCTGGACCGGCTGGCAGGAGACCGGCATGGTCAGTGCGGCGCTGAAGGAGCGCTGCGAAGGCTGGGCTGAAGTTCGCCGGGTCGGCTTCAGCCCGCTCGGCGCTGACGTACCGGAGCTCTGAGCGGGGTGGACCTGATGCTTCAGGTCGGCTTGATCGAACTCGCGATCGGCGCGCTGCTCGGCTGGCTGATGGTGATCAAGGACCAGAAGCCGGACTGGCTGACCCGGGCCGGGGTGGTCCAGCCCCACCGGATCCGCCAGGTCCACCTCGACTTTCTGATGATGGGCCTGATCCTGATCGCAGTCGGACTGGTTATCGAGGACCCGCCCGGACTTCTGGCGGCGATGCTGATCTTCGGCACCGCGGTCAACCCGTCGCTGTTCGTCCCGCTGGCCTTCAAGCCGAAAATGGATCAGCGCCTCTGGTACCGGGCCCTCGCCACCGTCTCTTTCATCGCCGTATCCGGAGGCCTCGTCTGGGCCGCCATCCTCGGCCCCTGACCAGCGTCAGCTCTTCGGTTCGAGGTCCCGCAGGGTCTTCTTTGCCTCTTTCAACGCTTCGGATAGCTCGAGGCGTTCAAGCACTTCAACCGTCAGGCGGGCATAGTCGATTGCCTTGCGGCGGTTGAACTCGTAGATCGGCTGACCGGCCCGGGCTGACTCGGGGTAGACGATCGAACGCCGGATGACCGTGTCGAAGACGAGTTCGCCGAACTCCTCGCGCAGCAGTTCAAGCGTGCGGCGGGCGTGCCTGGTGCGCATGTCGGCGATGTTCAGCATGATTCCGAGCAGTTCGAGGTCGGGGTTCAGGTTCTCCTTGGCCAGGTTGATCACTTCCATCGCCTGCTCGGCGCCCTGCTCGGAGAAGTGCTCGGCTTCGGTCGAGAGGATCGCCCGGTCGGCTGCGACCAGCGCGTTGACGGTGAGCAGTCCCAGGGTGGGCGGGCAGTCGATCAGGATCACGTCGTAGTGGCGCTTGGGTTCACGCAGGGCGCTGCGAAGGGTCAGCTCGCGCCCGATCTTGCCGGCGAGCATCAACTCGGCCTCTGCCAGCCCGAGGTTTGCCGGGATCACTCCTTCGTGGATCGCGTCCAGCGCTTTCCGCTGGCCCGCCAGCACTTCGCCAAGGGTCGGGAAGGCGTCGGCCGGTACCCCGAAATACTCCGAGAGGTTGCCCTGCGGGTCGCTGTCGATGGCCAGCGTGCTGAGTCCGGCCCGGCTCAGACCGTCGGCCAGCGAACGGGTCAGCGTCGTCTTGCCGGTGCCGCCCTTCTGGGAGAGGATCGCGATCGTGATGGCCACGGCGCACACCCTACCCGGGCCCCGTCCGCACCGGCGCGGGCCCGAGCCCCTAGAATCGGCCGTCGATGGGTCCCGTATACGCAGAGATCGACATTGACGCGCCTCGCGAGAAGATCTGCGACTACCTGCTCGACATCGCGACCCGCCCCGTACTGTTCGGCGACTCGATCCGTGACTTCAGGCTTCTGAGGCTTGAATCGGAAGGGATCGGAGCCGGCGCCCGGTTCCGCTTCAAGCGCCGCTCTGCCTGGATCGACACTTCGATCCACTCTGTGGATAGCCCCCGTCGGCTCTCGGAGCGAGGTGCCGGTGGCCACTTCAACCGGAACCTCAACGGTTTCGAGTGGGAGATCGCCGAGTCCCCGAGCGGCGTCAGCACGGTCCGCCTCAGTTACTGGACCGAGCCGAAGGGCTTTTCCAAGCTGACCGACCGCCTGGCTGGCGGTGCCGGCTGGTACCGGCGACAGCTCAAACAGGCACTCGGTCGACTGCGCGATCGGATCGAAGCTGACCAGACTGGCAGCGATCCGATTCCGGTCGCCGGCGGCAACAGATACGCGACCGGCATCCGTTAGTCCCTTCATACGAATAAACTCCCCGGCCGATGGAGACAATCTTGAACAGCAAATGGATCCGCACCCTCATGCTCGCGCTGGTCGTGGCCGCCTCGGGCGTCGCGCTCTCGGCCTGCATGCCCGAAGAGCACGGGGAAGACGGGGTGGAAGTGGTGATCGAAGGCGAGCCGGTGAAGCTCGGTCCGCTGGAGTTCAACGTGCTTTTCACCCGGCCGCTCAACCGGTTTGACGTCGAGGATCGCTACTACCTTTCCGACCAGCCACCGCCGGCCGTCGGCTCCACCTACATCGGTGTCTTCATCAGGATCAAGAACAAGGACAGCGACGTCGCCCACGAGATCCCGGGTTCGTTCGAGATCATCGATACGCGCGACGACACTTTCGAGAGCATCCCCAGCAAGAGCATCTTCGCTGTACCGGTCGGAGAGGAGATCGAACCGGGTCAGCAGATTCCGGAGATCGACTCACCGCCGCAGGTGGGCCCGATCCAGGCCTCACTGCTGCTCTTCGAGGTCCCGGACGAGGTTCTGGAAAACCGTCCGGTAAGGCTCGAACTCGAGTACGAAGGCGAGAAGGCCGAGGTCGACCTCGACCTCTAGGCGGTCGCTCGCCGGAGGTATCCCGGCCGGCGCGGCCGGTCAACTGATCGCCGGAGCGGGTGCCCTCCTGGCGCTGCTGTCGCCGATCGGGATCGTGCTCGCCGCTGCCGGTGTGGCTCTGATGCTTCTCGGAGTGGTAGTTGCGGCTCCTTATGCCCGGATGAGCGGCCCGTTTCTGGATGAATGGTGGATGACGCTCGCCGCCCTAACTCTCGTCTGTCTCTGCGGTTTCGCCGCCGAGCTGTTCCTGCCGTTCGTCGGCGGGGTCCTTTTGACCGCGGGCGGGGTGGCGGCGCTGGTCGTGCTCGGGCTCTCTACTCCGCCGCAGCCGGCAGACAGCTAGTCACGGCCGGCCCGGCCGGCTGCTGCCTGAGGCCGTTACTCCGGACCGGGGCGGGAGCGGGTTCAGAGACCCGCGGAGAGCACCGCAGCGGCGATCGGCGCCGCCACGGTTCCGCCGCCACCGATTGCGTCGATCAGCATCACGCCGACGGCCAGCCTGGGCTTGTCTGCCGGGGCGAATCCGGCGAACCAGGCGTCCTCGATCAGGATCGGGTCTCCTTCTTCGTCCAGCTCGCCGCTCGGTCCGACCTCGGCGGTTCCGGTCTTGCCGGCGACCTGGGCCTCGGGGATGGCTGCGGCGGTACCGGTGCCCGAAGTCACCACCGCGATCATCATCTGATTGACCTGCTTCGCCACCTCCGGGGTGGTCACAGTTACCGGACCGGCATCCGAGCGAAGGTCCTTCTCGGCGGCAATCGGAGTGGGACTGAGGACTCCGTTGTTGGCGATTGCCTGGGCGACGCCGGCCATGGTCAGAGGTGTCGCCTGGACGGTGCCCTGGCCGATCGAGCTGACCCCGAGCTCATTGTTGTACTCACCGGGCTGGGGGATGGTCGGGGTCGGCGGGTTGATCGCGGCTGTCCCCTCTGCGTTGAACATCGTCGGCACCTTGTTGAAGCCGAATGCCTCGGCGGTCTCGGTCATCTTCTCTTCGCCGATCTCCATGCCGAGCGGGGCGAAAACCGAGTTGCAGGAGTCGGCGAAGCTCTGAACCAGGCTTCCGCCGCAGACTTCGCCGTGGGCGTTGTCGATCTCACGGCCATCGGCAACGCCGGACGTCGCGTATTCGTACTCGGTGTCGAGTGTCGTCTTGCCCGCTTCAAGCCCCGCGGTTACGGTGACGATCTTCATCGTCGAGCCGGGGGGCTGGAGCACCGAGTAGGCCTGTCCCGCAAGGGCGCGGATGCTGCCCTGTCTGGCATCGAGTACCGCAACCCCGCCGAGTTGCCCGGCGAGGTTGGCCACGGCCGAAGCCTGTAGTTCGGCATCGATCGTTGTCTTCAGCGGTTTAGCCGACTTCGGCTTGCCTTCGCCGAGCTTCCGGCCTTCGGCATCCGGCTCGGAGCCGAGCGCGACGGCCATCAGTTTGCCGCCCGGTTTCCCGGCGAGTCTGGAGTTGTAGGCGAGTTCCAGTCCGCTGATCCCGGTCGGTTCACCGGGTGAGAAGCCGGCCGCTGCCTGCTCGGGGGTCAGGTCCCCTTCGGAAGCACCGACGCTGCCGGTTACGTCGATCATCGAGTCGCCGAGCGGGTAGGACCGGGCCAGCGAAGGACCCTCCACCATCACCTGTCCGCCTTTGGTCAGAATCGAAGCCCGGCGCGGCAGTTCTGTTTCGCGCGAAAGCTGCTCCCCTTCCTCGAGGCCGGGAAAGAGCAGGCCGCTCTGCCAGGCGATCCCGTCCGAGCCGAAGGTGAAGTCCATGACCTGTCTGACCCTGCCGAATGCGAGAGTCGAGGCGGTCACCGGAATCTCTACGGTCGTTTCGTCGCCCCCGGCTTCGTCGTATTCGGTTCCCTGAAGCGTCGCTACCCCTTCTGCCTCCTGGTAACGGGCTTCGAAGCGCTCCAGCGGGATCGCCTCCCGGGAGACCGTGCTGAGCGAGGAATGCATCGCAGCGTAGTCGCCCGCCTGCCAGGCATTCGAGGTACTTTTCTGCTGCATCGCGGTTCGGCGTTCCGGGGCAGCCGGAAACCATGCCGACGATGAACGACACGGCCGCGATCGCCACCAGTGGCAAGGCCCGTGTCTTCAGGCGCTGGCGGCGCTCCTCCTGAGATATCGCGCTGCTCATAACTCCTGAAAACTACCGGTCTCAGCGGGTGGCTAGATTGGTCGGGTGACCACGATCGACTGGGCAATTGCCGGGTTCACCTTCCTGCTTGCCCTGTGGGGCTTTCGACAGGGGCTTATCGTCGGTGCGCTGGGCCTCGGCGGGCTCGCTCTCGGAGCGGCGCTCGGTTCCCGGCTGGCGCCGGTGATCCTCGACTCGGGATCGAACTCGCCATACGCTCCGATGTTCGCCCTGCTCGGTGCGGTTCTGGTCGGATCGCTCGCCCTGGCTGTTGGCGTATCGGTCGGTGCCAACATCCGCGGGGCCACCATCCGCGGACCCTTCGGCGAGATCGTGGACGGCATCGGCGGGGCTCTGCTGCTTGCCGCACTGGCCCTCGGAATCGTCTGGGTGCTCGGTGCGGTCGCGCTCTACGCACCCGGTGCCGGTGACCTGCGCCGGGATGTGCAGCGCTCGATCCTCCTGGGCGCGGTCAATGACGTCATGCCGCCGTCGGGACCGTTGATTCAGGCGCTGCACCGGATCGGACCGCTGCCGCAGGTCGCAACCTCACCGGGCCAGATCGAAGCACCGGACGGTGGCGCCGGCAGCTCGGCTCTGGTGCGAAAAGCGAGCGGATCGGTGGTCAAGGTCGCTGGAACCGCATGCGGGGTCGGAATAATGGGCTCGGGATGGGTCGTGGCGCCCGGCATCGTCGTCACCAACGCACATGTCGTCGCCGGGCAGGAGGACACCAGGATCGAGACCAACGACGGCCAGGTTGCCGGGGCGACCCCGATTGCTTTCAAGCCTCGCAACGACATCGCGGTCCTCGCTGCGCCGATCGACCTGCCGTCCCTTCCGGTGCTCGCATCGGCGCCCGAAGGCACGTCGGCCGCCGTGATCGGCTACCCGAACGACGGCCCGCTGACGATCACGCCGGCAAGGGCGGGTGAGACCCGCAGGGTTTTCGGACAGGACGCTTACGGCTCCGGGCCTTTTGAGCGGGAGATGCTGAGGCTGCGGGGGAAGGTGCAGCCCGGTAATTCCGGCGGCCCGCTGGTCGATGGTTCGGGGCAGGTTCTCGGTACGGTCTTCGCCTCGACCACGGAGGGTCCGACCGGTGGTCTGGCGATACCCAATGACGTCGTACGCCGGATCGTTGCGACGGCCCGTGAGGAGGTCTCCACGGGCAGCTGTGCCCGGTAGGAGCCGGTGTTGTTGTCTTGTAAGCTTTGGAAGTGACGATCAGCACAGACAGTCGCCAGTCGTCCGACGTTTTCGGGCGCACCGAGCCACTTACCGAGGTCTGCCCTCACTTCCACGCGGCGATCGAGTTGATCGGCAAGCGCTGGAGCGGGGCGATTATCTGGGCCCTTGGTGACGGCTCGATGCGATTCGCCGACCTGAAGCGGGCCGTGCCCGGGCTTTCCGACCGGCTGCTGTCGCGGCGGCTTCGCGAACTCGAGGCTGCCGACCTGATTTCCCGAACGGTAGAAGACGGAACGCCGGTCCGGGTTACCTATGAGTTGACCGAAAAGGGCCGCGGGCTGAGGCCGGCCATCCAGAGCCTGCGCGAGTGGGCCTGCGACTGGCATCAGGAGCCTCTGCCCTGACCGGGGATCCGTTCGCCGCAGAAGGATCGGGCCCGGAGGGGCCGGACTCCTCGCCGGCGCCCTGCCGGTCGGCGAGTACGCCCGGCGCCTCGTCGGTCAGTTGCGCAGCATGGAGCGGGTCGAGGTGACCGGTGAGCTGGCCGACGTGCGTCGGACCAGGGTTCAGACCTACTTCCAGATGCGCGACGAGCGCGGGGGAGTTCCCGCTGCTATCTGGAACAACGAACTCGACGCGCTGAACCTGCCAGACGACTGCCTTCGGGACGGCGCGGCGGTAGTGGCCCGGGGTGGACCCGACTACTACCCGGGTGGAAAGAACGCTTCTCCGGGTTTCACCTTTCGCGCGACCGAACTCCGGCCGGCAGGCGAGGGAGACCTGCTCGCCAGGCTGGCCGCGCTGCGCCGGCAGTTCGAGGCCGAAGGACTGCTCGAGCGCCAGAAGCGACTGACCCGGCCGGCTCTGCCGAGGCGGATCGGGGTGATTACCGCCGAGGGCGGGGCCGCCCGCCAGGACCTGGTCTGCAGGCCTTGAGCGGCGGGGCTGGTTCGGTGAGATCGTCTGGGGCTTTGCCCCGGTGCAGGACCGCAAGGCCGCTCCGGCGATCACCCGCGCGCTCACCGGCCTGGCGGCGCTGGCCGACGTCGAAGCGATCGTCGTCTGCCGGGGTGGTGGCAGCCTGACCGACCTCTGGGCATTCTGTGACGAGGACCTCTGCCGCGCGGTCGCAATGCTCGCGCTGCCGGTCTACTCTGCGGTCGGCCACGAGCGCGACGTGACCCTGCTCGACGACGTCGCCGCGGTGCGCTGCTCGACCCCGACCCATGCGGCCGAAGAGGTAATCGGTTTCGACTGCGAACGCGCGCGCAGCGACCTCGCCGGTCAGGCCTCGCGAATGGCGCGTATCGCACCGACTGCGATCTCCAGCAGGGCCGCGCCGTTGACCGCCCGGGCCGCCGCACCGGCGCGCGCGGTCCGGGCCCAGCGCAAGGTGCTCGATCAGAAGGCGCGCGAGGTCCGCGCCTCCTCGGATCGCGGCGTGGCCATGCGCCGGGACCGGGTCGCGGTGCTGCTTTCGAAGAGCCTCTCACCGGCCGCCGCCCGGGCCGCCCGGGTCAATCAATCGGCGGTCAACGCGCTTTCTGCCAGCGCCGACGCGGCCGGGGCAGCGGTCCGGTTGTCGCTCGAGCGGGGGCGGGCGGCCTGCCGTGCCTCCGAGGTGACCCTGCGTGCCCACGATCCGCAGCGCACCCTCGAGCGCGGCTTCGCCCGGGTTGAAGACGAGACGGGCGAGCCGATCCTGACCACGGCCCAGGCCCGCGTGGCCGGAAGGTTCGGAGTCGTCTTCGCCGACGGCCGGGTAGATGCTGAAGTGGCGGCCGCCCGTCGCAGGCGTCGCCGCACCCGTCCGCGCGACCCGGCAGAGTTCGGCCAGACCAGACTGAAAGGACTCGACCCCGATGAGTGATCAGCAGGATCTCGCCGCCGACCCGGCCGCGACCGACTACGAGACCGCCACCGCCCGCCTCGATCAGATCATCGTGCGGCTCGACTCCGGCGACGCCCAGCTTCGAGAGACTCTCGACCTCTGCGCCGAGGCCAAGACCCTGATCGAGTACTGCGCCACTGAGCTGGCCGCTGTAGACGAGGGGCTCAAGGAACTCCGTCTGGAAGACCTGGCCGCCTCGCTCGGTCCCGGCGGGGGCACCGGCGGGGAAGCAGCTTCAACGCCCGAGGCTCCCGCGGCCGAGCCACCGGCCGATACGGTCGTCGCAGAGCCTGGCACGGGGACCGACGAGCAGCCCCCACCGCCTGAGGAACCGCCCTTCTAGGACCGCCTTTTCAGGTTGCTGCGCCGGCCGCTCGTTCGATCTGGGCGGCCAGCATCCGGCATCCGGCGCAGTGATCGTCTCCGCAAGGCTGGTAGACAGCGTCGGGACCCCCGAAGAAGTGTCCGGCGGTGAGTTCGTCCAGTGTCTTTCTGAGCAGCGTCCGGGTTTGCTCGAAGTCCTCTTCGCCATAGGTCTTCATCACCGGCCGGTCCGGAGCCTCCAGAAAGACATAGGCCGTTTCCACGCTTTCGAGGCCGCCGCGCCCCGGACAGCGCGAGCGCGTAGAGGCCGCGCTGCAGGTCGTAGTCCTTCATCTTCTCTCCGGGTGAGGTACCCGCGAGCCGGTTGGTCTTGTAGTCGACGATCAGCGGAGGGCTGGACTCGCTGATCAGGTCGGCCGAGCCCCGGATGGTGACGTCCTGGTGGCGCAGGATCAGCGGCACCTCTGCAGCGGATCCTGATCCGGCGACGCGCTTGCCGAGTTCGCTTTCCAGAAAGCCCGAGATCATCTCTGAGGCCCTGGCGACATCTCCTTCGAAGTCCGCCCCGGGCTTCAGGCCCTGGCGGACAAGCGCCTGCTCGATGCTCTCGCCGGCCGGTGCACGCCAACCGTTGCCGGCAAGCTGCTCGAGCACGTCGTGGACCGCCGAGCCGAACCGGGTTCCGCGATTTCTTCCGGTCTGCGGCTGGAAAGACGGATCGGATGGCTGGTTCCACTCGTCGGGCATCCCGACCTTCAGCACACGCTTCGCGTAGAAGCGCGCCGGGCACTCGGCGAACTCGGAGAAAGCGGTGAAAGAAAGCGGCACGTCCGGGTACACCCTGGGTTCCGGGCGGGCGAGAGGCGGCCTGCCCTCGCGCGTCTTCGCCGGCACGGCGATCGATGGCCGGTTGACCCTGAGTTCAGCCGCCCGCTCCTCGGTGGCTGCGTTATGGATCACTCTGATGCCGTCCTCAGGATTGTCGCCGACCTCGATCAGATCCTTCCACTCGTCGTGCTTCTCCGGGTCGAAACTGAACCTGTCCGAGATCCTCATGATCATCGGTGTGGTGGGGCTGATGCCCTTGCCCGGCAGCTTCGGCTTCTGGACCCCGCTCAGCACCAGGTGGTTTTCGGCCCGGGTGATCGCGACGTGGAGCAGACGCAGCTCCTCGTCCTCGGTCGCGAGCTTTTCGGCCTCCTTCAGCTCCTCCCAGGCGTAGGCGTCGATCTTGCCGCCTTCGAAGCGGGGGAAGCGAAGCCCGACGGCGAATTCCTCCGGACTGTCCTCCGGGGATCGCCCGAGCCGGAGGGCATGCCTGTGGGTGCTGCCGCAGCTGCGGCCGAGGTCAGGCACGCAGGTGACCTTGAACTGCAGTCCCTTGGCGGCGTGAACGGTCATCACCCGGACAACATCGCTTGCTTCGTCTGCGGTCGCTGCCGCCGCTTCGGAATCCAGCTCCTCGCTGAGGCGGGACCAGTCGAGGAAGCCACGCAGGCTGCGCCCCTCGGCTGCCTCGTACTCGCGCGCCAGTGACTGCACCCGGCGAACCGCGGCGAAGCCGTTTGCCGATGGATCGCGCACCAGGTTGGCCAGGTCGTATCCGGTCTCGGTAACGGCCGCTTCAATCAGTTCGGCCAGCGGCAGGGTCGCCACCCGGCGGCGGAGTGAGTTGACGGTTCCGACGAAGGTGACGGCGCGGTCCCGGTCGCCGTGCGGGACCTTCTCGAGCCAGTCGGCCCCGTCGGGGTTCGGGGCATCTCCTGTCGAGAGGGCAGACAGTGCGGGCCAGAGCGGGTCGCCCCAGGCGCTCGCCTTCCGGAGCAGCCACAGCGCGTCGGTGCTGAGGCCGCAGGCGGGGGAGGTGAGCGCGCCGAGCAGCTGGTTGTCGTCGAGCGGGTTGGCGACCACCGACATCAGCGCCCTCACCTCGATCGCTTCCCGTGTCTTCCAGAATCCACCGCCGCTGACCACATACGGAGTCAGTCCCACCTGCTTGAGGGCATTTACGTAGAGCTGACTGCGGGTCTTGGCCCGAAGCAGGATCGCGATGTCGCCCTGGCGCACGTCGTTGGCAGGATCTTCGACAAGGTTGCGAAGGTGATGGGCGAGCGCAAGCGCCTCGGCTTCGTTGAAGTGGTCCTGGACCTTGCCGACTTCAGCTTCTGGCGGGATCGCCGGAGCGAGCTCGCCCATCTCGAGCGGCTTCCATCCGTCGTGGTCGGTCAGGATCACCGAGGCCGAGGCCGATGTGCCCGGCTTCTCCGGAAGACCGACTTCCAGTGGCGCGAAGCGATGCCGGCCTTCGTCGTCCTGCCGCCTGCGGCCTGCTTCGTTGTCCAGCTCGGCGCCGATCTCGTTGATCGCCCCGACGACTCGACCCTGCGAGCGGAAGTTTTCCTGGAGCTCGATCGTCTTCACGCCGTCCGTCCGCCGCCGCTGCCTGAACAGTTCCACGTCGGCGTGGCGGAAACTGTAGATCGACTGCATCTCGTCGCCTACCGTGGTCAAGGTGGTCGCCTCGCCCTGAAGCTGCCTGATCAGTTCGATCTGCAGGCCGTTCGTATCCTGGAATTCGTCGACCATGATCTCGCGGAACCGGTCGCGATAGGCGGTTCTGATGTGCTCGTTGTCGCGCAGCAGGCGCAGCGTGACCAGCTGAAGGTCGTCGTAGTCGAGGGCGGACCGGGCTGTCTTGGCCGCAGCGAACTCCTCCCCGTAGAGCTCCAGAAGTTCGCCGAGGTCGCGTCGGTACGGGTCGGCGAGGTGCCTTGCCAGCGCGTCGCAGAACTCCTGGTGCGCGGCAACAATCGCCTTGAACGTCTCGTCCTCGCCCGCCCAGATGCCGAGGCGCTGACCGAAACGGAGTTCAGAGAAACGCTCCTCGTCAATGGTGAGGCACAGCGCCAGGAGCTTGTCTTTGCGTTGCTGGTCGCGCTTGCCTTTGACTTCCCGGTCCAGGCCCTCATCCAGGAGTGTCCTCAGGGTCCTCATCTGCTCGCCGGGAAAGGCTGTTGGCTCGAAAGCCGGCAGCCGCGGGTGCTCGATTCCGCGGGATCGAAGCTCGTCGTAGGAGTAGGCGATCGTATCTCGAAGACTCTGCGCTCCAAACAGGCCTACCAGCTCGGCGCGGTCCTCGCCAGAGGCGCAGAACCTGCCGACGGCGCGGTCGAAGGCGGCCTTCATGATCGTCTCGCTGCTGGTCGAGTCGAGCACCGAGAAACCCGGGTCGATCCCGGCCTCCATCGGCCACGCTTTGAGGATGCGGTTGCAGATCGCGTGAAAGGTCCCGACCCAGGCGTCGCTCATCGAGACCGCTTCGGGACGGCCGTCGCTGTCGCGTTCGGCTTTGGCCCTGAGGGCCTCCCTGACCTTCTCCCGAAGCTCGCCTGCCGCCTTGTCGGTGAAAGTGAAGACCAGGATCTCGCGCAGGGTGAGCGGCTCCGGTCCCCGCTCCAGAAGGTTGATGTACCTCCTGACCGTGGTCGAGGTCTTGCCCGAACCGGCGCCGGCGGTGACCAGAATCTCGGATTCCGCGCAGTCGACGACCTGCCGCTGGCTGTCTGTCAACTCCATGAGGAGCCCCCGTCTTCAGCTGGATCGTCTTCTTCCGGGCGGTCCGGAACCGCCGGGTGATCGAGGTGATCCGGGCAGGTGGCCGGATCATGCTCGAGCAGGCCCTGGAGCATCTGGCCGACCGATTCGTCGGCGCGGTCGAGGCCCTCCTCGATGAAGGACTCGATCCCCGAAAGCCCGTCGGAGTCGGCCTCCGGCTCGGCCAGTACGTCCTCGGCGCTCGCGCCGCGGGCGAGCATCTCCTCGCTCACGGCCTCGGTGAAGCCACCGCGCGCGGGGCCTCCGTCTGCCTTGAGGCTCACGTACAGACCGGCGACCGGGTCGTACCCGTCGGCCCTGAGGGCATGCAGGTAGAGCTGGAGCTGGAGCCTTCGCTCCTTCTTCGACTTCTTGTGGGTCATGCCGCTGACGTCGCCGGACTTGAAATCGATTACCACGGCCTCCCGTGGCGAGCCGTCCTCGAGCTCCGGTGAGAGGTCCACCCGGTCGACCTTGCCGCTGATCTTCCAGTCGCGGACTTCGACCGCCGGCCTGCTCGAACGCCTGGTACCGAATGAGTATTCGAGTTCGGCCGGCAGGTGCGCCGGCTCCGGGCGGGCGGCTTCGCGTCTGAGGTGGGTCGTGACAAGCGCGCGGGCCCGCATGCGCTGGCCGGTGGAGACCGGGTCGTTGCCGTCGAGCCGCACCTTCCATTCGGCGGCGCGCTCGTCGACGATCCCGGGAATCTGTTCGAGCCAGTTCTCCAGAGTGTCGGGGCGTGGCACCTGATTCGGGAACCGGCCGTAGAGGGATTCGAGCACGCCGTGAAGCAGCGTTCCCAGGGTCAGGTAGTCCGGATCCGGGCCGAACTGCACCGGTGAAAGCAGGCGTTCGATAAACCACCGGTACGGGCAGCCGGCATAGGCCTCGATTGCGGTGGCTGAGAAGACCGGGTCATCAGCAAGATCGGCGAGGATCAGATCCAGCGACAGCGAAGCCAGGCTCCTTGTGGCGGCCTCTCTTTCCGTTGCCGATTCGAGCGAAGCGTTGAGGCTGTCCCTGTACTCCCCAAGGTCGACATCGGAGTCCTGCCCGACCGCGGCGAGTCCCCTTGCGACTTCGCGCAGGCTCGGGGCTTCGGCCGGTTCGAACACGATGTCGCTGCCGACTCTGCCTCCCCTGGCCACGACCGACCGACCATCCGGGTCCCGTTCGAAGAGCTCCTCGACCGCCAGGACCAGTGGGGACGGCTGCTCGGCTTTGCCGGCTTCATCCGAGGTTCGGCAGGAAACCCAAAGCCCCTCGGTCGGAACCGTCAGGCAGGAGTAGAACAGGTAGCGGGCCTGGACTTCCGGGTCGGTGCGCTCGCGCATGCCGAGCAGAGTGCGGTCCTTTGCCGAAAGGAAGGGTCCGGCCCGGTCCATGTCGTGGATGCCACCTTCCTGCTGCGAGGCCATGAACAGATGCGAGAAGCGCTTGGCCCGCAGGCTGTACGGACTCGCGATTCTCACCGTGCCGGCCGCCGGTACCGACCACAGCTTGACCGCGCCGGACTCGATCGCAGCCCGGATCTCGTCGATGCCGGTGCTACGGCTGTCCTGAATCTCCGTCAGTTCCTTCGCCGCCCTGGTGATTGCGGTCCCTGCCTGGACCTCGATCACCGATGCCGGGGACGGGGTCATGCCGGTGTCTGTCGCAAGAACCGCGTGGCTCAGGTCCGAGGCCAGTCTCCCGACGATGTCGTTTACCGGCTCTCCCGCTTTGATCGCGGCCTTCAGCTCGGCCCGGCCTGCCGGATCTACGTCTGCGGTCTTGCGCAGCCTGGCGAACACCGCATCTGCGGTTCCGTCCGAGTCGACGGCCGATGCGAGTTCAACCTGGTCGACCAGTTCGGGATCGGGCCCGAGCGGGCTTCGAAGCCACTCGAAAGCTGCCCGTGGACCGGCGTCCGGCCGCGCCGCCTTGAGAATCGACAGGATCGCCGCGCCGACCGTCGTTTCGCGAACGGCGGTTTCGCTCTCCAGCGCCACCGGCACTCCGTAGCGGGTGAGCGTGTCGCGGATGATCGGACCGTTCCTGGCCGGCACGTTCACCGCGACGGCGATCTGCTCGGGATCCGTGCCCTCGGACACCAGCTTTGCGACCTCGGCCGCGATCGCCTCGGCCTCGTTGCGCACCCCGGACGAGCGCATCACGCTGACCAGGTCTGTGGCGGGCAGGGCCTCTGACTGATCCGGATCCTGCCGCATGAACCTCGCCTCCAGATCCAGCAGCACCTGCTTGTGGGGCACCGCTACATCGCCGCGCCCGGTCGCCTTCTCCGTGAACCGGGTGGCGTCCTTGATCTCAAGCAACTCGGACATCAGCCGGTTGCTCATCTCGAGTCCCGGGTTTCCCGCTTCATAGCTGAGCGCGACCGTGACCTCTGCGCCGTGATCGACTGCAAGTCGCTGAATCAGTTCGAGTTGCTGTCCGGTCATGTCATCGAACCCCGCGATGAAAAGCGGGCGCTCGGCCCACTTCGGAGAGAGCAGCCCGAGTGCCCTCGACACCTCGTTCGGACCGTCGGTCAGCGCGCGCTTCTTCAGCAGGCCCAGATAGGTGCGGTACCCGTCGGCGAGCCATCGCAGCCGGCGAAGGGGGGTCTCGCTCACTTTCGCCTCAAGCGTGTCGGGGTCGATCATCTCCGCCCTGAAGTCATCGATCAGCTCAAGCACAGCACCGGCAATCCCGGGCTGTTCGGTCATTCTCCGGGCAAGGTCCCGGTTCACCTCCCCGATCGCCTGACTCACCAGTTCGAGACGCTGCAGTTCCCCTGCCAGGTCCAGCTTGCCGGCACCGGAGGCCGCGATGATTTCCGAGCAGAGGTCACGGAAGTGGACCACCTGCCCGCCGACCATCGCGCCTTTGCCGGAGGTGAGACGGCGCTCCCAGCCGAAAATATCGTCAACCCCTGGAACCACCAGCAACGGCTCCCGCCTGATCAGTTCGGCAAATGCGCTCTCGACCGCTCCGGTGCGGCCGGTATTGGGGGGTCCGTGGATCAGGTGCAGTGGCATCGGTAGACCTTAGTGTCGGAACCGGCTCCCGGATCTGACAGAAGTCAGTGGTAATCCCCATTTTGCGGCATTGGGGTGCGCGTTTTTGCGTCCTGCGGCGGGGCTATCTTGATTGGTGAGCAAGCCCCCGATACAAGGACGGTCCGCCCGTGTCTCTCTGTTTTGTCGATCCAGCCGATGCGATTCATGTGATTTCCGATTCGATCGGCCGTGAGGCCCGTCGCCAGCTGCTCGGTGAGGCCCTTCGTGCATGGGTGGACGAGATCCCGGAGGAGGAGCTCGAAGCCCAGTACGCCCGGGCGCTCGCCGACCTCGACCAGGACGACCTTTCGCTGCTCGCTGCCTGGCACGGCTCGATGGATTTCGGCCAGCCGGTGCCGAATCGGGACTTCCTGATGGGTGCCTTCGGAACCCTGGGCGAGCACCGCCGGGAAGCGCTCAAGCTTGCCGCCGGTTTCCGCGGCGAAGAGGTTCTGGAGGAAGGCCTGACCGAGGAACTCGCCCTGGAAACCGTGGTCGGCTGGCTGTCTCCGGAGCGGCTGATGGCCCTCGCTTCGGAAGCGGTAGAGCTCTACATCTGGGACCGGATCGGTTCCGACAACTAGTTCGGCCGGGCTTCAGCCCAGCGCGAGCAGTTCACGCAGTTCGGCCTTGACCTGAGCCGTCTCGCGGAAGTGGATGGCCCGCATTCCGAGCTGCTCTGCCGCCTCGCAGTTGATCTCCATGTCGTCGATGAAGACGCAGGCTTCGGCCGGCAGATCGACCCGGCTCAGGGTCAGCTCGTAGATCCGCGGGTCCGGCTTGCGGCAGCCGACGAACCCCGAATCGACCACCGTCTCGAACAGCTCGTCCACCGGCAGCATCGAGCGCCAGAGCGGCTCCCACTCCTTGACGTTGTTGGTCAGCAGCGCTGCCCTGTAGCCGCTTCGCCTGACCTCGCGGATCAGATCGATCATCGCCACGTTGGGGTGGAGCGCTTCGAAGAAGGTCAGGCCGAACTCCCGGAACTCGGGACGGTGGCCGAGGATCGGCTCAAGCGAGTCCGACATCTGAGCGGTGAAGTCGTCGTCTGTTATCCGCCCGCATTCGAGTTCGAACAGCGGATTCTTGCCGGTGGTCTCGGCACTGCTTTTCAGCGCCTGACCGAAATGCTCCGGGGAGATCCCGACCGAGTTCTGGATCGCCATGAAGGACTCAGCCAGCGGCGTGGTCAGCACGCCGCCAAAGTCGGAGATGACCATCTCGATCCGGCTCAACCTTCAACCTTCCTGCCGGCGGAGCTGATCTCGTAGCGGCCGAGGCCGGAGTGTCCGTCGAGCGACCAGCGGAACAGCGCCGTGTTGATCGTCGCGTTGCCGACCTTCGCGGTGCAGCCGGATATGACCGAGCCCGCACCATGAAGCGCGGCGATCTCGTCGCTCTCGGGCCAAAGCTCCAGCGTTGCCCGTCGCTGGCGGCCGGCGTCGTCGTATTCGGTCGACAGAAGCGCCTGTTCGAACTCGATGTAGCCGCCGGGGTGCGAAATCGCGGCGATCGCCTCTTCGTCGCCGTGGGCGTCCGCGTCGCTGCCCCGCAGGGCTGCGACGCAGATCAACCCGCCGTCTGAGAGCACGATCGTCAGGTCGCGGGTCAGCGACGGGCCGGGGGAGGCGCCGTCGCGGGCATGCAGCACGCCGGGGCAGTCCAGGTCGATCCGGCGCTCGCCTTCGAGCAGCTCGCCGGTGATGCTGACCAGCCTCGCTTCGCGCTTGCCGGCCAGGTCACCTTCGAGCAGGATCGGCTCACCACGAGACTCGATCACCACCGACAGCGAGCCACGTTCCGTTTCGAGTTCCAGCGGCCCGTCGTCCAGACCGTCGAGGCCGGTCTCGGGAATCGGCGCCGCGGCCAGTACGTGCTGGCCGAGCATGATCGCGCCGGAACCGCCTGCGGTCAGGCTGACAAAAAGCTCGCTTTCGGGGTCGACGATCTCGATCGAATGCGTCTTCACGGCGTCGTCCCCGGGTCCTCGGATTTCTCTGTCGCCTTCGCCTCGATCGGCGGAAGCTGCCGCGGCATGCCGTCCGGGCGGTCGGTGACGTCGACCGCCTCGCCTTCGACGTCGTATTCCTGCCGTCCTGTCCCGGTAGCCCCCGTACTGCGACGCGGTCCAGGTGGCCGTGGTCGTGGCAACCTTGAACCTGCTGGCGAAAAAGAAGAAGAGCGTGATCCGCAGCAGAAAGCGGGTCGGCGGGAAGAGCAGCAGCAGGCCGATCGCCGAGGTGATGAAGCCCGGAATGATCAGCAGCGCTGCTCCGGTGGTGATCATCACTCCGTCGAAGGCCTCGCGCGCCGGAGGCCTGCGATCGCTTACCGCGCCGCGAAGCCGCTGCCAGTGGACTCTGCCGCGGTGGCGCAGGACCAGCATCCCGCCGACCGCCGAGAGGAAGATCAGGGTGAGCATCCAGAAGAAGCCGATCGCCTGCGAGACGACCACCATCAGGTAGATCTCGGCGATCGGCCAGACGATCAGCAGGGCCAGGATGAAAACGAACATGAGCCAAGGTTACGGCTTTGCCCTCTCCCGCTGCCGCGCCTGCCCGAGGCCCGGTCAGGCTACGATGGGCACATGTCCGAAGAGCAGAACACAATCGAAGAGAAGTCGGCAATGCCCTCCGAAGAAGAAGTATTCGAGGCACTGGAAGAGGTGATCGACCCGGAGCTCGGCCTCGACTTCGTCTCCCTCGGCCTCGTCTACGGTGTCGAGATCGAAGCACCCGACGTCCACGTCACTTTCACCCTGACCACGCCTGCCTGCCCGATCGGGCCCCAGGTCTCCGAGCAGATGAAGGAGTTCGTCGGCAACCTCGACGGAGTTCGCGACGTCTACCCGAAGATGATCTTCGACCCGCCCTGGACACCGGAGATGATGACCGAAGACGCCAAGTTCGCCCTCGGCTTCTGAGCTCAGAGCGGGTTCGCCGGAGGGTTGCCCGCTGCGCGGCGTTGATCAACCCTCACGGTGCGGGTAGCCGGGGTAGGCCGTATCGGAAGTGGAAGGTTCTTGGGTCCGAAACGAGGCGATCGATGATTTCCAGGTGCAGGGACGCTCAGCAGCTGCGACTACTGCTTCTTCCTGTCCAAGGAGATGCTCTATCCCGACAGCCGGTTTCGCATGTCGGAGGACACCCTCGACTCGTATCTGCGCCAGTTGATCGAAGCTCACTCCCGGGTGGAAGAGGTGACGATCGCGTGGCAGGGCGGCGAGCCGACGCTGATGGGCCTCGACTTCTTTCGCAAGTCGATCGAAATAACCAGGAAGTACCTGAAACCGGGCCAGCGTGCCCAGCATACGATCCAGACCAACGGAACCAAGCTCGATGCGGAATGGGCTCAGTTCTTCAAAGAAAACGACTTCCTGGTCGGCATATCGATCGACGGACCCAGGGAGATCCACGACGCCTACCGCGTGACCCGTGGAGGCAGCGGCAGCTTCGACCAGGTCATCCGTGGGCTCGACTTCCTGCGCGCCGCAAAAGTCGGCTGGAACGTGCTGACCAGATCCACGCGGCGAACGCCGACCGCGGCCGTGAGGTCTACTGCTTTCTGCGCGATGAGCTGGACGCGGAGTTCATCCAGTTCATTCCGATCATCGAACGCGTCCCCGATGCCGCAGACGACGGCACTGTGCCGTGGTCGTCGTGGCGGGATCGGCCGCTCTACGTCCAGGAGGGCGACGTCGTTACGGGAAGGTCGATCTCCGGCGAGGGATACGGTCGCTTTCTGATTGACATTTTCGAGGAGTGGGTCCGTCGTGACATCGGCAGGGTTTACGTGCAGATGTTCGACGTCGCCCTGGCCAACGGGTACGGCGAGCCGCCCAGCCTCTGCATCGATTCCGAAACCGGCGGCGGGGCGCTGGCGATGGAGCACAACGGCGACCTGTACTCATGCGATCACTTCGTCGAACCGGACTATCTGCTCGGCAACATCGCCGACCATGAAATGGTCGACCTGGTCGGTTCGGCGCGCCAGCGGAAGTTCGGGCGAAACAAGAAGACCCTGTTGCCGAAGTACTGCCGCGGGTGCGATGTGCGCTTTGCCTGCCACGGCGGGTGCCCGAAAGACAGGTTTATCGACACACCCGAGGGTGAACCTGGCCTCAAGCTATCTCTGTGACGGTTACAAGGGCTTCTTCCACCACGTCGACGAACCGCTCCGGATGATGTGCGGGCTGCTCGGGCCGGCAGGGCACCGGCGTGGCTTCCGGCCGCGCTGGTACGTCGCACCGGGACCCGCCCGGCGCGGCCTGGACTGGCTCTCCGCCCTGATCAGCAATCACGGAAGGCAGCTGACGACGGTCCTGATCGGCTCCCTCGGAGCGCCACTCATCCTCCGTGGCGTCATCAAAGCGCTGGGCATCTGACCACGGCTCCCGGTTGCGGCCGGAGTTCAGGCGGCGGCTTCGAGCAGCTCGTCGAGCGCGGAGCTGAGCCCGTCGGAGATCAGCTTCAGGTCGGGCATCGCGTCGTAGTCGCCGATCAGGGCGATGCTGACCTGGCCGTTGTAGCTCATGACTCCGACGGCGAGGGCGTGGTTCTTGGCCAGGAAGGCGATCGGGAAGGACTCCTTCATCTCCCGGCCGAGCACGTAGAGCGGAATTTGCGGCCCGGGAACGTTGGTCACCAGCAGGTTGAACAACCGGGTAGAGAAGGTCAGGCGGGCCGCCTGGGCCAGCAGCGTCGGGGGAGCAAAGTCGTTCAGCCGGGCGATCACCTCGGCGCCGAGCGCCTGCTTGGACTGCTTCAGACCGTCCATCGAGGCGCTGACGATCTCCAGCCGCGCGACCGGGTCCGCTTCGTACACCGGCAGCGGAGCTCGCATTGTGGCCAGCTTGTTGCCGAGCTGGCCACGCTCGTCCTCTCCGCGGACCGAGACCGGGACCATCGCCCGCAGTTCAAGCTCTTCGGTGGGCACACCGCGGCCGATCAGCCAGTCGCGGACCGATCCGGCGACAATCGCCAGCACGACGTCGTTGACGGTGGTCGAGAAGGCGTCCTTGATCTTCTTGAAGTCGGCGAGATCAGCCCGCACCCAGGCGATCCTCCGGTGCGGTCCGATTTCCACGTTGAGCGGGACCTCGGGTGCCGAATCGGCGAATGCACGCGCGACCTCTGACAGGCCTTCGGCCTGGTCGCTGATCCGGTCGATGACCGATTCGGGTCGTCGGATCGCCTTGATCAGCCGTTCGCCCAGGTTGACCGGGGTGGCCGCCAGCTCCGAAGCGCTGCGCCTCAGCAGGTCGACCGAACTGGGCTCCGGATAAGGCTCCCACTCCTCGATCGGCGCGCTCGGTTCGGGGTTCGGGGTGACGTCAAAGATCACTGTGCCGATGTCCACGCCGGACACGCCGTCGATCATGGCGTGGTGGCTCTTGATCAGCACGGCGAAACGGTCGTCGGCGAGCTCCTGGACGAGCCACATCTCCCACAGGGGACGGGTCCGGTCGAGTCCCTGCGAGAAGACCCGGTTGGCGAGGGCGATCAACTCCTTGTCGTCACCGGGAGACGGCAGCGCGGTGTGGCGCATGTGGAAAGAGAGGTTGAAGGCGGGATCGTCGGCCCAGAGCGGCCGGCCGGCGTCCAGCGGCGGGTAGATCAGCTTCTGGCGGTACCGCGGCACATAAGGCAGGCGCGACTCGACGTGGTCGACGAAGTCGTCGTACTTCGGTGCCGAACCTTCGAAAATAAGCACCGCACCTATGTGCATGTGAGTGCTGTCGGACTCGTTGCTCAGGAACGAGGCGTCGATCGCGGTGAGTCGGTCGAGATGGTTTGTCGGTGGTTTCATCGTTTTTCCAGTTTCGGATTCCGCCCGGACCTTACTGTGGGTACCCTTCACATATGGCCCCGACTGCGACTACAAGTATCGAAAAACTCATCCTCGCCGCGCCGCGCGGGTACTGCGCCGGTGTCGATCGTGCAGTGCAGGCGGTCGAGAAGGCGCTCGACGAACACGGCGCCCCGATCTACGTGCGCAAGGAGATCGTCCACAACAAGCACGTGGTCGAGCAGCTGGCCGAGCGCGGGGCGATCTTCGTCGACCAGGAGACCGAAGTACCCGAAGGCGAGATCGTCGTCTTCAGCGCCCACGGGGTCGCCCCGGTGGTCCACGAAAACTCGAAGGCCCGCAGCCTGCGCACGATCGACGCAACCTGTCCGCTGGTGACCAAGGTCCACGTCGAAGCCCGCAAGTTCGCGGCCGACGGCTACACGATCGTCATGGTCGGCCACGAGGGTCACGAGGAAGTGGAGGGCACCATGGGCGAGGCACCCGAGAGCATCGTCCTGGTCCAGACGGTCGAGGAAGTCGACCGTCTCGTGCTCGACGACCCCGACCACGTCGCCCTGATCACCCAGACCACGCTTTCGGTCGACGAGACGGCCGAGATCATCGCCCGGCTGCGCGAACGCTTCCCCGGAATTGTCACCGCCAAGGGCGAAGACATCTGTTACGCCACCACGAACCGCCAGATCGCTGTCAAGCAGCTCGCCCGCGAGTGCGACCTCGTCCTGGTCATCGGATCGACCAACTCTTCGAACTCGAACCGGCTGGTCGAGGTCGCCCGCGACCACGGCTCGGAGTCCTGGTTGATCGACAACCACACCCAGGTCAAGCCGGAATGGCTGGACGGCATCGAGACCGTCGGCATCACATCCGGCGCCAGCGCTCCCGAGGAACTTGTCGAGGACCTGGTCCAGTATTTCCGCGATCTCGGCGTGACCGATGTCTCCGAGCTGCGCACGGTCGACGAGTCGGTCCGCTTCATGCTGCCGAAGGAGATCCGCAAGGGCCTCCCGATGGCCCCCTCCTGAACCGGCGGCCTGCCCCAACACCGCCGACCGGCAACGGGGTCCGGGCTCTGCGCGCCGGGCGGACCCGGACTACCCGGCCGGAGCCGGCGAGAAGCTGAACGACCAGATCGCCGGCGAGCCGGTCAGGGTCAGCTCGACCCGGTGGGTGCCGTGGAACTCGTATTCGGCCAGTTCGTAGAGGCCGGGTCCGTCGATCTCGACCGTCCCGGCCGGGCTTCCGTCCAGGACCAGACTGATCCCGCCTTCACCTTCGGCAGTTGCATGGATGCCGCCGCCGTCGAACTGGATCTCGATGAAGTCGCCGTCATCGGCGATGGTCCACGGCCGGTCGCCGGCCGGCATCAGCTCGGCACCGGGAGGCACGACCAGTGTTCCCTCGGCGTCTGAAGGCCTGATCGGTTCCATCGGTTCAGGCATCTCCAGGTTCGGCTGCTGCGCCGCCCGCTCGCGGTCCTCGGCCGCGCCCTGCTCGTCGCTGCTGCAGCGGTCGGGCGGACTGCCGAGCGCCGCCTGGATCGCCTCTTCGGTCGAGCGGTATTCGCCTTCACCGAACTGAAACCACTTGAGGCGGCCACCGCGTCCCCAGAGGAACAGGCTCGGCCAGCCTTCGCAGCCGTAAGACTCCCAGAGGATGCGCGAATCGTCGATTACCACCGGGAACTCGATGTCCAGTCGTCCCAGGCCGGTGGTCACGGCCCCGGGTTCCGCACCCGAGGGAAACCGGGGTGCCTGGACGCCGATAACCCTCAGCCCAAGCGGTTCGTAGCGGCGATGCCACTCCCGGATGTAGGGCAGGGTTCGCACGCTGTTGAGCTGGCTGAAATCGAAGAAATGGACCAGCACCGGCCCCTTGGAGGCGAGTACGGCCATCCTGCCGGGGTCGTCCCCGACCCAGGTCGCGTCGGCGGGAAGGTCAGGGATGGCGATGTCGTCTCGGAGCGGAAGGATGGCCGGATTCTAGGCTTCCGCCACTGGCGTCGCCTCTCCCCGGTCGGCGACGGTCGCGGCCAGATATGCTCGTCATCCCAGCCCCCTGACCAGGAGTCAATTTTGAGCGAGAACATGTGGGACCGAATCGAGCAGGCACGGACCGAGTGGAACGTGCTCGAGCACCCCTTCTACCAGCGCTGGTCAGCCGGCGAACTCAGCATCGAGGAACTGGCCGACTACTCGGGCCAGTACCGCTACGCCACCGAGGCCGTAGCCCGGATGAGCGCCGATGTCGCAACCGCCGCTCCGCCCGCAGAGCGCGCGGGCCTCGAGGCCCACTCCCGCGAGGAGCATGATCACATTGCGATGTGGGACGGTTTCGTCGAGGCGGTCGGTGGCACGGTCGGTGCCGAACCGAACCCGGAAACGCTCGAATGCATCGAAGCCTGGACCACCGAAGACGGCTTCGGCACCCAACTCGCCCGCCTGTACGCGGTCGAAAGCGGACAGCCGGAGATCTCGAAGACCAAGTCAGAGGGTCTCTCCGCCCATTACGACATCCACGACGCGCCGGGCAATCTCTACTTCACGGTCCACGAGAAGATGGATGTCCACCACGCCGACGAAGGTCGCAAGCTGATCGAGAAGTACATGAACGACTTCAGCGAGGACGAGCTTGTCGCCGCCGCCGAAGAGGCGTTCAAGGCCAACTGGCGACTGCTTGACGGGGTAACCACCTCCTGATCGAACTACCCCTCGCACACGCCCTCGCCGCCGGCGAGGACATCCCCCTGCCGGCTTGGCTGTTCGCCTGGGGAGCTTCGGTAGTACTCATAGTCTCGTTCTTCGCGCTCTCCGCCAGCTGGCGCAAGGCTCGTTACGAGGATGACACCTGGCGTCCGGCCGCTCCGCGGCTGGGCGCGGTGCTCACCTCACTGCCGGTACGCATGCTCTGCGGCGCGATCGGCATCTTTCTCCTCGGGTTGGCGATCTACGCCGGTTTCGAGGGTACCTCTGCACCCGACCGGAATATCGGGCTGACTCTGATCTTCGTCACCTCCTGGCTCGGTTTCCCCCTGCTCGGAGTCCTTTTCGGGGATGTCTTCTCCGCTTTCAATCCCTGGAAGGCCATCGCGACTCCGGTGGGGCTCGCCTGGCGCCGGATAGCCGGCCGCGCCCCGTCGCACCTCGCCTACCCCGAATGGCTCGGCCGGTGGCCGGCCGCCATCGGCGTGGTCGCCTTCGTCTGGCTGGAGCTGATCCACGGGCAGGGGGGAGAGGTCGCGGTCGGAGTGAGCCCGGAGGACGTCGCCCTCGCGGCCAGCATCTACACGGCCTACACCCTTGCCATGACTGCACTCTTCGGCCGTGACGCCTGGTTCAGGAATGGCGAGATCTTTGCCGTCTACTTCGGCATGTTCGGCTCGATCGGCAAGTTCGAGGTACGCGACGGCGTGCTCGGCGTCCGTCGATATCTCGCTGGGGCCACGCGCTGGGTCACCGGCCCGGGTTCAGTCGCCCTGATCATCGGCTCGATCGGAAGCACCACTTTCGACGGTGCCCAGGAGGGAGTCTTCAAGGGCGGAGTCGACCAGTTGATCACCTGGTTCACCGACGCCGGACTGGGGGCCACCGCTTCGGTACGCCTTTCCAGCACCGTCTTCCTCGCGATCAGCATCGGAATCGTCGCCCTCGTCTACCTGATCGGCATTCGTGGCATGAGCACGGTCCCCGGTGCCCCCGACCGGAAAAAGCTGTGGCGCGGATTTGGCCACGCCCTGATCCCGATCGCCTTCGCCTACCTCGCCGCCCACTACTTCAGCCTGTTCGTCTACCAGGAGCAGGCCCAGTTCACATTCCTGCTCTCCGATCCGCTGGGCACCGGCACCACCGACCTTTTCGGCACCGCCTCCTATGGCATCAACTACGGGGCGATCAACAGTGAACTGGTCTGGTACGTCCAGGTCGCGACCCTGCTCGCCGGCCACGTGGCCGGCCTCGTGCTCGCCCACGACCGCGCGATCACCTACTGGGGCGACTACCGCAAGGCCGCCCGCTCCCAGTACTGGATGCTCGCGGTCATGGTCGCCTTCACCTGCTTCGGCCTCTTCCTGCTCTCGGTCTCCAACGCCTGACCCGGAACTGATCGAAGCGCCCAGCAGTACGGCCCGGGCGGCAGCTACAAACAAAGGCCGCCCACCCCGACGGGTGAGCGGCCTTTGGGCCTGCCGAGATTCAGCCCAGCCGGACTAGCCTGCGGTCGGCTCCGGGACGATCCGGATGTACGGACGGGGCTCTTCCCATCCTTCCGGGTAGATCTCGCGGGCCTGGTCGTTGGAAACCGAACCGGCGATGAACACGTCCTCGCCTTTCTGCCAGTTGACCGGGGTGGCCACCTGATGCTCCGCAGTCAGCTTCAGCGAGTCGATCACCCGGAGAACCTCGTCGAAGTTGCGGCCGGTGGTCATCGGGTAGATCAGGATCAGCTTGACCTTCTTGTCGGGGCCGATCACGAAGACGTTTCGCACGGTCTGGTTGTCAGCCGGGGTCCGGTCGCCCGGATCGCCTGAAACGTCGGCTGGCAGCATGCCGTAGGCCTTCGAGACCGCGAAGTCCGCGTCGGCGATGATCGGGTAGTTAGGCGCGGTGCCCTGGGTCTCGGCGATGTCGCTGGCCCACTCGTGGTGCTTGCCGAGCGGGTCGACCGAGAGGCCGATGATCTTCACGCCACGCGCGTCGAATTCGGGCTTCGCGCTTGCCATGTAGCCAAGCTCTGTGGTGCAGATGGGGGTGAAGTCCTTCGGGTGGGAGAACAGGACTCCCCAGGAATCGCCCAGCCAGTCGTGAAAGCTGATCGGTCCTTCAGTTGTCTCTGCGGTGAAGTCGGGTGCTGTGTCACCAAGGTGCAGTGCCATGTGAGTAATCAAATCTCCTTATTCCATATCAGAATTACGGGTATTCGAAGAGAATACGGCATCCGCATCCCCGGTAGCAACGTCGCGGGGCAGCCAACGGGAGGCCCCGTCCAGCCCACCCGGCGGGAACACCGGACGCGTACACCGCACCTTCTCAGCCGGCAACGCCGGCAAGTGCCGACGGTTTCCCTGTCTATTACGGGTTTCCGTCGACGCTTGCGACAAGACGGAGCCCGTGCCCCGGCCCTGAATCAGGATTTCAATCCTGTGCCGGGTTTCGGTTCAGGTTGAAGCTGAGGCGCCGGGCATCCGAATGGGTCAGAGAATCTCTTCGAGGCGCTGTTCGATCCTGGCGGCGATTTCGTCGCGGACCGGTCCTTCGCCCAGCCGCTCGACCAGGGCCTGCAGGAAACCCTCGACCACCAGTGACTTGGAATCGGCCTCGTCGAGGCCGCGCGAGTTGAGGTAGAAGAGCTGATCCTTGTCGACCTGGGCGATCGCCGCGGCATGGGTGCATGCGACATCGTCAGCCAGAATCTCGAGTCCCGGGATCGCATCCGCATGCGCATCGGTGGAAAGGAGCATGTTGCGGCATTCCTGGAAGGCATCTGTCTGCTGGGCGCCTTCGTCGACCTTGATCATTCCCCGCCACACGGCGGTCGAGTGATCGGTCAGGACGCCACGGAAAGCGAGATCGGAAACCGTGTTCGGGGCAGCGTGCTCCTGCAGCGTGTCGTAGTCCATGTGCTGGCGGTTGCCGCTGGCATAGCCGCCGGTAACGCGGGCCTCAGAGCCCTGACCGGCGAGATTCGTGGTCATTCGGACCTTGCCGTTGCCGCCGCCGAAACCGAGAGTGGCCCAGTCGAGTTTGCCGTCGCGGCCGACTTCCGCCCGTTGCGAGGAGAAAAGCCAGGCTTTCTCGGACAGGTCCTGGGTCGATATGTAGTGCAGGTTGGCATTGTCGCCCACGGCGATCTCGACGACCGAGTTCAGCAGTGCGGAAGTGTCGTCGGTATCGGATACAGAGCTTTCCCAGACCTCGACCTGAGCGCCTTCTTCGAGCACGATCAATGTGCGCCAGTTGACCGCGGCGCCTTCGTGGTCGAGGTTCAGCTTGATTTTCACCGGTTCCTCACAGATCACATTGCGAGGCACGTAGACCAGGATTCCGTCTGCCCAGGAAACCTCGTTGCGGGCGACAAAGAAATCCTCTGCAGGTACGAGCGAGCCGAGCTTCTCCCCGATCAGATCGGAGTGCTCAGCGAGCGCGTCAGCCAGGGGCAGGACAACAATGTCGTCACTGCCACCACTGATTTCGACATCAGCCGGGGCGTCTTCGTAGCTGTCCAGCTTGAGCTTGCGCAGGTTGGTGAATTCCCAGCCTTTGCTCTTCCGGTCGGGCAGCGCGAGGCTTTCGACCAGTTCGGCGCCCTTCTGGCGGCGCTCGGCCAGCCAGCGCGGTTCGGAGATCGTCGCGTCAGCCAATGCTTCCCTCCATCTGAAGCTCGATCAGACGGTTCAGCTCTACCGCGTACTCCATCGGCAGCTCTTTCGTAACCGGCTCGATGAAGCCGTTGACGATCATCTTCGAAGCCTCTTCCTCGGAAAGCCCGCGGCTCTGAAGGTAGAAGAGCATGTCGTCGCCGACTTTTGAAACCGTGGCTTCGTGGCCCATATCGGCATCCGATTCGTCGATGCGGATGGTCGGGTACGTGTCTGACTCCGACTTGTCGTCGAGCAGCAGCGCGTCGCAGACAACCTTGGACCTGGTGCCGGTCGCTCCGTCGGCTACCTCCAGCAGGCCCCGGTAGGTCGACCGGCCGCCGTCCTTGGAGATCGACTTCGAAAAGACCGAAGAGGTGGTGTCGGGTGCGGCGTGAATGATCTTGGCGCCGGCATCCTGGTGCTGGCCCTCGCCGGCGAAAGCGATCGACAGCACTTCGCCGTGGGCTCCCTTGCCGGTCAGGTAGATCGCCGGATACTTCATGGTGACCTTGGAGCCGAGGTTGCAGTCGACCCATTCCATGGTCGCGTTCTCTTCGGCGATCGCCCGTTTGGTAACCAGGTTGAAGACGTTCTGCGACCAGTTCTGGACGGTCGTATAGCGAACCCGGGCACCCGGCTTGGCGACGATTTCGACCACTGCCGAATGCAGCGAGTCCGAGGAGTAGACCGGGGCGGTGCAGCCCTCGATGTAATGGACGTCCGAGCCCTCCTCGGCGATGATCAGGGTGCGCTCGAACTGGCCCATGTTCTCCGTGTTGATGCGGAAATAGGCCTGGAGAGGCATCTCGACCTTGACCCCTGCCGGCACGTAGACGAAGGAACCGCCGGACCAGACCGCCGAGTTCAGCGCTGCCAGCTTGTTGTCGTTGGGCGGGATGATCGTCGCCCAGTACTCGCGGAGAAGGTCCTCGTGCTCGCGCAGCGCGGTGTCCATGTCGGTGAAGATCACGCCCTGAGCCTCAAGCTTCTCATTGACCTGGTGGTAGACGACCTCGGACTCGTACTGAGCACCGACGCCGGCCAGGAACTTGCGCTCGGCCTCGGGGATGCCGAGCCGGTCGAAAGTGTTCTTGATGTCCTCGGGTACCTCTGACCAGTCCCGGCTGTTCTTCTCCGAGGCACGGACGAAGTAGTGGATGTCGTCGAAGTCGATCTGGTCGAGATCGGCGCCCCACTGCGGGGTCGGCTTGCTCTCGAAGGTCTCGTAGGCCTTGAGGCGGAACTCCCGCATCCACTCGGGCTCGTTCTTGTAGTCGGAGATCGATTCGACGATCTCGCGGTTCAGACCTTTGGGCGCCTTGTAGGCGTAACCGGACTCGGGATCGTGGAAGCCGAACTTCTCCTCGTAGTCGGAGTTGATCCCTTCGACTTTCTTCTTCTCGGCAAGTGCTTCGGCAGTAGCCACTGATCAGACCTCCAGGGTGATGTTCTCGTCGATTATCTCGACCGGAAAAGTGCGGACCGGCTGGTAGGCCGGCAAAGTCTTGGGTTTGCCCGTGCGCAGGTCAAAGAGCGAGCCGTGGCGCGGGCATTCGACCGTGCAGTCGGCCGGGCTCCACTCGCCTTCGGCAAGCGGGCCGTCGTCGTGCGAGCAGCGATCCTCGATCGCGAAGAGTTCTCCTCCGGCGTTGAAGACCGCAATCGGCTCGTCTTCGTGCTCGATGATCACGCGCTCGCCCGGCCCCAGATCGGAAGCCGGGCAGACGATGATGGTTGTGGTCTCTTCGGTGCTCATGTGTGTGTCAGGCGTTACTTAAGCCGATGGTGCTGGTCGGAATTGAATGATAGCCATTCGAGCCGCTCGGCGAGGCGGTCCGCGCAGGGCATCCCTTCTCCGGCCGACCATCCCCTGACGACTTGCAACTTTCTACATAAAAATTGTGTAAAGTGATCGCCAGAGCTTCAGCAGTCCCTTTGTCCGTCCACCAGAGGAGAGCATGGAAGTCAGTCTCGGAGGGTTTCAGCTTGCTGTCCTGGCCGCCTTTCTGGTGGTGACCGCGTCGCTCGTCGCGATCTTTGTGCTGGTGGCGCGCCAGGCAAAGCACAACGTCGAGTTTGAGCAGGTGACCAGCACCGGCTATCGCCTCCGGCGGTACTGGCTGGGCTTTCTTGCCCTGCTGCTTACCTCGGGTGTCGTACTTGCGCTCTTTTTTCTGCCTTACCCGGGCGATGCCAAGGGCACCGCGACCGTGCGGGTGAGCGGAGGGCTCTTCTACTGGTCGCTCAGTCCGGAAACGATCCCCGCCGGCAGTGAGGTCAGGTTTGACGTGACATCGGTCGACGTCAATCATGGCTTCGGTGTCTATGACCCCGAGGGGGTCCTGATCGGCAACGTCCAGGCGATGCCCGGCTATACGAATCAACTTGATCTGACCCTCGAGGAGCCGGGCACCTACATGATCGCCTGCCTCGAATACTGCGGATTCAAACACCACGACATGCTGCGGGAATTCGAGGTTACCCCGTGAGTCAGGCGGTCGCCCAGGAGGCTGAAGGACAGGTTCTTCATCCCCTTGGGGAAGCGCTGAATCCGCGCACATCCGGCCAGCAGAAGAAGGTCGGCTGGCTGTTCGGTGGCACCGGTCTGGCGCTGTTCACGCTGATGGCGGTGATCGGACTGGTGATGCGCCTGGATCAGGCGGACATGCTCGGACTTCCTCCGATCTGGTTCTACCGCCTGATGACGCTTCACGCGGCCGGCATGCTCGCCGGTGCGCTGCTTTCGATGATGGGCGGCCTCTGGTTCGTGGTCAGGGCCGTGGTCCCGGCAATCAACTTCGGTCGGGCGATTGCGAGCTGGGCATCGATAGTCGCCGGCGCCGTGCTGATCGTGATCGCCGTCCTGATCGGCGGCTTCGCGGCCGGCTGGACCTTCCTCTTCCCGCTTCCCTTCTATGCCGCGGGACAGTGGCCAACCTGGTCCGCTGTCACATTCATCATCGGCATGGGGCTGGTCGGGATCGGCTTCTTCGTTTACTGCATCGATGTGTTGAAGGCCACGACGCAGACCTACGGAGGTCTCAGCGGGGCCCTTGGCGTGAGATGGCTTCGCGGAAAGGACCAGAACGGGCCGCCGCCGCAGGTCATCGCCGCGACTGCCGTGGCCTTCCAGGGGATCATCTGCAGCGCCGTCGGCATGACGATCGTCATGGCATTGCTGGATCACACGATTGACGGCGACGTTGCACTCGATGCGCTGTGGGCCAAGAACCTCACCTACTTCTTCGGCCATACGATCGCCAACCTGATCATCTATCTGGCGGCCGGGATGATCTACGTGCTGGTGCCGCTTTACGCGGGACGCCAGTGGAAGATCTCGAAGCCGGTTGTGATCGGCTGGCTGTTCACGATCGTCTTCGTGATGACCGCCTACGGGCACCACCTCTACATGGACTTCGTCCAGCCCGGCGCGCCGCAGATGATCGCACTGGTGGCCTCTTCAGCCGCTGCGATTCCGGTCGCCGTTGTGACCATCTACACGGGCATGATGCTGATCTGGGGCTCTCGTTATCGCTGGACCCTGACCTCGGTGCTGCTCTACCTCGGTTTCGCCGGATGGGCCATCGGCGGCGCCGGAGCGGTGATCGATTCGCTGATCCCGATCAACTTCCGCTTCCACAACACGCTCTGGGTGCCGGCCCACTTCCACAACTATCTGATGATGGGAATCGGGCTGTGGATGATGGCCCTGATTTCGTATCTGCTCGAGCGATCCGCCGGCCGGGTCGCCAGCCGCCGGACCACGATCTGGGCGCCGGCGCTGATGGTCGGTGGCGGGTATGGGTTCATCTACACCTGGTATGTCTCGGGGGCAATGGGCATTCCCAGGCGCTGGGCGGTGCATCCGATTGGAACCGAGTTCCAAAGCCTCATCGCCTCGCTCTTTATCGTCGTATTCCTGGTCGGCTTCTTCATGCTGCTGGCCGAGTTCGTTTCGCTCGGGCGCACTGCGTGGGCCCGTCGCGGGGAGCCGTCCGCACAGGAAGACGCGCCGGCCATCGCCGGTGGATCGATCGAGGCTGACATGGCCCTCGGTCGAGGATCGGAACCGCTGATCAAGACGCCGTTCGGCATCGCCACCGCGGTCGGCATGGCGGTGGCTGCGTCGTTCGTATTTCTCCCGCCGGTCTCCGACGCTTCCACGGTCACGGTCGGTTTCCACCACCTGGCCCACGCGGTCCAGTTCTTCATCGGCGCAATGCTGGCCGCCGCGGTCGGGTCCTCTCCCAGCCTGATCAAGCGAATCGCCCCGAGATTCACGAATTTCGGCTTTCTGCTCGTCGTACTGGTGCCGGCCCTGATGATGCTTTTCATGATTCCTGCGATCTACTCGGACCTCGAGACAAACGACTTTCTTCATGCCTCGTACCACTTCGTGGTCCTGATTCTCGGGTTTGTGACGGGGCTTGGCGCATGCGCGCTCGGCCGGGTTGCCGGTTGGACCGTTCTGCTCTCCGGGGTCGGCATGGCGCTCATGTTCGCCGCTGGAGTAACGGGAGGCTGATCGATGCAAGAACAAACTGAAAAAGGAAGAAGGTAAGGAAGTGGCCGACGACGAGAATGCTGGAGAGAGCCGAACCGTTCAGGCCTGGCTTGCGGGCATTGCGATCGGATGCCTGGTGCTGGCGGCGATGATCGCCGCCTTTGAAATCGGCAAGAACAATGCCGACGTCCCCGGTGTGGCGAAGGCACCCGGACCGGTCGCTGAAAAGCCGGCCCAGGATCCGGCAGGGGCGGGTCCCGGGGAGACGCTGTTTGCGACCAACTGCGGCTCCTGCCACACCCTTGGCAGCGCCGGTACGTCTGGCACAGCGGGCCCCAACCTTGACGATCTCCAGCCCGATGCTGCCCTGGTCGCGGCGGCAATTCAGAACGGAGGAGCCGGCTCAGGCGCGATGCCGGCGGGGCTGGTCTCGGGTGAGCAGGAACAGCAGATCGCCGAGTACGTTTCCGGGTCTGCCGGGTCCGGCCAGTAGGTTCCGGCCGCTTACCGTGACTATGGCCAGACGGAAAGCACTCCTTTCGGCGCTGCTCGCGGCGTCGGCAGTTCTGCTGTTTTTCGCCGGTCTGCCAACCGCGCCGGCGCAGGCCCACAAAGCCTCGTCGCATGACTTCGAATCAATTCCCGAAGCGATCCTGCCGGCGGCCCTGGGGACCGGGATCGAGTTCGAGATGCTCGACTACGACGCTCGGCTGCGGCTGCGAAACAACAGCGGCAAGGTCGTGGTCGTCGAGGGCTATGACGATGAGCCGTACGGAAAGATCGATCCCGACGGCCGGGTCTATCTGAACTCACTGTCGCCGTGCCTTCTACCTGAACCAGGATCGCTACGCCCGTGCGGCGGTCGATCCTTCAGCTGACCCGTCGGCTCCACCCGAGTGGGAACTTCAGTCCGATGACGGCACGCTCACCTGGTATGACAAGCGCACCCATGCAGATGAGCAAAGGAATACCGCCGGGTATCGAGGATCTCCAGCAGCCGCAGACGCTACGCAACTGGAATGTGCCGCTGGAGGTCGACGGGCAGCCGGCCGAACTGACCGGCACGCTCGTCTGGTCAGGTCAGAGCGAGTTCCCGATGGCGATCTTCGCAAGCCTGCTCGTGGCGACCTTCATCCTGCTCGGACTCGCGGCGATATTCATCGAGATGATGCGGCGCGGCGATGAAGAAGCCGATCCGGCCGATCACCAGGAGTGACCGACGAAAACCGGCTCGGGGGTGAGACTGACCCCGAAGGTGAGGCGCACCCCGTCGGCGATCTCGCGGGCGAAGGCGACAAGCTCGGCCGTGCTCGCGCCGCCGCGGTTGACCAGGGCGAGGGTGTGGTTGCGCGAAAGGCCGACCGGACCGCCGCCGTAGCCCTTCGAAAAGCCGGAATGCTCGATCAGCCAGGCGGCCGAGGTCTTGACCTGCCCGTCCCGGGTCGGCCAGGCCGGGGGGGAGCTGTCCGGGCCGAGCAGCTCTGTCGCCCGGCGTTCGAGTTCAACCGATTCGCTGAGGGTGAGGACCGGGTTGGTGAAAAAGGACCCGGCGCTGACCGAGTCCGGGTCGTCGGGATCCAGAACCATGCTCTTGGAGCGGCGCAGCTCCAGGGTGGTTTCCCGCACCGCCGCCAGGGGCGCGCGCGTTCCAGTGTCGATGTCGAGTGCGTCGGCCAGCTGCGCGTACAGCACAGGCTCGGACTCGGGTGAGGGGTTCAGGGCAAACGTGACGGCCAGGACGACGAATTCGCTGCCACCCTTGAACCGGCTCGACCGGTAGGAAAAGCCACAGTCGTCAGCTGGCATCTCAAGGATCTCACCGGACTCTCGATCGAGCACAGTCACCGATCTGATCGTCGAAGAAACATCCTGCCCGTAGGCACCGACGTTCTGAATCGGGGTGGCCCCGGTGGACCCGGGGATGCCCGAGAGGCACTCGATCCCGGCCAGTTCGTCGGCTACCGCGTGGGCCACCAGGGCGTCCCACGGCTCGCCAGCCTCGACCGTGATCTCCATCTGTCCGGCGTCGTTGAATCGCCGCTCCATGCCTCGTGTATCAACCCGGATCACGGTGCCCCGGAAGCCCTCGTCGGCAATCACAACGTTGCTCCCGCCGGCAAGCAGCAGGACCGGTTCACCCGCACGGTCCGCGGCGGTGACGAGCTCGATCAGCTCCTCCCGCGCTCCTGCACTCACCAGCCGTTCGGCCGGTCCTCCGACCTGGAGGGTGGTCAACGGTGCCAGCGGCACGTCTGTCTGCTCGTCAGCCATCGGAGCGATGCTGCCAGATCGGACCGGACCCGGTCGGATCAGACCTGATCGGCGAGCGCCGGGTCACCCTCGTCGCCGGCGTCATCCCAGTCGGCGGTCTTGCCCAGGCTGGCGCCCTTGACAACCTTGAGACCGAGCAGCGCGCACTTCATCCTGGTGGCCGAGATATCGATTCCGAGCAGGTCCAGAACGAACTCCTTCGGCAGCAGGATCAGCTCGTCACGGCTCTTTCCGATCAGCTCGTCGGTCAGCATCGAGGTCGCCGCGGTCGAGATCGCGCAGCCTTTGCCGTCGAACATCACTTCAGCCACCCGGTCGTTTTCGTCGAGCCGGATCGTCATGTGCTGCTCGTCGCCACAGAAGGGATTGGTGTCCTCGAACTCAAGGTCCGGGTTTTCGATCGCCCCGAAGTTTCGCGGTCGCTTGTAGTGCTCAAGAATCTGTTCGCGATATAGCTCTTCCACGCGACCGAGCGTATCTGAACCTTTGGGTCGGTAACTTGACATGCTTGCGCACGTGATCAGCCCCGTAATACATAGCCGCGACCGGATCTCCGGTGCCGCATGGAGTTACTCCGGTCTTCGCCCCGGGTTCCTGGTGCTGATCGCAGTAGGCGCACTTCTGTTGCTCAGTGGATGTTCAGCCGCGACGCAGGCTGACAACGCCGCCGAGTTCCGGCAGAGTGTGGTCCTTGCGGGTCTCGACATCGCATTTGCGCCGGAGGACCCGTCGCGGCCGGGAGTAGTTGCGGGAACGGTCCGGACTGCGCGGGGGTACCTCAACAGGTTCGTCTTCTCGTTCGGTCCGGGCCCGGACAAGTTGGGCAACATCACCAGCGGACGTCCCGGTGCCGCCTGGTTCGGCCGCGGCGACAGCGTCGAGTACTGGGTCGAGGCTTCCCCGGCCGGGCTGACCGCCGGGGTCGCGGCCCGGTACATCAAGACCATCCTCACTCTTCAGGACATCGGTTGCCGGGTAGTGGCCGATCGCCCCTGCACCGGCTGAGGCCCGTAGGGGGCCAGGCCGGATAGCCGCGAGCGTGGCTCAGCGGGGTCTGCGGACTCGAGCGGCCGCCGCAAGACTCGCTGCGATCTCGATCTCCCGAAGGGTCCCGGCGGCCTTCAAGCTGTCGAAACCGGCCCTACGGACCTCGTCCTCGTCGAGCTCGCAGCGGCCGACGATTGCGTGGCAGGGCACGTCCGCCCGGATCGCCCGTTGGAGGATCTGGCCGACGATTTTTCCGTTCAGCGACTGGTTGTCCAGTTGCCCTTCCCCGACCAGTACACAGTCGGCTCGGGCCAGGCGGTGGTTGAAATCAATTGCTTCGAGCAAATAGCCGGCGCCGGAAACGACTTCGGCGCCGTAGCTTGCCCACAGTCCGCCGGCGATGCCCCCTCCGGCTCCCATGCGAGGCAGGCCAAGCGGAGAGCGGGGGAGGTCTGCCGCCATCTCGACGAGGCGGTCGGTCAACAGATCCACCTGAGCCGGTGACGCACCCTTCTGTGGGCCGAAGACGATCGCTGCATCCTCGAAGGCTGTTTCAACGTCGGCGAGGATGATCAGTTCGGCTCCGCCGAGCCCGCCGCCGGACTCGATCGCTCCGATCGCGCCGTGGCCACCATCCGAGGTCGCGGTGCCGCCGACCGCCAGCAGGATCCGGCTGGCACCCGATCGGGCCGCCGCGACGATCAGTTCCCCGGTCCCGAATGTGGAGGCCGCGACCGCGTCCCTCTCGCCTTCGCCGACGAGGGTCAGACCGCTGGCGCCGGCGGTTTCCACAACCGCTGTCTCTTCGTCGCCTAGCAGGACGAAGCCAGATTCGATCGGGCGGCCGAGCGGGTCGCTCGCTGAAGCCGTAACGAAGCTGCCCCCGAGCGCCTCCATCAGCACTTCGGCGGTGCCTTCTCCGCCGTCGGCCACCGGACAGAGGTCGACGTCGGACATTGCTCCGGCACTGCCGCCGCCGCTCAGGCCACGGGCCATCGCTTCGGCAACCTGCGCGGCCGTAAACGTGCCCTTGAACGAGTCCGGCGCTACAAGTACGCCGGCCAAGGTCTGCTCAGAGGCCGAAGATTCGGCGGGCGTCGCGGAGGCCTTCGATCAGGCGGTCGACCTCTTCGGTGGTGTTGTAGGCGGCGAAGCTGGCCCGGGTGGTGGCGATCACACCGAGCCGCTTCATCAGGGGCTGGGCGCAGTGATGGCCGGCCCTGACGGCAACGCCGTGGCGGTCGAGGATCTCGGAGACGTCGTGGGGGTGGATGCCGTCGATCTCGAAGGAGATCAGGCCTTCGCGATCGGTTGTGTCCGGGGGGCCGAAGATGGTCATGCCCGGGACATCGGCAAGGCGGGGGAGGGCGTAGGCGGTCAGTTCCCGCTCGTGGGCCCCGATCGCTTCGAGGCCAACTCCTTCGACCCACTCGACCGCCGCACCCAGCCCTGCGGCCTGGGCGATCGGGGGAGTTCCCGGCTCGAACCTGGCCGGGGCCTCGGCCCAGGTGATCTGATCTTTGCTGACCTTGTTGATCATCGAGCCGCCGCCTTCGAAAGGCTCCATCGCGTCGAGCACCTGCCGACGGCCGTAGAGCACGCCGATCCCGGTCGGGCCGTAGAGCTTGTGGCCGGTGAAGCAGTAGAAGTCGGCATCTATCTCCCGCACGTCGACCGGCATTCGCGGCACCGCCTGGGCACCGTCGATCAGGGTCAGGGCACCGGCAGCTTTGGCCTCGGCCACGACCTCTGCCACTGGCAGAACCGTGCCGAGCACGTTGGAGACGTGAGTCATGGTCACCACTTTCGGCCCCCGGGCGATCGCTGCGCTCATCGCTTCGCGGTCCAGCCGGCCTTCGTCGTCGATGCCGACCCAGTCGAGCACGGCGCCGGTCCTCCTGGCGATCATGTGCCACGGCACGATGTTCGCGTGGTGCTCCATCTCGGTCAGCACGATCCGGTCGCCGGGACCGAGGTTGTCTGCTCCCCAGCCCTGGGCGGCCAGGTTGATCGCCGAGGTCACGTTCTTCGTGAAGACGATCTCGCGCGGACTCGCGCCGAGCAGGCCGGCCACCCGGGTGCGCGCACCTTCATACAGCGCGGTCGCCTCGGCCGACAGGGTGTGGGCACCGCGGTGAACGTTCGAGTTGTGCTCGCGGTAGTACTCGTCGACCGCGTCGATCACCGCGGTCGGCTTCTGGACCGTTGCTCCGTTGTCGAGGTAGGAAAGAGGCGCGCCCTGGACCTGTCGCGAGAGGATCGGGAACTCGGCCCGGATCGACTCCAGCGACCTGTCGCCGACCATGGCCGGGGAAGTCGCCGAAGACGGGGCCGCGGGGCTCATACGGCCCCTGCCTCGACCTCCTCCTTGATCCACCCGTAACCCTCGGCTTCGAGCTGGTCGACCAGCTCGGCGCCGCCTTCTTTGACGATCCGCCCGTCGAACATGACGTGGACGACGTCCGGCTCGACCATGTGGAGCAGTCGCTGGTAGTGGGTGATGACCAAGGCGCCCATGTCGGGGCCGGTGAACTTGTTGATGCCGTCGGCGACGGTGCGCAGGGCGTCGATGTCAAGACCGGAGTCGGTCTCGTCCAGAACCGCGATCTGCGGCTTCAGCAGCGCCAGCTGGAGCAGCTCCATGCGCTTCTTCTCACCGCCGGAAAAGCCGTCGTTGAGGTAGCG
Organism: uncultured Solirubrobacterales bacterium; assembly: GCA_963698625.1. GTDB lineage: Bacteria > Actinomycetota > Thermoleophilia > Solirubrobacterales > 70-9 > 67-14. Next base: position 395,159 of record CAVORK010000007.1, read on the forward strand.
GCTGGAGAAGTCCTGGGGGATGTTGGCCAGATCCATCGCCTCACGGGCCTGGGCAGCGAAATCCTTGATCTTCAGCGGCTGCTCTCCGCGAGCTTCGCGCTGGGCATTGAGGATCATGCGCAGGTACTTGCTGACCGCGACGCCGGGGATCGCCACCGGGTACTGGAAGGCCATGAAGATGCCGGCCTGCGAACGGTCGTCCGGAGCCGCTTCGGTTATGTCTTCGCCGTTGAAGTGAATCGAGCCTTCGGTGATCTCGAGCGCGGGGTGGCCCATGATCGCGTTGGCCAGAGTCGACTTGCCGGAGCCGTTCGGGCCCATCAGCGCGTGGATTCTGCCCTTCTCGACGGTCAGGTCGAGTCCGCGCAGGATCTCCTTGTCGTCGACGCTCACATGAAGGTTCTTGATTTCAAGCTCTGCCATTGACGTGGCTCCGTTTCTTCTGTTTCGAGGGGTTGTTCAGGCCGGCGTGGCGACGGACGTCGAGCGCTCGTCTGCGGGCTTGGAGAATTCGACCAGGTCGGCCAGCGTCGTCCCCTGAAGGGCCTTGTTGACGCCTCCCTGGACCCGGGTCCAGAGCAGCTTGGTCGCGCAGTTCCGGTCGGTCTGGCCCTCATGCGAGCACAGAACCTTGCCTTCCGGTGATTCGTGGAAGCACTCCATCGGTGCGATCTGGCCTTCGAGCGCCTCGACCACCTCCAGCATCGTGATCTCCTCGGCCGGATGGGCGAGGCTGTAGCCACCATGGGCTCCGCGGGTCGAAGTCACGAGCCCGGCACGTCGCAGTTTGGCGACCAGGTGCTCCAGATAAGACAGCGGCAGGCGCTCGGCCTCGGCGACCGTGTTGAGCGATACAGGGACGGAACTTGGCTGGCGGCCGAGCTCAACCATGAGGCGGACGCCGTACTCGGCTTTGGTCGAAAATAGCATCGATCTAAATCCTACACCGTTAGTCGGGTTGGGCCTGAGCCGGGCCTGCGGAGCCGGATTCAGCCCCTGCGTCGTTGTCTGTTCGTGGCGAGGCGACGCTGGAGGCGACGCCAGGGCGACACCCTCAATGTGCCCTTGGCGTAACCGCCGAGAGCGCGGGCGAGTACCGACTCCGAGAAAGCCTCCGGTCCCGGAAGTTCGATTCGTACCTCGACCAGACCGGGGTCGCTGCCGCTGACCTCGGTGCCGTTGGCGACCAGGTTGCGAAACAGGGAGGTGGCTCCGTCGTTGTCCTCGAGGATCAGGGCCACGAAGTAGTCGACGCCCTCCTCACTGGCCCTTTTCGCCAGTCGTTGGAGCAAGGCGGTCGCCAGGCCTTTGCCCTGCCAGGGCTCACCGACGATTACGGCCACTTCGGCCTCGTTCAGTTGCGAGATCAGGCCAGGCTTGCCGACGCCGCCTTTTTCAAAGGTTGCTCCGGTCTCATCTGGCTCCTCCGGTTCGCCCGGTCTGCTCTCGCCGTCTGACTGCTGCTCGGGTGGCGGCAGGCAGACGTAGCGCGCGACGCCGACCAGGCTGCCGTCTTCGGGGTCGACCGCAACCAGAGCCTCGTGGAGGGAGTGGTCGATTTCGGTCAGGTAGCCCAGGTCGGAATCGGTCAGCCGCTCTACTGGCGCGAAAAAGCGCTGGTAGCGCGATTCGGGCGTGAGCAGGGCGAAGGCGGCGGTCATCAGATGCCGGTCCTCGGGCCGGATCGGGCGGATCAGTACGTCGAGGCCGGGTTCCAGCGTCACTCGTTCGGAGTTCGGTGCGTCAGGCAATTCGCCGTCCCTGCCCTACCCTGAGCGCGGGGACTGCGATCACGGCTCGATCAGCCCCTGCCGGATCGCGTACCGGACCAGTTCAACCCGGTCCCGCATGCCGAGTTTCTTCATCGCATTGGCGCGGTGGTTTTCGACGGTCTTTTCGGAAAGGTGGAGCATTTCGGCGATCTCCCGGCTGGTATTGGCTTCGGCCACGAGTTTGACGATCTCTTCCTCGCGCGGCGTGAGTTCGGACTCACTGTGCTCGCCGCGTTCCAGCACGTCCCTGATCAGGGCCTGCTGGGCGGCGGGGGAGAGGAACGGCTCGCCGCGCTCGACCGACCGGATCGCCGCCAGCAGGTCGGTGTCGGCCTGGGACTTCAGTACGTATCCGGAAGCGCCGGCCTTCAGTGCCTCGAACAGATAACGGTCATCGTCATGCATCGAGAGGATCAGGATCGAGACCTCCGGTGCCTGGGCCTTGATCTCGCGGGTGGCCTGGAGCCCGGTCAGCCCGGGCATTTTCACGTCGAGGATCGCCAGATCCGGCCGCTCGCGGATCACGGTGTCCCGGGCTTCGATTCCGTCGGCTGCCTCGGCGACCACTTCCAGGTCGCTCTGGCGCTCGAGCAGCAGCCGGATCCCGGAGCGGACGATGCCGTGGTCGTCGGCGATCACGATCCTCATCGCCGCTGCCTCCGGAACGGTCAGGCGGATCGTCGTGCCGCTGCCAGGTCTGGATTCAGTCTGAAGGTCCCCTCCTGCCAGCAGCGCCCGTTCGCGCATGCCGCCGAGTCCGAGGCCGGTCTGGGACTCGGCGAAAGTGAAACCGCTGCCGTCGTCGCGCACGGTCAGCTCGACCTTCTCGGGGCTACGGCTGAGCCTGACCTCGATCCGGTCTGCGCCGCTGTGACGGATCGCGTTGCCGATCGCCTCCTGGGTAACCCGGTAGATCACCAGCTGAGTATCCGGGTCGAGGTCGGTCAGGTCATCGGCGCTGGTGAACTCGATCTCGATGCCGGACTGCCCGAGCTGTTTGACCTGGCCGGCGATCGCCGCCTTCAGGCCGAGGTCGTCGAGTGCCGTCGGTCGCAGTTGCCGGGCCACGGTCAGGAGCTCGTCCATCGCCTGATGGGCAAGCAGGCTGGTCTCGGCGAGCTCTTCCCGGAGCTCCGGCGGAGCGTCGGCCCGGGTGGCCTCCAGCCTCAGCAGCACTCCGGTCAGCGACTGGTTGACCTGATCGTGGAGGTCGCGAGCGACCCGGGCCCGCTCCTCCTCCTGGGCGCTGAGCGCGGCGCTCGAGCTGCGCCGGCGCTCCGCTTCGAGCCGGCGCATCATCCTCAGGAAGGCGAGCTCCAGCCGCTGGACCTCCGCCGTTTCGGCATGGCCGTCGATGCCCGGCGGCAGGTTGGCGCCTGGCTGGCTGAGGTCGACCTTCTCCATCTCGTCGATCAGGCTCTCCAGGGGGTTGAAACGCCGGCGAAGCAGCATCACGTTGAGCAGGACCGTCAGCGCGGCCGCAGCAGCGGCCAGCGGGATCAGCCACCCGAAGTGATCCTGATCGAGCCCACCGAGCAGCGCCGCGGCGACCGTCGCCCCGGTCACCATCAGCGCGTTCAGGACGAGCACCTCGGAAAAGATCGGTCGCTTGTTCATCGGAGTTCTGGGCGGGTCATCGTCGGCTGCGGTGTCCGTCATGGTCGCATGCCGGGCGGCACCGACCCCCGGTCTGGGGGGCAGGTACACCTGAATAGGGACTCGCCCCTATTGGCCACAGGCCGTCGGCACGCAACAATGGTCAGGCATTCTGGACAGAGCGCTGCGATAACGCAGCCGACAAGGAGAAACATGAAGACCACAAGAGAATCGACATTCTCGGCATCGCTGCGTACGACGATCCTGCTCGCAACCCTTTCCGGCCTGCTGGTCGCAATCGGCTACCTCGTCTCCGGCGGCAACCCGAGCACCACACTGATGTTCCTCGGATTTGCCGTAGCGCTCAATTTCTTCTCCTACTTCTTCAGCGACAAGATGGCGATCAAGATGAGCCGGGCCCAGCCGATGGATGAGGCAGAGAACGCCCAGTACTTCCAGATGGTGCGCGAACTGTGTCAGCGGGCCGAAATCCCGATGCCGCGCCTGTATGAAATTCCGCAGGACCAGCCGAACGCTTTCGCGACCGGCCGTAACTACAACCACTCGGCTGTCGCCGTCACCAGAGGGATCAAGTCCCTGCTCTCACCCGACGAGCTTCGCGGCGTCGTCGCCCACGAGCTCGCCCACATCAAGCACCGCGACATCCTGATCCAGTCGGTTGCGGCGACGATCGGTGCCGCGATCACCTACATCGCGTACATGCTGATGTGGTTCGGCGGCGATGAATCACCGCTGGGCCTGGTCGGCTCACTGGCGATGGTGCTGCTCGCCCCGCTCGCCGCCACCATCATCCAGATGTCGGTATCCAGGCAGCGCGAGTTCGCAGCCGACGCCGGTGGTGCCGCGATCTGCGGCAACCCGGAGTCACTGGCCAGCGCCTTGCTGCGCCTGGAGCAGGGAGCCAAGGCGATCCCGATGAAGGGCAACGTGAACCAGTCTTCCGAGCCGCTCTACATCGTCAAGCCGTTCAAGGCGAAGGGGATGGCCGGGCTGTTCTCGACGCATCCTCCGATTGAGGAGCGGGTGGCTCGGCTCCGCGAGATGCGCCCCTCGCTTTAGGGCTGCTGCCTTCGGGCGTGGCTGCTGCGTTTACGAAAGCGCCCCCGGTTCGGGGGCGCTTTCTGTTTGGCTGAGGGGGCGGGCGGCGCCCGGGACTCACCTGTGCACGCCTGGCTTCGTCAGTCGCTCGCGTCGGCTCGCTCATTGCCACAAGGCAAATCGCTTCGCCGCCTCGCTCCAGTCCTCGCCAGGCGCACCCAGGAGAGCCCCGTGCACCACCCGCGTGGAGTGGACGGCCGAGACTCGCTGACTGGTGGTTGACGCTCGCCGGCCCGGCTTCGCCGGGGGCCTGCTCGGGTCTTGGTGGACGTTGCGCCGAGACTCGCTTCGCTGTTGGTTGACGCTCGTTTGCCGGCTTCGCCGCTGCAAACTCGGGTTGGGGTTGATGTTGCGGCCCGAGTTCGCTCAGCTGGTGGTTGATGCTTGCCGGCCCGGCTTCGCCGGGGGCCTGCTCGGGTTGGGGTTGATGTTGCGGCTGGGGCTCGCCATTGCCCCTGGTCTCACGCCTTGCTGCGGCTCAGCGCCTGGGGCGGGGGACGACCACTCCGCTCGAGGTGGTCTCGGCGTTGCCGGCGGTGTCGGTCAGGACCACCCGAAGTGAGGCTCTGCCGCGGGCGAACGATCGCGGCAGCTTGATCGTGGTGTCCTGCATGCCGGTCTGCAGCTTCACCGTGCGCTTGATCTCCAGTTTCTTCTGGCCTTTCCTGGCCTGACGAAGCCGGACGGCGGCGGTCACGTTTTCGGTCGAACTGGTCCGGACCTTCAGGATCCGCCGGTTGCCGCTCCTGGCGACTCTTGATGAACGGACGCGGGCGTTGAGCCGTGTGTCGGGGAGGACGGCGGGGTTTACTGCCTCGGTCCCGGCGAGCTCGTGCAGGCCCCAGGGCGGGTTTGCGTTGACCAGCCAGCCGGGACGGCAGGTCGCCATGAAGCTGGCGTGACGGGTTGTATCCGAGTAGCCCCGTATCTGGTAGAGGCCGCTGTCGACGTCTGCCCACAGCACTCCGCCGTCGCGTGAAGAGGACTCCTGGATCAGGCTGGGCAGGACATCCTCGTCGAAGTAGAGCTGGACGCCGGCGGTCGGCGTGGCGGTGGCGGTCGAGCCGACCACCCCGTGGGGGCGGAAGTCGTGGAAGTCGTCGAAATCGGTGAAGCTGCGACCTTCTTTCTGGAAGAAAGTCGAGACGATCGCACACTTCTTCAGGGTTCCGTCCGGGTTCTGCTCGACCACAGCGTCTCCGCCGAGCGACCGGATGTAGCCGATCAGCAACTCGTAGGTGCTCAGAGCCGGCATCTGGAAGTTGACCTGAGTCAGGTCCTGGCCGGAGGTGTGGAAGGTCTGGAGGTGGGTCGGGTAGTAACCGGCGATCTTGGCGTAGGGGGTGATCGTGGTGTCATCGGGGACCTCGATCGCGTAGGCACCATTCGGGCCGGCCGTGGTGGTCAGCCCGGGAAGTTCCTCGATGCCGATGGTTGCGCCCTCGAGCCGGTCAACGTTGCCACCAAAGATGAAGGCGTAGGCATTGCCGGTGATGGTGACGGTCGAGGCCGCTCGGGCTTCGGCGCCCATGGCTACGAGCATCAATGTGGCTGCCGCCGCTATGGCGACCAGCGACCTGGCGCTTCTGGCGAGTGTGGTGGACATCGTTTTCCCTCCCTGAAAGGCCGTTCGGCCCGGTTTTGTTCTTTGCCCTGCGGACTTCCCTGCAGACGGGGGATTCTCTCACAGGCCAGGCGCGGCCGCTGGATCCGATGTTTCACCCGGTCGCAGTTCGTAGACGCCCCACGGCGGACCCGCGTTGACCAGGCGGCCGGGTTCGCAGCTCGCCACAAACCCGGCGTGTTTGGTCTGCGGATTGTGGCTGGTGATCTCGTAGGTTCCGGCGGGAACGTCGGTCCAGAGCACGCCGCCGTCACGGGACGAGGATTCCAGCCCCTTCTCCGGGATCACATCCGCGTTGAAGTAGATCGGCTCGGCGACCGCCGGTGAGAGCTCCGCAGTCGATCCGGCGACACCGTGTGGGCGAAAGTTGTGGAAGGCGTTGAAATCGGGAAGGTCACGGCCGGCGAGTTCGAAGAAGGTCGAGACGATCGCCGAGTGGGCGAGATTGCCGGTGTCGGGATCGAGTTCGGCACCGGCGACGGCGGCGAGTGCCTGGTAGATGTCAAGGCGGGGCATCTGGAAGTTGACCCGGGTCAGGTCGGCTCCTCTGGTGTGGAAGGTCTGGAGGTGGGTGGGGTAGTAACCGTCGGCCTCCGCGAACGGGGTTACCGTGGTGTCATCCGGCACTTCGAGCCGGTAGGCACCGTCCGGGCCGGCGATCGTCTCCAGCCCGGGCATTTCGGCGATGCCGATGCGGGCACCCTCCAGCCGGTCCATGTTGTCGGCGAATACGAATGCGTAGGCGTTGCCCGAGATTGTTACCATTCCCTGCTCACCTTAGCCGAGAATCAGGTCTGAAATCGCTGTTTGACTACGGGCTCCAGACTGAAGAATGGCGCTGGATCGGCTCAGGCGCTATAGTTTATGAAGTAACCGAAACCGGATAGAGATTCAGGGGATTAGAAAATGGCGCCCGAGACCAAAGAGAAGCTGGTGGTTCAGGAAATAACCGCCCAGGAAGCGTTTCAGGAGATCGAAGACGGCGACGTCGTTCTGATCGATACCCGCGAGCCTTATGAGTATGCCGAGGCGAACATCGAAGGCGGCAGGCTGATCCCTCCGGCCATGGTCGTGCGTCAGATCGAAGAGGTCGCGCCGGACAGGTCCGCCCGCGTGCTCATCTACTGCCGCTCGGGCCTTCGCTCGCTGACCGCGGCCGAGCAGCTGCTCGAGATGGGCTACGAAGACGTGGCCTCGGTGGCCGGTGGCATTCTCGACTGGCAGGCACAGGGTCTCCCGGTCAACTCCGAAGCTCAGCTCACAGACGAGCAGCGCAACCGCTACTCGCGACACACGTTGCTGCCCGAAGTCGGGGCGGCCGGTCAGGTCAAGCTGCTTGAGGCCAAGGTCCTGCTGCTCGGCGCCGGCGGACTCGGCGCGCCGACCGCGCTCTACCTGGCGGCAGCCGGCATCGGCAAGATCGGCCTGGTCGACGATGACGTGGTCGATGCATCCAACCTTCAGCGCCAGGTGATCCACAACACCAAGCGCATCGGCGAGCCGAAGACAGCCTCTGCCCGTCAGACGATCGAGGAACTGAATCCCGACGTCGAAGTGGTCGAGTACAACTACCGGCTGAACTCGGGCAACATCCTCGAGACGATCGCCGATTACGACATCGTCGTCGACGGCGCCGACAACTTCCCGACGCGCTACCTGCTGAACGACGCCAGCGTGCGTCTGAACAAGCCGGTCGTCTCGGCTTCGATTCTCTCCTTCGACGGGCAGATCTCCACCTTCGTCCCGCATGAAGGCCCCTGCTACCGCTGCCTCTACCCGAGCCCGCCGCCGCCGGAACTGGCGCCGAGCTGCTCGGCCAACGGCGTGCTGGGAGTGATGGCCGGCGTCATGGGCCTGCTCCAGGCCAACGAAGTGATCAAGCTGGTACTTGGCATCGGCGAGCCGCTGGTCGGCCGCCTGCTGCTCTACGAAGCGCTCGGCACCCGTTTCACCGAACTCAAGGTGCGGCGCGACCCGGCCTGCCCGATCTGTGGACCGGACGCCGAAGAAGTGCCCGAGTCAGAACTCGGTGCCTTCCCGGACTACGAAGCCTTCTGCGGCGGCCACGTCGGGTCCTGAGCCCGACCCGACGCCCGCTCGCTAGGATCCCGCCCATGCCGTCAGTAAGAGTCCCCCCAGTCCTGCGCCAGCACACCGGCGGCGCCACCGAAGTGTCAGTCGATGGCGAGAACGTCGGCGCTGTGCTCAGGAGCCTGGTTGCCGAGCACCCCGAAACGAAGGCTCAGATCTTCTCCGAGGAAGGCGAGCTCAACCGATTCGTCAACGTCTACCTGAACGACGAAGACGTACGGGTGCTCGACGGTCTCGACACCGCCGTGTCGGATAGCGACACGATCATGATTCTGCCGGCGATGGCCGGCGGCTCAGCCTGAGCACCCCCTCAGCCTGAGCACCCCAGGGGAAGGTCAGCTCGGGAAGTCTGGAGCGTCGAAGCGCGGATCGTGAGGTTCGTCGGTGCCGGGATCGTCTTCGGACAGGGCTGAATCGCCGGACTGAAGGTCCGCGAGCAGTTCACGTGCCTGTTCCTCGGCAGCGGCCGGGACGAGCACGTACCTTGGTCCGGAGGCCATCAAACCGGGAACGTCAAAGCCACGCTGGCGCTGGAGCATGCACGGAATGCCCTCTGGCATTGAGCACGTTTTCGATCAGCTCGGCCTCCGTCTGATTGGCTGCCCAGGCGACGCGCACCGGCTCCGGTGTCTTCGGCTTACGGGACCTGAAGATCGACATCTTCCACCTGACTGCCGACGATCCGGAAGGCCCTGACATCGGGCTGATCCGGCTTTCCCAGGGAGACGATGAAGTAGACCGCGTCCGGCCAGCCGGAGGCGAGGTTGATGTCGGTCTGCGAGGGGTAGGCCGGGGTCCGGGTGTGGGAGTGGTAGATGCCGACCAGGTGCTGGCCGTCGTCATCGATCCGGTTCATCAGCTCGAGCTGCTCGCGCGGTGCGATCGAATAACGGAAGGGGCTGGCTTCGGCGTTGGCCGCCCGGTGGACGGTAATCGCCTCTTCGGCAGTGCCACCGATCAGACCGCAGCATTCGTGCGGGACATCGTCCCGGGCGTGAGCGACCATCTCGTCGATGAGGTGCTGCGGGACCTTCAAGGCGCTGTGCCTACCACCAGTTGGTGGCGTCGATGTCGCCGAGTTCCTCGAGCGACTTCGTATACACGCCGGACGACAGGTACTTCCAGCCGCCGTCGGGGATCAGGAAGACGATGTTGCCCGAGTCGAGCTCGCCCGCGATCCGATGGACGATCGCGGCGACAGCACCGGAAGAGACCCCGGCGAAGATTCCTTCGTCGGCAAGCAGGCGCTTGGTCCAGACGATCGCATCCCGGTTGGAGACCATGATCTTGCGGTCAAGCACCGACAGGTCGATGATCGGCGGGATGAAGCCGTCATCAAGGGAGCGAAGGCCCTGGACCAGCTCGCCCTGCGCATCGGCTCGGCGGCGATGATCTTCGTGTCCGGGTCGTGCTCCTTGAGTCGGCGGCCGTTGCCCATGAGGGTGCCGCCGGTGCCGAGGCCGGCGACGAAAGCGGCGACCGAGTCGAGTTCGTCCAGGATCTCCACTGCGGTCCCGTTGTAGTGGGCGAGCGGGTTGGCTTCGTTGCCGTACTGGTAGGGCATGTAGTAGCCAGGGTCCGAGGCGGCCATCTCGAGAGCGAGTTCGACCGCGCCGTTCGAGCCCTTGGCGCCTTCGGAGTAGACGATCTCGGCGCCGTACATGCGCAGCAGTTCGGTGCGCTCGGCGGTGACGTTGTCCGGCATCACAACTTTGATCGGGTAGCCCTTGCGACGACAGATCATCGCCAGAGAAATACCGGTGTTGCCCGACGTTGGCTCGAGGATGGTCTGGCCCGGGCCGATCGCGCCCTCGGCCTCTGCCGCTGCCATCATCGAGCGGGCCACGCGATCCTTGACTGAACCGGTCGGGTTGGCCGATTCGAGCTTGGCGAAGACCTTGACGTTCTCATTCGGCGAGATCGTCGAGAGTTCGACCAGCGGCGTATGGCCGATCGAGTCGACGATGTCGGTGAAAGTGCCGCCGCAGGGCTTGTTGAGAACGTCGTAGTAAGGAGTCAAGATCTGGTCCGAATTTGTAGCACTGTACTTTATGAAGTGTAGTGGCTCGGGCAATTGGTCGCGAAACATGCGTGGATTCGTGCGATACTCACCGCGATGCCCGTCCGTATCACTACCCACCCGGGAGGATTAACCGAATGAAGAAGTCCCGCCTGCTCCTTTTGATGTCTGCCTTGGCCGTTATGGCCGCGATGGTTCTGGTCGCCTGTGGTGGCGACGATGACTCTGACACGACGCCTGCCGCAACCGACGACGTCTCTTCCGAGCTGATCTCAGCCGGAACTCTGACCGTCGGCTCTGACATTCCCTTCCCGCCGTTCGAGTTCGGCAAGGCACCGGCCTACGAAGGCTTCGACATCGACCTGATCAACGAAGTCGCCAAGGACCTCAGCCTGACCACCGATATCCAGGACACGTCCTTCGACACGATCTTCATCGACGTGTCCCAGGGCAAGTTCGACATCGTCGCTTCGGCGTCGACAATCACGCCCGAGCGTGAGCAGAAGGTCGACTTCTCGGATCCGTACTACGAGGCCGAGCAGGCTCTGCTGGTCCCGGAAGGCTCCGACATCAAGACGGTCGAAGATATCGACGGTCTGACTGTCAGCGCACAGGACGGCACCACCGGCGAGGCTTTCGCCAACGACGAGACCAGCGCCGGCAGTGTCCGCGGCTTCCCGAACGGTCCGGCCGCAATTGCCGCGCTGCAGAACGGTCAGGTCGAAGCGACAATCATCGACCAGCCGGTTGCCCAGGACGCAATCGACAAGAACCAGGGCGGATTCGAGCTCGCCACGACCATCCCGACCGGTGAGCTCTACGGTCTGGCGCTGTCCCAGGAGACCCCGGCGCTGCTTGCCGCGGTCAACGAGTCACTGGCCAGCATGAAGACTGACGGTCGACTGAACGACCTCTACCAGAAGTGGTTCAAGATCGATGCGCCTGAAGGCGTGATTGACGGCACCAACACGCCGAAGTAGTTCACGCATGACCCGGGAGGGGCGCCGGCCGGCGCCCCTCCCGGCTTATTGCGCGCCTGGCGCGCACCCTTGAGGAGGGGTTTGTAGTTGCAGACTTTTTTCAACACGTTTTTTGATTTCAGCTTCATGGCCGACAACTTCGGCGTGGTCTTCGATGGCTTCATCTGGACCATCAAGCTCTCGCTGGTCGGAGGTTTCTTCGCCCTGGCATGGGGGCTGATCCTTTCTGTAATGCGGCAGCTCCCCGGCAAGTGGATGGCCCCGATCCGCGGGCTGACCATCGCTTACATCGACGTGCTGCGCGGGATCCCGTTGCTGCTGGTGATCTTCCTGATCGGCAACGGCCTGGCCACGCTCTCCTCGGAGGGCGCGATCCCGAGGGCGATCGGCATCCCGAACTGGTTCGGCCAGCCGGACCCGTTCTGGTACGGCGTAATCGCCCTCACCCTCACCTACGGCGCCTACATGGCCGAGGTCTACCGGGCCGGCATCGAAGCGGTGCCGCGCGGTCAGACCGAGGCGGCCAGGTCGCTCGGCATGAGCCACGGCCAGTCAATGCGCTTCATCGTCGTGCCGCAGGCCGTGCGCAAGGTGATTCCGCCCCTGCTCAATGACTTCATCGCCCTGATGAAGGACACGGCCCTGATCAGCGTGCTCGGTCTGGTCGAGACGGTCCAGGCCGGACGAGACCTCTACTCGGAGTTCTTCAATCCGTCTGGCTACACGCTCGGAGCATTCCTGTTCCTGATTGTCACGATTCCGCTTGCCCGGTTTGTCGACTGGCAGATCAAGAAGCAGGACCAAAAGTTCCAGAGGGGAATCCCGTGAGCAGCGAAGCAATCCTCAAAGTCGAAGGACTGAAGAAGAGCTACGGCAAACTCGATGTGCTCAAGGACATCAACGTCGAGATCGGCAAAGGCGAGGTCGTCTGCGTGATCGGCCCGAGCGGCTCCGGCAAGAGCACCATGCTGCGCTGCCTGAACATGCTCGAGCTGCCTGACGGCGGTCGGATCGAACTCCACGGCAACGAAGTCTTCGGCGACGGCAAGCCGAAGGACCTCGACATTCTGCGGCGCGAGGTCGGCATGGTCTTCCAGTCGTTCAACCTGTTCCCCCACATGTCGGCGACGGAGAACGTCTCGATCGCCCAGTGCAAGGTTCGCGGCCGGAGCAACAAGGAATCCGACGCTCGCTCGATCGAGCTGCTTGACAAGGTGGGCCTTGGCGACAAGGTCGACGAGTATCCCGACCGGCTTTCCGGCGGACAGCAGCAGCGGGTGGCGATCGCCAGGGCCCTGGCGATGGATCCCGAGGTAATGCTGTTCGACGAGGTGACCAGCGCTCTGGACCCGGAACTGGTCAAAGGCGTGCTCGACGTGATGAAGGAGCTGGCCGACGGCGGGATGACCATGGTCGTGGTCACCCACGAGATGAACTTCGCCCGCGAGGTCTCGGATCGCGTGATCTTCATGGACCAGGGCTTCATAGTCGAGCAGGGCGATCCGGAGGACGTGCTCGGCAATCCGTCGCACGACCGCACCAAGCAGTTCCTGGGACTCGTTCTCTCCCGCTGACTACCCCGCCCGCTGGGCACTCCGGACGCACCCTGTGTGCCGGGTCATGCGTTCGTGCAGCTAAGTGATGTCTACTGCCGGGCGGATGATGTCGCGCAGGTACTGGCGCCACATGTCCTCGATTTCACGGACATCGAGGTCGAATGCGGCTTCAAGGTTGCTGACCGGACCGTCGCGTCGCAGCCGGGCGACCAGCAGCTCACAGGCGCCGCCCCCGCGGTACTCCTCGAGCAGTTCGAAGATCGTCCCGCCGAGCAGGATCGCGTCACGTCGGCCAGGCGGGAACTTCGGCCTCGACCCCTCGCGCAGGCGACGGATCACAGCCGCCCGGTAGAGGTCGACCTGGCGGGAAAAGTGCTGGGCGCTGCCCTCGACCAGCCAGGCCCAGCGGCTGTAGCGGAGAAACCGCCCCGGCGTCCAGGGCGGCGGCAGCGAACCGTTGTTGGCCGCGACGACCAGCTGTGTATAGAGCCGCTCGGCCGTCCCCTTGAGCGCCTCGAGCGACGCTTCACCGGCAGCGCGTTTTTCCATCGCGGCCTCGCCGAGCACATGGATCTCGGTCGCCATCGGCCAGCCGGCCAGGTAGCGCCTCCCGGCCGGCGCAGCCGACCAGCGAACTGCGGGCAGGAACGGATGGGCCATGGTAAGCCAGATCGGGGAGGGGTGGACGATGATCGTGACCTCGCCGGGCACGGTTTCAAAGCGATCCTCGAGCCGCAGGCTCAGGTCCTCCAGCCGGTCAAGCAGGGATTCGGCATAACTCCTGTCGCTGTCCTCGTGGCGGGCGCTGAAGGTCAGCGAGGTGGTTTCGATCCAGGTCATCGGCAGGCGCAGGGTATTGGAAGGCAGAAGGCCCGCCGTGAGGCGGGCCTTCTGGATACTTCAACGGCGGATGACCAGACGGTCTCCGCGGTGCAGGTCAGGCGAATGCCGGCTCGCGGTCGCCGCCGCAGATCGCGCGGATCTCGTCGCTGGCGCGCTCGAATTCCTCGTCGGCCATGACCGGGGTGCCTTCGAACGGCAGATCGCGATCGATCTCGACCCAGGAGCGTGACGTGTGGTACTCCTCGCGGACCCTGACCGTGACCGGACGCGGGATCCGGTGAACCCGAAGCAGCACGAGCTGAAGCGGATTGCGCGGCCTCCAGTTGAGACGCTTGGAGGCGTAGTCGGTGGTCCAGACGTAGAACGGGGAAAGACCGTCGACGATCTTCGGGTTGTCGATCGTGATCAGCTCGGCGACCTCGGCCCAGGCGCGAATACGCACGCGGTCGGGCTGGGGGATGCCTCCGTCCCGGAGGAGATCGCGGGAATGCGGCTCCTCGTCCGGCCAGACACCCTCTTCGAGGGCCCGGTCAAGCTCGGGATGGTGGGAGGGACGGACCAGGTCGTTGTGCTGGTGGTCGAACTTGGGGTAGAGGAAGAAGCGGTCGTGCTCCAGCTCGACGTTCTGGTCGAGGCCTCCGGGCTTACGGAGGGTCAGGAGCTGCTCGCCTTCGGACAGGGCTCGTACGGTTACTGCCCATTCCTTGAATGCAATTGGCATAGGGGTCTCAGTCAGGTCGGGTGTGGCCACGGACATATGCGGGACCGAGATGAAGATCAAGCAATCCGGCGTGAAACTCTGGGCCGGCTTCGGGTCCCACTGGAAAAGAGCACGTTACTAAATGTTTTTGAAATGGTCAAGTTGTGTGATGATCGTCACATAACTCACGGAACTGATTCCCGGGCCAGGTGCGGGCTCGGGGGCTGTTCTCAGATGGGCTCCAGGTGGATCAATCCCGCGGTCCCGCCGGTGGCGCACCAGCCGTCGGGTACATAGAGCGTGCTCTGGCCGAGGTCGACCACCGAAGGGCCGTCGGTCTGCTTCAGGCCTGAAGGAGCGAGGCTCAGTCCCGGTCCGGGGCGCACGTATCTGCGCCTGACTGTGACCAGCTCGATTGCCGCGTCCGGGTCGCTGTATCCGTATCGGGTCCGATGCTCGGATTCGAACTTCTGGCGCAGCTCGGTCGGCTGTCCGCTCAGGTCGGAAACCGTCAGCTCGAATGACTGGCCCGCGTAGCGCAGATCCCAGGAGACCTCGTCGGCGTCCCCGGCCAGGCTGTCCAACAGGTCGGGCGTGAGGTCGTTTCCAGCAAGCATCACAGTGCGGACCTCGTCCCGCCGCCGGTCTGCGGCGGCAAGGCCCAGCGCGCTGAACACCCCGCCGCTTACGGGTACGAGAATGCGCCGGATGCCGAGTTCATCGGCGATT
Source organism: uncultured Solirubrobacterales bacterium (assembly GCA_963698625.1). Classification (GTDB taxonomy): domain Bacteria; phylum Actinomycetota; class Thermoleophilia; order Solirubrobacterales; family 70-9; genus 67-14. The sequence goes on from CAVORK010000007.1 coordinate 410,189, forward strand.
GCCGTCGCGTGCAGCGGCCCGGCGCCGCCGAAGGCGAGCAGCGTGAAGTCCCGCGGGTCGAGTCCCCTCGCGACGGTCATGACCCGCAGCGCCCGGACCATCTCCGCATTCGCAACTTCAAGGATGCCGGCCGCGCAGGCCTCAGCGGGCAGTTCGAGTACAGCCGCAAGCGAAGCGATTGCGGCGTCGGCCGCCTCGCGGTCGAGTTCGATTCCCGAAGCCAGCCTGGGATTCTCGCCCAGGCGGCCGAGCACAAGATTCGCATCGGTCACGGTCGGCAACTGGCCACCCTTGCCGTAGCAGGCCGGTCCGGGCTCGGCTCCGGCCGACTGCGGACCGACCCGCAGCGCTCCTCCGGGGTCCCGCCATCCGATAGATCCTCCACCGGCACCGACCGTGTCGATGTCGACCATCGGCAGGGCCAGCGGCCTGCCACCGACTTTGCGCCCACCCGCCTGTCGAACGGCACCGCCTTCGACCACACAGACGTCGCAGGAGGTGCCGCCCATGTCGAAGCAGAGCAGGTCGGGCTCGCCTGCCAGTCCGGACACCAGGGCTGCGGCCGCGGCACCGCCGGCGGGTCCGGACAGCACCGCCAGGGCGGCGTGGCCGGCGACCGTTTCCAGATCGCCGAGGCCGCCGCTCGACTGCATGACCAGCGGCTCGGGCAGTCCGGCAGCTGAGCTGCGACGGGCCAGGGCATCGAGATATCCGCTCAGAAGTGGGGAGAGCGCTGCGTCCACCTCTGTGGTCGCCGCGCGCTCGTACTCGCGAAAGGTGCCGACTGTCTCATGCGAGAGCGAAACGTGGACCCGGTCACCCAGCCGATCGGCCAGCGCATCTCCGACCAGCTTCTCGTGCGCGGGGTGACGGTCGGCATGGAGCAGACAGACTGCGACGGCTTCCGCTCCGGACTCTGCAACTGCTTCCGCAAGTCGCTCGACGGCCGCGGTTTCCGGTGCCCTGATGACACCTGCGGGCCCCATCCGCTCGTCGAGTTCGAACCTCAGCTCCGGGGGTACCAGCGGCTTTGGTGCGGAGACCTGAAGGCGGTAAAGATCCGGCCTGTTCTGGCGACCGATCTCGACTATGTCCGCGAAGCCCTGTGTGGCCACCAGAGCTGTGCGCGCGACCCGACCCTCCAGCAGCGCGTTGGTGGCGACGGTCATGCCGTGGGCGAATACCGCCACCTCCTCCGGCCGGATCCCTGCCTTCTCCAGTACCTCACGGGCGGCGTTCATCGCTCCCTGCGACTGGTCTGCGGGGGTGCTCGGCGACTTGCCGGCATGAATGCCTTCTCCGGTCACCAGAACCGCATCGGTAAAGGTGCCGCCGACGTCGACGCCGAGGATCGCGGTGGGCGCTCCTGCCTCGCGGGCTTCAGACATGGCCGAAACCACCCCCGCCAGGCGTTTCGAGCCTGATCCGGTCGCCGGGCTGGAGTTCGCCGGTGACCTTGGCTTCCAGTTCCTGCCAGTCGTTCGACCCGGTCCGGCGGATCAGGTTTCGGCCACTCGCCCCGGGTCCGCCGCCATCGGCGCCGGGCGGCCGGTGTTGTCGGCGTTCAGTCAGCAGGGCGAAGGTCATCGGCTCCAGGGCTTCCAGCTCGCGCACCAGACCGTCACCTCCGACGTGGCGACCGGCACCACCGCTGCCGCGCCTGACCGAGTACTGGCGGGCCCGGAGCGGGAACTCGATCTCCATCGCTTCGATCGGCGTGTTCAGAGTGTTTGACATCGCCACGTGGACCGCAGTCGGACCGTCTGCCGCCGCCGAGCCGGCCTGTCCGCCGCCGAGTGTCTCGTAGTAGGTGAAGCGGTCCGAGCCGAGGGTCAGGTTGTTCATCGTGCCCTGCCCGCAGGCCAGGCCGAAAGCCTCGAAGCAGAGGTCAGCGACCCGGGAGGAGGTCTCGACGTTGCCGGCCACGACGGCTGCCGGTGGCTCGGCGTTGAGCAGCGTCCCGGGCGGCACGATCACTTCTACCGGCCGGTAGGCACCGGCCGAGGCCGGGATGTCCGGGTCAGTCAGCACCCGCACCGCCAGGTAGCAGGCTGACCGGGTGACCGCCAGTGGACAGTTGAGGTTGCCGGGGTCCTGCGCCGAGGAGCCGGTGAAATCAAAGCTGACCCGGTCGCCGGTGACGGTCGCGGTGAGAGTCAGGGGCAGGTCGCCCGAGCGCCCTTCGAGCACGTCGGAAGATGTGTAGCGGCCGTCCGGAATCGCTTCCAGACAGGCCCGGGTGCGCGCTTCGGCGTAGTCGATGACCTCATGCATGGCAGTCAGCAACCCGGCGTTGCCGCGCTTCAGCCCTAGCTCGCTCAGTCGCATCGCGCCAAGCCGGTTGGCGGCGAGTTGCGCGCGCAGGTCGGCCCGGCGCTGGTCCGGTTGGCGCATCTGCTCCGTCACCTCGTCGATCGCATCCTGATCGAGAATGCGCGGCGGGATGACCACCCCTTCTTCGGCAAGGGTGGTCGAATCGGCCGGCATCGAGCCCGGGATCCTGCCGCCGACATCGGCGTGGTGGGCGCGGTTGGCGGCGAAGCCGAGCAGTTCACCGGTGTCTGCGAATGCAGGGGTGACCACAGTGATGTCTGGCAGGTGAGTGCCGCCGGCATAGGGGTCGTTCAGAAACCAGGAGACGCCGGGCCTGTGCTCGCGGCCTGCCACCGCTCTGACCGAGGCCGGCATCGAACCGAGGTGGACCGGGATGTGCTCGGCCTGCATGACCATCTCGCCGTCCCGGTCGAATATCGCGGCGGAACAGTCGCGTCGTTCCTTGATGTTGGCCGAGTGGGCCGAGCGGATCAGGGCCGCGCCCATTTCCTCGCAGACTGATGCGAAGGCCCCGGCCGCAACCTGAATCTGAACCGGGTCCGGGCGGCTCAAGGCCAGGTTTGGGTCTCGATCGAGCTGTCGGGACGGTAGATCAGGTGAGTCTGCTCGAGTCCGGGGTCGGTCTCGGAAAGTCGGCCCTGCGGTGGCCGCCACGCGACTCTTCCCGGGCAAGCGAAACCGCTCCGATCGCCCGGGCGAGCGGGTAAGGATCTTCAAGCAACTGCTCCAGCGATCGGCGCTCGCGCAGCGGGCCGGCCAGTCGCCAGACCGCTTCGCGCGTGGCTGCGGTCGGCGGGTCGAAACGCCATTCGGGAAACGGGGGCAGGGAAGGGTCGGCGGTCTCATCCATCCCTGCGATCGCGGCTCTCTGACCGAATACGAAGCATTCGGTGAGCGAGTTCGATGCCAGGCGGTTGGCACCATGGATGCCGGTACAGGCGCACTCGCCGGCTGCGTAGAGGCCCGGCAGCGAACTGCGACCGTCCAGGTCGACCGCGACGCCGCCCATCACGTAGTGAGCGCCGGGGGAGACCGGTACCGGCCGCGAGGCCGGGTCGTACCCGGCGCTCTCCAGCATCTCGAAGGCGTTCGGGAACCTGTCCCGGCTTATGCCGCGCATGTCCAGGCCGACCGTGTGGCCGGGCTGGGCCGAGATCTGGCCGATGATCGCCGCCGTGACGTCGTCGCGCGGGGCGAGTTCGTCGGTGAACCGCTCGCCGCTTTCACTGAGCAGGGTGGCACCTTCGCCCCTGATCGCCTCGGTGATCAAAGCTCCGTCGAATGAGGTCCCGGGGGCGGCGAGGCAGGTGGGGTGGAACTGGCAGAACTCCAGGTCGGCCAGGTCCGCTCCGGCCGCTCCGGCCAGTACCGAGCCGGCTCCGATCGCGCCCCAGGGGTTCGAAGTGCGTCGCCACAAAGCCGCGGCTCCGCCGGTGGCCAGCAGGGTCGCCTTCGCCCTGATCGAACCGCGGTCGGTCAGCAGGCCGTGGCAGCGTTCGCCGTCACTCCAGAGGGCGACCGCAGAGGTCTCCTCAAGCACCGTAATGCTCGGCTGACCGGCGACGATCCGGGCCAGCCCACCGGTGATCTCCCGCCCGGTCTGGCTGCCACCGGCGTGAATGATCCGCCGTCGGCTGTGTCCACCCTCGAGCGCCAGTTCGAGCTTGCCCGTGGAGTCGGTGTCGAAGACCATGCCGCGCGCGATCAGGTCGCGGACCAGGTCGGGTGCGGCCTCGGTCAGGATCTCGACAGCCTCGGTGCGGCAAAGACCACGCCCGGCGGCCAGCGTGTCGGCGGCGTGGATTTCCGGCGAGTCGTTGTCGTCCAGCGCGGCGGCCAGGCCTCCCTGGGCCCAGAAACTGGCGCTCTCAGCCAGCGGCTTCCGCGAGATCAGGCAGACTTTGCCGCCGGCTTCGGCGGCCCGGACGGCCGCCCACAGTCCTGCTGCTCCGGCTCCCACGACCGCCATGTCGAAGGTACCCAGCGGTTCGGCTTCCGGCGGGGCCGTCAACGACTACTGGCCGGGATCAGTGCCCGGCTCTCCTTCGCCCTGAGCCAGATTCTCCAGCTGCTCCAGGGTCAATCCTTCTTCCAGACCGCGCAGGATCAGGTCCGCCTCGCGCTCGATTCCGACGATTTCGGCGGCCTGATCAGACAGGCGCTGCCGGTCGAATCTGCCTTCGTCGGCCATCTCGACGGTGATCTTTCCGAGCTCACCAAGGTTCTTGCGACGGAGGTCGTCGAGTTCGACCAGGTGGTCTTTCATCGCCCGCCGCTCCCGTCCGCTCTGTTTGCCACCGCCGAAGAGTCCCATCAGCTCTTTTCCTCCGGAGTCGTCCCGGTGGACTTGCCGATCTCCTGGCGCATGGCGCCGATCTGACCACGCAGCCAGCTGACTGCAGCTTCGCGCGCCTCGGCCTCGGTGACGACGCCCGGAGCCGCAGCGGCGGCGACCGGGGCTGTGCCTGCTGCGGTGACCGCGGCTTCGGCTTCTTCGATCTTCTGCTCGGCCTCATGGGCGCTGATTTCGATCTCCTTCAGCCTCGCCTCAGCCACCGTCAAGGCCTCTGCTTTGCTCGCCTTTTCAGCTTCCAATGCGGTTTCGAGTGACTTGATCCGGGCCTCCAGCTCAGGTACCCGACCGACCCCGTCGGCCCCGGGGGCAGGGTCATCGTCAGGGGTGGCAGCGATTTCGGCCGCCAGCGCCGCGTCAGCTTCGATCTCGGCCGCCTGCGTGCGCACCCACTCGGCCGCGGCCTGGCGATTCGCCGCGGTTTCCCGCGCGAGCTTCGCCTCGGCGTCCTCGGCCCGCTTTTCGGCGCCAGCAATCCGGCCGGCTGCGGTCTTGAGCGCGGCGTCAAGCTTGCTCCGGTCGCTTTCGAGTTCGCGTGAGATTGCGCTGAGTTCGGTCCGGGCGTCCGCAGCAGCGGCGGCCTTCGCGGCCTCGGCTGCGGTTTTCGCCTTGCTCTCACTCTTGGTCAGCCGCTGTTCAAGCTGCTCGACCGGACTGAGTTCCGCGACCGGCTGGGCCGGTGGTTCCGGGGGCTTGACCGGCGGGGAGGCCTTCGCAGCCTCGACCGCCGCTGCGGGCGCAGCGGCCTTGTCCGGCTCCGGGGTGATCACGGTGCGCGGAGTGGCGGGTGCCTCGGCCGGCTCGTCTTCAGACCCGGTCTTCTCAGCTGCGGGTTCTTCCAACGGTTCGGGGGCGGGGTGCTCGACCGTGTGCTCGCCGGTCTGTTCGCCGGTCTCGGGGAAATCGTGTTCGGCGGTGTGCTCGCCGGTCTCGGGCAACGCATGCTCGGCTGTGTGTTCGGCCGTCTCGGGCATGGCCGGGCCGTCGTCACTGTCACTGCGATCGTCTTCGGAGGCCGGCTTCACGGCCGCTGCCGGTTTAGCGGCGGGCGCCGCCGCATCGGTGACCGACTTCAGCTCCTCGGCAACCTCACGCACTTCGGCCGCTCCGCGCGACATCAGGTCCTCGTCCCAGGAGTTCTGGGAGTACATGCCGAGCACCAACTCACCGAGCGCCTCGCGCCGGTCGAGGTGGAGCTCTTCGAGCTGCCTCTGCTTCTTCTTCAGGGCACCCTTCCTCATCTGATCTCACCATCATTACTGAACTGGTCGGCTGAAACGGTGCCGACCCTTTCACGGCCCAGCACTTCTTCGTAGGCGAGCCTGACGCGATCGGCCATGCGACGGGCCGAAAGTGCCTCGGCCGCGGCCCGCCCGGGGGTCCGTGGATCCGGGTCCTGAAGCAGTTCTGAAGCGAAATTTGTCCAGATCTCCGGGTCGAAATCGGCGCAGAGCGAGTTCGGCAACGAGCCCGTTACCTCGGGCGCGATGCCGACCGGGGTGGTGAGCAGCGGCACTTCGCAGGCGAGGCTCTCCAGACAGATCAGACCGAAGCCCTCGTACTCGGAAGTGACCAGGACAGCGTCGGCGGCGTTGATCCAGTCGCACATCCGGTCCGGCTGGATGCCGCCACCGGTGAGCAACTCGGTCCCGGTTCGCTCGGCCACCTGCGCTGCCCGGTCGAATCGCTTCTCCGAACGGTCGGGGTCGGCAGGGAAGAGCAGGTAGCGCCGGTCCGGGTCGAGCCCGACAGCGGCCCTCGCCTCCCGGCGCGGTTTCGGGCGGAAGCGCGAAAGGTCGGCGCCGCATGGCAGCACCGCCGTGCGGCCGGGCAGCAGGGGCAGACCGGGACGGCCGGCCTCTTCGCCGAAGAGGGCGGAGGAGGCTCCGGCGCTTAGAGCCAGCCGTCTGGAGAGCAGGCGTGAGGAGGGGCCGACGACCGGATGGCGCACATCGGTGCCGTGGAAGGTGACGATCAGCGGATCGGCCCCGGCCATCAGCGCACACCAGCCGGCCAGCCCGTAGTGAGCGTGTACGAGGTCGAAGCTCTCCTGTTTCAGGAGCCTTCTGATCTGGCGGGTTGCCGGCAGGTACTGGTCCTTGCCGGGCTGGAAAGTGAAGAGCTCCACCTCGACGCCGCCTTCTCTGAGCGCCTCGACCTGGTCGACCACCCAGCGGCCACGCTGCGGAGTCGCCGCATCGGGACCGAAGTTCATGACCACCAGCACGCGCACCGGGGCAGGTTATCCCGCTCCGGCGGCCGTTGTGCGTTTCTCGTGAATGAGTTGGAGCGAACTTGTCGCACGCAGGTATTGATCGGTTGCCGACACCGGTCAAGGATCGCTGCGACAACCACAAAGGAGGAGCTATGTATTACCGGAGCATCGGCCGCGCTCATGCGGCGACATTCGAAGGGTTCGAACGGGTTCGCCGCAGGCTGGCCGGAGAGGGCGGGCAGGGGACGGTCGAGTACGTCGGACTGATCCTGCTGGTCTCACTTCTGATGGTCGGCATGGTCGCTGCGATGAAGGGGTTCAGCGGCCGCCAGGGCACCGAACTGGCTGAGCTGATCGTCGACAAGATCCAGTCGGCAGTCGACAAGGTGGCATTCAGATAGGCCGGGGGTGGGCGTCGCGGGCCGGATGGGGCTCCGGTCCGCGAAGCCGCTTCCCCCGTCGGGCCGGCTCTGGAAGACTGCGGCCCATGCCCACCAATACAAGAAGTTTCGACAGATCAGATGCCGACATCCGCCCGGTCACCATCGAGCCCGGATTCGTTTCCAGCGCCGACGGCTCGGCCCTGATTTCAGTCGGGGGAACGCGCGTCATCTGCACCGCATCGGTCACGACCAAAGTCCCGAAGTGGATGCAGGGGAGAGGTACCGGCTGGGTAACCGCCGAGTACTCGATGCTGCCCGCCTCGACCGGAGATCGCAAGCCGCGTGACATCAGCAAGGGCAAGCTCGACGGTCGTTCGGTTGAGATCCAGCGGCTGATCGGCCGCTCGCTCAGGGTGGCCGTCGATTTCGAAGCGCTGGGCGAGCGAAGCGTGTACGTCGATTGCGATGTGCTCGAGGCCGACGGAGGCACCCGCTGCGCCGCCATCACCGGCGGCTACGTTGCCCTGCACCTTGCGCTTTCCGATCTGCTTGAAGCCGGCGAGCTGGAAAAGATGCCGCTGACCACCGCCGTCGCGGCGATCTCGGTCGGCATGGTCGGAGGCCGGGCCGTCTGCGACCTCGACTACTCGGAAGACTCGACCGCGGAGGTCGACGCCAACGTGGTTATGACCGGCGAAGGCGGGCTGATCGAAGTCCAGGCGACCGCGGAGCAGACGCCGCTCTCCAGGACTTCGCTGGACGAGCTTCTGTCCCTCGCCGAAGCGGGGATCGCGCAGCTCAGGGTTGCCCAGGACGAGGCCGTTGCCGCTTGATTCTGGCCAGCCGCAACGCTCACAAGGTCCGCGAGTTGGCCGAGATCCTCGCGCCGATCGAGCTCCTGACCCTGCCTGAAGAGGTCGAAATGCCCCCGGAGACCGGTGAGACCTTCGCCGCCAACGCCCTGATCAAGGCCAGGGCCGTCCGCGAGGCGACCGGACAGGAAGTGATCGCCGACGATTCAGGCCTGGTCGTCGACGCACTGGATGGCCACCCGGGCGTTCGCTCGGCCCGCTACGCCGGGGAGGACGCCACCGATGGTGAGAACCTCGGCAAGGTCCTTTCCGACCTGGTCACAGCCGGGGGGCCGTCTTCGGCCAGGTACGTCTGCGTGATCGCCTGGATCGACCCCGACGGCAGAGAGTTGACCTTCGAGGGGACCTGCGAGGGCAGGATGATCCTGGAGACCCGCGGCGACGGCGGCTTTGGATATGACCCGGCCTTCCTGCCCGACGACACCGGCCCTGAGGACTTGCGCACCATGGCCGAACTCAGCCCCGATGAAAAGCATGCGATCAGCCACCGGGGACGGGCTGCCCGCGCGATGGCGGCCCATCTCAGAAGCTGCTGACCCGGCCTCGGTGGGGCAGTATCAGTCCGTGGCCGCAGGCAGCAGGTTGACCGCGGCGGCCAGTCCGACCGCGGCGACCGTCGCTCCGTAGCCGGCGTATCCGGTGACGAAAGCAAGCAGCGCGGCGACGGCGCATATGGCGACCACGATCAGCCAGGAAGCTCGGGCAAGCGACATGGCCGGTATCTTCCTACACCGTGGAAGCCAACGCAAACGGAGCCGCCCCGGCGGGTGAAACCGATCGTCAGAAGAGGGCCCGGGCTGTGCTGGACACACTCAGCGGTCTCGAGGCCGAGTTGCGGGGCGCGGTGATCATCGGTGCCGCCGGTGAGGTACTGGCCTTCACGGCCGAAGACACCGAATGGCCACAGGCCGCAGTCAGGCTGCTGGAGGCACTGAATGCATCCGGCAGCGAACAACTCGACAGCTCCCACATCGCAACCGAAGAGGCCGAGGTGTTCGTGGTCACCGAGGGAGATTTGGCTCTGGTAGCGGCAACGGAGCGGTTCGTACTGGCATCGCTGACCTCGTTCGACATGCGAATGTCACTTCGCGATCTGGCGGCGACCGATGCTTAAGCCGCACCGGGTACTGGCCGACAAGTTCAGCTCTTACGCCGAAGAGGCGTCAGCTTTCGTGCGTCGCCGCAGGCACCACCGGAGGCCTTTCGTGCGCATCCAGTACCGCAGCGGTGACGGCGTCGATCTCGATCCCGAGGGGCCCGAAGCGGCCGCCGTGATGGACGCGGTCAAGGACCTTCTGGCCCGTACACCCTGACTCCCGGACGGCCACTGTAGGGGAGATCCCTTTGGCAGGCGGCAGAAACGGCATCCGAGAGCGGTGTTAGGTTATCGCCGTTCCCAAACTCCTGAGGAGGATTCAACACGTGACTAAAGCTGAGTTTCTTGAGAAGGTCGCAGGCGACGAGCGCATCGGAAGCAAGAAGGCCGCCGCTGAAGCGGTCGATTCCGTGCTCGACGCGATCACTGACACTCTGACCGGAGGCGGGGAAGTCAACTTCACCGGTTTCGGCAAGTTCCACGTCGCTGAGCGCAGCGAGCGCCAGGGCGTCAACCCCCGCACCGGCGAGCGCATCACCATCGCCGGCGGCAAGGTCCCGCGCTTTTCGGCCGGTTCCGCCCTGAAGAAGCAGGTCAAGGGCTGAGTCTGTTTATCGATCGGGCTGCGGCGCTCATCAGTGAGCGTCGCAGCCAGATCTGCCTCGGTCTGGATCCCGATCCGGCCGATCTTTCGAATGGTGCCGCAGGGGGCACCGGTTCAGGTTCCCCGGCCGAGCTCGCAGCGGCCGCGGTCGAAGATCAGTGCATCCGGCTGGTCGAACTGGCCGGAGCGGCCTGCGTTGCGATCAAGCCCCAGCTCGCCTGTTTCGAACGGCTGGGCTGGCCCGGATGGCGGGCTCTCGACAACATCTGCGCCGCTGCCCGCGAACACGGACTGCTGGTGATCGCCGACGGCAAGCGTGGCGATGTCCCCGTTTCCGCCCGCGCCTACGGCCAGGCGATGGTCGGCAGCACGGCTAGTCCCTGGGGAGAGATCCAGGGCCTCGGCTCTGACGCATTCACTGCGAACCCTCTGCTTGGCGCTGATGCAATCGAACCACTGGTAGCTGCCGCCTCCGCGGCGGGCGCCGGCGTCTTCGCTCTGGTCCGGACCAGCAACCCCGGCGCAGCCGACCTTCAGGACCTCGAGACCCCCGAGGGTCCGGTGCATGAGCGCCTTGCCACCATGGTCGACAGCTTTGCCGGACGCCTCGCTTCAGGTGACAGCGGCCTGAGCGGGATGGGGGCAGTCGTCGGGGCGACCGCACCCGAGCACATCGCCCGGCTGCGCTCGCTGATGCCGCGGGCCATCTTCCTTATTCCCGGTGTCGGCGCCCAGGGTGGCCGGCCGGAGGATCTCGGTGCCGCCTTCGCACCCGGCCGGGCAGGCGCGATCATCGCCGCCTCGCGCTCCATTGCGGGAGCAGGTGATCCCGCTGCGGCGGCGGAGGAACTCAGGGCCGCCGTCTGGGCGGTATCCGGGTAGATCCGTTGCCCCGCGTCGGGCAACCGGTGGTGCCGCTGCCGCGACGCTACGATGCGCTCCCAACGGACTCACCCCTACCCCGCCGATGAATCGAAAGAACTCAATTACAGCCCGCATTCTCGCTGCCCTGGCCCTCGTAGGCACCGTGGCGTTGATCCTGTTTGTGATTTCTTCCGAAACCGGCAACGGCACCGATACGGGTGACGGCAAGGGCTCCAACACAGGCCAGGGCAAGAACGCCAACGGGGGCAACGGAAACTCACAGCAGCCGAAACCGACGAAGAAGGTCTACGTCGTTCAGGAAGGCGACACGCTGACTGTGATCGCCGCCGAGAACGGGGTCACGGTGGAAAAGATCGAGCGGCTGAATCCGGACCTTGATCCCCAGGCGCTGATCCCCGGCCAGAAGCTGAAACTGCGTTGAGGCTTTTCGCCCTCGCGGTTGCGGTGGCTCTGATCGCCGCCGGATCAGCGTCGGCCGGGACCGCAGCAGCAGACGCCGCCTCCGGACCGGATCTGGATGCGAAGTCCTGGTTTCTGATCGACGCGAGGACCGGCGAAACGCTGGTCTCGAAGGCAGCCGACCGCCGGCTGCCCATGGCCAGCACCACGAAGATGATGACCGCCTACCTGACACTGAAGAGGCTGCCGATGGACCGGCTCGTCTCCAGCGTCGAGTACAGCGCGATCCCCGGTGAATCCCTGATGGGCCTCGCGGCCGGTCAGCGGGTCTCGGTCCGTGACCTGCTCTACGGGCTGATCCTGCTGAGCGGCAACGACGCGGCGGTGACTCTCGCGGAGGCGGTGTCGGGGACGGTGCCGCGTTTCGTCCGGCTGATGAACCGGACCGCGCGGCGGCTCGGTCTCAGCAATACGAGCTACGAGAACCCGGTCGGCCTGGATGGCAAGAGGCAGTACTCCAGCGCCCGCGACCTGACCACCCTCGGGAGCGATCTCATGGGCATGCCGCGCTTTCGCCGGATCGCAGAGTCGCGTAGTGCGACGCTGCGCAGCTACCGCCCGCCGGTCGAGATCGAGACGACCAACGGCTTCGTCGCCGACAACTGGTGGGCCAGGGGAATCAAGACCGGCCACACGCTGAGCGCCGGCTACATCCTGGCCTCCGACGGACGCCGCAATGCGACCGAACTGGTCGGTGCCGTCATGGATGCCCCGACCGAAACTGCGCGTGACCAGGAGACGGTCGAGCTCATGGATTACGGATTCTCGCTTTACGAAAAGCGCGTACCGATCCCGACTGCGAAACCGGTTGCCCGGATACCGGTCCGCTTTGAAGACCGGCCCCTCGCTCTGTTTTCCCCGCGGTCGGTGCGGATCGGGGTCCGGCAGGGGGAGAGCCTGAAGGTGGTCCGGGTCCTGCCGGACGGGGTCGAGGGCCCGATCGGGAAGGACGAACAGATCGGCTCGGCGACGGTCCGGCTGGATGGCGAAGTGATCGCGCGGGTGCCGCTGCTTGCCGGACGCGACGTGGCCGCACCTTCGCTGCCCGAGCGGCTGTGGGGAGCGGTCACTGACAACCCGGTCTACATCGTGCTCGCCCTGCTTGTAATACTTGCCGCGGTGCTGCTTTTCCGGCGCCGGAGGACGAAAAGGATGAGGAGCAGGATGCAACGAATCAGCAGGCGTCAGCGGTGATTATCTCGGTAACAATGAACGCGGCGATCGACCGGACCGTCGCCGTACCGAACTTCCGCCAGGGCCATCGTCACCGCTCGGTGGAGAGCCGCACCGTGCCGGGGGGCAAGGGAATCAACGTTGCCCGCGCACTGGGGCTGCTCGGCCGTCCCGTAATTGCCACCGGACTCGCCGGCGGGGCCAACGGCGAGCGCATCGTCGAGCAACTCTCCGAGGAATCGCTGCTCACCGATTTCATCCCGATCGCCAACGAGTCACGGATCAACCTCGCGGTTGTAGACCCGACCTCGGGCGAACAGACCGAGATCAACGAACGCGGTCCGGCCGTCCAGCCGGGCGAGCTCGAATCCTTCATTGAAAGACTTGATTATCTCGCCGCAGGGGCCCGGCTCTGCGTGCTGGCCGGCAGCCTGCCGCCCGGTGTCGACGTCGATTTCTACGCAACCCTGATCCACCGGCTTCGTTCGCGCGGCATCACGGTGCTGCTTGACTCCGAAGGCGCTCCGATGCTTGCCGGCATGAAGGCCGGGCCGCAGATGGTCACCCCGAACCAGCTTGAGGCCGAGGAGCTTGTCGGGCATGAATTCGAAACCGGCGACGACCTGTTCACCGTGCTGAACGAGTTGATCGATATGGGCCCGGAACAGGCGGCGATCACGCTGCCGGACGGCTGTGTCGCGATCGTCAACGACGGGGGCGATCAGCGCATGCTCGAAGTGAAGATCGAGCAGCTCGAGCCGATCTCCACGGTCGGCTCCGGTGACGCCTTTGCCGCCGGCTACATGGCCGCGCTCTACGACGGCATGTCGCCAGAGATGTGCCTGTCCTACGGAGTCGCCTGCGGTGCAGAGGCGACCCAGCATCTGGGTGCCGGCCGGCTCGATCGTGCCCGCGCCGAGAGTCTGCTCGACAGCGTCTCGGTCCGCCAGGTCGAAGCGCCTGCCGGCGTCTGACCGGACGTCGGGACAGTCGGTCCGCAGGTTTCTTGTACGAAAGCACAGCCAGGCCGGTCCGCAACGGCCCTAAATTCTCTGGCAGCAGTTCGGGGTTCTCCTCCCCGGTCATGTGGCTAGACAGAGCAGGAGCCGGTCCAGATTCCGGTGGCCTGTTTCCCTCCCGCGAAGGCCCCGGTCCCTCATTCGAGGGGCCGGGGCCTTCGTCGCAGGGCCGGCGAATCCTCCCTCTGAATAGAATCGTCCGACGGGGGCCGTAGCCTGCTCCTTTCAACCGCAGCCCTGGAGGACCTAATTGGAAATTGAGATCGGCCGAGGCAAGAAGGGCCGACGCGCTTACGGGTTCGACGATGTGGCGATAGTGCCCTCCCGTCGGACCCGGGACCCTGATGACATCGACATCAGCTGGACGCTGGGTCCCTACCGCTTCGACCTGCCGCTGCTCGCATCCGCGATGGACGGCGTCGTCAGTCCCGAGACGGCCGTGCTCACCCACAAGCTGGGTGGCCTCGGCGTGCTCAACCTCGAAGGCATCTGGACCCGCTTCGAAGATGCGGAAGAGCAGCTTGAGAAGGTCTCGAAGGCGTCGAAGGAAGAAGCCACCGCGCTGATGCAGGCGATCTACGAGACGCCGGTCAAGCCGGAGCTGATCGCCCAGCGCATCAAGGAGATCAAAGACGCAGGCGCCGTCGTCTGTGGCTCGCTGACCCCACAGAAGGTGCGCGAGCATTACGAAGTCGCGATCGAAGCCGGGCTCGACATCATGGTTATCCAGGGCACGGTGATCTCGGCCGAGCACGTCTCGACCACGGTCGAGCCGCTCAACCTGAAGGAGTTCATCGACGAGGTTCCGGTCCCGACGGTCGTCGGTGGCTGCGCCTCTTACTCGACCGGCCTGCATCTGATGCGTACCGGCGCGGTAGGCGTGCTGGTCGGTGTCGGTCCCGGCGCCGCATGTACCACCCGCGGCGTCCTCGGCATCGGTGTGCCTCAGGCCACGGCGATCGCCGACGTGGCGGCCGCCCGCTCCCAGCACATGCTGGAGACCGGAGAGTACGTCAACGTCATCGGTGACGGCGGCATGCGCACCGGCGGCGACATCTCCAAGGCGATCGCCTGTGGAGCGGACGCCGTGATGATCGGTTCGCCGCTTGCCAGGGCAAAGGAAGCTCCCGGTCGCGGATACCACTGGGGCATGGCGACCTTTCATTCGTCGCTGCCGCGGGGTACGCGTGTGGCGACGGTCCAGGACGGCACCATGGAGGAGATCCTGCTCGGGCCGGCCCACGAGAACGACGGCACCTTCAACCTGATGGGTGCGCTGCGGACCTCGATGGCCACCTGTGGCTACGAGGACATCCGCTCCTTCCAGCGGGCCGAAGTGATGGTCGCACCGGCACTGATGAGCGAAGGCAAGAAGCTGCAGAACGAGCAGTCGGTAGGCATGGGCTCCAACGGTCGCGCGGCGGTTTCCGCGGGCGTCGGGGTGGCCGACGACTGAAGATGGACGATTCCCGATTCACCCACGCCCGGAGGGCGCGCCCGATGCGGCGCATCTCTTCGTCGTCCGCAACCCCACTTGCCACCAGCAAGCGGGAACGCGGACTCCTCGACCTGCTTGATCGGGCACACCCCCGAGCGCACGTCCATCGGGAATCGACCATCTGATGTCGGTAGCCACAACCGAGGAAGTGCTGGTCCTCGATTTCGGGGGCCAGTACTCCCAGCTCATCGCCCGCCGCATCCGTGAATGCGGCGTTTTTGCCGAACTGATGCCGGCCACCACCTCGGTCGAGACGATTCTCGGCCGCAAGCCCAGGGCCCTGGTGCTTTCGGGCGGCCCGGCTTCGGTCTTCGATCCCGAAGCCCCGGCTTTCCCTGAGGAGCTGACTCGCCTTGGCGTCCCGGTACTCGGCATCTGTTACGGAATGCAGGCGATGGCCAACGCTCTCGGCGGCAGCGTCAAGGCCGCCGAGTCGGGCGAGTTCGGCCGTACCGACCTGGTCGTGGTCGGCGACGGTGGCACCCTGCTGGGCGGCCTGCCGCGCGAGCAGACCTGCTGGATGAGCCACCGGGACTCGGTCTTCGAGGCCCCCGAGGGATTCACCGCAATCGCCTCTTCACCGGGTTCGCCGGTCGCTGCCCTGGAGGACCACGAGCGCGGTCTCTACGGCATCCAGTTTCACCCGGAGGTGGTTCACACCCCCTTTGGCACCGAGGTCCTCAACCGCTTCCTGCGTGAGGTGTCCGGCTGCGTCGAGCAGTGGAGCCCGGCTTCGGTCGTGGCCGAGCAGGTCGCCGCGATCCGCGAACAGGTGGGGGACAGCAAGGTGATCTGCGGCCTTTCCGGCGGGGTCGACTCGTCGGTCGCCGCCAAGCTGGTCCATGAAGCGATCGGCGACAAGCTGACCTGTGTCTTCGTTGACCACGGCCTGATGCGCTCCAACGAAGGCGAGGAGGTCGTTGACGCCTTCCAGCACTTCGGAGTCCCGCTGGTCGCGGTTGACGCCGAGGAGCGCTTCCTGAGCAAGCTGGCCGGGCAGACCGACCCCGAGACCAAGCGCAAGATCATCGGCTCCGAATTCATCCGGGTCTTCGAAGAAGAGGCGCTCAAGCTTGAAGACGTCGACTACCTGGTGCAGGGCACGCTCTACTCGGACGTGATCGAGTCCGGCGGCAGCGACCACGCGGCGACGATCAAGTCCCACCACAACGTCGGTGGCCTGCCCGACGACCTCGAGTTCGAACTGGTCGAGCCGCTGCGCATGCTGTTCAAGGACGAGGTCCGCGCGGTCGGCACCGAACTCGGCCTGCCCGACAGCATGGTCTGGCGCCAGCCCTTCCCCGGACCCGGCCTCGGCATCCGCATCATCGGCGGCGAGGTCAACAGGGAGCGCCTGGACATCCTGCGTGCCGCCGACGCCATCCTCCAGGAGGAGATCCGCGCCGGTGAACTCTACCGGGAGCTTTGGCAGTCTTTCTGCGTGCTGCCGGCGATCCGCTCGGTCGGCGTCCAGGGCGACGGACGCACCTACGCCTACCCGATCATCATCCGCGCGGTTACCTCCGACGACGCGATGACCGCCGACTGGGCCCGTCTTCCTTACGACCTGCTCGAGCGAGTCTCCAACCGCATCATCAATGAAGTCTCGGGAGTCAACCGGGTCGCGCTCGACATCACCTCGAAGCCCCCCGGCACGATCGAGTGGGAGTAGTCTGAAGCGTCGTTCGAAGGTGGTACGGTGCGGTCATGTCCCATGAAACGGCAACATCCCGTAAAGGAAACACCGTGGTCCTTGGCGATCGCGGCCGTGTCGTGCTTCCAGCCGCATTGCGCAAGAAGCTGGACCTCAAGCCCGGAAGCAAGTTCGCGATCGATACGGAAGAGGACGGGACGATCCGCCTGCGTCCCTATGCCGCGATCGCCAGGGCAAGCGTCGGGATGTTTGCGGACCTGGCTCCGGAGGGCGCTTCGATGGTCGATGAGCTGATCGCCGAAAGGCGCCGAGAGGCCAAACGCGAGGACGAACGCTACGGCGGCTGAAGTGGTCAAGGAACTCGTACTGGATGCGTCGGCTCTGCTGGCCCACCTGCAGCGCGAGCCAGGCTACGAGGTGGTCCGGGATGTGTTGGCCGACGGAGCAATCATCTCCTCTGTCAACCTCTCGGAGGTCCTGGACGTGCTTTCGCGTGAAGGGGGAGAGCCGAGTGACTTCGCCGACGAGATGGACCGGTCCAACCTTCTCCACGGAGCCCTGCTGGTCGAGGACTTCACCTTCGACGATTCCATCGAGGCGGCCCGGCTGAGATCGCTGACCGGTCGCATCGGGCTCTCGCTTGCGGACCGCGCATGTCTTGCGCTGGCCCTGAGGATGGGCTTCCCGGTCCTCACCGCCGACAGGGCCTGGTCTGCCCTGGACATCGGAGTAGAAGTCCGCCTGATCCGCTGACTCTTGAATACACGGCGCGGTGCCGGGTTGATCAGAGCTTGCTGCACTGCTTCTTTGCGTTTGTCTTCTTTACGTCGCCGAGATTGTCCGGTACGCCGAAGCTTTCGGTGCCGGACTGCCATTTGCCCTTCTTCTTTGCCAGCGAGCCTGCCCGGGTGGCGATCTGGAACTGGTTGGTGTTCCCGATCTTTGACTTGCTGATGAAGGCCTCATAGGTGGCGGTGAAGTTCTTGCCCCGGACCTTTGCGTCGGTGATCCTCCACCCCTTTCGGTAGACCTGCTCGAACGGACTTCCGGGGTCGTCGACGACCTTTCCGTTTGCGCAGAAGATGAGGTCGACCGGTTCACCGTCTTCACGGGCGCCGACGAAGCGGGAGTTCTTGACCTGGTTGTAGACCTTGCGGTTCTTCTTGCACTGCTTGAACTTGCGCTTGAGGCGCTGCTTCTTTGCCTTGCTGTTGGCCTTCTTGACCTGCTTCTTGAACTTGGCGCATCCGGGCTGCTTGAATTTCGCCTGAGCCTGTCCGGGCCCGAGCGCCAGGGCGCCGGTCAGCAGGACTGCGATCGCGAGCACGAGCACGCCGATTACACGGGAGCCCCGTCGCTCCGCTGGCTCTGGTCGGTCGATAGTCACTATCTCCACGTTCCCTTCGTCTGGTTTTCGATCCGCCTGACACCACTGTAAACCGCAGGCCGGCTTCGAGTAGCGGTTGAACGCAGGCATTCTTGGCTCTGGATCTGATCGTGGGATAACTATCGTCGATCGACTCCGGGCCTTCGGGTGCAGTCGCCACAGATTCCCCGCAGGGTGATTTCGTGAGTTTCGACCCTGAAAGCGTCGCGGCCCGAGATGTTGTGGACGGCCTTTTCGAGGTCCGGATCCTCGAACGGGATGACTTTGCCGCAGTCGTTGCAGACGAGGTGGTGATGGTGGTGACCCTTCGGGTCGACCTTTTCGTAGGCGGCCGAGTCGCCGCCGATATCGATCTTCTGGATCAGGCCGAGGTCTTCGAGTTGCTCGATGGCCCGGTAGACCGAGGCCCTTCCGACGCCTTCCAGTTGCCCGTCCAGGTCGAGGGCGGTTGTCGCGCAGTCCTGTCTGCTCAGTAGCTCGACCACCTTGCGACGGGAGCCTCCGCGCCGGTAGCCCGCCTCACTCAGGCAGCGCAGGGCGTGGCCGGCCCAGTCGCTCGCCTGGCTGGTTTCTGCTTCGGCCTGATTCATCCCGCAGAGCTACCTGCGGCCGGGGCGAGTGTGGCCGGATCCGCGCCCGCCGACCCGCTTTTCGGAAGCCTTGCGCCACGGGCTGAGTTCCGGCTGCCGAGCCAGCCTGCCAGCGTGGCGAGCAGGTAGAAGATCGCGATCGCGACGACGATCGAGGCGCCGGCCGCTGTCCTGAAGTGGAAGGAGGCGTAGATGCCGGCGAAGCCGGAAACCACCGCAATCGCAATCGCAACGGTCATCATCGGGGCGATTCGCCTGGTGACCAGTCTGGCCGAGGCGGCCGGTCCGACCAGAATCGCTGCGACCAGCAGGGTTCCGAGGCTCTGGACCGCGACCAGCACGGTCACCGCGACCAGTGCCAGCAGGATGAAACTGGTCGTCGCGGCCGACATCCCCAGGGCCGGACCCGAGTCGCTGTCGAAGCCGATCGCCAGCAGGCGGTGGTGGAGGGTCCGGAGCACGGCGAGAACGGCTGCCCCGATGGCCGCCGCGATCGCGATGTCGGTGAAAGTGACTCCCAGCAGGTCTCCGAACAGAAGGCTCTGGATCCCGGGCGGGCTCGACGGTGAGAGCGCCAGCAGCACGCCGGCGCCGAACAGCGTGGTGATGACGACGGTGATCGAGGCATCGGTTCTGCCCTCGGAGAACCGGGTCGAGACGACGATCAGCGTTGCGGCGACGATTACGCCGAGCGCTCCGCCGATCAGCAGCGGCGCTCCGATCAGCGCGGCGGTCACCAGCCCCGGGAAGAGGCCGTGAGCGAGCGACTCAGCACTGTAGGAAAGCTCGTAAAGCACGATCCAGCAGCCGATCGCCCCGCTGACCACACCGAGCACGGCAATCTCGGTCAGGGCCTTCAGCGTGGTCCCGTTGGAAAGCGGCTCGACGATCAGATCGATCATCAGTGGTCACCGTGCCCATGTCCGCCCGCTTCATGCTCGTGATCGTGGTGATGGGGAGGAAGCACTCCCTGCCCAGGTTCACCGGGTATCTCGACGATGTGGCCGCCATAGGTCGCTTCGAGCACGGCCCGGTCAAGCGTCTCTCCCGGTGGGCCGAAGGCGACCTGCCTGCCGTTCAGACAGAGGACCAGGTCCCAGTCCGCTGCCTGCTCGACGTCGTGGGTCGCGATCACGACCGAGCGTCCCTGGGCGGCGAGTTCGTCGATCAGCCGGTCGAGCAGGCCTGCGCTCGCCGAGTCCAGACCGGTGTAGGGCTCGTCGAGCAGCAGCAGCTTCGCGTCGGCGGTCAGTGCCCGGGCGATCAGCACCCTCTGACGCTGGCCGCCGGACATGTCGCCGAAGGTGTCCCCGGCGCGATCGGCCAGACCCACCATCGCCAGAGATTCCGCCGCCTTGGCGCGGTCCTTCCTGCCGGGGCGCCGCCACCACGGCAGTCGCGCCAGGGCGCCCATGGTCGCTACGTCAAGGCAGCTGACCGGATAGTCGAGCCGGGAGCGGTCGGTCTGGGGCACGGTGGCGCTGCTGGTTCGCAGTTCCAGGTTTCCGGAGAGCGGCTTCAGCTCTCCGAGAAGCGCGCGGAACAGGGTGGTTTTGCCACCTCCGTTGGGACCGAGCAGGCCGAGCCTGGTGCCGGGCTGGAGGTCGAAACTGACCTCTCCAAGCACAGGCATGCCGTCGTAGCCGAGCGAGAGCCCACGGGCAGAGACCATGGCCTGATCGCCGACAACCGGATCGGCTGCGGGCTCAGCCGAAGTCACAGCCACGCCTGCCTCCGGTCAGCCCGCGCATGACGCTGTCGGCGTTGCTCTCGATCATGCCGGCCCAGGTCTCGGCACCCGAGCCTTCCGGGCCGAGCGTGTCGCCGTAGAGCGAGTATTCGGTCGTGGCCCCGGTATCGGCAGAGACCGCCTCGGCAAGTCTGGGCGAGTAGGCGCTTTCCGGGAAGACCGCCTTGACATCCTGCTCTTCGATGATGCGCTCGAGATCAGCGAGGTCGCCCGCCGAGGGCTGAGCTTCGCTGGTCAGGGCCGGAATCACCGTGCCGACGATTTCGATGCCGTAACGGTTGGCGAAGTACTCGAGCGCGTCGTGGTCGGTGACCAGTTTCAGGCTCTCGGGGGGTAGCGAGTCGAAGCACCGCTGGACCTGGCGGTCGATCTGTTCAATTTCGAGTCGGAACCCGTCGGCGTTGCTCTCGAACTCGCCCCTGGCGGCGGGATCTGCCGCTGAAAGCGCGGTTTCGACCTCATCGGCAGCGGTCTCGACGTTTCGCGGGTCGTGCCACCAGTGGGGGTCGGTTTCCCCGTCTGAGGCCAGCTCGACCGGCAGCTCGGCGCTCAAGTCGACCACTTCGGCGCCGCTGCCACTGTCGTCGATCAACTGCTGCGACCAGGAGTCGAGGTCTCCGCCGCTCCTGAAGACGATGTCGGCGTCGGCGAAAGCCTGAACGTCCGAGGGCCGGGGCTCGTAGTCGTGGGGGTCGGTATTGGGCTGGAGTATCTGGACCAGTTCGATCTGGTTTCCGCCCACTTCGCGCACAATGTCGGCGACCTGGGTGGTGGTTGCGACGGCCCGGAGATCGCCTCCGTCGGAATTCCCCCCGCCCGCCCCACAGCCGGTCAAGGCAACCGCGCCGGCTACCGCAACCGCGGCCAGACCGGCCAGGCGGCGGCGCCAGAGAACCCTCAGAAGCACGACGATCCCGAAAACCGATCCACTGACCACCGCAATCGTCGCCCCGGGTGGCGCGTTGGTCCTGACCGACAGCCAGAGGCCGAAGGTGCCCTCGACCGCGACCAGGATGATCGAGCCGATCTGGAGGCTCCTGACCCGCCGGGTCACCATGCGCACCGTCGCCGCGGGCACACTCATGATCGACGCAACCAGCAGCGCCCCGACCGCACTGAGGGCGGCCGTGACAGTCACCGCGACGACGGTCAGCAGGGCCAGGTCGAACCAGGCGGTGCCAGAGGAGAGACTGGCGGCCGAACTCTCATCGAAGCCCTTGGCGAGCCAGTGGTGGGAGCAGAGTCTGGTTGCCACGATCACCAGTACGGCTGCGCCACCGGCAAGAACCAGGTCGGCCGGCCCGATCGCCAGCAGTGATCCGAATAGAAGGGTGTCGATGTTGGCACCGGAGCCGAAGACGTCGCTGGCAAGGATCACGCCCGCGGCCAGACAGGTGACCAGGATCAGGGCGGTCGCGCTGTCGGAGGCGGTCCGCTTCGAGCGCGCGATCAGGGTCGAGAGAGCGGTGAAGACGCCGGCCATGCCGAAGGCTCCGAGGGCGGGGGAGAAGCCGAGGCCGTCGGCCAGGACGAGCCCGGGGAAGGAGGCGGTACCGATCGCATGGGCATAGAAGGCAAGCCCGCGGAGGACGATCCAGGTACCGATCAGTCCTGCCGGGATCGAGAGCAGCAGGATCTCGACCAGGCCTTCCTGGACGTATGGCAGCGTGAACGGCTCGAGCATCCGCCGGTTATATCAGAATGAGAACCGTTCTCAGAAACTGAGGGTCAGCTGTAGCGGTCCCACCGCTTCAGGGCGGAGGTGGGACTGAGGAAGGTTCCGCCCTGGTACCAGCCCGGCCCCGACCACTCCTCGAAGTGGAGGTGGCAGGCGGTGCTGCGGCCGGTTGTGCCGACCGCGCCGATGCGCTGGCCGGTCTTGACTCTGGTACCGACTTTGAGCGGGGAAGGCTTGGGCAGGTGCATGTAGACCTGACTTTTTCCGCGGGTGCCTGAAGTATTGATGACCAGGTAGTTGCCGGCACCGCCTGCCTGGTAGGCGTTGTAGTAGACGACGCCGCCACGGGCCGCGACCAGCGGGGTGCCGCACTTCGCCATCACGTCCTGACCCTGGTGGCCGCGGCCGGCACCGACGCCGTCGCCGTAGCTGTGGGCACCGCGCACCGGAAACTGGTAGCCGTAGATCGCGAAACCGAACGGGTCGGCGCTGCGGCGGGCCCGGTTCAGCCTCTTCGACGAAACGGCCGCGGTTCCGTCGATCGAGCGCACGACGAAGCGGTAGCGCCCGTTCGGGGCGGCCTTTCCACCCCGTTTGCCGTTCCAGGTGACGCGCTGGGAAGAGCCGCGTTCGACGTCCTTCTTTATCCGGCTGGCGATCACATCACCGGAAGAGGAGACGATGTCGATTCTCAGGTCGTTCTTCGGCTTGCCACCGGTGACCACGAAGTTCAATCGCGGCAACCGGACTCCGTACTGATAAGCCACCCGGGGACTGGTAGAGGCATCGGTCAGGCGCAGCGGCGAGGGATCGGGGCTGGGGACCGGCCCGATCGCGAGGATCACGTCAGAAGGGGCAGAGGTCGAACCGGTCGCGCTACGCACACGCAGCCTTCCGGTAGCGGCGGCCTTGGGCACCTTGACCACAAGCTGCTTCGCGCTGGTCTTCGCCGGCTTGGCGAGGACGCGCCCCTTCTTGCTGGCGAAGTTGACCGCATCGACGCCGCCGAGATCAGTGCCGGTGACCTGAACGGTTCCGCCGGGACTGGATTCGCGGATCGCGTTGCAGCCGGAGATGCAGATCACGTTCTTGATGTCCGGAACCCCGGGGACCAGAAGTCCGCCGCCGCTGGTGGCGGCTGAAGCCTGGCCCGAAGCCAGCATGAAGATCGCGAAAATCGCGATCGCAAAGGGTTTTGTGTATCGGATAACCATGGCTCTCTCTGATGCCTGCGGAGTTAGCTGTCGGGCTCGCGCTGAAAGAGTCGCGCTACAGAGCAGTGAATGCCTCCGATTCGCCCCTCGGGGAAAAATCTCCCCATTGGGTCCTCCGTCCCGGCGATTGAGCCACCGGGTTCGGCTTTCGGTTTCGGGCAGTATAGGGACCGGAAAGGCGTATCGCGAGCCGGTTCCCTATCATGCGCAAGCCGCGTCCGCAGCATCAGGTTGCCCGCGCCCATTTACCTATGAAAACTTTTGTAGCCAAACCAAGCACACGCCAGCGCGACTGGTACGTCGTCGACGCCGAAGGTCAGACCCTCGGCCGTCTCGCCACCCAGATCGCAGACACCCTCCGAGGCAAGCGCAAGCCTGACTTCACTCCTCACATCGATACCGGCGACTTCGTCGTGGTCATCAATGCCGAGAAGATCCGAGTCACCGGCGACAAGCTGAACCAGAAGACCTACTGGCGCCACAGCGGTTACCCCGGCGGCATCAAGTCCCGCACGCTGGCCGAGATGCTCGAGAAGCAGCCCGAAGAAGTGATCCGCAAAGCGGTCAAGGGCATGCTCACGCGCAACAAGCTCGGCCGTGCTCAGTTTCTCAAGCTCAAGGTCTTCGCGGGCCCCGAACACACACACCAGGCCCAGCAGCCCCAGCCGATGGAGATCAAGAAGTGAGCGAAGAAGAGAAGCAGGAAGAACCTGAAGTAGAAGTCGACGTCGAGCTGGAAGTCACCGAAGAGGTGACTGAAGACGGCACCGTCGAAATCGAAGCTGTCGAGACCGAGACCGTGACTGAAGACGGCGAGGTCGTCGAAGAAGAAGTGGTCGTGGTCGAGGAGGTCGTTGCCGAGACCGAAGACGGCGAGATCGTCGAAGAGACGGTGGTCGTTGAAGAAGCCGTGGTTGAAACCGAAGACGGCGAAGTGGTCGAGGAAGAGGTCGTGGTCGAGGAGACCGTGGCCGTGATCGAAGAGAAGCCGAAGTCTGACCTTCCGCCCGGAGCCGATCTCGAGCCGATCTCGATCGAGCCTGAAGCCGAACTCAGCACTGAACAGCGCGCCCGCCTCGAAGCCGAGGAAGAGGAGCGTGCCGAGCGTGAGGCCGCTGAATCCGAGGACGGAGACGACGAGCCCGTCGCCAAGCCGGCCCCGGCCAAACTTGCGAAGGACGCGCGCTTCATCGCCACCGGCAAGCGCAAGCGCTCGGTCGCCCGCGTCATCGTGCTTCCCGGCGACGGCACGATCACCGTCAACGACCGTGAGATCGAGGAGTACTTCCCGCGTGCGCGTCACCGCACCGTGGTCAACTCGCCACTCGTGGTCACCGGCTACGAGTCCAACATTGACATCAGGATCAGGGTTCATGGCGGTGGCATCAGCGGCCAGGCCGGAGCGGTCCGTCACGGCATCGCACGCGCCCTGCTCGAAGTCGACCCCGAGCTGCGCGCAGAACTCAAGCGGCGCGGCTTCCTGACCCGGGACGCCCGGGCCAAGGAACGGCGCAAGGCCGGCCTCAAGAAGGCCCGCAAGCGTCCGCAGTTCTCCAAGCGCTGATCCAACGGTGGCTGTGCCGCCCGGAAAGCTCTTCGGCACGGACGGCGTTCGTGGCCGGGCCGGCGACCTGCTCAATGCCGAGCTGGCGATGGCCGTCGGCCGCGCCGGCACCGCCGCGCTCGGTGTAGACCGCCCGCGGGTTCTGATAATCCGCGATACGCGCGAGTCCGGCCCGATGCTGGAGTCGGCGATGGCAGCCGGGATCGCCGAGGCTGGAGGAGAGGTCTTCCTCGGAGGGGTGCTGCCCACGCCGGCAGCGCTGATCCTCTCGCGCAGCTTCGACTTCGACCTGGCCGCCGTCGTCTCGGCTTCGCACAACCCGTACCACGACAACGGGATCAAGCTTTTCGCCGGTCGCGCCGGCAAGCTCGACGACAGGACCGAAGCCAGAGTCGAGACCCTGATCCACGAACCGCCGACCCCCTCCGGACACCCGGGACGGATCACAACCCTGAACGGTGCCGAGCGCGACTACCTGCGGGCACTGGAGGGTTTCTTCCCGCTTGACCTCTCCGGGAAAAAAGTGATGCTGGACTGCGCCAACGGCGCCACCTACCGGGTCGCCGGCGAGATCTTCACCCGGCTGGGGGCCGAGGTCGAGTTGATCGGGGTCGAGCCCGATGGTCGCAACATCAACCACGAATGCGGATCGACCTACGTCGCCAACCTGGCCGGTCTGATCGCGGACTCGGGTGCCGACATCGGCTTTTCCTTCGACGGCGACGGTGACCGCATGCTCGCCGTGGACCGGAACGGAGGGGTTCATGACGGTGACGAGATCATCGCCATCGTCGCTGCCGAGCGGGCGTCGCGCGGGGTCCTTGGCGGCGGAGTCGCGGTTACGGTCATGAGCAACTACGGATTCCATCGGGCGATGGAGTCGGCCGGGGTCGAGGTCAAGGTGACCAAGGTCGGCGACCGCTACGTGCTCGAGGCGCTGCGCGAGACCGGCTGGGTGCTCGGCGGCGAGCAGTCCGGTCACATCATTTCGACCGATTACGCGCCTACCGGAGACGGGATCGCCGCCGCGCTGATGCTGCTCGGCTCGCTCGGCGAACGCGATCTGGCGACCGCCCACGTGATGGAGAAGCTGCCACAGACGCTGGTCAACGTGACTGTCGCCGACCGCGAGGCGATCGCCGGCGCGACCGCGGTCTGGGAGGCGACGGACCGGAAGAATGTCGAGCTCGAGGGCCGCGGCCGGGTGCTGATCCGGCCGTCCGGAACTGAACCGATGGTCCGGGTCATGGTCGAGGCACCGACGCTCGACGAAGCCGAGAGCATCTGCTCCGAGCTGGTCGCACTGGTCGAAGTCGAGCTCGGCTGACCGCTCAGCGGTAGCCTCTCAAGTCCAATGTGCGGAATCATCGGATACGTCGGCCACCGTCCCTGCGAGGAAATCCTCGTTTCGGGTCTTGAGCATCTTGAATACAGGGGCTACGACTCGGCCGGCGTAGCCATGTTGATCCCGGACGGGGTCGAGAAGGTGCGCGCGGTCGGCAATCTCGCCAAGCTGAGAGAGGCTCTGGAGACCGAGCGTGGCCTGCTCGGTTTCGAGGAGCAGCCCGACATCGACGGCGACTACACCGGTATCGCCCATACCCGCTGGGCTACCCACGGAAGGGTCACCGAGGCCAACGCCCATCCGCATTCGGACGAGAGCGGCGAGGTCCAGATCGCTATGAACGGCATCGTCGAGAATCACGCCGACCTGCGTCACGAGCTGGAGGCCCAGGGCTGCAGGTTCAGCTCGGAAACTGACGCCGAAGTGATTGCCCACCTGATCAGTCGCCACTTCGATGGCGACCTGACCGAAGCCGTGCGCGCGGCCTACGCCGAGCTGCGCGGCCACTACTCCTTCGTCGCCATGCACACGAAGGCTCCGGGCATCCTGGCCGGTGCCCGCAAGGAGACCCCGCTGATCGTCGGCATTGGCAAGGACGAGAACTACATAGCCTCGGCGATCCCGGCCTTCATGGCTCATACCCGCCAGGTCCTGACCATCGACAACGGCGAGATCGTCACCCTGGTTGCGGACGGCGTGACCATCACCGACGAGCACGGATCGCCGATCGAGCGCGAGACAGAGACCGTCACCTGGGATGAAGAGGCGGCCCAGAAGGCTCCCTACGACACCTTCATGATGAAGGAGATCCACGAGCAGCCGGAAGCGATCGCCGAGACAATCCTCGACCGCCTGCCTCACGACGACGGGGTGGACCTCTCCGACATGGGCCTCAGCGACGACTACCTGCTGAAGATCAAGCGCATCGTGATCGTCGCCTGCGGAACCTCGTACCACGCCGGTCTGATCGGTCGATACGCGATCGAGCGCTGGGCCCGGATCCCGGTTGAGATGGACATCGCCTCCGAGTACCGCTACCGAAATCCGGTGGTCGGACCGGACGATCTGGTCATCGGCATCACCCAGTCGGGTGAGACCGCCGACACGCTTGCGGCGATGCGTCTCGCCCGCGATGGCGGCGCGACCGTGCTCGCGGTTACCAACATCATGGGCAGCCAGGCGACGCGCGACGCCGACGCCGTGCTCTACACGCGGGCCGGGCTGGAGATAGGAGTTGCGGCGACCAAGACCTACGTCGCCCAGGTGGCCGCGATGTACCTGCTGGCACTGCGCCTCGCCGAGCTCAGGAAGAAGCTCTCGATCGAACGCATCCGGGTTCTCGTGGCCGGGCTGCGCGATATCCCCGAGATGATGGATCGCACGATCGACGCCGTCTCGGAGGAAGTCGAAGTGATCGCCAGGCGGCATGCCAATGATTCTTTCTTCCTCTTCCTCGGCCGCCACATCGGCCTGCCGGTCTGCCTTGAAGGCGCGCTCAAGCTGAAGGAAGTCAGCTACATCCCGACAGACGCCTACGCGGCGGGTGAGATGAAGCACGGTCCGATTGCCCTTCTCGACGAATCCACGCCAGTGATCTGCGTCGCCACCGACAGCCCGATCCTCGACAAGATGCTTTCGAACATCGAGGAGGTCAAGGCTCGCGGCGCGATGACCATAGCGGTCGGAACAGAAGGATCTGACCGGGTAACCCGGGTTGCGGACGAGACGATCCTGATCCCCAAGACCGACTGGCTGCTGCAGCCGATCCTGGCGATCGTGCCGCTCCAGCTCCTGGCCTACCACGTGGCGCGATTCAACGGGCTCAATGTCGACCAGCCGCGCAATCTGGCCAAGACGGTCACAGTCGAGTAGGCGGCAAGCCGTCTGGCAGACAGTAGGATCGCAGCATGCCTCTGCAGTCCGAAGAGCAGTTCGAATGAGCCTCGCCGGCCTCGGCATCGACCTGGTCGAGATCGGGCGCATGGAGCGTGCCCTGGAGCGTCGTCCGCGATTGGCGGATCGCCTCTTCACCGAGGCCGAGCAGGAATTCGCGGCCGGACGCAAGCGGCCGGGCCGCCACCTGGCGGCGCGCTTTGCCGCCAAGGAGGCCGTGGTCAAAGCGATGGGACTGGGCCCGGGAACAGAGATCCGCGAGATCGAGGTTGTCGGAACCGGCAGGCCGGAGATCCGCCTCCACGCCGATACCGCCCGGGTCGCCGAGTCCCGTGGAATTGAGCTCAAGGTCAGCCTGACCCACGAGCGGGAGATGGCCGGCGCGGTCGCTGTCGCCGAGCGGATCGGGGCGCCTTAGTGTCCGGCTGGCTGGAACCGGTTTACGACGCCGCCGGCATGGGCGCGGCGGACCGCTGGGCGATCGAGGATCAGGGCGTGCCGTCGCTCGAATTGATGGAGGCAGCCGGCCATGCCCTGGCCGAGCTGACCGCGCATCACGCGGGTCCCGGCCCGATCCGCGTCATCTGCGGCAAGGGCAACAACGGCGGCGACGGTCTGGTTGCCGCGCGCCACCTGGCCGATTCGGGCTTCGAAGTCGAAGTCCTGTTGCTTTGGCCTGCGGATGAGGTCAGCGAGGACTCGGGTGTCAACTTCCGTCTGCTCGAAGGTGTCGAAGTGCTTGAAGGCGAAGGTGCCCTGGGCCGTCTCCATGGCTCAGGCGCGATCATCGACGCGATCCTCGGTACCGGCTTCTCCGGCCTGCCACGTTCCCCGGTCAGCGAGGCGATCGAAGCGGTCAACTCCGCCGGTTGCCCGGTGATCGCCTGTGATGTTCCTTCCGGGGTCGACGGGTCCAACGGTGAGGCAGGGCTCGCGGTCAGGGCAACCTGCACCGCCACTTTCCACGGGCTGAAGGTCGGCCACCTGATTGCCCCGGGCAAGCACCTCTGCGGGCCGGTGACCGTCGCGCCGATAGGCATTCCCCCTGGCGCGCCGGTCGGCGACGCCATCGGCCACATAGCTGCTCCGGTGCTGGATCTCCTTCCCCGTCGCGGCCCGGAGTCGAACAAGTTCACCTCCGGCAGGGTCTCGATCGTCGGCGGTTCACGCGGCCTGACCGGTGCGGTCTGCCTTGCTGCCGAAGCGGCGATCCGGGCCGGTGCCGGCTACGCGACTGCCGCCGTACCCGCGGGCCTGGAACCGATCTTCGAGAACAAGCTGACCGAGGTCATGACCCTCGGTTGCGGTGACGACCCCGGCCACCTGGGACCATCGGCTCTCGACGCGGCGGCCTACCACTGCGAGAACGCCTCCGCAGTAGTGCTCGGTTCGGGGCTGGGGCGCGAGCCGGCAGCGGCGAACTTCCTTCAGTCGCTGGTCGGGAGGGTGGAGGCACCGATGGTGATCGACGCTGACGGCCTCGGCGGCCTCGGTGGGCGGCTGGAGTTGATCTCCGCCAGAACCGGGCCGACCGTGCTCACCCCGCATGAAGGTGAAATGGGCAAACTGCTCGGCCGGGCTGCCCCCGATGTCGCTTCCCACCGTCTTGAATCCGCGCGCACGCTGTCCCGCAAATGCGGCGCAATCGTCGTGCTCAAGGGCGACGATACGATCATCACCGACGGAGACCGGCTGGCGATAAACGACCTGTCGGCGCCGGGCCTGGCGACGGCCGGCACCGGCGACGTGCTGGCCGGGATCTGCGGCGCTTTCCTGGCTCGCGGTCTCGATCCCTTCGAAGCGGCCTGTGCTGCTGTGTACTGTCACAGCCGCGCGGGACGGCTTGCGCAGGGCCGCGTCGGCGCGGCGGACGGCGTCATCGCAACCGATGTGATTGATGCTCTGCCGCGAGCGATGACCCCCGGACCGGCCGGTGGCCGGGGCTTGGAATAGACTCGCCGACCATGTCGACCGTAGCCGAAATCATGGACCGCGAGCCCGCCACCGTTTCGCCTGATGATGACGTGCGAAAGGTGATCGGCGTGCTCCAGGCTCACGACCTTCCCGGCGTGCCGGTGGTCGATGCGGAGCGCAAGGTCCTCGGCATAATCACCGACTCTGATCTCGTCATTTCGGACGAAGAAGCCGACTTCCACCTGCCTCACTACGTGAACATCATGGGCGGCATCGTCTTCCTCGAATCGACCAAGCACTTCGAGGAGCGGGCGAAGAAAGCTTTCGCCGCGACGGCCGCCGACATGATGACCGCCGATCCGCTCACGGTCGGTCCGGACGAGCCCGCCGAGCACGCCGCGCGGATGATCTCCGAGAAGCGCCACAACCGTCTGCCGGTAGTCGATGATGAGGGCCGACTGGTCGGCGTGGTCACACGGGTCGATGTTCTGGCCGCCCTCACCGGAAGCTGATGTACGAGCGGGCATCGGCCCGCATCGACCTCGGTGCGATCACCCACAACCTCGGTGTGCTGCGCAGGACCGTGGGGCCGGAAACAGAACTCTGCCCGGTGCTCAAGGCAGGCGCATACGGCCACGGGGTGTCCGCATGCGCTCCGGCCGTGATCGCCGCCGGGGCGGACCGGATTGCGGTCGCCACCGCCCGTGAGGCAGTCGCGGTCCGGGAACTGGACCGCGAGGTGCCGATCCTGGTGCTCGGTGCGCTGGCCCCGGAGGAGAGCAGCCTGGCGATCGCGGCCGGCGGTGCGATTTCGGTCTGGGACCCTGACTTCGTCGAAGCGATCGACCGCCGGGCGGCGGATGCCGGACGCCGGGTCAGCGTGCACGTCAAGTACGACACCGGAATGGGCAGGCTCGGCAGCTTCGATCCAGAGCTGGTCATGGAAACCGCCCGCAGGGTCGATGCCGCCGCGAACCTCGACCTCGAAGCGCTCTGGACTCACTTCGCCACGGCCGACGAAGCCGACCGCACTTACATGGAGGGCCAGCTCGCAAGGCTCAGGCAGTTGGGCGAAAGAGTCCGGGCAGAGTTCCCCGGCGCGAGGCTGCATGCGGCCAACAGCGCCGCGACCCTGACCGATCCGGCCAGCCACCTCGACCTCGTTCGTCCCGGTGTGGCGCTCTACGGGATGGATCCGTTCGGCAACGATCCGGCCGACCATGACCTGAAACCGGTGCTTTCGCTCCACTCCTATGTCGCCACCGTCAAGCGGTTCGAGTCGGGCATGAGCGCCGGCTACGGCCGAACCTGGACCGCCACCGCACCGACAACGGTCGTCACAGTGCCGGTCGGCTACGGCGACGGCCTGCGTCGCGGCCTCTCCAATCTGGGCGAAGTCCTGATCCGCGGCCGCCGGCATCGGATTTCCGGCACGATTTCGATGGACAACATCACGGTTGCGGTGGGGGACAGTGATGTGGCGGTCGGAGACGAAGTCACCCTGATCGGCGAGCAGGATGGAGAGCGAGTCACGGCCGAGCAGGTCGCCGCGAAGCTCGGCACGATCAATTACGAGGTGACCTGCGGTGTCTCGCCGAGGGTCCCGCGCAGGACCGGGGCATCGGATTGAATCTTGATTCGGCTGCCGACAGGGTTGCGGCCACGGACCTCGTGGTCCGGGTGTCCGCCGTGCTCGCGGCCGGGTTCCCCGACCGCGGCGCCTGGGTAGTCGGCGGGGCGGTCCGTGACGCTGCCCTCGGCCTTGAGGTCAAAGACCTCGACCTTGCGGTCAGCGGCGACCCGGCACCCGTCGCCCGCGCCGTGGCCAGGGAACTGGGCGGGTTTTCCTTCGAGCTTTCGGCCGAGTACCCGACATGGAGGGCATCTGACCGCGAAGGGACCTGGCAGGTCGACGTCGCCTCGCTGCGCGGTCCCGACATCGAGAGCGACCTGAGGCTGCGTGACTTCACGGTCGGTGCGATGGCGGTGCGAATGGGGACCGTGGAGGGGCTCGACCCGCTCGGCGGCCTCGCCGACCTGAACGACGGCCTGATCCGGGCGGCCGGGCCTGGCTCTTTCTCCGACGATCCGCTCAGGCTGATGCGCGCGGCCCGTCTTTCGGCCCAGTTCGGGTGGCAGATCGACCCCGGGACCCTGGATCTCGGACGGGAGTCGGCGTCCCGATCAGGAGAGCCCGCGGGGGAGCGCACCCTGAGCGAGCTCTGCCGCCTGATCGGCTCCCGGGATCCGGTGGCCGGTCTGGCAGCGATGGAAGGCCTCGGCCTGTTCGACACTCTGCTGCCGGAGATCGGCGGCATGCGTGGAGTGGTGCAGGGTCCGAACCACCACCTCGACGTCTACGGCCATACGGTCGAGGTCCTGGAAGGGGTCCTGCGCATCGAGTCTGAACTGGACCGCTTCGTCGGCTCCGACGCGGGCGATGTCGCAGAGCTGCTCAACCAGCCGCTGGCCGACGGGGTCACCCGCTCGAGCGGACTGCGGCTGGCCGCCCTGTTCCACGACTGCGCCAAGCCTTCGACCCGCAAGGAACACGACGGCTTCATCAGCTTCCGTGGCCACGATCGCGACGGGGCGGAAGCGGTGCTGGCCGTCTTCTCCCGGTTGAAGTCGAGCCGCAGGCTGGCCGGCTACGTGGCCGACCTGACCCGCAATCACCTGATTCTTGGCTTCATGGTGACGGAGCGCCCGCTGAGCAGGCGGCAGGTGTACGGCTACCTGAAAGCGACCCTGCCGTATTCGGTCGACGTCACCCTGCTGACCGTGGCCGACCGCCTGGCAGCGCGTGGAACCAGCTCGATCGCCGGCAGGGAGATGGTCGCCGGCCACCTGGAGCTTGCCCGGGAGATGGTCGGCGAGGCGCTCGCCTGGGACCGCGAGGGACCTCCGCAGCCTTTGCTCGCGGGTGACAAGCTGGCAGAAGAGCTCGGGATCAAGCCCGGCCCGGAGCTGGGCGCGGTGATTGAGGAACTGGCCGCGGCGCGCTTCTGCGGCGAGGTCGGTTCTGCAAGCGAAGCTGTCGAAACAGCGCGTCGCTTCCTCGAATCCGCATGAGTAGTACGCTCACTCGCCGCATGGGTAAAGAAGAAAAGATTGAGATGGAGGGCGAGATCACCGAGGCCCTCCCGAATACGATGTTCAGGGTGAAGCTCGACAATGACCACGAGGTCCTCGGGCACATCTCAGGCAAGATGCGCCGCCACTACATCCGGATCCTGCCCGGAGACCGGGTCAAGATCGAGCTTTCCCCGTACGACCTGACCCGCGGCCGGATCACTTACCGCTACAAATAGTCCGCCGGGCCGCAACCATCGCCCGGCTGCCGTGTTGTTGACTGTGATGCCTAACCCCTCACTAACAACTTCCTCATACAATCGCTCGGCCAAGTCTGCTGCTTTTTTCGCTCTGCTAATGGCCTTCGCGATCTCCCTGCTGATACTCCTGGCGGTTCCCGCCGACGGAGCAGCGGTCAAGACCAAGCGCATGGTGCTCGGCCAGGCGACCAGCAAGCTTGAACCCAACTGTGGCAAGAACTTCTCCCGTGACTGCATCGTCGAAGGCAAGGTCACCGGTTATCAGGTCCTCCGCAAGGGATCTCCGAGGAAGCGTGGCTGGGTCGTACCCTGGACCGGCAAGATCGTCTCCTGGTCGATATCCCTCAGCCGCCCGACCAAGGGCGTGGTCACGCAGGGTGGGACCGAGCACCCGGCTCAGCTGCCCTTCTTCAACGACCTTTTCGGATCCCCGGCCTCAGCCAGGATCGCCGTGCTGCGCCAGGTCGACAAGAAATCGTCCGGCCCGCCGAAGTGGAAGATGGTCCGCCAGAGTCCGGTTCAGATTCTCAACCCGTACTTCGGGCGCACCGTCCACTTCGCCTTGAGCAACCCGCTCAACGTGATCAAGGATCAGATGGTCGCGCTGACCATCCCGACCTGGGCGCCGGCCATCTGGAAGCCACGCTCATGCAGCTTTCACCCGGTGACCGGCGTGATCGATCCGGATGCCTGCGCCCGGGCCGAGAAGGATTACACCTGGCGCGCCGGCCGCGCCAAGGACAAGTGCGTTCTCGGAACGGATGACAACGGTGATCCGAACGAGGCCCTTCAGAAGACCGGTCCCCAGCAGAAGGTCAATTCAGAGCGGCGCTACGGCTGCTATTACGGCAGCAACGTGCTGCTCTACACCGCGACCGTAATCGGCAAGAACTGAGCGCAGCCGGGCGACCGGCTGCACAGCTCACCACGCGGTTTCGTTTCAGGCGGGCAGGCCGCAGAACTCGCACTCGGCGAGGTCGCGCGCGGTCAGTTGCTCGCAGCGGCGGCAGATGCGCAGGTTGACCGGGGTGCGCGGCAGCCTTGAAGCCGAGGCTCCGGAAGTGAGCAGCCGGGCGACCGGTTCCAGCTCTTCGCCGGTCTCGCTGTCGCGGTAAACCACGCCCTCGCTGACCGAAGCAATCGATTCACGCCCGGATGCGGGCGCCCGAAGTCTGTAGACGGACTGATCGTCGGAGCTCATTCAGGGGAGAATAGCCCGAAATGAAGATCCTCATCTTTCACGGCTACCTTCTGCGCGGCACTGGCAGCAACATCTACAACGCGAACCTCGTGCGCGCGCTGGCCGGCCTCGGCCACGACGTTCACCTGCTCTGCCAGGACCGCGAGGCTGAGGATCTGCCCTGGGTCGACTCGATCGGGCTCTGGGGGGAGGACGGCGGCGGCGCCCTGAGCGTGGTCAAACTGCGCGACGCCGGGCATGCCGGCCGGGTCACCGTCTACCGGCCTCCGATTGGCAACCTGCTCCCCGTTTACGTAGAGGATCCCTATGAAGGCTTTGAAGCGAAGGCCTATCCGCGGCTCTCGGAGTCCGAGGTCGAGCACTACATCGATGTCAACGTCGCGGCGGTCCGCGAGGTCTCGGGCCAGGTCGGCGGTTTCGACGCGGCGCTGGCCAATCACCTGCTGATGGCTCCGGTGGTCCTCGCCCGTGCCGGGGTGCGCCCCTATGCGGTCAAAAACCACGGGTCCGACCTCGAGTACACGCTCAAGCCCAACCCGCGCTTCCTTCCGTACGCCGAAGAGGGGCTGAAGCCTGCCGCCTCGGTCCTGGTCGGCTCCTGGCACACCGCTGCCAGTCTCTGGGAAGCGGTTCCCGGCCTCGACCTGAAGGCGAAGACCGGCCTCGGACCGCCCGGTGTGGACACCGATGAGTTCGAGCCGCTCGAGGCGTCCGGCGCGGCAGCGCGTCTGGAAGCGGTTGCCGATGCGATCGAGGCCGGGCCGCCGTCGACCAGTTTCGGCCGCGACGATGATGCGGCGGTCGATGCCCTGCGGCAGATGGCCGGGGCCGAGGGGCCGCGGGTGATCTTCGTCGGCAAGCTGATCGTGTCCAAGGGGGTCGACCTGCTGGTTGCCGCCTGGCCCTTGATCCACCGGGACAACCCCGGGGCGCGACTGCTGCTGGTCGGCTTCGGGGCCTACGAGATGGGCCTCAGGGCTCTGGCGACTGCACTCGGTGAAGGCGACCTCGAATCGGCCCGCCACATCGCCGAGGTCGGGCGCGGTCTCGAAGGCGGCGATCCCGAGCGCCTCGACTTCCTTTCGCACTTCTTCTCCCTGCCACCGATGGGCTACGCGGAGGCTGCCATCGCAGCAGCCGGATCGATTTCGTTTTCCGGCAGGCTTGAGCACGACGAGGTCGCCAGGGTGCTGCCGGCCTGCGACGCGATGGTCGTGCCGAGCACTTTCCCCGAAGCTTTCGGCATGGTTGCGGCGGAAGGTGCCGCCTGCGGCGTGCTGCCCGTCTGCGCCGAGCACTCCGGCCTGGCCGAGGTGACAGCGGTACTGGCGGACGAAGTCCCGGCCGCTGCGCCGCTGATTTCATTCGAGCTCGGCTCCGATGCAGTCGCCGACCTGGGCGGCAAGGTGGCCGCCTGGCTTGCCCTCGAGCCGGCCGAGCGAGTCAAGATTGGCCGGAACATTGCCGACTCGGCGGATAGGAATTGGAGTTGGCGCGGCGTTGCCGAGGACGTAATTTCCGCTTCAGAAGGGCGAATCAGGCAGGTCCGCGAACCTTGAGTGAAATGGCGACGGGGTTCGCGCCGCGGCTCCATTAGAATCTCTTGAGAATTATGGAACGCCTGCCCTACCTCAAACTTGCCGCGGCCACAGTTGCCTTCGGCACCGTCATCTCCGTCCTGATGCTCCAGTACAACTGGTTCGGGGACGCCGCATCGACCGCAGCGGGTCCGATCGACACGCTGCTGGACGTGACGATCGTGATCTCTTCCTACGTCTTCTCTGTCGTATGCGTCGCTCTGGGTTACGCCCTGATCAAGTGGAGGGTCAAGCCGGGCGACGAAAGCGACGGACTGCCGATTCACGGCAATACCAAGCTTGAGATCGTCTGGACCCTGATTCCGACCGTGATCGTCATGTTCGCCGCCGGCTACAGCTGGGTCGTGATGAACGAAATCGAGGAACGGGACGCGGATGCACTGACCGTCAACGTCTACTCCCAGCAGTTCGCCTGGACCTTCGGTTATCCGGAAGACGGCAACAAGTGGTCAGAGGGCGTGCTTCACGTCCCGGTCAACCGCCAGATTGACTTCCAGATGAACGCCCAGGACGTGATCCACTCTTTTTGGGTTCCCGAGTGGCGGATCAAGAAGGACAACGTGCCCGGCCTGGAGACCAACGCACTGATCACGCCCGACCGCACCGGCACCTTCCAGCTGATCTGCACCGAACTCTGCGGTGCGGGCCACACGACGATGCGGGCCGAGGTCGTGGTCCAGACGCAGGAGGAGTTCGACCAGTGGACGGCGAGCCTCGACGACACGGTCCCCGAAGACCTGCTGCTCACTCCAGACCAGGCGATCAAGCTTCAGGAACAGATTCAGGCAGCAGAAGGCGGAATTGACAGCAGCGGGGTCGACGAGACCGAAAAGCAGAACGTGGACCAGTCATGATGGAGGATCGTTAGATGGCAGTTGCACTGAAACAGCCGGGTTGGTACCGGGCCGCAATGGGCACCGTCCTCGGTGCGCTCTTCGGATTCCTGCTGGTCATCGCCCTGCGCGCGGTTTCCGGACTTGACCTCTTCCAGACGGAGCAGACCGGCTACCCCCATGTGATGGTGCCGCTGATCACCGCTCCTTTCGGCTTCCTCTTCGGTTTCGGTGCCTTTGATTACTGGTTCCGCTGGGCTGCCGGCAAGCCGACCATCCCGGACGATCACAAGGATCACGGCGCCACCAAGTGGCAGGACTACTTCAAGTTCAACACCGACCACAAGGTGATCGGTATCCAGTACGTCGTCACTACTCTCGGCTTCTTCATGATCGGCGGAATCCTGGCCCTTCTGATCCGGGCCGAACTTGCCCAGCCGGGCACCCAGATCGTCGACGCCAACTTCTACAACGGCCTCTTCTCGACCCACGCGATCGTGATGATCTTCCTGTTCATCATCCCGATGTTCGCCGGGCTGGCCAACTACGTGTTGCCCCTGATGATCGGCGCGCCGGACATGGCCTTCCCCCGCCTGAACGCGCTCAGCTTCTGGCTTCTGCCGATCGCCGGCATCATCTTCCTCGGCTCCTTCCTCGCGCCGGGTGGCTCATTCGACGCCGGTTGGACCGGTTACGCGCCACTTTCGACCGGTGCACCGCTGGGTCAATCCTTCTTCAATATCGGCGTGCAGTTCGCCGGTGCGTCCTCGATTGCGACGGCGCTCAACTTCCTGGTCACGATTATCACCATGCGTGCGCCCGGAATGAACATGTGGCGCATGCCGCTGCTGGTCTGGGCCAACCTCTCAACCTCCCTGATCGTCATCGGTGCGACCCCCTTCGTCGCCGGCGCCCAGTTCATGGTCTTCTTCGACCGCATCCTCGGCATGAACTTCTTTCAGTTCCTCGAGGGTGGCGACGTTCTCGCCTACCAGCACATCTTCTGGTTCTACTCCCATCCAGCGGTGTACATCATGATCCTGCCCGGCTTCGGAATAGTGTCGGAGATCATCTCCACGCACGCCAGGAAACCGGTGTTCGGATACCGGCTCATGGCCTTGGCCCTGCTCGGAATCGTCGTCCTCAGCTACTCCGTCTGGGCCCACCACATGTTCGTCGCGGGCATGTTCAGCTGGCTGCGGGTTCCGATCATGATCACGACGTTGCTGATCGCGGTACCAACGGGGATCAAGATCTTCTCCTGGCTTGGCACGCTCTTTTACGGCAAAATCCATACATATTCGACAGCGATGCTGTTCTCGCTCGGGTTCATCGTCACCTTCGTCGTGGGTGGTATCAGCGGCGTCATGGTTGGAATGGTGCCGCTCGACATCCACATGTCGGACACCTACTTCATCGTCGCCCATATCCACTTCGTTCTGTTCGGCGGATCGGTCTTCACGATCTTCGCGGGCATCTACCACTGGTTCCCGAAGATGACCGGCCGCATGTACGACGAGAAGCTTGGCCGGGTCCACTTCTGGGGAACGATGATCGGCACCTGGGGCACCTTCGTTCCTCAGCACTGGATCGGCCTCGACGGCATGCCCCGTCGCGTTGCCGACTACGCCAACATTTACGGCGATTGGAATCTGGTCATCAGCATCTTCGCCTTCATCCTTGGCGCCGTCCAGCTCGTTTTCTTCTACAACATGATCGTCAGCTGGCGGTTCGGTCCGAAGGCCGGCGACAACCCCTGGCGGGCCAAATCGATCGAATGGCTGGTGTCTTCACCGCCGCCGATCTTCAACTTCGACGAGATCCCGCGGGTCGTCGGCGGACCGTACGAGTACGGCACGCCTGGTGCGGTTCACGCGATCATGGCGGGCGATGATGAGCCCGAGGTTCCCGAGCCGAAACCGTCTACCGTGGGCGCGTCTTCTTGAGCCGGCCGCTCCTGATCTTCCTGAACGAGGTCGCCGGAGGCCGCAAGCTGCTTGAGGCGGCCCGGGCGGGTGCGGCCGACGCGTCGTACGTGGTTGTCGCCGCCCCGCAGAATCAGCCCGCAGTCGGTCAACTGTTCGACCCGGGGGAGGCCCGCGAGGCCGCCCGCAGCCGGGTCGAGGTGACCCTTGCCGTGCTCGAGGAGTTTGGCATCGAGGCGGTCGGCGAGGTGCTCGATACCGATTCCGACCTGGCGCTCGGAGACGCCGTGCGCAGCCACCGCCCGGCTGAGGTCCTGCTCTCCTGTCTCTACGACACCCGTTTCGGATTCACCCGGCGCGACCTGGTCAGCTGGGCCGAGCAGGAGTTCGCGCCCGAGACCAAAGTGACCCACATCCCGGTCAGGATCGAGGACGACTCGATCAGGCTGGACCTGACCCACACCCTGGTGGTCGCCAATCAGACTCTTTCCGACCCTGACCTCCACGATCGTCTGGTCGAACGGGCCGCCCAGAGCCCCCATCGGTTCACGATCATCGCTCCGGAGACCGAGGGCGTCCCCGCTGCGGCGCTGACCCGAAACCTCGCCGCCCTGATGGCGACTCTCTATCGCGAGGACATCGACGCCACCGGGCAGCCGATGAGCCCCGACCCGTTCTCCTCGGTGCGGAACGCGATCGAGCACTACCGGGTCGACGACATCCTGATTTCAACCCTTCCGGGCGAAGAGTCCCGCTGGCTGGCCGACGACCTGGTCGGCAAGGTTCGCGAGTTCACCGAAAAGCCGGTTTCCCATCACGAAGCCGGCAAGGGTCCGCAGAAGGTGGCAGCCGAGGTCGCCGGGGGTGCGGAGGCGACGGAGACCGGAGCCGATCCCGTGGAAGCGTCGACAGCAGAGAGCAGCGAGGCATAGAGACGATGGAAAGCGCAAGCATAGCCCTGGGGCACAGCGAAGATCACGGTCATCACGGCCCGCCGGAGGCGCACCAGAGCGCACGGATCGACCAGACGGTGCTCGGCATCCTCCTGTTCATCCTTTCCGAAATCATGCTCTTCGCGGCTTTCTTCGCCGCATACTTCTTCCTTCGCGTGGTGGTATCGCCCGAAAGCTGGCCACCGGCCGGCATCGAGCTGCCCGTCCTGATCGCCGGCATCAACACGGTGGTTCTGGTTTCGTCGAGTTTCACGATTCATTATGCGCTTGAGGCGACAAAGCACGGCAACCCCCGCGGCATGAAGCTGGGCCTGGCGATGACCTGGCTGCTCGGCGCGACCTTCCTCTTCATCCAGATCAACGAGTACGTCCACATCG
Source organism: uncultured Solirubrobacterales bacterium (assembly GCA_963698625.1). Lineage (GTDB taxonomy): Bacteria > Actinomycetota > Thermoleophilia > Solirubrobacterales > 70-9 > 67-14. Next base: position 450,289 of record CAVORK010000007.1, read on the forward strand.
GTTTCACCCCGCGCGACGGCGCATTCGGCTCGATCTTCTTCAGCCTGACCGGCCTCCACGGTGCGCACGTCTTTGTTGGTCTGCTGCTGCTCACCTTCGCCAACATCAGGGCGTTCCGTGGTCATTTCGGACCTGAGCAGAAGAACCACCTGGGTGTTGAAGTGCCGGGCATCTACTGGCACTTCGTCGACATCATGTGGATCGTCGTGTTCGTCACGATCTACATCATCTGACCACCTTGAAGATGGGCAATCCCCTCAAGTCCGAGGGCGCCGCGTTTCGCTGGCTGATCGCCGTCCTGGTGGGCGCCGCCACAGTGATCCTGGTTACCGAGGTGTTTGGATCCGCCATCGGTGCCTCGCTTGGCTTCATCCTGCTCGTGGTGGTCACCGTCTTCATTATCAAAGGCATGATCCACATGCTTGGCTCGCCCGATGAAGATCCCCCTGAGGAAGACCCCAACAGAGAGGTCTGAGGCTCCCGCTCCGGACGAGCGAAGCACTCGCCGCCACAGTTCGGCTCGTCGCGGGCTGGACCGGTGCTCACTTCGGGTGTCGGGGCTCCAGCTTCGTCAGGAAGTGCCGGGGCGGGCCCAATAACACTTCAGCAGCGGGGTGAGCACCTTCCAGACGGTCTCTTCCCCGGCCTTGAAGCGGTGGGTATCGCCGGGTCCGAGGGCGATTGTGGATCCGTCAGCGAACCCGACCTCGGCCGTGCCTCTGATTACGACAAAAGACTCCTCCAGCTCCGTGTCGGAGAAGGTTCCGGGGGTACACATCCAGAAGCCCGATACCTCGCTACCGTCGGCCGACTGGGAGAGCATCAGGTCGTAGGTCTGTGGGTCGCCGTCAATGACCTGCTCCCGGTCGAGCGGGTCGGGCTGCAGGGCTTCGAGTATCTCGTGCTGTTCATCCATGGAATGCATCCTAAGGGCCATCTTTCCATTCGACGGACCATCTACCGCCTCGAGCCTGTGCCGGCCCTGAGCGGTCTGAGGGGTGCGAATGCCCGGCGTACTTCTAGGTCTTTGCGGCCGACAGGGTGATGTCGCGACCCTTGAGCTGTCCGGCGGCGGCTACCGACCAGAGCGTGGCCAGCCAGATGAACGTCGCCGCCACCACATGGAACCAGACCATGGTCGCCGGAAGCTCCAGTTGCCACTGGGTGATGCCGAGGCAGATCTGGAAGATGATCAGCCCGAAGACGACCTTGACCGGCTTGGTCGCGCGCCGGTCGCCGCCCTTGCGCATCAGGATGAACAGCACGACCAGGGTGGCGATGGCGAAGACCACGGCCATGGCCGCATGTCGCTGGACGATCCATTCCAGTGTGTCTTCACCCTTGAAGTCGAATCTCTTCACAAGCTCTTTGTCATGGTCGCCGGGATGCGGTCCGGAAGCGGTTGTAATCGTCCCCAGCAGCACCGTGAGCTGGCCGAAGGGAATCAGGGCCCTGACCGCCCAGACCCCGAGAAAGTCCTCCGAGAAACGCCTTTCGCCGGGTTCGTAGCGCGAGCACCAGAAGAGTGCGAAGGCTGCGTCGAGCAGAATCATCGAGAGCAGGAAGTGACCGATTACCAGTTCGGGAGGCAGGTGATACTCGACCACAAAGGCCCCGAGAATCGCCTGACAGAGCACTCCGATCGGAAGCAGGGCACCGAAAAGCGCGAGGTGCCAGCGGAAGGGCCGGCGGAAGAAAGCGAGCAGCGAGGCGGCGATCACCGCGATGCTGACGACTCCGGTGACCAGTCGATTGCCGTATTCGATCCAGGCGTTGATCTGGGCGGGGGCGACGTAGCCGCCGTAACACTTGGGCCAGTCAGGACAGCCGAGGCCGGATGCGGTGAGTCTCACCGCGGATCCGGTGAAGACGATCACGACCAGAGCGATCAGCGCGATCAGGGTTACCTGGGCGTACCGTTCGGGCGATATCTCGAGGCGCTTGAGCAAGGTCGTCCAGTGCGTCGGCTTTGGTAGCGGTGCCTGTCAGCGCTGCGAATGAATCAGTTGCCGTTGCCGCCACTACCGCCGGCTGCGGAGTCGATCAGGAAGTCGATCAGATCTTCAAGTTCCTGCGGGGGCAGATTGGAGAACCGGTTGGGCATGACTGCGTTCTCGTAGCCCTTTGCCTGAACCGCAGCCGGGTTGACGATCGACTCTTCGACTTTGGCACGCGACATTTTGGGTATCGCTTCATCGAGGTTCGGACCGAGCACGCCGGCCGACTGGGCGGCGGCGAAGATGTGACAGGAGCCGCAGCCATTGTTGGCGTAGACCTGAGCGCCCGGACCGTCACCCGGGGCTGACGGCGGCTTCGCGCCGGGGACACCGGCGTAGGTGGCCACGTAACGGGCGACGTCCTCAAGGTCGTTGCCGGTGACGATATCGGCCGGCATGTTGACACCGGGGTAGCCTGGCTCAGACGGGCGAGGATGTTTGATCTGGTACTCGACGATGCCCTTGACGGTGTCGTCGTCCATGCCGATCGCCCGGGCTGAGGCGAATGCTGTGTCCAGGTTCGGACCCTGAACACCCTGGCTGGCCGCCTGTGCCATCACGTGGCAGGTGCCGCACTTTGCGCTGAACAGCTGGCGGCCGCGATCCTCAAAGCCACCCGAGATGTCAGCGGAAGTCGAAGCTCCGCAACCGGAGAACACCACGACGGCAATGCCGGCGGCGGCGAAAAGAGAGCTGATCCTGGTGGCGGTTGAGATTCGGTTCATGGCAACGGGTGAATAGCTGAATACATCCTATATATCGGCGCACCCGTCACGACTGCAGGGGTATGGGATAGGCTGGCAACGAAAGTTACAAGCGCACTGAAAGGCGGATTATGAGGGTCAGCGTGGGGATGTCGGAGGTCGTACTCAGGGTCGGACCGGACCACACTCTCAGGGACGCCGCAGGGCGAATGGTCGGGCAGGGCGTCGGCGCGGCGATCGTTGAAGACGACGACTGGCCGGTCCCCCGGATCATCACCGAGCGCGACATTCTCAAGGCGCTCGGAACCGGACTTGATCCCGACAGCGAAAAGGTCGGCGATCACATGAGCGAGAGCGTGATCACGGCCTCACCCGAGTGGAGCATGGAGCGCGCGGCCATGGAGATGTCGCGGCGCAACATCCGCCACCTGGCGATCTACCGTGACGGCGAGCTGGTCGGCGTGCTCTCGATGCGCGACATCATGAGGGTCTGGACCAGCGACGGCGCGACTTCGGGCGGACCGCCCTGAGGCGAAGTCAGCTGATGTCGGGGGCCGAGAAGCTCTCGACCGGCAGTTCAGCGCGAGCGTCCGACTTCTCACGGGGCAGGCTGTAGAACGAGCGACGTCCCTTGGCAGCGAGGCTCCGCAGTGCGAAGAAGGCAAGCACCGCACCTACGGCAGCGTAGCTCCAGACCGGGAAGATGAACCCGGTGGCAAATGTGCCGGCCAGTAGTCCGAGCAGGCCGAAAGCGAGCACGGCCGGCGCCCAGGAGGGAGCGGGCAGCTGGATGGTCTCGGTCGGTTCGGTGATCTTGTTCGGTTCGCTCATGCTCTGTTCACCGACCCGATCAGCCCGCGATGTAAAGCGTCGCGAAGAAGAAGGTGAAGGCGAAGATCGCGGCGGAACCGCCGGCGATCAGCATTCCGGACGAGAAGTTCGACTTTGAGGTCTTGCGGTCCATGCCGGAGTTTTATCAGGCGACGGCGTCGACAGCCATGGCCACAAAGAGCAGGGCCAGGTAAGCGAGCGAGTAGAGGTAGGTGCGCAGGTTCAGCGCCGGCTCAGGATTGCGGTAGAGGCGGACCGAGAAGCTGATGAAGATGCCGCCGAGGACGAGTGCTGCGGCCAGATACAGCGTCCCGAGCAGCCCGGTGAAGAACGGCCCCAGGGTGACCGCGAACATCACGATCGTGTAGATCAGAATCTGCCGTCGGGTCTCGGCATCTCCCTTCACCACCGGCAGCATGGGTACGCCGGTGCGCTCGTAGTCCTCCTTGATCATCAGCGACAGTGCCCAGAAGTGGGGCGGGGTCCAGAAGAAGATGATCAGAAAGGGCCACAGCGACTCGAGGGTCAGGCTGCCGGTGGCGGCGGCCCAGCCGACCAGCGGCGGTACGGCTCCGGCGCTTCCTCCGATGACGATGTTCTGCGGCGTCAGGGGCTTCAGCCAGACGGTGTAGAGGAATACATAGCCGAGCAGCCCGACCATCGCCAGGGCGGCTGCCAGCAGGTTCACCGTGAGCCAGAGCTGGAAGAAAGCGAGCGCGCCGAGAACGATGCCGAAGATCAGTCCGTTGACCGGGCTGATCCGGCCGTTGACCAGGGGACGGGCATTGGTCCGGGCCATGCGCGCGTCGCGGTTGCGGTCGACGTAGTGGTTGATGGCACCGGCACCGCCGGCGGCGAGGTAGCCGCCAAGCATGGTCCAGAGGATCAAGCCCAGGCCGGGCCCTCCGGGATCGGCCACGAACATGGTAGCCACGGTGGTCAGCAGCAACAGGCTGATGATCCGGGGTTTGGTGAGGGTGATGTAGTCGCGCGCTACGGCAAACACGTCAGTGGGGGAGGTTGACTGCACGGTCTCGACCGAGCGCCGAACCCGCGCACCTTGCGCGTCGGCCTCTTCGATCATTCAGTCAGGCTACCGGCTGGGTCTCGCCGGCCGGCGAGCCCTCGTCAGCCGCGGGGACTGACTGCGCGAGTGACTCGCGGATGTCGCGCATCGGCTGGGTGCTGCGTACATCAGGCAGCACGTCGAAGTTGTGGGCGGGCGGCGGAGAAAGCGCTAGCCATTCCAGCGAGTCTCCTCGCCACGGATCGGGCGTCGCGACTGCGCCTTCGGTGCGGCTCTTGATCAGGTTGCCGATCGTGAGAACGAGGCCGATGAAGAAGATCAGGGTTCCGATGCTTGCGATCAGGTTGAAGCCGCTTACACCGTCGCTGCTGAAGAAGCGGTACGAATCGGTGACCTGACCCTCGACCCCGGCCCCGAAAAGCGGCACCAGAGCGATCAGAGTACCGACGAAGATGATGCGGAAGGAGATCCGGGCGCGGTCCTCATCCAGTTCCCGTCCGGTGATCTTGGGGTACCAGTACGAGATCGCGGCGAGACCGCCGAATACCGCGAAGCCGATCAGCGTGAAGTGGGTCGCGGCCCAGGCGTCGTAAGTCTGCTGGAGCTGGGAGCCGATCGCAATCGTTGACTGGCTGACCTCGACGATCAGGCCGATCGAAGCGAGCGACAGCGCCGCCATCGCGTAGCGAAGCGGGGCTCGCATGTTGAAATCAGCGCTGCCGACGGCGGAGATCAGGTTCCAGAAGATCAGGCCGAAGGGCACGATCAGGGAGATCGACAGCAGCATCCCGTAGTACTTCCATCCGGACGGAATCGGCGCCGTGATCATGTTCTGCGTCCATGCCAGGGTGCCGATGACCGCGATGACCACCATCGAGCCGATGATTACGCTGCGCCCGGGGATCTCCCGCCGGGTGAAGGTCTGGACGATCTCCGAGATCGCGCCCAGCGCGGTGATCGCAATGATCATGTACGCACCGGTGAAGAAGATGTAGCTCAGGTGCTGCCAGAGCAGCGGTGCTCCACCCACGCCGCCGCCGAAGAAGCCGCCGCCGGCCTGACGGTCGATCAAAAGCATGGTCACGGCCGCGAGGAAGACCGGCGCGATGACTACGAACAGCCAGGAAACGATTGCTGCGGTCCAGGCGAAGAAAGGGGCTCGCCGCCAGGCCATGCCCGGCGCGCGCAGGTTTCGGACCGTTACCAGCAGGTCGATCACGATCATCAGCAGACCCAGCGTCGCCAGGCCGGTCGAGGCGATCCAGACGTCAACGCCGTTATTCGAGGTGAAGGCGATCTCCGAAAGCGGCGGAAGTGGGTTGATTCCGGCCTCCGGCGGGGTGAACAGGAAAGAGGCGTAAAGCACGAAGCCGCCGAGCATGAACAGCCAGACTCCGGTCTGACCGAGCCTGGCCAGCGCGGTTGCGCGGGCCCCGATCTGAAGCGGCACGACGTAATACAGCAGGCCGATGCTGAGCGGCAGAGCGAAGAGGAAGATCGCGGTGACGCCGTATACCGAAAGCAGTCGGTCGAAGGTAACCGCAGTCAGAAAGACGTTTTCGGGAACGGCGAGCTGGAGCCTGACCAGGACGAGTTCAACAGCCGCCAGGAAAGCGGAGCCGAATGCGGCCGAGATCAGGATCATCGAGATGATCTTGTGGTCGGGGCTGGTTGCGAGCTGGACCCAGCGGGGACGGCTGTCGTCAACCGGAGCGTTTGCGAGTTCGGGCCGGGTCGGCGGCATCGTGGTGGGGTAGCTGCTCACGGTGCGAACTCCGGCAGCTTGCTCTTTGCGATCACGGCGTCCTGGGCCTCCTGGATGTCTGCCTTGAGCTGGATCGTGAATTCCTCATATTCGGCGGGGGAGACCACATCGACCTGAGCCTCCATTGTGTCGTAGCCCTGGCCCGACAGCACGGAGGAGCGACCTGTGTGGGTGCCTTCTTCGTCAGCCCGGAAGTAGAGCTCGTTGGTCTTGCCCGGTACAGCCTGCGCTTTGCCGGTCAGGGAAGGCAGGTTCCAGCCATGGATCACGTCGGCTGAGACGAGTTCGAGCGCGACCGTGGTGCCCGACGGAACGACCAGACGGTGGTAAGAGAAGGAGCCGTTGGGGTAGTCATAGCGCCAGAGCCACTGCTGTCCGGTGGCCTTGACCTCCAGCTGGTCGTCGGCATTGAGCCCGGGAACCGCGCTGTCGCCGGTGGGGACATCTCTGGCCTGACTCGAGAAAACGGAGGCGGTGACGAAGATGGCCAGGGCGAGCACGCCGAGTCCGAGCCCAGCCCGGAGTTGCCGTCCGGCAACCGAGCGGCCTTCATCCGGGGCTTCGTGGCGGTGCCGCGGGCGGACCGCACGAAGGATCGCCAGGTTGACCACCACGATCGCGACCACGATCACGATGAACATGATCCAGTGGAAGGTGTTGATCTTCTCGATCCCGGGGGAGGCAGCGTCCGGGTTCAGCGAGAGGGCCAGGGCAGGGGACGCGAAGAAGGCCAGCCCGAAAATCGTTCCGGCAATAGTTCCGGCGAGGGCGGTGAACATCTGGACGGTTTTTCTGGGACGAGACAGCAAGACGGGGCTCATTCTAATCGGATGCAGCGGACAGGCGACGGCGGGCCGCACACGCCACCGCCCCGGGGTCGCCTACGCTGTCCCCGAGGATGCCACGCAAGACCCCGTTCAAGCTGCGCAGACCGAGCCCGAGGGCAGCCCTGCGCGTTGCCGGATACTCCGCTCTGGCAGCGGCAGTGATCGTGCCTCATGTCCGCCGCCGACTCCGTTTGCCGACGGCCGTGACGGTTGCCGCGACCGTCTCCGCACCTACGGCGATCGCGATCCTCTGGCCACGCAGCAAGCGGCGCGACATTGCCCTGTTCGGCAGTCAGATGTGGGCCTTCGCGGTCTGTCACGAGCTTCCCTACGACGATCCGGAGCGGCTGCGTGAGCGACTGAAGATCGAGTATCCGATCAGGATCGACCGCTGGATCGGTCGCGGCGAACTGCCGAACCGCCGGCTGCAGCGCCTCCTCCACGAGAGCCCCTTTGGCGAGCACATGACCAGGTTCGCCGCCTGGATGCACTGGCTCTGGTTCATCCAGCCCTATTTGTCGATCTTCTGGATCCTGCTGAGGCGGTATGACGGCTTCCCCCATTCGGAGAGACAGATGTCTGCCGTATTTGACATCGGTTGCGCGATCTACTTCCTCGCGCCGACATCCCCGCCCTGGTGGGCCGCCGAGAACGGCTACACCGGCGATGAGCCGATCAGTCGCGTGATGGTCGAATTCGGGGAGCGGATCTGGGGACCGGCCTGGACCCGGATGTTCGGAACCCTGGGCAGCAATCCCTGGGCGGCGATGCCGTCGCTTCATTTCGCCACCGCACTGATGGCAGCGATCCTCCTGAGCGAAACCGGTGGCCGGGTTCAGGGGACACTCGGCTGGGGCTATGCGGGTGCTCTCGGTTTCTCGCTCGTATATCTGGGCGAGCATTACGTGACCGACCTGCTGGCCGGGGCCGCGGTAGTGCTCGCTGTGCGCCGGGGGGAACCACTCGCCCGGCCTCTTGTCCGCCTGGTCAATTCGAGGTTGCGCCGCCTTGAGGCGATTGCCGCCGGCTGACATGGGCCCCGGCGAGGTGGAAGTGGCCGAAGCGGAGGACGAAGAGGGCGACGGGCTCCCCGTTTTCACGCTGCGCGGAGCCGTCCAGACCGTCACCGTCATATTGGTCCTGGTCGTCGGCATCTACTTCTTCCTGCCCAAGCTCGCCGGCTTCGGCGACTCAATCAACATGCTGGGAGAAGCCAGGCCGGTCTGGGTGCTCGTCGCGGTCGGCTTCGGGGTGCTTTCCTTCGCGACCTACATCGCCCTCTTCCGCGCCGTGGTCGGTGGGGAGGCGTTCCCGATCGGCTGGCGCGAGGCCTACGAGATAAACATGGCCGGGTTTGCGGCGACCCTGCTGTTCTCTGCCGGCGGGGCAGGCGGTGTGGTGCTGACCTACTGGGCCCTGCGTCAGGGCGGCATGGAGCGCAGGGACGTCGGGACCCGGATGGTGGCCTTCATCGCGCTCCACTACCTCTTCTACCCGCTTGCGATTGTCGTCTGCGGAATTCTGCTGCGGACCGGTGTTCTCAACGGGTCCACCGCGGTCGAACTGACAATCGTTCCGGCGGCGATCGCCGGCCTCGTCATCCTGGTCGGTCTGGCGGTCGCGCTCGTGCCGAGTGACATCGAGCGGCGCCTGACGGGGTATTCACAACGACGGCCGACCGCCCTCTACCTCGCCCGGCTCGCGACCGTCCCGGCCACCGTCGCGGAAGGGGTCAGGGTTGCACTCAAGCTGGTTTCCCATCCGACCAGGGCGGGCCTGGCGATCATCGGCGCGGTGGGGTTCTGGGCGGCAAACATCGGCATCCTCTGGGCCTCGTTCAAGGCCTTTGGCATAGCGATCCCCTTCGGGGTGGTCGTGATGGGATTCTTCGTCGGCATGACCGCCAACCTGATCCCGTTCGTGCCCGCCGGAGTGGGCGCAGTTGACGCCGGGATGATCGGCACATTCGTCCTGTTCGGATTTCCGGAGGCTGAGGTTTTCGCGGCGATCCTGATCTACCGGCTGGTCGCTTTCTGGTTGCCGATCCCGCCAGGCGTACTGGCCTTCTTCCAGCTTCGGCGAACAGTCAAGGTCTGGAAGAAGGAAGGACTGCCCGTCGATCGTGCCCCTCAGCCCTCGTTGATTCCCCCGGTGCCCTGACGGCGACCCCCGGGATAGCGCAAACTCGCTTCATAAAGTAAAGTAATGGAAATTGGAATCGGCCCCGCAGGCCCCGGAGACAGTCAGGAAACCCCAGCATGAGCAACGGCGAAGTTGAAAACATGATCATCATCGGTGGCGGGCCCGCCGGATATACGGCCGCCCTCTACGCGGCGCGAGCCGAGCTGAAGCCGCTTGTCTTCGAAGGCTTCCAGTGGGGCGGACAGCTCCAGAACACGACCGATGTCGAAAACTACCCCGGCTTTCCCGAGGGGATCATGGGCCCCGAGATGATGACCAGGTTCCGGGAGCAGGCCGAGCGCTTCGGCACCCGTTTGGTCGCCGACGACGTCGACCGGGTAGAGCTCGGAGACGGCGGGATCCACAAGGTCTATCTCGGCGACGAGGAGTACCGGGCCAAGTCGGTCATCCTGGCGATGGGGGCTGAGCCCAGGCGACTCGGCATTCCCGGCGAGATGGAGTTGATGGGCCGTGGCGTGTCCACCTGTGGCGTCTGCGATGGAGCCTTCTTCAAGGGCAAGCGACGATGGTGATCGGTGGCGGTGACTCGGCGATGGAGGATGCCGTCTTCGTCTCGAAGTTCGCCAGCGAACTGAGCCTGGTCCACCGCCGCGACGAGTTCCGCGCCTCCGCCATCATGCAGGAGCGGGCCGAAGCGACCCCGAACATCGAGCTCAAGACCCCTTACTCACCGGAAGAGTTTCTCGCCGGAGATGACGGGTCGCTCGCGACGGTCCGGCTGACCCGCTCCGACACCGGCGAGACCGAGGACGTGCCGGTGAGGGCGCTTTCGTTGCGATCGGCCACATTCCGCGGTCGGAGGTGGTTACCGGACAGGTCGCCACCGACGACGAGGGCTACGTCAAGACGGACCCCGAGTCGACCCGGACGAACCTCAAGGGCGTTTTCGCAGTCGGCGACCTGGTCGACCACACCTACCGTCAGGCGATCACCGCCGCCGGGTCGGGCTGCCAGGGTGCACTCGACGCCGAGTGGTACCTGCGCGACACGGATTTCTGAGGATCGGGGCCCGGGGCCGGACGGCCATCCGGCCGGCCCGAAGTGGCCACCGGCAGTCTCAGCCGAGGTCTGCTTCGAGCGCCTCGGCGAAGGCCTCGGTCGCGGCCCGGGTAAATGGAGCCGGCGCGGTCGGCAGGGTCGCGCCCGTCGACCGCATCGACCGGCTGAACCTCCCGGGTTGTCGAAGCGAGGAAGGCTTCGGAGGCGTTCAGAACGTCATCCAGTCCGGAACTGCACCGGTTTCGACGTCAAGCCGCTCCATGAGTTTCGCGCGGGTGATCGACTTCAGCACGCCGGTCTCGGTATCGGTCGTTCTGAGCGATCCGGTCGGCGAGACCCAGAAGAGGGTGGAGGTCGGGGCTTCGAGCACGACGCCGTCGGGGCGCACCAGCAGGGCTTCGGCCGCACCGGCATCGACGGCGATTCTCGTCGCCTGCATGTTCGCGGCGTAGGAGAGGGACTTGACCCCGTTGAGGATGACGGTCGGCGTATAGCTGACGGTGGCCAGCGAGATCGTCCCGGTGTGAACCGGCAACGGTTCCAAAGCAAGAATCCTGCGGCCGCCCCGGGTGCAGACGACGCGCAACAGGCAGTCGAGATCACCCGCCCGGCGCAGCAGGGACGCTGCTTCGGTCTCGATCGCAGACCGATCCACCTCCAGCGCGATTGCTGCGGCGGAGCGCTCGATCCGGTCCAGGTGTTCTTTCAGCGCGAACGGCCGTCCTCCGTAGTTGCGGATCACCTCGAAAACGCCGTCGCCTCGGAGCAGTCCGTCGTCGGGCAGGACCAGGATGGCCGAGTCCGACGGACCGATTGCGCCATCGACGCTGGTCAGCGAAGGAGTCGGGAGAGGATCAACCGCCATACACGGACTCTACGGCCGCTCCGGGCGGAACTGACCGCTGGTGACCGGACTAGGCGGTCCGGCGGCGCAGGGTCAGGGCTCCGAGGGCGAGCGCGGCAAGCGTGGTCGCAACCACTACCGCCGTATCGACAACGATCCCGCCCCCGAGCGCCGCCGGCGAAGTCGCCCTGTCCAGGGCGTCGTAGGCATAGGTGAAGGGCAGCAGCCAGGAAACCGCCTCAAGGACCGGTGCCATGTCTGAGCGGTCGACGAACAGTCCGCAGAGCAGAAGCTGGGGAAAGATGAAGGCCGGCATGAACTGGACCGCCTGGAACTCGGTCCGGGCGAAAGCGCTGAGCAGCAGTCCCAGGGCCATGCCGAGCACGGCGTTCAGCACCGCCAGGACTCCGACCAGGAGCGCGCCGTGAGGAGCGTTCAGGCCGAGCAGCCCGAACCCGACCAGGCAGACGATCACGGCCTGGGCCGCACCGAGCAGCCCGAAGGCGAGGCCGTAGCCGATCAGGAGGTCGAGCTTCGACATCGGCAGGGTCATCAGGCGCTCGAGCGTGCCGCTGGTGCGTTCCCTGAGCATCGTTATCGAGGTGACCAGGAACATGACGATGAACGGGAAGAGGCCGCAGAGCGGTGCGCCGATCTGCTGGAAGACCTGATCCTGACCGTCGAAGATGAATTTCATCAAGGTCAGAAGCAGCGCCGGTACGAGCAGAAGCAGCGCGATCGTGCGCGGGTCGTGACGGATCTGCCGCAGCACCCGGCCGCCGGTCGCTATCGCGATGCGAGGGCTCATGTCGTTTCAGACCCGTCCGCAGCGGAGCGCTCGATCAACTCGAGGAAAGCCTCACCGAGTCCGTCCCGTCCTGTCTGCCGCCGGAGTTCGTCCGGGGTAGCAGTGCTTCGAGCAGGTCGACCGTCGCGCATCAGCAGCAGCCGGTCGCATTCGCCGGCTTCGTCCATGACGTGGCTGGAGATCAGCAGCGTGGTGCCGCCATCGGCCAGACGGTGGAAGTCCTGCCATAGCCCGGCCCGGAGCACCGGATCGAGCCCGACCGTCGGCTCGTCGAGGATCAGCAGGCGGGGCCGGTTGAGCAGGGCGCTGGCCAGCGAGACCCGCGCCCGCTCGCCGCCCGAAAGCGATGCGACGATCCGTTCGCGCAGGCCACCGAGGCGCACGGTTTCGATCGTTTCAGCCACCCGTTCGGGGCCGACCCCCACGATCCGGGCGAAGTAGTCGAGGTTTTCGTCGACGGTCAGGTCTCCGTAGACCGAGGGTGCCTGGGTGACGTAACCGACGGTGGATCGCAGGCCGACCGACCCGGCCGGTTGCCCGAGCACGGTCAAGGTCCCGGAATCGACGATCTGGGCGCCGACAATCGACCGCATCAGCGTCGTCTTTCCGCAGCCGCTGGGTCCGAGCAGTCCGGTGACCGAACCGGGGTTGATGTCCAGCGAGATCGAGTCGATCACGGTCCTGCCGCCGCGAACTACCCCAAGGTCTCTGATTTCGACAGCGGCGTCACCGGCCATCGGCCCACCATATGCGACCGCGGCGGTGCCCCCGGTCAGGTGAAGGCGCGGATCCTGGTCAGGAAGTCGGTGAGGATCCGTGCAGTCGCACCCCAGATCATGTGTCGGCCCATGTCGAATGTAGGGGTACGGATCGGGACGCCGCGACGGACAAGCCGTCGCATCGCGTAGGAGTCGACCAGTTCGTCGATACCGAAATGGAGGATCGAAGCGACCTCGTCAGGATTGGCGACAAGCGGCTCGTTGCCGGAGACGATCCCCACGTAGGGCTGGATCCGGTACGAAGTGACGAAGGTACCGACCGGTGCCAGGGCACCGACCACTTCGACCCGGTCCGGGCGCAGGTTGATCTCTTCATGCGACTCCCGCAGTGCGGTCTGGGCGAGGTCTTCGTCACCCGGCTCGCTCATGCCTCCCGGAAAGGAGATCTCCCCGGCGTGCTTGTTCAGGTCGGCCCGGCGCTCGGTGAAGACCAGCTTGGGTCCCTCGGACCAGTCGGTGATCGGCAGCAGCACCGCCGCCTCGCGATTGCCGTGGGCCTTCAGGTCTGTCGCCTGCTCGTGGGTGAGCAGCAGGTCGGAGAGCTCGAGGGCACCGTAGTCCATACCCGGATCATTACTGACCGCGGACGCGGGTAATCTGGACGGGTGGATCTCGCTGCTCTGATCAGGGACGTGCCGGATTTCCCCGAGCCGGGAATCATCTTTCGCGACATCACCCCGCTGCTGCTCGATCCGGGTGCCTCGCGCCAGGTGACAAAGGAGCTGGCCGCCTATGCCGAACCGCTCGGCGTGGATCTGGTCGTGGCGGCAGAGGCTCGCGGATTCATCTTCGGAGGTGCGCTGGCACAGGCGATCGGCGCCGGATTCGTTCCGGCCCGCAAGCCCGGTCAGTTGCCGGCCGAGACGATCTCGGTCGAATACGAGTTGGAGTACGGCCCGGACGAACTCGAGATGCACGCCGACGCGCTGACTCACGGCGCCAGGGTGCTGATCCATGACGACCTGATCGCCACCGGCGGGACCGCTGCCGCGACGATCGAGGCGGTGGAGAGGCTCGGGGGTGAGGTCGTGGGTTGCGCCTTCCTGATCGAGCTGGAACTGCTCGGCGGGCGAGGCCGGATCGCACCGCATGACTGCCACTCCCTGATCAAGCTCGATTGAGCCGGGCACCGGTCGGCTTGCGACCTGGCATCGGCCCGCCACGTGGCACCTTCAGGCCGGGCCTGATTCGGGCGCCGCTCAGATGATTACGGGGACGGTGCCGCCGTCGACGCTCCAGGAGGAGCCGGCGACAAAGGACGCGCGGTTCGAGCAGAGGAAGGTGATGACCGAGGCGATCTCCTCGGGTGTGGCCATCCGGCCGATCGGCCGCTTGGAGCCGACGCTGTCCCGAGCCTGCTCGCGGGTGAGCTCGCCCTCTTCGCCTTCGGCCCGTGCCTGGTCGAGCAGTCCGCCGGGATCCATCCAAAGCTCCGACCCGGTCGGCCCCGGGCAGATCGCGTTGATCAGAACACCGTCGGCTGCGTAACGCTCGGCGAAGAGTCTCGTCAGCGAGAGCATTCCGGCCTTGCCCACCGAGTAGTCGGGCATCATTTCGGAGGGCCGTTTGCCGGCGCTTGACGAGACGTTCACGATCCGGCCCCAGCCTCGTTCGCGCATACCTGGAACCACAGCGCGCATCAGGCTGAGCGGCGCCATAACGCTCAGCTCGTGCTGCGCCCGGAAGTCCTCCTCCGGCGTGTCTTCGAGGTCCTGGCGTCGGGCGAAGCCGGCGTTGTTCACGAGGATGTCGATGCCACCGAACTCCTGTCTGGCCGCGGCGACAACATGCTCGCCTGCATGGTCTTCGGTCACGTCCATGACCAGTACCGAGACCGTGCCGCCCTCGGCTCGCACCACCTCGGACATCGCCGCCAGCTGCTCGGGGTCGCGCGAGATCATCAGCACCTTCGCGCCCTCGGCACAGAGTTGCCTGGTCACCTCGAAGCCGATCCCCCCGCTGGCGCCGGTGATTGCGCAGACCCGGTTCTCGACACCAAGTCTCAAACCGTCTGCACTTCCACCCGGGTCTGTTCGGTCAGCAGGCGGTGAACCGGGCAGCGTGTTGCGATCCGCTCGAGCCGCTTGAGCTGGTCCTCGTCGAAGTGGTCCGGGTAGGAGACCTTGACCTTGAACAGGCTCGGGTTCGGCCCGTCGTACTCGGTCTCGACTTCGACTTCCAGTCCGTCCAGATCCCATCCCTTGTGGCTGGCGTAGACGTTCAGCGTGACCGCCGTGCAGGAAGCGAGCGCGGCGCTCACTCCGGCGGTCGAACTGGGCCCTTCGAGCTCCCGGTCCGAGCCTTCGGACTGCTGGTCGAAGGTCACGACCATCCCGGAGTCCATCTCCACTTTCGAGGGCAGGTCCGGTCCGGTTGTCACTTTCGCACGGGTCATGTCGCCTTCCTCCTGCCTTCAAACAGCTCGGGATCGTCGGTATCGGCGAACCTGGCCATCGCGAAGCAGAGGTCCGAGGCCCGGTTGATGAAGCGCAGTATTTCCTCCGACGCGAGCTCACCGGCCAGATTGATCCGGACGATTTCGCGCTCGGCGCGCCGTATGACCGTGCGGGCCACGTCGATCTGGGCCGACACCGGTGTCCCGCCGGGGATCACGAACTTGGGCGGGAGTTCGACCCGGGACATGTACCTGTCTATCTCTCCGTCGAGTGCATCAGTCATGTCTGCGGTGATCCGGCTGACCCCGTCCTCCAGGCGGTCTGCCGCTTCGGGCGCGGTGGCCAGCTCGGCACCGGCAACGAAGAGCTCGTTCTGCAAGGCGAGGATGTCGGCTGCGAGCTCGGCCTGGTCGGTGGAGCAGTTGGCGCGGGCAACACCGAGGAACGAGCAGGCTTCGTCCAGAGTGCCATAGGCGGCAGTCCTGAGGCCGGACTTTTCGACCCGGCCGCCGTACCAGAGCCCGGTGGTGCCGTCGTCGCCTTTCTTCGTATAGATCTTGAGCATGGTCTCCTAGCTGAGCGGGTTGAAAACCATTCCCGAGAGCAGCTTCGGGAAGAAGTAGGTGGATTTGGGCGGCATGGTCTCACCGGCGGCCGCGACCTCGCGGACCTGCTCGACCGGAGTCGCCCGCAGCAGGAACGCCGCCTGGTAGCTGCCGTCGTCGAGTGCGCCGACCGCCGCGCCGATGCTCCTGGCGTAGCCGATGCCGCGCTTGGCCTCGACGTCCGCCTCGCTCATCCCGAGGATTCCGTCGAGCACGACCTTTTCGAGGATCGCCGCGTCAAGATGGCGGTAAGCCTCGGAGCGGCCTTCCATAATCGGTCCGAGTGAGTCCGGGTCCCTGAGCTTCAGCCGGTACTGGCGGCCGGTGACTCCGTCGGCATATCCGAAGCAGCCGATCCCGTCGCGGCCCTCAGGGTCCAGCCCGTCCCGGTCGGTCTCCTCCATTTCGAAGGCGTCGCTGAGTCCGCGCTCGAAGTGGTCCCTGAGGTCGGCGTCGCCGGTCAGGCCCGAGAGCAGCCGGTGGGTCGGGAAGACGGTCAGACCCGGGTCGTCGAGTCCGGTCAGGGCCATCAGCGTGTAGTTCTGCGGACCTTCGCCCGGTATTTCGTCGCGATAAGCGCGGGCGGTTTCGTAGCGGTGGTGGCCGTCGGCGATCAGAAGCTCTGCTTCGCGCAGCTCTTCGGTGACCGCTGCGTGAATGGCCGGGTCGCGGATCGGCCAGAGCCGGTGCAGAGTGCCGTCTTCGTCGGTCACCTCTGCCCAAGGAGTCGCCCGTGTCGCTTCGGCGACATGCGGCCAGGCATCGCGGGTGGTCAGCGAGAAGATCGGTGAGAGGTTGTGGCGGGTGGCTCGGGTCAGATCCAGCCGGTCCTGCTTCGGTCCGGGCTGGGTCCGCTCATGCGGCCGGATCCGACCGGGACCGTAGTCGTCGACTCCGACCCTCGCGAGGATGCCGTTGCGGGTGCGCGTCGCTCCGTCCGGGCCTTCGTACTGCTGCGAGAGAGCCCAGATGGTCGGTTCACGATCCTGGGTCAGAATGCCGGCCAGGGTCCACTCCTCGAGCGTGTCGGCGGCGTGGCGGTAGGGGTCGCCGCCTTCGCCGTGAGCCACCGGCAGGTCGATTTCGACCACGTTGAACGGCGAGCGCTGAAGCAACTCTTCGCGCTCGGCCGCGTCGATCACGTCGTAGGGAGGTGCCGCCACCGCCGACAGGGAACCGACGGAATCGAGGTTGTAGTGGAGTGAGGGAAAGGGCTGAATGTCGGCCATGCAGGAACGGTACCGCCTGACCCGGCCAGAGCGTCGCCGCTAGCATGGCGCTCGATGGAGGGGCGAGAGAAAGCGGATGAGGAACCGCTTCCGTACGCACTGATCGGCGCCGGGCCGGCCGGGCTCGCTGCTGCGCGAAATCTCTCGCGGCGCGGCATCCCCTTCGTCGGGTTCGAGCGCCACAGTGATGTCGGCGGTCTCTGGGACATCGACAGCTCGACCAGCACGATGTACGAGTCGGCCCACCTGATCTCCTCGAAGACGACCACCGCCTACGAGGAGTTCCCGATGCGCGACGAGGTGGCCGACTACCCGAGCCACTGGCAGATGCGCACCTACTTCCGCGATTACGCCGAAACCTTTGACCTGCGCCACCACTACCGCTTCGGAACAACCGTGGTCCGGGCAGAGCCCTCCGGCGGACCTGAGGCGGGCACACCGGCCGAGACCTGGCAGATCACGGTCGAAGACGAGTCGGGCGAGCAGAGCACCGATACCTACCGGGGGCTGATCATCGCCAACGGCATCCTCTCCGAGCCGAGCATCCCCGAGTTCGAGGGTGAGTTCGAGGGCGAACTGATGCCACACAAGCGTCTACAAGCGCCCCGACATGTTCCGTGACAAGCGCGTCCTGATCATCGGTGCCGGCAACTCCGGATGTGACATCGCGGTCGACGCCGTCCACTACGCGAAGTCGGTCGACATGAGCCTGCGAAGCGGCTACTGGTTCTTCCCGAAGTACATCCTCGGCAAGCCTTCCGACACGCTCAACGAAGGCCGGGCGCTTCCGGCGGCGATCAAGACCAGGCTCGACGGCAGGCTGATCCGGTTGTTCACCGGCAACCCCGCCCGCCTGGGCTTCCCCGAACCGAATGGTCGCATCTACGAGACCCATCCGGTGATGAACACGCTGGTGCTCTACCACGCCGGACATGGCGATATCAAGGTCCGAAAGAACATTGAGCGCTTCGACGGCAGCACGGTCCATTTCACCGACGGATCCAGCGGTGAGTACGACATGGTCATGCTGGCCACGGGCTACAAGCTCAACTACCCCTTCATCGATCCGGAGCACCTGAACTGGAAGGGAAACCACCCCGACCTCTACCTGAACATCTTCACGCCGGAGCACCGCAACCTGTTCGTGCTCGGCATGGTCGAGGCGACCGGACTCGGCTGGCAGGGCCGCTACAACCAGGCCGATCTCGTCGCCGAGTTCATCGACGCCCAGCACAGCGATCCGGCGAAGGCCGAGCAGATGTGGCAGCGGATCAACGGACCGAAGCCCGACCTGTTCGCCGGCTACAACTACCGCCAGCTCGACCGGCTGCCCTACTACGTGAACAAGGACGCCTACCGTGAGGCGATCCGCGACCACCTGCGACTGTTCCGAACTGTCGGTTGAGCTTTCCGCTCGCGAGCATCGATGACGTAAATATCGAGTTCAGCGAGTCGTCCCTGCTGATCCTCGGCTTCGTTCTGGCGATCATCATGTTCGGGATCGCGCTGGACACCAAGCCGGCCGATTTCCGCGCGGTCACCAAGCATCCGAAGGCGATTGCGGTGGGCATCGGAGCCCAGTTCGTCGCCCTGCCGGCGATCACCTTCCTGCTGACCCTGATCCTCGGGGTCGGTCCGTCGATCGCCCTGGGAATGATCCTGGTCGCCTGCTGTCCGCCCGGCAACATTTCCAACGTGCTCACCTACCGCTCGGGCGGCAACGTGGCGCTGTCGGTCTCGATGACCGTGATTTCGAACCTGCTGGCAATTTTCCTGATGCCGCTGAACCTCGCCTTCTGGGGAGGTCTTCACCCCGAAACGTCAGCCATCCTCGAAACGGTCAACCTGAGCGCGTTCAAGATGCTGGCCGAGATCGCGATCATCATCGCGATCCCGTTCGCAATCGGTCTGAGCATCTCCCACGGGCACCCCGCATTCGCCAAGCGGGTCCAGCCCTTCGTCAAGCGGTTCAGCCTGCTGGCGCTCGTCGCCTTCATCCTGATCGCTTTCGCCGGCAACTTCGGTGCCTTCAAGGACCACATCGCGATAATCGCGATCGCGGTCTTCCTGCTCGACGCGGTCGCGCTGAGCCTCGGTTACGGAATAGCCAGCACATTCAGACTGAGCGAATACAACCGCCGGGCAGTGACCTTCGAAGTCGGAGTCAGGAACTCCGGCATCGGTCTCGGCATCGTCTTCACTTTCTTTGACGGCCTTGGCGGCATGGCACTGGTTGCCGGCTGGTGGGGGATCTGGGACATCATCGCCGGACTGGTCCTCGCCGGCTGGTGGGCAAAGCGCACCGCCTCGAGACCCGCGGGCGAGGCAGTTGGGGGATGATCGTGTGATGGAAAGGAGCCTTGTGGTGGACCGTAGGTGCGAGAGATGAAGCGGGTTTACGTGACGGGCGGAAGCGGCTTCCTCGGCCGCTCGGTCGTGCGCGGGCTCGCTTCCCGCAACGACGAGGTGGAACTTGTGGTCAGTGCCGACCTCGGCCTGCCGGAAGCCGGCGACCGGATCGACGGAGTGGTCTACGACCGGGCCGACGTCACCGACTTCGCCACGGTCGCCGGGCAGATCGAGGAGAACTCGATCGACACCGTGGTCCACCTCGCCTCGATTGTCAATCCGGGCAAGTCGACCACGGTCGAGCAGGAGTACGCGGTTGACGTGACCGGCTCGCGCAACATCTTCGAGGCCTGTGTCAGACACGGCGTGGAGCGTGTGGTGGTCTCCTCCAGCGGTGCCGCTTACGGCTACCACGCCGACAGCCCGGAGTGGCTGACCGAAGAGGACCCGGTGCGTGGAACCGACACCTTCCCGTACAGCCTCCACAAGCGGCTGGTCGAGGAGATGCTGGCCGAATACCGGGAGAGCGCGCCGCAGCTCGACCAGGTGGTCCTGCGGATCGGGACCATCCTCGGCGAGACGGTCGACAACCAGATCACCGACCTCTTCCGCCGCAAGCGGCTGCTGAAGATCCGCGGATCCGACTCCCCTTTCGTCTTCATCTGGGACCAGGACGTGATGGCGATCATCGAGCAGGCGGTTCTGGGGGAGAAGACCGGCATCTACAACGTGGCCGGCGACGGAAAGATGACCATCGACGAGATCGCGGCCGAGATGGGCAAGCCGGTGATGACAGTGCCGGTATCGGTGCTGAAGGCGGCGCTGGCCACGGCCCACCGGCTCGGGCTGACCCCTCACGGAGCAGCCCAGACCGACTTCCTCCGCTACCGGCCGGTGCTGAAGAACACGCGGCTCAAAGAGGAGTTCGGCTACATCCCGAAGTACACCTCCCGCGAGGCCTTCACCGCCTGGCGCGAGGCCCAGGGTCTTTAGGCCGGGGCGCTGGTCGCCCCCAGGGGCAGCGGTGGCCCTGGCTCCAGCCCGAGGACCTTCCGGCCCTGGTTCACACTTCTGTCCCTGTGTCGGCACAGAATCGTTGCACTCGTAACACACATGTGAGCAAACAGGAGCGAACATGTGTTCGTGGCTCATCCGGATTACATCAGACGAAAAGCCGTAGAGCTGAGGCTCGAAAGGAATCTGACGATCGATGAGATCGCTGAGCGTCTGGCCCTCTCCCGCACCACTGTCTTCTATTGGGTGAAGGACATTGCGATCCCGGAAACGAGGCGACAGTCGGCCGCCAGACAGCGTGCATCTGACGCCAACCGCGACCAGGCTCGACGAAAGAGAGACGCGGCATACGAAGAGGGAGTGAGGATGTACCCGGGGTTGATCGGCGAGCCTACTTTCCGCGACTTCATCTGTATGTATATCGGCGAAGGAACGAAGAGGGGCCGCCACAACGTGGCGCTCTGCAACTCAGATCCGAAGGTTCTGAAACTGGCTCAGTATTGGATCGTTCGCATGGCGGCACGTCCGGTTACCTATTCGATTCAATATCACGCTGACCAGGATCCAGTCGAACTGAGGCGCTTCTGGTCCGGCTACCTTTCGATCGAACCGGGCGAGATTGCGTTTCAGCGCAAATCCAACAGCGGACATCTGGCCGGCCGGAACTGGAGGTCTGAGCACGGAGTCCTCACGGTTCGGAGCTCCGACACCTATTTCAAGTGTCGCCTTATGGCATGGATCGATCTGCTCAAGTCCGAATGGGAATAGACTCGCTTTTTGTCGGGGCGTGGCGCAGCCTGGTAGCGCATTCCGTTTGGGTCGGAAAGGCCGCTGGTTCGAATCCAGTCGCCCCGATACCGCTCCTGTAGCCAAATCATTCATGGTCTGCAGATCCAAGTGAGGAGCTCCGAAACTCACCCGCAGGTTCAACAATCCCGGCCAATCTGGGGGCCGGCCCTCAGAGCAGGTTGCGTTTGAGGAACTCGACCTGATCATCGGCAACCTGGTCGAACCACGGCTCGAGGTAGACGTCGAAGTGGCCGCAGTCGTAGCGGCGCAGTTCACCGAGGGGCGCTTTGGCGGCGGCCCTGGCTGCCGGGCCGGGCGGTGTGTCCTGATCCTGGTTGGCGACCTGGACCAGGATCGGGCACTCGATCTTCGAGGCCTTGCTGCCGGGCCGCCAGAGCAGGGCCTCGACCGCGATCGCCGCGGCGACGCTGTTTTCGTGCAGGGAATCCTCAGGCTTGATCGCCTCGAACCCCGGCAGGGCGTCGGGGCTGGTCATCGCCGCCAGGGATCCGGGCGGCCCGGCGGCCGGGACCATCACCCTGGGGGATCCGGAGCGGCGGGCCCGCATGTCGGCCAGCGCCTTGCGTGTCAGTTTCATCGCGTTGAGCGGAGGCACCGCACCGAGCATCGCCGGGCCTTCGGCGAACGGCACCTGGGCAACGGCGCAGGCGATTTCGCGCCGGCCACCCGAAGTCAGGGCGGCGGCGGTCTCAAAGGTCAGGCCCCCGCCGAAAGAAGATCCCCAGAGCGCGATGCGCCCCGGGTCGACTCCGGCCAGTCCACCCGCGAAGCCGATTGCCGCGGCGACGTCTTCCAGCTGGCGCTCGATGCTGAGCACCTGGCGCTCGTCGCCCGCGCTGTCGCCGAAGCCCCGGTAGTCGAAGGCCAGCGCGGCGATGCCCGCCTCGGCGAACTTGCGGGCGAAGCCGATCAGCGAGTCCCGCCTGGTCGCGGTGAAGCCGTGGGCCATGACCACTATCGGTGTGGTCGAGTCGTCGGTACCGGCTTCATCGGCTCCGGCGCTGCCGCCTCCGGAGGTGGGCCTCACCAGCCAGGCGGCGCAGGTTTCGCCACCGCTGCTGAACTCAAGTTCTTCGGGCTCTTCGCTCATCAGGCAGTACCTCCGGTCGAGTTCCGGCCAGCCTATCGGTGGGGCGTTGAAGTACGAGCTCGATCTCGGGCGCTACCCCGGGTCGGACCGCTGAGGGGAGCCGGCCGGCGGTGAGACGTCAGCCCGAGATCAGGGCTTTAGGCGCACCGATCAGGGCCCCGGGCAGGTCGCGGCGGGAACGGTCGATCGCTTCCTGCAGTGCTTTGGTCGCTTCCGGTCCGTGGATCGGCTCGCCGTGACCGAGCAGCAGATGCTGGGGCAGGTAGGTGCCGAGCGAGCGCCGGGGCGGGGTCAGTCGAAGTCCGATGTGAACGCCGGCGCCGGCCGGGCCCGGGTGGTACAGGCTGTTGGTGCCGACGGCTTCCGCGACGACCAGGCAGCGCTTCTGTTGCCACCAGAGGGCCTTCTCTTTCCAGACCCGGTTCTCCACGACCTTGATCGTCTTGAACGGTGTCGACCTGACTTCGTCGGGAAGCGCGACATGGGGTACCCCGAGCCGCTCTGCCACCTTGGCGCAGTCGCGGTTGTGACGGTCGAGCAGCTGCAGGACCGCAGTCGGCTCGCCCATTTCGGCAACTTTCGCCATCGCCTCGTCCTGGTCGACCGGATCGATAATCCAGACCTTGCCGTCGTGGGCGAGCGCATGGGAAGCCCTCATCATCGGCTCGTCGATGACCCAGGTGACGCTGAAATCGGTTTCGTCGATCGACTTGAGGGCGCGCATTGCCAGCAGTCTAATGCCGCCGCACCGCGGGCAATCCTGCGGCTGCCAATTTTCCTGAGCCTCGGGTCCCGCGGGGCGTGCGCAGGTTGAGGGCGAGAGGTGGGGCAGACGACCGCGCCCGAGTAGCATCGGTCCATGCTCTTCGGACGCAAAGACACCACGATGCCCGGTCCCGACGACGCCCTGCCGGGACGGGACGACTATCCCTTCAGCCTTGCCGCCCACCACACCGTTTTGGGCAGCCCGCTTCAGGCGCCGTATCCCGAGGGCATCGAGGTCGCCTATTTCGCGCTGGGCTGTTTCTGGGGTGCCGAGCGCCTGTTCTGGAATCTGGACGGGGTCTACACGACCGCCGTCGGATACCAGAACGGATTCACCCCTCATCCGACCTACGATGAGGTCTGCTCCGGCCAGACGGGCCACGCAGAGGCCGTGCTGGTCGCATTCGATCCCGAAAAGATCAGCTACGAGCGGCTGCTCCAGGTGTTCTTCACCGAACATGACCCGACCCAGGGAATGCGCCAGGGCAACGACGTCGGTTCGCAGTACCGCTCCGGCATCTACTACACGGACGAGCATCAGAAGGAGACCGCCGAACGCGTGCTGGCCGGCTACCAGCGCGCCCTCGACGAGCGGGGGATGGGTGCAATCACGACCGGGGTCGAGCCGGCCGGCGAGTTCTACTTCGCCGAGGAGTTCCACCAGCAGTACCTGGACAAGGTCCCCAACGGTTACTGCGGCCTCGCCGGAACGGGTGTCGCCTGCCAGGTGGGTACCGGGGTCGACGGTTCGTCGGTTGCCTGAACGCCAGCGCTGATCGCCGGGCCCGCTGATCGCCGGGCCGCCATTCTCAAATAGCATTGCGCCGGTGTATGCCGAGCTAAAGGGCCGGGGATGATCCCGAGCCTTTCCTCCTATGTGGTCGGAGTCACCGCAATCGCGGTGGTCGTCCTCGCCGTTGCGCTGGGCTCTTACTGGCTCCGCCGCTGGATCGTTCCCGAGTTCTCGGGCGCCCTGGCCAGGCTTGCAGAGCTGACCATCGGCTTCGCGCTGCTGATCATCGGCCTCCAGCTGGTCGGCTCGGTCGGCCTGCTCGAACCGCTTTGGATAACCGTCGGCTGTGTACTTGTTTCCCTGATCGGGGCCGGACTCGGCTACCGCTTCGCTCCCCGCGGAGTTGAGCCGATCGCCGCTCCTTCGGTACCCACATGGGCGATGCTGGTCGCTCTGGCGGTCGCCTCCTGGGCTGTCGCAGAGTGGAGTTTCCCCACCCAGCTCAGCCTCGACCAGGGCATGTTCGGTGGCGACACCACCTGGTACCACATGCCGGCCGCAGCCCGGTTCGTTCAGGACGGCTCGATCATCCCGCTTCATTACACGGATGCCCTGCGCCTGGCGGTCTGGTTCTACCCCCAGACGTCGGAGCTTATGCATGGCGCGCTGATCGCGCTGATGGACAGCGACTGGCTCTCGCCGCTCTTCAACATGCTCTGCGTCGGCATCGCCCTGCTCGGCTGCTGGACCGTCGGCCGGCCCTACGGTGTCGGCCCGGCCACCCTGGTCGGCGGCGCGATCCTGCTGAGCTCAGGGGTGATGATCGAGACCCAGCCCGGCGAGGGTCGAAACGACATCGTCGCTTTCGCTTTCCTGATCGCATTCGCCGCCTTCCTGATCAATGGCCACCAACGCCGCGCTCCGAAGTCCGGCGCGGTCGATGAAGACCCGGAGCCGGATGCACCCCTTCTGGACAAGGGTCCGCTGATCATGGCCGGCATCGCCGCCGGCATCGCGATCTCGGTCAAAGTCTCGATGCTGGCCCCGGTCGGCATCATCTTCCTCGGGATGATCCTGGTCAGCGGTCGTGCCAGGTGGTGGGTGACCACGCTCTGGCTCGGTGTGCCGATGCTGCTGGTCGGTGGCTACTGGTACGTGCGGGCGATGATCTACACCGGCGGCAATCCGGTTCCGGCGGTCAGCGGCGGACCTCTGAAGTTGCCCCAGCCAGACCAGATGCCGCTGGACCCGCGACCACGATTCTCGGTCGCCCACTACCTGAACGACCTCGACGTCTACCGGTACTGGTTCTTCCCGAGGCTCGACGACGCATTGGGCGTTCTTTTCCCTCTGATCCTGATCATGCTTGCCGTGACCTCGGTCTACCTGGTCTTCAAGGCACGCAACAAGGTGATCCGGGTGCTCGCCGCCGCCGCGATCGTCACCGCCGTCGTTTACCTGTTCACACCGCTCACTGCGGCCGGTCAGGAAGGCGCACCGACCGGGTTCTTCACCAATACGCGCTACCTCCTGCCGGGGCTGCTGCTTGCGGCCACGCTTCTACCGATCGCCCGCCCGCTGCGCGCCCCTGAAAACCGGGCCCGGATAGTCCTGATCTTCCTCACCATCGTCTATGCGGTCACGGTGCTCACTTCACCCCGCTGGTACCCGGGTTTCATTTTCGGAGCTGTCTTCCTGACCATGGCAATCGTCTGGGCACCGGTCGGGCTCTCCTGGCTGCACGAGCACGGCAAGGCGCCACGAAGTGTGATCATCTCCTGCATTGCCGCGATCGCCCTGATCGCTGTGGTCTGGGGCAGGGGAGAAGAGGTCGGCTATGCGAACAAGCACTACACGCGTTCCACGCTGTTCCTTCAGGACGGTGGACCGGTTGCGGCCTTCGATTTCACCCGGGACCTCAAGGACAAGCGCATCGCCCTGGCCGGATCGGGGCAGATGTTCTTCGGCCAATACGGCTTCTACGGCGTCGACCGGTCGAACCATGTCCAGTACATCGGGCAGGAAGGCGACAACGGCACTTACCGCTTGATCACCCAGTGTGAGAACTTCGTGCGAAAGATCAACGAAGGCAACTACGACTACATCATCACCAGCGAATTCACCCAGGACTCGGCGATCTCGCCGCTGCGCTACCCGGTCCGCTCCTGGGTCAAGGACGACCCGAACGTGACCGAGGTGGTCGCCGAGCCGCTGATCACGCCGCAGCCGGACTACGTCTACCGGGTCAACGGCAAGCTGGACCCGGCCAACTGCCCGCCGGCCGGCTCCGGCGATTCCGGCGGCTGAGACCGGATATCTTCGACTTCTCCTGCCCCCGTAGCTCAGCTGGATAGAGCGCCGGCCTTCTAAGCCGGATGTCGCAGGTTCGAATCCTGCCGGGGGTGCTCGTCAGTCTCCGGGACCGCGCGCGGCCGGCAGTCTCAGGGGGCTTCGAATCCCTGGCCGGGCGTCGGGTCGATCGCCTGCTGGGCTTCCAGTTCCTCGCGCTCCTGTTTCTCGGTAATGATTCCGAACACGATCAGGAAGCATGCGGCGATGACGATCGCGCTCACCGCGATCCCGAAAAGGAAGATGCCTACGTATTCCATCAGTCGCGCCAGGAGGGGGCGAGAAGCGCTCCCAGGGACAGGATTGAAGGGACCCAGAGACCGACGAAGATGCCCTCGTTTTCGTTGCCACTGAAGAACAGCACGATCGAAGCGACCAGTGACAGCATTGCCGCGATCAGAAAGAGCGCACGGGCCCTGGTCTTCGCGGTCGACAGGTCGGTTCTCAAGAGGGATTTCGGGGGTGTCTGGCGCTCTGGGCTTTGGTCCATGAAGTGATTCTAGGCACACGCACGACCGGGGTAGCCCCGGTCAATCGAAGATGACCACCTGGCGGACCGCCTCGCCGCGGGCGAGACGGTCAAATCCTTCATTGATCTGATCCGGTTGCAGACGGTGGCTGAGCAGGCGGTCGACCGGTAGCCGGCCCTCGCGGTACATCGCGATGAAGCGCGGGATGTCGCGGCTCGGGACACAGGAGCCGAGGTAGGAGCCCTTGAGCGTGCGCTCTTCGGCGGTGACCGAGAGGGCGGGGAGTTCGAGGGTGGCTTCAGGGTGGGGGAGGCCGGCGGTGATCGTGGTCCCGCCCCGCCCGGTCGCCGCCCAGGCCTGTGACAGCACCTTCTCGCTGCCGACCGTTTCCAGGGCGAGGTCCACTCCGGAGCCCCAGGCGTCTCCTTCGCCTGCGGCCGCCCTGACCATCTCGAGGCAGTCCGGGTCGGATGGATCGAAGGCATGTGTCGCCCCGAGGTCCAGAGCGAGCGCGCGCTTGTCCTCGACCGGATCGACGGCGACCAGGGCCCCGGGGGACGTGGAGGCTGCAGCCAGAAGGGCCGCGAGACCGACTCCGCCGAGACCGAAGACGGCGATCGAGTGCGCCGGGAGCGCGCTTGCTCCGGTGTTCAGGACGGCACCCGCACCGGTCATCACGGCGCAGCCGAACAGTGCCGCGATCTCGAAAGGGAGGTCGTCGGGGATCCTGACGACCGAGCGCTCCGACACCACGATGTGGTCGGCGAAGGCGGAGACGCCGAGGTGGTGGTGTATCGCCTTTCCGTCCGCATCGTGCAGGCGGATGCCTCCGCCGAGCAGCGTGCCGGCGTGGTTGGCCGCCGCCCCGGCCAGGCAGAGCGCCGGCCGTTCCTGCCGGCAGAAACGGCATTCGCCGCAGGCCGGCACGAATGCCAGAACGACATGGTCGCCGGGAGCGAAGCCAGATTCCGGGCTACCGGTCGCAACCACCTCTCCCGCCGCCTCGTGGCCGAGCGCCATCGGCATGACCCGCGGGCGGGTTCCTTTGATCACCGACAGGTCGGAGTGACACAGTCCGGCAGCCCGCACCTTCACCAGCACCTCGCCCGGCCCGGGATCATCCAGTTCCATTTCGGTAGCCGCCAGCGGCCTGCTCTCGGCGTAGGGGCCCTCAACGCCCATCTCGCGCAGGACGGCCGCTGTCGTCTTCAAGGCGTCACTCCCCGATGCGGGCGAGCGCCGCTCTGATGCCGTCCGGGATCGGGCGGGGCCGGCGGTCTTCGCGGCCGACGAATACATGGACGAAATGTCCCTCCGCCAGCGGCCCGCCACCCTTCCGGAACAGGCCGATCCCGTAGCGCACGCTCGAGTTGCCGAGCCGCTCGACTCTCAGCCCCGCTTCCACCGGCTCCGGAAAGGCGACCGAGGCGAGGAAGCGGCAGCTCGATTCGGCACAGACCCCGATCGTCTCGCCCGAGTGGATGTCGAGTCCGCCTTCGTCGATCAGCCAGGCGTTGATCACCGTGTCGAAGAATGAGTAGTACTCGACGTTGTTCACGTGGCCGTATACGTCGTTGTCTTTCCACCGCGTGCTGATGGTCCGGGTGTGCGGGTAGTCAGCCAGGGCCAGCTGTTCGTCCTCGGACATGGTCCGATTATCGCTTCCTCGACAGGATGCAACGGTTCCGGGTCACAGGGTGCTTGACTGTCCGGATGCCCCAGGACTCCCAGTCGCCGACGGTTCCGGCCGTCGCCATGGTCCTCGGCGCGATCCTCTCGATCCAGATCGGGGCCGCCGTCGCCACCGGGCTCTTCGACGAAATCGGAGCTGCCGGGGTGGTTTTCATGAGGGCGATCGTCTCGGCGATCCTGCTGGCGCTGATCTGGCGCCCGGGCATGGAGACGGTACGAACGGCGCCCAGGCTGCTCCTGATTTTCGGGGTTGCGCTTGCCGGAATGAACCTCTGTTTTTACGAGGCGATTGACCGGATCCCGCTCGGCACAGCGGTAACGCTCGAGTTCATCGGGCCGCTCACCGTGGCGCTGATCACCTCGCGCCGCCGGATCGACTGGGCCTGGGCCGCGCTCGCAGCAGCGGGCATCCTGCTGCTGACGGGGGGTATCGGCGGCGATCTCGATCCATTCGGTGTGGTTCTGGCGCTCAGCGCCGGCTTCTTCTGGGGCTCTTACATTCTGCTCGGCAAGCGCATGGGCGGCGTCTTCGAAGGAGGCAAGGGCCTGGCCGTGGCGATGGCCCTGTCGGCACTTT
Organism: uncultured Solirubrobacterales bacterium; assembly: GCA_963698625.1. Classification (GTDB taxonomy): domain Bacteria; phylum Actinomycetota; class Thermoleophilia; order Solirubrobacterales; family 70-9; genus 67-14. The sequence continues at coordinate 479,151 of CAVORK010000007.1, forward strand.
TGACTGCACCTTTCGGCATCGCCGCCGGCGGCACCGAGCTCTTCTCCCCGGAGGTCTTGTTGATCGGACTCGGCGTCGGCATCCTCAGTTCGGCCCTGCCATTCACCCTTGAGCTCGAAGCGATGCGGAGGCTGCCATCGAGCGTCTTCGGCGTGATGATGAGTCTCGAGCCGGCGGTTGCGGCGACGGTCGGCCTGATTCTGCTCGGCCAGGGAGTTGTACCCAGAGAGGTTGTTGCGATCCTGATGGTGGTTGCTGCCTCTGCCGGGGCACTGCGATCCAACCGTGCGCCGGCTCCGCTCGAGCCCTGATTCTGAAGTTGCCTGGGAGCCTGATTATTGGGCTATAGCAGCAAGAAATCAGGCTGGAGCTGCCGGGTGAGGCGGGTCCCGGGAATCGAATTAGCGCCATCGCCGCGGAAAGCGGGATAATGGAGGAGTGCAGACTCCAGCGGATGTGGAAATACCCGTCGTCGCGAAGACCGAAGGCATGCTCAGGATCGGCGAGGTTGCCGAACGAGTGGACCTCTCCCTGAGGAGCGTTCGCTTCTATGAGGAAGAGGGGCTGCTCACGCCCGAGGCCCGCAGTGCGGGCGGCTTCCGTCTCTACACCGAAGAGCAGGTAGACCGGCTTTTGCTGATCAAGCGGATGAAGCCGCTCGGCTTCAAGGTCGACCAGATGCGCGAGTTGCTCGATGCGTCGGACACGTTGCGCCGCAAGCGCAGCCGCAAGGTCGATCGCGAGGCGGCCCAGAAGACGGTCCGCGAGTACGCCGTTCTCGCCGCCGAGCGCTGTGAGGAACTGCGCAAGCAGCTGGCCCGGGCCGACGAGTTCGCCAAGCTGCTGCTCCAGGAGACGCTCGTCCAGCCGGACTGAGCGACGCCGGTTCGGATAGATTGCCTGCTTCGCGGTGGGCGTAGCTCAGTTGGTAGAGCTCCTGGTTGTGGTCCAGGCGGTCGCGGGTTCAAGTCCCGTCGCTCACCCCTCTTGAATTCAGCCGGAAGCCGGAAGTTGCCGTCACTCCGGCCGCTGATCGTTTTCGGAGTCAGGCCATCGCCGCATCGAGTGCGTCCGGACCCAGCCTTCCGGTCGAACAGCGCCACGACGAGACTTCGACCCCCTGTGTTGATTGCGGCTAGGCTCGGTGCAGGCAGAAAATCAGCTCAGGAGGTAGACGATGTACGTAGTGATCCGCAGCTATTCAGGTGATACCGCCACAGAGATCTTCGACCTGATCGAAGCGAGGTTCGAAGAGTTCAAGGGGCTGGTCAGCGAGGTTCCCGGCTTCGTCAGCTACACCGCTTTTCGCGGTCATGGCGGTGGTACCGCGGTGACCGTCTGCCAGGACAAGGAGGGCACCGACAGGTCGACCAAAGTAGCGGCGCAGTGGGTGCTGGAGAACATCTCGCAGACGCCGCCGGTCCCTCACATAGAGGAGGGAAGCGCGGTCGCCTACGTATCGGAAGGCTGAGCCCGACGGGCGGGGCCGGCCGGAATCAGTCGGGCAGGATCGGGGCCTCGACCCCGTCGCTGCCGACCAGCGAGGCGCGGGTGATCGCCTTCGACCCGAACCGCTCGCGGAGTTCGTCGAGCGCGGCGTCCAGGGCGCTGTCTTCTCCGGGGTCGCCGTCGAGCGACAGTTCGAGCTGGACTGCGTCATCGGTCGCGAGGTCCTCCAGTGTCACTCCGAGCAGGGTGATGCCGCGCTGCTCGATCAGCGGCCTGCCGGCGTCGACCAGCTGCCGCACCGCGGCGAGGATCGTTTCGGTCGATGCCGTGGCTGCGGCCAGCCGATGGGAGCGCCCGGCCCGCTTCATGTCGTCGAAGCGGATCGAGATCGAAATGGCTGCGCAGACCTGATCGGATTTTCGAAGTCGCCGGGCCGTGCGGTCGACCAGTCCGGCCGCCAGCGCGTCGATCTCTTCCGCCGAGCGCGAACTGCGGGGAAAGGCGCTCTGGGCACCGATCGAGCGCCGGGCTGCCCGCGGGGCGACCTGGCGCGGATCACGGTTGTTGGCAAGGTCCAGGAGACGGCGGCCTGAGTTTTCACCGAGGGCGGCGACGAGGCGGCTTTCGGGACAGCGGGCGATGTCGCCGACCGTGCTGATGCCCATCGAATGCAGCTTCTCCGAGGTGACCTTGCCGACTCCCCACAGCCGTTCGATCGGCAGCGGGTGGAGGAAGGCCTCTTCCTGATCGGGCTCGACCACCAGCAGGCCGTCCGGCTTGGACTCGCCGCTGGCGACCTTGGCCAGGAACTTGGTGCGGGCGACGCCGACCGAGATCTTCAGGCCGACCTTCTCGAGCACGTCGCGACGCAGCTTCTCCGCCACCTGCTCCGGGCTGCCGGAGATGTGCTCGAGGCCGCTCACGTCGAGGAATGCCTCGTCGATCGAAAGGCCTTCGACCAGCGGCGAGGTTTCGTGGAAGACCTCGTAGACGGCTTCGCTGGCCTCGGAGTAGGCGGACATCCGCGGTGGCACGACGATCGCCTCGGGGCAGATCCGCAGGGCCTGCGCGCCGTTCATCGCGGTGCGCACCCCCCGGGCCTTGGCTTCGTAGCTGCAGGCGAGCACCACGCCGCGGCCGACGATCATCGGCCGGTCCCGCAGAGCGGGGTCGTCGCGCTGCTCGACCGACGCGAAGAAGGCGTCGAGGTCGGCATGGAGGATGTTCGCCGCAGGAGACACCAAGCCATGTTGGCACCCCGGGGGGACGCCTCGACTAGCCTTCGGCCATGCCCACGACGGAGACGACATGGAACTGACCGGCAGCCGCTTTCTGATCGCCGGTGCCACCGGGTACCTGGGCGAGCGCTTTGCCCGGGGCCTTCAGGCGCGCGGGGCCCGGCTGGCCTTGGCCGGACGGGACCGCGAGGCGCTCAGCGCGATCGCTGCGGAGTTGGGTGCCCCGCCGATCCTGCTCGATCTCGAAGAAGTGGGCGCAGGGGAGGAGGCGGTTTCGGCGGCGACGGGCGAACTCGGGGGCCTCGACGGAATCCTGGTCGCGACCGGAGCCGTCGCTTTCGGCAGGTCGGGTGAGCTCCCGCAGGCGGTCGAAGCCGGGCTGATGCGGATCAACGCGACCGGGCCGATCGAGCTGATCTCCTCCGCGCTGGACGAGCTTTCCCCCGATGGCGCCGTGGTCGCGATAACCGCGGTGGTTGCCGACTTCCCGACCGCCGGCATGGCCGCATACTCGGCGTCCAAGGCGGCGCTCGCCGCTTACCTGGCGGCACTGCGGCGGGAGCGCCGCAAGGAACTTGCGACCGTGCTCGAGGTGAGCCCGGGCCACATGGAGACCGGTTTCGCCGATCGCGCCCTGGCCGGTGAGCCGCCGCCGCTGCCCGAAGGCGAAGACGCCGACGAGCTGGTCGAGACCGCGCTCGAAGCGCTTGCCACGAACAGGCGCGAGGTCCGCTACGACATGAAGGCCCGCGAACTGGTCGTGAAGTGACCGGGCTGCTGCTGGCCAACGCCGCGGCGACCCTGTTCATGGTCGGCCTCACCTGGTTCGTGCAGGTGGTCCACTATCCGCTCTTTCCGCTGGTCGGAGGCGACCGCTTTGCCGGCTACCACGAGGCCCACTCCAGGCGCACGACCTGGGTCGTGCTGCCGCCGATGCTGGTCGAGCTGGTGACCTCCTTTGCCCTGATCTTCGACCCGCCGGCGGACCGGTCGGGCCTCGTCATCGCCGGCGCGGCGCTGGCGGCGGCCACCTGGGTCCTGACCGGCGCTGGGGCCGCGCCCGCTCACGGCAGGATCGGCCGGGAAGGCCTCAGTCCGGACCTCCTGCGGCGGCTGTTGCGGTTCAGCTGGGTTCGCACCGGCGCCTGGACCGCCCACGGGGTGCTCGTCATCGCCCTGCTCGCAGCCGCGCTCGACACCGGCATCTGACCGCTGGCGGCCGCACGGGATTACGGCTCCGGCCGGTGCCCGGGTCCGGACTGCGAGAATCAAGTCGTGAGCATGGACTTCGACTGCGACGTGGCTGTTGTCGGAAGCGGCTTCGGCGGCGCCGTGAGCGCCCTCAGGCTCGCCGAGAAAGGCTACGACGTGGTGGTCCTCGAGCAAGGCCGCCGACTCGCCCCGGAAGACATCGAGAAGGCGCGGACCGACCTGCGTGAGCACGTCTGGGAACCTGACCTCGGCCTCCACGGCTACTTCTGGCAGAAGGTGTTCAGGGATGTCGGCATCATCGGCGCATCCGGCGTCGGCGGCGGCTCGATCGTCTGGGGCGCCGTGCTGCTGGAGCCGCCGGACAGGGTTTTCGCAGACCCGGCCTGGGGAGAAGGAGAGCATGACTGGGCTGAGGCGATGACACCGCATTACGCAGAGGCGGCCCGGATGCTCGGCCGGGTCGAGAACCCGTTCACCGGGGAGATGGACGATCACCTGCAAGGCCGTCGCCGAGACGATCGGCGGCGCCTCGAGACTTCGGACCGACACCGGTGGCGATCCATTTCGGTGAAGAAGGGCGTCACGGCCCCGACCCGTTCTTCGGCGGCGAGGGTCCCGAGCGGACGGGATGCCGGCTCTGCGGAGGCTGCCTTGCCGGATGCCCTTACGGCTCGAAGAACACGCTCGACCTCAACTATCTCTACCTGGCCGAGCGAGAAGGAGTCCGGATCGAGGCCGAGCGGCGGGTCAGCTCGATCGCGCCGCTGCCGGGCGGAGGCTACGAGCTGAAGCTCGCTCACCCTTGGAAGACCGGAGGTCACGTACGCGCCGCTCCGGGCCGAGCGGGTGGTGGTCGTCGGCCGGGGTGCTCGGCACGCTGGAGCTGCTGTTCAGGTGCCGCGATGAGTTCGGCACGCTTCCCGACGATCTCGCCGATGCTCGGGCAGCAAGGTACGGACGAATTCCGAGGCGGTGACGGTCGTGCTCGACGACGATCAGGACGCCGACCTCTCCCGCGGTCCGGCGATTTCGACCGATTTCCACCCCGACGCTCGCACCCACATCACCCAGAACCGCTACATCGGCGGCGGCAAGCTGATGCGCTGGCAGGTCGGGCCGCTCGTCGACGGGGCCACCCCGGGCCGCCGGGCGGTCGAGACCGTGGCCCGCATACTGCGCCACCCGCTGCGTTTCCTGAAGGCGGTGACCGCGAAGAACTTCGAGCGGCGGCTGACCGCGATCACGGTCATGCAGGATGTCGAGAGCGAGGTCGCCTTCGAGCTGAAGCGCTCGCCGCTGCGGCCCTGGCGCAGGGTGCTGCGCTCCCGGTCCGTGCCGGGGCATGAGGCGCCGAGTTACCTGCCGGTCGCCAACGAGGCCGCCCGGGTCTTCGCCGAGACGTCTGGCGGGACCCCGCTCAACCTGCTGGTCGAGAGCGCCGGCGGTCGCTCGGTCACCGCTCACATCCTCGGCGGGGCCGTGATCTCGGAGGATCGCGAGGACGGGGTGATCGGTCCCGGTCACGAGGTCCATGGGCACCCGGGTCTGTTCGTGGCCGACGCTTCGGCGATCCCGGCCAACCTCGGGGTGAATCCGAGCCTGACCATCACCGCGATGGCCGAGCGTTTTGCTTCGCTCTGGCCGGAGAGGGCCGAAGCGTTCGGCGAGACCACGGGGCCGGGGGAGGGGCAGGCGTCGCAGAACGGGCGGCCCCGGCAACAAGGTCGCGGCATCGACGGGTTGCCTTCGTCACCGGCCGCGCTGCGCAAGCTCTGGGGTGCGCTGCCGGCTCCCGAACCGGAGATGCTGGCCGGCAGCCACCGCGCGGTATTCGTCGGACCGGCGCCTTCCCGGTCGCTGGCACCGGCGGCGCTTGCCCTGGCCGGGCTGCCCGGCTGGTACGGAAAGCGCTTCGAGCTGGAGGGTGAGCACCTGACCGGGATGAACCTGCTGGAGAAGGAGGGCGAACTGGTCGAGTACCTCGCGATGCGGGCCGAGCTTCAACCCTCGGCGCTGGACGGAGCGCCGGTGCTCGTCTCGACCTATCCGGAGGAGGCCCCGCTGCCCTGGCGCCACGTGCGGGACGAGTTCAGGCTGGTCGAGCCGGGCCTGCTGCTCGGCATGGCCGTTTTCGACCGGCCGGCGGCCCGGCACATCGGTCTTCCGTTCGCTCTCGAAGCCGAATTCGAATCCTTAGCGGGTGGCGCGGGTTAGACGTTTGACGGGTTAAGCTCTGCTAGCTTCAGCGGGGTTGACCGGGCCGCCTTCCGGCGGAAAAAGCCGAAGGAGGTGAGCGCAGTGGGCATAGCTTCGAAGCGTCGCCGGCGGGGGTGGAAACTCTCCACCGCGGCCCTGCTCTGCGGGCTCCTCCTGATGGTCTTCACCACCTGGACGGCGGTCGCCCCGGCGAACGGTGTGGCACCCACCGGTTACAACCCGAAGGACCTGCCGACGGTCGGCTGTTTCTGGACCGGGCCTTTCACCGCCGACAACCCGAAGACGAACGCCGCTTTCCCGGGCACCGAAATCACTTACTGGGGGGCCAAGTTCGTCACCCCGCCGGGCGCGGTGCTGACCCTCAAGGGCCGTTTTCCCCATGCCCGCTACTCGTCGTTCAATGCCTACGAGCAAAATGGCGCGTCCTCCAGCTCGCTGAGCGACCGGGAGATCCGGCCCGGATAAGGGTTCGATCAACCCGAGCCGGCCCGGCAAGAACCGGTCGGCGAAGAACCGCAGCTATACGGTCCGGGTGCTCGGCCAGGCACCACCGGCGAGATCTGGCCCGGAATACGCTCTATGCCGCGCCCACGGCGGGTTTCCACCAGGACATCCTTTACCGGGTCTACGTGCCCGACCGGGGCCGCGACCTTCGGGCGGGACCGGTCTGCCGTGCCTTCGCTCAGGCTCGCGGACGGCACCGTGCTGACCGGCCAGGCGCTCTGCGACGAGCTCAACTCGATCCACGACTACCAGGGCACGCTGCTGTCACAGCAGACCAACGACTCCCTGGTCAACGCCGTCGGCAAGGACCCGGCCACCAATCCCGCCCTGCCCAAGTTCGGGTTCTACAAGTACTTCAACCTGCTCAACGTCTTCGCCCGGTACCGGACCGAAGACGTCTGGCATCAGGCCTGGGAGGACAACCCGGCCGAAGAAGGCACGCAGTACAACAACAACGACGCCCGCTACATGATCGGTCCGTACAGCTTCAGGTTCGGTGAAGTGCTGGCAATCCACGGACGCATGCCGACCACGCCGCGCACCCTGAACGGGGCAGACCGGCGCACGAAGGCCGGCCAGCTGGTCGAGTGGGACATCTGCGGGATCCAGTCGCTGGTGACGACGAAGACGTACCGCTGCCTGTTCGACCAGCAGATCCCGAAACGCAGTCGCAAGCGCAACTACGTGGTGCTGTTTTCTCCAAGCCGCGAACAGCGCCCGTCGAACGCGCGGCGCGAGTGCGGCGTGGCCTGGCTGCCGGCCGACCCCGAGGGTGACGGTGCCGGGCGGACCGACGCCGGCCAGCTGCTGACCAGGAACGTGCTGCCGAGCCCCGGCTTCAAGCGGTCGATCTGGGACGTCACGACACCGTTCAACGCTCGTGAGACGATGGGCCCCTTCTACCCGAGAGGCACCTACATGGACAAAGAAGAGTTCGAATCCCGAGGCTGTCCTTTCAGGTGGCGATGAAACCGCCCAACCTTCTGCTGATCGTCACCGACCAGCAGCGCCGGCCGATGCACTGGCCCGAGGATCCGGCCTGGCTCGAAGCGCTGACCCCGGCCGACATCGAGATCGCCCGGACCGGGGTCAGCTTCACCGAGGCCAGCGCGGCCAGCTGCATGTGCTCACCGAGCCGCGCGTCTCTGCTGACCGGCCGGTGGCCGGCCGAGCATGGCGTGACGCTGACGCTGACCCAGGGAGGGGCACGGATTCAGCCCAGGAACGCGCCTTCCGCGATCACGGCGGCGGCCGGCGCGGTGCTGAGGGAGGAGCTGGCTCCGGGGGAGGCACTGAAGACGCTGTTCAGGGGCTCGACCCGCCGACCGACGGCGGCGAGGATGAAAGCGAGCTCGACCCGGAAACCCCGAACCTGGCGACGGTGCTCGAGCGCGCCGGTTACCGGACGGTGCTCAAGGGCAAATGGCACCTGACCCAGCCGGTCGAGGGTGAAGAGTGGAGCGACGCGGACAGCGACCGCCTGGCCGACGAGTACGGCCTCGCACGACTGGGAGCCACCGGACGCCGGAGAGAACCTCGAGCCTTCCCATTTCGGGGGCGGCACCTTCGCCGGCCGGCACCAGCGAGGCTACGACGAAGACTTCGCGCAGCAGGTCGAACGCTTCCTCGCCGATCCGCCGCCGGAGCCCTGGGCCCTGATCGCTTCGCTGGTCAACCCGCACGACGTGCTCGCATACCCCTCCACCTATCGTGAGGGCGGCTACTCGCCGGAGGACTGGGCCGACATCGAAGGGATCGAGCTGCCGCCTTCGGTGAACGAGAACCTGTCGAACAAGCCCTCCGCCCATGCCCTGATGCGGATCGGCCAGGCCAGCTTCATCGGTCCCGTCGGCGATGACGAAGCGAAGCTCGAGTACTGCCGCTTCTACGCACACCTGCACCGCCTGGCCGACGAGAAGATCGGCCGCATGCTCACCGCGCTGGGTGACCCCGACGACGACGAATCGCTGCGTTCGCGGACGGTGATCGTGAGGACCTCCGACCACGGTGAGATGGGCATGTCCCACGGCGGCCAGCGCCAGAAGATGTTCAACGCCTACGAAGAGACGGTAAACGTGCCGCTGGTCGTATCCAACCCGGTCCTGTTCAGCGAACCGGCGACGGTCGGAGCGCCGGCCTCGCTCTGCGACGTGCTGCCGACCCTGGCGACGATCGCCGGCGCCGACTGCGAAGGCGACGGGATCCGCGGCAGGGACCTGACCCCGGTGATCGCGAATGCGGCCAGTCCTGATGCGAAGCGGGTGGCAGCGACCGGGGTGGACTTCAGCCGCGTGGCCGGGCATCCGGAGCCGGCCGACACCGTTCAGCAGTACACGCACTTCAGCTTCGACGACCACCAGTCGGGCTCGGCCTACGTCGACGTCATCCCGCATCCGAACCGGATCCGCTCGGTGCGATCGCCGGAGTCGATGTATGCGGTCTACGTCGATCCTTCCGGCGAAGAGTCGCCCGAGTTCGAGCTCTACGACATGATGCGCGACCCGGATCAGGTCGCCAACCTGGTCGACCGCTCCAGCGGCCGGGTGCTCTGCCGGACCGACCAGGAGCTGCGCGACCGCATGCACGCGGCGCTGCTGGCCGAGATGGACCGCTGCGGCACGACGCTGCCGATCGAACCGGCGGGGATCCCGGCGTGAGCCCGCCGTTCCAGCGTTTCGTCGCCATCGGCGACAGCCAGACCGAGGGGGTGGGGGACGAGCTCAACCCCGACGGCAGCGACCGCGGCTGGGCGGACCGCTTCGCCGAAGCCCTGGCTGTGGACTCCCCGGGCCTGCTCTACGCGAACCTGGCGATCCGGGGCCGCTGCATCGGGCCGATCCGCGACGAACAGCTGGAGCCGGCCCTGGCTCTGGAGCCAGACCTGGTCAGCGTCATGGGGGGCGCCAACGACCTGATCCGGCCGGGCCTCGATCTCGATGCGACCCTTGCGCTGATGGACGAGCTTCAGGTGGCGTTCCGCTCGGCCGGGGCGACGGTCCTGACCAATACCTATCCGGTGGCGCCCGGCTCGGGTCCGTTCGGCCCGAAGGTGGCCGACCGGTTCCGCGCCTACAACGAGGGCCTGAGGGATCTGGCCCGCAGAAACGGCGTCCTGCTGATTGACCTGGAGACGATTCCCTCCACGACCGATCCGCGTCTGTGGAGTCACGACCGGCTTCACCTCAACCCGGAGGGACACAGCCGGCTCGCCCGGGGGGTCCTGGCCCTGGTCAGGGGTGAACCGGACGGAGGGGCCGAACTGAGACTGGATTCCTACTCTCCGGAAGACGTCCCCGACTGGGCAGCGCCACTACCCGCGATGGCCGACATCGCCAGGGCGACCAGGATCAGGAAAGACCTCGGCTGGGCTTTCCGTTACCTGCTGCCATGGGTCGGACGGCGGGTAACCGGCCGCTCCTCGGGAGACGGGCGCCAGGCCAAGCGGCCCGCGCTCATGCCGGCCGCAGCGACTTCGCCGGCATCTGCGCACTCTGTCGATTCGGTATCCGGTACCTAGGGGCTCAGGTGTCTGGGGGCCCCGGCACGAGGTGGCCGGGGCAGGGCTGAGACAATGAGCCCCCTGTGATCGACTCGCCCTCCACCGGACTCCTGCTGGCGGCAGCCGAAGGCTTCTCTTTCGCCAGGCCCTATGCGGTCGGTCTGTTTTTCGGTGGGCTGGTCATGTTCACCGCGATCTGGATCCTCTCCAGCCATCGCAGGCGCTCCTTCAGCCCGGCTGCCGTCTACCTCTTGCTCGGGGCACTTGCCTCTGGCGGCCTGCATTTGTTCGGGATCGACCTGATCGACCCGATCGAGCAGTCCGCGCTGATCGAGCGCCTGGCTGAGTTCGCGGTGATCGTCGCCCTTTTCGGCGCCGGGCTGAGGATCGACCGTCCGCTTGGCTGGAAGGGCTGGCGCTCGACCATGCTGCTGATCCTTATCGTGATGCCGCTGACGATCGGTGCGATCACCGTTTTCGCCAGCACGCTGATGGGCCTGTCGCTGGGCGCGGCGATAATCCTCGGCGCCAGCCTCGCCCCGACCGACCCGGTTCTGGCCGGTGACGTTCAGGTCGGTCCTCCGGGTGAGGGTGACAAGACCGAAACCCATTTCGCGCTCACCTCCGAGGCTGGTTTCAACGATGGACTGGCCTTCCCCTTCGTCTTTCTCGGGATCTTCGTCGCGGCCGAAGGGGGCACCGGCTGGTTCGCCGAATGGTTCGCAGCCGACGTCGTCTACGGCATCGTCGGCGGATTGACCATCGGTGCCCTCGGGGGCTGGGCGATCGGGCGCGGCGCCGACTGGTTCAGGAAGCACCGCTGGCTCAAGCCGACCTACGACGGCTGGCTGGCGATGGCGGCAGTTCTCGCGATCTACGGCTTGACCGAGATGCTCGGTGCTTACGGATTTCTCGCTGCTTTTGTCGGTGGGCTTTCCTTCCGCCGTTACGAGTGGGACCACGAGGCCCATGACCGCGTACATGGAGGGGCGGACTTCCTCGAGAACATCACCGAACTCGGAATGGTTCTGCTGCTCGGCAGTACAGTGACCATCGCCGGGCTCGCCGCACCCGGACTGACCGGATGGCTGCTGGTCCCGGTTCTGCTGGTGCTGATCAGGCCGGCGGCGGTCCTGGCTTCATTCACCGGATCCGAGGTAAGCGTGAAGGAACGCTTCCTGATCGGGTGGTTCGGGATCCGCGGAATCGGCTCCTTCTACTACGCGGCGGTGGCGATCAATGCCGGAGTGCTGACAACCGAAGAGACCGGGCTGATCTACTGGACGATCATCGCCTGCGTCGGCACTTCGATCCTGATTCACGGCTTCACTGCGGGCCCGGCAATGGCCACGGTAAGTCAAACCGACAACAGCGCGCTGGAGGACTTCGGCGCCTGAGCCGCACCGGTCTCCGGCACCAGAAAGGGCGGACCCATGCCCGCCCTTGCTGGTGCTCAGGCGCTGCGCCCGGAGGCCTTCCGGCTGAGCCCTACTTGTTGAAGACGGTCATGTCTCCCGCGAAGACACAGACGTCGCCGCCCTTGTAGGCGCCATTGCCACCCGGCAGGTTGCCGGTCTTGACACCAAGAGGGACACGGGCCTCCAGCACCGTTCCGCTCGGGGACATCAGCGATATCTCGGTCGAGTGCATGCCGTAGTAGTCGGCATCGTTCGGGCCGCTGTTCTCCGCGTAGTTTGCCTCGCGGTCGTTCTCCGCAGTCGACTTGTCCAGGAACGGGTTGCCATCGAAGCCGTCTTCATCGCTGTCGAAGAGTGATCCGTTTTCGCTGGTTTTCACATAGACCGAGGCGTAGCTGTAGCCGTCCGTTTCGTTGTGGAAGCACTTGCCGTAGATCGTGAACGGCCCGGCCGAGAACAACTTGATCTGCTTGGCCGCCATCCGGGCCACATCGTAGTCAGCGCCCGATACCGACTTGACCCGCTTGACTCCGATGCGCTCGTAGCCGCGGATCCTGGAGGTGGTCACTGCATTCTTCTTGATCTTCTTGGTGGTGACAGCGTTGTTCTTGAGCTGGTTTGTGCCGACGCTGTTCTTGCCGATCGCGTAGGCGCTTCCGCCCAGTGCGACGAACAGGGCCAGAAGCCCTACCGCCATCGCCGGTGAAAACTGCTTCCTGATGCGACTCATGGGATGTCCCCTCGTGATTGCCTCGACGATCGAATACGCCGAGATTAACCCACTATAAGGTCAAGTCTTCGGAGAATGTCCGTTTTAGCGCGCGGGGAGTGCCTGGACCGCGGCCCAGGCAGCTTCGCCGAGAGGTCGCGCGTACTCGCCTGGCTGGCGCTTGAGGCGACCGGCCAGCCATAGCTTGCTGATCTCCTGAGTCGGGGCGAATACGACCGCGTGAAGCAGGTTGAAGGACACCGGTTCAATCCTTCCGCCGGCAGCCTGCGATTCGATCCATGCCTTCATCTGCGCGAACCATTCGCGGTTGCTGGCTGCGAGTCGCTCGCCATGCTGCCCCGGCTGCGGCCGCATTGCGGTTGCGGCTGACCATGCGGGCCCGGTCAGGGTTCTCCTCGGTCCAGGAGAGGTGGAGCGCGACCAGTCCCTTGACACCGGCTTCGGGATCGTCCCGGTTGAGATCGAGGACCTCCGTGCTGAGCCGCTGATACTGCTCCAGCGCCTCGATCACTTCGAGCTCCTGCTGCTCGCTCAAATCCCCGGGACCCCGGTCACGTCGAGGTTGCCGCGTTCCTGGAGGAGTTGGCGCACATGATCCTCGTTGAGGTCGGCGGGCTCGGTCTCATCGATGAACTCGCGCATCACTGAAATGAAATGGTCGGGGTGGTCGTTGAAGGGGAAGTGGCCGGCGTCGGAGAAGATCTCCAGCCTGCTCTCCGGCAGCATCTCTTTGGCCATGTGGGCATGGCTGACCGGGATGATCCGGTCGTTCTCGCCCCAGATGATCATCGAGGGCACGTCACCGGCGAGGTACAGCCTGTCCTCGGCGCTGACCCGCTGGCCGCCGGTGTCGATCACCGAGCGCACCGTGTCGAGGAAGGCCCGGCGGGCGTCGGCCTCGGTGAGCGAAGCGAATCCTTCGCTCACTCCTTCGACGTCCGCGTTGGGTTCGAGGCCGACCCGCCCGAGCAGGCGGCGCAATTTGATCGCGCCTTCGTGAAGGGTCGAGTTGAACATGTATGGCAGCACCAGCTCGGCCCCCGGCAGGGCCGCGGCCCTGAGCAGCGGGTTGACTTCCCGTCCGATGCCACCGGAATCGACCAGGACCAGCCTTCCCACCCGTTCAGGGAACTGGTAGGCGAACTGCATCGCGATGCCGCCGCCCAGCGAATGACCGACGACCGTGGAGCGCGGCACTTCCAGCGCCACCAGCAGGTCACGGATCCCGCTGGCGTAGGCCCCTAGCGAGTAATCCCCCTGAGGCTTGGCCGACTGGCCGTGGCCGAGCAGGTCGGGCGCGATCACGGTGTGGGTCTCGGCCAGACGCGGCATCACCCGCTTCCAGGTGCGGGAACTCGAGGTGATGCCGTGGATCAGCAGGATCGGCGGACCCTCACCCATCATGTGGAAGGTGACGGGCTGGCCGTGGATGTGGATCGTCTGTGGAGGAGTCACGGCTCCAGTCTCTCACCGAACGGACCGCCGCACTGTGTGTTCGCTCCAACCACCGGGACAGTCTCAATATTGTGGTGCCGATGTCACGTCTGATGAAGCTGCGCCGGGAGTCAATCGGCTTTGCGATCGGTTCGCTCTGTTTCGCCGTCGCCGCCTGTCCCGGCTATCTCGGGCTGGTCGGAGAGGACTGGACCAACGTGACCTTTTTCGTCGGCTCGATCTTCTTCACCCTCGCCTCATTCATCCAGCTCCGGTTGACCGGGCGGTGGCAGCACGGTGCCTGGAAGTCGAAGCAGTCCTGGGACGACTGGTGGTCGGCTGCGTCGCAGTTCATCGGCACCCTGTTTTTCAACGTGACCACTTTCGCGGCGCTTTCGGCCGGCCTCGGGGCAGCTGCCGCCGCCGATCACGTCTGGCGCCCCGACGCCATCGGATCGATCCTCTTCCTCGTCTCCAGCGGCCTGGCCGTGGCGGCGACCAGGCATGCCGGGCAGCTCTGGGACCCCGAGGTCAGGAGCTGGTGGAGCACCTGGCTCAACATGGCCGGCTCGGTCGCGTTCGGGATCTCGGCTATCGCCTCCTGGGTGGACCCCTCCACCGGCCAGCCGGTGAACATCGAGTGGATCAACCTGGGCACCTTCATCGGCGCGGTCTGCTTCCTGGTCGGTGCCCTGCTGGTCAAGCCACCGAGGGGCGAGCTCCACCCGCCCAGTTAGCCGGGCGGGTATCCGGGTCACCAGGTGTCGATGAAAGAACGGCCCTCGCCCCGGCTGGGCGCGGCTCTGGAGATCGTGCTCGCGACGATCTCGCGTGTATCGGCAGGGTCGATCACGTCGTCGATCTCGAACAGGGTCGCCGCGTTGAGCGCGTCGGCGTTCTCGTGGGCCAGCTCGGTCAACTCCCGTACCCGGCGCTCGCGCTCGGCTTCGTCGGGGATCGCTTCGAGTTCCTTGCGCAGCCCGAGCCTGACCGCGCCTTCGAGGCCCATCGGACCGAGTTCGGCCCCGGCCCAGGCCACAGTCAGCAGCGGCTCATGGAGGCTGCCCGCGACCATCGCCTGGGCACCGAGGCCGTAGCCGCGCCGCAGGACCACCGCGACCACCGGAACGGTAAGCGAGGCCCCCGCGACCAGCATGCGCGAGCAGTGGCGGACCAGTCCGGTCTGCTCGGCCTCGGGGCCGACCATCATTCCCGGGGTGTCGACCAGCGAGAGCAGCGGTATGCCGAACCCCTCGCAGAGCTGCATGAACCGGGCCGCCTTGTCGGCCCCGTCCGAAGTGATCGCACCGGCCATGTGAAGGGGATTGTTCGCGATCACGCCGACCGACCGGCCCTTCATCCGGATCAGCGATGTCGCCATCGAGGGTGCGAAAGAAGGTCGCAGCCTGACCACGGAGCCGCGGTCGGCGATCAGTTCGATCACCCGGTTCACGTCGTATGCGCGCCGCCGGCGCTCCGGGATCACCTCGCGCAGCTCCTCCTGCGGAGGTGCCTCGGCGACGGCTTCGGCGGCGCCCGGCCGGGCCAGCAGTCCGAGCAGCTTCGCCGCGGCGGTCACCGCCTCGGCTTCGTCGGCGACCAGCACGTCGATCACCCCGTTGCCGGCCTGCATCGCCGACGGCCCGACTTCGTCCGGATGGACACGACCCAGGCCGCCACCTTCGATCATCGCGGGGCCGCCCATGCCCAGCGAGCTGTCTTCGGTCGCGACGATCAGGTCGGAGCAGCCGGCGATCACCGCGTTTCCGGCGAAGCAGCGGCCCGCGACCACGGCGATCCTCGGGACCACGCCCGAAAGCGACGCCCAGAGTGCGAAGGCGCGTGTGTCGAGCGCCGAGACGACGGCGTGATCGGTGTCACCGGGCCTTCCTCCGCCGCCTTCGGCGAAGAAGACCGTCGGCAGCTTCATGCGCTCGATCAGCTCGAAGAGGCGGTCCTTCTTGCGGTGACCGGTGTGGCCCTGGGTGCCCGCGAGCACCGTGTAGTCGTAAGAAATCACCGCACAGGGCAGGCCCCCGACGGTCGCCGTCCCGCCGATCAGCCCGTCGGCGGGCGTGTTCTCGATCAGGTCCCGGACTTCCCGTCGGCCGCGTTGCGCGGCGATCGCGAACCGCCCGTACTCGACCAGCGAGCCCGGGTCGATCAGGTCCTCGATGTTCTCGCGAGCGGTCCGTCCTCCGCGCTCGTGACGGCGGGCTACGGCCTCCGGCCGAGCCTCGTCAAGGGTGAGCCGCAGGCGCTCTCTGAGTGTCTCCAGGTCTGAACTTTCCACCGGGGGATCGTAGCCGTGATCGGTTCATCCGCCGGATCGGCATAATCTGATGACTGATGCCCGCCTACGGAACAGTGGATGGACGACGAACCCGGCTCTAGTCCCTGGCGCGCTCCGGTAGCGATCCGGGGTGCGCTCTCCCAATGATCGAGCTTCTGCTCGTAATCATCTCTGCGGCGCTGATTCTGGCCTGCGGTGGCTTTGTTGCGGCCGAGTTCTCCTTTGTCACGGTCGACCGGTCCAAGGTCGACCGCGAGGCCGAGGCCGGAGACCGCCGGGCGATCGGCGTGCGCTCGGCTCTGCGGCGGCTTTCGACCCAGCTTTCGGCTGCTCAGATCGGCATCACTTTGACCAACCTGCTGATCGGTTTCCTGGCTGAACCATCAATTTCAACACTGATCGAGGGCCCCCTGGAGTCACTCGGCGTCTCCGAGGGAGCGGTAACCGGCGTCGCGCTGGCGATCGGATTCATTCTGGCCAACGGCCTGACCATGGTCTTCGGTGAACTCGTCCCGAAGAACCTTGCGATCACCCATCCCTATGAAACCGCCCGGTCGGTTCAGGGATTCCAGCGCGGATTCACGGTCGGGCTCGGGCCGGTCATCCGCGGCGCGAACAACCTGGCCAACGCGATTCTGCGACGGATCGGCATCGAGCCCCAGGAAGAGCTGGCTTCGGCCCGCTCTCCCGATGAACTCGGCTCGCTGGTCCGCCGCTCAGCCGAGCAGGGCACGCTGGAGCTGCCGACCGCCACCCTGCTCGAGCGCTCACTCGACTTTGGCGAGCGACGGGCCGACGACGCGATGACACCACGGGTAAGGGTGACAACGCTCGAGCCCGACGATCCGGTCAATGCCGTGATCGAGGCAGCGAAGGACAGCGGCCGCTCCCGCTTCCCGGTGGTCGAGGACGGCTCGGAGCAGGTCGAAGGAATCGTTCACGTCAAACATGCGGTCGGCGTGCCGTATGAGTTGCGCGACGAGATGCGGGTCAGGGATCTGATGGCCGAGCCCGTCCTGGTTCCTTCTTCGATGGAACTCGATCCGCTGCTGACGGAGCTGCGCAAAGTCGGGCTTCAGATCGCGATCGTAGTCGACGAGTTCGGCAGCTTCGACGGCATCGTCACCCTTGAGGATCTGATCGAGGAGATTGTCGGCGAGGTTCGCGACGAGCACGACCCGCGTGAGGACCCTGTGCGCCAGGTCGGCGACGGAATCTGGGGGCTTTCCGGGCTGTTGCGCCCGGACGAAGTCGCCGATTACACGGGCGTGGAGCTGCCCGAGGATGAGGACTACGAAACGGTGGCCGGCCTGATCGTCTTCGAACTCGGCCGGGTTCCGGGTCAGGGTGACTCGGTCACCGTAGAGGCCGTCGACGATGAAGGCGGCAAGCTGGAAGCCCAACTGTCCGTACTGACCATGGACAGGCTGAGGGTTGACCGGGTCCGCCTGGAGGTCCGCCCGGCTCCGGAAGAGGACGAGGGTGCCGAGCGATGAGCACCGAGTGGGCGATCATCATCTCGATCCTGCTGCTGGCCCTGAACGCCTTCTTCGTCGGGGCCGAGTTCGCGCTTATTTCTGCCCGCCGTTCGGTGATCGAGCCGATGGCCGAAGGCGGCGGTCGAATCGCCGCGGTAACGCTGCGCTCGATGGAGAACGTCTCGCTGATGATGGCGGGTGCCCAGCTGGGGATCACGCTCTGCACTCTCGGCCTCGGTGCGCTGGCCGAGCCGGCGATCGCTCACGCGCTCGAAGGGCCGCTCGAGGCGATCGGTGCCCCGCAGGCCCTGGCCTACCCGATTGCGGTCATTTTCGCACTGTTTGTTGTCGGCTCGCTACACGTGATTCTCGGAGAGATGGTCCCCAAGAACATCGCCCTGGCTCGACCAGACCGATCTGCCCTGGCGCTGGCACCGCCGCTTCGGGCGACCGTCTTCCTGCTGTACCCCGCTATCGGCTCGCTCAACTGGATAGCGAACGCGATCCTCAGGCTGCTCGGGGTCGATCCGAAGAACGAAGTGGCCAGCGCCTTCACTCGCGACGAGGTCGCAGGGCTTGTCGAGGAGTCGCGCCGCGAAGGCTTTCTCGACTCGCATGAGAGCCGCCTGCTGGCCGGCGCACTCGAGTTCGATGAGCGCGATGCCCGCTCGGTCCTGCTTGCGCTGGAAACGATCGAGACCGTGCCGGTCACGGTCACGCCGGCCCAGGTTGAGGCCGATGCCGCACGCACCGGGTTCTCGCGCTTCCCGGTCTCGCGCGACGGCGAGATGATCGGCTACCTGCACCTCAAGGACGCCCTTGAGTTTGAGGACCGCCACCGCAACCGGCCGATCGCCGAGTCCTGGGTCAGGCCGCTGCCCACAGTTCGCGCTACGGCTCCGCTGAGATCCGTACTGGAGACTATGCAGGGATCCGGTGCCCACCTGGCGCGGGTGATCGGCTCTGACGGTCAGACTCTCGGTGTGGTCGCACTTGAGGATGTGCTCGAAGAGCTGATCGGAGAGGTGCGCGATGCTACGAGGAGACAGGAGCATTAAATGAGCCAGCAACTGATTGAGGACTTCTACGGGGCATTCGCCTCGGGCAACCCGGAGGACATGGAGCGCTGCTACCACCCGGAGGTACGGTTTTCCGACCCGGTATTCACCGACCTCCGTGGGCCCGAGGTGATGAGGATGTGGCGCATGCTGCTGACGCGATCCGACGATCTGGAGATCATCCTCGGCGAGCACTCGGCCGAAGGCTCGACCGGATCGGCCCACTGGACCGGCCGCTACACCTTCTCCCGCACCGGTCGCCACGTGGTCAACGAGATCGACGCCGCTTTCCGCTTCTCCGACGGTTTGATCATCGAGCACGAGGACTCCTTCGACTTCTGGAAGTGGTCGAGGATGGCCCTCGGAACCCCCGGCATCTTCCTCGGCTGGAGTCCGATGCTGAAAAAGAAGGTGCGCGCCCAGTCAGCATTGATGCTGGCCGCCGCGGACTGATCCGCCCTTGCGGTCTGCCGGACAGGCGCGCACCGAGAGGCTGGAGTGTCGGCAACCTGCTCCGGGGGAGGTGCACGACTACGAGACGCTGTTTCGCAACCCGGAAGTGGAGCGCTGGTTGAGGCCTCCTCCGCTCGAACCTTTCGCCCGAGTCGACGTCGACCGGATTCTCCGTCACGATCTTCTCCACTGGCAGATCCACGGCTTCGGGCCATGGGTTCTGCGAGACAGAGAAACGGAAGAATTCGTCGGTCGCGGCGGACTGGCCTGGGCCCGTATCGAGCGCCGGCCGATGGTCGAGCTCCCGTGGTCGCTGCTGCCGACCTACCAGGGGCGAGGGCTCGCCAGCGAGGCGGCGATTGCCGCTCTCGAAGTCGCCTCCCGTTCGGGCCTGAAGCGAGTCGTTGCCCTCACTCTGGTTGGCAACTCTGCCTCGCGCCGGGTGATGGAGAGGATCGGGCTCGGGTACGAGCGGACCGTTGAACATGTCGGGCTGCCTCACCTTCTCTACGGGGTTGACCTTCGCGTCTGGCGCCGGAAAAGCGATCAATTCCAGGACGGCTGACCGGATGGCCGGTCAAACTTCGGCCCTGCCACTTTCACCGTTGCTCACAGTCATCGGGGCCATTCTGATCGTGATCGGCGTGCTGCCGTTGATCGGCTACATCCTGGTCGTCACCGGCCTGATCGTCCTGGTCTGGTCGTTGGTCACAGGCCGCGGAAGCTGACCCTGACCGGCCGAAAGGAGGGCGCCGGCCGCACGGTCGCAGCTCCACATTTGACAATCACGCGGCGAGATCCTGTAGGGGATTCACCGCCCGTTCTGTTTCAGGCAGGAGGGCGGCCGCCGAAAACCGCCGACCCGATCCTCACGATGGTCGCGCCTTCTTCGATCGCCACCTCGAGGTCGCCGCTCATCCCCATCGAAAGCTCGTTCATCTCGACCCCGTCGAGGTTCATCTGAGCGATCCGTTCCCTGAGTTCCTTCAGGCGCCTCAGGCTCGGACGGGCCAGCTCGACGTCATCGGTGAACAGGCCGATGGTCATCAGCCCGCGGATCCGGAGTGCGTCAAACCGGCTGACCTCGGTGGCGAATGCCTCGGCATCGTCCGGGTCCAGGCCGAACTTCGAGTCTTCGCCGGAGGTGTTGACCTGGAGCAGGACCTCGCGACTCTCGCCCTCGCGCTCAAGCCGCGCCTGGAGCTTCTTCGCGAGCGAGAGGCGATCCAGCGACTGGATGCAGGAGACGTAAGGGACCAGCGCGTTGATCTTGTTCGACTGAAGGTGCCCGATGAAATGACGCTCGTAATCGAGGTCCTGGAGTGCTTCGAACTTGGGCCGGACTTCCTGCACCCGGTTCTCGGCGACCAGGCCGGCGCCTGCCTCGATCGCGACGCGGACCCGCCCGGGCTCGACGGTCTTGGTTGCGAGCAGCAGGCGCACTTCGTCGCGGTCTCGCCCGGCCGCCTCGCAGGCACCGGAAATCCTCTGCTCCACTGCGGCCAGGTTCGCCCGGATCGAGTCGGCCACGGTCTCGCTCACTTCGCCTTCGCCACTCATGCGTCTGACTCTCGCATCTCGGAGAAGACCGCGGTCGCCGAGCCGGCCCGGGCTTCGCGCTGCTCGTCGGCGATCACGTGTGAGACCGCGTTGATCAGCGCGAGATGAGTGAAGGCCTGGGGGAAGTTTCCAAGGTGGCGGTTGCTCTCCGCGTCCAGTTCTTCGGCGAACAGGTTGAGCGCGCCGGCTGAGCTGAGAAGGCGTTCGCACAGTTTCCGGGCCGCCTCGGATTCGCCGATCTCGGAAAGAGCTGAAACCATCCAGAAGGAGCAGATCAGGAAGGTGCCTTCGCGCCCGTGGAGTCCGTCGTCGGTCTCGCCGGTGATGTAGCGCAGGATCATTCCGCGGTCGTCGAGGCCGTCGCGGACCGCCATGACTGTCTTGCGGATCCGCTCGTCGTCATGAGGCAGGAATCTGACCAGTGGCATCAGCAGGACCGAGGCGTCGAGGGCGTCAGTTTCGTAGTGCTGCCGGAACACGCCGTCGCGGCAGCCCTTCTCGATGATTTCCTCCTTGATCCGGCCGGCTGTTTCGTTGTAGCGCTCGGCCACTTCGGACAAGCCGTACTGCGCGGCAAGCCTGGCCCCCCGGTCAACCGCGACCCAGATCATCAACTTGGATGAGACGTAGTGCTTTGGCTCGCCGCGGGCCTCCCAGATCCCCTGGTCGGGTCGCGGCCAGGCATCTATCGCCGCGTCGACCAGACGGCTGACCAGTCTGCGTGTTTCCTGCGAGATGCCCTCCTGGGCGAGCGCGATCCGGTTCACGTAGATCGCGTCCATCAGCGCGCCCCACACATCGTGCTGGTGCTGGTCGAATGCTCCGTTGCCGATCCGAACAGGCCTGGCACCTTCGTATCCGCTCAGGTGATCGAGGGTGCTTTCGGTCAGGTCATGTTCGCCGCCGATGCCGTACATGATCTGAAGATCACCGTCGGACTCCATCGCCCGAGCGCGCACGAATCGGAGAAATGCCTTGGCCTCTTCGTCGAAGCCGAGCGAATGCAGCGACCAGAGGGCGAAGGTCGAGTCCCGGATCCAGCTGAACCGGTAGTCCCAGTTGCGGACCCCACCCGGTGTCTCGGGCAGGGAGGTGGTGGCCGCGGCCAGCAGCGCACCGGTGGGCGCGTAAGTCAGGCCCTTGAGAACCAGAGCCGAGCGCTGAAGATGGATCCGCCAGGGGTGATCGGGGAACGAGCCCTGGGCCAGCCACTCGCGCCAGAACTCGACCGTCTCGTCAATGCGCTCGATCGCTTCCGGGGCACTGCGGGTCCGGGAATAGATCCCGTCACCCCAGCTCAGAGCGCAGAAAGCGCTGTCGCCACGCTTCAGATGAAGTGTGCCTGTCGCCGCGCCCTGCTCGAGGGTCAGGTTCAGATCCGTGTTCAGCGCCAGCTTGAAGCCGTCCTGACCCTCGGCCGTCGCCTCACCCCAGCCGCCGGCCTGCCATACAGCTGCCGTGCTGCCGTAGTCGAAGCGCGGCAGGCAGTCCATCTCGAATTCCACTTCACCGTCGAGGCAGGTCGCGACCCGGACCAGAGAGAAGTCGGGGTCATGGGCGATCGTCGGCGCGCCCTCTTCATCGCGTTCACTCCACTCGGCGATCGTCAGCGCGTCGCGAACAAGGACCCATCCGGTCCCGGTAGACCAGGTCGTTTCGATCACCAGGGTGCCGGGTTCGTAGCGCCGGCTGAGCGGTGTGGCTTCACCCCTGGGGCCAAACCGGAACCGTCCGGCTGAGCGGTCCAGGAGGGAGCCGAAGGTGCTCGGTGAGTCGAAGCGGGGCAGGCAGAGCCACTCGACCGCACCGTCGGGCGCGACCAGCGCTCCGGTGTGGCAGTCCGAAAGGAAGCCGAAGCTGCCGATCGGCGGAAAGGGCGATCCGGTCAGGCCTCTCCGCTCGCTTCGTACTCGCTCAGGAAGCCCTCGAACAGCCGGCGGTGGCCCTGTTCGTCAGCGAGGATCGCTATGACCATGTCCTGAGTGACCGGATCCACGCCGTCCGTCTCCTGGATGATGCTTGTGTAGAACTCGATCGCGCCGCTTTCGGCCTCGATCACGCCCTTGATCACGTGCACGATGTCCGACTGGTTCTCGGGAGGCTGGAGAAACGACTGCGCCGGCTGGAACTCCATCGATCCGGGTACCACCCCGTAAAGCTCCTTGATCCGCTTGGCGAAAAGCTGGGCGTGGCCGAGTTCTTCCTGGATGTCCTGCTGGAGCGACTGGATGATCTCCTGGGCCCTGACCCCGTCCGGGTTGGTCGAGTTGGCGATGTAGCTCATCACCGTCTCGATCTCCATCCAGTAGGCCCTGGTCAGCATCGCGACGATCTCTTCTCGCTTCTCGGGGTTGTCGCGGTCGAGGATTCCTTCGGAACTGCTCATTCTCTGCTCCTGGTTCTTTGGCCCGAACCCGGCTGGAACCGGGTTGCGAGGGTCATTTACGGGATCGGGACGAGTGGAACGAATCTACCAGTGGCCCGAGCCGCCGTGCAATGGCCGACGGGCCGGCGGCGGTACCATTCGAAGGCCGTGTTTGAAGCTCTTTCCCCTCCGATTGCTTTTCTCAGCCCGACTGCTGTGGCTCTGCTCGAGCTGATCCCGTTCACGATCGCGGTGATCTTCTACTGGAACCGGGCGATGAAGCTCTCCTGGGCAGGTCGTCCGGTCCCGGCCTGGCGCCAGGTCAGTTTCGGCACCGGGCTCTTCCTCGCGTCTTTCATCCTGTTCAACCCCTGGGGCTACCTGGCCGAGGAACTTGTCATCGCCCACATGGTCGAGCACCTGATAATCGGTGACATCGCCAGCCTGTTCCTGGTCCTCGGTCTGACCCGGTCGATCCTCCAGCCGATACTCGCGATCCCGTTTTTCGCCCGCCTGCAGGTTCTGGCCAACCCCTTCGTCGCATTCCCTCTGTGGGCGATCAACCTCTTCGTCTGGCACATCCCGGTGCTCTATGACGCGGCCTATGGCGGTGCCGCGATGCACGGACTTGAGCACGGCATGTTCCTCGCCTTCGGCATGTTGATGTGGATGCCCGTCTTCGGCCCGCTGCCGATGCCGGCCTGGTTCAACACCGGCTGGAAAGTGGTCTACACCGTGGCGGTGCGCTTCGCCGCTGCGATTCTTGGCAACGTGCTCATGTGGAGCCAGATCACGCTCTACCAGAACTACGCCGAGGGTCAGGCCAAGTGGGGCCTGACCGCGGTTGCCGACCAGAGCATCGCCGGCGTGATCATGATGATTGAAGGCTCGTTCCTCCTGATCGGAGTGATCGCCTACAGCTATTTCCAGTCGGCAGGACAGAGCATCCGCAAGCAGGAACTGATCGACCTCGCTTACCTCGAGGGCTACAGCCTCGACCCGGAACGGGCCGAACGTGCGGTCCGGGCCGGCCACGGCGATCTGCTCGAGAAGCGGATCCGGGCCGGCAACGTGGCTGGCCCGACCTCGTGAAGCGGGCACCCTTCAGGGCCTGGCTGGTCACCGGACCGATCGGACGCCTGACCGGCTTCCTGCTCGAGTTCACCGCCGCGATGTGGTCCCTGTGGCGCACCCGCCGGGCAGAGCCCTCGAATCGCTAGGGTCAGACGACCTTGAAGACCACCGTCACAGAACTTGAGAATTCCCGTGCCCGGGTCGAAGCCGAGGTTTCGGCTGACGACGTGGGCGTCCAGATCCAGCGCGCAGCCCGCGGCCTCGCTCGCGAGATGCGACTGCCCGGCTTTCGCAAGGGCAAGGCGCCGCCGTCTCTGGTCGTCCAGCGACTGGGCTTCCCCAGCGTTTTCGAACAGGCCCTCCAGGATGCGCTGCCCGAGTGGTACCAGCGAGCGGTCTACGAGTCCGGCGTGGTGCCGATCGGCGACCCGCAAGTCGAAGTAACCGAAGCCCCGTCGGCGGAAGGGGAGCCGCTCTCCTTCAAGTTCGAGGTCGGAGTGCGCCCGACCGCGGTTCTCGGCGAGTACCTCGGACTCGAAGTTGAAAAGCCGGGCACCGATGTTCCGGACGATGTGATCGACCAGGAGGTTGACCGCCTGCGCGAGGGCATGTCGAGCCTCAACCCGGTCGATCGTCCCGCGGCCGACGGAGACCACGTTCTGGTCGACTTTGTCGGCAGCCTTGACGACGTCGAATTCGAGGGTGGAACCGCCACCGACCACATGATCGAAATCGGCTCCGGACAGCTGATCGAGGACTTCGAGCAGCAGATCATCGGCGCCGGTGTCGGCGACGAAGTCAAGGTGGAAGTGACCTTCCCCGAGGAGTACGGCGCCGCTGAACTGGCCGGCCAGGACGCGGTCTTCATGGTGACCGTGAAGGAAGTCCGCGAGAAGAAGCTGCCCGAGCTCGATGACGATTTCGCCGCCGAGGCCTCCGAGTTCGACACGCTTGAGGAACTGCGCTCTGACATCGCCGGAAAGCTCGCCGAAGGGGCGGAGCAGCGGGTCGAGCAGGAATTCCGCGTCGCTGCGGTCGATGCCGCCGTCGCCAACGCCACGGTGGAGCTGCCCGAGGAGATCGCCAAGGCTCGCGGCATGGAGCGGTGGGAGCGGGTCGAGCGCCAGATGGCCCAGCAGGGGATGAACCCCGACACCTACCTTCAGATGCAGGGCAAGACCCGCGACGAGATCGTCGAAGAGTCGCTGCCCGACGCTGAACAGGAGATCCGCCGCGAGGCCGTTCTGGTCGCGGTCGGAGAGGCCGAAGGAATCGAAGTCACCGATGCGGAGATGGAAGAGGAACTGGAGCACATGGCCAGCCACGAGCGGACCACCGCGGCGAAGCTGCTCGAACGCCTCAAGCGCGACGGTCGCCACGAGATGGTCGCGGCGGACATCCGGGTGCGCAAGGCGATCGACCGCATCGCCGAGACGGCGAAGCCGGTCGAGATGTCGGCCGAGGACACCAAAGAAAAGCTCTGGACGCCGGGCGAACAGCAGTGAGCGATGCCCGCCGGACTGTCTCTATAAACTCGCCGTCATGAGCCCACTAGTCCCAATGGTTGTCGAGCAGACCTCGCGTGGCGAGCGTTCGTTCGACATCTACTCCCGTCTTCTCAATGAGCGAATCGTCTTTCTGGGGACCGGTGTCAGCGAAGACATCGCCAACCTGATCGTCGCCCAGCTGCTCCACCTCGAGTCCGATGACCCGGAGAAGGACATCAGTCTCTACATCAACTCGCCCGGTGGATCCGTCTATGCGGGCCTGGCGATCTACGACACGATGCAGTTCATCAAGCCCGACGTCCAGACGATCTGCGTCGGCATCGCGATGAGCATGGGCGCGCTGCTGCTGGCCGGCGGTGCTGAAGGCAAGCGCATGTCATTGCCGAACTCGAAGATCCTGATCCATCAGGTGTCCTCTGGCTTCCAGGGTCAGGCGACCGACATCGAGATCCACGCCAACGAGATCATCGACACCCGTGGTCGGCTCGACAAGATCCTCGCCAAGCACACCAAGCAGGACCTCGAGAAGATCACCCATGACACCGAGCGTGACTACTTCATGAGTGCCGATGACGCCAAGGAATACGGCATCGTCGACCGCGTCATCGAGCATCACTAGACGCTCCGGAGTCGCTGCGGCGGCCCTGACCGTCCTGGCCGCGGCGGCAGTCCTGGTGCTGCCGGGTCCCCCGAACGCTGCGCGCGCCGGAACTCCTGCCGTGGCGGCCACTTCCGGTGGCCGCGGCTTCAGCGCACTGAAAGGCGCGGTGGCCCCCCGCGAGGCGGTGCCCTGGTCGGCCGGTTCCCAGAAGATCATCTTCCGCTTCGGCTCCCGCCAGCCGTCACGGGTGGACATCCGGATCCAGCGGCTTGCCGGCGGTAAGGTCGGGCGTACGGTCAGGCGTTTCGTTACGGCACCACTGCGACCCGGCCGCTGGCAGCGTCGCATCTGGAACGGCCTGGATGGCAGGGGCAGGCTGGTCGGCGCCGGGCGCTACCGGGTACGCGTCGGACCGGCGGGGGGACGACTTCGCACTCTGGCCCGGATCCGGCTCCACGGCCACACATTCCCGGTTGACGGACCGCACGGAACCCGTGGCTACATCGGCGAGTTCGGGGCCCCACGAACCGGGGGGCGGACCCACGAGGGCTTCGACGTGACTGCCTCCTGTGGCACCCCGCTGGTCGCCCTGCGTTCCGGCACGATCCTGAAGACGGCCTATGACCCTGCGCTCAAGGGCTACTACGTGGTGCTGAAGGGCCGCTCCGAGCGCCGCACCTACCTCTACGCCCACCTCGCGTATCCGGCATCGGTCACGGCGGGGCAGAAGGTCAGGGCGGGGAGGAGGATCGGCACGGTCGGCCAGACCGGCAACGCCGCGAGCACCCCCTGCCACCTGCACATCGAGGTCCGGACCCGCGGCAGGCTGCTCGACCCGGGCGCGCTGCTCCCGACCTGGGACTGGTAGCCGTACGAGTCACTCGATGTTCACAGGAAAAGGGAAATTCCTGTCATCGGGAAGGTTATTGTCGGAAACACAGAACCGGAAAGCTGATAGAGCGATTCCTGGCCTTCCGGCCGCAGACCAAACGAGGAGGAGTACGAATGTCCAGCCAAAGCGGTACCGCCGGTCACCTAGACATAGGCGGCGTATTTGAAGCAACAACTGAGATCTACAAGAAGTGTTTCGGCACGGTCTGGATTGTCGCCCTGGTCCTGCTTGTGCCTGCGGCGATCATCGTCGCGATCCTGGGCAACGAAGGAATCCTCGGCCTGATCGGTTCGCTGGTCCAGCTGGTGGCGACCGCATGGCTGATCGGCTCGGTCATCCGGATCGTCCAGGACGTCGAAGAGGACGGTCAGGTCGACTGGTCCGTCGGTGACATCCTCGGATCGGTCACCGGAAGGCTGGTCGCGATCATCCTGCTTCAGATAGTTGTCGGCATCCTGGTCGGCATCGGCCTGATCTTCTTCATCATCCCGGGTGTGATCCTCGCCCTCATGTGGGCCGTTTCGATGCCATCGCTGGTAGTTGAGGGCAAGGGCGTATTCGATTCGATGTCGCGCAGTTCCGAGCTGACCAAGCACAACCGGATGCGGATCCTCGGCATCGTCGTTGTGGTGATCCTGATCTACGTGGCAATCGTGATCCTCGGAGCACTTCTGACCGCCGCGATCCCGGTCGTCGGCATAATCGCCCTGATCGTCGTCGGCGTACTGGCATACCCCTACGTAGCGATCATCTCGGCAGTGCTGTACTTCCGGCTGGTCGAACTCAAGGACGGTGTAGTGGTTGCGGTCGAAGAGACCGTGGTCGTCGAAGAGTCGATCGACAGTCCGCCCACCCCCGGAACCTGATCCGGAAAGGCTTCAGGACAGGGGCCGTCGCGCTTCGGCGCGGCGGCCCTTTTTCGTTCAGACCTTCAGTTCGTAGTTGATCCAGTTCGACTTCTCGGCGCCGGTGGTGTTGTAGAGCGCCTGCGCGGTGTGGTTGTCCGGCGCCGTATTCCATTCCAGCCAGGCGGCTCCGGCATGTCGGGCCAGGTCCGTCCCCGCGTCGATCAGCGCACGGCCGACGCCTGAACCGCGCGCCGCTTCGACCACGAAGAGATCATTCATCAGCACCGTTTCGACCGCCGCGAGGGAACTCAGGAAGCGGTAGTAGCAGCCGAATCCGATCGCCTCGTCACCTCGCCAGGCAGCCAGCAGCCAGCCGTCACGGCCGCCGCCCATGAACCGCGAGAAGAACCTCCGGTTTCTTTCCGGATCGATGTCATCCATCTTGTAAAAGCGCTGGTAGGCGGCCAGCAGTGGCTCCACGTCGGGCAGGGTTTCTTCGGTCACGGGTCTGATTTCGGCATCCATCCTGCGAGCCTAGCGCCGTCGGCAAGATCTGTCCCGTCGGCAGGGTGGGGCGGTGTGACGCAGTAACTGGAGAGACAAGGGTGCGACAGACCGCTGGCGCTACAGTGGGTACAGGCCCTGAATCCGACTCGAGAAAGGGCAGTCCCCTGGCACGTTCAACCGATTCCAACGAGCAGCTCCTCTGCAGTTTCTGCGGTAAATCGCAGCGCCAGGTGAAGAAACTGATCGCCGGTCCCGGCGTCTACATCTGCGACGAATGCATCGATCTCTGCAACGAGATCATCGACGAGGAGATGGTCACGACCCCCGGGCGCTCGGCCGGAATCGACCTCGATCACCTGCCCAGGCCGCAGGAGATCAACGAAGTCCTCGACGAGTACGTGATCGGTCAGGCTTCCGCCAAGAAGGCCCTTTCGGTGGCCGTCTACAACCACTACAAGCGGGTTCGCATGGCTGAGGCCGAAGACCCGGAGGTTGAACTCCAGAAGTCGAACATCATGCTTCTCGGTCCGACCGGTTGTGGCAAGACGCTGCTCGCCCAGACGCTGGCCCGAATACTCAACGTGCCGTTCGCGATCGCAGATGCCACTGCGCTGACCGAGGCCGGCTACGTGGGTGAGGACGTCGAGAACATCCTGCTGAAGCTGATCCAGGCCGCGGACTACGACGTCAAGAAGGCCGAGACCGGAATCATCTACATCGACGAGATCGACAAGATCACCCGCAAGGCCGAGAACCCGTCGCTAACCCGCGACGTCTCCGGCGAAGGGGTGCAGCAGGCGCTGCTCAAGATCCTCGAAGGCACCACTGCATCGGTACCGCCACAGGGCGGACGCAAGCATCCTCACCAGGAATTCCTGACGATCGACACCAGCAACATCCTTTTCATCTGTGGTGGCTCGTTCTCCGAGCTCGAGCAGGTCATCGAGCGTCGCGTCGGTAACAGGTCGGTTGGCTTCGGAGCCGCGATGGAGGTCATCGATCCGGGCGATCCGGGCGAGCTCTTCGAGCAGGTCATGTCCGAAGACCTGGTCGAGTACGGGCTGATCCCCGAGTTCATCGGACGGCTGCCGGTAATCGCCGCGCTTCACCAGCTCAAGCGGGATGATCTGGTCCGCATCCTGACCGAGCCGCGCCACGCCCTGACCCGCCAGTTCACCCGGTTCTTCGAGTTCGACGGGATCGAACTGGTCTTCGCAGAGGATTCGCTCGAGGCGATCGCGGACCGCGCTCTGGAGCGCAATACCGGTGCCCGCGGACTGCGCTCGATTATCGAGGACACGCTTCAGGACGTCCAGTTCGAACTGCCGTCGCGCCAGGACGTGAGCAAGTGCGTTGTGACCCGGGAGGCGATCGAAAAGGGCCAGCAGCCGATCCTGGTCACCGATGCCTCGCTCGGGGCCGGGGCAGAGGACGACGAGCTCGGCGAATTCAGCGAGCGCACCGCCTGATCCACCGCTGCCAATAAGATCGCTCGCCTTGGACGACAAGGCCCGACAGAAGCTGGAAGAGACCACCCGCTGGCAGCCCGGGGAGGTCGAGCAGCGCATTTTTCAAAGCTGGCTCGACGGCGGCTACTTCCACCCGGAGGCCACCGGCACTCCGGAAGAGAACTTTTCGGTGGCGATACCGCCGCCGAACGTGACCGGCGTCCTCCACATGGGCCATGCCCTCAACGGCTCGATGCAGGACACCCTGGTGCGGATGAATCGCATGACGGGCCGCAACACCCTCTGGGTGCTCGGCACCGATCACGCCGGCATCGCGACCCAGTCCGTAGTTGAAAAGCGGCTGCGCGAAGAGGGCATCGACCGCCACGAGATCGGTCGCGAGGCCTTCACCGAGCGGGTCTGGCAGTGGAAGGAGGAGTACGCGACCCGGATCAAGGGGCAGTACCAGCGCCTCGGCGCCTCCTGCGACTACGAGCGCGAGCGCTTCACCCTCGACGACGGCTACGCCCTGGCCGTGCGCAAGGTCTTCACCGAGCTTTATGAGAAGGGCTACATCTACCGCGACAACTACATGGTCAACTGGGACCCGGGCTCACGCTCGGCGATCTCCGACCTCGAGGTCGAAAACCGGGAGGAAGCCGACACCCTTTACTCGGTTGACTATCCGGTCGAGGGCAGCGACCGGGTTCTGACCGTGGCAACCGTTCGGCCGGAGACGATGATGGCCGACACCGCCGTCGCGGTCAACCCGAATGACGAGCGCTACGCCGACCTGGTCGGCGAGCACTGCATTCTGCCTCTGGTCGGCCGCCGTCTGCCGATCATTGCCGACGATCACGTCGACATCGAGTTCGGTACCGGCGCCCTGAAGATCACCCCGGGACATGACGTAAATGACTTCGAGATCGGCCGCAAGCATGGGCTCGAGGAGATCAGCGTGATCGGCGAGGACGGTCTGATGACCGAGGCTGCCGGTGAGCGTTTTGCCGGAATGACTGTCGCCGACGCCCAGGTCGCGGTCGCCGAGGCGCTGCGCGAGGAGGGGTCGCTCAGGGCCGAGGAGCCCTACGTCCACTCGGTCCCGTTTTCGCACCGCTCGGGCGAGCGCATCGAGCCGCTGATCTCGCTTCAGTGGTTCTGCCGGATGGACGAACTTGCCGCCCCGGCGATCGAGGCCGTCGAGAACGACGAGGTTTCGATCACGCCCTCCCAGTGGAAGCGCGTCTATCTCGACTGGATGCGCGAGATCCGCCCCTGGTGCGTATCGCGTCAGCTCTGGTGGGGCCACAGGATTCCGGTCTGGTATCGCGGCGAGGAGATCCACGTCGGCGAACATGAGCCCGAGGGAGAAGGCTGGGTCCAGGAGGAGGACGTGCTCGACACCTGGTTTTCTTCGGCGATCTGGCCCTTCGCCACGCTCGGCTGGCCCGAAGATACACCCGAACTGCGCGCCTTCTATCCGACCGACTTCCTTACCACGGCGCGCGAGATCCTCTTCCTGTGGGTTGCGCGCATGGTGATGACCGGAATCGAGTTCGCCGACGGGATCCCGTTCGACAACGTCTACGTGCATTCGGTGATCCAGGCCCGCGACGGCCGCCGCATGTCGAAGAGCCTCGGTACCGGAATCGATCCGCTCGGGGAGATCGACGAGCACGGGGCCGACGCGCTGCGCTTCGGGCTGCTGGCCATGTCTTCCACTCAGGACGTGCGCTACTCAGACGCCAAGGTCCAGCAGGGGCGCGACCTCGCCAACAAGCTCTGGAATGCATCGCGGCTGATCCTGCTCAACGCGGCCGAGCCCGATGATCGCGACGTGCCGGTCGAGCCCGCGGCGCTGGAAGACAGCTGGATTCTGTCCCGGCTGGAGAGCACCGTTCAGGAGGTCACCTCCCTGCTGGACGTTTACGACTTCGCCCACGCCGCTCAGGAGATCTACTCATTCGTCTTCTCCGACCTCTGCGACTGGTACCTGGAGATCGCCAAGCCGCGGATCTATGACGGGGAAGAAGAGGTCGCACGGGTCCTGCTCCATACGCTCGAGCGAACCCTCGCGCTGGTTCACCCGACGATGCCGTTCGTCACCGAAGAAATCTGGAGCTACCACCCCTACCGCCAGGGCCACCTGGTGGTTCACCGGTTCCCGGAGGCCGACCTCGGCCGCCGCGACCAGGCACTCGAGGACGAGTTTGGCTCGGCGATCGCTTTGACCAGGCAGCTACGCGGTTGGCGTGACATGGCCGGTGTGCCGCCCAGGATTGTGCTCGAGGCGACCGGTGACGGCTCCGGCATGCCCGAATTCGTTTTCCGGCTTGGACGGGTCTCCCTCCGTGACGGCGACTCCGGTTCGGCCGGAACGGATGGCGCAAGTCCGGTGGCGACCGTGGCCGGTTTCGGAATCCTGCCTTCGGAGGGGCTCGATACGGAAGCACTCACCAGCCGGCTGGCCGCCCGCCGCGGCAAACTCGAGGGCGAGTTGAAGAAGATCGAAGGCAAGCTCGGCAACGCGAAGTTCGTCGAGAAGGCTCCGCCGGAGGTCGTCGCCGAAGAGCGCGAAAAGCTCGAGCAGATCAAGGCGGAACTGGCCGAAGTCGGCTGAGAGTCCGATTCCGGGGACCCGGATGAAATTCGACGCCGAGCAGCAACTCAACTCGCTCGAGCCGATCGGCTGGAAGCTGGGGCTGGAGCGCATGAAGCTGCTCTGCGAAGAGCTGGGCCGCCCGCAGGACAGCTTCGGCACGATCCACGTTGTCGGCACGAATGGCAAGTCGTCGGTTGCCCGGATGGCCTCTTCACTACTCACCGCCCACGGCACCAGGGCCGGCTGCCTGGTGTCTCCCCACCTGTCGAGGTGGTCAGAACGGGTGCTGGTCGAAGGCGGGGAACTGGAACCCGCTACCTTCTCGCGCTCGGTCGAGCGCACGGTTTTGGCGGCGGAGGCAGTCAACGCGCGACTGGAGCCGGGCGAGTCGGTCACCCAGTTCGAGCTCGCCGTTGCGGCAGGTTTCCTGGCCCTGGCCGAGGCGGGCGTGGAGGCGGCGGCGATCGAAGCCGGTCTGGGGGGACGCCTGGATGCCACCAATTCGATCGAATCGTCGGTGACCGCGCTGACCTCGATCGGTCTCGACCACACCGAGTGGCTGGGGGAGACCGAACTCGAGATCGCTGCCGAGAAGCTCGCAGTGCTGAGGCCCGGCACAACCCTGGTCATCGGCCGGCTTTCAGAGGCGGTCGAAGCGCTGGCCCGCGAGACCGCGGCCACCCGGGATTGCCGTGTCGTCGAAGCGGTGGAGGGGCTGGAGGGCGACGTCGACCTCGCCGTGAAGGGGGCCTTTCAGCGAAGTAACTTCGCGGTCGCGCTGGCGGCGGTCGAGCAGTTCCTGCTGGTTGGCGGCGCACCTGCATCAGGCAAGGCGGGGTCTGATCGCGAGATCCG
The DNA here is from genome assembly GCA_963698625.1 of uncultured Solirubrobacterales bacterium. Classification (GTDB taxonomy): domain Bacteria; phylum Actinomycetota; class Thermoleophilia; order Solirubrobacterales; family 70-9; genus 67-14. The sequence continues at coordinate 512,394 of CAVORK010000007.1, forward strand.
GTCCGGTCTGATCTCGGCCGCCGAAGTCGAGCTTGCGGCGTCTTCGGTCCGCGTCCCCGGTCGGCTCGAGCAGGTCCAGGCCGATCCCCCGGTATTTGCCGATGTGGCTCACAACCGCCAGGGCGCGACCGCCCTGGCCGGCGCTCTGCCCGAGGTCGCCTCCGGGCGTCCGGTAGTCGCTCTGATTTCGATCCTCGCTGACAAGGATGCGGCCGGCATCCTGGCCGAACTTGCGCCGGTGCTCGACTCCGCTGTAGTGACCTCGCTGCCGCCGGAAGCATTCGCCAACGCCGGCCGGCCGGGCGCCCGGACCCGCTCCGCAGCCGAACTCGAAGCGATGGCCGGAGAACTCGGGCTGCGGGCGATCGCCGCCCCGGATGCGAGGTCCGGACTGGCCACGGCGCTGGATCTGGCTTCGGACGCGGACGGTGTCGTGCTTGTCGCCGGCTCCCACTTCCTGCTCGCTGAGCTGGGCGAAAACTGGCAGCAGGCGTCCAGCCCGGGGCGGTAGGGGCCGGGATCCGCGCAGTATGCGACGATTGGCGGGTGAATCGCCAGTCCGGCTCTCAACTGCTGTCGATGATGGCCCTGGTTGCCGCCGTAGTGGCGGTAGTCATCCTCGTCTTCTTCGGTTTCGGGTACCTATTCGGAAGGATGTTCCTCTAGCAGCTCATGCCCCTCGCCATCTTCGGAATTGAAAACTCATCCCTGAGCCTCGCCGCCACCTTCGCGATCCTCTCGCTGATCGCGATCTGGATCGCCCTGGTCGTATTCACCTTTATCGACGCCCGGCGCCGGATCTCCGATCCCTTCCTGGTCGGCTGCTCAACCGCTGCCTCGCTCTTCCCGTTCGTCGGCACGCTCGTCTACACGATCCTCCGCCCGGCCGAATTTCTCGATGACGTGCGCGAGCGCGAGGTCGAGATGAAGTCGGCCGAGACCGAACTGCGCCACCTCGAGGCAAACTCCTGCCACAAGTGCGGATTCCCGGCCCAACCCGACTTTGTGCGCTGCCCCGGCTGCCGCGGACGGCTCAAGGAGCCGTGTCCGTCATGTGAGCGCCCGGTCGGGCTCAGGTGGAAGGTCTGTCCATACTGCGAGCACACGCTGGTCGCCTCCAAGCGCTCTTCCAGGAGCGGCAAAGAAGCCGGTCGCGAGAAGAGCAAGAAGTCCGGCCCTGGTCGAAAGAGCAGCAAGGGCGAGCGACCCGCAGCGGCCCCGCCGGTTGCCGACAGTGGCGATCGCGCGCCTTCACGCGGTTCATCTTCCGATCAGCCCGCCACGAAGGAGGAGCCACGCAGCAGCCGCCGCGTGACCCGCCGCGAGACTTCCGGCAGCTCTTCCGAGCGGTCCGAACGCAGTGAGCGGACGGCGCGCCCGGCCCAGTCGGGTGACTCTGATCGCACCTCGGGCCCGGAACGCCGGCGCATTACCGTGAGCGACGACGACACCCAGGTTTCACACCGGCCGATCAACAGTGGTGACTCCCAGGCGCCGACCCGCGACCGCGACCGCAACTGATCCCGGCCGAACCCGTTTCATGCTCCGGGCCGAGCGGCCACCTCGGAGCAGCACCTTTTTCCGAAAACCATCAACCCCCGATACGGAGTACTGAGAACCCATGTCCCAGACACTTATCCTCGTCAAGCCTGACGCCTTCGAACGCGCCCTGACCGGCGAAGTCCTCGCCCGATTCGAGCGCAAGGGCCTTCGCATTGCCGCCCTCAAGAAGCTGACCGCCACCGAGCAGATCGCCAACGAGCACTACGCCGAGCACACCGAGAAGCCGTTCTTCGGTGAGCTGGTCGAGTTCATCACCGGTGGCCCGCTGGTCGCTGCGGTCCTCGAGGGCCCGGAGGCCGTTCCGGCCGCCCGCCAGCTGATCGGCGCGACCAACCCGGTCGAGGCCGCACCCGGCTCGATCCGCGCGGACTTTGCGCTGGAGGTCACGTTCAACATGGTGCATGGGTCCGACTCCGATGAGTCGGCGGCGCGCGAAATAGCGATCTGGTTCCCCGAAGGGGTTTAGGGCTGCTGCCTCGCGGCTGAAGCTGCTGCGTTTGCGAAAGCGCCCCCCGGTCGGGGGGCGCTTTCTGTTTGGCTGAGGGGGCAAGCGGCCCCCGGGAGCCACCAGGGCGCGCCTGGCTGCGTCGACGCTCGCGCGGCTCGCTCACGCACCGAAGTGCGATCGCTTCGCCGGCTCGCTTTACTCCTTGCCAGCCACGCCCTGGACGGCCCCCGGCAACCACTTGCGTGGTGCTACGGCTGAGTCTCGCTGAGCGGTGCCGGGACGCTCGTTGGCCGGCTTCGCCGTTGCCAACTCGGGTTGGGGTTGATGTTGCGGCCGAGGGTCGCTGAGTTGGTGGTTGACGCTCGCCGGCCCGGCTTTGCCGGGGCCTGCTCGGGTTTTGGTTGACGTTACGGCCGAGGGTCGCTTAGTTGGTGGTTGATGCTTGCCGGCCCGCCTTTGGCGGTCCTGCTCGGGTTGGGGGTTGACTATCGTTTGCTTGGTGTCCTCTTCTTTTCCGGTGATTCTGGCTTCGGCTTCTCCTCAGCGGAGGGGGATGCTTGAGCGGCTTGGGGTTGAGTTTGAGGTTCGGGTTTCCGGGGCGGAGGAGATCGTTCATGGGGATCCGGCCGAGGTGGTGCTGGCCAACGCTCTGATCAAGGCCCGTGCGGTTGCCGCGTCCGGCTCGATCGTGATCGGCTGCGATACCGATGTTGTGATCGAAGACAAGCTGATCGGCAAGCCGGAGGATGAGATCCGGGCCCGCGAGTATCTGGCTCAGCTTTCCGGCCGGACCCACCGGGTGTTGAGCGGTCTCGCCGTGCTCGGTCCGGCGGCCGACCAGGTCAGGACAGGCGTGGTCGAGTCGCGGGTCACCTTTCGCCGTCTGGGCAGCCAGGAGATCGATCGCTATCTGGCCAGCGGGGAGTGGCAGGGACGGGCCGGCGGCTATGCGATCCAGGGCCGCGGGTCCTCGCTGGTGGAAGCGGTTGAGGGGGACATCACCAACGTCATCGGTCTGCCCGTGGGGCTGCTTCTGGATCTCGCGCCCGAGCTTGACTCTCCCTCGGGGTCGGCGTCGGATTCCCGGTAGAATCAGGTACTCCGGGGCACCGGCGGCAAGCCGATTCGCTGCAACTCCGCAAACACGGACGGGCTCTCGCCACGGTTCGGCTGAGTTAGTGAGAAAGTCAACTGGGCCGCGCTTTCAAGGCCCGAACTGCGTCCGCGCATGATCGCTGGTCGGCCCGGTGAAACCGAACCTGCCCGCCGGGCAAACCTGACCCAACACTCCGAAACACACGACCGAAACCATGTACCGCAAGCAAATACGCCGACGCCGCGCCGTCCTGATCGGTCTGATCATCCTCGGCTTCCTGCTGCTTACCTTCACCTTTGGAAGTGGTTCGGGGGCCATCGGGAGTGGACTGGGAACCGTCTTCGGGCCCTTCGAAAAGGTCACCAGCGGGGCGCTCAAGCCGGCCCGTGACCTGGTCAACTGGTTCGACGAGACCATGGACGCGCGTGGCGACCGGGAGCGGCTTACCGCACAGATCGAAGATGCCCGGGCAAAGGCGGTGGCGGGCCAGGTCGCGGTGCAGGAGAACGAGCAACTGCGCAAGTTGCTGCGCCTTAAGAAGCGCGGAGCCATTCCTTCGGGCTACTCGCCGGTGACCGGCTCGGTGATAACCCGCTCGCCGACCATCTGGTACTCGACGGTCGGCATTGACCTGGGCACCGGCGACGGGGTCAAGGTCGACGACCCGGTGATCAACGGAGACGGGCTGATCGGCCGTGTGAGCGAAGTCAGTCGCGGTACGGCGGAAGTCATGCTGGTGACCGACAGCCGCAGCCGGGTCACGGCAAAGATCGTGCCCGGCGGATCCCAGGGTGTGGTCACGGCCAAGATCGGGGCTCCTGGCGAGGTGGTGCTGGAATTCCTGGATGAGACCAGGGGCATCGGGCGTGGCCAGAGCGTGGTCACGTCGGGGTGGCGCGACGGAGAGCTCTCGTCCCTGTTCCCGCCCAACCTGCCGATCGGTGAGGTCAAGAGCGCCCCGATCGACGAGCGCGAGGCGATTCAGACAGTCGAGTTGAAGCCGTTTCCGGACTTCCGCAACCTCGACATCGTCCAGGTTCTGACCGGTGGCAACCGCGGATGATCATCACGGCAAAAGTGTTGCTGAGGATCGTGCTGCTGGTGTTCGCCACGGTGCTGCTCCAGCAGACCTTCTTCTCGATGGTCGAACTGCTCGGTGCCTCGATCTGGATCCTGCCGGCAATGGTCGTGATCTTCGGACTGCTCGGGGGCAGCATGGTCGGCGCAACGATCGGTTTCACCGTCGGGCTGCTCTCGGACGGGCTGTCCGGCGGCACTCTCGGCACCGCGAGCCTCGTCTTCATGGGTATCGGCTACACGGCCGGGATCTATCGCGAGCGGGGGGAGATCCCGGGCGTCGCTACCGCGGCCGGCCTCGCCTCACTGGCCACATTCGCGGCCAATGCGTTGCTCGGACTGCTCACTGTTCTGCTCGGCTTCGAGGGATACCTGAGCGCAGCCGCGATCCCCGATCTGATCCTCCAGGGCGTTTATGCTTTCCTGCTGGCGGTGCCGCTGTTCCTGCTGACAAGGCGGGTCCTCAGGCCCGCCCTGGTCGACGAACGGACCAGCCGCCGCACCGATCTGGCCGCTTTAGAGTCCTGAAGGGTTTACCGGTCACCCTATGAGCATCGAAACCAGATTCAGCAAACCGAAGAGCCGCCGGGGAACGGCGCTGCGTTACGCCGTCCTGGCCGGGGTCGGAATCGCGCTGTTTTCGGTGCTTTTCTTCCGCCTGTGGTCGCTTCAGGTGGTGACCGGCGACAGGTATCTGGCCGAGGCGAACGACAACCGGATCCGTGAGATCACCGTGCGGGCACCGCGCGGGCGGGTGCTCGATCGCGATGGCGAGGTGCTGGTTGATAACCGGACAAGCATGGCGCTTCAGCTGGACCCGATCGAACTCACCACTGACCCGATCGAGCGCCGAAAGCTCTTCACTTCCCTCGGCGATGTGATGGGCCGTGAGTTCAAGTGGGTCCAGAAGCGCTACCAGCGCGAGATCAAGGGCAATCCCCCCGGCACCCCGGTAACCCTGGCCCAGGACGTCGACGACAAGATCGTTTACTACATCCAGGAGAACCAGACGGACTTTCCCGAGGTCGAGATCAACCGGGTCTTCGTGCGCCGCTATCCGCAGGGACTCGAGGCGGCGCACCTGCTCGGCAGCGTCGGCGAAGTGACCGCTGAGGACCTCGAGGATCCGGAGAACTCCGAGCTGCAGGCCGGGGATACGATCGGCAAGGCGGGGATCGAGCAGACCTATGACGACATCCTGCGCGGGCAGCGGGGCACGACCCGGATTCAGGTCGATTCGGCCGGCCGGGTAAAGGGACAGCTCAAGGCAATCAACCCGGTGCCGGGCAACTCGGTCCGGCTGACTATCGATCCGAAGGTGCAGCAGGCCGGCGAGGCCGCACTCTCCAGTGTCGGGTTGCCGGGCGCATTCGTGACCCTCGACGTCAACACCGGTGAGGTTCTCGGAATGGCGTCGAACCCGACCTTCGATCCGGCGATCTTCACCCGCCCGCTGACTCAGAACCAGGTGGACGGTCTCTACAGCGAGGAGACCGGCGCGCCTCTGTTCAACCGGGCAATCAGCGGTGCCTATCCGGCCGGTTCGATCTTCAAGCCGATCACAGCCCTCGCCGGACTCGATGCCGGTGCGATCACGCCTTCGACCGTCGTTCAGGACGGCGGTGAGATCACTATCTCGGATCAGGTCTTCACCAACGCCGGCAGCCAGCCTCACGGCCCGGTCGCCCTCCAGCGCGCGCTTGAGGTTTCTTCCGACGTCTACTTCTACCAACTGGGGGCCCAGCTGAACGGGACCCCCCGACTGCAGCGGTGGTCGAAGGATTTCGGCATCGGGAGCACCAGCGGAATCGACCTTCCCGGTGAATCGGCCGGGCTGCTGCCGACTCCGGAATGGCGAAACGACCTCTTCAAGAAGGGGGAGACCGACCGCCGCTGGGCAGTCGGCGACAACGTCCAGCTCGCAATCGGCCAGGGCGACCTCCAGGTTGACCCGCTTCAGATGGCCGTCGCATATGCCGCCCTCGGAAATGGTGGCGACGTGGTCAAGCCGCATACCGTGCTGCAGTCCGAGGATGCTGCCGGAAGGGTGATTGACGAAATCCAGCCCGAGATCAACCGCAGTATCGACCTCGACCCGGTGGCTCGCGAAACGATCATGGACGGCCTCCACGACGCGGCCCAGGCGCCCGAGGGCACTTCCTACGGGGTATTCGGCGGTTTCCCGGTCGACGTGGCAGGCAAGACCGGCACCGCGGAGCGACCGCCAAACGGAGACCAGTCCTGGTACGTGGTGCTCGCTCCTTACCCGAACCCGAAGATCGTCACTGCGGTAACGGTGGAGCAGGGCGGTTTCGGCTCGGATACCGCGGCCCCGGTCGCCCTGCAGATCCTCTCGGCCTACTTCGGGCGCAAAGCGCAGGCAGTGTCCGGCGGCAGCGGGAATGCGGAGTGATGGAGTCCTCCCGGATCCCCCGGACCAGACCCGGCCGCCGGACAACGCGCTTCGGGCTGCTCGACTGGGCCGGCGTGCGCGAGATGGACGGCTGGATGGCCTTCTCCGCTCTGGGTCTGATTCTCTGCTCGATCTACACCCTTCACCAGACCTCCGCCGAGGCGATCCCGGGGGCACCCGAGTACTACACGCAGCGTCAGGCCGTGTACGGTCTCGTGGGTATTGTGGCGATGATTGCTATCGCCCGCGTCGATTATTCGCGCTTTCGCGAGTTGCGGGTCGGCATCTACACATTCCTATGCGCATCGATTCTCATCATCTTCGCCTTCGGCGTCACCTCAAGGGGCTCTACCCAGGCGCTCGACCTGCCGTTCTTCTCTTTTCAGCCGGCCGAGCTGGGCAAGCTTCTGCTCGTCCTCTCTCTGGCCGGATTCGTGATCGACGGAGCCAGGCGGGGGTCGGAAGCACAACGCACGTTCAGGTACCTGGCCCTCGGGCTGGCACCGACCGGCATGGTGCTGCTCCAGGACCTGGGAACGTCCCTCGTCTACGGGGCGATCACCATTGCGATCATGGTTGCGGCCGGCGTGCGCTGGTCGCATCTGGCTGTGATCGGGACCGCACTGGTCGCGTTCATCGCCTTCGTGCTCGTGCTGATGCCGATGGCCGGTGCGCCGGTACTCAAGGAGTATCAGCAGGAACGCCTCACATCTTTTCTTTCCCCGACTGCCGATATCGGTGGTGCGGGTTACCAGCAGAACCAGGCCAAAGTGGCCGCGGGATCCGGAGGAACAACCGGGCGCGGCGACCAGGCCACACAGTCGGAACTCGGCTTCGTGCCCGAACGCCACACGGACTTCATTTTCGCCGTGATTGCGGAGCGGTACGGATTCGTCGGGGCCGCACTGGTCTTATCCCTTTTTGCCCTGCTCTTCTGGCGGGCATTGCGTCTGATGACGCTCTCGAAGAACTTCTACGGAACCCTGGTCGCGGCGGGAATCGCCGGCTCGATCATGTTCCAGGTCTTCGTCAACGTGGGAATGAACCTCGGCATCATGCCGATCACCGGTATTCCATTGCCGCTGATGAGCTACGGAGGGTCGGCCGTTATCGCCACCTTCCTGATGATCGGGGTCCTGCAGAGCATTCACATCGAGTCGCGTGCCGGTCAGAGAGGCCCGTGGAGCCAGTAACGGCTTCCGGGCAATCAATCTGAACGGAAACACACCGAATGAAAAAAACGATCGTTGTATCGGCCGACCGCGGCGAAACCCGCGTCGCCGTACTCGAAGCAAAAACAGTCAAGTCCCAGCGCGAAGTCGCTGAGGTCTACATCGAACGGCGCGGCGGACGCTCGCTCGTCGGGAACATCTATCTCGGCAAGGTCGACAACGTCCTGCCGGGCATGGAAGCCGCCTTCGTCGACATCGGGCTGGAGCGCAACGGCTTCCTCCACGTCGATGAAATCCTGCTGCCCGACGGCCAGCAGGCACCCCGCCGCGGCCGCGGCCAGGGCCGCCGGATCGACGAACTGATCAAGCCCAAACAGGAAATCCTGGTCCAGGTGATCAAGGACCCGATCAAGAGCAAGGGCGCACGCCTCTCGATGAACGTGACCATCGCCGGCCGCTACCTCGTCTACGCGCCGAACGGCAGCGGGGTCGGCGTCAGTCGCCGTCTGGCCGACAAGGAGCGCGAGCGCCTGCGTCGCATGGTCGCCCGGACCTACGACGGCCCGGGTGGGCTGATCGTGCGGACCGCCGCCCATGGCGCCAAGAAGACCGACTTCGTGCGAGAGATCGCCTATCTGCATCGCCTCAGCGACGTGCTCGACAAGCGCAAGCAGGGCGTCAAGGCACCGTCCCTCGTATTCCAGGAGCAGGACCTGCCGGTCCGGGTCCTGCGCGACGTCTTCCTCAACGAGTTCGACAAGGCAGTGATCGACGACGAGAAGCAGTTCGAACGGGTCACCAGCTTCTTCCAGCGCACCGCACCGGAACTGGTCGACGGAGTCGAGCTCTACAAGGGCAATAAGCCACTGTTCGAAAAATGGGAAATCGAGCGGGCGATCCAGTCGACGCTGGGTGCCCGGATCGACCTGCCCTCGGGTGGCTATCTGATCATCGATTACACCGAGGCATTGACCGTGATCGACGTCAACTCGGGCTCGTTCACCGGCCGCGGCAAGGGCGGACTGGAAGAGACGATCACCAAGGTCAATACCGAGGCTGCGGCCGAGGTCGTCCGCCAGCTCAGGCTGCGCGACATCGGCGGCATCATCGTCATCGACTTCATCGACATGGCCCGCGGCAAGAACCGCGACAAGGTGCTCGGCACGCTCAGGAGCGCGCTCGACGCCGACAAGTCGAAGAGCTATCTGGTTGAGATCTCCCCGCTCGGGCTGGTCGAGATGACCCGTCAGAACATCACCGACGGTGTGCGCGAGATCCTCACCGTCAAGTGCCCCACATGCGAAGGTGAGGGCGTCGTGCTCTCGGCCGAGACGGTCGCGCTCGAGGGTCTGCGCAAGATGCGCGAGATCGCCGCCGACGACCCCGACAACGAGGCCTTCCTGATCCGGGTCAACCCGAAGGTCGCGGCCCTGCTCAACCAGGCCGACAGCGGGCTGCTCGAACTCGAGGCCGAAAACGGCAAGCAGTTCCACTTCGAGGGTGGCGAGGCCCTTTCGATCAGCAACTTCGAGCTGATCGAGTCCGGCGACCGCAAGTCGATCGAGGAGCGGGCCCTGCCGTTCCGGCCGGAAGAGGAGGTCCTGGTCACGATCGAGGAGCCTCACATGTACGAGGCCAACGACGCGATCGCGAGGATCGACTCCTACATCATCAGCGTTACCGGAGCCGCCGACTGGGTCGGCGAACGCCGCATGGTCAGGATCGAGTCGGTCGAGCGGGCATCGGCAGTCGCATCGCTCCTGCCTGACGCCGAGCAGCCGGAACGCAGCCAGCCGAAGAAGAACGGTTCCGACGGAGGCCGCGGTGGCGGCGGACGCGGGGGATCGCGCAACCGGTCCCGCAACCGCAAGCCTGCTGCCAAGACAGCCGGCAACGGTGATGCCGGCGCCGAAAAGGACGACCCTGACGGAGCCGCTACCCCCGCCGCTGCAGTGGCCGCGGCGGAGCCGGCGGATCCGACCCCGGCGGCCGAAGCGCCCACTGCTCCGCAGGTAGAAACCCCGGCCGGTGACGGACCTGAAGGGCCTGAGGACGACAAGTCGGTAAACTCCCGGCGGTTCGGCCTCAGGCGCGGACGACGCAGGCGTGGGCGTGGTCCCGATTCGAACGCCGGAAGCTGAACTGAACAGACAAAGGACTTGAGAGCCAATTATGTACGCGGTTGTTGAAAGTGGTGGAAAGCAGTATCGGGTCGAAGAAGGCACCGTGCTCGTCGTCGATCGCCTTGAGGCGGAGGCCGGCGACAAGGTTGCCCTGAGGCCGGTTCTGGTCAGCGGCGACAGCTTCGTTGTCAAGGCTGACGAGCTTGAGAAGATCAAGATCGAAGCCACCGTTGCCGGTCACGAGCGCGGCGACAAGATCAAGGTCTTCAAGTACAAGGCGAAGAAGGGCTACAGCCGTCGGGCCGGCCATCGGGCCGAGCTGACCAGGCTTGAGATCACCTCCCTCGGCGGAGGCTCGAAGAAGAAGGCCGCGCCGAAGAAGGCCGCAGCCAAGACCGACGAGCCGAAGGCAGAAGCCGCGGCCACCGAGGCAGCCGAGAAGCCTGCCGCGAAGAAGCCTGCCGCGAAGAAGCCCGCAGCCAAGAAGCCTGCGGCGAAGAAGCCTGCTGCCGCCAAGAAGCCGGCCGCAAAGAAGCCGGCTGCCGAGAAGGCCGAAACCAAGGCCCCGGCCGACAAGACCGAAGACAAGACTCCGAAGGAGGACTCTGATGGCGCATAAGAAAGGCCTCGGTTCCTCGAGGAACGGCCGTGATTCGAACCCGAAGATGCTCGGGGTCAAGATTTTTGCCGGACAGACCGTGAACGGTGGCGAGATCCTCGTCCGCCAGCGCGGTACCCAGTTCTGGCCCGGAGACGGCACCGGCCTCGGCAAGGACCACACCATCTTCGCCACCCGGCCGGGCACGGTCGACTTCAAGCCCGGTCGTCGCGGCCGGGTCATATCGGTCCAGCCTGCCGAGTAGCACCCCCGCCGGGCCGCGGGGCGTGATCCCCGTACTCTAGGCCCGTGCTCTACGACAAGGCCAAAATCTACGTCGAAGGCGGCGGAGGCGGTAATGGCTCCATCTCCTTTCGTCGCGAAGCCCACGTGCCTCGCGGTGGGCCTGACGGCGGCGACGGCGGCCACGGCGGCTCAGTGATGCTCGAATGCGATCTTTCGCGTCGCGACCTCGGCGCGCTTCGCTCCAAGCACTTCCGGGCCGAGCGCGGTCGCCACGGCGAGGGCGCCAACAAGCAGGGTGCGCGTGGGGAGGACCTGGTCATCCCCGTCCCTCCGGGCACCCAGGCCGTGTCGGTCGGCGGCGCGGTAATCGACCTGACCGAGTCCGGCCAGACGGCGATCCTCGCCAAGGGCGGGCGCGGCGGCCACGGAAACAAGCGCTTTTCCACCTCGGTGCGCCAGGCACCGCGTTTTGCCGAGAACGGCACCTCCGGCGAGTCTGGCTGGGTCGAGCTGCGGCTCAAGCTGCTGGCCGACGTCGGGCTGGTCGGCCTGCCCAACGCCGGCAAGTCCTCGCTGCTCAGCCGCCTGACAAGGGCGGATCCGAAGGTCGCCGACTATCCGTTCACCACGCTGGAGCCGGTGCTCGGCACGATCGAGACCGCCGACCGTCAGGTCGTGCTGGCCGACATCCCCGGCCTGATCGAAGGCGCGGCTGAAGGCGCGGGCCTCGGGCATGAGTTCCTCGCCCACGTCGAGCGCTGCACGATGCTGGTCCACGTAGTCGAGCTGGCGCCCTCTGAGGGTGAGCCTTTCGAGAACTACCTTGCGGTCAGGGCCGAGCTTACCGCCCGCGGGGCCGGCCTCGAAGAGCTTCCCGAACTGGTCGCGCTCTCCAAGTCCGACCTCTGGACCGGAGCCGACTTTGCCGACCAGGTCGTCGACTGGAAGCAGCGGCTCGGTGACTCCGTCCTCGACGTCCTTCCCGTATCGGCGGCCACCGGCGCGGGGCTCGAGCGCCTGACCGAGGCGATCGTCCGCCACGTGCCGGAGGAGGCCGCGCTGCCCGAACCGGCGGCCGGGCCTGTCGACGTCGATTTCGAAGCCGAGTACCTGACCTACAGACCCAAGGGTGAAGGCGGCTACTCGGTGGAGCAGGAAGGAGAGGGCGTCTTCCGTATCCACGGACGCGGGGTCGAGGTCCTGTTCGACCGTTTCGATCTGACCAACGACGAAGCGCTCGGCTACCTCGAAGCCCGGTTGACCGAGATGGGAGTCATGGCCGAACTGAAGCGCGCCGGCTTCGAGTCCGGAAACGAGATCCGGGTCGGCGAGTACGAGTTCGAGCTCTACTAGGGCATCCGGGCGGGACTCATCTAGGCTGGTGAGCCGATGACTCTTGTGGTGAAACTAGGATCTTCGATCGTGGCTGCCGACGACGGCAGCCTTCGCACCGGCGTGCTCGATTCCGTCTGCGAGCAGGCGTCGGCTCTGCGCCGGGCCGGCGAACCGCTGGTGATGGTCACTTCGGGCTCGATCGCACGCGGCATCCGTCTGCTCGGCCTCGAGGCCCGGCCGCGGGCGATCGACGAACTCCAGGCCGCCTCGGCGGTCGGCCAGGGCGCGCTCTTCCGCGAGTACGAGACCCGGCTGGAGAAGGGCGAGGCAGCCGCGGCCCAGGTGCTCCTGACCGCGTCGGACGTGGCCAGTCGGACCAGCTACATCTACGCCCGCCAGACCCTGCGACGGCTGCTGGAGTGGGGCGTGGTGCCGGTGATCAACGAGAATGACACCACGGCCACCGACGAGATCACCTTCGGCGACAACGACTTCCTCGCCGCCCAGGTCGCGATCATGCTCGACGCGCGGCTGCTCGTCCTGCTGACCAATACCGACGGTGTCTTCACGGCGGACCCGGGTTCGGATCCGGATGCGAAGCTGATCGAACGGGTCGACGATTTCTCGGAGCTCTCGGCGATGGAGATCGGTGACCGTACCTCGGTGTTCGGCAGTGGCGGCATGCGGAGCAAGGTCGCCGCCGCCGAGATGGCCTCCACTTCCGGTACCGAGGTCCGCATCTGCAACGGCACGGTTGACGGCACGCTGCTGGCCGCCGCTGCCGGAGAGCCCGCGGGCACGGCCTTTGCCGCGCAGGGTTCTACTGCCTCCGGTTTCAAGCTGTGGCTCAGGCACGCCAAGCCGGCCAGCGGGCGCATCGTGGTCGACGACGGCGCCGCCAGGGTGCTCAGCCAGAGCGGTTCGAGCCTGCTTCCGGTCGGCGTTACCGCGGTCGAGGGCCGGTTCGAAGCCGGCGACGCGGTCGAAGTTGTCTCCTCGACCGGTGTGGTCGGCAAGGGTATCGCCAGCTATTCGGCAGACGAAGTCGATCGCATCAAGGGCATGAAGAGCCGCGAGGTGCTGGAGCTGATGCCGCAGGCCGCCGAAGAGGTCATCCATCGCGATTACTTCGTGCTGAGCTGAGCCCCCGGCACAGGCACCGTTACGATTGAAGCGATGACTCCCGTCTCAGAGACAGCCCTTTCCGGAATCGCAGCCGATTGCGCCGCCGCGAAGAGTGCTTCGCGTGAACTCGCCGCGGCTTCGACTGCCGACAAGAACCGGGCGCTCGACTCGATCGCGGCCGGACTGGTTGGCCGGATCGACAGGATCCTTGAGGCCAACGCCGAGGACCTCGCCGACGAGCGGGCCCAGGGCCTCAGCGACGCGCTGACCGACCGGCTGCGGCTTGATCGAGCCCGGGTCGAGGCGATGGCCGAGGGCGTTCGCGCCGTCGCTGCGCTTGACGACCCGGTAGGCGAAGTGCTCGAGACACGCAGCCTGGAGAGCGGCATCGAGCTGAGCAAGGTGCGCGTGCCGCTGGGAGTTGTCGCAGTGGTCTATGAGGCCCGGCCCAACGTCACCATCGACTGCGCCGTTCTGACCATCAAGAGCGGCAATGCGATCCTCCTGCGAGGCTCAAGCTACGCCGAGCGCACCAACAGCGCGCTGGCCGAGGTTGTTCGCGAGGGCCTGGCCGAGGCCGGCCTGTCGCCTGATTCAGTGGTGCTGTCGACCGGAGGCGGACGAGAGGCGCTGGCTGAACTGGCTACTCAGGAAGGTGTCATCGATCTGCTGATCCCGCGCGGGGGAGAGGGACTGAAGAACGCCCTCAAGGACGTCGCCACGGTGCCGGTGATGTATGCGGCCTCGGGCAACTGCCACGTCTACGTGGACCGCACCGCCGACCAGGAGATGGCCCGGGCGATCATCGTCAACGCCAAGACCAGCCGACCCGGTGTCTGCAACGCGGCTGAGACGCTGCTGGTGGATCAGGCGATCGCGGCCGAGTTCATGATCGTGACCCTCGGTGCCCTGATCGACTCCGGGGTGGAGCTGGTCGGCGATGAGCGCACCCTGGCGGCTTCGGACGGCCTGCCGGTTTCGGCTGCCACCGACGAAGACTGGGACACCGAATACCTCGACCTGAAGCTCGCGGTCGGCGTCGTCGACGGACTCGACGCGGCGATCGAGCATGTGAACCGCCATGGCAGCGGCCATTCCGAGGCGATCATCACCAACTCGGATGAGGTCGCCGACCGCTTCACGACCGAGGTCGATGCCGCGGCCGTCTACGTCAACGCTTCGACCAGGTTCACCGACGGTTTCGAATACGGGATGGGTGCCGAGATCGGCAACTCGACGCAGAAGCTGCACGCCCGCGGCCCGATCGGTCTTCGCGAGCTGACTACCTTCAAGTACATCGGCCGAGGCACCGGCCAGATACGTGCCTGAAGCAGCAGTCGTCCGCGACCGCATCGGGGTCTTCGGCTCCGCCTTCAATCCGCCGCAGAACGCCCATCTTGCCGTGGTCGAAGCTGCGCGGGGACAACTCGGCCTGGACCGGGTCCTGCTCGTCCCTACCGGCCAGGCCTACCACAAGCAAACCGGGGCGGACCCCGGTCCGGCCACCCGTCTCGCCCTCACCAGGGCCGCATTCGCCGGACTTGGCGGGGTTGAGGTCTCAACCCGTGAGATCGAACGGGAAGGACCGTCCTATACGCATGAGACGCTTGAGCAGATTGCAGCCGAGAATCCGCAAAGCGAGTTCCACCTGTTGATGGGCGCCGACACGGCCAGGGGCTTCGGCGGCTGGAAACGTCCGGAGCGGATTCTCGAACTGGCACGGGTCGCCGTCGCACCACGCCCGGATGTCACCGGGGGGGAAGTCCGGGCGGTCTTCGACCGGCTCGGGGCCGAGGACCGGCTTGAGATCATCGGGATGCCCGAAGTGGACCTTTCATCCAGCCTGGTTCGCGAAACGGTCGCGGCCGGCCGGAGCGCAGAAGGCATGGTGCCTGCGGCGGTACTGGAAATCATTGACAATGAAGGGCTATATGAGTCTGAACAGTGAAGAGCTGACTTCCGAGGTCGTGCGACTCGCCGATGCCAAGCTGGCAGGCGACATCGTCGCTCTGGACATGCGCGAACTCGTTGCTTACACCGACTACCTGGTCATCTGCACGGCGCGCAACGACCGCCAGGCAGAGGCGATCGCCGACGAGGTCCACATCCGGATGAAGCGCGAGCACTCGCTGCTTCCCTCCAACCCCGACCGCTCCGACAACGTCGGCTGGCGGGTCCTCGACTATCTCGACTGCGTATTTCACGTCTTCACCGAAGATGCCCGCGGCAAGTACGACCTGGAAGACCTCTGGCACGAAGCGCCCCGGCTCGAGCTGGAGCTCAGCCCGCCCGGTGAGGCTGACCAGGAGTCGATTCCCGCAGCCTGAGACCCGACCGGTCCGGTGTCCCGGGCCGATCGCTGTAAAATGGCCGTCGCTTCACGATTCGGGGCCGTAGCTCAGCTGGAAGAGCGCCGCCATGGCATGGCGGAGGTCAGGGGTTCGATCCCCCTCGGCTCCACTCGATCAGACAGCGCCACATCGACCGGCGGCTCGGTGCCGGGGGCGGGTAACATCGCTTTCATGAGTTCTTTCCCGGAGGCAGAAGTTGGAGAGGCCAGAGTCAGCCTCAGCATGCCGGCTGAATGGGCTGAGCACGAACTGACCCTTGTCGCCTGGCCTCAGCGCGAGGACGCCTGGCGCGGCACCACGATCGAGGATGCGCGAAACACGCATGCCGAGGTCGTGGCGGCGATCGCAGCAGTTGAACCCGTGCTGCTGGTTGCCGACCCCTCTCAGGCTGCCGACGCGCGCTCGCGGGTTCCCGCAGACAACGTCGAGGTGCTCGAGCTGCCGATCGACGACTCCTGGCTCCGTGATTCGGGTCCGATTGTCCTCACCGACGGCCAGGGCGAGCGCGCCGGGGTCGACTTCCGCTTCAACGCCTGGGGCGAAGCCTTCACGCCGTTCGACAACGACGCGGCGATCTCCGAGGCTCTCCTCAGCCACCTGGGTATCCGTCGGATCGAGAGCCCCATGGTGCTGGAAGGCGGCTCGATCGCGGTCGATGGCGCCGGCCTGCTGGTCACGACCGAGCAGTGCCTGCTGGACCCGACCCGGAACCCCGACCTCGATCGGGACGCGATCGATCAGGAACTGCGCATCAGACTCGGCACCGACAAGACGATCTGGCTCAAGGACGGGTTGATTGAGGACGTCGATACCGACGGTCACGTCGACAACATCTGTGCTTTCTTCGAACCGGGCAAAGCGATGCTCCAGACGGTTGCCGGGAAGTCAGACCACAACTGGGAGGGAACCCGGGAGAACGTGGCCAGGCTGGAGAAGGCCGGGGTCGAGGTGACCGAGTTCGAATTGCTGCCACGTATCCCGGGCGAAGATGGCGGCAGCGTGGTTGTGCCGTATACGAATTTCTACGTCGCGAACGGAGCGCTGATCGTGCCGGTTTCCGGTATGGATCCGGACATGGATACCGAAGCGCTTCGCAGGATCGGTGAGCTGTATCCGGGCCGTGAACCGGTCGGGATTGATGGCCGCACTCTTGCTCTCGGTGGCGGCGGAATCCACTGCATCACCCAGCAGGTGCCGGCCGGATGAGCGAGGGACGCTTTGAACTGATCGACGCGACCGGCCCGCCGCCGGAGTCACTGGCCCGGGTTGAAGAACCTCGCCGCAAGCCTTTCAGGGTAGGTCTGGTTCAGCAGCAGTGGTACCCGGACCCCGACGAGCACCTCGAGTCGCTGGCCGAAGGAATCAGGCTGGCCTCGGGCCAGGGCGCGGAGATCGTCTGTCTTCAGGAGCTGACGCTCTCGCCCTACTTTGCGGTGACCGAGGACCGGGTTGAGGAAGCTGCCGCCATGACGGAAGACGTCGAGACCGGCCCGACCACGACTTTCGCTCGCGAAATGGCCGCTGAGACCGGTTCCCATGTCCACGCTTCGCTCTACGAGCGAGTCGACGACGGCGGCATCGGCTTCAACACCGCGATCTGTGTCGCTCCGGGTGGCGAGTTGATCGCCCGCACCCGCAAACTCCACATCCCGATCACGGCCGGCTACTACGAGGATCGCTACTTCCGGCACGGCGACACCGGCTATCCGGTGATCGGCGTGGGTGAGGCCAGCTTCGGCTTTCCGACCTGCTGGGACCAGTGGTTCCCCGAACTCGCCCGGGCGTACTCGCTCGGTGGTGCCGAGGTAATCGTCTATCCGACCGCAATCGGTTCCGAACCCGACCACCCCGGCTTCGACACCGAGCCGCTCTGGGAGCGGGTGATCGTCGGCAACGGCATCGCCAACGGAACCTTCATGATCGCCGTCAATCGGATCGGCAGCGAAGACCCGCTGACCTTCTACGGCTCATCCTTCATCTCCGACCCCTACGGACGGGTCCTTGCCCAGGCTCCGCGCGACCGGGCGGCGGTCATCGTCGCCGACCTGGACCTCGATCAGCGCAAGGACTGGCTCGACCTGTTCCCGTTTCTCGGGACCAGGCGGCCGGATACCTACGGCCCGCTCACCGAGCAGGGCTGAGCCTCAGGCAGAGCCGCCTTCGGCGTGCTTCTTGAGGCCGGCGGTCGCGTCGTTGGTCAGCCAGCCCTTGACCTTGTCTTCGACCGGGCCCTTCAGCAGCAGACCCAGCATGCGGCCGGTATCTGCCTTGAGCGCGTAAGTCGCCCGCGTGAGGCCACTTTCCAGTTCCTCGAGCGCCCAGGAGCCGGTCATCCACTTCATGTCGCCCTTTATCTGCTCCCAGGTCATGCCGGTTTCGGGCTGGTAGGAGAAGGCGATGTGTGAAGTGACGGTGCGCACCTTGGCGTCGGACTTGATCTCCACCAGGGCGGCCCGGCCCTCCGGATCCTTCTTCAGGACTTCAGCCGAAATCATCGCTTCCTGCCAGGTCGGCGTATTCGCGAGGTCGGAGATGATTTCGTAGCAGCGCGTGCTCGCGGCTTCTACTTCGACGGTGCTTGAGGCTTCAAGTATTCCCATGGACGTGATCGTACCCGGCGACGGCGGACCGTGGCCGTTCGGGCCGGGTTGGCGGGGGCGGTATCTTTGGCTTATGAGTCGAACGAATCTGAACGGCGTACACCACATCAGCTGCATAACCGGCGACGCGCCGGGCAACGTCGAGTTCTACGTCGGCCTTCTTGGCATGCGCATGGTCAAAAAGACGGTCAACCAGGACGATCCGTCCGTCTACCACCTGTTCTACGGCGACGAGAAGGGCAGTTCGGGTTTCGACCTGACCTTCTTCGAGTACCCGGGGGCTCGCCCGGGGCGCGCCGGCGCGGGCATGATCCACCGGATCCTCTGGCGGCTGCCCTCGGGCTTGTCACTTGATTACTGGCAGGAGCGGCTGACCACGGCCGGCACGCATTGCGAGCGTGGCGACGGCAGCCTGCTCTTCGCTGACCCCGAAGGCCTGACTCACGAGTTTCTGGTCTATGACGGGCCGGAAGATCTGCTTCAGCCACAGCACAGTGAGGTTCCGCCGGAGTTTGCGATCGGAGGTTTCCACGGGGTTCGCGCCTACTCGTCGGCTCCCGACGTGACTGTCCAGGTGCTTTCGCAAGTGCTCGACTTTGAGGATCAGGGCGACGGGGCCTGGTCGGTAGCGGGCGAGAGCCGCTCCGGTCTGTACATCCTCGATCCGGCGCCTGAGGAGCGCCAGATCCCCGGTGCAGGCACCGTTCACCACGTCGCCTGGGCGACCCGCCTCGAAGACCAGGACGAGTGGCAGGCCCATGTCTCCGGGGCCGGTCTCTACGCAACGCCGGTGATCGATCGTTTCTACTTCCGCGCGATCTACTTCCGGGAACCCGGAGGGGTGCTGTTCGAACTGGCGACGATGGGTCCGGGCTTCGCCACCGACGAAGACGCCGACCACCTCGGCGAGCGACTCTCCCTGCCGCCTGATTTCGAGTCGATCCGCGACCAGGTCGAGCCCCGTCTGAAGGTCCTGCCCGACGTCCGGCAGTGGCGCCCCGCTGTCGACTGAAACGAGGTCTCAGGCCGTTCGGCCGCTACCCTGAACGAATGGAAGTCCGCGAATCAATGGATGTGTGCGGCTCCGAAGGGGCGTCCTGTCGCGAGCCACGGGAGGTGCCGGAAGCCGTTCTGGAATCCCGACGACGGCCAATGGCAGAACGGCTGGAGCTCGCTCTCAGCTGGAACCTGGTGGCTTCGGAACTCAGGGCCGGGATGACTGAGGCTCAGAAAAATTCGGCCTCGGCCAAGTGACCGGCCGGTTTGATGCTCGCGAGCTTTTTCGGGTTCTGAACGAGCACCGGGTTGACTACGTGACCATCGGTGGAATCGCCGTGCAGGCGCACGGGGGGCAGAGGGTGACGCAGGACCTCGATGTCGCTGGACGACCGCAGGATCTGGCCGACATTCGCCTGCTCGAGTCGCTGGACGACGGTTCAAAATAGAGTGCGCGCGATGAGCAGCAGATACGAACCCCGCGAGATCGAGGGCAGATGGCAGCGTGTCTGGGCCGACGAGGGTACCTGGCAGGTCGCCAACCCCGGCGACCCCGGATACGACGACTCGAAGCCGAAGTCCTACGTGCTCGAGATGCTGCCGTACCCGTCCGGCGAGCCCCATGTCGGACACCTGAAGTGCTACTCGGTCGGCGACGCGATCGCCCACTTTCGCCGCCGTAACGGCTTCGAGGTCATCCACCCGATGGGCTACGACTCATTCGGTCTGCCGGCGGAGAACAACGCGATCAAGACCGGGGTGCCGCCGCTGGTCGCCACCGAGAAATCAATCGCTTCCTTTCGCCGCCAGTTCACCGAGTGGGGCATCTCGATCGACTGGTCGCGCGAACTGGCGACGCACACCCCCGAGTACTACCGCTGGACCCAGTGGATCTTCCTGCAGCTCTTCCGCGAGGGGCTCGCCTACCGCACCCAGGCGCCGGTTCAGTGGTGCCCGAAGGACGCGACTGTGCTGGCCAACGAGCAGGTAGTAGACGGCCGCTGCGAGCGCTGCGGCACCGAGGTCGTCACCCGCAACCTGCGCCAGTGGTTCTTCCGCACCACTGCCTACGCCGAGCAGCTGCTGGCCGACTTCGACAAGCTCGACACCTGGCCCGAGCATGTGATCACGATGCAGAAGAACTGGATTGGTCGATCCGAGGGCGCCGAAGTCACCTTCCGCTGCGAGAGCGCCGACCTCGAGTTCCCGGTCTTCACCACCCGTCCCGACACGCTGTTCGGAGCGACCTTCTTCGTGATCGCGCCCGAGCATCCCGAACTCGAGGGACTGGTCGCAGGAACTGAAGCCGAGGGGGCGGTTCGTGAATACGTCAACTCGGTCGCCCGCGAGTCGGTCCAGGCCCGCGGCGACGAAGGACGTCCGAAGACCGGCGTGCCGCTCGGTCGCACCGTCACCAATCCGGTAAACGGTGAAGAAATCCCGATGTTCGTCGCCGACTACGTGCTGATGGACTACGGCACCGGAGCGGTGATGGCCGTCCCGGCCCACGACGAGCGCGACTTCGCCTTCGCCAAGGCCTTCGACCTGCCGGTCCGTCGTGTGATCGACGCGCCCGCGGAGCCGGTCGCCGGAGATGAGCAGATCGACCCGGAGGCCCTGCCCTATATCGGCGAAGGCCCGATGGTCAACTCCGGCCGATTCGACGGCCTCAACAACCGGGACGCCTACGAGCAGATCGTCGCCTGGCTGGCCGAAGAGGGCCGGGGCGACTCCTCGATCAACTTTCGTCTGCGCGACTGGCTGGTCTCGCGCCAGCGCTACTGGGGTGCGCCGATCCCGATCGTCTACTGCGACGCCTGCGGCACCGTGCCGGTGCCCGAGGATCAGCTGCCGATCGAGCTGCCCGAGGTCGAGGACTACGCGCCCAAGGGCAAGAGCCCGCTCGAGGCCGCCACCGACTGGGTCGAGACGAAATGCCCGGAATGTGGCGGCGAGGCGCGTCGGGAGACCGACACGATGGACACCTTTGTCGACTCCTCCTGGTACTACCTGCGCTATCTCGATGCCGGCAATACCGAAGCTGCCTTCTCACGTGAAGCGGTCGACCACTGGATGCCGGTCGACCAGTACATCGGCGGGGTCGAGCACGCCATCCTCCACCTGCTCTACGCCCGGTTCTTCGTCAAGGCGCTGGCCGACATGGGTCACGTCGGCGTGGTCGAGCCCTTCGCAAACCTGTTCACACAGGGCATGATCACCCGCGACGGGGCGAAGATGTCGAAGTCGAAGGGCAATACGGTCAGCCCGGCCGAGTACGTCGCCCGTCATGGCGCCGACGCCGCCCGGACCTACGTCTGCTTCATGGGGCCGCCCGAGCGCGGCGGTGACTGGACCGATGAAGGGGTCGAAGGCGTGCACCGTTTCCTGTCGAGGCTCTGGCGGGTGAGCGGCGAGGTCGCGGCCGCAGCCGGTGAGCCAAAGTCGCTGACTGATGACCTCGGCGCCCGGGCAGTCGGCGAGTCACGCGAGCTGCTGTCCAAGGCCCACTGGGCGATCGACAAGGCCACGTCAGACTTCAACCGCGGCTTTCAGTTCAACACGGTGATCGCCGCCGTGATGGAGCTGGTCAATGAGACCTATCGGACCAAGGAGGGCCTGCTGGCCGATACCGGAGATGACGACACCGGAATTGAAGCCCTGCGCTTTGCGGTCGCCACGGCCGCATCCCTGATCCAGCCCTTCGCCCCGCATCTGGCCGCCGAGGTCTACGAGCAGATGACCGGCGAGCGCATCTGGGAGTCCGCCTGGCCGGTCGCCGACCCGGAAATGCTGCGCTCCGACACCGTGACCATCGTGGTTCAGGTCAACGGCAAGGTGCGTGATCGGATCGAGGTCGCCGACGGAGCCGGCAAGGACGAGATCCTGGCCTTGGCAAAGCAGGCCGAAAACGTCGTCCGCCACCTTGAGGGCACCGAGACGATCAAGGAGATCGTCGTGCCCGGCAAGCTGGTCAACCTGGTGGTCAAACCGGCCTGAGCGCTAGCGGAACGACTGACGACAGACTCCCCAGCCGGTCCGGTCGCTGACGTTGGCCACCAGGCGCTTTCCATTCCACTTCGGGTAGTGGAGGAAGCCCTTCCGGTAGACCAGGATTCTCTTGCCCTGCTTGTCTCCGGTGGCGGGAGTGCAGCGAACCGGCTTGCGCAGGACCAGGCGTGCGGGTCCCTTGGGGCAGGGGCGACCGTTGCATGGAGCGGTGGTGCCGAAGGTTCCGCGACCGACGGTTTTCCTGGCGCCCCAGTGCTTCCACTTGAGGTTCTTGACGAATCCACCGGAGTTCGCTGTGAAGAACACGTAGTCCGGCGCGATTGACGATCCGCCGCTCAGGCTCAGCCAGTAGACATCCTTCTGCTTCGCGGCCGGGCTCGCGGCCACGGAGAGACCGAGTGACGCAACCAGAACGACGGCGGCTGCGAGAATACTTCGCGAAACGGATCTGTATTTCAAGCGTCTGCTCCCTCCGGTTTACGACGAGTCTGGAGTCTAATCGCTGGTCCGCGGGGCGAATGAAGGGATGCGCGACGCAAGTTGCGGTTCCCTGACGGTTCCGTCGGGGACTTGTCATAGATGTTCACCACAGTTGAGCGTTTCCGGGTCAGCGTGGCTCCATGGCGTCCGTATCTCCATATCGCGTCGCCGGCTACGTCGCGATGGCCGCTGTCCTGCTGCTGGTCGGCTGGAACTCATTGAATTCGGAGGATCCTTCGACCGGCGCATTCGCGGGCGGATCGAGGGCTGGCAGTGAAGCTTCTGGCGGTACCGCGGTGGGCGCAGAAGCCAGCGGCGATCCCGGGGCTGACGGGCTCCGGTTCGAGGCAGGTGACAGGCGCATCGTGGTCGATGTCTCCGGGGCTGTGAATCGTCCCGGTGTGTACAGCTTCCGTCACGGCCAGCGGGTGATCGACGCGATCAGGCGGGCCGGAGGTGCCTCGCAGAACGCCTTCGCGGCCGGCATCAACCGCGCTGCGCTGCTGTCTGACGGCCAGCAGGTTGTGGTGCCGGTCCGGGCCGGCGCAGTGGCAGCCGGGCCGCCCGGAGCCGGGGACGCCCCGACGGCAGCCGCAGTCCCCGATGCCCCGATCAGCCTCGGCATTGCCACCCAGGCGGATCTCGAAGAGATCGAAGGCATCGGCCCGGTGACCGCGACCGCAATCCTCGAGTTCCGCGACAGCCAGGGCGGGGTGTCGTCGATTGACGAACTCGACCAGGTCACAGGAATCGGCCCGGTGACCATGGAGGCGCTGAAGTCACGCCTGCAGCCCTGAGCAAAGCTCTGGAGCCTGTGCGCGGCGCGCTGGTCGCCGGAGGCTGGCGGCTTGCCGCCGTGGCCGGCGTCGCGATCGGGCTTGCGGCGTCGCCCTTCTGGTCGCCGCCCGGCGGGCTGCTGGAAGCCTCGGTCGGCCTTGTCTGCCTGCTGGTACTGCTGACCGATCGCGGCAGGATTAGCCCGGGCGGCACAGCGATAGTTCTTTCTGCGGCAGCCCTTGTCGGTCTGGTTGCCGGAGGGGCGCGTCTGGCCGCGATCGATGAAGCGGCGCTGAGGATCGAGGCTGGCACGGAAGTGGAGCTGACCGGCGCTGCCGGCACAGCGCCGCGTACCTCGCGCGGGGTCAGCCGGTTCGTCTTCGACTCCGACCGGGGCCGGGTGATGGTCGAGTCGGTCCAGGTTCCAGCGGGGATCACCCCCGGGACCGGCCTGGCGATCAGTGGCACCGTCGGACAGGCACCCGCGTGGTACAGGCCGAATCTCGACCGTCAGGGGCTGGCGATGATGCTTCGCGCCGACTCGGTCGAGCTGACCGGTGTCAGGCGGGGCGGGGTGGAGGGGGTGCTGGACCGGATCAGGGGCAGGGCGGAGGCTGCCCTGAGCCTTTCGATGCCGGAGCGGGAAACCGCACTGGCATTGGGTTTCGTACTCGGCCAGGACCAGCGGATCGACCCGCTCACAGTGGCGGATTTCCAGAACTCCGGACTCGCTCATCTGTTGGCCGTCAGCGGGCAGAATGTGGTCCTGCTCTGTCTGCTCGCGCTTCCGCTCCTTGCTTTCGCCGGCTTCGGACCGAGGGCCAGGATCGCGGCGCTGGCGCTGCTGATTGCGGTCTACGTGCCACTGGCGGGAGGCGGTCCCTCGATCCAGAGGGCGGGGGTGATGGGACTTGCCGGATTGGCCGCGCTGGCGGCGACGAGGCCGGTCTCTCGCCTCTACGTGATCGCGCTCGCCGCGGCTGTGACGCTGCTGGCCAACCCGAGGGCGGGGGCAGACGTCGGCTGGCAGATGAGCTTCGCCGCGGTGATCGGCATCGGGCTGTTGTCGGGACCCCTGGCCCGCCGGATCGGCGGCTTCGTCGGCGTTCCATCGGGCCAGGCCGCCCGACTGGTCGTGGACGGGGCTGCGGTAACCGTCGCCGCCACGATTGCGACTGCGCCGCTGATGGCGTTTCATTTCGAGCGGCTGCCGAGCGCGACCGTGGTGGCCAATCTGGCCGCCTTGCCGGCGGTGGCACCGGCGATGTGGCTGGGCATGCTTTCGGCGGCACTGGGGCAGATATGGACCGGTCTGGCGGTTCCGTTCAACCTGCTCAACTCGGTCCTGCTTGCTTACATCGCTCAGGTCGCAGCCTGGTTCGGCCGTCCTTCATGGGCTGTTTTCGACGTGGCGATCGGCTCCGCAGCCGCTCTGGCAATCGTCTACCTGGTGCTCGCAGCCCTCGTTGGATTTTGCCTTCATCTGACTCGCGCTCTCGCGGATGAACAGGTTGAGTTGCCTCCGGCGGAACGCCACTCCAGGCTTCGCCGCCGCACGGTTTCCGCACTGGCCGGACTGATCCTCGTTGTCGCGCTGGTCGCCCTCCTGAATCCCGGTTCGGGACGACGCGGGCTCCCCGAACCGCCGCCGGGAGGCGCTCGGATCGAGATCCTCGATATCGGCCAGGGCGACGCGACCCTGATCCGCGCCGATGGAGCCGATCCGTTCCTGGTCGATGGTGGTCCACCGGGCGGCGGAATCGCCGCGGCGCTCGACTCCGCCGGAGTGGACCGCCTGTCGGGGGTCCTGGCCACCCACGCCGACCTTGACCATGTCGGCGGGCTCTACGAAGTCTTCGACCAGTACGAGGTGAACAGTTGCCTCTTCGACGGCATACCGAAGGACCTGCTCAGTCAGGCAAGAGGAAGCGAGACCCGGCTGCGCATGGTTTCCGAAGGTCAGAGCATGCGGCTGGGGCCGGTGACGCTCGAGGTCCTCTGGCCACCGCCGCGGACTCCTGACTTCACGCCTCCGGCCGACCGCAACGACCGCTCGATCGTTCTGCTGGTCAGCTGGCACGGCTACCGGATCCTGCTGACGGGAGACGGTGAGGCAGAAGCCGTGCCGGTCGACCCGGGACCGCTTGATGTGCTGAGGGTGGCCCATCACGGCAGCGATGACGCCGGCCTGCCGCGGCTCCTGGCCCGGACCAGCCCCGGGCTCGCGGTGATCTCGGTCGGGGCCGACAACACCTACGGGCACCCGACTCAGGACACGATGGACGCCCTGGAGACCGCGGTTCCCGAGGTCCTGAGGACCGACCGCGACGGAACGGTTTCGCTGGTGTTGAGCGATGACGGCCTGTCGGTAGAGACCGGCCGCTGATCGCACTGTTGACCGACTCCCGAGGCGGCTGTGGGGGCTGTCAGGCCGGGCCGCCGCCGGAGGCGGCAGAATGGAGGGGTGACGGACCAGATGAAACCGGCGTACCTGATCCACGGCACCGATCAGGCGAAGATCGACCGGGCGCGCAGTCGCCTGCGCAGCCGGGCCGAGGATGGGGACGCCGCCGGTTCCCTGGAGGTGTTCGATCCGCTGGAGAACCGGGGCAGCCCGGACGCCGACGCGCTGGCCGAGGCGATCATGTCGCTGTCGCTGATGCCTGGCCGCCGCTATCTGATGGCCGACCAGGTGGAGAAGTGGGGCAAGAACCAGGCCAGGAGGGTCTGTGAAGCCCTGGGGGCTTTGCCACCGGATGTAACAGTGGTCCTGATCGCCCGAGGCAAGGTGCCGGCGGGCATCATGGAGGCGGTCAAGAAGGCGGGCGGCGAGGCCCTCGGCTTCGAGGCGCCGAGCGGGGAGCGCCTTCCGGGCCACCTGGTCGAGGCCGCTCGAACCCGTGGTTTCGAACTGTCGGTTGACGCGGCCAGACTGCTGATTTCACACCTCGGTGACTCGCTCACCCGGCTTGACAACGAACTGGACCGGCTGGCGCTCTGGGCGGGGCCGGGCGGGCGGGTCGACGCCGAGGACGTCAGCGAGATGGTCACCGACTCCGGTGAGACCGGTGGCTTCGCCTTGGCCGACGCCATTGTCGGCGGAGACCGGGTCGCCTCTATCCGTATGGCCGAGCGCAAGATCGCCGAGGGGGAGAGCGCCGGCAGCACTGTCTACAAGGCCGCATCGAGCCTGCGCCGGGCCCAGAAGGCATTGGCCCTGATCGACGCAGGCGTGCCGCCGAATCAGGTCGAGCGCCAGCTGGGCCTGCCGCCGTTTCTGGTCAGGCCGCTGATGGAATCGGTGCGCGGCACCTCACTGGAGGCGGTCCGGGACGCAACCATCGCGATGTCCGACCTGGAACTCTGGACCCGCGGCGGGGCCGAGTACCCGGATGAACTCGCCCTGGATCTGGCCCTGATCGCAGCCACAGATGAAAGCGCCTGAATCAGGCGCTTCGTCGGGGGGCGGAGCTACTTCAGGAAGCCGTGCCGGCAGCCACGCGCGAGGCGCGGGACTTCTTGCGAGCACCGTTGCGACGATGGATCGCGCCACGCTGGACGGCCTTGTCGATCTTGGAGACGAGCACCTTGTGCTCGGCCGCGATCGCTTCGGCGTCCCCTTCTTCAGCAGCTTTTTCGAGCCGGTTGAAGTAGGTCTTGATGGCGCTGGTCATGCGTCGGTTCTCGACGCGTTCGCGCTCGGTGCGGAGGATTCGTTTTTTCTGTGAGGCTATGTTGGCCATGATCTGTTTTCTGCTCGCTGAGGAGGGAATCCCCTCACGAGCGGTCGCCGACTATACCGATAGCGAGCTTGGAAACGCCACCCGACCCCGATAGAGACCCCGACGGGGCCGACGGACTCGACTCTTTCGAGGCCGCTGCAGCTGCTGCCGAGCAGGCGATTCGAGCTGCTCGCGAGCGGGCTGAACGCGCTGTAGAGCCGCCTGCGGCTCCTGAACGCGCGCATTCGACGCTCGAACAGATCGCTGAGATTGGTGGTGAAGGCGGTGTCTCCTCGGTCCTGATCGGCCCGCTCGTAGCCGAGGTGGAGTCCGAGCGGGAAGCCGGTGCCGGGGTCGATGAAGACGCTCCCGGGCAAGGTCAGCCCGCCGAAAGCGCTCCGGAGGGCGCGCGACCGCCGGCCAGGCCGGGCAAGCTGGCCCGCTCCACGGCCTTCTTCTCGATCGCCACTGCGGCCTCGCGAATCGCCGGCCTGGTCCGGGAAGTGGTCGCAGCGAGCTATTTCGGCATTTCCGGGCCGATGTCAGCCTTCACCGTCGCCTTCCAGGTGCCGAACCTGATCCGTGCGCTTTTCGCCGACGCCGCCCTGCAGCCGGCCTTCGTGCCGATCTTCACCGAGCAGATCGAGCAGGGCAAGTTCAAGGAGGCCTTCCGCATGGCCTCGACCATGCTGCTGCTGGTGACCATGGTGCTGGGCGCGATCACCGCCTTTTTCATCGTCTTCGCCGGCCTGATCATGCCTCTGTTTGCGCCGGGGTTCACCGGGGAGATCGAGAGCCTGATGGTGGTGCTCTCCCAGATCATCTTCCCGATCCTCGTTCTGCTCGGGGTGACCGGGGTCGTGGTCGGCATCCTCAACAGCTACGACCGCTTCGGTGCATTCGCCATTTCGCCGCTGTTCTGGAACATCACGATCATCGCGGTGGTCGTCGGCACGGTGCCGCTCTTCCCCGAGGACAAGCAGATCTACGCCTACGCGATCGGCGTCGTCGCGGGCACGGTGGTCCAGCTGGCGATCCCGACCTGGGACCTGCGCCATACCCCGTTCAAGTTCACCTTCAAGGTCGATTTCAAGGACCCGAACGTGCGTCGCGTCCTGCTGCTGATGGTGCCGGTCACGCTCAGCCTGGGCCTGATCAACTTCAACCTTCTGGTCAACAGCTTCTTCGGCTCCCTGGTCAGCGATCAGGCGCCGGCTGGCAATCGACAAAGCCTTTCGCATCTACCAGCTTCCGCAGGGCATCTTCTCGGTCGCGATCGCCACCGTGCTGTTCCCGACCCTGGCTCGTTTCGCCAGCCGGGGGGACTACGAAAACCTGCGCGAGACACTTGGCAAGGGCATGCGTCAGATCGTCTTCATCCTGCTGCCGGCCACCGCCGCCATCCTTGTGCTCTCGGAGCCGATGATCCGGATCGTCTACCAGCGGGGCGAGTTCGGGCCCGAGCAGACCACCCTTGTTGCCACGGCGCTGTTCTGGTTCGCGTTCTCGCTGCCGACCAACGGCATGTTCCTGCTGCTCAGCCGTACCTTCTTCGGCCTGCAGCAGCCGTGGATTCCGACCGGGATCGCCGCGGGCAATCTCGTGGTCACCGGGCTCGCCTCCTTTCTCCTCTACAAGCCGTACGGGGTCGCCGGCATCGTCGCCGCGACCGCGATCGCAACCACTCTTTCCGTGGTCGCCCAGGTCGTAATCCTGCGCTCCAGACTCGGGGGGATCGAAGCCAGGCGCTTCATCTCCACGACAGCGCGGGTTGCGGTCGGGTCGGTGCTGCTCGCCGGGGTCAGCTATGAGTCGTGGGATCTGCTCGACCAGGCGCTCGGCCAGGGCCTCGGTGGCCAGGTGATAGCTGTCTCGGTCGCGCTCGGGCTGGGCGGGATCGCCTACGTCGCCTGCTCCCGCCTGCTGCGCATTCCGGAACTCGACCAGATCCTTTCCCTGGCCCGCCGACGGCAGTGACAGCCGGTGCCTACATTCTCGGCGTCGCCGCGACGCTGATCGGGCTGGCCTCGCTGGCAGCGATCGCTTCGCGGCTGGCGGACGCGCTGCTGACAGACCTGTCCGGTCCGCCGCGCTGGATCGGCGCCGGCATTCTCGGCGTCGCGGTCGCCGTGGTCACCGCCCTCGCGCTCGGCACCTTCGGCCTGCTCACCGTCTGGCTCTACCTGCCGCTCCTGGTGCTCGGAGCGGTCCTGCTCTGGCGGGAGGGTGACCGTCTTCCGGCATCGGGATCGAAGGGGAGGAAGCTGCAGTCTGTCGAAGCCCCCTTGACCGACGCCCCTGACCGCGAGGGGTCTGAATCCGGGAGGGCCTCACTGCTTCTCACCGCAGTCGGGCTGGCCATTGCTTCGGTCGTCGTGGGCCTCTTCATGGTCGAGGTCTGGAACAAGCTCGGTACCGGCATGACCGGCTTCGACTCGACCTGGTACCACGGCCCCTTCGCGGCGGGCTTCGCGGCTTCAGGAGACACTTTCTCGCTCCACTTCGTCGCACCGCAGTTCCTCAGCTGGTTCTATCCCCAGAACTCGGAACTGGTCCACGCAATCGGCATTCTCGGTTTCGGAAACGACCTGCTCTCGCCACTGGTCAACCTCGGCTGGCTCGGGGGTTGCCTGCTGGCCGCCTGGGCCATCGGCCGCCGGTACGGCGGTGCCCCGGTCTCGCTCGCCGGAGTGGCGCTGGTGCTCGGCACGGCGGCGATGGCCGATCAGGCCGGTGAAGCCCGCAACGACATCGTCGGAGTCTTCTTCCTGTTGGCCGGGCTGGCGGTCCTGGTCAACTCTGTATCCGGCAACCGGCGGATCAACACCGGCCCGCTGATTGTGGTCGCCCTGGCAGCCGGACTGGCCGCCGGAACCAAGATCAACTTCATCCCGGCGGCGATCGCGCTGGCCGCCGGCGGGATCTACCTGGCCGGGGAGGGCAGGCGCGGTCGTGCGGCATGGATCGCCCTGGCCGGGCTCGCCGCCACCGGCGGATACTGGTACCTGCGAAACCTGATTCAGAGCGGCAACCCCCTGCCCTGGATTGACCGCCTCGGCCTGCCCGCGCCCGACCAGGAACTCGGCGGCCGCGACGCGGCATCGGTGCTCAGCTACCTGACTGACCCCGGCGTGGTCAGGGACTGGTTCTTTCCCGGCCTGGCCGACGCCTTCGGTCAGGGATGGCCGCTGTTGATCGTGCTCGCCGTCGTCGGGGTCGGGTTGAGCCTCTGGCGTGATTCGGACCCGGCCCGCCGGATCGGCGCGATCGTTGCGCTGGCCCTTGCCCTGGCCTGGATCGCCGCGCCGACTTCGGCCTCGGGCCCGGCCGGTGAGCCGGCAGGATTCGTCTCCGGCCTGCGCTACCTGGCCCCTGCGCTGGCCGTAGCAATGGCCATGCTTGGAGCGGCGATTGGCCGGCGGGACCGGTTTTCCAACTGGACCGCGATGGGCGCGCTGATCCTGCTGACCCCCTTCGTCGTTTTTGCCGGCCGCTCCTGGGGCTTCGTCGAACTGCTGGCTGCCGCCTTCGCCGCCGCAACGCTGTTCGCGGCACTGGTCGCGGCGGTCCTGCTGACCGGCCGGCCGGCACCTTCACGGTTTGCCCGTTCCCGAACGGGCATCGCGGCGGCGGCCGGTTTGCTGGTGCTGGCGGTGATCGTCGGCTTCGGGGTGCAGAACCGCTACTTCGATAACCGCTACGCCAGCCCCGAGTTCACAACCGCCGGCCTGTCCCGGGCATTCGTGTGGGCGCGGGGGGTGGAAGGCGAGTCGATCGCCACCAACGCGACGCGCCAGTACCCGTTCTTCGGCACCGAGCTCGACAACGAGGTGCAGTACCTGGGCGTACCCGGTCCTCACGGCGGCTTCGTCAAGACCGACTCCTGCGAACAGTTTCGTGACGCGGTGGCCCGGGGCGACTACCGCTACCTCGTGCTCACCCTCGACCGGGAGAACCCGGACCGACCCTTCCCGCGCGAAATTCCGTGGATAGAAGACGACGCGAATGCGGTCGAGGTGCTGACGACTCCGCCGACCGTGGTTTACGAACTCGAAGGCCCGCTGGACCCGGCCACCTGCCCCTGAGGCACGGCATGTCCCCGCTCGGCCGCGCCCTTCATACTCCGCAGTCCGCATGGAACTGATTCGCAACTTCTCGATCATCGCCCACATCGACCACGGCAAGTCGACTCTGGCCGACCGCATCCTCGAAATAACCGGGGCGGTCGACCCGAAGAAGATGCGCGCCCAGGTGCTCGATTCGATGGATCTCGAGCGTGAGCGCGGGATCACGATCAAGGCCCAGGCGGTGCGGGTCGAGTTCACCTCCGAGGACGGCCAGACCTACCACCTCCACCTGATCGACACGCCCGGCCACGTTGACTTCTCCTACGAAGTCTCCCGCAGCCTGGCCGCCTGCGAAGGCGCCCTGCTTGTTGTGGACGCCGCCCAGGGGGTCGAGGCCCAGACCGTCGCCAACACCTACCTGGCGATCGAGAACGGGCTCGAGCTGATCCCGGTGCTGAACAAGGTCGACCTGCCTGGTGCCGAGCCCGACCGCGTCGCGGCCGAGGTCAGCGACCTGATCGGGGTCAACCCCGCCGACATCCTGCGCATCTCGGCCAAGACCGGGGAGGGGGTGCCCGAGGTGCTCGAGGCGATCGTCAAGCGGGTCCCGCCGCCGAGCGGCGATCCGGCTGCGCCGGCCCGGGCGCTGATCTTCGATTCCGAGTTCGACCCGTACAGGGGTGTGATCGCCTACGTGAGGATGATGGACGGCAAGTTCAAAAAGAACGGCCACATCCTCGCGATGCAGAACGGCACCGAGGCCGAACTCGACGACATCGGCTTCTTCCGGCCGATCATGACCCCGGTCAAGGAGATCGACGTCGGCGAGGTCGGTTACGTGATCACCGGAATCAAGGATGTCGCCAAGCTGCGGGTCGGCGACACCCTCACCGATCTCGACAACCCTGCCGCCGAGCCGCTTGAGGGCTATCGGGAAGTCAAGCCGATGGTCTTCTGCGGCCTGTTCCCGATCGACACCGAGCGCTATGAGGACCTGCGCGACGCGCTCGACAAGATGGGCCTCAACGACGCCGCCCTGAGCTGGCAGCCGGAGACCTCCGACGCGCTCGGATTCGGCTTTCGCTGTGGCTTTCTCGGACTGCTACACATGGAGATCGTGCGCGAACGCCTGGAGCGCGAGTACGACCTCGAACTGCTGGCGACCAGCCCGACCGTGCGTTACGCGGTCCATCTGACCAACGGCGAGTCGATCGAGGTCCGCAGCCCGACCGAGATGCCCGACCCCGGTGTGATCGAGTCGATCGACGAGCCTTACATCGCGGCCACGATCATCGCGCCGTCGGAGTACGTCGGTCCGGTGATGGAGCTCTGCCAGATCCGCCGCGGCACCCACAAGGGAATGGACTACCTCAGCCCGACCCGGGTCCAGATCCGCTACGAGCTGCCCCTGGCCGAGATCGTGCTCGACTTCTTCGACGTGCTGAAGTCATCGACCCGCGGTTACGCCTCGCTCGACTACGAGCCGATCGGAAATCAGGTTTCGGATCTGGTCAAGGTGGACGTGCTGCTGGCCGGCGACAAGGTCGACGCGCTCTCGGTGATCGCCCATCGTGACTTCGCCTACGAGCACGGCAAGGACCTGGTCGCCCGCCTTCGCAAGACGATCCCCCGCCAGCAGTTCGACATCCCTGTGCAGGCCGCAGTCGGTGCCCGCATCCTCGCCCGCGAGACGGTCAAGGCGGTGCGCAAGGACGTCACCGCCAAGCTCTACGGAGGCGACGTCACCCGCAAGCGCAAGCTGCTCGAGAAGCAGAAGAAGGGCAAGAAGCGCATGAAGAACGTGGGCAGCGTCGAGGTACCCCAGGAAGCCTTCCTGGCCATCCTCGAACTCGACGACTGAATCGGGTTCTTCGTCAGGTCTTGTGTATCACGGGTGATACACTCGCTTCATGTCCAAGGTGAGCATCCGAGAGCTTCGAAACCGTGGCGGCCATGTCATCGACCGGGCGGAGCGTGGCGAGCGAATTACGATTACCCGCGACGGCCGCGAAGTGGCTGAACTTCGGCCACTGCGTCCAGCGCTGTCGGTCGAAGCTCTGCTTGAGAGATCCCGCGAACTGCCTCCGGTCGATGCCGGTGGGCTACGTACCGATCTCGACCGCATAATCGATCCGGGCCTCTAGGCGTCTGGGCCGTCGGACGATGCCGGCCGGGATCCTCGACACGTCCACGCTGATTGCGCTCGAACGGTTGCCGGACGCCTCGGACCTGCCGGAAACTCCGCTGATAACGGCGGTGACCCTGGCCGAGCTGGCCGTCGGACCCCTGGTGGCCGAAGACGAGTCGGTCCGTATCGCTCGCCAGAACCACCTGCTTTTTGCCGAGCAGAACTTCGACCCGCTGCCGTTTGACCGCCAGGCTGCCCGCGCTTTCGCCGGGGTGGCAGCTTCGCTCAGGAGCTCAGGCCGCAAGACCTCGGCACGGGCCTACGACGCGATGATCGCCGCCATCGCCATCGCCAACGGACTGCCCGTGCACACCTGTAACGCCCGGGACTTCAGTGGAATCGAGGGGCTCCTGGTGGTGGCAGTTCAAGTGACCGCTGACTGACCCCGAGTCCATGGGGAGCTGCCAGCCGGAGCTTCCTCGCCCTTACGATGCTCTCGATGAACCAGGGAAAAGCATTGATCAGCGGTGGGGCTCGCGGAATCGGCCATGGAATCGCTCGAGGCCTCGCCGAGAAGGGCTTCCAGGTGGTGATCACCGCGCGAGACGCTGCGGCGGCCGAGACGGCAGCCGAGGAGCTGTCCGAAGGCGTATCCGGCTCGGTGCGAGGCCTTGCGATGGAGGTCACGGACCAGGGGTCGGTTGACAGCGTGATCGAAGCTCTTTCGGCTGATCCGGAAGGCCTCGACGTCCTGGTCAACAACGCGGGAATCCTGACCGACTACGGGTTGTCCGGAGCCGAGGCTGACCTCGACCAGGCCCATGAGATCGTCGAGATAAACCTCTTCGGGGTCTGGCGCCTGACCCAGGCCGCCCTGCCGCTGCTTCGCCAGAGCGAGCATCCGAGAATCGTCAACGTCGTCCTCGGGCCTGGGCCAGCTGAGCGACATGGGTAGCGGCATGCCCGGGTACCGGGTCTCAAAGGCCGGCCTAACGCGCTGACCCGTGTGTTCGCCAACGAGGAGGCGGACAACGGCGTGCTCGTCAACTCGATGTGTCCAGGCTGGGTCAGGACCGACCTCGGTGGCCCGGGTGCTCACCGTTCGATCGAAGAAGGCGCCGACACCGCCATCTGGCTGGCAACTCAGCCCGACGACGGCCCGACCGGCGGCTACTTCCGGGACCGCGAGCCGATTCCCTGGTAGATCGTTCAGTCCGGGGAGCCGGACAAGGGATGGCCGCCGAACTGCGTTTCGTCTCCGCCGGTCGGATCGACCGCTTCGGTCAGGAGCTCGACCGAGCGCAGGCGGGTTTCGACCGAGTTCGACTGGTGGACGACGATCAGTTCGTCTGCGGCCGTGTCGTCGCGGAACTTCTCCAGGTACTCACCGGCCTGGTCCGGGGTGCCGACCGCGTTGTAGGTGAGCATCTCGTCGATCACCGCAGACCTGGGGCGAGGCGAGGATCGAGTCGATGTCGGTCTCGCTCAGCTTCTGGCCGCCGCGGCTGAACAGCGCCCGGACCCGCAGGCGGCGGGCCGCGTCGAGCTGTTCGGCGGCGTCTTCGGCGGTTTCGGCGACGATCGCGCCAACGCCGCGATCACGTACGGCTCGGCGAGCTGCTCCGACGGCTTGAAGGTTTCGCGGTAGATGCCGATCGCATCGTGGAGGGCGCGCGGAGCGAAGTGTGAGGCGAAGGCGTAGGGCAGCCCGAGTTCGGCGGCGAGCTGCGCGCCGAACAGCGAGGAGCCGAGCATGTAGAGCGGCACGTGGGTGCCCTGGCCGGGGATCGCCCTCACCCCCGGGATCGGGCTCTCGTCGCTGAGCAGACCCTGGAGTTCGACCACGTCGCGGGGAAGGATTCGGCGGCGGCCGGGTCGCGGCGCAGCGCGTAGGCCGTCGCCTGGTCGCTGCCGGGTGCCCGACCGAGCCCGAGGTCGATCCGGCCGGGGTGGAGAGTGGCGAGCGTGCCGAACTGCTCGGCGATCAGCATCGGCGAGTGGTTCGGCAGCATGATGCCGCCCGACCCCAGGCGGATCGTCTCGGTGTTGCCGGCGATGTGGGCGATCAGCACCGCGGTCGCCGAAGAGGCGATCGAGGAGATGTTGTGGTGCTCGGCGTACCAGACCCGTCGGTACCCGGTTCGTTCCGCGACGCGGGCCAGCTCGACGCTGCCGGCAAAGCTCTCGGCGATGCTCTCCCCACGACCGACCGCGGCAAGGTCGAGGATCGAGAGGGGTATGGATCTCTTTGCATTGCTCGAGCTTCCGGGCTCCGGTCTCGTGGGTTGCTGCCGTGTCGGGCTGACCATATTGACCGCGTCACCCGGGCTCATAACCCGAAGGTCGCAGGTTCGAATCCTACCCCCGCCTTGTCCTTCGGGGACGACACCAGGAACCCCCTCTCGCCAGGGGGCTTTTGTGTTTATCGGGGGGATTCAGACAGTGGTATTGGCGATCGCCGGTTGTTGCGCTGAGGTTCACTAGATTGCGAGGCAACTGCCCTGCTGACTCAAGGCATGTCGTCGACTTTGCCGATTGGACCGGGTTATACCTAATGCTATGAAGCCGCGGTATCGATTCCTGATGACCTCTCTCGCCCAGGCCGATCAGCTGGCTGTCCGTATGGGCAAGAGCCGCAGCGAGATCTACCGCGAGGCCCTGGCGGACTATGTAGCCCGGCGGGAACCGGGGGCCGTTACCGGAGCGCTCGACGAGGTCGCCGAAGAACTCGCTGCCGATCGGGACAGGTTCGGCGATGAAGCAGCTCGCCGAACGCTCGAACGATCCCGAATGGTGATCAGCCAGGGCGATGTCTGTTGGGCATCGCTGGAGAGATCCGCGCGGATCGGGACCGGATTTCGACGGCCGGTATCGTCGTCCAGGGATCAAGAATTCAATGCCAGCCGCATCGCTACGGCGGTTGTCGTTCCGCTGACCAGCAACTTGCGGCTGGCGGCCGCGCCTGGAAATGTCGTCCTGAGCGCCGCGGGAACGGGCCTGCCCAAGGATTCCGTTGCGAACGTCTCCCAGGTCCTGAGCATCGATCGAGCCCTGCTCGAAGATCGGGCCGAGCGCCTTGCGAAGAGCGAATTGGAGCTCGTGCTGGCCGGCATCGACCTCGTCCTGGGACGAGCGTAGATACGGCGCTGCCCACTGGGCGGGTGACGGCAGGTCGATGCGCACATTAAGACAATTTGAGGATCCGAGCCAGGATGAGATCGAGCATCCGATGGTCGGGCTCACAACCCCGAAGGTCGCGGGTCGAATAGTCTCGGTCCTGCTCGGCAACGGAAGCGGCGGATTTCGGGCCCAAGACCGACTTCGCCGCTGGAAAGTCCCCCTTCTCGGTGACCAACGCCGACTTCAACGGTGACGGCAAGCTCGACCTGTCTGTCGCCAACCGCTGCTCGAACACCGTCGCGGTCCTGCTCGGCAACGGAAGCGGCGGCTTTGGGCCAAAGACCGACTTCCCCACCGGCGAGGATCCCTACTCGCTGACGACAGACGACTTCAACGGCGACAGCAAACCCGACCTGGCGGTTACCAACGACTTCTCGCGCACCGTCTCGGTCCTGCTCGGAGACGGCAGCGGAGGCTTCGCGGCCAAAGACCGACTTCCCCACCGGCGAGTCCTCGATCGGTTGCCTCAGCCGACTTCAACTTGGACGGCAAGCCCGATCTGGCTGATCGCGAATGGCATCAAGGTCTCGGTCCTGCTCGGAGACGGCAGCGGAGGCTTCGCGGCCAAGACCGACTTCGCCGCTGGAAAGTTCCCCTCCGGCTGACCAGCGACGACTTCAACGGCGACGGCAAGCCTGACCTTGCGGCGGTCAACCTCGGCGACGAAGGTCTCGGTCCTGCTCGGAGACGGCAGCGGAGGATTCGCAACTGCGAAGGTCTTCCCCGCTGACGGTTGACCTGAACGGTTGACCAGCGCCGACTTCAACGGAGACGGCAAGCCCGACCTGGCGGTCACCGGCAACAACAACGAGGTCGCGGTCTTGCTGGGCAATGGAAGCGGGAGCTTCGCGAAACGAATCGAGATTCGTCACCGGCGGGCCGGTCGACAAGGTGATCAGCGCCGACTTCAACGGAGACGGCAAGCCCGACCTGGCGGTAGCGGTACCGACGTATGATTCCGTCTCGATCCTGCTCGGGGACGGCAGCCCTGACAAGGCCAAGATCAGCAAGGTCAAGGTGAGCGGTCCCAGCAAGGTCAAGAAGGGCAAGCAGGCCACCTACAAGGTCAAGATCACCAACTCCGGGAACGCCAATGCCAAAGGGGTGAGTGTCAAGGTCAGGGGCAAGGGCATCAGCTCAAGACTCTTCGGTCGGAAAGATAGCCGCCGGGAAGGCCACGACCGTCAAGGTCAAACTCGTGCCGAAGAAGACTGGCAAGGTCAAAGTCTCCTTCAAGGTGACTTCCAAGAACGCCGGCGGCAGGACCGTGAAGAAGGAGATCAAGGTCAAGAAGTAGGGGGCGCGAAAGTGGAGAGGGAGCAACGCGCGACCGCTGTTGAAGTCGAGGCCTCAGGTGGCCATCCGCACCCCCAACCGGGTGTCCCCCGGGAAACGAAGTGGGCCCCCGCCATGTCCTCCGGAATGACACCAGGACCCGCTCGCCGAGGGTCCTTGTTGACCGCAGCAGGTGCAGATTCGGGCAATCTCTGCCACAGGCTCACCTTTTGCCTGTACACTTCGAGTCCGCTTCTGGCATCGTCGGTCGTTTAGCGACCGCGAACTCGAAGCCCGCACTAACCACGAAGCGCGTACTGACAGGGGAGATCAGCTATGAGCGTAAATGTGTTCAGGTGGGCAATCGCAAGGGCCGCGTCTATCGCAGAACCGGGGGTACATGGTCAACTTCGCGCGGTTCGTTTTCCACCAGGCAGCTTGCCCTGGATCGGTTTCCTTCTGGTGCACTTTGCTGCTGGCTCTCACGCGTTGTCGCTCAGCCCGTCTCGGCATCTCCACTTTTTGCCAAGAAGACCAACTTCAACACCGGCAAAGGGCCGAACTCGGTGACCAGCGCCGACTTCAATGGCGACATGAATCCGGATCTCGCGGTAGCCAACCGGGACGACAACACCGTCTCGATTCTGCTCGGCACGAGCACCGGCAGCTTCGGCGTCAAGACCGACTTCCCCACCGGCGCTTATCCATTCGCGGTGATCACCTCTGACTTCAACGGCGACGGTAAAGCGGATCTGGCGGTTGCCAACCGTTTCAGCGACAGCGTCTCGATCCTGCTCGGTACCGGAACCGGAACCTTTGGTGGCAAGACGGACTTCGGAGTTGGTGGAGAGCCGTTGGATTTGACCTCCGCCGATTTCAACGGTGACTTGAAGCCGGATCTGGCAGTAGCCAACGATGCTGACAACAGCGTCTCGATCCTGCTGGGCACCGGCACCACCGGCACCACCGGCAGCTTCGGCGCCAAGACCGATCTGACCTTTACCCGAAGAGTTTCCGGGGTGACCAGCGCTGACTTCAATGCTGACAACAGGCCGGATCTGGCCGTAACCCTGTTCAAGAACTCCCGTTTCAACTCTGAATCAAAGGTGGCGGTCCTGCTCGGCCAGAGCAATGGAACGTTTGGGCCTGAGAAGGAATTCAATACCGGCACTGCGCCGCGCGCACCGATCAGTGACGACTTCAATGGCGATGGTAAAGCGGATCTGGCGGTGGCCACTTATTTCGGCCCCAACGGCGTTTCAGTTCTCTTTGGCCAAGGCAATGGATCCTTTGGTGCCTCGAAGGGCTACACCGCCAACGGGCAGTACCCTGTCTCGCTGGTCAGTGGAGACTTCGACGGTTTCGGAAAGCCAGACTTGGCGGTGCTCTACCTTAACGGGGCCATCGGAATACACCGAAATAAGGGCAACGGAACCTTTCCCGATACCTGGCGCCGCCAATTCAGCGCCGGAACTGGCTTCTCCTATGGCACCTGGCTGACCACCGCCGACTTCAATGGTGACGGAAAGCTCGATCTGGCGGCCAGCGTACGAGGCACCTCCAGCCGCGTCGCCGTCCTGCTTGCAGACCGGAGCCCTTCTCCCAAGCTGAAGGTGAATATCAATGGCGCCTCCACGATCAAGAAGGGCAACAACAACAAGTACGGCATCTACAAGGTCAAGGTAAAGAACGTCGGCAATGCCACTGCCACGGGTGTCAAGGCCAAGCTTCAAATCAACGGCAATGCCACTCTGAATGGCGGCAGCAGCACTAAGCAGCTGGGCCAGATTGTCCCAGGTAAGACCAGGGCCTATGCACTCAAGATCCTATTCAAGCAACTCGGCAAGGTGAAGCTGAGCATCAAGGCAACTTCCGCCAACGCCGGTACCAAGATCGCCAAGAAGAAGGTCACGGTGGTCAAGAAGTAGGCATGGCTGCCAGGGGTGTAGCCGCCGCGCACCGCGGCTTCAGGTGGCGGCCTTCTCGGGGATGTCTGCGTTCTCCTTAAGACGAACCCGGCTCCCGCTATGTCTTTCGGGACGACACACCGGCCACTTTCGCCAGGGGGTCTTTGTGGTTGAGGGGCCTTGCGAGGGCATCCGGAACCGTTGCGCCCGTCCTGCTGCACGGTGCCCTCGCGAGGCGAACGGTCAATCGCCAGGCAGCCAGCCGCTCTGGCATCCGGGTGCCTTTCTGGAGGGCAACCCCATACGGCTGTGCAAGTTGATGGTCGGCGTTCGTCGAAGCATTTTCGGCCTCTGAGGGTGGCAACAGCCGAATCCAGAGGTTCACTTCGAAGGGCGACCACATCAGCGAGTGGGGCAGCAACGGCGACGGCGACGGCCAGTTCGACTTCCCCCCAGGGCATCGCCACCGACTCCGTCGGAGACGTCTACGTGGCCGACCCGATACCGGCAACAACCGGATCCAGAAGTTCACCTCCACCGGCACCTTCATCAAGAAATGGGGTAAGCGCGGCAGCGCGAAGGGCCAGTTCGATTTCCCCTCCGCCATCACAGTTGACTCCACTGGAAACGTATTCGTAGCCGATACCAACAACAACCGCATCCAGATGTTCACCTCTGCCGGCACCTTCCTCTACAAGTGGGGCAGCTTCGGGTCGCTTCGCGGTCCCTCCGGTGTCGCCGCCGATCGGGTCGGCGACGTCTTTGTCGCTGACACCTTCAACGATCAAATCGAGAAGTACTCCGTGGACACCGCCAAGGCAAAGGTGGTCGTGTACAAGGTCAAGGGCCCCGGCACGGTCAGGAAGGACAAGAAGGCCACCTACAAGGTCACGATCCTCAACGCCAGCCTCGTCGATGCGACAGGGGTGATGCTCAAGGTCAGCGGCCGGGGCTTCAGCTCCAGCGTTTCGGTCGGGAAGCTCCCATCCCTCCAGGACAAGACCGTCAAGATCAAGATCAGGCCGAAGAAGCCCGGCAAGGTCAAAGCGTCGTTCAGGGTCACCGCGAAGAATGGTGGTGGCGCGACCGTGAAGAAGAAGATCAAGGTCAAGAAGTAAGAAGCGCAGAGCGAGGGGGTGACGCGCGCCCCGGCAGAAACTGCACCTGGTCCGGTCGGCGATGCGGGATTTCGCGCAGGATCTGGAAAAACACGGGATCGAAGTCGACTGCCGACAGGAGCCGAGCCTGAAAGAGGGCCTGCTCGGGCCGCGGGAAGCCTCTGCCCGCCTTCGGGCAGTAGCGGGACGCGATGCCCGGCGGCGAGCGCTTCATGTGGCATGCACTGATCTCAGGTTCGCTCAATCTCGGCCTATTGGATCCACTTGACTGGTTCCACAGCATCTTCATCGACGGCTACGAGTAGGTGGTGGCACCGAACGTCGCCGCCCGGGGAGATCTCGCGACCGGCAGAGCCTTCAGAGCAGCTTCATGTTTCCGGGCCCGACTCTGTCACTGGTAGGTTTCGGCGCGATGGCGATCAACGATCAGGCAGTCGGAAAGAGCTGGCCGGCCCACGAGTACCAGGTGGGGCGGGAAAAGATCCGCGAGTATTCGCAGGTGATCGGCTTTGACCAGCCGATTCACTACGACGCACTGGCGGCCCGGGATGCCGGTTTTCGCGATGTGGTGGCGCCGCCGATGTTCTGCGTGGTCTACAGCGCCGGATCGATGGGCCCGGTGCTGTTCGACCCCGAGGTCGGCATGAACTTCGCCGCGATGGTCCACGGCGGCCAGGAGTTCGTCTGGGGCGAGCCGGTCTGCTCCGGCGACGTGATCACGACCACGCCAAGCTGCAGCGAGATCTACGAAAAGGACGGCAAGGGCTTCTACGTATTCGAGACCGTCTCGGTCAACCAGGACGGCGACGAAGTCGTGCGCGCCACGTGGACCAACATCGTGAGGGGTGTGTGACATGTCCGAGCTGAGCGCGGGAGACCGCATCGAAGAACTGAAAGTCACCCCCGACAAGTACGTGCCCCATCGCTACGCCGGCGCTTCCGGAGATTTCAACCCGATCCACATCGACGGCGAATTCGCCAAGGCGGTCGGCCTCCCCGGGGCGATCCTTCACGGCCTCTACGTCATGGGCCTGGTCGCGAAAGCGGCCACCGACGCGACCGGGGGAGACCCCCGCAGCCTGAAGAGTCTCTCGGTCCAGTTCCGCGGAATGAGTTTTCCCGAACAGGAGATAGTCGTAGCCGGCGAAGTTACCGCCGCCGAAGGCGAAACCACCGAGATCGACATGGTCGCCGCTCAGGGCGAGACTCAGGTAATCAGGAACGCGACCGCGGTCGTAACCCCCAACTGAACGCAAATTGGGGAGGGTCCCCCGTTCCTCGGTACCCAGCCGCACCCGGAATCAACCGCTCGTACAATCAAGTGATGCTTTCCGAGCGACAGGACACCATTCTCGGCCTCGTGGTCGAGGCATACCTCGAGACCGGCCGCCCGGTCGGCTCGAAGGCGATCGTCGGGTCCTCCGCTCTGGAATGCGGTGCCTCGACCGTGCGAGCCGAGCTTGCCGCCCTCGAAGCCGGCGGCTACCTGAGTCATCCGCACACTTCCGCCGGCCGGGTGCCGACCGACCTCGGCTATCGCCGCTACGTCGAGGTTCTGGTCCCGCAGCTGCCCGCCCGGCGTACCGGCAAATCCGAGATCGAGATTTCGCGAATGCGCCGTGAGGTCGACGCTGCGATGAGAGAGACGACCACCGCGCTCTCCCACATGACTGACCTGCTGGCACTGGTGGTCGCCCCGCCGATCGGTACCGCCACCATCCACCGGGTCGAAGCGCTGCTGCTCCAGCCTGATGTGGTCATGGTGATCGCGATCACCTCGGCCGGGGACGTGACCAAGCGCGCTTTCACCTTCGGCGTGGAACTTGATCCCGGTCTGGTCGAATGGACGTCGAGCTTTCTGAACGAGTCACTGGTCGGAATCGAGGTCGGCTCCCGACGGATCGCATCGAAGCTGCTCGACCCCGGACTCGGGCCCAGGGAATCCGAGTTCATCCGGCACCTGATGCCGGCCCTGGTCGACCTCGAGCACGAGGGCGACGCCACCCTTTACGTCGAGGGCACCGGCAGGCTGCTCGACGAACGCCGCTCGGCCGACCTGCCCCAGATCGACCAACTGATGACCGCGCTCGAGGAGCGCGCGTCGGTGCTGCGGATGATGCGGTCGGCAATCGAGGAGCGCTCGGTCTTCATCTGGATCGGCGGCGAGAACCCGCAGCCGCAGATGCGCTCGGTCAGCGTGGTCGGCGCGAACTACGGACTCGGCCACCGCAACCTCGGCTCGGTCGGCGTGGTCGGCCCGACCCGCATGGACTACGCGACCGCGATCGCTTCGGTCAACGAGGCGGCCCGCGAGCTTTCGCGATACTTCGAGACCGCCTACTCATGAGCAAACGCGACTACTACGAGGTGCTCGGGGTCTCCCGGAGCTCGACTCAGACCGAGATCAAGAAGGCCTTCCGCGGCGTCGCCCGGGAACTCCACCCGGATGTGAACGGCCACGACCCCGAGGCCGAGGAGAAGTTCAAGGAGGTCGCCGAGGCTTACGAGGTGCTCTCCGACGAAGAGAAGCGCTCGACCTACGACAGCTACGGGCACGACGGCCTTCGCTCTGGCGGGTTCTCTTCCCAGGCCCAGGGATTCGGCTCGGTCGATGACCTGTTCAGCGCCTTCTTCGGCGGCGGCCAGGGCTTCGGGCGGCGTGGTCCTGCACCCGGGGCGGATGTCGGCGCATCGGTTGAGATTGAACTGGAGGATGTGCTTGAGGGCGTGCGGCGCGAGGTCGAGTTCGACGTGGTCG
Source organism: uncultured Solirubrobacterales bacterium (assembly GCA_963698625.1). Classification (GTDB taxonomy): domain Bacteria; phylum Actinomycetota; class Thermoleophilia; order Solirubrobacterales; family 70-9; genus 67-14. The sequence continues at coordinate 555,958 of CAVORK010000007.1, forward strand.
GCACCTGCGAGCACTGCAGGGGAAACGGGGCCGAGCCCGGCACGCCGATCCACACCTGCGAGCGCTGCGACGGCAGCGGTGAGCTTCGCACCGTGGCCAACACCGCCTTCGGGCAGATGGTCCGGGCGACGCCCTGCGATGTCTGCCACGGCGACGGCCGGACCGCGGAGACTCCCTGCGCCGAGTGCTCAGGCCTCGGCCGCCGTCACACCTCGAAGACCTGGGGGGTCGACATCCCGGCCGGGATCGAGACCGGTCAGCGCATGCGCATTTCCGGCGCCGGCCATGCCGGTGAGCCGGGCGCGCCTTCCGGAGACCTCTACGTCGAGGTCACGGTCACCGAAAAGGACGGCATGCTGCGCGACGGGCAGGACCTGATCACGGTGGTCCCGCTTGATGCGACCAGGGCGATGATCGGCGATGAGATCGAGGTCGAGACGCTTGACGGAATCGAGCAGATCGAGGTTGATCCGGGCACCCAGCCCGGAGCTGAGAAGAAGCTGAAGGGCAAGGGCCTGCCCCGGGTGGGTGGGTCCAGGCGCCGCGGCGTGCATCGCTTCGTCTTCAACGTGGTCGTGCCGGCCAACCTGAGCGACGAGCAGCTCAAGCTGGCAAGCGAGCTGGACGAGACGATAGGCGATGGCAACAGGCACGAAGATGAGTCGGGCCTGTTCTCGCGCATGCGGCGGGCCTGGACCGGATGATCCGCCTGGCGGTGCGCTGCCGGCCCGATCAGGCCGAGGTGGTGCTTGCCGAGTTGACCGTGCTGGCGCCCGGCGGGGTGGAAGAGACGACCGGGGATGGATTCGTCGAGTATGCGATCTACGGCGCGGAAGGCGAGTTGCCGGACGTCGGCGAGCTTGAGGTTGTCGCCGGCGACGGTCTGGTCGAGCTCGAAGCAACCGAGGTCGCCGACGACTGGGCTGACCGCTGGCGTGAGTTCCACAAGCCGGTCGAGGTGACTGCGGGCGACGGGTCGGGCGCCGCCCGGGGGACTTCGTTCTGGCTGCGTCCGCCGTGGGAGCCGGAGAAACCGGATGCCTTCGAGGTCGTGATCGACCCCGGCCAGGCTTTCGGTACCGGGGCCCACCCGACCACCCGCCTCAGCCTCGGCATGTTGCTCGACCTCCACGACCGGGGCCGGGCCTCCGGAGCGCTGACCGACCTGGGCACAGGATCGGCTGTGCTGGCGATCGCCGCAGCGAAGCTCGGCTGGGGACCGGTTTCCGGCTACGACCACGAGGCGGCAGCGATCGAAGCGGCGATCGAGAACGCGGTGGTGAACGGGGTCGAGGTCCACCTCGAGCGCTCGGACCTGCGGGCGGGGCTGCCCGGCCTCGCTCCGACTGTGGTCGCCAACCTGACCGCACCTCTGCTGGAGATGGTCGCCGGACAGATGACCCCCGGCAACCGCCCGACAACCCTGGTCTGCTCCGGCCTCCTGGAGACTGAGCGGGAGCGGGTCGAAGCGGCATTCGAACCTCACGGCCTCTCGCCGGTCGAGTTTCGCGCGATGGAGAACTGGGGCGGGCTGCTGCTGGAGGCCCGGTGAGCATCGGTTTCATCGACTCGGGCGTCGGCGGACTCACCGTGCTGCACGAATGCCTGGTCTCGCTGCCTCAGGAGGACTTCCTCTACATCGGCGACTCCGGTCACTTTCCTTACGGCACCAAGACTCCCGAGGAACTGCGCGAGCGGGCGAGCGTGATCACCGGAGTGCTGCTGGAGCACGGAGTCAAGATGATCGTCGTCGCCTGCAACTCGGCGACCTCGGCCGCCGGCAATCTGATCAACGAAATCGCCGGTGGAGCCGACGTGCCGGTGGTCACCGTGATCGGCCCTGAAGCCGAGATCGCAGCGGCGATCACTGAATCCGGCCGGGTCGGTGTGCTCGCGACTCCGGCGACCGTCTCCAGCGGTGCCTACCATCGCGCACTCGAGGCCCAGGGTCGGCCGCTGACCGTGACCGAGGTCGCCGCGCCGGACCTCGCCCCGATCATCCAGGAGGGTTTCCCTTTTGACCAGAGCGTCATGGACACTGTGCGCGGCTACTGCGATCCGCTGAAAGAGGCGGAGGTCGACACCCTGATCCTCGGCTGCACCCACTACCCGTTGGTAGCGCCGATGCTGCAGCGCTTTCTCGGCCGCGACGTGCGCCTGGTCACCGCCGGCCACGCGATCGCCGCCGCAGTCCAGAGAAGTCTGGCCGAGCGCGGGCAGCTGGTCACGGGAGATGGGGAGGGCGGCTACCGCTTCCTCGTAACCGGAGATCGTCGACTCATTCACAGAGCTCGGGACGCGTTTTCTCCAGCTACCCCTCACCGGAAGAGTCGAAGCGCTGCCCACCGCTTGACGACAGGTCCACGGACTGACATAATCGCGACATGGCACTGACACAGATACGTCATGCCACAGGCACATTCGCTGGCAGACGCGGTTCGGCTTGTGAAAAAGCTGATCTTGGTCAGCCGTCCTGGACGTCGTCGCATCTCGCCGGCGAGTGACCGCACCGTAAGGTCGCTGGCTTGATGGCTCCAGGATGCTGTATCCGGTGGCCGGATCGGCGGACTCGCGCCGATCGAGGTCGGCGCTTGAGCGGGTGGTCGATGCTCGCAGGCGCTGGCGCCGGCGCTATTCAAGCCCGAAGGTGCCGCAAACTGGCCTTTCGCGCCCAACCAGGCCTTCAACTTCGCCAAGCCCGCCGACCTGCTTGCGGCTGGCGACCAGCGCGAAGTGATCGGCGCGATCGAAGCAATCGGCGAAGGCGTCTTCGTTTAGCTGAGCGATGCTGCTCTCTCAGCCACCACCTGCAGGTCGGCCGGCGAGACTGGCCGCGAGTGCGGGGCTTGGCGGGATACTGGCTCCATCCGCCGCGGGGACCGGGTCCGTCCTCGTTGCCTTCCCCGAGAACTTCGGCGAGGCCGAGCAACCTCGGATTGGTGGACCTGAGCGACAGCGGCTGGCCCTGAGGGCCTGTCCCGAGTGGCAGCCTTTGCCTGCTCAGGTACGCTTGAGCCATGTCAGCCGTTGAACAGATTCGTGACGACGCCCGGGAGGCGATGAAGGCCGGCGATCGCCAGCGCTCATCGGCTCTGCGCATGATCCAGGACGTGCTCCAGCAGGATGCGAAGGAGGGCAAGGGCGATGAGGTCGCGGTGCTCCAGCGCGAGCGCAAGAAGCGGCTTGAGGCAGCAGACGCATTTGCGGAGGCCGGCCGGGCTGAACAGGCCGAAGCCGAAGCCTTTGAAGCGGAACTGATCGCCGGCTATCTGCCCGCTCAGCTGAGTGACGAAGAGCTGAACGAAATGGTCGCCGAGGCGATCGAAGCCACCGGCGCCGAAGGGCCCAAGCAGATGGGCCAGGTCATGGGCGTGCTCAAGGAGAAGGCCGGTGGCCGGGCCGATGGCAAACGGATCAGCACCGCGGTCAAGGAACAGCTTGCCCCGTAGGACGCTGACGCTCGAAAACGAAGTTGCGGCCGAACTGGCCGGATCCGGTGACTCGGTACTCAGGGCGCTCCGGGACCGGACCACGAGCAAGGTCCACCTGCGCGGCAACATGCTGACGCTCGAGGGCGAAGAGGCCGAGATGGACCAGGCCGCAAAGCTGGTCGACGAGATGGTCGACCTGATTGAAGACGGGCATGAGGTCGAGCCCGACACCCTGGACTCGGTCACCAACGCGATCCAGTCTTCGCGACGCAGTGCCGAAGTGCTCAAGGACGTCGTCTGGCACAACCGCAATACGAAGATCGCACCAAAGACGGTCAACCAGAAGATCTACGTCGACTCGATCCGCGAGAACACGATCACCTTCGGCATCGGTCCGGCCGGCACCGGCAAGACCTTTCTGGCCGTGGCGATGGCCGCCGCCGCCCTGGTCGAAGGCGAGGTCAATCGCATCATCCTGACCCGGCCGGCGGTCGAGGCGGGGGAGAGCCTCGGCTTCCTGCCAGGCGACCTCCAGGCCAAGGTCGACCCCTACCTGCGACCGCTGTTCGATGCGCTCTACGACATGCTCGACCCCGATCGGGTCAACGGCTACTTCGATCGGGGCGTGATCGAGGTCGCACCGCTCGCTTTCATGCGCGGCCGCACCCTGAACGACGCCTTCGTCATCCTCGACGAGGCCCAGAACACCACGGCGGAGCAGATGAAGATGTTCCTGACCCGCCTCGGCTTCAACTCGAAGATGGTCGTCACCGGCGATGTCACCCAGATCGACCTGCCGAAGGAACGCCAGTCCGGTCTGGTTGTGGTCCGCGAGATCCTTGAGGGCATCGACGACGTCAGTTTTGTGCGCTTCGGCGGCGCCGATGTGGTCCGCCACCGGCTGGTTCAGCGAATCGTTGCGGCCTACGGCGAACACGCCGAGCGCGAAGGCTCGAAATGAGTGTCGACCTCTCGGATGTGCCGGCCGAATTCAGGCCGGCCGTCGGCGCGACTCTTGAGGAGGTCGGTGTGGAGCAGGGCCACCTCGCGGTGGAGGTGGTCGAAGAGGCGAAGATCCACGAGCTCAACCTCCGGTTCCGCGACCGCGACCGCCCGACCGACGTGCTCTCTTTCCCAATCGACGAAGACGATTCCGGGCCAGGTCCGCGCGAGCTTGGCGACGTGGTCGTCTGTGAGGCCCACTGCGAGAACGTGACCGAGGCCGTGGTGCATGGCGTGCTCCACCTCTGCGGTTTCGATCATGAAACCGATGAGGGCGAAATGCTCGAAATCCAGGACCGGATCATGTCCGGGGTCGAGTCCCGGCCGGAGGCTGCCCGTGGCTGAGCCCGAACTGACCTCGCTGCCCGAAGGACCGATGCGATCGGGCTTTGTCGGGCTGGCCGGCCGGCCGAACGTCGGCAAGTCCACCCTGGTCAACGCACTGGTCGGTGCGACTGTGGCGATCGCCTCGGTGAGGCCCCAGACCACCCGGCGCGCGATCCGCGGCGTGGCGACCGACGTCGAGGCCGGCACCCAGATTGTGCTGATTGACCTGCCCGGCGTCCAGCGACCCCGCGACGAGCTGACCACCCGCATGCAGCGACGGGTCGAGCAGGAGTTGGCCGATGCCGACGTCGCCCTGCTGGTGATCAACGGCGAGGAGGGCGTCGGTCCGGGGGACCGCTTCATCGCCGGCGGGCTACTCAACGCGAAGCTTGACATTCCGGTGGTCTGTGCGGTCAACAAGGGAGACCGGCTGGGGCGTGAGATGGTGCCGGTACTTCAGGAAGCGGCTGCGCTCAAGGGTGTCGACGACGTCTTCCCGATCAGCGCGCTCAAGGGCGACGGAGTGCCCGAACTGCGCGAACACCTCGCCTCTTTGATGCCGGAAGGCCACTTCATGTACCCGCCGGGTGATCGCTCTGATCAGCCGATCGAGCTGCTGCTGGCCGAGCTGATCCGGGGCCAGGTTCTGGTCCGGACCCGCGATGAGATCCCCCACGCGGTCGAAGTCAAGGTCCGCCAGGTGAGTACCCGCGAGGACGGCCTGGTCACGATCGAGGCCGAAATCTGGGTCGAGACCGAGTCGCAGAAAGGCATCCTGATAGGCAAGCGCGGTTTCCGCATCGGCGAGATCGGCGCCGGAGCCCGCAAAGTGATCGAGGGGGAACTGGGCGCCCACGTGCACCTCGACCTTCAGGTCAAGCTGAAGAGCAAGTGGCGCCGGGACACGGACATGCTCGACCGCCTCGGCATCGAGTGACCGGCATCGACGCGGGCTCAAACCGTAGGATCACGCCATGAGGACGACGACAAAGCTGGCCCTGGCGCTGGTGGCCGGGGCGCTGGCCCTATCCGCCTGCGGCGGCGACGATTCGTCCCAGGAAGACGATCGCGCGGCAATCACCGCGCAGGTCGACGGAATCAATACGGCGGTCCTGGAGAAGGACGGTGGCTCGTACTGCGAGTTGCTCGAGCCGGCCACCTTCCTTGGTGCTTCCACTCCCAACGCGACCTTTGACACACAGCAGCAGTGCGCCCGTGAAACCAGCCAGATCCTCAAGCAGGCCGGCGAACAGCCCGCGCTTGAAGTGGAGAGCATCACTTTTGACGGCGAAGACGCCGCCCTGGTGGCCTTCACCGGCCGCAACGGTGAGGCCCGCTTCGTCAGAGTAGACGGGGTGTGGTACCTGTCCCTGGGCGCAACCGCATCCTCGCCCGAAGGCGCCGGCGGGACTACCGGTACGACCGGCGGAGAGGGTGGCTGAGGTGGCTCCTCCGGAAATCAGATTCAACGATGACGGCCTCGTGCCCTGCGTCACCCAGGACGCCCGCACCGGCGAGGTGCTCACGCTCGCCTGGATGAACAGCGAGGCCCTGGAGCTGACCCGTACGACCGGCGAGGTCCATTTCTTCAGCCGTTCACGTCAGCAACTCTGGCACAAGGGCGAGAGCTCGGGCAACACCCAGAGGGTGGTCGAGCTGCGGATTGACTGTGACGAGGACGCAGTGCTCGCACTGGTCGAGCCGGCCGGCCCCGCCTGCCATACCGGCGAGCGCACCTGCTTCTTCCGCACCGCCGAAGGCGAGCCGGTCGCCGAGCCGGTCCCGGCCGAAGCACTGGCCGAACTGCAGCGCACGCTCGATGAGCGCGCCACCGATCGGCCCGAAGGCAGCTACACGGTCACCCTGCTCGACAACCACGAACTTGCCGCCGGCAAGGTGCTGGAGGAGGCCGAAGAGGTGACCCGCGCTGTCCGCGAGGAAAGCGACGAGCGCGTCGCCGAAGAGGCTGCCGACGTGCTCTACCACCTCGCCGTGCTGCTCAAGTCGAGGGACGTGCCGCTCGATCGCGTGATGGAGGTTCTGAATGGCCGCCGCGGCTGAGCTGGAAGGCAGGCTTTCCCCGGACCTCGCGACCGCTCGGGATCTGGCCGCTGACAGCAATGTGATTCCGGTGAAGATGAGTTTCACCGATGACTGCGAGACCCCGGTGTCAGCCCTGCTGAAGCTGCGCGGCGAAGGCCCCTGCTTTCTGCTCGAGTCGGCCGAACGCGGACAGGTCGGCCGGTATTCCTTCCTCGGCACCAGGCAACATGCGGTCATCCGCTGGAAAGACGGTGAGCTCAGCGAATACCCGGGCGATGCGATGTCCGGCGACGTTCAGCCGATCCGCACCATGCCCGCACCCGATCCCTACGCCGCGGTTGCTTCATATATCGACGAGTACCGGGTCGCGGAAATTGACGGGCTACCGCCGTTTGCCGGTGGAGCGGTCGGCCTTTTCGGCTATGACCTGGTGCGAACGGTCGAGCCGCTCGGGGAACCCAACCCGGACCCGCTCGGCATCCCCGACCTGGCCCTGATGATCACTGACGTGATGGTGATCTTCGACCATCTTCACAACGAAACCACGATCCTCGCCTGCGCCTTCGTCGGAGAGGAAGGGATCGAAGACGCCTACGAGGCCGCGGCCGAAAAGATCGCCGCAGTACGCGAGCGGCTGCGCGGCCCGGTGCCGCAGGCCGACGATGCGCATGCGGTCGAACCACCCCGCTTTGAATCGAACCTGAGCCGGGACGAGTTTGAGGGCATCGTCACCCGGATCGTCAAGTACATCCACGCCGGCGACGCCTTCCAGGTGGTGCCCTCGCAGCGGTTCTCGGCCGAGACCGGGGTGGAGGCACTCTCGATCTATCGAGGGCTGCGCGCGGTCAACCCTTCGCCCTACATGTACTTCATCGAGTTTGGTGACTTCCAGGTTGCCGGTGCTTCGCCTGAGCCGCTGCTCAAGGTGACCGGGGATACGGTCGAGATCAGGCCGATCGCCGGCACCTCGCCGCGCGGAGGTACCGAAGAGGAAGACCGCCGCCTGGCCGCCGAGCTGATCGGGGACGAGAAGGAGCGGGCCGAGCACATCATGCTGGTTGATCTGGCCCGCAACGACATCGGGCGGGTCGCGGAGTACGGCTCGGTCGAGGTGGAGGAGCTGATGGTGGTCGAGACCTACTCCCACGTCATGCACATCGTCAGCCGGGTGACCGGCACCCTGAAGGACGGCCTCGGGGCACTGGACGTGCTGCGCTCGGCTCTGCCTGCCGGCACCCTCTCCGGGGCGCCAAAGGTGCGTGCAGTGCAGATAATCGACGAGATGGAGCCGGTCAAGCGCTGCTCCTACGGCGGCGCGATCGGCTACCTGTCATGGAACGGCGATCTCGATACCGCGATCCACATCCGCACCGCATTGATCAAGGACGGTCAGGTGCACATCCAGGCCGGCGGTGGCACGGTCGCCGACGCGAAGCCGGAGTACGAGTTCCAGGAGTCCCTGAACAAAGCGAAGGCGATGTTCAGCGCGGTCGAGATGGCTTGCGAGAACCCGGACTGGGCCTGATCCATGCGCGTACTCGTGATCGACAACTACGACTCCTTTACTTACAACCTGGTGCAGTACCTGGGGGAGCTCGGGGCCGAGGTTGAAGTTGTGCGAAACGATGCGGCCGAGGTGGATGATCTGCTCGAAGGCGGCTACGGGCGTGTCGTCGTCTCACCCGGGCCCTGCACCCCCGACGAGGCCGGTATCTCGGTTGAGGCAATCCGGGAGTTCGCCACTCGGGGCGTGCCGGTTCTCGGGGTATGCCTCGGTCACCAGTCGATGGTTCAGGCCTTCGGTGGCGCGGTGATCCAGGGCGATCCGATCCACGGCAAGGAGGCGGTCATCGAACACGACGGCAAGGAGATCTACGCCGGCCTGCCCTCGCCACTGACGGTCGGCCGCTACCACTCGTTGATCGCCGGCGCCCCGCTGCCCGATCAGCTCGAGTCGACCGCGACCTACGGCGACATCGTCATGGGAGTCAGGCACCGGGAGCTGCCGGCCGAAGGGGTTCAGTTCCACCCGGAGTCCGTACTCACTCCGCAGGGCAAGACCATGATCGCGAACTTCATCGGCGTCGCTCCAGGCGGAAGCGAGCCGGACGGACCGGAATCCGACGACTGGAGCGAAGATGCCTAACGACGTGCTTACCAGGGCGATTGACGCGGTCGCTTCGGGCAACCACCTGACTGCCGACCACGCATCGGCTGTACTCACCGAGGTCATGGAGGGTCGTTCCTCCGAGGTCCAGACCGGGGCCTTCCTGATCGCGCTGCGAACCAAGGGGGAGACGGTGCCGGAGCTGGTCGGCCTGGCCCGCACCATGCGCTCGCTCTCGACTCCGGTGAACTGCGATCGGGCGAATCTGGTCGACACCGCCGGCACGGGCGGCGGGCCGTCGACCTTCAACGTTTCGACCACCGCCGCGCTGGTCGCTGCCGGCGCAGGCTGTGCCATCGCCAAGCACGGAAACCGTTCGAATACCAGCCTCTCGGGCTCGGCCGACCTGCTTGAAGCGCTCGGGGTGAAGATCGCTGCCGATCCGGATGAGGTCGCACGGCAGATCGATCAGATCGGCTTCGGTTTCATGTTCGCGCCCAACCATCACCGGGCGATGAAGCATGTTGTGCCGGTGCGCAAGGAGCTGGCCGTTCGCACGATCTTCAACTTCCTCGGTCCACTCACCAACCCGGCCGGGGCGGAGCGCCAGGTGATCGGCGTCGCCGATCGCAGCTATCAGGAGACGATCGCCGAGGCGGTCGCCGGCCTCGGAGCCGAGCGGGCACTGGTGGTCTCCGCAGACGACGGTCTTGACGAGATCTCGATCACCGGACCGACCCGGATGATCGAGGTTGTCGATGGCAGCACCCGTGAGGTGATCGTATCCCCGGGCGATTTCGGCATGGAGACCGCGGAGCTTTCGGACGTCGCCGGCGGAACCCCTGACGAAAACGCCGAAACCACTCGCGCCATCCTTGGTGGCGAGCGTTCGCCGCGTCGCGACCTGGTGGTCCTGAACGCCGCCGCGGCGATCATGGTCGGCGGCGGTGCGGGCAGTTTCGAGGACGCAGTTTCTTCGGCAGCCGAATCGATCGACTCGGGCGCCGCCGCTCAGGTGCTTGATCGTCTGGTCAAGTCCAGCGGGGACCGGTAGGCTTCAGAAGTCCCGTGGGAATTCTTGAGCAGCTAATCGAAGCCGCAAGCCGAGGCGTGGAGCAGCGCCGCAGGCAGGTGCCGCTTGCAGATCTGGAATCCCGGCTTGGCAACCGTGATCGTGACCGTCCTTTCATGGAGGCGCTCAGTACCAAGGGTGTATCTCTGATCTGCGAGTACAAGCGTCGCTCACCGAGTGCCGGCGAGATCGCTCCGGGGGTGACCCTGGAAGATCAGGTGGTCAAATACGAGCGCGGGGGAGCTGCAGCCCTGTCTGTTCTGACCGACGAGACCCATTTCAACGGCAGGCTGGAAGACCTGGCCGCCGCGCGCGCCGCCTGCCGCCTTCCAATTCTGCGCAAGGACTTCGTCGTTGACCGCTATCAGCTGGTCGAATCGGCGGTCAGCGGCGCCGACGCGGTGCTTCTTATCGCCGGCGTGCTCGACAAGCGACAGCTTCGTGACTTTCAGGCCGAGGCACGGGATCTCGACCTCGACTGTCTGGTCGAAGTCCACAACGAGCCTGAGCTGGACAGCGCGCTCGAAGCCGGGGCCGAGGTGATCGGCATCAACAACCGCAATCTCGACACCGGGGTGGTTGACGTCGCCACCACCTATGAGCTGATCACCGATGTGCCGGCCGGCAAGATGGTTGTCTCCGAGAGCGGCATTTCAAGCCGCGAGCAGCTGGTCGAGCTCGAACGGGTCGGCGTTGACGCGGCCCTGATCGGCGAGAGCCTGATGCGCTCGCCCGATCCGGCCGCGACGGTCAGCCGCTTCGCAGGTCTCGACGAGACCAGCGAGCATCGACTTCCCTGACCCGCGCCGCCGCGGCTGGTTTAGAAAAGCTTTCGGCTGCCGTTAGCGGGGGCGAATCCCGCGGCTGAAGAATGCCGGCATGAACCAGACCAGCTCTTTTCGTCAGATGATTCTGGCCGCCCTTCTTGGCGGCTTCGTTGTTGCAGTTCTCGGCTTCGCAGCCGTCTCGGCCGGCCTCGTCGGCAAGACCGAGACCACGCGGACGATTACCGGGGCCACGGCCACAGCGCCGGTGTCGGAGGAGGGCAACCTCGTCAACCAGATTTACGAGCGCGACGGTCAGGGTGTCGGGTTCATCACCTCGACCGGGGTGCAGAGCGATTCGAGCAGCGTTGACCCGTTCGGCGGCGGAGGTTCCGGTACCGCAACCGGCTCCGGCTTCGTGATCGACAAAGAAGGCCACATGGTGACCAACAACCATGTGGTTGAAGGTGCCGAAACGGTCACGGTCAGCTTCGGCGATTCGGCAACGGCTTTTGACGCCGAGATCGTCGGAACGGATCCGTCAACCGATCTGGCGCTACTCAAGGTCGACGCTCCGTCCGACATTCTCCAGCCAGCTCGAGATCGGCGATTCAGATCAGGCTGAAGTCGGCGATCCGGTGGTCGCGATCGGCAATCCCTTCGGCCTCGACCGCACCGTCACCACAGGCATCGTGTCGGCTCTCCAGCGCGAGATCCAGAGCACCACTGCCTACTCGATCTCCGACGTGATCCAGACTGACGCCGCGATCAACCCAGGCAACTCGGGTGGTCCGCTGATCAATGCCGACGGCCAGGTGATCGGGGTCAACTCCCAGATCGCAACCGGCGGAAGTGGCAACGGCAGCGTCGGTATCGGCTTTGCGGTGCCCTCGAACACGGTCACCGATGTGGTCGAGCAGATCAAGGAGACCGGCGAGGTCAAGCACGCTTTCCTGGGGATCAGCGGAGTCGGACTCGATTCGCAGATCGCCGAGGCTCTCAACCTGAGCGCCGAAAGCGGAGTCCTGATTCAGGAAGTCACCGAAGGTGGCCCGGCCGCCAAAGCCGGACTCGTCGGTGGCAAGACCCCGGTCACTGTTGAGGGAAGCAGAATCCTTACTGGTGGCGACGTGATCACTTCGATCGACGGCAATGAGAACCCGTCGATGGAGGATGTCGCCGCGCTGGTCAACGAGTCCGACGTCGGCGACACGGTCGAGCTGACGATCGAGCGTGAAGGCCAGACCAAGACGGTCGAGGTGACCCTTGGCGAGCGGCCCACCGAAACCACTTCGGATTCCGGCACAGAGCAGCCCAGCGAGCCGGTTCTGCCACCGGGCTTCGGTCAGTAGAAAGAGGCTTCACGACGTTTCGGGCGGGGTCGGCAACGGCCCCGTTCGTTCGTTGTCATACGCTTGACGGGTGAAGGTCAAGGTCTGTGGAATCACGAATGTCGAAGACGCCGCCGAGGCGGTGCGGCTCGGCGCGTGGGCGATCGGCCTGATCCATCACAAGGCCAGCCCCAGAGCGGTTCGCTTTGGCGTAGCGGCAGAGATCGGCGCGACTTTCCGGCGTGACTGCGAGATCGTCGGGGTCTTCGTCAACCCGACCCTCGACCGGGTGGTCGAATGCGTAGAGAACGCGAACCTCAGCATGGTCCAGCTGAGTGGCGACGAAGGCCCGTCTTTCTGCACCGAGGTCGCCCGGCGCACCGGCACCAAAGTGATCAAAGCGATCCACGTATCCAGCGCGGCGGACATTCATCAGGCCGAAGCCTTCCGGACTGACTTCCACCTGTTCGATACCGGCGGCAGCCCGCTCAAGGGCGGCACGGGAAAGACCTTCGACTGGGACCTGCTGGCCGATCATCATTCGGGGGTGCCGTTCTTGCTGGCCGGCGGTCTTGATCCCGACAACGTGACCGAGGCGATCCGGGTCACCCGGCCTGACGCAGTCGATGTCGCCAGCGGGGTCGAGCGCAAGCCCGGAGTCAAGGATCACGGCAAGATGGCCAGCTTCTTCCATGCTGCGCGCTACACCCCGGTGGCCGGGGCTTCTGACGCTGCGGACGGGGGCCACGCGCCTGAGGACCCCGCGACAGCGGAGCCGCTGCCCGATGCGGGGGTTACCGGCTGATGGAGGCCCGAGCAGGCAAAGTGAGGCAGTCGGAGGCACAGGTGCCGGGTCGTTTCGGCCCCTACGGCGGGCGCTACGTGCCCGAGACCCTGATTCCGGCACTGGATGAACTCGAAGCCGCCTGGGCCGAGGCCAGGGTGGACCCGGACTTCAACGCCCGCCTGGAGAGCCTGAGAAAAGACTTCATCGGCAGGGCGACCCCGCTCTACTTCGCCGAGCGCCTGTCCCAGAGGGTCGGTCGCAGGGTGTACCTGAAGCGCGAAGACCTGGCCCACACAGGTGCTCACAAGATCAATAACGCGATCGGCCAGGTGCTACTGGCCAAGCGCATGGGCAAGCCCCGGATCATCGCCGAGACCGGCGCCGGCCAGCACGGCGTCGCCACCGCCACCGCCTGTGCGCTGCTGGATGTCGAATGCGTCGTCTACATGGGCAGCGAGGACATCCGCCGCCAGCGGCCGAACGTCGAGCGCATGGGCCTGCTCGGGGCCGAGGTGGTGCCGGTCGAGGCCGGCGCGCGCACTCTCAAGGAGGCGGTCAGCGCAGCGATCCGCGACTGGGTTGCCAACGTCGAGACCACCCATTACGTGATCGGCTCGGTGGTCGGTCCGGCGCCCTTCCCGGCCCTGGTACGCGACCTCCAGCGGGTGATCGGCGACGAGGCCCGGGCTCAGGCACTTGAGAAAGAGGGCAACCTGCCCGAGCGGGTTATCGCCTGCGTCGGAGGAGGCTCCAACGCGATCGGTACTTTCACCGCCTTCGTCGACGACGAGGGGGTCGACCTGATCGGCGTCGAAGCAGCCGGAGACGGTGTCGGCACCTCGCGTCACGGCGCATCGCTCAGCGCCGGGCGGACCTCGGTGCTCCACGGCTCGATGTCAGCGGTGATCGCGGATGAAGAGGGACAGATCCTCGAGGCCCACTCGGTCTCAGCCGGACTCGACTACCCCGGAGTCGGACCGGAGCACGCCTGGCTTCGCGACACCGGAAGAGCGAGCTACGTGGCAGTGACCGATCGCGACGCGCTGAGCGCATTCCGTGAGCTGAGCAAGCTTGAGGGCATCATCCCGGCGCTTGAGACATCCCATGCGATCGCCTGGGTCATGAGCGAGGGCAGTACCGGCACCGACGGCTACGACATCATCTGTCTCTCCGGCCGTGGCGACAAGGACCTGGCCGAGGTTCTGGGGCTCGACCGTGCCTGACTCTTCTCCCGACGGCGACGGTCCGGGGCGCATCGCCGCCGCATTCGCTGCGGCCCGTGAGCAGGGCCGCGCCGCCCTGATGCCCTACATGATGGGCGGATTCCCGGACCATGAAAGCTCGGTCCGGATCGCCGCCGCCTACGCCGACGCCGGAGCGGACCTGATCGAACTCGGGGTGCCCTTCTCGGACCCCCTGGCCGACGGCCCGGTAATCCATGCCGCGGCGACGCAGGCACTCGGCAACGGTGTGCGGCTGGAGAACGTGCTCGACGTCTGCCGCTCGGTCAGTGACCGCGTACCGGTGGTGCTGATGGCCTACTCGAACATGATCCTCGGGGCAGGAGGACCGGCGGACTTCGCGCGGCGCGCGGTCGCGGCCGGAGCCAGCGGTGTGATCGTCCCGGACCTGCCGCTCGGCGAAGACGAGCGGTCCCGTCAGGTGCTGGCCGAGGCCGGCCTCGCGGTCATCCCGCTGGTGGCACCGACAACGCTCGAATCCCGGCGGAGCGAGATCTGCGCAGTCGCCAGCGGCTTCGTCTACGTGGTCTCTTCGGTTGGCACAACTGGCGAGCGCGGCGAGCTGCCTACCCACCTGAGTGAACTGGTACAGGACATCAAGTCGCGGGCGGAAGTGCCGGTCGCGGTCGGCTTCGGTATCGGCAGCGCCGCGCAGGCGTCCGAGGTGGGGGAGGCGGCAGACGGGGTGATCATCGGGTCCAAGCTGGTCCGCATGGTCGCCGATGCTGCCGACAGCGAAGGGGCCGTCTCGCAGGTCACCGGGTTTCTCGAGGAAACGCGCAGCGCGCTCGGCACCGGATCGTCCACCGGCATTCGCTAGGATCCGCATCATGGTCATCCCGGTATCGCTCTTCATCGCCGCAGCCTTCGCCGTCTTTTCGTTCTCGCAGGGACAGGGCGGCCCCGTCGCCGGGCTGGTCTTCTTCGGCATCCTCTTCATCGGCATCCTGATCAACGCAACGCAGCCGCTGGTGAACATGGTCAAGCCGCACCTGCCTTCCCGCTCCAAGAGCTGAGCTGATGAGAATCGGCGTGCTGACAGGTGGGGGTGACTGCCCCGGCCTCAATGCCGTGATCCGCGCGGTCGTACGTCGCGGCACCGCCGACTGGGACAACGAGTTCGTCGGCTACCGCGACGGCTGGAAGGGACCGCTGGAGAACTTCTCCCGGCCACTCGGCGTCGAGCAGGTTCGAGGCATCCTGCCGCGGGGAGGCACCATTCTCGGATCGTCAAGGACCAATCCGCTCAAGGTGGAAGGCGGAATCGAGAAGATCGTCGCCAACATGGAGGAGACCGGCGTCGACGGTCTGATCGCGATCGGCGGCGAGGATACGCTCGGCGTGGCCAGGTCGCTTTCGGATGCAGGGGTCAAGGTCATCGGTGTCCCCAAGACGATCGACAACGACCTCGGTGCCACCGACTACACATTTGGCTTCGACACGGCTGTGAACATCGCGATGGAGGCCATCGATCGGCTTCACACGACGGCCGAGAGCCATCACCGCGTGCTGATAGTCGAAGTCATGGGCCGCCACGCGGGCTGGATCGCTTTCCATTCCGGACTGGCCGGCGGTGCGAACGTGATCCTCATCCCGGAACAGGACTTCGATCTGGAAAAGGTCTGCGGCTACATCGGCAAACGCTTCGAGGACCAGTACGCGCCGATCATCGTGGTCGCCGAGGGAGCCAAGCCGATCGGCGGTTTCCCCGATCAGGACGGATCCGGCACCGATGCCTTCGGCCATGCCCGGCTCGGCGGTGTCGCCCACTGGCTCGAAGGCCAGATCGAAGAGAAGACCGGTAAGGAAGCCAGGGCCACTGTGCTCGGCCACGTCCAGCGCGGCGGAACCCCGACCGCCTTTGACCGGGTGCTGGCCACCCGTTTCGGCCTCCATGCGATCGAAGCCGCCAACGAAGGCAACTGGGGCAAGATGACCGCTCTGCGCTCGACAGAGATCGACCTGGTCGACCTCGCTGATGCGGTGGCCGTGCTCAAGACAGTCCCGCCCGAGCTCTACGAAGAAGCCGAAGTCTTCTTCGGCTGATTGACGCCGCTCAGCGAAGCAGGTTGGCGAGTGCTCCGGCCAGGTCGGGCTGCTTGAACTCGTAACCGTTCTCGGTCGCAACGCGCGGGTAGACCCGCTGACCTTCACGCAGGACCCGCCCGAATTCCGATCCCCGCATGACGTCGAGCGCGAAGCCCGGAATCGGCATGAAAGAGGGACGGCTGACCGCATTGCCCAGCTTCTTGGCGAACTCCTTGTTGGTCACCGGATTGGGGGAGGTTGCGTTGACCGGACCCAGGGCGGCATCGGTTTCGAGCGCCCAGAGCAGGATGCCGACCTGGTCGTCGCGGTGGATCCAGGACATGTACTGCTTTCCGCTCGCGATCGGTCCGCCGACGCCCATCTTGAACGGCGTGAGCAGCTCGTCCAGCAGTCCGCCGCTCGGGTCGAGAACGTGTCCGGTTCGGATCTTGGCCACGCGCACGTCCGGGCTGGTGACCATGTCGGCTGCGGCTTCCCACTTGACCACCACGTCGGCCAGGAAGTCGTCGCCGGCTTCGGCATCTTCGTAAAGCAGGTCATCGCCGCGGTCGCCGTAGTAACCGATGGCCGAGCCGGAAAGAAAGACCGAGGGAGGGCTCTCGCTGGCCATGATCGCCTGAGCCATGTTCTTGGTCGACTTGACCCGGCTGCGCACGATGCGGTCCTTGACCTTGTCGTTCCAGCGCTGGTTGATCGGTTCGCCTGCCAGGTGGATCACGGCGTCAGCAGAGTCAATGGCCTCCGCCGCCGGCCGCTCCTGGGTTGACTCCCACGCAAGCCACTCGACCGCAGGCTGGGCATTGCCTGCTTTCTCAGGGTTGCGGCTGAGGCCGATCACACGATCGCCGAGGTCGAGCAGGGCATTGCACAGAGCCGAGCCGATCATTCCGGATGCTCCGGAAACGAGAACTGTGCGGCGGTCGGCGGAGCGGGCTTCTCTGGAAGGCATGGCGATAAGTTTAGTGTCCGCGGGATTTGGCCATCGCCCGACACGGATTTCGTCATTCAGAGCCGACCGCACCTTCGGTCTGCGGGTGGTGTTCCGTAAGGTTAAGGATGAAGGACCGATCCTGCCAGTCAATCCAGGGAGCCGAGCCAGCGTGTCGAGCAGCAGCAAATTTCGAGTTTTGGTCAGCATCGCTTCTTTCGCTTTCGTCTTCCTGGTGACCGTTGGTTCCGGCATCGGGCCTGCCCAGGCTGCTCCGGCGAAATGCTTCGGCAAGAAGATCAACAAGGTCGTCAAGGGCAGCAACAAGAAGGTCAAGCTCGGATTCGGTGACGTTGCCTGGATAGCGGGCAACAAGGTGACGGTGATAGGCAAGCCGTACAGCCGGATCTGTGCCGACGCCGGCAGCCAGACGGTCCGTGCCGGCAAAGGCAAGAGCCTGACCAGTACCGGGGCCGGTAACGACAAGATCTACATCGCCAAGAGCAACAACAGCATCGCCGACGGAGGACTCGGCGACGACCTGATCGTCGGCTCAAAGGGCAACGATGTGATCTACGGTTCGCCGACGAAGAACCCACGCAACCTCAGCGACAGGGACACCCTCCGCGGCAACGGCGGAAACGACCGGATTTACGACTACTCGGGGGAGGGCAACCTGCTCTTCGGCTCCAGCGGCAGCGACTCCATCTACTCGCTCGGTGATTCGGTTTCGACCCTCTACGGCGGCGACGGCAGCGATTTCCTCTACTCCAACGGCGGCGAGACGGCATCCGGCCGACCCGAGCGGCTGTTCGGTGAGCGTGGCAACGACCGGTTGAACGGAGATCGCAGCCCCAGCGTGGGACCGGTGCTGCTCGACGGTGGATCCGGCGACGACTGGCTCAACGGCGGCTCCTACGCCGACACCGCGATCGTGGCATTCGGGGATCGTCAAGATCGACATGGGCGGGGGCGACGATTTGATCGTGGCCGCCTCAGCCGGCAGAGTCACGATGGATGGTGGCAGCGGCAGCGATACGGTCTCCTGGGCACCGCATACCCCGTCCGACAACCGGCCTTTTTCCGGCGTAGAGGTTGATCTCGGCACCGGTGAGGTCGGGGGAGTCGGCGTTCAGACCGTCGAGAAGATCGAGAACGTGATCGGCTCCTCTTTCGACGACGAGATTACCGGTCAGCCGGGCGTCGCAAACGACCTCGAGGGAGGCATCGGGGACGACCTGTTGACCGGTCAGAGTGAAGACAGTGGCGACGGCGGTCTCGGTACCAACGACTGCACGGGCTTCACCTATCCCAGCAACTGCAACGAGACTTCCCCGGGCGGCAGCGACCGTTCGAAGCTGCTTGTCGACATGCAGTCGGGCGTGCTCACCGTCTTCGGCAGCCTTGTGGCAGACCGCATCGAGATCGGCTGGCAGGATGGCGACTACGTGATCGATTCCGACACCGAGGCCCTCGCCTCCGGTAACTGCAGCACGACGCAGACCCCGGGCAAGATCACCTGCCCGGCCAACTACAACAAGCTCAGCGGGATGCTGGTCTACGGCAATGACGGCCCCGACGAGATGAAGATCGAGAACTCGGTCCCGGCGATCGTGACGACAACGATGGACGGCGGTGATGGCAAGAACGTGATGACTGGCGGAAACACCAGGGACGTGATGACCACCGGACCCGGATCCGACGGTACCAAGATGTACGGCAATGGCAACGGCGACCAGCTGGAAATCGCCGAAGGAGGATCGGCCTTCGGCGGCGCGGGTTCGGACCTTCTCAAGTCCGGTACGCCCTGCGACGGCGGCCGGATAGGGGGCGGGGACGGCAACGACAACATCGCATTCGCCGGGGCGGACCGCGGCGTGAAGGCCGACCTGTTCAAGGGCTATGCGCAGTATGCGACCGGCTCCTGTTCGCAGAAGCTGAAGATCGACGGCGATGTCGAGAGCCTCGAAGGCACCAAGTACAACGACATCCTCATCCTTGGCAAGAAGCGCAAGAACCAGGAGTCCAAGCGCAGTCTTCTGGGCCGCGAAGGCATCGACACGCTGAACAGCAAGAACGGGTACAAGGACACGGTGACCACCGGTGACGGCGGCAAGAAGAACAAGGTGATCTCCGACAAGATGGACAAGGTCACCTTCGGCTGGGGCCTGGCCGGTTACTGAGGTCCCTCGGGGCCTCACTAACCTTCCGCGCTGAACATGCAACGGACCGCCGAGCAAAAGGATCCGCTATTTCCGGCCGCTACCGGGCCTGCCTCTCCCTGCTGCTGGTCACCACGCTTGCCCTGGTCCTGGTCGCGGCACCCTCCGAGGCGGGGGCCAGGAAGTGCTTCGGCAAGCAGGTCAACCGCGTCGTCAAGGGCAATAACAAGACGGTCAGGCTGGCCTTCAAGGACGTGGCCTGGATCGCCGGCGACAAGGTCACGGTCATCGGCAAGCCGTACAGCACGATCTGTGCCGGAGCCGGCTCCCAGACCGTGCGGTCCGGCAAGGGCCGCAGCCTCACTGACACCGGTGCCGGCAACGACCGAATCTTTATTGGCAAGAGTTCGCTCAGCATCGCCCGGGGCGGACTCGGCAACGACCTGATCGTCGGCTCCAAGGGCCACGACTTCATCTACGGCTCGCCCAAACGTGTTCCAAAAGGCGCAGCCGACCGGGACACGCTTCGTGGCATGGGCGGCAACGACCGGATCTTCGACTACGGCGGCACCGGCAACCTGCTCTACGGGGTGACCGGGGTGGACCGCATCTACTCGCTCGGCCGGGCGATCTCCTCTTCGTTCGGCGGCAACGGAAGCGATTTCATCTACTCCGACGGCGGCAGTACGAAGTCCGGCCGGACCGAACGGCTGTTCGGCGAGCGCGGCAACGACCGGCTGAACGCGAACCGCCCGGGCAGCGACGGACCCGCTTTCCTCGATGGCGGCTCCGGCGACGACTGGCTCAACGGGACCTCCTTCGGCGACACGGTGATCGTTCACTCCGGGATCGTCAAGATCAATACCGGCGCCGGAAACGACCTGATCGTCGCGACCTCGGCCGGCCGGGTGTCGGTAAACGGCGGCAAGGGCAATGACTCGATTTCCTGGGCCACCCACACCCCGTCGCAGGTGCGCAACTACTCCGGGGTGGACGTGAACCTCAACGGGGGTAGCGTCGGTGGGGTCGGCGTCCAGCGGCTGAGTGGCGTCGAGAACGTGATCGGGTCGTCCTTCGACGACACCATCGTCGGCAAGGCGGGAGTGAAGAACCACATCATCGGCGGACTCGGCAACGATGTGCTGGTCGGCCAGCGGAGCGACGGCGATACGGTCGACGGCGGCCTCGGCAGAAATACCTGTTCCGGCTTCGTCAAGTACGTCTTCTGCGGCGAAAACTCGCCGGGCAATACCGGCCAGGACCGCCTGCTGGTCGATATCAACGCCGCTGGAGTGCTGACCGTGATGGGCAGCCGTTCGAAGGACCGGGTCCGGGTCGGCTACGACCGTCGCCGGGGCGGCTACACCCTGGACCTCGGATCTGTCCCGGTCGTCTCGGGGTGGTGCAGCAGGCCGGACACGTTGTCCCGCAAGGCCTTCTGCCGGGCCGGTCAGAACAATCTGAACGGCGTCCTGGTTTACGGCAACGACGGTGCTGACCGCGTATCGATCGCCGGCAGCGTCCCGGCTTACGTGACCACGACGATTGACGGCGGCAGTGGCCGAAACGTGTTGATCGGCGGCAAGACCAAGGACGTGATCTCGACTGAGAACAACAGCGCAGGCAGCGTGATCAAGGGGAGAGGCAACCTCGACCAGATCTACGTGCCGGCAGGCGGCACCGCTCTCGGTGGTGGCGCCTCGGACGTGATCCACGCCCAGACCCCCTGCAGCGGTGGCCGGGTCGGCGGCGGTCCCGGCAACGACAACCTGGTGCTCAACGGCTCGGCGCGCGGAGTGAAGGCTGACCTCGGGGCCGGCTATGCGAGTTTCTTGCGTGGCAAGTGTGCCCGCCGTATGAAGATCGGCCCTGATGTCGAGAGTCTGGAAGGAACCAAGTACAACGACGTGCTGATCCTCGGTCGCAAGAAGAAGCAGCAGGACCGCAAACGCAGCCTGCTCGGTCGCGACGGCTTTGACGTTCTGAACAGCCGCAACGGCTATCAGGACACGGTGACGACTGGCGGCGGAGGCCGTCGCAACAAGGTGATCGCCGACAGATTCGACAAGGTCACCTGGGGCTGGGGCTTCGCCGGTTACTAGCCATTGCCGGCTGTGCTCGTGACTGTTGCCATGACACCCCCTGTATCGTCGCCGGGGTGACTGGCCTTCTGGAATCGGTCCCTCCAGGCGCTTCAGGACACCGCTCCTGGTGGCTCGAAGACGTCGCCGGTGATGCGCCTGATGCGAACCCGTTCACGGGTGAGAGCACGGCGGATGTGGCGATTATCGGCGGAGGTTACGTCGGC
This sequence comes from uncultured Solirubrobacterales bacterium, assembly GCA_963698625.1. Classification (GTDB taxonomy): domain Bacteria; phylum Actinomycetota; class Thermoleophilia; order Solirubrobacterales; family 70-9; genus 67-14. Next base: position 577,510 of record CAVORK010000007.1, read on the forward strand.
CTCTGGTCGGCGATCGAACTGAAGCTGCAGGAGCCGTCAATCGACGTCGCCATCCTCGAGGCCGGCACCTGCGGGTCCGGAGCCAGCGGGCGCAACGGCGGATTCGCGATGAACTGGTGGAGCAAGATCGCCTTGTTCGCGCCGCTGCTCGGTGACGATGAAGGGTTGCGCCTCGGCAGGGCGGCGGTCGAAAACCTCGATGAGATGGAGGAATTCCTCCGCGACCAGGGCGTCGATTGCGATTTCCACAAGGGAGGGTGGATCTGGACGGCCGCATCGGAGTCCCAGCTCGGTGCCTGGAAGAGCACGATTGACGAATGCAGGCGGCTCGGGATCTCGCCCTTTCAGGAAATGAAGCCGGATGAGGTCGCGCGTCGGACCGGATCACCGGTTCACATCGCTGGTCTTTTTGACCCGGAGACGGCGCAGGTTCATCCGGCCAGGCTGGTGCGCGGTCTGCGCCGGGTCGCCCTGAGCATGGGTGTGCGCATCTACGAGAACAGCCCGGTGCTGGAACTGGCCCGCGAACGGCCGGTCCGCATGCGAACCCCCGGTGGCAGCCTGACCGCCGCGAAGGCCGTCGTCGCCACGAATGCCTGGGCCGCCGGCATGCCCGAGTTTCGCCGGGAGATCGTTGCGATCGCCTCCGACATGATCATCACCGAGCCGGTCCCGGAGCTCCTTGATCAGGTTGGCTGGACCGGGGGAGAGTGCGTCAGCGACTCCCAGACCCTGCTCCACTACTACCAGGCGACCGCCAGCGGACGGGTGGCATTCGGCCAGGCAGGTGGAACCGTGGCCCTGGGCGGCCGCATCGGCCCCGATTTCGACAACTCGCCTCGGCGCAATGAGGAGGTCGAGCGAGCCTTCCGGCGACTCTATCCGTCGCTCGCCGAGGCGAAGGTGGCCGCAGGCTGGGGAGGACCGATTGACCGGGGCGTGTCAGGGCTTCCGATCATCGGCCACACCAACCCCGAAGGCAACATCGTCCACGCACTCGGCTGGAGCGGCAATGGAGTCGGACCCTCGCGCGTCGGGGCAAAGTTCATTGCCTCGCTGGTCCGGGAGCAGGATGATGTCTGGTCCCGTTCTCCGCTGGTCGATCTTGCTCACCAGCGCTTTCCCCCTGACCCGATCCGGTACATGGGCGCGAAGGTCGTTCGCGCGGCCGTCGCCAGAAAAGAGCAGGCCGAACTCGAAGGGCGTCGTCCGGGACCTGCGGTCCGGGCCCTTGCCGCCCAGGTTCCTTCCGGGCTCATCCCGAAGCAATAAGTTAGGCCGACCATGTATCTGCTCTTCCTCGATGAATCCGGCACCCCGCAGGACGACCTGTTCGCCCTCGGCGGGGTCGCGGTCAAGGCCGAGGACTGGCATCTGCTCCGGCAGCGCTGGGACGCCTGCCTGTCCGCGGAAGGCTGGCCGCTCGACAAGGAAGTGAAGTGGTCGGGTACCGACAGCGGGGAAGTCCCTCCGAACGTCGCTGAGGCTGCCTACGCCTGCCTGCCGACCCTGCCGATCGAGTGTTTCGTGACCGTGCTCTACCCGACGGTCGGCGGCTACGAGGATTTCTTCGGCAGCGATGAAGACACCTACTCGACCGCGCTGATGTTCATCGCCGAGCGCTACCAGCGATTTCTCAGCCACCACGACCAGTACGGGGTCATAGTTCTGGACAGCCGGCTCAGGGAAAGCGATGATCGCCTGCGCCGGTTCTTCACGAGAGATGCAGCGTGAAGGCACACCGTTCACCGAACTCGAGCGCATTGTCGATGGCCTGCTGTTCGGCCCGTCGCATTTCTCGCTCGGCCTTCAGTTGGCCGACCTCGTGGTCAGCTGCACCAGGAAGGCGACCTACTCGCTCGGCGACGAAAGCCGCTGGCTCCGGGGTCTGCACCCCGCTTTCGCCAGCCATCCGTCCACAGGTGAAGTCGACGGGGTCGGGCTGAAGGTTTTCCCCGACCCGAAGAAGCAGGGTTCCAAGCTCTTCGAGCCGGAAGCGGGGGACTGACGCCATGCGCCGACTGATCCAGGCAGCCGAGTCGGACCCCGGCCAGTTCGTCGCGGCGCTGAAGGCGCTGGTGGTGCCGCGGCCGATCGCCTGGGTCTCGACGCTGTCGGCTGACGGAGTCCCCAACCTCGCCCCGCACTCCTTCTTCACTGTGGCGAGTCAACTGCCGCCGATCGTCCAGTTCACCTCTATCGGGCGCAACGATTCGCTGAAAAACGCTGTCGAGACCGGGGAGTTCGTGGTCAGCATCGCCAACCGGGCGATGTTCGACCAGATCAATGCGACCGGCACCAACTACCCGCCCGAAATCGATGAGTTCGAAGCGGTCGGGATAGAGGCCGAGCCCTCTTCCGTGGTCAGTCCGCCGCGGGTGGCCGGCTCTCCGGCCGCAATTGAATGTGTGACCGAGTCAACGTTCGAGTTCGAACACTCGGTCGTCGTATTCGGGCGGGTGGTGGCACTGGCGATCGACGAAGCGGTGCTCGACGGCGATCATCCCGACGTCAACCTTCTGGAGCCACTGGCGAGGCTCGGCAGGGATGAGTGGTCGCAGATCGGCCCATTGATGCGCGCCGCCCGCATCCCCTACAAAGGCTGAGCTCCTGCCGGCTACCCGCCGAGCGTGGTGAAGGCGCCGGTCTCGACGGCGAAGCGGGCGTCGCCGGCCCGCTTGGCCTCCTGAACAACCGCGTCGGCCACCTTGGGCGCGACATCGCGGTCGAAGACCGACGGGATGATGTAGTCCTCCGAGAGGTCGTCGTCGCTCACCACGCCGGCGATTCCACGGGCGGCTGCCATCTTCATCTCTTCGGTTATCTGCGGGGCGCCGGCGTCCAGGGCACCGCGGAAAATCCCGGGGAAGCAGAGCACGTTGTTGATCTGGTTCGGGTAGTCCGAGCGACCGGTGGCCATGATGCGCACGTACGGCGCTGCCTCTTCGGGCATCACCTCGGGATTCGGGTTGGCCATCGCGAAGACGATCGCGTCGCGGTTCATCTTGTCGAGCGCCTTGGCTTCGATCACGCCCGGACCGGACAGTCCGATGAACAGGTCCATGCCCTCGATCACTTCTTCGGGGGTGCCGAGCAGGTGCTCGGGGTTCGAGTTCTCCGCATACCACCGCTTGATGCCGGTCATCTCGCCTGACTCGTAGTCGGAGCGGGTCGTCGAAAGTGCGCCGTGACGGTCGCAGCCGACTATGTGGGTCAGGCCGGCGGCGAGCATCATCTTGGTCACGGCGATGCCGGCCGCACCGAGCCCGACCATCAGCACCCGAAGGTCTTCGATCTTCTTGTCGATGATCTTCAGCGAGTTGAAGAGCGCCGCCATGGTCACGACCGCGGTGCCGTGCTGGTCGTCGTGGAAGACCGGGATGTCGATCAGGCCCTTGAGCCGGTCTTCGATCTCGAAGCAGCGCGGGGCCGAGATGTCCTCGAGGTTGATCCCGCCGAAAGTCGGGGCCATCAGTTCGACCGCGCGCACGATTTCATCGGGGTCGGTGGTACTCAGGCAGATCGGGAAGGCGTCCACGTTGGCGAACTCCTTGAACAGCATGCACTTGCCTTCCATCACCGGCATCGCCGCTTCGGGGCCGATGTCGCCGAGTCCGAGTACGGCGGTGCCGTCGGAGACGACCGCGACCGTGTTCTTCTTGATCGTGTACTCGAAGGCAAGACTGCGGTCTTCGTGGATCGCGCTGCAGACTCTGGCTACACCGGGGGTGTAGGCCATGGACAGGTCGTCGCGGGTATTGAGCGGGTACTTGTTCTCAACCGAGATCTTGCCGCCGCGGTGCATCTGCATTGTGCGGTCCGTGTACTCGAGGACGCGCACGCCGCGCACCGAACCCATGCCGCGCAGGATCTTCTCCCAGTGGGCCTGGTCGATAGCGTCGATCGTGAATTCACGCACCCGCTTGCCCTCGGCGCCGGCACCCGGGATCAGGTCTACTCCCACCAGCTGACCGCCCGCACCGGCGATGCCGGCGGTGAGCTTTCCGAGGGGTTCCTGCCGGGCATCGAGCTCGACCCGGACTGTGACGCTGTACTGCGCGCTGACTGTGGCCATCGGCGCATCATATGTCGCATCAGAGTTCGACCCTTCCGCGGCCACCAGGGCTCTTTCGAAGTGGCGTCGATCAGCACGAACGGGCCGTGCTGATCGTCTGCACTACCGAAGTCCCATACTCCGGATCGAGGGACCGGGTCGAGGCATATGATCGGTCGGTGAGCGACAGACGTAGCAACCCGGAACTCTTCCTGATCGACGGCAACAGCCTCGCCTACCGCGCTTTCTTCGCGCTTCCGGATTCGATGGCGACCGCTGACGGCCGTCCGACCAACGCGATTTTCGGCCTGGCATCAATGATGGTCAAGCTGATCTCGGAGTTCCGGCCGGGTCAGATCGTGGTCGCCTGGGACGCGGGGATGTCCGGGCGGGAGGTGGTCTACCCGGAGTACAAGGCCCAGCGCCCACCGAAGCCGGACCTGCTGCGGGCGCAGTGGCCGAACCTGGTGGAGCTGGTTGAGGCTTTCGGTTATACGAACGTCAAGGTTGATGGCTACGAAGCCGACGACGTGATCGCCTCGCTGGTGGCAGAAGCCCGACGGCGTTCGATCACCACGGTCGTAGTGACCGGCGACCGCGACGCCTACCAGCTGGTCGGCGACGGCGTGACCGTGATGAGCACCGGCCGGGGGATCAGCGAAACGAAGATCTACGACGCCGAAGCGGTCAAGGAACGTTACGGCGTGTATCCCGAGCTGGTCACCGACCTGATGGGGCTTCGCGGCGACACCTCGGACAACATCCCCGGTGTGCCCGGCATCGGTGAGAAGACCGCCGCCGCGCTTCTGGAAGAGTTCGGGTCGCTAGAGGCCATCCTCGAGAACGTGGACAAAGTCTCGGGGGCCAAGCGCAAACAGAACCTGACCGAGTTTGCGGAAGACGCACGGATCTCGAAGAAGCTCGCGACCATGGAGTACGACATCGAGACCGGCATCAGCCTGGACGAACTGATGTCGACCGAGCCCGACCGCTCCGGCCTGCGTGCGTTCATGCACGATTTCGAACTGCGGGCGGCGCTCAAGAGGCTCGAGGAGGCGCTGGCCGAGGCGGGGGGCGATGACCTGCCGGGGGAGGCATTGGAGTCGAGCGAAGCCACCGAGGTCGAACTGTCAGAGGGAGGGGTCGCCGAACTGGGCGACGGACCGCTGGCGGTCGAGATGCACGGGGGCTGGGCGGCGACCGACGGAGAGAAGGTCGTCGGCGGCACGGACGGTGGCGCTGAATTCATCGGACAGATCTCCGGGAGACCCCTGATCGCGCACGATTTCAAGGCGATCGGTGGCCGCAACGGCATGCTGGCTGCACTGGAGGCAAGCGAATCCGGCCCGGTCATCCATCAGGACACGGTCATTGCCGCCTACCTGCTCGAGCCGACCCGGCGGAGCTACGCGCTTGACGACCTCGCGATCGCAGCGGGACTCGCCCCTTCCGGACTCGACGACGATGACGGACAGATGTCGCTGGTCACCGAGACCGAGGACGAGCCCGCCGCATCCCTGGCTCCGGAGATCGCCGCGACGGTCTGGAACCTCGCCCGGGTTCAGCGCCCGAGGCTGGAGGAGAGCGGCCTGCTGCCACTACTGGAGGAAGTCGAGCAGCCGTTGATCAGAGTGCTCGCCGCAATGGAGAGGATCGGTCTCAAGCTCGACCGGGACAAAGTTGAAGAGATGAAGTCGGGCATGAGCGAACGGATCGCGAAGCTCGAGGCCGAGATCTACGCCGAGGCCGGCCGCGAGTTCACGATCGGCTCTCCCCAGCAGGTCGGACAGGTTCTCTTCGAGGAGCTCGGCCTGACCCGGAAACGGCGCGGCAAGACCGGTTTCTCCACGGATGCCCGTGTTCTCGCCCAGATCCGCGACGAGCACAACATCGTTCCCCTGATCGAGCAGTGGCGCGAGCTGACCAAGCTGCTGAACACGTACCTGGACCCTCTGCCGAAGGAGATCGATCCCGCGACCGGACGCGTTCACACCACCTTCGTCCAGACCGCCGCACCGACCGGCAGGCTTTCGTCGATCCAGCCCAACCTCCAGAGCATCCCGATCCGCACCGACGTCGGCCGGCCGCTCCGGGGCTGCTTCGTGGCCGAGCCCGGAAACCTGCTGGTTTCGGCCGACTACAGCCAGGTGGAGCTTCGTGTCCTGGCCCACATGGCCGACGAGCCCGTGCTCAAGGGTTTCTTCCTGGCGGGCGAGGACGTGCACCGCGCCACGGCGGCCCAGGTATTCGGGATCGATCCCGAAGATGTTGACGACGCCCAGCGCTCGAAGGCGAAGATGGTCAATTTCGGAATCGTCTACGGCCTGACCGGCTTCGGGCTGGCCGACCGGCTGAACATTCCCAGGGCAGAAGGCGACGAGTTCGTGAAGGCCTACCTGGAGCGCTTTCCGGCAGTCACCGCTTTCCAGGACAGGGTCGTCGAAGAAGCGACCGAGCTCGGCTACGCGACGACACTTCTCGGCCGTCGCCGGCCACTTCCGGAGCTGCGATCAAGCCAGCCGAATACGAAACGCCAGGGCATCCGGCTCGCGGTGAACACGGTGATCCAAGGCTCGGCAGCGGACATCATCAAGATCGCCATGCTTCGCTGCCACACCGCCCTGGCCGACCAGGGTCTGAGCAGCCGGCTGGTCCTCCAGATCCACGACGAGCTGCTCTTCGAGGGACCCGAGTCCGAGGCCGAGGCCGTGATCAACCTGGCCCGCGGCGAGATGTGTGCCGCCTACGAGCTCGAGCCGCCGCTCGAGGTCGATGCCGGAGCGGGGCCCGACTGGCTGTCGGCGAAATAGGTCCGGGCCCGGGCGGCGTGAGCGTTGAGCTCCGGTCTGACCGGTGGGCTTCGGCCTCACGGTGAAGCTGCTTATCCCGCGGCGGGTGGCCGACGCTCTGCTGCTACCGGCCGGCACCCTCCTCTGTGTTTCCTGAGGCGGGCGAATCCCCGTCGGCGGGAGACTGCTCGCGCCGGGACAGGTAGACGAACGGCAGGGCAAGGGCCGAGATCGCGGCGCCGATCACGTATGAGGTGCCGTAACCCCAGACGTCGGCGGACCGGCCCAGGGCCGGCTGGATCACCACTCCTCCGCTGGAGCCGAGCATCGAGTCGAAGGAGAGGATCGTCGCCCGCTGGGCCGAGGGGATCATGCCGTTGAGGTAGGACTGGCGGATCGGCATCGAAGCGGCGAACAGCATCGCCCATACGGCCACCAGGCCGACCACCACCCAGAAGTTCCCGCTGAGCCCGATCAGCACCAGGGCGGCCGCGCTCAGCGCGACCGCGAACAGCAGGGCCGAGGTTCTCAGCCGGAACAGCCCCCGGATCCGCGGTGCGGCGATGCCTCCGGCGATCTGGGCCCCGGCCACCAGGGCGGCGGTGACTCCGGCGATTCCGTAGGCCGTGGGATCGCCGTAGAGCTCGAGCAGGTAGGGCTGGAGGGCGTAGAAGGCGTAGATCCCGACTCCGGCGGTGAAGGGTGAGGCCAGCATGAGCCACTTGACCGACGGCACCCGGAGGCCGTAATCGACCGATGCCGCGGTGATCGACTTCATCTCCCGCAGCGTTCCTTCGCTCTTCTTCGGTGAGAAACCGATGTCCCGCATGACTGTGAACGCGAAGACGAACATCACCAGCAGGACTGCCGCGCGCATCACGAAGGGCACCCCGAGACTGGTCGCCTGGGCGATGAAACCGCCCGCCACCGAACCGGTGAGCATGCCGATGCCGGTCACCACCTGGCCCTTGCCGAAGATCGATTCGAGACTGCCGTCGTATGCGGTCGCGTCCAGGGCATCGACCAGCCAGGCCTCGACCGCCCCGGAGAAGAAGGTGAAGCCCAGTCCGAGAAGGATCGAGACCACGGCCCAGGCCCAGAAGGGCCCTTCCACCTGCCACAGCAGCACGTAGAGCAGCGTGGTGGCCATCAGCGTGACCGTTCCTGCCAGATAGGAGACGCGCCGGCCGATCGTGTCGGCGACCACACCGGTCGGGATCTCGAACATAACCATTCCGGCGGTAAAGAAGGCGTTGGCGGCGAATGCCTCGAAGTTCGACAGTCCGGCGTCGAGCAGAAAGATCGTATTGATGCCCCAGATGAACGAAGCAGCCAGGGTGTTGCCCAGCATCAGGGTCAGGTAGATGCGCTGGATTCGCTCGGGTGTCGGTAAGTCGGCCGTCATTTGGACGATTCGTATGCCTCAGGCAAGTAGCGTTACGGTCTGTTCATTTGGGATTCCCGGGTGACGCCGATACGCTGGTGGGGACCGTAACGACCAGGAGGCCCAGAAGTGACCACTACTGCCGAAGTATCAACACGCACTTTGAAGAACTACATCGGCGGAAGCTGGGTCGAGGCTCCCGGTGCCGAACTCCACGACGTCACGAACCCGGCCACCGGCGAGACCATCGCCCGGGTTCCGTTCTCGACCGGAGACCACCTCGACGACGCGGTCAGGGCCGCCAGCGAAGCCCTTCCCGCCTGGCGCGGAGTCAGCACGATCGCCCGGGCCCGCAAGCTCTTCGAACTGCGTCACATGCTCGATGCCCGCAAGGATGAACTCGCCCGTGCGGTGGTGACCGAGATGGGCAAGACGCTGCCCGACGCCACCGCCGAAGTCGGCCGCATGATCGAGATGGTCGAGGCCGCCACAGCGATTCCGACCACGATGCAGGGCCGCATCCTCGAAGACGTCGCCCGCGGGGTCGACGCCGAGACCATCCGCCAGCCGGTCGGCGTCTGCGCCGCCATCGCGCCGTTCAATTTCCCGGCGATGGTGCCGTTCTGGTTCCTGCCGTTCGCCATCGCCTGCGGCAACACTTTCGTGCTCAAGCCTTCCGAGCAGGTTCCGATGACCCAGTCGCTGGTCTTCGAGTCGCTCGATGCGCTCGACCTGCCGCCCGGTGTGGTCAACCTGGTCAACGGAGGCCGTGAAGTTGTCGAAGGCATCCTTGACCACCCGGACATCGACGCGATCTCCTTCGTCGGCTCGGCCCCGGTGGCCCAGATTGTCTACGAGCGCGCGGCCAAGTCCGGCAAGCGCGTCCAGGCCCTCGGTGGAGCCAAGAACCACATGGTGATCTGCCCGGACGCAGTGGTTGAGCCGACCGTGAACGGTCTGATCGGCTCGGGCTTCGGTGCCGCCGGCCAGCGCTGCATGGCGGGTTCGGTCATCGTCACGGTCGGCGAGGCCCACGACAGCGTAATCCCGAAACTGGTCGAGGAGTCCTCGAAGCTGTCCGTCGGGAACGGACTCGAAGGCGATACCGACGTCGGTCCGGTGATCTCATGCGCTGCCCGCGACCGGATCAACGACTGGATTCAGCGCGCGGTGGATGACGGCGCCGACCTGGTGCTCGACGGTCGCGATCCCGATGCCGCCGGTGGCGAGGCCCCGGACGGATCGTCCTACGTCGGGCCGACCATCCTCGACAACGTCAAGCCGGACGATCCGATCGTCGGCGAGGAGGTCTTCGGGCCGGTGCTCGCCGTGATCAACGTCGACACGCTCGAGGAGGCGATCGAGGTGGTCAACAACAGCAGGTTCGGCAACGGTGTCTCGATCTTCACCGAGTCCGCCTCGGCAGTGCGCAAGTTCCGCCACGATGTGGAGGTCGGAATGGTCGGCGTCAACATCGGCGTCGCCGCGCCGGTCGCCTTCTTCCCGTTCTCCGGCTGGAAGGCCTCCTTCCTCGGCGATCTCCACGCCCACGGACCGGACGGAGTTGAGTTCTTCACCCGCAAGAAGACGATCACCAGCCGCTACTTCTCCGGCGGCGCGACCAGCGGCAGCTACTTCGTCGAGCGCTGACCTCGGCTCGGGCCTGGACGGAACCGACATGGGCGACGTGCGATGAACTCCATCAAGAGCTGGTCGTGCCAGCCGTCGCCGTCGCCGTCACGTTCGGCTTGCTCCATCACGCCGACCCGCCTGAAGCCGGCCTTCTCGTAGGCGCGGATCGCCGCCGCGTTGTCCCGGGCCGGGTCGATCGTGATTCTGTGGTGGCCCCGTACTTCGACGAGGATCCTCACGACGGCCTCGACCGCCTGTGTGCCGAGGCCTCGGCCATGCAGCTCCGGATCCAGGAAGAGATCCATCGACGCTTGACGGTATTTCGGATCCGGCTCTTCACAGAACTGGACCATGCCGGCGACGCGGCCGCACACCTCGATGACGAGCCGGGTCGCGTCCCGGTCTGCTCTGGCTCGCAGCCGGACGCCTACTCAGGCCGAGGCGGCAGTCGCGTCGTAGAACGCAGGCGCCAATCGTCAGGCGCTCAGCCGAACGGGTTTAGGAGGGCGACTCCGGTACGAGCGATGTCTCTGGTGTTTCGCGTGGCCAGGGTCATGCCTCTGATCCTTGCGGTGGCCGCAAGCAAGCCGTCGATAACCGGGAGCGGGTCGGGCACGTTCATGCGTCCCCACTCCTCGGCGATCGCCACGTCGACAGGCACGATCCGGTTCTCAAAGCCCATGCTGATCCTTGAGAGCCACTGGTTCAGGCTGGAGCCGGCCTCCGGGTCGCGTCTCGAAACGCTTTCGACTCCACGCCGGATTTCGCCGATGGTCAGGACGCTGAGGTAGATCTCACTCTGATCAAGGTTCGAGAACCATGAACTGACCGCTTCATCGGCCCGATCCTGCTTGCGCAGTTCCGAGATGACGTTGGTATCGATCAGGTAGCTCAAAGCTCAACTGGTCGGCCGCGGTCATCGGATCGGTCAAAGTCCTGATCGTCGCCGACGTCGGGCATGTCAAGAAGCACATCCTTCAGAGAGGGGGAGTCCGACGGCCGGGTCAGGGCGTCGCGAAGAATCCTGCGGTGCTCCTCTTCGGCTGATGTGCCGTTGCGGGCAGCGCGCAACTTCAGTTCGCTTACCACCTCACCTTCGATGTTCCGGACCAGCAACTGTTTCACGGATACTCCTATCGATCTAAACGTGATAGCAATGATATCATGAGATCAGGCGCATGAACCACAGCATTGCCTCTCACCACTCGCCGGGGCCGCGATTTCGTCGAGCGCCGGCTCAGACCGGGGCGGGGATCCGCGTCACTCTGCGGGGCGATACCGAAGCGGTCCGGGCGAACTGGGGCGGGGCGATGCCGAGGTAGCGCCGGAAGGCGAACCTGCCCGGGGATCCCGTGAACGCAGCGGCCAGCATCGGCCTGACCAGGCGCGGCGGCACCTTCGGCAAGCCCTTCTGGGAGTTGAGCAACCAGCGGAACTGACGCTCGTGGGAGGCGTTGAAGCGGTGGTAGGCCTCCAGGGCCCTCTCACGACTCTGCTTGCCCTCGATGACGGCGCGCAGTTCGAGGCCGAGCGCGGCTCCGAAGTAAAGAGCGGGCCTGATCCCTTCGGCGGTCAGCGGCAGGCAGTGCCCGGCCGAGTCGCCGGCGAAGAAAACACCTGAATCCGTGCCATCACGCAGCTTGTGGGGGATCCAGTTGCCCTGCCAGCCGCTCGCCTCGGCTCCGACATCGTTCGCCAGCAGTTCGGTTGTCTCGCGCACATGGAAGCGGGGGTCGAAGGAGCCGATTCCGATCCGCAACTCGTCGCCGGCCGGGAAGGACCAGCCGTAGCCGGCCGGCACATACTTGCGGTCGATCCAGACCTCCAGGTCCTCGCTTCGGCCGGCCGGGTGGACCTCGAGTCCCCGCGAAAGCGGCGCCTCAGGCGGCTGGAAGGTCGAGTCGGAGGCCAGGATGCGCTTCCAGCCGAGCGCGTCCACGACCAGCGGGGCCGAAATCGTGCCGCGGTCAGTTTCGATGGCGATCGGAGCGCCCCCCGAATCCGCGCCGCTCGCCCGGTTGGCCCCGTTGCCGTTCATTCCCGCGTCACCGTTCGCGCCTGAGGCTGCTTCGCCGGCGGCGGCACGGCCGTTCACCTTGGCGGTCTGAAACTCGGCGTCACAGCCGGCCCAGAGCAGTTCGCAGAGAGTGCGGTAGTCGAAGGTGGAGAAACTCCACGGAACCGGCAGGTCGATCGATCCGTGAGCCGTGTGGACCAGGACCGAGTCGAAGCGCTGGCGTTCTGACTCCAGCAGGCCGAGCTCTTCCAGCCAGGCTGTCGGGATCACGCAGGCAGAGGTCTGGCGCTCGCCGATCTCGTAGCGGTCGATCACCAGTACGTCAGCGCCGGTTCCGGCCAGCTGCCTGGCCAACATCAGGCCGGCGAAACTGGCCCCGCAGACCAGCACGTCGCGCCCTCCGCTGAGGTCGGTCCGCTCTTCACCACGCGCTGTTGCCCGTTTGGCCACGGAGGCCAGAATATTGGACCGGCGCGCGGGGTTCCCCGGCTGATACGCGGCGCGGCCCTGCTTCTGCCATTATCCCGCGCTGTGACTACTACTGAAAGCACACTCCAACACGCCCCAGAGGGGGTTCCGGTCGAAGGTTCCAACGGTCTCTTGATTGAGGTTGACGGCCGGATCGTTCCAAACTACGCAGCGACGATGGTGTCGTTCGAGGAAGGCGACGTCGTAAACGGCAAAGTCGTCCGAATCGATCGAGACGAAGTCCTGCTCGACATCGGCTACAAGTCGGAGGGGGTGATCCCGGCTGGAGAGCTTTCCATCCGCAAGTCGGTCGACACTTCTGAAGAGGTGGAGCTGGGCGAGCAGATTGACGCGCTTGTCGTAACCAAGGAAGACGCCGAAGGACGCCTGATCCTCTCCAAGAAGCGAGCCCGCTTCGAGAAGGCATGGCGCAAGATCGAAGCTGCCGCCGAATCCGGCCAGCCGGTCGAAGGTGGCGTGATCGAGGTCGTCAAGGGCGGCCTGATCATCGACCTCGGCATCCGTGGCTTCCTGCCCGCTTCGCTGGTTGACATCCGCCGGGTCCACGACCTCGAGGAATTCACCGGCCAGACGCTCGAATGCAAGGTCATCGAGCTCAACCGCAGCCGCAACAACGTCGTGCTTTCCCGTCGCGCCGTGCTCGAAGAGGAGCGCAAGGAAGTCCGCGACCAGATCCTCGACCGCCTGCAGCCGGGTGAAGTCGTGGAAGGCAAGATCTCGAACATCGTCGATTTCGGCGCGTTCGTCGACCTTGAGGGCATCGACGGCCTGATCCACATTTCCGAGCTTTCCTGGAGCCACGTAAACCACCCGTCCGAGGTGGTTGCGATCGGCGACACGGTCAAGATCAAGGTGCTCGACATCGACCGCGACCGCCAGCGCATCTCGCTCGGACTCAAGCAGACCCAGGAAGATCCGTGGCAGCGCGTGGTCAGCACCTACCGTTCCGGTGATGTGCTCGAGGGTACGGTCACCAAGGTCGTCTCCTTCGGCGCGTTTGTCGAGATTCTCGACGGTGTCGAAGGACTGGTCCACATTTCGGAGCTGGCCGACCACCACGTCGAGAACCCGGCCGAAGTGGTCGAACTCGGTGCCAATCTCAACGTCAAGATCCTCGAGATCGACGAAGAGCGCCGCCGTCTCTCGCTCAGTATCAAGCGGGTCGAGGGCCAGAACATGCTGCTCAAGGACCTTGGTGCCGCGATTCAGGCCGCTTCCGGTCCGGGCGAAGAGGCCGAGGCTGAGGTAGCCGAGGTTGAGGAGGCCCCCGAGGCTGAAGTCGCCCCCGAGGTCGAAGCCGCCGTCGAAGAAGCGATCGCCGAAGTTGACGTCGCAGAGGCAGCCGAAGAAGCGGTCGAAGCCGAAGAAGCGGTCGAAGAGGCTGTGGTCGAAGAAGCTGTCGAAGAGGCCATCGCCGAGGAGGCCGTCGTCGAAGATGTCGAAGCCGAAGTTGCCGTTGAGGCAGCCGAGGAAGAGGCAGTCGATGAAGCCGAAGAGATCACGGCTGAGGCAGCGGAGGGCGAAGAGCCCGCCGAAGCCGAGACTGAGGCACCGGCTGAAAGCGATGAAGGGGACTCCCAGTCCTGACGATCGGTCTTACGGGCGGCGTTGCCGCCGGTAAGTCGGAGGCCCTCAAAGCCTTCGGCCGGCTCGGTGCGGAAACCGTATCGGCCGACCAGATCGTCCATGACCTGCTCGATTGCGAGCCGATGATCTCGGCTCTCAGGGAGCGCTGGGGCGACGGCATCGAGAGTGGTGGCGTGGTTGACCGCGCCGCGGTCGGTCAGCGCGTCTTCAACGATCCGGGCGAGCTGTCCTGGCTGGAAGGCCAGGTCCACCCGCTGGTCCAGGGCGAGATCACCGAATGGTTTGCGGCCCTGCCCGAAGACTGCGGGGTGGCCGTGGTCGAGGTCCCGCTGCTTTTCGAGGGCGGCATGGCTGAGCGTTTCGATCTGACCGTGGCGATCGTCGCCGACGAGGCGCTTCGCCACGAGCGGGCCCGCTCGCGCGGCCACGCTGGGATCGAAGGCCGCGAGACGAGGCAGATGACCCAGGAGGAAAAGGCGGGCCGCGCTGACCGGGTGGTGCCGAACGACGGCACGCCGTCGGACCTCGAGGAAAGCCTGCGGGAGCTGCTGGCGGATATGGGCGCAGAACTGCCGACCGACCGCCGTGAATAGCCTGTCGGAACTCAGGTATGGCCTCCAGACGAACTTCAAGAGCTTCCTCGGGCAAGCGGAAATCCCGCAGGCTGAAGCGCGACATAAGCGGCGGCATCATCCGGGCGAGCTTCATCCTCGTCGCAATCACCATCGCTGCCGTGCTGGCGGTAGTCCTGCTTTCGGATTTCTTCGAGCGCGGTATCCAGGAGGTGACGCTGCCGCTCAAGCACGAGAACGTGATCCGTCAGCAGGCCGACGAGAAGGGCGTCGATGCCGCCCTGATAGCGGCGGTTATCTACAGCGAATCGCGCTTCGTGGACCAGACCTCGGAAGCGGATGCGCGCGGTCTGATGCAGATCACGCCCGCGACAGCGAACGACATCGAGAGGCTCAGTGGCGGCACCTCTTTCGAACTCGAGGACCTGAGTGACCCCGAGATCAACATTCGTTACGGCACCTTTTACCTTGCTCACCTGCTCGACATCTACGACGGCGACGTGGTCGCTGCCCTCGCCGCCTACAACGCCGGTCCCGGCAACGCCGACCGTTGGGGCGGGTCGAGCATGACGATCGACGACATCACCTTCGAGGAAACCAGAAACTACGTCGAAGCCGTGCTCCAGAAGCAGCGTGAGTACCGCCACATCCACGACCTCGAGCTGGGCTATTGAGCCGGCTGCGCACATTCGCCCTGGCCGGTGCCGTCGCCCTGGTGCTGGCCGACTCCTCGATCGTCGTGCTCGCCCTGCCGGAGATCTACCGCGAGTTCGACACCACGATCGCCGGCGTCTCCTGGGTCCTGATCATGTTCAATCTGGTGCTGGCCCTGCTCGCTGTACCGGGTGCCTGGGCTGCCAGACGCTACGGGCCGGGGCGTTCGGCCGCCGTCGGGTTGGCGGTCTTCGCTGGTGGCAGCCTCGCCTGCGGGCTGGCGACCGGGCTCGGCCCGCTGCTCACCGGCCGCGCCGTGCAGGCCGCCGGTGGAGCGATCGCGGTCACCGCTGCCCTTGAGATGCTGATCTCGGCTACCGGGAGCGAGCGCAAGGGAATCGCAACCTGGGTCGGCGCGGGCGCTGTCGGTGCCGCAATCGGTCCCGGCCTCGGAGGCTTGCTGACGGAGCTCGTCTCCTGGCAGTCGATTTTCCTGATCCAGGTGCCGGTTGCGATCATCGCCGCGGTTCCGCTGCGCGACGCAATCGTCGAGGAGACCCGTGAGTGGCGCATCCCGGACCTGGCCGGCGGCGGTGACAGCAAGCCTCACCTGCCGGCCAACATCGCTCTGGCTCTGGTCTCGGCGGCCATAGCGGCGACTCTCTTCCTGGTCGTACTGCTGCTGATCGAAGGCTGGCGAATGACTCCGATCCAGGCCGCTGCGGTGGTCACGGTGCTGCCTCTGGCGGCTCTGGCCGGCGCGCACTTCGGGCGTAACATCCCGTCCGAGCGAATGCGCGCTTCGGCCGGGGCGATCTTTCTTGCCGGCGGGCTTGCTGGGCTGGCCCTGCTGCCGCGGGCCTCTTTCGTTTATGTGATTCCGCCGCAGATCCTGGCCGGCATCGGTCTCGCGCTGGTCCTCTCGGCGCTCACCGAAGCGGCGGTCAGCGGACGCTCGGCCGCCGGAATCCACGGTGGCTGGACCATCGCGGCGCGCCACGCAGGAGTGGTGATCGGGCTGCTCATACTGACCCCGATCTTCACCGCCCAACTTGAGACCCAGCAGACCGCAGCCCTGGATGCCGGTACCGCCGCGCTGCTCGACTCTTCGATTCCCCCGGGAGAGAAGCTCGACCTCGGTGCGAGCCTGGCTGATCAGGTCGATCTTCAGGGCGACCGGGTGCCGGACGTCGCACCGGCCTTCGAACCATTGCCAACCGACCCGGTCGAGCGTGATGAGTACGAGGACGTGCTGGGCCAGATCGAGGACCAGCTCGACCGGGCCGCCACCCACGCATTCCAGAGCTCCTTCTTTATCGCTGCCCTGTTTGCCCTGCTGGCGCTGCTGCCGATCGGCCTGACCAGGAGGCTGGACCTTTGAGTGGCGATGACCCGACCGAGGCCCTGGATGGCGGAGAGGATCCGACCGAGCCGATTCCCACCGGCGGAGAGGACCCGACCGAGGCCCTGCCTGGGGGCGCGAGCGAGGCACCCACTCAGAAGGTGCCGGCAGGCGGTGAAGCTGCCACCGAGAGCCTGAAGGCCGGAAATGACGCGCCGACCGAGCAGAAGGAGTCCTGGGCGCCTCATCAGCCGGAGGTCAAGACCGGTACCGGCATCCTGGTCGCCTCGATTCTCACCTCGATCGCGTTGATCGGCACCTACATATTCGCCGGGGGGTTGGACTTCAAGCCGACTCCGGTGGCCGATCCCTGTGACTCACGGGCCTGGACCGACCCGAGCGGGCTCGAGGACACGGCCCAGCAGCTTGCGCTTTCGGCCCTCGACGGGGCCGCCTGCGACCTTGGTGTCAGTCGCGAGGAACTGACCCGCGCCCTCGCCACTCCGGAGAGCCAGGCCGCATTCCTTGAAAAGAACGGGATCTCGGACGCCGAGTTCCAGGACGCCCTGCGCTCGGGAGTGACCCGGGCTGTCGACGACGCTGAGAACGCCGGCGCAATTGATCCGGTGGTCGCCTCGGGTATACGTACCGCAGTTTCCATTCTGCCGATCGAGCAGCTGATCCCGCTGATTCAGGACGCCTCCAGTCTGCTTGACGGGGATGGAGGCAGCCTCAACGACCTGCTCGGCGGCGGTGGTGGGGGCTTGGAGGACCTGCTCGGTGGCGGTGGTTCAGGACTGGGCGAGTTGCTCGACGGCCTCGGCAACCTGTTCGGCGGTGGAACCGGATCGGGAGGCTCGAATGGCGGCCAGGGCTCCGGGGGCACAGGCGGCCTCGGTGACCTGATCCCGCCGGACCTGGAGCAAAGCCTTCGGGATCAGCTGCCACCGGATATCGAAAACAACCTGCCCGAAGGCTCCGTCGACGACCTCGGCAAGCAGGTCGAACAGGGCCTGCAGAACCTGCTCAGCCCCTGAGCCCGCCGGGCCGTGCGGTTTCGGGACTGGTCAGTCGGACGTCAATGAACGGCGGGTCACAAGCAGCAGCAGAACGATCAGCAGCGGCTGGAGCGGAAGTCTGACCCAGAGCAGCCAGCCCGGGATCCGGCCGCCCCGAAGAAAGGCCACCTTGTCGGGCTCCATTGCCATATGGACGTTGGCCGGGAAGACGGCGAGCAGGGTTGCGACCAGCCACCAGCATCCCGCGCGTGCGCTGCGGTCAGCGAGCAGAGCCATCCCGCCTGCGGCTTCGGCCACGCCGCTGATCAGGACCGCTTCGCGGTGGAGCGGCAGCCACTCGGGCATCATCTGCTCGTAGGGCTTCGGCCGCAGGAAGTGGAGTACGCCGGCGAGGATGAATACGAATCCGAGCAGGAACCGCGCTGCCTTCATGGCCGACCTCCAGCCTGGGGGCTTCCCGCAGTATTGATGGGGTCTCCGGCTGGCTGTCCCCGGCGCAGGACCCTGACCAGTCCGTAGGCGGTCAGGAGCAGCAACGGAAGGATCAGGAGGCTGCCGGGCCCGCCGGGAGCTTTTGTAGATGTCGCCGCGCATCGGTGCCGACCCTACAGCCGCACTCCGATTACGGCCCGGGGGCTCACGCTAAGGTGGCGCAGTGTCCGAGTTCGTGCTCAACTCCAACTACACGCCGCTGGCCGACCAGCCTGAGGCGATCTCCTCGCTCAGCGAAGGCTTGAGGGGCGGCGAGCGCATTCAGACGCTGCTCGGAGCGACCGGCACCGGCAAGACCTTCACCATGGCCGGGGTGATCGCCGAGGTCCAGCGGCCGGCGCTGGTCATGGCCCACAACAAGACGCTGGCCGCCCAGCTCTGCAACGAGTTCCGCGAGTTCTTCCCCGACAACGTGGTCGAGTACTTCGTCTCTTACTACGACTACTACCAGCCCGAGGCCTACGTGCCGGCGCAGGATCTCTACATCGAAAAGGACTCCTCGATCAACGACGAGATCGACCGGCTGCGCCATGCGGCGACCGCGGCGCTGCTGGCCAGGCGCGACGTGATCATCGTCGCCTCGGTCTCCTGTATCTACGGCATCGGCTCACCCAGCCTGTACCGCAACCAGATGCAGCTGTTCAAGGTGGGGGAGACGCTCGACCGCGACAAGGTTCTGCGAAAGCTGGTTCGGCTGCAGTACGAAAGAAACGATTCGAGCCTGACCCGTGGAGGGTTCCGGGTGAAGGGCGAGGTGATCGAGATCATGCCTTCCTACGCCGAGACGGCCTTCCGGATCTCGCTTTTCGGAGACGAGATCGAATCGATCCACCACTTCGATCCGCTGACCGGCGAGGTGCTTGACGTGGTCCAGCACGTCTCGATCTGGCCGGCCACCCATTACGTCACCGAGGAGGACTCGGTCGAGCGTTCGCTGGAGGCGATCCGGACCGAACTCGACAACCGGCTGGCCGAACTCGAAGCCGAAGGAAAGGACCTCGAGGCTCACCGTCTGCGCCAGCGCACGATGTACGACCTGGAGATGATCAGGGAGACCGGTTTCACCTCCGGCATCGAGAACTACTCAAGGGTCTTCGACGGTCGCGAACCGGGTACCCCGCCGCACACCCTGATCGACTACTTCCCGGAGGACTTCATCACCTTCGTCGACGAATCCCACCAGACGATCCCGCAGATCGGCGGCATGTACCTCGGTGACCAGTCCCGCAAGAAGACGCTTGTCGACTTCGGATTCCGTCTGCCATCGGCGATCGACAATCGGCCGCTGAAGTTCGACGAGTTCATGGAGCGCACCAACCAGCTGGTCCTCGTCTCGGCGACGCCGGGGCAGTTCGAGCGGGCCGAGTCGAGCCGGGTGGTCGAGCAGATCGTACGTCCGACCGGAATCGTCGACCCCGAGATCGAGGTGCGGCCGACGCTGAACCAGATCGACGACCTGATGAACGAGATCAAGCTGCGGGCCGAGCGACAGGAGCGGGTGCTGGTCACGACGCTGACCAAGAAGATGGCTGAAGACCTGACCGGCTACCTGCTCGAGCACGGGGTCCGGGTGCGCTACCTGCATTCCGACATTGACACGCTGGAGCGGATCCAGATCATCCGTGAACTGAGGCTCGGGGAGTACGACGTGCTGGTCGGGGTCAACCTGCTGCGCGAGGGTCTCGACATGCCGGAGGTCTCGCTGGTCGCCATTCTCGACGCGGACAAGGAGGGTTTCCTGCGGGGGGAGACCAGCCTGGTCCAGACGATCGGGCGCGCCGCTCGAAACACCGAGGGCCGGGTGCTGATGTACGCCGACCGGGAGACCGACTCGATGAAAGCGGCTATGTCAGAGACCGATCGCCGCCGGGCGATCCAGGTCGCCTACAACGAAGAGCACAACATCACCCCGACCACGATCAGGAAGGCAGTCGCCGCGGCCGGCAATCTACTGGCGATGGAGGACAAGGCGCCGGCCAAGAAGAGGCGCAAGGGCGGCGACGAGTTCGCCGGACCGGAAGAGCTCGAAAAGATGATCGTCAGCATGGAGGAGGAGATGAATGCCGCCGCCGAGGACCTGCGATTCGAACAGGCGGCACGACTGCGCGACGAATTGCGGGAACTGAAGCGCGACCTCGAAGGAATGCGCGCCTGACCCCGACCCGGCGGCTCGCAGGTTCGAATCGGGCCCCCGCTGTGTCCTTCGGACGACACCAGGGCCGCCTCTCGCCAAGGGGTCTTTGTGGCTGTGGGTTCACCGACTCCCGCCGCAGTGCCGGGGGCCCCTGGCAACAGCACGGGCGGCGAATGTCTGTACTGTCGGTCCGGTCCGCCGCTGCTGAACATATCGTGCGGCCGTTTCGGGCCAAGTGCCTCAGGCGTCCTCCCGGCCTGTCCTCAGCGACAGAAATATCGAAACGAGTGCCCGCAGGGAGGGTCTGTCTTGAACGCTGAACCGTCTTACTCTGGATCCGCCATGGCCAGCAACGGGAGGCTGCCGTCAACCGTGACGGGCGGTTCGCTCATGCGCGGCCTGACGACCGTTTTCGCGCTGCTCGTGGCCACAGTTGCCCTAGCCGCCCTGCCGGGAGCTGCGTCGGCTGCCGGGAGCGAAGGCTCGCTCTCCCAGAAGCTCGGACTCGATGCCTGCGTATCTGAGACCGGCACCGGCGGCGACTGTACCGACGGAGTCGGCCTCGACCATGCGTCTTCGGTCAGCATCTCCCCCGATGGCAAGAACGCCTATGTCGCCTCGAACATCAGCGACGCTGTCGCCATTTTCGATCGCGACATCTTGACCGGAGCGCTGACGCAGAAAGGCGGATCAGGGGCCTGCATATCCGAGACGGGCACCGGCGGATCCTGCACCATCGGGTTCAGTCTCGGCGGCGCCTCATCGGTGACCATCTCCCCCGACGGCGAGAACGTCTACGTGGCCTCGAACTCCAGCAACTCGGTGGCGATCTTCGATCGCAACATCGGGACCGGAGCACTGACGCAGAAGACCGGTACCGACGCCTGCGTATCCGAGACCGGCACGGATGGTGCCTGCGCCGACGGCACAGGCCTCGTAGGTGCCGATTCGACAACCGTTTCGCCAGACGGCGCGAACGTCTACGTCGCCTCTCAGTTCAGCGACGCCGTCTCAGTACTCGACCGAAACACCGAAACCGGAGTTCTTACGCAGAAGGGCGGTACCGCCGGCTGCATTTCCGATGACGGGACGGGCGGCGCCTGCGCCGACGGCATCGGCTTCGACGGCGCCAGGTCGGTCGCTGTTTCCCCTGACGGCAGCAGCGCCTACGTCGCCTCGGACAACGACGACACCGTCGTCGTGCTGGACCGGAATCCGGTGACCGGAGCCCTGACCCAGAAGGGCGGCACTGCCGGCTGCATTTCCGAAGACGGCACAGGCGGCGCATGCACCGACGGCAAAGCACTTACCTCGGCGGCCTCGGTCACCGTATCCCCCGACAACAGAAGCGTCTATGCCGTCTCGGTCAGTAGCGGCGCTGTCGTCGTATTCGACCGGAGCACCGCGACAGGAACCCTGACCCAGAAGCCCGGCTTCGCCGGATGTGTCTCTGCGATCGCATTTGGCTGCGTCGGCGGTGTCGGCCTCGAGTACCCCAGGTCGGTCGCCACCAGCCCCGACGGAAAGAGCGTCTACGTCGCCTCTCGAAACAGCGGTTCCGTTGCCGTGCTCGACCGGAACCCCTCGAACGGAGTACTGACCCAGAAGAGTGGCGCGGAAGCCTGCATATCCGAGGACGGCACGGGCGGCGCCTGCACCGACGGCGTCGGCCTCGCTTACGCCAAGTCGGTGACGGTCTCGCCGGACGGCAGAAACGCATACGTCACCTCGGACGTCAGCCTCAGTACGGGTACGGGCGCCATCGCCGTCTTCGATCGGGAGGACTCGACCCCACCGGACGAAGTGACCCTTGAAGCAGCCATCCCGGCGTCCCCTGCCAACGAAAACTCTCCGAGCATCGGGGGCATGGCCGAGACGGGCTCGAGCGTCAGGATCTACACCACCAGCGACTGCACCGGCCCACCGGCCGTGACCGGCCCGGCGGCGGAATTCGAGGCATCCGGCCTGGCGGTCACCGTCGCGGATGATTCCACGAACACTCTCCATGCCACCGCCACCGATGGGTCGGGCAATGCTTCGGCCTGCTCGACAAGCTCGGTCACCTACGTCGAAGACTCGACCCCGCCCGACACCACGATCGACTCCGGCCCCACCGGCACCATCACAACCGACCAGGCCACCTTCACCTTCAGCGGAGACCCGGCCGCAGACACAGCAAAGATCCAGTGCCAGATCGACGGCGAGTCCTTCGCCGACTGCACTTCCCCTACGACCTTCGCCGGCCTTGCCGAAGGCTTCCACACAGCCACCTTCAGGGCCGAAGACGCAGCCGGAAACCAGGACCCGACCCCGGCCACCGGGACCTTCACGGTAGACACCACCGTCTACCGGGCGAAGATCGGCAAGGTGAGCGTCAAAGGCCCGGCCAAGGTAAAGAAGGGCAAGAAGGCCACTTACAGGGTCAAGATCTCCAACTCCGGCAACGCCGATGCCACAGGGGTGAGGCTCAAGGTAAGCGGCAAGGGACTCAACTTCAATACCTCGATCGGAAAGATCGCTGCCGGCAAGACCAGAACGGTCAAGGTCAAGGTCAAGCCGACGAAGCCGGGCAAGGTCAAGGCCTCGTTCAAGGTGACTTCCAAGAACGCCGGTGGCAAGACCGTGAAGAAGACGGTCACGGTGAAGAGGTAGAACGCTCCAGCATCCGGGCGTCCCCCTGAGAGACGAAGCGGGCCCCCGCTATGTCCTTCGGGACCACCGCCAGACCCTCTCTCGCCAGAGGGTCTTTGGTGTTAAGGGACTTCGCGACCTCCTCCGAGACCGTCGCTGAGATCTCCACGCGGCCTTCAGTCCGATCGACCGCAGTCTGGATGTCGAAAGCTTCGAAGACCTGGCGCTTGATCTGCGGCCATGCCGTCCGGAGGCTTTCGCTGAGGTCCGGAACATTCTCATGTGTTGGGCCAGCCCTTCGGGTCTGCGAGCGGTCTCGTACGAGACCGAAGCCCGCAGGCTCCAATCCCTTCGGGTACGCCCACCAGGCGTGAGATTTCGAGCGACGCTGCGAAGTCACGCCGCACCAACGAGATCTACCGAATTCGCTCAGGCGTGTTCAGTGGCAGGGTCCCGGGGGGCACGGCCCGCTTCGGCAGTCAGGGGCTCCGGCTCCCATGCGCCCATGCGCCGGCGAACCGTCTTTGCGACCGAGTCCGCTCGCTTGTTGGCAACGCCGAGCAGTCGCAGCTGTCCGGCGGCGATGAACTCACCGACCTCGTCCGGGTCCTGCCCGGCCAGGACCGAGCGCGCCCCGACTCCGAACATCGCGATGAACACTCCGGCGAAGTAGCGGGGGGGAGCATCCACCGGGAACTCACCGGACTCCCTGCCCTCGCGGATGTAGGCGGTGAGCTGCACTGCCGCTACCTGGAGAATGGCGTTTCCCCTCTCGAAGTACTCGGCCAGGATCGCACCGACTTCGTGGTTTGCGCCGACCGTTCTCATCACACCGAACGCACCGATCGCGATGCGCTCGGCTCCGTCCTTGTCCCGCTGCATCCCCTCCAGGGTCTGGCCAAGCTCGTCCAGGACGATTGCGCCGATCACGATCTCGAGTTGCTCCTTGTCGGCGAAATAGCGATAGAAGGTCCCGTTGGAGACGCCGGCTTTCTGGGTCAGCTGGAGCACCGAGGTCTCGGCTATGCCCTGCTCCCCGAAAACCGTCATGGCGGTCTGGATCAGGTGGTCACGCCGGGCGTCCGGGTCCATGCGAGACCGTCTGGTGGGCCCGGCGTCTCCGGAATCGGTGGTAGCCGGCCGGCCTTTGCGCGGATTCATGGTCGGCGTCACCGCGGAAGCGTACCGCCGCGACAACGCTACTGAGTCAATCGTCAACAACTGACGCCAACCGGGACGGGTGCGGTTGCCCGCGCCGCGCATCCGCCGCGACGCCGGGATTTTGGTCCGGAGGCCTTCCGGGGAGCGGGCACCCGGGCCGCCGGGGCAGCCATCCCTTGTTGATAGGACTCTCAACAAAGTGTTACGCTACCCGCAGTCGCTCGTCAAGGGATACGAAGCGGACAGCGGGAATCGGCCGGAAACGTTTTCGTCCATCACATCGAAAACCCCGGGGCAGGGACCCTGGAAAGGCTGGGTATGGCATCTAGACAGCAACACACCAACTGCAGAAATCGGTCCGTTCCACGGATCTCCAGCCTCATGGCCGCATTCGCGGCGGCATTCTGCGCCCTTGCGCTGAGCTCATCCGCGGCTTTCGCCGCGCCGGCAGAGCCCTACCTGATCAAGGACATCAATCCCGGTAGCCCCGGCTCGGAGCCATACGACCTCACCGATGTCGGCGGCACCCTCTACTTCGTCGCCATAGGCAGCAGCGGCAGCGAACTCTGGAAGTCCGTCGGAACCGAAGGCGGCACCACCCTGGTCAAGGACATCAACCCGGGAAGCACTGGCTCGGACCCGTCCAACCTCGCTGAGGCCGGCGGCACGCTCTACTTCGCAGCCGACGACGGCATCAACGGCTTCGAGCTGTGGAAGTCCGACGGAACTGCAGTCGGCACGTCCCTCGTCAAGGACATCAACCCGGGAAGCACTGGCTCGGACCCAGAGGAGCTGACCAACGTCGGCGGCACCCTCTACTTCTACGCCGACGACGGCACCAACGGCGACGAGCTCTGGAAGTCCGACGGCACGCCGGGCGGCACCACCCTGGTCAAAGACATAAGACCCGGCAGCGGCAGCTCAACCCCGACGGAGATTGTCAACATCAATGGCACCCTCTACTTCAGGGCCGACGACGGAACCAACGGCTACGAGCTCTGGAAGTCCGACGGTACGCCGGGCGGCACCACCCTGGTCAAAGACATAAGACCCGGCAGCACCAATTCCTTCCCGCAGTACCTGACCAACTTCGGAGGCACCCTCTACTTCAGAGCGTACGATGACACCAGCGGCTCCGAGCTCTGGAAGTCCGACGGCACCCCGGGCGGCACCACCAGTGTCAAGGACATCAATCCCGGCAGCGGCAGCTCATCCCCGACGGAGATTGCCAACATCAATGGCACCCTCTACTTCAGGGCCGACGACGGAAC
This sequence comes from uncultured Solirubrobacterales bacterium, assembly GCA_963698625.1. Lineage (GTDB taxonomy): Bacteria > Actinomycetota > Thermoleophilia > Solirubrobacterales > 70-9 > 67-14. Next base: position 602,738 of record CAVORK010000007.1, read on the forward strand.
CAACGGCTTCGAGCTCTGGAAATCCGACGGCACCACGATAGGCACGGTCCTGGTCAAGGACATCTGGCCTGGCAGCAGCAGCTCGGGCGCTACCCACCTCACCGAGGCTGGCGGGGCCCTCTACTTCCGCGCCAGCGATGGCATTAACGGTTACGAGCTCTGGAAGTCTGACGGCACCTCAGAAGGTACGGACCTGGTCAAGGACATAAATCCCGGCAGCAGCAACTCGGGCACTGCCGACATCACCGAATTTGGCGGGGCCGTCTACTTCAGCGCCACGGATGGCACCAACGGCATCGAGCTCTGGAAGTCCGACGGCACCCCGGGCGGCACCAACCTGGTCAAGGACATCAGGCCCGGCAGCAACAACTCGTTGCCGGACGAACTCACCGAAGTCGGCGGCACCCTCTACTTCGAGGCCAACGACGGCACCAACGGCGACGAAGTCTGGGCCCTTGACCCGACTCCGCCCGAGACCACGATCGACTCCGGACCCAGCGGCACGATCACGACCGATGAGGCCACTTTCGCTTTCTCTTCGTCCGAGGCGGGTTCCAGCTTCGAATGTGAAATCGACGGCGGAGCCTTCAGCCCGTGTTCCTCGCCTGCGACCTACCCGGGCCTTAGCGACGGCCCCCACACCTTTGCGGTCCGGGCGATCGATCCGTCGAGCAATGTCGACCCCTCGCCGGCTTCCCGGGAGTTCACCGTCGATACCACCGTCTACAAGGCGAAGATCGGCAAGGTCAAGGTCAGCGGCCCGAAGAAGGTCAAGAAGGGCAAGAAGGCCACCTACAAGGTCAAGGTAACCAACTCCGGCAACGCCACTGCCACCGGGGTCCGCCTCAAGGTGAAGGGCCGTGGCCTCAGCTTCAACACCTCGGTCGGCAAGATCGCCGCCGGCAAGACCAGAACCGTCAAGGTCAAGGTCAAGCCGAAGAAGCCGGGCAAGGTCAAGGCCACCTTCAAGGTGACCTCCAAGAACGCCGGCGGCAAGACGGTGAAGAAGAAGGTCACCGTCAAGAAGTAGCGGGCACAGAGTGGGGAGGGGCAACGCGTACCCCTGGAGAAGCCTCGGCCGGCCCCGGGCGCCGGTCCGCTCCAGTATTCGAGAGTGGTCCCGAGAAACGAAGCGGGCCCCCGCTAAGTCCTTCGGGACGACACACCGCCCCCTCTCGCCAGAGGGTCTTGTGTTCAAGGGACAGGAAGGGGCAGCGCAGAAAACGCCCCTCTCAGATCTCGCACACGGCGATCGCGGGGGCGTCGCGGCGGGCCTTCTCTGTCGCCGTCGAGAGGTCGCCCAGCGAGGTGTAGGTGATGCGGTCGGTGTCCAGGTCGAGGGCGGCAGCAGCGTCCGGTTCGAGGCGCTCGATCAGTTCTTTGGAGGCGAGCGCACGGCCACCGCTGGCACAGGCTTCGATTCGGGCGGCTTCGTTGACCTGATCGCCGAGCGCGTTGGCCTCGGAGCGTCCGACGGTGCTGATGTTGCCGACGTAGAGGTTCGCTCCCCAATGCAGGCCGAACCGCAGCACGACAACCTCGGGTTGCAGGTCGCTGCGCGCGGCAACCTCGTCAACTGCCTTGCGCAGGGTGCGGACGGCGGTGATGCAAGTTTCGCGCCGCCGCCGATTCCGAGCCGGCCGTCTCGGCGAGGAAAATGGCGCCGACGCCGTCTCCGACATGACGCCCGACCAGATAGACGAAGCGGGCCCCGCTCTGTCCCTCGGGACCACCACCAGAAAGTCCTTCGGGTTTACGGCCACAACCGCTCGTCACCCGCCAGCACCGCCAGCGCGGCCGTGATGGAGCTCGTCTGCCTCATGCTCGCCCCTCGATCGGATTGATCTCCGCCGAATATAGTCGCCGTGGCTGCAGACCGCGTGCATAATCGGGCCATGCCAGATCCCTTTTCGTCCCCCGACACCCTCGACGTCCGCTACCGCTCAGCGGACCAGATCAGGTCCGGTGGTGCTCTGGCCAACCTGGGCAACGGACCGACGGTCAACTCGCACGGTACGCCGGCCCGGCTGATCGCCTGGCCCGGTACCGGGTTCCAGACCGAGGCCGTTCATGTGCTCACCCTCGAGCCGGGCCATGAAGGCGATCGCTACCAGTACGACATGGCCGAGGAGGCACTGCTCTGCCACAGTGGCAAGGTGGAGGTCTGGCTGAGGGAGCAGTGGGTGACCCTCGAGCCGGGGGACATCGCTTACGTCCCGGAGGGCGTCGAGCGAGCGGTGCGAAACACTGGCGATGCCGAGGCGAACCTCGTGGTTCAGATCACGCCGCCACAACTGGACCTTTACCTGGACCACGGCTTTTACGACGAAGAGATGGCCGTGATCAACCATGACGCGGCCGACAAGGCCAGGGTTACTGCGCCGACCGTTGAGATGCCGCCGGCGGCATTCGAGTACCGCGAGACCCATCCCGAGGTCCGGTCCTGGAACCTCGAACGCCAGGACGTGCGGCAGTCGGGTGCTTTGTTCAACGCCTTGATGGGCGCTTCGTTCTCGGGCATCGGGTTGCCGATGCGCCTTGTGCTCTGGCCCGGCGCCGGTCCCCGGAGCGTGGGATTCAATTACGCCTACGACCCGGCAGGAGTGACCGACGCCCTGCACACCCACCCGGTCTCGGACGAGTGCCTGATCATGTGGCGCGGGAGCGGGAAGTTCTTCATCGCGGGCGAATGGATCGACGCCAGGGCCGGCGACGTCGCGCTCGCCCCCTGCGGCGTGGCACACGGACACACCAGCGACGGCGACGACACCTGGCTCGGCGGCTTTGCTTCGCCACCCCAGCTCGATCTGCTCATGCCGACTGAGTACTACGAGGACGGGCGATTCTCTTCGCCCAAAGCCACCCGGCTCGAGAAGGATGTTTCCGCCTGAGTTCTGAGGCGACCTCTGCGCCGGTTGAGTTCCGCTATCCGAGGATGTCCAGGTCGGGCGCCGACCACCGCATCGATCGCGGCTTTCACGTGCTCTATTGTGTGAATGGCAAATTTAGGGATGAAGAAGTCAATGAGAGGGTGGGAGAGATGGTTCTGAGGTCTTCTGGACGGGTCGGCGCTGCCGTGCCTGTCGCGATGCTGGTCATGCTGCTGATTGCCGCGCTCGGTTTCGGAGTTTCCGACGCCGGTGCAAAGGCGAAGAAGAAGGGCTACAAGGCCCCTGCAGTGACGACTGCGCTCGACGCCAAGGTCCGCGGCAGCATCAAGCAGATCTACGTCGAGAACGCCGAGCCCGGAACGACCGTGCTCCTGGTCAACCCGAACGGAAGGGTGATCCGCACCGCGAAGGCCGACGCCTTCGGCAGCAAGATCTTCCGCGAGGTCCGTCCCAAGTGGGGCTACCGCGTCCTGCAGCCAGGCGACGACGGCGTTGCCGGCAGCCGCAAAATGCGTTCGCTGAAGCCCGGCGACAATCCAAAACAGTCTTACTACGACAAGCTCCCTCCGCTGGAAGAGGGCTTGAACTACGTGACCATGCGAGACGGCGTAAAGATCGCGATGACCGTACGCCTGCCGATCGGCAAGAACATCAACGACGGTCCTTTCCCGACCGTGATTGAGCACTCCGGATACGGCACCGCCGCTCCGGGCGATCTGCTTGCCTCGCTGTTCGGCGGCAATGACCCGCTCGCCCCCGACAGCGCGACGATCATCGGCTCGGCCCTTGCGCCGCTGCTCGGCTACGCCTCAGTCAGCATGCAGATGCGCGGCAGTGGCTGCTCCGGCGGCGCCTATGACCTCTTCGGGCAGCCGACGACCTACGACGGTTACGACGCCATCGAGGCAGTGGCCGCTCAGGACTGGTCGAAGGGCAAGGTCGGTCTGGTCGGCATCTCCTACTCCGGAATCAGCCAGATGTTCGCGGCCGGAACCAATCCGCCGAACCTTGGCGCGATCGCTCCGATGTCGATCACGACAGACATCTATCAGGGCACCGGCTACCCCGGGGGAATATTCAACTCCGGTTTCGCACTTTCCTGGATCTCCGACCGGGTTCGTGATGCCCAGCCGGCCCCCGAAGGCGGACAGACCTGGGCGCGCCGGATGATCACTGATGAAGGCGATCAACAGTGCCTGGCGAACCAGAAACTGCGCCTTCAGACGCTCGACGTCTTCAAGATGATCGAGGACAACCCCACCCGGACCCCGCTGGTCTTCAATCAGCGTGCGCCGGGCAACTGGATGAAGCGGATCAAGGCCCCGGTGTTCCTCACCGGCCAGTACCAGGATGAACAGACCGGCGGCAATTTCCCGCATGCTCTTTCCAACCTGGATGGCAACAGGAACGTCTGGATCAACATGCAGAACGGCGTTCACAACGACTCGATCAGTCCGAGCACGATTACGCAGTGGATCGAGTTCCTGGACATCTTCGTCGCGAACAGGGTGCCGGAGATTCCGGCGCTCTTCGTCGGACCGGGCAGTCCGTTCGGAGCCCTTCTCGGCGACGCGTCGGATCCGATTGAGCAGTCCGACTACGTGGACCTGCCGAATGTGGCTGCCGCGGAGAAGGCCTTTCGCAAGGACAACTCCCGTGTCCGACTTCTGATGGAAAACGGAGCCGGACCGAGCGGTCCCGGCGGTCTCGGCGCGTCGTGGGAGCTTGATTACGATGCTTGGCCTCCGCGCGCTGTCAAGCCGCGGACCTGGTACCTGGGTTCCGACGGCAAGCTGAACGGCAAGAAGTCGAACAGCCCGGCGACGGTCTCCTACAACTCTGATCCTTCGGCCCGTCCGGAGACGAACCTCAACAGCGGCGGAGTCAACCCGTCCCAGCCTGACTTCAACTGGGCACCCGTGGCCGATGGCAAGGGCCTGGGCTTCACCTCAGCCGCTCTTCAGCGTGACACGGTGATCGCCGGTGGATCGAGCATTACGACGTGGCTCAAGTCGACCCAGCCGGATACCGATCTGCAGGTGAGCCTCTCGGAGGTTCGTCCTGACGGCAAGGAGGTTTACGTCCAGAGCGGCTGGCTGCGAGCCTCTCACCGCAAGCTCAGGAAGAACGGCAAGGATCCGTTGAACATCATGCCGACCCATCTGGCCCAGGATCAGGCTGACCTGCCGGCCGGCAGGTTCAGCAAGGTCAGTGTGCCGATATTCCCGGTGGTCCACGCTTTCCGCGCGGGCTCGAAGATCCGGGTCATGATTCTCGCGCCGGGTGGAGATCGCTCGGAATGGGAGTTCGGGACGATCGACGACGGCAGTGCCGACAATACGATCACCCTGGGCGGCAACCGACCCTCTTCATTGACACTTCCGGTGCTCAAGGGCGCTGCCGCCGAGACCCCTCTGCCGGCCTTCAACGCCTTGCGCGGCCAGCCGGGCCGCGATTACGAGGTCGCTTCCAACGGAGGATGAACCGGGACCAGATCAGCCGGGGCGATTTCCCGCCGGCGGGTGACGGCTACGACCGCCCGTCGGTTGACGCCCACCTCGCCGCGGTGGCCGCCTGGACGGCTGCCCTCGAGGCGCAGATCACTGGCACTTGAGGTGGAGCGCGACGCCCTCCGGCGCCAGAACGAACTTCCGTCGGAGGATGAAGCAACTGTCACGGCTGGGCGTCCGACCGGCCCCGCGGGGCCGGTCGATGAGACGCCGGATCAACCCCGGGGCGGGCGCGACGCGGCCGAATCGCCGGAGAAGAGTCCGGACGAGGTTTCGGCCCGTTTGCTTGCCACCCGGATGGCCCTCGAAGGTTCCGGACGGGACCAGATCTGCGAGGCAGTGGAAGCCTCCTATGACATTGAAGCCGCCGGTTCTCTGGTGGACGATTTGCTTGAACGCCTGGGCTGAGCCACGGCGGCTTCCGTTTAGCCGGACCGCATCTTGCGACCTCGCAGGGACTGCGGTAGTTTCTTGGGGCGAGGCTGAAAGCTCCTAGCAGTCAAGGAGCAGGGATCCAAGCTGGAGAGCAGATGGACAGGGACGGGGTTTCACAAATGAAGCGGGTTGTCATCGCAGCCATCCTGGCGTCGGTAGTTGTCGGTATCGGGACACCACCGGTCTCAGCAGCGCCGCAGGAGCCGTGGGTTCTCCCGGCCTCCGATCTATCGGCCGCCGGTCAGACCGCCGCCAGGCAACAGGTAGCCACGGGTCCGGACGGGACGACCACGGCAGTCTGGCAGCGCCTCGACGGCAGCAACAACATCATCCAGGCCGCGACCCGCCCTCCCGGCGGCTCCTTTGGAACCCCTGTCGACCTCTCGGCGAGCGGGCAGGATGCCTCCGATCCCCGCCTCGCCGTCTCCCCCGACGGCACCGTCACCGTCGTCTGGAGGCGCTCAGACGGCATCAGCGTGATCATCCAGGCGGCTACCCGCCCTCCGGGAGGCCCCTTCGGCACGCCGGTGGACCTCTCGGCGAGCGGGCAGGACGCCAACGACGTCGATGTCGCGACCGCCGGTGACGGCACCACCACTGTCGCGTGGCAGCGCTCGAACGGCTCCAACATCATGATCCAGGCTGCGACACGCCCGCCCGGTGGATCATTCGGCATCCCGGTCGACGTTTCGCCCGCTGGCTCGTCGTCCTTCTCCCCGGACGTTGCCGCCTCCTCCGACGGGACCACCTCGATCGGCTGGGTTCGCTTCAACGGCAGCAACAGTGCGCTTGAACTCACCACCCGCCCACCCGGCGGATCATTCGGCGCCGGGGCCTTCGTTTCTGCCAGCGCGGTCGAGCTGGGCCGTGCCTCGCTGGTGATCGCCCCGGAAGGCACGACGACTGCGGTCTGGCAAGGGACCGACGGCAGCAACTCGATCATCCAGGCCGCAACCCGCCCGCCCGGCGGCACCTTCGGCCCTGTTGTCGACATCTCCGAGCCCGGTCAGGACGCCGTCTTTTCGTTTGCCCCGTACGGGCGGTCCCAGATTGCCTCCGGTCCCGACGGTGAGGTCACCGTCGTCTGGATCCGCTCCAACGGCGTCAACGACATCGTCCAGGCCGCCACCCGCCCGCCCGGAGGCTCCTTCGGCACCCCGGTCGACCTTTCGGGTACCGGTCAGAACGCGGTCGAACCCCGGGTCAGCACCGGTTCCGACGGAACCACGACCGCGATCTGGACCCGCTCCAATGCCCTCAACAACATCGTTCAGGCGACGTCGCGCCCGGCGGGAGGCAGCTTCGGCCTGCAGACGGACCTTTCGGCTCCGGGCCAGAACGCGAACATTCCTCAGGTTGCAGCTGCCGCCGACGGGTCTGCGACCGCTGTCTGGTCCCGCTCGGACGGCAGCGACATCATCGTCCAGTCAGCCTCGACCGCCCAGCCTTCGACGACTCTGAGTGTTGCAAAGCAAGGCACCGGCTCCGGAACGGTCACCTCTGATCCCGCCGGCATCGACTGTGGATCCGACTGCGACGAGAACTACCCCTCCTTCACCAAAGTAACTCTGACGGCGACACCTTCAGGCGGCTCCACTTTCACCGGCTGGAGCGGAGCAGGGTGCTCCGGCAAAGCATCCTGCGTTGTGACGATGCTCGACGCCACATCAGTCACCGCGAAGTTCGGCAAGCCGAAGCTCGGCAACCTGAAGATCACCCCGAAGTCAAAGAAGGTCAAGCGAGGCAGGAAGGCCACCTTCAAGGTCAAGGTGAAGAACACGGGGGATGGTACAGCGACGAAGCTCAAGGTCTGTGCCAAGGGCCCGAAGAAGCTGGTCAAGGTGCCGAAGTGCGTCAAGCCTGGAAATCTGGCCGCCGGCAAGTCGAAGACCGTCAAGCTCAAGGTCACGGTCAAGAAGGGCGCCAAGAAAGGCAAGAAGGCGAAGGTCACCTTCACGGCCACCGCCACCGGTGCGAAGAAGAAGTCCGGCAAGGCAACAGTCAAGGTCAATTAGCGTCCCGAACTTTCCGGTGATCGGCCACGAAGGGTGGCTGCGCGCAGTTCGAACGTATGTTCGGTTCCCTAGAATGGATGGGAGTGACTCGTTCAGAACGCATCGTCATCACGGGAGCCCGTGAACACAACCTGAAGGACATCGATCTCGACCTGCCCAGGGACGCGATGATCGTGGTCACCGGGCTGTCCGGTTCGGGCAAGTCCAGCCTCGCTTTCGACACGATCTACGCCGAAGGCCAGCGCCGCTACGTCGAGTCGCTTTCGGCTTACGCGCGCCAGTTCCTCGGCCTGATGGAGAAGCCCGACGTGGACGCCATCGAAGGCCTGTCGCCGGCGATCTCGATCGATCAGAAGACGACCTCGCGCAACCCGCGCTCGACGGTCGGAACGGTCACCGAGATCTACGACTACCTGCGTCTGCTGTGGTCGCGGATCGGCAAGCCCCACTGTCCGGAATGCGGCGAGGAGATCACCGGCCAGACCCAGGAGCAGATCACCGACCGGTTGATGACGCTCGATGGAGGCACCCGTTTCATGGTGATGGCACCGGTCGTCCGCGGTCGAAAGGGCGAGTACGGAAAGCTCTTCGACCAGTTCCGCGCCGACGGCTACACCCGGGTCGAGGTCGACGGCGAGATGCGCATGCTCGACGAGGAGTTCGAGCTCGACAAGAAGTACAAGCACGACATCTCGGTGGTCGTTGACCGGCTGGTGATGAAGGGCGATCTACGCCGGCGGCTTTCCGAGTCGATCGAAGCGGCGGCCGGCATGGCCGAGGGCCTGGTCGCGGTGCAGGTGATCGATGGCGAGCGCATGATCTTCTCCGAGAGCTTTGCCTGCCTGAAGTGCGGCACCTCGATGCCTGAACTCGAACCGCGCATCTTCTCCTTCAACGCGCCCCATGGTGCCTGCCCGAGCTGTACCGGCCTGGGGTTCAAGCGGGTCATCGACCCACAGCTTGTGGTTCCCGACCAGACCCTTTCGCTGGCCGAAGGGGCGCTCCAGCCCTGGCGCTCGGGTTACTCGGGCTACTGGCGCCGGCTGATCAAGTCGGTCGCCGGCACCTACGGCATCGACGTTGACCTGCCCTGGCAGGAGCTGACCTCCGACGAGCAGGACGTCTTCCTCTACGGCACCGGCACCGAGCGCCACACGATCCGCACCAAGAGCCGGGCCGGACGGCAGCGCAGCTACGAAGTCAAGTTCGAAGGCCTGGTCAACAACCTCGAGCGCCGCTATCAGGAGTCGGATTCGGAAGCGACCCGTGACCGGATCGAGGAGTACATGGCGGAGCAGCCCTGTCCCTCATGCCATGGCGCGAGGCTGAAGCCGTCGAGCCTGGCGGTGACTGTCGGGGAATCTCGATCCGCGACTTCACCGAGATGTCGGCCAGCGGGGCCCGCGAATGGATCGAAGCTCTTGAGCTGACCGATACCGAGCGGGCAATCGCCCGGCTGATCGTCAAAGAGGTGGCCGAGCGGCTCTCCTTCCTGGTCAACGTCGGCATCGGCTATCTGTCGCTTTCGCGCTCGGCCCGCACGCTTTCGGGCGGAGAGGCCCAGAGGATCCGCCTGGCGACTCAGATCGGCTCCAGCCTGGTCGGGGTCATGTACGTGCTCGACGAGCCGTCGATCGGCCTGCACCAGCGCGACAACGAGAAGCTGATCGGCACCCTGGAGCGCCTGAGGGACCTCGGCAATACCGTGATCGTGGTTGAGCATGACGAAGGCACGATGAAGGCCGCTGACTATCTGGTGGACCTCGGTCCCGGTGCCGGTGAGCATGGGGGAGAGGTCATCGCCTCCGGAACCCCGGCAGAAGTCGAAGCCAATCCCGATTCGCTCACGGGCCGCTACCTGTCGGGCGCCGAGCAGATCGAGCTTCCCGAAGAGCGCCGCAGCCCGAAGGGCGAACTGGTCGTTCGCGGTGCCCGCCAGCACAACCTGACCGGGGTGGACGTCGAGTTCCCCCTGGGTGTATTGACCTGCGTCACAGGCGTATCGGGGTCCGGCAAGTCGACCCTGGTCAACAGCACCCTGCATCCGGCGGTAGCCAACCGGCTTCACCGATCGAAGCTGCGGCCGGGTCCGCATGACGGCATCGACGGCATCGAGCAGATCGACAAGATCATCAACATCGACCAGTCGCCGATCGGCCGTACTCCGCGCTCGAACCCGGCCACCTACACCGGTGTCTTCGACCACATCCGCCAGCTTTTCGCCGCCACCCAGGAGTCGAGGGCCCGTGGCTACAAGCCGGGCCGGTTCAGCTTCAACGTCAAGGGTGGCCGCTGCGAGGTCTGTCGCGGCGACGGCCAGATCAAGATCGAGATGCACTTCCTCCCGGACGTCTACGTGCCCTGCGAGCAGTGCCACGGTCATCGCTACAACCGCGAGACGCTCGAGGTCCGGTTCAAGGGCAAGTCGATCGCCGACGTGCTCGAAATGTCGATTGAAGAAGCGGACCCGTTCTTCGAGAGTATTCCGAAGATCGCGCGCAGGTTGAAGACCCTGAACGATGTCGGCCTGGGCTACGTGCGACTCGGACAACCGGCAACCACGCTCTCCGGTGGCGAAGCGCAGCGCATCAAGCTGGCCACCGAGCTCTCCAAGGTGGCCACCGGCAGCACGCTCTACATCCTGGACGAGCCGACCACCGGCCTTCACTTCGCTGATGTGCGCCGCCTGCTGGAGGTTCTCGGCCGACTGGTCGATGCCGGCAACTCGGTGGTCGTGATCGAACATGACCTCGATGTGATCAAGAGCGCCGACTGGGTAATCGACCTCGGACCCGAGGGTGGAGACCAGGGTGGCGAGATAGTTGCCACCGGCACGCCTGAAGAGGTCGCGAAGTGCGCCGGGTCCCACACCGGTGAGTTCCTGGCCGAGTCCTTCGGCGCCGTACCTGTGGCGGCCTGAGGCTATGCGCGCCGCCCGGATCACCGAGTACGGCGCGGCGCCCACTATCGCTGACATAGACCCTCCTGAGCCGCAGGCGGGCTGGGTTTCGGTCGAGGTTGAGTTGGCCGGCATCAATCCGGTGGACATTGCGATTGCCTCCGGCCAGTTTGATGCCGGGGCTCCGCCGCTCCCGTATACGCCCGGACTCGAAGGGATCGGCATCAAGCCCGACGGAACCAGGGTCTGGTTCGATCGCCCGATGTACCCGGTCGGGTCGCTGGCCGAAACCTGCTGCATCGACCCCGCCAACGCGATCGGAGTACCCGATGGAGTGGATCCAGAGGATGCGATCGCCTTCGGTGTGGCCGGCATGGCCGCCTGGCTGTCGCTCGAGTGGCGCGGTGAGCTGAAACCGGGGGAGACGGTCCTGATCCTCGGCGCCAGTGGTTCGGTCGGTCAGATCGCCGTTCAGGCCGCAAGGATGCTCGGAGCCGGACGGGTGGTCGGCGCGGCCAGGAGTCAGTCAGGCCGGGACCGGGCGATGGAACTCGGGGCCGACGCGGTGACCGGCACTGAAGGAGATGGGTCAGAGCTTGCGGAGCAGCTGCGCGAGGCCTGCGGCGGCGGGCCGGATCTGGTCATCGACGGCCTGTGGGGCACTCCGGCCGAAGCCGCCCTGGCTGTGCTGAAACCGCATGGACGCCTGGTCCAGGTGGGCAACTCGGCTTCGAAGGAAGCCACTATTCCCGCCGGTCCCCTGCGTGGCGGTCTGGTTTCCATCCTCGGCCACAGGAACTTCCACGCGCCGGTGAAGGTTCAGGCCGATGCCTTTCGCGCGATGTGTGAACACGGTGCTGCGGGCCGGATCCAGATTGAGACCGAGGTCTTCGGCCTTGACGACGTGGCCGAAGCGTGGCTCCTCCAGACGAGCAGCCCAGGTCACAAACTCGCTGTGCGCCCCTGACCGGCCCTCGGGTCACTCAGGCAGCGTCAGGCGACCAGCAGCGAGCCACCGATGACGCCGCCGTCGTCACCCAGCGCTGCGACTGTGACCGCCGGCGGAGTATCGGGGTCGAGCAGGTACTGACCCATACCGTCGATGATCTGCGGCACGAGGCTGTCGGCAAAGCGCACACCGAGACCACCGCCGATGACCACGGCTTCGACGTCGAGCAGGTTGACCGCCGAGGCGATCCCGGCTGACAGCGCCACAACAGCGCGGTTGAGCAGGTCCGTTGCCAGTTCGTCTTCGTGCTTGAGCGCTTTGGCCCAGACAGAGCTTGTCAGGCTGGTCTTGCCCTTCTTCTTCATCAACTTGAAGAGGTCGGTCTCGCGGCCCTTCTTGACCTCGCGCCTTGCTTTGTCTTCCATCGCCTTGCGTCCGGCATAGGCCTCGAGCGTTCCGCTGAGGCCGTTCAGGGCGCGCGCACCGCCGCGACGGACGAGCGTGTGTCCGATCTCTCCGGCCCGTCCGCGGCCCTTCCACTGTTCACCGTTCAGGATGATGCCTCCGCCGACTCCGGTTCCCCAGAACACCCCGAGCAGGCTGTTGTGGTCGACTCCGGCCCCGAGTTCGAATTCAGCATGGGTGGCGACCTGGACATCGTTGCCGATCAGGGTCCGGGTGCCGAGGGCCTCAGTCAGTTTCGGACCGAGCGGATAGCTCTCCTTCCAGTTCGGGAGGTTGCCTGCGCCGCTGAGGCTGCCGGTCTCGGAGTCGACCGAGCCGGGCGCGCCCATGCCGATGCCGCGGAGCTGGGAAGTGGTGATGCCTGCCTGGGCAGCGGCTTCGTTCATCACTGCGACCACTTCGCGGACGACGTCGTCGGGGCCGCCGCGGCTCGGCGTCGGACGCTTCGCATAGGCGATCACGTTGTGTGCCGGGCCTATGATCGCGGCCGCGATCTTGGTGCCGCCGAGGTCTATGCCGCCGGTCAGGGTGGACGGATCAGGACCGGGGAGGACGGCGTCCGGTTCGGATACCTGGGCATCCGCTGCGGTCGCCGGTACCGATTCAACGGTGGCTTCCGGTGGGGTCTCCGCCACTTCTGAATTCTTCTTACGCCTGAGCATCTGCCTCTCCCGTGGTCGCGATCATGGCCGCAGGTTATCCGGCTGTGGCAGGGTACGACTGTGGAAGATCAGACCGGTTGGCACATGTGGTGGCACAAGAGGCGGTGGTACGAGCGCAACCACCGGCTCCTGCGCCGACTTCGGCTCGACCGGGAGATGGCCAGACGCGGTGCCTATATCCGGCATCCGATTGAAGGCGAAGTTCTGGACAACCTGCTGTCCGGCAGGCTGAGCGTCGGTCAGGGCACGCACTTCGAGCCGGGATGCTGGGTCACGATGTCGCCGGAGGCCAGGGTCACGATCGGCGACGGCTGCTATCTCAACCGGGAGACGATGCTCGCGGCCGAGCGCGAGATCACGATCGGTGACCACGTCATGTTCGCCAACGGCTGCTTCATCGGCGACGCTTCACACCGGTTCGATGACCCCGACATGCCGATTACCTGGCAGGGCTTCACCACGAAGGGCCCGGTCAGGATCGGGTCCAACTGCTGGTTCGGCGTCCACTGTGTGGTCACCGGCGGGGTGACGATCGGCGACCGTTGCGTGATCGGGGCAAATTCAGTGGTGACCTCGGACCTGCCGGACGGCGTGATCGCCGCCGGTACTCCGGCGAAGGTAATCCGGGAGATCGAGTTCAAGCCGTCAGCGGCTCAGGGCAGCGGTTCCCAGTCCCAGGAGTAACTCGAGTCGAGATCCCCGTTGGTCAGGCGCTGCCGCAGCCCTTCGAGCTCGGAGGGTTCGACCGAGTAGACATGCTCCGGACCAGGAAAGACACCTGAGCGAACCTCTTCGGCGTAGGCGGCCAGTCCCGACTTCATCTCTCTGCGCACGTCGGCGTACTGCTTCACGAACTTGGCCATCCGGCCGTTGTTGATGCCGACCAGGTCGTGCAGGACCAGCACCTGTCCCGCGGTTGAGTTACCGGCTCCGATGCCGATCGTCGGCTTGTCGAGCCGGCCCACGATCATCTCGGTCACGGCCTCCGGAACGGCTTCGATAACAATCGCGAAACAGCCCGCACGGTCAAGCGCGATCGCGTCCTCGGCGACCTTGATCGCCTTGTCCGCGGTCCGACCCTGTGCCTTGAGTCCGCCCAGGGCGGTGGCGGTCTGCGGCGTCAGGCCGACGTGCCCCATCACCGGGATGCCGGCGCCGATGATCGCCGCCGCCCGGTCGACGGAGGTGCCGCCGCCTTCGAGCTTGACCGCGTCGCAGCCGGCTTCCTTGACCATCCTCTGGGCGCTGGCGATCGCGAGTTCGTTCGAGGCCTCGTAGGAGCCGAAGGGCAGGTCGCCGACCAGCAGCGGCGTCCTGAGGCCGCGGCGGACCGCGCTGGCCAGCATCGTCATCTCTTCCATGCCGACCGGCACAGTGCTGTCGTAACCGAGCACGCAGTTGGCAGCCGAATCGCCGACCAGGACCACGTCGACGCCGGTCTCTTCCGCGACCTGAGCCGACGGGAAGTCGTACGCGGTGACCATCACGATCGGCTCGCGGTTCTCCTTCATCTCCGCGAGTGCACCGATGGTGACCGGGTTTCGCTCGGGCTGGGCTTCTTCTTCTGTTCCTCTGGCTCCGGAACTCATGTCTGCCTCCTCTGCTTGTCGTGGGGCTCGATCAGGATGTTGTCGATAAGTCGGGTGCCGTCGACTTCGGCCGCCACGGCGACGAGGATAGCCTCGTCGCTGCCTGACTCGGCGGGATCGAGGGTTCCCGGGTAGCGCGCTTCGAAGTATTCGGGCCGGATTCCGGCGCTCTCCAGGTGCTCACGCCCGGCGGCCAATGCCTGCGCGAGTCCCTGCTCACCGTAGACCGACTCGGTCTCCAGCAGCGCCAACCAGATCGCTGAAGCCTGCTCACGGGCCGGTTGCGACAGATGCTTGTTGCGCGAACTCATCGCGAGGCCGTCGCGTTCGCGCACGGTGGGCAGGACCACGATCTCTGTGCGGAAGTCGAGGTCTTCGGCCATTCGGCGGATCACGGTGGCCTGCTGCGCATCCTTCTGTCCGAAGAAGGCGACGTCGGGATCAACGGCGTTGAGCAGTTTGGCGACGATCGTGGTTACTCCGGCGAAGTGACCGGGGCCGCGCCCGTCCCGACTGCCACAGAGCACTTCGGTCAGGCCCTCGACCTCGACCGTGGTCGCGAAACCCGCCGGATAAATCGCATCCGGCTCCGGGGCGTAGACGGTGTCCACACCGGCGTCGGCGGCGATCGCGAGGTCCCGGCGCTCGTCTCGCGGATAGGTGTCCAGGTCTTCCCCCGGTCGGAACTGGGCCGGGTTGACGAAAAGGCTCATGACGACGCGGTCGCAGCGTTCCCTTGCCGCCCGCAGTAGCGAGATGTGGCCCTCGTGGAGATAGCCCATGGTCGGGACCAGCCCGACGGTGTCCGGGAGTCGTCGCAGCGTTTCCCGCTCGGCATGCATCTCGGCAGGGATTCGCAGCACCTTCACCGGGGCACCTCCGCAGAGCCGGCCAGGGAAGCGGTGTGTGAAGCAAGCGCTTCGTAGAGGCCCAGGGCGTCGGGTGCGAATTCGCCCAGAGCCTCCCGATGCCTTTCGACCGTAACCCGGTCTCCGCGTGCGATCGGCCCTGTGAGCGCCTCGGGACCGGACTCGATCCAGTTCTCCAGAGTGCGTCTGACCAGCGGTGCCAGGACTTCACGCGAGCGCTCGACGCCGATCTCCTCCAGCAGGTCGGCTGCGGTCTGCTCCAGCGCCACAAGGAAGTTCGAGGCGATGCTCGCCGACGCGTGGTAGACGGCACGGTCCTGTTCGCGGACCCGGAAAGGGTGCATGCCGAGCGCGACGGCCAGTTCGGTGGCCACGGAGAGCGATTCATCTGTGCTTCCGGAAACTGCGGCATGGGCGCCGGCGAGGTCGGTCCGGCGATCCGGGATCGTTTGAAGGGGGTGCATCGAGAAGACGCCTTCGCTGGCGCCCGCACCGGCAAGCGACTCGAGGGTGGTCGCGCCGCTCACATGGCCGAGCATCGACGGATTCGCCTTTTCGGCCCGGATCTGACCCACGGCTGCTGTGATCTCCGAGTCGGGAACGCAGAGCAGTACGCATCGACCGGAGATGGAGGCGGCATCGGGACGGCGCCGGACAACGGTCACGTCAATGCCTGCTGATCCGGCAGCGAGCGCGATCGAGCCACCTGCCCGTCCGGGCCCGACGATAGTCAGCGCGAAAGCTGCGCCAGTTCGATTGATCATGCTGCCGTTCCAGTTCCCTTTCGGCGATACCAGACGGATCGATTGGTTTCTGTCGGCCCTTCAGGAGGACCCCTGTGTTGTCGCAAGGTCCGTCCCCGGATCACCGGGTGACGGCCACCGCCGATTATAGGCTGCCGTCATGGCGGACACCGCGAAACAGAGGAGGGAGCAGCTGGTTGCAGTTTTCGGGGAGGCCCGAGTCTGCACCGCCTGCGCCCTGAGCGGGTCGCGCACACAGGTTGTCTTCGGCGCGGGCGACGCCAACGCAGACCTGATGCTGGTCGGTGAGGCACCGGGGGCGGAGGAGGATCGCCAGGGTCTGCCCTTCGTGGGCCGGTCGGGCGCTCTGCTGACCAGGATGCTCAACGACGCGGGCCTGCCGCGAGAGCGCGTCTTCATCGCAAATACCCTGAAGTGCCGCCCGCCGGACAACCGGGATCCCCGCGCTGAGGAGATCGAAAGCTGCCGGCCCTGGTTGATAGAGCAGATCCGGCTGATCGAACCGCGGGTGATCGCCACGCTCGGCAACTTCGCAACGAAACTGCTGACTGGCGATCCGACCGGGATCACCAAGGTTCACGGCGTGCCTCAGGTCAGAACCTTCGGCACCCGGACTGTCTACCTCTATCCGCTGTTCCATCCGGCAGCGGCGCTCCGTGCGACCGGCACCGCGGAGCTGCTCCGCTCCGACCTGGAGGCCCTGCCGGACCTGCTGCTGAGCGACCCGCCGGAGGCCCCTGAGTGAGCGGCCCGATCGTTTCCGGCAGCCCGGATCAGACGGCCCGGATCGCCGCCGCTTTCGCTCGCGAGCTGGAGCCAGGGGATGTGGTCCTGCTGACCGGTGAGGTCGGGGCCGGCAAGTCGACGTTCGCCCGTGCTTCGCTGAGGGAGCTGGGGGTCGAAGGCGCGATCCCGTCGCCCACCTTCACGATCGGCCGTCTCTACGAAGGCCGGGACGGACTGCGGCTGGCTCACGTCGATCTCTACCGGATCGGCTCGATTGCCGACGAGGATCCCGGACTGCTGGTCGAGTACTTCGACCCGGCAGGGGTCGCTTTCGTCGAGTGGCCCGGGGAGGACCGCCCGCATCTGCTCAGTCAGGCGGCGCGAGGCTGCGAGGTCGCCATCTCGCAACTCGACCGCGACCGGCGCGAGATCCGAATCGGCCCGTTCACCGGACCGGGCTGAGCCGGATCCGGCGCTTTACTGATCCGGCGTTTTACTGGCCGGCCTGCTGGTCGATTGCGTCCTGGGCCTGCTGCTGAGCATCATCCAGCTGCTGCTGCGCCTGGTTGACCGCGTCCTCGACCTGCTGCTTCTGCTCATCAGTGAGGTTCTCCAGGTTCTTCTGGACGTCCTCAAGCTGCTGCTGAGCCTGTTCGACCTGCGGGGAGTTCGTGATTTGGTCGTTGATCTGCTGTTGCGCATCATCGACGGCGTTGTTCACCTGATCCGAAGCGCTGTCGCAGGCGGTCAGGCCCACGGCGGCCACAGTGGCTATTGCTGCGGTTGCCGCAGCCTTTCTTATCTTCGAACTCATGGGGTCTCCTTCGGGGGTGAGAGAATGGCCGGGTGAACCTGCTCGACCAATCCTACCCGGCACCGATGCGTTGAAAGTTGTCGGATTCGACACCGCCACCGACGACACCGCGGTCGCCGGCTGGAATGACGGACAGATCGTCTTTGAATCCCGCTCGGGACCCGGCGAGGACGGGCGACCGGCGCACAGCGGCGTCCTGCTCGCCGGAGCGAGCGAGGCCGCCGCGGCGCTCGGCGGCTGGGACCAGGTGGACAGGATCGCGGTCGGCCTTGGTCCGGGAACCTTCACCGGCCTGCGGATCGGAATCGCAACGGCCACCGGCCTGGCGGTCTCGGCCGGAATCGATCTGGCCGGTGTTCCGACCCTCCGGGCACTTGCGCTGGACCTGGCCGAGGGTGGAAGCGGTGATTCGCTTTCCGTACCGGTGCTGGACGCCAAACGTGGCGAGGTCTTCATCGCGGTCTACGACTCGGTCGGCCGGGAGGTCTCCGCGGCGGTTGCGGTGGCCCCGGAAGCGGCGGTCGAAATGATTCTCGGTCTGGGTACAGCGCTGACGGTCGGCGGACCGGGCGCTGTACGATTCGCCGATCTTTTCGACCGGGCCGGAGTGCCGATTGCCGGCTCCGGGCCTGATTCAGGTCGCCTGTCCGGTTCTGCGATCTGCGAGCTGGGAGCGGCTGCCGAACCGGCTGGCCCGCAAAACCCCCTTGAACCGATCTACATCAGAGCCCCGGATGCCCAACTCTGGCTTGAACGAGATGCCGCGAAGCTCGCAGGCTGAATCCGGCCCGGTTTCGATCCGGGACCTCGTCTACGCGGACCTGCCCGCGGTGATCTCGATCGAGCGTCGCTCGTTCGCCAGCCCCTGGTCTCCGGGCATGTTCGTGCTCGAGATGTCGAAGGACTCGACTGTCGGTCTGGTTGCCGAAACCGAAGCGGCGATCACCGGCTACGTGGTGCTCTCGAAGTACGACCGGGCCTGGCACCTGATGAACGTCGCGGTCGACCCCGACCGGCGGCGGTCAGGCATCGCCACCGATCTGATCGGCGAGGCCCTCGGCCGGACCGGCGGCGCGGATGCGGTGACGCTCGAAGTCAGGCCGTCGAACCGCTCTGCGATTGCGCTTTACGAGCACCTTGGCTTTCGCGAGTTCGGCCACAGAAGGGGCTACTACCCGGACAACGGTGAAGATGCGCTGGTCATGTGGCGCGGCGATCCGGCTGTCGCCGGTGTCCCGGACGAAGCTCTCGGTAGTCGGTGAGCCGGATGCCTATTCTGGCGATCGAGACCTCATGCGACGACACCTGCGCCGCGGTGCTGGAAGGGCCGGAAATACTCTCCAACGTGATTTCCTCGCAGGGGATACACGACCGCTACGGCGGCGTTGTTCCCGAGATCGCATCGCGCCATCACCTTGAGCTGATCCGTCCGGTTATCGAAGAGGCTCTGCGAGGGGCGAACACCGGCCTCGACCGGATCGACTCGGTTGCGGTCACCGCCGGACCGGGGCTGATCGGCGCCCTGCTGATCGGGCTCAGCGCTGCCAAGGCGATCGCCGCCCCCCGTCGGCTTCCGCTGATCCCGGCCGACCACCTCCATGGCCATGTCGCCGCGAACTTTCTCGCCCCCGACCCGATCGAGCCGCCCTTTCTCTGTCTGATCGCGAGTGGTGGACACACCTTGCTCGCCGGGGTCAGGGACCGGCAGGGCTTCGAGGTTCTCGGCGAGACGCTCGATGACGCCGCCGGCGAGGCCATCGACAAGGGTGCGCGCCGGCTCGGGCTGGGCTACCCGGGCGGGCCCGCGCTCGAAAGGCTGGCAAGGGATGGAGACCCCGACGCCTTCGATTTCCCGGTGGCCATGACCCGCGGCCCCGGCCTCGACTTCAGCTTCAGCGGCCTCAAGACGGCCCTGGTCTATCGCTGCAACGAGATGGGGGATGAGCGGGTGCTCGATGCGCGCGCTGATCTCGCCGCCGGCTATCAGGCGGCGATCGTCGACCAGCTAGTCTCGAAACTCGGACGCGCTCTCGACGCAGGCGAGTGGCCGCAGGTTGCCCTCGGCGGGGGTGTGGCTGCGAACGGCCCGCTGCGCGAGGCGGTAGCCCGCCTCTGCGAGCAGCGCGGAGTCCCCCTGAAGCTCGTGCCGATCAGCCTCTGTACCGACAATGCGGCGATGATCGGCGCGGCGGCCCAATGCGGCGAGCCGATCGCCTGGCCGGACTATCTCTCCTTCGACGCATTCTCAACCGGTTCACGCCGGTCCGGGACGCCGGCTTGAAGGTCACGGTTTACAGCCGGCCGGGCTGCCACCTCTGCGACGAGGCTCTGGCTCAGATTCAGGTGATCGCCGCCGAAGTGGCCGGCACCCGGGTCGAAGTGGTGGACATCGAGTCAGACGACCGGCTGCTTCGCAGGTACCTCGAGCGAATTCCGGTCGTGGAGGCCGGGGGAGTGGAAGTCAGCGAACTGGTCTTCCAGCCGCAGGGGCTCCGGGCGGCTCTGGGGATGGCCTGACCGGTTCAGGGCGAGTACGCTGACAACCTGATGCCGCCCGACCGCGATTCAGACACTGACACCGGCTCGCTGCTGGTCGCCGAGGGAGAGCGGCTCTCACTGGGTGTGGCCGCGCGCCTCTCGCGCTATCTGCAGGTCCTGACGCAGGCGCGCAAGATGGGCCGCGAGACGATTTCCTCCCAGGAACTCTCCGAGTACACCCACATCAACCCGACCCAGATCCGGCGTGATCTGTCCGGCTTCGGCAAGTTCGGCAAGCGCGGCGTCGGCTACCGGATCGACTTCCTGGTCGACGAGATCCGCAAAATCCTGCGGACGGCCGGCCAGCACAACATCGCGCTTTTCGGTGCCGGCAAGCTTGGCGATGCGATCGCCAACTCGGACATCTTCGCCGACCACGGTTTCCAGGTCGTCTCCCTTTTCGACGTCGATCCGAGGCGAATCGGCAAAAAGGTCGGTTCGCTGACGGTGCGTGACTTCTCGGAACTCGAAGAGGCGGTTCGCGTCGAGTCGATCGTGGTCGGAGTGCTTGCCGTGCCATCGGCAGCCGCGCAGGAAGTCGCCGACGGGCTGGTCGCAGCCGGCGTCACCGTGATCTTCAATTACACCGAGCAGTTGCTCCAGGTTCCGCCGGAGGTGACTGTCCACACCTCCAGTCCTGCCGTGGATCTGCTCTACGCCCTCTACTTCTACCTCTCCTGACGGGTTTGACCGGCTCAGACCTGCTCGATCTCGACGCTGCCCGCGATGTCTTTGACTCATCGCGTGATTTCACGATCGGTCTGGAGGAGGAGTTCGCGATCCTCGACCCCGGGAGCCTCGGGCTGGTCGACCGGTACCCGCAGATCAAGGCAGCGGCCGCCTCGGATCCGGTTCTGGCCGAATCGGCAGCCGGGGAACTGATCGCCTCCGAGGTCGAAATCCGATCCGGGCGCAGCGAGTCGATGACCGAGGCAACGGAGAAGCAGATCGAGCGCCGCCGGGCACTGTTCGGCCTGGCCCGCGAACAGGGCGTCGCTCTCGCTTCAATGGGCACCCATCCCTGGGCCGACTACCTCGACCAGGAGATCATCGACACGCCTCACTACCAGCGGCTCAAGCGGGATCTCGGCTGGGTGGCTCAGCGCAACAACACCTGGAGCCTCCATGCCCACATCGGGATCCGTGGAGCCGACCGCGCGATAGCGGTCTGCGACTGGCTGCGCGAGCGTCTGCCGCTGCTGCTGGCAGTTTCTGCGAATTCACCCTTCCTCGACAACCGCGACACCGGCCTGGCCTCGGTTCGAACCGAGATCTTCACCCGCACCTTCCCCCGCTGTGGGATCCCGGAGCCATTCGGCAACTGGGACGAGTATGCGGGCTTCGTCGACACCCTCAAAGGCGATGAACTCGGTGGTCGAGTCGACCCAGCTCTGGTGGAGCGTGAGGCCCCATCACGCATTCGGCACTGTCGAGGTCCGCATCTGCGACGCCCAGCCGACCGCAAGGGAGTCGACTGCGCTTGCCGCGTTGATGGTCGCGGTGACCGCCCAGACCGCACTCGACCTCGATGCCGGCCGAATGGACGGGCAGCGCCCGCTTCGCGACCGTGAGATCGAGGAGAACCTGTGGCGAGCGATCCGCTACGGCATGGATGGCAAGCTGATCGATTTTCGCGGGGGCCGCGAAGTTGAAACGGTCAGGGCGCTCGAGCAGATGCTCGAGTGGACGAGCGAGGCGCGGGAGGGACTCGGCCTGGAGGTGGACCTGCCGGATAAAAACGGTGCCCAGCGGGCCAGGCAGGCAATTGTCGAGGGTGCGACGGTCGAAGATGTCTACCGGAACATGACCGCAGAGGTGGAAAGCACCTTCGCCCCGATGGCGTCCGGGACAGACGCCTGACACTCACTAGAGTGAGCTGTGATGACTGAGAACGAAGACCAGACTGAAAGCGTTGAGCCGGAAGGCTCGGCGGAACCGCAGCTGACCGAAGAGGAGCGTCGCCTGCTCGAGGAGCAGATGCGCGAGGTTCGTGTTGAGGATCTGCTGACCCAGACGGTTGCCAGCGTGCTCAACCTGAGTGCCCGCCGCATCGTCAAGGAAGACGAGGTTGATCTCGACCAGGCGCGAACCGGCATTGATGCGGTCAGGGCGCTGTTGCCGCTGCTTCCTCCCGAGGTGACTGAAGCCGTGCGCGAGCCACTCAGCCAGGTGCAGATGCTCTTTGCACAGCGCAGCGGTGGAGCCGGGCCGGATGAGGCCGGATCATCGCCCGCCACTCCTGGTGAGCCAGGCCAGGCCGGACCTGAGCAGCCGTCGGGACCTGCGGGGCCCGGACTCTGGACGCCGCGCGGCTCCTGAACCTCTGAGGTCGGGCGACAGACCGTCGGCTCTCCGTAATAGGGTTCGCTGGCCCATAACTCGTCCCGAATAGCGGAGGAATCACACTTTGACCGATTTTCTGACCGACCACGGCGTCCTGTTCGCGCTTATCTGCGCTGGCTTCGCCGTTGTATACGGAATCGTCGCCACCCAGCGTCTTCTGGCCAAGCCTGCCGGAAACGACCGGATGCAGGAGATATCCGGCGCAATCCAGGAGGGTGCCGAGGCATACCTCAAGCGCCAGTACCTGATCATCGCGGTTGTTGCAGTGCCGCTGATCATCCTCCTGGCCATCCTCCAGAACTGGCAGACAGCCGTCGGCTTCATCGTCGGCGCCGTGCTTTCCGGGGCTACGGGCTTTATCGGCATGAACGTTTCGGTTCGAGCCAACACCCGGGTTGCGGAAGCCGCCCGCGGTGGTGTGCCGCCGGCTCTGGACGTCGCCTTCAAGGGTGGCTCGGTCACGGGCATGCTCGTGGTCGGTCTCGCCCTGATCGGTGTTGCCGGCTACTTCGGCATCCTCACCGTCACCGGTGCGGTTGACAGCGACAAGGAAGCTATCGACGCCCTGATCGGCCTCGGCTTCGGTGGCTCGCTGATTTCTGTCTTCGCCCGACTTGGCGGTGGCATCTTCACCAAGGCCGCTGACGTCGGCGCCGACCTCGTCGGCAAGGTTGAAGCCGGAATTCCGGAAGACGACCCGCGCAACCCCGCGGTGATCGCCGACAATGTCGGAGACAACGTCGGCGACTGCGCCGGCATGGCGGCCGACCTGTTCGAGACGTACGCCGTAACCACGGTCGCGGTCATGCTGCTCGGAGTCCTCTACTTCTCCGACGCCTACTCGACCGCACTTGCGATGTACCCGCTGGTTCTCGGCGGTGTCGCAATTATCGCTTCGATCATCGGCGCTGTACTGGTCAAGACCAAGTCCGACAAAGTCGAAGGCGCTCTATATAAGGGCCTGATCATTTCCGGCGTGCTTTCTATCGCCGCTTTCTACCCGATCACCGACTGGCTGATGGCGGAGCCGCTTGCGCAGGGCGTCAACGAAGTAACCGGCGCCCTTACCAGCGCCACGGTCACCGACCTCTGGCTCTGTGCCGTAATCGGTATCGCTGTAACCGCTCTGCTGTTCGTGATCACCGACTACTACACCTCGACCCGCTTCAAGCCGGTCAAGGCGATCGCGGAGGCTTCACAGACCGGACACGCGACAAACATCATCCAGGGCCTCGCCCAGGGCTTCCAGGCCACCGCCGCTCCGGCTCTGGTGCTGGCACTGGCCATTCTGGCCGCCAACGAGCTGGCCGGCATCTACGGCATCGGCATCGCGGTAATGGCCCAGCTCTCGCTGACCGGTCTGATCGTCGCACTCGACGCATTCGGCCCGATCACCGACAATGCCGGAGGCATCGCCGAAATGGCGGAGCTGCCGGAGGACGTACGCAACGTCACCGATCCGCTGGATGCGGTCGGCAACACCACCAAGGCCGTCACCAAGGGCTACGCCATCGGTTCGGCCGCACTGGCCGCGCTGGTCCTGTTCGCCGCCTTCAAGTTCGAACTGGAGGAAGAGGCGATCGCCCAGGGGGTCGGACTTGAGAACCTGTTCAACCTGGCCACTCCGGCGGTGCTGATCGGTCTGATCATCGGCGGCATGATGGTCTACCTGTTCTCGGCCTTCGCGATCGAATCTGTCGGCCGCGCCGGCGGACAGGTGGTTGAAGAGGTGCGTCGCCAGTTCCGGGAGAAGCCCGGAATCATGGAAGGCACCGAGAAGCCTGACTATCGTCAGTCGATCAGCCTCGTCACCGCAGCCGCACAGAAGGAAATGATCCTGCCGGCGATGATTCCGATCGTCGTGCCGGTCATTGTCGGCCTGCTCAGCGTCGACGCGCTCGGCGGTCTGCTGATCGGCGTAATCGTGGTCGGCCTGTTCATGGCTATCTCAATGACCGCCGGAGGCGGCGCCTGGGATAACGCGAAGAAGCTGATCGAAGACGGTGAGTACGGTGGCAAAGGCTCTGAGGCCCATGCCGCGTCGGTCACCGGCGACACGGTCGGCGATCCCTACAAGGACACCGCCGGACCGGCGATCAACCCGATGATCAAGGTTGCGAACATCGTCGCGATCCTGATCATTCCGATCGTCCACTTCTGAGTTCGGAATCATCTGATCCAAGGACCCCGGCCATCTGGCCGGGGTCTTTTTTTTGGAGGTGCCCCGGAAAGTGAAATACACGCAAAATGCGGCGGAAATGGGCGCATTTTGCGCGCTGCCGCCGCGAGTCTGCCTATAGTGCCTCCGGTCAGCTTCGTAGCCGGTGATAGTTGATTGAAGCAAGGCAGAGTGGGCGTCCGACCGCCTTCGTACCCTGAGGAGAACTTGTCCAAAGATCGATCAAAAGAGATTCTGAGGGAGATTCACTCCCTGCGCCAGGATCTTGAGGCCAGACTTGACCGGCTTGAAGCCGGGACTGGTCCCGTGCCTCGCCCCGGGCCTTCGGTCCAGGAGACGGAGGTGCCCGAAGTGGTCTCGGCTCCGGTCGAGAAGAAGAAGCCGGCCGCGCCTCTGGCTGCTGCTGCGCCCCTTGCCGCTGCTGCGCCCCTGCGCGTGACCCGTCCGGGTACGACGCCGCGTGAGGTCACGGTGGTCGTGCGCCCGCTGGTCGACCTCAGCCTTGCCAGAGCGGTCGAGTCGACTCTCGGTGAGGCTGAAGGGATCGACCAGGTGAGGCTGCTCTCGTTGAGCGGTGATGCTGCAGTGATCAACGCGGTCGTGCAGCCCGGCGTTTCGGTGGTCAGCACCCTCAGGCGCAACCTCGGGGTCGCCTTTGACGTGACCGAATCGACCGAGGACTCGGTCACGATTGATCTTGCCCGTCCGGACACCGAGCAGGACAGTGAAGACGCGTCCCGGAGCCGGGGAGAAGTGTGAACGGCGGGGGCAGCAAGTCCGGAGGCGCGATCGGCGCTCTCTTCTTCGCCATAGGAGCGCTGCTGCTCTTCGCCTTCGGATTCGCGTTCTTTCTTATCCTTCCCTTCTTCATCTTTCTCGGCGGGATCGTCGCGATGATCGTCAGTGACAGCCGACGCGATTCCGGCCCGGCCCCGGTCACGACCGAGACTCCCACCGAGCCCGAACGGGTGGAGGTCGTCCGGTGAGCAGCCAGACGACTCTTGCACAACTGCTGGTCCGCGATGACGAAGAGGGGATCAGCGAGCGCACTGTCAATCTGAATCCGGCAATCGCGCGGTTGCTGCCAGAGACTCTGTGCCGACATCACCACATGCTCGCCCTCGAATACACCGACGGTGTGCTGGTTGTGGCCGGTGATCCCGAGAGTCGCGAAGAGGCGGTTTCCGCGATCGAACAGGAGAGCGGGTATGAAGTCACGCTGCTCTGGACCGAGCGCGATGACGTCGACGCTGCCCTGGAATCGGTATTCACCGCAAACGGCCACAATGTTGACGCTGCGTCTGAGCTTTCAGAAGACGGTTTGGCTCTCGGAGGGGTTGCCATGGCCCCCAGGCTGGGTGAGAGCCTGGCCGCCCAGGGTCTGATCACAGAGGACCAACTCAGCGCGGCGGTCGAGGAGCAGCAGCGCTCTGGCGGCAGAATCGGCCAGGTGCTCATTCATTCTGGTGCACTCGGGGAGCGTGAGCTGCAGGCAGTGCTTTCAGGTCCGCTGGGACTCCCGACGGTCGACCTTTCGGCCTACGACCCGAACGAAGCACCCAGCGACGCAATTCCGGAACCGGTCGCTCGCCGCCTGGGGGTCGTCGCCTTTTCTGCCGACTCAAGACACCTCTACGTAGCTGTCCCTGACGCGCTGGGCGTTGAAGAAACGGCCGAACTCGAAGCACAGACGGATCTCGAAGTCGACCAGTTCCTGGCTCCCAGCATGGAAATCGAGGAGTTTCTCCGCGAGGTCAACCGCGACTCATACACCCATGCTGCGCTCTCGACCCTGAGAGAGCAGTTCCCCGACAGCTCCGCCCATACGGTGCTCGGCGGGGGGCAGAAGGTCGCGCTGGTGATCGCCGCGGTACTTCTGATCGGTTTCCTGATCTGGAACCCGGTCGGCACGATCATCGTCATATTCGCCCTGGCCAGCGTTTTCTACCTGCTCACGGCCCTCTACAAACTGGTGGCCGGGTTTTCCGCACTCAACCACAAGTACCTGGTTGACATCACACAGGATGATCTGGCGGCGATGGACGAAAGAACCCTGCCCGTCTACACGATTCTGGTGCCGCTGTTCCGCGAGGCAGCCGTTATTCCTTACCTGGTCCACGGAATCGAGTCGCTCGACTATCCGAAATCCAAGCTGGATGTCAAGCTGCTCTGCGAAGAGGACGACGACGAGACAATCGACGCGATCCGTGTACTGAACCTGCCGCCACATTTCGACACGGTGGTCGTGCCGGCATCACAGCCACAGACCAAGCCGAAAGCGTGCAACTACGGTCTCCTTGCTGCGCGCGGTGAATATGTGGTCATCTACGACGCCGAAGACCGGCCTGATCCGCAGCAGCTCAAGAAAGCTGTGCTCATGTTCCGCAACATTGACCCGTCGATCGTTTGTATCCAGTCCAAGCTCAACTTTTTCAATCAGCAGACCAACTGGCTGACCCGGTGGTTCTCGATCGAGTATTCGCTTCTCTTCGACCTTCTGCTTCCCGGGCTTGACGCTCGCAGGGATCCGATCCCGCTCGGCGGCACTTCGAACCACCTCAGGACCGATGTCCTGCAGCAGGTCGGGGCCTGGGATCCCTACAACGTCACCGAGGACGCAGACCTCGGAATTCGGCTCCACCAAGCGGGATACCGGACCACAATGATGGACTCGACCACCTACGAAGAGGCCAACACCGAGGTCGGAAACTGGGTCCGGCAGCGCTCCCGCTGGATCAAGGGGTATCTGCAGACATGGCTGGTCTACATGCGCAATCCCTTCCGAACAATCGGCGGTATCGGGCTGAGGGGCTTCATTTCGTTCAGTCTCCTTATTGGCGGGACCTTCATCTTCCTGATCAACCCGTTCTTCTGGGCGCTGACGACCCTCTTCGCCCTGACCCAGGCCGGCTTCATCCAGGAACTCTTCCCTGGCTGGGTGTACTTTCTGGCAGCCGCTTTGCTGTTCATCGGAAACTTCATCTTTGTCTTCCTGGGCCTGGTGGCCGCGGTCCGTCGCGGAGACGATAATTTGGCTCTGTATGCCCTGTTCCTTCCTTTCTACTGGGGTTTGATGTCAGTGGCCGCCTGGAAGGGATTTGCCCAGCTCATCACCAACCCGTTCTATTGGGAGAAGACCGAGCACGGTCTTGATGTCGGTGAGGCACCTCCGGCCGCAACCCCGACGAGGGCGACGTCATGAGTGATGTGAAGGCAACCGCGGAATCGACCGCCGAAACGGCCGCCGCGACCGAGGCAGGCGCTGCTGTCGAAACGGCCACCACCACCGAATCGGTGACCACGACCGTGGAGCGCCCGCTTCCGCAGACACCCGCGCCGAATGGCGTGCGGAGCAACGGCTCGGTGCCGCCCCCCAACGGCCATCGCGCCGTCGTTGGCCAGAACGGCCACCAGGAAGCGGTTGTCAAGCGAGGGGCCGAGGCTCCGGGGATCGAAACCTGGCTGATCGCCTTGTTTTTCGGCGTCGTCTACGGCGTTGTTGGCTATTTCATGCTGACCGATGCGCGAATCGTCAATTTCGACTCTCTACAGCAGCTGAACAATGCCTATATGACCTGGTGGAACGCGCCGCCGAAGCTCGCTTCGATCCCGCTCGACGCGCCGCCGCTCGGCGCCATCGTTTTCATGCCTTTGACGCTGATCAAGCCGCTGGCCAGCTCGCTGGTTGCCCTGCCGGTGGCCACCGCGATCGCTGCGGGCCTGCTGATGGCCCTGCTCAACTCGACCATGAGGCGCTGCGAGTTCCCGACCTTCATGCGTTACGCCTTCCTGGTGCTTTTCGGACTCAACCCGATGTTCATCTTCTACGCTGGAAATGGCGACAGCACTGTGATTGGCATGATGTTCGCCGGCGTCGCCCTGTTGTCGCTGATTTCCTGGAGGCTCTCGGCAGAGACGCGCTATCTCGCACTCGCCGGCTTGGCGATGGGAGTCGCCTCGATGTTTGACTACGGGTACTTCTTCTGGGCCGTCGGAATCACGCTGGCAATCATGTTCATCGGAGGCGACCGCGAAGACAGCCGGGACCGGCGCCGGTCAGCTCTGATCGTGTTCATGATGCCGGTCGTCTATGCGCTGATGCTCTGGATTCTCATTCAGACAGTGATCCTCGGCAGTCCTTTCGGCTGGATTCAGGCTCAGCCAAACCTGATCGAAGTGAATACGACAGGGGCTCTGCAGGCAATCACCGCCGACTGGGGCGGCACTTTTTCGGACCTCGGAAAGATCGTCCTCGGAATCGCGCCGCTCGGCTTCCTGACCGTCATCCTCCTGTTCATTCTGGGAATCTTCAAACGGAGTGGTTTGGCTTGGGGAATGCTTTTCCTGATCATCCTCGCGGTCGCGGTCCCGGTCGGCCGGACCATGATCGCCGACCAGGCTGACCTGATGGACCTCTCCATCGGACTGCCGTTGGCCCTGTTGGCCTTTGCCGGAGCGGCCTGGGTCTACCGCGCCGAGGAAAGCTGGCGGGTCGGGGTAGCCGTCGTCATGGCAGTCGGCCTGATCGCAGCCATCCCGCTCGGCTGGATGGCGATGCAGGACTACCGCTTCCAGGATCAGGCGCAGGCCTTCACCCGGTGGGTTGAGAATCGCGATACGCAGGAAGGGACCCGCTCGGTCGGTGGCTACACAGTCGGAGTGGACCCTGAGGTAGCGATGGCTTCGTACATCAACGAGAGCATCCCTCAGGAAAAAGGTTCAATTCTGGTCGATGAGAACTTCAGCTACGGGCCGATGATCCTTTCCGGGCGTCCGCAACTCTTTGCTGATCGCGCTGACGAGGGCGAAGGCGAGTGGGAGATGCTTATCGGGGACCCGTTCGGCAAGGTTTCTTACATGCTGATCACGACGAGCCGTGGCGGAGATCAGCTGCGCAAGCGCTATCCGGACGCCATCTCCGGCGGTGAACTCGGAATCAATCCGATTTTCCGCACCGATCGCTACGTGCTGCTGGAGGTTTCGACCAACAAGCCGCCCGCCGAGGGCGTCGCAAAGCCGGGTGAAGTCGTCCCGAACAGCACACCCGCACCCTTCACACCGCAGGCTCCGCCCGATCCGTCGAACCCCGACGCACCGGCAGCGGTGCCCGGCACTGCTCCCCAGCAGCCCGTGACACCTACTCCTGCCCCGGCTCCGACCACTGGCACCGGGCCTTCCGGCGGCTCGACGGCGCCACAGATAGAGGGCGAGTGACGCTTTGATGAAGTTTTCCAAGAAACTGCGTTGGTTGCTTGTTTTTGGCTTGGCGGCTGCGATCTCGGTCGGCGTGGCAGCCTGCGGCGGGGATGACAGCTCCAACGATCAGTCCGGGAATAACAACAACGGCGCGAACGGGAACCAGGCCTCGAACGGTGCCACCGGAAGTACCGGTGCCACCACCCCGTTCACCGGAACCACCGGGACCGGCGGAACGGTGACGACGGTCGACAGCACCAGTAATACGGCCGTTGACAGCATCAGGTACTTCTCGCCCGACAGCCCCTGGAATACCGGTGCCGAAGGGCTTCCGGTTGCCACAGATTCCGCTCGCCTCCTGAAGCTGGCGCTTCAGCGCATCGCGGTCCGGGAAGTTCCGGGTCAGCAGGGCGTGGAGACATTCGTGAGGGAGCAGACTCCCCGTCTGTACATCAACACTGACGCGTGGGCGCCGCTTGTGGTGCCGGCAGGTGAAGACGGGTCCGAGATGACCCAGATGGTCTGCCGCCAGTCAGACTGCGGTGCCGCGACGCCGCCGGTGCCGAAGCAACTCGCGCTTGCCCCCGGGAACGGCCCCGGACCCCCGCTACGACGGCTGGCTCAGCGTCATCAATCCGGAAGAAGGAGTGGGCTACGACTTCTGGAGGGCGCGACGTCAGAGCGACGGCACGATCTCGTTCCAGTTCTCCAAGGGCTGGTCGCTGGACGGCCCCGGCTTCAGCAAGCCGGTTGCGGAGGATCCGATCCGCGCCACCGGTGCGAGAGGCAGCGGCCTGCCTCTGTTTGCGGGACTGATCAGCCCCGGCGAGCTGACCCAGGGGCGGATCGACCACGCGCTGGCGATCTCGCTGCCGGGCATCGCGCGGAGAAACTTCGTCCAGCCGGCTTCGGCCACCAACGGCATCGGCGATCGCAAGTCGCTTCCCGCCGGAGCCCGCATACGCCTGCGTGCGGGGGTCGGGATCAAGAACGCCCCGCGCAAGTTCAAGGGACTGCGGTCCCGCAGCGTCGAGACCATCCTGACCGCACTTCGGGAGTACGGCGCGATCGTGGTCGACCGCTCCGCGGTGCCGACCCTTTACGCCCCGCGCGGCACCTCCAACCGGCTTATCAACGGAAACGAGCTCAACTGGCTGACGGTGGACGACTTCGAGGCGATTCAGCTGCCGCAGGTCTACAAGGATCCGCCGCTGGCCCAGGTGGCTCTCGAGGGCCCGTCGGGCAGCAGCGCGGGCTCCGTTCAGTCAGGGCAGGCGGCGGGAGGCGGACAGTGAGGGCATCCAGCTTGAAAAAGGGTCTGGTAACGGTTTCGGCGATTCTCGCGCTGACCGCGGTAGCCGGTTGTGGGATCGAGCTGGATTCGGCTCCGCCGACCGCCGGCGTAGAGGGCAGCGGCGCCGTGTTGACACCGAATCCGGCCACCTCGGGGCAGCCCCGCGCCCAGAGGGTCGCCCGAAGTCAGGGTGTCGTGCGCATCGCTGGCCAGGCCCAGGGCTCGCTGACCGAGAGCCTCGTCAGGACCTACGAGCGGGGCGGCACGGCTGTTCAGGTCAACTCCGCCGGCGGCAACGAGTCTGACGCTTTCGCTGCATTCTGTCGTGGTCAGGTCGACGTAGTCGATTCGGCCAGGCCGATATCTCCGTCGGAATACAGGCGCTGCATCGCGAGTGGCATCGTCCCGGTCCAGTTCCAGGTGGCATCGGATGCGGCCGTACTTGCAATCAAGAACGAGACCGACGTAGGTGTCGACTGTCTCAGCTACGAAGAGGTCCAGCAGATTTTCCGGGCAGGGTCTCCGATCAACAGCTGGTCCCAGGTCGGATATGACTCCCAGGCGACTTCAGGGATTCTGGATTCGAGGGTTTCGCCCAGGCTCACGGTGGCCGGCCCGGACGACGCATCCAATGTCTTCGGTTTCCTGGGTCAGTACGTGCTCGGCATCGACAACCCCACATTGGCTTCGGTCAGGAGCGACTACCAGGCGTACCCGACCGATCGCGGCGTCAGGCGCGCAGTGGTGGGCAGCAGGCCTGACGAGCTGGCCAGTCAGGAGCTGGCGCCTTCCCAGAAGGTCCTGAACGAGATCGTCGCTTCGATCGCCGATGCCGAGAAGGCGGTCAGGGACGCCGAGGCCGAGGTGAAGAAGGGCATCGAAGACGGACGTACGCCGAAGGCCAAGGCCAGGGACCAGCGAATTCTCGCCGAGGCCGAGCAGACGCTGGCCAACCTGAAGAAAGATCTGGTCGCGTCGCGCCGCTACGTCAAGGCCAACCGCGAAGCCGCACGCCGCTACAACTCGACCCGCGGAACTCTGGGCCTCTTCCGCTTCTCCTATTACGAAGCATTCGAGGAGCAGCTCAGGCCGATGGAGATCAGCAGCTCCAACGATTTCGGCAACCCCGAATGCATCTTCCCGTCGCAGGTCAGTGTGACCAACGCGACCTATCCGCTGGCCCGCCAGCTTCTGCTTACGGTCAACTACAAGAACATGCTCGACGCCGACATCAACGGTTTCCTGACCTCTGCCCTGGCCAACGCCCAGGAGCAGGCCCAGCAGACCGCTCTGGTGCCGATCCCCGACGACACGCTGCTGGCCCAGCAGACCTGGCTGAACGGCAGCAGCGAGCCGGACGTCGTGTTCTACAGCGTCAACTCATCAGGCAACTCCGGCCAGAACAACGGCAACTCGGACCAGAACAGCCAGGGCCAGTAGTCCTTCACCCTGCTGGTTGCGGTCGGGCCCGGGGTCCGCGACTTCTGATTGACCGGGGGTTTATTGGGTCATGAGACGATGCTGAAGATGCGAAAAAGCTTCTCGTTCCCATTTGTACTGCTGTTTCTGGGCCTTCTGGCCGCGCTTGCCCCTGTTTCATCGGCCTCGACCGCCTCGTCAAAGTGCCGGCTGCCGCTCTCGGTGAAGCTCAACTCCCATGATCCGACCGAGCTTCTGGAAGGCGCCCAGGCATGGGTGTACGTCAAGTCGGGTGGAAACGTCAGCGGCGCAAAGGTCACCGTCAGACGCGGTGGAGGTCTGTTCGCCAAGGGCCGCATAACCGGGAGGCTTGCTTCAGGCCGCACGACGGTGGTCAGGCTGTACCAGAAGAAGATGATCAATCGCGGTAAGTACCGGGTCACCGTGTCGGCACGCAAGTCGGGGTGCCAGAAGCGCCGGACCAAGGTGCGAGCATGGGGTTTCGGCGCTCCCAGTCTGCCGGTGAAGGCGCTTCCGTACAGCACGAAGGTCAACGACAACGTCGGGGTCGTCCGATTTGCCCTGAGGCCTATTCGCAGGGCCAAGGTGGGGACTGTCAGGGCCAGCCTCCTGAATTCGAACGGCGCCACTGTCGCCGAGGATCTGATTCCCGAGCTTGGTTCTGACCAGATCGTGGCCGAACTTCCGATAAGCAGCCGGCTGTCCCCGGGCACCTACACCGTGAAGCTGGTCGGCCAGGAGATTTCAAGCGATATCTGGCGACGCTCCGACCAGGAAGTCCGCTTTGTGAGCGGCGGCGGAGCTGCGGCCCCGGTCGAGCCGACCGGAATGCAGGTCCAGAGAGTTGCCGTCGACTGGAACGGTGGCCAGTGGCAGGGCCGGCAGTTCGGCGGCTTCATTGCCCCCGGCATCGGCTTCGGCGAGATCGTCTGCAGTCCCGACCAGCAGTGGGTCAGGTTTTACCCTTCGAATGGCGGCCGGGAAGCCGCAATGATGACCTGGACCGACAAGGATTGGGGCAGCTTCAGCGAAGTCGCGCTGCGTGAGGCGAAGTACGCAAACGGCACCGGACCTGACTTCAGAGAGGGTCTGAACAAGTTCACTCCGACCGAGAAGTGGTCACGGGGCAGTTTCCAGGGGATCATCTCCGACCGCGGCCCGATCGAAGGGCCCGGGGGAGTGTCGCTGGCACCGCCGACCACCTACGACCTCGACTGGGAGTGGGACTTCAGCAAGTCCGGCAAGGCCAGCTGTCATGTCGAGGCGATCTTTCGCACCGAAACCGACCGCCCCGAGAAGCCTCTTGCCAGGTCGGCACAGATCGTCTGGCGAGGAGAGACCAACGCCACACCGCAGAACGCCGTCAGCTCGGTCGATTTTCCCGACCTCGGTGAAGTGACGCTGACCGCAGAGGCCGGTCCGACCGGCGTGCGCCGGCTCACCATCGACAGTCCGATCGGTGGCCGGGTCGTCACCCGGGAGGGCTCCGACGTCGAATCGGTCGATTTCGAACAGGGGCCGATCACGGCGAGGCTGCCTAACAACGGCATGCTTTTCCTGCAGCTGAACGGCGGTGAGCGCATCATGGTCACCTCCAGGTGGAAGGTCAACGACCCGGCGCCCGAGAAGAACTGGGCCGTGATCTCCGCTCAGATCTACAGTCCCTGAGCGCTTTCTGCGCCTGCTTGCAGTTTTGCCGGGCGGTTTCTCTAGGATGGGCGTATGGCGACTGCTTCCGGTCCCGGGAGAAATGGATTGAAGGATGTCGACGGGCTGAGGTCCGCCGTTGAAGAGGTCACGGGTGAGCTCAGACTGCTCACCGCCCGGGTCAAGGATCTCACCGCCGCAGCCGCACAGCTCCACCAGTCAGCGGCGGTCGGCAAGCCCGCAAAGACGGAAGCGGCGGCTCCGGGTCCTTCCGCGACACGCAGGAAGCCTGACCGCATCGCAGTTGTCGTCAAGCCGCTTCCCGAGATCGCGATGGCGGCCATGGCCGAGACCTCCCTGCGCGATCTGCCGGGAGTCAGTGAAGTGGTTTCCTCCGAGCGGGTTGATGACTGGGCCCGTTTCACGCTTGAAGTAAAGGAAGGCACTGATCTGATCGCCGAGATGCGCAAGTCGATGCCGGTTCTGTTCGATGTAGTCGAGTCCGGCTCAGATGAGATTTCGATTCATCTCAAGTGGGCCTGGGGCACGGCCGGGCAGGACTGAGCGCGCCGGCGGCTCCTGCCTGTCCTGTACAGGAGTAGAGTCGCCGCGGTGACAAGCCGATCTTCACCCAAACCCCTTGGCTGAGCGAATCCCGAGGGACCAGAGCCTCAGCCGCATTTACGGCGCCGGGGCACTGTTTTCCGCCGGTTACGGCAACGTCGGATCCTCGATTTATTACGCGCTGGGCGTAACTGCCGCCTTTGCGCTGGGTCTGACCCCGCTCGCCTTCCTGATTGCCGGCCTGATCTTCATATGCACCGCTGCTTCATATGCCGAGGCAACCGTCATGTACCCGGAGGCGGGGGGCTCGTCGAGCTTCGCGCGGCATGCGTTCAACGAGACTGTGAGCTTCGGGGCGGCCTGGGCCCAGATGCTCAACTACATGATTACGGTCGCGATCTCGGCCTACTTCGTGCCGCATTACCTGGCGGTTTTCTGGGAGCCTCTGGGCAGGGCGCCGGGGGACATTATCGGCGGTGCGGTGCTGATTATCGGGCTTGCGGTACTGAATATCCGGGGCAGTCAGGAATCGGCGAAGCTGAACACGATCCTGGCCGTGACCGACCTCGGTACCCAGGTCATCCTGGTGGGGATCGGGCTGGTGCTGGTGCTGAGCCCCGATGTACTGATTTCCAACGTCCAGCTGGGCGTTGCGCCGACCTGGCCGGACTTCGCCCTTGGAGTGGCGGTAGGCATGATCGCCTACACCGGAATAGAAACCATTTCGAACATGTCCGAGGAGGCAAAGGACGCGGCCAGGACGGTCCCCCAGGGGGTACTGCTGGTCGTTCTGGCGGTACTCGGGCTCTACCTTCTGATCCCGATCGTCGCGCTCTCGGCCATGCCTGTGACCCAGGCTGCAGACGGCAGTTACTTCACCGAACTGGGCACGACTTTCGCCGACGATCCTATTCTGGGAATCGTCGAGAACCTGGGTCTCGGAGCCGGATTGACCGACATCCTCCGGATTTACGTGGGTGTCCTGGCGGCCGTGATCCTCGTGATCGCGACAAACGCCGGCATGATCGGCGTGTCCCGCCTCAGCTACTCGATGGGACAGTACCGACAGCTTCCCGAGGTCATCCGGCAGATCCATCCCCGCTACCGCACCCCGTATGTGGCGATCTCGGTCTTCGCGGTCCTGGCGATCATCACCCTCCTGCCCGGACAGGCGGAATTCCTGGCGACGCTCTACTCCTTCGGCGCAATGCTCTCTTTCACGATCGCCCACGGCGCTGTTATCTGGCTTCGCAAGCGAAAACCGGATGCGGTCAGGGAGTGGAAGCCACCGCTCAACTTCAACTTCCGCGGTGTATCGGTACCGCTGACCGCGGTCGTCGGTGGCCTCGGGACCATGACCGCCTGGTTTGTGGTCATGGCGCTCAACCCGGTCACGCTCGCGGTGGGTACGATCTGGCTGTTCGCCGGCGCCCTGCTCTACTACTTCTACCGCCGCTATCAGCGATTGCCGCTGTCCAAGACCGTCAAGGTGGTGATGCCGGAGCCGCTCGGGGTCGAAGAAATCGAGTACCGCAGCGTCCTGCTCGCTTTCCCTGCCGACCAGCCGTTCTCCGAGGACATGATGGCCGCGGCCACCCGCCTCACCTCGCAGAAGCGCCGTGCGATCCACCTGGTCGCGCTGCTGACCGTGCCCAGCAGCCGACCGATCGACTCACCGATGCCCGAAGAGGAAAAGGCCGCCCAGGGCAAAATCGAAAGGGCCAAGCTGATCGCCGGCATGCGGGTGAGCGGGCAGGTGGCGCGGGTACGTCCGGGTGAGGAGGGCTATTTCCTGGCCGAGCAGGCTGAGAACTCGAATGCCGAGGCCCTGGTCATGGGAATGCGCCGTCTCGGCGGCAAGCCGCATTACGGCAAGGCGCTGGAAACGGTCCTCAGGGAGCGTCCCTGCAGGGTGATCGTGGTCTCCGAAGGCTCCGAATCGTGAAGGCGGGGAGGGTGTACGACCGTTCGGTCAGGCTGTTCTCGATCGTCGCGGCGGTGCTCGGGGTGATGCTGATCGTCTCGACCCTTGCGAGGGGCGGCGGCATCTTCTCCGTAGGCA
The DNA here is from genome assembly GCA_963698625.1 of uncultured Solirubrobacterales bacterium. Taxonomy (GTDB): domain Bacteria; phylum Actinomycetota; class Thermoleophilia; order Solirubrobacterales; family 70-9; genus 67-14. The sequence continues at coordinate 639,589 of CAVORK010000007.1, forward strand.
TCCTGCTCGGCCTTGCCTTCCTCGTGCTCGGCATCGCCCGCTACCGCCTCCAGCAGAAGCTCGGCGGCGAGCGGTGAAGTACCGGAGCAGCCCCAAGAGCGGTGCGCTCTGGCTTCTGACCATCGCCTGGGCCTCGGTCGGCTTCTCGATCTACTTCTCGCTGGGCGTGGTGGCCAAGGACGGTCTCGGTCTTACGCCGCTGATCTTCCTCGCCGCCGGGTTGCTCTTCGTCCTGACGATCTTCACTTACGTCGAGGGCAGCGCGATGCTGCGCGAGCGGGGCGGTTCGTCGGCCTTCGCCCGCAACGCCTTCAACGAACTGGTCGCCTTTATCGCCGGATGGGTGATTCTGCTCGATTTCCTGCTGGTGATCTCGCTGGCGGTGCTGTCGGTCCCGCACTACCTGACTCCGTTCGTGGGCGACGTGGACGGGACCGCGCTGGGGGCAGCGATGATTGCCGCGGTCGTGGTCTACGTGGCCGTCATGAATGTGGTCGACGTTCCTGCCCGTCGACGGCCGCGTTTCCTCATTGTGCTGGCCGGTAGCGACCTGCTGGTTCAGCTGCTGATCGTCGTGGTCGGCGCATTCGCGGTCTTCAATCCTGACCTGCTTACCTCGGCCGTCGACTTCGGAACCAGCCCGAGTCTGGAAGACACGATCTATGCGGCGGTGCTGGCCATGCTCGCTTATGCGGGTATCGAGGCGGTGGCCAACCTGATCCCCGACCTGGACCTGGACCCGGCCCGCTTCGGACGGGTGGTGACCAGAACCGTCTGGCTTGTCCCGATCATCTACGCGGCGATCGCGGCGATCGCGCTGATGGCGGTGCCGGTCGTGACCGGTCCGGACGGACCTGAAACCGCGCTCGGCTCCACTTATCTCAAGGCTCCGATCCTCGGAGTCGTCTCTGCGTATGACCCGGAGTGGCTGGCCGACGGCATGCGTTTTGTGGTCGCCGTCGTCGCGGCCCTGACCCTGATCTGGGCCGCCAACACCGCGATGCTCGGAGTGTCCCGGCACACCTATACGTTGGCGGTCAACCGGCAGATACCGAGCGGGATCGGCCAGCTGGGCGGTCGATACGAGACCCCGTTCAAGGCGATTCTGCTCTGCTCGGTCGCGGTTTTCGGGCTCGCGCTCTTTGGCAACGTCGAGATGCTGGCCGGTCTCTACGCATTCGGCGCGACCCTGGCGATCACGATTGCGCATGTTTCGGTGATCCGAATGCGATTCACCCAGCCGGAGGCAGAGAGGCCCTTCAAGGTGCCGCTTTCGGTCAGGTTCCGCGGTGGCAGTATCCCGCTGCCGTCAGTGCTCGGGGCAGTGCTCGGAGCGCTCGCGCTGATCTCCGTCCTGATCTACCACGACAACGCCCGCTGGGTCGGCCTGGCGTGGCTGGCCACGGGTCTTGTGGGTTACGTCGTCTATCGCCTCGCAATCGAGAACGTCAGCCTGACCAAGCGGGTCACCGTGGACCCTCACGCGCTCACCCGGCCGCACCTGAGGGCCGGACTCGAGGACATTCTGGTGCCGATCTTCGGGACGGAGCTTGACGAGGACATCGTCAGTACGGCCGGGCTGCTGGCGGTAGACGAGACCGGTGCGGATGGCGCAAACCTGGTCATCTTCTTTCCGCTCGAGGTGCCGCTGACCAAGGGCATTGAAGATCCGATGGGAGATGTCGAGCAGCGTGCCAGGCGGGCAACCGAGCGGGCTGAGCTGATCGCGAGCGAGTATTCGGGGGTCAAGGTCTCGTCCAGGGTGGGCCGGGTGAGACAGGCCGGCACGGGCATAGTCCATGAAGCCAAGGAGCGCAACTCCGATGCGATTGTCATGGGTGCCGAGCCCCCCAGCCGGATTCGTGGCGGAGCCAGATTCGGCGGGGTGGGCGACGCCCGGCCCGATGAGGTGGGACCGATCACCGCCTACGTTCTCAAGCGCGCTCCCTGCCAGGTGCTGCTGACGGCTCCACCGGGAGACGAGGACTAGTATGGCCTCCATGTTCGTTCTGATTGTCGGCTGCGGCAGAGTCGGCTCCGGCCTCGCCAAGTCGATGCTCGCAGCCGGGCATACGGTTTCCTGTCTTGATCAGGATCCCGAGGCCCATGAGAAGCTGAGCGTCGGCATGGAAGGCGAGTGGGAGGACGCCGGAGGGATCTTCACGGTCGGCGCGGCGCTGGAGACCGAGGCCCTCGAAGCAGCCGGGATCAAGAAGGCCGACGCCTTTGTCGCCTCCACCAACGGCGACAATACGAACATCGTGATCGCTCAGATTGCGGAACGCCGGTATGAGGTAGAGCAGGTCACAGCCCGGATTCTCGACCCGGCGCGCGCCGCCTGGTACCGGGAACAGGGTATGAACGTCGTCTGCCCCACAAGGGTCGCGGTCGACATGCTCGAAAAGAGCCTCGGCGTTGATTCCGGCGGGGAGGGCGAGTGAGATGTACCTGATCGTCGTCGGAGCAGGCAAGGTGGGAGTGAATCTGGCGCGGGAGCTCTCCGACCAGGGTCACGAGGTCACGTTGCTCGAAAGCTCCCGCAGCAGGTATCGCTCGGTCGAGCAGGACCTCGAGCACAAGGTCCAGTACGGAGACGCCTCGGAACTCTGGGTACTGGAGCGGGCCGGCGTGGAGCGGGCCGACATGGTCCTGGCGGTCACCGGCGATGACGAAGACAACATCTTGATCTGCCAGGTGGCCAAGGAGAAGTACGGGGTGGAGCGCATCATCGCCCGGGTCAACAACCCGCGCAACCGGCAGCATTTCGACCTGCTCGGCATCAGGCCGGTCGTCTCGGCCACCGGCCTGATTCTCCAACTGATCGAGCACGAGGTGCCACACCACAACCTGGTCCGTCTGCTCGATCTCGAAAGCGAGCAGATCGAGATCATCGAGGTCACCCTGCGTGAGGACTCTCCGGTCGCAGGCAGCCGGATCGCCGACATCCCGACTCCCGATCGCAGCCTGCTGATCTCGGTCATTCGCGACGGTCGCGGATTCGTCCCGGACGCCGATTCGGTGCTGATGGCCGGCGACGACATCCTCGCGGTTCTCGATCCCGAACAGGAAGAGCACCTCAAGGAAGTTCTGGGCGCGTCGGACTGAAAAGGCTGCGGGGCAGGGACTCGAACCCCGATTTCACGGACCAGAACCGCACGAATTGCCATTATTCTACCCCGCAGCGGTAGGCCGAAATAGTATCGCTGCTCGTCGTTTGATGCTGCCACGGCGACCGCAGGCTCTGTTACTTTTGCTGTGTGCCCAAGCGTTCGATCACAGCCCTCGTACCCGTGCTGCTCGTACTTCTCCCTTTTGGGATGGTCGGATGCGGCGGAGGAGACGATTCGGCTTCGTCCACGGAGCCGGTAGATGTAGCCCCGGCCTCGCCCACTCTGAGCCAGGCCGACGTGATCAGTTCCGGCGACGGTATCTGTGCCGAGGTAAACGCCGCGGTCGGATCGATCCAGGCCTCCGAGACCTCGGACGAAGCGCTCAAGGCGACCCAGATCGCCGATCTCTATGCCGGGCTGGCGGATCGACTCGAGAATCTGGGCACACCCAGTGACGGTGATGCACCGGTCGCCATGATCGAAGCGGCACGTGCCCTGGGCGAGGCGGAAACAGTCGACGCGACCGCGCTGAGCGCGTTCCAGACGGCGGCTCAGGAGTACGGAATGATGACCTGCGCCGAGACCCCGGTGGCTCCGGTCGATACCGGCAGTTCCACCGGCACCGGCACCGATGGTGGGACTTCAACCGCACCTGACTCCGCCCCGGCGCCGACGCCAGCGCCGGACCCGGCACCAGCCCCGGCACCGACACCCACGCCGCCGACCGGCGGAGGGGTGGCTCCGACGCCGCCCGATACCGGCGGAGGCTCGGGCGGTTCAAGCGGCGGCATCAGCCCCGGCTGAACGCTCAGCCGGTCCAGGCCTCGTAGAGCCTGCAATACAGGCCGTCGGCCGACATCAACTCTTCGTGGCTGCCGGTCTCGGCGACCACTCCTTCGCTGAGAACCACGATCCGGTCGGCACGCCGGATTGTAGAAAGCCGGTGCGCGATGACAATCGCAGTACGGCCACTGAGCAACCGGTCGAGGGCTGCCTCAATTGTGCGCTCGGTCTGGGTGTCCACCGAGGACGTTGCTTCGTCGAGGATCAGGATGCGCGGCTGGGCGAGGATGACCCTGGCGAAAGCAACCAGCTGGCGCTGGCCGGAGGAGAGCTGTACTCCGCGCTCACCGACCTGAGTTTCGAGGCCGTCGGGCAGTCTCTCGATGAACGGTGAGGCACCGACCGCTTCGGCAGCGTCAAAGATCTCTTCAGGCTCGGCCCCGGGGCGGCCGAAGCTGATGTTCTCGGCAATCGTGCCGGAGAAGAGGAAGCCCTCCTGCGGCACGATGCCCATCTGGCTGCGAAGTTCGCGCTGCCGGTAGGCGACCAGGGGCCGGCCGTCGATCAGGACCTCTCCCTGCTGAGGGTCGTAGAAACGGGTGACCAGCTTTGCCATGGTCGACTTGCCGGCACCGGTCGAGCCGACCAGTGCGACGGTCTCGCCGGGCTCGACCTCAAGGTTGATATTCCGGACTGCCCAGCGAATCGGTCCTTCGCCTCCCGAGCCGGCCTCGGTCTCGTAGCTGAATGACACGTCGTCGAAGTGAATTGAACCGTCGAGCGGCCCCGGGTCGATCGCGTCGTCGGCGTCAACCAGGTCGGCTTCGGTGTCGAGCAGCCCGAAGATCTTGTCCAGGGCGGCCATGCCCTGCTGGTAGGTCGCATACAGCTGTGCCAGCTGCTGGATCGGGTCGAAGAACAGATTCAGGTAGCCGATGAAGGCGACGAGTACGCCGATCTCGATGTTCCCGTTGATCGCCTGATAGCCGCCATAGAGCAGGATCACACCGGTGCCGAGCGCGGTCAGCAGTTCGGTCGCCGGGAAGTAGGTCGCGTTGAGGTAGACCGTCTTCATGTTCGCTTCGCGGTTGGCCTCGTTGAGCACGTGCATGCGCTCCACGTGACGAGCCTCCTGGCCGAAACTGCGCACCACCCGGACTCCGCTCAGGGTTTCCTGCAGGTGTGAGCTGATCGCCGAGATCCGCTCGCGGGTCTCGCGAAAGACCCCTCCCGAGTAGGTGCGGAAGACGACGCTGGTCAGCAGCAGCAGCGGCAGCACAGTCATGGTGATAAGTGCCAGCCGCCAGTCCAGGAGCAGCATGATGGTCACCACTCCGCCAAGGGTGAGCACGTTTGAAAAGAGGGTCACGATGCCATCGCTGATCAGCTGGTTGAGCGCCTCGATGTCGTTGGTCATGCGAGAGATCAGTGCCCCGGGGCGGTTGCGGGTGAAGAAGCCGATCGACATCTTCTGGATGTGCCTGAAGACCTCCTCGCGCAGATCCTGCAGGACCCGGACCCCGATCCAGCCGACCAGGTAGGTCTGCAGGTAGCTGGTGAAGGCGTAGGCGATCGTGACCGCGAGAAAGGCGGCGACGATCCTGACCAGGGCGGCGGTGTCGCCGGTGAGGATGCCGGCGTCGACCGCCTGGCCGGCCAGGAAGGGTGGAGCGAGTGCGGTCAGGCTCGCGGCGATCACCGCAAGGGCCATCAGCACGATCCGGGCGCGGTACGGTCGCAGCAGCCCCAGAACCCAGAACACCTTGCGCGCCCGGCCGCGCTCGCCGCGAAAGCGTTCCAGGCGGCGTGGGCTACCTGCCTTGTCGGCGCCGGAGCTCACGTATGCACCTCGACCGTCTCGTCGATGTAGCGGGATTCGTCCTCGTGCTCGGCGGTGATCAGCTCTCCGTAGAGCGACGACCGGCGCAGCAGGTCATCGTGGCTTCCCCGCTCGACGATCTGTCCACCGTCCATCAGCACCACTTCATCGGCCAGGGAGATGGTCGAGAGCCGGTGGCCGATGACGAATGTGGTTCTTCCGCGCATGGCTTCGTCGAGACCCGCCCGGATGGCCCGCTCTGTATTCGCGTCCAGCGACGAGGTTGCATCGTCGAGGATCAGAACCGCCGGATCGGCGAGGATTGCGCGTGCGATCGCCACCCGCTGGCGCTGGCCGCCGGAAAGGGTCAGGCCGCGTTCGCCGACCACCGTCGCGTAGCCGTCGGGAAGCTGCTCGATGAAGTCGTGGGCCTGGGCAAGCTTCGCGGCGCGCATGACCTCCTCATCGGGGGCGTCGGCCCGGGCATAGGCGATGTTCGCGGCGACCGTATCGCCGAAAAGAAAGCTGTCTTCGGATACGTATGCGGTGTGGGATCGCAGCGAGTTCACGTCCACCGAGCGAAGGTCCGCTCCGTTGATCGAGATGCTGCCTTCGCCGGGGTCGTAGAGCCGCGCGATCAGGGAGACCAGGCTTGTCTTGCCCGAGCCTGACGGGCCGACCAGCGCCACCCGGGATCCGCCGGGCACGGTCAGGTCGATCCCGCTGAGGGCTTCCGGGGTTTCGGGCGAGTAGCGCAGCGAGACTCCCTCGATCTCCACCCGACCGTTGCCGGCCGGGAGGGGTGGCGCTCCCTCGGGCGAGGTGATTTCCGGGTCACGGTCAAGGATCTCGAAAAGGCGGTTGCCGGCAGCGATCGCCCGCTGGCCCATGCCAAGCGCCATGCCGACCATGCGCATAGGCGAACCGAGGATGATCATGTAGGCGTAGAAGGCGGTGAAGTCGCCGATGCTGAGCGTGCCGTCTATCACCTGGATTCCGCCGACCAGCAGGACCGCCGCCGTGCCGATCTGGGGAAGTGCGCCGATCACGGGTGAGAAGAAGGCCTGGATCCGGGTGGACTTGATGCTCTGGTCAAAAAGCCTCGATACCGCTCCCTGGAAGCGCTCGAGCTGATAGTCCTCGCGGGCGAAGGCCTTGACTACGCGGATGCCGGTGACGTTTTCTTCCGCCTCGGCGGTGAGTTCTGCAATCCGCTGCTGAACCTCCTGCATCGCCGGCCTTGACTGCCTGGTGAAGCGGACCGCCGTGAGCACGACGAAGGGGGCCGGGGCCAGGGCGATCAAAGCCAGCCAGGGGTTGAGCGCGAACATGATCGCTCCGGCGAATACCACGGTCAGCAGGCTCTGCGAAAAGAAGATCAGGCCGTATCCGAGGAAGAAGCGGATCGCCTGGAGGTCGACCGTCGCCCGCGACATCAGCTGGCCGGTCTGTCGGGTGTCGAAGAAGCCGAGTTCGAGTCGCTGCAGGTGGTTGTAGAGGCTTTGGCGAAGATCGAACTCGACCGCCAGGGAAACCCGGCCGGCGACTATGCGCCGGACCATGGTCAGGCCCAGCCGCAACACCGCCGCGGCCAGGATCATCCCGACCAGCGGCAGCAACTGGTCCTTGTCGCCACTCTCGATCGCGTTCACGGCCTGACCGATCAGCCACGGGATCAGTACCGTCATGCCCATCGCCGCCCAGGCGAAGACCAGCGAGCCCCAGAGCGCACGGCGGTGGGGCCGCAGGAAGCCGAGCAATCTGCGGAACGTGACCATCCCCCTTACTATACAAAGTGAAGTATTGGAGCTTCTTGCCTGTCCCCACTGCGGAGGGGACCTGCGCCAGAACGGCGCCTCGCTGATCTGCAGCAACGGGCATACGGCCAACATCGCCCGTCAGGGCTACGTCAGCCTGCTGGGGCGGGATTCAGGCACCCATACCGCCGATTCGGCCGAGATGATCGCCGCCCGGGAGAGGGTGCTCGGGGCGGGCCTGTTCGAACCGGTCGCCGATGCCGTGGCAGCGGCCGCTGCCGATCCGGCGCTCGATGCGATCGAGGGCGCGGTGGCGGACCTGGGATCCGGCCCGGGCTGGTACCTGGAGCGGGTGCTTGAGACGGCACCTTCGAGGTTCGGCATCGCGGTGGACAATTCGAAGTACGCCGCGCGCCGCGCAGCCCGCCGCCATCCCCGGGGCGGCGCGGTCGTTGCCGACATCTGGGACGAGATCCCGTTGAAGTCGGGCTGCGCAGCTGTAGTGCTGGACGTTTTTGCTCCGCGAAACGGGGACGAGATCGCGCGCATCCTTGCGCCTGGCGGAAGGCTTGTAGTCGTCACGCCGGGCCCGGACCACCTCCGGGAGCTGATCGAACCGTTCTCGATGATCTCGGTCGACCCCGACAAGGATGAACGGCTCAGGCACGGTCTCGGCCCCCTCGCGGAAGGGACTGGAGGAGCATTCGCTCGACTGGCAGATGAAGCTCTCCCGAGCCGAGGTTGCCGACCTGGTCTCGATGGGGCCGAGTTCCGGGCGGCTGGAGTCCGAAGCCTTTGAGGCGGCTCTCGACCTGCTCGATTACCCCTTTGAGGTGACCGGTTCAGTGACCGTCTCGGTGGCGGGCTCTCCCGCCTAGCGCAGAGCCAGCGCGACCCAGAAGAGGGCCGCAACGAGCGAGACGGCAATCACGCGCATGGCGAACCCGTCGCCCTTGCTCGCGAAGGTAGATCCCGTAGCCGAGCCCGACCGGTGGCACCACTACGGCCAGCAGGAGTCCGGCGTACTGATTCGAGTCCATGCTGCTGCCGTCGCGGTTCTTGCGGGGTGTCGGGTCGCTCACCGGCTCAGCATAATGGGGGCAACTCGAGAGGGAGGACCACATGGACCCGCGCAAAGACGCATCTGATTCGACCATCGCCGCCAACCGTGCCGTCTACGACTCGCTGCCGTTCGAAGACGAGCGTGATTTCGAAGAGGCCAGCCGCGGCTTCATCGCGCCTCTTGCCGAAGGACCGGTGGTCAAGGAGGACGGCATGTTCGTCTTCGACCCCGCGCGCCTCGCCTTCACCAGGGGTCGCGACCAGGCACCGGAAACGGTCAACCCGAGCCTGTGGCGTCAGGCCAGGCTGGTCGCCGAAGGTGGTCTGTTCAAGGTCTGCGAGCGGATCTACCAGGTACGCGGATACGACATCTCGAATCTGACCGTGATCGAAGGCGATACCGGCGTAATCGTGGTCGACCCGCTGATCTCAGCGGAGACTGCCCGGGCGGCACTGGACCTGTACTTCGAACACCGTCCGGTCAGACCGGTGGTCGCGGTGGTTCATTCCCATAGCCACATCGACCACTACGGCGGTGTGCGCGGAGTGGTCGACGAGGCTGACGTCCTCGCCGGCCGGGTGAAGATCATCGCTCCCGAGGGATTCCTCGAGGCCGCGATCTCCGAGAACGTGATGGCCGGCAACGCGATGACCCGACGCGCGATGTACCAGTTCGGGCCACTTCTGGCTCCGGATGACAAGGGCACGGTCGGGGTCGGTCTTGGCACCGGGGTGTCCCTGGGCACGGTGACCCTGATCCAGCCGACCCACGAGATCACCGAAGACGGCGAGAGGATGGTGATCGACGGCCTGACTTTCGAGTTCATGCCGACGCCGGACACAGAGGCGCCCGCCGAGATGCATTGGTACATCGAAGAGCTGAAGGCGCTGACCGCGGCCGAAAACTGCGTTCACACCCTCCACAACACCTACCCGATTCGTGGCGCTCAGGTCCGCGATCCGCAGGCCTGGTCGATGTATCTGAACGAAACGATCGAGCGCTGGGGTGGTGAGGCCGAGGTCATGTACGGCATGCACCACTGGCCGTCCTGGGGCCGGGAGCGCATCGTCGAGATGCTGAGCAAGGGGCGCGACGCCTACCGCTACATCAACGACGAGACCCTCCGGCTCGCCAACCACGGCCTGACCGCGCCCGAGATCGCCGAAGAAGTCAGGCTGCCGGATGCGCTCGAGCGTCACTGGGCGATCCGCGGCTACTACGGGACTGTCAGCCACAACGTCAAGGCGACCTACACCCGCTATCTGGGCTGGTACGACGGCAACCCGGCGACGCTGGATTCCCTGCCGCCGTTGAAAGCAGCTGAGAAATATGTCGAGTTCATGGGCGGTGCGCAGGCGGTCATTGACAAGTCACGGGAGTGTCTCGGGCGCGCCGAGTACCGCTGGGTAGCCGAAGTCATGCGCCACGTCGTCTTCGCAGACCCCGGCAATCAGGAGGCACGCGACCTGGCGGCCGAGGCGATGGAGCAACTCGGCTACCAGGCCGAATCCTCCACCTGGCGGAATGCCTACCTGACCGGGGCGCAGGAGCTGCGCTTCGGCACGCCGGCGCTACCTCCGATTGTCGAGTCCGGGAGTCCGGACACGATGCTGGCCCTGACCCTGCCGATGCTGTTCAACTATCTGGGTGTCAGGTTGAACGGACCCGATGCCGGGGACCGGGAAATTACGGTCAACCTGGAGTTCACCGACACGCTTGAGACGGCCTGGCTGAGACTGGAAAACGGATCGCTGAGTCATTCGCTCGCCCGGTTCGCGCACGACGCTGACGCCACCGTCAAGCTCGAGCGCACGGTGCTGCACAGAATTGCCTCGGGAGAGTTCGAGATCAACGAGCAGATCGAGGCGGGCGCTGTCACCGGTGACCCGGACCCCGGACCCCTGGTTGAGATCTTCGGCCTGCTCGACAGTTTCAATCCGTGGTTCGCAGTGATTGAGCCGTGAGCCGGTCGTATTCCGCCTTGCTCGGCGCATCCGGGTCGTAGGGCGGGGCCTTCGTGTCCGGGATCTCGAAGTAGGGGGCATCCACGTTGTCGAAGAAGCCCCAGCCGCCCATGTCCTCGAACCAGATCCTGACCCGGTTCAGTTCGAGGCCGCTGGCTTCGACATCAGAGCAGAGGTAGGTCACCTCACCCGGCGTTGTGGGCTCGGCCGGCTTGACGGCCTTCAGCCACTTCTCGATGTCTTCGTCGCCCAGCGGGGTCACGACGGCAACCTAGCGCAGGGCGGTAACGTCCTGCCACCATGAAGCTAAGAAATCCCCTTCTCGCAGCGCTTCTTTCCACTCTGGCGATCACTCTCGCCGCGGGTTGCGGGGGCGATGACAGTACTCCTCCCGAGGACGTTCAGGAGCCCGCTGCGAACGTCGAGGTAACCGTCGACGAGTTCAAGAGCGGATTCGCCGACGAAACCGGTTTTGATCTGACCGCCGACGACTTTCCCGGCGGCGCGAAGCTGCTCAGCTTCGATGAGGACGGCGAAATCATGGAGTTGAGCGAAGCCGAAACCGAGTTCCAGAACGAGTTCGGAACCGCCCAGATCTACGTGGTCGAAGACGGCGATCCGGCCTTCATTTTGAATGTCGCGGTCGGAAAGACGGAGAAGGGTGACTTCGCCGACCTCGGAGACGATCGGGTCGCGCTGGACAAGACCGTCGCCTCCCAGCCGGATGAGAACGGGGTCATCTGGACCAGGCAGTGCGTCCGGTATGAGAAGGCGAAGGACCGCAACGTCTGCTCCTGGTCCGGTACCAAGCAGTACGGCAAGAACGTGATCGTTACCTGGACCTCGACGGATGACAGCCTTGACGAGGCCGCCGCCAGGCTGGACCAGAGCGTTTCCGCGGCCGTGGCCGGCAGCTGACGGGGCCGCGGTCCGCGGGTTCTCTCCGCCAGTCAGGCAAGCCGCCTCAGTCCAGCGGCGCGTAGCGGTTGTGGAGCATCAGGCCGTTGCCGTCGGGATCCTCGAACAGGGCCATCCTGCATACGCCGGTGTCCACCTCCATGGTGAAGGTGACGCCCTTCGCTTCGAGTTCCGACTTCGCCGCGGCCACGTCTTCCACGTGAAGCGCAAGCTGACTCGTCTTCTGCGGGGCAAATTCGAAGCCGCTCGCCTCCGGCTCCCAGATGCCGAAGCAGGTCTCGCCGACCCAGAATTCGCTTTCGGCCCGGGAATCCGGCCTCAGCCCCAGGGTATCGACGTAAAACGCGCGGCTGCGGACGGTGTCGGTTGAAGGAATGGCTACGAAATCGAGTCCGGTGATCATGCCCGTGATCCTAGTCCGCCGGCGAAAAGAGGACCTCGTACTTACGGCGGTGCCCGTCCCGGATGACGTGGGGACCGGCCCCGGCTTGGCGTGGAGGTGGACCGGGGTAGGGTTGCTGCAGTCAGGACAGCAAACGGAAAGCAAGGAATCGAATGAGCGTTGAATCGGACATCGGCAACCTCGCAGCACAGTTTCTCGAGAGCATCGCCGGCAACTACGGGGAAGCGGCGAGCGTCGAACTCGCCGCAATCGTGGTCGCGGTGAACCACGGCGACGGCCAGATCACCTACCACCACCGCTTCGGCCCGGTTCAGCCTTCGCCGCATGCCGGCAACGGACTGCTGGCCCAGGCGCTCGACAACAGCCAGCGCCACTATCGCGGTGAGATTCCCGGGCCCGGTCCGGGCTGAGGCAAGCGCCCAAAGCAGATCTCAGGTCAGGCAAAGTCTTTTCTCAGGGAGTTCACAGAGTCGCTGTTCAACATCTCCGTCAAGCCGGTGATTCGCCGGAGAAGTAGTCAGACGGAAAGGCAGAAATGAAGAAACCAATCGCAATCCTCGCAGCGACGGCGGTGCTGGCCACCGGCGGCGTTGCTGCCGCATCGGCAGCGTCCGGAGGCGGAGTCTTCGGCAGCCCCGAGGAGCAGAAGATCGAGTTCGCCAGTGACCTGGCCGATCACCTCGACGGCGTCAGTGCCGGCGAGGTCGAGACCGGCCTCGACGAGATCCAGGCCGAGCGTGAGGCAGAGATGCTCCAGCACCGGGCCGAAGAGCTCGCAGCCGGCCTCGACGGAGTCAGCGTCGAGCAGGCCAAGTCGGCGCTCGAAAGCCTGAAGCCCGATGAAGGCAACACCACACGCCCCAATCCGAAGCAGATGGAGAAGAAGCTTGCTGAGGCTCTGGGAGTGACCACCGCCGATCTGCGCAAGGCGCACGAGGCCGAGATGCAGGCCAGGCTCGACCAGGCTGTCGAAGACGGTGCCCTGACCGAGAAGCAGGCCAGGAAGATCAGCCGACAGGCCAAGAACGGCAAGCCGGCTCGCGGGCCTCAAGGCGGACCCGGTGGACCCGGTGGGCCTCCTCCGGGGATAGCTGGTCCGGGCGGCCCGAGTGGCTCCGGACAGGCTCCCCCTGCGGGCGGTCCGCCGTCCTGATGGAGCACGCCGGTTGACAGTAGTCCCAACAGTCCTGGTGGTCGATGACGACCCCGGGATACGTGAAGCCCTCGATCGCGCCCTGCGACTCGAGGGCTTCAGCGTGGTCCTTTGCGAGGACGGCGAAGCTGCCATCGATGCAGTCGAGCAAGGTCGCTCCCACGTAATGGTGCTGGATCTCGGCCTGCCCGGGATCTCGGGGATCGAGGTCATCCAGCGACTGCGCGCCCGTGGTCAGGACCTTCCGATCTGCGTGCTGTCGGCCAGGGACGAGCTCGACGACCGGGTCGCGGGTCTTCGCGCGGGGGCGGATGACTACGTAGTCAAACCGTTCGAACTCGAGGAACTGCTCGCCAGGCTCCAGGCGCTGCTCAGACGCAGGCCCGAGCCGGTTGGCGCCTCGATCGAGGTGGGCCCGCTGCGGATCGACCGTGCCCGTCACTCGGCGAAAATCGGAGAGACCGAGCTCGACTTGACCGCTCGCGAGTTCGATCTGCTTGAGACTTTCGCCCGTCACCCCGGAATCGTCCTTTCCAGAACCCAGCTTCTGGAGCAGGTCTGGGGTTACACCTTCGAGGTTGATGGCAACGTCGTCGACCAGTTTGTTTCGTACCTGCGCCGCAAGATCCAGGCGGCCGGCGGAGTGAACCTGATCCAGACCGTGCGCGGGGTGGGTTTCGTGCTTCGCGTATGAGACGACTCCTCACCCCGAAGAGCCTGCGAGGACGGGTCGCCTTTGTCGCGACAGGAGCGGTCGCGGTCGTATTGCTGCTTGTGGGGGCGGGCACGCTCGCCTCGTTTGCCGGACGCGAACGGGACAGGGTCGACGCTTCCCTGGAGCAGAGTCCGGTGCCAGACCTGCTTCGTGCGGTGGGCCCGCCCGGCGTCACCGACCAGACCGGCTCCGGAATGCCGCCGGACGTCGCAGGCCGGCCGGGCGAGGATCCCGGCCCCCCGGTTCTGAGGGCGCAGGGCCGCTACGTGCGAGTTGTGGTCGACGGCGAGGCGGTGCGCAGCCTCGACGCGCCCGACGGACTGGCCGTCCCTGACGGGCCGGGTTTCAGCACTCTCAGCGCGGACGGCTCGCAGTACCGCTCGCTGGCACGCGAAGCAGGTCCCGGAGTCCTTGTCGAGACCGGTGTCGACCTTGATGAGTCTCGAAGCCGGGTTACCGAACTGAGAAACCGCCTGCTGCTGGTCGGCCTTGCGGGCGTGTTCCTGGTGGCGGCCCTCGGCTGGTGGCTGGCCGCCCTCGCGCTGGCGCCGCTCGCAAGATTGCGTGACGAGGCAGGCACCGTTGGCTCGACCGAGGACCTCTCGAGGCGGATCGACCCCGGGCAAGCTCCGGTGGAGATCGATGACCTGACCGCCGGAATCAACGCGATGCTCGCCCGGCTCGAAGCTTCGGCGGAAGAGACCCGCGAGGCACTTGAAGTGACACGCCGCTTTGCCGGTGACGCCGGACACGAACTGCGCACCCCGATGACCTCAATCCGGGCGAATCTCGGAGCCATCCGCCGCAACCCGGACCTCGACCAGGCTGAACTCGAAGCCGCCCTGGATCAGATCGATCGCGAATCGGGACGCATGATGCGGATGCTGGCGACCCTCCAGACCCTGGCCCGGGGCGACTCATCAGCGAGCATGCCGAGCGAGCCGGTGAACATGTCGGAGCTGCTTGGCTCGGCGGTGGAGGGTGCGCGCCGGCGCCATCCACAGATCAGCTGGCATCTGGCACTGTCCTCCCGGGAGGTGGCGATCGAGGGGTGGCCGGACGGGCTGCGGGCGATGGTCGACAATCTGCTGGAGAATGCGGCCGCTCACGGCCGGTCCGGGGGAGAGGTCGAAGTCGCGCTCAGCCGGCAGGAAGAACGCCTGGTCCTGACTGTTGACGACGATGGCTCGGGGATCCCCGCCGACCGGCGTGAGTCGGTCTTCGAGCGCTTCGAGAGGGGCGACGCAACCACTGCCGAAGGCTCCGGACTCGGCTTGTCTCTGGTCCGGCAGCAGGCGCGGACCCACGGCGGCGACGTCGAAGTCATGGAAAGCCCCGCAGGTGGGGCCAGGTTCGAGGTGTCAATCGCGGCGGCCGCCAGTCTGAATAGGATCGACCCATGAGCGATCACATGGAAACCGAGGAAGAAATCCAGCAGGAAATGAAGGAGCTGGGTATTGACAACAGTGCGACCGGTAGGCCCGACGTGATGATGTCGGGCAACGTGGTCCGGGTGATCGCCGTCGTCCTGGCAGTGCTGCTGCTCGCCGGGGCTGTGCTGCTCGTCTTCTGAGCGAGGGGCGCTCGCGCCCTTCATGCAAGAGAAAGGGCGCCGGACCTTTCGGCCCGACGCCCGATCAAGCGAGGCTTTTCCGCCTACGGGCGGGTCAGCTCGAAAGCCATCTCCTCGAAGACCTCGACGTAGCGGTCGATCGCTTCGTCGGTGTGGGTCACCGAGAGGGTCCACTCTTCCTCGCGGCCCGGTGTCATGAAGATGCCGCGGTTCATGTTGAACAGCCAGGCCAGTTCGCTCAACTCAGCGTCCTGATTGGCCTTGAACGACTCGTAGTCGTTGACGTGGGTGGGGGAGAAGGTGACGCAGCCCTTGGAGCCGATGCCGACTGTGTAGCCCGGCAGGTTGTGCTTGGCGACGACTTCGTCACAGCCGGCGAGGATGCGGTCGTTGAGGTGGTCCAGATGCCTGTAGGCGTCAGGAGTCATGACCTTCTCGAGGTTGGCCCTCGCGGCCGCCATGCAGAGCGGGTTTCCGTTGTAAGTACCTACCTGGTAGACCGAGCCGTCTGCGACGCAGGCCATGACCTCTTCGCTCCCGCCGATGGCACCGACCGGGAAGCCGCCGCCGAGGGCCTTGGCCAGGGTGACCATGTCCGGCACCACACCGAACTTCTCGACCGCTCCTCCGGGGGCGATCGCGATGCCGGTCTTGACCTCGTCGAAGATCAGGACGACGCCGTGGCGGGTGGTGATCTCACGGACCTCTTCGAGGTAGCCGTCCTCGGGCAGGATCACGCCGAGGTTCATCATCGCGGCTTCCATGATCACGCAGGCGGGCAGCTGGCCGGCTTCCTTCATCCGGACCAGTCGGCGCTCCATCGCGCCGGCGTCGTTGAACGGCACAGCGACCACCTGGTCGACCGTGGACTGGGGAATGCCCGCGCCGTATGGCAGCGAGGCGAGGTTCTCATGATCACCGATCTGGTCGTACTCGACACCGATCGAGACCATCACCGTGTCGTGGTGGCCGTGGTAGGAGCCGAAGATCTTCATCACGTGGTCGCGGCCGGTATGGCCACGGGCGATCCTGATCGCGTCCATAGTCGACTCCGAGCCGGAGTTGGTGTAGCGCCACTTCGGCATTCCCCAGCGGGCCGCCAGATCGTCTCCGACCGCGATCGCGTCTTCGGTCGGGGCGGCGAAGTGGGTGCCCTGCTCGTAACGCGCCTGAACGGCCTCGCCGATCAGCGGGTTGGCATGGCCCTGCACCATCGAGCCGAAGCCGTTGTGGAAGTCCCACATCTCGTTGCCGTCGACGTCCCAGACCTTGGGTCCGCTACCGCTCTCCATGTAGATCGGCCACGGCTCACGCAGCTGGTAAGACGAGGCGACACCGCCCGACAGGTGGTGGCTGGCCCGCTCGAATGTCTCCTTCGACTTCTGCGTGTTCGCGTTGAGGCGTTCCTCTTCGCGTGCGGTCAGTTCTTTGATCCGGGTCCGGTCGAGTCGGGTAGCGGTGGTGCTCATTGTCGGGTGTTCCTCCATTTTGTTTCGCGTGGCCGTGGCAACCGCACGGGGCGGAGGCCGAAGTCTTCATGGCACCGTATCGCTCCCGGCTCGCCGGCGCATGACAAACGGGCCCCGCAGGCCGTGTCCGCATTTCCCTCTATTGTCCCGCCGATGGCGAAATGGGCGGCACTCATATTTCTCTCCGCGGCGCAGTTCCTGATGGTGCTCGACCAGGCCGTGATGAACGTCGCGATATCCCAGCTGGTTGCCGACTTCGACACCACGGTGACCACGATCCAGGCGGTGATCGCTTTCTACGCTCTGGTCATGGCCAGCCTGATGCTGATCGGCGGCAAGCTGGGCGACATATTCGGACGCCGCAAGACGTTCGCGATCGGTCTGATCATCTACGCCGCGGGCTCCGCGACCACGGCGGCCTCGGGAAGCGTGCCGATGCTCACACTCGGCTGGTCGGTGCTGGAGGGGATCGGAGCTGCGCTGGTCCTCCCGGCAATGGTGGCGCTGGTCGCGGGGAGCTACGAAGGAAAGGACCGCGCGCTCGCCTACGGCGTCCTCGGCGGCGTCGCCGGCGCCGGAATAGCGGTCGGCCCAATCCTCGGAGGCTGGGCCACGACCGAGCTCACCTGGAGGATCGTCTTCGTCGGCGAAGTACTCGTCGCCATCGGGATCCTGCTCGGTACACGTCTGATCAAGGAGCCGGAGAAGCCTTCCGGCGTCCGGCTCGACTGGTTCGGCGGCGTGCTTTCCGCGCTCGGACTGGGCACCCTGGTATTCGGCGTACTGAGGGCCAGCAGCTGGGGATGGCTCTTTCCGCTCAACTCCCCGATCGAGCCCTTCGGGTTCTCGCTGACGCCATTCGTGATCGCCGCGGGTGGGCTGATCCTTTTCTGCTTCGTTCTCTGGGAGAAGCGCAGGGAGAGCCGGGGGGAGCAGCCGTTGGTCCACCTGGGCCTGCTGAAGATCCCGACGCTCAGGGGAGGGGTCGCGATGCTGCTGGCCCAGAACCTGATTCTGATGGGCATCTTTTTCACCATTCCGCTCTACCTCCAGGTGGTCCAGGGCCTCGACGCGCTGGAGACGGGCGTGCACATGCTTCCCGCCTCCGCCGGGCTGTTTCTGGCCGCGATCGTCGGCTCGGCCCTGGCCAAGCGCTTCTCTGCACGCCGGATCGTCCAGACCGGAATGGGCGTGCTTCTCGTGTCAGTGCTGATGATGCTCGGCACGATCGAGGTGCAGCTCGACAGCACGAGCTTCCTGATCGCGATGGGGATCCTGGGGGTCGGCATGGGGCTGGTCGTGTCGCAGCTCGGAAATGTCGTCCAGTCGTCGGTCGGCGACGACGACCGCAGCGAGGCCGGAGGGCTTCAGAACACCTCGATGCAGCTCGGCTCTTCGCTGGGAACGGCGCTGCTCGGAGCCGTCGTGATCACCGGCCTGCTCGCGGCCTTTTCGGGCAACGTCCAGGACAACCCGGACATTTCGGCAGGAGTGAAGAAACAGGTCGACGTCGCACTCAGCTCGGGCGGCAGCTTCGTCGCCTCGGAAGAGGTGCGCGCCGGGGCCGAGCAGGCCGGGGTCGACAGCGGCACCACCGACATCCTCGTGGCCGAGTACGAAGATTCGCAACTGATGGCGCTGAAGACCGCGCTGCTGGTCGCTGCGCTGCTGGTGCTCGCCGCAATACCGTTCACCAGGAAGCTGCCCGACTTCCCGCTGGCACGGCCACCCGACGCCGCGGAGCCCGCAGCCGCCGCCTGAACCTGGCCAGCGTCCTGTCCACCGGCCCACGGGTGAGGCCGGGTCGGGAACCGCGGCAGCAGCATCGTCGTCCCAGGTCCGGCACAGCTACCGTCGAGGTGAACTCCAGATTACCGTCGGTCGAGTCGGCACTCGAAGTGGGCGGAAAGATCAGTCTGCTCTACCTTCTCGGCGACGAGTTCGAGGGCTTCACGGCCGACGCGGCCCGGGAGGACACCAAGATCGGCCTTCACCACGCTTCGTCCTTGGAACGGACCGCCGTGGTAACCGACCACCCCGTCTATCGGGACGCGTTGAAGCTGTTCGGCCACATGATGAAGGCCGAAGTCAAGGTCTTCGAAACTGCTGAGCTCGCGGCGGCAAAAGTGTGGATCGCAGCCTCGTCTGCCTGACCCAAAGGGGGGTCGACCCCCAAACATCTCTCCCTTTCCGGGTAAGTCGTGCTGTAGTTTTCGGGGTGAGGCCGATGATGGTCTCCACTAACGGAGTGAGGGCGGGAACTTGAGGGAGCTGACGAAAATGGCGCTTGCGGCTGTCGGCGTCCTCGGCGCAATTCTTGTCGGCGTTGCTGCTCAGGCATTCGCTGCCCCGCAGGGCCCCTGGGTCAAGCCGGACTCCGATCTGTCCGCCCCGGGACAGGATGCTTCCTACCCTCAACTATCCACAGCCCCTGACGGAACGACTACGGCGGTCTGGCAGCGGTGGGATGGCAGCAGACCAGTCATCCAGGCCGCCACCCGCCCCCCGGGAGGCACTTTCGGCACCCCGGTTGACCTCTCGGCCCCCGGCGCGGGGAACGCCGTCAGCCCCCAGATCACCACGGCACCTGACGGTACGACGACCGTCGTGTGGCAGCGCGACGACAACAGCAACTGGATAGTTCAGGCAGCGACTCGACCACCTGGCGGCTCTTTCGCAGCCCCGGTCGACCTCTCGGCACCCGGACAGAGCGCTCAGGACCCCGAGATCGCCGCAGCCCCTGACGGCACCGTGACCGCGGTCTGGAGCCGCGGCCCTGCCTCCGAAGAGGTCATTCAGGCTGCCACCCGCCCGCCGGGAGGCTCCTTCGGCAGCCCGGTCGATCTCTCGACCGCCGGGCCCGGCCAGTACGCCCTCGACCCCCAAATCGCGACGGCACCCGACGGCACCACGACCGCGGTCTGGTCCCGCGATAACGGCAGCGTCAATGTCATCCAGGCCACCACCCGCCCGCCGGGTGGTTCGTTCGGTACCCCGGTCCGCCTCTCGACTCTCGGGCAGAACGCTGATCTACCACAGATCAGCACGGCACCCGACGGCACCGAGACCGTGGTCTGGATCCGGTACAACGGCAGCAATGACATTGCCCAGGCCGCTACCCGCCCCCCCGGAGGCTCCTTTGGCACTCCGGAGAATCTCTCGGCTGCGGGCCATGACTCCTTTACTCCCCAGGTCACCACAGCTCCCGACGGCACTACCACCGCGGTCTGGGTCAGCCTCTATGGCAACTACATCGTTCAGGCCGCAACCCGCCCCTCTGCCGGTTCCTTCGGCGTCGCGGAAGATATTTCAATCTTCGGTGGGGATGCCACCTCTCCCCAGGTCAACACGGCACCTGACGGCACTGCAACCGTGGTCTGGTTTCGCGACGACAGCAGCAACAGGATCGCCCAGGCCTCCACTCGCCCCCCGGGAGGCTCCTTCGGCAATCCGGAAGATCTCTCGGCCCCTGGGCAGGACGCTTTCTCCCCTCAGATCACAACAGCGTCCGACGGAACCGCCACCGCGGTCTGGTCCCGTTCCGACGGCAGCAACTACATCATCCAGTCGATCTCGACCGTCCGGCCGTCAGTGCTGCTCCAGGTAAACCGCTCTGGCAATCGCGACGGCACCGTCACCTCTGACCCGCCAGGAATCACCTGCGGCACGGACTGCGCCGAGATCTACCCATCTCTTACCGCGGTCACCCTGACCGCCGTAGCCGATGCCGGCTCCACGTTCACCGGCTGGACGGGGGAAGGCTGCAGCGGAACCGGGCCTTGCCAGGTGAGCATGAGCGAAGCGAGGACGGTCACGGCGACTTTCGCCGAGCCAAAACTGGCGAACCTGAAGATCACCCCGAAGACGAAGAAGGTCAAGCGTGGCAAGAAAGCCACTTTCAAGGTCGTTCTCAAGAACTTCGGTGGAGCCACCGCAAAGAACCCGAAAGTTTGCGCCAAAGGACCAAAGAAGCTGCTCAAGCTGCCGAAGTGCCGCAAGCCAGGCAACCTGGCCGCCGGCAAGTCGAAGACGGTCAAGCTGAAAATCACCGCGAAGAAGAGCACGAAGAAGGGCAAGAAGCCCAAGGTCACGTTTACCGCAACAGCATCCGGCGGGCTGAAGAAGACCGGCAAGGCAACTGTAGTGGTGAAATAGAGATGCTCAGACAGATACCTGATTTGAAGAACGGCGTACTCGGCTTTGAGGCGGTCGGAAAAGTCACCGGAGGCGACTACGACGAGGTGATGGTGCCGGCGGTCGAGGCGGCGCTCCAGAGCGCCGACAAGGTCCGGCTCATCTACGTACTGGGCGGGCAGTTCGAGGGCTATACGCCAGACGCGGCTTGGGAGGATACGAAGATCGGCATCCACCACGGCTCTGATTTCGAGCGCATTGCCCTGGTGAGCGACCACAGGTTGTACCGCGACGCCGTCAGCGTCTTCGGCCGGGCGATGAGTGCGGAGGTCAGGTCTTTCACTACGGCTGATCTCGATGCGGCGAAGGCCTGGATTTCCGCCTGAGGCGATCGTCGCGGCAGAGGCCGGGTCGTTCGTTTTCGCTTCAGGATCGAGATGCTCGGGTGGGTCGGCGTTAGGCTGGACTGGCAGTCATTCAACGCGACCGAATCAGGAGGCAGCAAGATGTCTGAGAGCGTGTACCGCGTGACAGAAGTGGTCGGAGTCAGTTCCGATTCCTGGGAGCAGGCCGCCCGGAACGCAGTCGAGAAGGTCGGCGAGACCGTGCGAGACCTGCGGGTGGCCGAAGTAACCCGGGAGGACCTGACCATCGTTGACGGCAAGGTCTCGGAGTTCAGAGTCAGGCTCAGCGTGTCGTTCAAGTACGACCGCGCCCAGTAGGGCAACGGGTCGGCAAAGCTGCGCGCGGCGCGGCTGCCGTCTTCGGGCCGAACCAGGTCCGGAGGCGGGCCCGTTCCCGCGAAGCGGGACAGTCAGACCCTTCGGCAGTTCCGGCAATCAGACGGAAGACCCTGCGGCACGTATCCCCACTATGTGCCGGTAGGCTGCATTTCGTCCATGCCCGTATGCCAGCCGAGGTGATCTGTGCCGTTCGACCCTGAAGGTCCGCTCGACGAAATCTCGATACTCACCGACCAGCTCTGGGAGGAGGGACCACCCAACGAACTGTTCCGGCGACTTCGCTCGGAATGCCCGGTCCACCGCTCCGAGACGATCGAGATGTTTCCGGAGGAAGACGGTTTCTGGTCGGTGACGACGGCCGATGGCGTGCGCGAGGTCAGCCTTGACTGGCGGACCTACTCCTCCGAGCGTGGCGGGATCCTCGCCGCCACCCATGCCGGCCTACCCCTCGAGCTCACGACCGCGATGTTCATCGGAATGGACCCGCCGAAGCACGACCGGCTCAAGGCCCTGTTTCAGCGTGGTTTCACCCCGAAGCGCATTGCCGAGCACGAGGACGCGATCCGCGCAATAACCCGCGACGTACTCGACCAGCTCGGAGACCGGGACACCTGCGACCTCGTGGGAGACGTCGCTCAGCCGGTCGTATCGAGGGTGATCGGCAGTTTCATGGGACTGCCGCCCGGTGACGACCTCGTCTGGGCCCGTCTGATGAATACGATCCTCGGGGCGAACGATCCGGAGGTGAACCCGGAGGGCATGGACACCGTCATGCAGCGGGACGTGCCCGAGGTCTTCGAGCGCTGCGCCAAGCTGATCGCCGACCGCCGCGAGAACCCGACCGGCGATCTGACCAGCGTGCTGGTCCATGCCGAGGTCGACGGAGAGAGCCTCGAGGAACACGAGATCGTGATGGGCTTCTTCCTGCTGATGGCTGCCGGCAACGACAGCACCAAGGCCACCTACTGCAGCGCCATGCGCGCCCTGCTCGAAGATCGCGTCCAGATGGAGATGCTCATAGAGGAGCCGTCGCTGATCCCGTCAGCGGTCGAGGAGGCCCTGCGCATGTTCCCCGCATTCGCCCATTTCCGCCGCACCGCGACCCGGGATACGGAGCTTCTCGGCCAGGAAATCAAGGAAGACGACAAGGTGGTCATGTGGTACGTCTCCTCGAACCGGGATGAGACCAGGTACGAGGATCCCGACCGCTTCGACGTCCACCGTAACCCGGAGCACCAGGCCTTCGGAGCCGGCGGCAGGCATTACTGCCTCGGCACCGCGCTCGCCCGTCTCGAGCTGAAGATCCTGGTCGAAGAGACGCTGCGGCGCTTCCCGGACATGGAAATCGACGGCGAACCGAGATATGTGCGCTCCGGATTCGTCAACCAGCTTCGCACCCTGCCTGTGAGGCTCAACCGCAAGCCATGAGCGCGGATCGCGACCGGCCGGACCGTATCGGCCGGTGGTCTGACGCGCCGTTCTTGCGTAATCCCCGGCGCCCGTGTACGTTCGGCCCATGAAACGACACCTGAATCCCGCTCTCGTCCTGTCGGTCCTCGCCCTCTTCGTCGCCCTGGGCGGCACGGGCTATGCGATTTCGAAACTCCCGGCCAATTCGGTCGGCACCAAACAGGTGAAGAAGAACGCGATCAACTCATCCAAGGTCAAGAACCGATCTCTGCTCGCAAAGGACTTCAAATCGGGCCAGTTGCCGGCCGGCAAGAAGGGTGCTCCCGGCGCGCCCGGCAGCGCGCTCGCCTACGGCTACATAGAGGACACGGGAGTCGACCTGGTTGTCGTCCCGTCGAAGTCGAAAGGAATCACGACCTCCATGGTCTCAAGTCCGTCGACCGGGGTCTACTGCTTCGAACTCTCGAGCCTCGGCACGGTGCGTAACGTCGCCGCGACCGCCGAGTCATCGTTCGGCAGCGTCGCCGAGAGCGACAAGACCGCATCGGCACAGGTACTCGAAAACAACGATTTCGGACTCGGCTGTCCCGGCGACAGCGACCTGGTCGTGGTGACCCGGGACCAGAGCCTCGGAGCACCGGTCGACTGGTTCTTCTACGTGACGCTGAACTGACCGGATTTCCATGATCGTGTCCGGCGGTCAGACCGGAGTGGACCGGGCAGCCCTGGATGCCGCCATCGCTCTGGGCGTCGAGTACGGAGGCTGGTGTCCCAAGGGCGGACTGGCCGAGGACTTTCCGGAGGAACCCGGGCTGCTCGCCGTGTATCCGAACCTGCAGCAGACCCCTTTGGCCGATCCGGCCCAGCGGACCGAATGGAACGTGCGCGACGCGGACGCGACCTTGGTTCTCAGGCGCGCCGATGGGCCTCCGTCACCCGGGACCGCCCTGACCGCAGAACTCGCGTCGGCGCTGGGTCGGCCGCTGCTCGTCCTCGACGTCGGTCCTGAGGGTACGGTCGACGAGGCCGTCCGGTTCATCGACGCACTTCCCCAGCGAGACAGGCTCAACTTCGCCGGCCCACGCGAGAGTCAGGCGCCTGGCATCTATTCGCAGAGCCGGCGCTTGATCGAGCAGGTTCTCACCGCCGTCGCCGCCCCGGGAAAGTATTCGCACCGGCGCCTGCTTCCGGAGTAGCTCAAGCCGGCGGCGGCTCCGCCAGGCTTCAAGGGCCCGCTCGTCCTCAAGTAGTACATCGGCCCGCGATCTCGATTCCGGCGAGCCACCCGGGTGCCCGGCCGCCATCCGGCAGCCGGACCCGGGTGGCGTCGATGCCGCTGCCGGCTATCAGCCAGGAGATGACCGAGTTCGAGTTCCACATGTCGCCGGTTCCGAGCTCGTCCCGACCCCAGGTCGGGGTCGGAGTCTGCGGTGCGAGGTCGAGCAGGCGCTGCGCCACCGCCTCATCGTCCGAGATCCGATCCGGGCTCGCCACGGCTTCGTCCACGTCGGGTATCCGGCCGTTCAGCCAGCGCCGGATCTCGTACCTGAAGATGCTCAGCCGCCCGGCCCACCGGGCGCCGACCGGACCTTCCGCCACGGCGCCGTGTGACCCGTTCCCCGACCCGACGACCGGTGTGACTTCGATCACCCACCGGTCCGGGCCGGTGGTCACCTCCAGGGCCGAGTGGTAGAGGTCCAGCGGCCTGCGCCTCTCCAGCAGCGCTACGCCGGTCTCGTAGATGCGTCCGTTCAGGCGTACGAAACGGCCACCGGCACCGAGCGGGAGCCAGTAGAGGTCGACCCCGGTCGCGCTCACAGGCTCTCGGCCCGTCGGCGGATGCCGTAGAGCATCTTTCGCTCCATGACGAGCGATCCGGGTTCCATCGGCAGGATCCCGATCCGTGAGGCGAGAGTCGGCAGCCGGAAGCGGTTGCGGCTGATCAGCCTGGTTCCGTCTCCCTCCCGGCGCAGCACGAAGCTCCAGACCCAGTTGCCGTCGCCAGAGCGGAAAGAGAGGACCGATCCCGGGTCGAGCCGCGCGATCTCCATGCGGTTATCGCCGAGCGAAATCGAGTCGCCGAGCCGGGGGTCCTGGAACTCGGGCAGGATCCGGTCGACGCTGTGGATGTCCAGGCCGAGCAGGTTCTCGATCCAGTCGTAGGTGTAGACACCGCCGCGCGGCGAAGGACCCATCTGGGCCAGCCAGGGCCAGACCGCCTCGGGCGGCGCATTGATCGAAATGGCCCGGGTCGAGCAGCCGTCGGAGTCGGGCAGCAGTTCGTCGCCTTCCAGCGGGCCGTTCGCCTCCTCGTCGGTGGCTCCCCAGGTGAGCACCGGACGCCTGAGCAGCCCGAAGTAGAGCCCGGCCATGACCAGAGCGGCGAGCAACAGTGAGACGGTCCGCTTCATGGCCCGAGTATCTCAACTGCCGACGCGCGTCGAAGGCGGCGGAGCGCCCCGCCTCGCGGCCACCCCCGTGACTAGGATGGTCGGGCTCGACCGGTGGTTCGGGATCTCCGGACGCCGCAACAACAGGAGAAGAATTGCCGACAGAACAGTCTTCCAACGCGATTTTCGGGCGGGTCATGGGCCTGGTGGCCGTGACCGTGGCTTTCGCCGCGGCCGGCATGTGGCTGGGCCGGGACCTGAGCGGCTGGCAGTGGTTCGTTCCGTGGCTCTTCTCGATCGGCGTGCTGGTGTGGCTAAACGTCGCCAACTCCGCCGGCAACCGCGGACTCGCCGTCGTTCTCCTGTTCGTATTCGGGCTGCTGCTCGGGATCAGCGTCGGCAGCACCGTTGATTACTACGCCGCAGCCGATTCCAAGGCGGTGGCGCAGGCGGCAGCCGCGACCGCACTGTTCACGGCGGCACTCGGAACCGGCGGCTACGCGACCAGGCGCGACCTCTCGGGCCTCTACCGGATCCTCTTCTGGCTGCTGCTCGGCCTGATCATCTTCGGCATCGTCCAGATCTTCATCCGCATACCTGGCGGCGCCTTGCTGTACTCGATCCTCGGCCTGCTGATTTTCGGCGGCTACGTCGTGGTCGACTTCAACCGGATGCGCAGGGCCGGCCAGGGAGAAGTCGATTCCGCTGGCTGCCGGGATCTTCCTCGACATCCTCAACATCTTCCTGTTTTTCCTGAGGATCTTCGCCCGACGCTGATCCTGGCTCTTTGGTCGATCCGGCTCAGGCGAGCTCGGGTTTGTCGGGTTGGCGCGGGTCGTACCAGACCTCCGTGTCGGACCCGGGCCCGATCGACCAGAGGACGATGCACTTCGCGCTCAAGAGATAGGCATCCGGCCTGAAGGGCCGGCGAAACTTGCCTCGGATACAGCTGTTGTAGCAGTATGAAACGGATTTCTGAAACTCTGCCAGCAGGCCGGAGGCGACGATTCAGTGTGGTCGCTCTCGCATCACTCCTGACGATCGCGGTTCTGTCGGCCGCTTTCTCGTTCGTTTCAGGAGGCGGCAAAGCCGGCAAGCTGGACCGCTCCTTCGGAGGCGACGGAGTCGCGACCGTCCGGACCGACAAGCCCTTCGCATCGGGCTGGGGTATCGGCGGCACTTCGGACGGAGAGGTCGTTGTCGGGATCTTCGCCGGAATCAGGAGTGGCTCAGTGGTCAAGTTCAAGCAGGGCGGCGCTCTCGACCGCAGCTTCGGAAAGGCCGGCCAGAGGCCTCTGAAATTCAAGTCCGGGTACCTCAATCCGCGAGACCTCCTGGTCGACCGCAAGAACCGGGTCGTGGTTGCAGGTGAATCCAAGAGGTCCGGCGGTGGCGACACCCGGGGAGGGATCGCCCGGCTTCACCCCAACGGCGCGGCTGACCGGTCGTTTTCGGGTGACGGGCTTTCGCTGCCTGGTGTCGCAACCGAAACCACTCCCGACGAGATCGCGTTTTCTCGTGGCGCCGGGATCGTCATGGTCGGTTCGGTCGGGGGAACCCCCGCCCGCAAGATCTTCGTCGGGCGCTTTCTTTCGAACGGAAGGCTCGATCCGTCATTCTCGGGCAACGGCTACCTCATTCTGCGGGTCAAGGGCACCCAGTCTTCGCGCAGCATCGCCGTGGACCGGCGGGGCAGGACAGTGGTCGGCCTGGGCAGCACGGGCAAGAGAAAGCGTGGCAGCGGGTCGGCGTTCTCGATCTTCAGGTTTACGAAGAAGGGGCGCCCTGATTCGAGCTTCGGAGGCAACGGTCGCGTCAACGTGGATCCGGTTCGCCGGCAGGCCGACCAGTTCGTGGACCTCAACCTGGACCGCCGGGGACGAATCATTGCCGTCGGCAGCACAACTGGCGAAGATGGCTCGATCGCGAGGCTGCTCGACAGCGGCCGGCTCGATCGCAAGTTCGCGAAAGGCGGCAGCAAGGAATTGGACATGACGCCGACCAATGTTTCGGTCGATCGCCGGAACCGGATCATCATCGTGGGAGAAGAGAGCTTCGGCGGCTGGGATTCCGCGGCGTCGATTGTGCGGCTCAGGTCGGGCGGTGCGGAAGATCGCTCCTTCTCGACCATCACCTACGGGCTTTCGTATTTCAAGGATCACTACATCGACTCCAGCAACCGGATCGTTGTGAGCGGTGCCAAGGGGGGACGAAAAGCCGGAGCCGCCCGAGTGCTCAACCCCGCGGGCGGCCCACCCTCAAACGGCAAGGGCTGAGCTGTCGGTCAGGCGAGCTCGACCTTTCTCGGGTCGGTCGGGTCGTACAGGACCTTCAGGCGCTGTCCGGGTTTCAGGCCGGCCATGGTGCCGATGAATTTGCGCTTGACCTGAAACGGCGTCCCATCCTTCGGCCTGATGTCGAGCGTCATCTCGACCATGCGGTACCCGGTCGCTTCACCGCCGGTGAGCCGGGCGTCAATCACATACGCATCGGCCTTGAGCATCCCGTCGCGAGGAGGCTTCGTCCGGCTGGGCCAGTCCAGGTACATGAGAACGAGGCCGGCCCCGCCGACGCCGACCGCTCCGGCGATGAGCCCGGGTCTTGCCGCTTCGGGGAGGAAGAAGGACCCGGCCAGCATGATCGCGCCGGCAATGCTCATCAGGAGACCGATCAGGAACACATGTCCAACCTATACCGGGGGCCTGCTCCTCCAAAAAAAGTTCACATGCGGTCCCGACCCCGACCTATACTCGCAAGACGGCAGCTATGTGGGCCGTGGGGCCCACGGTGAGGAGCGAGATCCATGGGAATGTTCAAGGACATGCGCAGCCTGCACAAGGCCGGCAAGGAAGAGACGAAGAAGCGCGGCGGCTCTTTCAAGATGATGAAGGACGGCCTGTCCCAGGCCAACGAAGCCGTCCAGCAGGTTCAGAGCGACCAGGCGCTGGCCGAGAAGCTGGCAAATGAAGGCGTCGACGGTCAGGCGACGATCAACTCGATGGTCGCGACCGGCAAGCAGGTCAACTATCAGCCCGAGCTTCAGTTCGAGCTGAGCGTCGAACGTGAACGGCCAGACCAGCGACGTCACTCACGTTCAGGTCGTGTCTCCGGCGGTCATAGGCCAGCTACAGCCCGGTGCGGTGGTGGGCTGCAAGGTCGACCCTGAAGACCACACGAAGCTGATGATCGGGGTCGGCTGACTTGACCTGACCTGGTCAGGCGATCCCGGGGCAGTCCGTTCAGCGGTTCCCCAGGGCAGCCGCGGCGGCGCCCCGCCCGGTGCGGACGGCACCTTCCATGTAGCCGCATACCCACTGGTCGGAACCGGCGACATAGAACGGGGGCTCGTGGGTTCCGTGGAGCGGGCCGACCGCCATCACGTCGCCCGGCCGCCAGGCTGTGATGTAGCCCTCGGTCAGCGGGTCGGTACACCAGTGGCGGAGAAAGAATGCCTCGGTGTCGCGGGCCCGCTCGCCGAACATCCCGGCAGCCTCGTCGTGGAGTTCTGCCTGGAGCAGCCCGGGATCGCTCGCCAGCATGGGGGCGAGTCGTTCCGGAGGGACCAGTGCCGAGAGGATCCCTTCCCGCTGGGCCCAGCTTCCGCCCATGTATCCGTTTTCTGCGTATGCCGAGCCGTTCTGGCCCTGCCTTTCCCAGAAGGAGTCCGGGTAGGCGAAGACCACCTTTGAGGTCAGTGCGTGCCGCTGCCTTCGGAGGGAGTCGAGCCTCTCGCTGGAGACCCCGGTTACCTGGACCCGACGGAGCGGACCGACCGGAAGCGCGCAGATGACCGCCTCGCTCTCGAAACGCTCTCCCGAGGCGGCGACGACCGAGCAGCCGCCGGTCCCGATGTCGATTCGCTCGACCTTCGTGCCGTAGCGGACCCGGTGGCCCAGGTCAGCTGCCATCCTCAGGGCGACGGTTGCCGATCCCTCGGCGACCCGCTCGCTCTCCCAGGAGTCGTAGTTGTAGAAGCCGGGGCTGCCGGCGGCCGCCTCCTTGCGCAGGTCCGAGAGCAGCGAGGTCCTTTCGACCGATTCCGCTCCCAGCGCGGCCATCGAAAGCTCACGGGCACGCACCACGTTCGGCGTGGCTCCGACCGAGCGCAGCCAGTCGCCGACCGAGACCGCGTCGAGCATGGTGGCATCCGGGTGTCGCCAGGGGTCATCCGGGTCGACCTGCTTCGAGAGCGAGACGAACTCCGCCTCGGCCCGCTCGTAACTCGCCCTGTCCCCATCATTCATCCAGCCGAAGTCGTTTTCGACGAAGCGTCCTTCGTGGAGGCTGCAGGTGTCGGCACCCGGAAGTCCGGGAAAGGCCGGGACCAGAGTGAGGCCGAGTTCCGCGACCAGGTCGCGGTATGCCGTGTGGAACCCGCCGACGACCTCGCCACCGAGCTGGACCAGCCGGCCATCCTCGAGCGTCGTCTGCTCGACCCTTCCGCCCGCTCGCCCCCTGGCCTCGAGCACGACCACGTCTGTGCCGCCTTCGGCAAGATCCCTCGCTGCGCTCAGCCCGGCCAACCCGGCACCGACAACCACGACATCGAAACTCAAACGACCACCCCTTTCAGATGAGTTGCCTGAGCCTACCTTTCTCCGGGGACCGCTCGGAGCGGCTCGGTCCCCGGCTGGCAATTGCACCACGAGGCGACGTTCCCGGGATAGGCTGAATCAAGTCCGACAAGGAATCCAAAAAGGGGATCGTCCGCATGCGCCTTCTGTCTCGTCTCACTTATTCCAACGTAATGGCCACGCTGGCGATCTTCATCGCCCTGGGCGGCGCAAGTTATGCCGCCACGAACCTTTCCAAGAACAGCGTCGGCACCAAGCAGATCAAGAAGAATGCGGTGACCTCGGCCAAGATCAAGAAGAAGTCCATCAGCAAGAGCAAGATGCAGCCGAAGCTGCTGAAGTCGATCACAAATAATGCGAAGCAGAAAGTGCTCAATCGCAACGGCAGCGTCCTGGGAGCCTACGCCGGGAGCTACCCCGCGGCCCCTTTCGCGATTTTTCAGGTTCTGGTCGACGGCGGCCTGTATCTGTACTACGGCTCGGGACAGCTTCTTCCGCTGGGCTCGGGTTCGCCGTCCTTCAAGAACAACACCTGTACCGGCACGGCTTACTTTGAGACGGACCAGGACAGCTTCGACTTCATCTTCTCCAAATTGGCCGGTGGACCCTCGCGCGTCGTTTACCGCACCGCTACAGGCCCTATGACCCTCGGGCCGATCTCGGCGTGGAAATATACGAAGACCAGCCAGGATGTCGTCGGACAGAACGTGTGGGAGCTCGACTCGGGAGGAAACTGCGTCGTTTCGGGCAGCAGTCCCTATACGGGTGTGCTCGGCAGGCTGAAGTCGGTTCCCGCGCCGCCGGACGGCGTCGGGCCGCTGAAGATCCGCTAGCGCCGGGCTGTACCCTCTCGGGATTGCCCCGGCCCTTGGGGCCGGAGTCTCCCGGGGCGCTTATCCTGCCCGGCACAAGGGTCGGCGCGCTCGGCACCAGCCGGAACCCGGTCCCGCTCGAGCCCTGAGCGGCTGGACCCCGCCTGTTGCCCGCCGTCGCAGACCCCGAAGGTCTACCGTTCCAGTTCGGCGTCGACGGTCACTTCGGCACCGGCGAACAGCCGTCCGATCGGGCACAGATCCATCGCTTCTTTGATTGCTGCATCGAAGCCGTCGGCGTCGAGTCCGTCCACCTGGGCCGTGACCTTGAGCGCGCTCGAGACCACTGTCGGCTTGCCGTCGACCTCGTCGAGGGTCACCGTCGCCGAGACGTCGAGCTTTCCGGGCCGGGCGCCATGTCCGGCGAGGTTCAGGGCGAGCGCCATCGAGAAGCAGCTTGAGTGTGCAGCGCCGGCCAGCTCTTCAGGACTCGTCTTGCCGCCGGGCTCTTCGGTCCGCGCAGCCCAGTCAACCGGGAGTTCGGTGATCGCACCGCTGTCGCCACTGACAGTCCCTTCGCCGGCCGCGAGGGTGCCCTGCCATACCGTTCTTGCCGTTCGATCCGCTATTGCCATGAGTTGCTCCTTCGCTCGTTTCGTGCCGGATGAATTCCGGTGGTTTCGGTGTTCCTGCTTCGTGGAACGGATTATCACCCGACCTCGTGCACCTTGGTTGCCCCGGGGCAACCGGACCGGTCTAACCGATTTCCGGCGGCCTGGACCCTGCGATCTCGCGCTCGACTGCGGAGACCGCCGAATCCAGGGTGGGGTAGAAGTGGTCGTGGTCGAGGGTCTCAAGCAGCCCGTATTCGCGGACCAGGTCCTGGAGGCGGTCGCGCAGCTCGGCGAAGGCCAGGTTGACCCCGGCGGCGTTGAGCTCGAGGTCGAGATCCCGCAGGACGCCGGCCGCGGTCATGTCCACGTCGGTGATCGCCTCGCATTGAACGATGACGAAGCGGGGTTCGCGCTCGCGGACCAGGTCGCGGATCTGCTTGCGGAAGATGTTGGCGTTGGCGAAGAAGAGCGGCGCTTCCCAGCGGAAGACGACGATCCTCTCCCTCTGATGGGCAGACGGGTAGTGGCGGATGCTGTGCCAGCCCTCGACCTCATCGCTGAGCCCAAGAACCTCGCCATGCGGCCACCAGTTTCGGCGAAAGAAGAGCAGGATCGCGAGCGCGACCGCGATCACGATGCCCTGGAGCACGCCGAGCAGGATCACGCCCAGGCTGGCCACAAGCGATATGACGACTGCGCTGCGCCGCACCCGCCACACGCTCTTCAGCGTGCCGATATCCATGAGTGTGAAAGCGGCGCCGATGACGACCGCTGCCAGCGCCGTCTGAGGCAGATCGACAAGCAGCGAGTTCAGAAAGAGCAGCAGCGCCGCGACCAGTGCGGCCCCGGTCACTCCGGTCAGCTGGCTCCTCGCCCCGACCTGCTCGGCGACTGCGGTTCTTGAGCCGCTGGTCGATATCGCGAAGCCCTGAAACAGCCCGGCGGCGACGTTGGCGGCGCCGATGCCGACCATTTCCTGATCCGGATCGACCTCCTCACCCCGTCTGGCGGCGAAGCTGGCCGAGGTCGCGATCGTGTCGGTCAGGGAGACCAGAGTTATGCCGATCGCCGCTATCAGCAGTGGCACCACATCACTCGGGCCGGTCCACGGAATGCTCGGAGTCGGTATGCCCGAGGGCAGCACACCGACCGTGGCAACGCCTTCGGACGAAAGGTCGAGAACCGCCGAGAGCGCGGTCACACCGACCACGGCCACAAGAATGGCCGGAACGCGGGTGGTCCATCGCGGCAGCACCACAAGCACCGCGAGCACGCCGATGCCGACCAGTAGCGTCGTGGTGTTGGTCTGACCGATTCCCTGGACGAAGGCCGAGACGTCTTCGATAAATCCGTCAGCATCGGTCGAGAAGCCGAACAGCTTCGGCAACTGTCCGACAATGATCACCAGCGCCAACCCGTTCAGGTAACCGATCTGGACCTCCTTGGAGAGCAGGTCCGCGACGAAGCCGAGCTTGCCGAGTCCGAGTCCGATTTCGACGATCCCGACCAGGATCGCCAGCATGCCGGCGAGAGCGATCGCCGTACCGGGGTCACCTCCGGCCAGGAGCAGCGGTGCGAGGGCAGCAAAGATCAGCGGGGAGATCGAAGAATCAGGGCCCATGACCAGCACCCGGGAGGGGCCGAAGACCGCGTAGCCCAGCAGGCAGGCGATTGTCGTATACAGCCCGGTGACCGCTGGCAGGCCGGCCAGTTCGGCATAGGCCATTCCCTGCGGGACGAGGATCGCCGCGAGGATCGCGCCCGCAAGCAGGTCGGGCTTCAGCCAGGAACGCTCGTATTCGCGGGCAGTCCTGATGCCGGGTACCCGCCGCTCAAGGCGCGGTCGGGCCATCAGCCCTCAACCCCTCCGGCCGGTGCCGGTGACCTGTTCCCACTCACGGGCTCAATCTATTCGAGCGCCACGAATTCAGAGCTCTGGGGGCACCGGCTTCTTTCGGGCAAGGCAGGCCCCAGGTGAGCGGCTTGTAACGTTGAGCGAACCTATGGACCACCTCTCACTTGGAATCTTCGCCGGCTCTCGCAAGGAGGCCGAGCGTCGACTGCCGCTCCATCCGCGCCACATCGCCGATATCGATCAGGATCTGCGCG
Organism: uncultured Solirubrobacterales bacterium; assembly: GCA_963698625.1. Classification (GTDB taxonomy): domain Bacteria; phylum Actinomycetota; class Thermoleophilia; order Solirubrobacterales; family 70-9; genus 67-14. Next base: position 673,102 of record CAVORK010000007.1, read on the forward strand.
ACCGCATGTACCTCGAGCACGGCTACGGCAGCCGCTTCGGCTTCACTGACGCCGACCTCGCCCCGCTGGTCGCCGGCCATCGCCGCCGTGAAGAGCTCTTCGCCGAATGCGACGTGCTGCTGCAACCCAAACCGCTGGCCGCTGATGTCGTGGAGATGCGGGAGGGACAGGTGCTCTGGGGCTGGCCCCACTGCGTCCAGGACGAGGCGCTTACCCAGGCGGCGATAGACAGCCGGGCGACGCTGATCGCCTGGGAGGCGATGAACCACTGGAACTCTGACGGCACCTTCAACCTTCACGTCTTCCACCAGAACAACGAGCTCGCCGGCTACTGCTCGGTTCTTCAGGCGCTTCAACTGATGGGCATCACCGGCAGATACGGTCGGCCGCTGCAAGCCTGCGTGATCGGCTTCGGGGCGACCGGACGCGGCGCGGTTTTTGCGCTGACCGCCCTCGGCGTTCGCGAGATCTCGGTCCTGACCCAGCGCGAGGTCGCCGCCGTCGGCTCGCCGATCCGTTCGGTTCGAATGGTCACCTTCGAGCAGGACCCCGATCGCCCTGGCGACACGCTGGAGCTCGACGCGCCCCACGAGTCGGTCGAGGAGTTCCTCGCCGAGCACAACGTGATCGTCAACTGTGTCTTCCAGAACACCGAAGCGCCGCTGACCCTGGTCAAGAACGAGGACCTGCCCCTGTTTGCCCCTGGCAGTCTGTTCGTCGACGTTTCCTGCGACGAGGGCATGGGCTTTGAATGGGCGCGGCCGACATCGTTCGCGGACCCGACCTTCACCGTCGGCGACCGGCTCACTCACTACGCCGTTGACCACAGCCCCAGTTTGCTCTGGGACTCAGCGACCTGGGAGATCAGCCTCGCGCTGATGCCCCATCTGCGCACAGTCATGGAGGGACCCGCAAGCTGGGCCGACGACGAGGTGATCAACCGCGCGATCGAGATCCGTGACGGCGAGATCCAGAACCCGAAGATCCTCTCCTTCCAGGGGCGCGCTCCCGTGTTTCCGCACGCTCAGCCGCGGCACCGAACGATTCGGTCTGCTGCTCAGTCGTCGCAGTAAGTGTCGTAGTAGCCGTCGATCGGATTCTTCAGGGCGATCTCCACTCCCGCTGCGCTCTTGTGCCAGTTGCCCTTGAAGCCCTTGAATGGTCCGGTCTTGAACTTGATCGAGTAGCCCTTGTACTGGTAGGGCGGGTTGCCGAAGGTCCTCTTCTTCTTGCCGGCGACGTACTTGCCGGTCTTGCCGAAGCGCTTGTATGTGCTCGCGTTCTTGATCGTCACGGTGTCGGCATAGATTCCGCCGATCAGGCATTCGTACTTTTGTTTCGGAGGGGCCTTCGCTGCGGCCGGCGCGATCATGACCAAGGCAGTGAGGAGCGCGATCAGCAGTGTCAGGCCCAGCGGACGTGTCTCGCGTATCGCTCCCATGTTGAGAGCGGAAACTACCAGACAGGCCACGAAACAGCAAAGCTTTCGTGAGTGCCGGGGGAGGGACTCGAACCCCCGACACGCGGATTATGATTCCGCTGCTCTAACCAGCTGAGCTACCCCGGCGGGGGAGCGCAGTCTAGACAATGGCCCGGGGGCGGGGATCTGCGGCAGAGCGGGTTGGGCGCGGCCGGGCTCAGGCCAGCTCGACGTGGTGAAACGGCGGCTGGAGCCGTTCCCTCAGCGTTCCGGCAACCTTTGCGGAGTCCTCTGACTTTCGAGTGACCAGGAAGACCTCGGTGGCGTCGTAGGTCCGCAGCTGGTCATCCACAGCTTGAACTACGTCCTCATCTCCGGTCCTGGCACTGGCGTCGACTCCTGCCAGGGTCAAAGACGCGATCGATATGACCAGGTCGCGCTGGGCTCGCTTATGGGCCGCGCGCAGGTCGGTTGCCCAGCGGTCGAGAAAGGTGTTGACCGCGGGGGTCAGCAGCCGGACCTCGCCCTGCTCAGCTCCGCCACCGAGCTGTACCTCGTCGGCAACGCGCTGGATTGTCGGGGCATCTTCGATCGGGAAGGTGGTCACGACCAGCAGTCGCCGTTCGAGTTCAGGATGCGGGACCCGGCCGATCGGATCGTTCGGGATCACCTTCGCGGCCACGTACACCAGCCCGATCAGGGAGAAGCCGGCCAGCGAGATCCCCAGGCCAGGTCCGCCGACGGCGAAGCCGATCGAGGCCGGCAGGATCATTGCGAGCAGTATGAGCGGCGGGTGCCAGGACTTCATCTGGTCAAACGCTAGCGCCGCCGGTAGAGCGTCACCTGCATCACCCCCAGGTCGCGCTTCAGCAACCGACGGTACGCGGAATCGAGGAGCGGCTGGCTGACGCTGGGCGTCCCGTCACGAAAGGTCGAATTCCACCGCAGCAGCCAGATCCGCTCATGCCGGCGGAGCCGGTGGGTGAGGACCTCAGGCGGCACTTCGCGGGCGTAGAGGTCACCCGACTCTTCGGCGCCCGCTTCAACCGCGAAGTCGGCCGGAACCCGGGCACCGGGGAGCTCGCGGGCGAGGTTCATTTCCACCGACAGCCGCTGCCATGCCGGCTCGAACAGGACGCCGTCGCCGGGCCTGCCTCCGATCGCGATCAGGCGCGCGACGCTCAGGTCGGCTTCGCCCCATCCCGGACGGTAGGCGTCGCCGTAGGTGCGGAGGTCGGCCCGGCCCGCGAGGACCAGGCCGCAGAGGACCACGGTGGTGATGACGGCAAATTCGCGCGAGCGGTTCGCGATGGTCACCAGTGCGACCGCCGCAAGGATCGCGAATGCCGGTGCCGAGGTCAGCAGGTAGCGGGCGAGGAAGAGCGGACTCACCTGCGAGAAGGCGAAGAGGATCAGAGCGGGCAGCAGGGCCCATCCGGCGACCAGCGCCGAACTCCATCGGGCAAGCTCTACGGCTGCTGTCCGGTCGAGCCGCACCCATCGCCAGAGGACGATCAGTCCGCAAGAGACCAGGCCACCGGAGGCGATGGCGAGCGGCAGGTTGTACATGCCGAAGATCTCCCGTCCCGCGATCAGGAGTTCGTCCAGACCGGGCCTCCCAAGGAAGTACACCTGCTCGTCGCCTACCGCCAGCATCAGGCCGGCGAGCGGCGCCACGGCAAGCGCGACGCAGGCATAAGTCGCGGTGAGCCTGCGCAACGGGACCTGATCCCGGGGGAGGGCAAGGAGCGAAAGCACATGCGCGACCAGGGCAAGACCGGCCAGGGGGCTGAGGTAGATCGCCAGCACCGAGCATGCGCCATAAGCGATCAAATGGCGCAGGCGGCCGTCGCGGAGCGCATCGACGAAATAGAGGGTGGCGAGAGTGACCATCAGCATCGCCGGCGCATAAGCGCGGGCGTTTTGCGCATTGGCGATCACGAACAGATTCCCGACAAGCATGAATCCCGCCAGCAGGCCGACCCGCTCCCCGAAAAGCCGTCGGGCAAGGATCGCGGTGACCGGGACTGCCGCCAGGGCGGGCAGGGCGGAGAGCATGCGCACCCACGCTTCTGAATCGCCGGCCCAGATCCAGGCGTGGAGCAGCAGGTAATAGAAGCCCATGTTCGCGTCGGTATTGCCGAGAACGTCGAAGATGCCCCCCGGACTGCGCCCGGCAATGGAGAGGCTCGCCAGTTCGTCGAACCAGAGCGGTTCGCCGGCGATGCCGATGCCGATCATCAGCCCGCCGGCGAGAAGTTGTACGAGGAGGCCCCACGTGAAGCAGCCCCGCGGCAGGGGTCGCCGATCCAACCATCCGGTCAAACTCTGCTGCTGCCGGCCGGGAAGCCGCGTCTGCGGGTCGGGAGGTCTCACGGCGGCCTCGGGATGATATTCGCCCGGCATCCGGGCGGCCGGACTACTCGTTGATGGCGAAAGTATTGCCTTCCGGGTCGCGGAACCAGGCGATCCTCATGCCTTCGCTTTCGAAGATTCCGCGCTCATCAGTCTTCATCTGTGGAAGGTCGTAGCGCTCGAAATCGACCCCGCGTGCCTCCAGCTCAGCCATCTCTGCCTCGAGGTCCTCGACATCCCAGCCGCCAACCGTGCCGCCGGAGTTGCCGGCGTAATCGGGGGAGCGGTAGATGGTCAGCAGGGAGCCACCACCGCATTCGTAGGCGGTCATCTCGCCGGGCCAGGACTCCTTGGCAACGAGGCCGAGCTTGCCTTCGTAAAACCCCTTTGCCCGCTCGAGGTCAGCTACCGCCACTGCTGTTCCCAATCTGTGGTCGCTCAGGCTCATTGCCGATCCTCTCGTTCGCTGAACACTTGCCTGTTCCGACCATAGCGGCGGCGACGGCAGGGGTCGAGCGCTCCCTGCGATAGTTCGGCCATGAGCGAAGACTTGAACAGAGCGGTGGCCACTGTTGTCCGTGAATGCCTGGGCGTGAGGCCGAACGAAGAGGTACTGGTCGTCTGTAACCCGGCGACCCAGGTTCTGGGGGAAGCGATGCGCTCCGAGGCCGAAGCGGTCGGAGCCGAAGCGGTGCTTGCGGTGATCAGCGAGCGCTCTTCGCATGCTGGTGAACCGCCGGAGACGGTGGCCGAGGCGATGGTCGCGGCAGACGTGCTGCTGGCGCCCACAGTCCAGTCGCTCTCACACACCGCAGCGCGCAAGCGGGCCAGCGAGTCGGGAACCCGCACCGCGACCCTGCCCGGCGCGACCGTGGAGATGCTTGCCCGGGTGATGAGCGACGACATGGAAGAGCTGCGCCGCAGGGGAGGCAGGGTGGCCGAGATCCTGGACCGCGGAACCGGGGCCCGGATCACCTGCGACCACGGCAGTGACCTCAGGCTCGGGCTCCAGGGCAGGAAAGCGATATCCGACGCGGGCGAGCTGACCCACGAAGGTGCCTTCGGCAACCTGCCCTGCGGCGAGGGCTTCATCGCCCCGGCCACCGCGGAGGGCATTCTTGTCGTCGACGGCTCGATCGCCGGGGTCGGGAGGGTTGCCGAACCGGTGCGGCTCACCGTGAAGGATGGACATCTGATCGAGGCCACCGGTCCGGAGGGCGAGAAACTGATGGAGTTGCTGACCGCCCACGGACCCGACGGGACCAACGTGGCCGAACTCGGCATCGGGACGAACAGCAAGGCGATCCTGACCGGCCACATTCTCGAGGACGAGAAGATCTTCGGCACCGCGCATGTGGCCTTCGGTGCCTCGGCGGCGATCGGCGGCAACGTTCAGGTGCCGGTTCATCTCGACGTTGTTTCCCTGCGGCCTGAGGTCACGGTCGACGGCACCCCGATCGTCCTGGAAGGCAGACTGCTGATTTGACCCTGCTGGCTGTACCCAACGTCTCCGAAGGCCGTGATTTCGAACGGCTGGAGCGTCTCCAGGATTCACTCGGCACCGAAGTCCTGCTGCTCGACCGCCACACCGACATCGATCACAACCGCGCGGTATTCACGCTCGCGGGAGCGACGGACGATCTCGAGGACGCCCTGGTCGACCTGGCCGGCGTCGCACGGGAGATCGATATGTCCGAATGGCAGGGCCTCCATCCGGCAATCGGCTCGCTCGACGTCTGTCCTGTGGTCTGGCTCGACCCGGCTGACCGTGGGGCCGCTCGTTCCTCGGCGCTGCGCATCGCCGAGCGGATCGGGGAACTCGGCATTCCGGTCTTTCTCTACGGCGACCTGGCCACAGGCCCCGAGCGACAGGAGCGGGCCTGGTTCCGCAGTGGGGGAATTGACGCCCTGTGGCAACGCATGAGTTCAGGCGGGCTGAGCCCGGACTTCGGCCCGGACCGGCCGCATCCCAGAGCCGGTGGCTGCCTGGTCACCGCAAGGGCTCCGATCGCTGCTTTCAACGTCGAGCTGGAAACCGATGACATCGAGGCGGCCCGCGCAATCGCGACTGCGGTGAGGCAGGACGGGGGAGGGCTGGAGGGGGTCCGGGCCATCGGGCTCGCGCTGTCTACCGGCCGGGCCCAGGTTTCGATGAATATCGGCGACCCGGTTTCGGTACCGCTGGCGCGCGTGGTCGAGGAGGTTTCGAGGCTGGCCGAGCAGCGGGGAACCCGCGCGGTTGAAGCCGAACTTGTCGGGCTGATCCCGGAGGCGGCGATGCTCGACTACCCGGAAGCTGTGCCGATCCGGGATTTCGATCCGGCCTTCCACGTAATCGAGCGTCGCCTCGCCTGACGGCTCGGGGCGGCTGACGGGGTCGGCCCGGTAAGTTTCCGGGCGTGGCACAGACCAAGAAGAAGAGAAGCCGAAAGAAGCGCGGCACACAGGCCGGCAACGTCGACGAGCGCCGCAAGGCCCGTCCGAAGAACCGGGCTGAAGCGCGCAATCAGGTGAAGTCCGGCAGCAAGTCCAAGTCCAAGGCTGGAGCATCCCGCTCCGACAACCCGCCGACCTGGCGCAGCGCCGTGGTGCGTGGCGTGGTCGCCTCACTGGTCTTCCTCGCCCTGCTGATGCTGCTGTTCGGGCGCGGCTTGAACGAGGCGCTGCCGATCGCGCTGTTCATGCTCGTCTTCTACATCCCGGCGGGCTATTACATGGACCTCACCCTCTGGCGCCGCCGCGAGCGCGCCCGCATCCGGGCGCGCGGAAAGCAGAACTAGCGTGGCCGGGATCGAGGTGATCGGTACCACCGTCGGACCGGTGGCCGAGAACTCGTTCACCATTTTCAGAACCGGATCCGACCGGGCGATCATGATCGACCCCGGTGAGGAGCCGGACCGCCTGATGGCGCCGCTGGCCGAGCGAGGCCTGAAGCTGGAGGCGATTCTGCTCACCCACTGCCACTTCGATCACATCGGCGCAGTCACACCGATCGCGCGCGCAACCGGGGCACCGGTCTACTGCCCCGAGATCGAGGTGCCGATCCTTGCCGACATCATGACTTACGTGCCCTGGGACGGATTCGGCCCGTTCGAGAGCTATGAAGCCGACCACACCGTCAAGGGAGGGGAGACCCTGAACCTGGCCGGCTTCGAGATCGAGGTGCTTTTCACCCCGGGCCACAGTCCCGGACACGTCACCTACTCGATCCGCGAAGAAGCGTCGCTCTTTTCCGGCGACGTGCTGTTCCAGAACTCGGTCGGCAGGGTGGACCTGCCCGGCGGCGACTGGGACACCCTGCTCGCATCGATCCGCATGCTGGTCGAGTCACATCCGGCCGAGACGACGGTCTACCCCGGTCACATGGGCGTGACCACGCTGGAGGCCGAACTCGCGACCAATCCGTTCCTCGCCGAGCTGTCGGTCTGATGGCCGAAAAGTTCAAGGCACCGCGCGGCACCTTCGACGTCCTGCCGGACTCGATGACCCAGCGCGAACGGCTGCTTCGCACAGCCCATGACATCTTCGGCAGGTCGGGATACAACTGGATGATGACTCCGGCCTTCGAGGACACGGCGTTGTTCGAGCGCGGGGTCGGCAGGTCGACCGACATCGTGCGCAAGGAGATGTTCACCTTCGAGGACAAGGGCGGCCGCAGCCTGACCCTTCGGCCGGAAGGTACCGCGCCGATCTGCCGCGCCTACGTCGAGCACGGAATGCACAAGTTGGCGCAACCGGTCAAGCTCGCCTATTCGGGTCCCTTCTTCCGCCACGAACGCCCGCAGGCCGGCCGCTACCGCCAGTTCCACCAGATCGGGGCCGAGGCGATCGGGAGTGAGTCGCCCCTGGCCGACGCTGAGGTGATCACCCTTTTCAGCGATCTGGTTGAGGAGCTCGGTGTGCCCGGGGTCGAGTTGAAGCTCGGCAGCCTCGGTTCGCTGGATGCAAGGCGCGAATACCTGGAAGAGCTGAAAAGCCACCTGCGATCGCGTGAAGGCGAGCTTTCGGACGATGTGCGCGAGCGCATCGAGCTGAACCCGCTACGGGCCTTCGATTCCGACCACGAAGGCACCAGGGCGGTCATGGCTGACGCGCCACAGCTGCTCGATCACCTCGACACCGCCGACGCCGAGCATTTCGCCGAGGTACGGGAACTGCTCTCCGCCTCGTCAGTCGATTACACGATCGATCCGACCCTGGTCCGCGGCCTCGACTACTACACACGCACGATCTTCTCCTTCGTCTGCGACCGCCTCGGCGCGCAGTCGGAGATCGGCGGCGGCGGCCGCTACGACGGGCTGATCAGCCAGCTCGGCGGCCCCGACACACCGGCAATAGGCTGGGCTGCCGGAGTCGAGCGCATCCTGCTGGCCCTGGACGAGCAAGTTGACGCTCCCGGCCGGGATCTGTTCATCGCGGTGGCGGGCGAAGGCCAGCAGGCGAAGGCGGTCGCTCTGGCCGGCGAGCTGCGCCGGGTCGGGATTTCGGTCGAGATCGACCTCGCCGGCCGCAGCATCAAGGGCCAGCTCAAGCAGGCCGACCGGATCAATGCCGCACAGACGCTGGTTCTGGAGGAGGACGGAACCGCCCGTCTTCGCGACATGGCCACCGGTGAGCAGCAGGATGTGGAGCCGGCTCAGGTTCTCGAGTTGCTCAGACCCTGAGAACTGAAAGACTGGCCAGATGCCCGACGAACCGCTGAATGCGCCCCCGAGTCTTGCCCCGAATGGTTATCGCGACACCTGGTGCGGGCAGGTCCTGGGTGACCGGGTCGGCGAGCAGGTCAGGGTCGCCGGCTGGGTGCATCGCAGGCGCGATCATGGCGGCCTGATTTTCATCGACCTGCGTGACCGGACCGGGGTCGTTCAGCTGGTTTTCAACCCGGACGAGGCGGGCGGGTCATTCGAGCTGGGCCATCAACTGCGCTCGGAGTTCGTGGTCTCGGTCAGCGGCGCCGTGGTTACCCGGGAGGCGGGAACGGTCAACCCGGAGCTGCCCACCGGTGAGTTCGAGATCCACGTCAAGAGTGCCGGGGTCCTGGCGGAATCAGACACCCCGCCTTTCGCGATCGAGGGCTTTCAGTCCGAGGTCGGCGAGGAGGTTCGCCTGCGCCACCGCTACCTGGACCTGCGCCGCGAACAGATGCAGCGCGCGATCGAGCTTCGCCACCGCTTGACCACCGGGATGAGGCGCTTCCTCGATGGCGAGGGATTCCTCGAGATCGAGACCCCGATCCTGACCCGCTCGACCCCCGAAGGCGCACGCGACTTCCTGGTGCCGAGCCGCCAGCAGCGTGGCTCTTTCTACGCGCTGCCGCAGTCGCCTCAGCTCTTCAAGCAGCTGCTGATGGTTTCCGGTTTCGAACGCTACTTCCAGATCGCGCGATGCTTCCGCGACGAGGACCTCCGGGCCGACCGCCAGCCCGACTTCACCCAGCTTGACATCGAGATGTCCTTCGTCACCGGCGAAGACGTGATCGCGCTGAACGAGAAGCTGATGGCCCACCTGCTCGGTGAGATGGGGATCGAGACCCAGGTTCCTTTCCCGCGCATGTGTTACGACGAGGCGATCGCCCGCTTCGGCTCCGACAAGCCCGACACCCGCTACGGCTACGAGATCACCGATCTGACCGAAGTACTGCGTGGCACGGAGTTCAAGGCCTTCGGCGGAGTGATCGACTCGGGCGGCGCGGTGCGTGGCATCAACTTCGGGCAGAGGGAGCTTTCCCGGGCCCAGCTCGACGGTCTGATCGACGACGCCAAGGAGCTCGGGGCAAAGGGCCTGGTCTGGGCCTTCCGGGAGGGTGACGGCTGGCGGGCACCGATCGCCAAGTTCCTCAGCGCGGAGGAGCTCTCCGGCCTGAACGCCGCGATGGAGGCCGAGGAGGGCGATCTGATGCTGGTCGCCGCCGACCAGCCGCATAAGGTCGCGGCAATCCTCGGTGGCCTGCGGACCAGGCTGGCTGAGCGATGGGACCTGATCCCCGAAGGCGAGAACCAGCTGACCTGGATCGTCGACTGGCCGATGTTCGAGTTCAACGAAGGTGAAGACCGCTGGGACGCGCTCCATCATCCGTTCACCGCTCCTTCTGGCGTGTTCGACCCGGCCGATCCCGGGGCCGCCCGGGCCGAGGCTTACGACCTGGTCTGGAACGGGGTGGAGCTGGGTGGCGGTTCGATCCGTATCAACAGCCCCGAGGTCCAGTCGCAGGTCTTCACGGTGCTTGGCATCTCCGAAGAGGAGGCGAGCGACCGCTTCGGCTTCCTGCTCGAGGCACTGCGCTACGGCGCTCCGCCGCATGGAGGCATCGCCTTCGGGGTCGATCGCTTCGCCGCCCTGCTGGCCGGGGTCGAATCGATCCGCGACGTGATCGCCTTCCCCAAGACTGCTTCCGGAGGCGATCCGCTGACCGGCGCCCCGGCTCCGGTGGACGACATTCAGCTGCGCGACGTGGGCGTTGCGCTCAGGAAGCCGGCCAAGCCAGGATCGGCTTGAGCTTCTTTGGCCGGATCAAGGGTCGTCTGGCCTCGATCGGGGACGGCAGCGGCCGGATCCACATCGGTGACCCGCGCTTCGATGACTGGGAGATGGTCCACGAGTTCGAGGATCTCAAGACCGGCCTCGCCTGGCGTGACAACCTGCGCGAACGGGGGCTCGACGCAGAGCTGACCTCCGACTGGGAACTCGACCGCTTCAACCGCGGCGACATCCATCTCCAGGTCCCGCCAGGACAGTGGTCGGAAGCCGAAGAGATCATGTCCGGCCTCGACCTGGACTAGAGGTGATTTCCGGCACCGACCGGACCCGGGTGGTAAGTTGTTTCCGAGGCTCGAACCCGTTCGTTAGCCGCTTCATAATTTGACCCAACATCATCGGCACGGGAGCCGATTTCTCCGAGTCCCCCGCGGGATGGGAGATAGGCACCCACCTTTATATAAAGGGATCAATGTCGGAGGCGGAGACGGCGGGTTGGGGCCTCTTTTCTGCCCCGACCGGACCTCACGACCCGAAGGTCGCAGGTTCGAAGCGGGCCCCCGCCATGTCCTTCGGGACGACACCTGGACCCCTCTCGCCAGGGGGTCTTTGTGGTTGAGGGCGATTGACCCGGCAGAACGGATTCCTGCTTCTGATCATCGGGAATGCGAGCTGGGGGATATGGCGGCGTGAACCTTCGGAAGCACTGGTCTATCTTTGCCAAATGATCAGCCGTTCTCTTGACCGTCGACGAGGTTCCGACTCCGATCTCGAGCGGCAGCACACCCCTGAGGGAGTGAGGCTCAGGCTGTCCCAGTCGCCGAAGGTCAGCTATCTGAGGGATTTCGTCTACGGAGCGATCGATGGAGCGGTTACGACTTTTGCGGTAGTGGCCGGTGCGGCTGGGGCGGGACTCGAATCCCGCATCGTCGTGATCATGGGCCTGGCAAACCTGCTGGCCGATGGTTTCAGCATGGCGGTAAGCAACTTCCTGGGAACCCGGACTGAAGTGCCAGCGGAAGGAGGAAGCACGCCGGGCCGAGCAGCGCCACATCGATCTCTATCCGGAAGGAGAGCGGGAAGAGGTGAGGCAGTTGTTCGCCGCCAAAGGATTCGAGGGCGATGACCTCGAGCGCGCAGTGAACGTGATCACCAGCGACCGGGAGCGTTGGCTGGACATGATGATGAGTGAGGAGCTCGGCTTCTCTTCGGATGACGGATCCCCCGCCCGCTCGGCGCTCGCCACCTTTGTGGCATTTCTCGCGATCGGCGCTATTCCGCTGCTTCCGTACCTTGTCAACCTCGTCTTCGACGATGTCGTCGACAATCCGTTCCTGGTCGCCGCCGTGCTCACAGGTGCCGCTTTTGCTTTGGTGGGGCTGCTCAAGGCCCTGGTTGTCAGCCAGTCACTCTGGCGCGGGACGATCGAGACGGTGGCCCTTGGCGGCACCGCGGCCGGGTTGGCCTACGTTGTCGGGGTCCTGCTTCAGGGAGTCGGCTGAGCCCGATCAGACCGGCCGGTAGGGGCCGATCCGGCCGGTGAAGTTTCCGTCTCGTTCGGCGTAGAGCCTTCAACGGTCGCAGGTTCGAACCGGGGCCCCGCTATGTCGTCCTGAACCGCGGCCGGTTCAGGCGGCGACCGGGGCGGTGAAGTCGAAGTCGACGCCGGTCAGTTCGACCGACTCGTTCCACAGCCGCTCGGCGACTTCGTGGTTGTGGGCGACTTTGCGCGGGGCGACTATGACCGGTGAGCCGCGGTGCTCACCGATGCCGTCGGGGCCGATGTAGCTGCCTCCCGCCAGATCGGGCACGGTCGCGGCGTAGAGCGTCGGCAGGGCTCCGGCCTCTGCGTCCTGGGCGAGCAGGTTCGAGACCATCTTCACCGGTGTGCTGAGCAGGTTGACCAGCCCGTTTCCGCCACCCGACCCGGCCGACCACAGGTTGGTCGAAGAGAGTCCGGGGTGGGCAGCCATGCTCTTCATCTCGAGGCCGGCTTCGCCGATCCTCCCCTGGAGGTCCAGCGCGAAGACAAGGTTGGCGAGCTTCGACTGGCCGTAAACGTTCCAGCGCTTGTAGCCGTGCTTCGACTGGAGGTCCTCGAAGTTGATCTTGCCGATCTTGTGGGCATTGGAGCTGATCGTCACCACGCGGGATCCGGGCTTCTTCTTCAACTGGTCGAACAGGAGTCCGGTCAGGGCGAAGTGGCCGAGGTGGTTGGTGCCGAACTGGAGCTCGAAGCCGTCGGCGGTTTCCTGACGAGGCGGTGCCATGACACCGGCGTTGTTGATCAGCAGGTCGATGCCGTCCGGGAACGCGCTGGAGGTCGCGGAGGCGAACTCGCGTACCGAGCCCAGGTCGGCGAGGTCGAGCCGGCTGACGTGGAGGGCGGCGGACTCTCCGTCTGCTCCGAGGTCGCTCCGCATCTCGCTGATTGCGGCGTCTCCCTTGGAGGTGTCGCGGCAGGCCACCACCACCGTGGCGCCCTGTCGGGCCAGCTCACGGGCGGCCACCAGGCCGATACCGCTGTTTGCTCCGGTGACCACGGCTACGCGGCCGCTCTGGTCGGGAATGTCCTCTGAACTCCAGCCTTTGCTCATCCGCCGAGGCTACCTCTTTACCCTGTTGGGGTGAACCTGCTGCTCGACCAGTACCTCGACGACCGCTCGCGCTGCGGCCCCGCGCCGGATGGTTCCTTTTCGGGTGCCGCCGGAGGCTTCGCCTGTGGTGACCTGGCCCGGATCTCGTTGCTGCCGGCTGAAGGGCGGATCGAGAGGGTGAGCTTCGACGCTGAAGGCTGCGCTGCGACCAGAGCGGCCTGCGCCTGCGTCGCCGAGATGGTCGAGGGCGCGAGCGTGCTCGATGCTGCGAAGGTCTCGACGGGGGATGTCGAGCGTGAACTCGGTGGCCTTGCCTTCGCTTCCCGCCACGCCGCGGTACTCGCTGCCGACGCTCTTGCCCGGGCACTGTCTGCGATCGCTTCGAGCGGACAGAAGCTGGCCGAACCAGACGACAAGCCGGGTCCTGGTCGCCGTATCCGGCGGGGTAGACAGCGCGGTCGCAGCCCTGCGCGAGCGCGAGGGCGGGGCGGAGGTGGTCGCGGTGACGGTCAAGCTGTGGGCCGACCCCGAGACCGACGGGACCAAAGCCTGCTGTTCACCCGAGGCTGTGCTCGGGGCGCGGGCGCTGACCCACTCGATGGGCATGCCGCACTTCACCCTGGACCTCGAAGACCAGTTCCGCTCGACTGTGGTGGCCGGCTTTCTGACCGGCTACGCCGAGGGCCGCACGCCCAATCCATGCGTGCTCTGCAACGGTGAGATCAGGATCGAGGCGATGGTCGGTCTGGCCGACCGTCTCGGTGCCACACACCTTGTCACCGGGCACTATGCGCGCGTCGTCGAAGACGGGCACGGCGCGCTACTGGCCGAAGGAAGCGACTCGAACAAGGACCAGAGCTACATGCTGGCAGCCCTGCCGACCGGGGTCATCGAAAGATTGAGATTTCCGCTGGCCGAGATCTCCAAACCCGAAGTTCGCGAGATCGCCGAGCGATACGGTCTCGCGGTAGCGAAGAAGCCGGAGAGCCAGGACCTCTGCTTTCTCGCCGGGCAGGACAAGGGCGCCTTCCTGAAGCGCCACGGTGGCCTGGACGACCGGCCGGGTGCTGTTGTCGACAGCGCCGGCATCGAACTCGGCCGGCATGAAGGTCACCACAACTTCACAGTCGGCCAGCGGCGAGGTCTTGGCGTCGCCGCAAGCCGGCCGCTCTATGTCATCGCCACCGACGCCGATGCCAATACCGTCACGATTGGCTCCAGGGAAGAGCTTGCGGCTGACCGGGTGGAGGTGCGGAACGCCGTGCTCCACCGCGACGGATCGAGCGTGGACCGGGTCCGGCTGCGCTACCGCTCAACGGCGGTGCCGGCGCGGGTCGAAGCGGGCCCCGGACGGCACGACGCCCTGGAGATCAAGCTCGATGAGCCGTTCGACGGGGTGGCACCGGGCCAGGCGGCCGTAATGATGAGCGGCGATACCGTGGTCGGCCACGGCACGATCAAATAGGCTGCGCCGTTCATGAAGTCGGCAGAAATACGTGAGACGTTCCTGAGCTTCTTCGAAGAGCGCGGCCATCGCCGCATGCCGTCGGCTTCGCTGATACCGCCGCCCGATGACACCTCGACCCTGCTCACCGTGGCCGGCATGCAGCCGTTCAAGTCGTACTTCCTCGGCCGGGAGACGCCGCCTGCGTCGCGACTGACCTCCTCCCAGACCTGCTTCCGAACCCCCGACATCGAGGAAGTCGGCAAGACGCTGCGCCATCTCACCTTCTTCGAGATGCTCGGCAACTTCAGTTTCGGCGACTACTTCAAGGATGAGTCGGTGCCGTTCGGCTGGCAGCTCTCGGTCGACGGCCTCGGGCTCGACCCCGAACTGATCTGGATCACGGTGTTCGGCGGCGACGAAGAACTCGGGCTCGGTCCCGACGAGGAGGCGATCGCTCTCTGGAAGTCGATCGGTGTTCCGGACGAGCGCATCGTGCGGCTGCCCCGTTCAGAGAACTTCTGGCAGGCCGGACCGACCGGTCCCTGCGGTCCCTGCTCGGAGATGTACCTGGACCGAGGGGTCGAGTTCGGCGGCGAGGACGACCGGCCCGGCGACGACACCGACCGCTTCCTCGAATACTGGAACCACGTCTTCATGACTTACGACCTGGCCGAGGACGGAACGCTCACCCCACTGCCGGCGAAGAACATCGACACCGGCATGGGACTGGAACGAATGGCGGCGATCCTCCAGGACGTGCCGTCCGTCTACCAGACCGACCTGTTCAGTCCGCTGATCGAACTGGCCGAGGAGATGAGCGGCGTCGCTTACGACTCGACCCCCGAGGCGACCCGGGCGATGCGAATCATCGCCGATCACTCGCGCGGCATGAGCTTCCTGATCGCCGCCGGAGTGGTGCCCTCCAACGAGGATCGCGGCTACATCCTGCGCCGGGTCATGCGGCGCGCGATCCAGCAGGGGCGCAATCTCGGCTTCGAAGGCGAGTGGCTCTCCAGATTCACCGATCGCACCATCGAGATCATGGGCGCGGCCCACCCGAAGGTCGCCGAAGAGCGGGAGAAGATCGACCGCTGGGTCAAGGCCGAGGAAGAGAGCTTCGGTCGCACCCTGGAGCGCGGCATGGCACTGCTCGAGCAGGTGGTGGCGAAGTCGCTTGCCGAAAGCAACTCCTGGGTCAGCGCCGACGATGCCTTCCAGCTCCACGACACCTATGGCTTTCCTTACGACCTGACCCGCGAGATCGTCGCCCAGCGCGGCCTGCAGGTCGACGACCAGGGCTTCGAGGAACTGATGGAAGCCCAGCGGCGCAGGGCGCGCAGCGGTGCTTCCGGCGGCGCCCGCGGCGAACGTCACGAGCGCGTGCTCGATTTCGCCAAGGACGGGCCGGCCAGCGACTTCATCGGCTACGAGTACCTGCGGGCCGAGACCGGCGTCGCTGCACCTCACCCGTGAGAACGGCCGGGCGCTGCTCAAGCTTGACCAGAGTCCTTTCTACGCCGAGGGCGGTGGTCAGGTCGCCGACTCCGGCCGGATCCTGTGGCCCGGCGGTGAGGCCACGGTGACCGACGTCGTGCGGATCGGCGACGACCAGGTCGCTCGAAGTCGAGCCGGCCCGGGGAGAGTTGCCCGAAGTCGGCGCCACAGTCGAGGTCGAGGTTGACCGCCAAAGCCGCTCTCGCATCATGGCCAACCACACCGCCACCCACCTGCTCCACGCCGCTTTGCGCGAGCGGCTCGGAAGCCACGTTCACCAGGCGGGCTCAGCGGTTCGACCGGACAAGCTGCGCTTCGATTTCAACCACGGCGAGGCGCTCTCGAAAGATGACATCGCCTGGGTGGAAGAGCGGGTCAACGGATGGATCAAGGATGCCGAGCCGGTCCGCTGGGTGAACATGGAAAAGGCCGAGGCCGAGAAGCTCGGAGCGATGGCCCTTTTCGGCGAGAAGTACGGCGACTGGGTCCGCGTGGTCGAGGTCGAGTCGGTTTCGCGTGAGCTCTGCGGCGGCACCCATGTCTCGAATACCGCCGAGATCGGCATCTTCAAGATCATCGGAGAAAGCTCGTCGGCCGCGAACGTGCGCCGGATCGAGGCGATCACCGGTCCGGATGCGATCGACTGGTTCCGCCTGAAGAGCGATGAACTGAGCGAGATCGGCGAGATGCTCGGTGATGTACGGGATCCCGTCGGTGCCGCACGGCGCGCAGCCGAAGGCCTTGAGGAGGCCAGTCGCGGAGCCAGGCAGCAGGAGCAGCAGAAGATCGGCAGCCTGGCCGGTGAGCTCGCCTCCCAGGTCGGCCCGATCGGCCCGATCGAAGCGGTGGTGGCCGAGGTCCCGGTCGCCAACCCGAAGCAGATTCTCCAGATGGCCAAGGCGGTTCAGGGCGAGCGTCCCGGTGCCGGCGTGGTCCTGGCCGGCGCGGACGCCGACTCGGGCAAGGTGGGCATTGTGGCGCTGTTTTCAGCCGAGGACGCAGGATCGAAGGTTTCGGCCGCTGCTCTGATCCGCGAAGTCGCGCCGCTGGTCGGCGGCGGAGGCGGCGGCTCCGACGAGCTGGCTCAGGCCGGTGGCAAGAACCCGGCCGGCCTCGCCGAGGCGCTTGCCGCAGCGCGGACCCACCTGGAAAGTCTCTGATCGTGGGGTCCCACTGAGCATGCGTGTACTCGCGCTCGACTACGGCAGCGCAAGGATCGGCTGTGCGGTCTCGGATGCGACCGGCACCCTCGCGACTCCAATCGAGGCGATCGAGCCGCCCGACATCGCCAGGATCGCGGCCCTGGTCGACGATCGCGGGGTCGAGCGAATCGTGGTCGGCATGCCGGTCTCGCTCTCGGGCGAGGAAGGCAGGCAGGCTGAAGTGACCAGGGAGTTCTGCTCGGAGCTTGGCGCCGCGGTGAGCGTCCCGGTCAAGACCTGGGACGAGCGTTTCACCACACGCATGGCGGCGCAGACCCGGCGGGAGAGCGGCGCGGGTGCAGCTGAGGACTCGATCGCGGCCGCCCACCTGCTCGAGACCTACCTGCTTTCGATGTCGGGACCCGGGGTCGCACAGTGACCGATCGCTGGTTCGGAGATCTCTCGGGCCCCGATCCGGACGATCCGGAGGGGGTGGAACGCGAAAAGCGCCGCCGCAAGCGCCTGGCCGAGCGCGAGAGTGCGTCCAGAGGCGACAGCGAAATCTCATCCGCAGCCGACAGTCAGGCAGCGGGCCTCAGGTCCCCGCGTTCGAGGCCGGCGCGCGGCCGGCGTCCTTCGGGTGGCGGGCCCCGCAAAGGCAGGCTTGCGGCCCTGGCGGGCGTCGCCCTGGTGGCGATCCTGGGCATCGCCTTCCTGCTCGCGCTGTTTCAACCCCTGGCCGGCGAGCCGGGCGGCGAGAAGGTGCCGATCAAGGTCCCGGCAGGGGCCGGGGTCGGAGAGATCGGTGATCTGCTGGCCGAAAACGGGGTGATCTCGAATGCGACGCTGTTCGAGATCCGGGCGAGGATCTCCGGCCGGGCCTCCGAGCTTTACTTCGGCAACCACGTCTTTTACAGGGACATGAGCTACGACGCCGCGCTGAACGAACTCTGCCGCCAGCCGCAGAAAGAGACGATCTCGGTCACCATTCCCGAGGGACTGAGCCGCTCGGAGGCCGCCGACACGGTGAGGGCGGCCGGTCTGCCCGGCGACTACATGGAGGCGACGATCAGCTCCAGCGAGCTGAAGCCGAACGACTACGGCGCGCAGGGCAGGGCGGAGAATCTGGAGGGCTTCCTCTTCCCGGCGACATACGAGCTCAAGCCGAAGTCGGACGTAGGCGACCTGGTCGACCAGCAACTCGAGGCATTCAAGGACAACATCGCCGGTGTCGACATGAGCTACGCCGAGTCGAAGAACCTGAATACCTACGACGTGCTGACAATCGCCTCGATGGTCGAACGCGAGGTTTCGGTTGCCAACGAGCGGCCGATCGTTGCGGCGGTGATCTACAACCGGCTGGAACGGGGCGAGCCGCTGTTCATCGACGCCACCACCCGATTTGCGCTTGACAACTGGACCGAGCCGCTGACCGAGAGCGATCTCGCGGTCGATTCGCCCTACAACACCCGTACGAATGCCGGACTGCCGCCGGGGCCGATCGGAAGTCCTGGCCTCGCCTCGATTGAGGCGGCGGCCGCGCCGAAGGACACCGATGTATGGCTCTACGTAGTCAAGCCGGGAACCTGCGGTGAGCACGACTTTTCGACCACGCTCGAGGAACACAACCGCAAGGTCGCCGACTACCAGGCCGCCCAGGAGGCGGCCGGCGGCTCGCCAACCGACTGTGGGTGAGGCCGTGAAGCGACTGGCGGTGCTCGGCCACCCGGTTTCGCACTCACGCTCCCCCGTGATGCAGAACGCTGCCCTGGCCGATCTCGGTCTGGGCGGAATCTGGACGTACGAGGCGATCGACATCCCGCCCGAAAACCTCGCCGAGCGCGTCGCGGCGATGCCGGCGCAGGGCTTCGTCGGAGCCAACGTCACGGTGCCCCACAAGGAGGCCGCGCTGGCCCTCGCCGACTCGGCCGGGGACGCGGCCGCCGCGATCGGGGCGGCCAACACGCTGGTCTTCGGACCGGAGGGGGTCAGGGCCGAGAACACAGACGCTCCGGGCTTGATCGATGCGATCGGGACACCGGTCGTCGGCCGGCCGGCACTGGTGCTCGGAGCGGGCGGCGCCGCCCGCGCGGTGATCTGGGCCCTCGCCGGAGCTGGTGCAGCATGTCTCGATCTGGAACCGCAGCTCCGCGAAGGCCGTCGCACTCGCCGGGGAGTTCGATTGCGAAGCTGTCGAGCACCCGGCCGGCAACCGCTTCGACTTGATCGTCAACGCCAGCTCGGCTGGGCTGGGGGGTGGCGACGGGTTGGCCGACCTGCCGCTGGGGGCCGCGGACTTCCGGCCGGGCCAGACCGTCGTCGACATGGTCTACGGCGACGCACCGAGCACTCTGCTCGAGGCGGCGCGGCAGGGCGGTGCAACGACGATCGACGGCCTGGAGATCCTGGTCCGCCAGGGGGCCCGCTCGCTGGAGATCTGGACCGGTCGCAAGCCGCCCCTGGAGACCATGCGTGCCGCGGCGCGCCACTTGCGCGACTGATCCCGGCTTCGCCGGACGCGGCCCCGCAGCAGGCGGCCTAGTCTCTAGCGCCTGACGGAGACCGTCTTCCTTACGGTGTGCGAACCGGCATTCTTCGAGTTCACCTTGAAGGCGAGCTTGATCGGACCCGGCCGCTTCATCCTGACCTTCACCTTCACTGTCCGCTTCGCCCCGGCGGGGATGCTTCCGGTGGTGGCCTTGCCGCTGGCGCCCTTGCCGCTCACCTTTACCTTGACCCCGGAGGCTGTGGCATTGCCGGTGTTGGAAATCTTCACCCTGAACGTTGTCTTCTTGCCCTTCATGGCTCTTGCCGGACCCTTCACCTTGGCTACGGCGACCGCTGCCTGGAGGGCGGTTGTGGCCTGGATGCGAAGGTCGGCACCGAAGTCGTCGTTGCCAGACGATGCTGGCCTGTCCGCCGCCCCGGACAGCCACCTGCGGGTCGAAGACGTTCTGTCCGGCCTCCGAGAGAGTCTTGACCGTGCCGGGTGCCCCTGCCGAATCCAGACGTACCGCCTGGGTTCGGTTGTTGGAACCGTCGGATCGGTACCACACGACTGTCGCCCGTCCGGCGTCGTCAATCGAGACCTGTGACTCGGAAGCGTCCTGTCCCGCTTTGGAAAGGGTCCGGGTCGTTCCCGGTTTCCCGTTGGCAGCAAGTCGAATCGCCTGGATCCGCGAGTCGGTACCGTCGGAGCGTTCCCAGACGACCGTCGCCCGGCTGCTGCCGTCGACCGAGACCTGGGGATAATCGGCATCCTGACCGGCCCCGGAAAGATTTCTCGTCGCCCCGGCCACCCGATTGGGCGTCAGGTGAACCGACTGCGCGCGGTCGTTCGAGCCGTCATTTCGCAGCCAGACGACGGACGCACTGCCGGATCCTGCAACCGCCAGCTGCACGTCGTAGGCGTACTGGCCCGGCTCGGAATGAGTCTGGACGGCCCCCGGGGTGCCGTCCTTTGCGAGCCTCACGGACTGGGCTCGACCGTTCATGCCGTCATTGCGGTACCAGGCGATCGTGGCCCGGCCCGCGTTGTCCACCCCGACCTTTGGGTCAAAAGCGGGCTGTCCGGCCTGCGAAAGTGTCTGAACCGGGCCTGGCAGCCCGTTCGGCGCGAGGCGGACCGTCTGGACACGACTGTCGGATCCGTCGCTGCGGGACCACACGATGGTCGCCTGCCCGGAGCCGTCCACAGCAACCCGCGGACTGTTCGCCCCCTGTCCGGGATCGGAAAGGGTGTGGATCGTTGAAGGCGTGCCGTCGGCGGCCAGTCGGACCGCCTGGATCCGATAGTCCGCACCGTCGGACCGGTACCAGACGACCGTCGCCCTCCCGGACTTGTCGATTGCGATATCGGGCAGCCCTGCTGATTCTCCAGCCTCCGAGAGCGTCTGGATCGTTCCGGGCGTGCCGTCGGCGGCCAGTCGAACCGCCTGTATCCGAAACTCCGAGCCGTCGAATCGACTCCACACGACCGTCGCCCGGTCGGCATCGTCCACCGCCACCCGCGGGCTGGTGGCGCTCAGAGCCGGCTTCGGAAAGGGTGCGCACGGATGAATACTTGACGGCCGAGACCTCGGCGGCGAGCACGGTCAGCAAGATCGCAAATGCAGCGGCTGCCGACATCAATAGGAGCCTTCTACGGCTCCGGAAACCATCTCGGATCGCACTAACGTTCATGCCGGAACCCTCTCCCTTTCCCTGCAGACGGCGTCCCTCTACGAGCGACACAGATTATCGGTGGATATTATCACCACCCCCGGCATCTCACCTCCGACCAGGCGCCGGTTACGTCGTAACCGAGCCGGACTTTGAAGCGAAGCGGTACCCCGGTTCCCTGTGGGTCAGGGCGTCGGTCTCGTCGTCTGGCTCGCGCGGTCTTTCGCTCGTCGAAGACCCTGTCGGCCCCTGACGCCGGGCGCAGCGGTCGGCGGCGATGACCGCTGCCACCTCGCGGCCGGTCCCGAGCACTTCGACGCTGTAGCGGCCGGGCTCGTCAGGCAGCAACAGGTCGAAGACGGCGGGGGCGTACCGGGTCGCGGTGGCGGTACGTCCGAAAGCCGGCACGGCCAGGTCCAGCGAACCTGATGTCTTCACGTTCAGGATCACTCGCGATCCGGACTCCACACAGGCTGTCCCGAAAGTACCGGCGACGATGAAGGTGATTGCTCTTGTTCCCGGCGCGATCGTCGTTTCTGAGGCCGGAGTGTCAGCGGCTCCGGAGTCGCCGGTCGCGCCCGGGCTTCCCGTCGGCCCGGACGCTACGCCTGAGTCCGTCTCCCGGGCCCGGCCTTCCTGGCCGGTCCCGCCGGTTGTCGAAGTCGCCCCGGTCGTGCCGGTTGACCCGTCATCTGCGCGATCAGCCGGGTTCGGCACGAAAAATGAGATCAGGATCGAGATGCCGAGCAGGCCGAGCATAACCAGCAGCAGGCGGCGGGCAGCCATCAGGTCTCTACGGTCACGGCAAAGGTCATCGGGTTCTCAATACCCTAAGGATCAGCATGAGCTTCCGGTTTACAACAGCGGGCGAGTCACACGGGCCGGGCCTGGTGACGATCGTGGAGGGCCTGCCCGCCGGGCTCAGGCTCGACCGCGAGACTCTCGACTACGACATGGCCCGTCGCCAGCTCGGCCACGGCCGCGGCGGCCGGATGAAGATCGAGACCGACTCGGTCGAGATCCGCACCGGCCTGCGCCACGGCTACACGCTCGGCAGTCCGATCGCCGCCCTGGTCGCCAATCGCGACTACAAGAACTGGGACGAGCGCATGAACCCCTGGCCGATCGAGGGCGAGATCCCCGAGATCACGCTGCCGCGTCCCGGACATGCCGACCTGACCGGCATGTGGAAGTACAACCAGACCGACCTTCGAAACATCCTCGAGCGGGCCAGCGCCCGCGAGACCGCGGCCCGCGTCGCTGCCGGAGCGATCGCCCGCGCCTTCCTGACCGAACTGGGCGTGACCGTCAGAAGTCACGTCACCCGGATTGCTTCGGTTGAAGCTCCCGAGCGCCACGACCTCGAGCCTTCGGATTTCGACGGCGTTGATGACGATCCGGTGCGCTGCCTTGACGCCGACACCTCGGCCCGCATGGTCGAGGAGATCAACGTGCTGCGCAAGAAGAACGAAAGCCTCGGCGGTACCTTCGAGGTCCGCGTCTTCGGCCTGATTCCCGGCCTCGGCAGCCACGTCTCCTGGGAGGACCGGCTCGACGGCCGCCTCGCCCAGGCGATCTGCTCGATCCAGTCGATCAAAGGCGCCTCGATCGGCGAGGCCTGGGATGTCGCTTCCCGACCGGGCTCAGAAGCCCACGACGAGATTTTCTGGTCCGAGGAGCGCGGCTGGTACCGCGAGACCAACCATGCCGGCGGCCTCGAAGGCGGCATGACCAACGGTGAGCCGCTTTCGGTCCGAGCTGCGATCAAGCCGATTTCAACCATGACCAAGCCGCTTCGCTCGGTTGACATCAAGTCGAAAGAAGCGGCCAAGGCCCACAAGGAGCGGACCGACTCGACCGTGGTTCCGGCCGCTGCGGTGGTCGGCGAAGCAATGGTCTGCCTGGTGCTGGCCAAGTGCTACCGGGAGAAGTTCGGTGGCGATCACATCGACGACGTGATCGGCGCCCTCGACGCCTACCGGGAGCGAATCGGCTGGCGATGATCTGTCTGGTCGGGTTCATGGGCGCGGGCAAGTCCACGGCGCTGGCTGAACTCGGCAGGCACGGCCTGCGCACGGCCGACACCGATCGGCTGATCGAGGCCGAGGCGGGCATGCCGGTCGCCGAGATCTTCGAGAAGCAGGGGGAGGGGGAGTTCCGGGAACTCGAGCAAAGGATCGTGTCCGCAGCGCTGGCCGATCCCCAGCTGGACGCGGTCGCCCTCGGAGGCGGAGCCGTCACCAGCGAGCCGATCCGTGACCGGCTCCGGGATCCGGCTCACACCGTGGTCTGGCTCGAGGTCGACGAGAACTCCGCCTGGCGCCGTGTCCGGCACAGTGATCGACCCCTGGCCCGCGACGAGGCCACTTTCCGCGCGCTGTTCTGCGAGCGTCGGCCGCTCTACGAATCTGTTGCCGACGCCATCCTCCCGGCACTGGGCCGCCGTCGCATCTGGGATCGCGCACTCGGGCCGGTCCGCATGATTGCCCGGCTGCCCCGGGGCACAAGGATGATCTGGGCTTCGAGCGCCAACGGGGAGTACCCGGTCTATGTCGGCCGGGGGCTGCTGGACTCGCGCATATTCGATTCCGAGGCAGCGGCGATGCCCGGCGAAGGACGCTCCTTCGCCTTCACCGATGACGTGGTCGGACCGATCTACGCCGGCCGGCTCGGCGGCCTTGAGGCGACGATCACGGTCCCGGCCGGCGAAACCGCGAAGACCGTCTCGCAGGCTGAGGATTCGCTGCGACAGATGGCCCGCCTGGGCGTGACCCGCTCGGATCGGATGATCGCTGTCGGAGGAGGCGTGGTCGGCGACCTCGCCGGCTTCTGCGCTGCCACCTACCAGCGAGGCATCCCTTATGTCCAGGTGCCGACCACTCTGGTCGCCCAGGTCGACTCGGCCTACGGCGGCAAGACCGGGGTGGACCTGCCCGAAGGCAAGAACTACGTCGGTGCCTTCCATCTGCCGTCTGCCGTGGTCACCGACGTCGACGCGCTTCAGACGCTCCCTGCGGGCGAGCTCAGCGCAGGCATGGCAGAGGTCGTAAAGACCGCTCTGCTCGCCGGAGGAGGCCTGTGGGAGCAGGTGGAGGCGCTTGAGCCCGGCGGCATCACCGACCGCCCCGATCTGATCTTTGCCTGTGCCCGCTACAAGTGCGCGGTGGTCGCCGCCGACGAGCGCGACCACGGGCTTCGTGCGGTGCTGAACCTGGGCCACACCGTCGGTCATGCGATCGAGTCGGTCACCAACTACAGCCGCTACCGCCACGGTGAAGCGGTCGCGCTGGGGCTGCTCGCCGCGCTCAGGCTTTCCGGTGCTGACGAGTTGCGCGAGCAGGTCGCCGGGTGGAATGAGCGTCACGGGCTTCCGGTGGCACTCGACCCGGCACTCGACCCGGACGAGGTTCTGCGCGCGGTCCAGTTCGACAAGAAACGCACTTCACGCGGAGTGGGTTTCGTACTGCTGAAGAAACCGGGCGAGCCCCGCACCGACTGCATCATCGAGGCCGCTAGAGTCCGTAACGCCGTGGAGGAACTGAACAGATGAGCCGCTCCCAGAACCGTGTCGCCATTCTCCACGGGGTCAATTTCGATGTGCTCGAAAAGCGCGATCCGAACATGTACGGCGGGATCTCGCTGGGTGAACTCGAGTACCGGATCACCGGCTGGGCGCGTGAGCTCGGACTTGAACCGAGCTTCTTCCAGACCAACTCCGAGGCGGAGTTCTGCGGCTATCTCCATCGGCTGAGCGAAGGTGCCGACGCAGCGATCATCAACGCGGGGGCCTGGACCCACTACAGCCACGCGATCGGTGACGCGCTCGCGGTTGACCCGGTTCCCGCGATCGAAGTCCACCTCTCCGACGTGGAAAACCGTGAGGACTGGCGCAAGGTGTCGGTCTTCCACGGGCTGGTCGAGGCCAAGGTCTACGGCAAGGGCGTCGAGGGCTACCGCGAGGCGCTCGGCCTGATCGCGCGGCGGCTCGGCACAGACGGTGAGTGACCGCGCCGACCGGCTGGCCTCCGACCTGGACGGCCGCCCCTTCGACTCACTGCTTGTCACCAGCCTGACCAACATCGAGTACCTGACCGGCTTCACCGGATCGAATGCGGCCTGCCTGGTCACTGCCGACTCGCGGACTTTCTTCACTGACTTCCGCTACGCCGAGAGCGCGCAGGAAATCGACGACTGGCAGGTTGAGATCATTTCCGGTGAGTGGACGGCCGGTCTGGCGAAGCACCTCGAAGGGCAGATCGGGATCGAAGACGACAAGGTGACCGTGCGAACCGCGCGACGCCTGCAGGATTCGCTGGCAGATGGCAGCGAACTGATCGACGCCGGCGACCTGGTTGAAAGGCTCCGGCGAGTCAAGGACCCGACCGAGATCGCCGCGATCACCGCTGCAGCCGAAATGACCGACGAGCTTTACACCGAGATCTTTGAGCGTGGCCTGGTCGGCCGAACCGAGGCCGAGGTCGCAGCCCACGTGGTCGCAGGAATGCGCGAACAGGGTGCCGAGCCATCGTTCCCGCCGATCGTCGCCGCCGGCCCGAACGGGGCGCTGCCCCACGCCGAACCCGGGCCGCGCGAGATTGGCTCGGGCGAGCTTGTGGTAATAGACATGGGTGCCCGGCTGAACGGCTACTGCTCGGACTGCACCCGCACGGTCGCGACCGGTGGACTACCGGACGAAGCGGCCGAGATCTACGACATCACCCTGCGCGCAAACGAACTGTCAATGGAGGCGGTGAAAGCGGGTGCGGACTGTGCAGCCATCGACGGGATCGCCCGGGACCTGATCGGCGAAGCCGGCTACGGAGAGTTCTTCGGCCACGGCCTGGGCCACGGAGTCGGTATCGAGATTCACGAAGCACCGAGACTCGGGCCGCGCTCCGACGAAGTACTCGTGGTCGGCGACGTGGTCACCGTCGAACCCGGCATCTACCTGGCCGGCAAGTACGGGGTTCGCATCGAGGATCTGGTCGTTGTCGGCAAAGAGGGGATCAAGAGCAACCTCAGCACCCACCCGAAGGTCCTGACCTACGTCGACTGAAGGATCGTGTATTCTTCTGTGACCGTCATCACACACAGTGTGAATGGCAGGGTAGGTCTCCTTAGACCTCGATGGCGAGGGAGTTTCCAGGAGAGAGAGGGCAAGCAGTACGAAGAGACCGGTCTGAGGGGGCCGGTCTTTTCATTGCAGCCGGCGAGGTCTTCCGGCCGCTCGGGGTGATCGAGGTGCAGATACCTGGGCGGGGGTCCATTCAAGCCGGCCGACGGCTGCTGCAAGAGAAACGGCCGGGCTTTCGCCCGGCCGTTTCTTCACTTCTGTCCTCCGGCGACTGGCCGCCGGAGAGGCTCAGGGGGCACCAGGGGCGATCCCGTTCCAGCCGTTGGAGTAGCAGCGCTCGTCGCCCGGGGCCGGGTCGGCGATCGGGGTCAGCGGCGGTCCGGGGAGGCCCTCGAAGTAATCGCCGGCACCGGTGATGGCGCAGCTCTCGATGGTTCCGCGATCCTGTCCGTCCAGGGACGGACCGTTGAGGAAGGTGATCGCATGGCGGATGCCCGACTCAGACCTGCGCGGCAGGCTGTGGGGGTCCTTGCCGTATGACCACTCCTCGCGGGGCGGAACGTTCCCGGTCGGCGGCGGAGCCACGCCCTGGCGCTCCTTGCCGTTGAACAGGAAGGGACCCGAGTCGTAGTAGACCATCATGCTTCCGCCATCGAAGGGGAAGTCACTGACTTCGTTCATGTTCATGAACGGATCAGCTTCCCAGTGCCTGCCCGGCTGGAGTGCCGGGTAATAGACGTCTGCCCCGAAGGTCCTTGCTGCGACCTCGCCGGTTATGTTCGCAACCTGATGGTCGCTGAAGGCCAGCCGCAGCAGAACTTCGTGCGGTGGGGTGTTGGGCAGCGGGGTGTCGGTGACGTTGTGGGAGTAGCCGTTGCCTTCACCACGATCCCAGAGCAGCTGGATCACGGAGAGCAGCAGCGCCCGGCTGTTCAGCTCCGGGTAGTTGAGGTAGAGGCCGATGGTCGGATTCTTGAAGTACTCATCCGAGTCGACGCTTCGCCTCAGCAGGGTGGAGTAGTTGATGCCCGGGACTCCGAGCACTCCGTAGTCGGCGTCGGGGGAGAGCGCGGTCAGCGCGCTTCCCATGATGCCGCCCTGGCTGATTCCCATGTACTGGCCGCGGGTATTGACGCCCTCTGAGGTGTCAATCGCCGACACAGCCGGCTCCGGTCCGGCACCGTCCGGGTCAATCTGCAGCTCAGGGGCCTGCGAGATCCCGTTCGGGTGGATCAGCAGCCGCTGCAGGTACAGGAAGTTGACAAATCCCTGCTGCATACGGTCGACCATCTTCGGGAAGTTGGACATGTCGGCGAGCGACTGCCCGACGGACGAGAGGTCCGAATCCGAGAATCCGGCCCAGTCGACGGCGCACCATGTGGTGTTGGCGTCGTAGCCGACCCGGTCCTGTCCGTTTACCTGTCCGTAGCTGCCGAGCAGTCCGTGACCGTAGGTACCGGTCGTGGTCGGGGTGACCTGACCGGGGTTGAGGTCAACGGCCGATTCCGGGACGTTGCATCGGAACGGGACGTCAGTGGTGCTGGCCGGGTTCCAGATCAGTTCGTTCTCACCGTTGAACTCGAACACGCCGCCCGGGTTGCAGTTGAACGAGTTGATGTAACACGGGACGTCCTCCAGGGTGCCTTCAACCCGGATCAGCGTGGTGCCGCCCGGGTTCGTGGCGCTCTGGATCGAGTAGGCGGGGGAGTTGCCTTCAATCGTCCTGTTGGCGAGGTTGGTGTCTCCCAGGCGCTCGAAAGCATCGTCGCGGATTTCGAGCGCGCGACCGGTGGTCGTCTCGGTGCTGGCGACCGTGAAGTCCCAGGCCATGTACATGCTCGAGCGCTTGACGCCGGCCTTGTTGACCGCGGTGTTGATCACCGAGTTCATGTGGCTGCGACGCTTCTCGACGATGTTCTGCTTGGTGATGACCTTGTCGCGGTAGGTCCTGAACGCCGGCGGCGCCTCGATGGTCTTGTTGTTGGCGTTCTTCAGGTTTCTGAAGACGACGATGTAGCGCTTGCCCTGCTCGAAGTTCTCGGCGGGGCGAACGATGAGGTTGACGTCCTCGGTGTTGCTCGGGTCGGTGTTGATTCCACCTGGACCATCCAGGCTCGGGTCGACCGTGGTCGGGTTCGTGTCGAGTTCAGCCCAGATCGGATGCCGCTCGCCGGTCTCGGCGTCGATGACCATCACCGACTGGTTCGGGTCGTCGTAGGCGTGGAGATCAGTGATCGGAACCAGGTTGCTGAAGTCGAATGCCGCAGGGGTATCGAGTCCCGGGATCTTCAGCACGATCAGGTTGCCGGGGCTGAAGCCGTCGGCACGGTTCTGATCGGTTACGTCGATGTGGACCCCGAAGCGGTTTGCCGGAGTTGCATTTGCTGGCAATGTTCAGCTGCTTGCCGGTGTTCGTATCGGCGTCCTTGGTGTAGTAGTCGTTGGCGAAGGGCTGCAGGCAGACCGTCGTATCGAGGAAGTCACAGTGTTCTGGATCGGTGCCGAGCGGAACCGTTATGCAGCGGGACTTGTCCTTGGCGAGTTTCTTCTTCGCGCTGGCCTTCTTCTTGCCGTACTTGCCGGTGGCCTTTACCGTCTTCGAGCCGCAGAGGCTGAGCTGTGAGCTTCCTTTGCCGGTCAGCTTCAGCTTGACCGTCTTGGTCCCCTTCTTCTTGAAACTGACGCTCTTGCTCTTGAAGTACTTGGCGCTGACCTTGACCTTGGTCTTGCCAGTCGACTTGACCTTGACCGTGAGCTTCTTCTGCTGGAGCAGCTTGGCCTGGTTCTTGGTCGTGATCTTCAGGGAAACCTTGGTCTTCTTCTTGGCGTCGGCACCCGGGGCGGCGATTGCCGCGGTGAGCGTGAAGGCGAGAAGAATCGCGAACGCGACGGCCGCTACGCGGCGAAGGTCCAGCAGTCCGGAGTGGTGATTCATGCTGATTTGTTGCTCCCTTTTGTTCGGTAGGCCGTCCCCTGCCTGGGGAAACCGGCGCGTTCTTGTGTGACGTGACTCACTGATACTAGACCGATTCAGGAACGGAAGTTTCGGTCGTCACTTTCGGCCGCTGTGAAGCAGGCCGGAACCGCCCACCCGGGCGATGTCCCGCCTGCCAAAAACGGTCGCTCAGCGGCTGAGGTCGATCCCCGGCTCCAGCGAAGAGGCAAAGGCCGCGATCAGCTCGACCGTCGCCTCCACATCGGCCAGGTCGACCATCTCGACCGGCGAATGCATGTAGCGCAGGGGGATTGAGACCAGGCCGGTCGGGATCCCGCTTCTGGAAATCTGAATCGAATCGGCGTCGGTGCCGGTGTAGTTGCCGCTGGCTCCGACCGAGTAGGGAATGCCCTGCTTCTCGGCGGTGTTCCGCAGCATTTCGTAGAGCTTCGGCGAGAGCGTGGATCCGCGGCCGATGACCGGCCCGGATCCGAAGGGATGCCGCCCGACCTCTTTTTCCTCCACGCCGGGTGCGTCGGTCGCATGGGTCACGTCGACCGCAACGGCCAGGTCGGGACGCACCGCGAAGGCCGAAGTCTGCGAGCCGAACAGGCCGATTTCCTCCTGCACCGCCGCAACAGCCGCGAAGCGGGCCTTCAAGCCGCCATTTTCATGGCAGCGCCGCGCCGCCTCCAGCGCTACGTAGGACCCCAGGCGGTTGTCCATGGAGCGTGAAACCAGTCGTCCGCCGGCCACCGCCATCGGTTCGGCGTCGATCACCACCGGATCGCCGACGGAAACCAGCTCCTCGGCGGCGTCCCGGTCCTCGGCACCGATGTCGATATGCATCTCCTTCAGCTTGACAACCTTCTTGCGCTGCTCCGGATCAAGCAGGTGGATCGGCTTGCGGCCGGCCACCCCGGGTACCTGACCGTCGTTGCCGGTGATCGTGACCCGCTGTCCGACCAGAATCTGGGGGTCCCAGCCTCCGATGGACGCGAAAAACAGAAAGCCCTTGTCGTCAATGTGGGTGACCACGAGACCGATCTCGTCGATGTGGCCGACCACCGCCAGCAGCGGCGCTGAGTCGTCGTCACCGATCGTCGCGACCGATGAGCCGATCCCGTCCGTCGTGATCTCGGCGAAGCCGGCGGCGTCGCGCCAGACTCCGGCCGCGGCCGATTCGTAGCCCGACGGTCCGGGTGTCCTGAGCAGGGTGTCGAGAAGAGCGGGGGTTTCCATGTCCCGATTATGCCGCCTGCGCGCTGCCGGTCCGCGCCCGCCGCGCGATTCCCGCGCCTGCACCTGCCGAGCGCCCCGAATACACTCATCGGCGTGATCTCAACAAATCAGTTCAAGAACGGTACGCACATCGAAGTCGACGGCAAGATCATGCGAATCATCGAGTTCCAGCATGTGAAGCCGGGCAAGGGTGGTGCACTTCGTCCGGACCAAGCTGCGCAAGATCGAGGACGGCACGGTCCAGGACAAGACCTTCAGGGCCGGCGAGAAGTTCCGCCCGGTCCGCACCGAGTCGCGCAAGATGCAGTACCTCTACGACTCCGGCGACATGATCGTCTTCATGGACAGCCGCAACTACGACCAGATCGAACTGCCGGCCGAACTCGCTGCCGATGCGATGCGCTGGGTCCAGCCCAACGACGAGGTCGAGGTGCTGTTCGTCGACGAGAACGCGACCGAGGTTCAGGTGGCCAGCGCGATCGACGCGAAAGTCGCCAAGACCGAACCGGGCCTCAAGGGCGACACCGCCTCTGGCGGCGGCAGCAAGCCGGCCACGCTCGAATCCGGAGTCGAGGTGCAGGTTCCGCTCTTCATCGAAGAGGGCGAGATGATCCGGGTCGATACGCGCACGGCCGAGTACGTCTCCCGCGCCTGAACTGATGGGGGCGGGCAGCTATCGGCCTGCTGCCAGGAACTCCGCGGCCAGATGATCCGCCGCCGGATCACACTTGAGCCAAGGCCTCGCGGTTTTCACCTGATCACAGGGGAGGTAGTCGCTGCGCTGCCAGAACTCGAGTCGGTCGAGGTCGGTCTGCTCAACCTGCTGATCCGCCATACCTCGGCCTCGCTGACGATCAACGAGAACGCCTCACCCGACGTGCGGCGCGACCTTCGCGCCTGGGCGGATCTCGCTGTGCCCGAGGGCTTCGACTGGGTCCACTCGCTTGAAGGACCCGACGACATGCCGGCACACATCAAAGGCACGATCACCGGCTTCGAACTTACCCTCCCGGTGACCGCCGGAAAACTCGACCTCGGGACCTGGCAGGGCATCTACCTCTGCGAACACCGTGACCACGGCGGTGTGCGAAGCATCACCGCCACCATCCACGAGTAGCCGTATCCTTGACTGATGCGCCGATCTGATCAGCGCCGTGATGCGGTTTTCGCCTGTTACCAGCAGGACGTGACCGACCGGCCCCTTTCGACCCTGCTTGCCGACTCCAGGCCTTTCACGATCGAGCTGGCCGAGGGTGTCGAGCAGAACCGCGAACTGCTGGACCGCACGATCTCTGACTTTGCCAAGGGCTGGAGCCTGGAGCGCATCGCCCCTCTGGAGAGAAACATCCTGCGCGTAGCGCTCTACGAGATGCGCTTTCGCGATGACGTTCCGGCCGAGGTGGCAATAGACGAAGCGGTCGAAACCGCAAAGAAGTACTGCGGTGCCGACGCGCCCGGCTTCGTCAACGGAATCCTCGGCTCCGCAGAGCGCGAAATGGAGCCTGAGGCTCCATGAGCAGCAGACTTGAAGAGATCAGGGACCGCCTGAACCAGGTCACGGCGGAGATGAACAAGGACAGCGTTTCCGACATCGAAGCCGGTGAACTCGCTGCCGAGGCCGCGGACTTGACAGCGGAGGCAGCCCGGGAGGCGGCGCAGGCGGTCGCACGCCTGGAGCAGGAAAGTTGAGTTACCCGGACGACCTGCGCGAAGCGGTCGACCGTCACCTCGAGACAGTCTCCTTTTCGTCGGGGGATGCGACCGCAGGCCTCGACGAGGCGATGCGCTATTCACTGCTGGCCGGTGGCAAGCGGATCCGGCCGGTGCTCTGCCTGGCGACAGCACGGGCACTCGGCGAGCCGGTAGCCGACTACCTCGACATCGCCGCCGCGATCGAGATGGTCCACACCTATTCACTGGTCCACGACGATCTGCCGGCGATGGACGACGACGACCTGCGACGCGGAAAGCCCACTTCCCACATCCGCTACGGCGAGGCGGTTGCGATCCTGGCGGGTGACGGGTTGTTTGCGGAAGCGATGAGAACGCTAGCGGCTGTGCCCGGCGAGCCCGAACGCATACTCGAAGCGGTCACCCTGCTGGCCGGCGCGACCGGCGTCACCGGCATGGTCGGCGGGCAGTATGTAGACGTCACTGCCTCCCACCTGGACGCCGAGGCGCTGCTCGAACTCCACTCACTGAAGACCGGCCGCCTGATCCGTGCAAGCGTTGAATGCTCTCTGGCTTATGCCGGCGTGGCGCCCGACGAGCGACAGCCCTTCGAACTCTTTGCCACAGAACTCGGAATCCTGTTCCAGATCGTCGATGACATTCTCGACGTCACCGGCAGCGACAAGGAGCTGGGAAAGCCCAGCGGGAGCGATGAGCGCCACGGGAAGCTGACATTCGTCAGCCTCCACGGTCTGGACCGGGCGCGAGAGCTGGCGGGCGAGTCGCATACCCGCGCAGTTTCGGCGCTGGAGGCAGCTGGCGGTGAAACAGGATCGCTCAGGGCCGTGGCCGACTACATTTACCGGAGAGAAACGTGACCCCGAACTCCCAGGAACCCCCCAAGACTCCGCCGCAGCCGCTACTTCCCGGCATCGACGGCCCCCAGGACCTCAAGGGCTTCAGCGATGAAGAGCTTCAGCAGGTCGCCGAGGAAGTCCGCACTTACATAATCGAAGTGATCGGCGAGATCGGTGGTCATTTCGGCGCGAATCTGGGCAGCTGCGAGATAGCCGTCGCGCTCCACAGCCTGCTTGACTCACCCCGGGACCGGATCCTGTGGGACGTCGGCCACCAGTCCTATCCGCACAAGATCCTGACCGGCCGCCGCGACCAGTTACCGACGATCCGCCAGTACGACGGACTGGCCCCGTTCTGCGCGATAGAGGAATCAGTCCACGACATCATGGGCGCCGGTCATGCTTCGACCTCGATCTCCTACGGGCTCGGTCTGAAGGAAGCGATGCGAAAGGGCATCGGCCAGGACGGCAAGGTCGTTGCCGTGATCGGTGACGGAGCCCTGACCGGAGGCGTCGCCTACGAGGCGATGCATGCCGCCGGGGGGCTGGAGACCCCGATGGTGATCCTGCTCAACGACAACGGTATGTCGATTTCCCCCAACGTCGGCGCCTTGGCGAGCTACTTCCAGCGCACCCGCCTGAAGCCCGGCCTCTTCCACGCCCGCGAAGGGGTGGAGACCAGGCTGACCAAGCTGCCGCTCGGCCTCGGCAAGAGGATCGAAAGACTCGGACCGGAACTGAAGTCCGCGATCAAGGCCTACTGGGCCCCGGGCCTCCTGTTCGAGGAACTGGACCTCGCCTACATGGGGATCATCGACGGCCACGATGTGGGTGCCCTGAGGCAGGCGCTCAGTGAGGCTCTGGACGCGGATCGACCGGTTGTCGTCCACGTTCACACGGTCAAGGGACGGGGTTTCTCGCCGGCTGAAGACGGTGGCCTCGCCGGCATGGAGACCTGGCATGCGGCCAAGCCCGGCTCGATCGTCGACGGTGAGCCCGCACCGAAGAAGAAGCCGAAGCTGATCCCGATCCAGGAATCCGACGCCCCGGCTTCGATCGCGCCGGAGATGCTCGAGCCGCCCGAGCCGAAGGCGGGCCCTCCGCAGTACACCCAGGTATTCGGCGAAGCGCTGGTGCGAGAGGCAGCAGCCGACCCCCGCGTCATCGGCATCACCGCCGCGATGGCCGGCGGAACCGGACTGCAGAAGCTTGCCGACGAGCGTCCCGATCAGTACTACGACGTCGGCATCGCCGAACAGAATGCGGTGCTGATGGCCAGCGGCATCGCGTTGCAGGGCGGCAAGCCCGTATGCGCGATCTACTCGACTTTTCTCCAGCGCGCCTATGACCAGATCGTCCACGACGTATGCCTGCAGAAGCTGGATGTCACCTTCGTGATGGACCGGGCGGGGCTGGTCGGCGACGACGGTCCCACTCATCACGGCGTCTTCGACATCGCTTACTTCCGGCCACTGCCGCATGTGATCGTGATGGCCCCGCGCGACGAAGCGATGCTGGTCCACATGCTGAAGACGGCGATCGAGTTCGACGGCCCGTCTGCGCTTCGTTACCCTCGCGGAGCCGCCGTGGGGGTCGAGGTGCCGGAGGAGGGGGAGAGCATCCCGGTCGGGACCGGCGAGACCCTCAGGAACGGTGAACAGGTCGCTCTGCTCGGCTACGGCACCGGGGTCGGTCTGGCACTTGAAGCCGCGGACCTGCTGGAAGAGAGCGGCCTCAAGGTGACTGTCGCCGATGCGCGCTTCGTCAAGCCTCTTGACACCGAGCTGGTCGAACGACTCGCAGTCGCTCACGACCTGGTGGTGACGATCGAAGAAGGGGTCCTCCAGGGCGGCTTCGGATCAGCCGTGCTTGAGCACCTCGAGGACAGCTTCCCCAACCCCGGCGAGCGCGCCAGGGTGATGAGAGTCGGACTGCCCGACCGCTACGTCACTCACGGAAAACCGAACCTGCTCCACGAAGAAGTCGGCTTCACCGCCGCCGACGTCGTCGAAAAGGTCACCGCCGCCCTCGGCGGACGAGTCACTTCCGGCTGAACCCGGACCCTCAACCGAATCGGTCTACGAAACCGAAGTACGCAGGTTCGAATCCGTGGCCTTGGGTTTGGTTGGAGGTCAACCAGCACCTCCGATACCGCTTGCTCGACTCCGCTCCACTCGGTGGCCGGGCTCAGGCTACGGCTTCAGCTTTACCTTCCTGGTGACTTTGCCCCGTTCGCCGTTGCCGTCCGTGACCCTGGCCGTGACCTCGACCTTGCGCGACTTCCTGTCCTTGAGCAGCAGTTTGAGCCTCGCGTTCCCGACCTTGATCCTGGCAAGCTTCGTCTTGCCGGCCGGGATCGTCACCTGCTTCGACCTTGCGATCATCAGGCGCCTCTTCTTGCCCTTGAACCTGACCTTGCTGCTCGTCTTCAACATCACCGTCGTCTTGCAGGGCGAGGGCTGCTCGGTCGCAGGCGGGCAGGTGAGGGCGACCGCGCCCCTGCCCTTCTTGTTCAGCTTCACCTTCCTCGACCTGATCGTCAGCGTGGCGCCGTCGCGTGAGTAGACACGCTCGAAGGCTCCGGCGTCGTTGAGGACGGTGCCGTTGCCGTCGCCGTCGGCCGGACGCGGGTTGCCCGCGAGGTCGGTGGGGGCTCCCGGCAGCAGGTCCGCGCCGCCGATGTCTACGGCGGGCGAGCCGAACGGCAGGCCGAGGTTCGGCAGCAGCATCGGTTTGCCGCCGCGATTGCCGAAGCTCTGATTGCCGCCGAGCGTTGCGGGGTCCTCGCCGAAGTTGAAGATCGAGCCGGTTCGGGTCGGGACGTTCGAGAAGCTGATCCTCGCCGACGGGTTCGAGCTGAAGTTCGCGAATCCCAGCGTGCGGCGGAAATCGGAGGCGGCGACGTGGCGGGCCCGCAGGTTGGTGGCCGGAATCCCGCCCTGGCCGGCGACGCTCATCGCGGTCGCCTTCGCGTCGCCGTTGCCGATCAGGGTGACGCGGTCCATGATGAGGCCAGCCGGGCTCGGGGGCGGCCGTCGAAGACCTCGATGCCGACCGGGAAATCCTCGGGATCGGAGGACGAGGGCGCTGCCGAGATGTCGATCACCGAGTCGCTCAACTCAAGGAAGCCGTCGACGACCTGGACGCCCCTGTTCGACGTGATCCGGAAGCGCTTTGCGCGGACCGTGACGGGATCAGGGTCGGCCTGGGGAACGCTCGTGAACGCGCGCGGCGCGCTGATATTCACGTCCGCGAGGTCGAAGGTACCGCCGATAGCCCCGGCCTGCAGTCCAGTGGCGTCGGCATCGAGCGGGATGTCGATGTCGAGGTTGCGGATCGTGCCGCTGCGGATCAGCATCGCCTGACCGGATCCGTCGTTGAAGCCGGGGCCGAAGGTCGCGCCAAGGGCGTCGATTGCGATGTCCTCGACGGCGGCGTCGTAGATGTCGGCGCCGGTCCAGTTCGAGTTGCCCGAGGTGACGGCCGAGGGCAGGCGCAGGGTCATATCGTGGAGGCTCGAGTACTTGCCTGTGACCAGCGTCCGGCCCGTTCCCGGATCGGCGAGCGGAAAGTCGTCGCCGGTGATGATCGTCTCGCCGACGCCGGCGCCACGGAGCTCAGTCTCCTCGTCGAGGTTCTGCAAGCCGGTCCCGACGTTGTGGGTGCCGGCAGTGACGGCGACCTCGTCCGGGCCGACGTTCGCATCGGCTGCGTCGAGCGCATCCTGGATAGTCGCGGCCGGCGTGCCCTCGGAGCATGGCGCCGGCGCGCAGAAGACAGCGGCACCGGCGGCAGCGGGAAGCGTGGCGACGGCGAGGAGGACTGCGAGGATCGGAAGGAGCATGACGGCGAACAGAGATCGCGACGGTGCGGACACGAAAACGAGCATATGGCAGTGGGGGCAAAAAATCCAATCGCTCGTCTCGGGGTGGGACTGCGGTGCCACCGACGCATGAGTCCCATCCGTCCCATGGGTCCGTGGGAAGAGACAGAAGGGGCGAACGGGATGCCGCTGAACGGATCAGCCGTAGCTTCGTTTCGACCGGGGTCGAATGGTCACCTGCTCAGATCCATTCACCTCGACCTATCGGCCTGCACGGGCGCGATTCCGGAGGAGTTCCCTCCCGGCGGCGACCGATACATCAATCGGCGCACTCCGTGAGGCCGTATTCGATGCTCAGGCGGTCGGCTTCGTCGAACGGGTCCGCACCCTCTCCGACGGTGCCGGCTTCGACGGCCTCCTGCGTCCCCTCGATTGCCGACTCGACTTCTGCGAGCAGCGCCTCGATCTCGGCTTCGTCTCCTTCCGGCGCACCGAGGTCCCGGATCTGCTGGACCTGGTCTTCGGCCGCTGGTCTGGCAGTCTCGTTCCAGAAAGCCTCGATCTCCGCATCGCTCGGATTGTCCGAGAGCGCATCCTGTGCGGCGGCTTCGGTCTGTCCGCCCGCCGTCTTGCATATCTCGTTCGCCTGCGCGATGTAATCGTCTTTAGTGATCGTCGATTCGCCACCACCACCGCAGGCGGACGCGCCAAGCGAGAGAGCGGCGAACACCAGCGTGAGTCCCACGAGCTTCATTTGAAATTCTCCATCCCGTTGGATTTGCAGGGCACGGGCGTGACCTGTTTTGACAGTAGCCGCTCCGGATGACGTCAGCGGGGTGAGGACGATCCCGGCGCCCCTTCACCCAATCCGTTGCCCGCGCGTCCACCTGAGAAACGAATCGGGCCCCGTTGTGACAGGACGGATGAAGGCGGCCGTCCTTGACCCGAGAGCAATGGCGAGTAAAATCGCGATTCGGGTGTCGGAGCGGGAAAGTGACAAGAGAACGCCGTGGTTTGTCCGGGCGATCTGTGCGGCCTTTCTGGTCATGGCGATCGGGCTGTCCGCGGCGCTCGGCGCCGGTCCTTCTGCGGCCGCCGGTCCCTCGCCGGGCGACGGCCTCTACCTCGGGCAGGCGGAAGCGGATCCACCTGCAGCGCCGGCGCCGCGTCCGCTGGAGAGGCGCGCAGGCATCAGCATCGTCGGGGGTACGGCCACGACCATCCAGAAGCGGCCATGGCAGGTTGCGCTGACGCTGAACCCCTCGTTTAACGAGGGCAACGCGTTCAACCGCCAGATCTGCGGCGGGAGCCTTGTGACGCCGCGAGTCGTCCTGTCTGCCGCCCACTGCTTCTACTCCGGAAGCGGATGGTCCGCGCCGTCGCAATACGCGATCGTCTCCGGCCGGACGCGCCTGAGCAGCAGTGAGGGGGTCGAGGTGCCCGTCGACGACTACTTCTACCTCACGGACGCATCCGGCAGGCAGCTGTACAACCCCAACAGCAACGCATGGGATGTCGTTGTCGTTCGATTGAGCCAGTCCGTTCCCTCGAAGCCGATCAAGCTCGCGAGTGCGGATGAGTCGAGGCTGTGGGCCCCGGGCCGCGAGGCCTTCGCTACCGGATGGGGCGACACGAACCCCGATGCCGACCGCGATGTCCTGCAGGAAGTCTCACTCTCGATAGTCGGCGATAACAAGTGCCGAGATGAGTGGGGCCTCAGTAGTTCGGAGGCCTCGGTGATGCTCTGCGCCTTCGCTCCTGGGCGCGACACATGTTCCGGGGACAGCGGCGGGCCGCTCGTGGTTGCGGCCGGTGGTGGCCAGTATCGGCTCGTGGGCGATACGAGCTTTGGCGCATCGTGCGGGTCGGGCGGGATCTACGGGCGCCTCTCCGGGTCGCCGATGAGAGAGAGGCTCAGGGATGCAGTGATGAGGTTGGACGGGGTCGACATTGTCGTCGGTGTCTACGGCAGTGCCACAGCGAACAGGACCCAGAAGCAGAAGGGCGGAAAGGTATTCGTCAAGGTCGCGGTGAAGGCGAAGGAGGGCCTCGACGCCAAGGCCTCCGGCAGGATCACGGTCAAGCGGAAGTCCTACAAGCTCAGGGTGGTCTCGAAGTCAGTTGCCCGGTTCAGGTCGGCGATCCTGAAGCTGAAGCCGGCCAGGTCCGGGGACACGCAGAAGATCGTCAGGGCCCTGAAGGCGTCCCGGGGCAAGGCGAAGGTCGGCGTCACGCTTTCAGACGACGCGGGCAACCTGAAGAGATCGAAGCTGTCAGTGACCTTGAAGCGCTAGACGGAGAGTCGACGTCGGATCTGCGAAATGATTGGCCGATGGACCAGAAGAAGGATGCCTCCTCGATCGCTCTGGCTGCTTTTTTCGTCGTATTCGGTATCTGGCTGATCTCGGTCGCGTTCGTCGGCGTGCCGCTGGCGTTTCTGATCTCCTCATTCCTGAACGGCGAAGAGGCGTCGAACCAGGATGCCTGGATCGTCCTCGCTTTCATCGTCGTGCCCTGGACACTCGCGGGCCCGCTGTTTCTCACCGGCTTCGCCGACAGGCACTGGTGGCGGAAGCGGAACGGCTGCCGGGATATGAATGAGCTCGAGCGCACCCGGCTGGTTCCGCTCTGGAACGAGGTGTGCCAACGGGCCGGCCTGAACCCGGGCGCATACCGGCTCGTGATGACCGACCAGCCGACTGTCAACGCATTCGCCACCGGTGATTCGATGGTCAGCATCGAGCAGGGCATGCTCGACACTCTCGGCGACCCGGAGCTCATTGCGGTCATGGCACACGAGCTCGGCCATCACACCAAGCGCCACATCGGAGCGATCGTGCTCCAATGGTGGTACGCCCGGCCGGCCGAGTTCCTGCTCAACCTGATGTTCGCGCTGATTGCGATTCTGATCGCGGTCAGCAGGGGAGGCTGTGGGTGCGTCGGCATCCTGCTTCTGGCAGGGCTGGCCGTCTTTCTGCTGGGTCCCGCGTTGGTCCTTTTCGTCCTGTTGGAGGGAACGATCCTGCTGATGCGCATCATCGGGAGGCGAACGGAATTCGAGGCTGACAGCTACGCGCAGGATCTGGGCATGGGCCGGGAGATGAGCAGGGCCTTAGCCAGGCTGAAGCAGGCGTACCCCGAGGCTGATCCGGAGCATGAGACATTCATCGACCGATTGACGCGGACCCACCCGACCCTGGACGACCGCATCGCTCGGCTCGCGGAAGCCTCATAGGCCCGGGCCGATTCCGTTCGGGATCGGTCGCAGGGTTGCGGAGACCGGACCCGGCCGGAAGGACCGCCAAATCATGCAGTCAAGCGGACAGTCAAGCACCAAGTCCCTGATGATTTGATGTCCGCGCTCGAGATTGCCGCGAGAGTTGGACCGTCGCTCTCCCGTGGACTCCGCGGGAACCCGAGACTGCTCAAGCCTTTCTTGAACAAGTTCATGCTTCGGCAACGCACCGCGACCAAACGGGGGATGGGCCTGGAACCGGACAAGCTCGCGAAGCTGATGGTTCTCGAGGAGCTTCATCCAACCGACATCGGTGTATCGACTGGACGCGGGGTCCCGTGTCACTTCGACCGTTGGGCCGCCTCGGATTGCTCAGGCGTAGCCGGAGACGATTCGCAGAACCGGACCGCCGTACTTCTCAAGGAAGGCCGGGCCGACTCCGCCGATTGCGGCGAGTTCGTCTTCGTCGGCGGGCTTGCTTGTGGCGATTGCGATCAGTGTCCGGTTCGATGCCACGTGGTAGGCGGGCTTGTCTCCGGCGGCACCCAGGCGCCACTTGCGCAACTCCTCGTAGAGCGCTTCGTCGTCGCCTGCGAGGTCGGGCGGGGGCGCTGACCTGCCACGCCCCTTGGGGGTCGCACGCGAGCGCTTGACCGCGATTGTGTCGGGATCCGGCAGCCAGCCGTCGGGGTCGCAGACGTCGCAGCAGCGGCCTTCGGGGTGCAGTTCGCTGTGGTCGCCAAAGTGGTCGAGTAGCTGCCGCCGCCTGCACTGGTCGGAGAAGCTGAAGGCCTCGACCGCGCGGTAGGCGCGCCAGCCACGGTCTTCGGCCACTCGACAGGCCGGGCCCAGCTTCGAGGGGTCGAAGTCGTCGGCAATCTGAACCAGCAGCCTTCCGCCGGATGAAGGGTCGACGGCGAGTGCGCCGGCGCGCTCGGCCACGGCCAGGCGGGTCCTCTCCGAGTCGGTCCTCGGAGCATCGATGATCGCGCTGCCGTCGCCGTCGGCCCGGGCGCCGAGGCCGGCGACGTAGGTCAGTACGTCGTTCGGATCGACCTTGCGCTGCTCGTTGAAGCGGACCAGGCGGCCCAGGTCGGATCGCATCGCCAGCAGCACCGCACGCGCCGGCAGTCCGTCACGGCCCCCGCGGCCGGCCTCCTGGTAGTAGGCCTCGACGCTGGAAGGGATCGCCCAGTGCCAGACCGAGCGCACGTTGGCCTTGTCGATACCCATCCCGAAAGCATTGGTCGCGGCGACCACGTCGACATCTCCTTCCATGAAGCGCAGTTGCGCCGAGGCGCGGTCATCTGGCGCCATGCCGGCGTGGTAGGCGACAGCGGTGATCCCTGCTGCACGGAGGTCATCGGCAACCTCTTCGGTGTCCTTGCGGGTGCCGCAGTAGACGATCGCGGGCCGGTTTTCGGGGTCCTTCAGGCCGAATTCGAGCAGCGCGGCTTTGCGCGCCTTCGAGCCCTTGCCTTCCAGCGGGACCGTGTCGAAGCTGAGGTTGGGCCGGTCGAAACCGGAATGGACCTCCACCGGCTGGTCCATGCCCATCCGCCGACTGATCTCCTCGGCAACCTGAGGTGTCGCGGTGGCGGTGCAGGCCATGACCGGCGGCCTGCCGAGCCGCTCGGCGACCTTCGGCAGGCGCAGGTAGTCCGGGCGGAAGTCATGACCCCACTCCGAGAGGCAGTGGGCTTCGTCGATCGCCAGCAGGTCGATCTTGCGGGTCGCGATCAGATCGAGAAAGGATGAGGACCCGAATCTCTCCGGGGAGCAGTAAGCGATCCGGGCGGAGCCGTCCCTGACCGCGTCAAACGAGGCCCTCGAAGCCTCCTCGCTCAGGCCCGACGCGAACATCACCGCAGGGTGCCCTTCCGAGCGCAGTCGCCGGACCTGATCGGCCATCAGTGCGATCAGCGGACTGACCACCAGGGTGAGGTCCGGGGTCGCCAGGCCGGGAATCTGGTAGCAGAGGCTCTTGCCGCCGCCGGTCGGCATCACGATCAGGCAGTCCCTGGCGTCCAGGGCGGCTGCGACCGCATCGCGCTGGCCGGGCCGGAAATTGTCATAGCCCATGTGGGCGAGCAGGGCATCGGGATCGGGCGACCCGTCGAATACGCGGATCGGGGCCGCGTCGTCATCTTCAATCCGCTCCAGACCCTGGAGGGCCAGGGTCGCTTCGGCCAGTTCATCGCGCG
Source organism: uncultured Solirubrobacterales bacterium (assembly GCA_963698625.1). Taxonomy (GTDB): domain Bacteria; phylum Actinomycetota; class Thermoleophilia; order Solirubrobacterales; family 70-9; genus 67-14. The sequence goes on from CAVORK010000007.1 coordinate 715,233, forward strand.
GCGGACCGCCATTGCCCTCGCCAGAGAAGGAGGAGGTCCAGTCCGGTTCTTCGGGAAGCGGAGGCTCTTCGAGACGCGGGGGCTCCTGGGTCAGCTGGCGGCCTCGATCAGGCGGCGGCTCGTCAGGGAGATCCGGCTCCGTCCGGGGGGTGACCGGCGGAGAATCGGGACGGCCTTCCACCAGCGCGGCGATTCGTTTCGCAGCGGGACCGGCGCTCGTTCTGGCGCCAGGAGACAGGTCACGCCAGCTCTGCCTGAGGCGCTCGAGGCCGCCGTCGATCGCCGGCTGCCGCGACCCTCCGGCAAGCTCGGCTTCGAGTTGTCCGGCGAGCCGGTCCGCCTGTTCAGTGAAGGAAGTCACGCGCCAACATTACGCTGAGCACCCGACGCCGCCGCTTCGCCCCTGCAAAGTGAGAACCCCGCTGGGAGGGCGGGGTTCTCGGTGCTACTTGGGAGGAGAGAGATTCTTGATCTCTTATGTGTTTTTGATCACTGGGAGGTAGTTGAACTCTTCATGCGCCGCGGGCGCCATACCGCGTAACCGCGGTAAGGGCCAAGTGAGCAGCGCCGAATCCAACCATGAAGATTGTGGCGACGGGTTGATTGCCGAAGATTCCGCTGGCGACGCCGATCCCGAGGATCGTGAGGCCGAGCGTCCAGTCGAAGCCTGCGATGGCCGAGGAGGGAACCACGACTTCGTCGGTGGAGCCTGCGAGGGCGACGCCCATCAGCAGCGCCCCCAGCAGGAAAGACATGAGGCCGACTGCCGGGTTGAAAGTCAGGAGGTACGGGACGACCATCATCAGCGGCGCAGTCGCGAGAACCAACGCGTTGTGGATGTCTATGTTCACCGGACGGTTATTCATGATTCTGATTCCTGAGGACAAGGTACGTAAACAATGAGTTTCTGTGTGTGAGTCGAGTCACAGTCGCATCGGTCGATCCGCCTCAACCGCGCTAACTTGCAGGTATGGCCGGAAAACGCTCAAGACTGGACTTGCTGCTGACTGAGCGCGGTCTGTTTACCTCGCGCACCGCTGCGGCGCAGGCCGTTCGGGCTGGTCACGTGAAGCTCGGGGCCGACGGGCCGGTCGCTCTGCGGCCCAGCCAGGAAGTCAAGGCGGATCAGGCGATAGAGATCATCGGCGAGCGTCCTTACGTATCCCGGGGCGGAATCAAGCTGGCCAACGCGCTCGACCGGCTGGGAATCGACCCGTCCGGGCTGGAATGCCTCGATGTCGGCGCTTCGACCGGTGGTTTCACCGACTGCCTTCTTCAGAGGGGAGCTGAGCGCGTGACCGCCCTGGACGTCGCATACGGCCAGATCGACCAGACCATGCGGGACGATCCCCGGGTGATCGTGGTCGAGCGCCTGAACGCCCGGGACCTGCTGCCTTCAGACCTTGTGGCCGCGCCTCAACTGGCGGTGGTCGATGTTTCCTTCATCTCGCTGACCAAGGTGATCCCGGCGGTTGTGAAGACGATGGCCCCTGAGGGCGAAATCCTCGCCATGGTCAAGCCGCAATTCGAGCTCGGCCGCAAGCGGGTCGGCCGGGGTGGAGTGGTGAGGAAGCCCGAGGACCGCCGCGAGGCCGTTGTCGGGGTCGCGGACTACTGCCGGAGCCTCGGCCTGTCGCTACTCGGCGTCGCTCCGACCGGGCTGCCGGGACCGAAGGGCAACCTGGAGACATTTATCCGTCTCGGTCAAAGCGGCGACGGAGCGGCGGACGGAGCCGCACTCTGCGAGGGTGTGGAGCTATGAGCGCACCGCTGGCAGCGCTGTTCACCCACGGACACGCGGAAGGCATGGATCGGGCGACCGAGACCGCGATGGCGACGGCCGCGCGTCACGGCTGGCAGATGGTCGCGAGCGAAGATCTCGGCGACCGCAGCTCGCAGCTCAGTGTGGTGCTCGGGGGCGACGGGACGATTCTGCGTGCCCTGCGGGCCACTACCGGCACGAAGATCCCTGTCTTCGGGGTCAACTTCGGCCGGGTCGGCTTTCTGGCAGCGGTCGAAGGCGCGGACCTCGAAACCGGTCTGGACCGCGCCTTCGCCGGGGATATCGAGTCGCTCGACCTCCCGGGCCTCGAGGTCAAAATGGGGGAGACCTCAGCGGTCGGGCTGAATGATGTGAGCTTCAGCCGACGTCCGGAGAGCTCTGTGGCCGAGCTCAGCTACCGGATCGCCGGGGAAGAGGTCGGGCATGTGAGGTGCGACGGGCTGGTCGCATCGACCGCGACCGGGTCAACCGGCTACAACCTGGCCAACAACGGCCCGATCCTCGCCTGGGGCGTGGATGGCTACGCGGTGACCTACATCGCGCCGCATACGCTGACCGCGAGGGCGCTGGTCGTGGCCCCCGAGGATGTTCTCGTGGTGGTGAATCACCGCAGCCGCGATTCGGTCGAGGCCGCAGTTGACGGGGTCGGCATCGGCGAGCTGGCTCCCGGAGCCGAGGCCGAAGTCCGTTTCCGCCGCGAAATGGCTCGCCTGGCTCAGCTGCCTGGCTCCAACTTCTACCTGCGGATCCGGGAGAAATTCGGCCACCTGGCCGTCTGAAACGTCCGGTTTCGGTGCTAAACAGGGAGTCGTGCTTCGCGAGCTCCGAATAGAAAACCTGCTGCTGATCGAGCGCGCCGAGCTGCTGCTCGGACCCGGTCTGAACGTGCTGACCGGCGAGACCGGCGCCGGCAAGACGATCCTCGCCCATTCGCTCGACCTGCTGATGGGTGGCAAGGCGCGCAAGGGGATCGTTCGCCCCGGTGCGCCGGAGGCCTGGGTGGAGGGGGTCTTCGACCTGCCGGAGGGTTGGTCCACGGAGCCTCGCTACAACGAGATCCGCGAGCGGCTGCCCGAAGGGATCGAGGAGCTGGTCCTCGGCCGTCGGGTGTCGTCGGGCGGCCGGACCTCGGCCTTCATTGCCGGACGTTCGGCCAGTGCACCGGAGCTCCAGATGGTCACCGCGGACCTGCTCGCTTTCTACGGCCAGCATGAGCACCGACGCCTGACCATCGGCTCGGCCCAGCTGCAGATGGTCGACGGGGCCGGCGGCGAGGCCCAGGCGGAGCTGGTCGAGCGATACCGGCAGCTTTTCGCCGGTCACCGGGCCGCCGTGCTCGAGCTGGACGCGCTCAGGACGGGCGATCAGGCTCGGGAACGCGAACTCGACCTCCACCGCTTCGAGCTGACCGAGATCGAAGAGGTTTCCCCCCGGCAGGGCGAAGTCGAGCAGCTTGAGGCTGATCGCGACCGTTTGCGCCACGCCGAGTCACTGCGCAGCGCTGCGGCAGCAGCCGGATCCGCTCTGCGTGGCGACGGCACCGATGGCGGCGCATCGGCCGAAGTCTCAGGTGCTTCGTCTGCATCTGGCTCCGATCCAGGGGGTCGACGGGCAGCTTGATCCGCTGATCGCAAGGGTCGAGAGCCTCCTGCTTGAGATGGACGACCTGGGGATCGAACTGCGTGACTACGCCGGCGGGATCGACGCTGATCCCGAGGGGCTCGCCGGAATCGAGCAGCGGTTGGACGAACTCGACCGTCTGCGGCGAAAGCACGGAGGCTCGATCGCAGCCGTGCTGGCCCACGGCGAGTGGTGCCGGGGGCAGATCGAGGCGCTCGAAAACAGCGAGAGCAGGGAGCAGGAACTGGCCTCGGCGGTGGACGGACTTTCGCAACAGATGGCCGATGCCGCAAAGCAGCTGACCGCCGGTAGAGCACGGGCGGCCGGGGGCCTCGCCTCCCGGGTGAGCGCCGACCTCGCCGATCTGGCGATGGATGGTGAAAGCCTGAGCATCGAGATGAAACCGGTCGCCGACGGTTTCGGGCCCTCGGGAGCCGAGACGGTCGAGTTCATGCTTGCGACCAATGCCGGCATGGCGGCCCAGCCGCTGAGGGACTCGGCCTCGGGCGGCGAGCTGTCCCGGGTGATGCTGGCCCTGGCCGGTGCGGGAGCCGGCGACGGCAGTCGCGCGCTGGTATTCGACGAGATCGACGCCGGTATCGGCGGCAACACCGCTTCAGTTGTCGGGGAGAAACTGCGATCGGTGGCGAGCGGCCGCCAGGTCATTGCAATTACGCATCTGCCGCAGGTGGCTTCGAAGGCCGATACGCACTTCACCGTGAGCAAGGATGCAGCGGTCGAGCCGGCTCTGGCTACGGTCGAGGCACTCTCGGGAGAGGGCGTGGTCGCCGAGATCCGTCGCATGCTGGGAGCCTCGAGCAACGACGAGGCCGCAACCCGTCATGCGCGTGAACTGGTGGCGTCCGGGCGGTAGGCATTACCCTCAACGGGTGAGCGCCATGATCAACAGGGCGGGCTCGCGCGAAGCCGGGAACCGGCCCGCCGACCCGGCTTCGTCCGACGGAGCGGCCGGAACGGTCCGGCTCGGACGCAAGACCAAGGACCTGGTCAAGCAGCTTCGACCGGGTGATATCGCGGTGATTCGCCATCGCAACATCGACCGGATCGCAGCCGAGGACCTGGTCGCAAGTGGCGTTCGCGTCGTGCTCAACAACGAGCCTTCCTCGGACGACAAGTACCCGAATCGCGGCCCGCTGATCATGGTCGAAGCGGGAATCAGGCTGATCGACTTTCCCGACGCGGACCTGTTCGAGGCGTTGGTCGAAGGGGAGAGGATCGAGCTCGACGGTCCGATCATCAGGCGGGACGGCGCGATCGTCACCGAAGGCGTCGAGCAGTTCAAGCCCGACCTCGACCTCAGGTTCGAGGCCCAGGAGCTCCAGATCCAGCACGCCCTTGCCGCTTTCGCAGAGAACACCGTGACCCACATTCAGGATGAAGGGGAGATTCTCAGCGGCAACTTCGAGCTGCCCGACACCCGGACCGACTTCCGGGACCGCCATGTTCTGATCGTGGTCCGTGGCCCGAACTACAAGCGCGACCTCAGGGCCCTTCGTGCGTACATCGGCGATGTGAGGCCGGTACTGATCGGAGTCGACGGAGGAGCGGACGCTATCCGTGAGGCGGGCCATCGCCCCGACATGATCCTCGGCGACATGGACTCGGCAACCGACGGGACCCTGCGTTGCGGCGCCGAGATCATCGTCCACGGCTACCGCGACGGCCGGGCTCCCGGGCAGCAGCGACTTGTTGACCTCGGGGTGGACCACATGGTCCTGCCCTCGGTCGGAACCAGCCAGGACGTCGCCATGCTGATGGCCTTCGAGAAGGGGGCCAGTCTGATCGTCACGGTCGGCGCGCACTTCAACCTGATCGAGTTCCTCGACAAGGACCGTGACGGCATGTCTTCCACCTTCCTGACGAGGTTGCGGATCGGCGAGGTCCTGATCGACGCCAAAGGGGTGAGCCGGCTGTACAACCCGGGTCTCACCGTCGGTCCGCTTCTACTGTTCCTCGGGGCTTTTCTTGTACTTCTGGTGATCGTCGTGCTGACCTCGCCCGCGCTGGCCGACCTCTTCGACTTGATCTGGCTCAAAGTCAAGATCTGGCTCGGGTTCTAAGCTCTCAGCATGGGATACAGCGCCCGCTACCACGCTGCCTCGATGGCTGCGATCTTTCTGGCTCTGGCAGTCGGGATCCTGATCGGCTCGCAGATCGGCGGCGACATCCTCGACAACACCCGCAAGGACCTCGAATCGAGTCTGACCTCCGATCTCGATCAGGCGCGCGGCGATATCGACGAGCTGCAGGCCGAACTCGATGTGGCCAATGATTTCGGAGATCGCGTCTATCCGCCGCTGACTCAGCTTCAGCTCAGGGGTGACCGGCTCGGTCTGGTCGGATTCGGTTCTCTGCCGGCCTCCATAACCGATGCTGTGGAGCAGGCGATCGGTCCGACATCGGCCAGACTCGTAGCTGCCGGCGTCGTCCGGCAGCCGCCTGACCTGGACGAACTGGCCGGGTCCCTGGACGGAACGCCGCTGGCACGGATTGATCGAAATCCCGCGTTGCTTGACGACTACGGCAGGATCGTCGGACGAGAGCTGATCACGGGCGGAACCCTGTTTGAGCGCAGCCAAAGCGAGTTGATGTCGCAATCGAGTGGACAGTTCGGAAATCTGGACGGACTTATCGTCTACCGCGGCGACCCGGGTGATCTGTCCGCCGAAAACGCGGATCTGAGCGAGCAGCTCGACACGGCGATGCTCGAAGGGGCGGAATCGACCAGAGCCAGCGTGGTCGGGGTCGAACTTGTCGGGACCGATCCGTCCTCGGTCTCCTACTTCTCCGAGAACGGAGTGTCCAGTGTCGACAACATGGATCAGCCGGCCGGCCGGGTCAGCCTGGTCTACGTGCTCGCCGGCGCCGAAGGCAGCTTCGGGGTCAAGGAGGGCTCGGGTCAGCTGCTTCCGGACCTGTTGCGGCCGGCCCCGGGACCTGGAGATCAAACCCCAGCCGCCGGAAAGCAGGGCTGAACGGTCGTCTGGGTCGGCCTGCCGGTCGCCTTTCTCGTCGCTCTCGTACTCGTGCCCGCCGGGGCCAGGGGCCTGATCCGGGCCGGACACCTGAGGGTCAACTATCGCGATCGTGAACTCGCCTTCCCGCTGGGGGCCGTACTGGTCACGGCTTCGGTGGTCAGTCTCGCTCCGCTGGCTTTCTTCGACGAGCGTGGCGGTCTGGAGCTGCTCGACCCCGGCCTGCGCCAGTGGATCGCCTATCTGCTCGGTATCGCCTTCCTCGGACTGCTGGACGACTCGCTGGGCATGGGCTCGAGCCCGGATACGCCACGCGGCTGGCGCGGTCACGCCACCGCGGTGCTGAGGGGCGAGCTTTCCACCGGTGCGGTGAAGGCGATCGGGGCGCTGGCTCTGGCCGCCTACGTGGTCACCGGCACCGGAAACGAACTGCCGGCGTACGTGGCCGACATCGCGCTGCTGATCCTGGTGACCAACGCTTTCAACCTGGTCGACCTGCGCGGAGGCCGGGTCGAGAAGACCCTGCTGCTGCTGGTCGCCGGCTTCTGCCTGGTGGGCTGGACCCTTGCTCCGATTGATCTGCTCGGCGTGTTCATCGGTCCGTTCATCGTCGCGGCCTGGTTCACCCTGCGCGAAAGAGCGATGCTCGGCGATACGGGCTCCAACGTCGCGGGAGCCGTCGCCGGGGTGATGCTCTTGACTCAGCTCGGCGAAACCGGGAAGCTGGTCGCATTGGCGATCGTTGTGGCGATAACTCTTTTCGGCGAATTCCGCTCGATCTCGACGACGATCGAGAAGTTTCCGCCTTTGCGATTTGTAGACTCACTCGGGAGACCTAAGTGACCAACCAGAGCCCGTCAGAAACCCGCTTCATCTTCGTCACCGGCGGAGTGCTTTCGGCTCTCGGAAAAGGAATAGCCTCGGCCTCGATCGGCCGGCTGCTCGTATCGCGCGGTTACCGCGTCCAGATTCAGAAGTTCGATCCGTACCTGAACGTCGATCCCGGCACCATGAGTCCGTTCCAGCACGGCGAAGTTTTCGTGACCGAGGACGGTGCCGAGACCGACCTCGACCTCGGTCATTACGAGCGCTTCACCGACGAGAACACCTCGAGGGCGTCAAACGTGACTGCCGGCTCGGTCTACAACTCGGTGATCCGTCGCGAGCGACGCGGTGACTATCTCGGCGGCACGGTGCAGGTGATCCCGCACATCACCGACGAGATCAAGAACCGGATCCTGATCGTGGCGGAGACCAAGGCGGTCGACTTCGTGATCACCGAAATCGGCGGAACGGTCGGCGACATCGAGTCACTGCCTTTCCTCGAGGCGATCCGCCAGCTCTACACCGAGTTGACGCCGAAGCGGGCGATGTTCGTCCATCTGACCCTGGTTCCCTACATCAGCCATGCCGGTGAGATGAAGACCAAGCCGACCCAGCACTCGGTCAACGAGTTGCGGCGGATCGGCATCCAGCCCCACGCTCTGATCTGTCGTTCGGTAACCGGGCTTGATCGCGACATCCGCAAGAAGATCGCGCACTTCGCCAGCCTTCCGGTGGAAGCCGTGATCTCCGGCCAGGACGTGGACAACGTCTACAAGATCCCGCTGATGTACCGGGCGGAGGGTGCCGATGACTTCATCCTCGACCACTTCCGGATCGACGATGCGCCCCAGCCGGATCTGGCTGACTGGGAAGAGATGCTGCGAATGGCCGATCGCGCCGAGGGCACTGTGAAAATCGGTCTGGTCGGCAAGTACATCAAGCTTGCCGATTCGTATAAATCGGTTATGGAGGCGCTCGAGCACGGAGCGATCCACAACGGGGTGAAGGTCGAGATCAGCCTGATCGATTCGGAGAACTTCGATGTGAGCGAACTCGAGGGCATTGACGGGGTTCTGATCCCGGGCGGCTTTGGCGAGCGCGGGGTGGAAGGCAAGGTTGAAGCGGCGAGGTATGCACGCGAGCACGGAATCCCTTATCTGGGCATCTGCCTCGGAATGCAGATCGCCGTGATCGAGTTCGCCCGCTCTCTCGCCGACATGGACGGTGCCAACTCCTCCGAATTTGATCCGGAAACACCGCATCCGGTGGTCGACCTGCTGCCCGAGCAGAAGGAGGTCTCCGACATGGGCGGCACGATGAGGGTCGGCGCCGATCCGGTCAAGGTACACGCTGATACCCGCGCATCCGAAATCTACGGCGACCCCGTGATCTACAAGCGCCACCGTCATCGTTACGAAGTGAACAACCTGCTCAGGACCCGGCTGGAGGATCGCGGCCTTGTCTGTTCCGGCACATCTCCGGACGAGCGCCTGGTGGAGATCGTCGAACTTCCGGATCATCCGTTCTACGTCGCTTCGCAGTTTCATCCCGAGTTCAACTCGCGGCCCAACCGCCCCGAGCCGCTGTTCCGCGAATTCATGAAGGCGTCCGCAGAACGGGCCTCGGCCAGGCCGCAAAGTGAGTCGGACGCCGTCCAGGAGGGCGTCAACTCCTGATGCTCTTCTGCTGCCCCGGCTGAGCTCCGAATGAGCCGGTTCGCAAGGCTCTGCGAGATTTCCAGCCCGACCGGTGAAGAGGCAGCCGTGGCGGCAGCCGTTCGGGCTGACCTGGAGTCATTCGGCCTCGACGTTTACGAGGACGGCAGCGCAGCGGCGGCCGGGGCCGGCTGCGGCAATCTGCTCGCGAGGATGCCCGGGCAGCGTCCGGAGTACGTGATGTTCTGCGCCCACCTGGACACGGTTCCCCATGAGGGGCAGATTCAGGTGGTGCTCGAGGACGGGGTGTACCGGAGCGCCGGGAAGACGATCCTCGGTGCAGACAACAAGGCCGCTGTCGCGGTTCTGATCGAACTGGTCGCCCGCCACCGGGATGACCCGCCTCCGGTCGGGATCGAACTGCTGTTCACAGTCGCGGAGGAGCAGGGCCTTCACGGCGCCGCCGCCTTCGACATGTCTTTGCTGCGGTCAGAAGTCGGATTTGTCCTCGACCATGCGACCGACATCGGCGAGGTGATCACCGCGGCGCCCAGCCACCACCGGATCACCGGCCGCTTCACCGGGGTGGAAGCCCACAGCGGAGTCCAGCCGGAGGCAGGACGCTCGGCCATCGCCGCGGCCGCGGCGGCGATCGGCGAAATGGAGCTCGGGCGCCTGGACCCTGAAACCACAGCGAATATCGGGCTGATCGAGGGCGGGACCTCAGGCAACATCGTGCCTGGAAGGTGCTCGGTACTGGGGGAGGCCCGCTCGGTCGAGCCTGATCGTGCGGTCGAAGTCGTCACCGCGATGGCCGACTCGATGGTCTGGGCGGCATCCGGGCGCGGTTGCGAAGTCGACATCACCAGCGAGAAACTGTTTGCTGCCTACCGGGTTCCTGAAGAGTCGCCGGCTCTGGCAATTGCCGAGCGCGCGCTCTCCGGTCGCGGGCACGAACCGGTCCGACGGTCTACCGGAGGGGGGAGCGACGCGAACGTCTTCATCAGCGGCGGACTCGACGTGGTCCTGCTCGCCAACGGCACCTACGAAAACCACACCCACGACGAGTACGTGCCGCGCGAGAACCTGGCCGAAATGCTCGAAATCTGCGAAGCGATTCTGGAAGAGGCGGCGCAATGCTGAAGCTCCGCCGAGGCACCGTCGCAGCCACCGGTCCGCTGGAGGTGAGGGTAGGGGAGGAGACCCGCCCCGCCTGGGCCGACCTGGCGCTGGTCGGGCCCTGCGAGGTCGGGGACGAAGTGGTCGTAAATACCGAAGCGCTGGATCTCGCGCTCGGGTCAGGCGGCTTCGACGTGGTGATGGTCAACCTGAGCCGCGGCCTGAACGGGCCAGGGGCCGAAGGCGAGCATGTGATGAAGCTGAATTACAGCCCTCTCCAGCACCCCGTCCATACGATCGAACGCGAGGTGCCCGGCGAAGGCAGCCGGGCCGATGACGACGATCCGGAATCGCGAGTGGCGGTGCCGGTCCTGGCGATCGGACTCCATGGCCACCTCGCTCCCGCAGCATGGGCCTGTGCTTCGCGCGCCATGGCCGAGAACCGTCCGCGGCCGTCAGTGGGTTACATCCAGACGACCGGCGGTGCGCTGCCCGGCGCGCTCTCCCGAGACGTGCGCAGCATGCTCGAGAACGGCCTCCTGGCAGGGCACGTCACCGCGGGGGCTGCCTATGGCGGAAACCAGGAGGCAATCACGCTCATCGGCGCGGTCGATGCCGCCGGCGCACTCGGCTGGGATGCGGCCATCGTCGGCCCCGGCCCGGGAATACTCGGCTCGGCCACGACTTACGGTCACGGCGGCATGGCAGCGCTCGACGCGGCTCATGCCGGACTCTCACTCGGTGCCCGGGTGGTACTCGCGCCGCGCCTGTCGAGCTCCGATCCGCGACCCCGTCACCGTGGCATCAGCCACCATTCGCGCAGCGTGCTGCGGCTGCTGCTTGCGGGTGTCGACCTGCCGCTTCCTCAAGGCTCCGAGGACCTCGCCGACCTGGTCGATGAGGACGGTGGCGGCAAGCACCGGGTGACGATCGAGCCGGTGGACCTCGACGGCTACCAGTCATCCGGCCTGCCGTCGCGCACGATGGGTCGGGATCTCCACCAGGATCCCGAGTTCTTTGCCGGACCGCTGGCCGCGGGTTCACGTCTGGCATCGATCCTCTTCGGCTGAATCCTGAACGTCCGCCGGGGCTGACGGTTTCCGGGCGGGGGATTCCTTGCGCGGCGAGGGTAGGACGGGGACGGGACGAATGAGCACCCATGCCGCCCGCCGTTGCGACCCCTGAGCCGACCGCGCGAGTCTGCACGGTTCGAGCACCACCTTCTGGAGTTCCTGGCCTACCTCGAACTGGAGCGCGGCCTTTCCCGCAATACGCTGAATGCCTACCGCACTGACCTGCTCCAGTTTGGCCGCTACCTCTCCGAGAACGGGATGGAAGCGACCGACATCAAGCCCGGGCAGATGGCTGCATACGCGGCTGAGCTGAGCGTGGGGGACGGCGAGCAGCCGCTCGCTTCGGCAACGGTTCACCGCAAGACGGCTGCGCTTCGCTCGTTCTACAAGCACCTGCGTCGAGAAGAGCTGATCGTCGACGATCCGACCGCCGGGATGGCCTCGCCCCGGCGGGCGAAGAAGCTGCCGAACGTGCTCAATCAGGCCGAGGTCTCGCAGCTCCTGGCCGCGCCCCGCGGCGACTCTCCGCAGGTCTTCAGGGACCGGGCAATCCTCGAAGTGATGTACGCCTGCGGCCTTCGCGCTTCCGAAGTCGTTGACCTTGAAATGACCGACATCGACACCCACCAAGGGATGCTTAAGGCCCGGGGCAAGGGCAGCAAGGAGCGCATCGTGCCGCTGGGTCGCCAGGCGATCTATGCGATCGAGCGCTATCTGCGCGCGGCCAGGCCGGCAATGGTGAAGGGCCGGCCGGAGAAAGCCCTGTTCGTCAATTTCCGCGGTGTCGCAATGACCAGGCAGGGCCTCTACAAGATCGTCCAGGGACACGCCCGGACCGCCGGTCTCGACGACCGCATGAGTCCGCACACCCTGCGCCACTCCTTCGCCACGCACCTGCTCGCCGGCGGTTGCGACCTGCGATCGGTTCAGGAGATGCTCGGTCATGCCGACGTAGCCACTACCCAGATGTACACCCACCTGTCGGGCGAGCAGCTCAAGGACGTCTACTTCAAGTCCCATCCCCGGGCTACCAGCCAGTGATCAGGTCCCGGATCCGACCGGACCGAAGTTCAATCTCAGGAGTGGCGACGACTTTCTTCGGAACCGCTTCCGGAGCCCAGAACGTCGGCACTCTCGGTGTCATCGCAGTCGGGTCGTACATCGCCCGGACCGGGCTCTGGGGAAGTCCGATTTCGGGCGCTTCGATGAGCCCTGCCCGTACTTTCGGACCCGACCTGGTTGGTGGTGATTTCGGCGCCTACCGGGTCTGCGTGGCCGGACCGCTGGCGGGGGCCCTGGCCGCGGTCGGCGTCGGCTTCGTACTTCGCGGTCGATGTGGCGGCAGCACCGGCTCTGCTGCTGCGCAGGGGGCCATCGATACCGAAGTGGCCGGCGGAGAGATCAAGCCCGGCCCAAACTGAGCCCTGTGCCGCAGGCACTGCCTGCGGGCCAGAGCCCGGGGTTGATAGAACCCGGGGGTGCCTGAGCTTCCCGAAGTCGAGACGATCCGGCGACAGCTGGAGCCGGACCTCACCGGGAGGACCTTCGAGGCGGTCGAGGTGCTCGATCCGTACTTCGCCAAGCCGGCATCGCCGTCCGCTTTCGAGGCTGCGACGGAGGGCCGGACGGTCATCGATGTCGGCCGTCGCGGCAAGTACCTGGTCTTCGAACTCGACAACGGCAACTCGCTGGTCATCCACCTGCGGATGACCGGCAGCATCACCCTGCTCGCGCCGGACGGCTCGGCCAACCCTGGCGACGCGCGCATCTACCGGGCAGGCGACGACGAAAAGCATCTGAAGGCCCGCTTCACTCTCGACGACGGCGGAGAGCTGCGCTTCGCCGACCCGCGACGATTCGGCCGTGGCTTCGTGGCGCCGCCCGACCAGCTTGCGGGGTACTTCGACGCCCGCCTCGGCGTGGAACCGCTGTCGCCTGATTTCACGGTTGAGGAGATGGCCAGGGTGAGCGCCGGGCGTACCGGGCCGCTCAAGTCCTTCCTGCTCAATCAGAAGGTGGTCGCCGGGGTCGGCAACATCTATGCCGACGAAGCGCTCCATCGCGCCGGGCTCCACCCGCTTTCGCCCGGCGGCTCGATGAAGCCCGAGCATCATGAGGCGCTCCGGGACGGTGTGGTGGAGGCGCTTCAGCGTGGACTTGACCTCGGTGGAGCCTCGATCGACGACTACCGGGACGCCCGGGGGGACAGCGGCTCGATGCAGAACGAATTTCTGGTCCACCGCAGGGAAGGCGAGCCCTGCCCGCGTTGCGGTGAGACGATCGTGAGGATCGTGGTCGGCGGGCGCTCGACCTACTTCTGCCCGGCCTGCCAGAAGCGACTCAGGCGCAGACGCCGCAAGCCCGGCTGAACCGGAACCGCCGGTCGTCCGATGCGACCGGCAACCTTTAGCGGGATGTCGAAGACCTTCAAGACCGAGGCGATCGTGCTTCGCAGCATCCGGTACGGCGAGGCCGACCGCATCCTCCACCTGTATTCACGGGAATTTGGCCGGATCGGAGCGATCGCTAAAGGCGCGAGGAAGCCGAAAACCCGCTTCGGAGGGAGGCTGGAGCCGTTCTTCAGGCTCGCTTTGGTGCTCCATCGCGGCCGCGGGGATCTGCACACCGTGACCTCGGCCGAAACGGTCGAGGGCTATTCAGATCTGCGCTCCTCCGGTCGCGGAATCGGGGCCGCGAGCGATGCCTGTGGTGCCGTGCTCAGGCTGCTCGACGGCTCCGAGCCCAACCACCCGGCCTACAACCTGCTCTGCCGCTACCTGTCGCTGGTCGACGCCGATCCGCTTGGGCCTGCCGCCGGCCCCTCGGGCATGGTCACCTTTCGGCTCAAGCTCGCCCTCGCAGCCGGGTTCGCGCCTGAGTTGGCCGGATGCTCGCGTTGCGGCAATGACGAGCACCTGACCGCCTTCTCCGGAGTCGCGGGCGGCGTTGTCTGCCCGACCTGTGAGGCGAACTCCTTTCCGATGTCGGCCGAGGCCCACAACTTCATGGTCAGCGCGCTCGGCAAGCCGATGAGCGAGGCGCCGGAGGCCGAGCCCAGGGCAATCCGCCAGGCCGGCCGCGCGATCGGCGAGACGCTCGAGCACCATGCCCACGTGAGGCTGCCTCGGCCCGAGGAGAAGGCGGCCGCGTGAGCGGGGGCGAGGCCGGTGCAGGCCCGGTCGATGACTTCGCCGAGCGCTCCGGGCAGCGGGAAGCTCAGATCCTCTCGGAGCGGGCGCTCGCTTCCTACCCGGCGAGCCGGGCCGAACCGGAGCCGGACAACGCCCTGCGCACCCCTTTTCAGCGAGACCGCGACCGGATCGTGCACAGCAAGGCCTTTCGCCGACTCATGCACAAGACGCAGGTTTTCATCGCTCCCGAGGGCGACCACTACCGAACCCGCCTGACCCACACCCTGGAGGCGACCGGCATCGCCCGGACGGTCGCCCGCGCGCTCGGCCTGAACGAAGACCTGACCGAGGCGATCGGGCTGGGCCACGATCTCGGCCACCCGCCCTTCGGGCACATCGGCGAGCAGGCGCTGGACCGATCGGTCAAGGCACACGGCGGAGAGGGGTTCAAGCACAACGAACACTCGCTGCGCGTGGTCGAGGTCCTCGAGCGTGACGGCCGCGGCCTGAACCTGAACGAACCGGTCCGGGAGGGCATCCTGAAGCACACCGGTCCGGTCAAGAGCGCTTCCCTCGAGGGTCAGATCGTGAGGCTGGTCGACCGGGTCGCCTACATAAACCACGACATCGACGACGCCCTCCGGGCAGGCGTCCTCCACTCGGCAGACCTGCCGACGGAGGAGATCGCCCTGCTCGGTCCCACGGGCTCCGGCAGGATCGACGCGCTGGTGCAGGACATCGTCGAGCAGTCCCGGGATGGCGACGAGATCCGCCAGAGCAAGCGGCTCGGAAGCGCGATGCTGAGACTTCGCAAGTTCATGTTCGACCGGGTCTACCTTGGTGCCGCGGCGCGGGCCGAGCACGAGCGCGTCCACCGCGCCATGGCGATCCTGTTCGAGTACTACATGGAGCATCCGGATCAGGTCCCGGAACTTGATCCCGAGGGCGATCTGCTCCGTCGGGTGACCGACCTGCTGGCCGGCATGACCGATCGCTACTGCGCAGCCCAGGTCACCGACCTGTACGTGCCTGAGCGGTTCAGACTCTGACTCCGGGCGGGGTCTAAGCTAGCTCGACTTGTCCAAGTTCACCCCTGACACCATCGATCGCGTGCGCGCGGCCGCCGACATGATCGAGATCGTCTCGGCGCGTACCGACCTGCGTCGTCAGGGGGTGCGCTACACGGGCCTTTGTCCCTTCCACGAGGAGCGCTCGCCATCCTTTTCAGTGCACGCCGAGGAGAAGCTCTACCACTGCTTCGGCTGTCAGGTCGGCGGCGATCTGTTCGATTTCGTCTGCGAGACCGAGAACATCGACTTTCCCGCTGCGGTCGAGCTTCTGGCCGACCGCTACGGGGTCGAGGTCACCCGGGAAAAGGAAGACCCCCAGGCCGAGCAGAGGCGCAAGGCCAGGAACCGCCTGACCGAACTTCTGGAGCGGGCCGCGAGCTTCTATTCGGCCTTCTTCAACGACGCGCCGGAAGCCGGCAAGGCCCGGGAGTACCTGGCCTCCCGCGGGCTCGGGGAAGAGGTGCTGAAGCAGTTCGGGGTCGGCTACGCGCCGAGCGCCTGGGACACGCTGATCATGCGCGGCCAGCGAGCCGGCTTCTCGGTCGACGAACTCGGTGCCGCCGGGCTCGCCCAGAAGGGCAGGTCGGGCGGCATGTACGACCGCTTCCGTGAGCGCATCACTTTTCCGATCCGGGACGCGCGGGGCCGCGCTGTCGGCTTCGGGGCCCGGGCCATGCGCGATGACCAGAAGCCGAAGTACCTCAACTCTGCCGAGAACGAACTGTTCCACAAGGGCGACATCCTTTACGGGATCGACATCGCCAGACCGGTCATGGCCAAAGCCGGCTACGCACTGGTCGTCGAGGGCTATACCGACGTGCTGGCCCTCCACCAGGCGGGACTGGCCGAGGCGGTCGGCGTAATGGGTACCGCGATCACCGAGCCCCAGCTTGCTTTGCTGTCCGCGACAGTCGACACGGTCGTTCTGGCGCTCGACGCCGACGCAGCCGGTCGCAAGGCGATGCTCAGGGCCCAGGAGGTCGCCGCCGGGCGCAAGCTGACGATCCGCGTGGTCGCCATGCCCGCGGGTGAGGACCCGGCCGAGATCGCGACCGCCGAAGGCGGGGCCGAGAAGTTCAGGCAGATGGTGCAGTCGGCGGTCGACCTGCCCGAGTTCCACGTGGGACTGATCCTCGACGGCGTTGATCACGACTCACCGCAGGATCGCGACCGTGGACTCGATGAGGTGTCCCCGGTGCTGGCGGCGATCGCCCCGGGTGCGACCCGGCAGGACCTGACCCGCCGGGTGGCAGAACGGCTCGGGATCGACCCGACCGTCGTCATCTCCCGGCTTGAACAGACACCCGCTGCGCCTCCACCGCCCTCGAGGTCGGCGGCCCCCGGGTCGGCACCCTCGCAGGCTTCGGCCCCCGCACCGGAAGGTGGTCCGCAACCGAGAACCACCGGCGGGGCGCTGCTTTCCCGACGGGAGCGACTCGAGCGGTCGATGCTGGTGATGTGCATCGCGAAACCGTCGGAGGGCTCCGCCTACCTGAATCAGCTCCAGGACCAGCACCTCAGCTCGCCCCTGATCGTGCGCACGGTCGCCTGGCTGAAGGATCACCTTGAAAGCCCGATGGAAGGGCTGGACCCCGACGACCGGGACCTTCACCGGCTGGTCGCTGCGATGGTGGTCAGGGCGGATCCCGAACAGGTGGGGGAGGGCTCGATCCGACGCAACTTCAAAGAGCTTGAACTGGCCGAGCTCGAAAACCAGATGGCAGCGGCTGCCGCCGGAGGAGACGCCGAGTTGAGGGCGCGGCTCAACCGTGAACGCTCGGCGCTGGTCGAAGAGGTCAGGCGGGCGGAAGGCTGATGAGCCGAGGTCGCGCAGGGCGGGCTGCCCTGGTGGCCGCATTCGCGCTGACGGCAGTGCTCCTGGTCGGCTGTGGCTCGGGCTCGGATGGGCGAGCCACCGACCCGGGCCAGGGTGGAGGTGCGCAAGGGGGTCCCGCATGTACCGAAATTGGATGCGACTCTGGCGTCATTGCCGATCTTTCCGGTTTGCGCAAAGCGATTCCGGAGGCGAGCCAGGTCGAAATATGCCTCGGTTCAAGTTGCGAGACATTCAGCCGCAGCCAGTTCAGTTTCAGCTCGGTGGTCAGTCGCAGGCTGAAGGGGGAGGGTATGCGGCGGGTGAGCATGGTCGTCTTCGACGACTCCGGAAAGGTGATCTCAAGTAGCGGCGTCAGTGCACCGTCGGTCCGCAACCAGCCGAACGGCCCCGACTGTCCGCCGGTCTGCTTTCAGGTCACTGTCCGCGTTGATCCCGAAGGCAGGCTGGTTCGGTAGGGTTCTGCCTCCACTCGACGCCTCCTGATGAGGCACCCCGGAACGATCCGGGCAGTGACATTCGGGGGTAGCTCAACGGTAGAGCATTCGGCTGTTAACCGGACGGTTGTGGGTTCGACTCCCACCCCCCGAGTCAATCCGCCACCAGGGCCTCGACCAGAGCCGCCCCGGTGGCGGCACCGTCGCGGTCCCGCGACCAGGCGGCGATCTGCACAGCCCGTTTCCTGAAGGACGGATCCTCGAGTACCTCGGCCACTGCCCAACGGATTGAACGTGGTCCGGCAAGGCTCCACCGGATCGAAAGTCCGACCCCGGCCCAGGTGATTCGAGCCGCCGTTTCGTTCATGTCACCGGCCGCCGGGCAGGTCAGGACCGGTACCCCTTCAGCCAGTGCCCTGGCAACCGTTCCGTGGCCGCCGTGGCAGATCACCAGCGAAGCCTGTGGCATCACCTGCGAATAGCTCAGCCATTCGACCAGCACAGCGTTACCCGGGACCTCGATCGGATGGTCCGGCTCAACCCGGTTGGTCGAAGCGACCACCCTCACGGGCTGGCCGGCAAGCGCCTTCAGGGCCGATCGGACCAGCCGGTTATGCGGGTCCTGGGAGGTGCTCGGGGCGACCAGGATGAGCGGATCGTCGCCCGGTGGGAGTGCGATCTCCGGGTGGGCCATCTCGAACGGCATCGGACCGGTGACGTGGACCGAGTCCGGCCAGTCGCGCGGGTATTCCAGCTGGGGGAAGGTCGCCACCATGGCGAGGTCCGGGCTGATGCCACCGTGGAAGCGATCGGTCGCGGCAAGGCCGGCCACCTGCCGCTGGGCGTTCAGGTCTCTGCGGCCCGTTCGCAGGCCCCTCTCCAGCAGTCGGTCGGTGGCGCGCCAGAGGCGGCGTCCGACCCGGGACCGGGGCGGCAGCGCGCCGACCGCGAAAAAGGGCAGACCGCTTTCCTGGACCGGATAGATGTGCGGAATCAGCGTCGCCCATCTGCAGCCATACTTCTCGGCCGCCAGGGCCGGGGCGACCGTGAGGATGTCGTTGACCACCACATCGGGATCGAACTCCTCCAGCAGCGGCATCAGCGCCAGCGCTGCCTCGCCACCTCCCGGGTTGCCAGACTTCGGAGGAGGAAAGACCTGGTAGGCCTCGGCGCTCTGGAATCCGAGTCCCGCACCTTCGACCGCCTGCTGCCACTGGGGCCAGGTCTCAACGACTACCTCGTGGCCGCGGGACGCAAGCGCACGCGAAAGTGAAATCGCCGGGAAGACATGGCCTGGATCGCCGAAGGCGGCGACCAGACAGCGCAGCGGCCGGTCGGGTTTCACATACCGGCGCTGTCGGGGCCGGACCCCGGCCTCGCCATGACGATCTCGGGAATGGCGCAGTTGGGGGAGACGTTCAGCAGGAAGCTGACCGCTTCGGCGATGTCCTCGGTGGTCATCATCTTCTCTGCCGGAACCTGCTCACGAGCGAACTCGGTCATCTCGGTGGCGACGAATCCGGGGCAGATCGCAGTGACCACGACGCCGGAGTCACCGAACTCCTTCTGGCAGGACTGGGAGTAGGAGAGGATTGCGGCTTTAGTGGCCCCGTAGACGGACAGCCAGGCGGGAGCCTGTTTGCCGGCGATCGAGGCCAGGTTGACCACGAGTGCCTTGCCGTGCTCTGCACCGGCTTCACGCAGCATCTCCGCTGATTCACGAGTCGCGATGACCGGCGCGCGCATGTTGATCGCCACCTGGAGGTCGAAGTGCTTGGCCTGAATTGCCTCGATCGGCTGGCCGATACCGACTCCGGCGTTGTTCACCAGGCAGTCGAGCCGCCCCCACTGGCGCTTGTGCTCGGCAACCAGGTCCACGATCGCCTGCTCGTTGGTCACATCCGCGACCACGGCTTCGACTTTGAAGTCCTCGTTGGCCAGCGCCTCGGCAGTGTTGACGAGCTTTTCCTCCTGTCGACCGGTGATGGTCAGCGCGTATCCGCTCTGGGCCAGCCGCCTCGCAATCGCCAGGCCGATGCCGCCGGAACCGCCAGTAACCAGTGCTGCTCTCTTTGCCACGTTGTCTCCGATCGGTTAAGGAATTCAGGGCAGACTAGATCAGAATCGCCCCTTCAAGGCTGCGGGGCCGGGGTTGTGCGCCGGGTCACGGCGCATGTCGGCGGGCAAACGGCAACAATGGTCACCGGATTCAGTGCGTCACGCCATCGCAGAACCTTTGGGGAAGGAAGTCAATGAGTGAAGAGAAGCCAGATACCGATCTCCTCGGCGCTTTCGCCAAGGAAGCCAGGCAGCGCTGTGACGTGATCGCGACCGGTCTCGACACCGGTACGAGCGACTTCGAGGCACTGCGGCAGGAGGCACACGCCCTCCACGGAACCGCCTCGACCCTGGGTCTTGGCCGACTGTCCGAACTGGCCGGCCTGATGGAGTCTGATCTCTCCGAGGCAGCTGAAGCGGGCGAGATTCGCCCGACTCGCGCAAGTCAGATCTCGGAAGCCGCGGAAGCGCTTGCCGAAGGCGTCAAAGCAGCCGCGGCAGAGGAAGAGGAGCCGCCGGATGTCGGCCGCTCGCTCTCCCAGCTGTTCGCGATCTGAATCGGTCTTATTGCGAGGAAATCAGCGTCGCCAGCGAGTTGATCTCCGACTCGGAGAGCTGGTTGGCGTAGGCGGGCATGGCGCCGCCGCCGTTCTCGATCTGGGTTGTGATCTGAGCCTTGGTCATCGACGTGGTGTCGAGGTTCGGTCCTACCGCGCCAGAGGCGTCAGCAGCGCTGAGCGTATGGCAGCCGGCACAGCCCGACGAATCGAACAGGGCGACCGCCGCGGTCGAGTCTGATCCGGTATCAGGGGCCGGGGCAGAGGTCGACGGCTCATTGGTGTCAGCCGGCGTCGAATCGTCGCTGTCGTCGCTGCCTCCGCAGCCGACCAGCGCGCCGACGGCCACGATTGCTCCTATCCCCAGATAAGTCTTGAATTTCTCCATACTCTCCACCCCTTGCTTTGTCAGGACTCCGATATGGACATAGTAAGCGACTTGTCCCGATGTGCGGAGCAGTTGGTCTCGTAGTTGCCGGCCCGGTTCAGCGGGATCTTCAGAGTCTGGCCGGGGGAGATCGAGTACCCGGCGACAAACTGGGTCGAAGAGTCACCGTTTTCGATGATCAGGGTGTCGCCGACCGTGCCGGTTATCCGGTCGGGCACACCGGGCACGTTCCTGCCCTGCTCGACCAGCTTCGAGGCGTTCGCCGGAATCTCGATCCGGACCGTTTCGCCCTGGTTCGACTGATTGCCGCTGCCGCAGCCGGCGAGGATCACGGTGGCCGCAGCCACCGTGATCAGCGCCAGCAGTGCTCGGCGAAAAGGCTCAGCTTTCGGCGTCGCGCGCTTCCGCGTCAACTGTTACCTCTCCGGCCTTCTCGAAGGTCAGCGTCACCTGAATGGTGTCGCCGTCAGTGATCGGCTTCTTCAGATCGAGCAGCATGATGTGGTAGCCGCCTGGCTCGAGCGAGACTTCCTCGCCCGCGGGCAGTTCCAGGCTGTCGATCGGCCGCATGCCCATCATCGCGCCCTCTTCCATTCCACCTTCCGCGCTGTCGCCCGGCATGTCGCCTTCCATGGAATCGCCTTCCGTGGAGTCGCTCTCCATCGAGTCGCCTTCCATGGTGGAACCGGTTTCGCCTTCTCCGGTGACCGTTTCGTGGATCTCCGTCTTGCCGGCTACGTCGGTAGGCACAGATGCCGACATCAGAGTGTCGCCGTCCGCGCTTTCGAGGTTCATGTAGACGGCGCCCATCTCTGCGGTCGGAGCGGTGATCCGGGTCCAGGCATCGCTTATCTGGACGCCGTCGGATGACGAGTCGTCCGAACTGCAGGCGGCCAGCAGCGCGCCGCAGCAGACGATCGCGGTGAGGATCAGTGCGGGTTTCTTGAGGTTCATTCTGTTTCTCCTTGTGTAATTGATGAGTCGTGAATTGGTTTATGAATCGTTTGCTGCGGAACGTTGGTCAAGCAGTTGCTCCATGTCGGAGCGCATGTTCTCCGCCGGGGTGCCGAACGGCCATTCGACTTCAACTACGCCGTCGGAATTGATCGCGTAGGTCAGTGCTGAATGGTCGACGTCGTAGCTGCCGTCCTTGTGGGGCTTGCCGATCCTGTGCGAGGCACCGAAGGTCTTCTCGACCTTCGCCAACTCCGCTGAATCGGTCGTCCGGAAGGACGAGAAGTCCGTCTCCGGGAAGAAATGCCCGAGGTACCCGTTCAGAACCTCCGCGGTGTCCCGCTTCGGATCGACGGTGACCATGCCTACCCGGACCCGGTCGCGCTGCTCCTGGTCCATCTCTTCCAGGGCCAGTCGCACGTCGGCCAAGGTCGTCGGGCATACATCCGGACAGCCGGTATAGCCGAAGTAGACGAGCATCAGCCCGTCATCGGAGGCCTTGAACGTTCCTGCTGTGTTTTCGCTTTTCGGGTTGTTGTTCGGAAGTGAGACGTTGCCGACCTCGAGCTGGGGCTGGCGCGTCATTCCGTTGAGCGGCTCCTGGCTGTCTTCCGAGCTGCAGCCGGCAATGACCAGGGCAGAAACGGCGACGACCAGAATGGCCACGAGGCGTGAACCTCTCATGTGACTCCTTTCGCTGGGGATCCGGCCGTCGGGCCGAGATCCCTTTACGGGACTTTCAGTTGCGCGAAAGGGAGGGGGGTCCTCGACTGCCGTTGGCGGCAGCGAAGGCGTCAAGCAGAACGTGTGGCGTGACCGCGTCGAGGAAATGTGAAATCGAGCGGCCGGCGTCCGGCCGACGCATGCCAAACAGCCAGGAAGCGACCCGTGCAATCGACTTCTCGCCGGGGTAGGCGCTGGCGAGCAGAGGCAGAAGGACGGCCAACACCGGGGTCAGCATCAAAAGGCCAGCCGGATCGCCCTGAGCGGCGATCGCGACTACTGCTGCGACAAGCAGTGCGAAAAGAAATATCGGAGTACGGGCGGACACGACAGTTCATTCTACAGGGCCGCCTTCATCACCCCTAAAGCGGTGGTCGCGGATCGCCCGGAGCCCCCAGGCTTTGGGCCAGTCCACGCTTCGACTGGCTGCGCTTCTTCGAAAAGCGCAGTGCCCGGTCCGAGACGGGTCGATGGCGAAGCAGGACCAGGTCCCGCAGGTGTCTCCTGTCCGGTCGCCAGGGTTCCTTCGAGCCGGCCTTCGGCAGCAGGTGTTCAGTTCGCATCGTGTAGCCCGAGTCGATCGTCATCAGCGAAACCTTTTCGACCGAAGGGTCATCGAACCTCGGCACACAGATGTCGACGCAGCGCTCGTCCATCAACCTCAGCAGACGGCAGACATAGCCGGCGACCAGATCGGCCTTCAGAGTGAAGGGCAGGTTCGGGTAGCCGATGGTGAAGGCGTAATTGGGCAAGTCACTGAGCATCAGTCCCTTGTAGGCGACTGTCTCCGGCAGGTTGATCGCCTGTCCGTCTACGGTGAATTTGATGCCCCCGAAAGGCAGCAGGTCGAAACCGGTCGCGGTGACGATGATGTCGGCTTTGAGTTGCTCTCCGGATTCAAGCCGGAGTCCGTCTTCGGTGAATGATTCGATCCGATCGGTGACGATCGAGGCGTCTCCGCGGCTGAGCGACTCGAACAGGTCACCATCGGGCACCATGCACAGCCGCTGGTCCCAGGGCTCGTACTCCGGATTGAAGTGGGTGTCCACATCGAAGCCGTCGGGAAGGCTGCTCCTTGCGATCCTGAGGAAGAAGCTTCGAACCAGGCCAGGCTTTCTTCGGCTGACCTGGTAAACGCCGATCGCCAGGAGGATGTTCTTCCAGCGGGTAACCCTGTAGCTGATGCGATCGCCGACCAGGCCCCGCAGCCCGTCCGCGACCGGATCCTTTCGCGCGATCGGGAGAATGTAGCTCGGGGAGCGCTGCAGCATGGTCACGTGACCCGCGGTACCGGCCATTGCCGGCACAAGGGTCACGGCAGTAGCCCCGCTGCCGACTACGATCACATCCCTGCCGGCATAGTCGAGGTCGGCGGGCCAGTTGTGCGGGTGGATCAGCTCACCTTCGAAGCGGGACATGCCGTCGAAGTCCGGCACATAGCCCTGGTCGTAGCGGTAGTAGCCGCTGCAGACGTAGAGGAAGTGGCAGGTATACGTGACCGCTTCTCCGTCTTCACCGGCGGTTGCGGTGACTGTCCACCGGGCGTCTTCACTGGACCATTCGGCCCTGACCACCCTGCGGTTGAAGGTGATGTGACGCTCGATGTCGTATTCCCGCGCGGTTTCCGTGATGTAGCGGAGGATGGCCGGGCCGTCCGCGACGGCCTCGTCCTCGAGCCACGGCCGGAAGCGGTATCCGAGCGTCTGCATGTCGGTATCTGAGCGGAAGCCCGGGTACTTGAAGAAGTCCCAGGTGCCACCGAGCGATTCACGCGACTCCAGCAGCGCGAAGCTCTTTCCCGGCAGCTTCATCTGGAGCTGGCAGGCGGCGCCGATCCCGGAGAGCCCGGCGCCGACGATCAGGACGTCGACATGCCTCTCTTCTGCGGGCTCTTCCATCGCCCTCCGGACGATAGAGGGGTCAGGGAAAGAGCTGCTCTCCGGAATCGAGGTCGACGACAGTGATCGCCGCGGCCGGGCAGGCCTCGGCGGCTTCGATCAGCATCTCGACCGGACCGTCGGCCACTACTTCGGCGATGTCGTCGTTCAGACGAAAAATCGACGGTGCCACGTCGAGACAGTCTCCGTGACCGCTACAGCTGTACTCGTCAACTCGCGCTCTGCAGTTCATCTGTCTTGCCTTTCTCTTGCTGGGTTTCCTTGTGTGTCTGTTCAATGGTTCGGCCGGCCGCCGCGATGACGCGGGGCTGGTCGACGGCGAGCGCTGCCACCAGGTGGTCCCGGCGCAGGTAGCTGGCCGCGAAGCTGCCTTCATCCGGCCCTTCGACGATCTCGACCCTGTCGGCGAGTTCGGCGTGACCGATGTACTGGATGCGCGAGCCGTACTGATCGCTCCAGAAGCTGGGCAGCTTCGGCCGCGGAGCCTCCCTGCCGAGCATCGAGAACGCCGCCGCCCGGCCCTGGCTCACGGCGGCATCCCAGTGTTCGGAGCGGCTGTGCCTGCCTGTGTGGGGGTCGAAGCTGCGGGTCACGTCCCCGGCCGCGAAAACGTCTTCGAGGCAGGTTCGCGACCCGGCATCAGTGCGGATGCCGTCGAGTTCCAGACCGCTTCCGGCCAGCCAGTCGGTCGCCGGACGGACGCCGACACCGACCACCACCGTGTCGCAAAGCAGTCTGCGGCCGTCTGCCAGGTGGAGCTCCTCCACACGACCATTGCCACGGGCAGACTCGACCATGGCATCGGTGAGCAGACTCGTGCCGCGCCCGCCGTGGAAGCCGGCAAATCGCCGGCCCGTCTCGGGTCCGAGGATGTGCTCGAGCGGTGATCCGAGAGCCTCGATGATTGTGACCTCGTCTCCGAGGCCACGCGCGGTCGCCGCCACTTCCTGGCCGATGAATCCGGAGCCGACCAATGCCAGGTGCCCGCCCTTGCCTATCTCGCCCCTGAGCCTCCGGGCGTCGTCGGCGGTCCGCAGTGTGTGCACATTCGAGAAGCCGGCCAGCGCCGGCAGCATGTTGGCAGTTGCGCCGTTGGCGATCAGCAGCTTGCCGTATGGCAGCAGCGTGTCGTCGTCGAGCCTGATCCGGTGGGCTGGCGCATCCAGTTCTACCGCCATTCGGCCCAGCAGCAGGTCGACTTCGTTATCCGGGTACCACGCGGCCGGACTCAGCGCCAGGTCGACTTCATTGTCGCCTCCCGAAAGGTGAGCCTTGGAAAGAGGAGGTCGGTCGTAGGGAATCTCCTTCTCACCGCATACGATCCGGATCGGAGCCTCGTAGCCCTCCTTCCTCAGTGTTCTGGCGCATCTGTGTGCCGCCAGACCTCCGCCCACGATCACTACTCCACGGTCGTTCACGACGCTTCACCTCCTGGCAGGACGGCATTGCCCTGGGTCGCTGTGATCCGGTTGTCTCTGCTTCCGAGACCGTTGTCCGCCGGGCGGGCAGCGGTTCTGCGCGCTGGTTTCCTGCCGAAACGCGCCGAGCCGATCCTGTAGAGGAAGAGCGCGACTATCGGAGGCGTGGTGACGATCAGCCAGCCCCGCATCCAGACAGCGCTGCTGTCTGTTCCCGCGCCCAGCGTGTGTCCGATCGCCAGGAAGTAGACGAGGATCGTCGCCCGGTGGGCCTTGCGCCAGAGCTTGGCCCCGATGCTGCGCCTTACGTAGAAGCTCAGTCCGAGCAGCAGGGCGAGAATGCCGGCGATCGTTCCCATGCCGGTCCAGACCGGCCGGTAATCCATGGTGAAGGGAACGAGTACGCCGCTGACTCCTGGATTCAGCCACGGATCTCCTAGCAGGGTGATGCCGTGAACGGCGATTGCGATCAGCCCGGCCAGGGCGGTCTGTTCGTGGATCGCGGTCAGGATCCGGGGCATGCCGGGCCGACGGGCGAGCTTGCTCGCCATCATCAACCCGATAGCAACCGAGATTGTGACCAGGACCAGCGCGACAAGTCCGGATGCCCGGCTTGCCAGCCACCAGCCGTACTCGGTGACTGCCCTGTCGACGTTATTCATGCCGCCACCTGCTCAGCGCGAGGTGAAGGCTCGACTACGTGGGGAATCCTGAGGCTCAGGTTCATCTGGCCGACGACCTCAACCCGACCGTCTTCTTTGACCAGAAGGCCGCCGTGGCGACCGAGTATCCGGCGACCTTCGACCGGCCCGGAAAGCAGTGCCGCTTTGGCCAGGGTCTCCGACTCCAGCGCGGTGCGCCCGAGCGCCGTCGCACCGATCAGGCCCGACCAGCATGACTCGCCGGTGGCGGGGTCGATCAGATGGTGGGCCGGGCTGCCGTCATTCCTGCGCCAGGCCCTCGTATTGATGCCAGAGGTGGCGATGCCGCCGGAGCCGAGCCGGAACCGGTGCGGCCTGCCTCCGCTGATCGGGTGCTCGACCTGAACTTCATAGGGGTCGACGAGGGCGTCGGGGCCACCGATCCGGATGTCCCCGCCACAGCTGATCAGGAAGCGCGAGTAGCCGGCCAGCGATTCTGCGACCAGATCGGCGGCCAGTCCTTTGCCGGTACCGCCGGTGTCGAATCCGAGGCCCGCCGGACGACGGATCACTCCGAGGCTGTCGTCGACGGCAAACTCCTTCCAGCCCGAGGTCTCGCTCGGCCGCGCGGCCTGCCTCGTGGGTGCGGCAGCGAGGGTTTCGGCGACCGGAAGCCCGGTCATGCCTTTGCGGGACTCGCGGTAACCGGCAGCCTCGATCTCTTCGATCAGGGTCGGGTCCACAAGGCCCCCGGTCCGGCGGGCGGCCCAGATACCGGCTTTGACCGCGGTCCGCATCAGATCCGTTGCCGGGACTTCTTCCCTCGGATCGCGGTTGAGCGCGCTGAGTTCGCTGGCCTGGTTGAACCTGGACAGGCGGCGGTCAAATTCCTGGATGAACTCCCGGACCCGGGTGCCAGCCTCGAGGGCCGAAGGGAGGTCCGGTTCGACCGGGACCCCGATCAGCACCCTGATCCGGGAGCCCATCGCCTCGAACTGTTCTTCAAATTCCTGCATCTCGATCCCTTCTTCTTACGAACTGGCTGTTACGACCGGTGCGGGGGCAGGTGCCGGCGCCGGTGCAGGTGCCGAAGTGACTGTCGGCGCTGCGGATCCGGTCGAAGTGCTGCCGGCCGGCGAGGCCGTGCTTCCCGTTTCGGCGGGGATCACAGTCGTGATCACGCGCCGCTTGATGATTCGCCTCACGGTCACCACGGGGCGCTGCGGTTTGCTGGCTGTCAGCGCGTCGGCTCCGAGCGACGGATCACTGCCCTGGGCCAGCTGGAATGCCAGGAAGCCCAGGGCAGCAAAGAAGAGCACCGTCGAGGCCACGAAGACCATGACGGGTGAGGGCTTGCGCCTCCTCTTCTTCGCGGGGCTGTCAGTCATCCTGCCCGCCTTCGTGGTCGGACTCGTGGCTGTCGTCGGATCCGTGATCGTCGTCAGACTCGTGATCGTCGTCGGATTCGTAGCTACCTTCCGCCTCGTTGCTGTAGTCGGCTTCGTAGCCGCCGCCCGATCCGTTGCCGCCCCCGCCGTAGCCGCCTCCGCCGCCGCTACCGCTCGACGAACTGACCGCCGCGGCGGGCTGGGTGGCAGCCGGTGCCACATAGGTGGAGGCGGGCGTGGTGCTGTATGCGGCGGCTGGAACCGCTGCAGCGGAGACCGCGGCCTTCGCCTTCTTCGTGCGGTGAATGGTCCTGTGGATTACCTCGGTCCGGACTTTGGGCTTGAGCGTTGCGGCAGGTTCGGAGTTCGAGCCGCCGTCATTGCTGGCCACGGCTACCCCGGCCAGACCGCCGAGCGCCAGAACCGTCACTGACACCGCTGTCTTTACTTTCGCGTTCTCCATCTGGGATCAACTCCTCGTTTCGGTTTCGAAAATCTGATTCATTGCCGGCAGTGTGGGGGGCGGCCGACAAAGCGCGGCCAAGGTCATGGTTAAGAGCAGGCAAAACCTGTTTTCGGTCCCCGGGGCGGCTATAGACTCGGCCAATGAATGCGGTAGAGAACCCGGTGGCGAGGATTCTTCTGGTCGAGGACGAAGACTCGATCTCGCAGCCGTTTACCCGCTCGCTGGAAGCGGCAGGATTTGAGGCGGTCGGCGCCAGCACGGCCACTTCGGCGCTTGAACTGTTCGAGCGCGTGCATCCCGATCTCGTGGTGCTCGACCTCAGCCTGCCGGACGGAGACGGGCGTGACGTCTGTGTGGAGATGCGACGCCGGTCCGAGGTCCCGATCTTGATGCTTACCGCAAGGGGCACCGAGACGGACCGCGTTATCGGTCTCGAACTGGGGGCGGACGACTATGTGGTCAAGCCGTTCAGCTCACGGGAGGTGATCTCGAGGATCCGGGCGATCCTGAGACGGGCAGGCGCCGGAACCCCTGAGTCCGAAGTTACCGCGATCGAGGTTCTCGATCTGGTGGTCGACATCTCTTCACGCAGGGTGCTGCAGCACGGCGAGGCGCTTGAGCTGTCCCGCAAGGAGTTCGACCTCCTGGCCGAACTCGCCCGGCATGCCGGCAGCGTAGTCACCAGGGAAGACCTGATGGCGAACGTCTGGGATGTCAACTGGTTTGGTTCCACCAAGACGCTGGATGTTCACATCAGGGCGTTGCGTCGCAAGCTCGGTGACAGTGCCTCCGACTCCCGCTACATCCACACAGTGCGGGGGGTCGGTTTTCGATTCGCCGATCCGGGAGCTGAGCAGCCGTAAGCCTCCGGACGCTCCTGTTGATCGCGGTCGCCTACGTCCTCCTGCTGGCGATCATCGCGCTTGGCCTTCCGCTGGCCCTGAACCTGAGGGACCGGGTAAACGACGAGGTCCGCAGTCAGGCCCACAGCCAGGCGGCAATTGTCGCAACCGGTGCCGGCAGCCTGATCGACTCGCCGGACGACCCCGCCCTCGACCGGCTGGTGCGAATCGCCGGAAGGACGGTGCGCGGCCGGGTGCTGGTCGTCAACGACTCCGGCATCGTGATCAGCGACAGCGGTGGTTCGGCGAACATCGGCAGTGATTACAGCTCGCGACCGGAGATCGCGGTCGCACTCAAGGGCGAAAGCGATCAGCGCGAGAGAGACAGCCAGACCCTCGGCACCCGGCTGCTGGCGACCTCCGATCCAATTCTCAGGGGCGACCGGACTGTCGGCGCGGTGCGCATTACCCAGAGCGTCGATGCCCTGCAGTCCGCGGTCAGACGATCTCTGCTTGGCATCGGCTTGCTGGCGATGCTTGTGATCGCTCTGGCGCTGCTGGTCGCGGCGGTTATCGCGAATCAGATCGCACGACCGATCAGAAGGCTCGAGGCAACTGCCCGTGACTTCGCGACCGGCGAAGGCGATCCGGAGGTTGAGGCGAGGGCCGAAATCCGCGGCAGCACGGAGCAGAGATCCCTGGCCCGCTCCTTCAACGAGATGACCGCCCGGGTGGGCAGGCTCCTGCGCAGCCAGAAGGACTTCGTGGCCAGCGCCTCCCATCAGCTGCGGACCCCGCTCACCGGACTGCGGCTACGGCTGGAAGGCCTCAGCGACGAACTGGACGACCCGGCCGACCGGGCTGAAGCCGAGGCGGGGCTGGTCGAGGTCGATCGGCTCTCGAAGATGGTGGACGAACTTCTCGTCCTCAGCCGGGCGGGGGAGAGGGACGCACCAGGCGAGAGCCTCGACCTCGAAGAACTGGCCGTCGAGGCCTGCGACCGCTGGGCTGCGGCAGCGGACGGCAGATCGCTGGAACTCAGACTGCCGGAGAGCGACCGGCCGGAGTCCGTTTTCTGTGCCCGCGTCGATCTTGAGCGGGTGCTCGATGTTCTGATCGAGAACGCCGTCAACTATTCGCCCGCCGACAGCGGGATCGTGGTCGAAGTCGCGCCGGGACTGATCAGCGTCACCGACGAAGGCGAAGGCCTCGAGCCCGGGGAGGAGGAGGCGGTATTCGAGCGCTTCGCCCGCGGCCGGGCCGGTCGCCGGGGGGTCAAGGGAACCGGACTCGGACTGGCGATCGCCCGGGAGCTGATCGGCCAGTGGGGCGGAACGGTCACGATCTCGGCGGCGCAGCCCAGGGGCGCGCAGGCCGTCGTGACCCTCCCTGTCGCCGGAACGGGTGGCCCGTGAAGCGACCCCGGTTTTACCTGCTCCTAACCCGCCGCCGCCTACCCTTGTTGCAATGAACCGACAGGAGCCACCAGCTTTCAGCATGAAGAGCCTCGCGATCTGGCTCGCACTCGGCCTGCTCGGCATTG
The DNA here is from genome assembly GCA_963698625.1 of uncultured Solirubrobacterales bacterium. GTDB lineage: Bacteria > Actinomycetota > Thermoleophilia > Solirubrobacterales > 70-9 > 67-14. Next base: position 745,652 of record CAVORK010000007.1, read on the forward strand.
GACTCGCCGTCGCGATTGCCCTGGTCGCGCGCAATCTCGCCGATCAACCGGTCGGTATCGCGGGTGAACCGGTCTCCGCCGGCAGGGCACTGGACCCGCCCCGGGACCGGAACGCCTCCAGTAACCCGGGTCGAGCCAAGGCAGCCGGGAAGAAGCAGACCAACGAAGCACAGCTCCAGCCTGAGCCCCAGTACACGCCTCCCGTCGTCGTCGCTCCCTCGGAAGGCGACTCCAACCCGGTGCCGGACAACGGATCCGGCTCGAGCGGTGATTCGAGTTCTGATGATTCAGACGAAAGCCACGGCAGCAACGAGGACGGGCACGACAGCGACGACGATTGAGCCGAACGGTCGCCCTCTCGCAACCGGGCGCGGAATATGATCGCCGTCGCGGGCCGGTAGCTCAGTTGGTTAGAGCAGCGGACTCATAATCCGTAGGTCGAAGGTTCGAGTCCTTCCCGGCCCATCCGCGGAGGCCGAGGCTTTCTGTTTGTTGGAATGGGCCGGATGTGAGAGGGTCGCCACAAACTCTGGAAGGAGACCCGATGGACCACTCGGACACAGCGCGACGCTTCTATGAACTGATCAGCTCTGGCGATCTCGACGGCTTCGGCGAGATGCTGGCTGACGATTTCGTCGAGCACGAAGAGACACCCGGGCTTGCGCCCACGAAAGAAGGCGTCCTCCAGTTCTTCCGGATGAACCGGGCCGCCTTCCCCGACATGCGGATGGATCCACAGGACATCCTGGTCAGCGGTGACAAGGTCGTCTCCAGAATCAGGCTCACGGGTACGCACCAGGGCGAGTTCATGGGCATTCCGGCGAGCGGCCGGAGCATCGACGTGCAGTTGATCGACATCACCCGCTTCGGCGACGACGGATTAGCGCATGAGCACTGGGGAGTGATTGATTCGATGGCGATGATGCAGCAGCTCGGCGCGGTGCCGGACGGCCCGCCTTCGTAGTCCGGACTTCGACCGGCGCGTGCTGAATCCACCCGGTGCCGTCATTACAACCGGGTGACAAGTTGGCAAGTCGCGACGGGTAGGCTCGGATCTCCGAACTCAACCGAGAGGATTCCCTTCATGTCAGATCGACCCGTATTTCTCTACGCCGCCATCTATGACGATGCCGCCGGCGCTGAAGTCGACTACGAGGCCGTTTTCGAGCTTCACGCCGCAGGCCTGGTCGGGACCTTCGACTCGGCCGTCATCGAGAAGGACGAAGACGGCAAGGTCCGGGTCAGCAAGACAGAGAAGCCGACCCAGCACGGTGCCTGGGGCGGAATCGGCGTCGGTGCCGTCATCGGCATCCTCTTCCCGCCTTCGCTGATCGCATCGGCCGCCGTCGGCGGCGTCATCGGCGGCGTCGGAGCCCATCTGTTCAAGGGCATGTCGCGGGGTGACCTCAAGGACCTCGGCGAAGGCCTCGACGAGGGTCAGGCCGCGATCATCGTGATCGGCGAGTCGAAGATCGACGAGCAGATCGAGAAGGCCACCAAGCAGGCCAAGAAGATGATCGCCAAGCAGATCGACGCTGACGCCGAAGAGCTGAAGAAGGAAGTCAACGCGGAGATCGACGCCTCGGTCTGAGTCCGTAGCGCACGGCCGGGGAGCACCGAGGCTCCCCGGTCCGTCGACCTACACCCGGTGGGTCGCGTTGCCGGTCAGTTTGATCAGGACGCGCGCGGCCTTGTTGCCGGCGTCGGATTTCCCGATCTTTCTCCTACCGCTGCGGCGGGGAGGTCAGCTCAGGCACCGGGACTACTTGCCCTTCTTCGCGGCCTTGTTCTTCTTGCGGGTCTTGGCCGCTTTCTTCGCCGCCTCGGAGCGCTTGTGCGGGCCGCGGGTGACCAGGTCCTTGATGTCGTCGACCGCCAGGTTGAGATCGGCGGCGACGCGGCGGACGGCCTTCATCTGGGCACTGTCCCTGTCGGGCTGCAGTCTCGAGACTTCTTTGGCGACCTTCTTGCGGACGCCACCCAGCCTGAGGCGGTCGTAGAGATCCTTGTCCTGCCTGGACTTCGACTTTGCCATTCGAATATTCCTTTCGAGTCGTTCGGTCCAGCATCCTCTCCCGGGAGCCGCTTGTCAATCAACGGTCGATCGGTGGCTCTGCGCTCGGCCACCCGCAAGGTGCCACGGGATGGCGTGAGCGCGACCGGATCGCGTGTCGGGTCACCTCCTGGGGCGGGCTTTTCGCACTAGATGCGGGGCTGACCGTCGATAACCTCATAGTCGGTTTCTCACCCGGCCCGGGCGATGTGGAACCGCTTCTTCTGGCCGGCAGGATCGCCGTCTTTGCCGCGGCCTTCACCCTGATCGGCCTGGAGATCGGAGCCCGCGGGCGCAGGGATTTCGAGTCCGCGGCCCGAATCGGCTCCGGTCTGCTGCTGATCGTGCTCGGCTTCGCGGTCGGTCTCGGCCTGTTCTAGCTCCGGGCGAGCCAGATGGCGTCGTCGCCCATCGGGATCCTCTTGACCCGGCGCTCTGCGAGCAGGGTGATCAGCTCCCGTTCGGTTCCCGCCCGATCAGGCATCTCGTTGCAGTCGCTCATGATCGCGGCGACTTCCTGGGTGGTGAGGCCCCCCGGATAAAGGGCGAGCGCATCCAGCGCCTCTTCCGCCGGTCGCATGCGGTTGAGTTCAGGTCCGAGGTTGGCAACGATCACGTCGTAGGCCTGAACCGGCTGGAAGCCGCCCGCTTCGATCGAGCGTCCGTCGCGGGAGAAGATGATCGAGGGGGCGCTGTGGCGTTCGATGCCCTGCGCGACAACCGTCTTTCTCTGAAGCGAAGCGGCGCCGCCCGCCGGATCCCGGGCTGCATTCCAGTCCGCGCGGTAGGCCTTCTGGACCTCCGGCGAGTCGAGGGCGGCCATCACCAGGTCGAGGTTGAGGTCTTCAACAGAGCTGAGCGCTGCCTGCAGCTGCGACTCGTCGTCGAGCAGCAGAGGAGTGTTGAACTGAAGCAGCTGGAGAGTTCTCAGCACCCGCCATTCGAAGCCCGGCTGCAGCATTCTCGTGGCGACGATCGCCTGGCAGGCACGTGAACTGGTCGCCTTGCGGATCTTTGGTTCCACCGCGAACGGCATGCCGAAGCGGTCGCGAAGCCGGAGCCAGGCGTTTGCGTACTCGACCGGCGAGGGTTTCGGTGGTGCTTCGACCGGGTCGGTGAGGCCGATGGTCGAAAGCTGCCACTCGATCTGGTCCCGGTAGCGCCACTCGATCCTGCGCAGGGCGGGACTGGCCGAGTAACCCCAGGGGCAGGAGGGGTCGGTGAACAGTCGGGCTTTGATCTGACTTGGCATCTGCGCTCCTGCGGAATCGGTTCGGGCGGTCCAGAATAGTGAGCCGGCGGTCGCGACCGGCAGGGCGAGGTTGCCGCCGGGCTAAGATCCGTGGTCGACTCCGGCAAGGGAGCATCACGATGAAGCGACTGACCGGCACCATCTGTGCCGTACTGGCCCTGGTGGCTATCGCCACTCCGGCCGCAAGCGCCCACCAGGGCAACCCGAACTTCAAATCAGAGATCACCTCGATCAGGCCGGCCGGTCTGGGCGAAGGTATCGAGCTGTCGGTCAAGAACTACGACGACGGCCTTGAGCTGGTCAACCGCAGCGGCAGGGTCGTCGTGGTCAAGGGCTACGACGGAGAGCCGTACCTGCGTTTCCTTCCGTCCGGTTCAGTCCAGGTGAATCTGAACTCGCCCTCGCACTACCTCAATCAGGACCGCTACGCCGATGTCGAGCTTCCGGCCCGGGCCGATGCCGACGCGGCGCCGGAATGGCAGCAGACCGATGACACCGGGGTCAGTTACTGGCACGACCACCGCTCGCACTACATGGGAGACGGCATACCTCCGCAGGTCTCCGACGAGGCGGTCGAAGCGGAGATCTTCAACTACCGGATCCCGATGACCGTCGACGGTCAGCCGGTGGTGGCGCTCGGGACGCTGACCTGGGTCGGCTCCGACGACAGCTTTCCGGTGATGCCGTTCATCGGCCTGGCCCTGATCGCCGCCTCGGGCACGGCTTTCATCTTCATCCGGCGAAACCGCAGGGACGGCGAAACAGACGAGGACGTCGACGACGGCGGGTCTGGCTCAGCGGGGCCGTCGCCTGCGGCCTGACGGGCGCCGGCCACGTCGCTCCAGGTTGCTGCGACTGGACTCCTTGGCCGCGACCGGTCTCAGGTTGCGGCTGGACGGATAGAGGATCTCTTCGGCGCAGCGCTGATGCCAGTGCGAGTGCTCGGTCCCTCCGAGCCGGCCGATGTACTGCACGACGACGTGGTCGGCACCGACTTCGATCGAGTCGTAGCAGCCCTGGCACTTGTAGAACTTCTGCGAGATCGACCTGATGATCCAGATCTCGTCACCGTCTTCGGTGAATCCGGTGAGGCTCTGCCGTCGGTTTGGTAGTCCACTGAGAGAAGTCAATGTGCCTGCTATTGAAGGGAAACGATGGGGTAGGGCGAAATGATCCCGCGTGAGCACTGCGACAACCGAAACCAGGACCCTGTCAACTTACATCCAGGACCGGATCGACGAATTTTCACGATCACAGAAGGATGTCGCCCGCTACATCGTCGATCACCTCGACGAAGCAGCTTTCCTCACCGCGGAGGAACTGGCCCGCCGGGCCGGCACATCGTCTTCGACTGTGGTGCGCTTCTCGCAGGCGCTCGGTTTCGAGGGCTACCCCGAACTTCAGGCCTCGGCAATCGAGGAGTACAGGGCGACGGTTGGTGGTGGGGAAGGCTCCACCGGCCGCATGCTCTTTGCTTTCGACCACTCGGAGTTTGAGGCTTCACTGGGCACTGATCACGCCAATCTGGAAGAGACCGCCCGCAAGCTGAAGCAGGACCAGATCGACCAGGCCGTGGCCGCTCTCGCGTCTGCCAGCCAGGTCGTGATCGTCGGGACCGACCAGATGGCGTTCTTCGCCAGCTACATGCGTCACACCCTCAGCCTGCTCGACATCCGGGCCGAGATCGTCACCTCGACCGCCGGTCCCTCTCTTCAGCGACTCGGCAGGCTCGATGAAGAGACGCTGCTGATCACGCTTTCCGCCGGCCGCGCCCACCCGCTGCTCGCGAGGGCGATGAAGCTCGCCGGTCACCGCGACGCGCGCACGCTTGCGATCTCGGATGCGACCCTGTCGGACACCGTGAAGCAGGCCGACCTGAGCCTCTACTTCTCGTCGAACAGCCCGTCTTTCCTGCGTTCCAACACGGCTCTGATGGCTCTGGTCCACGCGCTGGCCCACGGCGTCTACTCGCGGGACGAAGACGCGCACCGGGACCGGATCCGCGCCTACAAGCTGAAGTAGGCACCCGGCCGCAGGCCGCGGCCGCTGTGTCTCTATATTTGTCGCAATGGCTGAAGAAGCGACTTTCCGAGTAAAGACCGGTCTGGCAGAGATGCTCAAGGGCGGTGTGATTATGGACGTGGTCGACGCCGAACAGGCGAAGGTCGCAGAAAACGCCGGTGCCTGCGCCGTGATGGCGCTCGAACGTGTGCCTGCCGACATCAGGCGGGACGGCGGCGTTGCCCGCATGTCCAACCCGCGCATGATCAAGGGCATCCAGGATGCGGTCTCGATCCCGGTAATGGCCAAGGCCCGCATCGGCCACCTGGCCGAAGCCCAGGTTCTGCAGTCGCTGAACGTCGACTTCATCGATGAGTCGGAGGTCCTGACCCCCGCCGACGAGTTCAACCACATCGACAAGTTCGAGTTCGACGCACCCTTTGTCTGTGGCGCAACCAACCTCGGCGAGGCCCTGCGCAGGATCGGCGAAGGCGCGGCGATGATCCGCTCCAAGGGCGAGGCCGGCACCGGCAACATCGTCGAAGCGGTCCGCCACATGCGCGAGATCACCTCCGGCATCCGCCAGCTCTCGACCCTCAGCTCGACTGAGCTGCCGACCGCCGCCAAGAATCTTTCCGCGCCGCTCGAGCTCGTGCGCGACGTCGCCACCCGTGGCTGGCTGCCGGTTCCGCTCTTTTGCGCCGGCGGCATCGCAACCCCGGCAGACGCCGCACTGATGATGCAGCTCGGAGCCGAAGGCAACTTCGTCGGCTCCGGCATCTTCAAGAGCGACGACCCCGAACGCCGCGCCGAGGCGATCGTCGAGGCAACCACTCACTTCAATGACCCGGCCCGCGTCGCCGCCGCCTCGGAGAAACTTGGCGATGCGATGCCCGGCATCGAGATGTCGAGCCTCGCTGAAGAGGCGAAGCTTGCCGGACGGGGCTGGTAGCCCGACCCCGTCGGCCGGCGCCCCGCCGGTCCGGATCGGGGTACTGGCGGTGCAGGGCGGCTTTGCCGCCCATGTGAAGCATCTCGCTTCGGTCGGTGCCCTGGGCATCGAAGTACGCACTCCCGCGGACCTTGAAGGCCTCGACGGCCTGATCCTTCCCGGTGGCGAAAGCACCACCATCACCATGGGCATTGAGGCCGCCGGGCTCGAGCAGCCGATCCAGAACCTGCACCGCTCCGGGACTCCGATTCTGGGCACCTGTGCGGGCATGATCGTGGCTGACCGCGAGCACCTCGGACTGATCGACATCACCACCAGGCGCAACGCTTTCGGCCGCCAGCTTGCCAGCTTCGAAGACGACATCCCGCTCGCCGGAATCGAAGGTCCTGCATTCCGGGGGGTGTTCATCCGGGCACCCTGGGTGGAGCAGATGGGCGACGGTGTCGAGGTCCTGGCTGAGGTTCGCGAACATCCTGTGGCCGTGCGCCAGGGCAGTGTCACCGCAGTTTCGTTTCACCCCGAGTTGACCGGGGACGACCGGCTCCATGCCTGGTTCGTCTCTGCCTGCCGGGCCTGAACCCGAAGCCGGGGCAAGCTTCTGCGGGCCGGGACTTCAGCGGCCGACGGAATGGCCGGGTGGACGGTCCGCCGCCCCGGGCAGTCAGTCCGCGACCGGCGAACCTGCGTAGAGAAAGAACCAGAGGAGCAGGGCGATCGCGGCGATGATCACCGAGCCGACGATCACCGTTTCCAGCAGGGTCGGTGCCTGGCGCAGGGTTGAGTCACGCATGCTGCGCAGCCAGCCCAGCCTGATCGGCTCGACCGAGTGGGTGCCGGTCAGCCTCAGGTAGAGCTCGTTCATCAGCCCGAGCAGCCAGGCAACGAACAGGATCGAGAAGACCACGCCGAAGAAGACCACCAGGTAGGGGCCGAGGCTGGGGAACTGGGTCCCGGCAAGCTGGGAACCGATCCACAGCCAGGCGAGCGGGACGACTGTCCACAGCGAAAGCGCGCTGAGCAGCATGACCAGGGCGAGAAACCCGGCCGCGATGCTTCGGTGGGGGCGCCTGCCGGCCCCGGACGTCATCGGCTCACCATAAGATCACAGTATGTCTGGTCATTCGAAGTGGTCTTCCATCAAGCACAAGAAAGGTGCCGCCGACGCCAAGCGCGGCCAGCGCTTCACCAAGCTGGCAAAGGCGATAACCGTGGCGGCGCGCGAGGGTGGCGGCGACCCTGATGCGAACCCCGCCCTCGCGACGGCGATCCAGAAAGCCCGCGATGACTCGATGCCGAAAGCGAACATCGAGCGCGCTGTCGACCGCGGTACCGGCGAAGGGCCGGATGCGGTGGTGGTCGAGCGAATTCAGTTCGAAGGCTACGGCCCCGGCGGCGCGGCAGTTCTGGTCGAAGCGCTGACCGACAATCGCAACCGGACCAGTGCGGAAGTCCGCCACGCTTTCACCCGCCACGGCGGCAGCCTGGGCGAGCCCGGCTCGGTCGCCTGGATGTTCGAGACCCACGGAGTGGTCGTGCTCGACGGCGAGAAGTACAGCGAAGACGACCTGATCATGGCGATCGACGCCGGAGCCAGCGATGTTGTCGAAGAGGACGGCCGGTTGCGTGTATACGCCGAGCCGACCGACCTGACCGCGGTCCGCGAGGCGATTGCTGCCGAGGGCATGGAGATTGAGTCGGCCGGCCTCGCGGTCGAGCCCAAGAGCACGGTCGAGGTGCCTGAGGAGGAAGCCGGGACCCTGATGCGCATGCTCGATGCGATTGAAGATCAGGACGATGTGAGCGAAGTCCACGCCAACTTCGACATCCCCGACGACGTTCTGGAGCGCATCGCGGGCTGAAACCCGGAAGGCATCCGATGCTCAGCCCAGAATGTATGGGCAATGAGAGTCGTAATGGGCATAGACCCCGGAACGGCCAATCTCGGTTTCGGCGTGATCAGGATCGAAGGCGGCCACATGGCTGCGCTTGACGGCGGAGTGATCGAGACCTCCTCGTCCGATTCGGCCGAGAAGAGGCTCTCGAAAATCCACCGTTCGCTGTCTGATCTGATCGCCTGGCATGAGCCCTGCGCGGTGGCGATCGAGGACCTCTACTTCGGCAAGAACGTCGGCTCGGCGATGAAGGTGGGCCAGGCTTCGGGTGTTGCGATGCTGGCTGCCGCCCAGCTTGACGTCGCCTGCTACAGCTACACGCCGCAGGCGATCAAGGGTGCCGTCTGTGGATCCGGCAATGCCGCCAAGAAGCAGGTTCAGCGCATGGTCGCGACTCTGCTCGGGCTTACTGAAGTACCGCGTCCCGATCACGCGGCCGACGCGCTCGCCGTCGCGATCTGCCACGGCGGGTCGGCCGGCATGCGCGAGGCAGCCGCCGCGGCGGGGCTGCCGGAGCCGGTGACGGGTTGATCGCGACCGTAAGAGGCGAGGTCCTGGTCCGGCGCGGAGATCACGTCGTGATCGAGGCTGCCGGCGTCGGCTACCGGCTCAGGGTGAGCGCCGAGACCCTGCGCAGCGTGCCCGCCGCGGGGCAGGAGGTGTTTCTCCATGCCGAGACGATCAGCCGCGATGACGGCATCTCGCTCTATGGCTTCTCCTCGGAGGAGGAGCGCGACCTCTTCGTACAGTTGATCGGGGTCAGCGGGATCGGCCCGAAGGTGGCCATCGCCGCTTTGTCCGGCGGGCCGCACCGTGAACTGATCACCGCGATCGTTTCTGGCGACGCAAAGCGCTTTCAGGCCGTGCCCGGCATCGGCAAGCGCACGGCGGAGCGCATCATCCTTGAGCTGAAGGACCGGATCACCGCTCAGGTTGAAGAGGCCGGGGTCGCAGTCGCCGACCCGGTCAGCTCTTCCGCGCGTGCCCTGGCCCGCGACGGACTGGTCAACCTCGGCTACAGCCCGCTTGACGCCGAGCAGCTGCTCGACGGACTCGACCCGGATGAAGATCCCGAAGTTCTGATCGGTGCGGCGCTGCGCAAGGCCGGCTCGGTCGGTCGCGGTCAGGCCGGCGAATGAGCGATCTGCCCGACATCGGCGGCAGCCGGATCAACCTCGGGGTGGAAGCCGAACTGCCAGAGGGGGCGGAACCCCGGGTCCACGACGCCCGGGCGGACCTGCCCGACCGGGACCTTGACCGCTCGCTCAGGCCGCCGAGCCTCGCCGATTTCGTCAACCAGAAGCAGGTGACCGATCAGCTCGCTCTCTTCATAGAAGCTGCGAGAAAGCGCGACGAGCCGCTTGACCACGTGCTCTTGGCAGGGCCGCCCGGCCTCGGCAAGACCTCCCTGGCAAACATCGTCGCTGCGGAAATGGGTGTGCCGCTGGTGCAGACCGCAGGGCCGGCGCTTGAAAAGAAGGGCGACGTCGCTGCCTTCCTGACCTCGCTCGAGCCCGGAAGCGTCTTTTTCATCGACGAAATCCACCGGCTCGGCCGCGCCGTCGAAGAAACGCTCTACCCGGCGATGGAAGATGGTGAGTTGCCGGTGGTGCTCGGCCAGGGTGTGGGGGCAAGAACGGTAACCCTGCCCCTGCCGCCGTTCACGCTGATCGGCGCGACCACGCGGAGCGGTCTGCTCACGACTCCGCTGCGCGATCGGTTCGGGGTCTCACACCGGCTTGAGTACTACTCACCCGAGGACCTGGCCGTGATCGTCACCCGCTCAGCCCGGATTCTCGAAACTGAAATCGACGATGCCGGGGCCTACGCGATCGCTGAACGCTCGCGCGGTACACCGAGGGTCGCCAACCGGCTGCTGAAGCGGGTCCGGGATTTCGCCGAGGTGAAAGGAACAGGCTCGGTCGACGCGCAGGTCGCCGAGGCCGCTCTGGAGATGCTCGAGGTGGACAGCGTCGGCCTCGACCGTTCCGACCGGGCGCTGCTGACCCTGATCGCGACGAGGTTTTCCGGTGGCCCGGTCGGGCTCTCTACGGTCGCAGTGGCGATCGGCGAGGAAACCGACACGATTGAGGACGTACTTGAGCCCTACCTGCTCCAGATGGGCATGCTCAAGCGAACTCCCCGAGGGCGCGTGCTCACCCCGGCCGCCTTCGAGCACCTCGGCCTGACGCCACCCGCCGGTCACGCCCAGCTTTTCTGACGCCGGTCACCGGTCAGGCTGGGCCCCCGCCGAATCGATCCGGGCTGGGACGGGGTCCAGCCGCGACGGTCAGGGCGAGGCCGGCGCCGGGGTCTCGGACGCCGTGGCTTTGCTTTCCGGTGACGGGGCGTTTCGGGAGTGCATGAACTTCGCGAACAGTCCGCCGGTGATGAACATGAAGGCGCTGTATACGGCGGCAGGGATCATCAGCTCGTCGTTGATCATTCCGGCGACCACGATCGCGACCGTCGCGTTGTGGACCCCGAGCTCGAGCGCGATAGCCGTCGCCTGGCGGTCGGACAGACGGCCCAGCTTGGAGGCGGTGAAGCTGAAGGCCATCGCCACCACATTCAGGGTCAGCGCCGCCGCAGCAACCTTGGCGAAGTTGTCCCGGATCAGGTCGAACTCGGAGATCACCGCGCCGACGACCACCAGCACGAACAGGACCAGTGACGCACGGGTGAGCGCGGGACGGATCTTCTCGACCTTCTCCGGCGAGCGCGTCCGCACCCACAGCCCCAGACTGAGCGGCAGGATGGTGATCAGGAAGGTCCTCAGGACGACGCTCCACATGTTGACGTCATCCAGCGAGTTGCCGGCACCGAAGTGGTTGTTGGCGAGGTCCAGGAAGAGCGGGATCGTGATCACCGCCACGATGCTGGAAAGCGCGGTCATCGTGATCGAGAGCGCTGTCTCGCCGCGTGCGAGGTGGGTGAACATGTTGGCCAGGGTTCCGCCGGGGGAGGCCCCGAGCAGGACCAGACCCAAAGCGAGGAGAGGTGCGAGGTTGAATACCTCGGCGATGGCGAAGGCCAGAAGGGGGGAGATCAGCACCAGGTTGACCATGCCGATCGAGACTCCGCGCGGGTAGACGAAGATGCGCTTGAAGTCATCAACCTTGAGCCCGAGGCCCAGCGTGAACATGATCACCGCGAGTGCCAGCGGCAGAACCACCGAGGTCACCATTCCAACTCTCCCATCTCTCATTTCCGGACTTGGATGCCGGTCTTCCGACGGAATCTATCGTGAAGGCAGTCGAAGGTCGCTCTCCACTAGCCTTGCGCCGATGCCTTTCTTCATCTGCCCCAGCTGTGGGAACCGGGAGACCAGCGGCGAGCGCACCGCCGGCTTCAGCTCGCGCCCGAAAGGCTGCTCGAAGTGCGGGTTCGGCTTCGTCTTCGAACTGCTCGACGATTACTACCCGGCGCCGAATGCCGCCTTCTTCGTATGCGATCAGCAGGCTCGTGTTCTGGACGCCGGCCGCGGCAGCTATGAACTGACCGGTCTCAAGGACGAAGACGTCATCGGCCAGCCGGTAAAGGAGATCCTCGGACTGAAATGGGTCGACCCGGGCGACGGTGGTCCGGAGGCCGACACCAACGGCGATGGCGAGACCGATCCGATCGAGACCTCTCTGGAGTGGGGCGTGCGCTCGCTCGGCAAGCGGGTTTCAGTCAACTCTGACAGGGAATCCGAGGCCGATGCGGTCGCAGATGTCTTCCCCGCCTACGACGAAGACGGGGGCCTGATGATCGTCTTGACCCCAGAGGGATAAACTCCGCTCGAATGGGAGGCAGGCGCCGCAACATATTTGTGCTGCTGTTCGTGCTCGGACTTCTGATCGTCTCGACGATCATCGTCATCAAGAAGCCGGCCGAACTCGGACTCGACCTCCAGGGAGGCATCGAGCTGACCCTTCAGGCCCGCCCGACGCCGCAGCTTCCCGAAGTCACCAACGAGGCGATGGAGCGCTCGGTGGACATCATCCGCTCCGGCTGCGACAAGCTGGGTGTCTCGGAGATCGAGGTCTCCAGGCTCGGCCCCGACCAGATCTCGGTCGGCATCCCCGGGGCCACCGACGTCGGCAGCGCAACCGACTGTGCGACCACGCCTGCGCGGCTCTACTTCTATGACTGGCAGAACAACCTGGTCGGTCCGGCCAAGGAGCTGGGGACAGACCTCGGCACACAGGACCCCGACGCCGTCCAGGAGCAGGTTCGGGAGAAGTGGATCGCCGCCGACCGCCTGCCCACCGAAGGCCAGAACCGGACCTTCATCAACCAGGGTGCCGAACCGACCATGTGGGACGCGGTCAACCTGGCCTCGGAGCAGCCTCGTGTGGCCGACTGCCCCAACTGCGCTTCCGGGGACAAGTACTACCTGTTTGAGGACAACGAGTCGCATGAGTTGATCTCGGGCCCGGTAGCCGACAAGCAGGATCTCTACTTCGATGCCCAGGGTCGGCCGCTGAAGCAGGAAGGCATCGTCAAGAAGGTTCCACAGGGCACCGTCGTGGTCGAGGAACTGGCGACCGATCCGGAGAATGGCCGCACCATTGAAGACGAAAGCCAGGCCGGCTACTTCGTGCTCGAGGACAACGCCGAGCTGAGCGGCAGTGACATCAAGGACCCGCAACAGCAGACCGACCCGGTTACCAGCGCGCCGAACGTCACCTTCGACTTCACCGACGACGGGCGCAAGGCTTTCCAGACGATCACCCGTCGCATCGCTCAGGAAGGAGCGGCCCGGTCGGTCGGCATCCCTGACCCGGCCACCTCTGCGGCTCTTTCCGGCAACTTCGCGATCGTGCTCGACAACGAGGTCGTATCGCGGCCGATCATCAACTTCGCCGAAAACCCGGACGGCATCGACGGCCGCACCGGCGCCCAGATTTCGGGCGGCTTCGACATTTCGGGCGCACAGACGCTGGCCGAGTTCCTCCAGCGAGGTGCGCTGCCGGTTGAGCTGACCCTGACCAGCCAGAGCCAGGTTTCGGCCAGTCTGGGCCAGGAAGCTCTCGACCAGGGCGTGCGTGCCCTGATCGTCGGACTGGTCCTTGTCGCCATCTTCCTGATCGTCTTCTACCGCTTCCTCGGCGTGATCTCCGCACTCGCCCTTATCGCCTACGCGATCATCTTCCTGGCCCTGATCAAGGTCATTCCGATCACGCTGACCCTGCCCGGAATCGCCGGTCTGGTTCTTACGATCGGCGTCGCTGCGGACTCGAACATCGTCATCTTCGAGCGAATAAAGGAAGAACTACGTGGCGGGCGCTCGCTCGCTTCAGCGATCTCGCTCGGTTACCGGCGCGGTATCAGCACGATCATCGACGCCAACGTGGTCATCCTGCTGACCTCCTTCATCCTGTTCGTGCTCGCCACCTCGGGCGTAAAGGGATTCGCTTTCACGCTCGGCGTCGGCACCCTCGTATCGCTGCTGACCGCGGTCGTGTTCACCCAGGCACTGCTCGGCTCGATGATCAATACGAAGATGCTGCGACGCGGCATGGGCATCAGGCCCGATCATCACGAGGCGGACGAAGCGGAAAAGAAGCAGCGCTGGCACTTCGACTTCATGGGTGGATCGCGCAAGCTCTTCGTTCTGTCAGCGGTGATCCTGCTGGTCGGCGGTGCCGCTCTTGCCACCAAGGGACTCAATTTCGGAATCGACTTCGAGTCGGGAACCAGGATCGAAGTCAGTCTCGACCAGGATGTCTCGGCAAGTCAGGTCCGTGATGCAGTCTCATCCGAGGGTCTCGGCGATGCGACCATCCAGGCGGTCGACAATCCGGCGCTGGGCGGCAATGCCTTCCAGATCCAGAGCGAGACGCTTGATCCGGCTGGTATCGCCGGCGTCGAAGAGACGCTTGACGCCGAGTTCGGGGTAAGTGCCGACGGCTTCAACAGCACTTCTGTCGGACCCACTTTCGGAGCGTCGGTTGCAAGGAGTGCCGGACTGGCGATGCTGTTCTCGCTGCTGCTGATCTCGGGCTACGTGGCGATCCGATTCGGCGGAAGGTTCACCGCTCCGGTCCTGATCGCGATCCTCCACGACATCCTGATCGCGCTGGGTGTCTATGCGCTGCTCGGCTTTGAGGTGTCGAGTGCGACCGTGGCTGCCTTCCTGACCATTCTGGGTTATTCGCTCTACGACACGATCATCGTCTTCGACCGAATCCGCGAAAACGAGCCGAAGATGCCGCGCGCGACCTACTCCCAGATCGTCAACCGCTCAATGAACGAGGTCCTCACCCGGTCGCTGGCGACCACCGTCTCGACCCTGGTTGCGGTTATCGCCCTGCTGATCTTCGGTGGCGAAACGCTGACCGCCTTTGCGATCGCAATCCTGGTCGGTATCTCGTCCGGCACCTACTCCTCGCTGTTCATCGCCTCGCCGGTCCTGGCTCTCTGGAAGGAACGCGAACCGAGCTTCCGTCGCCGGCACCGTCAGCAGATCGAAAGCCAGGGCTACGTCCCGGCTTTCGCCGAAGACCTTGAAGTTGCCAAGGTGGATGGAGACGCGCCCGCCGGTGGCGGTCCGCCCGCCACCGCCAAGCCGGGGAGAGGGGCCTAGTCATGGCAGTCGTCGTCTGGATAACTGTCGGGTTGGCCCTTTGGCATCTCACGATCTTCGTGCCGGATCACTTCTGGGGCGGCATCGTCGGGGCACTCGTCGGATGCGTGCTCGGCGCGGTTCTCAGCGGCGCGATCATCCAGATAGTCATGGGTCGAGCCATCAACGACGCCGACATGATCACCTTCTTCGCCGCTATACCCGGGTTCCTCCTCGGCGCGTACCTTTTCTACTGGATCGGTGAGCGCAACGAGGACCCCGAGTTCGAAGTAAGAGGCTGATCGATCACGTTTGAAGCAAGGCCTTATCGGATCTCCGAGGCCCTGCGGCTCTCGCGGGATCTGGGTTTGAGCCGGACGCTCGCGGTCACCCTGGCTCGTCGCGGTTTCGGGGACGTGACCGAGACAGCAGAGTTCCTCGCCGGCGATGAAGGTCACGCGCCGACGGATTTCGACGGCATGAAAGAAGCGGTCGCCCAGACCCTCGCCGCGATAGCCGATGGTTCGAAGGTCACCGTCTACGGCGACTTCGACGTCGACGGCGTCACCGCGACCTCGATTCTGGTCAACGTTCTTCGCAGTCTCGGCGCTGAATGCGACTGGTTCATCCCGGACCGGATCAGCGATGGCTACGGCCTGAACGATGAAGCGATCGCCGCGATCGCAGCACGCGGAACCGGTCTGGTGATCACGGTCGACTGCGGTGTGACCGCGGTCAGTGAGGTGGCGCTGGCGAAGAGCCTCGGCATGGGCATCGTGGTCACCGACCACCATCGTCCGGGTCCGGAGTTGCCAGACTGCACGATTCTCCACCCACAGGTCAGTGGCTACCCGTTTGAGGAGCTGTGTGGGGCGGCCGTGGCCGCGAAGTTCGCCTCGGCTCTGCGTTCGGCGGGGGGACTGGACCTCGCGCTCGACCAGGAGGACCTGGACCTGGTCGCCATGGCGACGGTCGCCGATGTGATGCCGCTGAGGGGCGAGAACCGGCGGTTGGTTTCGGAGGGCATCCAGGTAGCGCGCCGCGCGGAGCGTCCCGGGCTCAGGGCGCTGATGGCGCAGTGCAAAGTTGAACCGTCCCGCCTCAGGGCGGGTGACTTCGGCTTCCGCCTCGGTCCCCGGATCAACGCTGCCGGGCGCATGTACCGGGCCGACGCCGGCGTCGAGCTTTTCCTGGCGGATTCTGCGGCTCGTGCGGCAGAGATCGCTGAGGAGCTCAACCGGGCAAACAGCGAGCGCCGGCGGACCGAAGCCGAGGTTGAGGCTTCCGCGCGCGCCGTCCGCCGTGAGCTTGACGACTCGACACCGTGCTCGCTTGTGCTGGCGGGCGAAGGCTGGCATTCCGGGGTGGTCGGCATCGTCGCTGCCAAGATGGCACGTGAGTTCGGGGTCCCGGCGGTGGTGATCTCGATCGATGGCGACTCAGCCCGCGGTTCGGCCCGCAGCGTGCCGGGCCTCGACCTTCACAGCGCTCTGGAAGAGAACTCCGAGATGCTGGAGGGCTTCGGGGGCCATGCGGCTGCGGCCGGACTCCAGATTCGCCCTGAGCGCATTGCCGGGTTCCGCGCTGCGTTCGAGCGGTCGGTTGTCGCGAGAATAGGTTCCGAGCCGGCTGCACGGCGGCAACCGGTGGACGCCTTCGCCGGCGGTGACGAGATCGGTCTCGATCTTGCCGAAGAACTGGACCGACTGGAGCCCTGCGGCAAGGACAACCCGCAGCCGGCGCTGTTGATCCCGGCCGCGAGGATCCAGGATGTGCGTGAGATGGGGGAGGGCCGCCACTGCAGGTTCACCGTCGTATCGGGCTCGGCCCGGGCCCGCGGCATCTGCTTCGGCCGTACCGGATTCGGCGTTGATGAGGACACTCCGGTGGACGTGCTTGCCGAACTCTCGGTCAATCACTGGAACGGATCGGTCGAGCCGCAGCTGCGGGTACTGCAGACCTTCCCGGCGCCGGAAAAGCAGGAGGCCCTGCCCGAAGGCTGCGCACCGGATGAATGGTGGCGGCGGTTCGAGATCGCTTTCACCGCCGACTCACAGGCAGCCGCCCCGGTTCCGGCAGCAGATCCCCCGGATTCGCCTGACACCGAGCGAATGGACTGTCCGGCGGAGGTTGCTCTGGCCGAGCTTGTCTCTTCGGGCGAACCGGTGCTTGTGGTCGCATCCGACGCCCGCCGCCGGTGGGCCACGCTCGGTGGTGCGACCGGCATCTCCAGATTCATTGGCGCTGATGCGCCGGAAGTGGGCTTGCTCTGGTCCGGCAGCCCCGACGAGGCGTCAAGGGCTTTCGCTGCTTCGCTTTCGGACTCAGTCGGACTCTGCGATTACGCCGCCCTTGGTCGGGCAGAGCAGCCCTTCCGGCCTGCCGGGGCGGTGCTGCTGTTCGATCCACCGTCCAGCGCAGCGCAACGACAGGCAGCGTCGCAAGGTGGTGTCCCGGTGATCGAGGTCGCAGACCCGGCCTCATACGTCTTCGCTGAGCGATGCGTTGAGGATCGCCACGAGCTGACCGGCCACCTGCGGGCCCTCTATCGGGCGCTCCGGGGTGATGAACAATTCTCGGGCGATCCGCTGCGCAACGCGCTGGAAGGTGATCCGGACCTGCCGCATTCACCGGAGTCCGCCGCCATTCTGCTGCGTGTACTGGTCGAGGCAGGCGCCGCCCGGACCGACGGCTCGGGAGGTGCCCGCGGCGCCGGCATCGTATCCTCGGAGAAGGTTGAACTCGATTCCTCGCCTCTGTTTCAGGCACAGGCAAGGATTCACAAGGAGCAGATCGCATTTCTGAGACAGTTGAAAAAGTAGCGGCCCAGCCGACGGAGAACAAGGACCGCGCCGCGGAGCTGACTCCCCGCGAGATGTCGATGATCGACGACCTGATCGCCGTTGTCGATCAGTTCGAGAGCGATGAAGCGGCCAGGGGCGGATCGTCGCCGCAGCCGATCGACCGCGAGGCTCTTCGTCGCGCCTTCGACTTCGCCTGTCGTCATCACGCTGACCAGAAGCGCCACTCCGGGGACGAGTTCATAACCCACCCGGTAGGCGTCGCCCGGATCTGTGTCGGAATGAGCCTCGATTCGGACACCCTCTGCGCCGCATTGCTGCACGACACGGTCGAAGACACCTCGGCCAGCCTGGAAGAGGTTGAAGCCGGGTTCGGACCGGAGGTCGCCCGACTGGTCGACGGCGTTACCAAGCTGACCGAGATCACCTTCGAGAGCCGCGACGAGCGCCAGGCCGAGAACTACCGCAAGATGATGATCGCGATGGCCACCGACGTACGGGTGATTCTGGTCAAGCTCGCGGACCGCCTTCACAACATGCGCACACTGGGGTCGCTGCCGAAGCAGAAGCAGATCCTCAAATCGCGTGAGACGCTCGAGATCTACGCGCCACTGGCCCACAGGCTGGGTATCCACGCGATCAAATGGGAGCTGGAGGACCTCGCCTTCGCCACGCTGCATCCGCGCAAGTACTCCGAGATCAAGCATCTGGTCGCCCAGCAGCGCGACGAACGCGACAATTACGTCGGTGATTCCGGCGTCTTCCTCAAGGAAGAACTGCTCAAGGTCGGGATCGAGGCGGAGATCGCCGGTCGCGCCAAGCACTTCTACTCGATCTACACCAAGATGACCAAGAAGGGCCGCGAGTTCAACGAGATCTTCGACCTGACCGCAATGCGGGTGATCGTCGACTCGGTCAAGGACTGCTACGGCGCGATCGGCGTGGTGCATTCGCTCTGGAAGCCGTTGCCCGGGCGGTTCAAGGACTACATCGCCATGCCGAAGGCGAACATGTACCAGGCGCTTCACACGACCGTGATCGGCATGGGTGGAAAGCCCCTGGAGATTCAGATCCGGACCGCTGACATGCACCGCATGGCCGAGTACGGGATCGCTGCTCACGTCACCTACAAGGAGGGTGTGCCGGTCGACTCCCGCGAGAAGATGTCGTGGCTGAGGCAGCTGGTCGAGGCGGAATCCGACCAGGACCCGGCTGAATTCCTGGAGTCGCTCAAGGTCGACCTGTTCGAGGACGAGGTCTTTGTCTTCACGCCCAAGGGCGAGGTCATGAACCTCTCGGCCGGATCGACTCCGCTCGATTTCGCCTACTCGATCCACACCGACGTCGGTCACCGCTGTGTTGGGGCGAAGGTCAATGGCAACATCGTGCCGCTTCACTACCAGTTGAAGTCAGGCGAGATCGTCGAGGTGCTGACTGCCAACCAGGAGCGCGGTCCGTCGCGGGACTGGATCAAGCTGGTCCGCACCAATCGTGCCCGAAACAAGATCCGCGCCTGGTTCCGCGAGGAAGGCCGCGACGACGCCGAGCGCGACGGTCGCGAAGCGCTGGCCAACGCCCTGCGAAAGCGCGACCTTCCGCCGCAGAAGTTCACCGGCACGCCGATGCTGGCCGATGTGATGCGGGAGATGGGATTCCGCAAGGCCGAAGAGTTCTACGTGGCGCTCGGCCGCGGCAAGATTTCCCCGAAGACGACTGCGAACAAACTGATGCAGCGGCTTCGCGCCGGAGAGGTGATCGACCCCGAGCCGGCAGAGAGCAAGTCGGTCACCAAGCGCGACCGGCAGGCCAGGGCGAGGGAAGCCTCGGAGTTCGGGATCAGCGTGGACGGTGTCGACAACGTCGCCCTGAGGCTTGCGAAGTGCTGTCTGCCGGTTCCCGGTGACGAGATAATCGGCTACGTATCGCTCGGCCGCGGAATTACCATCCACCGTGGTGACTGTCGCAACGTCGCCGACCTCAGCAGCTCGCCGGAGCGCGTAGTCGAAGTTTCCTGGGAGGGCGCGAACGAGGCGACCTTCAGGGTTGAGATCCAGATCGACGCCTACGACCGGACCAGGCTGCTGGAAGACCTCGCCAAGACCTTCGCCGAAGTCGGAATCAACATCATCTCAGCCACCTGCGCGACCAATCCGCCGATGGTTCAGAACACCTTTGTGGTCGAAGTGGGGGACACCGCTCAACTGAAGACCTGCATCGGCCGTCTGCGCAACGTCGAGTCGGTCTTCGATGCGCACCGGACCACGCCCAGTAACTAGCGGCCGCTCCTGTCGCGACTCGGGCGCCATCGTCCGGGTCAGGCGATGATCGAAAGAGACTGCGGCGCGGCGCGCATCACGATCCGCTCGTACGTCCCGATGAAGTCACCGTCGACCTGGACCGGGAACGTGCGGATCTCGCCTTCGTCGTCGGTGGACAGCGAGCGAATGGTGGCTTCGGAAACCTTTTCGAAGGCTTCCACCTGGTTGTGCTTGTTCGCCGCAAGCCGGTTCGAGAGCAGCCGCGGGATGACGCTCATCGCATCGAACTGATTCGCCCGCTTCATCACGATCAGGCCGATCGTGCCGTCGTCGATCGCCACGTTCGAACAGGCGTGGATCGGCTGGTTTCCGAAGAATGTGAACGGATCGGAGTTCTGGGCCAGGACGGTGACGCCGTCGACGATCCGACCATCACTCTCGACCTCCAGCCGGACCGGGTTGCGCATGTAGCCGCGCATGTAGCTTGAGAGCGCGGCCCAGGAGTAAAACCACGGTCCCGCCTTGGCCTTGAGGCTCGGCTTTGAGTCGACCCGCTTGACCACCGAAGCGTCGATTCCGGCACCGCAGGCGAAGACGAAGTAGCGCTCGTTGACCATGCCGAGGTCGATCCGGCGCGGTCTGAAGTCGTCGGCCAGGGCCAACAGGTGCTCGGTCGCATCGACCACGTCGTTGGGTATGCCGAGGGTCCGGCAGACGACATTGGTGTTGCCGCCCGGGAGGAAGGAGACCGGTATGTCTGTGCCGGCCAGGCCGTTCACTACCTCGTTGACGGTGCCGTCCCCGCCGAAGGCGACCACTATGTCGTAGCCGCCATCACGGGCGTTGCGACCGATCTCGGTCGCGTGGTCCTGACCCTCGGTGGCCTCGACCTCGACCTCGAACCGACCCTGGAGCGCGTATATGACCAGGTTCTTCAGCCGCTCGGAAACGGTTGTCGCATAGGGATTGACGATGATCAGCATGCGGCGCCTGACGCCGCTGTCCGGATTCAAGTGACCGCCTCGAAAATCAGCAGACCCTGCTCGTCCCGCTCGGTGACCCGGCCCTGGAGCTGCAGGATGTCGGTGTGGCCGATCACTTCCGACAGGGTCAGGAACGCCTGGGTGACGGCGACGTTGCCCCAGATCGCCTCGGCCACCGCGTGGGCGGTCCGCGGCCGCTCGGCGATGATCTTCTCGATCTTGTCGAGGCGGCGCTCTTCGCCGGCCATGCGGCTGTCGATCAGGCCGACGTGGTCGACGATCGGGTCACCGTGGCCGGAGAGCATCAGATCGATCGGCATCTTCCGGGTCTCGGCCAGGGATTCGTTGTAGCTGATCAGCGACCGGGTCCGGCCGGGGGAGCCGTCCAACGGACGGGAGATCAACGGGTTCGAAGAGATGTGGGACAGCAGGTGATCGCCACCGAAGGCCATGCGCCTCTCCTGATCCCAGAAGATGGTGTCCGACGGGCTGTGCCCGGGGCGGTGCAGCACAGTCAGGTTGCGGTCACCGACTTCCAGGACGCTTCCGTCGGCCAGCGGTCGGGTGACCGTCACCGGTGCTCCGTAGTCACGGTAGGTGGTGGAGAGGCTGCGCAGCTTGAGGGCGATGTCTTCTGACACGCCGTGGCTCAGCATCAGCGAGACTGCGAGGTCATCCTCGGCTTCGGAGTTCAAGCCGAACTCGGCCAGTCTTCCAACCGCTTTGTCGAGGGCGGCGACTTCGGCGCCGGAACGCTCGACTACGGTGCCGATCAGGCCGATGTGATCTATGTGCTGGTGGGTGGCAATGACCAGACCGATGTCCTCGATCCGGTGGCCTGCCTCCTCGACCAGCAGTTCGAGTTCGGCCAGCGAGCGATCCGACCTTGGCCCGGCATCGATCAGGGTGAGCGGGTCACCTTCGATCAGATAGCAGTTGACCCGCCCTACGGCGAACGGGGTGGGCACCGGCAGGCAGTGGACACCCTGTTTCGCCTGCTCAGCGAGGATTCGTTCAGGCACGACGGATCACCGCAAGCAGCTCGTCCCGCTTTGTCTCCATGTTCTCGCGGGAAACCAGAGACTCGAGATTCAGCCGCAGGAGTGGTTCGGTATTCGACGGCCTCACATTGAAGTGCCAGTCCGCGTAGTCGACCGAGACTCCGTCGAGATGGGAGATCTCGGCATCAGGGTGGATTGCCTCGATCTCGGCCATCTTTGCTTCCGGATCGTCGACGGTCGAGTTGATCTCCCCGGAGATGAAGTACTTCGAGTGAAACTCCGCCATCAGTTCGGCAAGGCTGCGACCGTCCTCCGAGAGCAGTTGAAGGATCCAGAGCGCGGGCAGGGTGCCCGAGTCCGCGCAGTAGAAGTCGCGGAAGTAGTAATGCCCGGAGACCTCACCGCCGAAGGCCGCGTTTTCCTCGCGCATGCGCTTTTTGAAGAAGGCGTGTCCGACCCTGGACAGTTCGGTCCGGCCGCCGGCTGCGGCGACCGTATCGGGTACCGCCCGGCTCGATCGCGGGTCGTAGAGGATGGTCGCGCCGGGCTCGACCTCGAGCGCCCGGCGAGCCAGCAGTGCGCAGATGAAGTCGCCATCGCAGAACCGGCCTTCGCCGTCGATGAAGAAGCAGCGGTCGGCGTCCCCGTCCCAGGCGATGCCGAGGTCGGCGCCTTCGGACTTCACCGCGTCGATTATGAATCTGCGGTTCTCTTCGAGCAGCGGGTTCGGTTCATGGTCGGGAAACTCGCCGTCGGGCACGAAGTAGAGCTCGACCAGGTCCATGCCGAGGTCACGCAGAACCGGCCCGATCATCGGACCGGCCATGCCGTTGCCGCCGTCGACCACGATCCGCATGGGCTTGATGCGCTCGGGGTCGATGAAACTGCGTGCCTCTGCGTGGTACTCGTCCCAGAGGTCGATCTCCTCGGACGAGCCGCCGCCGGTGCTCTCGCCGAGCCCGGCGTCGACCAGCTTCTCGATGTCACCGATGCCGGCATCACCGGAAAGCGCCAGGGCACCCTCCCGGACCAGCTTGACTCCCGTGTAGGCCTTCGGGTTGTGTGAGGCGGTGCACATCGCGCCACCGTCGAGCCCGCGGCTGCCGACCAGGAAGTAGAGCATCTCGGTCGGCACCTCACCGGCATCGATCACGTGGGCGCCCTCGGCGACCATGCCCTCGCGGTATGCGGCCGCCATCGCGGGCGCGGTCAGTCGCATGTCGCGGCCAAGGCCGACCCTCAGTTCCGCCGCCGGCTTGTCACGGAGGTCGGCGAGCACACGCACAAAGGCGCGTCCGATCTCGGTCGCGATCGCCTCGTCCATTTCGTCCCCGTAGAGGCCACGAACGTCATACGCCTTGAAGATCGACACCGTCTATTGCTCCTCGTCATGGTCGGTTGCGGTCTCGCCGAAGGCACCGGAAAGTACCCGGTAGCTGTCCTCCAGCGACTGCGGCATCACCCTGTGGTCGGCGATTACCGGCATGAAATTCGTATCGCCGCCCCAGCGCGGCACAACATGCATGTGGATGTGATGCTCGACCCCGGCACCGGCCGAGCGGCCCTGGTTGAAGCCGATGTTGAAGCCGTGGGGCCGGTAGATATCTTCCAGCCTGTTCATCGCCACTTTGGCCAGTTCGAGCATCTCCGAGGTGGTTTCGGCGGGGATATCCTGGATCCGGCCGACGTGCTCGAACGGAGTGACCATCAGGTGTCCGTTGGTATACGGGTACAGGTTGAGGATCACAAAGCAGTTCTCTCCCCGGTGGACGATCAGCGCGGTTTCATCGTCGCCGATCGCCGGCTTGGCACAGAAGACGCATTCGTCCTCATTGTCTTTCGAGGCGTCCTTGACGTAGTTGAGGCGCCAGGGCGCCCAGATCCGGTTCTCGCTCATTCTCTGACGCAGGCTATAGCCAGCGGCGCTTGCGGAAGAAGGCGGCCATGCCGACCAGGATCGCCAGCATGATCCCGATCACGACGACGAAAGTCAGGATCGAGTGGTCGGTTGGGTCACCGCCGCCGGGAAGGCCGATATTCATCCCGAATATCGAGGCGATCAGGGTGAGCGGCAGCACGATGACGCTGATCGCGGTCAGCACCCGTAGAGAGTCGTTGACCCGGTGGCTCAGCATCGACTCGTTGGTCTCCTCGAGCGCGACGATCACTTCCTTGTAGTTCTCGAGCATGTCCCAGATCCGCTCGTGGGCGTCGACGATGTCATCGAAGTAGATCTCGAGGTCGAGTTCTGAAGCCAGGTAACGGGTCTTGACCTTCTCGAGGTCGCGCAGGACCGGCCGCTGTGGCCGGATCACCTTGCGGAAGTTGATGATCTCCTGCTTGGCATTCGAGATGTCGCGGACCACGTCTTCCGAGCGGCCTTCGAAAATCTCGTCTTCAAGGGCGTCCAGTTTGTTGCCCACCTTGCGAAGCATGGGGAAGCAGTAGTCGAAGGAGTCGTCGACCAGCCGGTACATCAGATAGCCGGCACCGCGGGAGAAGATCTTCTCCCGAAGGTCCTCGTCCGCCCGGCAGCGCTCAAACAGGTACTCGACCGGCGGCAGCGGCTGGTTCGGCAGGGTGACCACGAAGTCGGGGCCGACGAAAAGGTCGAGCTCGCCCGCTCCCAGCCGGCCGGCGTGGTGGTTGAACACCGGGATGTGCAGGACCAGGAAGAGGTAGTCCGGGTACTCGTCGATCTTCGGCCGCTGATTGTGGGAGAGCACGTCCTCGAAGTCGAGTGCGTGGAAGTCGAAATGCTCTTCGAGCCAGGCGCGCTCGGGGCCGCCGGGCTGCTCGATGTTGATCCAGCGAACACCATCGGTCTGGATCTCTTCGATGCGGGGCGCTGAGGGTTCGGCCGCAGGAGGGACGCTTACAGCGCCGTCACGGGGCCTTCGGAGACGAGGGAGGTTCGGCATCGCCGCCCCCGATCATGTCTTCGTTCTTCGTCTCCATCGGCCAAAGGTTATGACACCGGCCGAATCGATGTGTCAAAGAATCGTGAATGAACCACCCGACCCGCCGACCTGGCCACCGCCGCGCCTGCCTTTCACCGCAGCCCGGTCGTTCTGGCGGCGATCTGCATCGACTGGCGGGGACGATCCCCGCCAGGACAACCTGGGGGTTGGTGCACGGGCTCCGGTTGAACGGGCGCCCGTTGGTCTGCTAGGTTTACCGGCACATAAGCGCCACATCTAGAGGGGTGGAGGGACTTGGCCCAGTGAAACCCCGGCAACCAGTCAGACGCAAGTCTGGCGAAGGTGCCAAATCCAGCGGTCTTCGGATCGGGAGATGTGGGGGAATGTCCGATCGGACCTTCGCCCCACTGGCGAAGGTTTTTTCTTTGGATAGAAAGGTCGATCGGATGTCAACAGTCAGAAATCTCAGGTGTAAGGAATGTCGGGCCGAGTACGAACTCGGGGCCAGCTATTTCTGTGAACAGTGCTTCGGGCCACTTGAAGTCACCTACGACTTCTCCGGGCTCGACCCGGAGGCGACCCGTCGCCGCATTCAGGCCGGGTCCGGAGGGATCTGGCGCTACTCGGACTTCCTGCCATTCGAAGGGCAGGCCGGAGACCCGCTCGAGCCGGGCATGACCCCGCTGATCCGGGCCGACCGGCTGGCGGAGGCGCTGGGCACCGAGGCGCAGATCTGGATCAAGAATGACGCCGCCAACCCGACCCATTCCTTCAAGGACCGGGTTGTCGCGGTGGCCGTCGCCAAGGCGCGCGAACTCGGTTACAGGACGGTCGCCTGCGCCTCGACCGGCAATCTGGCCAATGCCGTCGCCGCCCACGCAGCCGCGGCCGGCCTCGACTCCTACGTCTTCGTGCCGTCGGATCTGGAAGAGCAGAAGCTTCTGGCGACCGACATCTACGGAACCAACCTGGTTGGTGTGCGAGGCAACTACGACGACGTCAACCGTCTCTGCACGCAGCTCGCCGACGAGAAGCCCTGGGCCTTCGTCAACGTCAACCTGCGTCCCTACTACGCCGAGGGCTCGAAGACGCTCGCCTACGAGACCGTCGAACAGCTCGGCTGGCAGCTGCCAGACCGCGTTGTCTCGCCGATCGCCTCCGGCTCACTTTTCACCAAGATCGCCCGCGGTTTCGAGGAGTGGCTTGACATCGGGCTGGTCGAAGGCGAGCTGCCGAAGTTCAATGGGGCCCAGGCCGAGGGCTGCTCGCCGGTCGCGACCGCGTTCGCCGACGGCAGCAATGTCTGTCGGCCGCAGAAGCCGAAGACGATCGCCAAGTCACTGGCGATCGGCGATCCGGCCGACGGCCCGTATGCGGTCGAGCAGGCCAGGAGCACAGGTGGTGGCATCGACTCGGTCACCGACGACGAGATCCGCGCCGGAATCCGGCTGCTGGCCGAGACCACCGGGATCTTCACCGAAACCGCCGGTGGGGTCACGGTCGGTGTGCTGAAGAAGCTGGCC
Organism: uncultured Solirubrobacterales bacterium; assembly: GCA_963698625.1. Classification (GTDB taxonomy): domain Bacteria; phylum Actinomycetota; class Thermoleophilia; order Solirubrobacterales; family 70-9; genus 67-14. The sequence continues at coordinate 771,842 of CAVORK010000007.1, forward strand.
GAGCGAGGCGAGCTTGCTGCCGGCGAGAAAGTCGTCGTCTACATCACCGGCGAAGGGCTGAAGACCCTTGACGCCAACCGCGATAGCTTTGCGCTGACCGAGATCGACCCCGATCCGGCTTCGTTCGAGTCCCACTTCGGCCAGGAGGTCGCAGTCTGATGGCAGTCACAGTCAAGATTCCCACCCAGCTGCGCGCCGCCACCGGCGGCAGTTCCGAGCTCGCAGCCGATGGCGGCACCGTTGGCGAGGTTCTGAATGCGGTCTTTGCCGAGCACGGTGACCTGCGCGACCGCATCACCCAGGACGGTGAGCTGCGTCGTTTCGTCAACGTCTACGTCGGCGGTGAGGACATCCGCTTCGGCGAGGGAATGGATACGGCCGTAAGCGACGGGGCAGAGGTCACCATCCTTCCCGCGGTGGCCGGCGGCTGAAGCCACCGGTCCTGATCCTCAGCGGGGGCCGCGGCACCCGCCTCCGGGAGAAGACGGAGTCACTGCCGAAGGCCCTGGTCGAGGTCGGCGGCAAACCGCTGCTCTGGCACGTGATCTCGATCTACGCCGACCAGGGCTTCACCCGCTTTTTCCCCTTGACCGGTTATCTGGGTGAAATGGTCGCCGAATTCGTCGAAGGGCAGGAGTGGCCCGATGGAGTCGAGGTCCAATGCGTCGACACCGGCATCGACACGCCGACCGGTGGACGGTTGAAAGCAGCCGCGGAGGGGCCTGACTTCGGACCGGCGGCCGGGGGGCGGTTCTGCGCGACCTACTCCGATGGCGTCGCCGACATCGATCTGGACGCCCTGCTCGATTTTCACTCCCGTTCCGGACGTGAAGCGACCATGACCGCAGTCCGGCCCCACATCCAGTGGGGTGTCGCCGAGATCAGCGATACCGATGCCGTCACCGGTTTCAGCGAGAAGCCGCGAAGCGAACACTGGATCAACGGCGGGTTCTTCGTCTTTGAACCGGAGGTGCTCGATCGTCTGGAGTCGGACTCCGTGCTCGAGCGCGAGCCGCTGGAATCGCTGGCCCGCCACGGACAGCTGGGCGCCTACCGGCACCATGGCTTCTGGGACTGCATGGACACCTACAAAGATCTGGTCACGCTGAACGACCTGTGGAAGAGGGGTGAGGCTGCGTGGCTAAGTCACTCGTGACCGGGGGGCAGGGCTTCATCGGTGGGCACCTCTGCCGGGCCCTGCTCGCGCGCGGAGACGAGGTCGTTGTGCTCGATCTGCCTGACGCATCGGGGCGGGCGCTGGCCCTGCATGGCATCGATTCGGAGGTCAGGCTGGTCGAAGGCGACGTCGCCGATCGCGATTCGGTCGACAGCGCGATTTCCAGGGCGGATTCCGTCTTCCACCTCGCCGCCCAGACTCTGGTCGGCCCCGCCGCCGAGGACCCGTCCGGCACCTTCCGCTCCAACGTAGAAGGCACCTGGACGGTGTTGGAGGCGGCGCGTGAGGCCGGCGTCACAAGTGTGGTCGTCGCCTCCTCGGACAAGGCCTACGGACCGAGCGACTCGCTTCCGTACCGTGAGGACGACGAACTCCGGCCCGCGGCGCCGTATGAAGGCAGCAAGGCAGCCACGGACGTGATCGCCCGCAGCTACTGGCGCTCCTGGGGCCTGCCGGTCTCGGTTACCCGCCTGGCCAACGTCTACGGCGGCGGCGACCTCAACTTCTCCCGGCTGATCCCCGAGCTTGTCACCGCTTACCTCGCGGATCGCGAGCCGAAGATCCGCTCCGACGGCTCTCCTCAGCGCGACTTCCTGCACGTATCGGATGCCGTAGCGGCCTATCTCGCGATCGAGTCCCTCGACCCCGGACAGGCCGGTGGGGAGGCCTTCAACGCAGGCACCGGCGAACCAAGCTCGGTGCTCGAGGTGATCGAAGCCGTCAAAGCGGGAACAGGCTCGACGCGGGAGCCGGACTTCCTCTCGGATCGAAATCCGGACGGCGAGATCGACAGCCAGTACGTCGATCCCTCAAAGTTGACCGCCCGTTCAGGCTGGGAAGCGCGGCTTTCTTTCGATCAGGGAATCGCCGAGGCTGTGGACTGGTACCGCGCCCGTCCCGAACTCTGGCCTGTGTGACCGGCGGGCTCGGCTAGGCTGGGTCCATGTGCGGCCGCTACACGCTGACCAGCTCCGATGAGCGCCGTCTGGGGAGTCGGTTCCAGATTTCCCTCGACGACCAGATGAAGGACGCACTGGGCCGCTACAACGTGGCCCCGACCCAGGAAGTCCTGGCGGTGCGAAGCGGACCGGACCTCGACGATGGCGATCGCAAGGCGGCGCTGGTCCGGTGGGGCCTCGTGCCGCACTGGGCCAAGGACCTGAAGACCGGCTACCGCATGATCAACGCGAGGGCCGAGGGTCTGCTGGAAAGCCGGGCCTACTCGCCCCTGGTCAAGAAGCAGGCGAACCGCTGTCTGATCCTGGCCGACGGCTTCTACGAATGGATGAAGGCCGAGAATCCGAAGAGCCCGAAGCAGCCGGTGCGCTTCACGGTCGACGGCGGCGAGCCGTTCGCTTTCGCCGGGCTGGCGACCAGCCGCGAGTGGGAGGGGGAGAAGCTGACCACCTGCACGATCATCACCACCGAGGCAAACGAGGAGGTGGCCCGGGTCCACAACCGGATGCCGGTCATCCTGCCCGACCCGGAGGCCGAAGCAGCCTGGATGAGCGGCGAACTGGATCCCGACGAGGCGGTATCGCTCTGCCGGCCCCTTGATGCAGCAAGAATCACCGCAAAACCGGCGAACAAGTCGATCAACAAGGTGGGCGGGACCAAAGAGGGTCCCGAAATGCTCGAAGGCTGAGCTGCCCGGCGGCTAGTTCCCGGCCGGTTCTTCGAGGTCGCCGGCCGGATCGGTGGTGGCGCTCTCCTCGGTTGCTCCCGGATCGGTCAGGGCGTCTTCGAGCGGCCACTCCTCCTGGACGGCCTCGACGGCGATCGTCAGCTCGTCCTGATCGCTGGTGGCACGGCACTTGATGTCGGCGACCGGCTTCTCGGTGGTCCGGAAAACGACCGCGTAGTAAAGCGTGGCGCCTCCTACCCCGGGTCCCTCGCTCATGGTCCAGACCCAGTTCTGGGTCTGCTCCTCGAAGCCGTCCCAGTCGACGTCGGTCGGAGCGGGGGAATCGGTGAAGGCGCGGAAGGAGTCCCGTATCGGCAGTCCCAGTACTTCGGCACCCCGACGCTTGAACTGCACGACCAGTTCTTCGGGGACCGGCTGGGCCTGGAGCTCGATGCTGGGCCTGGGCCATGCGGCCCTGCGCTTCGGAGTGCGCGCGATGACCGAGCCGGGCGCTGTGGTGGTGATGTCACAGCGGACCCGGACCAAACCCGGCGAGGTGCCGGTGTCGATGTTCACTGCGCCGGCGATCCTGAAGAGCAGGTCGCCACTCTCGATCGGGGCGAGGGTGGAAAGCGTGGTACGGGTCAGGCCGAAGGTGCCGTCCGGACCGAACTCTCTCTGGCTCGGCGCGGGCACCGTTTCAACCGAACTCCAGCCGATCGAGTTGGCACCACTGCCTCCGCGCAGGTCGACCGCGATCACGCCGAGAGTGGCGATCAGGCCGACGATCACGGTCACGATGGCCCCGGTGGGCATCCGGTCGGACTTGGGCTTTTTCTCAGGCTGTTCCATTGGCTGGTGAATCTGACTGCGGAGGGATAAGGGTAGTGAGAATAGGCGGAGGGGAACGCGCTGGCCGGAACGTCCCCGCCCCGCCGGGGCGTGGAGCTACGCGACCCGGTCAGACCTCTGGACGGTGGCACATCGACACATCATTGCGGTTTTCCACGGAAGAAACTGAGGGGTCCGGAGGTCAGAATGCAGTTGTAAGGGCAGTGGCTGCCGGGCGGTGTGATTGGGGTCTGGCGACCGGTGGGGTGGCCCACCTGTCTGGGTTCGCTGCCCGTGTCAAAGACGGATACGGAGGATCGAAATGGAATTTGGACTGAGTTGGGTTAAGCGCTGTTCGGTCGGATCGTTTTTGCTGGTGGCAATTGCGGCGTTGGGTGCCTTCGTCTTCGTGGCCCAGGCTTCCGGTTCTTATGGTCCGCCGAAGAGCTTTGCTGTCGGTCCCTTCCCCGAGTCGGTCGCCATCGCCGACCTGAACGGCGACAAGAGGCTCGACCTGGCGGTTGCCAACGTTGCCTCCGACAACGTCTCGATCCTGCTCGGCAACGGCAATGGATCTTTCGCCGCAGCCACCAGTTTCGGCGCCGGTGACGGTCCCATTTCGGTGGTGACGGGGAAACTGAACGGCGACAACAGCCTCGACCTGGCGGTAGCCAACCGTGAATCGAACAATGTTTCGGTGCTGCTCGGAAACGGTGCCGGCTCGTTCGGTGCGGCCACCAACTTCTCACTCGGAGTCCCGATGCCGTTCGGCGCAGGCCCTCAGTCGATAGCGATCGGCAAACTCGACGGCGGCGACAGCCTCGACCTCGCGGTCGCCAACAGCGCTTCTGACGGAGCCTCCGTTCTTCTCGGAAACGGCGACGGCACCTTTGGAACGGTCGCCGACTTCGGTACCGGTGCCGATCCCTGGTCCATTGCCATCGGCAACCTGAACGGCGACGGCAACGCCGACCTGGCGACCGCAAACTTCACCCCCGACAATGCTTCGATTCTGCTGGGCAGCGGCAGCGGCTCTTTCGGCGCCGCCACCAACTTCGCCGCAGGATCTGGCCCCCAGGCGATCGCCATCGGCAAGCTGAACGGCGACGGCAATCTCGACCTTGCGATTGCGAACACCTTCTCCAACGACGTTTCGGTGCTGCTCGGAACAGGGAGCGGCTCCTTCGGCGCTGCGAAGAGCGTTCCATCCGGCATGGGTCCCGATTCGGTGGCGATAGGCAACCTCAACGGTGACGGTAACCTCGATCTTGCCGTGGGCAATATCCTTTCCGACAACGTTTCGGTTCTGCCGGGCAACGGAAACGGCACCTTCCGCACTGGCAGCAAGTACAGCGCAGGGGACAGCCCCGGATCGATCAGCATCGGCGACCTTGACAGCGACGGTGGGCCCGATCTCGTCGTCACGAACGGGTTCTCCGCCAGCGTGTCGGTGCTGATGGCCAAGGCCAAAATCAGCAAAGTCAAGGTCAGTGGCCCGGCCAAGGTCAAGCGGCGCAAGAAGGCGACCTACAAAGTCAAGATCACGAATTCAGGCAACGCACCGGCCAGAGGCGTGAGGCTCAAGGTAAGCGGCAAAGGGCTCAGCTTCAATACGTCTGTGGGTCAGGTCGGTGCGGGCAAGACCCGGACGGTCAAGGTCAAGGTCAAGCCGAAGAAGCCCGGCAAGATCAAGGCCACTTTCAAGGTGACATCGTCCAACGCCGGCAGCAAGACGGTCAAGAAGAAGATCACCGTCAAGAAGTGAGACGGTCTCAGGCCCCGGCCCATCGGGGAGACCCTGTTTCGGTCGAGGCTGACCATCCGGACAAACAACGGAAGTGGGAATCGAAATGGAATTCAGTTCAGCTCTTGTCAACCGGTCCCGGCTTGACCTGCTCCTCGCGGTATTGCTGGTTGCGTTCGCAGGTCTGGCCTTCACACCTCAGGCTTCCGGTTCCTTCAGCCCTGCGACAGCCTTTCCCGCCGGCGATGGCGCCCATTCGGTCGCGGTCGCCAATCTGAACGGAGATTCCCACCTCGACCTGGCCGTTGCCAACAGTGGTTCGGACAACGTCTCGGTGCTGCTCGGAAACGGAAAAGGATCGTTCGCAGGCCCGAGGAACTTTGCTTTCGGCAGTACTCCCGAGTCGGTGGCGATCGCCGACCTCAACCGCGACGGCAAGCTCGACCTCGCGGTCGCCAACATGGGCTCGAACAGCGTCTCGGTGCGCTTGGGAAACGGTAAAGGCAACTTCGGCACGAAGGCGGACTTCGCCGTCGGCTCCGCCCCGTATTCGGTCGCGGTCGGCCAATTGAACGGTGACAACCACCCTGACATCGCCGTCGCCAACGTCAATTCCAGCAACGTGTCGGTTCTGTTCGGAAACGGAAACGGCTCTTTCGGCACGAGCAACTACTTCAGCGTCGGCAGCGCGCCTCGCTCGATTGCGATCGGCCGACTGAACGCCGACGACCAGGCAGACCTTGCGGTGGCCAACGGCAACTCCGACCAGGTCTCCGTGCTGCTGGCAACCGGCGGCGGCGGATTCAGCGTGCCGTTCCACTTCGACGTGGGCGACGGTCCCAGTTCGGTCGCAATCGCCAAGCTGAACGGCGATAACCGCCGTGACCTTGCGGTCACCAACCAGGGATCGGACAGCGTCTCGGTCCTGCTGGGTACGGGCTTCGGATCCTTTGGTGCGGCTTCCGACTTTGATGTGGGTATCGAACCGCGATCAGTCGCAATCGGCGACCTCAACGGCGACGGCAACCGGGACCTCGCCGTCTCCAACGCGATCTCCAGGGATGTCTCGGTCCTGCTCGGCAAGGGCAGCGGTTCTTTCGGCTCTGCCTCGGATTCCGCAGTCGGCGACTTCCCCGTCGCGGTCGGGATAGGGAGGTTGGACAGCGATGTCGTCCCGGACCTTGTGACCGCCAACGTCAACTCCGACGATGTCTCTGTCCTGCTCAATACGACCCCTGTCGCGAAGATCACGAAGGTGAAGGTCAGCGGCCCCCGGAAATCCAAGAGGAAGAAGAAGGCGAAGTTCAGGGTCATGATCACGAACAACGGCAATACGACCGCCAGGGGCGTGAAGCTCAAGGTGAGCGGGCGCGGCGTCAGAGCGAAGAAGACCGTGAACAAGGTTCTCGCCGGCAAGACCAGGGCGGTCAGGGTCAGAATCCGACCGAAGAAGTCCGGCAAAGTCAAGGTCGCGTTCAGGGTGACCTCTTCCAACGCCGGCGGCAAGACCGTGACGAAGAAGATCACTGTGAAGAAGTAGACGGCTGCTCCGCCGACGAGGGCGGAGCACGGATGCGCCCGGCAGGATTCGAACCTGCGACCTCATGCTCCGGAGGCATGCGCTCTATCCAGCTGAGCTACGGGCGCCGAGCGGGTGAGTCTAGTGATCGGCGGGTCATGCCCGGGGGCAGCGGTCCCGGCCGGGCGGGGTCCATCTACGCTACGGGCAATGGATCTCTCTGTCGCTTTTCTGGGAACCGGCGGGCCGGTGCCGACCGCGCTTCGTGGAACGGCGAGCGTGCTCGTGACCCGTGGCGGCGACCGGCTGATGTTCGACTGCGGCGAAGGGACTCAGCGGCAACTGCGGCTTTCCACCGGGCTGGCTCAGCTCGACCACCTGTATCTGACCCACTTCCACCTCGATCACTGCCTCGGCCTGCCGGGTCTGCTCAAGACCTACGACCTGAACGACCGCTCGGAGCCTTTGTCCCTCTTCGGCCCGGTAGGTCTCAGGCGGCTGCTCAAGGATTTTGCGCCACTGATCGGCCGACTCGGCTACCCGCTCGACGTGAGGGAGATGGAGCCCGGCGAAACCGTCGGCATGCCCGACTACGAAGTCGAGGCCTTCGCGGTAGAGCACCGGACCCGGGCCCTCGGATACGCCCTCCTCGAAGATGACCGACCCGGCCGTCTCGACCCGGAGGAGGCAGCCAGGCTGGGGGTGAAGCCGGGGCCGGACCTCAAGGCACTTCAGGACGGCAAGGCGGTCACTGGAGAGCACGGACCGGTCAGCCCGGAGCAGGTCATGGGCCCGGAGCGACCGGGCAGGGCGATCGCAATCACCGGTGATACCGGACCCTGCCAGTCCACCGTGATTGCCGCCGCTGACGCCGACCTGCTCATCCACGACTCCTCATTCATGAATGAGGACACCGACCGTGCGCGCGAGACCGGCCACTCGACAGCGGCCGATGCGGCCCGGATCGCAGCGGAGGCCGACGTGAAGATGCTGGCCCTGGTCCACATTTCGTCGCGTTACCACGTGAGGGCGGCGCTCGATGAGGCTCGTGAGGTGTTCCCGCTGGCGGTGGCGCCGCGCGACTTCGATCTGGTCGAGTTGCCGCTGCCGGAGAAGGGCGAGCCGGAGTTGATGCACCGGAGGGCGCGATCCGCAGCGGTGACGGCCCGGAGCCTGATTCCGATTCCGCTGGCGACGGGTGCTAGTCTGGCCCGGAACGGTTCCTTTAACCAGGTCCAGAGAGGCCGAGAAGGGTCGAAGTGAGCAAGAAAGAGGTATTTGAAGGCGAAGATGTTGCGCGGACTTTGCGCCGCGTCGCCCATGAAATCGTCGAGAAGAACCCGGATCTTTCGCATGTCGTTGTTGTAGGCATTCACACCCGGGGCGTCGTACTGGCCGGCAGAATTCAGCGGCTGCTGTTCGAACTGACCGGAACTCAGGTACCGCTCGGCGAGATCGACATCTCCTTCTATCGCGACGACCTGCAGTCCCGCTCGCCGGACCGTCAACCGGTGGTCCACGCGACCAGGCTCGACTTTCCGCTCGAGGCGCGCACCGTGATCCTGGTTGATGACGTCCTTTTCACCGGTCGCACGATCCGGGCGGCGATCGACGCGCTGTTCGACTACGGCCGACCCGACTGCATTCAGCTGGCCGTGCTCTGCGACCGCGGTCACCGCGAATTGCCGATCCGTCCTGACTACGTCGGCAAGAACCTGCCTACATCCAGGCATGAGCGCGTCGCCGTCAGCCTGATGGAAACGGACGAGGCCGAAGGGGTCGCCATTCTCAGCCCGGTGGAGGTGGTCGAATGAAGCACCTGTTGGACATGGAAGATCTGGACCGCGATCAGATCGAGACGATCCTCGAACGGGCCGCCAGCTTTGCCGAGGTCTCGCGGCGGGAGATCAAGAAGGTCCCGACCCTGCGCGGTCAGACGGTGGTCACCCTTTTCTACGAGTCCAGCACACGCACTTCGTCATCTTTCGAGCTTGCCGCAAAGAGGCTCTCTGCGGACGTTATTTCGGTCAAGGCAAGTGGTTCCGCAGTTGACAAGGGCGAGTCGCTCAAGGATACGATTGAGACGCTCTCGGCCTACGACCCGGCGGCGATCGTGATCCGCCACCCTCAGGTTGGTGCCGCAAGCATGCTCACCGACTGGGTGGACGCGTCGGTGATCAACGCAGGAGACGGAATGCACCAACACCCGAGCCAGGCACTGCTGGACATCTTCGCCCTTCGCGACCGCATCGGAAGCCTTGAGGGCCGCAGTATCTGGATCGTCGGAGATGTGCTTCACAGCCGGGTGGCCCGATCCAACATCATCGGTTTTCAGGCGATGGGTGCCAGGGTGACGGTCGCCGGGCCGCCGACGCTTATCCCGCGCGGAATCGAAGAAAGCGGCTGCGAGGTGCGCTACTCGCTCGACGACATCGATTCGGCCGACGTGATCTACCTGCTGCGCATGCAGAACGAGCGAATGGGAGAGAACTTCGTGCCGTCGATCCGTGAGTACGCAAGGCTGTTTCAGGTCAACGGCCGCAGGCTGGGGCCGCGGCAACTGGTCATGCATCCGGGACCGGTCAACCGCGGGGTGGAGATCTCCAGCGACGTGATCGACTCCGGGCAGTCACTTATCTCGGAGCAGGTCGCGTCGGGGCTGGTCGTGAGAATGGCGATCCTCTACGAACTGCTTACCGGCAGGGATGTGGGCCCTGCCGCGGGGCCTGATTCCGGTCCGGTTCCGATCGGGGAGCCGGCATGAACCGCGGACCCGAAACAGTCGAGCAGCCGCTGCCGGAACCGCTGGTCCAGCGGCCGGGTCCCGCAGCCTCGGTGCTGATCGCAGGCGCCCACGTGCTCGACCCGTCAGAGGGCATTGACGGAGTCCGTGACGTTCTGATCGAAGATGGAGTGATCAGCCAGATTGCCGATGCCGGCTCGATCGATCCCGGCGAAGGGGTCGAGCGGGTGGACGGCAGCGGCAAGCACGTTTTCCCCGCCTTCTTCGACCCGCATGTTCACCTGCGTACCCCCGGCCAGGAGTACAAGGAAGACCTTGAAACGGGAACCCGCGCAGCGGCCGCAGGCGGCTATGCGGGCGTGCTGGCGATGGCGAATACCAATCCGCCGGTGTCCAGCCCGGCCGACATCGACGCCCTGCGACACCGGGCCCGGAGCGAGGCCTCGGTTCCGGTCGGTTTTCTTGCCACGGTAACCCGTGACATGGCCGGTCACGAGCTGACCGACATGGCGGAGTTGCGTGAAGCCGGTGCAGTCGGCTTCACCGACGACGGCGTGCCGGTGGTCAACCCCGGCGTCCTGCGCAAGGCACTCCAGTACCAGCGCATGTGCGGAGGACGGATCGCCCTTCATGAGGAAGACCCGGACCTGACCGCCGGCGGGGCCATGCATGAAGGAAAGGTCTCGATGGCACTCGGGCTGCGCGGTGTCCCGTCGATCTCGGAGTCGACCATGATCACCCGTGACGTGGCGATCGCCGGTTATGAGAATGGCCAGATCCAGGTCCAGCACCTCTCCGCGATCGAGTCGATCGAAGCGATCCGCCGGGCCCGCGCAGACGGGGTCGACGTCACCTGCGAAGTCACGCCTCACCACCTCTGCCTGACCGACGAGGCGGTCCGGGACCTCGACGCCTCGAAGCACAAGATGAACCCTCCGCTTCGTTCCGAGTCCGACCGTCAGGCGCTGATCGAAGCCCTGCTCGACGGCACCATCGACTGCATCGCGACCGACCACGCCCCTCATGCCGTCGAGGAGAAAGAGGTTCCTTACGAAGCGGCGATGATGGGAGTGACCGGACTCGAGACGGCCTTCGCCTCGCTCTACACCGAACTGGTGACCCCGGGCACGATCCCGCTCTCCCTGCTGGTGGAGAAGCTCGGCTGTGGCGGCGCGCCCTTCGACATCGAGCCTTTCCGGATCGCGGAAGGCGCTTCCGCCTCACTCTGCCTGGTCGACCTCGAGGCCGAGTGGACGGTCGGGGAGAACGGCTATGAATCGCGCTCGCGCAACTCCTGGTGCGCCGGCCGAACCCTGACCGGCAAGGTCCTGATGACCCTTGCTGCGGGCCAGGTGGCTTACCGGCTGCGCTCCTTCAGTCTGGGCGTGGCATGAGCGCCGCGAAACCCGGATACGTCCTGCTGGAAGACGGCAGCCGTTTTGAAGGCCGGCTCTGCGGCGACGCCGGCGGCGGGGTAGGCGAGGTCGTCTTCAATACGGCGATGACCGGCTACCAGGAGGCGGTTACCGATCCGTCCTACGCCGGCCAGATCATCACCTTCACCTACCCGATGATCGGCAACTACGGCGTCTCTGCCGAGGCCATGGAGTCCGGCAGCGCCCACGCCCGAGGGGTGATCATGCGCGACGCCAGAAATGGCGATGACGCAGCCTCGGCCGAAGGTGGCTGGCTCGACTGGCTGGAAGCAAACGGCGTCTGGGCGATCACAGGGGTCAACACCCGGGCGCTGGTGCGCCAAATCCGCGACAAGGGCGCGATGCGCGGGGGCATCTTTCCCGGGAGCACCGGCTCCGATGCGGCGATCGACCGGATCAGGTCGGAGCCGGAGATGGCCGGATCGGACTTTGCCAGCACCGTGAGCCCCGCCGAGCCGATCGAACTCGGGGCCGGGGGAGACGGGCCGCATGTGGTCGCGATCGACACCGGCATCAAGTCGAGCATCACCAGCCAGCTGACCGAGCGCGGTTGCCGGGTGACTCTGCTGCCGAGCAGCTACGGACCGGAAGAGGTACTGAGCCGCGACCCGGATCTGATCTTCCTCGCCAACGGACCGGGCGACCCGGCCGCCGTTGCCGGTGTGGTCGAGACCATCCGGGATCTTGTCGGCAAGCGTCCGATGGTCGGCATCTGTCTGGGTCACCAACTGCTTTGCCGGGCGGTCGGCCTTGAGACCTTCAAGCTGCCCTTCGGCCATCGCGGTTCGAATCATCCGGTCAAGGACCTCGAGACCGGAGTGATCGAGATCACTTCGCAGAACCATGGATTTGCCGTGGCCGGTCCAGACGGGGCACATACGATCGAGGGCGACGAGGCGGTGCGCTGGCAGACCGATGTCGGCCCGGCAGTGCTGTCCCACATCAACCTCTACGACCGCACGGTCGAGGGTCTGAGGTTGCCGGACGCCGGCGCGATGACCGTCCAGCACCATCCCGAAGCCGGACCGGGCCCCCGTGACTCCCGCCACCTCTTCGACCGCTTCCTCGAGTTGGCGGGTTCCTGATGCCACGCCGCGACGACATCAAGAAGATCATGCTGATCGGGTCGGGCCCGATCGTGATCGGTCAGGCCGCTGAGTTCGACTACTCCGGCGTCCAGGCCTGCAAGGTCCTGCTCGAAGAGGGCTACGAGGTTGTCCTGGTCAATTCGAACCCGGCGACCATCATGACCGACCCCGAGTTCGCCACCCGGACCTACGTGGAGCCGCTGCTGCCCGGGCCGGTCGCGGCGATCATCGCCAAGGAGCGCCCCGATGCGCTGCTCCCGACCCTCGGCGGCCAGACCGCTCTCAACCTGGCGATGGACCTGTCGGCGGACGGAACTCTGGAGAAGTACGGGGTCGAGCTGATCGGGGCCAACCGCGAGGCGATCATCCGGGCAGAGGACCGGGAGGTCTTCCGCAAGGTGATGCAGGCCGCCGACATCCGGATCCCCTGGTCGATCACGGTCGAGAGCGCCGACGAGGCGCTGGCCTCGCTCGATTCCGGTGACGCCACGCTGCCGGCCATCATCAGGCCGGCTTTCACTATGGGAGGCCAGGGTGGCGGCATCGCTGAAACGCGTGAGGAGCTGATCACGGTGGTCTCGAAGGGCATCGCCGCCAGTCCGATCGGGCAGGTTCTGGTCGAAGAGTCGGTGATCGGGTGGGGAGAGTTCGAGCTCGAAGTGATGCGCGACCACAACGACAACGTCGTGATCATCTGCTCGATCGAGAACCTCGATCCGATGGGCGTTCACACCGGCGACTCGATCACGATCGCCCCGGCCCAGACCCTGACCGACCCGGTCTATCAGTCACTGCGCGACGTTGCGATCAAGGTGATCCGCGAGGTCGGGGTGGAGACCGGCGGCTCGAACGTCCAGTTCGCGGTCAATCCGGCCGACGGCGAGATCGCGGTGATCGAGATGAACCCGCGGGTCTCGCGGTCCTCGGCCCTGGCATCGAAGGCGACCGGCTTCCCGATCGCCAAGATGGCCGCCAAGCTTGCGGTCGGCTACGCGCTCGAGGAGATCCCGAACGACATCACCCGGGCGACGCCGGCCTCGTTCGAGCCGACCATCGACTACGTGGTGACCAAGATCCCGCGCTTCGCCTTCGAGAAGTTCCCCGGCGCCGACCACCGGCTCTCGACCTACATGCAGAGCGTCGGCGAGGTCATGGCGATCGGCCGGACCTTCCGCCAGTCCTTCGCCAAGGCTCTGGCGTCTCGCGAACTGGACGCGACCACTCCGATTCCTGACTCGGACGACGAACTGCTGGCCGAGATCCGCATCCCGACGCCGGAACGAATCGACCTGGTCATGGCCGGTCTGGCCAGGGGCATTTCGGTCGAAGCCATCCACGGGCAGACGAAGATCGACCCCTGGTTCCTGCGCGAACTTGAATCGCTGGCCCTGGAGGGCGACGGCAGCGAAGGTGCCGAGCGCATCTACAACTCGGTCGATACCTGCGCTGCCGAGTTCGAGGCGGCGACGCCCTACTACTACTCATCATTCGAGTCGCCCGGGTCGCCGTCGGAGTTGCGCCGCGGCGAGAAGCCTTCGGTGGTAATCCTCGGTGCCGGGCCGAACCGGATCGGCCAGGGCATCGAGTTCGACTACTGCTGCGTCCACGCGGCGATGACCGTGCGCGAGACCGGTCGCGACGCGGTCATGGTCAACTGCAATCCCGAGACTGTCTCGACCGACTACGACACCTCCGACCGGCTCTACTTCGAGCCGCTGACCCTCGAGCATGTGCTCGCGGTCTGCGAACAGGAGAAGCCGGAGGGGGTGATCGTCCAGTTCGGTGGTCAGACCCCGCTGAAGCTCGCCCAGGGGCTCAAGGACGCCGGAGTTGCCCTGCTCGGTACGCCGGTCGAGGCAATCGATGCGGCCGAGGACCGCGGCAAGTTCGGCGCCCTGATCGACCGGCTCGGGATCAAGCCACCGCCCTACGGCAGCGCCACCAACAAGGAGGAAGCGGTGGAGATCGCCGCCCGGGTCGGCTTTCCGCTGCTGGTCCGTCCGTCCTTCGTGCTCGGCGGCAGGGCGATGGAGATCTGCTATTCGGAAGCCGATCTCAGGGCGTACCTCAACGACAACGTCGATGCGACTCCCGAAAAGCCGCTGCTGCTCGATCGCTTTCTCGAGAACGCGATCGAGGTGGACGTTGATGCCCTCTGCGACGGGGAGGGGGTCTGCGTCGCCGGAATCATGCAGCACGTGGAGGAAGCCGGAGTTCATTCCGGCGACTCGGCCTGCGTGATCCCGCCGATGAGCATCGGCGACGACATGCTCGACGAGATTCGCGAGGCGACCGCAGCGATCGCGCTCGAACTCGGCGTAATCGGGCTGATCAACATCCAGTTTGCAATCGCCGAAGGCGGCCTCTACGTGATCGAGGCCAATCCACGCGCTTCGCGCACGGTTCCGTTCGTATCCAAGGCGGTGGGCTCGCCGCTGGCCAAGCTGGCGACACGGATCATGCTGGGAGCGAAGCTCGGCGATCTCGATCTGCCGGAGGCAAACGGCAGTCACGTCTCGGTCAAGGAGGCGGTGCTTCCGTTCGCCCGCTTCCAGGGTGCCGACTCGGTGCTCGGCCCGGAGATGAAGTCGACCGGTGAAGTGATCGGCATCGGACCCGACTTCCCGACCGCCTTCGGCAAGGCCCAGGCCGCGGCCGGCGTGGAGCTGCCGGACCAGGGCACGGTCTTCATCTCGGTCACCGACACCGACAAGCCGGCCGCCACCCAGCTTGCCGCCCGTTTCCACGATCTCGGCTTCGACGTGGTCTCGACCGGCGGCACCGCCCAGGCGATATCGCGCATGGGGGTGCCGGTGGAGACGATCAACAAGATCGCCGAAGGCTCGCCACATGTGGTCGACCTGATCGAAGAGGGCCGCTGCGACCTGATCATCAACACGCCGACCGGGTCCGGTGCCCGCGCCGACGGCTACGAGATCCGCGCCGCCGCCGTGCGCCACGGCGTGCCGAGCCTGACCACTCTCACCGGCGCCTCGGCCGCGGTCAGGGCGATCATCGCCCGTCAGAAGGGTCCGGGCGAGGTCTACTCGCTTCAGGAACTCCACGGTGGCTGAGGGCGGAGCCGACGGGCGTCCGCTGGCCCCATTCGGCCGGCGGCGCTGCGAGGTCCGAGCCGCCGGAGACGACGGCGGATACCGGCTCTTCACCCTGATCGACGAAGAGGGCCCCCGTCCCGCACCGGGCCAGTTCTACATGCTCACCGCTGCCTCGGAATGGCAGGGCGAATCCGGACGGCCCTTCCTGCCGAGGGCGATCTCGGTCGCACGGACGCTCGGCGAGCAGGGTGGGCTTCGGCTCGAGTTCCTGATCGAAGCGATCGGGCCCGGTACCGACCGCCTCGCGGCACTGGTGCCAGGCGACGGCTGCCTGGTGACCGGGCCGTTCGGTAACGGGTTCTCGATGCCGAGGCAATTGAACCCGGCCGCGATGGGCGCCGTGCTGGTCGGCGGCGGCATCGGCATTGCGCCGATGGCAGCTCTCCGCCGGGAACTGGTTTCCAGGGGCGTTCCGAGCCGCACGCTTCTCGGATTCCGGGACCGGGCGCATTCGGGAGCGGTGGATGCCCTGTTCGGCTGCGAGGAGACCCGGCTGGCCTTCGAGGACGGCAGCTCCGGCCATCGTGGATACGTGACCGACCTGCTCGCGAAGGTGCTGTCGGGCGACGACGCGAAGGGCGCGGCGGTTTACTCCTGCGGGCCCCCGGCGATGCTGGAGGTCGTCCGGACGATGTGTGCCGATCACGGCGTGCCGGTAGAGCTTGCCCTGGAGTCGCCGATGGCCTGCGGTTTCGGTGCCTGCTACGGCTGCGCGGTGCCCAGGGCAGAAGGTGGTTACCTCAGGCTCTGCGTCGACGGTCCGGTTCTCCGCGGCGACGAAATCGCTACGGCGATGGGAGGGGAGACTGCGTGATCGACATCTCGACCGAGATCTGCGGGATCGAGCTCGCAAGTCCGATCCTCAACGGCTCCGGCACTTACGACGCAATCGCCGCCCGCCGGGCTTTCGGGGACGCCGTGATCAACGACTTCCCGTTCGCGGCTTTCGTCTCCAAAACGATCACCGGACCGCCGCGAGCCGGCAACCCTCCGCACCGGCTGTGGGAGGCACCGTCGGGCATGATCAACTCGATCGGCCTGCCCAACCCGGGCGTCGAGAGCTTTGTCGAGGGCGATCTGCTCGAACTGGTCGGCCTGCCGGTGCCACTGATCGTGTCGGTGATGGCCGACAGCGCGGAAGGCTTCGCCGGGCTGGTCGAGGCCGTCGCCGCGGTCGACGGGGTAGCGGGGATCGAACTCAACGTTTCCTGTCCGAACGTCCACTCCGGACTGATCGTCGGCGAGCAGCCGGCCGAGACCGAGGCCCTGATGCTGGCGCTGAGCGGTCTGACTCCACTGCCGCTGATCGTCAAGCTGACGCCCAATGTTGCCAATCCGGCCGAAGTAGCCAGGGCGGCCGAGGCGGGCGGCGCTGATGCGGTTTCACTGATCAACACGGTCAAGGCTGCGGCGATCGACCCGAACCACAGCCGGACCTGGCTCGGGGCGGGAGCAGGAGGGCTTTCCGGGCCGGCGGTGCGCCCGATCGCCCTGGCCCAGCTGAGAGCTGTGGCCGATGCCGTCGATCTGCCGATAGTCGGCATGGGTGGCGTCTGCGATGGCGAGTCGGCGCTCGAATTCATCCTCGCCGGAGCCCATGTAGTGGCTGTCGGTACCGAGAGTTTTCGCGATCCGGCGGCAGGTGCTTTCGTCCGGGACGGGCTTGCGGCAGCGCTGGAGCGGCGCGGGTTCGCGTCACTGGCCGAGGCACAGGCTTCAACCTTGAGTTGAGGTTGAGGTGGATTTGGCCGATTTCGGGGGTTTCGGCATACCGCGAGCGGCATCGTGGCTATACTCGCCCACTTCATGGCCGTCCCGTCCGAGACCCTCCAGAATTCACCCGAAACGCCGGAGAGATCACTCGATCAGCGGATGGATGCACTCAAGCGTGCCAACGGGATCAGGACCGCCAGGGCCCAGCTGAAGCGGGATCTCAAGGCTGGTCGGACCAGCATCTATGAACTGCTTGACTCGCCGCCGGAGTACGTGCTGACCGCCAAGGTCTTCGACATGCTGCTGGCGGTGCCGAAGTACGGCCGGGTCAAGACCAACCGCGTGCTCAACCAGTGCCGGATCTCGCCGGCCAAGACAATCGGCGGCCTCTCCGAGCGGCAACGCAAGGAACTGGTCGGCCTGCTCCGTCGGTAGCCGCCGCCCGGCCGTCTAGGCTGGCGCTCCCATGCCTTCGACCGGATCCAGAGTATTTGTGATCACCGGACCTTCCGGTGTAGGCAAGGGCAGTCTGATCGGCCGCCTGAGGGAGTCGATCCCGGAGATCGAACTCTCGGTCTCCGCGACCACCCGCGGCCCGCGCTCTGGTGAGTCCGACGGCATCGATTACCACTTCCTGGGTCCGGATGAGTTCAACCGGCGAGTCGAGGCGGGGGAGTTCCTCGAGCACGCCAGTTACAGCGGCAATCAGTACGGAACCCTGCGCTCGGAGGTCGAGCATCGGGTCGAGGCCGGTCATCCGGTGGTGCTCGAGATCGAAGTCCAGGGAGCGCGGCAGATCCGCACGACCATGTCCGAGGCGGTCCAGGTCTTCATCGCGCCTCCGGAGATCGGCTCGCTCAGGGAACGTCTCGAGTCACGCGGGACCGACGGGATGGAGGCGATCGAGTCCCGGCTGGCTGTCGCCGAAGAGGAACTTGCCGCCCGTGGCGAGTTCCCCCATCAGGTCGTAAACGACGATCTCGATCGCGCGGCCGGCGAGCTGGAGGCCATCGTGCGCTCCAAGCTGTCAGAATGATCTCATGTCAATGATCAAGCCCCGCGTAGACCACCTCCTCGACCACGCCGACTCTTCGTATGCTTCGGTCGTGATCGCCGCACGTCGCGCCCGGCAGATCAACAGCTATTTCCAGAGCCTCCAGGAAGGCGGATACGGGGACTACCCGCCGCCGATGGTTCCGGCCACTCCGGGCAAGGGTCCTCTGACACTCGCACTTGAAGAGCTCGCCGAAGGCAAGCTCAAGTACGAGTACCGCACCTGATCAGGGACTGACCGGAGCCCGCCATGGCGAAGATCCTGCTCGGCGTAAGCGGGGGGATCGCGGCCTACAAGGCGGTTGAATTCGCACGCCTCGCCGGCAAGGCGGGTCACGGCCTGCGCGTGGTCATGACTGCGTCGGCACGTCGCTTCGTCGGGCCGGACACCTTTGAAGGCATTCTCGGCGCTCCGGTGTTGACGTCGGAGTTCGAACGCGACCCGATGCGCGGCGCTTTTCCCGGGGAGCCGTTACCGGAGCACGACCCGATCGGACATCTGGCCGTGGTCGAATCGGCCGACCTCTTCCTGGTTGCCCCGGCCTCGGCAAATACTCTGGCCAAGCTGGCTGCCGGAGAGGCCGATTCGATGCTGACCACCTCCTTTCTGGCCTGCGAAACGCCGCGTCTGGTTGCGCCGGCGATGAACGACCGCATGTGGGCGGATGCCGCAACCCGGGCGAACGTGGACACGCTGCGGCGGCGCGGCGTGGAAGTGATCGAGCCAGACACAGGCAGCCTGGCCTCGAAGGGCGAATACGGCACCGGCCGCCTGCCCGAACCGGCTGAGCTGCTGAAGCGGGTCGAGGCGGCGCTTGCCGGAGACATGCGAGGGCTCAGGGTTCTGGTCACGGCGGGCGGCACCCGCGAGCCGATCGACCCGGTCCGCTTCATCGGCAACCGTTCGAGCGGCCGCATGGGATTTGCGCTGGCCGAGCGGGCCCGGGCCCGGGGCGCCGAGGTGACCGTGATCGCCGCCAACGTGAATCTGGAGAGCCCCGCCGGGGTCGAGCGCATCGATGTCGAGACCACCTCGGACCTCTCCGAGGCCTGTGCGCGCAGCTTCCCGGTCTGCGATTTGCTGCTGATGGCCGCCGCCCCGGCCGACTTCCGGCCGATCGAGGCGGAAGGCGGCAAGCTCGATCGCAGCGGAGGAGAGATTGACCTGAGACTGGTCCCGACCGATGACGTGCTCGCCTCGCTTGGTGCATCGCGAAGCTCCGGACAGACCCTGGTCGGCTTTGCAGCAGAGCACGGCGGCGACGGCGAAGCGAGGGCCAAAGCCAAGCTGGAGCGCAAGAAGGTCGACCTGGTGGTGATGAACGACGTCTCGGACCAGCGGATCGGATTCGATTCCTCCCGGAATGCGGTCACGCTGGTCAGCGCCGGGGAGTCGGAGCAGGTCGCGATAGCGCCGAAGGCCGAGATCGCCGACCGCATCCTGGATCGCTGCCTTGAGATCCGGGGCGGAGACAACTCGCAGTGAAGGCGGTGGTCCAGCGGGTCCGTTCGGCGTCGGTCGAGGTCGAGGGGCGCGAGGTGTCGTCGATCGGTCCCGGAATGCTGGTCCTGCTGGGCGTCGCCAGGGATGACGGCCCGGAGCAGGCCGAGCGAATGGCCTCGAGACTGCTCAAACTGCGCATCTTTGCCGACGCAGACGGCCGCATGAACGAAGCGCTCGGCGATCGGCAGATTCTCTGCGTCAGCCAGTTCACTCTGCTGGCGGACATGTCGAAGGGCAATCGACCCGGATTCGGTGCGGCTGCGGCACCCGGGGTTGCCGAACCGCTCTACCTCAAGGTCTGCGAATTGACCGGTGCGAGGCAAGGGGTCTTCGGCGCCGACATGCGGGTCGGGATGGAGGGTGATGGGCCGGTAACCCTGCTGGTCGATACTTGACAGGGCCAGATCCCGGTTATACTGGGGTCAGCTTTTCCCCCGAGTCGTTCGAGAAGTGGGCCTTGCCCGCTTTTTTTTGGCCCGTAGGAGCCCTGATCCCGATCAAACCGAGCCACGAAGAGATCGAAAACCGCATCGCAGATATCGATTCAGAAGTCGAGTTCCTCACCGCCGAGAGCGGCGGGGGCGACGTCCTGCGCATTGTCATCGACTACCCCGGCGGGGTGAATCTCGGGATCTGCCAGAAGGTCACCAGTGGCCTGGCCGATCTGCTCGAGCAGCATACGCTCGAGGTTTCCTCTCCGGGTCCGCAGCGGCCGCTCACCAAACCCGCCCATTACGTCCGTTTCGAAGGCAGGCGGGCGAAGGTCCGCACCGCCGAGAAGATCGACGGACAAAGAAATTTCACCGGAACCATCCTCGAAGCGAACGAGACAGACTTCACTCTCGGTTGCGACGAAGAGGTCATCCGGATTCCCTACGGGAGCGTGGATCGCTCCCATCTCGTGCCCGTAATTCCAGAAGGAGCATCAAAGTGACCCAGGAGATCGTCGACGCAGTAAAGGTTCTCGAACAGGAAAAGGGCATCTCGGCTGACACGCTGATGGATGCCCTTGCCGACGCATTGCTTTCGGCCTACCGCAAGAGCCCCGGATCGGCCAAGTACGCGAGGGTCGACCTCGACCACGAGACCGGCGACTTCCGCGTCTTCGAACTGGTCCTGCCCGAAGAACTCGAGCAGAAGCTGCTGGGCGAGGCGATCGCCGAACAGGAGCGCACGATCGACCCCGAGACCGGCGAACTTCGTGAGCCGGAAGATCCCGAGCTTGACCCGGAGATGCTGGCCCCCTACGAGGACCAGATCACGACCAACGACGTCACGCCCGAGGGCTTCGGCCGGATTGCCGCCCAGACTGCCAAGCAGGTCATCTACCAGCGCATTCGCGAGGCCGAGCGCAAGATGATGTACGACGAGTTCCGCGATCGCGTTGGCGAGCTGGTGACCGGCCTGATCCAGCAGTCGGACAAGCGCTACACGCTGGTCCAGCTGCGCGAACGGGTCGAGGCACTGCTGCCCAAGTCGGAGCAGGTCTACTCCGAGCGCTACGACCACGGCATGAGGGTCAAGGCCGTGATCACCGACGTTTCCGAGTCGACCAAGGGACCGAGCATCGTCGTCTCCCGTCGCAGCCCCGAGCTGATCAAGGGTCTGTTCGAACTCGAGGTCCCCGAGATCGCCGACAAGCTGGTCGAGATTGTCGGCGTCGCCCGCGAGCCGGGCTACCGATCGAAGATCGCGGTTGTCTCACACGCAGACGGCGTCGATCCGGTCGGCGCCTGCGTCGGCCCGCGTGGCTCGCGGGTGCGCATGGTCGTATCCGAGTTGCGCGGCGAAAAGATCGACATCATTCCTTACAACGAGGAACCGGCCCGGTTTGTCGCCAAGGCCCTTTCACCGGCCCGCGTCCGGGAGGTCCTGGTCGACGACGAAGACATGCAGGCGACCGTTGTCGTGCCCGACGACCAGCTTTCGCTGGCGATCGGCCGAGACGGTCAGAACGCCCGCCTCGCCGCCCGCCTGACCGGCTGGCGGGTCGACATCAAGTCCGAGAGCGAGTTCGCCCGCGAAGAGAGCCAGCACGAATACGAAGGCGAAGAGGAGTTCGATGGCCGCTGCATGGCGGTCCTGTCCAGCGGTCGCCGCTGTCCGAACGCCGCGATTGGTGGCTCGACCTACTGCGGCCTGCCGCAGCATCAGGCGCTGTCGCGCTTTGCGACCAGTCATGTCGGTGTCCTGGCCGGCCTCGGCGACGACGAGATCGCGACCCTGTCGAATCCGGACGCCGATGATGCCGAGGTGACCGCAATCGTCACCGGTGCCGAGGCTGCTTTCGTCGAACCCAGCGACGAACCGTCCGAGGAAGAGGCAGAGGCTGAATTCGAGGCCGAGGTGGAAGCGCAAGCTGACCCGGTTGAGGAAGCGGTCGTCGAAGAGGCCGAAGCTGAAGAAGCGCAAGCCGCCGAGGTTGACGAGGCCTCTCCGGACGTCGACGAAGCCGAAGAGGCCGAAGCCGATGAGGAGGCAGCGACCGAGTGAGTAAGCGCAGGGTTCACGAGATAGCCAAGTCGGCCGGGGTCACCAGCAAGGAACTGCTGGCCGCCCTGAATGCGGCCGGCGTAGAGGCCAAGGCCGCCGCGTCCAGCGTCGAGGAAGATGTGGCACTGAAGGCGCTCGCTTCGGCTGGTGACGCCGCCAAGGCGAAGCCTGCTTCCAAGCCGAAGCCCGCTGCCAAGCCGAAGGCCCCGGCCGCTGCGAAGGCGGCTCCGGCACCCAAGGCAGCGAGCCCGAAGGCCGCTCACAAGCCGAAGGCTGAAGCCGCTGCCAAGCCCGCAGTCGCCAAACCCGCCTCGGCCGCCAAACCCGCGGCAGAGGCTCCGGCAGCAAAGAAGCCCGCGGCTCCCGCAGCTCCCGCAGCTCCCGCAGCTCCCGCAGCTGCTGCGGCCGCCGGCACGAGCAAGCCCGTCCGCCCGGCCGCACCGGCCGACGGTGCCGCGGCGGCAGCCGGCAAGAAGCGTCGCCGTGTCGTGATCGACTCCCAGGCCTCCCGGCGTGAGCAGGGTGGAGGTCCGCCGCCTCAGAGGCCGCCGCGACGTCGCGGAGGCCGCCGCCGCCGTCCGCTGCTCGAAGAGCCGACTCCGATCGATACCGACCCGGCAGAGCCGCAGGCGACCAAGGTCAACTCCGGCGTAACCGTCCGTGACCTCGCCGAGCTGCTCAACCTGAGCTCGGCGGAGCTGATCAAGAAGCTGATGATGATGGGGGAGATGGCAACGCTCACCCAGACCCTCACCGATGACTCGGTGCTGGCCATTGCCGATGAATACGACCGCAAGATCGAGATCGTCTCGGCGGCCCAGGAGGAAGCTCCCGCTCCCGAGTTCAGCGACAGCGAAGAGTCGCTGGTCGACCGGCCGCCTGTGATCACGATCATGGGTCACGTCGACCACGGCAAGACTTCACTTCTGGATGCGATCCGCGAGACCGAGGTTGCCGCCGGCGAGGCCGGAGGAATCACCCAGCACATCGGTGCCTACCAGGTCCACCACGAGGACCGCACACTTACTTTCCTGGACACACCGGGCCACGAGGCCTTCACCGCGATGCGTGCCCGCGGCGCCCAGGTGACTGACGTTGCTGTGATCGTCGTCGCTGCCGATGACGGCGTGATGCCGCAGACCCGCGAGGCGATCGATCACGCAAAGGCCGCCGATGTGCCGATGCTGATCGCCGTCAACAAGATTGACAAGGAAGGCGCCCAGCCCGACCGGATCCGCAACGACCTCGCGGCCGAGGGACTGTCGCCTGAGGACTGGGGCGGGGAGACTGTCTACTGCGACGTTTCCGCGAAGACCCACCAGGGCCTCGACAACCTGCTCGACATGATCATTCTGGTGACCGAACTCGAGGAGCTCGGGGCCAACCCTGATGCTCCCGCCTCTGGCACCGTGATCGAATCCCAGCTCGACCCGGGCCGCGGCCCGGTGGTCAGCGTGCTCGTATCGCGCGGCACGCTTCGCGTCGGTGACTCGGTCGTCGCCGGGCCGGTCTGGGGCAAGGTCAGGGCGATGCATGACTTCCTCGGCGAGAAGGTCGAAGCGGCCGGACCCGGCATGCCGGTCGAGGTTCTCGGTTTCGACGGCGTCTGTGACGCAGGCGAGTTCGTCCAGGTGGCTGACAACGACCGCCGTGCCCGCCAGATGGCCCAGGAGCGCCTGAACCGCCTCAAGGCAGAGACGATCGCCCGCCGCGCGGCCCGCAAGGTCACCCTCGAGGAGATCTTTGCCCGGGCCCAGACCGGAGACCTCAAGGAACTCAACATCGTTCTCAAGAGTGACGTAGCCGGCTCGCTGGAAGCGCTTCAGGACGAGATCGCCAAGGTCCCCCAGGAGCAGGTCGGCATCAACATCATCCGTGCTCAGACCGGTGGTATCACCGAGTCAGACGTGATGCTGGCTTCGGCCTCGAACGCAATCATCATCGGGTTCAACGTGCGGCCGCTCAGCGACGCGCGCAAGGCGGCCCAGATCGAAGGCGTTGACGTTCGCACCTACTCGGTCATCTACAAGATCACCGAAGACCTGCGCAACGCGATGGAGGGCATGCTGGACGCGGTCGAAGTCGAGGAGTCACTCGGTGAGGCCGAGGTCCGCGAGGTCTTCAAGGCCTCGAAGGTGGGCCGGATCGCCGGTTGCGTCGTCACCGAGGGCCGGATCACCCGTGAGGGCAGTGTGCGCCTGGTTCGCGAAGGCACGGTTATCTGGACCGGCAAGCTCGATTCGCTGCGTCGGTTCAAGGACGCGGTCCCGACCGTCGAAGAGGGTCAGGACTGCGGCATCGTGCTTGACGGCTACGCCGATGTCAAGGTGGGTGACATGCTCGAGTTCTTCTCGACCAAACAGGTCGAACAAACCCTCAACTAGGGAGCAGCGGTGGCAACGTCGCGGATGCGAAGGGTGAATGAAGTGCTGCGTGAGGTGATCGGACAGTCGGTGACCACCGAACTGAGCGATCCCCGGCTCTCGATGGTCGCGGTGACTCACGTAGACGCGACCCCGGACCTGCGAAGCGCCAAGGTGTTCATCACCGTCCTGGGAGACGAGGAGACCCGTGAGGAAGCCCTCAAGGGCCTTCGCAGCGCTCATGGCGTGATTCAGAGGGCGATCAACCGTGAAACCCATATGAAGCGCACCCCGACACTCAGCTTCACCTATGACGAAGCCGTGGAAACCGGCCTGCGCATCTCGGCGATGCTCGAAGAGGAGCCGGAGCCACTGGAGCCCGAGCGGGAGGAGCCTGAGTCGTGAATGCACCGGCTGAATTTCGCAGCCCCGTTGTCGAGGGTGACCTCGCCCGCATCGCCGACCTGATCAGGGCCAATCGCAAGTTCCTGCTGACCACCCATGAAGGTCCGGACGGCGACGCCCTCGGCTCGCTGCTGGGTACCCAGCACATGCTCGAGGCGATGGGCAAGGATTCGGTGATGTTTCTGGCAGCGAAGGAGTTCCCGCTCCCGATCGAATACCGGCATCTTCCGCTTGAGTCGGTCTTCCACGAAGCTCCGGCCGACCTGCGTGACCGGGTTGTGATCTTCCTCGACTGCGGCAATATCGACCGCATGCCCGTGGACTTCCTTCGCGACGGAGGCATGACGGTCGTGAACATCGACCACCATCACGACAACACCGTCTTCGGCGAGTTCAACTTCGTCAATTCCGGTGCCTCGAGCACGGCAGAGATCGTCTTCGAACTCGCGCAGGAGCTGGACGTCAAGCTGACTTCGGCGATGGCGCGCGCCCTTTACATCGGCATCGTCACCGACACCGGCAAGTTCATGTACGACTCGACCCAGGCCCGCACCCACGAGGTGGCGGCCGCGCTGGTCCGGGCCGGGGTCAACGTTGACGACGTCAACCGCAGGCTCTACGAGAGCGTGCCGATCGAGAAACTGAAACTGCTCAGCCGCGCTCTCGACAACGTGCGCCTTCACTGTGACGGTCAGCTGATCGTCACCTGCATCAGCGAGGCCGATTACCGGGAGGCCGGCGCGGGCGAAGAGATGACCGAAGGCATAATCGATCACCTCAGGGCGGTCGACGGAATCCGCGCGGCGGCAGTGATCCGGGATCAGTTCCGGCGTGGACCGGCGGTGCGCAAGATCAGCCTCAGGGCCGGCGATGAGCACACCGATGTCTCGGTGATCGCGCGCAGCTTCGGCGGTGGCGGCCACGTGCGTGCAGCGGGATGCTCATCCGACCTCGGATTCGATGAGATCGTCGAGCGAATCTGCGCAGCGCTGGCAGATCAGCCAGCCTCCTGAGGGGGTGAGAGGACCATGCCCGAGATCGGTGTTCTGGTCTGCGACAAGCCCCCGGGAGTGACCTCCCATGACGTCGTCGCTCAAGTCCGGCGCGAGCGTGGTGGCAAGGCCGGTCACGCCGGCACTCTCGATCCATTCGCCACCGGCGTCCTGACCGTTCTGGTCGGCCGGGCGACCAGGCTCCAGAAGTATTTTCTGAACCTGCCAAAGACATATGTTGCGACCGCCAGGCTCGGCTGGACTTCGACCACCGGTGACCCTGACGGAGAACTCGAGCAAACCGGCCGCGTCCCGCAGGATCTGAGCCTGCCAACCGGCAGGATCCAGCAGATGGTGCCGATGACGTCCGCGGTCAAAGTCGGCGGAGAACGGCTCTACAAGAAGGCTCATCGTGGAGAAGACTCATCTGACCGACCGGTTCGCGAGGTGACGATTCATCGCGCGGAGCTGCTTGAGGTCGAGGGCGACACTGCCCGGTACGAGGTCGAGTGCAGCTCTGGAACCTACATCCGCACCCTGATCGAGACGCTGGGTGACGCCTACTGCTGCGAGCTACGCAGGACGGCGGTCGGACCGATCGGTATCGAGCGAGCGGGGGAGCTGCTCTCACCGCTGGAGGCCCTTTCCTTCATCGAGCGGATCGAACTGGACGATGAGCAGGCGAGGGCGATCGGCTACGGGCAGAAGGTGGCAGCCGATCCTTCTCTTCCGGAGGGGGAGCCGTTCCTGCTGGTCAACGGGGATAACCTGATCGCCGTGGCCAGATGCAGCGAAGAACAGTTCCAGACTGACGTCGTCCTGGAGTCCGCCGGATGATCAGCGTGACTGCACTCGATGACGCACTGCCGCGACCCCGGCGGGTCGCAATCGGGACTTTCGACGGGGTCCACATCGGCCACAGGGCCGTGATCGAGGGTGCCGACACCGTGCTCACCTTCGATCCCCATCCGCTGGAGATCCTCCACCCGGCCGCCGCCCCGAAACTGCTGATGCCGTTCGGTGTCAAGCGGGACGTACTCGACGGATTCGGGGTCGAGGAGATGGTCGTGCTCGGCTTCAACCGCGCCTTCACGCAAATTACCGCGGAGCAGTTCATCGAGGACATCCTGATCGACAGGCTCGGGGCCGAGGCCGTTGCGGTCGGTGAAAACTTCCGCTTCGGCGCCAAAGCACAGGGGACACCCGAGATGCTTGCCGCGCGGACCGAGTTTGAGACCAGGGTCGTCCCATTGGTTGAGCAGGGAGGGGAAACCGTTTCCTCAAGCCGAATCCGCGCACTCGTGGCCGCCGGTGAAATGGGCTCTGCCCGGGAATGCCTGGGCGTTCCATTCATGATCGAGGGTACGGTCGTCACCGGTGACCAGCGGGGGCGGGAGCTCGGATATCCGACCGCCAACATCGTGCCGGACGACCGGCTGGCGAACCCCGGACACGGGGTCTACGCAGCCTTCGCCAACGGTCTGCCCGCGGCGGTCAACGTCGGCGTCCGGCCGACCTTCGAGACCGGTCGCGGCATGCTGATCGAGACTTACATCCTCGACCAGGACGTAGACCTGTACGGCAAGGTGCTCAGGGTTGCCTTCGTCGAGAGGCTGCGCGGCGAGCGCAAGTTCGATTCGGCCGATGAGCTGATTGCCCAGATGCATCGGGATGTAGAGAAGACCAGAGCCGTCTGTGGTAGCTTCCAGCGGCCGTGAATGGGATCCATTCAGCGGATCCCGAACCAAGGAAAGTAATGACGATCACCAAAGACGACAAGGCCGAGCTGATCGGCAAACACGCCCGCAAAGAGGGCGACACAGGATCAACCGAGGTCCAGGTTGCTCTGCTGACCGAGCGCATCAACGACCTCACCGGCCACCTGCGCGAGCACAGCAAGGACCATCACTCACGCCGCGGACTGCTGATGATGGTCGGCAAGCGCCGCCGCCTGCTGCGCTACCTGGAGCGCACCGATCTTGACCGCTACCGGGCCCTGGTCGCAGAGCTCGGGCTGCGTCACTAGCGAGTCGTACCGGCCCGTCGCATGATCGAAGTCGGCGACAAAGCTCCGGGTTTCTCGCTCCCCGACCACGAAGGGCAGCTCGTCTCGCTGTCGGACTTCGAGGGTAGACGGCTGTTGATCGTCTTTTTCCCCCTGGCCTTCAGTCCGGTCTGCTGCGACCAGCTCACTTCGTACAAGAAGGTCCAGAAAGATCTCGACGAAGCTGGCGTGACCATGATTGGCATCAGTGTCGATTCGGCTTTCGCACACAAGGCCTTTCGCGACCAGCTCAACGTCAAGACGTCTCTGCTGGCCGACTTCGAGCCCAAGGGCGAGGTCGCCAAGGCCTACGGCGCTTACCTGGACGACTGGGGTCACTCCAACCGTTCGCTGGTCCTGATCGACGGGGAAGGCGTGGTCGAATGGGTCCATGTCGCCGAAACACCGGTCGTGATCCCGCCGCCGAGCCTCATCCTCAAAGCGCTCTAGCTGAGCCACTGCCTTCTGGCGAGCATCTGCCCCGGCAGGAGGTGCGGATCGCCGCCGGGACGAAATGAATGGGGCAGGTCTGGGGCTCTGGCAAACATCGATCCGCCTGGGGGTTGCTTTTGCACCCCAGAACGGTCTGCATTGTGATCGGAGTTGCGGCCGTTGTGGAGGGTCCGCTCGCCGGCGGTCGTTCGCCTGTACCCTTGCCGGTGACAAGGAACGACAGTTCTAAAGACAGATTGGTCGCCAACCGGGCGGCCGGAGGTAAGAAAACCTGATGAGTATGTTCGAAACTACGCGCGTTTCCGTGCGTGTCGGCGATCAAGAGATCTCCATGGAGACCGGCAAGATCGCCAAGCAGGCAAGTGGCGCCGTCATTATGCGATGCGGCGACACCATGGTTCTTTCAACGGCAACAGTGGGCGGTCTGCGCGACGTCGACTTCCTGCCACTGACAGTTGACATCGAAGAGCGTTACTACGCCGTGGGCAAGATCCCCGGCTCGTTCTTCCGTCGCGAGGCGCGTGCCGGCGAGAAGGCCACGCTGACTGCCCGCATGATCGACCGTCCGATCCGTCCGCTCTTCCCCAAGGGCTGGCACTACGAGACCCAGCTGGTCACCATCCCGATGTCGGTCGACCACGTTCACCCCTACGACATCCTCGCGATGAACGGCGCCTCCGCGGCCCTGGCCATCTCCGAGGTTCCGGTCGCCGCCCATGTCGGCGCGGTTCGCGTCGGCAAGCTCGACGGTGACTTCATCGTCAACCCGGACGAGGAAGATCACGCAAACCTCGACCTCGACCTGATCGTCGCCGGTACCGACGAGGCCATCCTGATGGTCGAAGCCGGTGCCAACGGTGTCACTGAAGCCGAGATCCTCGACGCGCTCGACATCGCACACGGCGAGATCAAGAAGATCACCGCAGCGATCGAAGAGCTGCGCCAGAAGGTCGGCAAGGAGAAGCTGGTCATCGAAGCTCCTTCGATCGACGAAGGCATCCTGTCTGACGTACGCTCGCAGTTCGGCGAGAAGATCGCTCAGGCCGCTTCGGTCCAGGCCAAGCTCGAGCGCCAGGACGCGCTCGGAGCGGTCAAGGACGAAGTCGTCGCGGCCCTGGCTCCGGCCGGCGCCGACGGTGAAGCCGACCACGACAGGGTCTCCGAAGTCAAGTCTGCCTTCTCGGCAGTCGAGAAGGAGATCATCCGCAAGGCGATCGCCATCGACAAGAAGCGCCCCGACGGCCGCGCCCAGGACGAGATTCGTCCGATCGAGTGCGAGGTCGACATCTCGCCGCGGGTTCACGGTTCGGCTCTGTTCACCAGAGGCGAGACCCAGATCCTCGGCAACGTCACGCTCGGCACGACCCGGATGGACATGCGTGTTGACGGACTCGGCCTGGAGACCACCAAGACGTTCTGGCATCACTACAACTTCCCGCCGTTCTCGGTGGGAGAGGCCGGCTTCATGCGCGGTCCGAAGCGCCGCGACATCGGTCACGGCGCCCTCGCCGAGCGCGCTCTGGCGCCTTCGGTTCCGGACCAGGAGTCGTTCCCGTATGTGGTTCGTGCCGTATCCGAGACGCTGGAGTCGAACGGCTCCTCGTCGATGGGTTCAGTCTGCGCCTCCTCGATGGCCATGCAGGCGGCTGGTATCCCGGTCACCGCGCCGGTTGCCGGTGTCGCAATGGGCCTGATCAAGGAAGGCGACGACTACATCGTGCTGACCGACATCGCCGGAGTCGAAGATCACCTCGGTGACATGGACTTCAAGGTCGCCGGTTCCGCGGACGGCATCAACGCACTCCAGATGGACATCAAGATCACCGGAGTCACCTTCGAGATCCTGACCGACGCGCTCGAGCAGGCCCGCAAGGGCAGGCTGTTCATCCTCGGCAAGATGGCCGAAGCGATTGATGGCCCCCGCGAGGAACTGTCCAAGTACGCGCCGCGTATCGAGTCGATCAAGATCGACCAGGAGAAGATCGGTGCGGTCATCGGCAAGGGTGGCGAGACCATCCGCGGACTCTGCGAGGAGTTCGAGGCCGAGATAGACGTCGAAGACGACGGCACGATCCGGATCTACGCCCCGACCGGCACCCAGGTCGAAGAGGCCGTAGCCCGAATCGAAGGCATGACCAAGGAAGCCGAGATCGGTGACCGGTACCCCGGCGCCAAGGTCGTGAAGACGACCACCTTCGGTGCCTTCGTCGAGCTGACCAAGGGCACCGACGGACTGCTCCACATCTCCAACGTCAAGCCCGGAGGACGGGTCGAGACGGTTGAAGAGGTACTGGAGTCCGGTCAGGAGATCGACGTCACCGTGGCTGAAGTCGACCGCGAGCGCGGCCGGATCGGCCTGCGCATGACCGACGATCCTTCGATCGCCGGCAAGAGCAAGGAAGAAATCGCTGCGCTCTCCAGCGGTGGAGGCGGCGGCGGTGGACGCGGCGGAAGCCGTGGCGGTGGTGATGGCGGTCGTCGCCGACGCGATCGCGGTGACCGCGAGCGTCGCGGCTAATCAAGATGGAAGAGACGGCTCGGCTGACAGAGACCGCCTCGGGCATCCGGGTGATCACAGAGGAAGTTCCTCTGGTTCGCTCGGTTGCCCTGGGTCTCTGGGTCCGGACCGGATCGCGTGACGAGACCCCTGCTCAGGCAGGGGTCTCTCACTTTCTTGAACACCTGCTGTTCAAGGGCACGCCGAACTACACGGCGAGCGGAATCTCTGAACGATTTGACGGGCTCGGCGCCTCGTTCAACGCCGCGACCGGCAAGGAGACGACCCATCTCCACGCCCGCTTCCTCGACGAGCACACCGATGATGTCTTCAGCCTTCTCGGCGAGATGATGCTCGAATCGACCTTCCCGGACATCGACTCCGAGCGCGACGTCGTGCTGGAGGAGATCGCGATGTACGAAGACGAGCCCTCGGACCGGGTACACGACTACCTGGCCGATGCTGTCTTCGGTGATACGCCGCTCGGACGTCGCATCCTCGGCCGGGCGGACGTCATCGCCAACATCCCGGTACCCGACATCGCCGCCTACCACGGCAGTCGCTACACGGCAGAAAACATCGTTGTCGCTGCGGCGGGAAACATCGATCATGATCACATCGTCGCCCTGGCGGAGAGTCTCAAGGCCGAGCACAAAGGTGAGCGACGCAACCCGGATCCGGTTGAGCCACTGCCCGGCGGCCGGCTTGAGTTTGCCCAGAAGGACACCGAGCAATACCACATCTGTTTCGGCGCTCCGGGCATAAACCGGGCCGACGAACGCCGCTTCGCGCTCGCGGTGCTCGACTCGATCCTTGGCGGCTCCAGTTCGTCGAGGCTTTTCCGCGAGGTACGCGAGGAACGTGGGCTGGCCTACTCGGTCGGCACCTATTCAGAGCAGTTCACCGACACCGGGGTGGTGGCGACCTACGTCGGCACTCGCGAGGACAACGTGGAACAGGTCTGCGAAGTGATTGCGACCGAGTTCGAAAGGATCCGCTCTGAACCGGTCAGCGATGAAGAACTCGACCGGGCCCGCGAGCACGTCAAGGGACGCGTCGTGCTCTCGGGCGAATCGACCGCCGCCCGCATGAACCGGATCGCCCGGGCCACCCTTCACGGTCTGCCGTTGTACAGCCTCGACGAGATGCTGGCCAGAATCGACCGGGTCACCGTCGACGACCTGACCGAGCTTGCCACCGAAATATTCCCCGCCGATCGCATGTCAGCCGCGGCTGTCGGCAAGGATGAGGACCGCTTTCGCAAGGCCGTCGCGCCCGTGGGTGGGGCTCTGGCTGCATGATTCGCGTGGCAGTAGCCGGCGCCGCCGGCAGAATGGGCTCGACCGTCTGCGCCGCGGTGGAAGAGGCCGAGGGGCTCGAGCTGAGCGGAAGGGCCGATCCCGCCCTGGGGGTTGAGGTCGAAACGATCCTCGCCGACACGGATGTTCTGGTTGAGTTCAGCACTCCCGATACCTCACTGGCCAATTCCGTGGCGGCCCTCGAAGCAGGGGTTCATGTCGTCGTCGGTGCCACCGGCTTCGACCTGGATGCTCTGAAGAGGGCGGCCGACACTGCCGACAACGGCGCCCGCTGCTTCGTCGCCCCGAACTTTGCGATCGGCGCCGTCCTGCTGATGACCCTTTCGCAGCAGGTGGCCCGGCACATGCCGGAATGCGAGATCATCGAACTCCACCACGACCGGAAACTCGACGCGCCGTCAGGCACCGCCGCCCGGACCCGTGACTTGATCAACGAGGCCGGTGGCAATGTCCACGAACCGATCCATTCGGTCCGCCTTCCGGGTCTGGTCGCTCACCAGGAGGTGCTGTTCGGTGGGGAGGGGCAGACCCTTTCGATCCGCCACGACAGCATCGACCGCTCTTCTTTCATGCCGGGCGTCGTGCTCGCCGTGCGCAGGGTCGCGGACCTGACCGACCCGTTCACGGTCGGTCTTGAACGACTGCTCTGAGCCTCGGAACCAGGCTGAATCGCTAGTCTGGCCCGCATGCCCGACACCGACGTGACTCACCTCGACGCAACTGCCCAGGCCGAACTCGTAGCCAGTGGCGAAGCTTCGCCGCAGGAGCTTGTCGAGGCAGCGATCAACCGGGCCGAAGCGGTCAACCCCGAGATCAACGCGATCGTTCATCCACTCTATGACGAGGCACGCGAAACAGCGGCTGCTGATCTTCCCGACGGACCCTTCAAAGGGGTCCCGTTCCTGTTCAAGGATCTCGGCGCAGGACTCGCGGGACAGCCGTACCACATGGGCAACCGCCTGCTCAAGGAGATCGACTTCAGGATGCCGATCGACAGCCATCTCGGCAGCAGATTCCGGGAGGCGGGTCTGGTCACGATAGGGCGGACCAATACGCCGGAATTCGGCATCCTTCCGACCACGGAACCTGAATCCCACGGTGCCGCAAGGAACCCCTGGGACCCGACCCGGAGCACCGGTGGCTCCAGCGGCGGTTCCGCCGCAGCAGTCGCGGCCGGCATCGTGCCGATCGCTCACGCTTCGGACGGTGGCGGATCGATCCGCATTCCCGCCAGCGCCAACGGCCTGGTCGGACTCAAGCCCAGCCGCGCGCGCATATCGCTCGCCCCGATCGTCGGTGACTCGATGTCGGGGCTGACCACGGAGTTCTGCGTTTCGAAGTCGGTTCGTGACACAGCCCGGATGCTCGACTGGGTTCACGGTCCGCAGCCCGGGGACCCCTACGGCTGCCCGGCTCCCGACCGCGACTACGTCGAAGAGCTGACCCGCGATCCAGGCAAGCTCAATGTGGCGGTGTGGACCCAGTCGCTGACTGGCGACGATCTGGATCCGGAGGCGCTCGAAGCGGTCAACTCTGCCGCGGGCAAGCTGGAAGCGCTGGGTCACACCATCACTACCCAGGACGCGCCAGAAGTCGGCAACGCAATTGACCTCTACGAGACTTTCATCACCCGCTGGGCCGGCGGAATGGCTCAGAACGTCGGCCTGATCGAGACAATCGTCGGACGGGCACTGACTCCTGAGGACGTCGAACCCTTGACCTGGGCCCTGGTCCAGCGAGGCCGCAGCGAGAGCGCGGCGCAGTACCTCGCCGCTGTCGGCGCTCACCAGATGATGGCCCGCATGTTTGCCGGCGTCTACGAAGCCGGTGTCGATCTGCTCCTGACCCCGGTCCTGGGCACGCTGCCGCCGAAGATCGGCCACTTCGACCAGTACGGGGACGACCCGATGGAAGCAATGCTCAAAGCCCGGCGCTTTGCCGCCTTCACGGGGGGTGTCAACGCCACCGGGCAACCCGCGATTTCGGTTCCGCTCGAGCAGAGCCCCGAGGGTCTGCCGATCGGCATCCAGCTGATCGCGCCGATCTGGCGCGAGGACCTGCTGATCAGGGTTGCCGCTCAGCTCGAGCAGGCGCATCCGTGGGCTGACCGCCATCCCACGGCCGTCTACGCAGGCTGAGTCGAAGCGATCCAATAAGGTGAGTTTGTGAGCGAGATTCAGGGTGTTATCACGGCGATGGCGACGGCATTTGATGCCGACGACCGGGTCGATCTGACTTCGACGCGCCGGTTGGCGCGTCACCTGGTCGAGCATGGCTCGAACGGCCTGGTGGTCGCGGGAACGACCGGTGAATCACCGACTCTCGACGACGAGGAGAAGCTCGCCCTGCTCGACGCCGTGATCGCGGAGGTTGGTGGCGAGGCCACGGTAATCCTTGGCAGCGGATCCAACGACACGCGCCATTCGGTCGAGTTGACCAAGGCTGCGGCCGAGCACGGCGCCGACGCCGGACTGGTGGTCACCCCGTACTACAACCGACCCAACGAAGCCGGCCTTCGTGGGCACTTCGAGGCGGTGGCGCAGGGCAGCCCCGACCTGCCATTGATCCTTTACAACATCCCCGGTCGCGTCGTGATCAACATGGCTCCGGCTTTCCTGGCCGAACTGGCCCTGATCCCGAACGTGGTCGCGGTGAAGCAGGCAAATGACGACGAGCTCCAGGAGATCCCGGGCCTCGATCTGCTGGCCGGCAACGACACCGGTTTCCTCAAGGCTCTGAAGTGCGGCGGTTCGGGGGGCATCCTGGTTGCCTCGCACCTAGTCGGCGAACGCATGCGTGCCGTCTTCGACAGTTTTCGGAAAGGCGACATCGCCGAGGCCGAGCGGCTCGACGCCGAGCTGACTCCGGTCTATGAAGCGATGGCCGTGACCGTGAATCCGATCCCGGTCAAGGCGGCGCTTGAGATGGCTGGTCTATGCTCGGCTCATATGAGACTGCCGATGGTCGAAGCGACCGAAGAAGAAAAGACCAGCATCCGAAGCCTCCTCGCCTCCGCAGGCGTGGAGATCTGATGAGCGACACCTTTCGGGTTCTGCCCCTCGGCGGACTTGGTGAGATCGGCAAGAACATGGCCGTGGTCGAGTACCGCGACCGCATCATCATCGTCGACACCGGACTCAAGTTCCCTACCCCCGAGATGCTCGGCATCGATTTGGTCCTGCCCGACTTTTCATATCTGCGTGGCCGCGCCAAGGACATCGAAGCGATCGTGCTCACCCACGGACACGAGGATCACGTCGGCGCCCTTCCTTACGTCCTGCGCGAGATCGGGATGCCGAAGAAGATCTACGGCGGCACGCTCACCGTCGGCATGGTGCGCTCGAAACTTGACGAGCACAAGTTGCGTGAGGCGCCCCTCGAGGAGCTGCCCGCCGGCCAGGTGACGAAAGCCGGGCCCTTCGAGATCGAACTGGTCCACCTGGCTCACTCGATCCCCGACATGCGCGGCGTGCTGATCAGGTGCGACGCCGGCTCTGTTTTCTTCACTGGCGACTACAAGTTCGACCAGACGCCCGTCGACGGCCGCCCGGCGGATGTCGCCCGTCTGGCCAAGCTGGGCGAGGAGGGGCTGACCCTGCTCTGTGGCGACTCGACCAACGCCGACCGTCCGGGGATCGCCCTTTCGGAGTCGGCCGTCGGACCGGCGCTCTACGAGACCTTCTCACGCTGTGAAGGCCGAATCATCGTCACCTCCTTCGCTTCGAACATCCACCGCGTCCAGCAGGTCATAGACGCCGCTGCCCGGCTCGACCGCAAGGTGGCCCTGGTCGGCCGCTCGATGCGCAAGAACTTCAACATCGCCTCCAACCTCGGCGTTGCCAAGGCGCCTGAAGGCATCCTGATCCAGCCTCGCGAGATCGAAGACTTCCCCGACGAGCGCGTGGTCGTGATGTCCACCGGCTCCCAGGGCGAGCCATTCTCCGCGCTACGCCGCATGGCGAACAACGACCACCGCGATGTTTCGCTTCATTCGGGCGACACCATCGTCTTTTCGGCCAGTCCGGTTCCTGGCAACGAGCGCGCCGTCAACGAGACCATCGACACCATCTACGAGCTCGGAGCCTCGGTGATCACCGCCAAGGACGCACCGATTCACGCATCAGGCCACGGCTCACGGGAAGAGATGAAGATGATGCTCAACCTGACCAAGCCGAAGTACGTGATGCCGGTCCACGGCGACTTCCAGCGCATCCGGCTTCACTCGGAGCTGGCCCAGCAGGTGGGCATGGCCGAGGAGAACATCTTCAAGGGCAGGAACGGCCTGCCGCTCGAGGTCGGCCGGGATGGCGCCGCCTTCGGAGAAGAGGTTGAGTCTGGCGTGATCTATGTCGACGGTGTCGAGCTTGCGGACCCTGAAGACGCCGCCCTTCGCGACCGCCGCACGATCTCCGGAGACGGCATCGTCTTCGTGGTCGCAACGATCGCCGCCGACAATGGCGACGTGGTGGTTGATCCCGAGATAATCGTGCGTGGCATCGGAGCCCTGGACGAAGACGACGAGCTCACCGACGAGCTGCGCGACATCGTCGAAGACTCGCTTGAGGACTCTGCCAGGCAGAAGGTCCGCAACCTCGAACTGGTACAGCAGGATCTGCACGACCGGGTCGCCGCCTTCATCCACAAGCGCCTCAAGCGCCGCCCGATGGTTGTCCCGGTGGTAGTCGAAGTCTGACCCCGGACCGGGCTCAAGGATGAGCGAGATGTCCAGCCGGGCGGCCGGCTACCTGATCACCGCGATCGCCTGGCTAGTCCTCGCCGGCTCGATGTTCCTGCCGCGCGCCGATGACTTCTTCTACGAAGTCGAAGCCAACCTGCTCTACCAGTACGAGCCGGTCGGGGTGGTCATCATCGTCATCCTCGTATTGCTGGTTCCACTGACGATCCTGGCCGTGAGGGGACTATTTCTCGCGGGGCTGGCCGTCACCGTCCTGTGGCTGCTCGCCCTGGCTCTGACCCTCTGGGCGGCATTCCACCTGGGGACCCACGCCACGGATGGCGGCGACATGTCCGACAAAATCGCAGCTGGCTCGATCCTCTCAATCATCGCTGCCGCCGCAGGCCTCCTCAGCGCCTTCTTCTCGGCCCCGGCCAGGCCCGCTACGAAAGCCTGACGGCTTGATTCTGCCCTCAGCCACCCGTCCCCTGGACGGTTCCCGGCCCCAGGGGGGCCACGGCAACGAGCGGACCGGGCTCAAGGCGCCGACTTCCGGGCAGTGACAACTTCCGTCGGGAACAGCATCTGCGACATGTACTCGCGGCGGATCTCGACGAAATCGAGTTCGTCG
Source organism: uncultured Solirubrobacterales bacterium (assembly GCA_963698625.1). Lineage (GTDB taxonomy): Bacteria > Actinomycetota > Thermoleophilia > Solirubrobacterales > 70-9 > 67-14. The sequence goes on from CAVORK010000007.1 coordinate 809,262, forward strand.
AGCACCGGTGCGGCGAGAACTCCGCGGCAGTTGGCGGTCACGCCGAGGCCGTGGCCGTAGAGCCAGTCCCAGATCCCGTGGCGGCGCTTTTCGGCTTTGGTCATGTTCGAGAGCACGAGCCTGCCACCGGGGCGGAGGACACGACGCATTTCCCCGAGCGCTTCCGTGATCTGGTCGCGGGCGAGCAGATCGAGCATGTAGGAGTTGGTGATCAGGTCGAAAGACCCGTCTTCGAAGGGCAGCTCCAGGGCGTCGGCCCTCGACAGCTCGACGCTGTGGTTGAGCCCGGCCGCGGCGAGCCGTCGGCGGGTCTGTTCGAGCATCGCCCCGGACAGCTCGATGCCGGCGGTGCGGCCGGACCGGTTTCGCTTCGCCAACTCGCGGAGCTGAACCCCGGTGCCGGTCGCGATCTCGAGGACTGACTCTCCGTCTTCGAGGCCGGCAAGATCGAGAACCCGGGCGCGGGCTTTCGATTCGGTGAGTTTTGCCCAGACCTCGTAGACAGGCGCAAGCCGGGAGTAGGTCTTCACCGCTTGAGCTCCCGACCGGCTGGTTTCGAGGACCTGCGAGCGCCAGTCCTCGGCCGGCTGCGGCTCGGCCTGCGGTGAAGTGTTCGATTCGGTCACGTTCGACGGCGTCTTGGCTGACATCGCAACATGGTACACAAGTACACGAAGTGATGTAACATGCTCCCATGCCGAACGCAGAAGCCACCTCGCCGAAGACCCCCTCCATTCAGGTCTCCCGTCATGTCCCTGAGCCAGGAGAACTGGCTGGCCAGAGCGCCGCGGACCTCGCCCGCCTGTTCAAGGTCTTTTCCAACGAAAACCGGCTGAGGCTGCTGTACCGCCTGGCGGGCGAGGAGGAACTCTGCGTGCAGGACCTCGCCGATGCGCTCGGGATGACCATCCAGGCGGTCTCAAACCAGCTGCAGCGCCTCGCCGACCAGGGCCTGGTCGCCTCACGGCGCGAAGGCACACGCGTCTACTACCGCGTCGCAGACCCGTGCATCGCCCCGATCCTCGATCTCGGCAAGTGCCTGGTAGTGCCCGCTCCCACAGAACAAGCCTGAGTCCCGACGACGACGAAGGCAGCCGTTCGCTGGTGGTTCCCGGACCCGCTCGCTCAACGCGGTGAATAGGGCCAGCAGCACTCCCAAAGGGTCCCATGCAAAAGCAAAGACGCCGGACCCAAGGGGGAGGGAGGCCCGACGCCTGTTGCTTTTTAAGTCAGAACCCGCCGGGCTGTCTGGGGGAGATTCCCGGGCGGGTTCTTGTGTCTCGTCCGCTAGGAAAGATACGGAGGGGGCATAAATCAGCCCTAAAGCTTCGTTAACGGTTTCCTAGGGCTTTGAAAGAGCAAGCGGAAGCTCGACCGTGAACCGGGCGCCACCCTCCGGTGAGTCGCCGACGCTGGCGGTCCCGTGGTGCTCGAGCGCGATCGCCTGAACGATCGCCAGGCCGAGGCCGGAGCCATTCGAAGAGGCCCTGTCGCCAGGTCCTGCGTTGCGTACGAACCGGTCAAAGATCTGCGAGCGCACTTCTTCGGGAATCCCGGGTCCATCGTCGCCGACGTTGAGGCTGGCGGTTCCTTCGCTCGATGAAACGCAGACCGAGATCACCGTTCCTTCCGGGGTGTGGCGCACCGCATTGTCAACCAGGTTGACGACGACTCGATGGAGGTCGTCCGGGTTGCCCTCAACGACCGCCGGTGTGCAGCAGTCGGTCTCAATGCTGTGGCCATCGGCCAGAGGTCGCACTTCCTCGACCGCATTCGAGACGATCTCCGCGAGGTCGCACTGCTTCAGGTTCGGGACCCTCCCGGAGTCCGCCCGGGCAAGGATCTGAAGGTCGGCGACCAGGCGCCTCATCCGCTGTGATGACCTGAGCGCAGACTCGACCGACTCCCTTTCCATCTCGCGGCTGGCAGAGCCTTCCAACGCGTCGTCAAGCAGTTCGAGGTTGGCCAGAATGCTGGTGAGAGGGGTACGCAGTTCGTGCGACGCGTCGGCGATGAACTCGCGCTGTCTGATCAGAGACCGCTCCCTTTCGCTCCTTGCCAGGGACAACTCGTGGAGCATGCCGTTGAAGGTCCGGGTCAGCTCCGCGACCTCGTCGTCGGCCACAGGTTCGTTCAGGGTCACCGAAGGGTCGCGGGTCCTGGTGATCTCGTGGGCGGCCGATGTGAGGCTGGATATGGGCCGCATCGCCCTGCGTGACAGGACCACACCGGCCATTGCCGCCAGCAGCGTGGCCCCGAGGGTGCCCGCGAGGACTGATATCCAGACCCGATCGACCGACTGGTCAAGCAGGTCGATGTTTCTTCCGTACTGGAGCCAGGCGATCGGATACGGGTCCTGGGGAGTCAAGTAGATCGGCTCGCTTGCGACCTGGAAATCTCCGACCGTACGGATCTCGGCGCCGTTCGGCGGCCCGAAGTCGGGCGAGCCGGGGAGCGCGACCACGCTTCCATTGGCGACCGAGTACAAAGTTGCTCTGCCCTCCGCACGCTGGAGGATGGCGGTCACTGCGGCCGAGGGCACATAGCCCGGGGTCGGCACGCCGACCCGCTCGATCGCACTTGCGAGCTGGACTCCGGTCGAAATAGTCTCCGCCTTGTAGTTGTCGCGCAGCTGCTGCGTCGTGTACTGGCCGACCGCGAGACCAAAGACGACCAGGATTACGAAGGTGAGGCCGGAAGACACCGCGGCGAGCTTCCACCTGATCGGCCACCTTGACGGCCACCTGGGGGACCGGCGCATCTTCGCCAACCAGCTCATGCCGATCAACCCTTGATTACGTATCCGGCTCCGCGCTTGGTGTGAAGAATGCGGGCCTCGCCGCCTTCTTCGAGCTTGCGCCGGAGGTTGGAGATGAAGACGTCGATGGTGTTTGTCTCATCGAGCGGGTCGTATCCCCAGACTTCTTCCAGCAGTCGCTCTCTTGAAATGACGAGGCGCTGGTTGCGCATCAGGTACTCGAGCAGTTCGAACTCACGCTTGGTCAGTTCGATCTCGCGGTCGCCGCGCGTGGCTTCCTGCAGATCGGGATTGAGCCGCAGGTCGCCCACCGTAAGCATCGCCGACCCCCTCGGTGGCGTACGTCTCAGCAGGGCGCGGATCCGGGCCAGCAGTTCGGCCCGGTCGAAAGGTTTGATCAGGTAGTCGTCCGCACCGCTGTCCAGGCCGGAGACGCGATCCTCTGCCTCTGCCCTTGCAGTCAGCATCAGGATTGGAACATCGCTGTCCTCCCGGACCCGGTCGCAGACCTCCATGCCGTCCATGCCGGGTAGGCCGAGATCCAGGACCAGCAGGTCAGGCGCGAAGTCCTTCAACCCCTCCAGGCCCTCGGGGCCATCGCCGGCAGCTCGCACCTCGTAGCCCTCAGCGCGCAGGGTGCGACGGAGTACGTCGACGATTTCTTCATCGTCCTCGATCAGGAGGATGCGGCCACCGACCGAATCGGCTTCATTCAGCATGCTGTAAGTCTAGGGTGCGAGGCGGAAGGTTTACCCGGCTGTCCGTAGAACAGGTAGCCATGTTCACCCGAAAATCCCGACGCGATAAGAAATCGCGTCCGAAAAAGGGTGCCTCCAGATCGGCCCGCAGCGCCGATCGACGCCCACTCGAACAGAAGCATCTGGATCTGATCGGTCTCGGTCTGGTTCTGCTCGGCGTCTACCTGGTCTTCGTTCTCTACTTCGGCTGGCAGGGTGGCCGTCTCGGCTCCGGGCTGGCAGACGGGATGAAGTACCTGATCGGGCTGGCCGCCTATGCGATCCCGGTGTCACTCTTCGTTGTCGGCGGAATTCTCGTATTCCGGCCGGGGCTGCCCTCGGCCAGGCCACTTAGGACCGGTTCGCTCCTGCTTCTCGCCGGCCTGTTGCTCGCTTTCGCCGGCGGAACATTCGGGCTCAGCGGAGGTCGTGACGCCAGCGTCGCCTACTTCGACAACGGGTGGTTTCCAGACCATGGTGGGGTCCTGGGCGAGTCGCTCTACTGGACCAGCGCGACCCTGCTTCAGCCGTTCGGGGCTCACCTGCTGGCGGTCTTCGCGCTCGTCGGCGGACTGCTGTTGCTGACCGGAACGACCGTTGCGGCGGTTCTGTCACGAAGCGGCAGTGCCATTCGCAAGGCCGGGGCCAGCTCTGCCGAGGCGACCCGGGCACTGACAAGGACCACAGTTGATGCCGAAGCCGACAACGGCGAAGGCGAGACCCTGCTGCCCGGGGATGAGCCCGAAACGGTCGCGATCGCCGATGAAACCGCGCTTCTCGATGACCGGTCGCCGATCGAGGTCGATATCTGGGGCGAATCCGGCGGCGAGCCGACCGTCTCCGACAACACCGAGCGGCTCGAGCCGATCAATATTTTCCCCGATTCCGCCGAAGAGGAGACCGCCGAGCACGCGCTCGAGCCGGTCGCAGAAGAGCCGGAGCCGCCGGCGACGATCACAGCTGATCTGGATGAGGAACTCGCCGATCTCGAGGACGAAGTCGAGCCTGTGGCGAAGATGGTTGAGGCCGAGCAGCTCCCGCTCACCCCGATGGGCAAAGAGCGGGGTGCTACCCGGTCGGAGCAGGTCAACTACCGGCCCCCGCCGGTCAAGGCGCTGGACCGGGGTGCCAGGGATGCAGGTCCTGACCCGGTTGAGCAGAAGGAACTTGCCAGGAAGCTGGTTGAAACCCTGGGCCATTTCGGCGTGGAGGCTTCGATCATCGGTGTTGTCTCCGGGCCTCATGTTTCCCGGTTCGAGCTTCAGCTTGCCCCAGGCACCAAGGTCAAGAAGGTCTCCGAGCTTGCCAACGACATCGCCTACGCGCTCGCTTCGACCGAGATCCGCATCCTGGCGCCGATTCCGGGCAAGCAGGCGGTGGGGGTGGAGGTCCCGAACTCCGCTCGCAACATGGTCCGGCTGGGTGACATCTACAAGCGCACCGAGACCGTGGCGTCGCCGCTCACGGCCTGGCTCGGCAAGGGAATCGACGGAAAGCCGGTCAAGACGGATCTGGCCAAGATGCCGCATGTCCTTGTGGCCGGAACCACCGGCTCGGGCAAGTCGGCCTGCGTAAACGCCGTGCTGTCTTCAATTCTGATGCACTCGTCGCCGAACGATGTGCGACTTGTGCTGGTCGACCCGAAGCAGGTCGAGCTCAACCATTACGAGGCGGTGCCCCATCTGCTGACCCCGGTGGTGACCAATCCGAAGCTGGCCGCGAACGTGCTCACCAACCTGATCGCGGAGATGGAGTCCCGCTACGGCCTGATGAAGGGTGCGCGCGCCCGCAACATCGTCGACTACAACCGCACCCAGGCCGAAGCCGGTGAGCCGGGGCTGCCATACATCCTCTGCGTGATCGACGAGCTGGCCGACCTGATGATGGTTGCGCCGGCCGACGTCGAGAACTCGATCATCCGACTGGCCCAGAAGTCAAGGGCCACCGGCATCCACCTGCTGCTTGCCACCCAGCGCCCGTCAACCGACATCATCACCGGAACGATCAAGGTCAACATTCCTTCCCGGATCGCCTTCGCGGTTTCCTCGCAGACCGACTCCCGGGTGATCCTCGACCAGGGCGGGGCGGAGTCACTGCTCGGCCAGGGCGACATGCTGTTCCGCGGGCCCGGTACCTCCAAGCTCCAGAGGATCCAGGGCGCCTACGTTTCCGAAGACGAGATCGCGAGGATCACCGACCACTGGTCTGCCCAGGGCGAGCCCGATTTCGAGGAAACCCTGCTCAACGAAGCGACTCCGGTCAAGGAAGAAGGCCACGACGGAGATTTTGACCCGGATCAGGACGACCTGCTCGACGAAGCGATCCACCTGGTCGTCGACACCGAGACCGCTTCCGTCTCGATGATCCAGAGGCGCCTCAGGGTCGGCTATACACGCGCCGGGCGACTGATCGACATGCTCGAGCGACGGGGAGTGATCTCCGGCTACGAAGGCTCCAAGCCGCGCCAGGTTCTGATTACGGCGGCCGACCTTCCAAGGGTTCTTGGCGGAGGAGATCCGGAAGTAGTCCCGGAGGACTCGGACGGGGATGATGTGGAGATGGAGCCGGGGACAGGAGCAGCAGCTGAGGTCGAGGCTGTCGAGCCGCAGGCCGATGCGGTCGACCTCCCGGAACCGGTTCCCGCGAACGAACGCTGACCGTTGCCGCTTCGCCCTGGCCGACCGGTAGGGTCGGTCGGCGATATGGCCGACGCGCAAGCCGGAAAGACAATCAGGGCCGGGGTGCTGGTCACCGGCACCGAAGTCCTGACTGCGGTCATCCGGGACGAGAACGGTCCGTGGCTTTCCGAACAGCTGCTCACCCAGGGGGTCGAACTGGTCGAGATCATGGTGGTCGCCGACCATCGAGCTGATCTGCTGGCCGGCCTGCGTCACATGGCTGAGGTCGGGATCGATCTGATCATCACCACAGGCGGACTCGGCCCCACGGCGGACGACCTGACCGCAGAAGTGGTCGCCGAGTTCACCGGGCGAGCGATGCGCCTCGATCGCGCGATGGAAGAACGGATCGCTTCAATTCTCGCGCGTTACGCCGCCTCGGCACCGATCACCCTCGATCAGGAGGCGATCCGGGCCGCAAACCGCAAGCAGGCGATGGTTCCCGAAGGTGCGCAGGCGCTGAGCCCGATCGGTACCGCTCCCGGTCTGATCGTGCCGGGGCCGGACGGGCTGGTGGTACTGGTCCTGCCCGGACCGCCTCGCGAGCTGCGTCCGATGTGGCAGGACGCAATCGATCAGCCGATGCTGCGCGATGTGCTTGATCGGGCGACCCCTCTGCTCTTCTACCGGCTGCGCATGTTCGGAACGCCGGAGTCCGAGCTGGCTTCAACGCTGCGTGAGATCGAGGCGGGCGGAGTCGAACTCGACCGGCTTGAGGTGACCACCTGCCTGAGGCGCGGAGAGGTTGAGATCGACGTGCGCTACCGGGAGGAGAACGCAGCCCTGGCCGAACGGCTCCGGGGAGCGCTGTCCGAACGGCACGCCGCGACGCTCTACAGCCCCGACGGACGGACGGTCGACGAGATGGTTGCCGGGCTTCTGGACGGCCGTCGTCTGGCGGTGGCCGAGTCCTGCAGCTCCGGCCTGCTCGCGGCCCGGATCACCAACCTGCCCGGTGCTTCGAAGTACTTCGCCGGCGGCGTGGTCACCTACTCGAATCAGGCCAAGGTTGATCTTCTGGGTGTGGATCCCGATTTGATCGAGCGCCACGGCGCCGTTTCACCGGAAGTGGCAGGGGAGATGGCCCGTGGGGCGCTGGAGCGGTTTGGAGCCGACGTGGCGATTTCAATCACCGGGATCGCCGGGCCGGGGGGAGGGACGGACGAGAAGCCGGTCGGTTTCGTCTGTTTCGAAGCGGTCACCGCCGAGGGCGGGGTCAAGACGCTCAGTCCGGTCATCCCGGGTGGGCGTAGCGATATACGGGACCGCTCGGCGCTGGTTGCCATGCACCTGTTGCGAGTGCTGCTTTCGTAGGGGTTTTGTTGCGGAATTGCTGAGGCTGTAAGCCACCTGTGAGCCGATCGGGTCCACTCTGGGACCCAGCGGATCAAGCGACGGTTTTTCGTCCGACGGCCGCCGTAGAGTTTTAGATCGAATCCGAACAGGTGTTCGCTCTAGCTCGACGAACCGAACAATGCGATGCGGCCCGGACCGGGCCGCGGCGAGGTGATTTCCAGATGAGTGTTAAGCGCATAAATGACATGGAACCGGGGACCGACAAGGAAGTCAAGGCCCGCACTGCGGCGCTGGACGCCGCCAAGAGCCATATCGAGAAACAGTTTGGTGCCGGCTCATTGATGAAGCTGGGCGACAAGGCTGCACTGAGCGTCGAGGCGATTTCGACCGGCGCGCTGCCGCTGGACATCGCCCTGGGCGTCGGGGGAATTCCCCGTGGCCGGATCGTCGAGATCTTCGGTCCGGAGTCATCGGGCAAGACGACGATGGTCTACCACATCATCGCGGAGGCCCAGAAGCGTGGTGGCATCTGCGCTTTCGTCGATGCCGAGCATGCGATCGATCCCGAGTACGCCCGCCGGATCGGCGTCGATACGGACGAATTGCTGATCTCCCAGCCGGACTACGGCGAGCAGGCACTCGAGATCGTGGATGTACTGACCCGCTCGGGCGCGGTGGATGTCGTCGCGATCGACTCCGTCGCGGCACTGACGCCGCGTTCGGAACTCGAAGGACAGATGGGCGACGTCACGGTCGGTCTTCAGGCGAGGCTGATGTCTCAGGCACTGCGCAAGCTGGCCGGCAACCTCAACCGGGCCAACACCCTCTGCCTGTTCACCAACCAGATCCGCGAGAAGATTGGCGTATCTTTCGGTTCGCCGGAGACTCAGCCCGGAGGCCGGGCGCTCAAGTTCTACTCCTCCCAGCGACTGGACATCCGTCGGATCGAGACCCTGAAAGACGGCACCGAAGCGGTGGCCAACCGGGTCCGCGTCAAGGTGGTCAAGAACAAGGTCGCAGCGCCGTTCAAGCAGGCCGAGTTCGACATCGAGTACGGCCTTGGCATATCGCGTGAGGGCAGCCTGATCGACCTCGGAATCGATCACAACCTGGTCCAGAAGTCAGGTTCCTTCTTCTCCTATGGCGACGTGCGCCTCGGCCAGGGCCGCAGCAACTCGAAGCATTTCCTGGTCGAGAACCCTGACATTGCGAACGAGATCGAGACGAAGATCCTCGCCGAAGAGGGCATCTCGCGCGACGGCAAGCCACTGGAGGGCACCGAGGATGCGGTGGCGGAAGCTGCCGGGTCCGAGGCTCCGGAGGCCCCGAAGACGGCCGCTCCGCCGGCAAAGAAGGCCGCCTGATCCGGAGGCGCTGAAGCAAGTTGGCTGACGAGGCGCTGGCTGCGGCGCTGAGGGCGATCGGGCGCAAGGAGCGCACCGAGTCCGAGATGCGCTCCTGGCTGGCCGACCGGGATTACGACGAGGGTGAAATCGATCGGGTGCTTGCGTACCTGATCGAAAACCTCGCCGTCAACGACGCCCGTTACGCGACCGAGTTCACCGCGGACAAGCGCCAGTTGTCCGGATGGGGCAGGGACAGGATCGAGGCGACCCTGCTGAAACGAGGGGTGTCCGGGGATCTTGTGGCAAAGGCGCTGGACGAGGACGGCGGCGAGTCTGAGGTCGACCGTGCGACGCGGGTGCTGGTTGAGAAGGGCTCGCTGCTGGAGGATCCGAAAGACCGTCAGCGGGCGATGGGGCTGCTGGCCCGGCGTGGTTTCAGCGCCGAGGATGCCTATGCCGCGATCCGACGGGCCCGCTCCCGATAGCCTGACGCCATGTTCTCGCTCAGGTCCCTTCTGCCGGCATCTCTGAGGCAGGAAGAGCAATCACAGGTCGGGACGGCGGAGCCGGCGGCAATCGAGCCGCTGCAGGCGCAGCATCGGGCCGCTGACGGGGAGGAACTTCGCGCCAGACGCGAGGAGATCGCGCGAATGGAAGAGCGGGCCTTGCGGGACCTGGAGTCCGCGGCGGTCCGCCTGAGGGAGGCTGAGCGTCGCTCCGAGGCCGTGGACGCCGAAAGAGAGCAGCTTCAGGCGGTCAGAAGTGAACTGGAGACAACGTTGGCGAGGGAGACCGTGGAACTCGAGCGGCTCGCCGGAATCACCGGCGAAGAGGCTCGTGCGAGCGTTCTGGCCAGAGCGGAAGAGGAGGCCTCCCGGCAGGCAGGCCTGATCATCAGGCGGATTGAGGACGAGGCGCGGCTGGAGGGGGAAAGGCGCGCTCGGGGCGTGCTTGCTGTCGCCACCCAGAGGCTGGCCCAGAGCCATGCGATTCAGGGAAATACCCACACTGTGAAGCTGCCCAGTGAAGAGATGAAGGGCCGGATCATCGGCAAGGATGGGCGCAACATAAGGACCCTCCAGGCCATTACCGGGGTCGACGTGATCATTGACGAGACTCCGGAGTCCGTGGTTCTGTCGAGTTTCGACGGTGTGCGGCGCGAGATCGCCAGGCTCACGCTCGAGCGACTGGTCGCCGATGGTCGCATTCACCCGGCTTCGATCGAGGCGGCCTATGCGGAGGCCGAAACGGAGATTGATGACGTCATGGTCAAGGCAGCCGGGTCGGCGCTGCTGGACTCCCGGGTCGCCGGGGTAGACCCCGAGATCGTGCGCCTTCTTGGACGGTTGAAGTTCAGGACCAGCTACAGCCAGAACGTGCTCGACCACCTGGTCGAATGCAGTCACCTGGCAGCAATGATGGCGGGCGAGCTCGGGGCCTCGGTGGAGATCGCCCGCCGCGCCGCACTGCTTCACGACATAGGCAAGGCGGTCAGCAGTGAGGTCGAAGGCACGCATGCCGCGGTGGGCGCGAGGATCGCAGCCCGCTGTGGTGAAAGCGAGGCCGTGGTTCATGCGATCGAGGCGCATCACGGCGAGGTTGAGCCGGCCACGGTTGAAGCCGTGATCGTGCAGGCGGCCGACGCGCTTTCCGGCGCACGGCCAGGCGCCCGCGGAGACTCGCTCGAGCAGTACGCCACCAGGCTCGGCGACCTCGAAGCAATCGCGCTGCGGCACGAAGGGGTGCGCAAGGTCTACGCAATGCAGGCCGGCCGCGAGGTCCGGGTCGTAGTCGACCCGGTGAGGCTCGATGACGAGGCAGTTGCCGTCCTCGCTCACGAAATCGCAACCAGCATCGAGAGTGAAATGGAATACCCGGGTCAGATCAAGGTGACGGTGATTCGTGAACTGCGCTCGACCCGGCTGGCTCAGTAAGCACGTCGCCGGATGTAGCGGGTAAGATTCGACGTCCATGGAGATCAAGACTCTTTTCCTTCTTTTTGGCCTGTGTCTCGCCGCAATGGCTGTGATTGTCACCCTGGTGGGGATGCGCAAAGCGGACTTTCCCGACCGCAAGACGATGCTGGGCCTGCTCGGGATCGCGGTGGTCCTGGTGGTCGGCACCGGGTACTTCGCGGTTGAGCTCTCGGTCGAAGAGGCTCACGAGCGCGATGAGAAGGCCAAAGAAGTGATCGGCGAAGAAGCGTCGGTTTCCCCGCTGGGCATCCGCGGCGTCAGCTGACTCCCGGCGTCGACCCCTCCCGCACCGTCCCCGCCCTCGTCAACTCCGCCCTGGTAGGTCCCGGCCAACCGGGGTAAGCTCGGCAGCGATGAAGAGCTTCCACCTAACGACCTTCGGCTGCCAGATGAACGAGCACGACTCGGAGCGCATGAAGGGCATGCTCTCCTCGCTCGGCTACAGCGAGGCATCCGAGCGTGACGATGCCGACCTGATCCTTTTCAACACATGCTCGATCAGGGAGAACGCCGACAACCGGTTCATCTCACACCTCGGCGAGGCAAAGCGGCTCAAGGTCGAGAACCCGGAACGGATTGTCGGGGTCGGCGGCTGCTGGGCCCAGTCGGTCAAGGAGGAGGTCTTCCGTCGATTCCCGTTCGTGGATGTGGCCTTCGGCCCGGGACAGATCCATCGTCTGGCGGAGTTCCTCAACTCGGACTCTCTGACGGCGCAGGGCTACTTCGAGTTTGAAGAGTTCTCGGGCGATCTCCCGGCGCAAAGGGCACGGCCGTTCCAGGGCTGGCTTCAGATCTCGCAGGGCTGCAACTCCGTCTGTTCGTACTGCATCGTGCCGTCGACCCGCGGCCGCGAACAAAGCAGGCGGCCAGTCGATCTGGTTGAAGAGGCCCACCGGCTGGCGAGCGACGGGGTGCGTGAGGTGACCCTGCTCGGGCAGAATGTCAACAGCTACGGACGCGATCTGCCGCTGGACGAGCGGATCAGGTTCTCGGACCTGCTGCGAAGGATCGACGAGGTCGAAGGCATCGACCGGATTCGCTACACCAGCCCTCACCCCAAGGACATGCGCGAAGACGTGATCGAAGCGCATGCAGAGCTGCGCTCGCTCTGCGAGCACATCCACCTGCCGCTCCAGTCCGGTTCGACTCCGATCCTGAAGAAGATGCGCCGTACCTACTCCCGTGATCGCTACATGGACCGGGTCGCGATGATCCGGGAGATGGTGCCCGACTGCGCGATCACTACGGACATCATCGTCGGCTTCCCCGGCGAGAGCGACGAGGACTTCGCCCAGACTCTCGAGGTGGCCGAGGAGGTCGGATACGACGGTGCCTTCACCTTCATCTATTCACCCAGAAGAGGTACGCCGGCGGCTGAGATGGAGGATCAGATTGCTCATCCGGTCAAGAAGGAGCGCATGGCGGCCCTGATCGAGGTGATCAATCGCCGGGCCCACGAGCAGGCCCAGCGCTTTGTCGGCCGCTCGATGGAGGTTCTGGTCGAAGGGCCCAGCAGAAACGATCCCAGCCGGATCAGGGGTCGCATCCGTCACAACAAGGCGGTCAACTTTGAAGGCACCGCGGCATCCGGACAGATGGTCGAAGTCGAGATCAACTCGGCTACCTCGAAGACGCTCACCGGTACCGAGCGGCTGCTCAGCGGCATCGGGGCTTGAGTCCCGGACCACTGATCTCGATCTTCGGTCCGACCGGCACCGGCAAGACCGGCGTGGCGATCGAACTCGGCCGACTGCTGCGGGCCCGTGGGGAGGACCCGGTCGCAGTCAACTGCGACTCGATTCAGGTCTACCAGGGTCTGGAGATCCTCAGTGGCGCGTCCGACGCAATCGGGCAGACAGAGCTTGAGCACCGGCTGCTGTGCTTCATTCCGGTTGATCAGGATTTCAGCGCCGGCAGGTATGCGGAACTGGCCCGGGCAGAGATCGACTCGCTGATCGCGCAGGGGAAAAGACCGATCCTGGTTGGCGGCACCGGTCTCTATCTGCGTGGTGCCCTCAGCCGAATTGAGTTCCAGCCTCCCGTGCCCGCCGAGATCCGCGAACAGGTGGGGCGGGAAATCGAGCAGCGCGGAGCGGCGACGCTTCATGGCGAGCTTCCGGAGGCTCAACAGCAGTCGGTCCACGTCAATGACCGCGTGAGGATCGCCCGGGCGACAGAACTTTTGCGATCAGGCCGGCTTCCGGCGGCTGATCACGAAGGCGGCGGGGAACTATGGACGGCGGCACTGCGCCACCCGACTCTGCTGATCGGGCTGGCCGATGATCCTGAATGCCTGGCCAAAGCGATCCGGGCGAGGGTCGAAGCCATGGCGGCTGCCGGCGCGGGCGCGGAGGCAGCTCAGGCGCTTGAAGCCGGTGCCTCGCGGACCGCTCGGGCGGCGATCGGATTCGATCAGTTCCTGGCCGGTGATCTCGAACGGGCAGCGATCCTCCACCGGCAGTTCGCTCGGCGGCAGATGACCTGGATGCGCCGGATGGAGGGTGTGGTGGTGATCGAGCGACTGGGCAGAACGGACCGTGAACTGGCTGAGCAGGTCCTGAGTCTCTGCGACCCGGGCGCATCCGGCGATGCAGGCCCCGGCCTATCCGGATAGCTTGCTCCGTCGAATGAAGTTCGAGAAATGGCAGGCGCTGGGAAACGACTATGTGATCATCGAGCTGGACCAGCTGCCCTGGGAGCTGAACCAGCCTCGCATCCAGCTGATCTGTGATTCGCATTTCGGCATCGGATCTGACGGCATCCTGCTGATCGCCCCGACTGATGACCCCGATGTGGTCGCAACGCTCAGGATCTTCAACCCGGACGGCTCCGAGGCTGAACTCTCTGGAAACGGCGCCCGCGAAGCCATCCTTTACCTGCGTCGACACGGCTGGACCGATCAGGACACGTTCACCATGATGACCCAGGCCGGACCGGTCAGACCCGAGATCACCAGCGAGCGGACCTGCGCGGTCGAAATGGGCCGCGCGACCACAGCCTCCGATGACTTCCCGAGCGGCGGGGAGGACGGACTGGGATCGATCAGCGCGGGTGGACGGGACTGGGAGTTCCGCCACGTATCGATCGGCAACCCGCAGTGTGCGATCGAAGCCGGCCCCGACATCGAGGACCTAGACCTGAAACTGATCGGGCCGGAGATCGAAAACAGCGGGCTGTTCCCGAACCGGACCAACGTCTCTTTCTTCAGGGTTTCGGGTTCCCGGGTCCGGGCGAGGATCTTCGAGCGAGGTGTGGGGGAGACTCTCTCTTCCGGAACCGGGGCCAGCGGTGCCGCCGTCGCAGCCTGGCTCGGCGGTGCGCCCAGCCCGATCACAGTCGAGCTGGATGGTGGCGAGCTGCTGGTTGAGATATCCCCGGAGCTCGATGTGAAGCTGACCGGATGGGCCGAACCGATTATGAGCGGCGAGCTCTCCGCGGAATTTGTCGAAACTCTCGCCAAACTGACCAACTGAGACAAGGAGAAACCGTGGCACTTACAGATCCATCGAAGCGGCTCGAAGCGATGCCCCCCTACATGTTCGCCGAGCTGGAGCGCCGTATCGCCGACAAGCGCGCGGCAGGTATCGATGTGATCAGTCTCGGGATCGGGGATCCCGACATGCCCAGCTACCCGCATGTAGTCGAGGCGATGCAGGCCGCTGTGGCTGAGAACCCGAATCAGAAGTACCCCAGCAACCGCGGCCGGGAAGAGTTCCGCGAAGCCTTCTCCAGGTTCTATCTGGACCGCTTCGGGGTCGAAATCCTTCCCGACAGCGAAGTCATGCCCGCAATCGGGGCCAAAGAAGCGATTTACAACCTCTGCTTCGCTTTCCTCGACCCGGGCGACGTCGCCCTGGCCGCCGACCCCGGCTACCCGGTCTACACCGGAGGGCCGATCCTCGCGGGAGCCGAAGCTGCCCTGGTGCCGCTCAGGCCGGAACGCGGATTCACTCCGGACCTCGAAGCCATCGATTCGTTGACCCGCGAGCGCGCCCGGCTGCTTTTCCTCAACTACCCGAACAACCCGACCGGGGCGATCGTGCCCGACGGCTTCTTCGAGGAGGTTGTCGAGTTCGCTCGTGAGAACGAGATCCTGGTCGTTCATGACAACGCTTACTCCGAGACCACCTACGATGGCTACGTCGCGCCCAGCTTCCTGGCGACGCCTGGTGCCAAAGAAGTCGGGATCGAAGTCTTCTCCCTGTCCAAGGGCTACAACATGACCGGCTGGCGGGTCGGAGCCGTGCTCGGAAACGCCGATGCGATAGCTACCTACTGGCGGCTCAAGACGAACATCGACTCGGGCCTGTTCGAGGCGATTCAGCTGGCCGCGGTGGCTGCGCTGGATGGACCCACAGAACCGTTGGAGCAGATGAACGAGATTTACGCCCGCCGGCGCGACCTGGTGGTCGAGACCCTGAGGGAAATCGGTGTCGAAGTGGACTCCCCGAAAGGTACGATCTACGTCTGGGCGCCGGTTCCCGAGGGACACAGCTCAACCTCTTTCGCCGAAATGGTGCTGGAGGAGGCAGCGGTGGTCATCTCGCCCGGTTCGATGTACGGTCGCAGCGGTGAAGGCTTCTTCAGGATCTCGCTGACCACTCCGGACGCAAAGCTGGTCGAGGCGCTCGAGCGGATGCGCAGCCACCTGAGCTGAGCCGGCCCCCGGGGCCGGTGTCCCGCCAGCGCCTAAGATGAAGCAATGGGTTCTGACCAGGAGAAGACTCCCGAAGAGAAGGCTGGAAAGGCCGGCTCCACTTCGGGTGAGCGCACCGCCACGGTAGAAAACGCGACCTCTCGCCGTGCAAAGCAGCGCGCGCTGATGATCGCGGTCGATACGACCGGCACTTCAACCCTCGACGAGTTGGCGGAGCTGCTGCGCACCGCCCGTGTGGCGACGGTCGGCGAGATGGTCCAGCGGCGTTCCGAGCCCGACCCCGACCGGTACTTCGGCCAGGGAAAGCTGGAGGAGGCCAAAGCGGAGATCGAGCGCGTCGGCGCCAACCTGGTCGCCTGCGATGACGAACTCGCGCCGAGGCAGGAGCGCAATCTGGAAGCGGCTCTCGGGGTTCCTGTCATCGACCGCACCGCGGTGATCCTCGACATCTTCGCCGACCATGCCCATTCCGCGGAAGGCAAACTCCAGGTCGAACTGGCCCAGCTCGAGTACAACCTGGCCAGGATGAGGGGCCTCTGGACCCACCTCGAACGACTGGGCGCCGGAATTGGCACCAGAGGACCGGGTGAGTCCCAGATCGAGACCGACCGGCGGCTGGCCCGCGACCGCATAGCCGCCCTGCGCCGGCGGCTCAGGGGCGTGGAGAAGAACAGGGGCGTGATGCGCAGCAACCGGCAGGAATCAACCGTGCCGCAGATCGCGCTGGCCGGGTATACGAATGCCGGCAAGTCGACCCTTCTCAATTGTTTGACCGGGGCGGACGTGGGGGTCGGCGACCGGCTGTTTCACACGCTTGACCCGACCACGCGCGGTTACGAGTTCGAAGGTCGCCGTTACCTGGTCACCGATACGGTCGGCTTCATCGAAAAGCTGCCCCATCAGCTGGTCGAAGCCTTCAAGGCGACGCTGGAGGAGACCGTGCTGGCCGACCTGCTGCTCCACGTGGTTGACGCTTCGGCCGACGAAGAGGAGATGGCGGTCCAGATTCAGGCCGCGAACGAGGTTCTTGAAGAGATCGGTGCCGGATCCAAGCCCCGTCTTGCGGTGCTCAACAAGATCGATCTGCTCGACGACGAGCAAAGGGCCGAAGCCCGGATCCGGATGCCGGACGCGGTACAGGTTTCAGCCGTGACCGGGGAGGGGCTGGAGCAGCTGAAGGCGGCGGTCGACCGGACCTTCGAGGAAACGATGTCCCCGGTCGAACTGTTCGTCCCCTACGCCCAGGGTGCCCGCCTTCACGACCTGCATGAGGTCGCCGGACGGATCGACCGCGAGGATGAACCCGAGGGCGTCCGCGTGAAGACGCGACTTCCGGCCGGTCAGCTTCACCGTTTCGCCGACCTGACGGTCACCTCCGCCTGATCCGGGCCCGGCCTGTCGCCGCTCGGCTGGGTAGAGTCCCCGGCCATGGAGCTCAGGTTCAAGATTCTGGATCAGGCCGCGACCCTTCCGTCCCGGGCGCATGCCGGAGACGCGGGGCTGGACCTCCACTCGGCCCAGTCTGCCCACATCGGGCCGGGGGAGCGCTGGCAGATCTCGACCGGCCTTGCGGTCGAGATCCCGGAAGGCCATGCAGGCCTGGTTCTGCCGCGTTCCGGCAACGCCCTTCGTTATGGGATCTCGCTGGTAAACGCTCCCGGCCTGATCGACTCCGGCTACCGGGGTGAGATCGGCGTCCTGCTCCAGAACAACGACCCGGCAGAGATCTTCCGGGTCGAACCGGGTGACCGCATCGCGCAGCTGGTGGTCGTACCGATTGCCTCGCTGGAACCGGTAGAGGCAGACGATCTGGGCGAGAGCGAGCGCGGTTCCGGGGGCTTCGGCTCCAGCGGACGCTGAGCCCGGCTCAGGCGGGCTTCAGCGCAGCTTTCAGAGCGGTCTGGTGCGCGGCCTGCTCTAGTCCGTCCTCCAGCGGTTCCAGCACGACCTCCTCGCCGTAGCGCCGGCGCAACCCGGTCTGGATCAGGTGATCGGCCAGCCAGGCGTTCTTCGGCAGCAGCGGACCGTGGAGGTAGGTGCCGATCAGGTTGCCCGAGCAGACTCCCTCGAAGCCGTCCTTTCCGTTGTTTCCATGCCCCGCAACCACTCGCCCCAACGGATGCTCATCGGGACCGAGGTAGGTTCGCCCACCGTGGTTCTCGAAGCCCGCGAGGGTCCGGCTCTCACCGCCCAGTTCCGTCTCTATCGCGACCGCACCGATCAACCGTTCGCCAGGCTCGCGAACCGTCTTCAGGTCGACCAGTCCGAGACCCTGGATCTGTTCGCCATCCAGCTCGTAACTGCTGCCAAGCAGCTGGTAGCCGCCACAGACCGCGAGGATCGTTGTTGCGGACGCATGAGCTTCGGTAATCGCCTCGCGCTTCGTGGCCAGCAGGTCACTGGCCACGACGCGCTGGTCGCGGTCCTGTCCGCCGCCCATGTACAGCATGTCGTGGCGGTCGGCATCGAAGCCCTCACCGAGTCCGCAGGGAGTCAGTTCGAACTCGATTCCGCGCCACTCGCAGCGGTTGCGCAGGAAGATGATGTTGCCGCGGTCGGCATAGATGTTCATCTGGTCCGGGTACAGACTGAGCAGGCGGAACTCCATCGCGCAGACTCTACGCGCGCGAGGGTTCGGCCGGACGACGAGCGACCACTACGGTCGAGCCCATGTGGCGCTCGGTCTGCGGCACAAGCGAGACCCGCAGCGGCTCGAGGCCCGAGGCGAGCAGTTCCTTCTCAAGCGTTGCATGATCGATCCGGTCGATCCTGACCGAGTCCTCCGCCTCCCGGAAATCGCCCCGGGGCCCGACGCTCTGCCGGAGCCGGATCGAGGTGATGAAGTCGGGGGAGGGCTCGATCGCCACCGGCATGCTCGCGTGGTACCACTCACCGACTTCGCGCGCATCCGGCAGTACGCCCGGGAAATGAACGCTCTCCTCGGGCAGGTCTTCACAGATTGCGAAGGCGGCAAGGCCGTCGGGCCCCAGCAGTGCCCGGACCTCCGCCAGAAGTGCCAGCCGGCCCTCGGGGCCGCCCATGAGCTGAACGAACTGCTGGGGCGCGAGTACCAGTCCGAATGTTCGCCCGTGGAGCGGGTCGCCAATCCCCGCGAGTCGCTTTGCGTCGGCGGCAATCGCCCGGGCCCGGCCGACCGGGACTCCGGAAGGGACCCGGGTCCGGCCGGTCCAGATTCGGTTGAAATCATCGACCAGGGCCTGGTCGAAGTCCACGCCGGTTACCTCGTGGCCCAGCCCGGCGAGACTGTGGGCTACCCGGCCGATGCCGCATCCGAGATCGAGTACGGGACCCGGGCTATTCCCTGCGAGTCCGCTCCAGAACTCCAGGTCTGCGGTGTAATCGGCGAATTCGACAAGTTGCCAGAGGCCCTCCTCCGAGAGGGTCGTGGCGGCGCTCAAGACTGCCAGTACCGGCCGGCCCGGCTGCTGTCGGCCAGCATGGTCCGGAGTTCGAGCAGGGCGGTGTAGGTGGGCAGGGCGAAGACCCGGTCGGGCCCGTCTTCGAGCGCGACATCCAGTGATCGCTCAAGGTCCTTGACCACTGTGATCCGGTCCTCCGGCCACCCGGCGTACTTCAGTCTGAGGGCCAGTTCTGTTGCTCTCGTACCGCTGCAGACAACTGAAGTGAACCGGTTGGCAAGCAGTTCGAAGTCGGCGTCCCAGATCCAGGAGATGTCGCGCCCGTCGGCGATCCTGTCGTTCAGCGCGATCCAAAGCTTCAGCTGCCCGGGCTCAAGCATGAGCGTCCTCAGGACCTCGTTTGCACCTGCGGGGTTCTTGATCAGCAGGATCGAAAGCGCGGTCGGTCCGATCTCGATCCGCTCGACCCGCCCGAAAACCGCCTTCATGCCGGCCAGGGCTTTGACCGCCTCCTCCAGGGGAATACCGAGTCTGATCGCGGTGGCAATCGCCCCCAGAGCGTTGTAAAGGTTGTAGAGACCGGGTAGCGGCAGAGCCAGGCGGGCTGAACCGGATCCGGCGGTGATCGTCGCCTCGAGCCCCTCCATTCCCAACAGCTTCACTTCGGTGGCCGAAACATCCGGATCGGGGCGGCCGGCTCCGCAGGAAGGGCAGGAGTAGTGGCCGAGGTGACCGACGAAGGCGCATTCGTAGTCCAGTTCGGCGCCGCAGACCCGGCACTGCTTCGCGTCCCTGGCGTGCTGGAGTTCGGCCAGGGCCTGGGTTGGGTCATCGACCCCGAAGGTGGTGGTCATCGACCCCGAGTGTCGGCCGATGTCGGCGATCATCGGGTCATCTGCGTTCAGCACGAACGCTGTCTTGCCGGCCAGCGAGCGGGCCATTTCCACCCAGGCATCGGCCAGGGTTTCGGTCTCGCCGTAGCGGTCCAGCTGATCGCGGAACAGGTTGCCGAGCAGGATGGTTGAGGGGTGAAGTCGTGAGGCCGTTTCCGGGAGCCAGGCCTCATCAACCTCGAACAGTCCCTCGTCTCCCTTCTGCTCCAGCAGGGCGGTCGCGACGCCCCAGGTCATGTTCGACCCGGCTCGGTTGTGGACCGGCTGCCGGCCCGCCGATTCCATGATCGTCGCCAGCATCGATGCGGTGGTGGTCTTCCCATTGGTCGCACTGATCAGGGTCGAGCCGCGGCTGAGCTTCGAACCGAGCTTGTCGATCGCATCAGGGTCGAGACGCAGCAGGAGCCGGCCGGGAAGGGTGGTGCCACCGCCGCGGCCGGAGGCGCGACTGAGCCGGCCGACCGTTCTTGCCAGAGCCGCTTTCGAGCGGATCATCCGTCAACCGCCGGCACGATCACCGAGAGCGCTGACGGCAGGATCCGGATTCTGGCCGGCAGTGTGGTGAGCGGGTCGCCGTCGGCGTAAACAGTCAGCGGGCGACTCGCCCGGATCTCGATTGCAGTCGTCCTCCAGGACTTGACCGTGTCTCCATCTACGTGGCTGCCGCGGAACACCTTCGGCAGGTTGACCAGGAAGCGCAGTCGACCGATTTCGCCGATCGTGACGACGTCCAGCTGACCGTCGCAGGGGTCGGCCTCCGGCGCCATATGCATGCCGCCGCCGTAGAAGCCGTTGTTGGCCACCGCGACCGTGTAGCCGGTCATCCTGCTCTGTACCCCTGCTTCGATCAGCGCGAAGCGTTCTGGCCGCCACCCGATCAGTGCCCGGGCCCCGGCCCAGGCATAGACCAGATGCCCCTTGAGTCGAGATTCATTGGCGATCCGGTTGGCTTCGGAGTCGAATCCAACCGATGCGATGCCGAGGAAGCGCTCACCGTTGGCCTCACCGACATCAACGGCCCGGGTCAGGCCGGAGGCGATTGCTCCGACCGCTTCGAGCGGGTCTTCGGGGATGCCGAGCCCGCGGGCAAAGTCGTTTCCCCGGCCGGCGGGGATGATCCCCAGCGGCGCATCCGAACCGGCCAGCGCGCCGCCAATCGCACCGATCAGGCCGTCCCCGCTCATTACCACCGGTATCTCTCCGGCATCTGCGGCAGCCAGCCCCAGGTCGACTCCGTGCTCCACCGAGCGGGTCCGCTCGACCCTGAAGACCATGCGCCTTTCGTCGAAGGCGCGCTCGACTTCCGGCAGGAGTTTCATCGAGACACCGCCGCCCGAGTTCGGGTTGACGATCAGGGCGTAAGTCGGCTCGTTCACCCTCGCCCCGCTTTCGTGGCTGTGAACCAGGTGCCCGCCCCGGCCCGCCCGCCGCCCGTGGGCTCGATCCCGTGCCTGGAGAAGCCGCTCTTCAGATCTCTTTCGGAGGTGGTGAACGGGGTTGCGTCTCCGAGGCTGGCGGCGATCAGCACGCTGCCCCCGGGCCGCAGCACTCTGGCGATCTCAGAGAAGAAGACCGGCATGTTGATCTGTGCGACAAGGTCGAAGCTGTCATCCGGATACGGCAGTTTCGAGGCATCGCCTACCCGGAAAGCGACCCGCGCCTCGGGGTCGAGGCCGATCTTTGCGGTCGCCTTCGCAACCATCGCCTCAGAGAGGTCGATGCCACGGATCCGGGCCCGTGGGTATTCCCTGGCCAGGAAGAGAGTGCCGGTCCCGGTGCCGCAGCCGATGTCGAGGATGCGTTCGGGTTCGGGCCTGACATTGAGCACGCCCGCAGCCAGCGGTGCGAGGTGATCGGGGGAGCCGGCCCCGGTGCGCTCGTCCCAGCCGGCTGCTGCTGAGTCGAAGAACCGGGCCACCGGGCGCCTGATCAACGGCCAGACCCACGGGGCGCGTGCGACCAGTCTTGAGATCGCGTGCCCGGTGACTACGGTCCTGCGGTCGGGTGGGGTCGGTGCTTCTGCCAAGGGGAGATCATGTCAATTGGTGGGACCGACCGCATCCTCTAGCCTGCTGGCCATGAGCGAACGTACGAAGCTTCTGATCGCCGGTGTATCCGGGCTGGTGCTGGCCGTCATCGTGACGGTCGTATTGATCGGCGGAGGGGACGAGGGCACCCCGGCTGCGCCAGTGACCAAGGAAGGCAACCTCGAGCCACCCGGAGAGGTCGTTGCTCCGGGCGAGTCCGCTTCCGTTGTCATGGAGACGAGCGAGGGCAGTTTCACGATCCAGCTCGACACCGAGCGAGCCCCGAAAACGGCCAACAACTTCGCTTACTTGACCGAAGAAGGCTTTTACGACGGCCTCGGCTTCCATCGAATAGTCCCCGATTTCGTGATCCAGGGTGGCGATCCGCTCGGCGACGGCAGCGGGGGTCCCGGGTACAAAGTGGTCGAGGCGCCGCCGCAAGGCCTCGAGTACGAGCCCGGCATCGTGGCGATGGCCAAATCCGGTGCGGAAGCCTCCGGAACCTCCGGCAGTCAGTTCTTCGTCGTCACCGGAGCCGGCGGCGCCTCGCTCACCCCGGACTACGCTCTGGTCGGTCAGGTCAGTGAGGGCATGGACGTGGTCGAGGCGATCGGAGCCCTCGGCGGCCCCGACGAGCAGCCGACCAAGGAAGTCGTGATCGAGAAGGCGACCCTGGAGAAGGGCTGAGCGGTGGCTCGGGACCCGCTTGAGGCGGTCGCTTTCGAGATCGAGGGTCAGGGACCGATCCTTCGTGGGGAGTCGGCGGGCTCCGGGCCTGACCTGATCCTCTGCCACGGTTTGAGCGCCACCAGGCGCTACGTGGTGCATGGATCGAAGCTGCTGCCCCGTCGCGGTTACCGGCTCCACACCTACGATGCCCGCGGTCACGGCGAGTCAGATCCGGCCGTGGCGGGGGAGGGCTACGGATACACGGAGCTGGTGTCCGACCTGAACCGCGTGGCGGATCAACGGACGTCCGGCGGTCCGCTCATCGCCGGTGGCCACTCGATGGGATGCCATACGGCAGCTGCCTGGGCCCTGGAGCACCCCGATGCCGTCGATGCCCTCGTGCTTGTCGGCCCGGTCTACACCGGCGACGAAAGCGACGCCGACCTCAGCCGCTGGGACGAGCGGGCTGACGCCCTGGCGAAGGGGGGACCCGAGGCCTTTGGCAGGGCCGCTGCGGCCGGCCTGGAGGCAAACCCGGAGGTCCACGCGACAGTCCTTCGTCTGGCGACCGAGCGCTCACGCCTTCACCGCCACCCGGAAGCGGTTGCCGAGGCCCTTCGTGAAGTCCCGAGGTCCCGGCCCTTCCTTTCAATTGATGAACTGTCAAAGATCGCGGTCCCGACTCTGGTGGTCGCCAGCCGGGACGAAGCCGACCCGGGCCATCCCTATGAGGTCGCCGAGCGCTACGCAGAATGCCTGCCCGACAGCGAATTCATCTGTGAAGCCGATGGTGAATCTCCATTGGCCTGGCAGGGGGGCCGCCTCTCGCGCGAAGTCGCCTCCTTCCTGCAGCGAAACGGCATCGGCCGGCCGGCCGAATCCGGGTAGCCTGAGATCATGGAAAGCGATGCCACCCCCGCAGTAGCAGTCGAACCGCCCGAGGGTATCGGGCCGCCTTTCCCGGGAATGACGTGGGTGCCAGGAGGCACTTTCAGGATGGGCAGTGACGATCATTATCCGGAGGAGGCTCCGGCGGGTCCGGTCACCGTGAACGGCTTCTGGATGGACGAAACGACGGTCACTAACGCCGACTTCGCCAATTTCGTCGAAGAGACGGGCTACGTGACGGTAGCGGAAAAGGCGCCTGATCCGGCGATGTACCCGGGTGCTGATCCCGCCCTTCTCGTTCCCGGTTCGATCGTCTTCAACAAGCCGCCGGGGCCGGTGGACCTGGCCGATCCGCGCACCTGGTGGGCCTGGGTTCCGGGGGCCTCATGGCGCACCCCCTGGGGCCCCAACAGCCGGATCGACGGCCTCGAGCAGCATCCGGTCACTCAGGTCGCCTATGAAGACGCCGATGCCTACGCCCGCTGGGCCGGCAAGACTTTGCCGAGCGAGGCCCAGTGGGAACGCGCCGCCCGCGGCGGCATCGAAGGGGCCGAGTTTGCCTGGGGAGACGAGATCAACCCCGGCGGTCAGGAGCGCATGAACCGCTGGATCGGCGAATTCCCCTGGAAATTCAGACCGCGCCCGGGGGGAGCCCGCAAACCGGGAACGGTGTCGGTAAGGACTTTCGAGGCGAACCCATTCGGTCTTTACGAAATGTGCGGCAATGCATGGGAGTGGACCCGGACCTTCTTTGACGAAGGTCATCCCGAGCCGGCGAAGTCCTGCTGCGTGCCACGAGACCCCCAGGGTCCCGGCGTTGACTCCAGCCGCGATCCGGCCACCGGCATCCCGCGCAAGGTTCTGAAGGGCGGTTCCTTCCTCTGTGCCGAGAACTACTGCAGCCGCTACCGGCCGGGATCCCGAATCCCGGAAACGGTCGAGTCGGCCACCTGCCACATCTCTTTCAGATGCGTCGCCGCGAGTTAGCCGCGGCAGGGCTGGGCGGTTCAGTGGCGAATCTGAGCAAAGCACCGCATCCGGTCTTCGGGTGCGCAATTCGACAGCGAAAGCAGAGGGTTTGATGGAAACCAGTGGATCCAGGCCTCCGGGCGGTTCGGCGTTGTGGGCTTCTTGGGTGGCGTTCGCCGCGATCATGATGATGCTCAGCGGTGTCTTCGCGGTCATTGTCGGTGCTGCAGCCGCATTCAGCGACGACTATTTCGTCTCCACCTCAGGCACAGGCGACATCTTCATCCTGACCACTACCGCGCTGGGCATTCTCTGGATCATTCTCGGAGTGATCAAGACCTGGGCCGGTTTCGCACTGATCCAGGGACGGGAATGGGCCCGCTTCCTGACAATCCTGATCTGTTGTGTCCATGCGGTGGTCGACCTGCTGTCGCTGACATCCCAGCCGTTCCTGTCGATCGTCTTCATCGTCTTCAACGTCGGCGTGATCTACGCGGTCACTGTCAAGTGGCAGGAAACCAAGACGGGCATGGGTGACTGAGGGCGAATCGGTCCCCTCGGGGGTCGCTTCATTTTTCAAGCGGATCTGGGCCGTCGTCTGGCATGCGGCCGTCTCCTTCGACCGGGAGGCGGGCACCCGGCAGGCGGCCCAGCTCAGCTTCTACCTGCTGCTGACCTTTCCCGCGCTGCTTCTGCTCGCAGTCTGGATCATCAGCAACATCTTCAACTCGCCCGACGTCCGGGATGACCTGATCCGGGCGACGATCGACAACCTGCCGCTTGAGCAGGAGTCCGGCAGAAGGGAGGTGTCGGACTTCCTCGACGGTCTGACCGCCGGCGCCGGCAGCCTCGGTCTTTTCTCCGCTGCAATCCTTCTCTATTCGGCCAGTTCGACGGTCAGCGCGATGCGCCACGCCGTTCAAACCGCAAACGAGAAGGGCAGGTCGGGGCCGTCGTTTCCCAAGAACAAGGGCATCGACATCGTGATCACCTCAGTGACCCTGCCGATCACGCTGCTCCTTGTCGCACTGTCCATTTCCCGACCTCTGGCCAGGACCGTGGACGACAGCCAGTTGCTCACGGACCTCGCGCGGATCTTTGGTGGTCCTGTGGCGATCGCCGCTCTCGGCACGATGCTTCTGCTCTGGCTCTTCTGGGTGCTCAACCCCGGGCGCTCGGACTGGTTCAGCGTCGTGATCGGTGCGATCACGGCCACGGCGCTGGTTTCCCTCGCTTCCTCCGGCCTTCGGGCCTGGTTCCAGCTCTCGGAGGGCGGAAGTGCGGTCTACGGCTTTCTGGCGGCCTTCCTTGGCGTTCTTCTGTTCCTCAATCTGGCATCGATGGGGATCGTCTACGGTGCTCACGTTGCCGCATCGATCCGGTCGAAACCGTGGCGCGCCGAAACATGATCCGGACCCGACGGGTGGTCGTCCTGTAATTTCAGGGCCATGGGCTGCTTCGTAGTTCTCTTCGCCTTCATCTCGCCCCGCCTGGCGCTGTTCTTCATCCTGGTGTTTTCAGACTGGGTCGGGCAGGCATTCGACGGCTGGTTTCTGCCGGTGCTGGGCTTCTTCCTGCTGCCCTGGACCACCCTCGCTTACATCGTCATGTGGCAGCTGAGCGACGGTGTCAACGGCTTCGAGTGGTTCATCGTGATCCTCGCCTTCTTCGTTGACCTGATGGCGTATGCGCGCTCAAGCGATGCCCGCTCTTCACTTGCCTGACGCCCGCCTCCGCCGTCCGATGAGGCGTTCAGTGAACGAAGACCTTCAAGCTGACGATCAAGAGTCCGATCGATGCGTTGATCGAGGCGATGATCAGGCTGCGGCCCCAGCTGAGTTGGCTCTTGCGCCCGATCACGAGCCCGGCACCAAAGAGCATCACGACTCCGGTCCAGACCGCCACGTAGGACACCCTCTCGTCGCTGACCAGCCCGAGCGGAGCAAGCAGCATCATTGCGGCGGGCAGCAGCGCTCCCTGGACCATCGGCCATTCGCTGCGGGCTTCCTGGGCGATCAGTCCTCTGGCCTTGAGCGGACGGGCGAAACCGGCACCGACGATCGCCGAGTAGACGTGGGCGAGGAAGAAGACGAAAGCGGTGCCGACCGCCCAGCCGGCCACAGCGACGGGGCCGAGTTCCGGATCCTTGCTCGAAGCCGAGATCACCGCCATCGAGAGGATGGTGCCGTAGATCGCGCCTGCGTAGTTGGTTTCGATCGGTTCGGTCAGGTGCGTTTGCGAGATAGCCATGGATGCGGCAGCCTAGCCGCCGGAGCGGCGTGAACGGATCTGAAGAATCCGGCGGACTGGTGACCTGGAGCGGGCATTCGAGCACGGTGATCGAACTCGACGGGGTGCGGATCGTCACCGACCCGGTCTACCGGCGCCGCGTGGCGCACCTCCGGCGGCAGGTCGCTCACCAACCCCGGGCAATGGCAGCTACGGAACAGGAACCCGACGCGATCCTCGTATCCCACCGGCACTTTGACCACCTCGACCTGCCGACCCTGCGCGGCTTCGGACGCGACGTGCGCATAGTCACTGGTCCCGGGAGCGGTCGGACACTCGCCCGCAAGGGCTTTCGCCGGGTCGAGGAGCTGCCGGTAGGTGCGTCAGTGGCGGTCGGCCCGGTCACCGTTACCGCAGTGCCGGCAGAGCACGACGGCAATCGTCACCCGTTCGACCGGGGCGGCGAGGCGGTTGGCTTTCTGGTCGAGGGCTCTCACCGGATCTACTTCGCCGGGGACACCGACCTGTACGAGCGCATGGGGACTGATCTGCTCGATGTGGACCTCGCCCTGATGCCGGTCTGGGGCTGGGGCCACAGCCTGGGGCCCGGCCACATGGACCCGGAACGGGCCGCCGAGGCAACCGGTTTGATCAAGCCCAGACTCGTAGTGCCGGTTCACTGGGGCACGCTGTTTCCGATCGGAATGGCGAGGTGGGGGAGGCAGCATCTGGTGCGCCCGCCGCAGGAGTTCGCTCGACTGGTGCCGGACTACTCGCCGGAAACCGAGGTGCGACTGCTTGCACCGGGTGAGTCCACTTCGCTTGCGGACGTCTCCGACTGACCGGCAAAGACCGCCTGCCAGTGCTTGAACACGTGGTAGACGCCCTCGGCACCGACCACCTGTTCACGTGGCCAGTCGAGGTCAGCGGGGTGGAGAACGAAGGGGTAGGACTGGGTGCCGCCCATTCCTCCGTGTGAGCCGACCAGCTCTTCGAAGGCGGCGACTTCGTCGAGATCGTCCCAATAGGTGCTGTTGATCATGATGTCGGCGCAGTTGGGGAAGGCATCGGTTCGCCGCACGTGTTCAGCGGCATCGGGTCCAAAAGGCGCGAGCGGGTCATCGCCTTCGATCCATTCGCGGTCGAGGTAGTTGACCCCGGACGGCCCGAGCACCACCGCTCCTTCTGCCGCAGAGCGCACCAGCATGAAGCCGATTCCCGGATGCTCGCGCAGGCCCGGGATCAGCTCGGGGTAGAGCGATTCGATCCGTTCAAGGGTGAGACGGCCGGGCTCGCGCGGGAAGGTGATCAGCCCGAGGCAGCCTGATGCCATGACCGAGAGTTCCGGCAGGTCGGTAGCGTCATCTTCCGGCCCTTCGCTCTCTTTCAGCTCCGGGATGACGCCGGGTTCACCGCTTCTGCCTGCCCTGGCGAGGGTGCGGGTTGCGAGATTATCCTGACCGTCTGTTTCGGCGGCCGAGGCATGAATGTAGGCGCGGGCGTCGTCCTCTCCGCCCGCCACCGGAGCGATCTCGGCGTCGCTGCAGAGCCTGCTGACCAGATCCTCGAGCGACAGACCGTAGCGGTCGAGGAAAGTGACTCCCTGTGACTGGCCATGATCGGAGAGCACCACGAACCGGTAGGGCCGCGGAGCGAAGTCGGCTGCTTCGACGATGCGCCTGATCTGTCGGTCAACCTTGCGCAGAACCTTGAGCGTGTCGGGCCGCTCGATTCCGGAATGGTGCGCAACCTCGTCGTAGGCGAGGAAGGTCGTGTAGATCGCAGGCCGTCCGGCGATCAGGTCTCCGACCACCGCAGAAACCTGCAGGTCGAGCTGGATCACGGTCGCCCAGGCCCGCATCACCGCATAGCTCCAGTTGCGCTTGATCCTCGGCTCGATCCCGTCCCGCTCCTGCCGCACAGCGGCGATGCGCTCGTTGAAGATCTCGATGACGGTGAAGACAGCGGTCTTGATCACCGCATACGGCCGGGAGAAGTAGGCGGCGTAGTCCTTGCCGATGCCTTTGCGGTGCTCGAGAACCGTGCTCATGGTCAGCTGTGAATGTGGTGCGTCACCGGAAAGGATGTTCGCGCGGCTGGCACCGTCATCGGCAAGCAGTCCCTGGCCGTCGGACTGTCGCCGTTCGATCTCTGCCGCATCTCGAGGGTGATTGGTCACGATCGCGCGGCCGGAATCCTTTTCCCACCAGCGGAAGGCCGGCATGTCGTGGTTGTTGCCGTGGAGGATGCCGGCCTGACAGGCACCCGTCTGTGAGGACCAGTCGGTCTGCCAGCACTCGAGTTGGTAGCCCTCCTGGCGGATCCAGGTGGCCAGGGTCGGGGCACTTCCGTTCGCGAGGGCGCGCCGCAGCACGTCATGGGCGAGCCCGTCGATCTCGAGGAAGACGATTCCCGGCTCGTCGGTTTCGACCAGCTGCCCGCGCAACCGCAGTTGACGCTCAACCACGTTGAGGTACCAGGTGCTGTCTTCGTCGATCGCAAGCAGGGCAGAGATCAGCGCCGTTAGGGCGGCCAGGCTGAAGGTCACGATCAGTGCCTCCGGGGCGCCGTCGAACTGAAGCCACGGCATCGCCAGCATTGCCAGCGCGACCATCAGGCCGTTGAGCAAGAGCCCGAAAAGACCGAGAGTCAGGACCGACAGGCGCACGGTGAAGCGGGCCAGGACCGGCCAGACCAGAGCGTTGAGAGCGCCAACCAGGATGGCAGTCCCGACCGCGGCCCAGGCGCCGTCGACGGTGAAGCCTGACAGCAGCGCGTTCAGCAGCAACAGCGCGGCAGCATCGACCGCGACCACAACCAGTCCATGCCAGAGCATCTGACGGCGACTACGGTTTGATCTGCTCGGATTCCCGCCCTTCATCAAGGTGGACTTTCTCACAACCCCGCTGATATGGTGGAGCAGCCCTTGGGAGAGGGCAGGAGTCATAAAACAATCGCAAGGGAGCAGGGAGCTTGATCACCACCGCAACCACCGCTATGTCCGCGCGCCGCATGCCGGGCGTCGTCACAGCAGTCGCCATGCTCTTCATTCTGCTTTCAGTCGCAGCGACCGATGCGGCCGACGCCAGGGGCACGTCCGGCAAGGCTTCGGTTTCGGTGGTCACCAAGAACCAGAAGTCCCTGCTCAAGTCAAAGGGCCTGGTCGTGAAGGTTCGCGCCAAAGGCAAGTCGGTCGTCAAGGTCTCGGCGAGCGCCACCAAGGCCGGTCAGTTTCGCGCTGCGAAGGTGAAGTTCAAGGGTGCCGGGGTCAAGAAGGTCAAGTTGCGTCTGACCTCCAAGGGCAAGAAGGCGCTCGCTACCTGCGGCGCCAAGAAGGTGAAGCTGACCTGGTCAACCCGGAGCGTCGGTCGACCCGCACAGTCAGGTTCTGTCACCAGGAAGCTCAAGGGCGACAACTCCCGTTGCTTCGTAAAGGTGCCCCTGGGCGCCGACCCCCGGAACTGCGATTTCCTTGATCCGTCGGTGTGCCTGCAGCCCTTCGGCAACGATTATTTCACCCGTCCTGACAGCTCTACGGCCACCGGCAGGCGGCTCGACATCGCGGTCGACGCGACCCCTGCGAACGTCGACCCGCCGAGGCAGCCGGTCCACATCGACCCGACCGATATGAATCGCGGAGACGGTTTCAGCCCCGGAAACATGATCGTGCTGAAGATCCCCGGCCTGGACACCCCCGCGGCCTTTGAGAACAGCGGTCTGGTGCCGATCACCGATACGGGTGCCTACGACGACCCCGACCAGTCGGTGATCGTTATCGATGCCGACACCGGAGAGCGTCACCCGATCTGGGCCGAGCTCGACTCTAACCCGACCACCGTCGATCCGACCAACGACAGCAATGGCGGCATCGATGCCAACCCGGGCAACACCGAGGAGGTCAACCTGATCGTTCGTGCCGCCAGGAACTACGAGTACGGGCACCGCTACATCGTTGCCTTCAGAAACCTGAAGAACGCAGATGACCAGACGATTGACGCGCCGCTGGCCTTCAGGGTCTATCGCGACAACCTGAAGACGAAGCAGCCGGTGGTCGAGCAGCGCCGTCAACACATGAGTTCAGTGATCTCGGACGCGGTCACCAAGGGCGGCGTCGACCGTGACAGCCTCTACATGGCATGGGACTTCACGGTCGCCAGCGAAGAGAGCATCACCGGCCGCGCGCTTCAGATCAGGGACGACGCTTTCTCCCGTCTCGAGGATGACAACCTCGCCGATCGGGTGATCGACGGCGACAGTCCCGGCTTCAGCGTGCTCAATGTCTGTGACAAGTACGAAGCCTCCGGCGGGCCGACCTGCGGCGGAGAGATCAGCCAGCCGAGCGGGGGGAGTGACGTCAGGCGCGTAATCTCAGGCCGTCTGGACGATATGCCGTGCTACCTGAACACGGATGGGTGTGCCCCGGGGGCCACCTTCGACTTCAAGCCGAACGGTGACGTCGACTTCAACCCGAGCTACACGATGGACGTGCCGTTCCGCTGCTTCATCCCCGAGACGATTCAGCCCGGGGGAGAAGGTAACGTCGTAACTCCGGGCCGGGCCGGGATCTATGGTCACGGTCTGCTCGGTGACCTTGGTCAGACCACTTCGGCCGGTCCGGTCGGTGTCGGCCGCGACGCAGGCAGTGTGTGGTGTGGCGCCAACTGGGACGGCTTTTCAACCGCGGACCTGTTGAGCGTTATCTCTTCACTCAAGGACATGTCGAACTTCAACAAGGCTGTTGATCGCATGCAGCAGGGCTTCGTCAACTTCATGCTGATCGGCCGGGCGATGATCCACCAGGACGGTTTCGCCTCTGACCCCGCCTTCCAGCTTGACGAAGAAGTGGGCCCCGGAGACGACCTCAAGCCGGCGATCGACCTCTCGCAAGGCGCCGGCACCCGCCTCCAGTACATGGGCATCAGTCAGGGCGGCATCATGGGAGGTGCGCTGATGGCGCTGACCCCGGATGCCGACTACGGCGTGCTTGGGGTCCCGGGCATGAACTACTCGGCGCTGCTGCGCCGCTCGGTGGATTCGGACACCTACTTCAAGAACCCGGCATTCGGGCTCTACAGGTACTACCCCAACTTCAGGGAACGCCCGATGATTCTGGCGCTGATGCAGCTGCTCTGGGATCGTGGCGAGGCCAACGGCTATGCCGAAGCGATGACCGACAACCCGCTGCCGAATACGCCGTCACACAACGTGCTGATGAGGGTCGCTTTCGGAGACCATCAGGTTGCCAACATCACGGCTGAAACCGAACTGCGCACGATCGGTGGCAGCATGTACTCCCCGGCCTTGAACCCCGGACGCCACTGGGAGGCCGAGCCATTCAGCGGTATGAACCTCGGTAGCTCATTCCCGTTCACCGGCGGCAGCATGATGGTCTACTACGACAGCGGACCGCCCGACTACTTCGGCACGAACGGGCAGGGAATCGCGACTCCCCCCAACGGTAACGTGCCACCGCGCGGGGAGTGGGGCTACGGTGGCGATCCACACGAGCATCCGCGCCGCTCTGCTGACGGTGTTCGCCATGCGGTCACCTTCCTCGAGGACGGGACGATCGAGAGCTGCGAAACGACCACTCCCAGCCCGGGCGACGCGCACTGCTACGCCAATGGCTGGGCCGGCCCGCCGGCTCCCTGACCGGGCAGACCACGCACTTACAAGTCAGGTGACCGACCGGGTATATTCCGACGATGGGTACCGGGCGCCGTCAGCAGAGTGACCGCACGGCGGCGACTCGCGCTGCCGTGCTCGAAGCGACCGTCGAGCTGCTGATCGAGCGCGGATACCACGGAACATCGACCCGACTCGCGGCCGAGAGGGCCGGCTTCTCACTCGGTGCGCTGCAGCATCACTTTCCGACCAAAGCGGAACTGAGCGTCGAGGCACTGCGCTTCGTAAGCGCCCGCCTTGCAGCCGAGTTCGTGGAATCCTCAAGGGATTCAATCGAGAGCACAGGGGGCTTCTCCTCGGTACTGGACCGGCTCTATGTCGTCTTTCGCGGACCCACCTTCGCCGCCGCGGTGGAACTCCACCTGGCCTCGCGTACTGACGTGGAGCTGCAGGGTCCGGTTCGGGATTTCAGCAACGAAATCGACGAGCTGATTCACGCCAGCGCCGCGACGCTGCTGCCCGAAATGGCAGACGACCCGGGCTTTCCGGCGCTGCTCCAGACCTCGGTCTCGGCGATCAGGGGACTGGCCCTGATGGCACTGGATCCAATCGCCGATCGCGAGCAGAATTGGGTGACTGTGCGGGCAACGCTGCTCGAGCTTTCTTCGAGACTCAACGCCGGTGAGCCGGCTTGAGCCCGGAACTGCCGCCCGGTCCGCGCGGACTTGACAACCTGCGCTTCCTGTTCAGCACCGCCGAGGACTTCATGAAGCCGCTCTGCGGGATGGCCCGCGATTACGGCGAGGTGGCCAGCACCCACGCCCGTGGGCGACACATCGTCGCGGTCAGCGGAAGCGATGCCGCGCGCCACGTTCTGATCAACAATCAGGATAACTACGCAAAGGGCATCGAGTACGAACTGCTTCGTATCGTCCTGGGCGAAGGTCTCCTGACCAGTGAGGGTGAAGTCTGGCGGCGTCAGCGCAAGCTGGTCCAGCCGATGTTCGCCAAACGCCACCTCGGCGATTTCACCGCGCACATGACCTCGGCCACCGCGGATGCGCTCGACGGGGATACGCTGGGCTCGACCGGAGAAGGCGAGCTTCTCGACGTGAACCGGGCGATGATGGAGCTGACCCTCGATGTTGTCGGACGAGCCCTCTTCGGCGCTGACCTGAGTGGAGAGACAGCCGCACGGGTGGGCCCGGCGATGAACGACGTGCTCCAGCTCGGCACCCGCATGGCTCGTCGTCTGCCGACCTACGCTGCGTCGATGCTGCCCGGCATGAATCTGGAGAGGGCCCTGGCCATGAACCCGGAGAGCCGCAGGTTTCAGCGTGCGCTGAGCGAGCTGCGCAGGGTAATCGACGAGCTGCTGGTGGAGCGCGGCGCGCGCGCCGACGCCGGGGATGACCTGCTCGGCCTGATGGTCTCCGCGCGCGATGAAGAGACCGGTCAGCCGATGTCCCGAAAGCAGATCGGCGACGAGCTGATGACCTTCATGCTGGCCGGCCACGAGACAACATCGAACGCGCTCTCGTGGATGTGGCGGCAGCTTTCACTCAACCCCTGGGCACGGGAGAAGCTGTTCGATGAGGTGGACACTGCGATTGGCGACCGGACTCCGACGATGGAGGACATGGAGCGCCTGCCCTGGACCCGGGCCTGCGTCGAAGAAGCAATGCGAATCACGCCACCGGTCTGGATGGTCGGAAGGCGGGCGCTCGCCGACGATGAGATCAACGGCTACCGCATTCCTGAGGGGTCGAGCGTGATGGTGCTGATCACGATGATCCATCGCGACCCGAAGCTCTGGCCGAACCCGGAGGGCTTCGACCCCAACCGCTTTATGCCCGGGGCGGGCAGGGACAGGCCGCGGCAGGCCTACATGCCGTTCGGTGCGGGCCGCAGGATCTGCGTCGGCTCGACCTTTGCGATCATGGAAGCGACTCTGCTTGCGGCGATGATCAGCCGCCGTCTTTACTTCGACCTGCCGCGTGGCGCGAAGTTCGATCCCGAGGCGGCGATCACTCAGCGTCCCCGTCATGGCCTGCCGATGGCAGTCGCCAGGCGTGAAGGGTCAACGCATGAGGCCGCCCTTTCCGCTGCGGCCTCTGGCTAGGCGGACGGCTCCGGTTCCGACGGCACCGGCGCGGCGGGTGCCCTCAGGGGCTCGCCTCCGGGGTCCCGGTTTTCAACCAGGTGGCCTTCGAGCGAGATGTCGGGAATGATCCGGTCCATCCAGCCCGGCAGCCACCAGGCGTGTCGGCCCAGCAGGTGGACTACCGCCGGGGCGATCAGCAATCTCACGAAGAGCACGTCGATCAGGATCGACAGCCCCAGTCCGATCCCGAACATCTTCGCGACCACGTCGGGCTGGGAGACAAAAGCGAGGAAGACCGAAGACATGATCAGACCGGCGAAGAGCACGACTTTGCCGATCCTCGAGAGTCCGTGGATCACGCTTTCGCGCGGTCCATCGCCTTCGTTGAAGGCTTCATGGATTCGGGACAGCAGAAAGACGTTGTAATCCATGCTCAGCCCGAACAGGATTGCGAAGACCATGACCGGGATGAAGGAGATGATCGGTACCCCGGAATCCACCCCGATCAGGCTGGCACCGATGCCCTTCTGGAAGACCGCCGTGATCACGCCGTAGGCGGCAGCCACCGAAAGCAGGTTGAAGGCAGCGGATACGATCGGGATCCAGAGAGAGCGGAAGGCAGCCATCAGCAGAAGCACCGAGAGGCCGATCACCACCGAGATGAACAGCGGCAGCCGGTCGGCGACTTTGGCCGAGAGGTCTTCGTTGATCGCGGTCGCGCCGCCGACGTAGACGGCGAGTGGAGTTCCTTCGATCGCCCCCGGAATAACGTCTCCGCGCAGTCTCTTGAGCAGGTCACTGGTAGCGACGTCCTGGGGCGAACTCGCCGGGACCAGGCCGATCGTTGCCATCTCGCCGTCCTGGCTGGGCGCGGCGGGGGAGACCTGGACCACGCCCGGGTCCTGGCGCAGAGCGGTTTCAAGCTCCTTGAGCTGTGCCGGAGTTGACGGGTCGCCCTTCGGCGTGTCGACCGCGATCAGGAACGGTCCGTTCGATCCGGACCCGAATCCTTCGCTGAGCAGGTCGTAGGCGATGCGCTGTGTGTTCTCCTCGGGCTGATTCCCGTCATCAGGCTGACCCAGCCGCATGTCGATAACCGGTGAAGCAAAGATCAGGAGCAGGATCACCCCGGCGCCGATCGCCAGCCATGGCCGCCCGGTGATCCCCTCTCCCCACTTCGCGAAGGCGGCCGACGGCTGCACGTGCTGCCACTTCTTCGGCTTCAGTCGCTTCTGCAGCGCTCCGATCATGATCGGAAGGAAGGTCAGTGCGGAGATCACCACCGCGGCCACACCGATCGCGGCACCGATGCCCAGTTTGCCGACGAAAGGTATGCCGATCACCAGTAGCCCCGCTATCGCGACCATCACGATCAGACCGGCTGCAACAACGGCGGAGCCTGCGGTGGCGGCCGACTTGGCCGCAGCATCCCGGACCGAGTCCCCGGCGGCCGACTGTTCCCGGAATCTCCCGATTATCAGGAGCGCATAGTCGATGCCGGCACCCAGCCCCAGCATCAGCGCGATCGTCGGGGCGAAGTCAGGCAGCCCGAGCGGTCCGGTGAGGATGACCAGCAGGACCTGCCCGGCGATCACTCCGATCAGCGCGCCGATCAGGGTTGCGAACATCGCTGCGCCCGAGCGGAATAGCAGGGTCAGCAGGAAGATCGCAATCGCGATGCCGACCAGCTCGCCGATCGGCGCCTCCTGCTGCGAAGCAACGTCAACCACCGGGCCGCGCAGCGAGACATCGACTCCGCCGGTTTCGGCGGTACGGGCGGCCTCTTCGAGCATCTCACCGTCGCTGGCCTGGACCTCGCCGTAGTCGAGGTCGTAGCGCACGTCGCTGGCCGCAATCCGGCCGTTCTCCGAGATCCGGGGCAGCTTCGGGTCGAACGGATCGCTTACGGAGAGGACCGAAGGCAGAGTTCTGATCTCCTCGAGAGCGGCTTCGATCGAAGCCTTGCGCTCAGGGGTACTGAGGGTGCCGTCGCTCGTGCTGAAGACAACGTTCGAATCGACCCCTGCCAGGGCAGGGGTATGAGCGGCGAACAGGTCAATTGCCTCCTGGCTCTCGCTGCCCGGCACGGTGAAGTCGTTCGGCGGCGCACTGCCGGAGGCGCCCGCGAGCACCACAAGGATGGCCAGGGTCGCCAGAGCGAAGGCCAGCGATCGCTTCCAGTGGTGGGTTATCGCGCGCGCAAGTCCGGCGAGAAGTTCAGACATTCAGCTCCAGAGGTTCGGGGAAATACTTTGAGGGGAGAAGAAGCCTAATGGTTGCGGCGGCATCCTTAACGGCGAAAGGCCCCACTTGCGCGGGGCCTTTCGGAGGGGGAGAGGAGGCTGGTCAGAAGCCGGCGGGGTGGCGGGCGGAGAAGCTCCCGTACGTGGAGCGCATGCTCTTGCTCCAGCCGGGACCGTCGCCGGGCGTCATCGAGGTGTCGAAGCGCAGTCCGGCGACCACCATGTACATATGCCCGGAATTCGAGTAGGTGGTGATCCACTTGCCTCGACCGCGCTTCTTCCAGTTTATGTAGCCACCTGAAGCCATCGGGCTGCTGACGAAGCGGCCGCCTCGCAGCGCGTAGCTGACCGAGCCGGAGCAGTCGTAGCCGGCCGAATTGAAGCTGGCGTGGCCGCCGCCGTAGATGTAGGGCTTGTTGCGGATCCGGTTGGCCCAGGCGATGACCTTCTTGACCCTGGCGGGGGCAGTCGCCGGAGCGATCGCCTTGCCTCGGACCAGACGGGCCTTCTTGAACGGCTTGCACTTGCCTGACGACAGATTCAGGCCGCCACTTGAGGTTTTGGCACAGGCGTTGGCCTGACCGGTTGAGAACGTTGCCATGAGGATCAGCAGCATGAGCGAGCTGATCGCGATCGCGGCAAAGCTTGGTATTCGGAATTTTGCCGCATAACGCGGTGTGAGGGGATTCATTTACTACCGAACTCCTGTTCTGCCTACGGGGTTAGCTGACGGGCTGGCGCTCAAGAGGAGCATGCGCTCCCACCTCGGTGGTGGGTTCGCCCCAAAAACCTGGTTCCCCCGTTTCCCGGACCCTGCGGCACCGGGAACTCGGCGTATCGGTTACTGATTGGTGAGCAGACTACACCATTCGCTAATACTTTGCTCACAAACGGCTGCGAGGTGGTTCACGACTATCCTCTGTTGATGAGTTCCGGTCAGATCGCCCGCCTCGAATCCGGCCGGCCGCTTGCCTTCTGACCCTCGAGAACTGGCCGCGATTTTCGTCGGCGGCTTCATCGGCGCGACCGCCCGGGCAGAGCTCTGGGAGAGCTGGGCCCACGGTCCGGCGGACTGGCCCTGGGCCACCTTCACCGCGAACATCATCGGGGCGCTGTTGCTCGGCTATTTCGCGACCAGGCTTCAGGAGCGGCTGCCGCTTTCCAGCTACCGGAGGCCGTTTCTGGGAACCGGACTCTGCGGCGCACTGACCACGTTTTCAGCGATGCAGCTGGAGATCTACACGATGATTGACAGCGGCAACTTCGAGCTCGCGATCAGCTACGCGCTGGTCAGCATCGCGGCCGGCTTCGCGGCGGTGGCGACCGGTACCGCGCTGGTACGACGGGCGAGGCTCAGCCGATGAGCGCGACGCTACTCATCGGGATCGGCCTGCTCGGAGGGTTCGGCGCACTGTTCAGGTTTCTGCTGGACGGCGCAGTCTCGGCCCGGACTACGGGGGACTTTCCCTGGGGCACCCTGACGGTCAACCTGCTCGGAGCCTTCATTCTCGGAGTGCTCGTCGGGGCAGGTCTTCGGGGTGACGGGCTGCACCTTGTGGCGCTGGGACTGCTTGGTGGTTTCACCACCTTCAGCACCTGGGCATTCGAGTCCCACCGGCTCGCCGAGGTCGGGCTGGTCCGGCTGAGCGTGGCGAACTTCACGGTCAGCCTGATCCTCGGCATCGCTGCGGTCTGGGTGGGGCAACTTGTCGGGGGCCTGCTGTGAACGCCGCCCGGATGAAGATGACCGCCTACTTCGGCGAACGCGACCGCTCCGGGACAGGGTTCCTGGCCGACCGCATCCTCGAGGTGACCGCTTCCGAGGGCATCGAGCGCAGCATGGTGCTGCGCGGCAGTGAGGGCTTCGGGATCAAACACCGGCACCAGACATCGAATCTGCTCAGCCTGTCGGAAGACCTGCCTATGCTCGCCATCGCCACGGGTGAGAGAGGCGCGATCCTGGCAGCCGCGCGTGAGGTGCGTTCGCTTGCCGGGCAAGGCCTGGTCACTGTCGAGCACTGTTCAGGCAGCCAGGACAGGGGCAGAGCCCTCTACGTCTGGCTGCGACGCGGTCAGCGGCTCAGTCGTGAACCGGCGCATGTCGCGGTGGTCAGGCTGCTGTCGACTCACGGAGCCGATTCAGCGGCGACCCTTCTCGGGGTGGACGGTACGGCCGGGGCCAGGCGGGAGCGGGCACGTTTCTTCTCGTGGAACGGCAGCGTGCCCCTGCTCGTTTCCGCCACCGGTGACCCGGAGGCATTGTCCAGAGCAGCGACCCGGATCGAAAGTCTGCTGCCGGGTGCGCTGCTCGAATTCTCTGCGGCGGCCGGTGACTTCGGGGCCGCGACCCACCGGCGGCTGACAATCCACGGAACCGAGGCTCCGGGACCTGACGGTCGGGCGCATCATTCGACACTTGTCCGTGCGGTACGGGAGTCGGGAGGGAGCGGGGCCAGCGTCCTCACCGGCACCTTTGGCTTCGCAGGTGACTCGGCCCCGCGGGGAGACTCCTTTCTACAGCTGCGGCGTCGTGTCCCGGTGTTGACCGAGATCGTCGATACGCATGAGAACTGCGAGAGGTGGGCATCGCTGGCCCGGGGGCTGGGCGGAACGCAAACTCCGTTCGTCGACACCCCGGTCACGATTCTGCCGATCTGAGGCCGCCCTGCGGCCTCAGACCATTCGGTCGAGTGTCATTTCTGGGTGCTCGCGCTCCAGCCGTTCGGCCTGAAACTGGCTGGTGAACAAGGCGAAGGTCACTCCATCGGTCCGGGTCCTGACATCGGCAAGATTGCCCGCCCGGATCGCCTCGGCACCTGCTTCATCAGTGCGGCGGGCCAGCTTCCAGCTTGTTTCATCGACCAGTACATCAACGCCGAACTCCGTTTTCATACGCTCGATCGCGACTTCGAACTGAAGACGGCCGACCGCTCCCAGCACAGGCATCGGGTCCCGGCCGCCGTCCTGGGTAAGCACGTGCATCACTCCCTCTTCGGCCAACTGGCTCAGGGCCCGGCTGAACTGCTTGTGCCGGCGGGCGTCTGAGTTCCTGATGCGGATGAAGTGCTCGGGCGCGAGGGTCGGCAACGGCGGAAAGCGCAGTTCTTCACCCTGGAAGACCGTGTCACCGACCTGAAGGTCGGCAGCGCCGACGATTCCGACAACGTCTCCGGGGAAGGCCTCATCGAGTGTTTCCCGCTGGCGTCCGAAGGTCTCGGACGAGTAGTTCAGGGCGATGCTGCGGCCTGTGCGCGCGTTGTTCACCTTCATGCCGCGCTCGAACTCGCCGGAGCAGACGCGGATGAAGGCGTTGCGGTCGCGGTGGCGCGGGTCCATGTTGGCCTGGACCTTGAAAACGAGACCGGAGAAATCACTGTCAAGCGGACGAGGCTCGCCTGCGATGTCCCTGCGCGGGCTGGGAGGGGGCGAGAGCTCGATGATCGAGTCCAGCAGCAGTTTCACCCCGAAGTTGGTCAGCGCCGAGCCGAAGAAGACCGGGGTGGAGATGCCGGTCGAGACGCCACCCGGATCGAACTCATGGCCCGCGGCATCAAGCAGTGACAGCTCTTCCCGGGCGACTTCCCAGGCGGGCTGCTCCGGGTCGAATGCTTCGTCGACCGGCATCGATCCGGCTTCCACTGAAGAGCGTCCGCCGGGTGCGCGATCAAAGGCGTGAAAGCGGTCGGTGCCACGGTCGACGATCCCGAGCAGGTTGCCGGGGTCACCGACCGGCCAGGTCAGCGCGGTTGGCATCAGGTCCAGGGTCGACTCGATGTGATCGAGAAGCTCAAGCGGATCGATACCGGGTCGGTCGCACTTGTTGATGAACGTGATCAAGG
This sequence comes from uncultured Solirubrobacterales bacterium, assembly GCA_963698625.1. Taxonomy (GTDB): domain Bacteria; phylum Actinomycetota; class Thermoleophilia; order Solirubrobacterales; family 70-9; genus 67-14. Next base: position 849,576 of record CAVORK010000007.1, read on the forward strand.
GAATGCCGCGGCTGCGGGCGACCTCGAACAGACGCAGGGTCTGGCTCTCGATTCCCTTGGCCGCGTCGATCAGGATGACTGCACTGTCAACCGCAGACATGACCCGGAGGGTGTCTTCGCTGAAATCGCTGTGGCCGGGTGTGTCGAGCAGGTTGATCACCGTGTTTTCGTGCTCGAAACGCAGCACTGTTGAAGAGACCGAAATGCCACGGCGCTGCTCCAGTTCCATCCAGTCTGAGGCGGTCGAGCGACGGTCCTTGCGGGCGTTCACGTGGCCCGCCTCGACCAGCGCGTTTCCATACAGCAGCAGCTTTTCGGTCATCGTCGTCTTGCCCGCATCGGGATGGGAGATGATCGCGAAGGTGCGCCGTCGGGCGGCTTCGGCCAGGATCGGGCCGGCTTCTGTGGCTGTCGAAGTCACCGCTTCAGTCAATCAGGCGACGCCCGAGGCGGCGGACCGCCACCCGCCAGAACACCAGCGAGAACATCGTAAGTCCACCGATCCGCAACAGATCGACCGCTTCCAGTCCGAAGCAGGCATTTCTCACAAGCTCAACCAGCTGGTAGAGCGGGTTGAACTGTGCCGCGATCTGGAAACCCTCCGGCAGTCCCGAGATCGGGAAGAAAGTGCCGGCGACAAGGAAGAGCGGAGTTATGCAGAGCGTGGTCACATAATTGAACTGGTCGATCTTGGAAACGCTGGCCGCCATCGTGATTCCGAAGGCGGCGAAACCGAGCGCGGTGATGAAGCCGTAGAACGGCACGAGCAGCATGGTCGCAACCGGGTCGAGCCCGAAAAGCATCGTCACCAGGAGCGGAAAGCAGCCAAAGACCCCGGCCCGGATACCGATCCAGAGCATCTCCCCGGTGACCAGTTCCTCGACATCTACGGGCGCTGCGAGGATGGCGTCGTAGGTGCGCTGGAAACGGTGCTTGACGAAGGTGCCGAACATCGCCGGAAGGGCAGAGGAGAAGATGACCGCGGTAGCCACCAGGCCGGTGCCGACGAACTCGACATATGGCAGGCCACCGACGTTGTCGACCAGGGTTGCGCCGAGGCCGAGGCCGAATGCCAGCAGGTAGACAACCGGCTCCAGAGTGCTTGTGAAGACGGTCGACTTCCAGAAGGTCCGGAAGTTGGCGAACTCGCGGCCCATGACCGCCCCGATCGCGACCGGCTCCAGACGACCAACCCGCTTCGGCCTTTGCCCGCTCCCTTTCACTCGGCCTCCTCTCCGGTGAGCAGAACGAATACGTCCTCCAGGGAGCTGGCCCGGTGGACAGCACCGTCCGGCACAGTCCAGCTTCCAGCGCGCTCGACGCCGACGATGGCAATGGCGGGGCCGGCCGGCCTGACCGAAAGCCCTGCGGCCTCGGCCGAGCGTCGGATCTCAGACAGCCTTTCGGGCGGGGCATATATCTCGGCGGTCCTCTCGCCGGCATGCTCGGCGATCAGATGCGCCGGGTGGGCCCGGGCGATGATGCGTCCCTCGGCCATCACTGCGACCTCGTCGGCCAGCCTTTCGGCCTCTTCGATGTAATGAGTCGACATCAGAATGGTGGTTCCACGGGACCGCAGTCCGTCGATCAGCGACCAGAGTTCGGTCCGGATCTGGGGGTCGAGCCCGACTGTCGGCTCGTCAAGGAGAAGCAGTCGCGGCTCGTGGACAAGGCCCCGAGCAAGCAACAACCGGCGCCTCATGCCACCCGAGAGCTTGTCAACGGCATAGTGGCGCCGGTCAGCAAGGCGGGCGATCGCCAAAGCGCGATCAACCGCCTCCTTCACGTCGGGAACGCGATACAGCCGCGCGTAGACGGTGAGGTTCTGCTCGACGGTCACGTCGATGTCGAGATTGTCGAGCTGCGGCACAACGCCCATCTCTGCCCGGGCCTGTTTCGACTCCCCGGGAAGCTTGTATCCGAGCACCCGGATGCTGCCCGAGTCAGCCAGCGACTGGCCGGTCAGCAGCCTCATCGTGGTCGACTTGCCGGCGCCGTTCGGGCCGAGCAGCCCGAGGCAGATCCCCTCGGGCACGTCCAGGTCGAGCCCGTCGACCGCTGTGATCGGCCCGAAGGACTTGTGCACGTCGCTCAGCTCGATCGCTTTCACGGCAGCAGTCAGTCAGGGAGGCGACATCGCGGCATGGGAGCCACCAGAGGCGGCGCTCAGTTCGATATCTGGTTGGCTTCGACCAGGCCGATAAGGCTGACGTACTCGGCAATCCTCGGGGCGGCGAGGAAGCGTTTGGCAACCCGCGCTTTTGCTGCCTCGCCCATGCGACCGGCCATCTCCGGGTCGTCAAGCAGGGATCGCATCGCGGCGCCGAAGGCCTCGAGGTCGGTCGGGTCTTCGATCAGAAGACCGGTTTCGCCCTGCTTGATCTGGTCCTTGATACCTCCGACTGCGCTGCCGACAACCGGTTTCGACTTCCACATCGCTTCGGAAACGGTCAGGCCGAAGCCTTCGACGAGGCTCTTCTGCACAATGATGTCGCAGCGCCGCTGGACGGCATTGACCATCGCACCGTTCTCGTCGAAATCGTCCATCGCCAGGTTGACGATGTGGACCCGGCGTTTAAGGTCGTCCGGGAGGGCTTCCCATGCCGAGGCGATGCGCTCCTGCATCGCCGGACCTTCCGGATCGTCGGCCACCGCGCCGCTGGCCGGCCCAACCAGGGCCAGGTGGGCGTCGGTGTCGGCCAGGTAAGTGGTGAAGCACTCCAGGAGACCCTCGTGGTCCTTCAGTACGTCCCAGCGTGAAATCTGGGCGATCAGCGGAACATCGGCCGGCAGCGGTTCGACCTGCAGGATCTCGGCAGGCCTCTCGACCTGGCCGTGGGTACCGTCGGACTTGAGGAAGGGGGCAGGGCTGCCGGGATGCTCGCCGCTGAGGCCGATGATTCCGAGAATGTCGTCGACCACCGATGGATCCAGCTCCTGATTCTTCGGTGAGAAGGCGTCGATCGCCGGGGCCATCAGGTGAGCGCGGTCGGCCGGCAGCTGGGGCCAGAGGTAGGCGCCGCGGGAGAAGACGAAACCATCCGCCTGCTCCACGTATGGAACCAGGAAGTCGATCGCCTCCTGAACGTTCTCGTTGGCGACCTCGATGCCTACGTGGCATCGCCAGATCGTGACCGCACCGGCCTTCTGCACGGCCGGTATCAGGCCTGCGGTCTGTGGGTCGTGCAGGAAGACGACGTCATTCGGCTTGATCAGGTTGGTCAGGTGGTGAGAGCTGTCCTCAAGAATGCGCTCGTAGGCTGCACGCTCTTCTTCACCGAGCGAACCGCCGTCGCCTGGGTGGCCGTGAAGCTTGTTGTGGATCCGCTTGGTGATCCCGAAGAACTCCGGCTGCTCGCTGAGTACGACCCAGCGGGTGTCCACGCCGGCATCGTTGGCGTAGGGCAGGAAGCTGCGAAGCATCTCGGCCACGCCGCCGCCGAGATAGGTCGAATTGACGTGCCAGACGGTGCGGTCCTCGAAGGCCTTTACCGCGTATTCGGCGACCTCGCGGATATGGTCGAAGTCTCCATCAAGGACTCCGCGGTAACGCTCCAGGGGCTGAGGGTCGAGCTGTACGAAGGTGGGCTCGGCCATCAGTCGTGGTTTCCTGGTCTGCGAGCTTCGGTGTTCAAGATTCTCTCCCGTTGTATTGCCGATTGGAGCTATCCGGGCGAACGATACCTGCACCGTCCCCCGGCGTGACCGGGTGACCGGGCTGAGTCGGTGCCTGCCCTGTTCGTACACCCGGGACCGCCACGTTTCGCAGACCGTTCGCCGCCCGGCTTGTGGCTTTGCCCGGCACCGGTCTGGCGACCGTGGCGCTCGCTCTGCTGGTTCTTCGCCCGCCCGACTGCCGGGCCCGCAATCTGCATGCGCTTGAATATCCCGGGTGAACGCAAAAACACGAAACAGCCTGCTTGCTGCCGGCATTGTCATCCTGGCCGTCGCGCTCTTTGTAGTGCTGAATCCCCGCGGCGACGAGGATCCTGTCGCCGCGAACACGGCTTCGCCGTCAGCGGAGGGCACGACCGGAGCTACTGACGAGTCACCCGTCAAGCCTGAGAAGCCGAAGCCGCCAACCGTCCCGAAGATCGTGATCCAGGGTGGCCAGCCGGTCGGCGGCGTCCTGAAGATCGACTCCAAAGAAGGCGACCGGATTAAGTTCATGGTCGACTCAGACGTGACCGAGGAGATTCACGTTCACGGCTTCGACGTGAGCAAGGAAGTCGAGGCAGGGCAGACCGTCACCATTGCCTTTGATGCCGAATTCACCGGCATTTTCGAAGCGGAACTTGAAAACTCGGCGGTCCCGATCGCCGAGATTCAGGTCAACCCCTAGTCAGGGCGAAGCTGCGCCGTGACCCGGGCGGGCCACGGCGCCAGACCTGCCTGTTACTTGAGAACGCGGATCAGCTTCTTGTTGATGAACTCTTCGATGCCATAGCGGCCGAGTTCACGTCCGAACCCGGAGCGCTTGACCCCGCCGAAGGGAAGCTCGGCTGAGTCTGCGCCGACACCGTTCACGTAGACCATGCCGGTGTCGAGGCCGTCGGCCACTCGCAATGCCTGATCGGGATCATTGGTGAAGACGTAGGAACCGAGGCCGAAGTCGGTGTCGTTGCCCAGGTTGATCGCCTCCTCCTCGGAGCTGACCTTGAAGACCATCGCCACCGGTCCGAAGAACTCCTCGCCGTAAACGTCGTTCTCGGGGGTCACGTCGGCAAGCACCGTGCTCGGGAAGAAGTTGCCGTCACGTTCACCGCCGACGACCACACGGGCGCCCTGCTGAACCGCCCGGTCGAGCTGCTCCTGAAGGTTTTCAGCAGCGGTCGAAGACGAGAGCGGGCCCATCTCTGATTCGTCTGAGCTCGGATCCGAGGCTGCGACCGCACTCATGCCCTCGGCAAAGGCGCCAAGAAAGTCGTCGTAGAGATCCTCGTGCACGATGAATCGTTTGGCAGCGTTGCAGGACTGACCGGAGTTGTCGAGTCGCCCACCGACGGCCGCTTCGACCGCTTCCTCCAGGTTGTCGGTTCCCAGCAGGATGAACGGATCCGATCCGCCGAGTTCGAGCACGACCTTCTTCAGGTTGCGACCAGCAACCTCGGCGACGGCTGCGCCGGCCCTCTCGGAACCGGTGAGCGAGACTCCGCGGACCCGGGGGTCCGCAATCAGATCGGCGATCTGCTCATTCGAGGCGAAAATCGTCTGGTACGCACCCGGGGGGAAGCCGGCGTCGTCGAACATCGACTGAATCGCGATTCCCGACTCGGGACACTGTCCGGCCGGCTTCAGCAGGATGGTGTTGCCCAGGGCCAGGTTCGGTCCGGCGAAGCGGGCCACCTGGTAGTACGGAAAGTTCCAGGGCATGATGCCGATCAGTGGCCCGATCGAGGTGCGCCTGATGATGCCGGTGCCCTCGTCGCTCATCAGGTCGATCGCTTCGTCCTTGAGAAACTCTTCGGCATTGGCGGCGTAGTAGCCGTAGATGTCGGCGCAGAAATCGACTTCACCGAGGGCCTGCTCCATCGGCTTGCCCATCTCGCGTACCGCGATCGCGGCGAGTTCCTCACGGCGTGCGGTATGCGCGTCAGCGACTTTCTGCACCATCGCAGCGCGCTCGGCCACGGTCGTATTCTGCGCCCAGTTCCGGTGTGCCGAGTCGGCCGCAGCGGTCGCTGCCTCGAGGTCGGAGTCAGAGATCTGCTCGTACTGGTTGACCGTTTCGCCGGTTGCCGGGTTGACGACTGCGTAGTTGCTCATGTGGCTCCAATCCTCGTGGTGATTCGCGGGTGTCGTTCAGCTTACCGCCCATCGCGGGCTCTGCGAAAGGCCCGGTCCATGACCCGCCCTGCTGCGCCGCGTCGGCGGGCCACCGGTTCCAAGTGAGAGGATCTGCCGATGCTTCCCTACCTGCTGGTGATAGCCAAGTCCCCTGCGCCGGGGCGCTCGAAGACCCGTCTCAGCCCGCCATGCACGCCCGACCAGGCTGCGGAGTTGGCGGAGGCGTCGCTCGCGGACACGCTGGAGACTGTCGCCGCCACTCCCGCGGGTGGCCGCAGACTGGTGCTGGACGGGCAGCCGGGGGAGTGGCTGCCCGGGGGGATCGAAGTGGTTCCCCAGGTGGAAGGCGGCCTGGGCGACCGGCTGGCAGCAGCTTTCGCGGACGTACCGGGTCCGGCTCTGCTGATCGGGATGGACACCCCGCAGGTGACCACGGAACTGCTCGGGCAAGGGCTCCGGAAGTTGAGCGAAGATGACACCGACGGGGTGCTCGGGCTATGTTTCGATGGTGGCTACTGGGCGATCGGTTTCGATGGGCGACAGCCCGGTGTCTTCGAAGGGGTGCCGATGAGCACCGGCGAAACCGGGTGCCTCCAGCAGCAGCGCATGGAAGATCTGGGCATGAAGGTCGCCGGTCTCCCGCAGCTCCGCGACATCGACCTGTTCAGTGATGCCGTGACGGTCGCTGCCGAGAACCCTGGCGGCAGGTTCGCCGACTGTCTGGCGGCAATGGAGGTCCCCGTTGCCTGACGCGATCCGGACCGCGACAGAGATCTACGAGAGCGGCCTCGACCACCTGCTGTCCTCGGACGATCCGGCGGCCTTCTACGCAGTTGACGAACTCGGTTCGAGAAGGCAGCTGCCGCTCGATCGCTGGCTTACCGAAGCTCCGAAGGAGGAGGAACTCCTGCTCGACCGGGCGGCGGCGCCGGTGCTCGACATCGGCTGCGGTGCCGGTCGCCATCTGGTCGCCTTGAAGAACCGTGGAATCGAGGCATCCGGGGTGGAGGTGTCGGGTCTGGCGGTGGAGATCGCCCGCGGCCGGGAAGCAAGCGTGATCCACGGATCAGTCTTTGACGTGCCGGAATCGGTCGGCTGGAAAACGGCTCTGTTGCTGGACGGCAACGTCGGCATCGGCGGTGAGCCCCAGAAGCTCCTCACCAGAACCGCCGAGTTGCTCGTTCCCGGTGGCAATGCCCTGGTTGAACTGGAGCCACCGGGTGTTCAGACCCGGATCCTGAACCTGCGTCTGGAGGGTCCCGGCGATGTCAGCGAGTGGTTCCCCTGGGCATGGGTGGGAACCGACGGCATCGCGCCGCTTGCGGATGGAGCCGGGCTGAGCGTCAGGGAAATCTGGCCGATCGGCAAGCGTTGGTTCGCGGAACTCGTCCGCGACTGAACCTGCCGCCGCTGGGGCAGGAGGAGAGGCCACCCGCGAGCGGTGACCTGGTTCCCTGGCTGGTCACCGGTCTGGTCGTGCTGACGGTCGGGGTCGGGCTGGTCGCCAGGGCCTCCGGCGTGGATTGGGGTGCACCGCTCCAGCCGCTGACCCTGTTCTGGGATCCGGTCTTCACTGCATGGCTGGTGGCTGCGGTGGGCGGCCTGGCGCTCTCGTTGGCCGCGGGTATGCACCTCTACCGGTCAGGCTGGACGGTCTGGTCATGGAGCGCCTCGGTGTTCGCCCTGGCCCTGTTCTCCAGACTGGCGCTGAACGTGGCCCGGATGGGACCGGAAGCCTGGTATCACCCGAACCTGGTCAGGCCGGCCAGCTCCGGCAGGCTCGAATACCTCGCTGCGATGCAGGAACTCAAGATGGGAGTGGGGCCGTTCCTGGACCGTTTCGCCGAGATGGTCCCGACCCTGCCGCTTCACGTTGCCGGGCACCCGCCCGGGCTGGTTCTGCTGCTCGATATTTCCGGTCTCGATACGCCCGAGCTGATGTCCGCTCTGACTATCACGGTCGGCGCGCTGCTCTCTCCGCTGCTCTACCTTCTCGGCCGCCGGCTCTTCGACGAGTCCACGGCACGTATGGCCGCGCTGCTGTCGGTGTTCGTGCCGACCGCCCTGATCTACGGCGCGACGACCGCCGACGCGCTGTTCGCCACCCTCGCCCTTGCCTCGGCCTACTGCCTTCTCTCCAGCAAAGCCCGTGGGGTAATCGTCGGGGCAGCTCTGCTTGCTTTCGCTTCCTTCTTCTCCTACGCCCTGCCGGTCGTCGGTGGCTGGGCCGGCATAGTCAGGTGGAGACGGGACGGGTTCCGCTCGATGGCCTTCGCGGCGGTGGCCTGCGGCGTGGCGCTGCTGGTCTTCTACCTCGCGCTCTCGGTCTTCGCGGGCTTCGACGTGCTCGCCTCGATCAGCGCGACTCACGACCGCTACTTCAAGGGCGTGGCCGGCATCCGCCCGTACCTCTTCTATTTCTTCGGTTCACCGGCCGCCTTTCTGGTGCTGCTGGGACCGGTGGCCTGGTACGCGTCCAGGTCGCTTGGAAGCCGGGAGATAACCGCGGTCGCACTGGCGGTGGCGATCTTCGTCAGCGTCCTGGCCGGCTATACGAAGGCCGAGACCGAGCGGATCTGGATCTTCCTTGTGCCGATGGCCTGCCTGGCCGCCGCACGGGCACTGCCGGAAAGGCACCTTCGCGTCGTCCTGATCGCCCTTGCTGCACAGGCACTGGCGATCGAGGTGCTCTTCTACACGATGTGGTGAGTCACCTGAGTTCGGCGACCGCGAACTCGCGCATGCCCGCCTCGAGTTCCACTTCGGCCTGGAAACCGAGTTGCTCGCGCGCCTTGCCCGCGTCGGCGAAGACGTGTCTGACATCCCCGAGCCTGAACTGCCCGGTGATCTCGGGTGCCGGGGCATCCGGGCCGGCTGCGTCGCAGAGCAGCCGGGCCATGTCGAGCAGCGGTCGCGGTCGGCCGCTGGCGACGTTGTAAACGCCTGCCTCTCTCGCGTCCGGCCTCGAGCGCCAGCACATTGGCCCGGGCGACATCGCGCACATGCACGAAGTCCCGGATCTGCCTGCCGTCCTCGAACACGGCCGGGGGCAGGCCGGATTCGATCGAGCTGCGGAAGATGCTTGCCACGCCGGCGTATGGGGTGTCGCGCGGCATCCGTGGGCCGTAGACGTTGTGGTAGCGCAGGGCGGAGTAGGAGACGCCTTCGTTCTCGCGGGCGAAGAGCGAGCAGAGGTGCTCCTGGTGAAGCTTGGTGGCGGCGTAGACGCTGCGAGGGTCGGTCACGGCATCTTCGTGGACCGAGTGGGGCTCAAGCGGTTCGCGGCAGGTCGGGCAACGAGGCTCGAAGCGCCCCGCCAGAAGGTCTTCCCGGCTGCGGGCCGCCGGGGCAGTCGGGCCGTGCCCGGGGCACCGGTAGCCGCCCTCGCCGTATACGACCATGCTGCTGGCGAGGACCAGAGGGCCCTGGAAGCCGGTCCTCGAGAGCGCCGAAAGCAGCCTTGCCAGTTCCAAGGCAGTTGGCCGAAACGTAGTCCTCCGCGTCGCCGAAGTCCTTTCCCAGTCCGACCATTGCCGCCTGGTGGCTGACCGCGCCCACTCCGTCCAGAGCGGACTCGACCGCCCCCGGGACCTCGAGGTCGAGATCGAGGTATTCGGCAGCGGGATTCAGGTAGCCGGGCCGCCTTCTGTGGGCGGCGGGGTGGAGGCAGTCGATCACCCGAACATCCCGACCTGCTTCAACCAGCAGGTCGACGATCTGCGAACCGATGAAGCCCTCTCCGCCTGTTACCAGCGTTGTCTCCGACATCGGCCGACCCTACACAGGCGTCTTGGTCTGAAGGACGCCGAGCCGGTCTGCCACAATCATCGAGTGCCCGGAGGCGAGCGGTTCATCTCGAAGGCCAGAGCGCTGACGGCGATTGCTGCCTCGGCCATATGCATGTCGGCGTCGGGCTGCTCTTCATCCGACGATGGCTTCGCTCCGGCAGCGGAGCCGGCCGAATCGCCTCCGCTCACCGCGATTCCTGCGGGCGAAGTCGCGATCCTCGGCGTGGGGGTGGAGGGCATGATTTTTCACCCACGCTCCGATTCGGTTGCAGTGGCGGTGCGCGAGCCGTACCGGCTTGCCTTCGTCGATCCCGAGAGACTTTTCATCACACGCCAGTACGCGATCCCCAACCCGGCCCGCCACCTGGGACTCTCCCCGGACGGTAGTCGCGTCGTTGTGCCGGCAGAGTCGGCGAACGAGGTGTTCGAGATCCCGAACGGACCCGGTCGCGTGATCCGACTGGCCACCGGAGAGCATCCCCACGACGCGGTTTCGGCCGACGGCAAGGTCTTCGTCGCTGACGAGTTCGGGGACACCGTCACTGTGATCAGGGACGATCAGGTGGTGCAGACGCTGCCTGCTCCCGAGCAGCCCGGCGGGATCGCCGCGGTCGACGATCGCTTCGTTGCGGTTGTGACCGTCGCCGAGAGGGTGCTGAGGGTTTACGACGCCAGGTCGGGGGAGCCGCTGGGGGAGACGCCGGCCGGGACCGGCCCAACCCACATCGAGACGATCGGGCAGTATGCCTACGTGGCCGATACCGAGGGAGACATGGTGCGCAAATTTCTGATCGGTCCGGAGCCGCGCGAGGTTGCTGCGGTCCCGGCAGCAGGGACGCCATACGGGATCGCGATCGACCAGAAGCGAAAGCGGCTCTGGGTGACCCTGACTGCGAACAATCAGTTGGCCGGCTACTCGATTGCCGGAGAGGTACCGAAACGGACCTCCACCTTCGCCACTATCCGTCAGCCGAATACGGTCGCCGTAGATCCGTCGAATGGCGACGTCTTCATCGGTAGCCGAAGCGACGCGCAGATCCAGCGGATCTCACCGGAAGGAGCAGGCCAGTGAAGGTACCCTCACCGTTCCCGAAGGAGCCGCCGCCGGGACCGACCCGTCCGGAGTTCTGGAAGAGCCCGCTGCGAGGTCCGTGGATGACTTCACTGCTCGGTTCACTGCTGCTGCCGTTCATCCTGGTCTGCGCTGTGACCGGCTTCCTCTCCCAGCTGGCATACAGCCCTGAGCTCGGTGATAACAACGTTTTGCCGGGCGGCGGCCTCGGCTTTGACATCTTCCCCTTCGCCTGGCCCACCAAGTGGGCCTTCCTTTACGCGGTTACCCAGGGCGCGCATGTGATTTCCGGAGTGATCGCGATTCCGTTGCTGCTGGCCAAGCTCTGGTCGGTCATGCCGAAGCTCTTCGAGTGGCCACCCCTGAACTCGGTGTCGCACATGTTCGAGCGGATCTCGCTCGCCCTTCTGGTCGGCGGCGCACTGTTCGTCTTCTTCACCGGCCTGATGAACGTGCAGCTCTACTACCCCTGGAACTTCAGCTTCGTCCCTGCCCATTACTACGCCGCATTCATCTTCCTGGCGGCGCTCGCACTGCATGTGGGCCTGAAGTATTCGACCGTGCGCAGTTCCTTCCGGGAGCAGGGCGTTCTGCGTCCGCTCAAGTACGGGATCGGCCGGACCGTTCCTGAGCCCTATACCGAAGGAAGCACCACAGCAGTCGAGCCCGCCAAGCCGACCCTTTCGCGTCGCGCCATGCTCGGCACGGTCGGGGCGGCCTCCCTCGGTGTCGGCTTCATGATGGCGGCCCAGACCGTCGGTGGGCCACTCAGATCGCTGGGCCTGCTCGCTCCTCGCGCACGCGATGAGGGCGACGGCCCGAACGACTTTCCGGTCAACAAGACGGCCGAAGCGGTCAACGTGACGCCCGAAATGACCGGACCAGACTGGCGATTGAACCTTGAGGGCGGCCGGACCGTTGCCCTGTCCCGGGACGAACTGCTGGCGATGCCGCAGCACACCTATTCTTTGCCGATCGCCTGCGTCGAAGGCTGGTCGACCACTCAATCGTGGACCGGGGTCAGGCTCAGTGACCTGGCGACGGCGGCCGGAGCAACCGGTGCATCTCAGGTTCTGGTGCAGTCACTCCAGGAGGCCGGTTCTTTCAACAAGGCGACCCTCAGCCAGGCACAGATCGAAGACGAGCGCAGCCTGCTGGCGTTGCGGGTGAACGGCGTTGATCTCTCAATGGATCACGGCTTTCCCGCAAGGGTGATCGTGCCCGCGATACCCGGCGTGCACGCCACCAAATGGGTGTCGAACATGAAGTTCGGAGCGGCCTGATGGGCTTCTTCCGCAGGGCCTACGGAGCCTCGCCACTTCACCTGCTCGCCGTGATTGCGAGCTTCGCGATCGCCGGATACGCCTTCTTCATGATCTTCAAGGCACCGGCGCCGGAGAGCATGCTGCTGTTTTTCGGTCTGGCGATTATCGCGCACGACATGATTGCCTTCCCGCTCTATTCGAGCCTGAACTACGTCGCCGGCCGCACCACCAAAGCGGTTGAGCCGGGGGAGACCGACGTAACCGGTGTTCCGGCGATCAACTATCTGCGGGTGCCATTCATCCTCAGCGCAATCTGCTTCGTGATGTTCTTTCCGCTGATCCTCGGTCTCAGCTCGGAGCGATACGAAGCAAGCACGGGTCTGGACGCAGGCGTATTCATGGGCCGCTGGCTCGGGATCTGTGCTGTGGTTTTCACGGTGTCGGCCCTGCTCTACGCAATCAGGCTGCGCCGCTCGACCCGGCCTGAACCGGACCCCGTAGAGAGCTGACATGCCGGACGTGATCCTGCCGGTCCTCGACGAGGCCGAGGCAATCCCGCGCGTGCTCGCTGCGATGCCTGACGGCTACCGCGCGATCGTGGTCGACAATGGCTCCACCGATGGCTCTGGCGAGATCGCCGCCGGGCTCGGGGCTCAGGTCGTCCGGGAAGAGCAGCGCGGCTTCGGCTCAGCCTGTTTCACCGGGCTGACCGCCGCCCGGGCCGACGTGGTCTGTTTCATGGACTGCGACGACTCACTGGACCCTCGCGAGCTTCCTCGCCTGGTGGCCGTTCACTCCGGCGGTGCCGACCTGGTCATGGGTGCCCGGCGACCGGAGGCCGGGGCCTGGCCGCTTCACGCCCGCATCGCCAACCGGGCGTTGGCACTTGAACTGCGCCGGCGGACCGGCCTGAAGCTGAGCGATCTCGGACCGATGCGGGTGACTGGTCGCAAGGCCCTGCTCGCCCTCGGCCTGAAGGACCGTCGCAGCGGTTGGCCGCTGGAGATGGTGCTCCGGGCGGCGGCGGCAGAATGGCAGATCGCGGAGGTCCCGGTGCCGCTGGCCAGACGTTCCGGCCGCTCCAAGGTCACCGGCACCCTCAAGGGCACGCTCGGCGCAATCTCCGACATGTCCCGTCAGCTGCGAGAGATCGATATCGACCACTGACATCATCCGACCGATTCTGGCTGCCGACTCGCGAAATCCGCCGGTAACCGCGGGCTCACATATGCTGGCCTGATGCCTGAGCTAACGCGGTACGAACTGAATGACGGCGTCGCGACGATCACTCTCGACGACGGCAAGGTCAATGCTCTCTCGGGGGCGATGACCTCCGAGCTTTCGGGCAGGCTCGACAAGGCCGAGGGCGACGGTGCGGTCGTCCTGTTGACCGGCCGGGCTTCAACCTTCTCGGCCGGCTTCGACCTGCGCTGCGAGCAGTCGCTCTGGCCCGAGATGATGGCTTCCGGCGGCCGGCTGTGTCACCGCCTGCTCAGCTTTCCGTTTCCGGTGGTGATTGCCTGCAACGGCAACGCAATCGCGATGGGTGCCCTGCTCCTGAACGCTGCTGACTACCGCCTGGGCGTGGAAGGTGATTTCAAGCTTGGCCTCAACGAGGTCGCACTCGGCATGACCCTGCCCTGGTTCGCAATCGAACTGGCCAGGCACAGGCTGACCCGGCGCTATTTCGACATCTGCACGGTGACCGGAACGATGCTCGGCCCGGAAGAAGCCCGCGCCGCCGGATTCCTCGACCAGCTGGTTTCAGCCGATGAACTGGTGTCTGTGGCCCGGGAGCGCGCCGTCGCGCTGACCGCGATCGACATGGGCGCCCACCTTGCTACCAAGATGAGGGTGCGGGCACAGGTCCTGAACGGTCTCGAAGACGGGATCAACCGTCTTGAGGCCAGCGACCGCGAGTGGTAAGCGATCAGTTCAGCTAGTTGACGATGTCCAGGTCGGGCGTGGTGGAGTTCCCTTGGGACAGGGGATTGTTGACTGGTCCTCCTCAGCCGACAGGGGGTGGGACTTCCGCTCCGATTGCGGCCCTGCTGTCTTTCGAGCGAATCACGAGCAGGGCGAGCACGGCGCCGAGCAGGGCGAATCCTGATCCGAGCATGAAGGCCAGCTGGAACCCGTCGGTCAGAGCCCCGGGAAGTGCGTTCCGGGCCCCTTGAGCAGCAGACATGACGCTGTCGGTCTTCGACGCTGCGACTGAGGACAGCACCGCCAGACCGAGCGCTCCGCCGATCTGCTGGGCGCTGTTGATCAGGCCGGAGGCGAGGCCGACCTCGTCCTCGCGGACCATCGAGGTTCCTCCGATAGTCGCACCGGGAAATGCCAGGCCGAGACCGATGCCGGCGACGACCGACGGGCCGAGCACGTCGTTGAGGAACGTTCCGTCAACCTGGATCTGCGTGAACCAGAGCAGCCCGACCGAGGTGAAGAGCATTCCGGTTACCAGTACAGGCTTGAACCCGATCCGGTTGGCGACCTCCGACCCTGCGCCGGCCGCAAGGATGATCGCCACCGAAAGAGGCAAATAGCTGAGGCCGGCCTTGAGCGCGTCCCAGCCGAGCACCTGCTGCGTGTAAAGCGCAACGAAGAAGAACATTGAAAACAGTGACGCGGCCAGAAGCAGGCCGACGACGTAGGAGCCGTTTCTGGTCCGAGACTGAAAAATGTCGAACGGCACCAGCGGGTGGGCCGCCCTGGATTCGATCAGGACGAACAGTCCGAGCAGAGCAAGCGCGCCCGCGGCCAGGCCCAGGGTCTGGGTTGAAAGCCAGCCGGCGCTCTCGGCGTCGATCAATGCATAGACCAGTATCGAAAGCCCGGCCGTGACGGTCACCGCGCCAGGGATGTCGAAGTCGCTGTGTTGCTCGCCGCCGCGGCTTTCAGGCACGATCCGGTAGACGAACGGCAGGACCAGCATGATCACCGGCACGTTGACCAGGAATACCCAGCGCCAGCTCAGGTACTCGGTGAGGATGCCCCCCAGCAGCACGCCGACCGCTCCTCCGGCACCCGCCACTGCACCCCAGACCCCAAGCGCCTTGTTGCGCTGCTTGCCCTCGGCGAAGGTCGCGGTAACGATTGACAGAGCGGCCGGCGAGAGCATCGCCGCCCCGAGACCCTGAGCCACCCTGGAAGCGATCAGCATCGCCTCGTTCTGGGCAAGTCCCGCTGTCAGCGAGGCGAGGGCGAACAGCACCAGGCCGGCCATGAATACCTTGCGCCGACCCATCAGGTCGGCCATTCGCCCGCCGAGCAGCAGGAAGCCACCAAAGAAAAGTACGTAGGAGTTGACTACCCATGCGAGACTCGCCTGCTCGACTTCGAGGGCCCGGCCGATCGACGGCAGGGCGACGTTGGTAATCGAGGCGTCGAGAACGACCAGGAACTGGGCCGCAGCCAGCAGCAGGAGGATCTTCGACTTCTCGCGACCGAAGGAGGAGGTCTGGTCGTCGCCGGGGGCGACGGTTGCGGAATCGCTCAAGAATGCCTTTCGCATGGCTGAGAGGGGGGCGGGAAGGCGGATACTAGACGGTAGGTGCGCAGGCAACAATCCTGCGCCGGTTCGACCGGCTGGTGAAACATCAGGGGTGAGATCAGGGCCGCCGCGAGAATCGAGCCGGAGACGACCTCTTCCCGCCGGCGAAGTCCGAGGAATGCACCGAAAAGGGCGATCAGGCCCGAGAGCAGCAGCGCGGTGGTCGGATCGATCAGATCGTAGAGCCTGGTTGCGGCGACCAGCGACAGGAAGGCGAGGCCGATGAATACGGCCAGAGACCCCGCGATCGCCAGGTTGCGCGGGTTAAGTGCCTGCTCCAGGGTCATCCTCGGAATCGAGGGCGGCGGCGGTGCCGGCAACGGCGCGGGTCTGCCCATCGGGGCAGCGGGCGAAACCGGGGGAGGCGGCGGCGTCGGATCGGATCTAATCGAGTCACCGAGAGTGTCGGCGGAGGGGGTGTCGCTTGCGTTGGCGCCTGCTGGCCGGGCGCCTGCGGACGGGTCGTGCTGATCGCCGCGAGCTCTGCTTCGAGTCGTTTCACCCTCCGCTCCAGAGCATCGAGTCTTTCGTCGCTCATGTCCCTCAGCGCGCCGTAGCGGATCCCCGGTTACATCACCTCAGGTTGGGGTGCGGATCAGGCGGGGTCGACCGAGTCGACGAACAGGTCGACACCGAGTTCGGCTCCGTCGCCGTCTGCCGAGTAGACGGAGAAGTCGGTCACCCCGGATGATTTCAGCACGTCCTCGCAGAGCAGCGCCTGGCCGGTGAACTCCCTGCTGTCGCGGGTGAGGACTTCGTAGGCGGCATCGGCGTAGACGGCCGGGGTGCGTGCCATCCTCATCGCGGCGTCACCACCGAGCAGGTTCTGGACTGCCGCGGTAGCGACGAGGGTGCGCGGCCAGAGCGCATTCGAAGCAACTCCATCCTCGCGAAGCTCCTCGGCCAGTCCGAGCGCGGCGAGCGTCATGCCGTACTTGGCGATTGTGTAGGCCGTGTGGGGTGCCAGCCACTTCCTGTCCAGCGTGATCGGAGGGGAGAGGGTGAGGACGTGGCCGTTCTCACTCTGCTTCAGGTGGGGCAGGCAGGCCTGGCTGAGGGCGAAGGTCCCGCGCACATTGATGTCAAGCATCAGGTCGTAGGCCTTCATCGGCAGTTCGGCCGTCGAAGCCAGGTTGATCGCGCTGGCGTTGTTGACACAGATATCGATGCCGCCGAAGCGCTCGACCGTTTGGCTGACGGCACTGGCGATGTCCTCGTCGTTCCTCACATCGCCGACGATCGGCAGCGCCTTGCCCCCGGCTTTCTCGATCTCCTCGGCCGCGGTGTAGACCGTGCCTTCGAGCTTCGGGTGTGGCTCGGCCGTCTTCGCAAGCAGGGCCACGTTGGCGCCATCTGCCGCAGCTTTGAGTGCGATGGCCAGGCCGATGCCCCGGCTGCCACCGGAAATAACCATCGTCTTGCCTGAAAGGTCTCTTGAACTGGAATCGTCGCTCATTCGGGCAATGCTACGTAGGCCGGAGACCCGGCGGCTTTCTGACGGGCGCTGGGCCTGGTTGACCTGATTCACCCGGTCACGGCACAATCTGCCGGTGTGTCCAAGCTGGGTGAGAGGGTGAGGTAAACCTTCACGTTGCTGTAGGGTTGCCTGAGTTGTCTGGCCCGGATACTCTTTGCGGCCGGAATTCTGGCAGTCAGAGCACGTCGTGATGGTTCAACCGAAGCGTCTGGCCTCAGTTCCAACACGACCACCGTCGCGCCCGCAGTACCCCTGAACAGGGGTGCATTCCGGCGTGAAACAGAAATGCTCCGAATGTCAAGAATCAGCCTGCCCACAACTTTCAGCTTCCCGATCCCCTCGATGTCGGGGCGACGCCTCAGAATCGAACTGCTGGCCGGCCTCGTGGTTGCGCTGGCCCTGATCCCGGAGGCGATTTCCTTTTCAATCATCGCCGGCGTGGACCCGAAGGTGGGGCTCTACGCCTCATTCACAATGGCGGTGGCGATCTCGATCACCGGTGGCCGGCCGGCGATGATCTCCGCCGCGACCGGTGCGAATGGCTCTGGTGGTCGTATCGCTGGTCGACCAGTACGGGGTTGAGTACCTGCTGGCGGCGACCGTTCTCGCCGGCATCATCCAGGTCAGCCTGGGTGGCCTGGGCATCGCCAAGCTGATGCGCTTCGTACCGCGTTCGGTGATGACCGGCTTCGTCAACGCCCTGGCGATTCTGATCTTTCTGGCCCAGGTTCCCCACCTGATCGCCGGAGGGGCACTCGGGGCCGTGCTTGTCGCCGCCGGTCTGGCGATGATCGCGATCATGCCACGGGTCACCAAGGCCGTTCCAGCGCCGTTGGTGGCGATCGTGGTTCTCACCGTGATTGTCGTCGCAACCGGTATGGGCGTTCCCAACGTCGGCGATGAAGGTGAATTGCCGAGCGTACTGCCCTTCCTCGGAATTCCGTTGGTTCCGTTCAGTCTGGAGACCTTGATCATCATCGCTCCGTACTCCCTGACGCTGGCAGCGGTCGGACTGCTCGAGTCCCTGATGACGGCCAAGCTGGTTGACGACATCACCGAGACCCCCTCTGACAAGGACCGTGAGGCGCGGGGGCAGGGCATCGCGAACGTGATCACCGGTTTCTTCGGCGGCATGGCCGGCTGCGCGATGATCGGCCAGACGATGATCAACGTCAAGGTTGCTCGAGCCCGGACCAGGCTTTCGACTTTCAGCGCCGGGATCTTTCTGCTGACCCTCGTGGTCGGCCTCGGGTCGATCGTCGCGGTGATCCCAATGGCGGCTCTGGTAGCGGTCATGATTCTGGTTGCCGTATCCACTTTCGACTGGCACAGCATCTCGCTCACGACTCTCAGGATGATGCCGCGCGGTGAGACCATCGTCATGACGCTGACCGTCGCCGCCACCGTGTTCACTCACAACCTTGCGATCGGAGTGGGGGTCGGGGTGCTGGCCTCGATGGCGGTCTTCGCCCGCCGGGTCGCCCACTTGATCCACGTCGATCGCATGCTCGATCCGGAGGGGGAGTCCGTTCTTTACTCGGTTACCGGCGAGCTCTTCTTTGCCTCGGACCAGGAGCTGATCGATTCGTTCCATTACACCGAGGATCCGTCCCATGTGGTGATCGACTTCTCCCGCGCCCACCTCTGGGACTCTTCGGCAGTGGCCGCACTCGATGCGATCGCGACGCATTACCACCGCCACGACATCGAACTCGAGATCACCGGTCTCAACGACCACAGCGAGCAGCTCCACGGTGACCTCTCCGGTCAGATGACCCGGGCCGAGTAGGGCCGGCCCCGCCCGGAGGACAGGCGGCTCTCGCGGACATCTGTCAGCCGAAGCTGAATACCCTGAGGTCATCATGGCAACGAAACCGACTACCGAAGAGAAGTGGGGCGACTCTCCCTCCAACCTGATCGACGCGAGGATCGTGGAGTTGGACGACTGGCGGGGTGAGGTTCTCGCCGAGGTCCGCGAAATCATCAAACGGGCTGATCCCGAAGTGGTCGAGGAGTGGAAGTGGCGCGGGGTCCCGGTCTGGGAGCACGACGGCATCATCTGCACCGGTGAGACCTACAGGGACAAGGTCAAGCTGACCTTCGCAAAGGGGGCCGCACTGGATGACCCCTCCGGGCTGTTCAACTCAAGCCTCGACGGCAAGGTCAGACGGGCCATCGACATCCACGAGGGCGGGAAGATCGAGCCGGAGGCTCTCAAGGCGCTCATCCTGGACGCTGTGGAGCTGAACCAGGCCAAGGCCTGATTGCGGACGTTGAACGAGCGACCGATGGTGGAATCCGACCTGGGCAAGCTGATCACCGGAATGCAGCCCGAACTGCTTCCGGGCCGGTTCGTATTCGTCGAACTGCCCGATGAGCTGATCGAAGGAACTGAAACTCTGGCGAGCGTTCGCGAGGCGGAGGGTCTGAGCGCTGTTCTGCGACAGGAAGATGCCGACCGCCTCGGGCTTGACTACGACTTCGTTGCCGGCTGGATCACCCTGAGGGTGGAGTCGGCGTTGGACGCGGTCGGACTTACCGCGGCAGTGAGCGCCTGCCTGACCGATCACGGGGTCAGCTGCAACGTGATCGCCGGACTTCGTCACGACCACCTTCTGGTGCCGGCAGAGGAGGCCTCGCGTGCGCTGGATGCTCTCGCTCAGCTTTCATCGGGCCGGGCAGAGGCTTGAGGGGGTGGAAGTTCCAGGGATGAATCTCCGTATCGCTACCGAGGATGACCGGGAAGGCATCGCGTCGATCCTGGCCGGCGCTTTCGCAGAGGACCCGGTCTGGGGTTGGGCCCTCCCCGAGCCTGATGCCCGGGAGGAGTTCTGGAGCTTCTTCGCTGGAAGCGCTCTCCGCTATCCGTGGACCTGGATCGCCGGAGACTTCGCTGCGGTGTCGGTCTGGATTCCGCCCGGCGGACAGGAACTGACCAGCGAAGAAGAAACGGCCATCGAACCGCTGCTGCTCAACCTGATCGGCCCCCGATGCCAGGCAGTGATCGAACTACTGAAGCGTTTCGATTCAAACCGCCCCGGCGCCCCAGCTCATTACTACCTGAGCCTGCTTGGAACCCACCCCGACCATCGCGGCCGGGGGCTGGGTATGGCGCTGCTGGCCGAGAACCTGAAGACCATCGACCTGGAGCGACTGCCGGCCTACCTTGAATCAACCAACGTGGGCAATCTGCCCCGCTACGAGCGGCAGGGCTTTCGCAGGATCGGCGATTTCGATCGACCCGACGGCCGGTCCCCGGTGACGACGATGTGGCGGGACGCGCGCTGAGAAGGTCCCTCAGAACGAGTCTTCGCTGATCTCCATCACGTCGTTGTCGATGTTCTCGATGGCCGCCTTGGTCGCCTTCAGGTTCGGAAGCATGTTCCTGGCGAAGAACTTCGCGGCGACGACCTTGCCTTCGTAGAAGGGCTGGTCGATGTCCGAGGCACCGTCTTCGAGCGCCGCAGCTGCGACCTCGGCGTGGCGGATCAGCAGCCAGCCGATCATCAGGTCGCCGAAGGCCTTCAGGAACTGGACCGAGCCGAGGCCGACCTTGTAGATGTTCTTCGGGTCTTCCTGTGATCCCATCAGGTAGCCGGTCAGGGTTGCGTTCATCGACTTGATGTCTTCGAGCGCTTCGGCGAGGTAGGCACGCTCCTTTGCGAGGTCGCCGCCTTCGCCGTCGACCTGGACCTGCATCTTCCCGATCAGGTGGTTCATCGACTTGGCTTCGTCGCGGACGATCTTGCGGAAGAAGAAGTCCTGGGCCTGGATCGCGGTCGTGCCCTCGTAGAGGCTGTCGATCTTGGCGTCACGGATGTACTGCTCGATCGGGTAGTCCTGGAGGAAGCCGGAGCCACCGTAGGTCTGAAGCGATTCGGTCAGGATCTCGTAGGAACGCTCCGAGCCGACACCCTTGACGATGGGAAGGAGGAAGTCGTTGATGTTCGCCGCCAGGCTGCGGGTCGACCCCTTCGACCACCTCTGCGGCAGTCTTGTCCTGGTGGACCGCGGTGAACATGTAGAGCGCCCGCAGGCCTTCGGCGTACGCCTTCTGGGTCATCAGCGAGCGACGCACGTCGGGGTGGTGCATGATCGAGACCCGCGGGGCGGTCTTGTCCATGATCTGGGTCAGGTCGGCTCCCTGGACGCGCTCCTTGGCGTAGGCGAGGGCGTTGAGGTATCCGGTCGACAGCGTCGCGATGGCCTTGGTGCCGACCATCATCCGGGCGAACTCGATCACGTCGAACATCTGGCGGATGCCCTGGTGGACGTCACCGACCAGCCAGCCCTTGGCCGGGACGCCGTGAGCGCCGAAGGTCAGGTCGCAGGTGGCCGAGGCCTTGAGGCCCATCTTGTGCTCGAGGTTGGTCACGTAGACGCCGTTGCGCTCCCCGGTTCGCCGGTTTCGGAGTCGAAGAGGAACTTCGGCACGATGAAGAGGCTGAGGCCCTTGGTGCCGGGTCCGGCGCCTTCCGGGCGGGCGAGCGTGTAGTGGAGGATGTTCTCGAAGAGGTCGTCCGAGTCACCGGAGGTGATGAAGCGCTTGTCGCCTTCGATGTGCCAGGAGCCGTCGGGCTGCTCGATCGCCTTGGTGCGACCGGCACCGACGTCGGAGCCGGCATCCGGCTCGGTCAGCACCATGGTCGCGCCCCAGTCGCGGTCGACCGACATCTTGGCCCAGCGCTTCTGCTCTTCGTTGCCGTTTTCGTAGAGGAGCTGGGCGAAAGCGGGACCGGCCAGGTAGAAGAATCCGGCCGGCAGCGCGCCGACCATGAACTCGGTGATCGCCCAGGAGACGGTCGAAGGGGCGGGGATGCCGCCGATTTCCTCGCCGAGGCCGAGCTTGAGCCAGTCGGCTTCGGTCCAGGCGTTGACCGACTCCTTCAGGGCCTCGGGCAGGGTCACGACGAAGGTCTCGGGATCGAAGGTCGGCGGGTTGCGGTCCGTTTCGGCGAAGGCTTCGGCTACCGGTCCTTCGGCCAGGCGAGAGGCCTCACCGAGCATGATGCGGACCGTTTCCGAGTCGAGGTCACCGAAGGCGCCGGTCTTCAGGACGTCGTCGGTGCCGAGCACCTCGAAGAGGTTGAATTCGAGATCCCGGACGTTGCTCTTGTAGTGACCCAAGGTTTCTTCCTTCCGTTCGAGGTGGGGTAGGCGGATCCTTCGACACCAGCATTCCACGATCTGGCGACGGCTGCTGTGCAGGTGAGCCCTCAGCTGCTGGTCGGGATCTCCAGGCCGAGGGCGACGGTCGCCGCAAGTACGACCTCAGGGTCGTTCAGACGGTCGCCATACAGCTCGCGAAGCTGACCCATCCGGTAGCGCACAGTCTGGGGGTGGATGAAGAGGGCGGAGGCGATGTCCTCGCGCCGTGCCCTGGAAAAGCAGCCATGCGCGGAGTGTTTCGGTGAGCTTCTCTGCGGCTGAGGGCCGGAGCGCCTCGAGCGGTGCCAGGACCCGGGCCTTCAGGTCGGCCAGGGCTTCCGGATCTGAGTTGATCACCAGATCGACGAGGTGGTCGTCGGCGTCGATCGCAGCGTCGCCGCCGACATCCCCTGCGAGGTGGAAGACCTGGAGGGCTCGCGCGTAGGAGAGCCCCGGCATCGAACCATGGTTTCCCGGGGCCGACGATCGCACCGCGTCCTGCGAGGGTGCCCTTGAGACGGTCGCGGCCGGAGCTGCCGATCGTCGGCACCAGCACTGCGACGATGTCCTGGTCGTTGTCCAGCCCGGGCAGGTCGTCGGTCAGTTCGAGCGAGCCGGCGTCGACGAAGGGACTGGATACCGCGGGCCCGGGTCGCAGGCATCAGGATCGCGGTGATCGTCACCGGCGGTCGCCAGCCCGCACGGTCGGCTTCTGCCTGCAGCGCTTCAACCGGTCCACCGGCGAGCAGGCCTCGGGTGAAGTTTTCGAGCCGGCGGCGCTGGGTCTGCTCCCGGCTCGCCATCTCCTCGGCGTAACCGGAGACGCTTGCTGCCGAAAGCTCGTCGATGTAAGAAAAGGTCAGCTCGGCAAAGCGTGCGAGCCAGTCACTTCCTACGCCTGCTTCGATCGCAACCCGGGACCATTCGCGCCAGGCGACCTTTGCACCTACGCGGTAGGCAGAAAGCAGCACGTCCATGGTCCGGCCACTTCGAACCTCACCCCGACCGAGGGCATATGCGGCGTCCAGTGCCGGTCGAAGCGGGTACGCGGCTTCCTCATTGCCCGACTCCGAGGCGACGCTCAGGAATCCACGCAACGCGAGTTCTACGGCCTGGTCCAGGGAGGCTCCTTCGAGCCCGCGAAGATCCCCGTAGCCGGGTACCTCGGCGATCACCGCTTCGGCGGTCGAGAGGGCGACAGACGGAAGCTGCTCTCGCAATTTGCCGGCAACCGGCTTTGAGATTTCGAGAGTGCCCTGATCCACCTCAGCAGGACGATAGCGCAAGATCTATTCTCACCGAACAAAAACTGGTGTTGAGCTTCACAAGACTCGGTCAAGAATATCAACAGGGAATAGATCAACCTGTGCTCCATGCCGACCGCCCTTCAGGAACGACCACCGCTGACAAGGCTGCGCGAGCGAGCCGTCAGGATCGCTGAGATCGCCGCGACACCGCTGCTCCCGGAGGACTACCTCGACATACTCAGCCCGCTTGCCTCCAACGTGAGCCTGAGGGGTCGCGTTGTCTCGATCCAGCACGAAACCGCAGACGCCGCCACCCTGGTGATCAGGCCGGGGAGGAACTGGCAGGCCCACAGGCCCGGTCAGTACGTACGGATCGGCGTTGACATCGACGGCGTGAGGCAGTGGCGTGCGTACTCGCTCACTTCTCCTGTCGACCGCGCCGACGGCTTCATCGCGATCACCGTGAAGGCGATGCCCGACGGCTTCGTAAGCAACTACCTGGTCCGCGAAGTTCAGGTCGGAACAGTGGTCCAGCTGGACCAGGCCTGCGGCGATTTCGTCCTCGGCCAGGTCCCGCCGGACAAGACTCTCTTCGTAACGGCCGGCAGCGGCATCACCCCGGTTATGGGCATGCTGCGCAGCAGTATCGGCCAGCTCGAAGATGTGGTGCTCGTGCATTCGGCACCCAGGGCCGCCGACGTAATTTTCGGTGCCGAGATCAGGCAGCTTCGACGCCGACGGCCTGATCAGGCTGGTCGAACGTACACACCGACATCGACGGGATCCTCGATTCGCAGGCGCTGGCTTCTCTGGTGCCCGACTTCGCCAACAGACAGACATGGGCCTGCGGTCCTGGCGGACTCCTGGACGCGCTCGAGCGCCATTACGCCGAAGCGGGCATTGATGAACAGCTTCACACCGAGAGATTCCGGCCCAGCGTCATCGTGCCCGGAGAGGGGGGAGAGGTGACCTTTTCCGATTCGGGGACGACGGTCACAGCCGACGGTGCCACACCTCTGCTTGACGTCGGCGAAGAGGCCGGTGTGCTGATGCCGTCGGTTGCCGGATGGGCATCTGCTTCGGCTGTGTCGTCCCTCTGCGCGAGGGAGCGGTGCGGGACCTGCGCAGCGGCGACCTCACCACGGCAGCCCTCGGCGACGACGTACGTATCCAGACCTGTGTGTCGGCAGCCGCCGGCGCCTGTGACATCGAACTCTAAGGAAACCATGACCGCAATCCAGAAGGACCCGGACAACCCGATCGCCCACCTCTCCAGACAGGACATCGAAGACATCGGTGCCGAGCTTGACGCGATCCGCGCTGACGTCATCGCCTCGCGCGGTGAGCAAGACGCCGCCTACATCCGTGGCCTGATCGACACGCAGCGCAAGCTGGAGCTGGCCAGTCGCGCCACTTTGCTCTTCTCGCTCTTCCCACCGGCCTGGCTCGCGGGAACGACGGGCTCTCGATCGCCAAGATCCTGGAGAACATGGAGATCGGCCACAACGTCATGCACGGTCAGTGGGACTGGATGCGAGACCCGAAGATCCACTCGACCACCTGGGAGTGGGACAACGCCTCGCCGGCCGACCTCTGGAAGCACTCCCACAACGAGCTTCACCACACCTATACGAACGTCATCGGCAAGGACAACGATCTGGGCTACGGCATCATGCGGGTCGACGAGGATCAGCGTTGGATGCCCTTCTACCTGGGGCAGCCACTCTGGAATCTCATCAACGCCTGCTTCTTCGAATACGGGATTGCCGCCTACGACCTGGAACTGGGCAAGAACTGGAAGGGTCGCGAGGACAACCCGGAGTTCCAGCGGCAGTCCGAGGCGGTGCTGAAGAAGATCCGCGCCCAGGCCACGAAGGACTACGTAGTCCACCCGCTGCTCTCCGGCCCCTCCGCGGCCACGACCCTTGGCGCGAATGCCACTGCGAACCTGATTCGCAACGTCTGGACACATTCCGTGATCATGTGCGGTCACTTCCCGGAGGGTGTTGCGACCTTCGAGAAGAAGTCGATAGAAGGCGAGACGAAGGGGGACTGGTACGTGCGCCAGATGCTCGGTGCCGCCAACATCACCGGCTCACCGCTCATGCACCTGATGACAGGAAACCTGTCATTCCAGATCGAGCATCACCTCTTCCCGGACCTGCCGAGCAATCGTTACGCGGAAATCGCACCCCGGGTAAAGGACATCTTCGAACGCTACGACCTGCCGTACGCCGAGGGACCACTGCCGGTCCAGGTCGCATCTGCCTGGAAGAAGGTCATCCGACTCTCGTTGCCAAACGACGTCGCCGAAAAGGCAGGTTCGCTTCCCGGCGCCCTTGTCGAAAAGACGAAATCGGCCCCCGGCGGCTTGCTGCGAAGGGCAAAGGGCATCCTGCGCTTTGGCGATCAGCATCGGGACGTCGCGGACGTTGCCGAGCTGAAGCTGAAGAGCAAGACAGAGGCGCTTGCCGCCTGAGGCGACCCGGCATGGGTCGACATCCGGCGGCACGCCGGTTCAGGGGCGGTCAACTCGAGCGATGGACGTCGGCTGTATTGACAACTATCGATGGAACTGGTTTACTGAGCTGCGATGAGTCCCGAATTGACACTCACCCCGAAACAGAAGAGCCCGAACGGTCAGCCCTGCTGTGAGCCGGTCGTCTATCCCGATGTGGATCGGGCCGAGGCTGAGCGAATGGCAAGGATCGCCAAGGCTCTCAGCGATCCGATTCGCCTGACCCTGGTCGACGTCCTTCGAAAGCACGCCGGCAAGGTGTGCGTCTGCGAGCTGGTGCCGCTGTTCGAGGTCAGCCAGTCGACCCTCTCTCATCATCTGAAGAAGCTGCGCGATGCCGGCATTCTCGACTCAGAGAGACAGGGTCTCTGGGCCTACTACTACGTAAACCCCGAAGAACTGGAGGAGCTGAGCAGATGGCTGGGCTGGAGCAGGTGAACGACTGCTGTTCTGTGGATACGCAGGCAAGCTGCTGCGAGCCGGAATCAAAGGACGACTGCTGCGGCGATGGACCGGGCTGTGGATGCGAGGACGGGCGGGAGCCAACCAAATACGCAGGCGAAATCAAAGAAGTTGTTCGGCAGCGATATGCGGCGGCAGCCACCAGCGCGGCCGGACGCGAAGCCTCCTGCTGCACGAATGACACGGTGATAACGGACGAGCAACGCGCAGTCTTTGGCTCCGACCTCTACGAAGACGATGATCGTGACGCGGTGCCCGAAGCCGCCCGGCTGGTCTCGCTCGGCTGCGGCAACCCGACCGCTGTCGCTCAGCTCAGCGAAGGGCTGACCGTCCTTGACCTGGGATCCGGAGGAGGCATTGACGTACTGCTCGCTGCCCGCCGCGTCGGGCCGACCGGCAAGGCGTACGGACTCGATATGACCGAAGAGATGCTTGAGCTTGCCCGCAGCAACCAACGTGAGGCGGGGGTCAAGAACGTCGAGTTCCTTCGCGGCGAGATCGAGAACATCCCGTTGCCCGACTCGTCGGTTGATGTCGTCATTTCCAACTGCGTGATCAACCTTTCCGGCGACAAGCCTCAGGTGCTGCGTGAAGCTGCCCGCGTTCTTCGCCCGGGGGGACGTTTCGCAGTCACCGACGTGATCGCGGACCCCGACATGAGCGATGAGACCCGGGCCGACATGCAGCAGTGGACGGGCTGTATCGCTGGAGCGCTCACCCGCGTGGAGTTCGAGCGCGACCTCGAAGCCGCCGGATTTGAGTCAATCGAGATCAATGAGACCCATCGAGTCCACGACCAGGCTGCGTCGGCGATCGTCAGCGCAACCATGCCGGTCGGTCCCGAAGTCCGAAGTGGAGCCCGCCGCTACGATTGAGGCGTGACAGGCCAAGGGCTACCCGGCGGAGTTGTTCACGAGTTGCCGGCAGACCTGCGCGCGGGCCTGACAGCGAGTCCCGCAGCACTCGACGCATGGAACGACATCACGCCGTTGGCGCGCAACGAGTTCATCTGCTGGGTAGAAGACGCGAAGCAGGCCAAGACCCGCGAGCGCCGCATACTCAGGACCCGGGAGGAACTCGAGGAAGGTCAGCGCCGGCCGTGCTGCTGGCCGGGCTGCAGCCACCGGGAGCGCAACGGCAGGTAGTGGAGGTGCCCGGATTCCAGCCTGAGGCCTGATCCACGAGGCACAGGCGTGGATCGAGTCCGGATCCGGTGACTTCATCTTTCGATGTCAGTCAATCGACCCTGTCCCATCACCTGAAGAAGCTGCGCGATGCCGGCCAGGACTAGCCGCCTGACGCAGGGGAGATGACGGCCCCGCTGTCTGAGGGGCCCTATTTATGCGTCCCGAGCGTCGCCGGATCGGCCGCCTTCAGGAAGGGCGTCAGGTATCTGCCGTGAACCTTCTCAGCGGGATCCCAGGCATAAGCGTCGGAGCTGCCGACTCCGGGACCGAGGCCGACCGGTCCTTCGGGCGTAACGAGGGTTCCGTGATACACCGGCTTGAACGGTTTCGGAGCGGTCGTTTTCCACGCCGCGGCCGCGATTGCCGCCGCGACGACGTCGGCCTGTTCCGTTGCGAGTCCACCGAATTTGACCGGGAAGGAAGTGACGTCTCCGGCTGCGAATTCCCTATCGAGCTCCAGGATCTGACCGAAGTCGTCGACCGGGATGAAGCCCTGTTCGTCGTAGGGCAGACCGGGGATCCGGCGTCCGGTGAGCAGAGGCATGGCAAGCACGAGATCGGCCTCGATCTGCCGACCGTCAGTGGTCGACAGCGCGCCATCCCGGTACTCCTTCGGAGCGGTTTCCAGAACTGTCTCGATCTTCCGACTTCGCAGCAGTTCTGCAACCTTCTCGGTAGACGACTTTCCGAACAGATCCAGCGGCGAGCTCTCCGGGGTGACGATGGTCATCGAAGCGCTCGACCCGAGTTCGTCAGCAATCAGCAGTGCGAGCTCGTATGCCGGCAGGGGCCAGGCGCCGCCCTCGGGCACAGCTACGACGATCTT
This sequence comes from uncultured Solirubrobacterales bacterium, assembly GCA_963698625.1. GTDB lineage: Bacteria > Actinomycetota > Thermoleophilia > Solirubrobacterales > 70-9 > 67-14. The sequence goes on from CAVORK010000007.1 coordinate 877,906, forward strand.
CGCCGCGTCCCGGTCACGCAGCGGCGCCAGTGCTTCCTTAAGGGCCTCGGTGCCGGCGGGTCCCGGGTAGCTGGTGGCACCCGGTACAGACCAGACAGGCTCTGCCCCGGGCGAGGCGATCAGGTAGTCGTAGCTGAACTCGGAGTCGTCCGAGAGCTTGGCTAACCGTTGCTCAGCGTCGATCCCGGAGACCCCCAGATGGTGAAAAGTGGCACCGGCGGTCTCGGTCAGCTTCGACAGGTCGTAGCGGAGTAGCTCGCCGCGGCCGAATCCACTCGAAACGGCAAGCGGCTTGAGCACGAACGTCGAACTCGGTGAAAACAGGTGAACGTCCGCCTTCGAATATGCGATCACATCGAAGGCAAGCATCGCCTCCAGAGCGGCCACGCCGCCGCCGATGATGGCTACCTTTTTCGGTTGGGAAGGATCTGAGCGCAATTTCCTAGGGCCTTTCTTTCCTTTCAACCATCATAGGCTTCACAGCGGGACGGGACCCCGACTTTGGGACAAACCAGAAGATCAAGGAGACGAGCAGATGAAGGTGATGGTGATCGTCAAGGCATCGGAGCAGTCGGAGAGGGGCCTGATGCCGACTCCGGAGCAAATCACTGAGATGGGCAGGTACAACGAAGAGCTGGTCGGCGCGGGCATCATGCTCGACGGAGACGGATTGCGACCGAGTTCGAAGGGCGCGCGCATCGACTATGCAGCCGATGGCAGCACGGTCACCGACGGACCATTCGCTCAACCGAAGGAGCTGGTCGCCGGCTACTGGGTCTGGCAGGTCAAGGACTTCGACGATGCCGTCATATGGGCTCGTCGGGCCCCGTTCCAGGCTGGAGACCAGGTGGAGATTCGCCAGTTTGCCCAGCCCGAAGACTTCGGTGAAGCTTTCACTCCGGAGATGCAGCAGCAGGAAGAGGACTTACGGGCACGGATCGAAGGCAACTAGGGACTGAGGTCAGGCATGCGACCCCTTCGATATTCCATCAACGTCACGCCGGACGGTTGCTGTGACCACCGTGCCGGCAACCCTGACGAGGACACTCACCGCCACGCGACGGCGACGATTGAACAGGCTGACGCTCTGATCCTGGGCCGGGTGACCTACGAAATGATGGAATCAGCCTGGAGGCCACCAGGACAGATGACAGACATGCCCGACTGGATGGTGCCTTTCGGCCAAACGATCGACGCGGCAAAGAAGTACGTCGTGTCGAGCACCCTGGAAGAGGTCGACTGGAACGCAGAGCTCGTCAGGGGGGATCTGGAGACTGCCGTCCGCGAGCTGAAGCAGGAGCCGGGCGACGGGCTGTATGTGGGGGGCCTGAGGCTCCCACTGGCCCTGGCAGAAATGGGGTTGATCGATGAGTACGAGTTCATCGTGCAACCGAAGCTGGCCGGCCACGGCCCGACTCTGTTCGCCGGGCTGTCGAAGCATCTCGACCTGCGGCTCGTCGGGCACCACGAATTCGAATCAGGCGCGGTGGCGTTGCGTTACGAGCCTCGAAATCCTCGAGCCGTTTGACCTTCGGCGCACGGGGATAGCATGGCCGCAGCAGCCCCAAAACCAGCCAGGCACAAGGAGCCAACCGATGGCGCATCCCGAATCGCTTGATCACATGCTGGCCGCCTGGAACGAGTCTGATCCGTCAGCGGTCCGTGGACACCTGGAACAGGCACTGGCACCGGATGTCGAATTCATCGATCCCAGCATCGAGACTCACGGCATCGAGGAGTTCGAAGCGAACGTTCGAAAGGTTCATGCGGCGATTCCCGGTGCCGTCTACTTGCGCACGAGCGGAGTCGACAGCCACCACGGTCTCTACCGCTACGACTGGCAGATCAGCCGCGATGGCGAAGTCGTACTGCCGGGCTTCGACGTGACCGAAGTCGATGAAAACGGGCTGGTGACTCGCGTACTGGGTTTCTTCGGCCCCTTGCCGGAAAGCGACTGACCCATGAGCAGGGAGACGAAGTGCATTCGAGTGAACTGAAGACGGGGACTTTCAACGGAGCCGCCGGAGGAAGCATCCACTGGCGAGCCTGGGGCGTTCCGGCCGCCAGAGCGCAGGTAGTCATCGTCCATGGCTACGGTGAGCACGGCGATCGCTATGCGAGGTTCGCTGAGCGGCTGGCGGGGGAGGGGTTCTCGGTCTGGGCCAATGACCATCACGGCCACGGGCTCAGCGAGGGACGTCGCGGTCTGTTGAAGGATCTGGTCGATGCTGTGGCAGATGTCGATCACATGGTCGAAATGGCCCGAGCGCAGCAGCCGGAGTTGCCCATTTTCATGTTCGCCCACAGCATGGGCGGAACCATCGGCCTGCGTTACGCGCTGGAACACCAGGACAAGCTCAAGGGGTTGATTCTGTCCTCGGCGGCCGTCTCGCTGGAGGGCCTCGGAGTGCCGCGGATCCAGCGGCAGGCGGTCAGGCTTCTGAGTCGGATCGCACCGGGAGCACCGGCCAACCGGCTCGACTTCGACGGGATTTCACGGGATCCCGATGAAGTTCGCATCTACCTGGATGACCCGCTCGTCCACAAGGGAGCGCAGCCGGCAGGGACCGTCTCGGAGATAGTCGAGGCGATGGCGGAACTCCCGGACGAAGTCGGCCGGCTCCGGATACCGCTACTGGTCGTCGCCGGCTCATCTGACCCGATCGTTCCCGCAGCGGGTAGCCGGGACATCCACGAGCGCGCCGGGTCACCCGACAAACAGCTGATCGTCTACGAAGGCTTCGTGCACGAACTGATCAACGAGCCACCTGAGGACCGCGAACGGGTCACACGTGACCTGATCGATTGGCTGGAAGCCCGGGTCCGGCAGCCCTGACAGGTGAAGGTGAAGCAGGGGACTCGGTCGTGGTGGTTTCTGAGCGATCGAAACTGCCGCTGCTAGGCTCGGTCGATGTCGGAGAGTCTGACCGCAGCCGTATTCATTTTGAGCCAGATGTTCATGATCATCGGGTTCGAGGCAGCAGTCTCCGAGAAGGTGACTGACACCAGGCAATCGCTGCCCACCGTGCGCGCCTGGATCGGTGCCAGGCGGTCGGGGACAGCGGGAACCGGGCGAGCCGATCAAGGATCGTCCAGCAGATGACACGAACCCGAATTCACAACCTCTCTATCTCACTGGACGGTTTCGCGACTGGCGAGGTTCAGTCACAGGGCACGCCAATGGGTCACGCCGGCACGCGCCTTCACGAGTGGATGATCGCAACCCGCTTCGGTGCTCCGATCCTTGGGCGCGAGGGCGGCACGGCCGGCGTCGACAACGCGATCGCCCAGCAGCACGAGTCTGGCATCGGCGCCGAGATCATGGGCGCGGGCAAATTCGGCCCACCGGGGTGGCAGGACAACGCCGACTGGGAGGGGTGGTGGGGACCGAACCCTCCATTCCACACGCCCACCTTCGTGCTGACCCACCGACCGCGGCCCTCGATCGAGATGCAGGGTGGCACCACCTTCCACTTCCTCGACGCCTCACCGACCGAGGCCCTGGACATCGCTCGTGAGGCGGCAGACGAGCAGGATGTACGCATCGGAGGCGGCCCGAGCGTCGCTCGTGACTTCCTCGCCGCGGGCCTGATCGACCAGATGCACCTGGTCCAGGTGCCGATCGTGCTCGGTCGTGGCGTCCGGCTATGGGACGGACTGGAAGCGCTCGAGGAGGACTACGAAGTTGAAGCCATATCGACGCCCAGCGGCGTGACCCACTTGACCTTTGAACGCAAGGCGTCGTAGTGCAGCGCGGTCACAAAGTGGTCCCAATCCGCTTTCGACGACACCTTGACCTTCACCCGAAGGGTTGACTCACCAGCGAGAGGTTGCGCAATGCTTTGTGTTGCGCTAGTCTCGGGTCATGCCAGTTGCAACTTCGGCCAAGATCACCTCTCTCAGTCAGGACCTTGGTTCTCAGCGTCGTCTGGCTGAGTTGCTCGACGTCAGCCCGGCCCAGATAACCCGGTGGAGGCGTGGCGGGGGCATTGACCTTCGGAACGCCGAGAAGGTTGACCTGCTCGAGTTGGTGGTGTCGAGTCTTCTGAGGCTCTATTCGCCGGAGGCGGCAGAGCAGTGGCTCTTGGGGATGAATCCGAACCTGGGCGACCGCCGGCCGATCGATCTGATCGCGGCCGGCGATACCCGTCAGCTGCTCGACGCCCTGGCCGTCGAGCGCACCGGCGCATTTGCGTGAACCTTTGGCGGGTTGTTCCGCTTGATCGAGCCGCCGGTGTCGATGAGGCAGGTGGAGCCCTGTGGGTTCCACGTTCATTTCAGGGCGCCGGCAGGCACGACAACCCGGAGCTTTATGGCTGCATGTATGTGAGTGAAACGCCGGTTTCGGCGATTGCCGAGCATCTCGCGCCGTTTAGGGGTACCGGTCGGCTGCTCAGCCCGATGCTGATGAAGTTCGGCCTGCCGCTTGCCTTGGTCGAGCTGCGTTTACCGGACGAAGCCGGGCTGATCGATTTGGACGATCCCGATGTCCTGAAAGACAACAACTTGCGACCGTCGCAGGTGGCGACGAGGGTCCGTGAAACCACTCAGGTTGAGGCGCAGAAGCTGTTCAGCGAACACCCTGAGGCCGCGGGTATCCGGTGGTGGTCGACGCTCGAGGCCAGCTGGATCAACGTGAGCATCTTCGATCGAGCCATTGAAGCCCTGACGCTGGGGGACGAGGTGGTTCTCAACACTTCCAATGCCCTTGTACGGGAATCGGCTGACCGCCTGGGCCTCGCCACGTCTACAAGTTGACATAACCGACATTATCGCGCATAAGAGTGAAGTGTCACACGGCAGTGTTACACTCGGAGAATGCCGACCAAACTCCGCAGAATCGCAGTTACAGAGGATCCCGAGCTTGCGGAGGCCCTCAGAGCAGCTGCCCGGGTATTGCCGGGGCTAAGTTCTGCCGCCCTCGTAAAGGAGCTGGCATTGCGTGGTGCAGGGACGCTTTCCGCCGATGGCTCCACGGAGAGAATGGATCGAATCATCGCTCGGACAGGAGCAAGGCCGGCGAAAGGTGATCTGCGCGAGTACCTCCGGAACCGGCCGCCCCTGCGACCTGTGGATCCGGATGATCCTTACGCGCTCTCGCGGGCTGTGCTTGAGCAACGAGAAGACAAGATCTGATCAGTGATGGGTGATCCGGTCTACTTTGATACCTCGGCCCTGGCGAAGCTCGTCCTGAACGAGCCCGAGAGTGCCGAGCTGCACCGCTTCGTTGAAGAATCCCCCGGTCAGGCGGTTTCCAGTGTGATCAGCGACGTTGAAATGGTTCGAGCCGTCCTTCGCAGAGACCCGTCACTCCTGGACCTCACTCTCGAAGTGCTGTCCCAGCTGGTTCTGCTGCCCACCATGGATTCGATCAGGCTTCGGGCGGCGTACCTGACACCTGTCTCGCTCGGGTCACTTGATGCCCTGCATTTGGCCACCGCCCTTGAGATTCAGACCGACCTTAGAATCGTCGTGAGTTATGACAACAAGCTCCTGAAAGCTGCCGAGATAGCGGGATTCAAGGTGGTTTCACCGGGTGCGTGACGCGAGTCAACCCGGATAAGCGCCAGCTACCTGGCTTCCAGGCACCGCATCATCGATCCGCACGGCTTCTGCTCGTGTCAAGGCCGGTCGAATACGATTTGGGCGCCGTGATCAGCGTCAGGTCTACTGGGACTGGCTTCAGCAACGAATGAGGGACATCTTGGAAACGTTCGAAGACCTGGGCATCGCAGGAACGGCTCAGGGAACCCTCTCGGGGCTCGGATACGAGCACCCAACCCCGTTCCAGGTCTTGGTAATCCCGAGCTTGTGCGAGAAGCGCGATCTCTTCGGTCGCATCGAAGACGAATCCGGCAGCGTGGCGGTCTACGCGCTTCCGATCATTGAGCGCATCCTGCGTGACGGGCCTGCCTATGGCCCCACAGCGCTGATCCTCGTACCAACGCGCGACCTGGCGATCCAGGCACACGAGGAGATCTTCCAGCTCTCCTCGCGCGGCAGATCAGCCCGGGTCCTCGGTCTGTTCGAAGGAAAGCCGTTGACCAGCCAGATCGGTCCGCTCAAGCACGGAGTTGACATCATCGTGGGCACTCCGGACCGGGTACTTGAGCATGTCAAACGCAAGACCCTGCGCATCGAGCAGTTGAAGATCCTGGCTCTGGACCGCGCCGACCAGATCCTGGATTCAGGCGCTGTCAGGGAGACCGAGGCGATCGTCGAAACCACGCCGAAGACCCGCCAGACGGTCCTCATCTCGGCCACCTCCCCACCCCGCGTCCTCAGGTTTGCCCACCAACACCTGCGTGACCCGGAACTGGTCGGCATTCCGGCTGAAGAATTCGAGATCGCCGCCCCTTCGCAGGCCCCCGCAGTCTCGATGGTCAATCTCTACTTCGGCGCCGGCAGAGGCGTCGGGGTCGGTCCACACGACCTGGTTGGGGCGATCACGAGCGAAGGCGGTCTGGCCGGCGATCAGGTCGGAGCAATCACGATCAAACAGAACTTCTCCCTGGTCGCCGTGCCGATCGATGAGGCCAAGGGCCTCGTCAGCAAGCTGCGGTCCAGTCGAATCAAGGGACGCAGGGTCAAAATCCGCCTCGAACGGTTTTAGGCAGGGTGTACGTCAGGCAGAGTCGCGTGGTCCGTTGGTATCGATGAAGACCGCCGGACCCGGGCCGAGTTCCCCTTCAAGGCTGAGCAGGCCAGCCATCGCCTTTGCGGTGTAGACCGGATCGAGTCTGAGTTCGGCCTTCTCAAAGGCGGCTGTCGCCGCGCGCTCGGCTTCGGCAGTGGGGTGACCGTATCCCGGGCCGATCTGGTCCTCGACCATGCGCAGGCGTTCTCCGCCAAGATCGAGTTCGGGCAGCGCCGCTCCGCGTCTGCGCAGAAGAGTTTCGCTCCGCCGGGCCAGCCTGAGCAGGGCCTTTGAATCCAGGCGCAGGGTGTCGTTGACCACTACGGCCAGAACCCGGGTCCGGAGACCCGCGAGAGCCAGGCCCAGCAGCAGGCCGGCGGCTGTTCCCCCGGAGCCGACAGCGGTAACTACATAAGAAGGCTCCTCGATCTCTCCGCGTTCCACCTGGGCCGCAAGTTCAAGGGCAATTTCGGTCCCTCCGAGTGCTCCGACGGGAGAGGATCCGCCTGCCGGCAGGAAGTAGGGCCGGTGGCGGAGCGCCAGAGCGATAACAGCAGCGATCGTACGGGCCTTCGTATGCGTGAAATGGATCTCGGCCCCCGAGCGTTTGAGCCGTTCCATCTGGGCGCTGACGTGCTCGTCAATCGGCTGGTCGACCAGGGCGAGCACTGTCTTCAGGCCGTGCTCGCGTCCGTAGAGGGCGCAGGCCAGCCCCCAGTTGGTGCCAAGTCCTCCGACAGTCAGGATGGTCGAACGGCCGCGACGCTCTGCTTCCGGAATCAGCCACTCGAGCTTTCGCACCTTGTTGCCTCCCCACCCACCATTCCCGAAGACGCTCTCGTCTTTCAGCCAGACCTCTGTCTGCCCGCCGCCGAGACCCGGCAAGGGACGAATGGGGGTCGGTTTGTTGCCGAGGTCAATGCGTGCGAGCGAGGCCCGCAGTTCCGGAAAGCGCTCGTGACTGGAACTCATCCGGTCCGTTCCGGACTTCGCCAAGCCGGCCACGACCAGTTGGTGAAGGCCCGCAGAATCCACTCGGCCGGTCCGTAGCGGTGAGTTCTCAGCCAGATTGCGCTGAGCCAGGCCAGAGCGGCAAAGAGGGCGATGGCGATCAGCACGGCAGATATCGGTGAAACCTGGCCGACCAGGCCGAGACCGTAGCCGGTGAATATCAGGGAGAGCACGATTGACTGGAGAAGATAGTTGCTCAGGGCGATGCGGCCTGCCGGTGCCAGGACGTTGATCAGGCCTGCCCCCACCCGGGAATCTCGCGCAAGTACGAATGCGGCCATGTAGGCACCGGCCAGCGCCGGGGCGAACAGCACATTCAGCGAGAGGGCAAAGAGTTCGCGGGCCGGTTCCTGAAGCGACCCCTCCCCTCCAGCCCAAGCGTAAAAAGCGGCTGCGGGAAGGCCGAGCAGCAAACCGAAGAGCAGCAGACGCCGCCAGAGTCGCAGGTACCGGCCGGGTTCGTGGAGCAACCTCGCCTTGCCGGCTGCGAGGCCGATCAGGAACATGGCCAGTGCACTCGGACACTGGATCAACAGGAGAAGCAGAAAGGTGTCGCCGAGTTCGCCACGGCGTGTGGAAAGAACCGTGTCGACATCGGTCGAGGCGTAGCCTGCCTCCAGGGTTTCGGCTTCCCTGGCCAGTTCGGTCGGGTCAGAGCGAAAAGGTTGAGGATCCTCGAGTGCGGCAAGGCCGAGGCTGGCCCAGACAAACGCGGTCACCATCAGCAGGCCGCCGCCGACCAGCAGGGCCCGGCGCGGCTTCCAGTTCCGAACCAGCAGCAAGACGATGCCGGCAAGGGCATAGATCATCAGGATGTCGCCGGTGAAGAACAGGAGGCCGTGGCCGAGGCCGAGCAGGAAGAGGCCGACCAGCCTGCGCCCGAAGCGGCGTCTGAACTTCACCCCCTTGCGGGCTGCGCTGTCGAGCTGAATGGTGAAGCTGTAACCGAAGAGGAAGGAGAACAGCAGGTAGAACTTTGATTCGAAAAGGAAGCTCACGAAGGCGCGTGCGGCGTCCGAGCCGAAGCCATCGAAGGCCGGATCGGTGACACCGAACCAGGTCGAAGCGAAGAATCCGACGTTCACGACGATGATTCCGAGCAGGGCGAAGCCGCGCAGCCCGTCGATCAGCTCCACTCTCCCCGGAGGCAGCGAGTCTGGCTTCAGCTGACTTCGACGCCCTTCGAGAATGCGATTCGGTCAATGAGCATGGTCGCTCTCCTTTTCGGCTCCGGGTAGTAGAAGGCGGCATCGCGGCTTGTCTTGCCATTGACAACAACGTCGTAGTACGAGGCGGTTCCTTTCCAGAAGCAGCGGGATGTGTGGTCGCTTTCGACCAGATACTCGAAGTCGACCGAATCCTTCGGGAAGTAGCGGCTGTCTCCGTCGATTACCGTGTCATCGCTTCGGGCAAGCTCCACCCCGTTCCATGTGGCAGCCACTGAGTTGTCGAATTCCACGTTGTTCTCCTACCTCCTTCGCCTTCGGCTTCAGGGGCAATCTTGACAGGCGGCAGGCCCTGGAAAGGGTGATTCGAGACGCTGATGTCTCCAGAGAGCAACTTTTGGCTCTCTCGCGGGTTTCTGAGAATGACCGTGGCACTGTAGAGTTCTGCGGCTAAGCCACTATTTCAACCGGGAGAGAACCTTGACCTTCAGTCTGAACCGTCTGCGTGTTGCTTTTGCCGTATTTGCGATCCTGATTTCCGCTGCCTTCTTCGCCGCGACGATGATTCCCGCCACGGCTGGTGCAGCCGGAGCGCAGGCGTCTCTGACCAAGAAGCAGAAGGCCAAGAAGAAGGCGAAAGCCAAGGCAAAGGCCAAGGCCAAGAAGCAGGCCAAAGCCAAGAAGAAGGCCAAGGCGAAAGCGAAGGCCAAGGCGCTGCGCAAGGGTCCCGCTGGACTCGGTTTTTACGACCCGGCTACGAAGAAGAGGGCGATTCCCAACCAGCACGGCAAGCTGATCTGGGCGCGCAACGCCAGCGGCGTTGTGCCGCTCGCGTCAGCCGCTTCGACCAAGGTCGTGCTTTACAGCTCGCGGTCGGTCTCCGGCCAGAAGGTCGCCGTTTCGGGCTCGGTAAGCGTTCCCAAGGGCAAGGCTCCCAAGGGTGGATGGCCGGTCATCTCCTACGGCCACGGCACCACCGGCATCGCTGACAAGTGCGCTCCGTCACGGAACACTCTCGACGGACCGGCCTATGGCTACATCGCTTACACGGACGGGATTCTCAACTCCTGGCTGGATGAAGGCTACGCAGTTGTCCGATCCGACTACGAGGGCCTCGGAACCCCGGGCGTCCACCCGTTCCTTGTCGGCAAGTCCTCCGGTCGCGGCATCCTCGACATCGTTCGAGCCGCCCATGACCTCAATCCGAAGATCTCCAAGAAGGTTGTGATCACCGGCCATTCGCAGGGTGGTCACGCGGCACTGTTCGCCGCCGATCAGGCATCTACCTGGACGCCCGACGTCAAAGTGAAGGGCACTGTCGCATACGCTCCGGCCTCGCAGCTGAAGGAACAGCTGCCGCTGCTTTCAGGCTTCACAGATACTCCGAACGGCCTGACCGCACTGGCAACCATGATCGTGCGCGGAATCAGCACGGCTTATCCAGCGGTTGACGCTCCGGCGGTGCTTTCGGACCCGATCCTGGCGCTCTATCCGGATACGCTGACCGAATGTCTGGCTCAGCTGAGTGAACCCGGCAGCCTTGCCGGGATCGCCCCCAGCGAACTGATTCGACCGGCAGCGGATCTGACCGAGACGCTGGAGGCACTTGGCGAGCAGAACCCGATCGCCACGAGTTCGGCACCGATCACCCTCGTTCAGGGTCTGGCCGATACGACGACGTTCCCGTTCCTGACCAGCAATCTCAACATCGAGCTCGGCAAGATTCCGGGCAATCGCGTTGAGTACCTGACCTACCCCGGCATCGACCACGGAGCGATTCTCGATGCCTCCGAGGCCGAGGTCGATCCGATCATCGAAGGCTGGCTGCCCGGCGGCAAGTAGTCGCTGTTCAGCACCAGAAGATTCGAGCGACGGCGGCTGCGGCCGCCGTCGCTCGTTCTTGCGTCTCCTGTCCGGCGTACCCTTCACTCTGTGAGTCATGAGTAACGGAAATGCGCCCCGAAGAACCCGCCTCGCCGGCGAGAGGACCCAGCTTGCCTGGTGGCGCACCGGCCTCGCGGCCTTTGCGGTCGGCATCGGAGTCGGTCGCGTCGTTCCGATGCTGGATCCGACCTTGAAGGTATGGCCGTACATGCTGCTCGGCGTCGGATTCGTGATCTACGGCATTCTGCTGGTTCAGTTCGGAACCATGCGCGGGTCCCATGTCGATCAGGCAGTCAGCACAGGCGAGTCGGCATCACCGGGGACCCTGAGTACCAGGCTGCTCGGAATCATGGGGGTCCTGCTGGGTATCGGGACGGTCGTGATCATCCTGCTCGACAGCTGATCACGCCCGGGCTGAAGGACTCCGCCGGTGAGTTCTGCTGCTCGCTGGGGCGGATGCGATCGCCGGGCTTATCGAATTTCATCGAAACAGTTCAATTGACATCTGTCAATTGATACCTTCGGCCCGAAAGCACAGGCTCGAGGCAGGAAAGGTTCGGATGAGGGTCGCAATCAACGGTTTCGGTCGCATGGGGAGACTCGCTTTCCGGGCGGGTCACGCCACCCCGGGCATCGAGTTCGTGGCGGTAAACGATCCCGGCATGGTCGCCGCCACGGCGGCACACCTGCTCGAATTCGACTCGGTCCAGGGTCGCTGGCCGGCTGCGATCGATCACGAACCCGGGCTGATCTCGATTCCCGGACACAATGCCCTGTACTCAAGTGATACTGAACCTGAATCGCTGCCCTGGGCGGATCTGGATGTTGACGTCGTTCTCGAGTGTTCTGGACGGTTTCGAACCCGGGAGGCGCTTGAGCCTTACCTTGCGTCCGGCAATACGACGGTGCTGGTCGCGGCACCGGTCAAGGCTGACGCTCTCAACCTCGTCTACGGGGTCAACGATGAGCTGTACGAGTACGGGACTCACGACATCATCACCGCGGCCTCCTGCACCACCAACTGTCTGGCACCGGTGGTGAAGGTCCTTCACGAGAGCATCGGCATTCGTCACGGGTCGATAACAACCCTCCACGACCTGACCAATACCCAGACGATCGTCGACGCTCCTCACAAGGACCTCCGGCGGGCGCGGGCCGCGAGCATGTCGCTGATCCCGACCTCGACCGGCTCGGCGACTGCGATCGGCTACATATTCCCCGAACTTGAAGGCCGCCTCGATGGCCATGCCGTCAGGGTCCCGTTGCTCAATGCTTCGCTCACCGACTGTGTTTTCGAGATGGAGCGGGCGACCGATGTCGACGAGGTCAATGGACTCTTCGAAGCCGCCGCCGCGGACGGACTGGAGGGGATCCTCGGCTACGAAGAACGCCCGCTCGTTTCGTGCGACTACCGGGGTGACCCGCGCTCATCGATTGTCGACGCGCTCTCGACCCGGGTGATCAACGGTACGCAGGTCAAGGTCTATGCCTGGTACGACAACGAATGGGGATATGCGAACCGTCTCGTTGATCTGCTTGAACTGATCGACCGGAAGCGGCACTGAGCCTTGACTGCGGAGGGCCGGGCCGAAGCGTCATCCGGTGGTGATCTGAGGAACTACATCCTTGTGACCGCGGCCTACTGGGCCGATACGGTCGCCGACGGTGCCAGCCGCATACTCGTCCTCTTCTTCTTCTACCAGTTGGGCTACTCGCCGTTCGAACTGGCGACGATCTTCGTCTTCTACGAGGTCTTCGGAATCCTGACCAACCTGAGCGGCGGCTTCATTGCCGCCAGGCTCGGTTTGAAGGCGACCCTGTTCTCGGGGCTGACAATCCAGGTCTTTGCGCTCTCCCTGCTTGGCCTTGTGCCGGAGAGCTGGCTGGTTGTGCCGTTGGTCATGGCGTCGCAGGCGCTCTCGGGAATCGCCAAGGACCTGACCAAAATGAGCTCGAAGAGTGCGGTGAAGCTGGTCGTACCGGAAGACTCCGAAAGCTCGCTGTTCAAGTGGGTGGCGATCCTCACCGGATCCAAGAACGCGCTGAAGGGGGTCGGCTTCTTCGTCGGTGGCCTGCTGCTCAGCCTGGTCGGCTTCCAGACGGCGATGCTGATGCTGGCCGCGATAGTGCTGGTCGCGCTGGTAAGCACGGCCATCCTCATGCATGGCGGCCTCGGCACGGTCGACCCGAAGGCGAAATTCCGCCACATGTTCTCCCAGAGCAGCTCAGTCAACGCGCTCGCTGCCGCCCGGATCTGCCTCTTCGCGGCGAGAGACGTCTGGTTCGTGGTCGGCCTACCGGTCTACCTTCGGACCCAACTCGACTGGACCTTCTGGCAGGTCGGCACTTTCCTCGCGGTCTGGGTGATCGGCTACGGAATCGTTCAGGCGTCTGCTCCGTCAATCCTGCAGCGCCGCCAGCGTGCCGGTGCCCCTCCCCCGGACGGGCGCATCGCGATGTGGCTGGCGCTGGTCCTTGCTGCCTTCCCGGCGCTGATCGCGGTTGCTCTTGCCGTGGACTTCGATCCCCAGACGGTGCTGGTGGCGGGCCTGATCGCCTTCGGCCTGGTCTTCGCCATGAACTCGGCGGTCCACTCCTACCTGATCCTGTCCTACTCGGAGGCCGACCGGGTTTCGATGAATGTCGGCTTCTACTACATGGCCAACGCCGGCGGGAGGCTTGTCGGCACGATCCTTTCCGGGTTGCTCTACCAGCTCTACGGTATTGAGGGCTGCCTTTGGGCTTCGGCGCTCTTTCTGCTTGCCGCCGGCCTTCTATCGATACGGCTGCCGCGCATTTCCGGTGTCCGGCTCGTCCCGGGCTGAGAGCGTTCGCGGCCTGACTGTTGGGGAAGCGATCAGATTGCGACGCGGCTGAGGCCGGTCAGTCGCTGGTTGTGAAAGCTGCTGCCTCCGAACATCGCGGCGTCCAGCTGGGCGCGCTTGTAGAACCAGTGCACATCGGCTTCCCAGGTGAAGCCGATGCCTCCGTGGGCCTGGATCGCCGAAGAGGTGACTTCAATTCCGGCCTTCGAGGACGAAGACTTGGCAAGCGAAGCAGCCTCGGGAAGCTTTGCCCGGTCGGCGTCGGCCGCCCAGGCAGCGAAGTAGGTGGTCGCACGGGCTCCTTCGGTGTGGAGCAGCATCTGGGCACAGCGGTGCTGGACGGCCTGGAATGAGCCGACCGGCCGGCCGAACTGCTTGCGGTCTTTCACGTATTCCAGGGTCATATCCAGCACCCGGCGGCAGATGCCCACCAGTTCTGCGGATACGAGCAGCGCCGACAGATCGATCGCAGGAGCGATATCCCCTGGCAGCGGTTCACCCTCGGGCAGGTCTACGCCCGGAAGCCCGTAGCGACGCGTGGGGTCGATCGTCCTGAGCGCCGGTATCGGCTCATCACTTCCGGAAAGCAGTCTGCCGTTTCCGGTCTCGCGGTCGGCGATGACCACCACGTCCGCGGTGGCTGCGTCGGGGACGATTTCGCCCACGAGGCCAAAGGCACCGGTCGCATCGCCTGATGCCAGGCGTCCGAGCCATTCTTCCTTCTGGGAGTCACTGCCTGCCTCGGAAATCGCCGCCGCACACATCGCCGTGCTCAGTAAGGGTCCGTTCAGCAGGGCATAGCCGGACTCCTCGAGCAGGCCGGCCAGCTCAACGTATCCGAGGCCCCCTCCCCCGTGCTCTTCGTCCACCGCCACACCGGGCCAGCCAAGTTCGGTCAGCTCGCGCCACAGACCGAGGTCGTACTCGCCTGACTCCGCCGCTTCACGCTGCCTTTCGGGAGTGGATCGCGTCGCAAGCAGATCCTTTGCGGTCCGCTTGATCTCGTGCTGGTCCTCTGTGAAGTCGAATCTCATGCCTGGCTCACTTCCTCGGCAGTCCGAGTACCCGCTCGGCCACGATGTTCTTGAGGATCTCTGTGGTTCCGCCTTCGATCGAGTTGCCGCGCGAACGCAGCAGTTCATAGGCCCACGGGTCGCCCTCGGCGAGCGATTGCGGGCCGCGCACCGAAACCGCCAACTGGGCCAGCATCTGGTTGGTCTCGGACCAGAGCCACTTGGTCAGCGAACCTTCGGGGCCGGGCTGTCCGTACTGCTCGATCGAGCTCAGGCCGCGGTAGGCGAGCAGGCGCAGCGTTTCGGTGCGCACGTGCATGTCGCCAAGGGCCTCGGCCACCAGAGGGTCTTCGATCCGGCCGTTCTCCTTCGCGTCACGAGTCAGACGGTCGAGCAGCTGCCTCAGCCGCACCTGGAGGAAGAAGCCGAGACCGGAGCGCTCGTTCATCAGGGTTGTCAGGGCGACATTCCAGCCGTCACCTTCGCCGCCCAGCATGTTCTCGTGGGGGATGCGCGCCTCTTCGATGAAGAGCTCGTTGAACTCGGCCTCGCCCGTTATCTGAACCAGGGGTCGCACCTGTACCGCCTCCTGCTCCATGTCCATCAGGAAATACGAAAGGCCCTTGTGCTTGGAAGCATCGGGGTCGGTACGGGCGACGAGCATGCACCACTTCGAGAACTGGGCACCGCTGGTCCAGACCTTCTGGCCGGTGACCACCCATTCGTCGCCGTCCCGGACGGCCCTGGTCTTGACTGCCGCCAGATCTGAGCCGGCCTCGGGTTCACTGAAGCCCTGGCACCAGACCTCGTCGGCCGAAAGGATCGGTGCGAGGTAGCGCTCCTTCTGCTCCTCGCTTCCCCAAGCCATGATCGTGGGACCGGCAAGAAGCAGGCCGAGAACGTTGGCGGGCAGCGGTGTGTCGGCCCGGCCGAGCTCTTCGAAGAAGATTGCTGACTGCATCAGGGTTGCGTCGCGACCCCCGTACTCCTTCGGCCAGTGGACCGCGCCCCATCCGCCTTCGTACAGGGACCGCTGCCAGGCCTTCCTGAAAGCAAATACCGAGTCCTCGTCGCCGCGCGGCTCCTCGCCCGGATCGTTCGCCTGCAGCCACCCGCGAAGCTCGTCGCGGAAGGTGGTCTCTTCGTCGGAGAAAGTCAGATCCATGAGGGGACGAGTCTAGGTGAAGTCGACCATGCTGCGGTCAGGAGTGCCGTTCGACCTGTGGAGTGACGCGCTCGGTATAGGCCGCCCGACCCCGTGGGTCGATCTCCGAGTAGACCCGGTGAACGCCGGAAATGCGGCTGATCCGCTCCCTGAGGCTGACCGGCAGCATCCCCGAAAGCCGAACCAGGTAGCCGGTGGATCTCGGAACGAACACTTCTTCGCGATGCTTTTCCACCGCCTCGAGGACTGCCGCCGCGACCTGCTCCGGAGAGACGAGCTTGATCAGCGGCACGCTGCGGGTGCCTGACATCATCTCGGTCTGTACCGGCCCTGGCATGACGCAGGTGAAGGTGACGCCCGCGCCGCGGTACTCGAAGCGCGCCGCGTCGGTGAAACCGAGCACACCGAACTTCGAAGCCGAGTACGCGGCCAGGGCGGGCACTCCCGTCTTGGCGGCCTGTGAGGCGACGTTGATGATCTGGCCGCCGCCGCGGGGCTCCATCAGCCGGAGCGCGGTGATGGTCCCGTTGATCGTTCCCTTCAGGTTCACGTCGATGATCCGGTCGATCAGTTCCGGCGCCTGGTCGGCGACCCGTGGCGAGGCCTCGGCGATGCCGGCGTTATTGACCAGGACGTCGATCGGGCCGAGCTCTGCTTCGGCCATCCCGAAGACCGACGCGAAGGCTTCGGCGTCGGTTACGTCGAGCCCGTATCCGACGCAGCCGCGCCCGATCTCGGATGCGGCTGCCTCTGCGGCATCCGCGTCGATGTCGGCTATTACAGGGGTGGCTCCCGCGGCGGCGGCGGCCCTGGCGACGGACATGCCGATTCCCCGGGCTCCGCCGGTGATGAAGATGGTCTTGCCGGCCAGGCTTGCCACTTTGGCGAGCCTATTGGCCGTTCCGGAGCTGAACCAGGTCCGCAAGCTCGTCGTTGCTCAACTCGGTCAGGGCCGATTCGCCGGAACTGACGATCGCATCGGCCAGCTCGCGCTTGCCCTCGTGGATCGAGGCGATCCGGTCCTCGATCGTTCCTTCGGCGATCAGGCGATGGACCTGCACCGACTTGGTCTGGCCGATCCGGTGGGCGCGGTCGGTGGCCTGCTCTTCCACCGCCGGATTCCACCAGCGGTCGAAGTGGATCACGTGATCAGCCCGGGTCAGGTTCAGTCCTGTGCCTGCCGCCTTCAGCGACAGCAGGAAGACGGACACCTCTCCGTCCTGAAAGCGGTCGACCATCTGCTCACGCTTGTTGACCGGGGTTCCGCCATGGAGCAGCTGGCTGTCGATCTGCCGCTCGGCAAGGTGTGCGCTCAGCAGTTTCGCCATCGCGACGTACTGGGTGAAGACCAGAACGGCACCATCTTCAGTCAGGATCGTGTCGAGCAACTCGTCCAGCAGCTCAAGCTTGCCGGAGCGGCCATCCAGCCTGGGCTTGTCTTCCTTGAGGTACTGGGCCGGGTGGTTGCAGATCTGTTTCAGCGAAGTCAGCAGCTTCAGGACCAGTCCCCTTCTTCCGATTCCCTCGCTGGTCCGGATCTCGAGCATGTTGTCCCGTACCGCCTTCTCGTAGAGCGCGATCTGCTCGGGACTGAGCGCGACCGGCTGGTCGGTGATCGTCTTCGGTGGCAACTCGGGTGCAATTCCCGGATCCGACTTCCTGCGCCTGAGTACGAAGGGTCGGATCAGCCGGGACAGCATCCTGGTCTTTGCCTTCTCCCTTTCAACCTCGATCGGGTCGCCCCACTGGCGACGGAAACTGCCGTGACTACCGAGCAGGCCGGGGGTGGTCCAGTCGAGGATCGCCCAGAGCTCCGAAAGGTTGTTCTCGACCGGGGTACCGGTGAGCGCGACCCGTGAGCGGGCGGGGATCGTGCGAAGAGCCTTGGCACCTGCCGAGCGCGGGTTCTTGACGTGCTGAGCTTCGTCTGCCACCAGCAGACCCCACTTGACCGAACCGAACTTGACTGCATCCAGTCGCATCGTCCCGTAGGTGGTCAGGACGAATCCGCGTTCGACCTGTTCCAGGCTGCGGTCTCCGCCGTGGTAGCGGTAGACCTCCTCTCCTGGTGCGAAGCGCCTGATCTCCCGCTCCCAGTTACCGAGCAGCGAAGCCGGGCAGACGACCAGGGTCGGCGCGTCCGTCTTGGGGTTCAGTTTGCGGTGGAGGTGCAGGGCGATCAACATCACCGTCTTGCCGAGCCCCATGTCATCGGCCAGGCAGCCACCGAGACCGAGCGAAGTCATCCGGTGGAGCCAGCGAAGCCCCTCCAGCTGGTAGGCACGCAGAGTGGCGTTGAGTGCTTCGGGCTGGGGGACGTGGTCGGGGTCAGCCGATTCAGCCGTGATCTGAGCACGCAGATCAGCCAGCCAGCCGACGGCTTCGACCTCTACGGTGCGCCCGTCGATCACGGTGCTGCCGGTGAGTGCCACGCTCAGCGCGTCGATGGCCGTCAATGGACTCAGCTCCGGGTTGCGAGCCCGTTCGGCCTGGATCGGAGGCACCAGCACCCAACGGTCACGGATACGGGCCACCGGGCGGTTGGTCCGGGCCAGATCTTCCAGCTCTTCCGCAGTCAGCGGCGCACCGCCGAGGGTGATCTTCCAGGTGAAACCCTGGAGTGCGGTCTCGTCGAAGACCTCGGGAACGCTCTGATTGAGGCTGCCGACGCTGCCGACCACGACCCTTGCGTCGAGGCTGTTGTCAAGATCGGGATCCCACTCGATCGCGATTCCGGAGCCTTCGAGCCGCTCCGCCGCTCCGTCCAGCAGATCACTGACTTCGTGGTCCGCGAGCCTGAGGCGGTCGGGCACGTCGGCATCGAGCAGTCGTCGCAGAGGCTGCCACGCCGCTGCGGCCATGCCGACGCCCAGCGTGGTGTCGATCCGCCCCCGCGATCCGAAGGTCTCGTTACCTTCGCCCCAGAGCAGGCCGACCTCTTCGAAGACCTCGGGCTCTCCGGGGCGGTGAGTCAGGGCGACGATCTCAACCGCCTCCTTCTCGTAGTCGCCATTTCTGGCACCTGCGCGCAGCCTGATCGGAGGATCGGAGCGTCGGCCGTTGCGTTGGCCGGATACGGAGCCCGATACGCGAGCTGTTTTCCTGCGGGGCCGGGATGGGGTCGGAGTGGAAGTCAAAGTGAGCCGGTAAGTGTATCCCGTTGATCCGGTCGGCCCTTTTACTGCCCCGGGTCAGCGGTCTGCTGCGCCCGCCTTCGAGGGGTTGAGCGCCTTCAGATCTATGCCAGACCGTCGCAGAATCAGGTAGTTCAGCCACAGGCCCAGAGCAAAAAGAGGAAGTCCCATCGCGGTCCTGGCGATACCCAGGGCGACCAGCGAGCCCGCCAGGTAGAACGGCAGCTGAACCGCGAGTCGGGTCGTGAAAAGGCCGACCCAGATCCAGCTCATCCGGCTGAACATGCGCACCTGCTCCGGGTCCCGGCGCCATTTCATGCCGTCGCCGATGATCGGTCCGACAAGAACCCCCATCAGCGGCCAGCCGACCAGGATCGAAACCGCATAGGCGATCGCGTAGCCGCCGTTGAACAGCAGACCGGGCAGGAAGAAGTCTTCGGCCCGGCCAGTCCGCGTGGCGATGAAGCCCGCGATCAGTACGCCGATGAAACCGGCTGCGGCGAAGCGGGCCGACTCGCCCCGGATCAATCGGATGACTGCAATCAGCGCGCCGAGGCCGATCGCAGCGATTGCCGAAACCTGGAGGTCCTGGCCCGAGATTGTGTAAACGGTGACGAACAGCAGGCCGGGCAGGCTCGAGTCAGCGATTCCCTGCGGCCCGCCCATCTCGTCGAGCAGGTTCAGTTCCTGCTTCTTTTCGAGCTCCGGTTCGATTTGCACTTCAGGTTCACGGTCCACCGGACGATTGTCCCTGAATCGAGACTTCGGCGATCAGGCCGCGAAGGGGACCAGCGGCCAGACGGTCTGGACTACTTCGCTGCGACCCTGCCGGTTGAAGTACTCCTGAAGGGAGCGGCCCTGCTCGTCGGCCCACAGAATCTGGTCCTCGTGGAGGGTCGGCAGGTCGTAGGCACCGAGTTCAGCGTTGATCCGGCCGAGCTTCCAGGCAAGACGCGCAGCAGCCAGGGCATCGGCGTCGGCTGCGTGTGCGTCGGTAAGCGGGATCCCGTAGTCCTCGCAGAGGATGCCCAGCGTACGGCCGCCCTTGCGGAACTGGTTGATCTTCTTCTCCAGCACGTATGGGTCCACCACGAGCAGACCATCCTCGCCTCCGACACGCTCGATCAGCGGTTCGACGCCGTGCCGTCTCGCTTCACGGTCGAGAATGGTGAGATCGAAACGGGCGTTGAATGCCACGACCGGGACGTCGTCGGCTACCTGTGTCGCGAGGAATGAAGTGATCTCCTCAGCCGCCGAGGCTGCGCTCTGGCCTTCGCTCCGGGCCACCTCGGTCGTTATCCCATGTACGGCCGTCGCTTCGGCCGGGATCTCCACCCCCGGATCGACAAGCCAGGTCCGGCTCTCGGTCGGTTCTCCGCCGCCCACGACGGTGACCGCGGCGGTGACGATCCGGTCGTTTTCGGTGTCGGTCCCGGTGGTCTCGATGTCGTATGCGGCCAGACGGCCCTCGTACCAGTTCACGGCAGAAACGGTAGCGCGGGGTCCGGACGTAGGCCTCGACCACGGCGAGCAGGGAGTCGGCGCAGGCCCATCGACGGGAGCCGGCTTGCTCAGGAGTCCTCAGCCCCCGGCGGCCTCGAACTTCTCGAAGAGCGCAGCGAAGTAGTCAGCGCGGGTCACGACTCCGTGCACGCGGCCGGCCGTCGCGATCGGGACCACAAGGACCCGATGGTGCAGGAAGATCTCGGCGAGCTGGGTGTCGGAGTACTCGTCCTCGACCATGACGTGGTCGGTGGTCAGGTAGTCGCGGATCGATTCGGAGCGACAGGTCTCCCGGCGTTCGATCGCGTCGTCAATCGAGCGCCTGATCATCGCCCCCGAACCGAGCTCGCCCACGTAGCCGGGAAAGAGGGCAGTCATGAACTCGCGCTCGCCGAAAATACCGACGAAGGCCCCGTCGTCCTCAACTGCCGGCAGGCCGGGCAGGCCACTGTCCACCACCTTCCGGGCGGCAGAGCCGACCAACTCATCCGCGCCCAGGGGATCGACCTCACGGATCACGGATCGGGCTATCGAGTTCGGCATGGCCTCATATCATCACGTATCTCATCAGCACGTACGCAGTCGCAATCACCAGTGAGGTGAGGGTCACCGGGATTCCGACTCGCAGGAACATCATGAAGCCGAGCGGCCGGCCCGCCCGCTCGGTCAAACCGGCTGCGGCGACGTTGGCGCCGGCGGCGATCACGGTGGCGTTGCCGCCCAGGCAGGCGCCCAGCGCCAGTGACCACCAGTAGGCGTTGTCGGTGCCGCCGTTGTTGAGCTCCGTGACGACGGGAACCATCGCCGCGGTGAACGGGATGTTGTCGACGATTCCCGATCCGACCCCGCTGATCCAGAGAATTCCGATCAACTCCGCCGTGCGATTTCCGCCGGTGACATCCTTTACGAGTTCGGTGACCTGGTCGATCGCCCCGGTCTCCTCGAGCGCCCCGACCATGATGAACAGCCCGACGAAGAAAAACAGTGTCGGCCATTCGATGTTCGAGAGCGCCTGCTCCAGCGGGGTCCGGGTGACAGCCAGGCCTATCGCGGCGCCGGTCAGCGCCACCGTGGCGGGCTCGACGCCGATCATCTGATGGATGAAGAACGCGAGGACGGTGCAGGCCAGGACCGGGACGGTGCGCCGCAGTTCGTCTGCATCCCGGATCGACGCGGCTGCATCAAGCTCCATGACCAACTCCCGGTCCTTGGGAGCGATCTCAAGCTGCTTTCGATAGAAGAGATAGAGGCCACCGGTCGCGACCGCGAAAATGACGAAGGCAACCGGCGCGAGGTTGAGGATGAAGTCGTTGAAGCTCAGGCCGGTGGCGCCGGCGATGATGATGTTCGGCGGGTCTCCGATCAGAGTCGCGGTTCCGCCGATGTTGGCGGCGATCACCTCGATGATCACCAGGGGGATCGGATCGATATCGAGAGCGTCGGCCAACAGGAAGGTGATCGGGACGACCAGCAGGATCGTGGTCAGGTTGTCGAGGAATGCGGAGAGCAGTGCCGTCGTGCAGGCGAGGCTCAGTACCACGCGAAGCGGCTCGCCCCCGGAGAGCTGCCCGGCCCGGATCGCAATGTAGTCGTAGACCCCCGTCAGCTGGGTCAGGTAGACCAGAATCATCATCCCCGCCAGCAGGCCGATCGTATTGAAGTCGACCGACTCGATCGCGGTCTCCTGTCCGAAGCCCGGGACGAACAGGACGACTACCGCCGCGCCGAGCAGGGCGATCTTGGTCCGGTGCATTCGCTCGCCCGCAATCAGCGCGAGTGCGATCAAGAATACGGAGGCGGCTATGGCCATCGCGTCGCTCCGGGGGATGTGTAATCAGAGGTCGCCAAAATGTGTTGCCGACCAGACTTCCCGGCGCACCAAAGGCACCTTAACCGAATCTCGGTCCAGGGGCGCTCGGCTCTGGTTCGTCCGTCACCAGGCAGAAATGTGGGCTGTCGAGACGATTGGGGCATCTCAGACTTCGCCGGCCTGTGCGCCGCTACTCGCCGGCGTTTCTTATGTGTAGCGGTGACCTGTCGACGGTGTGATCGACCTGAAGCGTTGTATGCCCGATTCCAAATTGATCATTCAGAAGCGCCTCCAGCTCAAGCCGGATTCCGTGGCAGTCCGCCTCGGGTCCGACCAGCACGTGGGCTGACAGGGTCGGGAAGCCTGAAGTGATCTGCCAGACGTGGAGGTCGTGGACCTGGTCGACGCCTGAATGCGACGCCAGCGCCATTCCCACTTCTTCGGTATCGAGCCCGCTCGGTGCGGACTCCAGCAGTACGTCCACTGCCTCCCTGAGGATCGACCAGGCACTGGCGGCTATCAGCAGCGAGATCAGGATCGAAATGATCGCGTCGATCGGCTCCCAGCCGGTCAGGATGATCACCAGGGCAGCGATGATCACGCCCACCGATCCCGCGAGGTCCCCAAGGACGTGTCTCAGCGCCGCCCGCACGTTGAGACTCTCTCCGCCCGACCGCATAAGGACCCAGGCGGCCGCGAGGTTGATCACGAGCCCGACGATTGCGACCACCAGCATCCCGAAACCCATGATCTCCACCGGGTCTTCCAGCCTCCCGATCGCTTCAACGATCACCCATATCGACACGACGACCAGCAGTACGCCGTTGACCAGAGCCGCAAGAATTTCAGCTCGCTTGAATCCGAAGGTGCGCCTTGCGGTGGCGGGCCGGGCGGCAAGGGAGACGGCAGCCAGCGCCAGGAAGAGCGAGAAACTGTCGGACAGCATGTGGCCCGCGTCGGCCAGCAGCGCAAGGCTGTCGAAGACCAGGCCGCCGGCGGCCTCGACCAACATGAACCCGGCCGTGAGCACGGCCGCGATCATTAGTGCCCGGCGGTCGGCGCCCCGGTAGCCGCCCGGCCCGTGACTGTGCGAGTGCCCCTCCTTAGCCGATTCCATCCTGGTCCAGTGTATGAGGGACGGCGGCAGCGCTGGTATTTTGACCTCTTGGAACCGAGTTCACAAACGACCATCGGGACGCAAAACGGTCGGCGACGGCTGTTGATCGCCGTCGCATCCCTGATCGGCTTCATTCTGCTGCTGGTTGCCGCTGCCAACGTCTACGTGCTCGCGGGCAGCCGGGCGACGGTCTACGAGGACGCTGCATCTGCTGAAGCCGCGCAGACAGCAATTGTGCCCGGGGCGCTTGTCAACGCTGATGGCACCATGAGTGAAATGCTCGGCGACCGGGTCCGGCAGGCAGCAAACCTGTGGCGGGCAGGCAAGGTCGAGCGCATTCTGGTCAGCGGGGATCACGGTGCCTGGCGCTACGACGAGCCGACGACAATGCGTCTGGAGCTCACCGAAATGGGGGTACCGCCCAGAGTGATCTTCACCGACCACGCCGGTTTCGACACGAGGTCCACCATGGAGAGAGCCAGGAGCATCTTCGGGGTTGACGATGCGCTTGTCGTAACCCAGGGCTTCCACATGCGGCGTGCGCTCTTCCTTGCCGACTCGGCCGGGCTCGACGCTGAAGGCGTGGAGTCCGATCTCCACGATTACGGCGCACAGGGCATCAAGAGCGGCATGCGCGAGTACGCGTCCCGTCTGAAGGCGGCGGTAGAGGTCATTGGCGGCCGCGACGTAACCGATGGACCCAGGATCCCGATCGACGGCCCGGCGATGGCGAGCTGGGGTGCGTCCCCTCCCCCGGACACCCCTGCCGCCGGTGCGCCCGGCCGTTGAATAACGTCCCCCCTACCGAACATGGCCAACCCGATCAATGACTCCGATACAAGCTGGCGCGACGCCGGTACCGACTTCATCAAGAGCGAGGTATCCGGCGGCGCGGTGCTTCTGGTTGCCGCGATCGCCGCGGTCATCTGGGCCAACGCTCCTTTCGGCGAGACCTACCAGTCGTTCTGGCAGACCAAGCTGACCCTCGGCTTCGGCGACGTCTCGATTACCGAGGACCTCAAGCACTGGGTCAACGACGGCCTGATGGTCCTGTTCTTCTTCGTGGTCGGGCTCGAGATCAAACGAGAACTTGTTGTCGGTGAGCTCAACGACCGCAGCAAAGCCGTTCTGCCGTTGATTGCGGCGATCGGTGGTGTGTTGCTGCCGGGCCTGATCTTCGCCCTCCTGAATGCGGGTGGCGAAGGCGCCGGCGGCTGGGCGATCCCGATGGCGACCGACATCGCTTTCGCGGTGGCGGTGCTGGCATTGCTCGGCAAGAGAATCCCTCCCGGCGTCAGGTTGCTGCTGCTGAGCATCGCAATCATCGACGACGTGATCGCGATTCTGATCATCGCGGTCTTCTACTCGAAGGACATCAGCCTGGTCTGGCTCGCGGTCGGAGCCGCAGGGATCCTGACCGTCTGGCTGATGCAGAGGATGGACGTCAGCCGGGTTTTCGCTTACGTCGTCGTTGGCGTAGTGGTCTGGATCGCTTTCCTCTCGTCCGGGATCCACGCGACCATTGCCGGCGTGATCCTCGGCCTGATGACCCCGGCCCATCCGATCAAGGGCCGCCATGTGATCGAGGATCTCGAACACAAACTCCACCCCTGGACCTCAATGCTGATCGTGCCCCTTTTCGCCCTGGCGAACGCAGGAATAGTTCTGTCAGCGGCGATCCTTGCCGACGCCAGCGCGAACGCGGTCTTCTGGGGAGTGGCGATGGGCCTCATCGCCGGCAAGGTGATCGGGATCGGCGCCGGAGTGGTCCTTGCGCAGAAGCTCGGCTGGGGCAAGCTGCCGAAAGGCGTTTCCTCAAGCCATGTCTGGGGTGTCGCCGCGCTTGGCGGGATCGGCTTCACGGTCTCCCTGTTCATTTCAGAGCTTTCCTTCGAGGCCGGACAACTGCTTGAGTACGCCAAGATCGGCATCTTCACCGGATCGATAGTCAGCGCCGTTCTCGGCGTGATCATTCTCAGCCGCAGATCGCGTGAGCGCGACGAGCCGGCCGCCGACTGACGGGCGACAGCGGCAAGCGCGGTTTCTGCCGGTCAGGCTTCCTGGGCGCGGCCGGCGGACACGCTCGGGTCCGGACCCAGGCCTGGTGAAACGTGAAGCGGCGGTCCGTCCGGTCCCTTGTCCTCGGGCTCCACGTTGCCGCTGTGGATCTCAGGTGAGGGAAGAGTTCCAAGGTAGCGGTCAACCATGCGCGCGCACTGGCGGCCTTCGTTGATTGCCCAGACGATCAGTGACTGACCCCGGCGTGCGTCACCGGCTGCAAAAACCCCGTCCACTGACGTGTCGTAGGTGCCGGCCTTGATGTTTCCCCGACCGTCCTTGTCGCAGCCGATCGAGTCGATCAGTTCCTGTTCCGGGTGGAGGAAGCCCATCGCCAGCAGCACAAGGTCGGCCTCGATTTCAAAGCCGGTGCCTTCGACCGGGCCGAAGGGCGGGGCCTCTTCAGCCCTGGCGCCGTGAAGAATGCTGACCTTTCCGTCTTCGCCGCTGAAGTGAGTGGTGGTGACCGAGAAGTCCTGCTCGCCTCGTTCGATCTGTTTCGCTTCCTCCATCGCGTAGGACAGGCGGTACTTCTGCGGCCAGAGCGGCCACGGTGTGCGCTCGTCGGATCTGGACTCCGGTGGCTCGGGCAGCAGTTCAAGCTGAACCACCTGACGGGCACCTTCCCTGATCGAGTTGGCGACGCAGTCGGCACCGGTGTCGCCGCCGCCGATTACCACTACGTTCTTGCCCTTGGCCGAGATCGTGCCCGGATCTGGTGCCTGGGCGCGGGGTTCGGGCCCGGCCACTCCCGCTACCCAGCGGTTGCGGGTGTAGAGGTAGTCCATGGCGAAGTGAACACCGTCGAGGTCTCGCCCGGGGACGGGTAGATCGCGCGGAACCCGGGAGCCCGTGGCCAGAACCACAGCATCGAACTGACGCCTCAGTTCTTCGACCGTCAAATCGACTCCGACATCGACACCACAGCGGATCTCGACGCCTTCCTCGACCAGTTGCTCGACCCGGCGCTCGATCACGGTCTTCTCGATCTTGAAGTCGGGGACACCGAATCGGACCAGGCCGCCGACCGACTCATCCCGCTCGAAGAGCACCACCCTGTTGCCGGAGCGGCGCAGCTGCTGGGCAGCCGCCATTCCTGCCGGGCCGGATCCGACCACGGCGACGCGATGGCCGGTCTCCCGCTTGGGGGGCTCGGGGTTGATCCAGCCCTCTTTCCAGGCTCGGTCGATGATGTTCTGCTCGATCTGCTTGATTGTCACCGCTTCGTTCTCGCGGATCTCGAGCACGCAGGCAGCCTCACAGGGGGCCGGGCAGAGTCGTCCGGTGAACTCGGGGAAGTTGTTGGTCGCATGCAGCTGCCTGATCGCGTCCTGCCAGCGACCGCGGTAAACCAGGTCGTTCCAGTCCGGGATCAGGTTGCCGAGCGGGCAACCGTTGTGGCAGAAGGGAACGCCGCAGTCCATGCATCGGGCGCCCTGGTCAGCCAGTTCCTCGTCGCTTCGGTGGATCACAAACTCGCTGTAGTCGCCGACCCGCTGGCCCGGATCGCGATACGGAATGCCCGCCCGCTCGATTTCGAGGAAACCCCCGAGCTTGCCCATCAGTCGTCCTTCCCGGTCGCGGCGAGAGCCTCGGGTGAGCCCACCGCAGCCTGCTCCGCCTCGAGTTCCGCAAGCACCCGCTTGTAGTCGGTCGGGAAGATCTTGACGAACCGGGCCGAGGCGACTTCCCAGTTGTCCAGGATCCCCTTCGCTACTGAAGAATCAGTGCGCTCGGCGTGTTCTTCGATCAGGTTGCGCAGTTCAAAGAGGTCGGTCTCGGTAAGCGGCTCGATCTGGTTGAGCATGGTCGGGTTGATGCGTGCTCGGAAGTTTCCGTCAGCGTCGTCCACGTAGGCCAGGCCGCCGCTCATTCCGGCGGCGAAGTTCCTGCCGGTTCGCCCGAGCACCACTACCTGACCACCGGTCATGTACTCGCAGCCGTGATCTCCGACTCCTTCGACTACAGCCACCGCTCCGGAGTTACGAACGGCGAAGCGCTCCCCCGCGATACCGCGGAAGAAGGCCCTGCCACGCGTCGCTCCATAGAGCGCTGTATTGCCGACGATTACGTTCTCCTCGGGCGGGTAGGTGGTGCCTTCGGGTGGCGCGACGGCGATCACGCCGCCGGAGAGCCCCTTGCCGACGTAGTCGTTGACTTCGCCGCGAAGCGAGAAGCTGACGCCCGGCGCAAGCCAGCCGCCGAAAGTCTGACCGGCAGCGCCGCGCAGATTGACCTTGATCGTATCGTCGGGCAGGCCGGCCGATCCGTGCCTGACCGCAATACGGTTGGACATGATGCCGCCGACGCAGCGGTGCACGTTTCTGACTGTCATGTCGAACTCAACCGGCTCGCCGGTCTCGATCGCGTCACCTGACTTCTCAATCAGCTGCCAGTCGAGATGGTCGTCCAGAACCGGTTCCTGGGGGCGGATGCGGCGACGGGGCGCATCTTCAGCTACGCCTTCGGGGAAGGCGAGCAGGCTGCTGAGGTCAATGCCCCGGGCCTTCCAGTGCTCGACCGCATCGTCGGTCTCGAGCAGGTCGGTCCGGCCGATCAGCTCGTCCAGGCTGCGGACTCCCAGACGCGCCATTTCCTTGCGGGTCTCCTCGGCGACGAAGAAGAAGTAGTTGACCACATGCTCGGGCTGGCCTTCGAAGCGCTTGCGCAGTTCCGGATCCTGCGTCGCGATCCCGACCGGGCAGGTGTTCAGATGGCAGGCGCGCATCATGATGCAGCCCGAGGCGATCAGCGGGGCAGTCGAGAAACCGAATTCGTCGGCACCGAGCATCGCCGCGATGATGACGTCGCGGCCGGTCTTCAGCTGGCCGTCGGTCTGGACCGTGATCCGCGAACGCAGGTCGTTCCTGATCAGGGTCTGCTGGGTCTCGGCAAGTCCGATCTCCCACGGGATTCCGGCTGACTGAATCGAAGACAGAGGCGATGCGCCGGTGCCGCCGTCATGTCCGGCGATCAGCACGTGGTCGGCGTTTGCCTTGGCCACGCCTGCGGCGACGGTACCTACCCCGACCTCGGCGACCAGCTTGACCGAGACGGAGGCCTCCGGGTTCGAGCAGCGCAGATCGTAGATCAGCTGCTTGAGGTCCTCGATCGAGTAGATGTCGTGGTGAGGCGGCGGTGAGATCAGACTGACGCCGGGTGTCGTATGGCGGACCGAGCCGATGTACTTGTCGACCTTGTGACCGGGCAGTTGTCCGCCCTCACCGGGCTTGGCACCCTGGGCCATCTTGATCTGAAGCTGGTCTGCATTCGACAGGTAGTGGATGGTCACTCCGAACCTTCCGGATGCCACCTGCTTGATCGAGGAGCGGCGCAGGTCGCCGTTCTCGTCGCGTTCGAAGCGGACCGGGTCCTCCCCGCCCTCACCGGTGTTTGACCTGCCGCCAAGGCGGTTCATCGCGATCGCGAGGTTTTCGTGGGACTCACGTGAAATCGACCCGAGTGACATTGCGCCGGTCGCAAAGCGCTTGACGATCTCGGAGACCGGCTCCACCTCATCCAGCGGCAGGGCCTCGCCGGCCTGTCGCAGGCTGAACAGGCCCCTGAGCGTCGCCCGCTTGACCGAAGTCTCGTTCACCTGCTCGGCGAACTCGTCGTACTTGGTCTGGGCGTCGCCACCTTCGCCGCGCACCGCATGCTGGACCAGGGCGATCGTCTCCGGGTTCCATTGGTGGAACTCGCCGTCGCGACGCCAGTAATAGACACCACCGACCGGCAGCAGGTCCTCTTTCCTGCCGGGATAGGCCGTCTGGTGCCGGTCCATGGTCTCCCGGGCGATTACCTCAAGGCCGATCCCGCCGATGCGGGACGCGGTACCTGTGAAGTAGCGGTCGATCAGGTCCGAATCGAGTCCGACCGCTTCGAAGATCTGGGCGCCGCAGTAGGACTGGATCGTCGAAATGCCCATCTTGGAGATGGTCTTCAGTAGACCCTTGCCGATCGCTTTGACCACGTTGCGCTGGGCCAGGTCGGGCGATTCGATGTCGGGTATGCGACCTTCGACCACCAGTTCGTCCACGGTGTCGAGCATCAGGTAGGGGTTGATCGCGCTGCAGCCGTAGCCGATCAGGGTCGCCATGTGATGGACCTCGCGCGGCTCACCCGACTCCAGCACCATGCCGGCCTGCAGCCGGGTCCCCGCCCTGACCAGGTGATGATGCACGGCACCGACGGCCAGAAGGGCCGGAATCGGGACCCGCCTCGGACCGGTCCTCCGGTCGGACAGAATCAGGATGTTGAAGCCCTTCTCAATCGCCTCTTCGGCTTCTTCGCAGAGCGCCTGAAGACGGGTCTCCAGGCCTTCGGGGCCTTCAGCCACATCCCAGGTGATGTCGATCGTGTCGGCCCGGAAGATGTCGTGGTTGACGTGGCGGATCGTCTCCAGCTCCTGATTCATCAGGATCGGCTGGTCGAGGATCAGCTGGTGTGCATGCTGGACGGTCTCGCCGAGCAGGTTCTGTTCGGAGCCGACGCCTACGCCGAGGCTCATCACCACTTCTTCCCGGATCGGGTCGACCGGAGGATTGGTCACCTGCGCGAAAAGCTGCTTGAAGTAGCTGTAGAGCGGCGGGCGGCTGTCAGACAGGACCGGCAGCGCCGTGTCGTTGCCCATCGAGCCGATCGGCTCCCCCCCGGTCGCGGCCATCGGTGCGATCAGAACTCTCAGGTCTTCCTGGGAGTAGCCGAAAGCAGCCTGACGCCGCGGGGTCGGCTGGACCCCGGTCATGGTCACATACGCGGTCGGCAGGTCGTCAAAGTGAACCGAAGCCTGGTCGAACCACTCGCCGTATGGTGCCTGTGTCGCAATCTCGCGCTTGACTTCGTCGTCCTCGACGATCCGGTGCTTCTCCAGGTCGACCAGGAAGAGCTTGCCGGGCTGGAGCCGCCCGAGGCGCTTGATTCGCTCGGGGGCGATTTCAAGGATCCCGATCTCGGATCCGAGAACCACCATGCCGTCGGTTGTTTCCACCCAGCGGCCAGGCCTCAGCCCGTTTCGGTCGAGCGTTGCGCCGATGACCCGGCCGTCGGTAAAGCAGACCGCGGCCGGTCCGTCCCAGGGCTCCATCAGACATGAGTGGTAGGCGTAGAAGCCCTTCAGCTCGTCGGAGAGGTCATCCCGGTCCCGGAAGGCCTCCGGGATCATCATCATCGCCGCATGAGGCAGCGAACGCCCGGCCAGCATCAACAGTTCGAGCACGTTGTCGAAAGTCGCCGAGTCGGAACCGTCCGGCCTGACCACCGGTGCCACCTTTTCCAGGTCATCACCGAAAAGCTCCGATGTCAGCTGGGATTCACGTGCCCGCATCCAGTTGATGTTGCCGCGAAGGGTGTTGATCTCCCCGTTGTGGGCGATCAGCCTGAACGGATGGGCGAGGTCCCAGCTGGGAAAGGTGTTGGTGGAGAATCGGGAGTGGACCAGAGCCATTGCCGAGCGGACCCGCTCGTCCCGGAGTTCAGTGAAGAAACCGCGCACCTGAAACGAGGTGAGCATGCCCTTGTAGACGATCGTGCGCGAGGAAAGCGAGGCGATATAGATCTGGTCGCCCATCTCGCGCTCGCATACACGGCGAATCACGTAGAGCTTGCGTTCGAAGGCATCCTGGTCGCCGGTCAGGTCCCCGGAGGCAGCGATGAACAGCTGGGCCACGTGAGGGCGGCTCCCGTCGGCGGCCTGACCGACGTGACCGGTGTCGACAGGTACTTCGCGCCAGCCGAGCACACGCTGGCCCTCGTCGGTGGCGATGCCCTCAATCGATGCCATGAGCTGCTCGCGGCGCTCATCGTCCCTGGGGAGGAAGCACATAGCGACGCCGTAGCCGCCCGGCTCGGGCAGTTCGCACTTCGCCTCCTCCCGGAAGAACAGGTCCGGGATCTGAATCAGGATTCCGGCACCGTCCCCGGTAGAGGCGTCCGCTCCGGCGGCCCCGCGGTGCTCAAGGTTTTCGAGCGCGAGCAGGCCTTCAGACACGACTTCATGGCGCGGCACGTTGTCGAGCCGGGCCACCATGGCCACTCCGCATGCATCGTGTTCAAATTGTGAGTCGTAGAGTCCACTTGCGGACCGCGACGACGGGACGAAATCACTCATATTCTCGCGCTCTCCAAGCCTTGAGCGGACTCTCGTTTACTGAATTTCCAACCTGCCGGTACCGCTACCTCAGTCCGAGGAGGATACCGGAGGCCCGACCGGGCCATCTGTCCCGCGGGCCAAACCGGCCCGGGGCTCAACTCTTGTCGAGGGCCTTCTTCTCGTAGGCGATGCGTCCCGGGTCGTTCTCGCGGTGAGCGAGGACGCTGTTGGCGTTGAATGCTCCCATCAGCCAATCCCTGGCCCCCGCCGGAAGCAGGCTGGTCGGCGGCTGAAGGAACCTTGTCGAAGCCGGCAGCCAGACCTCAGCCTGGCCGGTCGATATCGCCTTGACGATGCCGTCCCCCACCTCGGACGGCAGAAGCCAGCGCACGCCGCGCGCACTCCCGATTCCCGCGGCCAGTTCGGTCCGGACCGGACCGGGCATCACACAGGTCACTCCCACCCCTGTGTCAGCGAGTTCGTTTCGAACCGAATCACAGAGCCCGACCACTGCGAACTTGGTCGCACAGTAGGTCGCGCCACCGGGGAATCCGGTCTTGCCTGCCTGTGATGCGATGTTCACGATCTGTCCCTGCCCTCGGGACTTCATGCGATTCATCGCAATCTTGGTCCCGTTGATCACGCCGAACAGGTTGACCCCGATCGACTTCTCGGTCACCTCCACGGACTCTTCGTCCAGCGGGCCGAGGATCATCACGCCGGCGTTATTTACGAGGGCGTCGAGCGGTCCGACTTCCTTTTCCGCTTCATCGACGAAAGACTCGAAG
Organism: uncultured Solirubrobacterales bacterium; assembly: GCA_963698625.1. Lineage (GTDB taxonomy): Bacteria > Actinomycetota > Thermoleophilia > Solirubrobacterales > 70-9 > 67-14. The sequence continues at coordinate 910,108 of CAVORK010000007.1, forward strand.
GATGAGTAGTCGGTGACGTCCAGTCGGCCTCCGAAATTGCCTTCGCCGAGAGCGGCCGCTTCGCTGGCAGCCTGCTCGCCGTCGAGATCACCGAGCGCAACCTTCGCGCCTGCCGCTACGGCCGCCCGCGCGGTGGCGAGGCCGATTCCGCCGGTCCCGCCGGTGATGGCTACGACTTTGCCGTTCAAGGGGCGTTCAAGTTCACTCATGTCCGGGGATACCTCCGCTGGTCGAAATCGAACTGCGCAATCTACATGCCCGAGGCGTCGGAGCCGCCCGCAGACCTCCGCCCGCAGACCTTGGGGACTACTCTTTCCGTTGATGTCAGTTCTGGCCGCCACCGACCCGGCGGCCGGGGTCGGTCTGATCGCCGCCCTGCTTGCCGGGATCGTTTCCTTCCTTTCTCCGTGCGTTCTGCCACTGGTCCCCGGCTACCTTTCTGCGGTCTCCGGCGTTTCCATCGACGACCTCGATGACGCCGGATGGCGCAAGGTGATGGGACCCAGCCTGGTCTTCGTGGCCAGCTTCTCATCCATCTTCATCCTGCTCGGCCTCACCGCGACCCGGATCGGCTCGGCCCTGAGCGATCACCGGGAGCTGCTCGACAAAGTTGCAGCCGGCTTCATCATCGCCATGGGCATCCTCTTTGTCGCTTCGTTCTTCATCGTGAAGCTGAATCGCGAATGGCGACCGGACGGGTTGATCGAACGAGCCGGCAAGGGCGGCCCGCTGATCGCCGGCGCCGCTTTTGCGATCGCCTGGACCCCCTGTATCGGCCCCACCCTCGGGGCGATCCTGTCGGCTGCTTCGCTCAGCGGATCAGCCGCTCGCGGCGGACTACTGCTGGCTGTTTATTCAGCCGGTCTTGCGATCCCGTTCCTGCTGACCGCTTTTGCGTTCAACCGCATGACCAGCACCTTCGCCGTGGTCAAGCGTCATTACCCGGCACTGATGGCGATCGGCGGGTTGATCCTGATCGCCATGGGCGTGCTGATCTGGACCGGCGAGCTCTACCGGCTGAACATCGAGATCCAGCAGTGGATGAGCGACCTCGGCCTCGATTTCTGGTCGGGCGTCTGACCACACCCGTCAGCCACGGAAGGCCGTGGCTCAGAGGCGGTTGCGTGACGGATCCGGCAGGTCCGGAATCTCACGTCCGGGCTCAGGTCCGCTGGGCTCTCCCGCCGGGGCAACGGTCACCAGGTCCCGGCCGACGGCTTCAGTTTCCTCGAGGCCTTCGCCGTCCATGTCCCTGGAGCAGACGATCGTGAAACGGCCGGTACCGAGGTCGGGATCGCCGACGATCGGCAGGCCGCGGATCTCTTCCCAGCCGAGACGCTCGATCTCGAACGGGTTCATCCTCACCTCTGCCGCCGGATAAGGACAGCTGGAGTTGTGCTGATCGATCGCCTTGGAGATCGCCTCGAGGTTCTTGACTTCCGGGCTGCTCACCACACAAGTATTAGCAGCCGGGACCGCGCCTTGCGCCGCCTCAGCGGTTGGTCCAGACGGTGCCGACGCCACCGAAGCCGAGATCGTTGCGCGTCGCCTCGGTCAGGTCGAACTCGCGACCTGCGACGTATGGGCCGCGATCAACAACTCTGGCGACTACGGTCTTTCTTCCGTAGCGCAGCGTCACCCTGGTGCCACAGGGAAGGGTCTTGTGGGCAACGCCACGGGTTCCCGGGTACAGCGTTCCTCCACAGGCCATGCCGTTTCCGTAAAGGCCGGGGCCGAAATAGGAGGCGTGCGTCGGCCGCAGACCGACCACGCTGATCCGGCGGCTCGCATCTGCCGCCGCCGCACCGTTCCCGGCGGAGAAGACACGAACCGTGTGGCTGCCTGAACGGGTCGGTGTGAACGCGACGGCAAAGCCACCGTGGGCCTTGCTTGTGGTCCGCAGGGTTCTGCTCTCCGCGCCGCCGATCACGATCCTGACTTTGCGGCGGCCGGAGGGCCTGATCACGCCACGCACAACCACTCGCCTGCCGACTCTGGTCAGCTTGCGAACCGGCTTCAGCTTCACCCGGCTGCGTACCCGGATCTGCCTGGCGGCCGAGTGGGTGCCGTCGGATGCGACAACCCTGATCCTTCCATTCCTGACTGCGGTCATTCTGGTCCGGTAGCGCCCGCTCCGATCGGTCCCGGTTCTGCCCAGCCGATGCCAACGACGGGACGAGCTGCTGCGGAAGAGGAGCCTGACCGGTCCCGACCGGAGAGCCCTGCGACCGGCAGGACGCGCCAGTCCCCGTACTGGCACGGAGGTGCCGAAGCCGGCGTGGCTGCGGTCGACGTGCAGGGTTACCTCGCCGGGTCGCGCAGTGTCGGCCGAAGCCGGGTCGGCAGAGACTGAGGCCCCTGAGAAGACGATTGCGCAAAGACAGGAAAGGGTTGCGGCGGCAGCTGAAATGCGGGGCATGAGGGGATTCGCTCCTTGGTGCCGGACCGGGATCGGGGTCGACGGCAAGTGTTAGGGTTCTATTAGCAACATGTAAGTGAACAGACAGTTCGGCCAACCGTGTGTGGGTTCGGTCACAGCTGCAATGCCGGTCCGCAAACGTCGTGAACCGCTTTCCAGCTAAAACTCAGGGGGTGAAACCGATCCCCCGGACCGCGCTTGCCCAGATCAACCCCACCGTCGGCGACCTGGATGGCAACGCAGCGTTGATCGCTGACTGGACCTCCAAGGCCAGGTCGGCCGGAGCGGAACTGGTGGTCTTTCCCGAGCTGTGCCTGACCGGTTACCCGGCCGAAGACCTGTACCTGCGGCCGGATTTCATCGCCGCCAACGTCGAGCGACTGCTCGAAGTGGCCTCTGGTGTCAGTGGCATCACCGCACTTGTCGGGTTCGCCGAGCCGGTCGAAGGCCGGACAGGAGGGCCCCTGGCAGCCAATGCTGTCGCGGTGATCTCGGAAGGTGAAGTCAGAGCGACATACCGCAAACGTCTGCTGCCGAACTACGGCGTCTTCGACGAAAACCGGACCTTTCGCAGCGGCACCAGCCCGCTGGTCACACCGGTGTCCGGCTTCGCGGTCGGCCTGACGGTCTGCGAAGACTGCTGGGAGCCGGATTCCCCAGTCGCCGCGGATCTGGCTCCGGAAGCGGATCTGATCGTCAATCTCTCCGCCTCGCCCTATCATCGCGGCAAGGCCAAGGAACGCCAGGAACTGTTTCAGCGCGTGGCTGTCGACAACGGGTTGCCGGTCGCTTTCGTCAATGCGGTCGGCGGACAGGACGAGCTGATCTTCGACGGTGCAAGCGCTTTGATCGGGCCGGACGGGACGGTTCTTGCCAGGGCGGGTCAGTTCACCGAAGACCTGGTCATCTGCGGCGGCGAGGATGGCGATGGGACCGTCTCCCCCTGGCTGGGCGACCTGGATGAGGTTTACGCGGCCCTGGTGACCGGACTCCGGGACTACGTGGTCAAGAACGGCTTCAGCCACGTCGGACTCGGCCTCTCGGGGGGCATCGACTCGGCCCTGGTGGCGGCCCTCGCGGTCGACGCACTCGGGCCTGAGCGGGTGAGCTGTGTAGTCATGCCTTCCCCCCACTCCAGCGGCGATACCCAGGCTGACGCTCGCGAGATGGCCGCAAGGCTCGGTACCGAGTTGATTGAGATCGGGATCGAGGGTCCGATGGACGCCTACTCCCGCCTGCTCGGGGACGACCTCGTCGAGATCGCGGCCGAGAACATTCAGGCAAGGATCCGCGGCAATCTGATGATGGCTCTTTCGAATAACCGGGGGTGGCTGGTGCTGACGACTGCCAACAAAAGCGAAACCTCGGTCGGCTACTCGACCCTTTACGGCGACATGGCCGGCGGTCTCGCTCCGATCAAGGACACGCCGAAGACGCTTGTCTACGAGCTTTGCCGCTACCGGAACGCCGCCTCGCCGGTGATCCCCGAGCAGATAATCACCAGACCGCCGTCGGCCGAGTTGCGTCCTGACCAGAAGGACTCGGACTCGCTTCCGGACTACGACACGCTGGATCGCATCCTCCGGCTCTACGTCGAAGAGGACCGCGGACCGGCCGAGATCGTAAGTCTTGGCGAGGACCCCGCCCTCACCGCCGACGTGATCGCACTGGTCGACCGGGCCGAGTACAAACGGCGGCAGTCGCCTCCCGGCCTGCGCATCACCTCGAAAGGCTTCGGCAGGGATCGCCGAATGCCGATCACCAACCGCTACCGACCCTGGTCGGGTCGGTCCTGAAGCCGCCTATTCGGCCGCTTCGTCCCCGGATTCGCTGACCAGGAAACCGAGGTCAAGTCCTTCAGGGGCATCACGAACCGCGATGGTCATCTGGGCAGTCGCGCAGTCCCGACCTTCATCATCGCGCACCATCGCCCGCCAGACCCAGGTCATGCGGCCGCGATGGACGGTTGACGCTTCAACTTCGATTCCACCCCTGGACACAGGCCGCAGGAAGTTGACAGAGATGTTCTGGCCCATGGCGATCCGGTTATCGGGCACCACGGCACGTGCCGTGGCGGCCGAACAGAGGCTTTCGACCAGGCTGGCCATGACTCCGCCATGCATGATCGCCATCGGCTGACGGTGCTCGTCGCCCATGCGGATACGGGCACGCGCCCCGTCCGGATCGTAGGAGATGAACTCGGTCTTGAGCAGCAGATCGAAGGGCGACTTGGGAAGACTTACCTCGGGCATGCCGGGGATCATAAACCCATAGGGTTCTCGGTCATGGCTCTGAGCGAGGACAGCAGGTCTCTGCTCCAGCTTCTGCTGGCGCGTGGGAAAAGCTACGGGGATATCGCCGATCTTCTGGGTGTGGGAACGGACGAGGTGCGACGCCGTGCCCACTCCGCGCTTTCCGAGATCAACGGCGGCGACCCGGACCGCCAGACCAACCTGACCGATTATCTGCTGGGCCAGGCTGACCCCATCGATCGAGCCGAAGCCGCACGCGTGCTGGCCGACGATCCTGAAGCCCGCGAAACGGCCGAGAGCATTTCGGATCAGTTGCGTCTTCTGATCCCCGGTGCCGATCTGCCCCGCCTAAACCCGAACGCGCGCTCGGTCACCGCCGGCTCCGGCCGGTCCGCCAGGGCGTCCGGCGGTTCGCGCAGCAAGCAGTCTTCAGGCGCGGACAAGCAGCGTTTTCCGTCGAACCTGACGATCCCGCAGCGACGCCTCCTGGCGGTCGTGGTGGTCGCAGCGCTGCTGATCGCTCTCGTGGTCATCGTGATCGGCGCCCTGGGTGGCGACGACGGCAGCGACGGACAGGCCGAGCAGCCGGCCCCGACCACAGCCGTGCTCAGGCCGGTTGAAGGCGAGGCCGGCGGGGGCACGGTCGAGTTCGGCTTCAGCGGCACCAGTCTTGCGGCGAATCTTCAGTTCAACGGCCTGCAGCCTTCCGATGACGAGACCAGCTACACGCTTTGGCTCTTCGGCCCCGGAGGATCGTTCCCGCTGAACCAGACCAAGGTGACCAATTCAGGGGCGATCACCGGCCAGATAGAGATCAACGAAGCGATCATCTGCTTCGTCGCCGGAGACCTGTTCCCGGAGATGCGGCTCTCCCGCGTGACCGACAACGAGATGCGCCAGACCCTCAGGCAGGCGCGAAACGGCGACGGCGGCGGAGCGCAGGGCGGCCTCCCCGATTTTGTCGGCGACCTGGTGCTCGAAGGGCAGATCTCGATGCCACAGGATGCGAAGGAACAGATCCTGCGCACCTGCAACGGTCCTCAGTAGCGCCTCCCGGACGGGCTCCTCTCAGGAGGGTGGGACCAGGCAGCCGGGGTTCATGATCCCGGCCGGATCGAGCGCCTGCTTGACAGAACGGAGCGTCTCGACTCCCAGCGGCCCGACTTCGTCCTCGAGCCACGGGAGATGATCCCGGCCGGTCGCATGGTGATGCGAGATTGTTGCTCCGCCCGAGCGAATCGCATCGGCGGCGGCAGACTTGACCGCGCGCCAGCTCTCGGCGCCGCCGGCGGGACCCGGTGAGGCGATCACGGTGAAGTAGAGCGAAGCTCCGTCCGCATACGCATGGGACAGGTGGCACATCACGATCCCCTTCATGCCGTGCTCGGACAGGGCCTGCGTGGCGGCGAGGCGCACCGATTCGTAGAGATCGCGATGGTGGCTCCACTGCTGGGCGGTTTCGAAAGTCTCGACCACCAGTCCCCGGTCGAGCAGCGCTTCACGCAGGTAGGGTCCGTGAAAGCGACCCTTCGACCAGCCCGAACCGGCAGCCTGGCCGAGGGTCATCGCACCGCCGCTGCGCAAGGTGCGACTGAGATCAGACCGCCTTCGCCTGAGCGAGACGGCGCTGCCTTCCAGACCGACGATCATCAGGGCGCCCTCCCCCCTTCCGCGCAGCTTCAGGTAGTTGCGGAAGATCTGGCCAGCGGCACCATCGGGAACCGAGGTGCCCAGCGATACTTCGGTTTCCGCCTCGTCGGACACCCGCGCGACGGTCGGCAGGCCGCCTTCCTGGGCAAGCCGACGCACGATCTCGTTACCGGCCTCGAAACTGTCCACGATCCAGCCTTCGTAGCGCAGGGCATCGGGCTTTGGCCTGACCCGCACAGTTACTTCGGGGATCACACCGAAAGCGCCTTCTGAGCCAACCACAACCTCGCGCAGAGACGGGCCGATCGCCGTATGGGGCGATTCGATCGTGCTCATCTCACCGGCGGGGGTGCAGATCCTGATCGCGCTGACCAGGGAGTCGAACCTGCCGTATCCGCTGGAGGCCTGACCGGCCGAACGGGTCGCAGCGAAGCCGCCGATCGTCGCGTATTCGAAGGACTGGGGAAAGTGGCCCAGAGTGAAACCCTGCCCGGCAAGGAGGGCCTCGGCTTCAGGGCCGCGAAGTCCGGCGCCAAGCGTCGCGGTCATCGAGACCGGGTCGACCCGGAAGCTCTGGAGCCCGACGGTGTCGAGACTTATGACCCTCTCGAACCCGGTCTCGACGAGGCGTGACACCGCCGACGACGCTGGTGCCACCGCCGAAAGGTACGACCGCCACCCCTTCGTCCGCACAGGCTTGCAGCAGGGGCAGGATGCGGCCGGCTTCGTCCACTGCCACAACGGCGTCCGGAGGCGAATCGACCACACCGGCCCTCCGCGCGAGCAGATCCAGATAGCTCTGGCCACCCGAGTGGCGGATCCGATCCTCGGGCGAGCTGGATACGTTCTGCCGCCCGGCTGCGTCCAGCACACTGTTCGGCAGCGACCTCAGCCGGCGCCAGGTCAGACCTGATCGATCTCAGGGTGCCCGGAGGGCTCGGTGAGCTCGATGCCCTTTTCGGCCAGCAGTCGCGCTGCCCCCGAAGGGAGCGAAGTCGCTTCGGCCGGATCACCCCAACCCCACCACCGGGTGTCTCGTCGCAGGGCCGCCTTGCCAGCCCTGCCACTCACGTCGACTCTTCGGCGGGTGCCGGTTCTTCGGTGAAGACCTGCTCCAGCCCGGCCAGGGCGACTTCCAGCATCTGGCGCTGGCTGCGCTTCATCGCGAAGCCGGCGAGTCTCGCGCTGCCGCGGAGGGTGTGGATCGAACGGATCTCCACCCGGGTGCCACCTTTCGCCGGTGCCAGCCGGATTTCCGTCTGCTGGCTCAGCAAGTGCTCGGAGAAAGGCGTGCCTTCCAGTTCGTGCTCCCACTGGTACCGCTCCGGACGGGTCGAGGCCAGGCAGCGGTAGTCCAGCCTCAGCCGTCGCCCTGAGTCGGCAGTGAGCACGTTGGTCCAGCGCGTACGGGCGGCGCCGGGCCGGCCCTCAACGGCCTCGACCCTGGTGACTCGCGGCCACCATTCGGTGAGCCTCTTCGGATCCGAGATCACGTCAAAGACCTGATCGGGTCCGGCGGGAATCAGCTTCTTGCGGGTTACCGAGGGCAAGACGCGATCAGCCGTCGGCAAGCCGGCGCAGGTCCCGAACCAGCAGCGCGTGCTTGAGCTCGCTCAGCACCGAGGCCATCCGTTCGAGAGTTTCAACCGCTTCCTTGCGTCGCTGAGGATTGCGCGAAACAAGCTTTGGCGCCAGCAGAGCCTCGATCAGCTGGACTTCCCGGTCGGCGGAAGTCTTGAACAGCTTCAGGTTGCGCGCGCCCACCCCGGCCCGGGCCAGTTCGTTCGCCGCCCGGACTATCTCCACGTCGGTCTCGTCAAACACCTGGGAGCCGGCCTCCGTGGTCGGGCTGACAAGCCCGAATTCGGCCAGCTCTTTCACGAACTCCTGGGCCGCGCCCGTTTCCTCCAGCACCTCTTCAAGGCTCAATCTGGAGCTGGCAACGCCGATCAGCTTCGCTCTGCGTGAGGTGTTTGACTTGCTGGTACTCGACGCAAGGCCGCTCACCGACGGACCACCCGAGAGCTCCTGGCGGATTACCCTCAGCGGCAGAAACTCGTCCCGCTGAAGACGCAGGATCGTGCTCAGCCGGTCGACATCCGCCTGGCTGTAAAGCCGGTACCCGCCTGACGTACGCCGCGGTGTGACCAGCTTCTGATCTTCGAGATAGCGGATCTTCGAGATCGAAACGTCATCGAATTCCTTGCTCAGGAGGGCGGCCACCGCTCCGATGGTCAGCGCCTTGCGCGGACGGACCGGCGGCGGGTCCTGCATTCCGACGGGCTGCTTGCGGTCGGAGACGGCCATCACTTCTCCAGGAAACTGAGCTTGTACTTGCCGACCTGTATTTCGTCGCCGTCCTCCAGTTTCTGGGACTCGATCCGGCTGCGGTTCACATAGGTTCCGTTCAGCGAGCCGAGATCGTCAACGTAGACACCATCGGGACGGGTGACCAGCAGGGCGTGATTGCGGGAAACCGTCACGTCGTCGAGGAATACAGCGGCCTCGGGACTGCGCCCGATGGCCATGCGATCCTCCGACATCGGGAATGCCTCTCCGGCCCGACCGCCACCGCTGCGAATGACCAGTGCGGCACCTGCTTCTTCTACCGCGGCATCGATATCGATTGCCTCGATCTCACCGGTCTCGCCCACCTTGTACGTGGTCGTGGTCGGCTCATCGCTGCCATCCCGTGCCCCGATGAAGGTCCCGCACTTCTGACAGTAGTTTGCGGCCTCCTGATTTACGAAGCCGCATTCGGGACAGTGGTTGGTCATGGGCCCATTATACGGACCGAGCCTAACCTTCAACCACCGCTTTACTGTTGGGCGGGATCTTCCGGCTCGGAGCCCTGCGCAGCCTGTCTGGCGTCGCGGATCCGGTCACGACCGACCCTGGCGTAGAGCACCGTGGCCATGGTCGCCATCACGATCCCGATCACCAACAGGGTGGTCGGGAACCAGCCCGGCCAGACCATCGCGAAGAAGATCGCCGACATGACCGGGAAGACGGCCATGCGCCCGAGCCAGTTGACCTCGATGTCGACGCCGTGAGACAGGCCCCAGCGGGCCAGAAGCAGGGTCACAAGTTCCCTCAGCGCCAGCAGCAGCAGCAGCCAGCGCGGCAGCAGTTCGAAATGCCAGCAGACCACCACGCCCGAGAGGATCGTCAGGCGGTCGACCACCGGATCCAGCAGGGCTCCCAGCCGGCTGTACTGACCGGTCACCCGGGCCAGCAGACCGTCCAGGTAGTCGCCGGCAGAGATCACCCAGAAGATTCCGGCGGCGGTCCAGGAGACCCCGTCTTCGGAGTTGAAGGCGACGATCAGGAAGACCGGGATCAGCAGCAGCCGGATCAGCCCGACCAGGTTCGGCAGGGTCCAGGGGTTGAGCGGCTGTCCGCTGCGGGTCGCGCCGGGCTCCGGTCCGGACCGGTCCAGACCGAAGAGTTTGCGGACCCGTCCCCGGCCGAAAGGGGCGGTCTCGCTCATTGCGCCGGGAGCGAAGCGAGCAGCTCACCGATCGAGCCGGCGGCTCCTTCGATCGCGACGCGGTGTTCTTCGCCGCTTCGCCTCTCGCTGACTTCGAAGATCCCGTCAGCCAGTCCCCTCCGGCCCGCGACCACCCGAAGCGGACAGCCGATCAGCTCGGCGTCGGTCAACTTCTGACCGGGACCGGCATCGCGGTCGTCGTAGAGAACCTCGAGACCGGCCGCAGTCAGTTCGTCGTAGAGCCGGTCCGCAGCTTCCCGCTCCGGTTCATCCGCCTTTGCCAGCGAAACCAGGTGAATCTGCCACGGGGCGAGCGCGACCGGCCAGCAGAGACCTTTGCCGTCGGCGAGCTGCTCGGCGGCAGCCGCGACGATCCGTGCCGGACCGATGCCGTAGCTGCCCATCACGATCGCGTTCTCGTTGCCCTCTTCATTGAGGAACCTGGCGCCCAGGGGCTCGCTGTAGCGGGTCCCGAGCTTGAAGATGTTGCCGACTTCGATTGCGGCCTCAAGCGTCACTTCGTCACCGTCAGCGGTGAGGTCGCCCGACCTGACCATGCGCACGTCGGCCTCTTCAAACTCGAAGTCCCTTCCGGGCTCGACGCCCCTCAGGTGCAGGTCAACCCGGTTGGCACCCGTGACCAGGCCGTAACCCTTTACAGCCGTGTCCTTGAGGATGCGAACAGAAGCGCCGACCGGTCCAATGAAGCCGGGCGGGCCGAGCTTTTCGGCAATCTCATCCTCGCGTGCAGTGCGGGACGCGAAACCCAGCGCATTGGCAAGTTTGATCGGGTTGACCTGGTCGTCACCGCGAACCAGGACGAGGATCATCTCCCCGTCGTCGCTGACCATCGGCACCGACTTGATCAGCGCACCGGGGCTGACGCCAAGCTGGCCTGACACCTCTGTCACGGTCTTGAGCTCAGGGGTCATGACCTCTTCCGGCGCGTCGAGAGCCGGCGGAAGCTCGACCTCCCGCGGGCTGGCTGAGGCGATTTCGAGGTTGGCGGCGTATCCGGGAGCCAGCACGACCGTGTCCTCCCCCGCCTCACAGGGCGCCATGTATTCATGGGCACCGAGCCCGCCCATCATGCCGACATCGCTTTCGACCCGGTACCAGCGCAGGCCCGTGCGGTCGAAGATCTTTTCGTAGGCATCGCTCATCGCCGCGTAGCTGGCTTCAAGTCCTGCGGTATCCCGGTCGAAGCTGTAGGCGTCTTTCATCACGAACTCGCGGGTTCGCAGCACGCCGGCCCGAGGACGCGGTTCGTCACGCTCCTTCACCTGAATCTGGAAAAGCATCTTGGGCAGGTCGCGGTAAGAGCGCACTTCTTTAGCCATGTGCCCGGTTATGCATTCCTCATGCGTCATCGCCAGCACCATCGGCGAGCCCTTGCGGTCTTCGAGCTTGAAAAGCTCGTCGATGCCCAGCCGCCCGGTCTTCTCCCACGGTTCCGAAGGCTGCAGTACCGGCATCGAAACCTCTTGCGCGCCGGCCCGCTCCATCTCCTCTCGGAGGATGGCCTCCACCTTCCGGTGGGACCGCAGTCCGGCCGGCAGCCAGGTCCAGAGCCCGGCACCCATCTGCCGCACCATGCCGGCCCTCACCAGAAGACGATGGCTGATCGCCTCCGCGTCGGCGGGTGCATCCTTCAGAGTGGGCAGCAGGGTCTGCGAGACACGAGTCATAGCGCCGTAATCTACCGGCGCGACCGGGGGGCGGCATCGGGGGCATTGCCGCCTCAACCCGAAACGTCGTCGGCAACCCCTCTGACCCCGTTCTGACCGCTCTCAGATCGGCACATCCCCGGTCGCGCTTCGGCTCAGGCGCGGGTAAATCTCCGTCCGGCGGTCGGCGAAACATCCTCGTCGACCAGCAGCTTGTCGGCCTCGTCGCTGAGCGCCGCTTCCTTCTCCAACGCAGCGATCTTCTCCGGAGTCAGGTCCCCGGCGTTCTCTTCTTCGATCTTCTGGACCCAGGCCTGGCCTTCGGCTGATTCCTTTTCGTCGAACTCAACCTCGCCGCCGCGGTCGAGCGACAGGTCGATCTGCTCGAACAGCGTGTCGACCAGTTTTGAGGTCGGGACCTTCTTCAGGGCTTTGCCGTGGGCAAATACGACGCCTTCATTCTTGGCACCGGCGATGCCGAAGTCGGCGTGCTTGGCCTCGCCGATCCCGTTGACCGCACAGCCGAGCACGGCCACCTCGATCGCCTCCTCGTAGCCTTCGAGACGCTGCTCCACCTCGGCAACGACTGCGTCCATGTCGAACTGGAGCCGGCCGCAGGTCGGGCAGGCGATCAGCACCGGGCCGCGCTCGCGCAGCTGAAGCGCCTTGAGGATCTCCCAGGCGACCTTGACTTCTTCTTCGGCATGGAAGGTTGAAAGGCTGATCCTGATCGTGTCGCCGATGTCGTCGGCGAGCAGGGCACCCATCCCAACGGCGGATTTGAGTGAGCCCGACCACTTGGTGCCGGCCTCGGTGATACCCAGATGGATCGGGTACGGAATTTTCTCCGAGAGCAGCCGGTTGGCGGCGATCGTATTCGGCACGTTGGTCGACTTGATCGAAACCTTGAAGTTGGTGAAGTCGAGGCCTTCCATCAGGGTGACGAACTCGACCGCGGCGGTTACCAGGGCTTCGGTCGGGTTCTCCTCCTCCAGAGCGTGAAGGTGCCTGGGCAGCGAACCGGAGTTGACCCCGATCCGCATCGGGACCTTCTTGAGGTTGGCCAGCTCGGCGACCTCGGCGACCTTGTCGCGTCCGCCGATGTTGCCCGGATTGAGCCGGATGCAGTCGGCACCGGCCTCAATCGCTTTGAGGGCCAGGGTGTGGTTGAAATGGATGTCGGCGATGACCGGGATCGGTGAGCGCTTGACGATCGTCTTCAGTGCTTCGACATCCTTGTCGCGGGGAACCGCAACCCGGACCACGTCGGCGCCGGCTTCGGCGACCTTCTCGATCTGCTCCATGGTCGCTTCGAGGTTGGCGGTCTCGGTCTTGGTCATGGTCTGAACCACGACCGGTGCACCGCCGCCCACCGGAACCCTTCCTACGAAGATCTGTCTCTTTGAAGCCACCCCTGCAGGCTACCGGAGGATCAGGTTCCGGCCGGTTAGGTCAGTAGCCGGCCCAGGCCTCAAGCAGCCAGCCGAGGTCCTCGCTCGCCACATCAGGATCGAGGATCAACCGCTCGGGCTGGGGCTCGACCAGTCGTCCACGCAGCCGGCGGGCAGCGGTGCTGAAGCCGCGCGATACGGCACCGGGGTCGCGGCGAGGCAGAATTCCGCGGTCCAGCCTCGCTTCCTGCTCGTGGATCAGGCCGAAGCCGAGGCGGTTTTCGCCTTCAGCCCAGGCGATCGATCGGGCGATCGCACCATCGAAATCGCCTTCGAGGCCGAGCCGCGACGCGCCACGCAGTGCAATCGGTGCCAGGGCCACCTGGGTCACGGTCAGAACCGGATAGAACGCCGCAGCTTCGCCACGTAGCGAGTCGACAATTCCAGGCCAGGAGCCGTCTTCGCGTTGAAGGGAAAGCAGCGCGGAGGCCAGCCTCTGAGCCGGTTCACGGTCGTTCTCGCCTCGCTCGGAGCGCACCAGCTGGTCGAGCGCGATCAGTGAGTGGAACTGTCCCGCGACCGGGGTCAGTCCTCCGCCGATGCGGTGGTAGGGGTCGTGCATCAGTCCGGTCCCGGCCGCCATTCGCGCCAGGAGCTCACCCTCGGCCTGGTCGAGAAGCGTCGCCGTCTGCTCACCGCCGGAGCGCTCTGAGGACGCCGTAAGTCCGGAAACCAGCCAGGCCAGCTGCTCCAGAGTGATCCGGTCAAATCGCCCCGCTACCTGGCGCATGATCAGGCCGGTGATCTCACCGATGGCGCCCCCGTCGGCCCGGGATTCCGCCCAAAGCGCCAGCCCGAGCTCCCCCGGTCCGGCAGATTGCCCACCAAGGTCACCCAGGATCCGCGTCCTGAGGGCGCCGGTGGAGAACGGGTGCCTTACGCCGACTTCGTCTGCCCGCAGCAGCCCGAGCAGAACTATCGTGCCGGCACGTAGCGTGCTTGCGTCGGAACCGGGCTCGTCCGCCGTCTCAACCCGCGGCGTGGCCCGAAACAGTCCGCTCGCCAGCTGAAGCTCCGGAAGGCGAGTCAGCGCAATGTGTTCGAACTGCCCGGATTGTCCGGCCACGGTTTCCTTTCAGCTCAGGCTGCGTAGAGCGCTTCGATTTCCGCCTGGTACTTCTCGGAGATCGGCTTGCGCTTGAGCTTCATCGTCGGAGTGAGTTCATCGCCACCCGGCAGCCACTCGCCCGGGATGATGCTGAACTTCTTGATCTGCTCGACCCGCGCCATCTTGGTGGCAGCTTCGTCGAGACCGGCCTGGACTGCCGCGATCATCTTCTCCTCGCCTGCGAGCTGCTCGAGGGAGAGCCCGTCGAGACCGTTCTGCGACGCCCATACGGGCGCGAAGTCAGGATCGAGAACGATCAGGGCAACGTTGTACGGGCGGCCGTCACCGATCGCCACGCACTGGCTGACCAGAGGCGAAGACGCCTTGACATGCGCCTCGATGTTCGCCGGGGACATGTTCTTGCCGGCCGCATTGATGATCAGCTCCTTCTTGCGGTCGAGGATGGTCACGTAACCGTCTTCGTCGATCGCACCGATATCGCCGGTGTGGAGCCATCCGTCAATGATCGTCTCGGCGGTCTTTTCCGGCTGGTTGCGGTACTCGGGCATCACGTACGGGCTGCGGGTCAGCAACTCGCCGTCCTCGGCGACCTTGACCTCTGCTCCGGGAACGGGCGGTCCGACGGTGCCGAGCTTGATCCGTGAAGGCGGGTTCATGGTGATCAGTCCGCAGGTCTCCGACATTCCCCAGAGTTCACCTACCGGAATTCCAATCGCATGAAAGAACTCAAGCACTTCGACCGGGATCGGTGCCGCGCTGACACTGACCGCGACCGCCTTGTCGAAACCGAGGTTGGTCCGGAGTGCCGAGAACAGGGCTTCGTCCGCTGCCGCCGCTGCCGCCGCGATCTCTGCCGGGACTTCCTCGCCGGCCTGCTCCAGGCGCACCTTCTGAATTGCCGCGTCGAGTCCGCCCTGGGCACCCTCGCGCTGTTCGTCAGGCAGGCCGGCGAGCATGCTTTCGAGACCAGCCTTCAACTTCTCCCAGATCCGCGGAACAGCGAAGAACCAGGTGGGCCGGACCTTGGGCAGGTACTCGATGATGCGTCTCGGGTCGGGGCAGATGTGAACAGCGAAACCGTTGATTACCGCCGAGTAGTAATTGGCTCCGCGTTCTGCGATATGAGCCGCAGGCAGCCAGGAAATAACCCTTGCGTCGGTGTTGGGCAGGTGCATGACCCCCTCCATCACCGAGGTCATCGCGCGCAGGAGGTTTCCGTGGGTCAGGCTGACGCCCTTCGGAGGCCCGGTGGTGCCCGAGGTATAGATCAGGGTGAGCGGATCGTCGAGGCCGATCTCTGCCGAGTGCGGACCCGGATCGAATTCCGGGTCGACTTCCATCAAGGCGTCGTAGCTCATCGTTCCGCCGTCACCGCCGAGAACGACCACATGCTCGAGGTCAGGCAGGTTGCCCCTGATCTGCTCCAGATTCGGCAGAAACTCAGGTTCGATGATGATGATTTTCGCGGCCGAGTCGGTGAGCACGTATTCAATCTGCTCTGGCGATGAAGTCTGGTAAATCGAGAACGGGACCGCGCCCAGCGAGACTGCCGCAAGATCGGTCGGGATCAGGTCCGAACGGTTGTTCATCAGCAAGCTGATCGTGTCCGCCCGCTTCAGCCCCAGCGAGTTCAGTCCGCCGGCCAGCGCCTTGACGCGTGTTGCCAGGTCACTCCAGGAATACGTGACATCCTCTTCGTCGGCGACGATCGCGGGCGCGTCGCCCTGCCGTTCCACCGTCTTCAGGAAAGCCTCATACAGATTGTTGGACTTCGGCTCAAAGCCTGGTCCTCCGGAAAACTCTGTCACGACTTCGGTCGCTGGCACCGCTCCTCCTTCATTCATCCCTCTCAACTGGCAACAACGCGACGAAATCTATCTGACATTGAATCCCTCGCCGGTCAGGCGGCCGATGTCGTTGCTCAGACCGATGAAGAAGAGCCCGATGACGAGCACGAATCCGATCATTCCGGCCCGCTCCATGACAGCGAATGGAACCGGCTTGCCTCGGATCTTCTCGACCACGCTCCAGAAGATGTGGCCACCGTCGAGCGGCAGGAACGGGAACAGGTTGATGATGCCCAGCGAAAGACTGATCAGCGCAACCAGGGTCAATGCCTGGCGGGCACCGATATCGATCGCCTGGCGGGTCACCTCGTAGCTGCCCGCGACACCCGACAGTTCCTTGCGCTGCTCGGCTTTGTAGATGTTGGAGAGCGCGCTGACCGTCTTCGCGGTGACCAGCCACATGAAGTCGAGTGAGATCCTGGCCGCCTCTCCCGGACTCGGATTCAGGTCCGAGGTACCGAAGATGAAGCCGAGCCGGTTGCGATCGACCGCCGCGTCGTAGACGGGGGTGATCTCCAGCGTCTTCTCCGAGCCGTCGCGATCGACCACGATCGTGGCCGGGGCCTCTGCCCTGCAGCCGTCCACTGGCTCACCAGCGCAGGTGTGAGAGTTGATCTGATCGGCGATCGCAGTCTGATCGCCGCTGACGCCGTCAACCGAGATGATCTGGTCGCCGGGCAGCAGTCGTGTCTGGGCCGGAGAGTCGGCTGTGACCTCTTCGACCGTAGAGCTTGCCTCCTGGATCCCGAAAGCCAGTACGAAAAGAATTGCGAAGGCGATGAAGATGTTTACCGCGGGCCCGGCGCCGATGACCACGATCCGCTTCCAGACAGGCTGGTGGTAGTAGCCGCGCGCGGCGATTTCCGGAGGAAGCTCTTCGTCCGGGTTCATCCCGGTGATCTTCACGAAGCCACCGAGCGGAAGTGCGCCCACCCCGTACTCGGTCTCACCGCGTTTGATCGAGAAGAGCTTGGGCGGGAAGAACAGGAAGAAGCGCTCGACCCTCATGCCGGTCCACTTGGCCGCGACGAAGTGACCGAGTTCGTGGAGAACGATCAGCGAAACGAAGGCGAGGAATGCCAGCAGGAAACTCATCAGGCCTTCAACCCGCCGACAAGCTCTTCGGTGCGCTCTCGTGCAGCTTCGTCGACTGCGAAGAGCTCACGGAAATCCCGGGCGGGCCCATCTCCGACGTCGTCGAGCACGCGCTCGATCAGAGCGGCGATGTCATTGAAGCTGATTCTGCCTTCCAGAAACGCCTGCACGGCCACTTCGTCGGAGGCGTTCAGTACACACGGGGAAATGCCGCCGGCCAGGCCGGCCTCGCGGGCCAGAGTCAGGCAACGGAAAGTCTCAAGGTCAGGTTGTTCGAACTCCAGGCGGCCGACCGTCGCCAGATCAAGCCGTTCCACCGGTGTCTCGCCACGGGCGGGCCAGTTGAGCGCATAGGCGATCGGAACCCGCATGTCGGGGTTGCCGAGATGAGCCAGAGTAGCGCCGTCGACCAGGTCGACCAGCGAGTGAACGATCGACTGGGGGTGAACCACGACATCGATCCGGTCATAACCAGCCGCAAAGAGGTGATGCGCCTCGATCATCTCGAAGCCTTTGTTCATCAGTGTTGCCGAGTCGATCGTGATCCTGCCGCCCATCGCCCAGGTCGGGTGATCAAGCGCTTCGGCGATCGTGACGCCGTCAAGGCTGTCCCTGCCGCGGAACGGTCCGCCGGATGCCGTGAGAACGATTCGCTCGACTGCGTCTCGTGATTCGTTCTCCAACAGCTGGAAGATCGCGGAATGCTCCGAGTCGACCGGAAGAATGCGGCTCCCGGTTGCCCGGGCGAGTTCGATCACCAGCTCGCCACCGATCACCAGACTCTCCTTGTTCGCGAGAGCCAGATCGATTCCGGCATTCAGGGTCGCGATGGTCGGGCCGAGTCCGGCGGCACCGACGATGCCATTCAGCACCATGTCCGGCCCGCAGGCGTCGATCAGATCCCGTGCCGCTGACTCACCAGCCAAAACAGTTCCGTCGAACTCCCGACCGGCCTGCTCGGCCGCGTCGGAATCGGCGACCGCCAGGTTGCGCACGCCCGACTCCCTGGCCTGAATGATCGCCTCACGCCAGTTCGAGCCGACCGAGAGTCCAACTGCTTCCAGGTCCCCGGACGCGGCAACGATCTCCATCGCCTGACGGCCGATTGATCCTGTTGATCCGAGGATTGCGACTTTCTTCATCTGGGGGGCTGCCTGACGGGGGTTGCTGCCGGGGCGATCGAGTTCAGTAAACGAGGGCGATCGAGACGTAGTACCCGACCACCACGGTGAAAAGCACCGCGTCGAGACGGTCGAGCAGACCACCATGCGGTCCAAACAGCGTACCGGTGTCCTTTGTTCCGAGATCGCGCTTGATCATCGATTCGAAGAGATCACCGATCCAGGCGACCGATGCAACCGCCAGCCCGAGGATCAAGGCGTCCACCCCGGAGAGCCAGTCCTGGTAGAGACCGGCGCACCACACGCCGAGTGTCCCGATAACGATTCCGCCGATCAGTCCTTCGACCGTCTTGTTCGGTGAGAGCTTCGGAGCCAGCGGCGTGCTTCCGAAAAGCCTTCCGACCGCGTAGGCGCCGGTATCAGCCACAAAGGTGCCGACCAGCACGTTGACGACCAGTGCCGCCCCGTGGTCGGGCAGATCCCTGAGCAGAACTGCATGAGCAAGCGGGATGGCGATCCAGAACAACCCGAAAAGGGTGATCGCCATCGAACTGGTGATGTCGCTCCGGTCGCTGCGCCGTGCGGCAGCGGCAAAGATCAGTAGAAAGGGCGCGGCCATCAGCATGAGCACGTTGAAAGCGGTCCCCAGCAGGGCCGCGATGACTACTCCGACCAGGCCGACGTAGGCGGCCAGGGCCATCGGGCGGTACGAGGCGGTCATCGCGAAGAACTCGCGCAGGCCGATCACTCCCAGGATTGCGACTGCCCCGGCGAACCAGGGTCCACCGGCGACGACGATCACGATAATCACCGCGATCCATGGCAGTGCGACAAGGATCCTCTTCCCTGTCTCCCCCATCAGGAAAGCCTCGATCCGAAGCGGCGGTCACGGGAGCCGTACTCAGCCAGGGCTTCGGCGAAGGCATCGCGCCCGAAGTCCGGCCACAGCTCCTCGCGGAAAACGAATTCCGAGTAGGCGCACTGCCAGAGCAGGTAGTTGGAGACACGCTGCTCGCCGCTGGTCCGGATCAGGAGCTCCGGGTCGTGCATGTCGGGCGCGTAGAGGCCCTGTCGGAACTCGTCCTCGGTGGTGCCGCTGAAGGCGCGCGCGGCGTCGACGATCTCGGCACGGCCGCCGTAGTTGAAGGCGATGAAGAAAGTGATCTGATCGTTGGCCGCAGTCAACTGTTCAGCCTCGTCCATCTGCTCGAGCAGCCGAGGCTCGATCCCTTCGCGCCGACCGATGAAACGCATTCTGACGCCCTCTTCGTGAAGTTCAGGAGTCTCGTTGGCGATCCGCTCAGAGAACATCTGCATCAGGCCGGCCACTTCTTCAGGCGATCGCGACCAGTTCTCGGTCGAAAACGAGAATACGGTCAGCTCCTCCACTCCGAACTCGACCGCATCCTTCAGTCGGTTCTTTACGGTGTCGGCTCCGGCGCGGTGGCCTTCCTGCACCGGCAGACCTCTTTCCTTGGCCCAGCGGCCGTTGCCGTCGGTGATGATCGCGACGAACCGGGGACCGCTCACACCTCGAGGATTTCCTCTTCCTTGCCCTTGAGCAGGGAATCGATCTCGCCGATCGCTCCGTCGGTCAGCTTCTGCAGGGCGGCTTCGGCACGATGCTCGTCGTCGGCCCCGGCCTCGCCTTCCTTCTTCAGCTCCCGGAGGTCGGCCATCACGTCGCGACGCACGTTTCGCACGGCGACCCTTCCCTCTTCGGCGACTCCGTGTACGACCTTGACCATCTCCCGACGGCGTTCCTCGGTCAGGTCGGGAATGTTGAGCCGGATCACGTTGCCGTCGTTCGAGGGCGTCAGACCGACATCCGATTCGAGAATCGCCTTCTCGATCGAACCGATAACCGACTTGTCGAAAGGGGTGATGGTCAGCATGCGTGCTTCTGTGGCCGCCACGTTCGCCATCTGGGCCAGGGGTGTATTGGCACCGTAGTAGTCGACGTGGATCCGGTCGAGCAGGTGCGGAGTGGCGCGGCCGGTCCTGACCGTGGCGAATTCGCCCTTGGTCGAGGCAACGGACTTGTCCATCCGGTCTTTGGCGTCTGAGAGCAGGTCGTCGATCATGATCTGGGGTTCGGCTCCGAGCGGCCCTGCAGGTCTGAACTGACCAGCGTGCCCACCTTCTCGCCGGAAACGATCCTATCTATATTGCGCTCGTCCGCCATGTTGAAGACGTGGATCGGCAGATCGTTGTCCATACAGAGGCTGAGCGCGGTTGAATCCATCACCTTGAGACCGCGCTCGATCGCCTCCAGATGGCTGATCTCCGGAATGAACTCGGCGCTCGAATCGATTGACGGATCAGCGTCGTAGACGCCTTCGACACCGTTCTTGGCCATCAGGATCGCCTCGGCGTGGATCTCCAGCGACCTGAGCGCCGCCGCGGTGTCCGTGGTGAAGAACGGATTGCCGGTTCCGGCCGCGAAGATCACCACTCTGCCCTTCTCGAGATGGCGCATCGCGCGCCGGCGGATGTAAGGCTCGGCCACCTCGCGCACATCGATCGCCGACATCACCCGGGTGAACTGTCCGTGCTTCTCAAGCGCGTCCTGGAGCGTGAGAGCGTTCAGGACCGTCGCCATCATCCCCATGTAGTCACCGGTCGCCCGGTCCATTCCCTGGGCCGCGCCGTCGATTCCGCGGTAGATGTTGCCGGCTCCGACGACGATCGCCACCTCCACCCCGCGCTCACACACAACGCGGATCTGTCGCGCGATGCGCTCGACCTGTGCCGGATCGGTGCCGAAGTCGAGCTCGCCCATCAGGGCCTCGCCCGAAAGCTTCAGCAGGATCCTCTTGAAACGGGGCTCAGGCACGCTCGTCACGTTCCCGGCCTCCGCCTATTCGCCGATCCGGAAGACCGAGAACCTGGCTATGACTACGTTCTCTCCGACTTTGGCGGCCAGCGCCTCGCGCATCTGCTCGATCGTCTTCGAGTCGTGCTTGTCGGTGTTGACGTGCTGCTGCTCGAGCAGGGCCACGTCTTTCTTCCACTTGGCGATCTGGCCTTCGACGATGCGTTCGACAACGTTGTCGGGCTTGCCTTCTTCCCGCGCCTTCTCTTCGAAGATACGACGCTCGGCGGCGACTTCGTCCTCGGGGATCTCGTCGCCCGAGACCACGGTCGGCGAAGCGGCTGCCGCATGCATCGCGACTTCGTAGGCGAAAGCGGAGAAGTCGTCGTTGCGCGCGACGAAGTCTGTCTCGCACTGGATCTCGACCATCGCGCCGACCTTCTTGTTGGCGTGGATGTAGGACGCGACCACACCTTCGGAGGTACCGCGGTCGGAGCGCTTGGCCGCAGAGGCCTGACCCTTGACGCGGAGCAGCTCTATTGCGCGGTCGATGTCGCCATCGGCCTCGGTCAGGGCTGCCTTGCTGTCCATCATTCCGGCGCCGGTCTTCTCGCGGAGCGCCTTGACGTCTGCTGCGGTTACTTTGCTCACTTGGCTTCCTCCTCGGTGCTCTCGGCTTCAGCCTCTTCCCTGGCGGGCTCCGGATCGGGCGCTACGGCCTGCGGATGGTCCGGGAGAACTGCCTGCGGGTGCGGCTTGTCATCGGGCACGGCCTGCGGATGAGGCTTGTCATCGGGCACGGCCTGCGGATGCGGCTTGTCTTCCTGGATTGCCTGAGGGTGCGGCTTGTCATCGGGCACGGCCTGCGGATGCGGCTTCTCGGCCGGCTTGGCGGCTTCTGCCTGGGCCTTGGCCTGCTCCTCGGCGCGCTTGCGGGCGCGTTCCTCGGCCTGTTCCTTCTCGATGGCCTCGCGACGAACGCGATCCTCTTCCTCACGCTTGCGCTTCTCGGCTTCTTCCTTCTCACGGCGCGCGGCTTCTTCGGCTCGGCGCTTCTCTTCGATCACGGCCCAGGCACCGGCACCCTGCTCGATTGCCTCGCCGACGGTCGAGATGACCAGTCCGCAGGAGCGGATCGCGTCGTCGTTGCCGGGAATCACGTAGTCGATGTTGCCCGGGTCACAGTTGCTGTCCACCAGTGCGATGACCGGGAGACGGAGGCGGGTCGCCTCGCGCAGCGCGATCTCCTCGGACTTCAGGTCGATGATGAATACGGCGTCGGGCACCCGGTCCATGTCGCGCACGCCGCCCAGGGCGAACTCGAGCTTGGCCAGTTCGGCCTGCATGTTCATGCGCTCCTTGGTCGGCAGGAGCTCGATCTGACCGGTCTCGGTCAGTTCGGTCAGCTCATGGAGTCGCTTGATCCGGGCTGAAGCGATGTTGTAGTTGGTCAGCAGTCCGGGCAGCCAGCGTCGGCTGACGTAAGGCATGCCGGCCCGGTCGGCCCATTCCTCGACCACTCCCGAAGCCTGCTTCTTGGTGCCTACGAACAGCACCTTGCCGCCGCCACTGGTCAGCTCGCCGACGAAACGCCGCGCGTCTTCGAGCATCTCCTCGGTCTGCAGCAGGTCGATGATGTGGATCCCATCGATCTCGCCGGCGATGTGGCGGCGCATATTCGGGTTCCAACGGCTGGTCTGGTGGCCAAAATGAACTCCGGCCTCCAGCAATTCCTGGATTCCTACCTGAGACATACTTCTCCTTGGGTGAAAGTTTGAACGGATCCGTCCGAGTCCTTCAACGGTGACCCTTCTTGAGGGCAGGAGCCGTGTCGGAGCATCGGGGGTTAGGGAATACGGTTGGCGCGGGAGTCTAGCCGCTGAAACCGCTTCCGGTAGTGCCGGGGGTCAGATTCCCTGCGCTTCCTTCAGTGCGGATTCGAGTTCAAGCGGAAGGCCGGCCTCAAAGGCGAGTTCTTCCCCGGTAGCCGGATGGGCGAAGGCGAGCCGCCAGGAGTGGAGAAACTGCCGTTCGAGCCCGTAGCGTTCCGGTCCTCCGTAGGTTGAATCACCGACCAGCGGGTGGCCTATCGCCTCCATGTGGACCCGGATCTGGTGGGTTCGCCCGGTCTCGAGCCTGACCTCCAGAAGGGTGTCACGCTTCAGGCTCTCCCTGACCTCGAAATGGGTCCTCGCCTCGCGCGGCGAGGCGCCGTTGACCGCCATCCTGTGCCGTTTCCGTGAGGCTCGGCCGATCGGAGCGTCGATCGTGCCGGTTCTCGAGCGAAAGCGACCGTCGGCGAGGGCAAGGTAAGTGCGCTTGACCGTGCGGTCACGGATCATCTCCTGGAGCTTCGCGTGGGACTCCGGGTCGCGAGCGACAACCAGCAGGCCGCTGGTGCCGCGATCAAGCCGGTGGACGATGCCCGGTCGCTCCGGGTCGTCGCCGCCCGAAAGCTCGTCCCCGAGCAAATCGACCAGGGTTTCGCCTTCATAGGAGGGTGCCGGGTGGATTACGAGGTCGGCGCTCTTGTCGATCACCGCCAGGTGCTCGTCGCCGAAGACGACCCGATACCGCTGTTCAGGCTGCCTGCTCATCTTGTCCCTCCGTGAGTTCCGCGTCGCCCGGGTCCGCCCCGTCCCGCTCAGCCTTTTTTCCGGCTCCACCGTCGTCGCGGATGACGGTCCATGCGAGCAGAACCACTCCGACCGTGATCGCGCTGTCGGCGAGGTTGAAGGCCGGCCATCCGGAGACGAGTACAAAGTCCGTGACGTGCCCGAGACGGACCCGGTCGATCAGGTTTCCGACCGCGCCACCGAGAATCAGACCGCCGGCCAGCCAGGTGGTCAGTCGATCAGGGGCGGAAGCAATGAAAGCACCCAGGGCGACGAGGGCGACCATCGCCAGCGCGATCACCAGAATCCCCCCACCCCCGGCCAGCCCGAAGGCAACGCCATCGTTGTAAGTGAGGGTGAGCTTGAGCGGCCCGACGACCTCGATCACTTCGCCCCTGGTCAGCGTCGAGTTGACCACTTCCTTTGTGATCTGATCGAGGGCGATGACCACGGCTGCGACTGCAGCGATGCCGCTCAGTGAGTGGCGTCTGTTCAACCGCTGACGATCCCGGTCGCGATCGACTGTCCGATCAGCAAGAGGATCAGTCCGATCATCGGGCTCAGGTCCAGTGCCAGTCCGGATCCTCCGACCGGCGGCAGGATCCGGCGAAAGATGTTGAGGTACGGATCGGTGGTCTGCCGGGCGAAGTTGACAATCGCCTGGAGAACGGTGTTCTGCGGCATGCGAGGGATCCAGGAGACCAGGATTCGAATGAAGATCAGAACGATGTACACCGTGAACAATGCGCTGACGTAGCTGGCGGCATCGCCCCTGGACAGGGCAAACAGTGGCTCGAACTCCGTCACTGCTCTCCGCGCATCCGGCGAAGCGAGGCTTCGGCCGCACTGCGGAATGCCCCCGCACCACCGGCCGCCTCAAGCGCTTCCAGACCAGCCTCTGTGCTGCCTCCGGGTGAAGCAACTGCGACCTGAATCTCGAACGGCGTCCTCCGCGCCAGCAGGGCCGCGGTTCCGGCAAGGGCCTCGGCGACCATGGCGCTGGACACGTCGGCGTGAAGGCCCTCACTTACGCCTACTCCGGCCAGCGCGGCGGCCGCGGCGGCGAAGTACGCGGGCGAGCAGCCCATCACCGCGGTGGCGGCGTCCATCTGCTCGTCGGGCAGCTCCACGACCTTTCCAAGATGATCGAGTACGCCGTGAGCCCGCGACACTGTCTTCGGGTCAGCATGTTCCCCGCTGGCCACGCAAATGACTCCCCGATTCGCCTCGACCGCCAGGTTTGGCATCAGCCGGAGCACGGTTGAGTCGGGAAAGTGCTGCTCGAGTGTCTCCAGCCTTGTCGCTCCAAGCAGAGAGAGCACGGCTTTGGGCGAGGGCAACGCCAGAGCGACCTCGTCCAGCGCATGGGGCTTCATGGCAAGCACAACGAAGTCGCTGCGCTCGACCAGGTCAGCATTGCCCCTGATAGCGATGCCGCCGACCTCGTCCGCCAGCGCCGTCGCACGTCCGGAACCGCTGTCAGTGAAGAGCATCGTCTCGGGCGGATCGGCGGCAGCCCAGCCCCGGGCCATGGCAGCAGCCATGTTTCCGGAACCTATGAAGCCGACAACCATGGAGCGCAGTTTACCCGGACCCGAACGGGGTCCGGTCAATGCCCGGTCAGGACTGGTTGAAGAAACCCTTGTCGATCAGTCGGGCCTTTTCTTCAGCCGAGACCTCGACGTTGCGCGGAGTCAGCAGGAAGACCTTCTCTGCGATCCGCTGCATGCCGCCGTCCATTGCGTAGGTCAGGCCGGAGGCAAAGTCGATCAGGCGCTTGGAGAGTTCGTGGTCGGTCGTCTGGAGATTGAGAATCACCGGCACCTTGCGCTTGAACTGGTCAGCGACCTGCTGGGCATCGTTGAAGTTCCGGGGGATGACGAGGTGAACCTGTACATCGTCACCGTGGTCATCGTCAACCGGCCTCAGCGTTCTGGTCCGTGAACGTGGTGCCAGATCGTCGTCAGCGAAAATGTCGTCGATCTCGTCGTGGCGGGAGCGGCGACTTGTCGGCAGGCGCCGGACGTTGGCCTCGCGGCTTCGGCCTCGATCCCGCCTGGAGTCGTGCGCGTCGTCTTCGTCCAGGTACTCGTCGTCATACCCGTCGTAGTCGTCGTGGTGGTGGTCGCTTTCTTCGGCTAGGCCGAAGTAGACGAGGGTTCGATGCCAGGAGTCTCTGAGTGCCATAGGTATGCGGTGATTCGGTCCCGCTCGGGCGAATCCTGCCAGATTATGCAGCTTTGGGCGCAGTTGCAGGGTTTATTCGCAGAACTGCAGGTCTACGGTCACTCAGTGAAGCCAGGCAAGGCCGGCCTGCCGTCCCGTCGTGCCGCCGTCGCGGCGGTGGGAAAAGAACCGGTCCGGTTCACAGGATGTACAGATCTCCGCTGCTCTCGATCTCCGTCACCCCGGCTCTCGCCAGGACGCGGCGGGCAACCTCGGGCAGGTCGCACATCCTGCCATCAGCTATCCCCTCGCCCAGGCTTTCGAAAGCGGTTCGCACCTCCGGCCCCACCTCGAAGCAGCATGGCCCGATGCCCGGGCCAATCACCGCATGGGAGCCCTCGACCAGAGCTACGGCATCGTCGACCAGCCGACCGGCGAGTCCGCGCCAGCCGCAGTGAAGCATCGCCAGCCCTTTGCTTCCCCTGACAGCTACCGGCAGGCAGTCGGCGACGAGGACCAGCATCGGCAGAGAGGGCGCATCCGTGACGTGACCGTCGGCTTCGGGGGGCTCAGGCACCGGATGATGAAATATTCCCGGTCCGTCGTCGTCGGAGCGAGAATGATCCTGTCTCCGTGCACCTGGCGGGCCATCGCGACTCGTCGGGGGTCAAGACCGACGGCTGCGCAGAGTCGTCGGCGGTTCTCCATGACCCTCCGAGGCTGGTCGTCGGTGAGAATTCCGAGGTTCAGGCTGTCGAACGGAGGCCGGCTCACGCCGCCTGTTCTCGTCGAGAAGCAGACGGTAGCCCCCGGAAGGTCCGCCTCCAGCCACTCAACCCCGTCCAGCCGACGCCACTTCAAGATTGCGGGCTGCCCCTCAGGCTTCTCCTCGCGGCAGCAACAGCTCTCGCAACCTGTGCCTCGCGGCCACGCAGCCCGGAATCGAGACGCGCTTCCAGTGCCGCATTCAGACCGACCCCTATCGCCGGTCCCGCCGGGATGCCCGCCCGCAGTAAGTCGTCCCCGGTCACCTCGGGCTCCACACCACGCCACTCGTGCAACCAGAGGTCGAGCCACTCGGCACCAATGGCGCGGGCGATGACGAGTTCCAGTTCCGAGCGCCCGGTCGCCGCGGCGACAGCCAGGCTGGCCGTGCCCGGATAGGCGACCAGGTCGGCAACATCATCCGGTCCCGGTCCGCGGAGCGCAGCCTGCACCACTGCCCGCCGGTCGGAGAACTTTCCCCAGGCCGGCTGGGCAATCAGCTCCAGCGCAGATGCTGTCAACTCAAGGCGCTCTTCCGGGATGTCGAGCAGGCCCCAGGCGGAAGCGAGTCTCAGTGCTTCCAGCGCCGTTGGCTCGTCGGCAATCAGGGCCAACTCGTTGTCGACCCTCTCCCTCGAGACCCGGTGAAGTTCAGTCGCACGGACCAGTTCGGCCGTCTTCAGCTCGAGATCGAAACCGAGCCTCGCGCAGTAGCGAGCCGCACGCAGGGCACGAGTCGGGTCATCGACGAAGGATTCGTCGTGAAGCACCCTCAACAGTCCACGCTCCAGGTCGCTGCGACCGTCCCGGGGGTCGATCAAAGTACCCGGGTCTTCCACTTTGACGGCAAGAGCGTTGATCGTGAAGTCGCGTCGCTGGAGGTCGTCCTCGATCCGGGCAGGCGCTACAACCGGCAGCGCTCCGGGGTGCGGGTATTGCTCGGTCCTGGTCCGCGCGATGTCGACCGAGCGGCCGTCGATTTCCAGCTCGGCCGTGTCAAAGCGTTCGTGGAGAAGGGCATTCGGGTCGAGGCCCCTGGCGACATCGGCTACGGGCCCGTCGAGTGCGAGGTCGAGATCGGGCCCGGGACCGGAAAGTCCCAGCAGTGCGTCGCGCACCGAGCCACCCACCAGGTAGACCGTCTGATCTGCTGCCGCCGCGAGCACGGAACCGACGGCCGGCTCGCCCTCGATCAGGGTGGCCAGCACTGCCGGGTCTGTGGTTCTGTTCGGAACGGCCATCGTCTCTCTCGCGTAGCATGATCGCTCCTCCAGATGAATGACGAAACAGAAAACCCCGTCCCGCCCGAAAGCAAGCCCGAACGCTGGTGGCAGAACCGTCGGCGACTGGCGATCATCGCGGGTATAGCGGCCGTGCTGCTTGCCGGGGCGGCAGCGATCGCCTGGAGCCAGTTGAAGCGTCCGGACGACGTCAGCAACCCGACGGTGCCGTTCGAAGCGCCGGTCAAGGAGCCGAAGCCGAAGCCGAAGGACACCACCGTCGACTGGCCGACCTTCAGATACGACCGGCAGAGGACCGGCTACCTGCCGGTCAACGGCATCAAGCCGCCCTTCAAGCGACTCTGGAAGTACGGCGATACGCCGCTGCTCGAATTCCCGCCGGCGATCGTCGACGGCACCATGTACTTCGTCGACAACGACGGTTTCGCTCATGCTCTGGACACGCAGACCGGCCAGACCCGGTGGAACCGCAAGATCGCGAGCCTCAACGCATCAACACCGACCTACTCCCAGGGTCGCCTCTACATCGTGAACCTCGAGCCCGGTCAGGTCATGGCGCTGAATGCGAAGAACGGCAAGCAGATCTGGAAGAAATCGCTGCCGTGCCGGTCGGAGTCCTCGCCGGTGGTGGTTCGTGACCGCGTCTATTTCGGCTGCGAGAACGGCGTGCTCTACGCCCTGAAGAAGAAGGACGGCAGAGCGGTCTGGGAGACCTCGGTAGCCGGGGCGATCAAGGGTGCCCCCGCTTACAACAACGGAACGCTCTACGTCGGCGACTACGGCGGTGCGATGACCGCGGTTCGCGCTTCAAATGGCGATATCCGCTGGCAGACCCAGGCCCTCGGTCCCGGCCTGGGCCAGCCCGGTGCTTTCTATTCGACCCCCGCGGTCGCCTTCGGCCGCGTCTACGCCGGCAATAACGACAGCCGGGTCTACAGTTTCGACGCCAACACCGGTGAGCTTGCCTGGACCTTCTCTACCGGAGGCTACGTCTACTCCGGACCGACGGTGGCCCAGGTGCCCGGCACCCCTCCCACCGTCTACATCGGGTCCTTCGACGGAAACGCCTACGCCCTGGACGCCAGGAGCGGACAGGCGCGCTGGACCTTCGACATGAATGGCCGGGTGATCGGATCGCTCAGCGTCATCGGTCGCACCGTCTACGCGGCCACTTTTGACGACACCAACATCTACGGAATCAGCGCCAGGTCGGGCCAGGAAACCTTCAACTACCACACCGGTGCCTACATGCCGGCCCTTTCCGATGGCAAGAACCTCTACCTGGTCGGCTATTCCAGCATCCACGCCCTTCAGCCGATCAGCAAGAAGCAGCAGAAGGCCGCCGCAGCCAGCAAGGCGAAGCAGGCGGACAAGAAGAACCAGAAGAAGTAGAAGGAAGGCAAGCAGTAGTCGCGCCAGCGAGTCCGGCTCAAGCTGCTGGGCCCGGCAATGCCCGGCTACTGCCGCCGAGAGTCCTGATCGAACCGTTTGAACTTTAATCCGAGGGGAAGCCGCGCCATGAATGAAGACATCGGTTCCGAAGAGGTCGAAGCACCGGCCGGCAAGAAGAAGCCGACGGTGGTTGCCCTGGCTGTGGTCGTGATCACGATGGGGCTTCTCGCGCTATGTCTTGCCAGCACGGTCAAGACGCTGGAGCCCGTGAACATGCCCTTCGGCGTAGTCGGGTCGTCAAGTGTGTTCAGCGAGGTTGAAGGTGAATTCTCGCTGGACACCACTACCTATCCGGATGAGTCTCAGGCCCGAATCGCGGTTGAGCAGGGCGACATCTACGGCGCCTACGTCTCCGGTTCGAGCGGCGATTCGCTGATTCTCGCCGAGGCAAAGAGCTTCTTCGGCGCGGTTGAACTCACCGCAGCTTTCGAGGCTGCCGCAAAGAAGAATCAGCAGTCGCTTGAGGTTGCCAATGCGGTTCCCCTGCCGCAGCGTGACCGGGTCGGCGCCGTCGCCGGACTGCTGCTCCTGCCGACACTCGTCGGCGGCTACTTCATCGCGATGATGCTGGCCAAGTCGACCGGCACGGTCACCCGACGGGCCCGGATCGGGTTGCTGCTCGCCTTCTCGCTGGGCAGTGCCCTGGCAATCGACCTGATTGCCGGTCCCCTGATCGGTGCCTACTCCTCCGAGCATTTCTGGCCGCTCTTCGCCTGCTTCGCCCTCGTGACTTTCGCTGTGTCGGCCTCGGCCAGCGCCATCATGGGGATCTGCAGGGCGTTTCGGAACGCTTCTCGTCGCCCTGCTCTTCATCGTGCTGGGCGGCGCTTCAGCGGGTGGTGCCGGCCTGGCCCTGCTTCCCAGCTTCTGGCAGACCATCGGCAAGGTGCTGCCCCCGCAGAACAGTGTCGAACTGTTCAAGAACGTGATCTATTTCGACGGCCACAACATCCTCACCCCGATTCTCGTCCTTGCGCTGTACGCGGTTGCGGGCATTGCGGCGCTGTTCATCTTCCGGCGGTTCCAGGTGGAGAAGCAGGGTCGCGCTGCGGAAGCTGATGCTGCGGAGCCGGAGGGCCGGGCCGCAAAGCCAAATCGCTGGATCACCGTGGGCATCCCCGTGGCTATTGCGAGCCTGCTGACCTGTCTGTTCGCGCTCAACTACATGAGCTCCGGTCACGATCCCGAAGCGGACAACATGCCCTTCGGCACAGTGGGTTCGTCAAAGCTGATCGGGGCCGTGGAGAAGGACTACTCGCTTTCCGTCCAGCAGTTCCCGGACGAGGCCGCAGCCAGGCAAGCCATTGACAGGGCCGACATCTGGGGTGCCCTGGTCTCTGACCCGGCCGGCACCAAGCTGATCGTCGTGCCGACGATCAGCGACCTCGCGCCCCTGGACCTTGCGGCGCAGTTCGAAGGTGCCGCGAAAGAACTCGCAAGTCCGATCAAGGTCGAAAAGTACGCCCCGACACCCCTGGCCGAGAACGATCCCGGCGCCCTCGTCATCGGTATTCTGCTCCTGCCCATGCTGATCGGTGGATACATGGGTGCCTCGGTCCTTGCGAACGCCACGGCTGCGTCCGGGCGATGGCACGGGATGATTCTCCTGGGCTTCGCCGCTGCCGGAGCCCTGATCATCGATCTGATCGCCACCGTGATTCTCAAAGCGCTGCCGGGGGACGCGTTCTTCCTGGTCTGGCCGATCATCACCCTTGTAATCGTGGTGGTGGCAGTTGTCACAGCGGTCCTCAGGCGACTGCTTGGTCCGCTCGGCATCGTCGCGACCCTGGTGATCTTCATTCAGTTCGGCAATCCGTCGTCGGGTGGCTCCAACGGAGTCTCGTATCTGCCGAGCTTCTGGGCTGACATCGGGCCGTTTCTGCCACCGCGAAACGCCTACATCCTGCTGCGGAACAACGTCTATTTCGATGGCAACGCCACGTTCCAGGCTCTGGCGGTTCTGCTGGCCTACCTGATCGTCTTCGCCGTGATCTTCAGCCTGCTCAACTGGTTCCGCTCCCCGACCCGGGATCTGATGAACCCGGAGACGGAGCAAGCCGCTGGTGCGGCTGCGGCAGGCGCGGTGAGTTCCGGCGCTGCCTGACCCCTCCCGCAGCTGCAGTCCGGAGAAAGCTAGACGCGGACCGGAATGCCGTTGCCGGCCATGAACTGCTTGGCCTCTTCGACCGTATGCTGTCCGTAGTGAAAGATCGAGGCGCAGAGCACGGCATCGGCCCTGCCTTCGTTGATCGCTTCGACCAGATGGTGAAGCTCCCCGGCACCTCCTGAGGCGATCACCGGGACTGCTGTGGCATCCGCGACTGCTGCGGTCAGTTTGAGTTCGTAGCCGGCATTGGTTCCGTCACGGTCCATGCTGGTCAACATGATCTCACCGGCCCCGAGACGGGTGGCTTCAATGGCCCACCCGATCGCATCCCGCCCGGTGGGTTTGCGCCCACCGTTGAGGAAGACCTCGTAGTGATCGTCCTGCCACCTGGCGTCTATCGCGATCACGACACATTGTGAGCCGAAGACCTCGGCCATCTCGGAGAGCAGCTCCGGCCGGTGGAGGGCAGCCGAGTTGACCGCCACCTTGTCGGCGCCGGCATCAAGCACGGCCTGAGCGTCCTCGACCGAGCGGATACCACCGCCGATAGTGAACGGAATGAAGACGTTGTCGGCAGTGCGCCGCGCCAGGTCAACGATCGTATCGCGGCCCTCATGCGATGCGGTGATGTCGAGGAAGATCAGTTCGTCCGCACCTTCCCGGTCATAGCGCGAGGCGAGTTCGACCGGATCACCGGCATCCCGAATGTCGACGAAGTTGGTGCCCTTGACCACCCGACCGTTGTCCACGTCCAGACAGGGGATCACCCGTTTCAGGTCACTCATTGCCCTGACTTCCCAATGCCTGAATCGCCTCCGCAACGGTGAACTTGCCCTCGTAGAGCGCTCGGCCGACGATCACCCCTTCGACGTTTTCCGCCGCAACCAGGGCCAGTTCACGAAGGTGGTCGAGGTCGCCGACGCCACCTGAGGCGATCACCGCAGAGCCAGTGACCGCCGCAACACGCTCCAGTTCCGGCAGATTAGGTCCTTCCATCGTTCCGTCGACTTCGATCGGCGTGAACAGGAAGCGGACCACGCCGCGGCGGCTGAGGTCTGCGACCGCATCGGCAACGTCCACCCCGCTGCTCTCGGTCCAGCCGGCCAGCGAGACCTTGCCCCCGCGTGCGTCTACGGAAACGACCACCTCGTCGGCCCCGCGCCCGGCGAGCAGGTCAGCCAGGAACTCCGGGTCGCGCAGGGCCGCCGTGCCGACGACAACCCTTCGGGCGCCGGCCTCCAGGACCGCCTCGACTGATGCGTAGTCACGAAGGCCGCCACCGACCTCGATCGGACAGTCGACCGACGCCGCGATCGATTCGATCGACTCCAGATTCTCCGGTCTGCCGGCTTTCGCCCCGTCAAGGTCGACCACATGGAGCCACTGGGCCCCGCCATCTGCCCAGCGACGGGCCGCGTCGGCGGGCGAAGCGTCGTAAACGGTCTCACGGTCGTAGTCGCCCTGCCAGAGGCGAACCGCCTTCGCGTCCCGGATATCGATTGCCGGATAGAGGATCACTCGCCGGCCTCCACACAGATCCCGACGAAGTTCCGCAGCAGCCTCAGGCCGGCAGAGCTTGACTTCTCGGGATGAAACTGAACCCCGTAGATGTTGTCGCGGCCGGCCACGCAGGCGAATTCACCGCCGTAAGAAGCCGTACCGATCAGTTCGTCAGCTGCGGGTTCGACCACGAAGGAGTGCACGAAGTAGAAGGGCTCTCCGGGTCGGAGTCCGTCGGTCAGCGCCGACGGTACCGCCCAGGTCACCGCAGCCCAGCCGATGTGAGGAATCTTCCTTCCTCCGGCGGAGATCTCCACCACGTGGCCATCCAGCAGCCCGAGACCGTCGGCGCCACCCAGTTCGGTGCTCGACTCGAACAGAAGCTGCAGCCCGAGGCAGATCCCGAGGATCGGCTTGCCCAGGTCAGCCGCGTTCGAGAGGGCACCGTCAAGCTCCGAGCTCGCGGATCCGTTCCATCGCCTTGGGAAAGGCCCCCACCCCCGGCAGAACGACACCGTCGGCGGCGGCGATCCGGTCGTGGTCGGCGGTGACTTCGCATCCGGCACCCTCGCGCTCGAAAGCCTTTTCGACCGAGCGCAGATTGCCCATCCCGTAATCGATGACGGCAAGGGAGACCTCCGGACTCAACTGTTCAGAGTTCCTTTGGTGCTGGGTACGCCCTTTTCGTCGGGATCGATCGACACCGCAACGCGAAGTGCCCTGGCGAACGCCTTGAAGGAGGCTTCGATCAGGTGGTCGACATTGGTCCCGTACATGACCTCGATGTGCAGGGTCATCCTCGCTCCATTGGCGACTGCCCGGAAGAACTCTTCGGCGAGTTCGGTCTCGAAGTTGGCGATCGAGGTCACCGGGATTTCCCCGCGAAACACCGAGAGCGGCCGCCCGGAAATGTCAAGGGCGCAGCTGGCCGCAGCCTCATCCATCGGCACCACAGCCGAGCCGTAGCGGCGGATGCCGGAGCGGTCCCCGAGGGCTCTGTCAATCGCCTGTCCAATGACGATTCCGACGTCTTCGACCGTGTGGTGGGAGCCCGTTTCAAGGTCACCCCTGGCGCTTACGGCAAGCCCGATGTTGGCGTGGCGGGCGAGCAGATCCAGCATGTGGTCGAAGAAGCCGACCCCGGTTGTGATCAGCGAGTCGCCGCCGTCGAGGTCTACGGTGACTTCGATCTCGGTCTCGCCTGTACTGCGTTCAACTGTCGCTGTTCTGTTCATCTTCTCTTCTCGCCATCGCTGAAAGTCCATGTACCGGCAGCCCTTCGGCCTGTGCCAGCGCGTTCAGGGGTCCCGCCAGGGCCGAAGCCGACGCGGGCGTCAAGCTTACCCTCGCAGTGCTGCGCCGGAAGACCCCGGGAGAAACCGGGCCGAAACTTTTGCCGGTGCCATCAGTCGGCAGTATGTGGTTGGAGCCCGCGATGTAGTCGCCGAAGGCGGTCGCAGTCCGCGGACCGGCGAAGACACAGCCGGCCGTCCTGACTTCGGTTGCCCCGGCGGCACTTGCTTCGTCCATCAGCTGAAGGTGTTCAGGCGCGATTTCATTGACCAGGGCAATCGCCTCGCCTGGTGACGGGGCCTCGACCAGCACCAGGCGGCATTCCTTGACGGTTGGCTGCTCCAGCGCGATTCGCTCGACTTCGGCCTGGAGTGAGTCGAGGTCTCCCCCGTTCACGGCGATCGCGACCAGCGGGCTTTCGGCACCGTGTTCTGCCTGGGCGCAGAGATCGAGAGCGGCCCAAGTCAGATCCGTGTCGCGGTCGAAGACGATGGTCAGGTCAGACGGGCCTGCCAGCGAGTCGATCGCGACCTCGCCGAATACAGCTTTCTTGGCAGCCTGGACCCAGGCGTTGCCGGGACCGGCGATCACATTTACCGGGTCGATGCTTCCGGTTCCACGGGCCAGGGCGAAGATCGCCTGTGCTCCACCGACCGCGTAGATCTCGTCCACCTGGCAAAGCGCCGCAGCCGCCAGAGTGGTCGGATCGATCTTTCCGTCCGGCCCCGGCGGCGCCACCATCACCAGCCGCTCCACACCGGCAACCCGGGCCGGCACGCAGGCCATCACCACGCTCGACGGGTAACTGGCCCGACCGCCGGGTGCGTAGATACCAGCGGCTGCCATGGGAGCTTCGCCCACCGTCACAGTCTGGCCCTGCGGCAGCTCGACCACCCGCTCCCCCTGGAGCTGAGCCCGAGCCACGTCACTTACATTTGCCACCGCAATCCGCAGCGCCTCGGCAATCGCCGGATCAAGCTGCGCCAATGCGTCCCGTGCTTCTTCGAGGCTGATTTCCAGCTTCAAATCTTTCGCTTCAGGCGCGTCGAACCTGCGGGTCAGTTCGAGCAACGCGTCGTCGCCCCGCTCCGAGACAGCCACCTCGATCTCAGACAGATCGATCGCTTCAGATCCGGAGTCGAACCAACTGCGGATCTCCTCCGCAAGCTCGTCCGGCGCCGTCCATTTCAGACGGCGGAAGTTCACCCGGCCGCCTCCCGCAACCTCGCGGTCAGCGAATCCACCTCACCGGCGCGCAGCCGGTAGGAAACCTGATTGGCGACCAGACGGGCGGTACATGTAACGATCGGCTCGCGTTCCTCCAGATCGTTTTCGGTCAGCGTGCGTCCGGTCGCGACCAGATCAACGATGCCGTCTGCCAGCCCGACCAGTGGCGCAAGCTCGATCGAACCCTTCACCTCGACGACTTCCACCTGACGTCCGTGCTGCTCGAAGTAGCGCTCGGCGATTTTCGGATACTTGGTCGCGATGCGCATCATCCCGAGCCGACGCTCATGCTCGCTTGGCCCGGTATCTCCCCTGCGGGTGGCCAGCACCATGCGGCAGAGTCCAACCTTCAGGTCCAGCAACTCGAAAACCGTGCGGTCATCCTGCTCGAGCAGTACATCCTTGCCGGTGATGCCCAGATCGGCCGCTCCCGCTTCGACATAGGTCGGCACGTCGTAGGGCCGCATGGTCACGAGGATCACTTCACCGCCGTCGAATACGAGCGAGCGTGAGTCACTCCGGACGCCAGCGGTGTCAATACCCACCCGGTCCAGCAGTTCGAGCACTTCGCCCATCAGGGCACCGCGAGGCACGGCCAGCTTCAGCGGGCCGCCGGGCTGCGTCAGGCGATCAAACATCGGTGGCCCTCCCGTTCTGCTCGAGCTGAGCCTTGTGGATCGGCTCGAGGTAGAGGCTGAATCCTGCGGCCGGCTGCTCGACGCCGAATCGGCTCATCAATCCGTCGTAGCGTCCGCCGCCCCCGATTACCTCTCCAACGGACGGGTCATAGACCTCAAGAATCGAACCGCTGTAGTAGCCGAGATCGCGCAGCATGCCGAAGTCGACCTGGATGCGATCGTCGACCGAGCGGGAAGCGATCGCCGAGCAGGTCTGCTCCAGGTGGTCGAGTACCACTTCGAAGCGCTCACCGGCCTGACCCCGGGCTGAGCTGATCAGGTCGGGCCCACCCCGGCGCTGTACCAGTTCAAGCAGGCGGTCGATCCCGGAAGTCTCGAATTCACCGCAGTCGTCGAGGTCGGCCGCAAGACCCACCATGTCATGGGCCGCAAGCCTGCGTGAACTTGATTCGACGGTGGAATCGCTGCCGCCGAAGTCGCGAACCAGCGCCTCCCAGAGTCCGGCGTCACCGAGCCCGATCACCGCGCCGGAGAGTCCGACGGAATCCAGCGAGCGGGCGAGTATCTCGACCACTTCACCCTCGCAGGCGGCGCCGTCGACGCCGATCAACTCGATCCCGGCCTGGCCGAATTCGCGCAGGCGGGCCCGCTGCGGGGTGACCGCCCGGTAGGAGTTGGCAACGTAGCTGAGGCGCCACGGGGGCTTGACCTCACCGAACCTGGTCGCGACGAGTCGCGCGATCGGGATCGTCATATCGGTGCGCAGGGCAAGAAGCTCACCTCGGTCGTCGAAGAAGCGGTAGGCATCATCGGCTGAGCCCTGGTCGCCCCGGCTGACGACATCTGCGTACTCGATCGTCGGCGTGCGTACCTCGCCGTAGTCGAAGTTTTCAAAAACAGACAGCAGCGACTCCTGGAGGCGGCGAAGCTCTCGCATCTCGTCAGGGAGAACGTCCCTGGTTCCGGGTGGGATCGGGTGGATCACGATGTCCCGGTCAGTCGTCGACGCGCTCTATGTGCGCGCCGAGGGCCTTGAGTCGGCTGTCGATGTTCTCGTAACCGCGGTCAATCTGGCGGATATTGCCGATGTGGGACGTGCCCTCCGCAGCCAATGCGGCAATCAGCATCGCCATTCCGGCCCTGATGTCCGGGCTGTCGACCCGTTCACCGTGAAGCCGGGCCGGGCCGCTGATGATCGCGCGGTGCGGGTCGCAGAGAGTGATGCGCGCGCCCATCGCAACCAGTTTGTCGACGAAGAAGAGCCGGTTCTCGAACATCTTCTCGAAGATCAGGATCTCGCCCTCGGCCTGGGTCGCAAGCGCCAGCGCGATCGAGGTCAGGTCAGCAGGGAAGGCCGGCCAGGGACCGTCTTCGATCTTCGGGATCGCCCCCCCGACGTCTGCCTCGATCCGCAGAGTCTGCTCGGGAGGAACGATCACGTCGCGACCCTCGATTACCGACTGGAACCCGAGCCGGCGAAACTGGCGGCGGATCATCAGCAGGTCCAGCGGTTCCACGTCATGGATCCGGAGGTCTCCCCCGGTCGCTGCGGCCAGAGCCATGAAGCTTGCGATCTCGATGTGGTCGGGCGTGACCGTGTGCTCGGCACCACCGAGTTTGTCCCGGCCGCTCACGACCATGACGTTCGAACCGATGCCGCTGATCGGCGCACCCATCTTGACCAGCAGTCGGGCCAGATCCTGAACATGCGGCTCGCAGGCGGCGTTGGCGATGGTCGTTTCGCCTGGGGTGAGTGCGGCAGCCATGAGCACGTTCTCCGTACCCATGACTGACGGCTCATCCATGAAAATGTCGGCCGCGACCAGCCCGCCCGGAGTCGCATTCAGCTCGATCCAGCGCTGGCCGCCGATCCTGGCCCCGAGGTCCCGGAAGGCGTCCAGGTGTGCGTCAAGCCGCCGTCTGCCGATGAAGTCTCCGCCCGGGGGAGGCATGTGCACCTCGCCAAACCGGGCCAGCAACGGGCCGGCCAGCAGGAACGATGCCCTGATCGCGGCCGAAAGATCCTCATCGAGAGTGGTGTCGGTGACGTTCCTGGCGCAGAGCCGAACCGTGTTCTGCGCAACCCACTCGACCTCCACGCCCAGCTTGGCCAGCAGGGCGATCTGGGCCTCGGTGTCGCGGATCCGCGGCACATTGGCGATTACCAGCTCCTCTTCGGTGAGCAGGCAGGCGGCGAGGATCGGAAGCGCGGCATTCTTGTTGCCTGCGGCGGTGACCTCACCAGAGAGCGGCACTCCGCCCTGTATGACGAACTTCTGCATGTGTTTTTCCCGCAGGTAGTCGGTTTGTCTGGACCGGATCGGAGATGACGCTGACCCGACCGAAAGTCGGACTAGGGTAACAGCGAAGATGCCCGGAACTTCTTCACGCTTGAAACGGGGCGCAGGGTCCCGCCGGGGCCGAGGCCTCAAGGTAGCGCTCGCAGTCCTTGTCGGACTGGCAATCCTGCTTGTGCTCAACGTTTTCGCGCTCGACAACGAGACCGGGCAGGCCGGCGTGAACGTAACCGGCGGTCAGCTGGTCAATACGACCTCCGGTCAGCTTCAGGTAGTCGATACCCCGCCAGAGCCGCTGATCACCGACGGTGGTGCCGTGCCCATTCCGGGTGTTCCGCCCACAGCGGTGCCGCTTGCGCCGCCGGTGGTGCTGATCCACGGCTCCGGCGGGGCGATCGACTGGTGGGACGAGCTCACCCCGCTTCTGACGGCGCAGGGTCGCCGGGTGATTGCGATCGACATGCTCGGCTACGGCGGCTCGGACAAGCCGGCATCCGGTTACTCGATTCAGTCGCAGGCCGGGCTCATCGCCCAGGTCCTCTCGAAGCTCGACGTCAAGCGAGCCGCAGTGGTTGGTCATTCGCTCGGGGGCAAAGTCGCCACCGCACTGGCCGAAGGGTCACCCGACCTCGTGGCCGGCGTGGCGATCATCGACACGGCTCCCGACTCCTCCTATGGCGGCCTGAGCGGCGGTGCGACGGTCGCCAAGCTGCCGGTGATCGGCCCCGCGCTCTGGCGGCTGTCACCGGACTTCGTTGTGCGCCGGAACCTCAAGCAGGCATTCGCACCCGGTTTTGACGTTCCCGAACAGTTCGTCGACGACGTGCGCGCGATGACCTACCCCGCCTACCGCGACTCAGCCAGTGAATCGGATACCTACACCGACGCCGAGCCACTGAATACGAGGCTGGGGAAGCTCGATCTGCCCCTGCTGGTGATCTTCGGCGAGCAGGAACAGCTCTACCCGGCGAGGGAATCCCTCAGCGCCTATGCCGCGATACCGGGGGTCGAGACCGTCCTGATTCCGGATGCCGGCCACTCACCCAACGTCGAGACGCCGGAGAAGGTTGCCGTGGTACTCGGACGCTTCGTCAACGGCCTCGCCCCCGAACCGGAGATCGAGCCGATGCCCGGAGGTAAACCCGGCAATGACAAGCCCGGTCACGATTCCGGCGGCAAACCTGGGTCCGGCAACCAGAACGGCCAGCAGGGAAAGAGCGGAAACGGTCAGAAGAAGAGCCAGCCTGGACAGGGCAAGAAGGGCGGCGGCAAGAACGGCAACTCGAATGCCGGCCAGGGCGGCGGCTCAGGCGGCTCTCAGCCGGGCGCGTAACGGCCGCCGGCCTTGGCCCAGGCAAGCACCGCGTCGTGGCTGATAAAACCATCGGCTACTTCGGTGTCGGCCCGATGCCGGGTCACGTACCAGGCGTCATCTTCCAGTTCCACGCCGGTCTGGGCACAGTTCGGACCAGCCGAGGCGGGGACCTCCACCTTCGACCAGATATGCCAGTCGTTTTTCTTCATCAGCCAGGGCACCATGTGCTCCAGCCGGCAGAAGGAGGCTCCGAGGTTTCGACTGGGCTGGATCAGGAGCAGCCCTTCGTTTTCGTCCAGTCCCACCCCGCACCAGTCGCACTTCAGTGTTCTACCCATACCGCCCATTGTGCCCCACCGGTGATCCGGAAACGCTGCGACCATCCAGCCAGCCGGCCCACCCGGCGTCGAGACCGGCTCCCCGGCCCTCTCTACCTGAGCGCCCAGTCATCGGCAACGTTCGCTTCGGACCTGAGCTTGCGATTGCTGCGAACCTGATAGCCGACCGACAGCGCAGCGATGAACACTCCGACCACGAAGATCAGGGTGCCAAGCACGAAAACCTGCGGCGGGATCCCGACCTTGACCGCTCCGGCCACCCAGAGCGGGAAGGTGAGGGTCTGGCCGTTGACGAAGCTCGTGATGACGTAGTCGTCTATAGAAAGCGCGAACGAGAGCATGAAGCCTGCGAGAATTGCCGGCAGGATCAGGGGCGCGGTCACTGTCCAGAAGGCGGCCCAGGGAGTTGCCCCGAGATCCTGTGCGGCTTCCTCCAGGGACTCGTTCATGCTGGCCAGCCGGGCCTGGATCACGATGATCACCACCACGACGTTGAACGCTACGTGGGCGATGATGATCGTCACTATGTCCCTCGGGAGCGAGACGGTCACGAAGAACCCGAGCAGCGAGGCTCCGACGACCACGGTCGGGGCGGTGAGGTTTGTGATGATCACGAGCTCCATCACGGTCCGGCCCCAGAACCTCCGCCGGGCGAGGGCGAGGGCCGCAGGCGTACCGAGTGCCGTGGCGATGATCGAACTGATCAAGGCCACCTCGAGCGAAGTGACCAGGGCGCTGGTCAGGTCCGAAACCTGGAACAGGTTTGCGTACCAATTGGTGGTGAAACCCTGCCAGGCGAAGCTCAGCCGCTGGTTCGGTGCCTGGTTGAAGCCGTAGAGGATCATCACGGCGATCGGCACCATCGTGTACGCCATGATCAGAACGACGTAGCCGGGCAGCAGGAATCTGGTCCACGGCCAGCGGCGGATCTCTCCGGACGGCCCGGTATCGGATGGACGCTTCATGTGGGGGATCCCCGTCGCATGCTCAGGCAAAGTCCTTGATGGTTCGCGAGCCGAAGGCCCGCCCGTAAGCGACGACGA
Source organism: uncultured Solirubrobacterales bacterium (assembly GCA_963698625.1). Taxonomy (GTDB): domain Bacteria; phylum Actinomycetota; class Thermoleophilia; order Solirubrobacterales; family 70-9; genus 67-14. Next base: position 950,981 of record CAVORK010000007.1, read on the forward strand.
AGAGCAGCAGCGCAACCATCAGGACCAGGGAAAGAGCTGAAGCAACCGGGTAGTTCTGATTGCCGACGTACTCGGACTGGATGATGTTGCCGATCATTGTGGTGTTCGGCCCGCCCAGTATCTGGGCGCTGAGGAAGTCGCCGACGCTGGAAATGCCGACCAGCAGGATCCCCGCGTAGATACCGGGCGCCGAGAGGGGCAGGATCACCGTTCGGAAGCGTTGCCACGGGGATGCGTACAGATCTGCCGATGCCTCGATCTGGTCGCGGTCGATGCCTTCGAGGGCGACATATATCGGCAATGCCATCCAGGGCAGGTTGTCGTAGGTGAGACCGGCGATGACCGCCCCCGGGGTGGACAGCACCCGGGCGTTCTCGGAAATCAGGCCGATGTCCTTGAGCGTGCCGAGAACCAGGCCTTCATCGGCGAGAATGAACTGCCAGGTGAGAATCCGGATGATGAACGAGACCAGGAAAGGCAGCAGGAGAAGGAACAGGAACAGCGCCTTGCGCTTTCCGCCGCGAAACGCGATCCAGTAGGCGACCGGGTACATCATCACCAGGGCCAGCGCAGTCGAGACGCCGCCGTAGAGGAAGGACCGTCCGAACTGGGTCGAGTACTGGCTGACCGAGTCCGGGTAGACGCTGAAGTTCCAGGTCAGCTCGAAGCCGTCCCTCGGGTTGCCGGTCGTGAGCGAAAGCCAGAGGATTGATACCAGTGGCACGACGAAGAACACCGCCAGCCAGATGTTGGCCGGCAGGGCCTGCAGCCAGCCGGCGAGGCGCATTTTTCGATCCACGTCCACAGTCGGCCGTCGGACCGTCCTGCTCATGACAGGACGATCGGATCAAACAGGTCGGTCCACTCCTTGTTCGTTTCGGCTGTTTCGACGAACGGATAGCCGCGCAGGCGCTCCAGAATCGCGGGGGTCGGAAAGACAAGCGGACTATTGGCGACGGCCGGATCGTCCAGTTCGTTGCGGATGATCGGCTGAGCGGCCGGTACCGGGCATATGTAGTTGATCCAGTCCTCGATGATCGCCTGGTTCTCGGGCTTGTAGACGAAGTCGAGGTACTTCATCGCGCTGACCGGGTTCTTGGCGTGAAGCGGCACCACGCAGTTGTCGCTCCAGAGCAACCCTCCTTCCTGCGGCACCACGAACTTGAGGTTGGAGAACCCCGACTGCTGCGACTGGAAGACGTCGCCGGACCAGGCCAGGGAAATGGCCACGTCGCCGTTCTCCAGGGCCTTGATGTAGCTGGAGTCGTAGTACTGCCGGACGATGCCCTGGTCGCGCTGCTTGGTCAGCAGGTCGGCCGACTTCTGCCAATCGTCGTAGGTGGAGCCCACGGGGTCGATCCCGAGAGCCAGCAGCCCGGTCGCGCCGAGTTCGTCGACGTCGGACATCATGCCGACCTTGCCTTTGTACTTCGGGTCGAAGAGGGCTTCGATGCTGTTGATCGGGGCGTCTACGAGATCCTCGTTGTAAGCGATTCCGGTGACCCCTGCCTGCCATACGGCGTTGTAGATGAGGTCGGGGTCGTAGGCAAGGTCGGTTGCCACCTTGCCGGCATATTTGTTGAAGTTGGGGAGTCGGCTGTGGTCGAGCGGTATCAGCCAGCGGTTCTCCATCAGCTGGGTCAGCTGCCAGCCGTCTGATATCACGATGATGTCGTAGCCGATCGGGTCTCCCGCCTGCAGAACCGGGCTTATCTGGGAGAAGAACTCGGCGTTGTCCTGGATCACGGGTTTGTAGGCGACCTTGATCCCGGTTTCTCCGGTGAACTTCTCCAGCGACGGGTACTTGCCCTTGGCGGTATCGATGTAGAGCGGCCAGTTGGCGAAGACGAGCCTGTCGGTCGGCTTCTGTTCCTTCCACCAGGCGGTCCAGTCGAAGTTCTCGTCGGCACCGGTGTTCTTGGTGCCGCTCACCCCGCAGGCTGCAAGGACACTGGCCAGGCTGGCGGTGACGGCGACCCCGGCTGCACCGTGCATCAACTGGCGACGGGAGATCCGGGGCTGAGTCAGACCTCTGATCCAGGCGTTCTCCGATCCTGGGTCTTTCTGCGTCATGCCCCTCCTCCTCAGTGCCCCACCTGCCGGCGTGACCCCGATGATTGCTCGTGGGTTGGTACTTCCTCCTTCGCTTTCGAGGCTACCCCAACGACATCCTCCGGTCAAATCGAACCGCCGGGCTTGACCATCGTCATCGCTTATGCGAACATACGTTCGTATATGTTCGCTTCTGTAACCCTCCCCCTTCTGGACCTGCGTGCCGCCCTCGGAAACGCACAGAACCGTCTCCAGGAGCCGATTGCTCTCGCCCCGCAGCATGATGTGGCGCAGCGGATCGGAGAAGCCTCAGGGGCAGCGCGCCGACTCGGGGTGCGGGCCGGTATGGGAATCGGAGAAGCAGTCGACATCTGCCCTGAACTCCGGCTGGTAACACCTGACCCGAACCGTTCCGAAGCGATATGGCAGGCCTTCCTGACCCGGATCGAAGCGACCGGTGCGCAGGTCGAATCGAACCGGCATGGTGAAGCCTTCTTCCTGACCGATCCGCTCGAAAGACTCCACGGCGGACTGAACGGCGTGCTCGAGGCCGTGGTCGCAAGGCTCGGCCCGAGCGTGCTGATCGGTGCCGCACCCAGCCGCCTTGCCGCACTGGCCGCCGCCCACCGAGGTAAAGATGCGGCTGGCGGAGTCCCGTCCAGAGTTGTAAGCCCCGAAAACCTGCAGGCCTGCCTGGACCCACTCCCCGTCGGCATTCTCGACCGACGACTCGACGGCTCCGAGGCGGAGGTGCGCCGCATGACCGGCTCGATGGTCCGGCTCGGCATCCGCCGGCTCGGCCAGCTCAGGGAACTCTCCCGGGACCCGGTCGCCGACCGCTTCGGCGAACTCGGCATCGAAGCACTGGAGGTCTCGACCGGAATCGAACCGCCGATCCGCCCCCGCATCCCCCGGGTACAGATCGCCGAGTCACTGGACCTGCCGGAGGTCGCCTCGGGCATCCATCTTCAGGGTGCACTGACCATCCTCTGTGACCGGCTGGCGTCAAGGCTGAACGTTCTCGGCATGAGCGTGCGCTCTCTGACCATGGAAGCCCGGCTCAGCGGAGGCGGAAGCTGGGCGAAAGAGGCCGCCCCGAGAGAGCCGACCGGGCGTTCCGACCTCTTGCGCATGCTGCTGGCACCCGGCCTCGATCAGCTGCCCCGGCCGGCCGAGCAGCTCGGACTGCGGGTCAGCGAGATGACCGCCGCCGCCCCGAAGCAGATCGAACTCTCCCGCCGGCCGGGCGAGACCCGCCGGCTGCGCCTCAGCGAAGCCGCCCATCAGGTCCGGGCCGCGGTAGGAGACGCAGCCCTGATGCGCGTACTCGATGCCGAAGCCGGCTCTCACCTGCCAGAGCGGCGCATGCTGCTGACCCCCTACCTCTCCCGATGAACCCGCCCGCTCACCTCACGCCTGCCGCAACACTCCGCCTTTCTGGCACGGATTTCAGCCCATATATGGCTGAAATCCGTGCCAGGTCGAGTCGGCTGCCGAGATCAGGTGAACTGGATGCGTTTTTACGTGTATATGACCTGAATCCACCGCCAGTTCGGTTGGTGGCGGCTCACTTCCGGACCTCCAGCGAAGCAAGGGCGCGGAATGAGTGAACCCGGGCTCTACCAGCCGCGTCCGGTCGAGGTCGCCAGCGACGCACGGCGGACTCCGGTCCAGGTGAACGACGTCGACGTGGTGGCCGTGCGGGAGGAATGGATCGTCGAGGACGGCTGGTGGACCGCCTCGCCGATCAAGAGGTGGTACTTCGAACTGGTCCTGATCGACGGCCGCGACGTGACCGTATTCCAGGCCTTCCCCTCGGGCCAGTGGTTCGCGCAGCGGGCCTGAGCCGTCCGCGATGCAGCCTTACGTAGAGCTCCACTGCCATTCCTCATTCTCATTTCTTGACGGAGCCTCCTCCCCGCTGGAGCTGGCCGTCCGGGCGGCCGAACTCGGTTACCCGGCGGTGGCGCTGACCGACCACGACGGAGTCTGGGGGTCGATGGAGTTCGCCGTCGCCTGCAAGGGGGCCGGAATCAGACCACTGACCGGTGCCGAAGTCACGGTGACAACAGCCGGCAGGCTCCATCACCTGACCCTGCTGGTCGAAAACCAGACCGGCTACGCAAACCTCTGCCGGCTCTTGACCGAATCCCACTCCCGCACCCGCGAGAGCAGGGACCGACGGGCGGCGCAACCCTCCCTCCCACTCGAGTCGCTTGCCGGGCGGAGCAGCGGGCTCTTCTGCCTTAGTGGTTGCGCCGGCCTCGGTGCGGTCGCAGGCACCTGGACCAGCGGTGACACCGCCACCGGCGAACGGGTCGCCAGGCACCTGCTGGAGTGGTTCGGGCGGGACCGGTTCCGGATCGAGCTGCAGCGCCCGTACTGGCGCAACGACAGGGCACGGAACCGGTGGCTGGCAGAACTGGCCCGACGACTCGGTGTGCCTGCCGTGGCCACCGGCAATGTCCACAGCCACAGCCGCGAACGCGCCCGGCTCCAGGATGTTCTGGTCGCGGTCCGCACGGGTCGGGGAATCGAAGCCTGCGAGCCCGAGCGGCGGGGCAATTCGAGCTCGACCATGGCCTCACCTGCGCAGATGGCGGCCCGCTTCACCGAGCATCCCGAGGCGGTGGACGAGAGCGCCAGGATCGCCGAACGACTCGAATTCGACCTGGAGAAAGAGCTCGGCTACCGCTATCCGCAGGCGGACGACCCGACCGCTGACGCCTCGCTCAGCGATCTCTGCCTTTCGAGGATCGACCAGCGCTACCTGGGCACGCCACATGCCCCCGAAGCTGACCGGCGCCTGCGAGAAGAGCTGCGAATCATCCGCGGCCTCGGTCTCTCCGGATTCTTCCTGCTGCATCACGACCTGCTTGAACTCGCCCGCGAGGTGGCGGCCGAGGTGCGCGGCCCGGACTCGGCCCGCTCGGTCCTGCCCCCCGGCCGTGGCCGTGGTTCCTCGGTCAGCTCGATCGTCTGCTACCTGACCGGCCTCTCCCATGTGGACCCGGTCAAGGCCGATCTCTTCCCCGGCCGCTTCCTCAACGACGAAGTGACCAAGGTGCCCGACATCGACCTCGACTTCCCGCGGGACATCAGGGCGAAGCTGATCCCCCGCATCCACGAGCGCTACGGGGCCGATCGCTCCGCCCTGGTCGCCGCCTTTCCCACCTATCGCAGCAAGGGGGCGATCAGGGACTTCGGCAAGGCGCTCGGCATCCCCTCCAGCGAGATCGAGCGCGCAGCCCGGGCGGTGGACTTCTACGGCACCGACGACCTCGAACGCGATCTCGGTGAAGCGGTGGGTCGTCAGAGGGCTGAATCGACCGGCTGGAGGAACCTGGCCTGGCTGATCGGCGAGGCCCGCGGGGTTCCCCGCAATCCGTCCCAGCACTCCGGCGGCATGGTCATATCGACGGGCCCACTGGTCGAGATCTGCCCGGTGGTGCCGGCCGCGATGGAGAGTCGCCAGATCGTCCAGTGGGACAAGGATTCCTGTCAGGATGCGGGATTCCTCAAGGTAGACCTGCTCGGCCTCGGCATGCTCTCGGCGGTCGAGCGCTGCATCGACGAGATCGGCCGGGTCCGGGACAGACGATCGACCTCAGCCGGATCAACCTCGACGACGATGCAACTTTCGAAGCGATCCGGCGGGCCGAGACCACCGGCGTCTTTCAGATCGAAAGCCGGGCCCAGATGCAGATGCTGCCGAGGATGCGGCCGATGAATCTGGATGACCTGACCATCGAAGTGGCCCTGATCCGTCCCGGGCCGATCCAGGGCGGCGCGGTCCACCCGTACATCGAACGCCGGAGCCGCCTGCGCGAGGATCCTGATTTCAAGGTCCCGTACCAGCACCCGTTGCTCAAGCCGGTACTCGAAGAAACACTGGGGGTGATCATCTTCCAGGAGCAGGTGATCGAGGTGGCGATGAGTGTCTCGGGCTTCAGTTCGTCCGAGGCCGAGAGCCTCAGGCGGGCGATGAGTCGCAAGCGCTCCCGCGAGGCGCTGGAATCCCACCACCGCCGCTTCATCGAGGGCGCGGTCGGCAACGGGGTGCCGGAGAAGACCGCCCACAGCATCTTCGACCAGATCATCGGATTCTCCGGATTCGGCTTCCCCAAGGCCCATTCGGCCGCCTTCGGCCTGCTGGCCTACCAGTCGGCCTGGCTCAAGGTCCATTACGGCCCGGAATACCTCGCTTCGCTGCTCAACGAGCAGCCGATGGGCTTCTACCCCCCGGACTCGCTGGTTCAGGAGGCCAAACGCAGCGGCATCGCCATCCTGCCGCCAGACATCAACGGCAGCCGGGTCGACTGCACGGCCGAATGGGATGCGAACCCCGATCTGCCGGCGGTACGGATCGGCCTGGGCTATGTCAAGGGAGCCGAGGCTGCTGAAATGGAGCGGCTCGTCAAGGAAAGGGAGCGTGGCGGGCACTACAGCGATCTCGGCGACCTGGCTTCACGCATGCCGCTCCGCCGCCAGGAACTCGAACAGCTCGCCTGGTCCGGCGCGCTGCGTTCGCTGCCTCGTGGTGAAAGGGTTTCCGGCCTCTGGAGCGTCGGCCTGATGCCCCATCACCCGGCGAGCGCCAGCGGTCGGCAGCTTTCCCTGGCCTTCGAACAGCAGGACACACCGGAACTTGACGAACCGGAATCCTGGTCCCGGGTCGGAGCCGAGTACGGCTCGATCGGCATGACCCTGGAAGGCCACCCGATGGAGTTGATCCGGCCGGATCTCCCCCGTTCCGTCCTGACCACGGTTGAGGCCGCCAGCCTGCCCGACCGCTCTGCCGCAGACTCGGGAGGCCTGATGGTTGCCAGACAGCGTCCGGAGACCGCCAAGGGGGTCTACTTCATCCTGATAGAAGACGAAGCAGGAACCCTCAACGTGATCGTGCCTCCACAAGTCGCCGCCCGTCACCGCCTGATCCTCAAGACCGCGACGCTGATCCGGGCCCGAGGGCGCATCGAGACCAGGCAGAGCGTTGTCAACCTCGTCGCCCACACCCTCAGCGAGATCCACCCTCCAGATCCGACGATCAAGGCACTGGCACCCGCGAAGCATTCATTCGGCGGACGCGGACGGTGACACCAACCGGACCCCAACATGGACGCCGCCCACAACTGCCAGCCGCATTCCGCACCAGGAGCCATTTTCTCAGCCCTGATGCAACGAATCTTGCGTACATACGTTCGTGTCCGACGACATCCGTACATTACGAACCTATGTTCGCTTCTTTCAAAACAGTGACCGCAAGAACCGCCGACATCATCGACCTGGCGATCGAGTTCTCCACCCTGGGCGAGTACGGACTCGAGTACCCCGAAGAGACCGCCTGCCGCCACCGTGATGGCTGTGAGGATGGACGCCGACGGGAACCATCTGGATCGTCCGAACGAATCAGCGCCCAGGGGCGCCGTACTGCGCAGCGGGCAGATCGCTGCTCCTCAGAGGGAACAGACTTCGCCTCCGCGCTGCGGCCCCCGCGGATCAAACTCAGCTTCGTCGAATAGCGCACCGGCGCAACGCAAGCAACCTCAGTCGGCCCGGCTGGCGCCATCGGAGTCGAACTCCGAGTCCAGAGACTCAACCAGCAAGGTCGCAAATCCAACTGCCTTGCTAAAGGCGGATTTCGAGATCTCACTGAAGCTGTCGCTTGGCCAGTGATAGTTCGGGATCGCACCGTCCTGGTTGACGATGCTGATCGCACGACCTCCCGAAACAAGCACAGGGGTCGAGTCGTATGGAAGCCCTGACCCGCCGGCCAAAGGCAGCGCAGCGAAGTCCGGATGCCGTCGCCCGACCCCCTCGGCGCATTCCAGCAGACCGGCGTCGGCTGATATGCCACTGAACGGACCGCCCTCCGAGCTCAGCACCCGCAAGCTGGCGTCAGCCCCCACACCATCAAAGTTGAGGAAGATCCAGCCGTTCGTATCGTGGCGTTCCAGGAACTCGCGCATCCCAAATACCCCCGCCTCTTCGCTGCCGGTCACCAGGACCACGATCCGCAACCCGCTGAGGGGATCGCAACTGAAGTGCTCGACCAAAGCCAGACAGGCTCCAACACCGGATGCGTTGTCGTTGGCGCCCGGCACATCGGTGCCGTTCAACTCGCGTTCGATCACCAGTGCCAGCGCTACAACCAGCAGAAGCCGCGATACCCACAGCAACGCCCGACCTGCAGCATGGAGCCTGAGTACAGGAGCGAGCGCATTGACCGCCACTGCCACGCCAACCGCCTCAAGAGCGAGCCCGAGATAAGGAGTCACCCGCGGGTGGAACATCAGTCCGGAGCGCGAGGAATCCATGTGCGAGACCAGGCAAATCGTTCCCTCAGCAGTCGCCCGCGGCTCCACAGCGGCAGTGAGATTGGCCGAGCGGGACCGACGAAGCCATCGCAGGGGCGATTTCGGGCTGAACCGTGACTCCAAGGCCCCCACGATGGCCGCCCCCGCTCCGACCGCGGCCGCAGTCCTTGGTGAGCGTCGCTCAACGAAGGCTGGGAGCAGACCTGTGCCCAAGATCAGAGCGTACGAAGGCCCGAAACTTCGAGTGCTTGGGAACTCTTCACGCTTCGGATCCAGCCCCAGAAAGCTCAGACGTTCGGAGATCGCGTCAGCGGCGGCCCGCTCCTGCGAACTACACGGGGGACGTGGACCGATCCTCTCGCTCAGTTCCTTGACCAGCGACAGGGCGCGATCGATCTGCCCTTCGCTTACAGGGCGTATCGGTGAGCTCTTGCCCTCGTTGTGCATCCATGGACAGACTAGCCGCAAGGCACCAACGCACCCGCCCGTCGTATGCGACGAACGTCGCCTGCAATAGAAGAGGGCCACCCTCTCGGATGGCCCTCTAATGAAAAACCGGCGGCGACCTACTCTCCCAGGGGGTTGCCCCCCAAGTACCATCGGCGCTGCGGTGCTTAACTGCTCTGTTCGGAATGGGAAGAGGTGTTTCCACCGCGCTATTGCACCACCGGAAATATGTCGAGACGACACCCCGATGGAACTTCAAAACTGCACAATGACCGCGATCGAACTATTGAAATAAATATCCGTCAAGCCCTCGACCCATTAGTACCGGTCAGCTACGGATGTTGCCACCCTTCCACCGCCGGCCTATCAACCTGGTGGTCTACCAGGGGTCTTACTCCCTTAAAGGGATGGGAGAACTAATCTTGAGGACGGCTTCCCGCTTAGATGCCTTCAGCGGTTATCCGTTCCGTACGTAGCTAAGCTGCGATGCCCTTGGCAGGACAACAGCTACACCAGAGGTACGTTCATCCCGGTCCTCTCGTACTAGGGACAAATCCTCTCAATTCTCCAGCGCCCACATCAGATAGGGACCGAACTGTCTCACGACGTTCTGAACCCAGCTCGCGTGCCGCTTTAATGGGCGAACAGCCCAACCCTTGGGACGTACTCCCGCCCCAGGATGCGACGAGCCGACATCGAGGTGCCAAACCGCTTCGTCGATATGGACTCTTGGAAGCGATAAGCCTGTTATCCCCGGAGTACCTTTTATCCGTTGAGCGACGGCGCTTCCACTTGCTACCGCCGGATCACTAAGCCCAACTTTCGTTCCTGCTCCACCCGTCGGTGTCGCAGTCAAGCTCCCTTATTGCCTTTACACTCTACGTACGATTTCCAACCGTACTGAGGGAACCTTTGGGCGCCTCCGTTACATTTTAGGAGGCGACCGCCCCAGTCAAACTGCCCGCCTGACACTGTTCACTGCCCGGATTACGGCACAGTGTTAGAAGCCCGGTATGTCAAGGGTGGTATCTCAAGGTTGACTCCCCGACAGCCGCAGCCGTCGGATCATAGTCTCCCACCTATCCTGAACAGAACACACCAAACTCCAATATCAAGTTGCAGTAAAGGTTCACGGGGTCTTTCCGTCTTGATGCGGGTACTCGGTATCTTCACCGAGACTCCAATTTCACCGAGTCCCTCGTTGAGACAGCGTCCAACTCGTTACGCCATTCGTGCAGGTCGGAACTTACCCGACAAGGAATTTCGCTACCTTAGGACCGTTATAGTTACGGCCGCCGTTTACTGGGGCTTAGCTTCACTGCTTCGCTCCGAAGAGCTAACAGGTCCGCGTAACCTTCCAGCACCGGGCAGGCGTCAGCCCCTATACGTCGTCTTACGACTTAGCAGAGGCCTGTGTTTTTGGTAAACAGTCGGTTGGACCAATTCACTGCGGCCCCCTCGAGCTCCATCCGTACGGACTTCACTCTAACGGGGCGCCCCTTCTCCCGAAGTTACGGGGCGATTTTGCCGAGTTCCTTAACGAGGGTTATCTCGCTCACCTTAGTATCTTCTACGTGTCCACCTGTGTCGGTTATCGGTACGGGCACATGGATCCTGCCTAGAGGATTTTCTTGGAGGCATGGGCTCAGAGACTCGCCGGAACTCAATCCAGCTGGCATCGCACCTCGCGTAATAACGCCACTGCGGATTTTCCTACAGCGACTGGCTACGTACTTGCCCCAGGACAACCATCGCCTGGGTTCTCTTACCCTTCCCCGTCCCCCCATCGGTCATAACGGATCCAACGTGGTACAGGAATATCAACCTGTTCTCCATCGACTACGCCTTTCGGCCTCGCCTTAGGTCCCGACTAACCCTGAGCAGACGAACTTTACTCAGGAAACCTCGGACAATCAGTGGAGGGGATTCTCACCCCTCTTTCGTTACTCATGCCGGCATTCTCACTTCTCAGCACCGCACGAAGGCTTACGCCAACGCTTACACACTGAGAACGCTCTCCTACCGCGTACAGAACCCGCAGGCCTGTACACCCGTAGTTTCGGTGACTAGCTTTAGCCCCGTTACATTATCCGCGCCCGAACACTTGACCAGTGAGCTGTTACGCACTCTTTCAAGGGTGGCTGCTTCTAAGCCAACCTCTTGGTTGTCTGTGCATTCGGACATCGTTTACCACTTAGCTAGTACTTTGGGACCTTAACTGACGGTCTGGGTTGTTCCCCTCTCGCACATGAAGTTTATCCCCCATGCGCTGACTGCCGATCTAAATGTAGTGGTCTTCGGAGTTTGCCTGAAGTCGGTAACCTGGTAGGGCCCCTAGTCCAAGCAGTGCTCTACGGCCACAACACATATCAATCGACGCTATACCTAAATATATTTCGGAGAGAACCAGATATCTCTGAGCTTGATTAGCCTTTCACTCCGATCCACAGGTCATCCGCCCAGTTTTCACCCTAGGTCGGTTCGGCCCTCCACGAGGTCTTACCCCCGCTTCAGCCTGCCCATGGATAGCTCGCTCAGTTTCGGGTCTACCTCCAGTGACTCTGTTCGCCCTATTCAGACTCGCTTTCGCTGCGGCTCCGCTCATCGCTTAACCTTGCCACTGAAGAGTAACTCGCCGGCTCGTTATGCAAAAAGCACGCCGTCACATCCGAAGATGCTCCGACCGCTTGTAGGCGTATGGTTT
>CAVORK010000007.1:965000-1706004 GCA_963698625.1 uncultured Solirubrobacterales bacterium
GCACTGGCGCGTCAGACGGATAAATCGGGCTCAAACAATCCTCCGAACAGTCAGACCGTTCAGAGTCATGCACGCTGCTCAGTTTTCAAAGACCGCCTGCGCCGTGCTGCGGGATTCGCCGCACGAGGCACCTGAGCCGGAAAAGTCTCCGACTCAGCGGACGAAGGAGTATACACAGGTCTCAGCGATCTGTCGAGAGACTGAGTTTCTGGCTTCAGGGCTGAAGTCAGGCGCCGTGGCGAAATCGCCTGAACCGGCGTTTCCCGAGCTGGATGACGCGGTCGTCAAGCTCGTCAGCGGGCAGATCCAGTGGTTCAGGAGCAATGACCTCCCCGTCCCGCTTGACCCCGCCCTGCGTCAGGAGTCGTCTGGCCTCACTGCGGCTGATCCCGAATGCGTCGGCGATGACCGCCGGCAGGTGGACGGTATCGCGGTCCTCGTCCGCTTCGAAGGCGAACAGCTCCACCTCTTCCGGCGCCTCGTGGCTCACGAACACCCGGTTGAAGGCAGCTTCCGCCCCGGGACCCTCGCCGTCGCCGTGAAAGCGATCCACGAGCCCGGAGGCCAACCTGCGTTTGGCCAGGTTGGGCGGCTCGTCGGGGGCCGGCTGGCCCATCAGCAGTCGCCAGTACTCATCAAGATTGCCATCGGGCAGCCGCATCACCTTGCCGAACATCTCTTCGGGGGCATCAGTGACGCCGATGTAGTTGCCCAGCGATTTCGACATCCTGCGCACGCCGTCGATGCCCGGCAGAATCGGCAGGGTCATCACGGTCTGCCTCGGACAGTCGTAGGCGGCCTGAATGTCTCGTCCGAAAAGCAGATTGAACTTCTGATCGGTCCCACCCAGTTCAACATCGGACCGGATCGCGACCGAGTCGTAGCCCTGGAGCAGCGGATAAAGCAACTCAAGCATCGAGACCGGTTCCTGAGCAGACATCCGCTTCTGGAAATCGTCGCGTTCCAGAAGTCGGGCCACGGTTGCCCGGGCCATCAGGCGCAGGAGCTCTTCCGGTTCCATCCTCAGCCACTCGCTGTTGAACCGCACCTCGGTGCGGTCGCGATCGAGAACCTTGAATGCCTGCTCCTGGAAAGTCCGGGCGTTGCTGTCGATCTCCTCGGGTGCCAGCATCGGGCGCTGGTCTGAACGTCCGCTGGGGTCGCCGACTCTTGCCGTGTAGTCACCGATGATCAGAACCACCTCATGGCCGGCGTCCTGAAACTGGCGCAACTTGGTCAGAACGACCGTGTGGCCGAGGTGGATGTCCGGAGCAGTCGGATCGATACCGAGCTTGATCCGCAGGGGCCGCCCGAAGTCGAGTTGGCGGGCCAGATGGTCGGCGGGCAACACCTCGACCGCATTCACGGACAGTGCGGCCGCACGGGAAAGGGCGTCTGCCGAGGGTGCTTTGTCGCTCTGATCGCTTTGGCTGGCCATCCCGCAATGCTAGACTGCCCGCTCGGCACGGTGAGTCCGCCTGCCGTCGAAATACTTGCGGACACCCGACTTCGGCGGCCAATTTCCGAACGTCCCGCGCCGACAGTCCCCCTCTATGGAATCCGGAATCACAGAGCAACCGCCGGGAACCGAGCCCTCGCAGGATGGCCGGCCTCCCAAAAAGACCCCCGACGCCGGCACGACGGGGTCTTCAGTCCTGCGTCCATCCGGCGCGAAGTCGGGGCTCAGGTCTCGCAACGGCAGGATCAAACGCGGGTCCAAACGGGGTGGCAGCGGCTCTGACGATGGCAGCGCCGGCGGGACCGGTGGCCCCCCTGGCGGTAATGGAGGTGGCATTGCGCAGGTGGCGGTGATGCCTACGCCGCCGGAAGGCAATCCGCCCAAGCCGCGAATCAAGAAGCTGAGGATCCTCTTCATCATGCTCGGCCTTGGCGTGCTGGCCATGGCTTCGTCCCTTTTCGGCATGGTCATGGCTGTTTCCCAGGACATCCCGGCAATCGAGCGCTATGCCCAGTTCGAGTACGCCCAGAACTCAACCGTTGTCGACAGCCAGGGTGAACTGATCGGAACCCTGAGCAGCAATGAAAACCGGATTTTGCTGGAACCGGAACAGATTTCGCCGAACATGAAGAACGCCGTGGTTGCGATCGAAGACGAGCGCTTCTACGAGCACCGCGGTCTTGACTTCCGTGGCCTGGCACGAGCGATGGTCCAGAACGTGATGGCCGGCAGCGCCAAAGAGGGAGCCTCGACGATCACCCAGCAGCTGGTCAAACAGGCACTGGAGGCCCAGAACGACCGGACGATCTTCCAGAAGGCCAGAGAGATCGCGGCCTCCTATCACCTTGAGCAGCAGTGGACCAAGGACAAGATCCTGACCGAGTACCTGAATACGGTCTACTTCGGTTCTGGTGCCTACGGGGTCGAGGCGGCGGCTCGAACTTATTTCGCATCCGCCCATCCGAGCTGTGGCACCGACGATGAGCCCTGCGCCGAACTGCTGACCCCCTCCGAGGCGGCCTTGCTGGCGGGCATAATCCAGAACCCCTACGGCTACGACCCGTCGATCAACCCGGAAGCTTCGCTGCTGCGGCGGAACACCGTTCTCCAGAAGATGTACGAGCAGGGCTACATCACAAGTGATCAGCTCGAAGAAGGAACCTCCGAAGCCCTTCCGCCGAGCACGGACATCGAGCTGCCCAAGGTTGACTCGAAGGCTCCGTATTACACCGAGTGGGTCCGGCAGCAGCTGGTCGACCGTTTCGGGGCAGGGCGCACCTTCTTCGGCGGTCTTGAGGTGAAGACCTCGCTGGACCTCGAAGTTCAGGCGGCCGCCGAAGCTGCCGTTGTAAACACGCTTTCCGGCGTCGGGCCGACCGCATCGGTGGTCATCATCAATAACCAGGACGCGACCATCGACGCCATGGTCGCCGGCCCCGATTTTGAGACGGCTCCGTTCAATCTGGCCACCCAGGGCTACCGCCAGCCCGGCTCGACGGTCAAGCCGTTCATCCTCACAACAGCGCTCGAACAGGGCATTTCTCCCAGCGCCGTCTACGAGTCGGCACCTCAGTCGTTCAGCTTCGGCAAGAAGGGCAAGGAGGTGTTCGAAGTCTCCAACTACGGCGACAGCTATGTGGGCTCGAGGACCCTGGCCGACGCAACCACCAACTCGGACAACTCGGTCTTCGCTCAGGTCGGACTGGAGAGCATCAAGGGCGGTCCCACGGCCATTGCGCGCACGATCCACCGCATGGGGGTCAGGGACAAGATCAGGACCAACCCGGCGATGGTCCTGGGAACGTCAGAGGTGTCCCCATTGCAGTGGACCTACGCCTTCAGCACCCTGGCCAATGACGGCCGCCGGGTCAGCGGTACTCTCGCGCCTGAGCCGGGAGATTCACCCGTCGCCTACACGAAGGTGCGTGACGAGGATGGCAAGACAATCCCGAACGGCGACAACGAGATCATCAGTACCGGCGTGATCGATCCGGCGGTCGCTCAGACGGCCAAGGACATACTCGGCACGGTCATCTCGAGCGGTACCGGGGTCAACGCCAACGTCGGGGACGATTCTCAGTGGGGCAAGACCGGTACGACGGAAGACAACACCAACGCCTGGTTCTGCGGGGCGATCACCGAGGTCACGGCCTGCGTCTGGGTGGGCTACCCGGAGGGCTACCAGAAGATGCTGACCGAATACGGCGGATCGCCGGTCGACGGCGGCACCTACCCGGCGATCATCTGGGCCCAGGTCATCGAGGCATGGAAAGCGATCGAAGCGGAGCGCGCTGCTGCCCGCGAAGCCGATGCCGCCGCCGGGGAGGCTGAGGAGGGCATCACTGATGCGACCACCGGGACCGACTCGACCTACGTCGCTCCCGCACCGGTGGAGAGCACCCCCACTCCGGTGGAAACCGCGCCCGCTCCGGAAGCCACCCCTGCCCCCGCTCCTGCGCCTGAACCCGCTCCGGCCCCGGCTCCGGCCCCGGCCCCCGCTCCGACACCGACCCCGCCGAGTGGTGGCGGTGTGACCCCGGGCTCCGGCGGCGCCTCTCCCTGACTTCAGCTCAGGCCGGCCAGAACGGCTTCGGCCGATTCAATCTGCCGACTGAGACTGACGCTTGAGGTTCCGCCCTCGCTGACCTTCGACTCAAGCCAGCTCGACTGCTTCAGCACTTCGTAGTACTCCTCGTCCAGCAGTTCAGACCGCTCGGCAAGCTCATCCTTCGTGAGTTGCGAAAGCCGGCGGTCCTCGGCGACGCACTGCCGGACCAGGCCGCCGACGATTCCGTGTGCTTCTCGGAACGGCATGCCCCGCCGTACCAGCAGATCCGCGACCTCGGTGGCGGCGAGCATCTCGTCACCGGAGGCCTCGAGCAGACGGTCGCGGTTGAACTCGACGCCTTCCAGGATGCCAGCGGTCATGGCCAGGCTGGCCTCGATCGTCTCTACCGCGTCGAAGAAAGGCTCTTTGTCTTCCTGCATGTCCTTGCCGTAGGTGAGCGGCAGCGCGTGAAGCACGCCGAGCAGGGTGGTCAGATTGCCGATCACCCGCGGCGCCTTGGCCCGCAGCAGTTCCGCGGAATCAGGATTCTGCTTCTGCGGCATGATGCTCGATCCCGAAGTGAACGGCTCCGCGATCCGGCAGAAGCCGAACTCGGTGCTCGACCAGATCACCAGTTCCGAACCGATTCGCGAGAGGTGAGTGGCGCAGATCGAAGCCGCCGACAGGTAGTCGAGCACGAAGTCGCGGTTCGAAGTGCCGTCCAGGGAGTTTGGACTGATCGAGTCGAAGCCGAGCTGCTCAGCCACTGCACCCCGGTCAAGCTGCCAGTTGACCCCGGCCAGGGCACCGGATCCGAGCGGCATCACCGATGCGGCTCTGGCTGCGGCATCAAACCGCGCGGCGTCGCGCGAGAGCATCCAGAACCAGGCGAGGAGGTGGTGGCCGAGGTAGACCGGCTGGGCCCGCTGAAGATGGGTGTAGCCGGGCATCGCCCAGGAGACGTGGGTGCGCGCCAGACCAAGCAGGCGCGACATGGTCTCCGCGATCAGGCCCTGGGCCCGCTTCGAGTGGTCCATGACCGCCATGCAGATGTCGGTGGCAACCTGGTCGTTGCGGGAGCGGCCGGTGTGGAGCTTGCCCGCCAGCGGACCGATCAGGTCGCCGAGCCTGCGCTCGACCGCCATGTGAACGTCCTCGTCGAGTGGCAGGAACTCGAAGCGGCCGGTTTCAAGCTCGCCGGCGATTTCTGCCAGCGCGGCGTCGATCTTCGGCAACTCTTCGTCGTCGATCACGCCGATCTGGTTCAGCGCGGCCGCATGAGCGCGGGACTGCGCAACGTCATGCGGAGCAAGATGACGGTCGAAATCGACCGAGCGATTCAGGCGCCAGAAGCGGGGGTCGGGTTCTTCACGAAAGCGGGACACAGGGTGATTATGCCCCGAGAGCCGCTTCGAGCGCGCTCGCGACCAGGGCGACGTCAGCCTCGGACATGCCTCCGTGGAATGGCAGGGCCAGCGATCGTGCCGATATCGCTTCGGCGACCGGGAACTGACCCTCGCCGTAGCCACGCTCCCGCAGATGCGGGAAAAGATGTACGCATGGCAGGTAGGCCTTGCTCGGAATACCGGCCTCGGCAAGCGAGGCGATTACGGCGTCGCGGTCGCTGCCCTCAGCGAGCCGGACCGGATAGACAAACCAGCTGCGCCGGGCTTCTCCCTGACCGGCCGGCGCGACCTCTACCCCGTCGACCGCCTGCAGCGCCTGAGCGTAGAGGGCTGCGACGCGAGCCCGGTCGGCAAGCATGCGATCCAGCTTCTCGACCTGGGCGACCCCGATTGCCGCGGCCACGTCGGAGAGCCGGTAGTTGTAGCCGAGCCGGTCGTGATCAAGCCACTCCATGTCAACGGCGCGGCCCTGGTTTCTCTCCGAACGGATCCTTTCGGCCTCCTCGGCATCGCGAGGTATGAGCATGCCGCCCTCCCCCGTCGTCATCTGCTTGTTGGCGTAGAAGGCAAACGCCGAGAGATGACCGCGACTGCCGACCTTGCGACCTTCGGCGTCGATCGCTCCCAGAGCCTGGGCTGCGTCTTCAAGAATGCCCAGACTGCGGGAGGCAGCGATCTTTTCGAAGGCTGGCATGTCACTGGGGTAGCCGAAGATGTCGATCGGCAGCAGGCCGACCGTCTTCTCCCCGATGGCGGCTTCAGCGGCCGCCGGGTCCAGGTTCAAGCTGACCGGGTCGACGTCGGCAAACACCGGCTGGATGCCCTCGTAGATCAGACAGTTGGCGCTGGCTACAAAGGTGAACGGCGACAGCACGACCTCGTCACCGCACTGCCAGCCGAGGGCCCTCACGCCCAGGTGCAGAGCGGTGGTACCGCTGCTTGTCGCGATCGCGTCTTCCACACCGAGCCACTCGGCGAACGCCCGCTCGAAGCGCTCAAGCATGGGTCCGAGGGAGAGCCTGCCGGACCGCAGGACCTCCAGCACGAGAAGCTCCTCCTCGGGCCCGATGTCGGGCCGAGCAAGGGGAAGTCGTTCGTTCACGAGTTCTCTTTTCCCCGGGGGAAGGCGTATTCGAGCGAGTCGACCAGCGCCTCCCAGGAGGCCTCGATGATGTTCTCCGAAACGCCGATGGACCCCCAGGAGGAGTCACCGTCGGAGGAGTCGAGCAGCACCCTGGTACCGGCGCCGGTTCCGTGGTCCGCGTCGAGGATGCGAACCCGGTAACCGGTCAGTTCGATCTCGGCCAGATGCGGGTAGTGGCGGGTGATCGCCGATCGCAGGGCCTGGTCGAGCGCGTTGACCGGGCCGTTGCCCTCGGCCACGCAGAGATGGCGCTCGCCATTGACCCAGATACGCAGGGTCGCCTCGGTGAGCACCTTGCCGTCCTCCCGCATCTCGGTCAGGACCCTGAAGCCCTCCAGCCTGAACAGCGGTTCGTACTCACCGGCGCAGCGTCGCAGCAGCAGATCGAAGGATGCCTCGGCGGCTTCGTAGTGATAGCCCTCGTGCTCGCGCTGCTTGAGCATGGCGATTGCCTGTCTGGCGGCTTCGTCGTCGAGTTCGAGACCGATCTCCTTCGCCCTCGCCACAACCGTTGCCTTGCCGGAAAGCTCCGAGGGCAGGACCGACCGGCTGTTTCCGACCTGCTCCGGTTCGAGATGCTCGAAGGTGCGCGCGTCAGAGGCGATGCCGGCCACGTGCATGCCGCCCTTGTGGGCGAAGGCGTTGCGGCCGACGTATGCCTGATCCGGGTCCACGGCCACGTTGAGCAGGTCGGCGACGAAGTGCGAGGTAGCCGAAAGCTCGCTCAGCTGCTCGGAATCGACGACGTCGTAGCCCATCTTCAGCTGAAGCGCGGGGAGGATCGAGACCAGGTTGGCGTTGCCACAACGCTCGCCGTAGCCGTTGATCGTGCCCTGCACCAGTCTCGCGCCGTTGCGGACCGCGGCAAGTGAGTTCGCGACGCCGCATTCGGCGTCATTGTGCGTATGGATGCCGAGTTCAACATCGCTGTCGAGCCGCTCGGCGACCGCTGCGACCGCATCGCTGATCTGGTCGGGCAGGCTGGAGCCGTTCGTATCGCAAAGGCTGAGATTGGCGGCGCCGCCGGCGACTGCTGCGTTCAGGCAGTCCAGCGAATACGCCTCGTCGTCACGCCAGGCATCGAAGAAGTGCTCGGCGTCGTAGATCACCATCTTGCCGGCCTCGGTCAGGAAGCGGACTGACTCCTCGATCATCGCCAGGTTCTCTTCCGGGGAGACCTTGGTCACCTTTTCCAGGTGGAGTGACCAGGTCTTGCCGACCAGAGTCACCACCGGAGCAAAAGTCTCCGCCAGCAGCCTCAGCGACTCGTCCTCCGCGGCCGCCACGCCACGGCGCCGGGTCATGCCGAAGGCGCAGATCCGAGCCTGCTGAAGCTGCTCCTCGGCCAGAAGGGCGAAGAGCTCGGCCTCCTTGGGGTTTGACGCCGGGAAGCCGGCCTCGATGTACTGGACGCCGAGCCGGTCGAGAGCGTGCACCACGCGCACCTTCTCTGCTGCCGACAGGGACATGCCCTGTCCCTGCATGCCGTCTCTGAGCGTCGTGTCGTAAAGCTTCACCTTTTCCATCACTGCGGTCCTTTCGGGAAATCAGATCCGGGGCCCGGTGGGCTCCCGGCGGGGCTCGACGCGGCTCAGGCCGCGTTGCCGTGGGCTCTCAGCCCACAGCACCCGTAATTCGGGCAGCACCGGTGATTTCGCCAAAGCGGTGAAACATCAGGAAGTCACATTACCCGTTTCACTGGCGGGCTCAGGTTCGCCGACCAGATCGAGCCATTCGAGGTACTCCGGCGCGCGGCCGTAGATCGCGTCCTCGTAGCGGGTCTGAACCAGCTTGGTGACTTCTCCGGGCTCGCCCAGTGGATGGTCGTCGATCTCGCGGACAGGCACGACTTCGGCCGCGGTGCCGCACATGAAGACTTCGTCTGCGTTGTAGAGCTCGGAGCGGGCGATATCGCGCTCGTCCACCGGGTAGCCGCTGTCCTCGAGGATCTGCATGACCGACTTGCGGGTGATGCCATCGAGGATCGACGCGACCTGCGGAGGGGTCGCGACCTTGCCGTTCTTGACGACGAATATGTTCTCACCGGATCCTTCGCAGACGAAGCCGCGCTCGTCGAGCAGGATCGCCTCCTCGTAGCCGGCGTTCGCCGATTCCGTCTTGGCCAGGATCGAGTTCAGGTACTGACCGGAGGCCTTGGCGTGGGGTATCAGGCTTGCCGAAGAAAGCCTGCGCCAGGATGAGACCTTGGCCCGGATGCCGTGTTCCTTGCCGGCCTCTCCGAGATAGGCGCCCCAGGGCCAGGCAGCGATGATCAACTCGACCGGCGCCGATTTCGCATACAGGCCCATTTCGCCGTAGCCCCGGAAGGCGAGCGGACGGATGTAGCAGTCGCGCAGTCCGTTCTTGCGGATCAGTTCGCGAACTGCTGCGGCGATCTCATCGTTGGAGAAAGGCAGGTCCAGGAAGTACATGCGGGCCGAATCAGCGAGGCGTTCGATGTGCTCGCGGTGCCTGAAGACGGCCGGTCCTTTCTCCCCGTCGTAGCAGCGGACCCCCTCGAAGACGCCTGTCCCGTAATGGAGACCGTGGCTGAGCACGTGCACCTGCGCCTCGTCCCAGGGGACGAACTTGCCGCTGTGCCAGATGTACTCAGCCTTCTCCACTTAATGCTCCTTGATCGGTTTTGCCGTCCGGGCATGGTACGCCACTTGGCGGCCCACCTCCGAAGTGGACTCGCTTACGACAGCTCGGCAAGCACCGCAGCGGTGACTTCGGCCGTGCCGACCGCGGTTTCACCATCGCCTCCGGTGGCGATATCAGGTGTCCTCAGGCCATTGGCCAGGACCGCATCAACGGCAGCTTCGATCCGATCTGCCTGCTCCGGCATTGCCAGGCCGTAGCGCAGCATCATCGCCGCTGAGAGCATGGTTGCCAAGGGGTTCGCCACTCCCTGGCCGGCGATGTCCGGCGCCGAGCCGTGAACCGGCTCGAACAGTCCGGGCTCGCCTTCAGCCCCCATGCTCGCGGAAGGCAGCATTCCGAGAGACCCGGTCAGCATCGCACCCTCATCGCTGAGGATGTCCCCGAACAGGTTCTCGGTGACGATCACGTCGAAGTCGGTCGGCCTGGAGACAAGCTGCATCGCGGTGTTGTCGACCAGCATGTGGTCGAGTTCGACGTCGCCGTAGTCCCGGGCGACGACCTTGACGGTCTCGCGCCAGAGGCGGGAGCTTTCAAGCACGTTCGCCTTGTCGACCGATGTCACCCGGGGACCGGCTTCGCGGCCCACCGCCCGCTGCCGGGCGGCGTCGAAGGCGGCTCGGGTGATGCGTTCGATCTCGGGCACCGAGTAGGCGCATTCGTCATATGCGGTGCCGCCGTTGTCCTCGCGCCGGCCGCTGTTGCCGAAGTAGATGCCACCGGTGAGTTCACGAACGACCAGGAAGTCTGTGCCGGTGATCCGGTCCTCCTTCAAGGGGCTGGAATCGATCAGGGCCGGGAAGGGCTTGACCGGTCGCAGGTTGGCGAAGAGACCCAGCGCCTTGCGGATCCCGAGCAGACCCTGTTCCGGACGTGGCGCGGTCGGATCCTGGGCCACTGCTTCGTCCCATTTCGGCCCGCCGACCGCACCCAGGAGCACGGCGTCGGCGCGGCGGCAGGCATCAATCGTGGCTTCGGAAAGGGGCGCGCCCTCTTCATCGATCGCGATGCCGCCGATCAGGTGCTCGCTGTATTCGAACCCGCCGATACTGTCGAGGGCCTCACGGGTCGCGGCGACGATCTCGGGGCCGATTCCGTCCCCTGCCAGGACGACGATCTGCTTCGCTTTGCTCACGGCGTTTCTCCTTGTGACGGCAGGCTCATGGCCGCCGGGCTTTGATGTTGAGTCGGACGTACTGAAAAGTTTCGGGTCGGCCCATGAACTCCATCATGCGATCGCTGAATTCACTGAACTGTCCTGCCGGCAGCAATGCCTGAACGGGTGCAAGAGCCGGACGCCTCCAGGAAGGCCTGCGGCTCTTTCGGCTTGGCCACCCGTTCTTCAAGGGAAGCCTCAACCTCGGTGAACCCGGCGGCTTCCAGCCGTTCGCGCGTCTCTTCCGGTCCGGCGAAGTTCCAGGGTGCCGAGAACCCCTCGAGCCTGCCCCTGAATGGCTCCTCGCGCGTGACCGACGCGAGAGCGGCGACGATTTCGGCGACATTGCCCTCTCCCCCGAACTGGGCCACCAGCAGTCCGCCGGGCCGGATCGCCCTGTGGAGCCCTGCGAACAGCCGGTCGTGATCGTGTATCCAGTGAAAGACGGCGTTGGAGAAAGCGTGATCGGCAACCGCGTCCATGTCGAGGTCGGTCAGGTCCCGGCAGACAAACTCGACCCGGTCCCCGGGCAGACGCTGCCGGGCCTGCTCGAGCATGGAGGGCGATCCATCGACTGCGATGACCCTGCCCTGCGGCAGCTTGGCCAGCAGGGCCTCCGTTACATCGCCGCTGCCACAACCGGCGTCGAGCACGGTCTCACCGCCGCCCAGCGGAAGCCGGTCGAGAACCGCTGCCGACCAGACCCGCTGCGGAATTGAGACGCGGGAGTAGGTGCCCGCGTCCCAGTCGGCCGGTTTGGTCTCCCTGCCGCTCACTGAAGCGAGGTCGTGACCGGTCCGTAGCTGCCGCCGGGACCTGATTCGAAAGCCTCGATCTCGTCCTCGGCCTGAAGGGTCAGGGCGATGTCGTCGAGCCCACCGAGCAACCGTCGCTTGATCTCGGGATCGATTTCGAAGCTCGCCTCGCCACCGTCCCAGCTAACCTTCTGCTGCTCGAGATCGATCCGGCCGTTTCCGGCGGCAGCCAGCGCTTCACAGGCCTGCTCGTCGACCGCGACCGGCAGGAAGCCGTTCTTGGTGCAGTTGGAGAAGAAGATGTCGGAGAAAGACGGTGCCACCACCGCCTTGAATCCGAACTGTTCCAGGGCCCAGACCGCGTGCTCGCGGGAGGAACCGGATCCGAAGTTGCGTCCTGAGACCAGGATCGGATTCGGCTCGAGTTCGATCTCACCGTCACGGATCCAGTCATAGAACAGAAACTCACCGAAGCCGGTTCGCTCGACCCGCTTGAGGAACTGCTTGGGGATGATCTGATCTGTATCGACATCGCTCCGGCTCAGAACCGAGACCGGCCCTTCAATCACGTTTATCGCGTCCATGATTCCTGTCTCCTGTCTTTCAGTTCCAGTTGCGGATGTCGACAAAATGGCCTTCTATGGCAGCCGCCGTGGCCATGGTCGGGCTGACCAGGTGGGTGCGCCCTCCCTTGCCCTGACGGCCCTCGAAGTTGCGGTTGGAAGTCGAAGCGCAGCGCTCGCCCTCCATCAGGGTGTCCGGGTTCATGCCCAGGCACATCGAGCAACCGGCACCCCTCCACTCGAAGCCGGCCTCCTCGAACAGCTTGTCGAGCCCCTCCTCTTCAGCCTGGCTCTTGACCAGGGCAGATCCGGGAACGACCATCGCCCGGATCGAGTCGGCCACCTTGCGGCCCTTGATCGCCCCGGCCGCTTCCCGCAGGTCGGAGATTCGTGAATTGGTGCAGGAGCCAATGAAAACACGCTCCGGCCGGATCTCTTCGATCGGGGTTCCGGCTTCGAGGCCCATGTACTGGAGCGCGCGCTCGGCAGACTCCTTCTGGGCCGGGCTCTCCATCCGGGCCGGATCTGGAACGGTGTCGGTGACCTGCGCCACCATGCCCGGGGTGGTGCCCCAGGTGACCATCGGCGAGATCGCCGAAGCATCGATGTCGACCTCGTGGTCGAAGACGGCTCCTTCGTCTGTTGGCAGCTGCTTCCACTGCTCGACTGCGGCCTCGAAGTCCTCGGGAACGCCAGCCTTGCCACGCATGTACTCGTAGGTGGTCTCGTCCGGCGCGATCATGCCGGCCCGTCCGCCACCTTCGATCGTCATGTTGCAGACGGTCAGGCGCTGCTCCATGGTCAGGTCGCGGATCGCTTCACCGGCGTACTCGACGACGTAGCCGGTCATGCCGCCGGTGCCGAGCTGACCGATCGTTGCCAGGATCAGATCCTTGGACGTGACCCCCGGGCTGAGCTTGCCGGAGTAGTTGATCCTCATTGTCTTCGGGCGTCGCTGGACCAGGGTCTGTGTCGCCATCACGTGCTCAACCTCCGAGGTGCCGATGCCGAAGGCCAGCGCACCGAAGGCGCCGTGGGTGGAGGTGTGGGAGTCGCCGCAGACGATCGTCATGCCTGGCTGGGTCAGGCCCAGCTCCGGACCGATCACGTGGACGATGCCCTGCGATTCCGACCCGAGGCTGTAGACCGGCACACCGAAATCCGCAGCATTCCGCTCGAGCGTCTCAACCTGCTTGCGGGAGAGGGCGTCAGCGATCAGAGCGGCGGTCGGAGTGCCGTCGGTCGGCACGTTGTGGTCGGCCGTGGCTACCGTCTTGTCCGGACGGCGCAGCGCGCGGCCGGTCATTCGCAGGCCCTCGAAGGCCTGTGGCGATGTCACCTCATGCACGAGGTGAAGGTCGATGTAGATCAGCTCCTCGCGGACCTCATGCGCTTCCCAGATCTTTTCGAACATCGTTTTCGGCACGTCGTGCTCCTTCCTAGCCGCGGCGCAGGCCGGCGGCGATCACAGCGATGAACCGGACCGGCTCCCCGCTCTCGTTCTCAAAATGATGTGGCAGGTCAGCGTCGAAGGTGACGCTGTCCCCGGTCCTGAGCAGGTGGCGATCCGGCCCGAATACCAGGGTCACCTCACCCTTCTGGACCACGGCGGTCTCGCGACTGCCCGGTTCATGTGCATCGGAGCATCACCGGCCGTGCCGGTAGCTGCACCGGGATCAAGCTCATGCGCGGATACATCCGCGCGCAGGCCGGGCAAAGGGGGTGTCAGCTCCTCGATCCGGTGACCTCCGCGGCGATGGCGGCGATGATCCTTGCTGCGACCGATCACCACATGCGGTGCCTCGTCAAGCCTCAGAAGCTGGGAGAGGCTGAGGTCAAGGCCGGCCGCGATCTTGGAGGCAACCGCGAGAGTCGGGCTGGTGGCACCGCGTTCGACCTGAGAGAGCATCGTCGGGCTTACCCCGCTGCGCTCGGAAAGATCCCTGAGCGAGTAACCGGTGGCCTCACGCAGGGCTTTGATCCGGGATGAGACCGCAGTGCCTTCGGTGGCGCCTGTGGTCGGGGTTGTAGCGGTGGCCGTTGCCATGTATGTACGTTATCACGCACAAACGTACAGTCAAGGGTCGATGCGTCGACTACCTGGCCGTTAACGAACAAACGCCCCGCGGTGCGGGGCGTTTGTGGTGATTCGTGTCCGGGTCAGGAACCGTTGCCGGGTCGTTCGACTGGCCTGGGCTTCTCTGCCGGAGTGGTTGTATTGACAAGGCTGAACATTATTCTGCCCATCATGATTCTCACGTCTCGATTCAGGGTTCGCGCTTTTACGGGTTTGCTACAGGAATCACGATAGGGGTCGCTCGTCGCCTCCGGGGTGATGCCCGTCACTCGCCGGCAAAATGTTTCCTAAAGGGAAATGGCAGAGGTCAGGGACCGGTGAGATCGGAGTCCGGCTGCTCGAGCGACTCGTCAACCTGCGCGGCTGCCTTCGCATCCAGCAGGTTGGACATGGCGCGCACATAGGCGCGGCCGGAGGCCTCGAGAATGTCGGTGGCCACACCCTGTCCGGAAGCAGTCTGGCCGTCGGCTCGCAGCATCACAGTGACCTGGCCGAGCGCGTCATCCCCCCCGGTGATGGCAGCCACCAGATACTCGCGCAGCTCTGCCTCGGTACCGGTCGCCTTCTGAATCGCGCCGAAGATGGCTTCGACCGGACCATCGCCGCTGGAATGTCCGGTCAGAACTTCGCCGGAAGGCATTCGCACACCGACCGTCGCCTGAGGAGGATGTTCAGATCCGGCAGCGACCTCGAATGACTCGAGGTCGTGGGTTTCGGCTGTGTCACGCATTTCCTCGGAGACGATTGCCTCCAGATCGAGCGCAGTGACCTGCTTCTTCTTGTCGGCGATCTCCTTGAACCGCTTGAAGGCCTGATTGAGCGCGCCGCCGTCGACCACGTAGCCGAGCTGTTCCAGCGCGTCCTTCAGAGCGTGGCGCCCGGAATGCTTGCCGAGCACGATCTGGTTGGAGTCGAGGCCGACCTCGGTCGCGTCCATGATCTCGAAGGTCGAGCGCTCCTTGAGCACGCCGTCCTGGTGGATGCCGGACTCATGAGCGAAGGCGTTGCGACCGACGATCGCCTTGTTCGGCTGGATCACGTATCCGGTCAGCCGCGATACGAGGCGGCTGGTCCGGGCGATCTCCCGGGTATTGATGCCGGTACTGAGCCCATGCGCGTCTTCGCGGACCCTGATCAGCATGGCGATCTCCTCCAGCGAGCAGTTGCCGGCGCGCTCACCGATTCCGTTGACAGCGCACTCGACCTGACGGGCCCCTGCGAGCAGGCCGGCGTAGGAATTGGCTACCGCCAGACCGAGGTCGTCGTGACAGTGAACCGAGAGTTCGACCTCCCGGAGCGACGGCGCGAAGCGGTACAGGTCGGCGAAGTAGGCCTTGTACTCCTCAGGGGTCGTATAGCCGACCGTGTCGGGGATGTTGACCACCGTGGCACCCTCTTCGACCGCAATCGCGCAGACCTCGGCCGTGAACTCGACGTCGGCCCTGGTCGCATCCATGGGCGAGAACTCAACGTCTTCACAGAAGGATTTCGCGTGAGAGACCGCAGCCCGGGCGCCAGCTTTGACGTCTTCACGGGTATTCCTCATCTGATGCTCGATGTGGATGTCGGAGGTAGAGATGAAAGTGTGGATTCTCGGCTTCTCCGCGTCCCTGATTGCATTCCAGGCGGCGTCGATGTCGCCCTTCTGCGCCCGTGCGAGACCGCAGATGGTCGGTCCCTCAACCTTGCGCGAAATCTCCTGAACTGCCTCGAAATCACCGGGCGATGTGATCGGGAAGCCCGCTTCGATCACGTCAACGCCGAGCCGGGCCAGCTGCTGGGCGATCTCCACCTTCTCGGCGGTATTCAGAGAGATTCCGGGCGACTGCTCGCCGTCCCTCAGCGTGGTGTCAAAAATGTGGACGCGGTTTGCGTCGGTCATGGTGCTTCTCCTTCTAAATCCGAATGTGAATCAAAGTCTGCTCGCGGCTATCGCGCCGCCCGGCGATCATTCCCCCCAGAGGGGGAGAAGGAGGAGAAGCAGGGCCGGGCTGTCGGTGCGGTAAATCATCGCTTCATGAAGCGTAGCGCACCCATCCCCGTCGCCTCAGGGGATGAGCAGGACCTTGCCTATGTTCTTGCGCTGCTCGATAAATCTGTGGGCAGCGGGTGCCTCTTCGAAACTGAACTCCTTTGAGATGACCGGGCTTATCGCACCTCGATCCAGGTATTCCTCCATCAGCCCCGCCAGGCGACCGAGACCTTCCCTCTTCCACCAGTCCAGGAGGTTGAGTCCACCGACCGACTTGTTCTCACCGATCATGGCCAGGCTCTTCCACCAGGGGGCAGTTGCCAACGGCATCTTGAGCAGGGCACCGATGCCTGCCGGACTGACGAAACCTCGAGAGCCTTCGAGCTCCGAGACTCCGAACATGACCAGCCGCCCGCCGTCTCGAAGCAGTCGGTAGTCCTTGCGGAAAGCAGTGGGACCGGTCGCATCGATGACCAGGTCAATCCCTTCGCCCCCGGTCAGATCCATCACTGCCTCTTCGAAATCCTGATTGCGGTAGTCAATCGCGTGGTGAACACCCTGGGCGCGGATCGCGTCGTGCTTGGAAGCTGAGGCGGTGCCGAATATCTCGGCTCCGATGTCCCGGGCGATCTGGGTCGCCGCAGTTCCGACTCCCCCGGCCGCGGCGTGAATCAGGACACGCTGCCCCTCGCGCAGTCCACCGAGTTCGACCAGCGCAGCGATAGCCGTGCAGTAGTTGACCGGCAAGGCTGCCGCTTCGGGGAATCCAAAGCCGTCGGGGATCGGCATGACCTGTTCGCGATCCACAACGACCATTTCGGCCTGACCGCCAAACATGACCGGGCCAAACACCCGCGCACCGACCTCAACGTCGTCCACTCCACGGCCGACGGATTCGACCTCTCCGGCGAATTCGTAACCGAGTACGCAAGGTGTCTTCGGCGCGTCAGGGTATAGGCCTCGGCGGGCCAGCAACTCAGCGAAGTTGACTCCGGCGGCCCGTACCGAAACGCGCACCTGCCCATCTGCCGGTTCCGGAACCGGGCGTGCTTCGACGATCATCTTCTCAGGCCCACCGGTGCCGCTGAGGACGACTGCACGCATGGGCCAAGCCTAGTTCATGCTCCCGGGACCGAATGCCGGCCCCGGGCAATCCTGCCGGGCCTACAGTTCGATCGAGTAGCCGGCCGAAAAACCGTCAAGGCCGGTGATCGCAGCGATCGTCTCCGGGGTTACCCGGGCGTCGCTGGTCACGACCATGACGGCCTGGTCGCTCCCGGATTCCGCACCGACGGCGGCGGAGCCGATGTTCACTCCCTGCTCGCCGAAGGCCGATCCGACCCGTCCGATCATGCCCGGTTGATCCGAATAGCGGAAGACCGCCATGTGGGAGGCGAAGGGCAGGTAGAAGCTCTGGTCCCAGATCGAGACCAGGTAAGGAACGTTCTTCGGGCCGACCGTGGTGCCGCCGACCGTGACCGTCTCCCCGCCTGACTGGATCGAAACGCGAATCAGGTCGGTGAAGTCCTCTGCCCCGGGCTCCTTGGAGACGTTGACCTCAATGCCCCGCTCCTCTGCCATCTGTGGAGCATTGACCAGATTGACGTCCTCTTCGGTATGTCCGGAGAGAATGCCGGCCTGGACCGCCACCGCGAGCAGCCGCGTGTCGTACCCGGTGACTCCGCCCCGGAAGTCGACGTCGACCCGGTCGATCATGCCTGGAATCAGACCAACCGCCAGCTGGCCGAGTGTCTGGCAGAGCGGCACGAATGGCGCCAGCGCCTCCATGACGGCGGGACTGACTGAAGCGATGTTGACCGCGTTGGTCACCACGCCACCAGTGAGCGCGGCGATCACCTGCTCGGCGGTGTCAGTACCGGCCCGGTCCTGAGCCTCTGAGGTCGAGGCGCCGAGGTGAGGGGTAACCACGACATCGTCGCGGGCGAAAATCGCATGCTCTGTGAATGGCTCTTCCGGGAAAACATCGAGAGCCGCGCCCCTGACCTGTCCGGAATCGAGACCGGCGATCAGGGCGTCGAGGTCAATCAGCTCGCCACGGGCGCAGTTGACAATGCGCATGCCCGGCTTCATCTCTGCGATTGCCTCTGCGTCGATCCAGTTGACCGTCTCCGGCGTCTTCGGAAGGTGAATCGTCAGCAGGTCGGCCCGGGAGTACAGCTCTTCGGGCGTTTCAACTCCCTCCACCCCCAGATCACGGAATCGCTCGGCCGAGACGAACTTGTCGAAGGCCAGGACTTCCATGTCGAAGGCCTGGGCCCGCCTGGCGACAAGCTGGCCGATCCGGCCGAAGCCGATCACACCGAGAGTCTTGCCGTAGAGCTCGGAGCCCTTGTAGAGGCCGCGATCCCAGCGACCCGCGACCAGCGAGCCATGAGCCTGTGGCACGTTGCGAAAAAGCGCGAGGGCGAGGGCGAGTGTGTGCTCGGCGGCGGCAACCGAGTTGGATTCGGGCGCGTTGGCGACGATGATGCCGCGCTTGGTCGCAGCCGGGATGTCCACGTTGTCGACGCCGGTTCCGGCCCGGCCGATCACCTTCATTCGGTCGGCCCTGGCAATCAGCTCGGGGGTCAGCTTGGTCGCCGACCGGATCAGGATTGCGTCGAACTCACCGATTCGCTCAGCCAGCTCCTCGGCATCCATATCGAAGCCCAGCTCGACCTCGAACTGCTCCCGTAGCTGGTCGATTCCGGACTCGGCGATCTGTTCCTTGACAAGAACCTTCATTGGGAAACCCTCCCGGCAGTGATTGACAGACTTATCATGCGGTGACTTCGGCGTTCTGAATCACCCAGTCGACGCAGGCGGTGAGCGCCTGAACGTCGGAGGGATCAACCGCCGGGAACATTGCGACCCTCAGCTGATTGCGCCCGAGCTTGCGATACGGCTCGACGTCAACGATGCCGTTGGCTCTGAGCGTGGCCGCGACGGCGGCGGCGTCCACAGAGTCATCAAAGTCGATCGTTCCCACGACCAGAGAGCGCTGCGCAGGGTCGGCAACGAAAGGGGTGGCAAACTCGCTCCCCTCGGCCCACCCGTAGAGGTGCCCGGACGAAGCGCTCGTGCGATCCACGCAGAAGTCGAGTCCGCCCCCGGCCAGCATCCAGTCGAGCTGCTCCGCAAGCAGGATCAGGGTCGCGAGTGCGGGGGTGTTGTAGGTCTGGTTCTTGCGGGAGTTGTCGAGGGCCGTCTTCAGGGAGAGGAACGGCGGCTGCCACCTGTCGGATGAGCCATCCAGTTCCTCGATCCGGGCCGTCACAGCGGGGCTGAGCGCGGCCAGCCAGATACCACCGTCGGAACCGAAAGCTTTCTGCGGAGCGAAGTAGTAGGCGTCGGACTGCTTGATGTCGACCGGGAGGCCACCGGCGCCGGAGGTCGCGTCCACGAGGACCAGGGCGTCGCCGGAATCCGCGGGGCGTACGACCGGAACCATGACCCCGGTTGAAGTCTCGTTGTGCGCCCAGGCAATCACATCGACTCCGTCACGCCCCTCTGGCGTCGGAGCAGCGCCGGGATCGGCCTCGATCAGGATCGGGTCGGACAGAAACGGCGCCCCGGCGGTGACGTCGGAGAACTTGCGGGAAAACTCGCCGTAGACCAGATGGAGCGCCTGGTCGCGGACCAGCCAGGCGGCCGCAGCGTCCCAGAAAGCAGTGGCGCCCCCGTTGCCGAGTGCGATCTCGTAGCCGTCGGGAAGCGCGAAGAGTTCCCCGAGACCGTCGACCACACGGCCCACCAGATCCTTGACCGGCTTCTGCCGGTGCGAGGTGCCCATGATGTCGGACCGTTCTGCCAGCGAGCGCAGGCTTTCCGGTCTTACCTTCGATGGCCCGCAGCCGAAGCGGCCGTCTACGGGCTTGAGGTCATCCGGGATTTTGGCTTCGTTGGTCATCTCGGTAATCGTCTCCTCGGGGAGGTCCAGGGCAGGTCTAGGTTAGTGGGCAACTCAGGGTGAGCCGGGCGATCGACGCCATCCCCGACCGCAGCTTCTCCCCACGTCAGGTGGGATGGTCAGAACCCGGTGTTGGTCCAGGCGGGGCAGCGGAGGATATTGATCCCGGTCGGCGGGTGGACTTGCGACCACACTGGCCACGGTCCGCCGCGGCGGCTACGCTGCAAATGCAGTTCCGGGAAACACAGCCACAAAGGAGACGAACCTTGTACCCAGTTCATTACGAAGCCGACTACCAGCGCGACCGCAACCGGTTGACGACGTTCTTCCGGCTGATCGTCGCGATTCCCTGGATCTTCGTTGCGCTTTTCTACGGGATCGCGGCCATGTTCGTGATCCTGATCGCCTGGTTCGCCCTGATCATCCTCGGCCGCTTTCCCCAGGGGATGTACAACTTCGTCGGTGGTGTCCTGCGTTACTCGATGCGGGTCAATGCCTTTGTGACGCTCCAGACCGACGCCTGGCCGCCCTTCGGTCTGAGCGACGACCAGCAGTATCCGGTTCGGATTCATATCGCCCCGCCGGCTGCGAAGCAGAGCCGGCTCAAGGTCTTCTTCCGTTACATCCTCGCGATCCCGGTCTTCGTCATGTCGATGATCTTCAGCTATCTGGTCCAGTACATAGCCGCAGTCGCCTGGTTCACCATCGTATTCCGCGGCTACCAGCCCGCTGCGATCCACAACGCCCTTGCCTTCACTAACGGCTGGGTCACCCGGGCTAACGCCTACGTCCTGTTCATGCGCGACGAATACCCGCCAGTCGGCGATGAAGTCCAGGTCGATGTCGATCCGCCTGCGGCACTACCGGCTGCGACACCCGAGGCAGCGGTAGCCGCGCCGGTCGCTGCGGCCCCCTCTGAGCAGGCACCGGCACCGGAAACCCCCGATCCGGGCATCGAAGCCCCGCCGCAACCGCCTGAGAATCCGCCGCAGACCTGATCTGCGGCGGAATGCCGTCTACTCGTCGTCCCAGATGAAGGGCGGGTATTCGGTCGACAGCCAGAGCATGTAGAAGTTCGCGCGGGTCTGCCAGTTAAAGGCGATCCTCATGATGCTGAAGACGTCAACCGGGATCTTCCGGGTGAAGATGATCGTGAAGAAGGCAATGACCGAGCAGACCTGGGCGACGGCGAAGATCAGCGAAGCGACAACCGCGTACGGGATGGCGAGCAGCCAGGCCACCAGAGGCCTCCAACGCTCGACCCGCTCCGGGTAAACGGCCTCGATGCGTACCTGGTCGCCGGGCCGTTCGGCAAGGCTGAAGGCCGGGTAGCGATCGGTCATCAGCAACAGGTAGCCCCAGACCCGGTGTCCCCAGCGTTGCACCCCGACGACGAATTCCCAGAGCGGGCGCGGGTAGCTTCCGGTGAGGATCGTCGCGAAGAAGGCGATGAAGATGACTATCCCGGCACCGACCCAGAGTAGGAAGAGCACCACGTAATGCGGGATCAGCAGCAGCCACTTGACCAGCGGTAGAAACCTGGCGTATTCAGGCTGGAGGTCGGCCTCGACGTCGACCGGATACCGGTTCGAAAGCTCGCTCATTCAGTTTTCCTCTCCGTGAAGCGGTGCCTGGGCGGGAGGTGCTGACTCGGGTCGCTCACCTGAGCCACCCTGTCCGCCGGCCGCCGTTTCGCCTAGAACCGGGTGTTGATCCAGGGCATCATCGAGCGCAGGTCCTTGCCGACGATCTCGACCTGGTGGTCCTTGCCTTCTTCGCGCAGTCGCTGGAAGTTCTCGCCACCGGACTGGTTCTCGGCAATCCACTCGCGGGCGAACTCACCCGACTGGATCTCGTTCAGGATCTGCTTCATCGCAGCCTTGGACTCTTCGCCGATCACCCGGGGACCGCGCGTGACGTCGCCGTACTCTGCGGTGTTCGAGATCGAGTAGCGCATGCCCTGGATGCCCTTCTCGTACATCAGGTCGACGATCAGCTTGAGCTCATGCAGGCATTCGAAGTAGGCCAGACGTGGGTCGTAGCCAGCCTCGACCAGAGTGTCGAATCCGGCGCGGACCAGTTCGCTGGCGCCGCCGCAGAGCACTGCCTGCTCGCCGAACAGGTCGGTCTCGCACTCGTCTTTGAAGGTGGTCTCGATGATGCCGGCCCGTCCGCCGCCGACTCCGATCGCATAGGCGAGCACGAGGTCGTGGGCGTGGCCGGTCGCATCCTGCTCGATCGCCATCAGGCAGGGCACGCCGCTTCCTTCTTCGAACTGGCGGCGGACCATGTGGCCGGGGCCCTTCGGCGCAACCATTCCGACGTCAACTCCGGCAGGAGGGGCGATCTGATCGAAGCGGATCGCGAAGCCGTGGGCGAACATCAGCAGGTTGCCTTCGGCGATCCCGTCGGCGATGTCCGACTCCCAGATTTCCGCCTGCTTCTCGTCCGGCAGCAGGATCATCACGACATCACCCTTGCTGGCGGCGTCGGCGATCGAGAGCACTTCGAGTCCGGCGGCCGTGGCCTGCTCGCGGCTGGCCGAGTCCTCACGAAGTCCGACGACGACGTCGACTCCGGATTCCTTCAGGTTCAGCGCATGGGCGTGGCCCTGCGAACCGAATCCGAGGATGGCGACGGTCTTTCCCTCCAGATGTGAGAGGTCCCCGTCCTTGTCGTAGAAGATGTCTTGAGTGCTCATGGTCCGGATGCTACGCGCCGGACCACATAACGTGTGGCCTGCCTAGCGCAGTTCCGACCGGCGGACCTTGCCGGAGGGTGTTTTCGGCAGAGAGTCAGCGAACTCGACCCGCTTGGGCACCTTGTATGGAGCGAGCTTTCCGTCGCAGAACTCCCTGATCAGATCCGCCGACAGATCGCTTCCGTTCACCGGCACGATCACTGCGGTCACCGCCTGCTGCCACTCCGGGTCGCTACGGCCGACCACCGCCACCTCCGCCACGGAGGGGTGGGAAATCAGCACCTCTTCGACCTCGGCCGGGATCACGTTCTCCCCCCCGCTGATGATCATCTCATCGGTGCGCCCTTCGACGAAAAGGAAGCCCTCATCGTCGATCCGTCCGACGTCACCGGTGTGAAGCCAGCCGTCGGAGTCGAGTGCATCGGCCGAGACGGTCGGCCCCTGGACCAGGATCTCGTCTTCATGGATGCGAAGGTGGGAGGTCAGGAGCGGTCTCCCGACCGAGCCGACCTTGCGCCTGGCCTCGGCGATCTCCAGGGTGGTCACCTGGGAGCAAGTCTCGGTCAAGCCGTAGGTCTGGATGACCGGCGCACCGCGTGAGAGCGCCTCGGCCAGCACGGACTGCGGTACCGGACCACCGCCGACCAGGATTGCCCGGGTCCCGGAAAGGTCCACCTCGTCGTCGAGCAGCCTGTTCAGCATGGTCGAAACCAGCGAGATCACGTTGGCGCCGTCCCGCTCGATTGCCGTTGCCACGGCCCCGGTGTCGAAACCGTCCTGCAGGATCATCCCGGTGCCGTAGATCGCCGAGCGCATGACGATCGAGAGCCCGGAGATGTGGCTGGTCGGCAGCGCGCAGAGCCACCTGTCACCGGGGTCGACGCCGATGTTGAAGGCCGAGCCCATGGCGCTGAACAGATGGTTGCCGTAGCTGAGCGCGACCGTGTGGGGATCGCCAGTAGAGCCGCTGGTCAGGATCCGGCAGTGAGTGTCCTCCATGTCGTGCTCGCCGAGCAGCGGCATGTCGGCTTCGGTCTGGGTCAGGCGGCTGGGGTCATCGAGGTCGACCGTGACCCCGCTGGCCGCGAGAGCAGCAGCACGCTCCGAATCCGACAGCTTCGGGCTGAGCGGCAGCAGGACCGCGCCGGTCTTCATCAGGGCGTGGATCAGCACAACCTGGCGCAACCCCCCTCCCATGGTCACCGCGGCGGTGGTGCCTCGACGCACCCCGTGGGCCACGAGCCGTCTCGCGGAATGGAGCGCCTCGGCCTCCAGTTCCGAATAGGTCATCCAGTCGCCGTCGCAGATCAGCGCAACCCGGTCGGGACAACTGCGCGCCCTCTGTTCCAACCAATTGTCGAGTTTCAAATGACCTCTCCGCGCCTGCCCGGTTATCGTTGCCCCGACATTGTTGCGATCCGCGCCTTTCGCGGTCGCCATCCTGAACAGGAGCACCCAACTTGCCCGAACGCCACCGCAACGCCCCGCCCGAAGAATCGCTCTACGAGCCGATCGAATGGCGGTCGGCAGGAGATTTCTCGGACATCCTCTACGAGAAGGCCGACGGGATCGCCAAGATCACGATCAACCGCCCGGAAGTTCGCAACGCCTTTCGACCCCAGACGCTGGCCGAGCTCAAGGACGCCTTCAACCGCGCCCGGGACGACCTCGAGGTCGGCTCGATCATCTTCACCGGCGCCGGAACCGACGCCTTCTGTTCCGGCGGCGACCAGAGCATCCGCGGGGACGACGGCTACATCGGAGACGACGATGTCGCCCAGCAGGGTGTCGGCCGGCTCGACGTGGGTGACCTCCACGTGCAGATCCGCCGATTGCCGAAACCGGTAGTCGCGATGGTCGCCGGATACGCAGTTGGCGGTGGTCACATCCTGCACCTGGTCTGCGACCTGACCGTTGCCGCCGACAACGCGCGATTCGGCCAGACCGGCCCTCGTGTCGGCAGCTTCGACGGTGGCTTCGGTGCCAGCCTGCTGGCCCGCAACATCGGTGTCAAACGGGCCAAGGAGGTCTGGTTCCTCTGCCGTCACTACACCGCTGAAGAAGCTCTGGACATGGGACTGGTCAACACGGTCGTGCCGGTCGATCAGCTTGAAAGCGAGACCGTCGCCTGGTGTCGCGAGATGGGCCATCTCTCCTCGCTTTCGCTTCGATTGCTCAAGTCGAGCTTCAATGCCGAGGAAGACGGTCTGACCGGACTCCAGCAGCTCTCACACGACGCCACACTGCTCTTCTACATGTCGGAGGAGGGCCAGGAGGGTCGCAACGCTTTCCGCGAAGGGCGCGCGCCCGATTTCGACAAGTTCCCGAACCGTCCCTGATGTTGCCGAAGGGGATTTCTTGAGGGTCGGGTCGGAGCTGTGAGGATCTGGTTCAACGCGGCCCGGCCGCGCACCCTGCCTGCCGCGGTCGCCCCCGTGCTCGTGGGAACCGCAGCAGCGTACGCAACGGCCGGTGAGCTGCCCCGCTGGCTTGGCTTTTTCGCCGCGCTGGTCGCTTCGGTTCTGATCCAGATCGGTACCAACCTGGCCAATGACTACTCCGACGCCAAGCGCGGTGCCGATTCGGCCGACCGCCTCGGTCCGGTGCGGGTAACTTCCGCCGGCCTGGTGACCCCGAAACGGGTCCTTCACGCCACCTGGGCGGCCTTCGGACTGGCCGGTCTGATCGGCCTCTACCTCGCCTGGCTTGCCGGCCCGGTGATCCTGGTGGTCGGTGTGGTCTCGATCGCCGCCGGCGCCCTCTACACGGGTGGCCCCAGGCCGTACGGCTACGCCGGACTCGGCGAAGTATTCGTCTTCCTGTTCTTCGGCCTGGTTGCTGTGAACGGTGCCTACTACGTGCAGCTCGAAGCCCTCAACTGGGGAGCGTTCGGTCTCTCGGTGACGGTCGGCTTCCTCTCCACCGCGATCCTGGTGGTCAACAACATCCGAGACATCGACAGCGACCGGCGGGCCGGGAAGAACACGCTCGCGGTCAGGATCGGCAGGCAGAAGACGAGGGTGGCCTTCTGGGGCTGCATGGGGCTTGCCGCGATCGCCCTGCTCCTGACCGTGCTCCTGAACAGCGACTTCAGCGGAGCAATCGCGGGCTTCCTGGCACTTCCCCTGGCGATCAGGCCGCTCAAGGCGGTTCTGACGCGGACCGACGGCCCTTCCCTGAACCAGGCACTTGCCGACACCGGCCTGGTCCTCGGGGTCTTTGCGATCGCCGCCTCGATCGGGCTGGTGATCTTCAGCTGACCACGGTCACCGACTTTGAGGTGATCCCTTATGCGCTGCCATTCCGTCGGCCATACGTGACTGCGCGCGGCAGGCTGGATCGCCGCGAGATCGTGCTGCTCAGAATCAGGACCAGCGACGGTGTGACCGGGCTGGGCGAGGGCGTGCCGCTGTCGCTTCGCGGTGGAACTTCGCTGGCGGCCGTCGTGCGGGAGATCGAAGACTGGGGCGAGCGCGCACTGAGGGGAGCAACCCGGGCGGATCGCATGAGCGGACCAGCTTTGATCGCGGTGGAAACTGCGTTGGCTGAGGCGGCTGCCCGCTCAAAGGGAGTGCCGCTCCACGAGCTTCTCCTGCCCGGGTCCTCCCCGGCACCGGTCGAGTGCAACGCGACCCTCACCGCAGGCGACCCCCGGGAAGTGGTGCGGCAGGCCGAAGCCTGGGCTGGGGACGGATTCACGGTTTTCAAGCTGAAGCTCGGAGTCGGCGATGACCTGGCGTTGGTGCGGGCTGTGCGAGAGGCTCTTGGAGACGATGTGAAGCTCAGGATCGACGCCAACGAAAGCTGGCCTGAGGACGAGGCCGCAGCCAGACTCGCTGCGATCGAACCCTGTGGAATCGAACTCGCCGAACAGCCGGTATCCGGCCTGGCGGCGATGGCGGCGCTGAGGGCATCAAGCGACGTGCCGCTGGTTGCCGACGAGTCGGTGACCAGCCCCGAGCAGGCCGCGGAGGCGGCTTCGATCTCTGCCTGCGACGCCGTCACGGTCAAGCTCAGCAAGACCGGAACGCTCGACGCCTCGCTGGGTGGGCATCTGCCGACCTACCTCTCCAGCGCGCTGGACGGGCCGATCGGGATCGCCGCCGCCGCCCATGTGGCGCAGACCCTTGCCAGGGAAGGCAAATGGTCCGGTGTCGCTCACGGTCTGGCTACCGAGAGGCTGTTCTCGGCGACCATCTGTGAGCAGGGTGACCTGCTGGAGGGGGCGCAGCTACCCGTGCCGGAAGGCAACGGACTTGGCATTTCGATCGACGAAAGGGCCCTGGAGACCCACCGCCTCTAGGCTTCGACTGCCTTGGATCCCACCAACGTCAACACCGCCCTCACCTCGGCCCTGGCCGAAGAACTGGCCCGCTGCGGCGTGCGTCAGGCGGTCGTCTCACCCGGTTCCAGATCTACCCCGTTGGCCGTCGCGCTCTGGAGGAACCCCGGGATCGAGGTGACGGTAGCCGTCGATGAGCGATCCGGCGGGTTCTTCGCTCTGGGCGCGGCACAGGCGACCG
Source organism: uncultured Solirubrobacterales bacterium (assembly GCA_963698625.1). Classification (GTDB taxonomy): domain Bacteria; phylum Actinomycetota; class Thermoleophilia; order Solirubrobacterales; family 70-9; genus 67-14. The sequence continues at coordinate 991,876 of CAVORK010000007.1, forward strand.
GACTCCCCGTCGTCCTGGTCTGCACTTCCGGAACTGCGGCCGCCAACTATCACCCGGCGGTAGCCGAAGCCGATCTTTCCGGGGTGCCTCTGATCGTGCTGACCGCCGACCGCCCGCCTGAGCTGAGGGACATCGGTGCCGGCCAGACGATCGACCAGATCAAGCTCTACGGCACTTCCGTGAGGTGGTTCTGCGAGGTCGGCACTCATGTCGCGGATGATTCCGGTCTGATCCACTTCCGCTCCACAGCATGTCGGGCCTTCGCCGCGGCCGCGGGGGACCCCCGCCCGGGACCGGTCCACCTGAACATTGCCCTTCGAGACCCACTCGCCCCGGTCCAAGTACCGGGGGCGGTCACAGCCACCGACGACCTCGCCCTGAACGGAAGGCCCGACGGCCCACTGACCCGGATGCTCCGCCCCTCTCCCAGCCCCGAACCCGAGACGATCGAGCAGATCGCTTCGCTGTTGGGGAGCGCGCACCGGATCGCCCTGGTTGCCGGCCGCCTGGCCTCCAGCGACCTGCGCGACTCGGCATCGCGCTTTGCTGCGGCGACGGGCGCGCCGATGCTGGCCGAGCCGACCTCCCAGCTTCGCTGCGGTCCGCATGACCGCTCACAGGTGATCAGCTTCTACGACCTGATCGCCGCCGATGCCCCGGCGGACCTGGCGCCGGATCTGATCGTCCGGATCGGTGAGATGCCCACTTCAAAGGCGCTGCGCCTGTGGCTGGGCTCACTGGACGGTCTCCGCCAGGTCGTGATCGACCCGGGATTCGGCTGGAACGAGCCGCTGCGAACCGCCGACCTTCTGGTCAGGGCAGGCGCCGAAGCGGTGCTCGATCAGCTTGCCGCGCGGCAAACCGAAGTTGTGTCAGCTGCCCTACCTGGAGGCCTGGCTCGACGCAGAGCGCAAGGCCCGGGTGGCGATAGAAAGTGAAGAACACCAGCTTTCCAGCGGACCCATGAGGGCGGCCTCCGTACATCTGGCGCTCGCTTCGCTTCACCGGGATGGAGACCTCCTCTACACCGCCTCGAGCATGGCTATCCGGAACCAGGAGCACTTCCTGCCGGGCTCTTCCACCGACCTGAACTTTCTGGCAAATCGCGGGGCCAACGGCATCGACGGACTGCTGGCTTCGGGCATCGGGGCCGCGGTTGCCACCGGCCGGCCGACCACCGTGATCACCGGGGACCTCGGCTTCCAGCATGACCTGGGCAGCCTGGCTCTGCTTTCGGCGGCCCCGGTACCGGTGCGGCTGGTCGTGATCAACGACGGCGGTGGATCGATCTTCAGCCGACTGCCGCAGAAGGATGCGATGGCAGCCGACGAGTTCGAGGCTCTGATGCGCACGCCGAGCGGACTCGACATCGAATCCGCAGCCGGTCTGTTCGGCGCCAGGTACTTCAGGATCGAGGATCCGTCACAGCTGCCCGGGGCTTTCGCCGCCGGGTCAGCTGTGATCGAGATCCCCGTCTCTGCTTAGTCCTTGGTCACTTCCCAGATCGAGGCGCGCACCTTGCCAGCAGACGGAGGCGGTCCATCGCTCGTCCAGCCCGGGAGCGCGAACTGGTCCGCTGCTCAGCCGCCGATAAGGGGCAGCAGCGCGCCGAGCTTGATTTCCGTCTCGGCCAGCTCGGAGGCCGGGTCGGAATCGGCAACAACTCCCACCCCTGCGTAGAGGTGGGCCTCGCGGTCCCTGAGCAGCGCACTGCGAAGAGCCACACAGAACTCCCCGTCGCCCGAGCCGTCCATCCAGCCGACCGGGCCCGCATACCAGCCGCGGTCGAGGCCTTCGACCTGGTCCATGACCAGGCTGGCCTTCTTCCAGGGCTCGCCACCCACCGCCGGGGTCGGATGCAGCACTTCCGGCCAGCTCGATCACCGTTCGAGGCTGAGCCAACTGGGCGACGACCGGAGTGGCCAGGTGCTGGATGTTTGCCACCTTGATGATGTCGGGCTCCTCAGCCGCCTCCACCCAGACGCTGAGGCGGCTGAGCGCCCTGACGATGCCCTCGACAACCAGGCCCTGCTCCCCCCTGTCCTTTGGGCTGGTCAGCAGCTTCTGGGCGAGGTGGTCATCGACGGCGGGGTCAGAGCTGCGCCGGGTCGAACCGGCAAGTCCGACGGTCGAAACGCTGCGACCGGCGCACCTGACCAGCAACTCCGGGCTGGCACCGATGAATGCCGCTTCGGGAGTGCCTACGCAGAAGTTGAAACAGGAAGGGAAACCCTCCCTGATCGCCGCGAATATCGCCGCCGGATCGTGGGCCGAGCCGGCCCGCACAACCACTTCACGCGCCAGCACCACCTTGGCGATCTCACCCGCCCGGATCCGGTCCACCGCGGCGGCGACCGAGGATTCGAATTCACCGGGACTTCGGACGCTCTCGATGCTCGGACGATGTGCCGGATGCGGGTCGATCATCGGCAGCGGTGAATCGGACAGTCCGGCCACCCGGGCCAGCAGCCTGGCTTCGATCGCTGAACTGTCGGCGGAGCGATCCACCATCACATTCAAAGTCATGGTCGTTCCGGCGGGGTCCGAGCTGAAGGAGATCTCCGGCAGGGTCATCGAGGCCGGCTCGAAAGACGACCACTCTGAACCGGTCGCGCCTTCTTCGGAGAATGCGAAGCCGCCGACCCAGGTAGGACCCGTAGTGGGCGCGTCCGAGGCGCGGCTGACCACCTCTGCCTCCCCGGAAAGATGGGCGCATTCGGCTGCCACGTCGCGAAAGCGATCCTTGCCGCGGGAGACGACCGATTCAACGCTGCCGAGCGCCGCGATGGCTACGCCGCGATCCGGCTGATCCCAGCAGAACCAGGGCTCGCTGGCCCGGCGGGATGCAAGAACGACCGCAACCGGATCCTCGCAATGCACCGGAACGGTGACCGAGGCGACGGTGCGCCCCCGCCTCCGGGAGGCAGCTTCAGCCGCCTCGCGCAGAAGGCCTGCGAGTTCTGATAAATCGAGAGTGAGGCCGGTCAATCGCCGCCGCGGGCGAGGGCGATTTCGCCGGTGCGGACCATCTCGAGCAGGCCGTGCGGTCGCAACATGCTCTCGAATGCTTCGATCTTGTCGTGCGAACCGGTGACTTCGACGATCAGGGCACGACGGGAGACATCGACGATCTTGGCGCGGAAGATTTCTGCGAACTGGACGATTTCAGCCCGGTTCTCGACAGCGGCGGAAACCTTGAACAGGGCCATTTCGCGAGCGACGGTATCTGCCGGTTCCATGTCACGGATCTTCAGCACGTTGATCAGCTTGTGAAGCTGTTTGGTGACCTGATCGATCGGGTGGACCGCACCGTCGAGGGTCAGCGTGATGCGGGAGATGTTCGGGTCGTCGGTCGGTCCGACCGCGAGCGTGTCGATGTTGAAACCGCGTCGCGAGAAAAGACCGGCGACCCGGGCCAGAACGCCGGGGCGGTTCTCGACCAGAATCGAAAGCACGTGCTTGCGCCCGGAGAGCGTGCGCCCGGTCTGGAGGTCCTCGAGCCTGACCATTTCGCTGGCGCCGCCCATCAGCCGACCATGTCCCGGGCGGCGCTGCCGGCCGGGATCATCGGGTAACAGTTCTCGCGCGGGCTGACCCGGACGTCGAGCAGAGCCGGACCGTCGTGGTCGAGCGTTGCCTGCATCATTTCTTCGAGATCGGCACTGTCCTCGCAGCGCAGGCCGTTAGCGCCGAATGCCTCGGCCAGCTTGACCCAGTCCGGGCTGGGACCGTTGTCCACTCCGCTGTAGTTCTCGGACCAGAACAGCTCCTGCCACTGGCGGACCATGCCCATGAAGCCGTTGTTCATCAGGAAGACCTTGACCGGAACGTCCTCGTTGACGGCGGTAGCGAGTTCCTGGATGTTCATGATCAGGCTGCCGTCACCGGAGAGGCAGACCACCTGCTCGTCCGGGCAGCCGACCTTGGCCCCGATCGCGGCCGGCAGGCCGAAGCCCATCGTGCCGAGACCGCCGGAGTTGATCCACCTGCGCGGCTTGTTGAAGCCGTAGTACTGGGCGGTCCACATCTGGTGCTGGCCGACGTCCGAAGTGACGATCGCGTCGCCTTCGGTGACCTTGTGCATCATCTCGATCATGAACTGGGGCTTGATCTCCCCTTCGCTGCCGGGCTCATAGGTGAGCGGGTACTCGTCCTGCCAGGCCTTGATCCGGCTCCACCAGCCGTCGAGCCTTGCGGTATCGGTCTGAAGCGAGCGGTACTCCCGGGTCAGCTTCGGCAGAACCAGTCCGACATCACCGACGATCGGGATATGGGCCGGCACGTTCTTCGAGATCTCGGCCGGATCGACGTCGATGTGGATGAACTTCGCGTTCGGAGCAAACTCCGAGAGCTTGCCGGTGATCCGGTCATCGAATCGAGCCCCGATCGCAATGATCAGGTCGGCCTCGTCCATCGAGTAGTTGGCGGCGCGGGTGCCGTGCATGCCGAGCATGCCGAGCCAGTTGGGGTCGTCGGCAGGAAAGGCACCGAGGCCCATCAGGGTGGAGGTCACCGGCAAACGGTCGCTGGCGCAGAATTCACGCAGCTCCGAAGAAGCGTTGGCTTTGATCACGCCGCCGCCGCTGTAGACGACGGGCCTCTTCGCATTGGCGAGTGCCTTGGCGGCGATCCTGATCTGCTTCGAATTACCCTCGATATTGGGGCGGTAGCCGGGGAGTTCGACCGATGAGGTCGGCGGCTCGTAAGAGATCTCCTGGCGGGAGAGGTCCTGGGGCACGTCGACCAGTACCGGGCCGGGACGGCCGGTGGAAGCGATGTGGAAGGCCTCATGGATGTACTCGGGGATCTGAGCCGCGTCGGTGACCATCATCGAATGCTTGACGATCGGCAGGGTGATGCCGACGATGTCGGCCTCCTGAAAGCCGTCGGTGCCGAGCAGATCGGTCCGTACCTGGCCGGTTACGAAGACCACCGGCACGGAATCCATCATCGCGTCGGCGATCGCGGTGACCAGGTTGGTCGCACCGGGGCCAGACGTGCCGAAAGCGACACCCGTCCGTCCGGTTGCCCAGGCGTATCCCTCTGCGGCGTGGCCGGCAGCCTGCTCGTGACGGGCCTGTACGTGGCGCAGGTCGGCCCCGACGATGGCGTCGTAAGTAGGCAGATTGGCTCCCCCGGGGATCCCGAAGATGTGGTCTACGCCCTCAGCGGTAAGGGCCTGCATCATGGCGTCGGCAGCTCTCATTGGACAGTCAACCCTAGCAGCGGGGTCAGGCCTTCTGGCCGGTTGCAAGCGCTCCACCCTCGAGCTTGCCGGGGTTCCACTGGGTGCGAGGGGTGATCGCCTTGAAGATCACCCGGTCGCGCTGGGCTTCGATCGCGCCGAGCATCGAATGAACCAGCTCCTCACCGAGCGGGTGGGGCTCGAGGCCCAGGTCCATCAGCTTCTGGTTGCTGGCGTTGTAGTAATGCTGCTCCAGTTCGACCCGGGGGTTGGGGACCGTCTCGATCTCGACGTCGTATCCGAGTTCGGCACCGGAGCGCTGGACCAGGGCCGCCAGTTCGGTGACGGAGAACTGCTCGGTGAACTGGTTGAAGACCCGGAACTCACCGCGATCAGCGGGGGTCAGGGCGGCAAGCTCGACGCAGCGCAGGGTGTCCTTGATGTTCAGGTAACCACGGGTCTGGCCGCCACCGCCGTAGACGGTCAGCGGGTGACCGACGACGGTCTGGACGCAGAAACGGTTCAGAACGGTGCCGAAGGTCTCGTCGTAGTCGAAGCGGGTGGTGAGTCGCGGGTCCAGGGCTGTCTCGTCGGTCTCGATGCCGTAGACGACTCCCTGGTTGAGATCGGTCGCCCTCAGGCCCCAGATCCGGGTCGCGAAGTGAATGTTGGTCGAATCGTGAACCTTTGAGCAGTGGTAGAGCGAACCCGGCAGTTTCGGGAAAGGCAGCGTGTCGGTGCGGCCGTTGTGCTCGATCTCGATGTAGCCCTCTTCGATGTCGATGTTGGGCGTTCCGTACTCGCCCATGGTTCCGAGCTTGATCAGGTGGGCGTCGGGAACGTACGCCTGCATCGAGAACAGGAGGTTGAGCGTGCCGAGCACGTTGGTTCGCTGAGTCTCCACCGCGGTCTGGCGCGAGCGCATCGAGTACGGAGCCGAAGGCTGCTGTCCATAGTGGACCACCACCTCTGGCAGGAACTCGGCCACCACTTCGTCGAGAAACTCACCGTCCTCGACTGTCCCGATCCGGGATTCGATCGTCTTTCCGGAAACTTCGTGCCAGGCTTCGATCCGGTCGCCGAGCGAGATGATCGGGGTCAGCGAGTCGGTCGACTGCTCCAGATGCCAGCGCCTCCTGGCGAAATTGTCAACCACCGTGACCTCGTGTCCGCGTGCGGAAAACCGCATCGCCGTGGGCCAACCAAGATAACCATCGCCGCCAAGGATCAGAATTCGCATAGAGCCGTGACCCTACCGAAAGACACCGGGTTCTAGGATCGCCCGTATGCGCCTGATCGTCCTTATGCTGATCGTTGCTGCCGGACTCGGTCTCAGACTTGATTCCGCCTGGCAGGGGACCGAGGTCAACCTTCCGGACTCGGCCGCCTACGAGCGCATCGCCAGGGGTCTGTCACAGGAGGGCAGGTACGAGCAGGTGGCCCCCGACCTGCCGGCAGGTGCCCAGCCCGCGAACAACTACTCACCCGGGTTGCCGATTCTGGTCGCGGGCATCTTCGAGGTCAGCGGCAGGGATGACGCAAGACTGGCACGGCTGGTTCTCGCCCTGATCGCGGCGGCGGCCATCCCCCTGACCTGGCTGCTCGCCCGGCGCCTTGGTGGCGAGACCGCAGGGCTGTTCGGGGCCGCGATCATCGCCTTCTACCCCACCCTGATCGGGGATGCAGGAATGCTGCTGACCGAGTCCCTTGCCGGCACCCTGATCGTCGCGGCGATACTCACCCTGCTTCGTGCCCGGGACACCGGCCGGCTGCGCGACTGGGTGCTGCCCGGCCTGCTGCTCGGCATGGCCGCCATGGTCAGACCGGAGTACGTGGCGATCACGATCGCCCTCGGGGCGGCGATAGGCACTGGCGAGATGCTTCGTCGTCGTCGGGCGTCAGCGCTCATACCGGCAGCCGTGATGGTCGCTTCGGCCCTGCTGATGGTCTCGCCCTGGGCGGTCAGGAACGCGGTCGAGCTCGGCCGGTTCGTGCCGGTTTCGACCGGGGGCGGACAGGCTCTTTTCACCGGCAGCTACCTGCCTTCTGGCGGTGACCCGCAGCAGGTGGTTCCGAACCTGCTCGAGGAGCAGCCCGGGCTGGCCGCCACCGTCGCGTCTGATCCGTCACTTGGCGGAGGAGATTCCGATCTGGCTCCGGATCGGGTCTTCGCGATCATGGCCAGGCAGGCCCACCCCACTCTCCCGACCGATGCGGCCCTGACCCTCATGGCAAGGCAGCGGTACCTGGATGAGATGAGCCAGGACCCGGTCGGCTTCTCCGCCTTTCTGGTCAACAAAGCCCACCGGATCTGGTGGCGGGGTCGCTCGGCTCTGACCGACAACCTGCCCGGCAAACTTCTCCACTGGGCGATTGCGGCTCTCTCACTGATCGGCCTTGCCGGGCTCGCGATGCGTCGCAGGTTCGAATTCACCGTTCTGGCCGTTTTTCTGGTCGGCGCCACAGCGGTCGGGGTGATCCTGGTCGCATCGCCACGTCGCGCGCTGGTGCTCTGGCCGCTGGTTGCGAGCCTTGGTGGCGTCGGATTCGCGATGGCAGCGCCCGTGCTCGCGCGCATCCCCGGTTACCGCGACCGGGCCGTTGCCATACCCTGACCGGTTCCCATGGGATCGCTGACCACATCCGCGCGCAACCGGATGGCCTCCACGACGGCCAGGTACGGTCGCAACTCACTGATCATCCTCGCGGTGATCCTCGCGGTCGGCTTCGCACTGCGCCTCGACCGCGTGGTCAACCCGCTTGCCGACCCGGGCGACGACGCACTCGCCTACCGCGCGCTGGCCGAGTCGCTCTACGAAGAAGGAACCTACGGCGGCAAGGACTTCAAGACGCCGAGCGACTGGTCCCCGGGTGCGCCGCTGATCTACGCCGCCTCCTACTACGCGACCGGAGGTGTCCGGGACGGGGTCGGGCGAGGAGTGCAGGCCCTGTTCGGCACCGCTGCGATCCTGATCGTCTTCCTGCTGACCGCGCGACTGACACCGAGCCGGGCCGGGCCGTTGCTGGCCGCGGGCATGGTGGCCATCTATCCACCGTTCATCCACTCGATCGGGGCGCTGATGAGCGAGCCCCCGGCGATCTTCATGCTGCCGGCCGCAGTGCTCGCCTTCATCTGGGCCGACGGGCAGAAGTCCCCCTGGGCCTGGCTGCTGCCCGGGCTGCTTTTTGGCCTCACCGCCCTGATCCGTCCTGAATACCTCTTCGTCGCCGTCGCCTTCGCCCTGTTCGCGCTGATCAGGGTCTGGGTCAAGCGAGGTGCGGGCACCGGCCTGACGGTCACGCTCGTGTTCATCGCCTCCGTCCTGCTGCCGATCGTGCCCTGGACCGTTCACAACTACAACACGCTCGACCGGATCGTGCCGATTTCGACCGGCAGTGGCAAGGCGCTGTTCGTCGGGACCTACCTGCCGGCCGACGGTGACTATCAACGGGTCAAGGCAGAGCTTTATGAGAACCAGACCGGTATCCGTCTGGAACCGGGCTCCGATGCGCTCGACGACATCGACCCGGTGCCGCTGTTCAACCGGGAGGCGGACCGGTACCCGGAGCTCTCGCGTGACAACGCGCTCGGCCGTATCGGCCGCGAGAACCTCAATACGTACCTGTCCGAGGACCCGGTCGGTTACGCCGGAATGACCCTGCGCAAGGTCTGGAGGATGTGGAGCTCCGGAATCGGAGAAGCGATGTCGAGCACTCCCGGACGCATAGTGCAGGTGATGCTGGTGCTTGCCGGCATTGCGGGCCTGGCCCTTCTGGCCTGGCGAAGGCGCTGGGAGGCGATCGCAGTCGGCCTGCCGATCCTGCTTATCAGCGCGATCGGAGCCGCCACCCTGGCCCCGGCCAGGCGCAACGAAATCCTGATGACGCTGGTGCTGCCGCTGGCAGCCGTAGCCTTCACTGATGCTGCGGCCCGATTGACGGGCCGGGCAGTCCCTGACCTCTCCCGCCCCGGAACAGACCCAGCCGACCAGACCTGATGATCACCGCATCGATATTTCCCGCCCAGATGACGGCCCTCAGGGTCACCGGACTCGTGCTGGCCGTGCTGCTGATCGCCTTCGCGGTGGTCAGGCGGCGGGAGATGCGAAATGCCGACGTGCTGCTGATGCTGCTGGCCGGATTCGCCCTGATGATCGTCTCCGGAACGGAGTTGACCGACCGGCTGCTGTCCGCCCTCTCCTTCGAGCGCGGCAACGGTGGTCGCATCCTCGGCCTGGCGGTCTTCGCGATCATCTTCCTGTTCATCCTCAGCATCAGGGCGCTGTCGGTGGCCGGCCGCAATACCCGGCAGATCTCCGCCGTGCTGGAAGGCATCGCCTCCGAGCAGTTCCGGCTGGAGGATCGCCGCCGACTCTTCCACGACCGGGTGGCCATCGTCATCCCCGCCTTCAACGAGGCCGACAACATCGCCTACGTGCTCGATCAGATCCCGGCGGAGGTCTGCGGCGTGCCAACTGCCGTGCTGGTCATTGATGACGGCTCCCGTGACGGCACCGAAGCGGTCGCCGAGGCCCACGGAGCGGTGGTCGCGCGTCATGTGGTCAACCGTGGCGGAGGGGCTGCGCTGAGGACTGGCTACCGGCTGATGGTGGACTCCGAGGCAAAGGTTGTGGTCACGCTCGACGCCGACGGCCAGCACCTGCCCTCCGAGATGCCCGACCTGGTCAAGCCGGTGCTGGATGGAGAGGTCGACATGGCCCACGGCTCCCGGGTGCTCGGACACGCTGACAAGAACCACTTCGCCAGGGAGCTGGGCATCGTCTTCTTCAACCGCACGGTCTCCTTCATCACAAGGACCCATGTGACCGACTGCTCGAACGGCTACCGGGCGGTGCGGACCACCGTTCTCCCCCAGCTCGTGCTCAAGCAGGAGCAGTTCCACACTTCCGAATTCATGATCGAGGCGATCAAGCGCGGGATTCCCGCCAAGGAGGTCCCGGTGACGGTCGAGCAGCGCCTCCACGGCAGCTCGAAGAAGCCGGCGGTCTTTCGCTACGGCGTAGGCTTCGCCAACGCGATCATGCGCACCTGGCTGCGCTGAGCAGCCCGCCGGGAAAGCGCGTCACTCGTCGGCCGGGGCGAAACGGCTGCGCTTCGGTTCGGGCATGCTGACATCGTCCGGGTCCGGCAGGTAGAGCTCGGTTCCGCAACGCGGACAGATCTGCACGTAGAGCTTCACCCTTGTGCCGCAGCCGGTACAGGTTCGCTCCGGCTCCCTCGATTCATCTCGCTGAAGCAGTGCCGCCGCGAGGCCGAAGCCCGGCAGGACCGTTCCGATCACCAGCCAGAGCAGGAACGATCCGCCCTTGGCCTTGCCGGCGATCCCGGTCAGGATGCCGAAAAACACAGCTATCAGGACCCATTCGTAGCCCACGCCGAGTCCTACTCAACCGGCCGGTGCGAGCCGCCCTGTTCGTACTTCTCGGGGCTGAGCACTCCTGGACGGCCGATCGAGCCGACCTCGGACAGGTCGCGGCGGAAAGGCAGGCTTGCGGTCCAGTCGATCACCGCGCGGACCTTGCGAGGGAGCCCGGGGATCTGGCTCATATGGTAGGAGCGAGCCATCCACCAAGCGGCGAATCCGCTGAACCTGCGGTTTCCGACCTTGCCGACCGCCTTGTAGCGGCCGAGGTTGACGAAAGAGGCGCTGTCGCTGTAATCGAAGGTCTTCGGGCTGCCGATGCCGATCTCGGAAGCGATGTTGGCGGCCACCACCGGAGCCTGCCGCACGGCGTGCTGGGCGGTCGGCGGGCAGAGCCCACCGTTGGGGTTCGGAACCGCGGCCGCGTCGCCCAGCGCCCAGACCCCCTGCATGCCTGCGACCCGCATCGAACTGTCGACCTGAACCCGGCCACGCTCGTCGATCGGCACGCTCAGCCGCTTCAGCGAAGGGTGGGCCGCGACGCCGGCGGTCCAGACAACGGACCTGCTCGGGATCACCTCCCCGGTTGAGATCGAGATCGAAGACTCTGTGACCTCGGTCAGAGTGGTCCCCAGACGGATGTCGATCCCCCGGCCGCGCAGCTCGCGAAGGGCGTAGTCCGCGAGGTCAGCATCGATTTCGGGAAGCACGCGGTCGGCCGCTTCGACCAGAATCCAGCGCATACCGTGGAGCCGGGCCTTCGGGTAGTCCCCGATCGCGTCGGCCGCGAAATCCTGGAGCTCAGCCAGCGCCTCCAGCCCGGCGTATCCCCCACCGACGAAGACGAAGGTGAGCAGTTCCTCGCGGCGCGCTTCGTCATCGGTCGCGTTCGCCATCTCCAGCGACTCGATCACATTGTTGCGGAGGTAGATCGCGTCCGCCAGGCTCTTGAACCCGACGGCGTACTCGCTGAGCCCGGGGATTGGCAGGAATCGGGAGATCGAGCCGGGGGCGAGTACGAGGTGGTCGTAGGCGATCGACTCCTCCTCTCCGAGGTGGTTTCGAACCGAGACTGATCTTGCTTCGAGGTCGTGGCCGTTGACCACGCCAAGTTTCAGATTGGTGCGGCTGAGGATGTCGCGAAGCGGGGTCACCACGTGGCGGGGCTCCAGAGTCCCTGCGGCGGCCTCGGGAAGGAACGGCGTGTAGAGCAGGAAGTTGACGTCGTTGACCAGGATCAGCCGCGCCGACTGCCTCGGAAGAATGCGCTCGAGGCTGCGAGCCACGTTCGCCCCGGCGAACCCACCTCCAGCTATGACGATGTTCCAGGCCATCGCGCGAGTATAGGAGGCCTCTGGGGGCTGGGGTATCATGAAGGCATGTCTGTTTCGGGCAGGGGCCTGAATATGCGCGGTCCCTTGGCCGTTCTGTGCCTGGTGATCGCATCACTGGTCATGGCGTCGTTCGTGGTCGCGACTGTTTCCGCCTCGGTGCCGATCGATACTTCGAATCCGGATGTATCCGGGGCCCGCATCCAGTCCGGGCCGTCCCGGGTCGCTGACGCCTGGACCGCTGCGGACATGCGGGCCGCCGTTCCCGCCACTGTCCCATCGCCGGCGGCCGCGGCATTCGACCTGCCGGATTTCGGCGGGGCCACGGCCTCCGCAGGGGGCGGCACCTTCATCCCCGGCGATCCGTCGGCCCGGCCGCTTCGCGCCCATGGCAAGGTCTTCTTCCGCCTGGGTGACCAGGAGTACGTCTGCTCGGGAACCGTGGTCAGCTCAAAGGGTCGCAACGTGGTGATGACTGCCGGTCACTGTGTCTACGACCGCGAGACCTCGTCCTACGCGAGCGAGCTTGTTTTCGTCCCCGCCTACGACGGCGGCGCTGCGAACCAGGCTCCGTTCGGCGTCCGGACGGCGAGCGCCGTCTTCACCAGTTCGGTCTACGCAGAGCAGGGCCGACTGAGCCACGACGTCGGGGCCGTGGTCCTGTCCAAACCAGTCGAAGGTGCAGTCGGCTCGCGCGGGATCGCCTTCGACCTCGATGCTGCCTCGAGGTCGTTTCGCATCTTCGGCTATCCGGAACTGCCCAGCCCGCCGTTCGACGGCAATTCACTTGTCGGCTGTGACTCGGTGGAAATCGGCCGGGATGGGAGTTACGGCAGGCCCAGCCCGATTGCTGCCGGACCCTGCCTGATGCAGGGTGGATCCAGCGGTGGCGGATGGATCACCGGAGGCGGATATCTCAATTCGGTGGTCAGCTATGGCTACTGCGACGACGAGCCCTCTCTCTGTGGGTTGATCTACGGCCCATACTTCAGCGGCCAGGCGAAGACGCTGTACACCTACCCAGCAGTGGGCGGGGCAGCCAGGCCTACGGTCAGGTTCGCTTCGGGACCGAAGGGTGCGACCCGGAAGCGGTCCGCGAAGTTTTCCTTCTCCGGCTCCGGCAGCACGCCGGTCAGCTTTCGCTGTCGGCTTGATCGCCGCAGCTACGTGAAGTGCGGATCGAAAGTGATCGTCAGACGGCTCTCCCCGGGCCGCCATGTATTGCGCGTGCGCTCAATCGACCAGACAGGCCAGACCAGCGGGAAGACGGCAAGGCGAACCTTCAGGGTCCTTCGCCGCAGCTAGGAATCGAGGCCGAGCGCCTGGCGCAGCAGCCTGGTGACCTCGCCGCCGTCGGCGCGGCCGCGGGTCTCCTTCATCACGGCACCGACCAGCGCACCGATCGCCTTTTCGTTACCGGCACGCACCTGTTCGGCCGGCTTCGGATTGTTCTCGATCGCTGACTCCACGATGCTCTCCAGTTCGCCCGAGTCTGAAATTTGCTCAAGGCCCTGCTCCTTGACGACCGCCGCAGGATCGGCTCCTTCGGCAACCATGGTCTCCAGCACAGTCTTGGCCGAGCCATGTGAGATTCGCTTGGCCGAAACCATCGCGACCAGGCTGCCAAGCGCTTCAGGGCTGACCTTGCTGTCGGAGAGCCCCTGATCGTTCTGGCGCCTGAGCTCAGCCGCAAACTCGCCGGTCACCCAGTTGGCCGCAGCCCTTGGCTCGATCGAGCTGTCATGGGCGACCACACCCTCGAAGAATTCGGCCCACTCGGTTTCGACAGAGAGCAGAAGGGCCGCTCCTTCCTGAACTCCGAGCTGCTCGCGGTAACGCTCAGCCCTGGCGGCCGGTAGTTCGGGCAGCGATGCTGCGGCTTCTTCGAGCATTTCGGGTGTCGGCGCGATCGGGACCAGATCGGGCTCCGGCAGGTAGCGGTAGTCGTGGGACTCCTCCTTGGATCGCAGCGAATGCAGTTCGCCGGTGGAAGGGTCGAAGTGGAGCGTCTCCTGGACCACCCTGCCCCCGGAGGCGATCAGCTGCTTCTGGCGCTCGATCTCGGCCTCCACCCCGCGCTCGATGTAGCGGAAGGAGTTCATGTTCTTCATCTCGGTCTTGGTGCCGAGCCCGGTTGAGCCGACCGGGCGGATCGAGACGTTGGCGTCGCAGCGCAGGCTGCCTTCTTCCATGTTCACATTCGAGACCCCGAGCTGCTTGACCGTAGCCCGCAGCAGCTGGCCCCACTCTCGCACCTGGGCTCCGCTCTTCAGATCCGGCTCGGTGACGATCTCCACAAGAGGAGTCCCTGCCCTGTTGAAATCGACCATCGAAGCGTCAGACCCCTGGATTCGGCCGCTCGTGCCGACGTGGATCATCTTGGCCGCATCCTCTTCGAGGTGGGCGCGGTGGATGCGCACGTCACCGAGCTTGCCCGGCCCGCAGATCGGAATGTCGAACTGGCTGATCTGGTACGCCTTGGGGTTGTCCGGGTAAAAGTAGTTCTTGCGGTGAAAGATCGAGCTCGGGGCGATTTCGCATTCCAGCGCGGCCCCGATCTTCAGCGCGTACTCGACCGCCCTGCGGTTCGGCACCGGCAGCACCCCGGGATGGCCGAGGCATATCGGACAGGTGTGAACGTTGGGCTCGTCACCGAAGGAGAGGCGACAGCCGCAGAACATCTTGGTCTCGGTCGACAGCTGAACGTGAATCTCCAGCCCGATCACCGCCTCCATCTCGACCTCTCCGCTACTCACTGGTACTCCTCGCCGCCGAGCCGTCGAAACCGATCGCAGTCTCCAGGGCGAAAGCCGCTTCCAGCAGTTTCTGTTCACCGAAGGCCGGCGCCGCGATCTGGATCCCGACCGGAAGCGCCCGGTCGCCACCGGCGCGCTCACTCAGCCCGCCGGGGATCGAAATCGCCGGGATACCGGCCAGGGACATCGGCACGGTGAAGAGGTCGTTGAGGTACATGGTCCAGGGGTCGTCAGTCTTCTCGCCGAGGCCGAAGGCGACCGAAGGCGAAGTCGGGGTGATCACGAAGTCGACCCCGGCGAAGGCAGCATCGAAGTCACGCACGATCATGGTGCGGACCCGCTGGGCCCGGCCGTAATACGCGTCGTAGTAGCCGGAGGAGAGCGCGTAGGTGCCGAGCATGATGCGCCGCTTGACTTCCGGTCCGAAGCCGCGACCGCGGGTCTCTTCGTACATGGACACCAGGTCGGAGCCGGACTCCCGCAGCCCGTAACGAACACCGTCGTAGCGGGATAGGTTGGTTGAAGCTTCCGCCGGGGCGAGCACGTAATACGCGGAAATCCCGTGCCCTGCATGCGGCAAACCGACCTGCTCGATCCGGCCGCCCAGCGACTCGATCCGGTCCAGGGTCCGGTCGAAGACCTCCTTGACCCCCGGCTCGACCCCCTCACCGATCAGGTCGGCCGGTACACCGAAGACGAGGCCGCTCAGGTCCTCGGCGGAGGGCCTGGTGACGCCTCCGGCGATTCCGACCGAGGTCGAATCCATCGGGTCGCGACCTTCGAGCGCCCCGAGCATCAGCGCGGCGTCGGTGACATCCCGGGTCAGCGGACCGCATTGGTCCAGCGAGGAAGCGAAAGCGATCATTCCGAAGCGCGAGATCGCTCCGTAAGTGGGTTTGAGGCCGACGATCCCGCAGAGCGCCGCCGGCTGACGGATTGAACCGCCGGTGTCAGTGCCCAGCGCCCACGGTGCCAGACCGCCGGCGACCACCGCGGCCGAGCCACCCGAAGAACCGCCGGGCACGGTGCCGGTATCCCACGGGTTGAGCACGGCCCCGTAGGCGGAGTTCTCGTTCGAAGAGCCCATTGCGAACTCGTCCATGTTGGTCTTGCCGAGCATCGGCGTGCCGGCTGCGCACATGCGCGCCACGGCGGTCGCTGAATAGGGCGGCAGATAGCCCTCGAGGATGCGGGAGGCGGCGGTGGTCGGCACGCCTTCGGTGCAGAAGATGTCCTTGACCGCGAGCGGCACCCCGGCCAGCGGGCCGTCGGCGGCCGTGTCGACACCATGGTTCGCGGCGTCAGCGTCGGCCTTCCAGAGGTAGGCATTCAGCCCGTCGCCGGAGGCAGCCTGAATCCAGGCGTCGAGACACTCAGCGGCGGAGACCTCCCCGGAGGCGATCATGGCGGCGACCCCGGCCGCCGTGGCCGAAGTGATGGCTTCTCCGGGCATGGTCAGGCCTCTGCCTGCGGGGAAGGCACCCGGAAGGCACCATCTGCGGGGTCTGGGGCCTGTGAGAGGCTGACGTCACGGTCGAGGCTCTCTCGAGGCTGGTCATCACGCAGCACGTTCTCCAGCGGCACAACGTGCGAGGTCGGCTCCACGCCGTCGATATCGATCTCCGAAAGCCGGTCCACATGGTCGAGGATCGACGACATGTCGGCCTGGATCGCCTCGACCTCGGCCTCTTCAAGCCTCAGCCTGGAGAGTTTCGCCACATGCAGCACCTGTTCGCGCTCGATCACGGCCCGCAGTCTAGATGAGGCGGGTCAGCTCTCGCGGGCGACGCTACGCCAGCCGGCCACGCAGGCTGCGACGGTGCCGGCCAGGACGACCCAATAGCCGGTCTCAAGACCGTCGTCCGGTGAGAACAGCAGCCGAATCAGAAGAATGAGCAGAACGACCGAGGCCGCCATCGAAGCGAAGAGCTCCCAGACGATCGGCAGCTCGTCCTTGGCGCTTGATGCGACGACCACAGGTATCAGCAGAGCGCCGACGCCGACCAGTATCAAGAGCAGTTTCAGGAGAGAAAAGGACTCGTAGCCCGAATCGCCACCGGACCACTCGAAGCCGAGACCGACCAGGATCAGCAGACCCGCGCCGCCGGTCAGCCATTCCCAGAGATGTATTCGTCCGAGCTTCATCGCGATCCTCCTCAGCCGCGCGCCTGCGCGGCCCTCAGTGTGTTCTCCATCAGCATCGCGATCGTCATCGGTCCCACACCACCGGGAACCGGCGTGATCGCAGAGGCGACCGGCTCGACCGCATCGAAGTCGACATCACCGACCAGGCCATCGTCGGTCCGGTTGATGCCTACGTCGATGACCACCGCCCCGGGCTTGACGTAGTCCGCTCCAACCAGTTCGGCCACTCCAACCGCGGCGATCAGCACATCGGCCCGGCGACAGACGGCCGGCAGATCCTTCGTACGGGAGTGGCAGATGGTCACGGTCGCGTTGCGGCCCAGCAACAGACTGACCAGCGGCCGGCCGACCAGCTTGGAACGGCCCACGATCACCGCCTCGGCTCCGGTCAGCTCCACCCCGCAGTGGTCGAGCAACTCGATCACCCCGGCGGGCGTGCAGGGCACCATTCCGGGTGTGCCGCCGGCCAAGAGCCCGGCGCTGACCGGACTCAGGCCGTCCACATCCTTTCCCGGATCAATCGCCGCGACCACCCGGTCGGGATCGATGTGTTCGGGCACAGGGAGCTGGACCAGAATGCCGTCGATCCCGTCGTCTGATCCCAGGGCGGCAACCAGCTCGAGCAACTGCTCCTCGGTGGTGTCACCGGGCAGTCCGTGATGGACCGATTCCATGCCGGCCTCTTCGCAGGCCCGGTGCTTGTTGGCGACGTAGACCTCCGAAGCCGGGTCGTCGCCGACGATGACGGTGGCCAGCTTCGGCACGCGGCCGGTCGATGCCGTGAACTCGGCAACCCGGCCGGCGACGTCCGCGCGGACTTCAGCCGAGACCTGCTTGCCGTCGATGATTTTCGCTGAAATCAGACTCACCTCTTCCGGATCGGGGCGTATTCCGCCATCAGTTTGCGCTCGGTTCCGTCAGCTGCGAAGCGGACCACGATAAGCCCGCCCGGCTCTGCACCGATCACCACACCGTCGCCAAAGCTGGCGTGCACGACATCGTCCCCTACCGAGACGGAAACCGGAGTCGATGGCTCGATCGGGTCCGGCTTGAACCCGCCTCGGCCCAACGGCATGCCACCGCCCGGCGCCCGGTAGCTGCGGGCCGGCCCGCCCGGGTTGAAGGCGGGGGTCGATCCCTGCTGGTGGACCAGCGTCGCCGGCAATTCATCGAGGAAGCGCGAAGGCATGGTCGGCTCGGCCTGCCCGCCGAAGATCCTCCTGGTACGGGCGCCGGTCATGTAGAGGCGCTCGCGGGCCCTGGTGATACCGACGTAACAGAGCCTGCGCTCCTCTTCTTCCTCTCCTTCATCGAGAGCGCGTGAATGCGGGAAGACACCGTCTTCGCAACCGATGATGAAGACCACCCGGAATTCAAGGCCCTTGGCGTTGTGGAGTGTCATCAGGGTCAGTAGTGAGTGGTCGCCGGTCAGCTTGTCCTGCTCGGAGTAGAGCGAGATCTGCTGAAGAAACTCCTCCAGCGGCGAGACCTCGCCTTCCCCTTCGATCATCCGGTTGGTGTCGAACTCAGCGGCAACCGAGACCAGCTCCTGCAGGTTCTCGATCCGGCCGTCCGCTTCGATTGTGCGCTCGGCCTCCAACGCCTCCATGTAACCCGACTCCTTGAGCACGGCCTCAAGCGTCTTGGCCACCGGTTCGCGCTCGGCGGTGTACTGGAGTTCGGCCATGGTGTTCTGGAATGCCGAAACCGCCCGAATCGCAGCAGCCCCGAGCCCGGGCACGGTTTCAACGCTTGCCGCTATATCCCAGATCGTTTCGCCGGTCGTATTGGCGTGGCTCATCAGGCGGGACTGGCTGGTCTTGCCGATCCCGCGCTTGGGGCTGTTGACGATGCGGCTGAAGGCGACCGAGTCGGACGGGTTGTTCAGGTACTGGAGGTAGGCCATCGCGTCCTTGATCTCCGCCCGGTCGTAGAACCGGGTGCCACCGATCACCTGGTAAGGAGTGCCGAAACGGACCAGCGTGTCTTCCAGGACCCTGCTCATCGAGTTGGTCCGGTAGAACACCGCGACTTCGTCAGCACCGATCCCCTCCTCTTCGCCGAGCCGCTCGACCTCGCCGGCCACCCAGCGCGCCTCCTCATGTTCGTCGCCGAGCCTGACAACCTCGATTTCCTCGCCCTGGCCGGACTCGGTCCACAGTTCCTTCGGTCGCCGGTCCCGGTTGTTCTCGACCACCGCGTTGGCCGCAGAAAGGATGGTCTGGGTCGAGCGGTAGTTCTGCTCGAGCTTGATCACCTTGGCGTCAGGAAAGTCCTTCTCGAAGTCGAGGATGTTGCGGATGTCGGCATGCCGGAAGCCGTAGATGGACTGGTCTTCATCCCCGACCACGGTCAGGTTTCGATGCTCGGCGCAGAGCAGCTGAAGCAGCCGGTACTGAGCGTGATTGGTGTCCTGATACTCATCGACGAGCACGTGCCGGAAGGTCCGCCGCCAACGCTCACGCGCCTCTTCGAACAGCTCCATCACGTTCACGGTGCGGACCAGGAGGTCATCGAAATCCATCGCGTTGTTCTCGAGCATGCGCTTCTCGTAGAGCTCGTAGACCGCTCCGACCTGCTCCTCGAACCAGGAACCCTGCCGCTCCCCGTAGCTGATCGAGTCGAGCAGTTCGTTCTTGGCCCCCGAAATGGCGGAGCGTACCGCCCGAGCGGGGAAGCGCTTGGTGTCGATCTCAAGCTCTTCCATCACCCGCTTGATCATCCGCAGCGAGTCGGATTCGTCGTAGATCGTGAACGAGCGCGAGTATCCGAGCCGCTCGGCGTCGGCCCGCAGCATCCGTGCGCAGGCCGAATGGAAAGTCGTGACCCACATCGCCCTTGACCGCCTGCCAACCAGCGCCTCGACCCGCTCGAGCATCTCCTTCGCGGCCCGATTGGTGAAGGTGATGGAGAGGATCTCCCCCGGCCTCGCCCTGCGGCTCGCCAACAGGTGGGCGATCCGGTGGGTCAGGACGCGGGTCTTGCCCGACCCGGCTCCGGCGATCACCAGCAGCGGGCCTTCCCCGTACTCGACCGCCTGACGCTGAGGCGGGTTCAGTCCTTCGTCAATGTCCGCAAGGGCCTCCACCAATCGAGGATATATATCCGGCATGACGGCGGCGGGGGCGGATTCGACGGTCGAGTCGCTCGCGAACAATTGTCTGGCATTTTCCAGAGCCCCGATGTAGGGTGGGCCAAGGTCATCTACGTAGGGAGAACAAATGCCAGGCAGAGTGGGGACGTTTGTGGTACTTGCGATCACCGGTGCGGCGCTGGCCTTTGGCCCGAGCTCGGCGTTGGGGGCTACAACAGTGGGCGAGGACTTTGCGCCGACCCAGCCCTGCTTCACGTTCAACAGCTACGTCCAATCGGGTTCAGCCGGCAATCAGTATGCGGTCCCGACAGACGGTGTGATCACCTCATGGAGTCACCAGGCCGGCAGTATCGGCCCGTCGCTCAAGTTCAAGGTTCTCCGACCGAAGGGCAGCAACACCTTCTCGCTGGTCGGTGAAAGCGGCTTGACGCCGACCGTCGCGAACCAGCTCAATACCTTCGATACCCGCATCCCGGTCATCAGTGGCGACCTGATCGGAATGTTCATCGGTCCGGGTCCGGGTCCCAACTGTGCGCTCCTGACTCCGGGTGACCCCTCTTTCGAGGTCTCGTTCCTCATCGGCGACGCAGACGTCAGCGACACGGTCTTCACGCCTCAACCCGAGGGCAAGATCAGCCTTTCGGCGCAACTCGAACCCGATGCCGACGACGACGGCTTCGGGGACGAGACCCAGGACCTGTGCCCGAGTGATGGAACCACCCAGGGAGCCTGCCCGAAACCGGCCCGGATCGGAAAGGTCAAGGTGACCGGTCCGGCAAAGGCAAAACGTGGTGGCAAGGCGACCTACAAGGTCAAGATCTCAAACACCGGCGACTTCGCGGCGTCAGGCGTGAAGGTCAAGGTCAGCGGCAAAGGCCTCAGCGGCAGCGGCTCTCGGGGGTCAATTGCCGCCGGCAAGTCAGCAACGGTCACCCTCAAGGTCAAACCCCGGAAGCCCGGCAAAATCAAAGCCAGCTTTCGCGTTACTTCGAAAAACGCCGGTGGCAAGAACGTCAAGAAGACGATCACCGTAAAGAAGTAGGTCAGCCGCCAGCCGGGGAGCGACCCTTGCGCGGGGGTGATTCCTCGCCCCCGTTAACCGGATCGCCGTCGCCCGAAAGCTCGGCGAGCTGCTTCTCAAGCTCCTTGATCCTGGCCGAGAGGGCCTTGACAGCGTCCTGAACCGGATCGGGCAGATGAATCCAGTCCGCATCGGGTCCTTCCACCCTGCGGCCTTCGACCTTGACCGGGTGTCCCGGGTTGCCGACCACGGTCGAGCAGGGGGGCACATCCTCGATGACCACAGAGTTCGCCCCGATCTTCGCGCCGTGACCGATCGTGATCGGACCGAGCAGCTTGGCACCGGACCCGATCGTGACGTTGTCTTCGACCGTCGGGTGACGCTTGCCTGCCTGAAATCCGGTTCCGCCGAGGGTTACACCCTGGTAGATGGTCACGTTCTCGCCGATCTCTGCGGTCTCGCCGATCACCACCCCGGAACCGTGGTCGATGAAGAAGCCGTCGCCGATTTTCGCCCCCGGATGGATCTCTATCCCGGTGACAGTGCGGCTGAGAAAGGAGACCAGCAGTGGCAGCAGTGGCACACCGCCGGAGCGCAACCGGTTGGCGACCCGGTAAGCGAGCACCGCCTGAACCCCCGGCCAGGTGGCGAGGATTTCGGCAGCTGAAGCTCCGGCAGTAGCCGGATCCCGTCCGCGGGCTGCCTCGACATGGGATCTGACCGTCGTCACGGTGCGCTGAAGTCCCCCGCCGGCCATCAGGAGAAGAAGGGAAGGGACATGTACCGGTCGCCGGCATCACAGACGATGGTCACGATGCGGCCGTCCTTGAACTCGGGCCGCTGGGCCAGCTCCAGCGCGGCGTGGACGTTCGCTCCGGCCGAGATTCCGCCGAGGATGCCTTCTTCGCGCGCCAGCCGGTGGGCGGTCTCGATCGCGTCGTCGTCGGTGACCGGAAGGATCTCGTCGATCAGATCCGTCTCGACCACATCAGGCACAAAGCCGGCACCGATTCCCTGGATCCGGTGCGGTCCCGCGCTGCCCCCGGAAAGAACCGGTGAAGAAGCCGGTTCGACAGCGATGATCTTCGCTTCGGATCCCTGCTCTTTCAGATAGCGGGCGACGCCGGTGATCGTGCCTCCGGTGCCTACGCCGCAGACGAATGCGGATATTTCACCCCGGGTGTCGGTCCAGATCTCCGGTCCGGTCGTGCGGAAGTGAGCCTCCGGATTGGCCGGGTTGGCGAACTGATGAGGCATGAAGCCATCCCGCTCCTCACAGATCCGGCGAGCGATCTCGACCGACTCATCCATCCCGCCCATCGAGCCGGTCTCCATCACCTCAGCCCCGTATGCACGAAGCAACTTCGCCCGCTCCCTGCTCATGCCTTCGGGCATGGTCACGATCAGCTTGTAGTTGCGTGCGGCACAGATCATCGCCAGCGCGATGCCGGTATTGCCGCTTGTGGGCTCGACGATTGTCGACTGCCCGCGCACGATCAGTCCTTTCGCTTCGGCCGCCCCGATCATGGCGGCGCCGATCCGGTCCTTGACCGATCCCCCGGGGTTGAAGTACTCGAGCTTGCCGCAGACCTCAGCGCCGAGATGCTCGCCGATCCGTGCGAGCCAGACGAGCGGAGTGCCGCCGACCGTGGCCGACGCCTGCGGGGCAATCAAATGAAGTACATCCTTGCCGCGGCATCCTCGGCTTCGCGACTTTCGATGTCGGCGATGGAGGTCTCACCGAAGACCGCTCTCAGGGCGTCCACGCCGTCGGCCCAGATGCCGCCGGCCTCGTCAGCCTCCTGCCCCACCTTGCCGTCGAGTGCCTGGACTACCTCGAGCACTTTGATCTCGGAAGCGGGACGGGCGAGCGTATAGCCGCCCTTGCTGCCCCGATGGCTGGTCAGCAGTCCGGCCCGACGCAGCGTTGAAAAGAGCTGTTCGAGGAACTGGTCGGGAATCCCCCGGCGCTCGGCCAGTTCCTTGACCGGCACGGGACGGTCGCCGGAGCGGGCAAGCTCGGCCATCGCGACGACGGCGTAACGCGATTTGGAGGTGATCGAGATCACTAACCCCTTTTTACAGCACGCAAGCCGGGTTCGGGGCTACTGGGGTTCCGGCGGCATGGCCGGCTCCGGCGGGTCGGCTGCCAGGCGAGCCAGCGCGGCATCGATCCGGGCCAGGGTCTGCTCACGACCCAGCACCGCCACCGACTCGAAGATTCCGGGTGAAACGGTCGTGCCGGTGATCGAGACCCGAATCGGCTGATAGACCTTTCCGGCACCCAGTTCCATGCGCGCCGGGATCGGCTCCAGGGCAGCCTCCACCTCGGCCGCCGAGAATCCGTCAAGGTCCGCGAGCGCTGCGCGGGCGGCGGCCAGAGCTTCGGGGGCATGGGCCTTCATCGTCTTGCGCCACGCCTTTTCGTCTTCAACCGGTGGCTCGAACAGAAACCGGATCAACGGCCAGACCTCGGTCACGAGCTGAGCCTTTTCCTGGGCGATTTCGCATCCCGCCCGCAGCAGCTCATCCGGCTCGCGCCGGATCAGTTCGGCCACGGTGCGGGTGTATCGGTCGAGGTCCATCTCGCGCATGTACCTGCCGTTCATCCAGCGAAGTTTCTTTTCATCGAAAACGGCAGAAGAACGGCGCACGTCCTCCGGTCTGAATCTGGCGACCAGCTCAGCCGTATCGAGCAAGGTCTCGTCGTCTCCAGGTCCCCAGCCGAGCAGCGCCACGTAGTTTCTGACCGCCTCCGGCAGGTAGCCGGCGTCGCGCAACTCCTGAACCGATGCGGCACCGTGGCGCTTGGAGAGCTTCTTGCCGTCGGGGCCGTGGAGCAGCGGGACGTGGGCGTATCTGGGTGGCTCGACTCCGAGTGCCTTCAGGACCAGCAACTGCTTGGGCGTATTCGAGAGGTGGTCGTCACCACGGATCACCTCGGTGATGCCCATGTCAGCGTCGTCAACTGCCACGGCGAAGTTGTAGAGCGCGGTGCCGTCGCCGCGGGCGATCACGAAATCATCCTGGCTGGCGTTGGGAAAGCGGACCTCGCCACGGATCAGGTCTTCGACCACCGTGTCGCCGTCATCCGGAACCCGCAGCCGGATCGCGCCGGCTCCGTCCGGATCGGGCGTGCCGCGATAGCCCCTGCCGGCCCCGTGCTCGTCCTTCCAGGCGCGAACGTCTT
Organism: uncultured Solirubrobacterales bacterium; assembly: GCA_963698625.1. Lineage (GTDB taxonomy): Bacteria > Actinomycetota > Thermoleophilia > Solirubrobacterales > 70-9 > 67-14. The sequence continues at coordinate 1,015,981 of CAVORK010000007.1, forward strand.
CGGCGGTTGAAGCGTCGCGGTAGGCGGCGCCGGACTCGAGCAGACGATCGATCGCCGCTGAATGCTCGGCTGCCCTGGCCACCTGCGAGAGCGGACCTTCGTCCCAGTCCAGACCGAGCCATTCGAGCGCTTCGATGATCTGACTGACGTTGGCCCCGGTCGAGCGCTCAAGGTCGGTGTCCTCGATCCGCAGCACCAGCGTGCCTCCGGAGTGCCGGGCTGCAAGCCAGTTGTAGAGTGCGGTCCTGGCCCCTCCGATATGAAGCGCACCGGTGGGCGACGGCGCAAACCTGACCCGGAGGTCTTTCTCACTGATGCTCATCGGAGCCCATGTTTCCACAGCAGGCGGTCTGGCGAAGGCCGTGTCCCGCGGGGCCGGTCTCGGCTGCTCCTCGATCCAGATTTTCAGCCAGAGCCCGAGGGCCTGGAAGCCGACCAATCACACGGACGAAGACTTCGCCGCCTTTCGCGAGGCTATGGACGCATCGCAGGTCGAGAGCGTGATCATCCACGCCGTCTATCTGATCAACTGCGCCACACCCGAACCGGAGCTGCGCAGCAAATCACTCGCGGCACTGACCCACGCGCTCAGGGTCGGGGATGCGATCGGCGCGGCCGGCGTGGTCCTCCATCCCGGTGCCCGCAAGGACGCCGAACTGGCCCCGGCCCTGGCCCGGGCCGGTGAGGTGATCAGCGAAGCGATCGCGGATTCCGACAGCTGCCCGGTGCTGATCGAACAGATGGCCGGCCACAAGGGCATCCTGGGGCATGACTTCGATGAAATCGCCGCGCTGACCGAGGCAGCGGGTGGAGGCGAGCGTGTCGGGCTCTGCCTGGACTCCTGTCACCTTTTCGCCGCAGGTGTCGACATCCGCACAGCCGAAGGGACTTCAGCCATGGTCGACGAGATCGAAGAGAAACTCGGCCTCTCCCGGCTGCGGGCGCTTCATGTGAACGATTCGATGACCCCGTTCGGCTCCAGGCGCGACCGGCACGCCGACCTCGGCAGGGGCGAGATCGGCGAAGAGTCGCTCGCGCTGTTCCTTTCGGAACCCCGGTTCGACGGTCTCACCGCAACTCTGGAGACTCCCGGCAGGGAGAAGAAGGGGGCAACGGCCGAAGACATCGAGTTCGCACGGCAGCTGCGCCGGCGCGGCCAGGAGGTCCGGGCCGGAAGGTAGCTGGGCCGGAATGCCCCGTCGAACCGCAACCCGGTCCTTCGCGGGTGATTCACCCGATAAGGGCTATCCCGCCCCGATCCGAGCCGGATAGTCTTGCCTCTCCGCTAACCCAGGAGAGGTCAATGCCCCAGACGAACCCGCCGGACAAACCGTTCAATCCCGAGAGCCGAGAACTGCTGGTCGAGAGCTTCTTCACCAAGTCGGCACCGGACCACAAGCTGCCGGAAGAGGGTGTCATCCCACAGGCCGCTCACGCTCTGATCCAGTCCGAAATGATGCTCGACGGGGATCCGGACAAGAACCTGGCCACCTTTGTCACGACATGGATGGACCCGGAGGCGCGCGCGGTTATCTCCGACAACCTCCACCGCAACTACATCGACCACGCCGAATACCCGCGAACCGCGGAGATCTCGAAGCGATGCGTCAGGATGATCCACGACCTGTTCAACGGACCGGAGGGACAGGACTCCCCCGGAACCGCCTGCGCCGGATCGTCGGAGGCAGTGATGCTCGGTGCCCTGTCGATGAAGTGGAACTGGAAGAAGCGCCGCAAGGACGCCGGTAAGTCGGATGCGACACCGAACCTGGTCTATGGCGCCGATGTGCACGTCGTCTGGGACAAGTTCTGCCGCTACTTCGACGTCGAGCCTCGAGAGGTTCCCGTCCCCAAGGGCAAGACGGTCATGTCGGCCGAAGACTTCCGTGACCAGATCGACGAGAATACGATCGGCGTGGTCGGCGTGGTCGGCACCACTTTCACCGGACAGTGCGATGACGTCGTCGGCATCGACGCGATGCTGACCGAGCTCAAGGGCAAGGGTCTCGAAGTTCCGATGCACATCGATGCGGCCTCGGGCGGCTTCGTATTTCCCTTCTCCCATCCCGACTTCAAGTGGGACTTCCGCCTCGATTCGGTGGTCTCGATAAACGTTTCCGGGCACAAGTTCGGCCTGGTCTACCCCGGAATCGGCTGGCTCGTGACCCGCACCGACGCTCAGGTACCGGAAGACCTGATCTTCTACGAGGACTACCTCGGCCAGAAGGACGCGACCTTCACTCTCAACTTCTCCGGAAGCTCGTCCTTCGTACTTGCCCAGTACTACCAGTTCATCAGGCTGGGTCACAGCGGTTACAGCTCGACCGTTCGCGCGATGACCAAGAACCGCAAGGCCCTGGCGGACCGCCTCAAGCAGGAAGACGCCCTGATCGTCTACGACGACGACAAACCGACCCTGCCACTGCTGATCGCCAAGACCCGGGACGAGGAGCCGTTCGACAGCAACGACCTGGTCGGAGAGCTCGCACGCAGGCGCGGCTGGATGGTGCCGGCCTACCAGATGCCGCCGAACAACGAAAACGACCGGATCATGCGCATGCTGGTCAAGATGAACCAGACCCGGGAGTTGGCCGACGCGCTCTCCGACGACTTCTCGGCCTCGATCAAGTACCTGCGCGATCGAGCCGGCAGCAAGGCACCCAAGCCCGCCGCCCACACCGGTCACGGCTACTGAGTGCCACCTTCCCGGCGCGATTGTCCGCCAGACAGAACGACAATCACACCGGGAAACCAAGGATCGGCCCAACATCAACCCCAACCCGAGTTTGCAGCGGCGAAGCCGGCAAACGAGCGTCAACCACCAACTCAGCGAGACTCGGGCGCAACATCAACCCCAACCCGAGTTGGCAACGGCGAAGCCGGCCAACGAGCGTCCCGGCACCGCTCAGCGAGACTCGGCCGTAACTCCACGCGGGTGGTGCACGGGGCTCTCCTGGGTGCGCCTGGCGAGGACTGGAGCGAGGCGGCGAAGCGATTTGCCTTGTGGCAATGAGCGAGCCGAGCGAGCGACTGACGAAGCCAGGCGTGCACAGGTGAGTCCCGGGCGCCGCCCGCCCCCTCAGCCAAACAGAAAGCGCCCCCGTCCGGGGGCGCTTTCGTAAACGCAGCAGCTATGCAACCGGGCAACAGCCCGACACAACAGCTACCGAATGTGGTGCCCTGAGATCGCCCTCGAGATGACGATGCGCTGGATCTCCGAAGTGCCCTCGAAGATGTCGTAGATCTTGGCATCGCGATGCATACGCTCAACCGGGTACTCGCGGGTGTAGCCGTTGCCGCCGAGGATCTGGATCGCCCTTTCGGTAACCCAGGTCGCGACCTCGCCGCCCTTGAGCTTGGACATCGAGCCTTCGGCGTTCTCGAACGGGACCTGGTTGCGGCCCATCCACGAAGCCCTCCAGACCAGCAGCCTGGCGGCGTCGATCTCGGTCTTCATGTCGGCGAGGGTGAAGGCGATCGCCTGGTTTTCGATGATCGGCTTGCCGAACTGCTCACGGCCCTTGGCGTACTCGAGCGCGTATTCGTAGGCGGCTCGGGCGATACCGATCGCCTGCGAGCCGACCACGGGACGCGAGGCTTCGAACGTAGCCATCGCAGCCTGGCCCTTGCTCTTCTTGCCTTCACGGACCCGGGCAAGACGCTCGTCGAGCTTCTCCTTGCCTCCGAGCAGGCAGCTTCCGGGAACGCGGCAGTCGTCGAGATGGACGTCAGCGGTGTGAGAAGCACGGATTCCGTGCTTCTTGACCTTGGCGCCCTGTTCGCAGCCGGGGGTGTTCGGCGGGATGATGAAGGCGGCGTGACCACGCGAGCCAAGCTCACGGTCGACCGAGGCGATCACCACATGGATGTTGGCGATGCCGCCGTTGGTGGCCCAGGCCTTCTGGCCGTTGATCACCCATTCGTCCTTGGCCTCGTCGTACTTGGCCGTGGTGCGAACGGCGGAGACGTCGGAGCCGGCGTCAGGCTCGGATGAGCAGAACGCGGCGATCTTGACGTCGTCCTCGGTGCCGAAGCACTGCGGGATCCACTCGCCCATCTGCTCGGGCGTACCCTGTCCGAAGATCGAGGCGACTGCGAGGGTCGTGCCGAAGATGGCCATGCCGATACCGGCGTCGCCCCAGAAGATCTCCTCGTTGACGATCGGCATGCTGAGGCCGCTCTCATCAGCGAAGAACTGGGCGATGCCTTCGAAACCGTAGAGGCCGATCTTGGCGGCCTCCTGCACTACCGGCCACGGGAACTCTTCCTTCTCGTCCCACTCGTGGGCGGCCGGACGCATCACGTTCTCGGCGAAGCCATGGGCCCATTCCTGAATGTCTTTTTGATCCTGGCTCAGCTCAAGACTGAACGGCGGCTTGTCGCCTCCGTCGGCGACCTGATCCTGGATCACATCTTCTGGTGTCTGTGTCGAAGTCATGCAACTATGTTACATGGATCGATGACAGGGTTAAACGGCGCGTGCGCAATCGCACATCGGCAGGCCGGGGTTGATCACTCTGATGTGATCGCTGCTCAGGCAGCCTGGGCGTAGCCCGGGCCGAGGAGTTCGTCGAGCTCGCTGAGCAGGCTTGCGGAGCGGCGGACCCGGTAGCCGGGGCCAAGTTTGAGGCGGCGCTCGCGATCGCCGTTGACGACAACCAGGTGGACCTCCGCCTCCCCCTTGTGATGCTCGAAGACGGCCTTCATCTCCTCAAGGATGTCGCCTGAAAGCTGGGCGGCGTCGATCCTGAGTGTGAACGGCTCGGACTTCTTGCGCTGCTGCTCGATCGCCTTCTCCACTTCGGCCGGACTCGGGTCGTAGGCGACCGCTTCCTGGGCGATGACCTTGGTCCCCTTCTCGGTCTGATCCACCCTGCCCTTGACCAGAATGACCGCATCCGGCTCGATGACCGCCAGCTTTTCCGACTCGCCGGCACGGAACACGATCAACTCGACTTCAGCCTCGATGTCGCTCAACGTGGCGAAGGCCATCTGGCCTCCGTTGCGGGTGCGCATCTTGCGGTACTCGGTGACGATGCCGCCGACCTTGACCCACGAACCGTCGTCGCGCTTCGCCAGATCCGCAATAGAACAGTCCGAACGGGCGAGAATCGCCTCGCGCAGGCCGTCCAGGGGATGCGACGAAAGAAAGGTGCCGAGCGTCTCTTTCTCCAGAGCCAGCAGTTCCTTCTGCTCGAACTCGACCTCGGACAGCGGCGGGCGTGTGGCGTTTCGGGCCGAGGCGCCGCCGTCGCCGCCCATGTCGAAGATCGATCCCTGGCCGAGGTGAGCGTCGGACTGAGCCTTATTGCCTGCGGACTGGGCCTCGGGTAGCGCTTCGAGCATCGCCCGTCGGGACCCGGGCAGGGCATCGAAGGCACCGCACTTGACCAGGCATTCGATGGCACGCTTGTTGACCGCGCGCGAATCGACCCGCTCGCAGAAGTCCCAGATCGATGCGATCGGCGCCTCTTCGCGAGCATGGAGGATGCCCTCGACCGCAGAGTGGCCGACGTTCTTGACTGCGTCGAGCCCGAAGCGGATCCCTTCATCGCTGACCACGAAGCCGTGGTCGGACTGGTTGATCTCCGGCGGCAGTACCTTGATTCCCATGTCGGCGCAGCGTGAGATGTAGGCCGGCACCTTGTCCTTGGTGCTCATCACCGACGAGATCACCGCGGCCATGTACTCGGCCGGGTAGTTGGCCTTGAGGTAAGCCGTGCGGTAAGCGATCAGGGCGTAGCAGGCGGCGTGGGACTTGTTGAAGGAGTAGTCGGCGGCGGCGGTCATCGAAGCCCAGAGGCTGCGCGAGACCCGGGCCTCGGTTCCGGATGCGGCGGTGCCGCTCATGAACTTCTCTTCCATCCTGGCCATCAGGTCGCGCTTCTTCTTGCCGATCGCCTTGCGCAGGTCGTCCGACTCGGCCGGGGTGAAACCGGCCAGCTTCTTCGAGATCTCCATCAACTGCTCCTGGTAGACCAGGCAGCCGTAGGTGGCTTCGGTGATCTCCTTGAGTCGTTCGTCCTCGTATTCGACCGTGGACGGGTCGGCCTTGCCGCGGGCATAACGCGGGATCTCCGACATGGCCCCGGGCCGGTACAGCGAAACCAAAGCGATGATGTCGTCGAACTCGGTCGGCACCACCCGCTTCATGGCTTCGCGCATGCCGTCGGACTCGAGCTGGAAGACGCCGGTCGAATCGCCGGCAGCCAGCATCTCGTAGGTCCTGGCGTCGTCGAGCGGGATCTCACCGATGTCGATTCGAAGGCCGCGTGAGCGCTCGATGATGTCGATCGCGTCGTCGATGATGTCGAGGTTTCTCAGGCCGAGGAAGTCCATCTTCAGCAGGCCCATGTCCTCGACCGGGCCCATCGCGTACTGGGTCACCGTCTTGTACTGCTTGAGCGGCTTGCCGTTGTCGTCAGTCGCAGCAGGGGCAGATTTGTCCTCGACCAGCTGGAGCGGCACGATCTCCTTCAGCGGACGGCCGGAGATCACCACCGCGGCGGCGTGGATCGAGGTCTGGCGGATCTTGCCCTCGAGGCCGCGAGCGGTGTCGATCACCTTGCGCGCGTCGGCATCGGCCTCATAGGTCTTCTGAAGCTCCTCACCGGGCTTCAGGCATTCCGAAAATGACGGCGAACGGCCCATGATCGGCTCGGGGATCTGCTTGGCGAGCAGGTCGCCCATCTTGAAATCGAAGCCGTGGACGCGGGTGGCGTCCCGGATCGCCGCCCGCGGGGCCATCTTTCCGAAGGTAATGATCTGTGCCACCGAATCGCTGCCGTACTTTTCGGTCACGTAGGCGATCATTCGCTCCCGTCCGCGGACCGAGAAGTCGATGTCAATATCCGGCATCGACTTGCGGCCCGGGTTGAGGAAGCGCTCGAAGAAGAGGTCGTGCTCGAGCGGGTCGATGTCGGTGATGCCGAGCGAGTAAGAGACGATCGAACCGGCCGCCGAACCACGACCGGGGCCCACGGCAATCCCGTTGCTCTTGGCGTACTTGATGAAGTCCCAGACGATCAGGAAGTAGGACGGAAAGCCCATCTCCTCGATTACGCCCAGTTCGAACTCGAGGCGTTCGCGCGCCTCGGCCGGCACCGGGTTTCCGTAGCGCTCCATCAGCCCCTCTTCGGCAACCCGTCGCAGCATGTCCCTGGCCGGCCCGCCGTCGTCGGTCGGGTAGTCCGGCAGAAGGATCTCCCCCAGCGGGATCTCGACGTTGCAGCGCTCGGCAATCTCGAGCGTCATCGGAACCGCCTCCGGCCACTCGGCGAAAGCGGCAGTCATCTCGTCCCCGTCCTTGAGGTAGAACTCATTTGTCTCGAAGGTCATCTTCGGGGCCTCGAGCGTCGACTTCGTCTGGACGCAGAGCAGGGCGGTGTGGTTGTCGTGATCCTCGCGGCGAAGGTAGTGGACGTCCGCGGTTGCGACGAGGGGCCTTCCGACTTCACGGGCTATCCGGGCGATCTCCGCATTGGCCTTGTCCTGATCGTCGATGCCGTTCTTCTGGACCTCGAGGTAAACCTGCTCCGGGCCGAAGACACCGATCAGCTGGTCCAGGTGCTCGCGGGCGTCGTCCGGCCGGTCCTCCACCAGGCGCTTCACAAAACGGGCCTGCAGGCAGCCGGTGAGGCAGATCACGCCTTCCGAATGGCGATCGAGAAGCTCCAGGTCGATGTTCGCCTTGCCACGGTGATAGCCCTCGAGAAAACCCTCCGAACTGAGAGCGACAAGGTTGCGGAAGCCGGCGTCAGTCTCGGCGATCAGGGTCAGGTGGTTGCGCTCCTGTTGGGGCGGCTCCCTGACCGTGCTGCGGTCGTCTACGTAATAGGCCTCGATACCCAGGATCGGTTTGACATCGTTGGCCCTGCACGCTTGGTACATGTCGAGCGCGCCGTTCATTACGCCGTGATCGGTCAGGGCGAGAGCAGGCATGTTCAGCTCTGCCGCGCGGGCCGCCATTTCCTTGATGTTGCAGGCACCATCGAGCACCGAGTGCTCGCTGTGAACGTGGAGGTGGGCTACCGGAGCCGGGTTGGAAGCGGGGTTGTTCATGCCGGCCCATCATGGCAACTCGACCCGACGTCAAGCGGGGCGAAAACCGGCCCGAAAACGCAGTATGCGGGAAGCAAATCTGACGAAACGGCGAGGCCTCTAGGATTGCGGCAGATGATCTATCTGCTGAGACACGGAGATGCCGAGCCGTACCAGGGTGCAGGCGACTCGGCGCGCCGGCTGAGCGACAAGGGCCGGACCCAGGCCGACGCCGCCGGTCGGGCGATTCATCGCCTCGGTTACGAGATCGACCTCTGCCTCGCCAGCCCCAAGGTACGGGCCAGGGATACCGCGCTGCTGGCCTGCGAGCATCTCGGCCTCGAGCCGGAGAACTGCGACATGCTGGCCGCCCGATACAACGCGCTGGACCTCGTCGCGGGCCGGGGCAACGTGCTGCTGGTCGGCCATGAACCCGACATGTCCGGCGAAGTCAACCGGTTGACTGGTGCCAGGATCAAGATGAAGAAGGGCGGTCTTGCCGTTCTTGAACCCGACCGCCTGAGGGTCCTGTTGACGCCGGCCGAGCTCTCGGCAATCGCCGGGGCGGGCTAACCGCAGACCCAGGGGGCAGTACCGGAGTCGGCGTAGATCAGTGCCGCGATCCGGTCCTGTTCGGCCTTGGATGCCTCGTTCGGCAGGCCCTCACCGCCGTATGCCTCCCAGGTGGCCGGCATTATCTGGTAGGCCCCGCCGGCACCGCTCGACGCATTCAGCGCCGCGTAGTTGCCGCCCGATTCGCACATCACGATGTACGTGGGGATGGCGTAAGGGCCGCCGAGCTGAACCGCGACCGCTTCTTCCGCCTGGACCTCGCTGACCTGCTCCTGTTTCTGAATCTGCCGTGCCCAGCCGTCGATGTCGTCCCTCAGCTGATCGATTTCTGACCGGCGGGAATTGCTGAGCGCGGCGAAGTCGGCTGCACTGGCCTCGGCCGTGGCTCTCACCGAAGCGATCCTGGAACGAGCGGCATCCAGCGAGGCGACCTGGGCTTCGGCCTCGTCCTTGAGCTGCGCAATTCGACCGACCGAGACGGTCAACGCTTCGCGCACGCTCCTCACCCGCTCGGCAAGTCGCTGGTCGGCCGATCGGATCGCCGCGACGTACGCGGACTGGGTTGCCAGGTCAGAGAAGTCCTGCGATCCGAGCACGATGTCAGTGGTGCTCGGGGTACCACCCATGTAGATGTCTGCCAGTCGGGATGCGAGCAACTGCTCGGCCCGGCGGTAGCGCCGGCGGGTCTGCTCCAGCTCGGTGGTTTCGGCATGGAGCCGACGGCGCAGACTCTCGGTCCGCGCAGCACCGGTGGCGATCCTTTCGGACAGTTCGGCTTCGCTTGCAGCCGCCGCTTCCGCCTCGCTCGAGGCCCGGTCATAGCCGGCGCGATCACTGTTGAGCTGCCCGGAAAGCTGATCCACCCTGGCGGCGGCGTCGGAGCTCTTCTGCTGGAGCGAATCGACTGAAGCCGTCGCGGGACCCCCGGCAAGCAGGCTGACGCTGATCGCGGCCGCGGTGGCGGCCGCCAGGGCGAGGGGTTTCATCGGATCAGGCCCTGCCCGATCCGGGAGTTGTGTGAGTTGAAGCCAAAACCACCTCACACCGTAGAGAACAGCAGGCCGCCCGCCCCCCGGTACGGACAGGCACGCAACAGGGCTTGCGAAGACCGTTCAGGCCTCGGGCACGTCCCTGGTCGCGATGTAGCCGACCACCGACACCGCGGCAACCGTCGCCAGAACCCCGGCACCGGCGATGGCCACCGTCTGGGGGTCCACCTTCTTGCGAATGATCCTCAGGACCGCCCAGACTGTCAGGCGGCCGATCAGGTTGTAGATCACTGATCTTCCTTTCGATTGCGAACTGCATGAGCCATACGGGTCTGAAGCGAGAAGAGCTCGATGAATCCCGGGCTGGCGTTCTGGGAGAACGTGCCGCCAGACTCGCCGAACGAGGCCAGGTTCTCGTCGTAGAGCGCGTAGGGAGAGGTACGGGCCACCGGAGTTGCCGACCCCTTGAACAGTTTCATCGTGATCTCGCCGGTCACGTACTCGTTGGCCGACTCCATGAAGGCGTCAAGATCGTGGCGCAGCGGTTCGTACCAGAGGCCGGCGTAGGCGAGGTAGGCCCAGTGGCGATCCAGGCTGTGCTTGAAGTTGTTCTGGTGGATGGTCGAGACGACCTTCTCGAGCTCTTCGTGGGCGGTCAACACGATCGCCGCCGCGGGAACCTCGTAGACGTCGCGCACCTTCAGGCCGACGATCCGGTCCTCGATGTGGTCGACAATGCCGCAGCCGTGACGACAGCCCGCTTCGGCAGCGGCCTCGAGCAGCGGTACGAGCTCCATGCGCTCGCCGTTGAAGCTGACCGGGCGACCCGATTCGAAGCCGACCTTCACGTACTCCGGCTCATCGGGGGCGAGTTCCGGACGGGTGACCAGCTGGAAAACGTCATCCGGCGGCGGGGCGTCCAGCGATTCGATGCCACCGCCCTCGGACGAGCGGCCCCAGAGGTTGTCGTCGATCGAGTACGGCGGAGCCGAAGTGCCGCCCTTGAGCGGGATTCCGTGTGTCCGGCAGTACTCGAGTTCCTCGTCACGGCCGATCTGCCAGGAACGGACCGGCGCGATCATCTTGAGGTCGGGGTTCAGCGTGGCGACGGTGCTTTCGAGGCGCACCTGGTCGTTGCCCTTGCCGGTGCAGCCGTGGGCGAGCGTGTCGCAGCCGGTCTGCTCGGCAACTTCCACACCGAGCTTGGCGATCAGCGGACGGGCGAGCGAAGTGAACAGCGGGTAGCCGCCGCCATAGAGCGCGTTGGCGCGGATCGCCGGCAGCACGAAGTCCTCAGCAAACTCCTCGCGGGCATCGATCACTACGGTCTCGACCGCGCCCATCATCTTCGCCTTGTCGAGAACTTCGGTGTAGTCCTCGCCCGGCTGGCCCACGTTGATCGTCAGGGTGACTATCTCTGCTTCGTAGGCCTCCTGGATCCAGTGCAGCATCACGCTGGTGTCGAGGCCGCCCGAATAGAGCAGCAGTACGCGATTGACTTCTTCCGGCCGGGCCTCGTAGGTCGCGATCGGTGGCGGCAGTGTGTCGAGTGAAATCTCCCTCACGGACTGATCCCACCGCTCTGGTTGCCGGCGCCGGAAGTGTCGCCCGAACCGCCGGGGCTGACGCCGCCCGAACTTGGCGTCGTTGTGCCGGTATCGGGCGTGGGCTCTGGTTCCGGGGTCACGCCTCCGCTGTCGGTGGTGGTGCCGCTGTCTCCGGTAACGGCCGTGTCTCCGGTCGGACCGGTCGGTCCCGTCGGATCGACAGGCACAACACCGGTATCGCCGGTGACAACAGGAATATCGGTGGTACCGGTCGGCACGGTGTCGGTGCTGTCGTCACCGCCGGAAATGACCAGGATCGCGATTACCAGGCCGATGATCACCGCTGGCAAGGCCGATCAACAGGTAGCGCAGGTGGCGCTGCTTGTCCTCGGGTGAGTAGTGCGGCCCGTCGTCCCTGCCAGGGTCGCCGTCGCCGTTGCTCATGATTCTTGTCGGGTCATCGTTCATGCTGTGTCGCCTCCGGTAATCGTGTCGGATGATGGTAGCCGAGCGGCCAGGACCCCGGCGATCGCGGAAACCGCGACCTCCACCTGGCTGTCGGCAAGGATGAATGGCGGCAGCAGCCGCAGAGTGTCGGGCCTCGGGGCGTTGCAGATGATGCCCGCCTGAAGCAACGCGGCGCAGGATTCCGGCGCGTTGATGCCGTCGGCGAGACCGATGCCGAGCATCAGTCCGCGGCCGCGCACCTCGGCGACTCCGTCAAGCCTGGCGAGACCGTCAGTGAATGCCTTGCCGAGTTCGCGTATTCGTCGCAGGGTTTCGGGCCTGTCGATCCGGTCGAGCACGGCGAGCGCCGCCGAGGCGGCCAACGGGCCCCCGGCGAAGGTCGAGCCGTGATCACCCGGTTCGAGCACCTGACCGGTCTGCTCGGAGTTGATGCAGGCACCGATCGCGATTCCGCCTCCCAGGGCCTTGGCCGTGGTGAGAACGTCGGGCCGGACCGAGGTCTGCTCGTAGCTCCAGAGGGAGCCGGTCCTCGCCATCCCGGTCTGGACCTCATCGAAGACAAGCAGCGCGCCATGCTCGTCGCAGAGCCCGCGGGCGGTGGTGAGGGTCTGCTCCGAGACCGGATATACGCCGCCCTCGCCCTGGATCGTCTCCATGAAGACCGCGGCTACGTCGTCCGCGAAGGCAAGCTCGAGTGCGTTCGCATCATCGAAGGGGACGGCCTCGAAGCCGGGCAGCATCGGCCCCAGCGCCTCACTGCGAGCCAGCCCGGGGGTCGCCGACAGCGAGCCGTAGGAGCGGCCGTGGAAGTCGCCTTCGAAGACAAGAATCCTCGGATCGGCGATGCCGCGTCCATGGGCGTGCTTGCGCGCAACCTTGATCGCGCATTCATTGGCCTCCGTACCCGAGTTGCAGAAGAAGACCGGCCCCCCGATCGAGCGGGTAGAGAGCTTTTCGGCCAGGTCGACCATCGGCTCGGTGTAAAACAGGTTCGAGACGTGAAGCAGTTCGCCGGCCTGGGACCGGATCGCCTCGGTCAGTTCGGGAGCACCGTGCCCGAGCGATGTGACCGAGATGCCGGAGAGCAGGTCGAGGTACTCACGGCCTTCGCGGTCGAAAAGCATCGCACCCTCACCACGCACGAACTCCACCTCAGCCCGCTTGTAGGTCTGCATCACGAAGCGGGCTTCGCGCTCTTTCAGCCCGGAAATCATGGGCGGATCTTCGTCCCGATGCCTTCGTCGGTGAAGAGCTCGAGCAGCAGCGAATGCGGACGGCGGCCGTCGATGATGTGGGAGTTCTTGACGCCGCCACGGATCGCGTCAATGCAGGCGCCCAGTTTCGGCCGCATGCCGCCTGTGATCGACTCCATCGCCGCTTCGACCTCGGCCACGGTTGCCTCGGAGATCCGGGTGTCCTCGTTTTCCGGGTCCGCGAGCCAGCCGACGATGTCGGTCAGGAAGATCGCCTTGAAGGCACCGAGGGCGGCGGCGACCTTTCCGGCGGCCTCGTCGGCATTGACGTTGTAGGAGTTGTTCTCGAGGTCCGAAGCGACCGAAGCGATAACCGGGATGTAGTCCTCGGCGATGTGGTTGAGCACGTCGACGTCAACCCGCTCGATCTCGCCGACGAAACCGACTTCGGCTGCGTTGGACACCGGTGCCACTTCGAACAGCGAACCGTCTTCACCGGAGAGTCCGACCGCCGGCTGTCCGGCCCGGTTCAGCCGGCGGACGAGGTCGGCGTTGACCTTGCCGAGCAGGACCATCTTCGCCACCTCCACCGTCTCCTTGTCGGAAACGCGCAGCCCATGATGGAACTTGACCTCGATGCCGAGCCGGCGCATGTAATCGGAGATCTCGGGACCGCCACCATGGACGATCACCGGGTTCAGGCCGACGTACTTGAGCAGGACCACGTCAGTGGCGAAGCCCTCGCGCAGACTTTCCTCGCGCATCGCGGCGCCCCCGTACTTGATCACCACGGTCTTGCCGTGGAAGTCACGGATGTAAGGCAGGGCCTCAAGGAGGACGTGTACGTTGTCAGCCTGGCTGGTCATCTGATCTCCTCAGGTCGTGTACTCGGCATTGATCCGGATGTACTCATGAGTCAGGTCGGAAAAGAAGACGTGGGCCTGCCCGACGCCACGGTCGAGCGCCAGCGAAAGCTCGGCCTCGGTCGCATCCCCCGCCAGTTCGTCGGCTCCGATCACTTCCGGACCGAGCTCGCCGACGTCCTGTCCGGCCAGGGCGGCACCGGCGGCCTGGGCGATCCGGCCCCAGTTCGGGTCGCGGCCGAGCAGTGCGGTCTTGACCAGCGGGGAGTTGGCGATGCGGCGTGCGACCAGTTCTGCCTCGGGCCCGTCGGCGGCGCCGGTGACCTCGATCCGGCCGACCCGGGTGGCACCCTCCCCGTCGGCGACGATCTCGAGCGCGAGCTGCAGCAGTACCAGGTCCAGAAGCCCCTCCGGCAGTTTTCTGCCCGAAAGACCGCTCGACTGGAGCAGAACGGTGTCGTTGGTGCTCATCTGGCCGTCAACCGTGATCCGTTCGAAAGAGCCGTCGACCGCCCGGCGCAGGTCCTCAGCCGGACGCTCGATCAACCCGTCGGTCTGGACGAAGCAGAGCATCGTCGCGAAGCCTGGCTCGATCATGCCGGCGCCCTTGGCCTGGGCGGAAATAGTCACGCCGTCGAGCCGCAGGGTGCAGCGCTTGGGCCACTGGTCTGTGGTCATTATCGCCTCTGAAAACCCCACTCCCCCGTCCGGGGTCAGGGATTCGGCCAGGCCGTCCATGCCGCCGAACACCGCCTCCATGTCCATCGGCACCCCGATTACACCAGTCTCGGCCACGGCCACCGCGCCGGCCTCGACGCCCACCGCGCTCGCGGCGGCGTCGCGCATCTCCAGTGCGTCGGTCATGCCCTGCTCGCCAGTTGAAGCGTTGGCATTGCCCGAGTTGACGATGGCCGCCCGGATGGCAGCCTGGTCCAGATGGTCCCGGCAGACCCGGATCGGGGCGGCCGCGGCAGCGTTGCTGGTCAGCAGAATGGCGGATACAGGGGCCTCGGCGTCGCAGAGCACCATGCCGAGGTCGGTACCGCCATCGCCCTTGAGACCACAGTGAACGCCGCCGGCACGGAACCCGTCCGGGAGCCCGGCCGGATCAAGCTGCTCGATGCCTTCCGGCGGCGCGACCCAGCGGGAGCGGAAAAAGGGTCCGTCTGCCTCCGGGCCGATCATGCGAGACCGGTCGATTCTTCCAGGCCCAGTGCCAGGTTCAGGTTCTGAATCGCCTGCCCGGCCGCACCCTTCCAGAGGTTGTCAATTGCGGCGAACACCACGACGCGATCGTCCCCCGCAACCGCCTGAATATGGCAGCGGTTGGTGTCGCGAACGTCCCTCATGCCGGGCGGTGCCGACGTCATCACAACGAATTCCTCAGCGTCGTAGCGCTCCGCGTAGAGCCGGTCGACCACCTCCTGTCCGAGAGGTTCCGCAGTCTTGATGTAGCAACTGACCAGCTCCCCCTGGTCGACCGGAACGAGGTGGGGAACGAAGGTCAGGCCGGCAGGCGGCTCACCCGAGGGGGAGAGCCCTGCCAGCTTCTCGAGGATCTCGGGTCTGTGCCGATGGCCAGAGGGCTTGTAGGGCTTCACGTTCTCGGTGGCCGTGACGAACGAGGTCGCCTCTCCCCCATTCCTGCCGGCACCGGAGACCCCTGACTTGGCGTCGATCACGACGTCTTCGATCAGCCCGGCCTCGGCCAGCGGGGCGAGCGCAAGCAGGGAAGCCGTGGGATAGCAGCCTGGACAGGCGATCAGCCCGGCCTGCCGGACCTGTTCCCGGTTCAGCTCAGGCAGACCGTAGACCGCTCCGTCGAGCAGGCCAGGGGCACCGTGAGGGCCGTAGTAGCGCTCGTAGGTCGGTAGATCTTCCAGCCGGAAGTCAGCCGAAAGGTCGACCACGGTCAGGCCCATGCCGCGCATCTCGGCAACCACCGGCGCGGAGGCACCGTGGGGGTAGGCGACAACACCGACCTCGACGTCCTCGAGCAGCGCCGGGGTGAGCTCCTCCAGCCTCAGCGAAACGTCGTAGCGCGGGTAGAGGTCTTTCAGCGCCGTGCCGGTTTCGGAACGGGCAGTGATCGCCGTCAGTTCAAGCTCGGGGTGGCGCCAGATCAGTTGCGCAGCCAGCGCACCGGTATAGCCGGTGGCACCGGCGACCAGCACCCTTGCGCGGGCTTCATCACTTGATGCGGGTTGGACCGGATCAGCCACGGAGCCGCCCTCCCGCTCCCTCCAGGGCGGCGATGACCGTCTCCCAGACGGGCTCGACCTCGTCGTCGGTGAGAGTGCGATCAGGGGCACGGAAACGGAATCTCAGGGCAAGGCTCTTCTCGTCGGAGCCGATCTGGTCACCGCGGTAGACGTCGAAGATCGTGACCCCGGCCAGCAGATTGCCGCCGGACTTCTTCGCTTCAGCCAGGATCGAAGCGGCTTCTACCGATTCATCAAGGACCACTGCGAGGTCCCGGTCCACCGGCGGGAAGGCGGTGAAGTCGGCGTAGGTCTCATTGCCGAGTGGGGATCCCGCCAGCAGTCCTGCGAGTTCGATCTCGAAACCGAAAGCGTCGCCGAGGTCCCACTCCGCGGCGACCGACGGGTGGATCTGACCGATCCAGCCGATCGCCTTGCCGTCGGCGAGTACTTCGCCAGAGCGGCCCGGATGAAGGAAGGGCTGATCGCCTGTCCGGACCTCGAGTTCGACCTTGAGTCCGGCGGCAAGCCGTTCAATCACTCCTTTGATCGCGAAGAAATCGACCGCGCCGGCACTGTCGGCCCAGGACGGCGGGTTCAGCGGTCCGATTGCCAATGCGGCCAGGTGGTGAGGTTCGTTGGCCGGCGCGCGACGGTTGCCGGGGAAGTCGCCACCCAGCGGTCCGGGGCCGGTTTCGGCGGCGGGCAGGTAGACCCGGCCTGACTCGAACAGCGACACCCGCTCCGCACCCCGTGAGAGGTTGCGCCTGGCGGCACCGAGCAGTGAACCGGCCAGCGTCGTGCGCATGACCGACTGATCCTCGGAGAGCGGATTCGAGAGCGCAACCGGTGTGGCCCGTGGGTCCGGTTCGCACAGCCTCAGCCTCGACGCCTCCTCGGGGTCGGTGAAGGACCAGCCGACGATCTCGTTGAGGCCACTCTCACGCAGGATGTCCTCCGCCCGGCGCTGAAGGCTCTGCTGGCGACTGAGCCCGCCGACGCCGCCGGAGCCGGCCGGCAGGGTGGCGGGAAGTTGCCGGTCGAGGTCGTTGACCCGGCCGACCTCTTCAACCAGATCGATCTCGCGGGTCACATCGAAGTGACGGTCCGGCGGCACGGTGACCGACAGACCGCCGTGCCCGGACTCGACCCCGAAGCCGAGCCGGACCAGGGCTTCGGCCTGTTCTTCAACCGGTATCGCCAGGCCCAGAATGCGCTCGACCCGGCCTTCCCTCAGGAGGATCGGCGCTGCTTCGGGCTCCGGCGCGGCGACGTCGACCATTCCTGCAACCGCGGTCGCTCCACAGATCTCGACCATCAGCTTCGCTGCTATCTGCTGCGCCCGCACGGTCAGTGCCGGGTGAAGCTGCTTCTCGAAACGGGCCGAGGCCTCTGAGCGCAGGTTGAGCTCACGCGAGGTCCGCAGGATGTTCGGGCCGTTCCAGGTTGCCGCTTCCATCAGCACGGAAGTGGTCGAATCGGACACCTCTGAGACCGAGCCGCCCATTACTCCGGCGATCGAGGTCGGGCCTTCACGGTCGCAGACCAGCACCATGTCTTCGTCCATCTCCCGCTCGATGTCGTCGAGCGTGGTGACCTTTTCACCCGCTGTGGCCGAGCGCACAAACAGCTCGCCGCCGGGGACCAGGTCCGCATCGAAAGCGTGCATGGGCTGGCCGGTCAGCAGCATCACGTAGTTCGTGATGTCAACCACGTTGCTGATCGGCCGCTGCCCCGCGGCGGTGAGCCTGGCGGAAAGCCATGCGGGCGAGGGTCCGATCCTGACGTCATTGAAAGCGCGCAAAGTGAATCGCGGACAGAGGTCCGGGTTCTCGACCGTGACCGACGCGACCTGCTCGACCGGGCCGCCGGCCGGCACGTCTTCGGCCTGCCACGGAGCATCTGCCAGCGCCGCGCCGGTGATCGCGTGGGCCTCGCGTGCGACCCCGTAGATGCTGAAGCAGTCGGTCCGGTTCGGCGTCACCTCGAGTTCGAGCACGGCCTCCCCGAGCGGGATCACCTGATCTGCGGGCGTGCCCGGTTCCGCGATGCCTGGCTCGAGTTCCATGATGCCGTCGCTCTCGACGCCGAGCCCGAGTTCGACCTCCGAGCAGATCATGCCCTCGGAGGCGACACCGCGAAGCTTCGCCTTGCGGATCTTGTTGCCGTCGGGCATCCTGGCCCCGGGCAGCGCGACCACGACCGTCTGGCCGGCGGCCACGTTCGGCGCGCCACAGACGATGGTGCGCTCGCCTTCACCGGTGTCGACAGTGCAGACGCTGAGCCGGTCGGCGTCTGGATGCTGTCCGGAGGCCGTGACCTTGCCGATCACGAATCCGTCAGTTTTCGGTGGGCCGGTGGTCACCACCCGCTCGACTTCGGTACCGGTCATGGCCAGCTTTTCGGCCAGCACATCGGGTTCCAGACCCGGGTCGCAGTACTCGGCCATCCATGAGTAAGGAACCTTCATCAGAACTGCTCCAGCATTCTCACGTCGTTGTCAAAGAAGAGCCTGAGGTCGCCGACCCCGTGCCTGAGCATGGCGATGCGCTCGATGCCGAAGCCGAAGGCGAATCCGGTGACCGAGTCGGGGTCGTAGCCCGACTCCGAGACGAAAGAAAAGACGTTCGGGTCGACCATGCCGGCCCCTCCCAGTTCGATCCAGCCGATGCCCTTGCAGAGGCCGCAGCGATCGCCGCCGTCGAGTTGACCGGAGCCGCCGCAACGGAAACAGGAGACGTCGAACTCAACCGAAGGCTCGGTAAAGGGAAAGAAGTGGGGTCGCATCCGGATCTCCCGGTCGGGGCCGAAGATCTCCCTGAGCATCGCGAGCAGCGTTCCCTTGAGGTCGGCCAGAGTGATCCCCTCACCAACGGCCAGCCCTTCGACCTGATGGAACATCGGGCTGTGAGTGGCGTCGGAGTCGCGGCGATAGGTCTTGCCGGGCACGATCATGAAAATCGGCGGCGGCGCTGTTTCCATTGCCCGCACCTGCATCGGCGAGGTGTGGGTGCGAAGCAGCACGTCACGTGGACCATCGCCCTCGGCCTCGACCGGTCCGGAGGGGTCGATGTAGAAGGTGTCCTGGAGCATGCGCGCCGGGTGGTCCTCGGGGTGGTTGAGCGCGGTGAAGTTGTAGAAGTCGTGCTCAACCTCGGGTCCCTCCATCACCCGGTAGCCGAGGCCGATCATCACGTCCTCGATCAGCCTTCTGGTCCGGGTGATCGGGTGGAGATGGCCTGCAGCCCTGGCCGGTGAGCCGGGCAGGGTCACATCGATCCGGTCTCCGGCGAGAGAGGTCTCAAGCTCGGCAGCCTCCAGCATCGCGCTCTTCTCGTCGATCAGCGCCTCAAGCGCCTTGCGCGCGCGGTTGGCGGCCCCTCCGACGGGCCCACGCTCGGCCGGTTCGAGCGCACCGATTCCCTTGAGGATCGAGGTCAGCTCCGCCTTGCGGCCGAGGAACCTGACCCGCACCTCTTCGAGTTCCGCAACCGATCCGGCTGCCTCGGCTTCGGCCCGACCCTCGACTTCGATCTCTTCAATTCTCCCGGTCATTTTCAGTCCTGATTCGCTTGCTCTGAAGACGGCGACGATATCCGCTCACAGGCGATCGCCGCCGCGGCCGCCACGTTGAGCGATTCCGGCCCGGCCGGGCGGAGTGGAACGGTCCAGTTGCTCACACACTGGTTCAAGACCGCCCGGCAAACCCCTTCGCGCTCGGAGCCAAGGCAGAGGGTGACCGGCGAGCCGTGAGGCCCGGGGCGTCCGCCCCCTTCGGCGACCATCGCGATCCGGGGCTCAGGGGTGATGTCCACCTTGCCCCTGATCACCGGCTGAGTGAATACCGAGCCCATGCTGGCCCGCACCGCATTCGGCGAGAACGGATCCGCAGTACCCGGACCGAGCACCACTGTCGCCTCCAGCAGGGCGTCCACCGTGCGCATAATCGTTCCGACGTTGCCGGGGTCAGACAGGCCGTCGAGAAAGACGCAGGTATCGCCCGGGGCGTCGGCCCACTCGACCGGCCAGATACCGATCACCCTGGTGCCCGACCCGAGCGCCGAGACACCGTCCAGCAGGACCGGTTCGACCGGCTCGCCTTCGATCCCGGCATCCGGGTGGACCAGCAGCGCCTTGGGGACCCGGCCGGCGCCCAGCCCGGCGTTCACCAGGTCCTCGCCCTCGGTCAGGAACAGACCCAGCGCCTCGCGGTGCTTCTTCTGCCGGAGCTTGCGCACCGTCTTCAGTTTTTCGTTGTCTGGGCTGGTGATCATCTTTCCTCACAAAAAAAGGCGGCTCGCAATCGCGAAGCCGCCCGAAAGGTTCGAAGTGCCGACGCGCGTCAGGCGGCGGCACCCTCCCGGGCGATCTCGACGAATCGGCGAAAGTCCTCGCGGTCGTGGACAGCGATGTCGGCGAGCATCTTGCGGTTGACCTCAACACCGGCGGCGTTGAGACCGTGGATAAGTTCGGAGTAGCTCATGCCCTCCATGCGGGCGGCGGCGTTGATCCTGGCGATCCAGAGGCGGCGGAACTCACGCTTGCGGACCCGGCGGTCGCGGTAGGCGTACTGGCCCGAGCGCATGACCTGTTCCTTGGCCAGCTTGTAAGACGACTTCTTG
This sequence comes from uncultured Solirubrobacterales bacterium, assembly GCA_963698625.1. Classification (GTDB taxonomy): domain Bacteria; phylum Actinomycetota; class Thermoleophilia; order Solirubrobacterales; family 70-9; genus 67-14. The sequence goes on from CAVORK010000007.1 coordinate 1,036,477, forward strand.
CGGCCGTTATAGCCCTTCGCCTCTTCAAGTACCTTGCGGCGCTTCTTGCGGGCGTTGACCGAGCGCTTTACGCGAGGCATTACTTGCCTCCCAGAAGTCTGTTGACGCGCGGCTCATCGACCTTCTTGATCTCGACCGGCTGCCTCATGTTGCGCTTGCGCTTCTGCGACTTCTTCTCCAGAATGTGGCTCGAGTAAGCCTTGCGACCGCGCAGGCCGCCGGAGGCAGTCCGCTTGAAGCGCTTCTTGGCGCCCGAATGTGTCTTCATCTTCGGCATGGGGACGGGCATTCAATCAAAATTCCGCTGTCGGCACCCCTGCGGTGTCCTTTTGCAGGGATAGTGTGCGGCCTGATGCGGATTATGCACGTCCTGGGAACCAGGCCAAACTTCGTCAAGATGGCCCCGGTCATCGCCGCCGTCGGGCAGAGAATGCCTGATGCCGAGCAGGTGATCGTCCATACCGGTCAGCACTACGACCGCAACATGTCCGAGATCTTCTTCGAGCAACTGGGCGTGCCCGCACCGGACCACATGCTTGAAGTCGGTTCGGGCAGCCACGCCGTCCAGACCGCGAAAGTTATGGAGCGACTCGAGCCGCTCCTGCTCGGAGACGAGCGGCCGGACCTCCTGCTGGTGCCCGGGGACGTCAACTCGACCCTGGCCGCCGCCCTTACTGCGTCCAAGCTGGACATCCCGGTCGGCCACATCGAGTCCGGACTGCGCAGCTGGGACCGCGAGATGCCGGAGGAGATCAACCGGGTCCTGACCGATCAGATCGCCGATACCCTCTACATCCACAGCGAAGAGGCAATCGCCAACCTCGCGCGTGAGGGCATAGACCCCGAACGGGTCCATTTCGTCGGCAACACAATGATCGACAGCCTGGTCGCACTTCAGGACCGTTTCCGGCCGCTGGAGGCCTGCCGTGGGTACGGCGTGGAGCCCGGCGGCTACCTGCTGGTCACCCTCCACCGCCCCGCCCTGGTCGACGGCTCGCTGCTCTTCGAAGCGATAGCCGCACTCAACCTGGTCGCCGCCGACATCCCGGTGCTGTTCCCGGTCCATCCCCGCACCCGGGCCCGGCTGAGCGGCGAGGTCGAAATCGCGCCCGGACTTCAGCTCGTGGATCCGGCCGGATACCTTGAGTTCCTTTCCCTCGAAGCCGACGCCGCCGCCGTGCTCACCGACTCCGGAGGCATCCAGGAAGAAACCACCTACCTCGGTGTCCCCTGCTTCACCCTGCGCGACAACACCGAGCGCCCGGTAACGGTCGAACTCGGAACCAACACCATGCTCGGCCTCGACCCGGCCCGAATCGCCGAGATCCCCGGCCTGGTCACCGACGGCGGCAGGGTGACCACCGAAGCCCCGCCCCTTTGGGACGGCAAGGCTGCCGAAAGAATCGCCGAGCAGATCGCCTCTTCAGCGTAGGCGGCCGAACCAGGCAGGCCCGGCCTCCGGCAAGCGAAGGCCAGATTGCCCTATAGGGGTGAGATCCTGAAGGCGGCGAAGTAGGCGGATTCGCTCCCACAGCGAACCCCGAGCTTGCCTGACCACTTCTTTTCGCCGACACGAGCGCGGAAGTCAACCCCGGCCAGGCGTCCCGAGAGGGGCTGCCGGAGGTCCGCGGATTTCGGCGGAACCCCGACGCTCTTGATCTTCAGCGACGCCTGCGCGTCGCCCGTTTCAATCAGGTCGGGGATGATCTTTGCGGCCGCCCTGCGATCGGGGATTCGGATTTCGCGGGACTTCCCTCCTTGCCTGATCGTGATCACATACCGGGGGAACGGTTTGCCGTTTGCGGTGACCGTGGCGACCTGCTGCAGCGTCACCGCTGGTCATGCCCCTGAACCAGGCTCGAGCCACCCGCCGCGCCTGATCCGGGCCGCATCGCTTGTAGGTGGCACCGTTGAGCGAGGAGAGGCCGGCGTCGTCCTCCGAGTCGCCACGGATGTCAGTGGCGATCACCAGTCCGACCACGACCACCGCTGCGAATGCGATCCTCAGCCAGATCCTCAGGGAACTCTGCTGCGCGCCGGGGCCCTCTTTCAGGAGTCTCCCGGGTCAGCCATGGCCAGCGGCGCTAGGACTTCTCGGAAGCGTCGGCTTCGGCCGGCTCTGCGGAAGCGTCGGCTTCCGCTTCTGCTTCGGCCGGCTTCCCTGCTACGTCGGACTTGGCCGACTCTGCGGCTTCGGCCAGATCCTCAGGCGTCGTAGCGATCGCCTGGGGGTGGTCGGGCACTACCGCCTGCGGGTGATCCGGGATCGCGTCGGCGGCCGGATCTTCCTTCTTTTCGTCCTTGGCAGCTTCCTGCAGCGCTTCCTTGGAGGGGCCGAGCAGCATGCTCATGTTGCGGCCTTCCTGGAGCGGCTTCGACTCGATTACGGCGAGGCCTTCGAGGTCCTCGTGAAGTTTCTTGAGAAGGTCCCTGCCGCGCTCGGGGTGGGCCTGCTCGCGACCGCGGAACATGATCGTCACCTTGACCTTGTCGCCCTGCTTCAGGAAGCGGGTCACGTGGCCCTTCTTGGTGTTGTAATCGTTGACCGCAATCTTCGGCCGCAGCTTGATCTCACGGACGTTGACCTGGGTCTGGTGCTTGCGCGCGGCCTTCTGCTTCTGCTCCTGCTCGTACTTGTACTTCGAGTAGTCGAGCAGTCGGGCAACCGGCGGCTTGGCCCCCGCTGCGACTTCGACCAGGTCGAGGTCGGCGTCACGAGCCATCTGGCGGGCCTCGTCGGTAGCGACGATCCCCACCTGCTCGCCGTCGGCACCGATCAGGCGGACCTTGGGTACGCGGATGCGCTCGTTGATACGAGTCGAGTCCCTCTCAGGGGGACGGCGGTCAAACCTGCGCGGAACCGGCACTAGTTGGAGGCCAAGCGGAGGTTCAAGAATGCTATTTTCGCGGCGAGCTGGAAAGGGTTCTTCAAGCAAATATTCAACTGTCGAGCAGCATACAGAACTTTTCGGGATGCATAGAGCCAAGCTCGCCCTGCTCATGGGAGCGGACCGAGATCTCCCCCGCCTCGGACTCGCGATCGCCGACCACCAGCATGTACGGGTAGCGGCCGAGTTCGGCGTCGCGGATCTTCTTGCCGACCGATTCGGTGCGCTCGTCGACCTCGACCCTGACCCCGGCGTCGCGAAGCTCTTCGGCGACCTTGAGCGCATATTCGTTGTGGCGGTCGGCCACCGGCAGGATCATCGCCTGAACCGGAGCCAGCCAGGCCGGGAAGCGACCTGCGTAGTGCTCGATCAGGATGCCGGCGAAGCGCTCCATGGAACCGAGCAGCGCGCGATGGATCATCACCGGACGCTGGCGGTCGTCATCGGCGTCGATGAAGTTGAGTTCGAAGCGCTCCGGCATCTGGAAGTCGAGCTGGCAGGTACCCAGCTGCCAGGAGCGGCCGAGCGCGTCGGTCACGTGGAAGTCGATCTTCGGCCCGTAGAACGCGCCGTCGCCGGGGTTGATCCGGTACTGGCGGTCCTGGCGGTCCAGGGCGCTCTTCAGCATCGCCTCGGCCTGCTCCCACAGCTCGTCGCTAGCCGAGCGCCTTGTCCGGGCGGGTCGAGAGCTCGACCTCGACGTTCTCGAAGCCGAAGCGGGCGTAGAGCTCGTCGATCGCCTCGCAGATGTCAGCGACCTCGTCCTCGATCTGGTCCTCGGTGCAGTAGACGTGCGCGTCGTCCTGGGTGAATGCCCGGACCCGCAGCAGACCGTGGAGCACACCCTCGCGCTCGTTACGGGTCACCCGGCCGAACTCGGCCAGCCGCAGCGGCAGGTCCCGGTAGGAGTGGCGCTCGGCCCCGTAGACCAGGCAGGCGCCGGGACAGTTCATCGGCCGCAGCGCATAGCGTCGCTCGTCGACTTCCATGAAGTACATGTCATCGACGTAGTTGTCCCAGTGGCCTGATCGATGCCAGAGCGACTCGTCCATCACCTGCGGGGTTGCGATCTCCTTGTAGCCACGACGACTGAGCTGCTCGCGCACCTCCTTCTCGATCAGCCCGAGCAGCACGGTGCCGTTCGGCAGCCAGAAAGGCATGCCGGGGGCCTCTTCGCGCAGCATGAAGAGGCCGAGCTGCGGGCCGAGCCGCCGGTGGTCCCGGGCCTTCGCCTGCTCGATCCTTTCGAGGTGCTCCTTCAGGTCGTCCTTGGAGAAGAACGCGGTGCCGTAGATCCGGGTCAGCATCTGACGGTTCTCGTCGCCGCGCCAGTAGGCGCCGGCGACCGAGTTCAGCTTGATCGCCTTGATGCTTCTTGGTGCCGGGACCGTGGGGGCCGCGGCAGAGGTCCTCGAAGGGCCCGTTGCGGTACAGCGAGACGGTCTCGGCGCCTTCATTCTTGATCAGGTCCTCGATCAGCTCGACCTTGTAGTCCTCGTCCTGGGCGCGGAAGATGCTCGATCGCCTCAGCGACCGGCAGATCCCGGCGCTCGAAATGCTCGTCGGCCTTGATGTGCTTCTTCATCGCCGCCTCGATCGCCGGCAACTCGGCGTCGGTGATCTTGACCTCTTCAGGGAAGTCGAAGTCGTAGTAGAAGCCGTTCTCGATCGCGGGGCCGATCGAGACCTTGGTCCCCGGGTAGAGCTCCTGGACCGCAGTCGCCATCACGTGGGCTGCGTCGTGGCGGATCAACTCCAGCCCGTCCGAATCGCGCGAAGTGATGATCGCGATCTCCTCGCCGTCGCTGACCGGAGCCGAGAGGTCACGGATCTCCTCGCCGACCCTGATCGCCAGGGCGGCGCGGGCCAGGCCCTCGCCGATCGCCATCGCGGCGTCAGCGCCGGTCGCCCCGGACTCGAGTTCGAGCGGGGTTCCGTCGGGAAGCTTGACTGTCAGGTTTGAGTCACTCATGGCCGTCGAGCCATCGTATTCAGTCGGTGGACGCCGGCGGTGCCGGGTCGGCCATGTACTCGGCCAGCCCGTCGGCAAGCAGCCGGTGAGCCTTGCGGGCCGAACGGGAGCGGGTCATGTTGAACCAGGCGTGGATCAGCGGCAGGCGGTCGGTCCTTGCCTGGCACTCCGGCTTCGGCCATCCTCCGTGCGTACTCCTCGCCCTCGTCGCGCAAGGGATCGGCCAGGGCGGTCAGCACCCAGACGGGGGCCAGACCCGAAAGGTCCTCTTCCCGGTTCGGCGACGCCCGAACCTCGCCGTAACGCTCCCGGGGCAGATAGAACTGCGAATAGTCGTCCATGCGCTCGCTGGTCAGGTAGTAGCCGGTGGCGAAATCCTTCATCGACTGCCGGGTTGAGCCTTGCTCGGTCACCGGGTAGATCAGGAGCTGCAGCGCCGGTTGATCGAGTCCTTCGCGGCGGAGGTCCTGGCAAAGGACTGCGGCGAGGTTGCCACCGGCACTGTCACCACCGACCGCGATCCGGCCCGGTTCGGTTCCGAAGCGCCCCGGCTCGGCGATGACCGCCTTCCAGGCACGGAGCGCGTCGTCGGCCCCCGCCGGGAAGGGGTGCTCCGGGGCCAACCTGTATTCGACCGAAAGCACCCTGATGTTCGCGCTGCAGGCCAGGAGTGCGCAGGCACGGTCGTGACTCTCGATCGAGCCGACCGCCCAGCCGCCACCGTGGAAGAAGACCAGCAGGGGCCCCGTGGACGGAGCGCTGAGCGGGCGGTACAGCCTCGACTGCAACGGGCCGCCGTCACCGTGGGGGTCGAGCGGCATGTCGCGGATCTCGAGTCCACGTGGGCGAGGTTCCGCCACCGCCACGGAGAGCAGGTCGGTCTCGAGTCTGATCTGCTCGACCTTCTGTGCAGTCGCCAAAGGGCCGAGCAGGTTGACCACACGGCCCACCGCCCAGGAATCGGCGCTCAGGTGCTCGATCGGCGCGGGAGCGTGACCGAAGATAAGGCGCAGCAGGCGATCCGGGATCGCGAAGAGCAGCATCGCCCCGAGGCCGACGACGGCCGCCATCAACCTGGTCAGCATTCGATTGGACACAGGCGAATCGTAGACGGGGCAGCCGCTTATAGTCGGGGCATGGAGATCATCGACCTTTCGGCGCCGATCGTAGCCAGCCCACCCGAGCTTCCGGACGTCCTTCGGACCGACATCGAGTTCAGCCCGCACGCCGAGGGTGCCGCCCTGATCGAGCAGATGTTCGGGGTCGGCCCGGAACTGCTGCGTGACGGCGAGGGCTGGGCCAACGACTTCTTCACCCGGTTCGGCACCCACAACTCGACCCATGTGGACGCGCCCTGGCATTACAACTCGAACATCCAGGGGCAGCCCGCTCAGACGATCGACGAGCTGCCACTGGAGTGGTTCGTGCAGCCCGGAGTCTGCCTCGACTTCACCGGGCGCGATGACGGTGACGCGGTCGACGCCAACGACATTCGGGCGGCACTCGATGACGTCGGCCACGAACTCAGCCCGCTTGAGATCGTGCTGATCCGGACCGGCTGCGACCGCTGGATAGAGATGCCCGAATACATGGCCCACGGACCCGGCGTGACCGGGCTGGCGACTCAGTGGCTCTACGAACAGGGTGTGCGCGTGATGGGGATCGACGCCTGGGGCTGGGACCGCCCGCTCTGGATGCAGGCCGAGGAAGCGAAAGCCTCCGGGGAGGCCGGGATCTTCTGGCAGGCCCATCAAGTCGACCTCGCCTACAGCCAGATCGAGCGCATGGTCAACCTCGACCGATTGCCGGCCACCGGATTCACGGTCTCCTGCCTGCCGCTGCCGATCGTCGGCGGCTCCGCGGCTCCCGCCCGAGCGGTGGCCATCCTGGACGACTGACCCACCGGACGCGGTTCCCGGGGGCCGAACACCCACGCCTGCGAAAATGGGTCCGTGTTCGACGAGCCCGACATCCCGGCGGATGAGTACCTGAAGCCCGACGAGATCACCCGGCGCGGCCGGCCGCGCGCATTCGGCCGGGCGCTGGGCGCCGCTGCCCCAGCTGTCGGCTTTACGCTCTGGCTCTCTGCGCTGCTCGGGGTGGGCCCGATGGACGGTCACGAAGTCGCCGGGCTGGCGGTGACAGTGGTCGCCTTCGCACTGTGGAGCGCAACCCTGGGTCGATCGGTCACCCCGCGCTGAGATGGGCAGCCGAACTGGAGTTTTTACGGCGCAGTTAGCGACGGGTGGGATACTCCCCGCATGAGTTCGTTTGGGGGAAAGCTTTTGGGCCTGCTCGTCACGGCCGTCGCGCTGCTGGCTCTTCCCGCTGCTGCTTCGGCGGCTCCCTCTTCCGGCGAAATAGCCTGCAACGGATCAAGCAGGCTCTGTGATCGACCGCTGAACGAAGTGGTCCTCCCCGGTTCGCACAACTCGATGTCGGCAGAAGAACTCGGTTGGTTCAACCCGAACCAGACCTACTCGATCCCGAATCAGCTCAAGCGCGGGGCCAGGGCGATGCTCTTCGACACCTACTACGGAGTGGAGCAGGCCAATGGCCAGGTCAAGAACGCCGGTGCCGGACCCGGCGACACGCTGTACCTCTGCCATGAGTCCTGCCTCTTCGGTGCCTCCGAGCTGATTCCCGTTCTGGAAGAGGTAACAGCCTTCCTCGAAGCCAACCCGAACGAAGTCCTGGTCTTCGTCAATCAGGACGCCGTAGACCCCGGGGACTTCGCGGACGCCGTCGACGCCTCCGGATTGCTTGACCACGTCTACACCGGTCCGACCGGCCCGTGGCCCACCCTCGGCGAGATGATCGCGAGCGACCAGCGGGTGGTGATGACGGCTGAACAGGATGCTGCCGGGGTCCCGTGGTACCACCGGGCCTATGACGGAGCGGTCCGCGAAACCCCCTACACCTTCCCGGGCGACACGGCGCTACTGACCGACCCGGTGCAACTCAACGAAAGCTGCAGGAGCAATCGAGGTGAAGGTCTGGCCAACGACGGCTCCCTCTTCCTCATGAATCATTGGATCTCCTCCGCCGATCCGTCCTCCTTCGAGCCGGACATCGAAGACGCGAAGATTGTCAACCGCAAGGAAGTGCTGGTCAACCGCGCCCTGGCCTGCCAGGAGCGCCGGAGCTTCCTGCCTAACATTCTCGCCGTTGACTTCTACGGTGCCGGCGATGTTGTCGGCGCGGCCAACCAGCTCAATGGGGTCCAGGCGAAGGCAAGGCTGAAGGCGAACCGGTTGAAGCGGATAAGCGTGCGGGCAGGCCAGGGCAAGATCGTTCCGGTAGCGGTGAAGAACCTCGGCGACGCCCCTGCGCGCTCGGTCAAGGTCTGTGCAACCGTTCCCGCGAAACTCGCGAAGCGTCCTGCCTGCGTGGTCCTCGGAGAGATGCTCGCCGGCGAGAGGGCCGTCGCCAGGTTGCGCCTGAAGACCAGAAAAACGGCCAGGGGCAACGGTACTTTCAAGGCCAGGGTCAGCTCCAGCGCCGGCCCGACCAGCGTCAAGACCAGGCTCAAGGTCAAGCCCGGGCGCAAGGCGCGCAACAGGTAGATGAATTGAGTTTCCAACGGTCAGGCAGAGAGTGAGCCAGGCCGGCGGGGCGATCGTGATCGGTGCCGGACTGGCCGGGCTGACTGGCAGCGACCTCGCTGCTCGCAGAGGGCTGGCAGGTCGAGGTAGTCGAATCCCGGGGCCGGGTCGGTGGTCGCACCTGGTCCAAACCGCTCGACAGCGGCGCGGTGGTCGAGATGGGCGCCGAGTTCATCCTTCCCGGCAATACGGCGATCCGCGAACTCGCGTCCGAGCTGGGTGTCGACCTTTGGGACAAGGGCGTTCGCTACGGAAGCAGGCAACCACGCGGTGGCCGCTTCGACGGACGACCCGACGGATCGCTCTCCGGCAGCATCGCCTCGGCGGTGACAGTGCTCGAGCAGGCCCTCGCCGATCCGCCGCCCGACGACCGCATCAGCGCAGCAGAACTGCTCTCCCGTCTTGACATCGAAGCCGAGGCCCGGGAGGTGATCCTGGCCAGGGCCGAGGTCTCCTCCGCCTGCGATGCCGCGATGGTTCCGGCCACCGCACTGGCCGGGCTGGCTCACATTGACGAAGAGCCGTCACCCAGCGTCGCCGGCGGCAACCAGGCGCTTTGCCTGAAGATGGCCGGTCGGCTCGGAGACCGCGTGCTGCTCGATGACCCCGTCGTGGCGGTCGTCTGGGGCGAAGACTCGGTCGAGGTGCTCACCGCCTCGGGCCACTCGGCCTCCGCCGCCCACTGTGTGATCGCCGTTCCGGCGAGCGTGATCTCGCGGATCCAGTTCTCCCCCGCCCTGCCGGCTGAAAAGACGTCCGCATTCGAAGAGGTCAACTACGGCCATGCCGCGAAGCTCTTCGTGCCGCTGGCCGAAGCCGTTCCGGTGAGCGCAACGCTCAATGTGCCGGGCCGGTGGTGGTGCTGGACCGAGACCGCAGAGGGCGACCTGCCTGTGCCACTGGTCAGCTGCTTCGCCGGATCAACAGCCGCACTGGAGCGCCTGGAGGTGACCTCGGGACGAGAGAAGTGGGTGGCCGACCTTGAAGCGATGCGACCCGACCTTCCACTCATGGCTGACGAAGCGATTCTCTGCAAGTGGGACGACGATCCGTGGGTAGAGAGCGCCTACTCGGTCTCCCCCTCTCCCGCCCTTACATCCGCCCTGGTCGAGCCGGTCGGGCCGTTCGTCTTCGCCGGCGAGCATACGGCCGGAGAGTTCAGCGGTCTGATGGAAGGCGCGGTCCGCTCCGGACGCGCCGCGGCAGACCGGTTGATCCTGGCCGCGGAGTAGTGGGCACAACTGGGCTCGAACCAGTGACCTCCACCGTGTCGAGGTGGCGCTCTACCAACTGAGCTATGCGCCCGCGAATCGGCAGCCTACCAGCGCCGCAAGGGACCCTGCTTCCAGAGACTCATCCCGTACCCCTACGAAGAGGCGCCTGCCGGAGTCGAACCGGCGTACACGGCTTTGCAGGCCGCTGCGTAACCACTCCGCCAAGGCGCCGAATGAGACACCGGCCCCTTTGAGGGGCGGTGTCTCGCAAGCGGCTGAAGGGATTCGAACCCTCGACCTTCTGCATGGCAAGCAGACGCTCTAGCCAACTGAGCTACAGCCGCAGACTCGGGCGAGTATACCCGGCGACCACCCCGCAGGGCCCGGTGACGGGGCGCGCAGGATTCAGGCCGGTGGACCGCAGAAGTCGGTCGGGCCGCGGCCGCAGGCGCATCGGGTAGGGCCCGCAATGGGACTTCGAGAAGATGTGTCCATGGATCCGTTCAGACCCGGAGGTCCGGTACGCGCCGCAGCCACCTGGCTGCACCACGTCAAGGTCAACCATGACCTCGAATCCGCCTGGCCCCTGACCCACCGTGACTACCGCAGGTTCCTGATCGACACCTGGCTCTCCCGTTTCGGCGACCGGGAGTCCTTGGCTGCCGAAGACCCGGCCCTGCTTCGCGAATGCCTGATCGAACCGGTGCAGCCTTCGCCGCGGTTGCCACGCGCCACGCTGTGGCATCAGTTCTGCGTGACCACGCTCGCCGCCCTGGACGACCTCTGGAATACGATCGTCTGGGAGCACTCCGGCTGGGGAACGGAACCGCGAGTCGTCGCGCCAGACCACGAGGTGGTGATCCTGTTCGACAAGGCCACCGAAGACGCGGTTACCCTGGACGCGCCCACACACCTGCGAGGGTTCGCCTTCGAACTGAAGGGCGAAGACGGCGACTGGCTGCTGGCCAACGTGGTCGCCAACGAGAGCGACGCGCCCGACAGAACCTGGAGGCCCGGCGACCCGGACTGGCACCCGCCGGCCCGGTCCTGAGCTTTTCAGTCGCGGAGTTCGGCCATCAGGTTGCGCAGGTCGAGCGGCTCGGTAAACATCCGTATTGAGCCGTCCTGGGCGACTGGCCACTCATCTCGCGGACGATCTCGGTACAGCTCCACGCCGATGCCGTCCGGGTCGTCCGTATAGACGGCTTCCGACACCCCATGGTCGGATGCCCCGGTCAGCGGCCAGTCGGCACGCCGCAGGCGGTCAACCGCGTCGGCAAGCCCGGCGCGGTCCGGATAGAGGATCGCGAAGTGGAAAATGCCTGTCCGCTCCCGCGGGGCGGGTCCGGCGCCCAGCGTCTCCCAGGTGTTGAGGCCGATGTGGTGGTGGTAGCCGCCGGCCGACAGGAACGCTGCCTGGAGACCGAGGCGGGTGATCAGCTCGAAGCCGAGGATGTCGCAATAGAACGAAAGCGAGCGGTCGATGTCCGCGACCTTGAGGTGTACATGCCCGATCCCGACCCGCGGGTCTAGCGGTCGCTCAGCCATCGAGGACTTCGTTGACCAGTCGGTCTGCCTCGGCGTTCATCTCGCGGCGCACGTGGCGGATCGACCAGCTCTCGAACGCCGAAAGGGCCTGCTTGGCTTCCGCGTGAAGCGGTTTGATCCCGGCGTTCTTGACTTTGTACTTGCCCTGGACCTGCTTGACCACCAGTTCGGAGTCGCCGACCAGGTCAAGTTCGCTCGCGCCGAGTTCCGCGGCACGCTGGATGCCACGGATCAGGGCCATATATTCAGCGACGTTGTTGGTCGCCTCACCGATGCGCTCGCCGTGTTCATCGAGGATCAGTCCGTCGGGGTCACGAATGACCACACCGATCGCCGCGGGGCCGGGGTTGCCGCGGGCACCGCCGTCAACGTTCACAGTGAGCTTCATGACGCCAATCTAGCGAGCGCACCAGGCTCGCAGCCGGCTCAGGCGCGGGGGTGGCTGCCGGCGTAGGCGTCGCGCAGTCTTGCGGCATCCAGATGGGTGTAGACCTGAGTGGTCGAGATCGAGGAGTGACCGAGCAACTCCTGGATCGTGCGCAGGTCCGCCCCGCCCTCGAGCAGGTGTGTGGCGAAGGAATGACGCAGCGCGTGAGGGGAGATCCCGCTCGCGGTAGCTGCGTCCCGAACCCGTACAGAAAGCCGGCGAGAGACGTCCGAGGGCGAGAGCCTGCGGCCGTTTCGGGAGATGAAGAGGGCCGTTTCGCCGGCGTCATCGACCAGCGACGGGCGACCGCGCTGCAGGTAGTCCTCGACCGCCCGCTGAGCGGGCTCACCCATAGGCAGCCGCCGGTGACGAGAGCCTTTGCCGACGACTGACAGCTGCTCGGACTCGAAATCGAGTGAGGCGACGTCGAGTGAAATCACTTCTTCACTCCGCAGGCCACAGGAGTAGGCGAGTTCGATCATCGCCCGGTCGCGGAGCTCCAGGGCGGTCTTGGCCGGGGCGCTGTCGAGGATCTCGCTCATCTGGATCGCGGTCAGCACCCGCGGCAGCTTGCCCTTGGCCTTCGGTGCCGAGACCAGGTCGGCCGGATTCTGAGTGATGCGACCGACCCTGAGCAGGTAGCCGTAGAACCCTCGGATCGCCGCCAGCTTGCGCGCTACCGTCGCCGGCGAGGACTTTGCCGCCGAGAGCGAAGCCGCGTAGCGACGTACATCGCGGTGCCGGACCGAAAGGGGCTCTGTGCCGAAGGTGACGCACCAGGCGGCAAACTGCTTGAGGTCACGACGGTAGGCCGCGATCGTCTTGACTGCGGCGCCACCGGCAACCAGGTCGCGCTCATACGGGGCCAGCAGGCCGGCCCACTCCTCCGTCACCGGAAGGTCAACCGATGTAGACAGGGGTGCCGACATCGACCCGGTCGAAGAGGTCGATCACGTCGCTTTCGGACATGCGAATGCAACCGTGTGAAGCGGCGGTGCCGAGCGAGCCTTCGTCCGTGGTGCCGTGGAAGCCCACCCCGTCGTAGACGCCCATCCAGCGGGCGATGAGCGGGTTCTCGGCGGTTCCTCCGGGAATCACCTGGCCAGCGAGCTCACCGGCCCAGTCGGAGTTCGGGACATTCCAGTCGGGGTCAACCTGCTTGTCCTGAATCGAGAACTGACCGGCTGGAGTTTCGAGGCCTGGCTGCCCGACAGCGACCGTGTAGGTCTTTTCCAGTTCGAGGTTCGTCCAGAGTTTCAGCTGGTAGTTGCTGCGATCGAGCGTCAGGTAGGTCGGGTACTGCTCGGCAACCTCCTTCGTGGTGACCGCCGGCTTGAGCACGTTTGTCTTCGCCACGATGATCCGTTTGCCCTGTCCCTTGTCGAGCAGGGTGGTCAGCTGCTCGGTAAGCAGGTTGTCGCGAAGCTTGTGGCCGTTGGACGCCTTGACTACCGACAGCGAGTCGGGGCCTGCCTGGACCGAGGCGTCAACCGGATCCACAGCGATCCCGACTGCCACTTCGCGTACGAACTGGTTCACCGCGGACTTCGAGTAGGTGACCTCGACCGGGATCTTCGCGTCAACGGGATCACCGGTGATCTGGCGCAGAACCCGCTCCGGAAGCGAGCCTGAGCGGCTCTCGGCAAAGGCACGGTTGACGCTGCGTTCGACGTCGGCGCGAATACCAAGCTTCTTGGCAGGCAGCGTGTAGGTCTGCTTCTCGAAGGTGACCGTGACCGGTTTGCGTTGCGGAGAAAGCACCTTCGCAGTAACCGCGTCGGTCGCTTCCTGGCGGTTCATACCGCTGACGTCCACCCCGCTGATGGTGACACCCTCTGCGATCTGATCCTTCTGAGAGCCGTCGTAGGCGTAAGCGGCGACCGCCCCTCCGAGAAGGAGGAAGACGACAGCGGCTATGAGAATCTGGCTCTTGCGTCCCAATCCGGGTTCCTCTGCGACAAATTGCGTTTACGTACGTACTTCAAGTGTAGATACCCCGGCACCCGGGTCAAACCCTTTTTGTGTGCGCAAGCGCCCGTGCAGGTCGAAATCAGTCTTCGACCGGCGGCGAGGGATCGAACATCGCCGCATCCTCCCGGCCCAGGTCACGGGCCGGTTCACGGCTCACATGCGGGCTGTGGCGGAGGAATTCCTCGACTTCGGGCTCGTAGCGATACGGATTGAGTACGCCTGAAGCGATCGGATCCAGTCGCAGCCGCTCTCGCAGCCGGATTACCGCTTCGCGAGAGGTGTAGCGGTAATGGAAGCCGGTCGCCTTGAAGCGGCGGTTGTCGAGTCCGCGGCCGAAGCGCAACTGTCCGAGCATCTCCGGTGAAACGGTCAGCCCCATTCGTCTGAGCGCGGAAGTGGCCAGGCCCGTGCCCCATGGCGGCAGTACCGGCAGCGGCTTCTTGCCGAGCAGGGAGATCGTCTCGGAGAGGGTCAGAATCCCGTCGGCGGCGAGGTTGAAGACACCGGGGATCTCGTTCGAGGTCGCGTGTTCGAGCGCATGAACCACGTCAACCTCATCAATGAACTGATAGCGCGGGTCGAATCCGGCGATCATCGGCACCATCGGCAACGCGAAGAGGCGGATGTGGGAGGTATTGACCTCGGAGCCGAGCACGTTGACGAAGCGCAGGACCGTGACGGCGATGTCCGGCCTGCGGATTCGGAAGTCGGCCACCGCTGCTTCCGCCTCGACCACATCCTGCTCGATCAAAGTGCTCGGCGGATGGTTTCGGATCATGTCTTCGGTGAAGAAGCCGGGGTCATCCTGGGCGCAGCCATACCAGTGGGCCGAACTCTTGAAGATCAGCCTGCGGACTGTTGAGCCGGAAGCCGAGCAGGCCGCAAGGATGTTCAGGGTGCCGATCACGTTGTTTTCGTGGATCGAGGATGGCTTGTTGCCGTCGGTTCCGCGGGTCGAGTCGACGATCATTCGGGTGTCGATCACGGTGTCGATGTTCGCCGCGCGTACGATCTTCTCGATCAGCGAGTGTTCGACTCCGACCTTGACGTACTCGGTGCGTTCAAGCTCCCGGGTCGGCTCCCTTGAGTCGACTCCGATGATCGCCTGGATCTCCGGGTTCGATTCGAGAGCACTGGCCAGACGTCCACCCCAGTAGGTGGAAAGCCCGGTCAGCAGGACGCGACGCGCGCCCGTTCTTTCGGTCTCCGGCATGGCGGCATTGTGTCAGTAAGCCGCGGGCCCCACAGGTAGAGTCAACGGCCGACGTGGACGAGGCCTCGACTTCAGACAATGTTCCGGACCCCGGAACAGCCGACGACTACGCGGCGTCCGACGGCGAGTGGCTGCGGATCGACTGGTCGGACCGGCTGGCCGAGGTCGAAGTGGACTCAGTGCTCGGTACCACCCCGGTCAGCTACGCGGAGATGGGTGAAGGTCCGGCCATCCTCCTGGTCCACGGCCTGAGCGGCAGCTGGCGCAACTGGTTGGAGAACATCCCCTACCTCGCCCGCAACCACCGAGTGGTGGCACTTGACCTGCCGGGCTTCGGCCTCAGTCCGATGCCCGAGTACCCGATATCGATCAAGTCCTACGGGCATTTCCTCGGTGCCTTCGCCGACCGGATCGGCCTCGACCGGGATACCGCTCTGGTCGGACATTCGATGGGAGGCTTCATCGCGACCGAGGCCGCGATCCTCAGTCCCGAACGATTCTCCTCGCTGACCCTGGTGGCTGCCGCGGGCATCACCTATGCGCGCATGAAGCGCTCGCAGAAAGATATGGCCCGTCCGATCGTCAAGATGATGATGCCGGTGGCGGCCAACAGTCTGGAGCGCAACTTCGGCCGCAGCCGGCTTCGCGCGGCTCAGTTCGCCGGGGTGATCGCGCATCCGGAGAAGATCAGCCGCGAGATGCTCTGGGAGCTGGGCAGCTACGGCGTGAGAGCGCCCGCCACCCTGCAGGCCGCGTACGAACTCGCCGGCTACGACACCCGGGAGCGGCTGACGGAGATCACCCTGCCGACCCTGCTGATCTGGGGCAACCGGGACCTGCTGGTGCCGGTGGCGGCCGCCTTTGCCTACCGCAAGCGAATGCCGCAGGCAGAGATGGCGCTGATCGACGACACCGGCCACATGGTCCAGATGGAGCGGCCCGCCCGCTTCAACGGAGATGTCGAAGAGTTCATCGACCGCAACCGCAGGGAGGGCACCACCACAGCGCCGCCAACCGACTGATCGGGGCGGCGACGCCTCGATTCGGTTTTCTCAGCCGGCAGTACCGATTCAGTCGGTGACGCTGATAAGCCTGCGTACCTCTGCCTTGATCGCTCGGGATTTGGACTTGAGCGAAGAAACCTTGCGCTTCGCAGCCTTCGACTTGCGGCTGAGCTTCTTCGCCTTCGAGCATCCCTTGCCCGTCTTCGCGCAACGCTTCTTCGCCTTGGCTGCCTTCGACCCGAGGCCCTTGGCCTGACTCTTGGCTGACTTCAGCTTTTTGTGGATCGAGTCGAGCTTCTTGCCGAGCTCGGTCGAGACGTAAGCATGGCTCTGCGCAGTGGCCACGGTCACGAGCGAGTCCAGGGCGAGGTTGATGTCGCCGGTGTGGAGGTTGCCGCCGGAAGACGCAACCAGGCTCGCCAGGTCAGGACGGGTGTCGCCCGGCTGGCGAATGTCCTCGACGTTGAGCCAGTTCACGGTTCCCTTGATCGCGTCTTCGGCACTACGGCACTCACCGCGGTAGAAGTCCGGAAACGCCTGCCAGGGCTTGGCCGGCTCCGGCTGTCCGACGAAGACCGGAAGATTGGCCAGCGGGGTCAGGTTGCCGTTGCCTCCGGCAAGTTCGCCGGGGCTGACACACATCACTTCGTAGAGGTCCTTGTCCGGACGCGGTGCCGGGTTGATCCAGTAGCCGGTGTCCATCCAGCCGTAGGAGGAGTTCGTGTTCGGCTGCTTGGTGAACATCGAGTAGGCGATCACGCAGCCCACCTGGTCACCGGCCTCGCAGGCCGGGATGTTCTGGAACTGGCCGCCGACCACTTCGCCCTTGGGCACGTAGACGTTTGCTCCAGGAATGATCGCCGAGATCAGCCGCTTGTGAATCGAGGGATTCGGGTCGATCTCTTCCGCGATCAGCCGGCCGAGATTCATGCTCCCCTGGGAGTGACCGATGATCACGACTCCACGGCCCTTGTTGTAGTTCTTGAGGTAGTCCTTCCATGCCCCCAGGACGCTGTTGTAGGCGACATCGCGAACCTCGTCGGTGATCTCCCCGGCGTCAAGGTGTACTGGCGGTACATCGGTGCGTACACGTCGCACATCCGTGAGAACTGGCGAGCCTGGTTTACCGCTACGTCGCGGATCGGCTGGTCCTTGTCGAGGTTCGCGTTGGGCGTATCCTGGTCGCTCTGGGTCGGATAGACGTAGAAGCAGTCGACCGGAGGATTCTTCGCGGCTTCATAACCGAGTTCCGTGTCGATGAAACCGGGGGCAGTGGAAACGCCGTCCAACTTGCCCAGGCAGGGGTTGTCGGCCTGGCCGGGCTTGCACAGCCAGACGGTCGGTTCGGCCGAGGCCGCACCGGCGAAGAAGGCCAGTCCGATCGCGGTGGCGATGCTCGCCAGAGCGATTCTGATCAGTCTCATGCCGTTTGAAGCCTTCATCGTCTCCCCGTTCCTTTATTCCGACAGGCGCCGCGCAACGGCAGACCCGTCAGGTCACCAAGTTTTCCTTTCACAGACAGAACACCGGAAAAGACCCGACGCTGCGGTCTGCAGTGAGGATCAGGTTATCGCGCCGAGCGAAGCCGAACTGACTGCGGCTGCGTACTTGGCCATGACCCCGCGCGTGAAGAGCGGCTCCGGCGACTTGTAGGCGGCGATCCGCCGGTCGATTTCCTCGACCGAGAGATCGACATCAAGCCGGCGGTTGTCGATGTCGACCGTTATCTGGTCGCCGTCCTGGATCGCGGCTATCGGACCGCCCTTTACCGCCTCCGGTGCGACGTGGCCGATCATCAGGCCGCGGGTCGCGCCGGAGAAGCGTCCGTCGGTCAGCAGCGAGACGTGCTCGCCGAGGCCTTCGCCGACCAGGGCAGCGGTGACCTGAAGCATCTCCCGCATCCCGGGGCCACCGGCGGGGCCTTCGTTTCTGATGACGATCACGTCGCCCTTCTGGATCTGGCCCTTGCGCACCGCGGCGAAGCAGTCCTCTTCCCGCTCGAATACACGGGCCGGACCGGTCTGGCTGCGGCGTTCGGTCCCGGCGACCTTGACCACCGCACCGTCGGGGCAGATGTTGCCGCGGAGAATCGCCAGGCCTCCCTTGGCCTTGAGCGGCGCCTCGATCGGCAGCACGACATCCTGGCCGGGTTCCTCGACCGCCTTGTCGGCTTCCTCACCGATGGTCGCTCCGGTCACGGTGATTTCGTCCTCGTGGAGCAGGCCGCCGTCCTTGAGGCGCTTGAGGATCAACGGCACACCGCCGGCCCGGTAGAGGTCGGTCGCGACGTAGCGTCCGCCGGGCTTGAGGTCGGCCAGCAGCGGGGTGCGCCCGGAGACCTCCTCGAAGACGTCGATGTCGAGTTCAATGCCGGCTTCCCGGGCGATCGCCAGCAGGTGCAGCACGCCGTTGGTGGAACCGCCCGAGGCGGCGACCGCGGCGATCGCGTTCTCCAGCGAGTGACGGGTAATGATCCGGCTCGGACGCAGGTCGTCGGCCAGGACTTTGAGGATCAACTCGCCGATGCCGCGCGCAACTTCGTTCTTGTCGGTGTCCTCAGCCGGCACCATGGCCGAGAACGCGGGTGATATCCCGAGCGCCTCGAATGCACATGCCATCGTGTTCGCGGTGAACTGGCCGCCGCAGGCACCGAAGCCGGGACTGGCGACGTTCTCGATGTCGGTCAACTCCTGATCGCTGATGTCACCGGCAGCATGGGCACCGATCGCCTCGAAGACCTCGAGGATGGTGATGTCCTTGCCGTCGTATGTACCCGGCTTGACCGAGCCGCCGTAGAGCACGATTGAAGGGATGTCGATCCGGGTGACGCCCATGACCGCCCCGGGGATCGTCTTGTCGCAGGCGGCGAGCGCCACGATCGCGTCGAACTGGTAGCCGCGGGCCATCAGTTCGATCGAGTCGGCGACCACTTCGCGGCTGACCAGAGACGACTTCATTCCCTGAGTGCCCATGGTGATGCCGTCCGACACGGCGACCGTGTTGAACTCCATCGGGGTACCTCCTGCGGCGCGCACACCCTCCTTGACGTACTCGGCCAGGTCGCGGAGTCCGTAGTTGCAGGGCATTGCGTCGGTCCAGGTGTTGGCGATGCCGATGGTCGGCTTCTTCATGTCTGCGTCGCTCAGGCCGATGCCCTTCATGTAGGCGCGGGCGGCGGCGCGGTCCGGTCCGTCGAAGACGGCCGAGGAACGGGGGCGCGGGAACGGGCTGACGGAGGACTGGTCGCTGGAGGACATGGCGCCTATCCTACGCCGCGCCGCTCAGTCGAAGTCGTGCCGGCTGAGACCGAGCACATCAACCGGCCCGGGGCCGGCGCCGACTGAATCCAGACCGTCGGCGACCGCCTGTGAGGCGATCTCGCGCGCGCGGCATGCGGCTGCCAGCGGTTCCAGCCCTCTGGCGAGACAGGCGGCCAGAGCCGAAGAATGGGTGCATCCCGATCCGTGGCTGGAGCTTGCTTCATGGCGAGGACCCTCGATCGCCACGGCGCCCGATCCGTCACAGAAGATGTCGACCAGCCCTTCGCTGTGTCCACCGGTCACCACGGAGCAGGCGGGTCCGGCGGCGAGCACCGAGCGGGCGAGCTCCTCCTGTCCTGCCTTCTCGTCCAGTCCGGTCAGCACCCGCGCCTCCGGGATGTTCGGGGTGGCGACCGTGGCGCGCGGCAGAATCAGTTCGACCAGCGCCTCCCTGGCATCGGCTTCGAGCAGGTCGGCGCCAGACTCGGCGACCATGACCGGATCCAGTACCACCGGTACATCGCCGATCAGGTCGAGGCAGTACTCGACCGCAACAATCGTCTCGACCGTGCCGAGCATGCCGATCTTGACTGCGTCGGGGCCGATGTCGTCGGCCACGGCCCGTACCTGGGCCACGATCATCTCCGGACTGACCGACTCGATCGCCGAGACGCCCACGGTGTTCTGCGCAGTGATCGCGGTGATCGCGCAACTGCCGTGGACTCCGCAGCGGGCGAATGCCTTGAGGTCTGCCTGAATTCCAGCCCCGCCGCCAGAGTCCGAGCCGGCGATGGTCAACACCGTGGCAATCGTCGAGTCAGTCATCGGGCGAAGCATAGGCACCCGGCTCGGCGAGTCCGGTCCTGCGGTACTCACCGGTCAACGAACAGGTGACGTATCCCGCGATTTCAAGCTTGGCCAGACAGGCCGCGGCCTCGACCGCAGCGAGGCCGGCAGCCGGACAGATCGAATCGATCCGGCTCTCCCCCGCTTCGACCGCCGCCAGCGCCTGAAGCTCGGCGGTTCCCAGTTCCGGACCGAAGAGCCGCTCGGGCAACCGCGCGCCCGCGCCGATCAGGCGATCCAGGACGTCATTGCCGTCCCGGATCAGTGCCGCTCCGCTGGCGATCAGTTCGTTGGTTCCGGCTGAAGGACCGGCGGTGACCGGACCGGGCACCGCGCCGACCTCGCGCCCGGCGTCGGCGGCCATCTCAGCCGTGATCAGCGACCCGGACCGGCGCGCCGCTTCGACCACGACGGTCATTCGCGACAGCGCCGCCATGATGCGATTGCGGGCGGGGAACCCCCAGCGCCAGGGACGGGTGCCAGGAGGCATCTCCGAGATGACCAGCCCGCTCTCGACAATCCGCCGGTAGAGACGCGCGTGAGTTGCCGGGTATGGGCGGTCCGGTCCGCTGGCCAGCACGGCCACGGTCCGGCCGCGCTCGATCGCACCCCGGTGCACCGCACCGTCGATCCCGAGCGCCATTCCGCTGATCACGATCAGACCGGCCGAGGCGATCTCCGCTCCGAGGCCCCTCGCGACCTCGAGCCCGTAGCCAGTCGCTCGCCTTGCGCCGACGACTGTCGCAGAGTCGGCCATTCTCACTTCCGCCAGCGGGATCGACGAACCCCGACCGGTCAGGCAGACGGGGGCGTCAGCCCCGTCATCAAGGCCTTCAGGGAAGTTCTCGTCATGCCTGCAGCAGGCCCAGCAGTCAGCCTCGGCCAGAGTGGAGCGCATCGCCGCCTCCTCCAGGGCCGCGTTTTCCGAAAGCAGCCTGTCAACCCGTTTCGGCGCGACCGCGAGCAACAGATCCCGGTCATCGAGCCTGAGCAGCTCCGGTGTGCGGCGTCCGGCGCGGTCGTCGCAGGCGACCTGGATGAACGACCCGAGGCCGGCGATCAACCAGCTGCGGCGCAGGCAGGCGCGCGCATGCGGTCTCGGAACCAACAGCGACCGCGGTCACGAGACCGTCCTCCGGCGAAGCTGAAGCGCCCCGGCGATGTGCTCTTCCCTGATCGACTCGCTGGTATCCAGGTCGGCCACTGTGCGGGCGATCTTCAATACCCGGTCGTGTGAGCGCCCGCTCAGCTGATGCATGCGCCCGGCCCCGGCCAGCAGCTCCCGAGCTTCGCGGTCCAGCCGGAATGCGGATGTCTCGGCCCGGGTGGCGACACCGTTGGCCCGGCCCTGACCGAGCCTTGCCCGCCATTCGCTCCCGCGCCGCGCTGACCCGTTCACGCACATCCGCCGAGCACTCCCCACAGGGACCGGACATCGCCTCCGTAGATGGCTGGCTGACCCCGACGATCATGTCGATGCGGTCGGCCAGGGCACCGCTCAGGGTGCCCGAGTATCGGGCGACCACATCGGGCCGGCAGAGGCAGGCAGGGTCACTGTCGCCCCTTCCACAAGGGCAGGGATTCGCAGCCGCGACCAGAGTGAATGAGGCCGGAAGGGTCTGATGGCCGTTGGCACGCGAGATCGTCACCTCACCCGATTCGAGTGGCTCCCTCAGGGCTTCGAGGGCGCTGCGCCTGAATTCGCAGAGTTCGTCCAGGAAGAGCACTCCGCGATGGGCAAGCGTGATCTCCCCCGGTCTGGTCGGATTGCCGCCGCCGACCAGCCCCGCCGGCGAGACGGTGTGGTGCGGAGCACGAAAGGGTCGCTCGGCCCTCAGCGCCCCCGCCCCACAGGCCCCGGCAATCCGGGCGACCTCGAGGATCTCTTCACTGGCCATCGGCGGCAGAACGGAAGGCATGCGACGGGCGGCAAGCGACTTGCCGGAACCGGGTGGGCCGATCATCAGCAGACCGTGACTACCGGCGGCAGCAACCTCGATCGCGTGCCTCAGGCCCGGCTGGCCGCGCAGGTCTTTCAGGTCCGGAAGGGGCGAACCCTCCCGGATCGAACCCGGCACAGCCACACAGCCAGGAAGCGACCCGCCCGCCAGGCTGCGGAGTTCTGCGACGCTCTCGATGGTCCGGACCTCGATCCCCGGAGCCATCGCCGCCTCCGGACCGTTGGCCTTCGGCAGGATGATTCCCCTGCAGGAACGCGCTCGCGCCACCTCGGCCATCGCCAGTGCCCCGCGCACCGGCCTGACCGAACCGTCCAGGGCCAGTTCTCCAGCCAGCGCCCAGCCGGCGAGCTTCTCACCGGGAACCTCGCCTGCGGCGGCGAGCAGCGCGGTTGCCAGGGCCAGGTCCAGCCCGGGACCTGCCTTGCGTACCTCGGCCGGGGCGAGGTTGGCGGTGATTCGGCGCATCGGGAATTCGAAGCCGGTGTTGACCAGGGCGGCACGGACCCGCTCGCGCGCCTCGCGTACGGCCGGATCGGGCAGACCGACGATCTGGAAACTCGGCAGGCCGCGGTGGATGTCAACCTCGACCCGAACCGGACGGGCCGAGATCGCCTCGAGGGTGAAAGATGTTGTTTCGGCGAGCACACGGTCAAGGTAGGAGGGCTTCGCTCACCCGTTGCCCGCCAACTGCAACAAGTTGCGAACCGGACTGCCACAAAACCCGGACATCTCCCCGGAAGGCCGGTTCATGGGACCTACTCTGGATCGATGGACGCTCGATCAAAGGATTCACGGCGGGAAACTGGCCAGGCGGCGGAACGTCTCTGTGAGGGGGAGCTACGCCAACGGGGCTGGTCGATCCTGGACCGCAACTGGAGGATCCGATTGGGTGAGATCGACCTGGTCGCCAGGGACGGACGCACTCTGGTGATCGTCGAAGTCAAGTCAAGCCGCCCCGGTCGCGGGGCCGGGCCGGTAACCCCGGTCCTGGCAGTTGACCGGCGCAAGCAGCAGCGGCTGCGTCGGCTCGCCACCGCCTGGCTGGTCGCCCGTCAATCGCATGTCAGCTTCGACGAGATCAGGTTCGACGTGGTCGGGGTGACTTTCGCGGCGGACGGATCGGTCGCCGCCTGGGAGCACATCGAAGGTGCCTATTGACCGATCCGCTCAGGCCGCCTGGCCGAACTCCCCGTAGGCATCCGAAGCAAAGGAAAGCCGGTGGAGCGGGCAGGGCCCGTGAACCACGATCGCCGCGCGATGGGCCTCGCTGCCGTAACCCTTGTGGCCTTCAAAGCCGTACTCGGGCCAGGTCCCGGCGGCGCGCACCATGTAACGGTCCCGCGTCACCTTTGCGATCACCGAGGCGGCGGCCACGGTTGCGCTGGTGCTGTCCCCCTTGACCAGCTTCCGGTGTTCCAACTCACATTCCTTGAGGGCGAAGCCATCGACCAGGCGAATCGCGCCGCTGCCCCCTGCGGCGCCCCTGAGTGCCTCGGTCAGGCACTCGATATTGCTGACGTGAAGACCGGCGGAGTCGATATAACGGGCCGAGCGCATCGCGATCGTCACCCTGACCGCGCAGCCCATGACCTCCGGAAAGATCCGCTCGCGCGCCTTTGCGGTCATGCGCTTGGAGTCATTCAGGCCGGCGAGTCGACCTCCACCGAGCGATTCAAGGCAGTTGCGGTCGAAGACGACAGCGGCAGCGACAATCGGTCCGGCCAGGCAACCCCTGCCCGCTTCGTCTGTACCGACGACCAGTTCAGACCCCAGTTCGCGATCGTAGGCGAACAGTCCCGCGGGGTCGGCCTGCTTCGGCTTAGAGGCCACCGATGCGATTCGGCGGCCAGTAGGTGGCGAATGCTTTGCCGATCAACTGCTCTTCAGGCAGCGGTCCCCAGAAGCGGCTGTCGTCGCTCTGCCCACGGTTGTCACCCATCATGAAGAAGTGACCCTCCGGGATCGTGATCTCCTTCGGAAGATCGCAGCCGGCGCCGCCCGCACCGCAGGGGATGATCTCGTAGCCGTCGGGTTGCTCGGGCACTCCGTTCACCACCGGGATGCCGCCCCTGACTGAGACCGTGTCTCCCGGTCCGGCGACGATGCGCTTGATGAAGGTGTCGGAAGCTTCGCCGGTGTTCGCTTCGGGGCAGGCCCGGTCCTGCTGTGGGGGAACGGCGCATTCACTGCCGTTGCCGCCGACGCCGGTGGGCGGATGAAAGACGACCACGTCCCCGGGCTTGGGGTCTGTGAAGTGGTAGACGAAACGGTTGACCAGAACACGCTGACCGATATCCAGGGTCGGCTCCATCGAGCCGGAAGGGATCTGGTACGGCTTGATCAGGAAGGCCTGGATCAGCAGTGCGAGGCCAAGGGCCAGCGCAACGATCACGACCAGTTCGACGAAACTACCCCCGGCCGTCTTCGGCTTGGGGATGCCCGGGCTCAGGCTTCGTCCTTCTCGCCCTGCTCGTCGTCGTCGGCGGCGGGCTCAGCGGCAGGGGTCTCTTCCTTGGCGGAATCGGCTTCTGCCGCGGGCTCTTCAGCCGCTTCGGCTACGGGTTCCTCGGATGCTGCCTCGGCTTCCGCCTCAGCCGGCTCAGCCTCAGCGGCCTCCGGAGCTTCAGTCTCGGTCGCCTCAGCTTCAGTTGCCTCGGCGTCTGTCGCTTCAGCCTCGGTCGCTTCGGTGTCAGTGACTTCCGCCTCGATCGGCTCCAGGCTCTCGCCGGATGCGTCCTGGGCACCTTCGTCGGACACGGAAACCATGTCCTCGTCGATGCCCCAGCGGCGCTCGGCGACACGGGCGGCCTTGCCGACCCGGTCACGCAGGTAGTAAAGCTTCGCCCGACGGACACGGCCGCGGGAAGCCACTTCAAGCTTCTCGATCTTGGGCGAGTGGAGCGGGAACGTACGCTCGACACCGACTCCAAAGGACTGCTTGCGCACGGTGAAGGTCTCGCGCGCACCGGAACCCTGGCGGGCGATCACGACGCCCTCGAAGATCTGGGGACGCTTGCGGTTGCCCTCGATCACCAGAAAGTGAACGCGTACGCGGTCTCCGGCGTCAAAAGGCGGAAGTCCCTTGCGCAGCTGGCTGCTCTCTATGTCCTGGATTACCGTGGTCATGGCTCAAAAAGACGGGCCGGGTGGCCCGCGGAGCGGCAATGCTACCGACTCGCCGCGTTCAGCGTACTTTCAGTGGGCGCCCCGGCGCCTGCTCTGCTCCAGCCGCCACTCGCGGACCCGCTCGTGGTTGCCGGAGATCAGCACCTCCGGGATGCCCCAGCCCCGGTATTCCGCCGGTCGTGTGTAGTGCGGATACTCGGGCAGACCATCGAGGGCCTCGCTCCAGGACTCTTCGATCGCGCTGTCAGCGTCACCCAGCGCACCGGGAAGCCGTCGCATGATCGCGTCGGCCAGAACCATCGCCGGCAGCTCACCCCCGGCCAGAACGTAGCGGCCGATCGAGATTTCGTCGTCGGCCAGGTGCTCGTGGACCCGGTGATCGAAGCCTTCGTAGCGACCGCAGAGCAGAGCGAGGGCAGGTTCAGCCGCCAGTTCCCCCACCAGGCCGTCATCGAGCACGCGCCCGGCGGGACTGAGCACGACGGTGCGCGGGCGCGGGCCTTCGCCGTATACCCCCTGAAGGGATGCATCGACCACATCCACGCGCAACACCATGCCGGCACCGCCTCCGTAAGGAGCGTCGTCTACCCGCCCTCCCTTGAGCGGCGTCCAGTCGCGATAGTCGCGGGTTTCCATCGAAGCGCCGTGCTCGATCGCCTTGCGCACGGGCCTCTGCTCCCGGAACCAGTCGAAGGCCTCGGGAAAGAGCGTGAAGATGTCGAGATTCATCCTCAGTCGAGGATGTCGACCAGCACGCGACGCTCTTCACGCACTGCGGCGGCCTTGGCGACGGTGCGGAGCGCGTTGGCGACCCGTCCGCCCTTGCCGATCACCCGACCGAGGTCATTCTCGTTCACGGTGATCTCGAAGACCAGGTCTCCGTCTTCTTCCAGCTCCTCGACCTCGACCGCATCGCGGTCTTCGACCAGGGACTGCGTGAGCAAGAGCAGCATCTCCCGCAAGGAGATCAGCTCCCGGTGGCCTTGATGCCCTTGATGCGCAGCAGGCCTGCGACCCGCTCCGAGGGCTGGGCGCCCTTCTCGAGCCAGTACTTCGCGCGCTCTTCATCGAGCACGATGGTCGAGGGTTCGGTCTGTGCGTTGTACTGGCCGATCGTCTCGATGCTGCGCCCGTCACGGGGGGAGCGCTTGTCTGCGACGACGATTCGCCAGATCGGGTTCTTCTTGGAACCCACTCTTCTAAGTCTGATTCGGACGGCCATTGGACGCGAGATCCTACAGATTCTCAGCGCCGGCGGACCTTGGGCCGCTGAACCTGGCCGGTCATGCGGGCCAGTTGCTGCGGATCAGGCATGTTTCCGGTGGCCATCTGCTTCATCAGACGGCGCATCTGGTCGAACTGCTTGACCAGGTTGTTGACCTGCTGAATCTTGGTTCCGGAGCCGTCGGCAATGCGGCGGCGGCGCGATCCCTTGATCAGTTCGGGGAAGGCGCGCTCCTCCGGGGTCATCGAAAGGATGATCGCTTCAACCCGGTCGAGTTCGCCCTCGTCGACGTCAACGTCCTTGAGCTTCTTCATCGCCCCCATGCCGGGCATCATTCCCATCAGGTTGCCGATCGGACCCATCTTGCGGACCTGTCGCATCTGCTTGAGGAAGTCCTCGAGAGTGAAGGTCTCGCTGGCCATCTTGCGCTGGAGTTCCTCGGCCTCGTCCTCTGAAACCTGCGCCTCGGCCTTTTCGATGAGGCTGAGCACGTCTCCCATGCCGAGGATCCGGCTGGACATGCGGTCCGGGTGGAAGTGCTCGAAATCCTCGAGCTTCTCGCCAGTTGAAGCGAAGAGAATCGGCTTGCCGGTGACCGCCTTGACCGAGAGCGCCGCACCGCCGCGCGCGTCGCCGTCGAGCTTGGAGATGATCACGCCGTCGAACTCGGCCGCTTCGGAGAAGGATTCGGCAACGCCGACGGCGTCCTGGCCGGTCATGGCGTCGACCACCAGCAACACGTTGTGGGGTCGGGTGCGCTTGCGAATCCTCGCCAGCTCGTCCATCAGGTCGGTGTCGATGTGCAGGCGACCGGCGGTGTCGATGATCAGCACGTCGCGGCCTTCGTCCCTGGCCTTGTCGAGCGCCCAGGCGGCGATCTCGACCGGATCGGCGTCGGCACCCTGCTGGTAGACCACAGCACCCGCCCGCTGGCCGACCGTCTCCAGCTGCTTGATCGCCGCCGGGCGGTAGACATCGCAGGCAGCGAGGGCGACCTTCTTGCCTTCCTTCTTGAGCAGCAGCGCCAGCTTTGCGGTGGCGGTCGTCTTGCCCGAGCCCTGGAGTCCGGCCATCAGGATGACCGTGATGCCCTTCTGGGAGAAGACGAGGTCGCGGCCGGCCCCGCCCATCAGTTCGGTCAGCTCGTCGTTGACGATCTTGACCACCTGCTGGCCCGGGTTGAGGCTGCCCATCACGTCGGCGCCGAGGCAACGCTCCTTGACCTTCGAGGTGAAGGCCTTGACAACCTTGAAGTTGACATCGGCCTCGAGCAGGGCGAGGCGGATCTCGCGCATCGCCTTGTCGACATCGTCCTCGGTCAGCTTGCCGCGACCGCGCACGTCGGAAAGGGTGGCCTGAAGCCGGTCTGAAAGCTGGTCAAACATGGACCGTCACCTTACCGGCCCCGCCCGCCTGGCCGGTCACATCGCAAAGTGGCTGCGATAAGCACCACCAGTCCGTGCAGATCCTCGCCGGAACCCGAGAGGGGTGGCGGCCCAATCACTTCAGCTCGTTCACTTCAGCTCGATCGATTCTGGCGGCGATCAGCCCCGGCGGGGCATGCAGATGCCTGCCAGAACGGCAGGGGTCGTCCAGGTCGGGGCGATCAACTCTCGTCGAGCAGGGCGTGGGCGAAGTCGTCGGGATCAAAGGGGCGCAGGTCCTCGAGCTTCTCGCCGGTTCCGATCAGCTTGACCGGGATGCCAAGCTCAGTGGCGATCGCCAGGGTGATGCCGCCCTTGGCGGTGCCGTCCAGCTTGGTCAGCACCACACCGTCGAGCGCGGTGGCTTCGGCGAATGCCTGGGCCTGGCGCAGGCCGTTCTGGCCGGTGGTGGCATCGATCGAAATCAGGGTTTCGTGCGGAGCGCCGGGAAGCTGCTTCTCGATCACCCGCCGGACCTTGCCCAGCTCGTCCATCAGGTTCGACTGGGTGTGGAGGCGACCGGCGGTGTCGATGATCACGACATCCGATCCACGAGCTTTGGCGGCGCTGATCGCGTCGAAAGCAACCGAACCCGGGTCGGCGCCCTCGTTGGAGCGCACAATCTCCGCCCCGGAGCGCTCGGCCCATGTGGTCAACTGCTCGGCCGCGGCCGCCCGGTAGGTGTCCGCCGCTCCGAGCAGAACCGAGAGTCCGAACTCCTGCTGGAGGTGCCAGGCGATCTTGCCGATCGAAGTGGTCTTGCCGGTGCCGTTGACTCCGGTCATCAGCAGGACGGAAGGGTCGGCACTGAGGTTGATCGGAGCGCGATTGGTCCCGGCAATCTCAGCCAGGATCTCGACCAGGCGGGCCTTGATCGCCACACCGTCGGCCGGGACTTCGCCGGCGTCGACCTCATGCTCGAGCTTCTCCACCACCCTGGCGGTGGTGGTCGCACCGGCGTCGGCGTAGATCAGGGCTTCTTCCAGCCGTTCCCAGGTCTCATCGTCGATCCGGTCGAACAGCGACGAGCTGATCTCCTCGGTCAGCGCGCGGCGGCTCTTCGAAAGGCTCTCCCTCAGGCGGCGGAAGGCTCCGCCCCGCTTCGGCGCTTCCTCAGCAGCCGGGCCTGGGGCAGCGGCACGAGGTGTGCGCTCTCCAAGGTCGAGGATGTCGTTCCAGGTGGTTGACACGGTCGGCTCTGATCTTGCCTGATCGGCGCGGCTCAGGCGGCTTCGCCGACGTCAGAGCCGGCTGCGGCCTCGAGCGTGTCACCGTCGGCTTCGATCTCGCGGGGCAGGCGACGGGAAATCACCTTGGTCACTCCGTCCCCTCCCATACTGACCCCGTAAAGCACGTCGGCGGCGTCCATGGTGAGCTTCTGGTGGGTGACGATGATGAACTGGGTGCGATCGGAGAAGCGGCGGATCAGCTCCAGGAATCGGGTGATGTTGGCGTCGTCGAGCGCGGCCTCAACCTCGTCGAGGATGTAGAAGGGGCAGGGCCGGGCGAGGAATACGGCGAAGACAAAGGCCAGGGCGGTCATCGCCTTCTCACCGCCCGAAAGCAGCTTCATCTGGCGCATGCGCTTGCCGGCGGGGGTGACTTCGAGCTCGACCCCGAAGTCTGCGTCAGCGTCTTCGTCTTCCTCGGGATCCTCGGACTCCTCGGCCTCGGCACCTTCTTCGACCGGCTCCGGGACCGGCTTCAGGTCGACCGAGCGCAGCCGTCCGTTGCCTCCCGGGAAGAGGCTGGCGATCATCTCTTCGAAGTTCTCTGCGGTGGCGGCGAAGGTCTCATCGAAAGAGCGCTTGATCTCGGCGTCGATGTCGCGGATGATCCCTTCGAGCTCTCGCAGCGCCCGCTCGGTGTCCTCTCGCTGAGAGACCATCTGCTCGAGGTGCTCGAGGGCTTCTTCGTACTCGCGCTGGGCCAGCGGGTTGACCGGACCGAGGCGCTCACGCCTGAGCCGCAGGTTTGAGAGCCGCCGCTCGATCCGCTCGCGCTCCTCCTCTTCCAGCGGTTCCTCCGCCTCGGGGATTTCCTGACCGAGCTTCTCGGCGATGCGACCAAGCTCGGATGCCGCTTCCTGACGACGGTCGCCCAGGTGGGCCGCCTCGACCTCGGCCGTGGTGACCTGCTCAGCCACAGCTCGCAGCTTGGACTGGATTTCAACTTCCTGGTCGGAGCAGATCTTGAGCTCCGCAGCGATCTCGTCACCGTCGGACTGATCTCCGATCACGGTGCGCTCGGCCTTTGCGACCCGGTCCCGGACCGCCTGTCCGGCGGCGTCCCCGGCCTGCCTGAGCTCCACGACAAGCGCCATCAGGGCCTCGACCTCGGCCATGCGCTCCCCCAGGCGCTCGCGGTGACGTTCGCCGAGCAGTCCTTCGGCCCGCCTCGCATGCCGGGTCGCATGCTCGGCCCCGGTGTGGACCTCTCCGAGGGCCTCCAGGCGCTCTGCTTCCGGTCCTTCAGACCTGGCCCGGCGCAGACCTTCGGCCGCCGCCCTGATTCCGGAGTCGACCTCTGACAGCTCTTCGACCAGGAGCTTCGATCGCTCGCTGGAACTGCCTGTCTCCCCAAGGTCAAAAGTGAGCGGGGCGAGCTCAAGCCTCAGTGACTCCAGCCTGCTTTCGAGCGAGCGGCTCCTCTCGACGATGGCCGAGGTGTTGATCGCGATCTTCTGCTGGCCGCTTCGCAGCGAGTTGAGTACTCCCCAGACTGCGGTGCGCTCGCGGTCCCGCTCGGCGAAGCGCTCCTCCGCAGCGCGGCGGCGTTTGGAAACCGAGTCAAGCTCTGCTTCAAGGGCAGTCCGGACCTTGCGGGCCTTATCCGCCGCAGCGCGGGCGGCAGCAAGCCGGTCCTCGCCGAAACGCAGCTCCTCCGCGACCAGCTGGGCCCGCAGCCCCAGCTCCTCCAGCTCGATCCGGGCGCCGATTTCGGCTGCATTCGCCTGCTGCTTCAGGGGGCGCAATGCCCGGCGGGCCTCGCGCTCCACGTCCAGGGCGCGGTCGAGGTTGTCACGGGTGGCCTTGAGCTTCAGTTCGGCCCGACGGCGGCGCTTGCGGTACTTGCCGAGCCCGGCGGCTTCTTCGATCAGCAGCCGCCGCTCGCGCGGCTTCGAATGGACGATCGAATCAACCCGGCCCTGACTGATTACCGAGTGCATCTCCTTGCCGAGATTGGCGTCGGAGAGGATCTCGACGATGTCGGTCAGCCGGCAGCGGGCGCCGTTCATCCGGTACTCGCCGTCGCCGTTGCGGTCCAGCTTCCTGGTGATCGAAATCTCCGAGAAATCATCGCTCATGCCTGCGTCGGAGTTATCGATCACGACCTCGACCTCAGCCGAAGAACGGGCACCGACGTTTCTGCCGCCGACCGAGATCACGTCCTGCATCGAGGTGCCACGAATTGCGCCCGGACTCTGCTCGCCGAGCGCCCAGAGCACCGCATCGGTGATGTTCGACTTGCCGGAGCCGTTCGGGCCGACCACCACGCTGACGCCCGGAGCGAAGGTCAACTCGGTCTTCTCGGGGAAGGACTTGAAGCCCTTCATGGTCACTGATCGCAGAAACATGACTGACTAAGGCTGCCGGTCGAGTCGGACGTCACCGGTTTCACGCATCGAGCGCCTCCAGGGCCACCGCAGCTGCGGCCTGCCCGGCTGACTTCTTGCTGCGGCCCTCGCCGCGCCCGATCTCTTCGCCCTGAAGTCTGACCGCCACCTCGTAGACGCGCTGGTGAGCGGGGCCGCGGGCGGCGACGACTTCGTACTCGACCACCCCGCCCTTGCGCGCGACGCTCTCCTGAAGCGCCGACTTGAAGTCACTCCGGGTGCTCTGGACCGCCTCAACGCGCGACCCGAAAGCCTCCACCACAGCGGCGGCGGTGCGTTCGAAACCGAACTCGATGAAACAGGCACCGATCATTGCCTCGGTGATTTCCGGCAGCGGTCGCTCGCCTTCCAGCAGCAGCCGGGCCGGAGTCTGAGTGCCTTCGGGGCCGCCGGGATCTGCGGCGATCAGCATGTCCGGGATCCCGAGATCGCGACCGACCGCGGCGCAGGAGCTGCCGCTGACCGCCTGATTGAGGATCTTGGTCAATGAGCCCGCGTCGAGACCTGGAAGAGTGCGGTAGAGCTCGTCGGCGATCGAGAGGCCGAGCACGCTGTCGCCGAGCAGGGCGAGGCGTTCGTATGAATCAATTCGCTGCTCGGCCCAGGAGGAATGGGTGAGGGCCGCCGCGCGGGAGCGCACGGGCAGCTCGGCGATCAGTTCCGCGAGCGAGCCGCCGTCCACCCGACCGGCGGAGCGGCGGTCACGACCCAGTCTTGGCCAGGACAAACTCAACCGCGTCTCCTACGGTCAGAATCTCGCCGGCTTCCTTCTGGGAGACCGATATCCCGTACTGATCCTCAAGCTCCATGACCAGCTCGTAGAGGTCGAGCGAGTCGGCATCGAAGTCCTCTTTGAAGCGGGCCTCCGGAACGATCTGCTCCGGCTTCAATTCAAGTTCGTTGACCAGGTGCTCGCGCACGAGGTTCATCACTTCATCCCGGTTCATTCCCGTTTCCTATCACGCCGAAGCGATCGCACCGCGGTTGAGGCCGACCCTGTGGAGCATCTCCTCGGTCAATCCCGGCGAGTCGACCCTCGCGCCGCGAGCAGCGACCCGGATCGCGTTGGCGACACCGTCCGGTCCGGAACTCCCATGCCCGACCACAGCGACCTTGCGCAGGCCGAGCAGGATCGCGCCTCCGGTCGTATCCGGATGAAGCTGGCTGCGCAGACCGGTCAGGGCGGGCTTCAGCATCAGTCCGCCCGCTGCTGAGAGCGGGTTCTTTCGGGCTGCGTCACTGATCGAACCGGTAACCAGTTTGACCACCCCTTCCATCGCCTTGACCACGACGTTGCCGGTGAAACCGTCGGTGACGATCACGTCGGCACCCGCGCCGGGCACGTCCCCGCCTTCGACGTTTCCGATGAACCTGATCTCGCCGGATTCGCTCAGAACGCGATTGGCCTCCACCACTTCCTCCCGGCCCTTTCCGGACTCTTCACCGATCGAGAGCAGGCCGACCGAGGGCGACTCCACACCCATCACAGCCCTGGAGAAGGCGGCGCCGAGGTATGCGAACTGGACCAGGTGCTGGGCGCGCACATCGACGTTGGCGCCGATGTCGAGGAAAAGGACCGGTCGGCCGGGCAGCGGCACCACTGCGGCCAGAGCCGGGCGCTTGACGCCGCGAAGGCGCTTCAGGCCGAAGGTCGAGGCGGCCATCATCGCTCCGGTCGAGCCGAGGCTGACCACCCCGTCGGAGTCGCCGGCGGCCGCATCCGCCACCGCGCGAACCACCGAAGCGTCGCTTCGGCTGCGCACAGCAGGCACCGGGTCGTCGTCGTTGGTGATCGCCTCGCGGCAGTCGATCAACTCGACCCCGGGCACTCCGCCAAGACCGATCCGGTCGGAGGGCCCGAAGACGCGGACCGCGATGCCGTCTTCGGCGGCCGCTCGAACACCGGCCTCGAGCACGTCGAAACCCTTCTCAACTCCGAAACCGTCGAGCGCGACCGTGGTCCCGCTGAGGTCCAACTACTCTCCCGCTGGAGGCATCCCGCCGATGCCAGGCCTGCGCTGGGCAATCACCTCACGACCGTTGTAATCGCCACATGACGGGCAGATCCGGTGCGGGAGCCGCGGCTGGTGGCACTTGACGCAGTGGTTGACCCTCGCCTTGTCGGGCTTGTGGGTGGCGCGTCGCTTGTCGCGGCGGGTGCGGGAAGTTCTTTTCTTGGGTACGGCCATAGCGACGGCGCAGTCTAGAGAAAAAGTGTTCCGGGCGGTGTCTCAGCCGAGTTCGCGCAGCTTGGACCAGCGGGGGTCGATGTCCTGGCCGTGGTCGTGGGCGGCAGGATCGGCTCCGTTGAGGCTCTCCCCGCAGTACGGACAGAGGCCGGCGCAGTCTTTGCTGCAAACGATCTGATTGGGCAGCGAGAGGATCAGCGCGTCGCGGAGTCCAGGCGGCGAGATCGAGAACCCCGTTCTCGACGTACGGGCTCTCAAGCTCCGCTGCACTGGCCAGGTCCTCCTCCTCTTCATCGGCACCCGGGCTGCGGAGCGGGATCGGCTGCGGTGGCTGATCAACTTCGCGGACGTCGACCCGGACAGTCGTGACCGCCGGCTCGAGGCAACGGAAGCAGGGACCTTCAAGCCCGACCTTGAAGCGCAACCGCAGGGCGAAACCGGTGCTGGTCCGCGAGACGTCAAGCCGAAAATCCGCTCGACGCAGGCTCGGGGCTGTAGTTCTGCCCACCGAGATGTACCGCTTCCGGCTCGACCTGCCCGGAAAGCTGCCTGGCATCCCCGTAAGCCAGGCCGAGCGAGTCGAGGTCAACTTTTTCCATCGTCACGGGCGGCACTCCAAACGGGCGGGGGTCTACGATGTCGATCCGCCTACCAGCGTAACGACATGACCAGACCGGGATCCACACCAGACGAATCTGCCTACGGCGACTCGGCCTACCTTGATTCGGTGCGCCGGCAGGTTCCCCACTACGACGAACTTCAGGACGCGGCGGTAGCGGCGGTCCCGTTCTCTCCAGGCAAAGTGCTTGAACTGGGCATTGGCACCGGCCACACCAGCGCGAGGCTGCTCAGGAGCTTTCCCGAGACCGAGATAACCGGTCTCGACAGCGACCCGACCATGGTCTTCCGGGCACGGGAGCAGATCTCGAACGTGAAGCTGGCCCGCATGGAAGACCCGCTTCCGGACGGCCCCTGGGACCTCGTGATCTCCGTACTGTCGATCCACCGGCTGAACGATGAGCAGAAGCAGACTCTCTTCCGCAGAGTCCGCGAGCAGGCGAAGGCTCTTGTGATCGGCGACTTCGTGGCGCTGCCCTCGGGCGAAGGATCGACCGAGGTACCGGGCGTCGCCTACCCGGATTCAGCCGAAGAGCTGGCAACCTGGTGCGGTGGCGAAGTGACGTGGGCGAAGGACGACCTGGTCGTCATCGCCGCCGACTACCGCTGAGCGGGCCGGCGGAAAGTACCGGTCGGGCCGGAAGGCCCCGATCAGTCTTCGAGGTCGTCGAGCGGCTCTTCGTCGCGTCCGGCGAGCCGGTCGCGTCCGCGTTGAACCGCCGCGGTGAACTTCTGGAGGTTGACTTCAAGCGTGTTCAGGATCTCGTCGGCGTAGTCCTCCGCACCAAGGCGGATCTCACGCTCGCGTGAACGTGCGTCTTCGACGATTTCGTCAGCGGCACGCTCGGCCTGCTTGGTCACCTCTTCATCGGAGACCAGCCTGGCCTGCTGCTCGCGGGCTTCGCGCACGACCCTCTCGGCCTCGCGCTTGGCTTCCTCGAGCATTTCCTGACGCTCCTTGACGATCCAGCGGGCCTGCTTGATCTCTTCCGGGATCGTGGCACGCATCTGATCGAGGAGGTCGTAGATCTCCTCGCGATCGACCCTGACCTGATCGGTCAGCGGCACCGGACGCGCGTTGTGAACGAGGTCGTCGAGCTTGTCTATGAGGACGAGAACATCCATTGCTCAGGGAACCCTATTCAGTTGGGGACGGTTCGGGCGGAAAGGTCTCATTTGCTGCACTATTCTGCACGGAATCGCCCACTCCTTTTTGTGCTGTAGCGGAGTCGCGTGAACGATCACTGCCTGCCCAGTCTATCGGCGAGCGCGGCGGCCACCGGCTCAGGAACCAGGTCGGAGATGTCGGCGTTGAAGATCGACATCTCTTTGACCCCGGTTGAAGAAAGGAAGCTGTAGTTCGATCGGGCGAATACGTAGAAACTTTCGATCTCCGGGTCGAGCTTGTGGTTGAGCTGGGCCATCTCGTTTTCATATTCGAAGTCGGAGATTGCCCTCAGGCCCTTGATCACCGCGGTCGCACCGACGTCCCTGGCGAACTGAACCAGCAGGTCGGAGAAGATCCGAACTTCGACGTTGCCGAGATCGGCGGTGGCGTCCTCGATGAACTTCTGGCGCTCCTCGGCGGTGAAAAGGGTCGCGTTCTTTCGCATTGGCTTATTCACAACCCCGACGACTATCCGGTCGAAGTTGCGGGAGGCTCGGCTGATGATGTCCAGGTGCCCGTTGGTGACCGGGTCGTAGCTGCCGGGGCAGATCGCTGTGCGGGGTGAGTTCTGGTTCATTGACTTTCCGGGGACGAGGGGTGAGAGTGGAATGTAATCAGGGTGCGCCCGTAGCGGCGCTCCCGCACCGGTTCCAGCGACGGCAGGACGACCTCGCGCCCGACTTCGCTCTCGACCACAAGTCTGCCGCCCGGGGCCAGCAGGGCGGCTATCACCGGGTCGAGCGCTTCCGCGACTTCAGCCGTGTGGCGGTAGGGCGGGTCGAGGAAGATCAGGTCGAACTGCCTCCCCCTGCGCCGGAACCGGCCCATCTGAGCGGGTCGTCGCGAATCAGTTCGGTCTCGGCGATCAGGCCGAGATTGTGGATGTTGCCGAGCGCGGGCCGGGTGTCACGGTCGACCAGGACCGCGCTGGTTGCACCGCGCGACAGAGCCTCGATCCCGAGGGCACCGGTGCCGCAGTAGAGGTCGGCGACGACCGCGCCCTCAATTCCCCCGAGCGCAGAGAAGAGAGCTTCCCGGGCCCGCTCAGGGGTCGGGCGCACCTGCCAGCCCTTCGGCGCGAGCAACTGCCTTCCACCAAGCCTTCCGGCAATCACCCTCACGCTGCCACCCCTTGCTCGACCGGTGCAGTTGCGGTCCGGGCGCCCATCGGCCCGAAACGGTTGCCCGCAGACTTCAGGACCGGCCAGAGGGCCGGGGAGTCCAGTCCGCCTTCGGCCTCGATCAGCCCGAAAAGATCTGCCCTGGCCTGCTCCAGCAGCTCACTGTCCCGGGGCAGCGTCGCCACGCAAAATCGCGGCAGCCCGTGCTGGCGGGTGCCGGTCACTTCACCCTCGCCCCGGCTGGCGAGGTCAAACTCGGCCAGCCGGAAACCGTCCGACTCGCCGGCCACCGCGGCCAGCCTGCGACGTGACATCTGCGACCTGGCGCTACTCATCAGCCAGCATGATCCCCCGTGCCTGCCACGTCCGACCCGGCCGCGAAGCTGATGGAGCTGGGCGACGCCGAAGCGCTCCGCGCCCTCGATGACTATGGCGGTGGCGTTCGGCACGTCGATACCGACCTCGATCACGGTGGTGGCAACGAGCACGTCAGTTCGACCCGCCTCGAAGGCCCTCATCGCAACCTCCTTCTGATCGGCGGTCATCCGTCCGTGAATCAGTCCGACCTCGTAGTCCGAAAGCTCATCGGCGCGCAGCCGCTCGGCCTCGGCCTCGGCGGCGCGGGCTTCGATCTGCTGCGACTGCTCCACCAACGGACAGACGACGAAGGCCTGGCGACCGGCGTCAAGTTCGGCCCTGAGCGCTTCGAAGACCCGGCCGCGATCGGACTCGGATACGACTTCGGTGGTGGTCGGCAGACGTCCCTCGGGGAGTTGCCGCAGTTCGGTCACGTCAAGGTCACCGTAGGCGGTCAGCGACAGCGTCCGGGGGATCGGGGTCGCAGAAAGGTGAAGCAGGTGAGCACGTCCGCCATCGGGGGCCTTCGAGTCGAGGCCGGCCCGCTGCCGCACCCCGAAACGGTGCTCCTCATCGACCACGGCGAGGGCCAGCTTCGCGAAGCGGACACGGTCCTCGAGCAGGGCATGGGTGCCGATTACGATTGAGGGTTCACCGGCAGACAGGCTCTCCAGTACAGCCCGCCTCTGAGGCGCAGCACTGGAGCCGGTCAGCAGGCCGACCTTGACCCCGGTGCCGCGCAGCAGCCTGGAGACAGTGGCGAGGTGCTGCTCGGCGAGGACCTCGGTCGGCGCCATGAGCGCCGCCTGATGCCCCGATTCCACCGCCGCAAGCATCGCCCAGAGCGCGACCACGGTCTTGCCGGAACCGACCTCCCCCATCAGCAGGCGGCGCATGGCCTCCGGCCGGTTCAGGTCGCGGCCGATCGACTCGATCGCGGCGTCCTGGTCGGCGGTCAACTCGAAAGGCAGGTTGCCCAGCCACTCGCGACTCATGCCGGCACCGGTCCCCAACGCGGTGGCCGGACGCTCCTGGCGGCCACTGGAGCGCATCTCGGCGAGCATTGCCTGATGGAGAAAGAGCTCCTCATAGGCGAGTCGGCGCAGGGCGATGTCTGAGCCCTCCGGTGCGGACGGGAAATGAGCTTCCCGAATCGCTGCTGCAGCACCGGGGAATCCGCGATCTGAAAGCACCGCAGCGGGCAGCGGCTCGGTCAGTTCGTCGGCCAGCTGACAGGCCCGCCAGGACCAGCGGCGCCAGCGGGCCGGACGCAGGTCACCGCCGGCGGAATGCCGGCCCCTCGGGCCCGTCTCCGCCAGGCCGGGCGGACCCGTTGCCGGTGCCCCTTGGACCGGTTCCTCGGCCGACACGACGAAGCCTTTCTTCTCCAGCCGGCCTTCGAGGATGAAGGAGCGGCCCGGCGAAAGGCGGTCGAGTACCCAGTGGCGGTTGAACCAGATCGCCTTGCGCTCCCCGCTGTCGTCGGCGACTTTTGCTTCAACGACCGAGAGTCCCCGGCGACGGACCCGGACCCGCCGGGCCGAAATCACCGTCACGACGACGGAAGATTCCACCCCGGGCTCAAGATCGCCAAGCGTTGTGCGGCCCGGCGCGTCGGCGTATGCGCCCGGAACCCGCCAGAGCAGGTCGAACACGGTCTCCACCCCGGCGTCTGCAGCAAGTGCTTCAAGCTTTGGCCCGATCCCCTCGAGCGAGGAGAGAGAGCGGGAAAGGCGCCCCGGGCGGGGCCACCTGACCGGTGCCGCGAGCAGAGCTTCGCGACCGGCCGGCCGGCCGCCGACAGGACCTGCCCCGGCGAAAGGCCGCGGAGCTACTGGCTCGCCAGCAGCCACCACCAACTCGGCTGCCCACCTTCGTGGAGTTCCAGCTCTACCTCGCCGGGCGCGTGGGAATCGATTTCATCCAGGGGGATCGGGGCGCCATCGCCGGAAATCACGGTGACGATCTCCGCCCCGTCCGCCAGCACGCCGATCGTGCTCGCCAGGGTCGAGCCTGCACCGCCCCAGGAGACGATCTCCCCGTCGATGAAGCCCACCGCGTCGCCGCGGCGAAACCTGCCGCCGGCGTCGTCCCGGGCGGCCGGTGCTACCCCGCCGGTTCGGATCTCCTCAAGCCCTTCGCTCAGCTTGGCGCGGTTGGCTTCGGCGGCAGCCTCGGGGTCGAACTCAATCAGGGCCAGCAGTCCTTCCTGCTGAGTTCTGGTCGGCAGGACGATCGCTGTCTTCTCCGAGAGCTCGCAGGCGCGCTCGGCGGCCATGATCACGTTCGAGGAGCTGGTCACGAGCAGAACCTCCGGCGTGGGGGCCTCGCGGATTCCCGCCAGCAGGTCGGCGGTCGACGGGTTGAGCGTTTCGCCGCCGTCAACAACCTGTGCGCCCATGGCGGCAAAGAGTTCCTTCACGCCCGCGCCGCAGCTCACCACCACAACCCCGGTCCGCTGCCCGGCCATGCGGGCCTCGCGCTCGGCCACCTGAAGGCGCATGTCCGCTACGTCGAGGTTGGTCACTTCACCGGCACCCTCGAAGACGGCCATCGCCTGTTCCGGTTCATCGGTGTGCACGTGGACCTTGAGCGTGGAGTCGTCGCCGACCACCAGGACAGAATCGCCGACCTGCTCCAGCAAGGTGATGAAGTCCTGGCTCTGCAGACCGGTGCCGGAGACGATGAAGTTGGTGCAGTACTGGAAGTTGCCCGCTTCGTGATGCGACTGCCCCAGACGGGCGGGACTCTGATGCTCGATATCCGGCAGGCTCGCGTCCTCTCCGCGAAGGGCCGCCAGAACTCCGGCGAGGATCAGAACGAGGCCGTAACCGCCGGCGTCCACCACCCCGGACTCGGCCAGCACCGCGAGCTGCTGAGGGGTGCGCTCGACCGCTGCCTGGCCGTCGGCGATCGCCTTCTCCAGCACTTCGGCCAGAACGTCGTCCTGCTCGGCGTCGGTCGCCTCGGAGCTGAGGCGCTGGCGCTCCGGCTCCACGTGGGCGAGCTGACGGGAGATCGAGTGGGCCATCTCGCGGAAGACGGTCAGCATCGTTCCCTCGGCCGGGTTGCGAACCGATGCGTAGGCGGCGTCGGCCGCAGTGGCGAAGGCGGAGGCGACCAGGACCGGGTCGACCAGCTCACCTGGGCGCGAAGCGAGTTCTTCGGCGGCGCCACGGACGATCTGGCTGAGGATCACGCCGGAATTGCCACGGGCTCCCAACAGGGCTGCCCTGGCTAGCGCGGAAACAAGTTGGTCGCGACCGATCTCGTCCAGCGAGCGGCCGTCGTCGAGCCGGTCGAGTTCCTCCATGACAGCCCGCATGGTCATAGCCATGTTGTCCCCGGTGTCGCCATCGGCGACCGGGAAGACGTTGAGGTCGTTTACCTCCTGGCGGCGGGCCTCGAGCGACCCATAAGCGGACGCAACGACGCGCCTGAACCGTTCAATGCTGGGATCAGCCACAGTCGACGAGCCTACAGAGCGCCGCGGACACGGCGATCGGCCTGATTCAGGCCGCTTTGGTGATCTTGTTCGCCTTGAGGCAGCGCGTGCATACGTTGACGCGCTTGCGGCTTCCGTCTTCGACGATCCGGACCTTCTGGAGGTTCGGGTCGAAGCGACGCCGGGTGGCGATCATCGAGTGGCTTCTTGAGTTTCCGAAGGAGGGACCCTTGCCGCAGCTGTGACATACGCGTGCCATTGGACGCAGCATGCTAGCCGAAAGAGGATTCAGACGGCCAGCTGGGTGCGAATCTCATTCATGCGCAGGACCGCACGGGCAGCGCCGGCCCCCTGATCCCGCTTGCCACCGCCGGTCCGGGCCAGGGCCTGCTCCATGTTCTCGACAGTGAGCACCCCGAATCCGCAGGGCACCCCGGTCTCGAGCTGCACGTTCTGAATGCCGCGGGCAGCCTCGCCACAGACGAAGTCGTAGTGGTCCGTCTCACCGCGGATCACCGCTCCCAGGCAGGCCACCCCGGCAAACCGGCCCGAAGTCGCACAGTAATGCGCCGCCAACGGCAGCTCGAACGCGCCGGGCACCTCGAAGATCTCGATCCGGTCTTCACCAACACCTGCCAGTGCGAACTCCGCCCTGGCTCCGTGGATCAGCCGCTCGGCCAGCTCCGTGTAGAAGTTGCCGACGCAGATCGCGTAGCCGGCCTCAGGCACCTGTGTCCTCTCGAGCGCCGTCTTCGAGGCTTTCGCCGTGGAGCATCTCCTCATCGAAGGCGAGTCCCTGGTGGTGGAGGATGTGGCCCATGCGATCTCGCTTGGTCCGCAGGTAGTCCTCGTTGTGGAGATTGGGCGGGGCTTCGATCTTGACCTGCTCGGTCACGTGGAGACCGTGACCCTCCAGGCCGATGATCTTCTTCGGGTTATTGGTCAGGATGCGGATGTCGTGCAGACCGAGGTCGCGCAGTATCTGGGCGCCGATCCCGTAATCGCGAAGGTCGGCCGGCAGGCCGAGCTTCAGGTTGGCGTCAACCGTGTCCAGACCTTCTTCCTGAAGCTTGTAGGCCCTCAGTTTGTTGAGCAGACCGATACCGCGGCCCTCCTGGGACAGGTAGAGCAGCACTCCCCTCCCCTCTTCCTCGATCATCGCCATCGCCGCCGCAAGCTGCTCTCCGCAGTCGCAGCGCATGCTGTGGAAGACGTCTCCGGTCAGACATTCGCTGTGGACCCGGACCAGGACCGGCTCGCCGGTGGCGACATCGCCCTTGACCATCGCCACGTGGTGTTTATCGTCAACCAGCGAGCGGTAGCCGACCGCGCTGAAGTCGCCGAAGGACGTGGGCAGGGCAGTTGAGACCACCCTTTCGACCAGCTTTTCATTCTCCCGTCGGTAAGCGATCAGGTCGGCGATCGTGACCATCTTCAGGTCATGCTTGGCGGCGTAGCTGGCCAGGTCGTCGACCCGGGCCATGGTGCCGTCTTCGTTCATCACTTCGCAGATCACGCCGGACGGGTTGAGGCCGGCCAGTCGGGCGAGGTCGACGCTGGCCTCGGTGTGACCTGAGCGTTCGAGCACGCCACCGGACTTGGCCTTGAGCGGAAAGACGTGGCCCGGCACCACTATGTCGCCCGGTACCGATGCCGGATCGATCGCCACCTGGATCGTCTGCGAACGGTCGGCAGCAGAGATCCCGGTGGTGACCCCTTCAGCTGCTTCGATCGAAACGGTGAAGGCGGTCTCCAGGGGAGCTTCGTTCTTGGCGGTCATCAGCTTCAGGCCGAGTTCCTCACAGCGGTCCGGGGTCAGGGCGAGGCAGATCAGGCCGCGACCTTCCTTGGCCATGAAGTTGACCGCTTCAGGGGTGACGAACTGAGCGGCCATCACGAGGTCACCCTCGTTCTCACGGTCCTCGTCGTCGGTGACGATCACCATGCGGCCGCGGCGGATTTCCTCGAGCGCCTCATCGATCGTGTCAAAGGGGTTCTGCTCGTCGGTCACTGCGCCGCTCCGGCTGGACTCACTGCTGGACATCTTTCACTCGCCAATCTTCTCGTTTGAGGGGTTCTTCTCACCATATGGTGACACCATTCGCTCGACATATCTGGCGATCACGTCACACTCGACGTTGACCGGCCTGCCGGGGGCCAGATTGCCGAGGCTGGTGCGCTCCTGCGTCTCCGGGATCAGGGCCACCTCGATCCAGTCCTCACCGGCCGAAGCCACGGTCAGACTGACCCCCTCGATCGTGATCGATCCCTGGGGGATTATGAAGCGCATCAGTTCAGCCGGGATCCGGATGCGCGGCCGCACCGAGAAACCCTCCGGCTGGACCGAGACGACTTCACCGACACCGTCTACGTGGCCCTGAACGATGTGGCCACCAAGCCGATCCCCGGCTCGAAGCGCGAGTTCGAGGTTGAGCCGCTCGCCGGGTGAGAGCCTTCCCAGCGAGGTCATGTTCAGGGTTTGCGCCATCGCGTCGGCGCTGAAGCCGCCTGAGTCAACCGTGGTCGCGGTCAGGCAGGTGCCGTTTACAGCAACCGAGTCGCCGGGCTCGATCTGATCGGCGAGCGAGGTTTCGATTGCCAACCTCGCACCGTCATCGCCGGTGGAGATCTCTCTCAGCAGGCCGAGGTCGGCTACCAGTCCGGAAAACACCTTTTCACCACGCTTTCAGCCGGGCGCTCATGTGCACATCCTGACCGACGCGATCAACCTGCATGTCCTCGGCCCGCAATGCGTCGCGCATCAGCTCCGGCCCACGACCTGAAACGGCCGGTCGGCCGCCGCCGAGAATCACCGGCGCCACGAATACCTCGAACCGGTCAACCTCGCCTGAATCGAGCGCCACCCCGGCCAGGGTAGGGCCGCCCTCGAGCAGGACCGAGCCGATGCCACGCGCGCCGAGCAGAGCCAGTGCTTCGACGAAGCGCTGCTCAGCCTCGCCCGGGCCGGTGACCAGGACCTCCGCCCCTACCGCTCGCAGAGCTTCGACCGCGGCCCCGTCAGCCTCGGGGCCGGTCACGATGACAACCGGGGCGTGCTCGATCTCCTCGAACAGGGCCGCGTCAGGAGTGACCGAGGGTCCGGAGTCGAAGATCACCCGGGCCGGCTGGCGGACCTCGGCGTCGGGTTGGCCGTCGATCCTTGCGGTCAGCCTCGGATCGTCGGCCGCGAAAGTGCCGGATCCGACCGCGACAGCGTCGAGGTCGGCCCGCCAGCGGTGGACCATCGCGCGGCTCTCTTCACCGGAGATCCACCGTGAGTCACCGGAGGCGGTCGCGACCATTCCGTCCATGGTCATCGCCAGCTTGAGGATCAGCAGCGGCCTGCCTGTCGCGGCAAGTTTGAGAAAGTCCTGGATCAGCTCCCGGGCATCAGCGGCGGTTTCCGGGTCTGCCCAGCGGACCTTGACCCCGGCGGCGCGCAGGCGCTCCGGGCCGATCCCGGCAGTCTTCCCGGTGGGGTCGGCGCAGGCGATGACCACTTCGGCAATGCCACTTTCAATCAGCGCGTCGGCGCAGGGCGGCTGGCTGCCATGGTGGGCGCAGGGCTCCAGGGTCACGTAGATGGTCGCTCCGCGGGGGTCTTCACCGCGCGCTGCCGCGTCGGCAATTGCCTCGCGCTCGGCATGCAGCCCGCCGTGGCGACGGTGCCAGCCCTCGCCGATCGTCCGCCCCTCTCTGACCAGCACCGCGCCGACCATCGGGTTGGGGCTGACCAGGCCGCGTCCGCGCAGAGCGAGTTCGATTGCTCTGTCCCAGAAGGCGGGCTCGGGCGGTTGTTGACTGGAGCTCATGTGACAATCTTGACGACTGATGAAGGTAAT
This sequence comes from uncultured Solirubrobacterales bacterium, assembly GCA_963698625.1. Lineage (GTDB taxonomy): Bacteria > Actinomycetota > Thermoleophilia > Solirubrobacterales > 70-9 > 67-14. The sequence continues at coordinate 1,080,517 of CAVORK010000007.1, forward strand.
CATCCAGATCCCCTGCCTGAACGAGGAGGAAAACCTCCCGGCGACGCTTGCTGACCTACCCACGGCGATCGACGGCGTCGACCGGATCGAGACTCTGATCATCGATGACGGCTCGACCGACAACACTGTTGAAGTAGCCCGGCAGTGCGGGATCGACCACATCGTCAAGCTGCCGGCGAACAAGGGTCTTGCCACCGGTTTCCAGGCCGGTCTCGACGCCTGTCTCAAGCTCGGCGCCGACATCATCGTCAATACCGATGCCGACAACCAGTACTTCGGCGGAGACGTCACCAAACTGGTCGGACCGGTGCTGGCCGGTGAGGCCGAAATGGTGGTCGGCGACCGGGACGTCGCCGCAATCGACCACTTCTCCCCGTCGAAGAAAGCGCTGCAGAAGGTCGGCAGCTGGCTGGTTCGCCAGTTGTCGGGCACCGAGATAACCGACGCGACTTCGGGTTTCAGGGCCTACAGCCGGGAGGCGGCGCTCCAGCTGCTGGTCGTCGACAACTACACCTATACGCTCGAAAGCCTGATCCAGGCCGGCAAGACCCGGGTCGCGCTGAGCGAGGTCGAGGTGAAGACCAACGAGAAGACCCGCGAGTCCCGGCTGTTCGGATCCACCTCAAGTTACGTGCGCCGCAACGGCCTGGCGATCCTCCGGATCTATGCGCGCTACGAGCCGCTCAAAGTCTTCTTCACCTTCGGCGTGATCACTTTCGTGCTGGCGATCGCCTCCTGGATGCCTTTCCTTGTCGACTGGATCCTCAACGGTGACCGCGACGGCAACATCCAGTCGCTGCTGCTCGGTGCCGTGCTCTTCATCGTCTCGATACAGCTGTTCGCGCTCGGCATCATCGGCGACCTTCTGGCCGGCCAGCGCGTGATGACTCAGCGCGTCTTTGAACGGGTGCGCCGGGTCGAGCTCAGTCTCGGGGTCGAGCCGACCCACCTTCTGCAGGACGGCGAAACCGTGCCACGGACGGACGGTCAGGCCCATGCCGATCCGGTACCCGAGCGGGACCGGACCACGGTCTGAGCCTGCTTTGAGTACTACTGACGAGAACACCGACGGCCCGGCCTCCCCGGGTCGCGGCAAGAAGTACGGCCGCACGGCAGGCTTTCTGACGATCGGCGTCGGCCTCACCGGGCTGATCACCTACATCTACTTCTTCATCGCCGCACACAACCTGGACAAGGATGCCTACGGCGAGATAACGGTCCTCTGGTCGGCGGTCTTCATAACCGTCTCGACGCTCTATCGCCCGGTTGACCAGTTGCTGTCCCGGCACATCTCGGAACACATCGAGCGTGGCGACACCGATGAAGGGCCGGTCCGGGTCGCGGCCCGGATCCAGCTGACCTTGGGCTTCGCTTTCGCGCTGAGCGCGCTGATCCTCAAAGGCCCGATCGAGAACGGCCTGCTCGGCGGCAACTCGGCGCTCTACTGGATCTTCTTCTCGGCGGTGCTCTTCTATGCGGCCAGCTACTACGCGCGCGGATACTTCGCCGGCCATCAGCAGTTCGGCCTCTTCACCGCGCTGATCCTGTCCGAATCGGTCTTCCGCACCCTGTTCGCGGTACTGGTCGCGATCGGCATCCTCTCCGGTCAGACGATGGTCGCGATCGGCATCGTCGCGGCGCCGCTGCTCAGCCTGATGGTCGTGCCCTACGCCATAAGTCGCCGGACCCGCCGCGAAGCAGACGAGCGTGAGCAGGCGGGCGAAGCCGAACTCGACATGGACGCCGAGCGCGAGGAGTTCTCGATGGCCCACGGGGCCGGATTCGTCGGCTCCGTCTTCCTGATCATGTTCAGCGAGCAGGTATTCCTGAACGCCGGACCGCTGCTTGTCAGCGCGCTCGAAGGGGCAGGCGCGGCCGGCTTCATCTTCAACGTGCTGATGATCGCCCGGGCACCGCTTCAGCTCTTCCAGGCGGTCTCGACCAGCATTCTCCCCCACCTCACCTCGCTCCACCACAGCACCGAGCCGGACTCGGAAGTCCAGTTCCACCGCTCGGTCAGGACAGTGCTGCTCGGTGTCGCCGGCTTCACAGCGGTGACCGCCGTGGTCGTCCTGATCGCCGGTCCGCAACTGATGCAGCTCGCCTTCTCGGACAAGTTCACCTACGACCGCGCCGGCCTGCTGCTGATCACCGCCGGCATGGGCTTCTACCTCGCCGCAGTCACGGTCAATCAGGCCTCGGTCGCCCAGGGTCAGGCCCGCCGGGCCTCAATTCGCTGGATCTCCTGCGCCGCCTTCTTCATCGTCTGGACCGTGCTGCCGGTGATCGAAGACGTCAACCGACGGGTCGAGGTCGGCTTCACCCTGACCGCCCTGATCCTGCTGGGCAGCCTCTACTGGATCTATCGCCGACCCTCAGGTCCGAAGGAAGGTCTGCCGCTGGAAGGAACTCCGGACGAGATCGGCACCAAACTCGCCGGCCTCGAAGACGGCACTCCCTAGACCCACTCCAGCGATGAGGTCAGGACGCCGGGGGGCGAGAAGCGCCATTGGTGAGCTTTTCCCTGCATGGCTCTCAGATTCAGCCGCCAGGCAGGCAGGGGCTGACCCGGAGGAGATCCTCGCCGCTGCCCGGTCAGCGCTCGCCGCTCCGGACAGGATCGTCACGCTGGACTTCTCTCCGCTCGCGCCCGGGTAGGAAGCGCCGGGCTCAGCCGGCTTCGGCGGCGGCGTGGATTTCTGCGTAGGCCGCTGCAGGATCGTCTGCTCCGAAGATCGCTGATCCGGCGACCATCAGGGTGGCTCCGGCTGCAGCCATGCGACCGGCGGTCTGGGGGCCGATGCCGCCGTCGATCTCGATCAAGGCATCACCGGCGATCGCCTTTACCCTGGCGACCTTGTCGGGCGAGCTTTCGATGAAAGCCTGTCCGCCCCAGCCGGGGTTGACTGTCATCGCGAGGATCAGGTCAGCCATGCCTTCAAGCTCGGAGATGGCGGAAACCGGTGTGCCGGGGTTGAGCGCCACTCCGGCCAGACAGCCCAGTTCCCGGATTGCGCCGAGACAGCGGTGAACATGAGGGGTCGCCTCGGCATGGAAGGTGATCGCATCGGCACCGGCCCTGGCGAAATCCTCGAACTGGCGATCGGGCTGCTCGATCATCAGGTGGACGTCGAGCACACCTCCGCGATCGTGGACCAGGTCGGCGATCGAAGATGCCACCAGCGGGCCGATCGTGATCGGCGGGACGAACTGTCCGTCCATGACGTCGAAGTGGATCACCCGCGCGCCGGCGTCCATGACCTCCTCGATCGCCGAGCCGAGCCGGGAGAAATCGGCCGACAGGATCGACGGCGCGATCCGGATTCCGTGGAAAGGTTCGTGTGGGGTCTGGGTGCTCATCGTGTCCATTTCATATCGGCTTCAGCATCGATCCGCCGCAAGACTGGCAGGTCATGTCCTCGGTGGTGCTCATGCGCGCGATCGTCTGGTGGACCCCGCAGTGGGGACATTGCGAGACCAGTTCGTAACGGCTGAGGCAGAACACGCACCTGAATCGTCCCGGAAGCTGGGTCGGCCTGAGCCACGGCTCTCCGCACCCCGGGCATGCCGGACGGCGCTCGACCGAAGTCTTCTGCCTTTCGGGCTGATCGGACATGGCGCCAGTATGAAGATGTGACCGGCTACTCCGGGCGATGGAGGCGGGCGATGAAGAATCCGGTGGTCCGGTCCCGGTCGGGCAGGATCTGGAGGCAACGGGGGTCGCCCGGATCGGCCAGGTCGGGTGAAAGCGCCCCGAGGTCGTCCACCGTCAGCCCGCTGCGCTCAGCCAGAGCGGCGACCTGATCGGCGTTCTCCCGCCTGGAGATGGTGCACGTCGAATAGACGAGGGTGCCGCCGGGCCGGATCGATTTCGCCGCGCGATCCAGGAGCGCTGCCTGGAGTTCCAGCAGTCGCTCGATGACCGCCGGGCTCTTGCGCCAGCGGGCATCCGGTCGAGACGCGAGCGCGCCCAGGTCCGAGCAGGGCGCGTCAACCAGGGCCCGGTCGAAGGTCGAGAGGATCTCCCCTCTGCGTCCGTCGGTCTCAGCGACAAGTACGTGGTGGTAGCCGAGCCGCTCGACCTGAGAGGCCACCTGCTCGGCCCGGTCGGCGCTGATCTCGACCGCAACCATGTTGCCCTGACGGCCGACCCTTGAGGCGATCTGGCCGGTCTTGATGCCCGGACCGGCGCAGAGGTCTAGCACCCTCTCCCCAGGCTGCGGATCCAGTACCTCGACCACTGCTGCAGATCCGCGTGACTTGCATCACGACCAGCCCCTCGGTGGCGGCAGCTTCTGCCGCGGCGAGGTTGCCGCGGGCGATGATCAGTTCAGGCGGCGCCATCGGCCACGGACCTTCAGCCGGGGTCAGTTCCAGGCTCTCGTCCGAAAGTCTTTCGATCGCCTCTTCGACCGTGATCCGATCGGGATTGATTCGGAGCGCGCGCTCGGCCGGAGCGTTGGCGGCGGAGAGCACAGTGCGGGCGCGCTCGGGGCCGAGCTCTTCCCACCACAGCCGGACCAGCCAGAGCGGCGCAGAGTGGGCGAAGGCCGCGGCTTTGGGGTCGGAGTCGTCGGCCAGGCGGCGCTTGAGTGAGTCACGTTCGCGCAGCGCCCGGCGCAGCATCGCGTTGACGAAGCCTGCCGCGTGGCCGGCACCGGCCTCACGGGTCAACGAGACGGCCTGGTCGACAGACGCGTGGTCGGCGCCGCCTTCGGCAAAGAGCAGTTCGAACAGGCCGAGCCGAAGCGCGGCCATCGCCTCCGGGTCCGGACGCTTGCGCGGGTCCTTCGAGTAGCCGCCGACGATCGCGTCGCTGGTACCGCGGCGCTGGACCGCGCCGTAGGCAAGCTGCTGGGCGCCGGCCCTGCGCCTGGGGTCGAGTCCGCGGGTGGCGACCTCATCGCGGAAGGCGACCTCTGTGTACTCGTCCTTTTCAAAGGTGCGGCGCAGCACCGCGAAGGCTGCGGCGCGCTCCGGCGTTACGACGCTCACTCAGGCGGGGCGGCGGTCGGGGTGCCGCGTCCGCGCAGGTACGAAGCGGCGTCCATCGGCTTGCCACCGGGCGGTTGCACGGTGAGCAGCTCAAGTGCGCCGTCGGCGCAGCCGAAAAGCAGCCGGTCTCCGGCGGAGGCGAACTGCCCCGGATCAACCCGTGGCAACGGATCCGACTCGGCCTCGTCCCCACCGCCGTCTGCCCCGGCCGGACGCGAAGCCTTGACCCCGAGGCGCTCGCCACCTTGAAGTTCGATGAAGGCACCGATATGAGGAGTCAGCGCGCGGACGAGGTCGTTGACCGGGCAGACCGCCATCGACGGGTCGATCCGTCTTTCAGAGGACTCGATCTTCTCGGCATAGGTCAGGCCGTCCTCGGACTGCTCCTGCCACTCGATTTCGCCGGCAGTTGCCAGGCCCAGGGCCTCGACCAGCATCTCGCCGCCGATTTCGGCCAGCCTGCCGGACAGGTCGGCGAAGTCCTCTTCGGTTGCGATCGCGGTCTCCCGCCTGAGCGCGACCGGACCGGAGTCAAGGCCGGCCACCAGTTTCATCACGCAGACGCCGGTCTTCTGGTCCCCGGCCATGATCGCGCGCTCGATCGGCGCGGCTCCGCGCCAGCGCGGTAGCAGCGACGGATGCACGTTCAACATCGGCAACTCGGTCAGCAGCGGCTCCTTGATGATCTGCCCGAAAGCACAGATCGAAGCCCAGTCCTCCCCGGAGGCGAGAATTCGCTCGCGGTCTTCGTCCTCATTGACATTGGCCGACTTGAGCACCTCGATGCCGAGTTCCCCGGCGGCGTCAGCCACCGGGGAAGGCTCAGCCTGCGTCCCCGGCCGCGCTTGCGATCAGGAAGGGTCACGACCAGTTCCGGCCGGTGGTCGGAGGCTGCCAGCCGGCGCAGTACGGTCGCAGCGAAGTCGGACGTGCCGAGGTAGGCGCTCACCCGGAGTCTTCGATTTCTTCGGTCTCTGCGGTTGCTTCGGGATCCTCGGGAGGCGGCGGGTAGCTCTCGCCCCTGCGAAGCGCCTTCAGCGCGGCGCGGCGCTCGGAACGCTCGGTCCGGTCGAGGATCAACACGCCGTCGAGGTGGTCGATCTCATGCTGGAGGATTCGGGCTTCGTAGCCGGACGCTTCGATCAGGATTGCCTCGCCGGCCTGGTCGCGGCCGCTGACTCTTGCGAAGACCGGCCTTTCGACCTCGACCGTCACCCGGGGAATAGAGAGGCATCCTTCGATCATGGATTCGGTCTCCTCCGAGAGCCACTCGATCTCGGGATTCACCAGGGCCTGAGGTTTTGCGTCCGCATTCGACTGAAACACGAGCAGCCGGCGCAGGCGCCCGACCTGATTGGCGGCCAGCCCCACGCCGAGTCCGTCCTTCATCAGCGCAATCATGCGCTCGACTTCCTGAGACAGGGCCTCGTCGAAGTCGGTGATGTCCGAGGCGCGGCTCTTCAGCACCGGATCCCCGTACTGAACAACCTGGGCGAGGGCCGCCGCGCGGCGGCGTCTGGTCTCTTCATCGAGTCCCTGCGGTCGCGGCGGCTGCCCGCCCGACTCTTCGGCTTCAGAACCGGGCTCTTCCTCCAGGACTGTCGCCTGGCCGGCAGCTGGGTCGTTTTCATGCTCGTCGCTCATCGGGGCCGAGTTTAGCGGGGCAAACTCTCGCCGCCGGGCTACTGCGGATCGACGTCGATACTGAGCACGATGCCCCGGAAGACACGATCGGCCAGCATCGACTCGGTCTCGGCGTGGACCGCAGCGACGGTCTGCTCGCGAGCGGTCGACTTGATCAACATCCGGCGACGGAACCGGTTGCGGGCGCGGAACATCGGCGCCGGGCCGAGCAGCGACGCCGAGTCGGGCAGGACCGCGGCGACGCGCTCTGACACTGTCGCGGCGGCCTGGTCCAATGCGGCTTCGTCCTCGGCGGCCATCTGGATCCGGATCAGGCTGGAGTAAGGCGGGTAGCCCAGTTCACGGCGTCGACCGAGTTCGCCGGCGAGGAAGCCCGGGGAATCATGCTCGGCCGCGGCCCTGATGCTGGTCGCATTCGGCGCAAGGGTCTGGACAATCACCCTGCCGCCTGCCGCGCCTCGCCCGGAACGGCCCGCCAGCTGGGTCACCAGCGAGAAGGTGCGCTCCTCCGAGCGAAAATCGGGGAAGCGCAGGGTCGCGTCGGCATCGAGAATCACGCTGAGCGTGACCTCGGGGAAGTCATGCCCCTTGGCAACCATCTGGGTGCCGACCAGGATCGCGCTGTCAGCCCGGTCGAAGGCCCCGAGCACACGACCGTGGCCACCGGGCCCGGCGCTGGTGTCAGCGTCGAGACGAAAGACCTCCATCGGGGCCATCGCTTCGACCAGCAGGCGCTCTATCCTTTGGGTTCCGGCACCGGTCTGGGCCAGGGTCGTGCCGCCGCAGTCTCCGCACTTGCGCGGTAGCGGCTCGGCATGAGAGCAGTGGTGGCAGATCAGCTGCCCGGACTCCCGGTGGACGATCAGCGAGACGTCGCAGTTGGGGCAGCCCCAGTGGTGTCCGCAGGTCCGGCAGGTGAGCCAGGGCGCGAAGCCCCGCCGGTTGATCATCACGATCGCCTTGCCGCCTTCGGCCCGGACCTGACCGAGTGCGTCCAGGGTGGCCGGGTGGATCGGCCCAACCCGCGGGTCGGCCTCGCGCATGTCAATCACCTCGACCGGCGGCATACCGAGGCCGTCAACCCGGCCGGGCAGGTCGATCCGCTCGAACTCCGACCAGGTCTCGGGACGAGGGGTTGCTGTGCCCATCACCAGCAACGCGCCGTTTTCGGATGCCCTGCGGCGGGCAACCGATCTCGCGTCGTAGCGGGGGTCGCTCTCCTGCTTGTAGGAAGGGTCATGCTCCTCGTCGACCACAATCAGGCCGAGGTTCTCAAGCGGGGCAAAGACGGCAGAGCGAGGACCGACACAGACCGTCGCCTCACCGCTTCGAAGCCGCTGCCACTCGTCGTAGCGCTGGCCCGCCGACATCGCCGAGTGGAGAACCGCCACCCGGTCGCCCAGCCTGGCTTCGAACCTGCCCACCGCCTGAGGGGTGAGTCCGATCTCCGGGACCAGAACGATCGCGGTCCGGCCGAGGGCCAGGGCGTGCTCGACTGCGGCCAGGTAGACCTCGGTCTTGCCGGAGCCGGTCACCCCGGCCAGCAGGTACTCGCTGCCGCTTCCGGAATCGAGCGCCGTCGTGAGCCGGACGACGGCAGCCGACTGATCATCGGTCAGAGCAGGCGCATCAACCGCGGCAGCACCGACCGTGCTCGACCCCGGCCGGCGGCGGACCCGGATCTGCTCGCGCTCGATCAGACCACGCGCCTCCAGCCGCTTCAGGGTGGATGAGTCGGCACCGGCCCGGCGGAAGATCGCCTTGCCGGTCATTTCGCCCTCCAGCAGTGACCGAAGCGTGGCCCGCTGCTTTGTGCCGAGTCTGGTGCCGTCTTCGATTGCCGCCCGTCCGGCGTCGGTGATCCGGCTGAGGGTCTCGATCCGCGCGCGGGTGCGCTGGCCGCCGGTACCGGTGCCCGGCGGCAGCATCAGACCCAGCCCGCGGGCCGGGGTCGAACAGTATTCGCGAGCCACCCAGGCCCCCAGTTCAACCAGTTCCGTGGTGGTCGCTGTGCCGAGGATCCTGACCGGCTCCGCCAGTTTCTCCGGGGCGATCCCGGAGGTCGCTGCTATTTCGACCACGACGCCGGTTATCCGCCGTCTTCCGAACGGCACCTCCAGGACGGTGCCGACTTCGATCTCCGCCAGGCGATCCGGGATCAGGTAGTCGAACGGTCCCCGCAGAGCGCGGGCCGTCGTCAGCGGCTCGACCCTGGCGATGGACACCAGCCAACGGTACGCCGGAGACCGGACGGGCGGGGCGCGGTTGCCGCAGCCTCCGCGGGGTCGAATATGCTGCCCCCATGTCATTCACTCCCAGTCCGGGTGAGCAGATCATCTTCCAGGGGCATCCCTCGTGGAAGTCGTTGCTCGCCTTCTACCTCAAGGGTCTGGCGATCGGCGTCCTGGTCGCTTTGATCGCCAAGCTGCTCGGACAGGGCTTCGTCAACGTCTTCCTGATCGTGGCGGTGATTCTGGGGGTGACTATCCTGATCGGCTTCATCAGACGGATCGCGACGGTCTACACGATCACCAATCGACGACTCAACATCAAACGGGGCATCATCGCCCGTGACATTCAGGAAACCCGGCTGGAGCGGGTTCAGAACGTCAGCTACAACCAGTCCGCTGTCGAGCGCATGCTGAATGTCGGCGACGTCGACTTCGACACCGCCTCCGATACCGAGAACACCTTCTGCTTCAACGGGGTCGACGACCCGCAGTACGTGATCAGCGAAGTCGACACGGCCACCTCGGCCAACGCGGCCGGCTCTCACGGTCTGGGCGAGCCTTCGCCCAATCAATGAGCCGATGCCACCCGTAGCGGGCGCCTGCTTCGACCATCCCCGATGCCGTTAGGATCCCGCGCGTGACTGACTCCCTCGCTTCCCAGAGCCCTGACCAGCTTGCGATCAACACGATCCGCACCCTCTCGATTGATGCGATCGACAAGGCAAACTCGGGTCACCCGGGCACGGCGATGGCGTTGGCCCCGCTGGCCCTGAAGATCTGGCAGGACTACCTGCGCTACGACCCGGCCGACCCGCACTGGCCCAATCGTGATCGCTTCGTGCTCTCAGCCGGACACGCCTCGATGCTGGTCTACTCGATGATCCACCTGGCCGGCGTCAAGAAGGTCGATCACGACGGCGTCACCACTGACGAGCCGTCGATCAGCCTCGAAGACATCAAGAACTTTCGCCAGCTCGGCTCGCCGACCCCGGGCCACCCTGAATCTCACATCACCACCGGGATTGAGACGACCACCGGCCCGCTCGGCCAAGGTGTCGCAACCTCGGTCGGAATGGCGATGGCCGGCCTCTGGAAGCGCTCCCACTTCGGCGAGGGGCTGTTCGATTACGACGTCTATACGGTCTGCGGTGACGGCGACCTGATGGAAGGTGTCTCCCAGGAGGCGGCTTCGCTGGCCGGCCACCAGCAGCTTCACAACCTCTGCTGGATCTACGACAGCAACCGGATCACGATCGACGGAAGCACTGATCTCGCCTTCACCGAGGATGTCGACGCTCGCTTTCGGGCCAACGACTGGTCGGTTCACCATGTGCACGACGCCAACGACCTTGAGGAAATCGGCGGCGCTCTGGAGCTTTTCAAGAGCGAGACCGAGCGCCCGACGCTGATCATCCTGCACAGCCACATCGGATTCGGCTCACCGAACAAGGTTGACACCGCAGACGTCCACGGAAACCCGCTCGGTGCCGAAGAGACCAAGCTGACCAAGGAGGCCTACGGCTGGCCCGACGACGCGCACTTCCTGGTGCCCGACGGGGTCTATGAGCATTTCCGGAGCGGAATCGGTGCCCGCGGCGCAGATCTCAGCTCCGCCTGGCGCGAGCGCTTCGACGCAGCCCCGGACGAAGCCCGCACCGAGGTCGGCCAGATGCTGGCCCGCGACCTGCCCGACGGCTGGGACGCCGAGATCCCGACCTTCGAAGCGGGCGACCAGGTCGCCACAAGAAAGGCCGCCCAGAAGACACTGAACGCGATCGCTCCGAAGGTACCCTGGCTGATGAGTGGCTCGGCCGACCTCACCGGCTCGGCCTCCAGCGGTCTGTCGCCCGAGGTGTCCGGAGTCTTCGAACCGGGTTCTCGCTCGGGACACGGCATCCACCTGGGTGTGCGCGAGCATGAGTCGGCGGCGATGTCCAACGGCCTGGCGCTCAGCGGACTTCGACCGGTCTGGTCCACCTACCTGATCTTTTCCGACTACGCGCGTCCGGCGATCCGCCTCTCGGCCCTGATGGAGCAGCCGGTCGTCCACTGGCTGACCCACGACTCGATCGGCCTCGGCGAGGACGGCCCGACCCACCAGCCGGTCGAGCAGCTCGCCTCGCTGCGTGCGATCCCGCAACTCGACGTGATCCGCCCCGCCGACGCCAACGAAGTGGCTGAAGCGTGGAAGGTCATCATGCCACGCCGGGAGCAGCCGACCGCGCTGGTCCTGACCCGTCAGAACGTGCCGGTGCTCGACCGCGAGAAGTACGCCCCGGCCAGCGGTCTGGCCCAGGGCGGATACGTGCTGGCCGACTGCGAGGGTGAGCCCGAGGTGATCCTGATCGCCACCGGCAGCGAGGTCCATGTAGCGATCGAAGCCCATGAGACCCTGGTGGTCGAAGGCATCCGGTCACGCGTGGTCAGCCTTCCCTCCTGGTCGATGTTCGACTCCCAGAGTGCGGAGTACCGCGAGTCGGTCCTGCCGGCCGCCGTCACAGCACGCGTTGCGATCGAACAGGCCTCGACCATGGGCTGGGAGCGCTACATCGGGGAGGCCGGAACGATGATCGGCATGACCACCTTCGGCGCCTCCGCCCCGTTCAAGGATCTGGCCCAGTTCTTCGGCTTTACCCCCGACCGGGTGGTCGAGGCGGCCAAAGAGCAGATCTCCGGGGCGAGCTGACCCGTTGACCGCGCTCCCGGAGACTTCCGCCTGGGAGACTCTCGCGAGCCATTACGAGCAGGTCGAAGGGCTCCACCTGCGTGAACTCTTCGCCGGCCAGCCAGGCCGAGGCGAGCCCGGCCCGGGTGGTTCGGGAAGCGTGTCAAACATGGTCGCCGAAGCGGCCGGCCTCTACCTCGACTACTCCAAGAACCGGATCACCGACGCGACCCTGCCGCTACTGGTGGCGCTGGCCGATGAGACCGGTATGCCGCAGCGACGCGACGCGATGTTCCGCGGCGAGCGCATCAACGTTTCAGAGGACCGCTCTGTGCTCCATGTCGCGCTGCGAATGCCGCGCAGCCGCTCGCTGGTGGTCGACGGCGTCGATCTGGTGCGTGAGGTACACGAGGTGCTCGGCCGGATGGCGGCCTTCTGCGAAGAGGTCCGCTCCGGTCGCTGGCTGGGCCACACCGGCAGGCCGATCCGCAACGTCGTCAACGTCGGCATCGGCGGCTCCGACCTCGGTCCGGTGATGGCCTATGAGGCTCTGAAGGAGTACTCCCGGCGGGACCTGACCATGCGTTTCGTCTCCAACGTGGACGGCACCGACTTCTACGAGTCGACCAGGGACCTCGATCCCGAGGAGACCCTCTTCGTGATCAGTTCGAAGACCTTCACCACGCTGGAGACGATGACCAACGCCCGCACCGCTCGCGAGTGGAGCCTGGCTGCCTTCGACGGCGACGAGGCGGCTGTCGCGCGGCACTTTGTCGCGGTCTCGACCAACGCATCCGGGGTCTCGGAATTTGGAATCGACACCGACAACATGTTCGGCTTCTGGGACTGGGTCGGCGGCCGCTACTCGATGGACTCGGCGATCGGCCTCTCCACCATGCTGGCGATCGGCCCCGACCGCTTCCAGGACATGCTCGACGGCTTTCACGAAATGGATGAGCACTTCCTCGGAATGGCACTCGATCAGAACCTGCCGGCGATCCACGGACTGCTGGCAGTCTGGTACCGCAACTTCTTCGGCACTCAGACGCAGGCCGTGCTGCCTTACAGCGAGTACCTGCATCGCTTCCCCGCCTACCTCCAGCAGTTGACGATGGAGTCGAACGGCAAGAGCGTGACAATCGACGGTGAACGGGTTTCCTGGCGGACCGGCGCGGTTTTCTGGGGTGAGCCCGGCACCAATGGCCAGCACTCCTTCTACCAGTTGATCCATCAGGGGACGGAACTGATCCCCTGCGACTTCATCGGCTTCAACCACTCGCTGAACCCGCTCGGCGAGCATCAGGACCTGCTGATCTCGAACGTCTTCGCACAGGCCGAAGCGCTGGCCTTCGGCAAGACGCCTCAGCAACTCCTGGACGAAGGGGTGGCCGAAGAGCTGATTCCCCACAAGACCTTCGAAGGCAACCGTCCGACGAATACGATCATGGTCGACCGTCTCACCCCGAAGTCGCTCGGTGCGCTGGTCGCGTTCTACGAGCACTCCGTCTTCACCCAGGGAGCGATCTGGGGCATCGACTCCTTCGACCAGTGGGGAGTCGAACTGGGCAAGGAACTGGCCCAGAAGATCATCCCCGAACTCCAGGCCGAAGCCGGAGCCCGACGCTGAACCACGACAGCTCGACCTCGAGCCTGATCCGGCGCTACCGGCAGGCCCGGGAACAGCAATGAGCTCCCGCGGGTCCGATGCCCCGGCCCGAAGGACTCAAGGCCCTTCCATTTTGGCGGTACCGCCTGTAGGGTCGATGTATGCCTGAACTGGTCGTCGTAGTCCACCTGCTATTCGAACGAGGAAAGGCCGACGAAGCCGTTGCGGCGCTCTCGGAATCGATCGAGGCATCCCATCATGAATCTGGATGTCTGCTGGCCGCCCTCCATCGCGACATCAATGATCCTGATGTCCTGGTGGTCGTCGAGCGCTGGGCATCAAAGGAAGCTCACGACGCGCATCTGGCTACCCCGCACGTCCAGAAGCTGGCCGCGACGGTCGCCCCACTGGCCGCAGGAGTGCCGAGGATCACCCTGGGCGAGCCGGTCCATGTAGGCGAAGACTCGATGGGCCTGCTCTAGGGCTCATTCGTCCGGCTAGTTGCGGATCCGAACCGCGGTGCCGAGCATGCTCCGGGTGATTCCGGAAATGCGCCGGTTGTTCATTCTCACGCAGCCATGCGATCTGGCCGAACCGAGCGGGTCAAAGAGGCTGGCACCGCTGCGCCCATGGAGGGCAACCAGCCCCGGTCCGCCGTCATAGCGCCGTAGCGCCTCGGAGTGCGCCGTGAGAGTTATTGCCCAGGGTCCGATGAACCCCTGCGGATCCGGTTGCCGGACCCTGTCCCCGAGTGCGAAGAGACCGAGAGGGGTCGGAGTCCCGGGCTTGCCGACGACAACCCGGAACCGGCTCGCGACCCGGCCGTTGCGGTAGCGCCAGAGCATGCGCCTGGAGCGGTCGATCACGATGTATTCGGACGAGCGCGCGATATTGACGCGATCGCGCGGGATCCAGCCGCTGCTTCCGTTGGGCCGGATCGGGAGACGCACCTTCAGCCAGGTCTTGCCGCGGACCTGCCTTGAGGCAAGGATCATGAGCCGCTGACCGTTCCCGGACCACTTGGTCCGGGTCCGGGCATACCACCTGACGGACCTGCCACCGGGCCGGTGCCTGACCGCCGTGCCGATCAGGATCCGGGCGGTATAGGTTCCCGCCTTTCTGGATGGTCCCGGGACCCTCTTGCTGGGAAGCGACGAAACGCTGACCCCGCGGTCGACGCCTTCGGGAAGGGGCAGCGCCTCGACCGCCTCAGTTGGTGCTGAGGCTCCGCTCGCATCGACGGGCGAGAGATCCGCCGCGCTCGCGGGGCCGGCCAGGACAACCGCAACGGTCAGGGCCGCGACCAGCCCTGACCCGACGAGTCTTGCCTTGCAGGTGATCACGAAACCGCCCGGCTAACCGGTGACCGGCGTCTTCTTGTCGCCGACGCTCTGGACCTCACGCGCTACGACTTGAATTCATGTTGTGTCTCCTGCTCTGACGACGTGGCGGTCAGATCGAGCCGACTGAGAGTGCTTCGGAGCCGGTGCCTGTCTGTCCCGGTAACGCGCAGTAGATACAAAGGGACCGGCAACCGTGCCGAAAATACACCGCAGGGCGTAGGCCTATCCGGACGCCTGCCCCAACGGGCTTACTCCCAACGGAGTAGGCATCTTGAAAGTACGTAGCCGGTTCGGGTCAGCCGGTCAGTGACCGGCCATGCGCATCGCAAGATGGACCCGAGAGTCGACGTCCAGCTTCGAATAGATGTTGCGGAGGTGGGTCTTGACCGTGCCCGGAGCGATGTTGAGCTGAGCGGCGATCTCATCGTTCTTCGATCCGCGAGCTGCGAGATTGGCTATTTCGTGCTCGCGTTTTGTGAGCACGGAAAGCCGACCGGTGGGTTCGGGCAGCTCAGCCTCCGCCTCCAACGCGCAGCGGAAGGAGTGGGCCAGGACCGGGCCGGAATGGAGGAGAAAAGCTCTTTCACGATCGGTGAAATCCGGCTCACTGCCTGCTCTGAACATCGCCACCGCGGCATCGGGCTCGCCTGAATCCGGAACCAGATGGAGCGAGATCGCATGTTTGAGGCCGTATCGAGGCAGGAAATCAGTGGCGAACTCGCTTTCCGAGAAGATCGGTCTCTGATCAAGGTCCGTCCGGTCGAGCAGCGAGACCCAGGTTGACGTGTCTGCCGCATCAAGCAGCGGGTACGAATCGCCGCTCATCTCCAGACACTCGATAGCGATGCCGTCCGAATCGGTGCCGAGCGACGAGTCGGCCCTGACGACGAGCAGGCGAGGGCTGGACGGGGCCGATCGCGCCGAGAAGATGGTCAGCGACGAGGGGATCATCCGCGAGGCAAGCTCCAGCGCCAAGCCAGCGGACCTGAGAAGCGGGTCGCTGCTCCTGATGGCGTCTCGGTAGTCGAGATGCAGTGTCCCCTGTTTCTTTAGGGCGATTTCGGCTTTCCGTCTGGTTTCCTACCGTCGATCGGTCGTTTGATTCCTTCGAGCCGACTCAAGTCACTCTACCTGCAAACCACGGAGACGCGAGAAGTGTCGGTTCACTCAGGCCGACGCGGGTGCGCGGCTCAACTCGATCCGGCGGCTTCGGCCAGGGCTTCGGCGCGGTCGGTGCGCCAAATCAACGTTGGATTCGAACTGCCGTGCCCTTCATGATCCTCGAGAGGTAACGGATCCGGGAGTTGTTCATGCGCACGCAGCCGTGGGACCGGGCCGAGCCCAATGGATCCAGAAGGCTGGCACCGCCGCGGCCGTGGAGACCGACCACCCCTGGCCCTCCGTCGAAGCTCTGCAGCACCCTGGAGTGCGCGGTTATCGTCAGTACCCACGGGCCGGCGAAGCCGTCGGGGTCACTCTGCCTGACCCGGTCGTAGGTGGCGAAAAGCCCCCGGGGCGTCGGAGTAGAGGGCGCGCCGACCACCACCCGGAACCGGGTCAGCACACGACCCTTTCGGTAGACCGCGAGTGACCTGCGGGAAAGATCGATCAGGATGAACCGCCTCGAGAGGGACAGCTGCACACGATCCCTGGGAATCCAGCCGGACGTTCCGTTCGGGCGAATCGGGAGCCGGACCTTGAGCCAGACTTCGCCATCGACCTTCCGGGACGAGAGGACCATCAGTCGCTGCTCCGACTTCGACCAGTTGGTTCTGCCACTCGCGTACCAGACTTTCGATTTACCGCCGGGCCTGCGCCGCACGGCCGTACCGACCACGACGCGCGCCGAATAGGTGCCCCCCTTCTTCGAAGGGCCGGGCACCGACTTGCCGGGCAGGGACGAGATGCGCACGCCGGACCCGGGAAGCCCGGCAGCCGGACCGGCAGCCTGAGCACCCGGTCCGGGGCCGAACAGAATCGCCAGTCCGGCCCCGGAGAGCGCCATCAGCCTCCACGGGTTCACAGGCCTGCCCTCCGCACTAACCGGTGACTGGGGTGTTGCCCCCGCCACCGGCCGGAGCCACGCCCTGGGGACGGATGACCACTACCGTCCGGCTGGCCTTCTTCTTGCCGACGGTCACGACGTTCTTGAGCTTCGTCCCCGCTTTGACATCGCCGTCGACCTTCGCTGAGTAGTGGAAATGGGTGGTCCACTTCTTCTGGTAGGGCAGCTCATCCAGCTTCCAACAGAGCCTGCCGTTGTCGAAGAAACCGCGACCGTTGCGGACGATGCTCATCCGCCGCGGCAGGCGGTCGCAGATCTTCAGGTTCTTCGCCACAGAACCCTTCTTGGTGTTGCGGATCCACACCTGGTAGCGCACCGTTTGACCGGGCTGGACCTTCTTCCTGTTGGATGTCTTCTTCAGCTTGATGACGGGTTTCGGCGGAGCGGGCTTCTTACACCTGACCGTGGCGTCGTCCTCGACCTTCGGGCTGTTGGTGGCGGCCGCGGTAGCGGTGTTTTCGTAGACCGCGCACTTGTCCTTGCTGGTGGGTGCCTTGACCTTGACAGTCACCGAGGCACCCGGTGCCAGATCGCCGAAGGAACAGGACAGGGTCTTGCCGCCGATCGAGCAGGGATCGCCGGCCGGCTGGCTGGCGATGGCCCAGGCTCCGGCCGTCCCTGACGGAAGCGGATCGCTGAGAGTGACGCCCTTGGCCGTTCCCGGTCCGTCGTTGGTCACGGTCATCGTGAACTTGACATTCTGGCCCGCGTTGATCGTGCCGTTGCCGGACTTGTTGATCGACAGGTTGGTCGTCTCGCAGGCTACGGACGCGTCGTCAGCGGCGTCCGGGCTGTTGATCGCCGAAGCGATCGCCGTGTTGTCGTAGACCGAGCAGTTGTCTCGATCGGTCGTGGCCTCGACCTCGATTGAGACGGATGCGCCCTGGACCATGTCACCGAAGGAACAGCTCAGCGTGTTGCCGGTGATCGTGCAGGGGTTCGCGGCGGGCTGGGATTCGATGAACCAGGCTCCGGCCGTGCCTGAGGGCAGCGGGTCGGTGAGGGTCACGGCCTTGGCCGTGCCGGGACCCGTGTTGCTGACTTCAATGAAGAATTCGACATCCTCGTCCGGCACTGATCGGGCCGTTGCCAGTTTTCTTGACCGAAATGTTCGGCTTCTGGCAGGTGACCGTGGCGTCATCTTCGCCGTCCGGAGCATTGGTCGACGAAGCGGTCGCCGTGTTGTCGTAGACCGAGCAGTTGTCGTAGTCGGTCGAAGCCTTCACCGTGACCGTCTTCGAGTCACCCGAGGCCATGTCGCCGAAGGCGCAGTTCAGGACACCGCTGCTGATCGAGCAGGGGTTTCCGGCCGGCTGGGTGTCGATCGTCCAGGCACCCGCCGTGCCTGACGGCAGCGTGTCGCTCAGGGTGACAGCCTTGGCCGCACCCGGCCCGCCGTTGTCGACCACGATCGTGAACACGACGTCCTCACCGGCGTTGACCGGTCCGTTGCCGGACTTGTCGACCGTCAGAGCCGGCTTCAGGCAGTTCACGGTCGCGTCGTTGCTGGCTACGTCGGGGGAGTTGCTCGCCGAAGCGATGCCATTGTTGTCGTAGACGGTGCAGTTGTCGTAGTCGGTCGGAGCCTTCGACCGTGACCGTCTTCGAGTCACCTGAGGCGAGATCGCCGAAGGCGCAGCTCAATACGCCGGTGATCGAGCAGGGGTCGCCGGCCGGCTGGCTGTCGATCGTCCAGGGACCGACCGTGCCTGACGGCAGCGTGTCGCTCAGGGTCACATGCGGTCGCCGTCCCGGCCCACCGTTGCCCACCTGCGATGGTGAACTCAACGTCCTCACCCGCGTTGACCGTACCGTTGCCGGTCTTGCTCACCGAGAGGTTCGGCTTCTGGCAGGTGACACGATGGCGTTGGCTGCGGCATCGGGCGCGTTGGTGGCGCGAGGCGGTTACCGAGTGTGTTGTAGACGCGTGCATCGTCGAGTAGCTGGTCGCGGCTCTCACCGTGACCGTCTCGAGCGCACCCGAGGCGAGGTCACCGAAGGACGCAGTTCAGCGTGCCCCCGGTGATCGAGCAGGGGTTGCCGGCCGGCTGGGAGTCGATCATCCAGCCGCCGGCGGTGCCCGAGGGCAGGGTGTCGGTGAGGGTTACGGCCTTGGCCGTGCCCGGACCGGCGTTGCTGGTGATCATGGTGAACTCGACGTTCTCGCCGGCGTTGACCGTGCCGTTGCCGGTCTTGCTCACCGAGAGGTCGGGCTTGACGCAGGTGATCTTGCCCTCGTCGCTGGCATTGGGCGTGTTGTCGGCGGAGACGGTCGCGGTCGGGTTGTCGTAGACGCCACAGCGGCATAGGAGGTGCCGGTCTTCACCTCGACGGTGCCGGCTGCTCACCGGCAGCGAGATGGTGCCGAAGGCGCAACTCAGCTGGTTGCCGACGTATCGTGCATGGGTTGCCGGCCGGCTGCGAGATGAAGGTCCAGCCGCCGACGCCCGGCGCGGGCAGGGTGTCGTTCAGACTGGCGTTGGTGGCCGGCGCCTGGCCGGTGTTGGTCACTCCGATCGTGAACACGGCGTCTTCGCCGGCGTTGATCGTCTGGTCGTCGGGGGTCTTGTCTGACCGTCAGGCTCGATTTCGGCTTGTTGGTGAACGTGCAGTAGACGTCGTCTCCTTCGTTCAGGTCGAGGCTCGTAGGCCAGGCCGTTCCGAGTACCGGGTACGACGGCTCCCACACTCGAAGCCGTCGTCGCGGCAGGTGATGTCAGTCAGGTCGAAGCTCGGATAGGGCTGGCCGGCGGCGTCTTCGGAGATGGTCACCGTGGTCGGGGACGGCGGGCAGCAGCTGGAAGAAGGCGGCCGGTCTCGATCACCGGCGGGATCCCGCTCGGATGGGTGGCGCGGTTGTCGTCCAGGTAGGAAGGCGTGAAGCCCGGCCGCGGGTCGGTCGCGGTGTAGAACCAGTCGGCCTGGTTCGTGGGGTCGCTGGTCAGGTGCTTGCGGATGTAGACGCGGCCACCACACTGGGTCGCGGCGATACTCGTCGAGCGCAGCTTCGAGTTCCGCGATTGTCGGGTTCGCGTAGTCGCCGTCGATGCCCTCATCGGGACCCGAGACGACAGCGAGGTTCTCGACGGTCACGCCGTTGCCGACACCGATCGCCAGGATTCGCAGCTTCGTGCCGGCGCGGGCGGTCTCGGTCTTGACCTTGTTGGCAGATGCCATACCGGTGGTCAGGTTGAACAGATTCTGGGACCCGACCGTGTCGTTGGCGGTCGGATTACCGTCGGTGATGAATACGACCTGATCCGGGTTGGCGGTCTGTCCCGGTAAGGCCGTTCGGGGTGAATGACTTCGCCTTCGATGCGGCGTTGAGCACTCCGTCCCAGTTGGTGAGGTTGTTGGTACCCGTGTAGATGTTGTCGATCGTTGCTTCGAGCAGTGCGGCGTTGCCGGGCACGCTCAGGTCGAGCGGCGCGCGGTAGTAGCTCGAGCTTCCGGTCGCGGGCTGATACGAGTTGACGTTGTTGTTGAAGCTGATGATCCCGATCTGGGTCGGGGTGCCATCCAGGTGCTGGACGAACTGCTTGGCCGCCTCGGCGTAAATGTCCTCGTAGGGCTCGATCGATCCCGATCTGTCGAGCACGAGGAGCAGGTTCTGCCCGCAACCCGGGGCGAGCGCCTGGTTGTCGCGCACGTTGATGAACGGGAGAGCCGTTATTACTCCCGCTCCCGCTGTTGGTCGGGCTCCAGTTATCCGGGTTCGAGTTCGTATTCGTATGGGGATAGGCGTAGGTGGTCTGCCCGGACTGCACGTTCACCCTGGCGACGTAGGGCTGCTCGGCGCACCGCTCCAGACAAGGCTCTGCACCGGTCCGAAATTGCCGGTACCGGTGCCTCCCGACCGCTCGCGAACGAAGTAGATACCGGGCGCGACGGTGACGGAAGCCTGGCCGTTCGCTGCGGTGGCAGACGGGAACGCAGTCCACGTCGTGGCGCCGGAAGTCGGATCACCCTGGGTGTACTCGAAAGTGGCGACCGTCAACCGGATCGGCATAGGTCGTGGACCCGGAGACAGCGTTGGACGCGGAACGGTTCCCACCCTTCGTTGCGACGATCGTGCCGTCGGCTGCGCTTGCCGAAGCAGAACCAAGCACGCTCATCGAGAGCACTATGGCGAAGGTCAGGGCGATAAGCCACAAAACCCGGTGGCTCAGGTCGCAACCTGACTCCGATTCACTCACGTAACGTTCACCCGCGTAACGATTCATGTCGCTGCAGCCTCCTGGATTGTCGTACTCGTTCGACGATGAGGTAGGACTAGAAGCGGTTCCTGCTTCGTCGGATCCTTACCTGCCGTGAACGCTAGTTGAGGCGAACCCGTGTTTCTGGGTAGAAACTACGTAACTTTCGACCGGATGGGTCACACAGAGCAGCGCGCCTTGATCGGCCCACGGCTCACTGCGGACGAAGGCCTTGGTTCAGGGGGTATGGGGGCGCGTCAGGTTCCGGAGGCTTCGGCCAGGGCTTCGGCGCGGTCGGTGCGCTCCCAGGTGAAGTTCTCGTTGCTGCGGCCGAAGTGGCCGTAGGCGGCGGTGTCCTTGTAGATCGGCCGGTTCAGATCGAGGTATTCGCGGAAGGCACCCGGTCGCAGGTCGAAGGTGTCGGTGACGATCTGCGAGAGCTGCCAGTCGGAAAGCTTGCCGGTGCCGAAGGTCTCGACCATTATCGAGACCGGGTGGGCGACGCCGATCGCGTAGGCGACCTGAACCTCGCAACGTTCGGCCAGTCCTGCGGCAACCACGTTCTTGGCGGCGTATCGGGCTGCGTAGGCTGCCGAGCGGTCGACCTTCGAGGGGTCCTTGCCGGAGAAGGCCCCTCCTCCGTGGCGGGCGGCGCCGCCGTATGTGTCGACGATGATCTTGCGGCCGGTGAGGCCGGCATCTCCGACCGGACCGCCGATCACGAACTTGCCGGTCGGGTTGATCAGCAGGCTCTTGTAGAGCGCGTTTTCGTCGAGCAGCTCGCCGTATTCCTCGTTCAGTACGGGCAGGATGACGTTCTCCCAGAGCTCCGGCTGCAGCCTGTCGGTCTTTTCGATGCCGTCGGCATGCTGGGTCGAGATCAGCACGCGCTCGATCGCCACCGGACGTCCGTCTGCGTAGCGCACCGTCACCTGGGTCTTTCCGTCGGGTCGAAGGTAGTCCAGGGTGCCGTTCTTGCGGACGAGG
Source organism: uncultured Solirubrobacterales bacterium (assembly GCA_963698625.1). Classification (GTDB taxonomy): domain Bacteria; phylum Actinomycetota; class Thermoleophilia; order Solirubrobacterales; family 70-9; genus 67-14. Next base: position 1,102,249 of record CAVORK010000007.1, read on the forward strand.
GTCAGCCGTTCGGCCAGCCGGTGAGCGATCTGGACCGGCATCGGCATCAGCGATTCGGTCTCCCGGGTCGCGTAGCCGAACATCATTCCCTGGTCACCGGCACCCTCGCGATCGAATCTGTCCTCGGAGTGGCCGACACGGGTCTCAATGCCTTCATCCACGCCCTGTGCGATGTCGGGTGACTGCTTGTCGAGACCGACCAGTACGGCGATCGCATTGCCGTCGTATCCGACGTCGCCGTTGTCGTAACCGATTTCGCAGATCGTATTTCGGACCAGTTCGGTGACGTCGATGTCCGCAGTAGTCGAGAGTTCGCCGGAAATCACCGCGAGGCCGGTGTTGACAAGGGTTTCGCATGCAACCCGTGAGACCGGGTCCTGCGCAAGGCAGGCGTCGAGGATGGTGTCGGAAATCTTGTCGGCCACCTTGTCCGGATGGCCCTCGGTCACGGATTCCGAGGTGAACAGGTGCTCGCCTTCGGCGAGATTCAGGGACTGGCTCGTTTGGTCAGACATTTGGGTCAGCCTATTGACCTACTGCGACGAGCGGCTGTTGCTTCGCGGCACGTAATCGATGACCAAAGGCACCCCTTCGAGTCCGTATGCGTCTCGCAGCCTGTTTTCCAGGTGATAGGCCCAGTCGCGCACGATCAGCCGGCGGTCGTTTACCTGAATCGAGAAGCGCGGTGGGCTGACTTCAATCTGAGCGGCGTACAGGAGTTTCAGCCGACGTCCGCGACGCGACGGCGGCGGCGTCGTGGTGACCACGTCGGCTACGAACCGGTTGAGCGCAGGGGTCGGGATGCGCTGGGAAGCGCGGTCAGCCAGTTCGGCAGCCCTGGAAAGCAGACCGGCGACGTTGCGGCCGGTCTTGGCCGAGGCCGTGACCACCTCCGGTCGCAATCTCATCTTGCGGGCCACCCGGGCCCGCGTATCGTCGATGTCGGCCTCGGTGATGTCCCACTTGTTCATCACGATCAGCGTTGCGCAGCCCGCCTTCATCGCGATTTCTCCGACTTTGAGGTCTTCCGAGCGAACCCCTTCTTCGGCGTCGCAGACGATCAAGGCCACATCGGCCCGTTCGATCGCGCGCTCCGATCGCAGCTGGGCGTAGTGGTCGACCGAGCCCGCGACCTTCGACTTGCGCCTGAGACCGGCCGTATCGACGAGCACGATCCGGCGGCCGTCGACCTCGACCTCGGTGTCGATCGCGTCCCGGGTGGTTCCTGCGACATCGGAGACGATCACGCGCTCGTCACCGAGCATGCGGTTGACCAGCGAAGACTTGCCTACGTTGGGACGGCCGATCACCGCGACGCGAACGCTTCCGTCGTCGTCAATTCGCGGCGGCCGGTCACCCAGAGCCTCGACCACCCGGTCGAGCAGGTCGCCGGTGCCCATGCCGTGGGTTGCGGATACAGGATACGGCTCGCCCAGACCGAGACCATGAAATTCAGCGGCGCCGTACTGGTCGACGGCCCGGTCCGACTTGTTGACAGCAAGGATCACCGGAACCGGGGAGTCCCGCAGCTGGCGCGCCATGTCCTGATCGCCGGCACGCAGCCCGGCCTTGCCGTCGGTGACCAGCAGGATCACGTCGGCCTCTTCCATGCCGAGCCGGGCCTGACGCTGGATGTCGGCGGCCATCTCGGACTCGTCCTCGAGATCGATGCCGCCGGTGTCGAGCAGGTCGAATTCACGGCCGTTCCAGTCGCAGCGGACCCGCTTGCGGTCACGGGTTACGCCGGCCTCGCTGTGGACCACGGCTTCACGGCCCCCGGCCAGCCGGTTGACCAGGGTGCTCTTGCCGACGTTCGGGAAGCCGACGACGGCCACTGTGGGAACGGCAGCCATGGTCAGGCCAGACCGCGCTCGGCCGCCAGCGCGGCGATCCGGTCGACGACTTCGTCGATCGCCATGCCGGACGTGTCGATCTCGACCGCGTCATCGGCGCTCTTCAGGGCACCGTGCTCGCGTTCGGTGTCGCGACGGTCGCGCTCGTCCTGGGCGGCGAGGATTTCGCGCTGCATCCCCGCCGGTCTGCGCGGCGCGCCGTTCGGCCCGGACCTCGGGCGTGGCGGTCAGGAAAATCTTGAGCGGCGATTCGCGGGCTGACCACGGTGCCGATGTCGCGGCCCTCGGTCACGTAGCGGCCGGACTCGATCAACCGGCGCTGCTCGGTGACCATCGCCGCTCGCACTCCCGGGTGGACGGCGACCTTCGAGGCCGCCTCGGTCACTTCGGGGCTGCGGATCTCATCGCTCACGTCGACCCCGTCGATCAGGACCTCGCCGTCTTCGAAGGAGATCTCGATCGACTCCGAGGTCGAGGTCGCTTCGCCCGACTGCTCGGGGTCGGCCCCCCACTCGAGGCAGGTCAGCGCCGACGCAGCGGTACATCGCGCCCGAATCGAGGTAGGTGAAGCCGAGCCTTTCCGCGACCGCGCGCGCAACGCTCGACTTGCCGGCGCCGGCCGGCCCGTCGATCGCGATTACCAATTGTCTGCCCGCTCGTTCATCGAATTCAGCATGGTACGGGGATTCCCGCCTGACGGCGGGACTCCCGGCCGGCCGCCCGCGCGAATACGATCGCGCGGATGCGCGTTCAGACCCCCGGCCCCGGTCCGCTCTTTCCCGACGACGGGCCCGTTCCTCCCCCGGATCGGCCGTCGCATCCTCGGCATCACCCTCGAGCTGCTCGCCTTCGTCCTGATGACCGTGCTTTCCCCTCTGATCATGCTGGTTGCGGCCGCAGTCGACCTGACCATGTGGATCACCCGGCGCAAGCCCTGGGTCTACGTGCGTCTGCTTCCCGGCCTCTGGGTCTTCCTCTTCGGCGAGATCGAGGCGCTGGTCAAGCTGCCGTTCATCTACGTGCTGACGGGAGGGCCCTTCGGCACGCGGGTCGATCCGGCGCCGGCGCTGGATCTACGTGCTGCGCATCCGTTGGGCCCGCAATCACCTCGGCGCGGTGCGGATCCTGTTCGGGATGAAGTTCGACGTCGAAGACCTCGGACCTGACCGCAGAAGGTCCCTTCATCCTGATGCTGCGCCACGCCAGCATCCTCGACAACCTGATCGGCGACGTCTTCATCGGCCACACCAACGGAATCGGCGTCCGTTACGTGATCAAGCAGGAGATCCGCGCCCTGCCGGCAATCGACATCGGCGGCCGCTGGATCCCGACCGTCTTCATCAAGCGCGGCTCGCCCGACCCGACACCGAGATCACCGCGGTCCGACGGCTGACCCACGACATGAGTCCCGGGGAGATCCTCGCCATGTACCCGGAGGGCACCCGGCCGACCCCGAAGAAGATCGCCCGTGCCCAGGAGGTGATCGCCGAACGCCAGCCGGAGATCGCCCCGCTGGCCGACCGGCTCAACCACCTGCTGCCGCCGCGCCTGGGCGGACCGCTGGCCCTGATCGACGAAGCCGCCGCCGGCACCGACATCGTCTTCTGCGCCCACTACGGCTTCGACGGCGTGCGCACGGTCGCGGACATCCGCGCCGGCGTCCTGGTCGGCAAGACGGTCAGGATCCGGTTCTGGCGCTACCCGGCATCGGACCTGCCTTCCGGCGACGAGGCCCGCACCGAATGGCTCTACGACCGCTGGCAGATGCTCGACGACTGGGTCGGCGAGCAGATCGCCGCCGAGTCGCAGAGCTGACTCGGGGTCAGCCTTCGGTCAAACCGGCCAGGTCGGCCGCGAAGCCGGGGTAGCTGACCGAAGCGGCTTCCATGTCGATCACTTCGACGCCTTCCCGGCTGGCGATGCCGGCGACTGCCCCGAGCATGGCGATGCGGTGGTCTCCGTGGGAGTTGACGGTGCCGCCCCGAAGCCCGCCGGTGCCGGTGATCACCATGCCGTCTTCGGTGGCCTCGATCTCGGCCCCGAGGCCGGCGAGTGCGTCGACTACAACGGCGATCCGGTCGGACTCCTTGCGCTTGAGCTCCTCTGCATCGGCGATCACGGTCTCCCCTTCGGCAAAGCAGGCGGCGAGCGCAACCAGCGGCAGCTCGTCGATCGCCAGTGGGACTTCCTCCCCGTCGATCCGGGTACCGCTGAGACCGGCTCGAGCTCACGGTGATCCGGCCGATCGGCTCTCCCCCGCCCCCGGCATGGCCGGCTCCGGTGTCCTGCGGCTCGACCTCGATGTCGGCGCCCATGCGCTCGAGGATGCTCAGGATTCCGGTCCGGGTCGGGTTGATGCCGATCCTGTCGAGCACGATCTCCGAGCCGGGAACGATCGAACCGGCGACCAGGAAGAAGGCAGCCGAGGAGATGTCAGCCGGGACCTCGACCTCGTCGAGCTTCAGGTTCGGGCTTGGCCAGATGGTGACCCGGCCGTTGCCACGCTCGATCCGGGCCCCGGCTGCTTCGAGCATGACTTCGGTGTGGTCGCGGGTGGCCAGCGGTTCGATCACCGTGGTCGGACCTTCGGCCCGCAGACCGGCGATCAGCAGGCATGACTTCACCTGGGCGCTGGCCACCGGGAGTTCGTACTCGATCCCCTGCAGCGCCCGGCCGTCGATCCGGATCGGTGGGAAGCGTCCGTCGGTGACCTCGATCTCGGCGCCCATCAGGCGCAGCGGGTCGGCGATCCGGTCGACCGGCCGCCTGCGGATCGAGGCGTCCCCGTTCATCCGCCAGAGGCCGCCTTCGTAGCCGGCGATCCAGCCTGGCAGCAGACGCATCAGCGTGCCGGCATTGCCGACGTCGATCCGCCCGAGACTGCGCGGACCGCCGGGCCCGACCCCTTCGATCGTGAACTCATCCGGCATGCAGTCGCGCGGCTCGGGGTTGACCATCGCGCCGAGGTTGGCGACCGCGCTCGAGGGTCGAGCGGGTGTCGTCGGAGTCGAGGAAGTTGGTGACCCGGGTCGGACCGTCGGCGATCGCGCCGATGATCGCCGCCCGGTGGGAGATCGACTTGTCGGCCGGCGGAGTGAGCCTGCCGGCCAGCGGGCCCGACGGGGCTGAAGCGCCCGGTTTCCACCTCAGACCTCGTCGGGCAGGCTGACCGTGTGGCCGAGACCCGGAGATGCAGCGCTCGGCCTTGCCGGCCTCGCTCGGCTCCGGACACCCAGATCGAGATCGCGCCCGAGCTCATGTCGGGGGTCGGATCGAGCGACATGTCGGTGATGTTGACGCCGGCCTTGCCGAGGGCCAGGGCGAGTTCGGCCAGGACGCCGGGTCGGTTCGGGACCAGCACCCGCAGTTCGTGCTCGGCCTCTGCTTCGGTCTCGGCACCCGAGAGGCCGGCCCGCTCGGCCGCAGCGGCAGCCTGCCAGCCGGTGATCCGGCGCACGTCGGCGGAGGCGATCACCTCGCGGGCCTCGGCCAGCCCTTCGATCGCCCGGTCGATCGCCTCGACCACGGCGGCGTGGTTGGTGCTGAAGATCTCCCCCCAGATCGCCGGGTTGGATCCGGCGACGCGGGTGGCGTCGCGCAGGCTCGGAGCCAGGGCACCGAGCCGCTCGGTGCCGGGCCGACCCTGGAAGGCGAGCTGGTTGGCAAAGACATGCGGCAGGTGGCTGACGACGGCCATCGCCCGGTCATGCTCGGCCGCCTCGATCGCCATCGGTCTTGCGCCGAGGCCGGCGACCAGTTTCTGGATCCGGTCGTAGAGCAGCCCGGAGGAGCTCTCGGTCGGGGTCAGGTACCAGCGTGCGCCCTCGTAGAGGTCGGCCCGCGCGTTGACCACGCCGGCGGTTTCCGCGCCCGGCCAGTGGGTGGCCGCCGATGAAGCGTTCGTCTGATCCGAGCGCCTCGACCAGTTCCTGCTTGGTCGAGCCGACGTCGGTGACCACACAGTCCGGTCCGGCGGCCGCAAGGGCCGCCTCGGCCATGCTGACCATCGAGGCGACCGAGGCGCAGCAGATCACCACATCGGCATCCTTGACGGCCTCTTCGATCGAGCCCGCCATGCGGTCAGCCGCGCCAAGCTCGACGCATTCCGGTGCCCGCTCCGGATTGCGCACGAAGCCGGTCACCTCGGCCAGACCGCGCTCTCGCGCGGCCATGCCGATCGAGCCGCCGATCAGCCCCACGCCAAGGATGGCGAGGCGCATCACCTCAGGCCCGGGAAACCGTCTTGCCTACAACCCCCGCGATCGACTCGATCTTCGAGGTCAGCTCGCCGAAGTCAGAGGTCGGCACCTGCTGGGCGGCGTCGCAGATCGCCTTGTCGGGATCGTTGTGGACCTCGACGATGATCCCGTCGGCTCCGGCAGCGACCGCGGCCAGCGACATCGATTCGACCCAGTCGCGGCGGCCGGGCGCGTGGCTCGGATCGACGATCACCGGCAGGTGCGTCTGCTCCTTGAGCGCCGGCACGGCGAGCAGGTCGAGCGTGAAGCGGTACGCGGTCTCGTAGGTGCGGATTCCGCGCTCGCAGAGCATCACGTTCTCGTTGCCCTCTTTGAGGATGTACTCGGAGGCCATCAGCAGCTCCTCGACCGTGGCCGAGAGGCCGCGCTTGAGCAGGGCCGGGCGACCGGACTTGCCGATCTCCGACAGCAGCGAGTAGTTCTGCATGTTGCGGGCACCGATCTGGATCACGTCGGCCACGCCGAGAACGTCGTCGAGGTCGCGAAGGTCGAGCAACTCGGTCACGATCGGCAGGCCGGTTCGCTCCTTGGCTTCGGCCAGCAGGCGAAGACCTTCGCGGCCCAGTCCCTGGAAGCTGTATGGAGAGGTCCGCGGCTTGTATGCACCACCGCGCAGCATGGTCGCTCCGGCTTCGGCGACGGCGTCAGCCGAGGCCAGCATCTGGTCGCGGTTTTCCACTGTGCACGGTCCGGCCATCAGGGCGAAGTTCGTGCCGCCGACCTTTCGTCCACCGATCTCCAGAACCGAGTCGGCACCGTCCTTGATCTGGCGGGAGGCCAGCTTGAACGGCTTGGCAATCGGGACTATGTGGTCCACGCCGGGCGTGCCGTCCAGCGAGAGCTGCTGGTCCTTGTCGCGGTCACCGATCGCACCGATCACGGTGAGCAATTCACCTTTGGAAACGTGGGCGGTGCAGCCGACCTGCTCGACCCTTTCAACTACATGGGCGATCTGATCCTCCGTCGCCCCTTCTTTCATCACGATCATCATCTTTGGGAATGCCTTTCTTGAATTGCGAAGACTCTACTTTCCGCAGCGTCGCCGGGACGGTGCGGTGGAACCACGGACGGGTCCCGGGGCGTGGCGCCCGGCGGCTGAAGAGTGTTGTTGGCGCCGACCCGAGGCCGGCGTCACCGGACGCCTAGATAAATCGTGAATACGACCAGGAAGCAGCAGCAGAACCTGAGCCCGCGGAGCGGGCTGCGAGCCCGACGGGCGGGCGGAGGGTCTGTGGCTTCGACTGAGTCACTGCCGGGTTTGTATCAGGTCGAGCGCTGCCGCTGTCACGAATGTCTGGCGATCGAATCGCCGAGCGCAGCCAGCATCCGGTCGTTTTCTTCTTTCGTGCCGTAGGAGATGCGAAGCCTCCCCGGTCCGCCGAGCAGCCTTCCGGGCCGGACCACAATGCCGGCCCGGGCGAGGTCAGCGACCACGTCCGGTTCGATGTCGGCGCCGCGCTCACCAAGCGATACCCAGGAGAAGTTGGCCGCCGTCTCAGCGGTATCCAGACCGATCGCCGCGAAGCCGGCCTCGACCCGCTCCCGCTCTGCGATCGAGGCCTCGATCTGTTCACCGATCGCCCCGGAGTGGGCCAGGGCCTCGGTGGCGGCCGCCTGGGCCAGGGCGTTGACGCTGAAGGGCTGGCGCACGGCGTCCACAGCCGCGCGGAACTCGGGTGAAGAGATCGAGTAGCCCACCCGCAGTCCAGCCAGGGAATGCGACTTGCTGAAGGTACGCAGGACGACCAGGTTGTCGTGCTGCTCGAGCAACCGAATCGACGCTGACGGGTCGTCGTGTTGCTGGAACTCGATGTAAGCCTCGTCGAGGATCACGGTGATGTCTTCGGGCACGCGACTCACGAACTCGGCGACCTGAGCGCTCGGCAGATAGGTGCCGGTCGGGTTATTCGGGTTGCAGACCATGACCAGACGCGTCTCCGGCGTGATCGCTTCGAGCATCGCGCCCAGGTTGTGGATCTCACCTTCAGCGAGCGGCACCCGGACCTCATCGGCCCCGGTCATCGCCGCCAGGTTGGGATACATCGAGAAGGCCGGCCAGGAGTAGACCACGGTCGCGCCAGGCTCAAGCATCGCTTCGCCGGCGGCCAGGAGGATCTCGCAGGAGCCGTTGGAGACGGCGATCCGCTCAGGACCGACCCCGTGGACCTCAGCCAGGCGGCCGCGCAGCCGGGTGGCGTCGGGGTCCGGGTAGCGGTTCATCGAACCTGCTGCCTCGCCGATCGCCTCGATCACCTCGGTCAGCGGCGGATGTGGCGATTCGTTCGATGCGAGCTGGGCCAGGTCGGAACCGGCGACGTCCTCGGCGCTCTGTCCCTTGGGCACGCCCGGCGTGTATCCGGGGATCGAAGCCAGCCTGCTGTTGAATTGCGCGCTCATACTGTCTCCGGAGCGGGCTACTGAGCCGCGTTGAGGTCGGTGCGCAGAGCGCGCGTCTCACCGAGGTAGACGTGGCGGATCGGCTGGTCAGCCGGAAAGGTTGCAGTGGACCATGACCCGGATCACACGAGGCATCGCCCCGGGCACCGGAATCTCCCTCGCGCACATCAGCGGCACCTCGCTGAGGCCGATGCCACGCGCTGCGACCGCCGGAAACTCGGCGTCGAGGTCATCAGTGGTGGTGAAGATCGCGCTGATCATGTGGGCAGGGTCGAGCTCGTTCATCGCCATCAGCTCATGCATCAGCTTCGCCGTGGACTCGACGATCGACTCCTTCGAGTTCTCCTCCGCCTGCGTGGCCCCACGAAGCGCCACTACCTTGGTCTGCTCAGCCATCGCCTGCATCTTCCCAGAGCCGGGCGACCTCGCGTTCGTCGAGCATCCTGGCTCGTCCGGGAGGCAGTTTGCCGATCCTGAGCGAACCGAAGGAAATGCGCTTCAGCTCGGTGACCGAGTTGCCGACCGCCTCGACCATGCGCCGGACCTGTCGGTTGCGGCCTTCGGAGATCGTGATGTCGAAGCTGCTGGTCCCGAGCCGCTTGACCCGAGCCGGAAAGGTCTTCCCGTCCTCCAGCTGGAACGCCGGTTCCGAGGCGCTCGAGATCGCTGTCCGTGACCTCGTTGCGGGTCACCACCCGATAGGTCTTGTCCACGCCGTAGCGGGGATGGGTCAGGCGATTGGCAAGCTCGCCGTCGTTGCTGAGCAGCATCAGACCGGTCGAATCGGCGTCGAGCCGACCAACCGGGTACAGCCGTGACGGACTGTCGACCAGGTCGACCACTGCCATGCGTTTGCCGGGTTCGTCCGCGGTCGAGATCACATCGATCGGCTTGTTGACCATCCAGACCTCACGCCCCTCCGGCACCACGGCGTGACCATCGACCCGTATGTCCTGACCGATCTCCACCCCGTACGCCGGGTCGGTGACGATCTGTCCGTTGACCCTCACCCGTCCGGCGCCGATGATCGTCTCAGCCTTCCTCCTGGAGGCAACGCCCGAATGGGCCAGATACTTGGCAAGTCGCATGAGCCAAACCTACGGCTTGTCCGCGCCCCACGGGATCGTCGGGTCATGCCGTTACGGCAGAAAGAGCCTCCCGCCACCCTCGGCCACCCCCATCGGCCGCCCCCACCCGAGGCTCCCGGCCCCGATTTGCGCCGAGCGATGCTGGTGTACACGCTAGGGGGTCTATTGGCCCATCTAGCGTGTACACCTCCATCGAAACGACCCCTGACCGCCAGTGCCAATGCCAGGGTTTGGCGATCCGGGTTCGGCGCTCAGGGTTCGGCGCGTTGTTCTCCGGCGGCCAGCAGGCGCTCGCGCAGGTCGCGTTCGTCTTCGGGGGTCGGGTCGAAGCGGGTCGGGTCCGGCAGGGCATCGAGACCTTCAAGGCCGAACACCTTCTCGAACAGGGCCGAAGTTCTGTAGATGGTTGCTCCGAAGCGGGAGCGCCCCGACTCCTCGATCAGGCCACGCTCGTTGAGGCTGGAGACCGCCGACTCGGACGAGACTCCGCGAATCCGGGCGATTTCGGGGCGGGAGACCGGCTGCAGGTAGGCAACGATCGCCAGAGTCTCGGCCTGAGCCTGGGTCAGCGGCGGGGTGCGCGGCTTGGCCAGCAGGCGGCGAGCGGCTGCTTCGGTCGAAGGATCGGTCGCGAGGGTCAGCCCGCCGGCGACACGGCGAAGCAGCAGACCGCGCCTGCCCGGCGCCAGGTCGGCTTCGAGAAGGGCGACGGCGTCGGCGACGCTGTCAACGTCCACCTGGCAGGCCTCGGCGAGGTCAAGTTCGGAGACCGGATGGGTCGAAAGGAAAAGCAGGGCCTCGATCTGGCGTGCGAGTTGTGGCAGGTCTACGGTCCCGGGCCCTGGTTCCGTTCCTGAGGCGATCGAGGGCCCCGTAGCGGCCGAGGCGACTTCTTCAGCCTCCGTTGTTTCGTCATGCCCCTCCATGCTCAGGCCATCCTTGCCAGCGTCTGGTCGGTCCGGCGGACGGTTATCGGGCCGCAGTTCTCGGTCTGCTCCCAAACCGCTTCACCGGCGCTGTAGAGCTCGAGCAGGGCGAAGATGGTCACCGCCTGGGTCAGGCGGTCCTCCTCACCGAACTCCTCGTCGAAGTCGAACCGGGAGAGCTGGGTCAGGGCAGAGCGAAGGATGGAGAGCCTGCGCTGGAGCGAGACCGTCGACTTGATGTGGGACAGGTCGGGCCGCTCCGGCGGCTGGAGCAGGTCGCCCAGCGCGGCGGCGAGCTGATCAGGCTCGTAGACGGCTTCGGCTGCGTCCACGGCCAGACGGCGGAACTCCAGCGGCAACGGCGCGGAGCGGTACATGAATCCGCGCTGGCTCTCAAAGTGGGCGGCGAGCTCACGGCCGGCATCCCGGTACCGGCGGTACTCGAGCATGCGCGCAACCAGCTCCTCGACCGCCTCGGCCGGCTCCATCTCGGAGAGCTCCTCCTCGACGCCCGGCAGCATCAGACGGGACTTCAGCTCCAGCAGGGCGGCAACCAGGACCAGGAACTCGGTCGCGACCTCGAGCTCGATCTCGCCCTGCTCCTCAAGACGGGCTACGTAGGTGGCGACAATCTCCCCCAGTTCAACCTCCAGCAGGCTGACCTCCTCGCGCAGGACGATGGTCAGGAGCAGGTCGAAGGGCCCGACGAAGACGTCGAGGTCCAGATCGAGGTCCAGATCAAGCCGGGAAGCCACCGCCACAGCCTAGACCCGGTTCCGGTCGCCTTGCGGTCAGTCGCCCGAGTGCGGGCCCGGGAACCGTTCGCGGTTGAGCGGCTCGAAATTGACTCTTCTGCCCATCGGCACGATCCAGACGACCCCTTCTGACTCCAGATCAGCGAAAGCGGTGAAGCTCTCTACCCCGGTGGCGGAGGCCTCGAACTCCCCTGACTCAGGCCGGATGCCGGGCTGAACGAGATCCGGGTCCTCCTCGAACAGGACCTCGGTATTCGCGAGCCTTGGCCATGTGATCACCGGGTAGCTGGACGGTGCCGCCAGCTTGACGTCGACCGCCGCGCCGAGCAACTCCTGATTGGAGCGGGTCCAGACGTAAGGCCGCCCGACAGTGAATGCCACGTCGCGGGTCAGACGCCGGACGTAGGGGTCACTGGCGAGGATCCGCCTTGCGTCGACCCGCTGCCCGTCCGAGAGCTTCGGGATCTCGGGTATGCCGTCGGCCTCGAGGATGGGGCCTGTCGGCGCGGCGTCGCCCTGGCCTGTTTGATTCGGACTCGGATCTCTCTGGCTCGAGCCGTCGATCGAAACAAGCCAGGCGCCACCGAGCGTCATCAGTCCGAAGAGCACCACCGCGATTCGAACGGTCAGCTTGCCCCGGGACATACTCCGAGGCTAGCGGCCAGGCGGAACGCCGACGCCCATTGCGGCGCGCACGTCGGCCAAGGTGGCCGAAGCGATCTCGCGGGCGCTTCCGGCACCGTCGCCAAGGATGCGCTCAAGCTCGCCTTCGTCGGCACGGATCTCGGGGTAGGCCTCGCGGACCGGGGCCAGGAACTCGACCACCGAATCGGCGACGGCCTTCTTGAAGTCGCCGTAGCGCTTGCCTTCGAATTCGACCTCGGCCTCGTCCTCGGAGATGCCGCATGCGACGGAGTAGATGCCGATCAGGTTGCTGATTCCGGGCTTGTCGGCGGCGCGGAGGACCTCGCTGCCGGAGTCGGTGACCGCCGAGCCGAACTTCTTGCGGATCGCCTTTTCCTCGTCAAGCACGTAGACCCGGCCGCTGTCGGCGCCGACCGTAGTCGACATCTTGCGCTCGGGCTCCTGCAGATCCATTACCTTGGCACCGATCTCGGGGATGCGGTGCTCGGGCACGGTCAGGGTGTCCCCGAAGCGCTCGTTGAAGCGCCGGGCGATCTCACGCATCAGCTCGATGTGCTGGCGCTGGTCCTCTCCGACCGGCACTTCGTCGGCCCGGTAGGCCAGCACGTCAGCGGCCTGAAGGAGCGGGTAGGTGAAGAGGCCGGCCGACACCAGTTCGCGCTGACGTGAGGACTTGTCCTTGAACTGATGCATGCGGTTGAGGTCACCGTGGGCGCAGACGGCACCGAGCAGCCAGGTCAGCTCGGTGTGCTCGTGCACATCCGACTGGCGAAAGAGGACGCAACGCGCCGGATCGAGTCCGGCGGCCAGCAGGATCGCGGTTGTGTCATAGAGCCGCTCGCGCAACTCCTTCGGGTCGTATGCAACTGTGATCGCGTGGAGATCGACGATGCAGAAAACCGCCGGGTCCCCTCTGTCCTGACCTTCGACGTACTGGCGAATCGCCCCGATGTAGTTGCCAAGGTGTTTCTGCCCGGTCGGCTGGATGCCCGAAAAGATCTTCATCGCAGCCAACCCTAGAGCGAACCCGGCTGCGGACTACCGCTCCTCAGCCCCTGAACGCTCACTTCTGAGGCTTGCTCACGAGCAGCCAGGTTCCGTCTTCGAATCGGAAACGAAGCTGATCCTCGAATGTCCTGCCCTCGATCTGGAGGGTGACTTCCGCGAGGCCGTCTTCTCCGGTGACAGTTACGCCACCTACTTCTCCGGAGCTGGGCACTTCGGTCTCAGGGGGATCAAGTTCGCGACGGAACTTCTGCTCACATTGCTGTTGCCATGCCTGCCCGTCGCTTCCCTGGGGAGGCGCAACGTATCGGCAGGCCCGCTCCGGGGAAGCCGCGACGAGGGCGTCTACATAGGCGTTCGCCGTATCGCGCAGTTCAGACTGCGAGGCTCCGTCTCCGGAGCTGTCGCAGCCGGCAACCCCGCCGGCGAATAACAGCGCGACCAGAAACGCAGCCACGAGGCCTACGAAACGGTTCACTTTTTCCAGGTGCCGCTGACAACGCTCATCCTGAGCACCCTCGCAGAGTCGCCGGACCGGATCGGTCAGGCGAGGGTGCGGGCGATGACCACGCGCTGGATTTCGTTGGTTCCTTCGTAGATCTGGGTCAGCTTGGCGTCCCTCATCATGCGCTCGACCGGGTACTCCTTGACGTAGCCGTAGCCGCCGAGCACCTGGACCGCCTCGACCGTGACCTCCATCGCGACGTCCGAGGCGAACAGCTTGGCCATCGCCGAGTACTTGCCGAGTCCGGGCTCGTTGTTCTCCGACATCGAGGCGGCGCGGTAGAGCAACTCGCGTGCGGCGGCCGTCTTCGTCTCCATGTCGGCCAGCTTGAACTGGATGCCCTGAAGCTGGTTGATCGGCTTGCCGAAAGCGATCCGGTCCTTGGCATAGGCCGCGGCGTAGTCCGTGGCCCCCTGCGCGATGCCGACGGCCTGAGCGGCGATGCCGAGCCGTGAGCGGTCCAGAGTGCCCATGGCGACGGCGAAGCCCTTGCCGGGCTCTCCGATCACGTCTTCATCGGGCACGAAGACGTCTTCGTAGACCGGCTGACCGGTGGGCGAGCCCTTCATGCCCATCTTGTGCTCGAGCGTGTCGATGCGGAAGCCTTCGGCATCGGGCTTGACGACGAAGGCGGTGATGCCGCGGGAAAACTTGACTTCGGGGTCGGTCACGGCAAAAGTCACGTACATGCCGGCGACACCGGAGTTGGTGATCCAGTTCTTGGCGCCGTTCAGCAGCCAGCCACCTTCGGTCTTCGTCGCCCGGGTGCGCATGGCGCCCGGATCGGAGCCGGCATCGGGCTCGGAGAGGGCAAAGGCGCCGAGGATCTCGCCGGAGGCCATCTTCGGCAGCCAGCGCTGCTTGAGGTCGTCCGAGCCGAACAGCTTGATCGGCAGTGAGGAGAGGTCCTGGGCAGCCAGCATCAGGGCCGATGAGGCGCATACCTTGGAGAATCTCCTCGACTGCCGCGCAGAGCATGAGGTCTCCGGTTCCGGTACCGCCGTACTGCTCCTCGAACGGCAGCCCGAACAGGTCGTGACTCGGCGAAGAGCTCGCGGATGTCCTGCGGGAACTCGCCGGTCTCGTCGATTTCGGCGGCGCGTGGGGCGACCTTTTCGACCGCCATCTGCCTGATCACCTCGAGGAAGTCGAGCTGCTCGCGGGTCAGTCCGTACTGCGAAGAAGATTCAGCGGTCGTGCTCATCGGTACTCCTTGTCGGTCTGCATGAAAGGGCGGCCGCGCCGTCAGTTGGCGGGCGAGGGGAATCCCAATCTACCGGTCAGCCTGTGGCTGGCGGATCACCGGGTTCCGGGTGGCGCCGACTTCGTCAAGCCGGCGGACCGGTGTCGTATACGGCGCCGAAGCCGCGATCGAAGGGTCACCTTCGGCTTCCTCGAGGATCTGTTCGATCGCCTCAGCGAAGGAGTCGAGCATCTCTTTGCTCTCGGTTTCGACCGGCTCGACCATCAGGGCCTCATCGACCAGCAGCGGGAAATAGACGGTCGGCGGGTGGAAGCCGAAGTCGAGCAGCCGCTTGGCCAGGTCCAGCGTCTTGATGCCCAGTTGCTTCTTCATCGGGGCGCCGGAGAGCACGAACTCGTGCATGCAGTGACGGTCGAAGGCAACCGGCAGGTACTCGCCGGCCCGGCCCTCTGACAGGCGCTGCTTGAGGTAGTTGGCGTTCAGCACCGCAAGCCGCGAGGCCTCCGAAAGCCCGTCGCCGCCGAGGCTGAGGATGTAGGCGTAGGAGCGGACGAAGACGCCGAAGTTGCCCTGGAAGCCGCGCAGCCGTCCGATCGATTTCGGCCGGTCGTAGTCGAGGTCGTAGCGCAGCGCCGCCCTCGCCATCGTCGGCCCGGACCACCTGAGGTCGCGGAATGAACGGCTCGACCCGCTCGGAGACCGCGATCGGCCCCGCCCCCGGTCCGCCGCCGCCGTGGGGCTGAGAGAAGGACTTGTGGAGGTTGACGTGGACGATGTCGAAGCCCATGTCGCCCGGCCTGGCCTGACCCATGATCGCGTTGAGGTTGGCGCCGTCGTAGTAGAGCAGGCCGCCGACCTCGTGGACCAGAGAGGCGATCTCGGTGATGTTGCGATCGAAGACCCCGAGGGTGTTCGGGTTGGTCAGCATCAGGCAGGCGACGTCCTCGTCGACCTTCGTACGCAGATCCTCGATGTCGACGCCACCGTGCTCGTCAGTTGCGACCTTGACCACCTCGTAGCCGGCCATCGCGACCGAAGCCGGATTGGTGCCGTGGGCGGTGTCCGGGGTCAGGACCTTGCCCGGGCTGCGGCCGCGGTCGGCGTGGTAGGCCCGGGTCAGCAGCAGTCCGGCCAGCTCGCCCTGGGAGCCGGCCGAAGGCTGGAGGCTCACATGGGGCAGGCCGCAGATCTCCGAAAGCGATCCCTGAAGCAGGTACATCAGCTCGAGTGCGCCCTGGGCGTCCTCGGCTTCAGCCGCCGGATGCAGCCTCGCGTTGCCGGGAAGCGCCGCAACCCGCTCGTTGAGGCGCGGGTTGTACTTCATGGTGCAGGAGCCGAGCGGGTAAAAGCCGGTGTCGAGGTCGAAGTTGCGCCTCGACAGGCGGTTGTAGTGACGGACGATCTCGGGCTCCGACACTTCCGGCAGCTCGGCCGGAGTCTCACGCAGAAGGTGCGAAGGGATCAGCTGATCGATCGGGGTCTCTTCGACCCCGGCTTCGGGCAGCTGAGCCGCGCGCCGACCCGGGACGGACTTCTCGTAGATCGTCTCCGCCCGTTCGGCCTGCTGGGGAGTCTCGGTGAGCATCGCTGCCCCGCTCATGAGGCCAGCCTCAGCGGAACCGGTGCGCGGGCGGCGGCACTGGCATGCAGGCGGGAGCAGAGCCACTCGATGTCGGCGACGCTCCTCTGCTCGGTCAGGGCGACCAGGAAGCAGTCCTCGTACTCGGGGTAGTCGCGGCCGAGCGGGTAGAGCCTCAGCCGGGAGCCCTTGCCATCCTGACCGGAGCGCAGCTCCTCAACCGGCACGGAGGTCGATCGCACCGCGAACTCCCGCACGACCGGTGCCTCGTGCAGCAGCTCGAAACCGTTGATGGCCGCGATGCTCTGCCTGGCGAAGTCGGTCCTTCTGACCAGCATCTCGCCGAGTTCCTCGAAGCCCTTCTTGCCGAGCCAGGCGAGGTGGATCACGCCGGCAAGCGCATTCAGCGCCTGCGAAGTGCAGATGTTGCTGGTCGCCTTCTCCCGGCGGATGTGCTGCTCACGGGTCTGCAGGGCGAGCACGAAGCCACGTCGGCCGTCGACGTCAGTGGTCTGGCCGGCGATCCGGCCAGGCATCTTGCGCAGGTACTGCTCCTTCGGCACAGAAGAAACCGAAGGACGGCCCGCCAAAGTCAAGCCGGTTGCCGAGCGGCTGGCCCTCGCCGAAAGCGATGTCGGCCCCGCATTCGCCCGGTGGCCTCAGCACACCGAGCGTCATCGGATCCACCGCCACCACCACGAGTGCGCCGCGCGCCTTTGCGACCTCGGCCAGACGGGCGATGTCCTCGACCGAGCCCAGAAAGTTCGGGTTCTGGAGAAAGACCGCGGCGGTTTCATCGCCGATTGCCGCCTCGAGGGCCTCGGCCTCGGTCAGGCCTTCGCTCAGCCCGACCTCACTTACGGTCGCGCCGAAACCGACCGCGTGGGTGGCCAGCACCTCGCGTGTATGGGGATGGACGCCGCGCGAAGCGACCAGTCCGGTTCTACCGGTGACACCCATCGCCAGGTAGGCGGCCGAGGCGGCGGCCGAAGGGCCCTCGTAGAGCCCGGCGTTCGAGACCGGCAGGCCGGTTATCTCCGACATCGCTGTCTGGAACTCGAACATCACCTGGAGACCACCCTGCGAGACCTCGGGCTGGTACGGCGTGTACGGGGTCAGGAACTCGGAACGGCTGGTGATCGCATCGACGATCGCCGGCACGTAGTGCTCGTACATGCCGGCCCCGAGAAAGCCCGGCTCGTCGTCCGGATCGCGGTTGGCGGCGGCCAGCTTTGAGAGGCGGCCGAAGACGTCGGACTCGCTCAGCCCGTCGTCGAGATCGAGGGGCCGGTCCATCCTGACCTCCTCCGGCACCTGCTCGAAGAGGTCGTCGATCGAGTCGACACCGATGGCGGCGAGCATCTGCTCGCGGTCGGAGTCGGTCGCCGGCGTGTAGCCCGCCATCCCGCTACTCCAGCGAAGCCGAGTAGGTGGCCGAGTCCATCAACTGATCCACTTCCGAGGGTTCGGAGAGCCGGATTTTCACCATCCAGCCGGTTTCGTAGGGGTCGGCATTGACCGCCTCGGGAGCATCGGCGAGGCTGTCATTGACCGCGATCACCTCACCCGAAAGCGGTGCGATCACGTCGGAGACCGCCTTGACCGACTCGACCTCCGCATACGGGCTGTCCTTGCTCAGCTCGGCGCCGATTTCCGGCCCGTCGTAGAAGACGACTTCACCCAGCGAATCCTGGGCGAACCAGGTGATGCCCAGCGTGGCCTCGCCGCCGTCGACCCGCGCCCAGTCGTGCTCCGGGTGGTAACGGAGGTCTTCTGGATAGCTCGGATCGGACATTCGGCTCTTTCTGTCGGTCAGGTCTTTCCGGGATACAGAGGTCTGGACCTGTACGCACGCCGTCCGACGTTTCCCGCGCACATCGATCTCGAGCGGCGTGCCGGGGCGGCGAGCCCGCTGCGCACATAGGCCAGACCGGCTCCGAGGCCCAGAGACGGAGAGAAGGTGCCGCTGCTGACCTCCCCCACTACTTCGTCGCCGGAGAGCACCGGGTTGCCCGGCCGCGGGATTCCGTCGCCCTCGATCGTGAAGGGCACCATCGTTTCGTCTGTTCCGTTGGCCCTGAGAACCGCGACCCTGTCGCAGCCGACGAAGCCGGTCGATTCGACACAGGCCCATCCGAGACCGGCCGATATCGGGTCGATTTCCGTGGTCAGGTCGTTGCCGTGAAGGTGGTAGCAGGCCTCGAGACGAAGCGTGTCGCGTGCTCCCAGACCACAAGGCACAACTCCCGCGTCAACAAGTTCGACCCAGATCGCCGGGGCGATTTCAGGGTTGATGAGCAGCTCGATACCGTCCTCGCCGGTGTAGCCGGTGCCGCAGACGATCGCCGGCCGGCGGCCGATCTGGCGCGCCCCGACAGACATGCGCGGCGGAAGATCAATGTGAAGCTGCCGGGATACGACCGCGCGGGCGTGTGGCCCCTGGACGGCCAGCATCGCGTAGCTCTCGCTGGCATCACGGACGTGGACGTCGAAATCCCGGGCAACGCCTCCGAACTGCTCCAGGTCGGCGGAATGGTTGCCTGCATTGGTCACGATCAGGTAGCGATCACCACCAAGCCGGTAGGTGAAGAGGTCGTCGATAACTCCCCCCTGCTCGTTCAGCAGCAGCGAGTACTGGGCACTGCCGATCCCGATGTTCGAAATGTCGTTGCTCAGCAACCGCTGAAGGTAGGCCAGTGCCCCAGGACCCTCAACCTCGATCTGCCCCATATGCGACACATCGAACACACCCGCATGAGTGCGCACTGCCACATGCTCTTCCATGATCCCGTCGTACTGAACGGGCATCTGCCAACCCGAGAACTCCACCATCCGGGCCCCAGCCTCGACATGCAGGTCATGAAGAGGAGTAAGGCGAAGTCCTGTCCCGGAAGCAGTCACCTCCCGATCCTAAGGCAACCGAAGCTCCACCCCACATCCGCAGTACAAGAGCACACCCGAGCAGGACCGCCAAAGGCGGGCCGGCAAGCATCAACCACCAACTAAGCGAGCCTCGGGCGCAACATCAACCCCAACCCGAGCAGGCCCCCGCCGAAGGCGGGCCGGCGAGCGTCAACCACCAGTCAGCGAGTCTCGGCCGTCCACTCCACGCGGGTGGTGCACGGGGCTCTCCTGGGTGCGCCTGGCGAGGACTGGAGCGAGGCGGCGAAGCGATTTGCCTTGTGGCAATGAGCGAGCCGAGCGAGCGACTGACGAAGCCAGGCGTGCACAGGTGAGTCCCGGGCACCGCCCGCCCCCTCAGCCAAACAGAAAGCGCCCCCGAACCGGGGGCGCTTTCGTAAACGCAGCAGCTTCAGCCGCGAGGCAGCAGCCCTAATCCCTGAGGAAGGGTGGTACCTCGATGTCATTGTCAGCAACACGCAGCCCGGTCAGGTCCGTGTCCTCGGCCGAAACCCGCTTGCGGCTCTCGTAGCGCCGGCGGACCCTCTGCGGTGAACGGGCGAGCAGTTCGAATCCCTCGAAACCGGTTGCGATCACCGTCACCCTGACCTCGTCAACCAGTGACTGGTCGACGACAGAGCCGAAGATGATGTTGGCGTTCGGATCGGCTTCTTCCTGGATCAGCTGAGCAGCCTCGTTGACCTCGAACAGGCCGAGCTCCGGAGGACCGGTGATATTCAGCAGCATTCCGGTGGCACCCTTGATCGACTCTTCGATCAGCGGCGAGGTGATTGCCGCCTTCGCGGCATCGAGGGCGCGATTCTCGCCCTGGCCGACCCCGACACCCATCAGGGCAGAGCCCGCATCGCGCATGATCGTTCGCACGTCGGCGAAGTCGAGGTTGATCAGGCCGGGGATCGTGATCAGGTCGGTGATGCCCTGGACGCCCTGGCGGAGTATGTCGTCAGCCATCCTGAACGCGTCGAGCACGCTGGTCCGGCGCTCAACCGCGTGGAGCAGCTTCTCGTTCGGCACGATGATCAGGGTGTCGACGTGATTGCGCAGCTTCTCGATGCCTTCCATCGCCTGCTGCATGCGCTTCTTGCCCTCGAACTCGAAAGGCTTGGTCACCGCTCCGACCGTCAGCGCACCGATCTCCTCCTTGGCGATCTCGGCGATTACGGGAGCGGAACCGGTGCCGGTGCCGCCGCCTTCGCCCGCGGTGACGAAAACCATGTCGGCACCCTTGAGCGCCTCTTTGATCTCGTCGCGGGTCTCTGCCGCCGCGCCTGCGCCGATCTCCGGCTTGCCGCCGGCGCCGAGGCCGCGGGTCAGCTCCTGCCCGATCGAAATCTTTATGTCGGCGTCACAGGCCTGCAGAGCCTGAGCGTCCGTGTTGACCGCGATGAACTCGACGCCGCGTACTCCAGCGTCGACCATCCGGCTGACTGCATTGGTGCCGCCGCCGCCACATCCGACGACCTTTATCACCGCAAGGTAGGTGGTTTCCATCATCCCGTCCCGATTGTGTTGCCTGAGTTGAAGCCTGTCTTGAGTTGAAGCATGAGTTGAAGAGTGTGAGTTGAGCTGTCCGTCCTGACCTACAGTCCCGCTTCAGGGTTCGCGGAAAGGTGCAGGTTACGGAAATTTCGCTCAAAGTAAGGCATATATGCCCGTCTGTCAACGGTCCGCATCCCATCCTGCAACGTGGATTTCTCAAGTGCTACTGGAGGGTTGAGCGACCCTCAAGTTGTGAATGAGGGTTAGGCAGGCACTCGACCGGAGCCCCGTGTCGCAGGGTCACACCCCTGCCTGGAAGCCTGATCAGCAGCGGGATCCGGGGGCAATGCGACCCGTTCCCGGGCGAGGTTCAGCTGGAGTGCGAATCCGGGCCGTCGAGGGGTCCGCTACTCCTGGGTCGGGCCCTCACCGCTGCCGACAGCCGGCCGGCGCGGCACGGTCAGATCTACATAACCCGCATCGCTCAGGTCGGGGTCGGCGATCACCGAAGCCGCCGCCTTCCACTTTTCGTCCGCGTTGGACGAGTCGCCAAACAGCAGCTTCAGGCCGTTTGAAAGCGTCACTTCCACCCCGTCCTGACTGCTGTCGCTGCGGTCGACGTAGCTGCGCAGCTCGCGCGGCACCGCACCGAGCACGACCGCCTGATTGAGGGCCCTGCCCTCGAGCCGGCCGTCTGCGGGCGGGTCACCCGACCCGATCAGCGGCAGCTCGTCGACCAGGTCACCGGGCGAACCGAGCACGACTCCATCGGTCCCGATCAGCAGGGCCTGGGAACCCTCGCCGTAGATCGAACCATCCTCCCGAGCGACCACGGTCACGGTGGCACCGTTCGGCAAGTCGGCCTCGACCGTGGCGGAAGCAACCCGGGGGAACCTGGCCATCTCTTCGTCGAGCACCTCCTGTCTCAGGTGGAGGGTGGTCATCTCCCCGACGGCAGTCGCGATCGCCTGGTTGATCTGTTTGCCCTCCTCGGTCGAGCTGTCCAGCCCCTTCACCTGAAGGTCGTTGATTTCGAAGACCGACAGGTCCCTGATCGCGAAGTTGTAGGCGGCGAAGAGAGCCGCCACGAGCAGCAGAAGGCCGGTGGTTCGCAGAATGATCTTGCGACGCCTGCGTTCCTTCTTGATTGCAAGCGCCTTATTGCGGCGGACCGACGAACGCGGGTCGGGGCTCATCGCGGGTCGTCCTCCCCGGTCAGCCGGTCCGAAAGGCGGGTGATGTCCCCGGCGCCCATGGTGACCGCGATGCGACCGGGGCCGAGCCGGTCGACGACCGCGCGCTCGGCCGCGTCGAGATCCGGTGTCCACCAGACCGCCGCACCACCTGCCCGGTCTGCCGCGGCACGCAGCACATCCAGACCGCTCACTCCTTCGAAGGGACCGACCGGCTGCTCGCGAGCGGGGTAGACATCAAGAACGAAGATCTCGTCGGCGACCGCCAGCGCCTGGCCAAATGCGAGGCTGAATGCCTTGGTTCTGCGAATAGAGATGGGGCTGGAAAACCGCGATCAATCGATCGGGCTCGAGGTCGCGCAGCGCGGTCAGCGAGGCCGCAACCTCTGTCGGATGGTGTGCGTAATCGTCGTAGATCCGTGCTCCGCGACAGGTTCCCTTGTACTCCAGCCGGCGTTTGACACCCGGGAAGTCCACCAGCGCTTCGGCGGCTTCGGCCGGATCCAGGCCTGCTGCTTCCATCGCCGCAATCGCCGCCCGGGCATCGAGCAGGTTGTGCTCCCCGGGCACCATCAGCGGGACCCGGTCGGGGCCGGGGTGCGCGGCGTCGAAGCTGAGACGGCGCGCCTGCCCGGTGTCAATGCTGGTCGAATCCGGTCCCGGTGAGCCGGCCGGGCCGGCTTCGATCACCGCCGAGGCCTTGCCGGCGAACTCGGTGAATGCCTGTCGCAACTCGGCCAGACCACTCCAGCGGGAGTGGTGATCCATCTCGATGTTGGTGATGACCGCGATCTCGGGGTCGAGCACGAGGAAACTGCCGTCGCTCTCATCGGCCTCGACCAGGGCCCACTCCCCCTCGCCCCAGCCGCTGTTGGCCGCCTCGCCGTCCGGTCCCACGCCGGCGAGTTCACCGCCGACGAAGAAGGCCGGGTCCAGGCCGAGCTTGCGCATCGCCCAGATCAGCATGCCGGTGGTGGTCGTCTTTCCGTGGGTGCCGGCCACCGCGATCGTGCGCTTGGCCGAGCAGAGTTCAGCCAGAAGGTCGGACCGGTGGAGAATCCGCCGGCCCTCTGAACGGGCCAGAGCAAGTTCCGGGTTCCCGTCGGAGATCGCAGTCGAGATCACGACTTCGGCATCGGCCGGCAGGTTCGCTGCATCGTGACCGACAGTGACCGTGGCGCCCGAGGCTTCAACTCGTTCGAAGTAGGAAGAACGGGACCGGTCGCTGCCGGAGACCGAAGCTCCGAGCTTGCCGCAGACAAGAGCCAGGCCGCTCATGCCGGCACCTCCAATCCCGATGAAGTGGAGCCTGCGGGGAGTCCAGTCATTGCTCACTTGCTTACCCATTTCCTTTCGAGGTCGCCGCCTCAAGAACATGATCGGCAATTCTTCTGGCAGCGTCCGGCATGGCCAGGTCCGACGATGCTGCCGCCATGCGCTCAAGCCCCTCCCGGTCGCCGAGGATCAACCGGGAGGCCTCGAACACAACGTCGGCGTCCAGGTCGGCGTCGTCGATCAGCCTTGCCGCTCCGGCCTCGACCATCCAGTCGGCGTTGGCGCGCTGGTGGTCTCCGGTCGCAAACGGATAAGGCACAAGGATTGCCGGCCGGCCGCGAGCGGTCAGCTCGAAAACCGAGCCGCCAGAGCGGGCGAGCACCAGGTCGCAAGCGGCGAGACAGTCGCCGAGATCGGGCTCGTACTCGAGCAGCGTGTAGCGCTCTGAATGGGACGCGGCCGCAAGTCGTTGCTGAATCTCGGCGAAGTCGCGACTGCCGCTGACATGGATCACCTCGAAGTCGCGGCCGGGGCGCTCGGCGAACGCCTCGACAGCAGCGAAGTTGATCGAGCGTGCGCCGAGGCTGCCGCCCATCACCAGCAGGACCCGGGCCCCCGAGTCGATCGCGAAGCGCTGCCGGGCCGACTCGCGATCCGCGTCCAGCACGGCCCGGCCCACCGCTCGACCGGTCACCTCGAATCGCTCGCCGGAGTAGCCCTCGATCGGAAAGGCCAGACAGACACGATCCGCCCGCTTTGCGAGCAGGCGATTGGCCAGGCCGAGGTGGCGGTCGGCCTCGGTGAGGACCAGCGGGATCCTGCGGCTGAGAGCCGCCAGACCCCGCGGGCCCGGCGACAAATCCGCCACCGCCCACCACGACGTCGGCACCGCGCCCGGCAAGAATCCGCCGGGCACCGGGAACGGCAGCAGCTGCGAGACCGGCCGCTCGCGCTGCCTTCAACGGGTTCTTCCGGTCGATGCCGGCCAGATTGAGCAGATCGATCTCGTAGCCGGCTTTCGGCACAAGCTCAGCCTCCAGCCTGCCCCTGGCTCCGACGAACGACACCTTTGCTCCTCTATCTCGAAGCTCGTCGGCGATGGCTACGGCCGGGACTACGTGTCCCGCCGTGCCTCCCGCCGCCATTACGACTGTCGGCACTCGGGGCCGTCCTTCTTCTCGGTTGCTCGGTTCTCTGCGGATGTCGGCTGCGCTCGTCCTCAACCAGGCGCAGTCTGGCACCCCTGGACCTGCTGCCGGTTGACCGGGGCTTGCTCAGCGTCTTCGCCGTACCGCCGCGGGCGACGTTCAGGACCAGCCCGATCGCGACCAGCATCACCACCAGACTGTTGTTGCCGTAGGAGACAAGGGGTAGCGGGATGCCGGTGAGCGGTGCCCAGCCCATCACCGCGTAGAGGTTGAGGCTGGCCTGGATCAGGATCAGGCCGGTCAGACCGGCAGCGATGATTCGGCCGAAGTCGTCCTTGGCGGCCTTGGCGATGCGAAAACCCGCATAGCCGAGCAGTCCATAGACGGCGATCAGCAGCACCATGCCGATCAGACCGAATTCCTCGCCGATCACCGCCGAGATCATGTCGGTGTGGGCTTCGGGCAGATAGAAGGCCTTCTGCACACCGTTTCCTATTCCGACCCCGTCGAGACCGCCTGAGCCGATCGCGATCTTCGCCTGGATCGTCTGGAAACCCGAACCGGTCACATCGTTGCCTGGATCGAGAAAGGTGAGAAGTCGTTGCCGGCGATACGGGGCGGCGATCGCCATGAGCAGCGAAGCGACCGGCGAGCCCGAATACGAGCACGCCCATGTCGCGCAACCTGGCACCGGATACGTAGAGGGTGAGCGCGGCGGCCCCGAGGGCGACCATGGTCGTACCCATGTCGGGCTGCATCATCACGAGACCGCAGGCCAGGCCGGTCATCCCGAGGAAAGGAGCCATTTCCCGGAGTGAGTGGAGCCGGTCAGGCCGGTTCGCGAAGAGGTGTGCGCCGTAGAGGACCAGCCCCACCTTGAGGAACTCGGCCGGTTGCATCTGGATCGGCCCGGCCGTGAACCATCCCTTGGTGCCGTTGATCGCGGTGCCGGCTACCAGGACCAGTGCCAGGGAGGCGAGGATCAGCTTCATCATCAGCGGCACCGCAGAACGGATCCGGGCCAGGTCCATGCGCATGACCACCCACATCAGGACAAGTCCGATACCGATCGCGATCAGGGTGCGCTTCAGGTAGTAGGTGCTGTCCGCCAGCCCCCCGTCGTTGAGGATCTGCGAGGTTGAACTGGCTGAGAAGACCATGACCGCTCCGAAGGCAAGCAGGATCAGGGTCGCGGTCAGCATCAGGTTGTACTCGACCGGTGCCGCCGCGCGTGAGCGCCCTCCCCTGGCCCTTCCACCGCCATTGCCGCCAGAGCCGGAGCGCCCGGCGGGCTTTCGCCCCTTGCCGGCGGCGGGCTTGCGTTTTCGCCTCTCAGCCAAGGAGTTCCCCCACGATGCTGCGGAAGCGGTCACCGCGTTGTTCGAAGTCGGTGAACTGGTCGAAACTGGCGCAGGCCGGCGAGAGCAGGACCACGTCACCCGGCCGGGCATCGGCCCAGGCCGCGGCGACCGCCGTTTCGAGGTCGTCACATCGATTGCTCGGCAGATCATCGGACAACGACCCGGCCAAAGCGGTCTCGATCGAATCTGCCGCCTCCCCGATCAGGTAGACCGACGAGCACGCGGCCGCAACCGCCGGGGCGAGCGGGGTGAAGTCTTCGCCCTTGAGGCTGCCACCGAGGATCAGCCGGACCCCGGAGTCGAATGACCTGAGACCGGTTACCGTGGCCTCGACGTTGGTCGCCTTCGAGTCGTTGACGAACCTGACCCCGTCGAGCTCGGCGACCGGCTCCAGCCGATGGGCGACACCGGCGAAACTGCGCAGGCCCTCGGCAACAACCTCCTCCGGCAGCCCGAGGCTGAGCGCGGCCGCTGCCGCAGCCATGGCGTTGGCGACGTTGTGATCGCCGATCAGTTGCAGGTCTGCGGCCGGGATCAGCGCACGGCCGTCGACCTTGATCTGACCCTCCTCGAGCGACAGGTCGACTTCGGCTGAGCCGGACTCTGCGGGCAGGAACCGGATGATGGCTGCGTCGCCGGGAGGATCAACCCCGGCGAGGCGCGGGTCGGCCTGGTTGAGCACGGCGACATCGCCCTCGATCTGATTCATGAAGATGCGCTGCTTGGCCGAGGCGTATTCGTCCATGCTGCCGTGACGGTCGAGGTGGTCGGGTGCGAGGTTGAGATGGACCGCGCATTCGGGGGCGAAAAGCTCGGTGTCTTCCAGCTGGAATGAGGAGCATTCGCAGACAACGGTCACATCCGGCGCGACCGGCCTCTCGGCGAGGTCGGAAAGCGGACTGCCGAGGTTGCCGACCGCCACTGCCTGACGGCCGGCGGTCCTGAAGACGTGGGCGACCAGTTCTGTTGTCGTGGTCTTTCCGTTGGTGCCGGTGATTGCGACAAAGGTCGCCCCGACGAGCCTCCAGCCGAGTTCAAGCTCGCCGATCACCCCGATGCCGCGCCTCAGAGCCTCGGTCGACCACCGCGGCCTGCCGCGGGCACGCCCGGACTCTTCACGACGGTCGCGACGCCGATCGAGATGGGCCAGTCCGTCGGTCGCAAGTTCGTAGGGAACGCCGGCCAGCTCGAGATCGGCCAAGCCGGAAGGAGTGCCGGAGTCAACGCCGAAAACCGCTTCACCGCGCGACTTGAGCGCCCTGGCGGCGGCGACTCCGGAGCGCGCGAGGCCAACCACGAGGAAGGGTCCCGGAGGAAGCGGCGGTCGGGCCCTGGATGAGTGGACATATTCCACCAGTACCTATTCTCCGTCGCGAGCGGAATTCCTGTGGTGGGAGAGGAAAAGATCCAGCCGGTTTAGGGTCGGCCGGGAGCCGCTCGAAAGGCGGTCAGCCGCCGATCGACTGCTGATAGATGGCGAAGCCGAGGCCGCTGCAGACCGCGGCGATGATCCAGAACCGCAGCATGATCTTTGTCTCCGACCAGGCCATCATCTCGAAGTGGTGGTGGAGCGGCGCCATCAGCAGTACCCGCTTGCCAAAGGTCTTGAAGCTGAAAACCTGGACCAGCACCGAGACCGCCTCGATCACGAAGATCCCGCCGATGACGATCAGCAGGATTTCAGTCTGGGTCATGACCGCCAGCGCCCCGATCGCCCCGCCGAGCCCGAGCGAGCCGGTGTCCCCCATGAAGATCGATGCCGGGAAGGCATTGAACCAGAGGAAGCCGACGCAGGCACCGACCAGACAGACCGCCAGCAGAGCCAGATCCTGCTGGCCCGACGGTGATGTAGGTGATCGCCGTATAGGTCATCAGGACGATCGCGCTGGAGCCCGCAGCAAGGCCGTCAAGGCCGTCGGTCAGGTTGACCCCGTTGGTCGCCCCCGCAATTACCAGGAAGACAAGGATGAAGTAGGCCACCGGACCGATGTCGAAGCTGAGGTCCAGCCCCCGGATCAGGATGACCGGTTCCAGTCCGGCGTCGTGACGGGCGACCCACCACAGGATCAGGGCGAGTCCGACCTGTGCGAGCAGCTTGTACCGGGCGGAAAGGCCCAGTGAGCGGCGTTTGACGATCTTGATGAAGTCGTCGGCGAAACCGATGGCTGCGCAGCCGAGTGCGATGAAAAAGACGGTCATCGCGGCGACGCTGTGGTCCGAAAGGATCAGAAACGGCACCACCACTGCCGCAAAGATGATCAGACCGCCCATCGTGGGGGTGCCGGCTTTGGTCTGGTGTCCGACCGGTCCCTCCTCGCGGATGTTCTGACCGAACTCGCGGTTGCGCAGGAAAGCGATGAAGCGCGGGGCCAGGAAAAGGCAGATCAGCATCGAAGCCATCGAGCCGAGGACGATCTCCCCCATCAGTCCTCCCCGCCGGCTTCACCCGGTTGCGAAAGCCCCGAGGCGACAGCTTCGAGCCCGGCGGACCGTGATCCCTTGACCAGTACAGCCGCTGTCCGGCCCCAGCATTCCGGTGAGCAGCTCCACCGCGGCGGCCGGATCTTCAGCCAGGTGATCCGGACCGTAGCCGGCAGCCACCCTTCCGACTCCGATCAGGACGTCGATGCCGACGTCGCGGGCATGAGCTCCGATCTCGGCGTGGAATCGCTCGGTCTCCGGGCCGAGCTCGGCCATCAGCCCCATCACAGCGACCCTGTGCGTCCGGTCCAGCCCAGCCAGATAGTCGAGCGCGGCGCGCATGGAGATCGGATTGGCGTTGTAGCTGTCATTGACCACCAGTGCTCCGCCGGCGGTCTCGAAATGCTCGCCACGGAGCCTGGAAAAAGCGATCTCCGGCGTCCGCCCCGCCATGTCCGCCGGATCCGCCCCGACGGCGATCCCGATCGCGACGGCAGCCAGCGCGTTGACGAGGTTGTGCTGCTCGGTGAAGGCGAAATCGAAAGCCTGCTCACCCGCCGGTGTCGAGATAACGGCCGAGATTCCGGATCCGGTCCGCTCTGCGGAAACCAGTTCCACATCGCCTCCGTTTCCGAACCTGATCAGCCCTTGCACACCTTCAAGGTGGGGGTCGAGATGACCGCCGACTACCGGGACCACGACAGGCTCGCCGACGGCGACGCCGGAGATGATCTCGGCCTTGGCCGCCGCGATCGCCTCGATCGAGCCGAGCAGTTCGACGTGAACGGGCCCGACGTTGGTGATGACCGCGATGTCGGGCTCGGCGATCTGTGCCAGTTCGGCGATCTGGCCACTGCCGCGCATCGCCATCTCCAGAACGAGAATGTCGGTTCCTTCCGGCGCCGACAGGATCGTCAGCGGCAGCCCGACCTCGGTGTTGAAGTTCTCCGGGGACGCATGTACCCGGCCGGGCAAAAGAGCCCTGGCGATGTCCTTGACCGAGGTCTTGCCGACCGAACCGGTTATTCCGACCACAGTGGCATCCAGTTCGCGCCTCCAGGCGGTGGCAAGGTTCTGAAGCGCAGCCAGCGGATCGTCGACCTTGAAGACCCAGGCTCCGCTGCCGTCGGGACCTGCGGCCGAGATCGCATCCGCCGACGACTTCGCTCCTACGACAACACCCCAGGCACCGCTGCTGATCGCGGCCGGAGCGAATCGCCCACCGTCGTCAGATTCGCCCATCAGTCCGAAAAAGAGCTCCCCGGCCCTGACCTCGCGCGAGTCGAACTGCGCCGAGGTCGGCCTGCCCTCCTCACCGACAGTGAGGATCTCCGCCCCCATCGCCTCGGCGATTCGATCCGGTGAAAGTTCGATCATGCTGCGCCGCCGGCCAGTGCCCGCAGATGGAGGCGGGCGACATTGCGATCGTCGAACGGGATCTTCTCTCCAGCCTTGAACTCCTGGCCCTGCTCGTGACCTTTGCCGGCGATCACCACGGTGTCGCCGGCGGCGGCCATGCCGACCGCGAGCCGGATCGCCTCGGAGCGGTCGATCTCAACCTCCACCCCTTCGCGATCTTCGATCCCGGTGAGCACGTCATCGATGATCGCGGAGGGCTCCTCCGAGCGCGGGTTGTCAGAGGTGACAACGGTGACATCGGCAAGCTCGGAGGCAGCCCGGCCCATCAAGGGCCGCTTGCTGCGGTCACGGTCACCGCCGGCGCCGACCACGGCGATCAGGCGGCCGGAAGTCAGGTCCCGTGCGGCTTTGAGCACGTTCTCAACCGAGTCGGGGGTGTGGGCATAATCGACCAGTACGGCGAATTCCTGGCCTTCGTCAATCGGCTCGAAGCGACCCGGTACCCGGCCGGCCTCCGACAGTCCGGCGACTGCCTCGTGCGGATCCACCCCGAGTTCGATCGCCCCGGCAAGCGCCGCGAGCGCATTGGAGACGTTGAACAGTCCCGGCAGGCCGGTGCGGACCCGGAGGGTTCCGTGAGACGACTCGACCTCGAAAGTCGCCCCGGCGACGTCGAAGACGATGTCGGAGGCCGAGTAATCGGCAGCCGAACCCTCGGCCGAGTAGGTGATCGCGTCGAATTCAGAGGCGAGTCGCTGACCGTAGGCGTCATCGATGTTGACCACCGAAGCTCCGGGGTCAGCAGCGAACAGCAGCCGCTTGGCCCCGAAGTAGTCCTCCATGTCCGAGTGAAAGTCGAGGTGGTCCTGGGTCAGATTGGTAAATACGGCCAGATCGAAATCGATCGCGTCGCAGCGCCTCAGAACCATCGCGTGGGACGAGGCCTCGATCACGCAGGCTTCGTCTCCGGCGTCGTACATCCGCCGGAAGGCCTCCTGAAGGTCAACCGATTCGGGGGTGGTGCGCTCGACGCTTTCCTCCTCCCCTCCCACGACCTGCTTGACCGTGCCCATCAGGCCGGTGTGGATACCGGCCGCTTCAAGGATGTCGCGCAGCAGGAAAGCCGTGGTCGTCTTGCCGTTGGTCCCGGTTATGCCGATGACCTGGAGGTCCTCGGTCGGCCTGCCGTTGAAGTTCGCTGCCATCTGCGCCATCGCCGCACGGGTCTCCGGGACCAGCACTTCGGGGACCCCGAGACCGGTCGGGCGCTCGCAGACCAGGGCCGCGGCCCCACTCTGGACGGCCGCCGCAGCGAATGCGTGGCCGTCGCTCTCCATGCCGGTGACACAGAGGAAAAGGCTTCCCGGAACGACCTTGCGGCTGTCGTAGGCAAGACCCGTGATTTCAGTC
Source organism: uncultured Solirubrobacterales bacterium (assembly GCA_963698625.1). Lineage (GTDB taxonomy): Bacteria > Actinomycetota > Thermoleophilia > Solirubrobacterales > 70-9 > 67-14. Next base: position 1,133,033 of record CAVORK010000007.1, read on the forward strand.
GCGGGATCACCGCTCAGTTCGGCCGAAGCGATTCCCTCGACGATTTGATCCAGCCGCATGGGCATGATTGTAGGTGTCTACTCGGTGGGGACGCCGAGGTAAGGAAGCGCGAACGATGCGATATCGCCGAATGCCGGAGCGGCAACCTCGCCACCGTAGTAACCGTTCTGAGGCTCGCTGACCATGACCGAGACGACGATCTTCGGCTTCTCGGCCGGCGCCATCCCGATGAACGACGCCACGAACCGCGAGTCGGAGTAGCCCTCCTCGGTGGCGATCTGAGCGGTACCGGTCTTTCCGGCCAGGGTGTAGCCGGGCACCTCTACCTCGGAGGCGGTGCCACCCGGGGCGAGCACCCCTTCAAGCATCCGCCGCACCTCGGCCGCGGTCCCGGTGGATACCACCCGCCGGCCGGGGGCCTGAGGAACCTGCCGTCCGGCCACCGACTTGATCAACTGAGGTGACCTGAGGACACCACCATTCGCAAGCGCGCCGAAACCCTGAACCATCTGGATCGGGGTGACCGCGAGACCCTGACCGATTGGCAGGTTGCCCATGGTCGAGCCGGAGTAATCCTGATAGGGAATCACGATCCCCTGCTCCTCGCCCGGGTACTCGATCCCGGTTGGCCGACCGAAACCGAAACGGTTGATCCAACTGGAGAAGTTGCGGCCGCCCATCTCTAGACCGATCATCACCGAGCCGACATTTGACGACTGGGCCAGAATTCCGCCGACATCGAGCGCAATCGTGCCGCGGGGATGAGACTCTTCGATCGTACGGTCGTAGATCTGGATCGACGGAGGCAGCGTGAAGGTGCTCGCCGGAGTGACCGCGCCCGACTCCAGCGCCGAAGCGACCGTAAATGCCTTGAAGGTAGACCCCGGCTCGAAGTTGTAAGACGTGCCGACATTCAGGAGGCTCTGTGGATCCGCCTGGTCGAGATTGTCGAGGTCGACCGGCGGCCAGTTCGCCATCGCGAGTATCTCGGAAGACTGCGCATCCATCACGATCGCCGACGCGTTGACCGGATCGTGGAGGTCGGCCACCTCCTGCCAGGGCTCGCTCCGCCTCGTCCTGGATCGCCGCGTCGATGGTCAGCTGAACCGGTGCCCCGTCTTCGGCATCCCGGATCGTCTTGAGTTCGATCGGTTCTCCCTTTGCGTCCTTGACGATTTCCCGCTCGCCGTCAAAACCTCGGAGGACCTTGTCTCTGGCGGCTTCAACCCCGGTCAGACCCTCGCCTTCGTCGCTGACCGCCCCGATCACCTGGGCTGCGATGTCGCCCTGCGGCCGGGTCCTGAGAGTGTCGGGAAGCTGCCCGATTCCTTCGAGGCCGAGTTGCTCCACCCGGCCCGCCTTGACCAGATCAACCTTGCGCTGGACGTAGGAGAAGCCGCCCGGCTGTGTTATCGCCGACAGCACATCGTTCGGGTCGGCGTCAAGTGCCTCTGCGACCGCCGTGGACTCGGCCTGGGCGTCCCGGATCTGGTACGGGGTGGCGTAGATGCTCGCACCCGCTTCGGAGCCGACCAGCTCTCGTCCGTTGCGGTCGAGAATCGCGCCGCGCAAGCCCGGCACGGTGATCCTGTCCTCCTGCTGACTGACCGCCTGTGAAGCCAGGGTCGAGCCCTGTATCCCCTGCAACCAGAAAGCCCTCAGGAGGATTCCCGAGAGCAGGATGAGGCAGACGAAGAAGAGCAGGCCGACTCGGCGCTCAGGACGGGCCAAGCCGACTCATCCCCCCTCCGCGGCGAGGCGCTGGGCGGCGGCGGCGATGTCGCCCGGCTGGTAACTGCGGTAGATGATCTCATCGGTCGCGGGGACCGCCATTCCGGCGGCGACAGCTGCCCTGCGGACACGGGGCATCGACAGCGCCCTGGTCGTCTGACTGGTCAGGATCGAGTTCTGGCGCTGGAGTTCCGCAATGTCTGTGCCGATCCTGCTCGACATCGCGCCGTAGCTGACCGTGACCACGTTGATCGCCACGATGCCGATCAGCAGGACACCAATGATCGCGATCCACGCCCGGCCCTTCGAAAGCCTGCGCACCGCGGTCGACTCCGGAAGTGCGGTGACCGCGTGGGCGGTGCGGCCGACCAGCCCGCGTTCCCGGTTGCGGCGGACAGCGGTGCCGGAGCGCCGGCGCGAAGGAGACGGTCGACGGGCGGGGGGCGAGGGACGGCGAGCGGGACGACGCTCCGGGCGAGTAAGCGGCGCCGGAGCTACATGCGCCTCGAGTCTGCGAGCGGCGACGGCCATCAGGCCACCGTCCTCTCGGCGTGCTTCAGCGCACCGCGGAGCCGGGCGGAACGGGCGCGCGGGTTGGCTTCAAGTTCAGGTTCGTCCGCAGTGATCGAGCGGCGGGTCAGAAGCTCAGCTTCCGGCTCGTGGCCACAGACACATACGGGCAGGTCGGGTGGGCAGGTGCAGCCGACCGCGAGTCCGGCGAAGAACTTCTTCACCCGGCGGTCTTCGAGGGAGTGAAAGGAAATCGCGGCCATGCGTCCGCCGATTTCGAGCGTATCCCAGGCGATCGGCAGAGCCGCGTCGATCGACTCGAGCTCGCCATTGACGGCAATTCGCAGAGCCTGGAAGGTCTTGCGGGCCGGATGGCGGCTGCCGAAGCGGGCTGCCGTTGGCATGCCGGCTTTGATCGCGCCGACCAGATCGCAGGTTGTGCTCAGCGGACGCGCCTTGACGATCTCACGGGTGATGCCGCCCGCGTAGCGCTCCTCGCCCAGGGTGCGAATGATCTGGCTGATCCGGGCCTCGGGCCACTCGTTGAGGATCTCGGCGGCTGTCAGGGACTGGCGCGGATCCATCCTCATGTCAAGCGGGGCCTCGTGGGAATACGAGAACCCTCGCTCCGGGGCATCCACCTGAAGTGATGACATACCGAGATCCATATACAGCGCTGACGCTCGAATTCCTTCATTTTGCAGGGACTTCAGGCGCCGAACTGAACTCCTCGGCGATGAAGCGGGTCCGGCAGGTTGCTGTCGCAGCGAAGCGGTCGAAATGCTCCCGGGCGACCGGGTCGCGGTCGATCGCGACCAGCGTGCCTTCCGGCCCGATCTGCTCGGCGACCATCGCGGCGTGTCCGCCCGCGCCGAAAGTGCAGTCCACCACCGTGTCCCCCGGCTGGGGGGAGATCAGGTCGACCAGTTCCGTGGCAAGAACCGGGATATGGCTGCGGGATGAAGGTGCCAAGCTCAGCTCCCAGGCCTCACGGGCGCGCGCCGCAGCGCTCACTCGCCCGACCCCGACATTCCTTCGGCGATCTCGCCGAACTCCGCCTGGAGCTTCTCGTTTTCGGTCTGCCAGGTCTCCCCGTTCCAGATTTCAAGGTAGGTCCCTGCCCCGATCACCGCGCAGGAGCCGTCCAGGCCGGCGCTGTCGGCCAGGTGGCGCGGGATCCGGATGCGACCGGCGGAATCGATCTCGCACTCGGACGCACCCGAGTTGAACAGGCGGCGCAGTTTGCGCGCGTTGTTGCTGAACGGGCTGTGAGGCTCGATGTACTGATCGGAAAGGCCGTCGAAGGCCTCCTCCGGCATCAACCACAGACAGGAGTCGGGGCCTTTGACCACGACGGGGCGGTCGGTGAGCTCCTCGCGAAACCTGGCAGGAACGGTGAGGCGGTCCTTCGAATCGAGGCTGTGTTCGTACTGGCCTCTGAACGCCACCGTCCGTGTCCTTTCAGTCTTTCGAAGTTGATGAAGAGAAAGAGGTGGACCGAGGTGGTGAAGTGGGAGGAACCTCATCACCCCGGTCCGGTGCTTCAACTCGATGGGGAACTTACCCCACTTTCCCCCACTCTGCAACACAAACCCCCACAAAGCCGTCTCTCCGCCCCAGTCAGTTGCCTCCCGGGCTTCAACCGCGGACCCCGCGAGCGGAACCATTCCTCGTCCCGCAAGCCATCCGTGAAACCGGAGTACGAACGTATGCTCGCCCCCCACTTCGTCCCGATGCAATTTCACGTTGCAGTCGCAGTAGATTGGCCCTATGGACGAGATCGAAAACGCGAACCAGCTACGAGGCCAGGAATTCAAGAAACTCATCAGAGGCGCGAAGACGTGGATTCTGATCGGGATAGGGACGCTCATCGCGACCGTGGTCGGTTTCATCTTCGCTCCATTCCTGGGCGGCGTCGGCTTTGTCGGCGGGCTGCTCTTCGGGGTGCTGTTCGTCTGGTTGATGGCGGACAACCGGGCCGAGGAGGCCTTCTATGACTCCTACGCCGAGACCCGCGGACTGACCCGGGTGGACAAAGGTGTGCTTGGAGAACTGCACTCCGATACTCAAGAAGGGCGACAAGCGCCGGACCGACGAAATGTTCACCGGGCAGCTGGCCGACGGCCTCGAAGGCACGCTGGCGCTCTACACCTACACCGAGGAGTCGACCGACTCCGACGGGAACAGCCACGACACCGACTACCCGTTCACCCTGACCCTGTTCGACCTGCCCGAGACAGTCGAGCATCTGCCGGAGATGATCGTCCACCCCAAATCAGGCCTCAAGGCACTTGAGAAGTTCGAGGACGCTTTCCGCCGCAAGCATGAACGGGTGACGCTGGAGAGCGAGGCGATGCGCGACCGCTACGAGATCTTCGTCGGCAACGAGCATGATGCGGTCTGGGTTCGCCGGCTCTTCTCCCCCAGTTTCATCGTCTGGCTGACCGGTTCGCCACCGAAGAAGTTCGCCTTCGAACTGGTCGACGGCAAGCTCTGCGCTTTCATTCCAAAGCACCGCGACAGCGCCGAGGGCCTCGACGAGATAGTCGCGACCGGATGCGAAGTCGCCCGCCGACTGCGCGAAGAAGCAACCGGCTGAGCCGGCCCGCGCAAGCAGCTCGCAACCCGGGCCCCAATCCCGCATGGTCGGTGAATCGCGGGAGTTTGATCCCCCTTCCCCTGTGTGTGGGATGCTGGAGCGGAAGCCGACTGTCTGCCGCGACCACAACGGACCGAGGAGATCGCCATGCCCGAGATGACCAGCTACGAACCCGGCACCCCGTCCTGGATCGACGTCGGAGTCGCCCGACATGGAGGCCGCGATCAACTTCTACGAGGGGCTTTTCGGCTGGCAGGCTGAAGAGGCGGGAGACCCCGGGGAGACTGGCGGCTACCGCATGTTCACTCCTGGACGGCAAGTACGTCGCCGGCGGAATGACAATCCCGAATGAAGGTCCGCCCCCGGCCTGGACCACCTACGTGTCGGTCGAGGACGTCGATCAAAGCGCAGCCAGGGCGAAGGAACTTGGCGCACAGGTCCTGGCCGAGCCGATGGACGTGATGACGGCGGGTCGCATGGCAGTGCTGATGGATCCGGAGGGTGCCGTATTCGCCCTCTGGCAGCCGGGCGAGCACATCGGAGCCGGCATCGTCAACGAGTTCAACACGCTCACCTGGAACGAGCTTCGAACCCGCGATCCGGAGTCAGCGAAGAAGTTCTATGGAAGCCTTTTTGGCTGGAACGGCATGCAGTTCAGTGCGATGGAGGGCTACACCGTCTGGACGATCGGTGACGTCGGGCCCGAGCAGGGCAAGGGCGGCATGATCGACATGACGGCCACCGATATGCCGGAGGGGATTCCCCCGCACTGGGATGTGACCTTCTCCGTCGAGGACGCCGATGCGATGGCGGCGAAGGTGCCGCGAGCTCGGTGGTTCAGTTGCTGCGGGCCCGATCGACATCCCGATGGGGCGCTTCTACACCCTCCAGGATCCGGGCGGGGCGATGTTCACGGCGATGACCTTCAACCAGGGTTCCTGAAACGGGTCGCCGGCTTGCCCCGCAAGATCAGCTGAATGTGATGCTGGCATAGCCGACGCCGAGCAGCGCGTCGCTGTTGGCGATCAGCGCAGCGACGATCAGCAGTAGAACGGAGGGCACCAGGATCAGAGCGATCACCAGCTGGATCTTCGGTGCCGCACGGGCCGCCTGCTCCTCGATAAGCCGCGCCTGATCCTGCCTGAGGCCCGACGACTGGCGCCGGAGTTGCTCGGCCAGGGGCGAGCCCAGCTTGCGGGACCGTTCGAGAGTCGCGCAGAGGGAAGCGACCTCGCGCCCGGCAATTCGTCCCCGCAGCGAATCGAGCGCGATCCGCTGGGGCATGCCCCAGGCAAGGTCGGCGCCGGTTTCGGCAAGCTCCACGGTCAGCGGACCCCGGCCCGACTCTCCGATCTCGGTCAGGCCGGCCCCGAGCGAGCGACCGGCCGATACCGAGACCGCGAGCAGGTCGAGCGCATCCGGCAGCGCAGCAACCATGCGCCGGTGGCGTCGCCGCGCGGTGCGCTCCAGCAGCAGGTCGGGAAGCAGGAAGCCGAAACAGGCCATGCCGACCAGCAGGACCGTGCCGATCCGCCCGGGCAGGACCGCCGACATGATCGAGCCGAGGCAGAGTCCGGTGGCCGCGGTCATCGCCTTTGCGAACAGCAGTGACCTCGGGGTCAGATCACCGGTCCGCCCGGCCCTGCGGATCCGATCGGGCAGACCGAGGCTGATCGCCGCCGCCGGCACCGGCTGCGCTTTCGCCACGGAGCCCTCCCGTTCCGCGGACGGCCCTGTGGACCGGACCGTTCGGCGTCGCAGGTCAATCGTTCCTGCGGTGGCCAGAGTGGCGGCGAGGGCGAAGAGCAGAACCGGGATGACGATCACTCGCGCTCACACCTCTCCGACCCGAGCCAGCTTCGAGATCGCAACGAAACCGGCGGCCTGCATCAGAATCGACAGGCCCAGCACCGCAAGGGCCGGCGGGGAAGCCAGAATTGAGCCGAAGAAACCCGGCCGGATAAGTTCGGTGAACAGCGCCGCACCACCGGGCATGGCCACAACCAGGTAGCCGGTGAATCTGGCCTGTGCCGTCGCCGAGCGCGCGTCCTCGGCCACCCGGTCGCGTTCGGCCGCACCCTCGGCGAAACGCCGCAGCAGCGCGGCCAGATCACCGCCGGCCAGACGCTGGCTGATCAGAGCGGTGGCGAAAGCGTCGACCCGCACGGAGCCGAATCGCCGGGCAAGATCACGCACCGCGACATGAGTCGGCCGCCCGAGTTCGAGTTCGTGGCGAAGTCGGGCGAACTCGGCTTCGGCGGGGCCGTCCAGCGAAAACGACGCCGCGACCAGCGCTCCCCGCGGAGAGTGGCCGGCGCTCAGACAGTCGGCGATCGCTCGCGCGATATCGGGCACGGCCGCCTCGACCGCCACGGCGGTACTTTCGACGGCGCCGCCTGACCAGCAGAACCGCCGATACCGGGGCGAGTGCCGCAAGCGCGAGGGCCACGCCAGGGCCACCGAGCAGCCAGCCGGCCAGAACTGCCGCCGCAGCGGCCAGCCCGGCCAGCCTGACCCGCTCCCGCGATGTCGGAAGATAACCCTCGCTGCCGGCCCGGCGGAGCGGTTCCAGCGCGATCCGCAGCCAGGCCGACAGCGCGGCGCTGTCCCCGGCCATTTCGCGCAGCGCCAGCACGGAAAACCAGCCCAGCGGCCCCGCCGAGGAGGAGGGGCAACAGGCCGGGGCCGCTGCTCACGGGTCCGACCTCGACGAATTTCCGCCAACCGGCGACCGCCGTCAGGCCGGCGCTCAATGTGGACGACCATGTCCACTCCGCGTCGGAGCTGGGCACCGATCACTTCGAGCGGCAGACCGATGCCGGCCATCAGCGAGAGCACCTCGATCCGGTCGAGCGCGTCAGCGGCCGAACTGGCATGCACGGTCGAGAGCGCGCCGTCATGACCGGTGTTCAGGGCGGTCAGCAGGTCGAGCGCCTCCGCTCCACGCACCTCGCCGATCACGATGCGATCGGGCCGCATCCGCAGAGCGTTCTTCAGCAGGTCCCGGATCGTCACCTCGCCGCGGCCCTCGATGCTCGGCGGCCGCGATTCCAGCCGGACAACATGCGGCTGGCCGAGGTAGAGTTCGGCTGCGTCTTCGATCGTGACGATCCGCTCGGACGGGATCGATGAATGCCGCCAGGGCGTTCAGCAGGGTCGTCTTGCCCGACCCGGTGCCGCCGCTGATCAGGATGCTGCGGCGTTCCGCGACCGCGGCCTCGAGCCGGACCGCGTCTTCAGGCGAGATCGTGCCGAGCGCGACCAGCCGCTCCGGCTCCGGGCGGGAGGCCGGGAACCTGCGGATCGAGACCGCCGGACCGTCGACGGCAAGCGGCGGGATGACGACGTTGACCGTCGATCCGTCCGGCAAGCCGGGCGTCGGCCATCGGGCTGAGCTCGTCCACCCGCCGTCCGAGCGGGGCGAGAATGCGCTCGATCGTATTTCGAAGCTGTTCCTCGTCGGAGAAGCCGACCTGCGACTCGCTCGATTCGCCCGGACCGCTCCACGTAGACCTCGTCGCAGCCATTGACCATGACCTCGTCGACCTCGTCGTCTTCAAGCAGCACCTCGAGCGGTCCGAGTCCGGATGCCTCCCGCAGGATGCGCTCGGTCAAGCTCATCCCGCGATTTCTCCGACAGGATCGCGGCGCGACCGGCAACCTCGTCGCGGATGGCCTGCCCGATATCGCGATTTCGGGCCGCTCCCGAGGGATCTGCGCGTCTCTTCTCGACCAGCGACCCGTGGATGTCGTCCGCGAGCCGTTCGATCGCCGGACGACTCAACGACTCCGGCCTCGGCAGCATCGTGACCCGGCGGGCGAAAGACTCGGCATCGATCAGGGCGATCGCCTGGCGTCGGGTCAGGCCGAGCACGACCTGTGGTCAGCCCACCGGCGGCGTCCGCCGGATCGACTCCGGCGACAGCGATCAGCGGGACCTTCTCGGGCACCGATCGTGGTCCTTCCGGCTCCGGCGACCCGGCCCTCCCGGGTCACCAGCACGTCAACCAGGTTGCCCGGCCCCGGCAGAGCGCCAGCCCCGGATACGTTCAGCTCGACCGGTGCCCGCCCTGGCCCGATGCCGGGCGGCTTCGGCTTGCCGGCATCCGGGGACCTTCAGTACCTCGGCCGTCAGGTAGCTGCCCGGCCTCAGCGAGACGACCGGCTCGAAGCCGACGGCCTCGGCGATCCTGCCGAGAGTGCCGACCGGGACAAAGCGCAGGCGGGACCTGGCGGACCTCGAGCGAAGCACGGGCCGCCTTCCGGGTGAACTTCCTGCCTGCCGGAACGGAACCGGTGTCCGACCACCACCGGCCGAAGCTCACCGTAGCTCTCCGAAACCGAAGCCGAGTAGCCGCTTACCAGCGCCATGCCCGAGCAGCCGCCACAGCGTGCCGCTCCGACCATCAGGACGGCCCGTCGCCTGCGGCTCACCAGTTGACCCTGACCGGCGCCGCCCTGCCCTGACGGATCCCGGTCGGAAGAATGATCGTCACGGTCGATCCTCCGTCGTTGAAGTCGGTCTCGAACTTGCCTCCATGGTCGACCACGGTCTGAATCGCCACCGCCAGTCCGTGGCCGTGAGACGAGCGGCCCCGCAGGCGGGCGAGGATCTCCGCCGGTGAGTCGCGACGGGCATCCGGGCGGGCACCGCTGCCGCTGTCTCGAACTTCGATTCGGACGCGGCTGCCGATCGCCCTCCCGCTGACCGTGATCTCCGGTCCACCGTGTTCGATCGCGTTGACGATGACGTTCTCCAGAGCCGCAGCCAGAGCTGACACCGTCGCCCCTGACCAGCACATCCGGGCCGGTCCAGGCCAGTTGAAGCGTGGCGTCGGACAGGTGGGCCCGCGAGCGCCAGCGGCGGACACAACTGTCGGCCATGAGGCGGCAGGCGATCGTCTCCGAACGGACCGCGACCTCGGGCCCGCCGTTCAGTTCGCGGTCGAGTTCGGTCACCGCGCTGATCGCCTGGGCCACCGGAGCGGTGACCCGGTCCAGAACGGGAACCCCCGCCCCGCGTCCCGCCCCGGGTCCGGCAAGCGCAGGGGGTCCGGGTGAAAGCAGCGCCAGGGCCTGAAGCGGCCGGCGGACTTCGTGGAGGGCCCGGTTGAGCGCGCTCCTCTGTCTGCACTGTGCGCCACCGCTCCGTGCCGAGCAGCGCCACGGCCAGTGTCAGCACCGCCCAGAACGCCGGACTCACCGGACTGCCTCGCTCACGGCTCGACCAGCCGGTATCCGACACCCCAGCAGTTGACCACGAAGTGTCCCGAGTCGGGGTCGAGCTTGCGCCTCAACCGGCTGGCATGGGCTTCAAGGGTGCGGGTATGCCCGATCGAGCGGTAGCCCCATACGTCACGCAACAGCTCCTCCTTGGTGAAGACCCTGGTCGGCTCGGCGGCGAGAACCCCCAGCAGTGAGAACTCCTTGGCCGAGAGCTCGACCGGACGAGAGCCGACCGTGACCGAGCGCTCGTCATGGCGGATCTCGATCTCTGCAACTCTGGTGATGCGGCGGTTGCCGGTCATCCGCCGCCTGAGTACGGCCCCGACCCGGGCCAGCAGCTCCGAGTAGTGGTAGGGCTTGACCACGTAGTCGTCGGCGCCCTGCTCGAGTCCGCGCACCCGGTCGCGCTCGGTGCCTCGACCGCTCAGCACGATCACCCCCAGCCTGGAGTCGAACCGGCTGACCGCCCGATCCGGATTCCTGATCTCCCGCAGTACGTCCAGCCCGGAGGCATCGGGCAGAGTGAGGTCCAGCAGCAACAGGTCCGGGGAGCCGTACTGACAGAGCCTCAGCGCGTCGGCTGCGGTCGGCGCGGCCAGCACCCCGTAGCGGTCGGCCAGCAGGTGGTCACAGAGCAACTCGAGCGTCGCGCGGTCGTCTTCACAGATGACCAGCCGGGCAATTTCGTTGGTTTCAGGAAGCATGTCGCCCTAAGCAGCGACGGGGTCGAACTCTCCCCCCGACGGCAACTCGACCACAGCATCCGCACCGCGCACAGTGACGATCCGGCAACGACCTACCGAGTTGCGTCTCTCGAGCACCATCTCCTGTGCGTCGAGAAAGATCAGGTCCAGAGTGAACCTCATGCCGAAGGTGTGGACCGAATGGCAGTCCGGGATCAAGAGGCCCGTGCCGGCCGAGCATCGATCCAGCCAGGCCAGGCCGAGCAGGCGGATCAATGGCGAGGAGGCCAGCGGCACCTCGAGACCGCAGAGCACCACCGTCTCCAGGCCGTGGAACCTGCCTGCCCCGAACCGTTCCATGACCATCTGAGCGATCGGCGGGCGGAACTCGCCCCCGGTGAAACGAGCCGTGCAGCGCGCAAATCGGCGTTCAGGTCGGGAGCGACGAAGGCGTGCCTTCCACCGGGCAGGCATGATGCCGACTGCGCCTGACGACCAGTCCAGAGGGCGCAAAGAGGCTTCAACTTGGAACGAAAGACAACCCGCAGAGGGAATTACGAGTCGGGCAGCGACTACGTGCTCGAGTACGGCGACCTACGCTTCGCCTTCAACGAGCGCGACTTCAGTCAGCGTGTCGAACAGGCGGCGGTCCGCCTGGGATTCGTCGAGCCCGGACTCACCCACCATGAGATCCACGACCTGCTCCACCTGGCGGTCAGTGGCGAGATCGACGAGCCCTCGTCAGAGCTCGGCGTTCACGTTCACCATCACTGGGAAGACCTCGGCGGACCCTCGAACCAGAGCTTCATCCACTGGATCCGCCGGCTCGTATTCCGTGGTGCCTGGCTTGATCAGCGGGTCAAGGAAGGCGAACTCGACATCGTCTTCGACGAGCGCCGCCAGACCTTCGGCTACATCCAGCCCGACCGCGGACCGGAGACGATCGAACTCGCCAAAGAGCCCTCCTGGCGCCGCGTAGCCTTCCGCCGCTGAACCCCCGGCGACCGAGGAGCTAGAGCTTCTCGAGCAACTGCTGATTGCTTTCGGAATCCTTGAGCAGTTCTGCCACCCGGGCAGCGGCCGCAGCCGTCTCGATGCCGGCGAGTTCGCCGCGCAACTTGCGCATCGCCTCGACCTCGGACTCCCCGAGCAGTGACTCCGTCCCGGAGCTGACGCAGGCGGCGGGATCGATTGCCGGCACAACTCCGGCCATGGCCAGGGCTGCGTCCAGCTTGATCGTCGAATTCTCGGTCGTACGGACCGCCGTGAGCACGTCTTCGTCGCCCGGGGTTCCTGTCAGAACAGTGGCGATGACCGTTACCGAACCGGCCTTCTCCTCCTCGAGCTCACGACCGATGCCGAAGAACGGCTTGATCGATCCGGCTTCGCCGAAAGCGGTACCGAGCCTGGTCAGCGAGTCGACGATCAGCACGACGTCAACCCCGGCCTCGGCCTGACGGCGCACCTTGGCGAGAACACGCTCGGCGATACGGACCTGCTCCTGCGCGCCAAGATCAGCCGGGGCGGCCTCGACGGCTGCGCCGCTGACCTCGCGGGTCCAGGCAGTAACTTCCTCCGGACGCTCGTCGACAAGCAGGACGATCACCTCCGGTCCTTCTTCGCTGCCCGCGGCGATCGAGTTCGCCAGTGAGCGCAGCAGGGTCGTGCGACCGGAGCGCGGCTCGGACTCGACCAGCACACGCTGACCGAAGGCAAGCGGGGTCAGAAGGTCGGCTGCCCTGGCGAGAATGTCGTCGCCTTCGCTCTTGAGCGGGATCCGGCGATGAGGGGCGATCGGGGTCAGGCCCTCGAATGCGGGGCCACGCTCGTCGGTCGGCGGCTCGCCGTTGACAGTCTCGATCCGGACCAGTGAGGGTCGGCGCTCGCCGCGGCGGGCCGGCCGGACCGGACCGGCAACCACGTCGCCGGATCGCAGCTCGCAGCGGCGGATCTGTGCGGGCGAAACGTAAACCCCGGCTTCGGGCAGACCCTCACCCTGGATCAGACCGCTGCCACGGGGCTGGACCTCGAGCACTCCGGTGGCTTCGGTCAGGTCGTCAGCCTGGTCTCCCCGGTCCTTCTCGCGGTCGTCACGGTCGGACCTGGCCGCAGCCGATCCGCCGTTGCCGCGACGGGAGCGATCCCGGCCACCGCGACTGCGCTTGCGCCGCGGGCGGTCGGAACCACTTTCGCTATCGCCGGAGGAGCTGTCTCCGGAAGGGCTGCCCCCTCCCGAGCCGGCGCTGTCAAGTTCATCGATCAGGTCTTCGCGGCGCTTGCGGCGGAAGCCTTCGATCCCGGCTTTGCCGGCGAGTTCATGCAGTTCAGCGAGGGACTTCGATTCGAAATCGGACATCTGTTTCTCCTTGGTGTCTCGGGCCTTCGTCGCGTCCGGCGATGCGCAGCATCTTGGTCTCGAACGCGGATCGGCTCCGGTGTTTGTTGGTACTTCGAACTGCAGGTTATTGGAGTCCGGCGGGGTTCAGCCCCTCGGCACGCACCGTCGCAACCCATTCATCGCACTGGGCATGCATCTCGGACTGCGTCCAGCCCAGGCTCGCACCGGCCAGCTCGGCGACCCCGCGAACCGACTCCGCCGAAGAAAGGCTGGAGGCTGAAGTCAGACCGATCCGGGTGCGGCGCAGCAGTACGTCGGCAACCGAGCGCGCCTGTTCCTTCTCCACCGCGAAGACGACCTCGGCCATCAGATCCGGCATTCCAGGCAGAATCGGGCGGGCCAGATCCGGGTCGGCCGCCGCCAGGTGAAGAACGGAGCGGGCCGCATGACCGTATCGGAACGCCAGTTGTCGGACCGAATCTTCACTGACTCCTTCGGGCGGATCCAGGCGCTCCGGATCGACCTGCATGCCGAGCGGAATGTCGGCGGTCTGGCAGCGCGCCTTGCGTCCGGCGCGCTCGACGATCCGGTCGACCGTCTGCTTGGCCATCCGTCTCCACGTGGTCAGCTTGCCCCCGGTGATCGTCAGCATGCCCGACGAGGTTTCGTAAAGCTCGGCCCGGCGGGAGATGTCGACCGACTTGCGCGGGTCGCCGGTGCTGATCAGCGGACGTACCCCGGCGTAGGCACCGACGATGTCGGAGTCGGTCAGCGAGGTTCCGGCGAAGGCGTTGACCGAGTCAAGCAGGTAGCCGAGGTCGTCCCCGCTCGGCGGCACCTGGTCGATTTCGCCGTCGTGGTCGACGTCGGTGGTCCCGACCAGCGTGCGGCCGTACCACGGCAGGGCGAAGATGCTGCGACCCTCCCCGGCCGGGACCACGCAGGCGGCGCTGCCCATGTCCAGGTCATCGGTCGACAGCAACAGGTGCGCGCCGCGGCTGGGAGCGATCTTCGGGATGTCCTCTTCGTCCTGGATCTCCCCGGGTCTGATCCGGTCGGCCCAGACCCCGGTCGCATTGACCACGTTGTCGGCATAGACCGTCACGGACTCTCCCGACCCGGCGTCCTCGAACTCGACGGCCGCGGCCCGGCCGTTCTTCTCGCTCACACCGGTCACTCGGGCGCCGTTGACGCAGACCGTGCCGAAGCGCTGCGCCTCGCCGAGCACGGTCAGCACGAGCCTTACGTCGTCGGTCTGGCAGTCGTAGAACAGGTAGGCCGACTCCGGGTCGCGATCGGCCAGGATCGGCGCCAGCTCGACCATCTCTTCGGGGCCGATGGTGCGGTGGCGATCCGGTGACCAGCTGCCCTCGGCCTCCGCCTGCCGTCCGAGTCGCCTGGTCTCCCTGCGGGTCCGGCCGCGCTGCCCGCCGACGCCGGCGAGCACGTCGTAGGCGTTGAGTCCCGATGCCGATCTTGCGGTCTGGCCGAGCCTCCCCCAGGGTCGGCACCAGAAACGGAGTCGGGTAGACCAGCTGCGGTGCCAGTTCGACCATCAACTGCCGCTCGAGCAGCGCCTCGCGGACCAGACCGAGGTCGAAATTCTCCAGGTAGCGCAGCCCGCCATGGACCATCTTCGAAGAGCGCGACGAGGTGCCGATCGCGTAGTCGCGGCCCTCCAGCAGGGCGACCGAGTAACCCCGTGAAGCAGCATCAAGGGCGACGCCCGCCCCGGTTATGCCGCCGCCGATCACCACGACCTCGAACTTCTCTCCGGCAATCGCCTCGATCGCCTCTCCACGAGAGAGCATCAGATCACCAACGGAAGCGCCGGACCAGCAGGACAGTGCCCCCGGCCAGCCCGCCCCAGACCAGCAGCGCGATCAGGATCGCCGCGACCGGTGACGGACCGGACCCCGCCTGGGAGGCTGCGAGCAGTTCGGCGCTGGGTACGACCGGGGTCGTGAAGGCCGGTGCAGGCAGGACTTCGCTCGGGCCCGTGGATGTGACCGGGTCCGGTGTTGTCTGAATCGCGCCGCCAGGTCCGTTGGTCACCGGAGAATCGGGTGAGCCGGACGATCCTGACGGGGTCACAGTTCCGGTCGAAGGCGAGGAACCGCCGGTGTCGGGTATGGGAGCCGGAGTGGGCGTCGGAGTGGGCGTCGGGGTTGGTGCGGGATCGGGGGTGGGATCGGGTTTCGGCTCCCGTGCCGGCTCGCTGACCGGCAGTGACCTGCCGGAGAGCCCCACCAGCGCATCGGCGGTCACCCAGACCCGCGTGCCTTCGGCGTCTTTCGCATACCAGAGGCTTCCGTCTTCCTGCTGGCGTGCCCGCAGAAAGTCGAGTCCCGTATTGCCGTTCTTCTTGATCGATGCCGGAGAGCGACCGAGCGCAGCCAGTCCCTGCAGCACCAGGCCGGTCGACTGGGAGTTGACCGTCGAGCCCGAGGCGAAACCACCGCTGTCCTTCTGCGCCTTGTTCAGATAGTCGACGGCCGGTCCGACCGCCCCTTGGTACGAGATGACCTGAAGCACGGTGCCGGTCGAGTCGGGATCGCTCTTGGCACCGTCGGCTATCCCCCAGCCGCCACTGGAATTGCGGTTCTGGACCGAGCGCAACCAGTCGGCGACCGCCTGCTCCGGGCCGTCCGCGTCCGCCGAGCGAAAGGCAAGAGCGGCGAAGGCGGCCACGTTGACCCGATTACCGAAGGAGTTGTTGGATCCGCGCCGGTTGTTCAGCGCTTCGACCAGGTTGCGCCCTTCGAAATTGCGGGGATTCTGGCCGACGGTGCGCAGGGCGAGGATCGCCAGGGCGATCTCGTTGGCATCGCTCAATTCCTTGTGTTTCGCCTTGAGGAAGGCGAGCGGCGACCGGTCACCGCTGCGAACATCGAGCGGGTTCACTTCGGCGGCGGCCAGTCCGAGCATCGCCCGCGTGGTGATCGAGATCGAGGATTCGCTGTCCGGCGAGGGGCCGAAGCCGCCGTCGGAGTTCTGCTCGCCGCTGAAGCCATTTCACCGCCGCCTGTGCAGCCTTGCCTGGTGTCGGCTTCGGCCGGAGGGGCGAAGCGCGATCGTGCCCAGCGCGATCACGACCAGCAGCGTTCGCCGGCGAGACCGGTTGCCTGCTGCCACTCGAAGCGCTCACGGAATCGGCGCAGCGCTGCCACCATGGCCGGGCCTGCGGCCAGAGCGAAGACGATATTTCCGATGATGTGTGCCATGTCGAAAGGGACTGCCCTTGCCTCAAGTGCAAGGTACCGGTCCAGAGACATCTCCCCACCAAAACTGACCATCGTCTGGAAATTCATCCACAGGCCGAAGACCAGGCCGGCGGCTCCACAGGCCGCCGCCAGGGTCCACCGGTTGGCGTTCCCGCGGGTGACTCGCCACAGGATCCCGCCGGCCACACCGGCCATTCCCCAGCCGACCATCTGCCAGGGGGTCCACACGCCCTGGCCGAGCCAGAAGTTGGAGACCAGGCCGCCTAGCGCACCCACGGCGAAACCCGGTGCCGGCCCCAGTGCGTAACCGGAGAGCAGCACGATGTCGGTGGTGGCAACCACGTTCGGGATCGGGGCCAGCACGATTCGCCCGGCCACCGCGAGCGCGGCCAGCACGGCGACCAGCGCGACGATCTGCGACGGAGGCCTCGAGCGCTCGTACCAGAGCATGCCCGCCCCGACCGACAGCAGGACGACGGCCAGGGTGCCGGCCTGCCAGCTCACGGCGTCAGGCCCGGATCGTGACGGTCCTCGGCTCCTCGTCCTCCCCCGGACAACAGGTGCGCACCCTGCCCGACCCCGGTGATGCCGGGCATGCCCAGCACACGGGCGATCTCGGATGCGAAATACCAGCCACCCGAGAGCACGCTGCCGGTATCCGCGTCGGCGATCACTTCACCATCGCCGAGCAGGATCACCCGGTCGGCGAAAGCGACCGCAAACTCGACATCGTGGGTCGCGATCAGCACCGCTGCCCCGCGCCCGGAAAGCCGGTCGGCGAGCTCAACCAGGTTGTCCTTCAGGCCTCGGTCCATGCCCCGGGTCGGCTCGTCGAGGGCGATCAGGTCCGGTAGTTCCTCACCGTCCATGCGTCCGGCAAGTGTGATCGCCAGGGCGAGCCGCTGACGCTCGCCTCCGGAAAGGTCGCGCGGATCGGCATCCGGTGAGATCTCCAGACCGGCCGCTTCGAGCGCGGCAGCACCGGCCTGTCCGGTCAGCTCATCGCCGACCCTCTCCCTGACCAGGAAGTCCCCCGGGTTCTGGGTCAGCAGTGCCATGCCGCCGCGCGCCTGCACCTTGCCCGTGGCCGGCTCGATCAGGCCGGCTGCTGTCCTCAGCAGAGTGGACTTGCCTGCACCGTTACGCCCCATGAGAGCGACGCGCTCCCCGGGGTCGATTTCGAGATCAACCCCCCGCAGAACGTCCATCCGACCATCTCCGGCATCGAGTTCGACCCACAGCCCGCGACATTTCAGGGCCCTGCCGTTTCGTTTCGTCAAACCCGGGTCGGCCGGTATGGGCCCGGTCGCCTCAAGCACACCGGACATTGCTTCTGACTCCGCCGCTGGCGGCCAGATTCCGCGGACACGAAGGGTGGCGCGCGCGTCCCGGACCCCGACCGGCAACGGGTCGATCCCTGCCAGCGAGAACATGCGCGCCGCCGGGGTCGCCAGGACCGGGTCATGTTCGACTGAATACTCAAGGAAGTTCCGAGGCGGTCCGTCGAAGCAGACCCGGCCGCCCTCCATCCCGACAACCCGGTCGGCCGCAGCGAGGCAGCGCTCGAGCCGATGCTCGGCCAGCAGCACCGCCACCCCCCACTCCTCATTGAGTCGGCGAAGCAGCCAGATCAGCTCGTCGCCCGCGACCGGATCAAGCTGGGAAGTCGGCTCGTCCAGCAGGATCAGCGGCGGCCTGGTCACCAGCGCGACCGCCAGAGCCACGCGCTGCATCTCACCGCCGGAAAGCGTGGCGACCGCCCGCTGAAGCAGGTGCGGGATGTTGAGCGCGAGCGCGACTTCCTCGACCGCCCGGGCACGCGCCGCCGGGTGGTCTCCGCGGAAGCGCAGGGGCAGTTCAAGCTCGGCTGCGACCGTGGTCGAGACGATCTGAGTCTCCGGATCCTGAGCCACGTAGCCGACTACATCGGCAAGCTCGCCCGGACCGGCATCCCGAGTATCCCGGCCGCCAACCGAGACCGCGCCTGCCAGTCTGCCCCCGTGGAAGTGGGGGATCAGGCCGCAACAGGCCCTGAGCAGGGAGGTCTTGCCGGAGCCCGAGCGGCCGGCCAGCACCACAAACTCGCCCGCCTCGACGGTCAGCGTAACTGCGTCGAGGCAGGCCGCCGATGCGCCTGCGTAGACGTAGGTCAGGCCTTCGATCGCGAGCACCGTCTGCTCCGAAATACGTTCATCCGCGCCTGCCATCAGACCCCCCTCCCCGCCGCCAGGTGACAAAACCGGAGGCCAGAAAAGCCACGGCGATTCCGATCGAGATCGCAGCCGGTGAGTACTCGATTGTCGGATAGGTCTCGAAGGAACCGGGACCGGCCGCAAGAGATACGACCGCCGCAAGCATCAACAGGCTTCCGCTGATCAGAAAGCGCCGATCGAAGCGTGAGCGGTTGGCGCGGGCCCGCCGGTCGCGATGCGGGGATCCCTGGCCGTAGCCGCGAAGCTCCAGGGTCGCGGCGACATCCACGGCCCGGTCCAGCGAACCGGCGAGCAGCCGGTTGGCCATGGCCGCACGTCCGACCGGCTCGGCACCGGGGCCGCGCAGGCCGGCCGCCTCGCCGAGCCTTGAGTAGTCGGAAGCGGCCAGCGGCACCAGGCGTGAAATCAGGGTCGTGGTCAGCGCGGACCTTCTGGCGACACCGGAAAAGGCGCGCAGCATGCGATCCGGGTCAACGCAGGCCGACCAGACTCCGATCACAACCATGGTGCTCATCGCGCGCAGGCCGATCACCGCGCCCGCAGCCAGGGACTCCGCGGTCACGTCGATTCGGCCGAAGACAGGCCATTCACCGAGCCTCAGCAGCACGGTGGAGCCGCGACTTGTCACCAGCCCGTTGATCACGATCATCGACACCGCCAGAATCGCTCCGAGTCTCAGCGAGAACCTGACCGCGCGACCGGCCCCGCAGCCGTAGCCGGCGATGGCCGCGCCGACCGTCGCCGCGATCAGCAGCATCGGGTCAGTCGAGAAGAAGCCGACCAGCAGGTAGGCGCCGAGGTAGAGGGCGACGGGCCCGAGGCCGGCGCTCTGGAGGGTCGCCCGGCGGGGAACGTAGCTCAGCGGTGAAAGGCCGCTCACGGCGAACCTCCGGCCAGGGCATCGGTGACCGGAAGCGAGCCGATCCGGCCGTCGGAGACCAGCGCCGCGTAGCGGTTCTGCAGGTCCGCCTGATCAAGCGCAGCCGCCGCCAGCAGCACCCCGGCCCGGTCGGTCCCGGTGATCACCCAGACCGGCGGCTGCCCGTTGCGCCGAAGCGCCGCGACCAGACCACTGCCCGCCGCGTAGGTCCGGACAGCTCTGCCCTCCCGGTCCAGTGCCAGCAGCCTGGAGGATCCGCCGCGATCGGCAAACCGGGCGAAGACCCCACTCGAAGACGGCTCCTGCGACAGCCGTCCGGCGTCGGGGTCGGATTCGACCTCGGCCCAGGTCCCGACAAGCAGGCGGAGCGAGTCCGGTCCGGCGGAGCCCTCAGTCAGCGAAATGCCGGCGTCAGTCAGCCGCCGTCTGGCCAGATCGCAGGCGGAGCCGGCCGGAGCCGGGCAGTCGAGTCGGACCGGCCACTCGGTGCCGTCGTAGCCGCCCTTCATCGGAGCCGGAAACGAGCCGACCACCGCATTGATCTCCATCGCATCGGTCCAGTCACGGAAGTCCCACCACATCCGGTCGCCGGGCCCGACCACGAACTCGGATGCCCCGCGTTCGGCGGCGATCCCGTTGACGAAGTAGAACCAGTCCGAACTCCTTGCTCCGGAGCTTCCGGAGACCCCATCGATCGACTGGACGAAGCCGCCGCCGTAGCGCGTCTCGACCTGAGCCGAATCATCAAGAAGTCGCATCGCTGTGCTCGATTGGCTCAGATCGTCGACCGTCCTTTCGGCCAGCACTTCGGAGCCGTAGTCACGCGTGATCGCCAGGTCGGCTGAGCCACCCTGCTCACCGGCGCCGAAGCCCGCACCACAGCCGGCCAGCACGATGACCAGCGCCAGCGCCATGACACGGAACAGCAGCCCGCCCCGGCCTCTTGCCCCCGGCTTTCAGGTGGCGCTTTACCGCCGGATCCTTACGACGGCGCGGTTGGAGACGATCAGCCCGTCAGCCCTGGCCGCGAGCCTGGTCTTGCGCTTGATCCGGATACGGGTGTAGCCGCCGGCGTTTGTCGGTTCGGCTCCGGAGCCTGCGACCCGGGCACCTTCGACCGGACGCGCCCGCCCCTTGTCGTTGTAGGCGACCACACGAATCCTGAACGCCCGGTTCTTGCGGACCCGCTGCGGCGCCCTCAGCTCAAGCTCGTCGGGACTGGGGTCAGCCAGAAAGGACTCGGCCATGTACCAGAGCACATCGTCACCTTGCTCAAGCCTGGTGCCTTCGCCCGCCGAGCGCCGACGGCCTGTGGTTGTGGGTCAGCTCCCACCACTGCTCTCCTCTGACGACGGCGCCACCGACACCACATACCCCGAGGCCGAAGTCAAAGGCGTTGGTCAGAAGCAGCGATTTGCGAGGCTTGACGCTTCGTCGGCAGCGTCCCGCAGCGCCCCGAGCGCGGTGGCGCCGGGGATCCTGACCGAGCCGTTCGTCTGGAGAACCGCCGAGACAGCTCGCCCTGGCAGCTGGTCGGGACCGATAGTCGTTCCGGTCCGCACGGTGCGGTCGAGCAGGATCTCGCCTTGCCAGGTGACGGCCCGCACGTGAACCGGTACGTCGGCCGATGCCGCAGGGACTGTGCGGCGGCCAATGGGACGGCGAGCAGAGCGAGTCCGAGGACCAGCCGTGCGGCGGAGGATTTCTTCATTTGTCCTGCTTTCGTTTCCGTGCGGCCCTTACGCGGGACCGCGTTTGTCGGTACGCCCGGCGGGCGCAAAGTCGACAGGTCTTCGGACTCGGACGCTGCGTACCGGAGACAGCCTTCCCGGACAAGTTGTCCAGTGGCATCGAGTCTCCGCGAATTGCGTCCCTACCGCTGCGCGCCAGTTCCGGATTCTGACCGGATTCCCTGACCCCGAACTTCGGGGCACTATCGACTTCTGTTTCGATCCTATCCGGAAGCCGCGGACGCCGCGCCCGGACGGCAATTACTCCGCCGAACCAGGTCCTGAGGCGACGGCAATACCGGGCGATCCGTACCATCGCGGAATGGATTTCCTGAATCAGGTCCTTTCCGGACTGCCGCTGGCCCTTGGACCGAGCTGGCTCGACCCCGAGCAGCTGATCAGGACCTTCGGCATGATCGGGATTCTGGTGATCGTCTTCATGGAATCGGGCATGATGGTCGGCTTCTTCCTCCCCGGGGACTCGCTGCTTTTCACCGCCGGCCTGCTGTCTGCCCAGGGCGTGCTGCCGGACATCTGGGTCCTGCTGGTAACCATTCCGATCGCCGCGATCGCCGGGGACCAGACCGGCTACTGGATCGGTCGCCGCTACGGACCGCCGCTGTTCAACCGCCCGACAGCCGTTTCTTCAAAAGGGAGTTCGTCGACCAGACCGCGGCCTTCTTCGAGAAACACGGCCCAAAGGCGATCATCCTGGCCCGGTTCGTCCCGATCGTGCGGGCCTTCGTACCGGTCATGGCGGGCACCTCCCACATGAACTACCGGACCTTCCTGACCTTCGACATCATCGGCGGACTGCTCTGGGGCGTCGGCGTCACGACCCTCGGCTACTTCCTCGGCCAGATCAGCTTCGTCAAGAACAACATCGAGTTCATCCTGCTCGGGGTCGTGTTCGTCTCGGTGGTTCCGGTGCTTCTTCGAGCTGAACAAGGCACGTCGGGCCGCCGGCGCAGGAGGAGATGCCGGTCCCGTTCGAGCCGCCGATCGACGAGCACGGCGACCCGATCGAAGCCGACCCGAGACGCGCTGAACCGACAGGCGCCGGCGGGCGGGGACGGATCATTCGCCTCCGCCGCCGTCCGCCGGACGAACCGCCCGACCCGTCTACCCTGTACCGGTGCGCCGTTTCCTGATCACGCTGATCGCCGTCGCCATTCTCGGCTGGTGCCCGGACAGGCAGACGCCGTGAGCCTCAAGACGACCCGCTTCGTCGCTTCTTTCGAAGGCTTTCTCTCCTGCCCCTACGCCGATCCGGCCGGGCACGCGACGATCGGCTACGGACACCTGCTCCACTACGGACCACCGACCAGGAAGGATCGCAAGAAGTGGGGCTGTATCGGCAAGGCCCGCGGGCTGAAGATGCTGCGCAGCGACCTCGACCGGGCCGAAGCGCCAGCTGCTCGCCCGGATCAAGGGAGCCACGGTCACGCCATCGATGGTCACCGCGCTGACCTCTTTCGTCTTCAATCTCGGCCCGGGCGGCATCGGGTATCTGCCGGCCAAGGGCAAAGGGCAGCGATACGAACATCGCCTGGCAGGTTCGAAACGGGCATTACTACAACGCCGCCCGCAACAGATGCTGCTGTTCGACGGGATCATCGTCAACGGCAAGCGGTACGAACTCGAAGGGCCTGCAGATCAGACGCCGCAAGGAGTTCAACCTGATGGTCAGGGACGTCAGCGCGCTTCGTGCCTGCGACGGAAACGTCAACTGCGTCGCCAGGCTGGTGACAAAGCAGGGATCCGGCGGGCTGGTCGCCGCGCACGTCCGGTGGCCTCTCGATCCAGCCCCGCTCGCTGAGACTCAGCCCCGTCCGGCTTCAGTCCCGGCCGTACAGAGCCAGCGCATCATGCGCTCTCGACCACGGTCGAGTCGTCTTCACCGGCCAGTCCAGGCGCCTCGTCGCCACCGTTGAAGCCGAGCAGGACGGGTTTGCCGAAGGCCCTGTAGCCGTTCACCCATTCGGCCCATCGGCCCGGACGCTCCGGATCGATCCAGGAGATCATTTCCGCGTCGCGGTCCCAGAACGGTTCGTCGAAGGCGAGCCACAGCTTGTCGAGCAGGCCCGATCCCGAGGCCGTCGATCGCCCGTCGAGACGCGCCCGGGCAGGGCGGAGTCGAACTCGATCGAGCCTGCCTTCAGACGCCGATCGGCACCGTTACAACGGCGACAGTCCGCGAGGTAGGTGCCGCCGTTCGACAGCCGACACCTCCACCTCGCCCGGCCCCGATGCGACCTGCTCAACCGTGACTCCGGTCAGAGGATCGGCAGCTTCCCGGCTGCCTTTCGGATCAGCCCTGCGTAGCTCCCACCGAGCAGCGCGTCGCCACCGCGAAGCGAGTCACCTTCCTCGGTCGCAAGGAGCTGACAGGCCCTCGGGATCGGCTCCATACTCCTGGACGATCTCGGACTCGATGGCCCACTCAAGGCCCGGAGTGCGGCGCCGGGGCAACAGGTCCGAAAGCGGTGTGTCGCCGTCTCGCCGCCGGTCACAGTTGAAGGAATCGAGGCCGAGGTAGCTGCCGGCGACCTGCCCGGCGGCCGCCGCACCTGTCCCTTGACCGGGAAAGACGGAGTCGTACTCGAAGGGGATACGCTCGACTGCCGAAGCGATCGGCCATTGTCGGTCAGCAGGTTGCCGCGCTGACCGTGAATCCACGACGCACCCATCTCGACCGGCAGCGCCGTCGATCGCCTCGGTCCACACCCGCCCCCCGATCCGGTCGCGCCCTTCGACCACGGTCACGTCGAATCCCGAGTCGATCAGATCGCGGGCACAGGCCAGTCCGGCCGCGCCGGCCCCGATCACGATGACTCGCGCCCCCGGTCGCCCCGAGATCCTCGACCTGCGCGCGCAGCCCGCCGACCCGACTCGAGTCGCCCCGTGCACCATCGCCGGGCTGCGGGAAGAGGTCGCCTCACCGGCGAAGAACAGTCGACCACCAACCGGCTCGGCGAGCATCGTCCGGGCCCTCGCCCCGAGCCGACTCGGGGGCAGGCACGAGTAGGAGCAGAGCGCCAACGGATCCCGCGACCAGTTGCTCCGCAGGTAGGCGGTCGGCTGTGGAATACCGTAGTCGGGAAGAGGCGAGCACTCCGAGGAGGCTCGGCCTCATCGTCCTCCCGCCGACAAAGGCGCCGCATCCGGTCACCCGGAAACGCCCAGCCACCGCTGCTGCCGCCAGCACCTGCGCCCACCACGTGACGCCGGGAAGCCGCACTGCGATTCAGGCTGACTCCGGCCGCCGCCGGCTGCCTGCGAGACAGCCGGTGATCCGTCGCCGATTGCCATCAGGACCAGCACCGCGACCAGCAACCCTCCAACGAGCATCGCCGACCGCACCGAGCAGGCCGAGCGGCCCGACACGCGACGCAGACGGCGATTCCGAGCACCGTGCGCCTCGGGCTGACGTGCCCGGTCATCCTCCAGCGCAAGAGCCGGACTGCGCCAGCGAGGTAGAAGACCGGACCGGCGACACGACCGTGAGCAGTTCGGCCGTGCCGAGTTCGTCGAGCGGGTGGGCGATCACAATCTCGTCGCCGACCGCGACCAGGATGATGCCGGCGACGATCGGCAGCGTGGCCGTAGGTAAAGGCGTCGCGCGCAAGCAGGGTCGGGGAGTCCGATTCGGCCAGCGCCTGCTCCATGCGCTCCGATATCGAGAGAAGTAGAGCCACCAGAGCGCCCGGTTCCGACGAAGGCGATCACCAGCGAGATCAGGACCGCGGCGTCGAGCTCCAGGCCGGCCGCGGTCGCTCCGGTGAGGATGATCGACTCGCCCAGGGCGATGATCACGAACAGACCGAAACGCTCGGCGAAATGACCGGTACCGATGACCCACGTGTCGGCGGACAGCTTCTTCAGGCCGGGAACCCGGTACAGGACAAGCGGCGCCAAATAGTCGATGCCGAGGGCAGCGACCACAGGGCAGACCGAGCCTCGCCATCGAGCAGCGCACCGGCGATCCAGAACGGTGCCGAAAACAGGAACCAGATCAGGATTCTCGAGTCCCGACGCCGGCCGAGCGTGCCGCGCTTCTGAGCCGGCGAAGGTCAGGAAGGACGTGCGGACCGAGCTGGATCGCGAGGTAGGAGCCGGCGAAGAGCAGTCCGAGGTCACCGAAGGCCTCGGGAATAGCGACCGCCATCAGCAGTCCGGCCAGCATCAGGGCGAGCATCAGCAGCTTCACCGGAACCGCATCCACGTCGAGCGTGTTGGTGACCCAGGTGGTGTAGTTCCAGGCCCACCAGACGGCTGCCAGAGCGATCGCCGACTGCCCCACGCCGGCCCAGGTCAGATGTTCGAGCAGCAGGTGGCTGACCTGGGTCACCGCAAAGACGAAGACAAGATCGAAGAAGAGCTCGAGGAAGGATGCCCCGTAGCTCTCCCCGCTGTCAGTTCGACCGACCGATCATCCCCGGGCGAGTCTACCTCCCGTCGATCCGGTGTCCCGGTGCACCATGGGGTCAGGAGACGTGAGTGACCGCCGAGCGCGCACCGCCGCAGCGGACGCCGCGTGCGGCTTTACCCGGCAGCGCCCTCGAGTAGTAGTTGCCCGCTCGTGGCTTGCCGGTTCGCAGCTTCCACCGGCCGCGGGGCGAAGTCTTGACCCGCCCGACGGACGCATCCCGGCCTGCCTGCTTGCGATAGATGACGACCTTCCGGCGATCCACACACACAGCCCGCGACCGCACTTTGCCGGTGAACTGACCGCCGGCTGCCCGCGAGTACCCGATCGAGATCGGCTCGCGTAACTGGCACCGGCCACCGCCGTACCGGCCGAAAACAGCACCAGCAACGACGCCAGCAGACTTACCGCTCCGCTCGTCTTCATGTTCCTCCTTGCTTGTCAGATTCGACTCGATGACCAGAAGGTAGGAAGTCGCCGGCAAGCCCCGGACAAGTTCCAGGGCAAGGATCTGGCAAAGCCGATTACGGCTGAGAGTGGCCCACCCCTCAATGCCGGAGAAGGCTGACGAGGTACCGCTACGGGGATTCGAACCCCGGTTTCCGGACTGAGAATCCGGCGTCCTAGACCCCTGGACGATAGCGGCGCGCAGCGGCCATTCTAGCGATTTCATTCCGGGCTGCCTTTCACCGCGAAACCGGCACAGGTCGCCGGTTACGGCGGGCGACGCTGGCGGCGGATCTTGCTCCCAGCCGTTAGAGTTCGCGACCCGCGCGGCCGTGGCGGAACTGGTAGACGCGCAGGCTTCAGGTGCCTGTGTCCGAAAGGATGTGGAGGTTCGACTCCTCTCGGCCGCATTGAAAATCTATTCGTGGAACGTCAACGGGATCCGGGCGGTCATCCGAAAGAACGAGTTCGGGCCGTTCGTCGCTTCCCACCAGCCGGACATCCTCTGCCTGCAGGAGACCAAGGCCCAGCAGGGCCAGGCGGTGATCGACCTGCCTGAGTACGAGGAATACTGGAACTCGGCCGAGCGCAAGGGCTACTCGGGCACCGCGATCTTCACCCGCCCCAAGCCGATCGCCGTGCTCAACGACTTCGCCGAAGACATCTCGCTGCGCCACGGACTCGGCGACGACGGCTACGGTGACCCGCTGGCCGAAGGACGGGTGATCACCGCCGAGTACGAGGAGCTTTTCGTGGTCACCTCCTACGTGCCGAACTCCAAGCGCGACCTGTCCCGGCTCGATCTGCGCCACCGACACTGGGACCCGGCCCTGCTCGAGCACCTGCGCACCCTGGAGCAGAAGAAGCCGGTCGTCTTCTGCGGCGACATGAACGTCGCCCACACCGAGGATGACCTGGCCAACCCGAAGCCGAATGTCGGTCAGCACGGCTTCACCGACGAGGAGCGCCAGGGCTTCCAGAACCTGATCGACGCCGGCTTCGTCGACACCTTCCGGCTGTTCACCGAGGGCAACGGCCACTACTCCTGGTGGTCGATGATGAGCAAGGCCCGGGAACGCAACGTCGGCTGGCGGATCGACTACTTCCTGGTCTCCGCAGCACTGAAGGACGCCGTCGTGGCCGCCGAGATCCACGACGACGTCATGGGCTCCGACCACTGCCCGGTCAGCGTCGAGATCGACCTGGACAAGGGGCAGTGACCGACTTCACGCTCGAGGCTCAGGGGACTTCTGCGCGACGCGAGCCAGTTCAAGTGGTACGCGGTCACCCTGCTGGTTCTGGTCATGTACGTCTACTCGGTAGAAGTCGAGCGGCGGCGCTGGGACATCGTGCTGGCCGGTGCCGCCTTCTGGCTGGCCGACTGGATCAACGAGATCGCCAACTCGCTGATCCTCCACTTCTCCGACCGGGCGGCGCTGTGGACGGTGACCGGCGACACCGCCTACCTGATCCTGATCGGCTTGACCCTGGAGATCTCGCTGATGTTCGCGATCTCGGGCATCGTCTTCGCCAAGTCGTTGCCGGCCGACCCGAAGCAGAAGCTGCTCGGGCTGCCGAACCGGTGGACGATCGCGATCGCTTTCTCTGTGCTGGCGGTGATCGTCGAGCTTCTGCTCCACGCCACCGGCTACTTCCACTGGGAGTACTGGTGGTGGAATACTCCGTTCGTTCTGCCGATCGTGATCTTCGGCTACCTCTGGTTCTTCATGGCCGCGGCCTGGGTCTACGACCAGCCCGACGACCGCAGCCGTATCCGAATTGTCGGAGCGATGGCGGCGATCGTGGTGCTGTCCCGGCGTCCTCTTCGGCCCGATCCTCGGCTGGATCTGAACCCGCCCGGCTGGACCGGGTCCGTTTCCCCCGGGCATGGCCGGGAGACCGGGCCCGGAAGCCGGGCCTTCGAACGGTCCCGGGGTCGGGCGCTGCCAGGAAACGCGAACGCGCCCCGGGGGAAGGGCGCGGTCGCGTTCTGGGAGTGAAGCTGAAGTGGCCGCGCCCAGAGGAGAGGACGCGACCACGTGTTCAGTGGGAGAACTTGATCCGAGGGAGGATCCTGTCCGCCCAGGCCGGCAGCCACCAGGCCCACTTGCCGGTCAGCCGGATCAACACCGGCAGAAGCAGCAGGCGGACGAGCGCTGCGTCCAGCAGCACGGCGACGCCGAGGATGATGCCCATCTCCTTCGGGGGCAGGGGACCGGAGAGGGCGAAGGTGAAGAACACCGCCACCATCACGCCGGCCGCAGCGAAGATCACCCGCCCGGAATGGGCGATGCCTCCGACCAGCGCCTCCTTCGGGTCACCCGACTTCTCCCAGTGTTCCTTGGCGGAACTGAGCAGGAAGACCGAGTAGTCCATCGAGATCGCGAAGATCATCGCGAAGAAGAACACCGGCGCCCATGCGTCGAGGAAGCCTTGCGGTTCGAAGCCGAGGAAGCCCGACAGATTGCCGTCCTGGAAGACCAGTTTGGCGACACCGAAGGCCGCTCCGACCGCGAGCAGGTTGGTGACCACGCCGAGCGCGGCGACGATCGGAGCCCTGAGCGCGACCAGCAGCAGCAGGAAGCCCAGCAGCATGACCACACCGATCACCAGCGCAGTCTTGTCTGACAGCGCCGTCTCGAGGTCGTGGTTCTCGGTAGAAGCACCACCGAGCTGGACCCCTTCAGGCAGGTCGCCGCGCAGCCGGTCGATCGTCGTGCCCGTGGAGGGACTCGACGGATCGGCCACAGGCACCGCCTGAACCATCACCGAACCTCCGGATCCGGGCATCGGCGGCAGGACCTGGGCGATCTCCGGATCGGCCTTCATGACCGCCTGGATCTCGTCGGATGATTCAGCCGGCCCGACCGCCTGCAGCGTGCCCGGCGCACCGGGACCGAAGGCGGCGGTCAGCTGCTCGTAGCCCTGACGGGAGCTGTCCTGCTCGGGCACGACCTTGATCGAAGGCATGCCGGTGTCGAGTGAGAAGACCGGCACCGCCAAGAGAACCAGTGCGATCAGCGCCGGGATTCCGATAGAGCAGCGGCCGCTTCCACAGCTTCTCCGCCCAGTTGGCCCAGAACGGCGAGCGATGCTCGCCCTCGTGAACCCAGGGCAACGAAAGTCTGTTCACCTTCGGCCCGAGCTTCGCCAATACGGCTGGCAGCAGCGTGAGTGAGGCCAGCAGGACGAAGGCGACCGAAATCATGATGCCTGCGCTCATCGAGCGGAAGGCAGGACTCGGCACCAGCATCACCGCAGAGAGCGAGATCAACACGGTCAGACCTGAGAAAAGCACTGCTTTTCCGGCCGTGTCCATGGTCGTCTCGATCGCCTCCGTCGACCCGCCGGATTCGGTCAGCGCCCCACGGAAGCGGTAGACGATGAACAGGGCGTAGTCGATGCCCAGCGCAAGCGCGAACATCAGGGCGAAGTTCATTGCCCAGATCGAGATATCGACGAACTGGGTTCCGAGGAAGAGGGTGCCGGCAGCGGCTACCAGGCCCAGGATGGTCAGCATCAGGGGCAGTCCGGCCGCGATCAGCGAGCCGAAGGCAAGTACGAGGATGACCAGGGTGACCGGCCAGGAGATCAGCTCGGACTTGATCATCGCTTCCTTGTTGGCCTGATTGAAGTCCGACCACATTCCGGAGGCACCGGTCAGCGAGATGTCTACTCCGGCGGTGTCGAGCGAATTGAGCTCTTCCTTCAGGTCGTCGGCGGCGCGCACCATCTGGTTGGGGTCAGAGGCAGCGCCGGCCTGTACGACGACGGTCTTGCCATCTTCAGAGACCCACCCTCCCTTGCCGGGAACGACGACGGCACGAGTGTCTTCGCTGGCATCGAGGGTCGAGGCGACCTCGTCGATCGACTGACTGAACTCGGGCTGCTGCCAGGTCTGGTCCGGGCTGTTCATGACGACCATGAGCGCGGACGAGGACATCCCGCCGAACTCGTCGTCGATCGCCTCGCGAACTTCAACCGACTCCGAACCCGTGGCCTCCCAGCCGGCGCCCGAGAGCGCATGCTCGACCTTGGGCGCAAAGAACCCGAGGACGACGGCGATCAGAATCCAGGCGCCGAGGACGATCCTGAAGTTGTTCGCAGTCCAGCGACCGAGACGGCCTATTGGTCCAACCGTGCTCATCGTGACGCCCCCGTCTGGGTCCGGTCGACCATGGACGACTTGAGGCCGCAGGTCTTACCGAGGATCAGCGAGGCCGGGCAGGCGCCGACGGCGACGTAGAGCAGCTGATTGAGGCCGACGAACCCGGTCAGGAGCAGGAACCACGGTGAGAAGACCGCGGCGAGCACTGCGCTGAGGATCGTCATCGTTCCGGCCATTGCGAAGAGCGCACGCTCCAACGGCCATTTGCTGCCTGAGGGGTTTTCTTCGTTCATTGGGTTCACTCCACTTCACAATTGTTTAGTTGTATAGATGAAGGGATAGTAGCAGCCCCCGGCGGACCGTGTCAACAGAGGCTCAGGAACCGGCCGATCAGACGTCCCTGGTCAGGACTGCTGGAGCGACTCAAGCACGGAGGCCATGTGTCCCAGGCGGGCCTCCATTGATCCGCAGACCTGGTCGCACATGTCGATCATCGCCGTGTCTCCGACCGTGTAGAAGACGGTATTGCCCTCTTTGCGACGGGTAACAGCGCCGGCAGTGTGCAGCGTCTGAAGGTGTTTGGAGATGTTCTGCTGGGTGGCTCCCAACTGTTCAGCCAGATCCCCCACACTCCATTCGCCACCGCGAAGCCGATCAAGAATGCGCAGGCGCATCGGCTCTCCCAGCAGACGAAACTGCCGGGAGATCATCTCTGCGAGTTCCTCGGGGAGCGGAGACGGCATGGCCATAGTTCGACAACTATACAACCTCGCAGTTGTCTCCCGTCAGATGTGGTGGTTCAGCCAGCTCGGTCGACGATGCGAAAGGCCGGCTTCGGCGGTTTCCCGCTGAATGGAGGCGAGCCGGCTCTGCGAACACCGACCCGGACCCTGCGCGAAGCACCGGGCGCGATCGACGCGATGCGGGCGGTACCGTTGAAACGGCGGCCCCGGGTCTTCAACTGGAATCCGCTGGCGGAAGCAGTTCCTGTGTTGCGCACGGTCACCGTGTAGATGGCTTTCCGGGAGGACCGCGAGCCCCTGGTCCGGGAAACCCGGGCGATGCGCAACCTGGGCCGGCCGACAGCCCCGGTACAGGGCTTCGTCACGGAGTTCGATTCGACAGTGCTGTCCTCGCCCGTCGCGTTGCCCGCGGTGTCACGGGTTCCCAGGGTGAAAGAAGCCGAGCCGGTCCAGCTTCCACTGCTGCAGGTAGCGCGGACGAAGTCCGGATCGCGACCACGACGGTTGGCGAAGGGGCTGGATGCGCCGGGAATGTTGAGATCGAATCGGCCGACCGCAGAGTCGACCGGCAGTTGGGCGATGTCGACCAGCAGGATGTTGCCTTTCAGCGTTCCTTCGAGGTAGATACCGGTCGCCAGCGCGGCGCTGAAGCCGTAGACCTTGATTCTGGGACTGCCATCCGGATTGCGCCCACCGTTGAAGATCACCATCACGCCGTCCCTCAGGCCCGGGCCGGTCGCGCTGTTGATGCGCGCGAGATATACCTCGGAAGTCCCGTTGCCGAGCACCGAGCGCGGACATCTGGCGATGACGGTTGCGGGCGGGGCGCTGAGAAACACCGGCGGGGGTCCGACCTTGCTGTCCGGGCAGACCGGCATGCGAGGGTCGGGATTGAAGCTCATCTCCTCGGGGAAGGTGACCCGGATCTTCTTCATCGGCAGAACCAGACCGGACTCCGGCCAGGGAGCCGTGATCTCCGCCTCGACCCGCCAGTTGACCGGTCGCGGAGCTTCGCGATACAGGGAGCCTGAAACGGACTCCATCGAGATGTCGGCGCGCGCAGTCTCGCTCGATGCGGCGGCCGGAGGCGCGGCGATGGCGAGCATCGCAGCGCATGCGAGCAGCCCCGCCGCGAACAGGGTCGGCAGGCGAAGACCCTCAGACCCGGGTGGCCCCGCGGCACTTCCCCGCTTTCCTTTCGCAGTCATCCTCATCTCCCTGCCTGAACGTTAGAGCAAAGCCCTCGTTAAGCAAACAGGGCGGCCCGGAGGCCGCCCTGTTTGAACATATTTCGGCGGAACTACTTGACCGTGATGGTCTTCTTGGCCGTCTTGCCGCCTGCGTTGCTTGACGTCACCTTGAAGGAGGCCTTGACCTTGCCCTTCTTCCTGAACTTGGCCTTGACCCTGACGGTGCGGGTCTTGCCCGCGCCGATTGATCCAGCTGAGGTGTTGAAGCTGACGCCCTTGCCCGATACCTTGAGCCTGACGCCCTTGGCCGTAGCAGAGCCGCTGTTCTTGATCTTGACCTTGTAAGTGGCTGGCTTGTTGCGCTTTACCTTGGAGGGACCCTTGACCTTGACCGAACCGATCCTGGGCTTGCCGGACACGCCGACACAACTCTCGACAGTCGAGTCGCTGATCATCGACTCCAGGCCGATCGGGTTGTTGTTGGTGTCGCGGCGACCGAGAGTGAAGTCGGCAGTAAAGGGCCAGGATCCATTTGAGCACTTGCCCTTGACGTAAGTACCGTCCTGACCGGCGGGCAGTACCACGGTCTCCTCACCGGGGCCCCAGTCGTTCAGGGTGACCTTCCTGCTCGGGATCGCCAGGTTGAGGGAACTCACGGCCGAGTCGGAGGTCAGCTGAGGAATGTTGAAGACGAGGCTTCCGTCTGCTTCGAGCGTCGCGTCGGTGTAGATGCCGACGGTGGTGTCGTAGGAATAGGCATACACCTTGATCAGCGGTCGACCGCCCTGGAGGCCGCCGTTGAAGACGACCATGACGCCGTCGAGAACGGCGATCGGGTTCAGGTTGTTGCGGCCGAGCACGAAGGTAGCGGTTCCGTTGCCGAGTACCGAATTGGGACAACGAGCAACGACGGTATTGACGGGAACGCTCACGTTGACCGGGGGTGGTCCGACCTGGTCATCGGGGCACACCGGCATGCCGGACTTGGGGTTGAAAGTCAACTGTCCGGCAGGAAAGTTCAGGTCCGCGACCTTCATCGGAAGGATCTCGGGGTCCGGAGTAGAGATCTCGGTCTTCACCGACCATTTGGCCGGACTGAGGCTGTTGGTGGTGAACTCGCCGCTCTGCGGGGTCAGCTTGAAGCTGGCTTCGGCGGACTCTCCGGAAGCGCTTGCCGCGGACGGAATAGCCAAGGCGAGAGTCAGAATCAGCCCCGCAAAAGTTGTCTTGATCAGTTTCATCTATCTCCTGCTCCTGTAGGAATTCTTTGTCGGTGTCCCTGTTCTAACAACCCGCGTCACCCATGGAAGTTGCGCCGTCGAGAGACGACGGGTCCATCTGGCTGGCCCGGAACGACACCGGGCGGCCCGAAGGCCGCCCGGTTTCAGCCTGTTTGGGCGGGAACTACTTGACCTTGATGGTCTTCTTGGCGGTCTTGCCGCCTGCGTTGCTTGATGTCACCTTGAAGGAGGCCTTGACCTTGCCCTTCGTCTTGAACTTGGCCTTGACCTTGACGGTGCGGGTCTTGCCCGCGCCGATCGATCCAGCCGAGGTGTTGAAGCTGACACCCTTGCCCGAGACCTTGAGCCTGACGCCCGTGGCCGTAGCAGAGCCGCTGTTCTTGACTTGACCTGGTAGGTCGTCACCTTGTTGCGCTTGGCCTTGGACGGACCGTTGACCTGGACCCGTCCGATCTTCGCCTGGCCTGACGAACTGGTGCAGGCCACGACGCCCGAGTCACTGATCTGGACTCCAGGCCGATCGGATCGTCGTTGGTGTCGCGGCGACCGATGGTGAGGTCCGCGCTCCACGGGGATCCGGTCGGAGCACTTGGCCTGGACGTAGTCAGACTTCCTGCCCGCCGGCAGGATTACCGTCTTGCCGGGGCCCCGTCGGCTCAGGGTGATCTGCTTGCTCGGAATCGAAAGGTTGAGCTCGGTCACCGACGAATCGCTGGTCAGCGGCGGGATCTCGAACCGGAGCTGGCCGTCGGGCTGGAGGGTCGCCTCCGTGTAGATGCCGGCCAGGGTTTCGTAGGAGTAGGCGTAGACCTTGATCTTCGGCAGTCCGCCGACGCGGCCACCGTTGAAGACGACGATCTCGCCGGCCCTTGCCAGGATCGGGTTGGTGCTCTGGGCGAGGCCGAAAGTTGCGGTGCCGTTGCCGAGAATCGCATTGGGGCAGCGTGCCACGACGATATCGACCGACACGCTCATGTTGATCGGCGGCGGGCCGATCTCGCTAGCCGGACATACCGGCATGGAGGCCTTCGGATTGAAGGTCATCCGGGACGAGGGCGGGAAGCCGAGGTCGGCAACCTTCATCGGCAGTGATTGTCGGCGCGCCGGCGGTGGCGATGATCGCAGGTATCGACTTTCCAGTTAGCCGCCTTGAAGGCGTTGTTATAGAAGGCGTTGCCGGCTCTCGGTGTGATCGACACATCAACATCGGCTGTCTCTACGGCGTTTGCCATGGACGGCAGAGCAAAAGCAAAGAGCAGCGTGAACGCAGCAATGGCGGAACTGAAAAGTTTCATAATCCTCTCCTGTACGGGTTTTGTCACCGAAGTGGCTGTGTCGCTCCCAGAGACACTCGGGGAGTCTATACCGAAAGAACACGCGATCCCCGTCCGGAGTTGCGCCCCCGATCGCTTAAGGTTGGCGAAAGACCTGCTGGTACTCGGTGGCAGGCTTCGACGGGTCCCCGATCGGCTGACTGAGTGGCTGCTGGATGCAGGCCGGAGCGGGCACGTTATCGGTCAGATTCTGGCCTCGAAAAGCGAAGACGATCATCTTGTTGTACTGCTCCTCGGCCTGGGCAGCGGTGTACGGGTAGCGCAGGTTGACCTGATACTGGGCCTGTTGGGCAGGGGTCAGCAAAGCCCAGTCGGGAACCGCCGCGCTGAGGCCGGCGGTGCAGTTCGTATCGTCGAACACCTTGAGCCCGGCTCCGGCGAAGTCGAGGTTCGAACCGGCGATCGGGTACGGATTCGAGCGATTGGTCTTGAGTCGCTGGTCGAATGCTGTCGCCGACTCGGGTCCGATTGTGATCCCGGCACGCACGTAACGAACGCCGTTCGGGTTGACCGGATTCGGATACTCAGCGAGGGCATTGGTCGAAGCCGCGATGTTGCCGAGGAAGGCAGCCAGCTCACGACGGTAGTAGCCGATCGTCTGGACGAACGGGTTCAGTTCGGCCAGATAGTCGGGCAGCCGCGCGAGCAGTCGCGGTGCTTCGTCGTCGAGGAAGCCGCGCAGAGAGGGGAAGGCCCGGGGCGCTTTTCGGATGATCGGCCGCAGGTTCGTATAGAGGCGGATCAGCTGCGGGTCGAGATCGATCGAAGCGTTCAGGACCGGGCGCAGAGCCCGGGCGACCGGCGTGAATTTGCGCATGACCGGCGTACCGACCTGGCTGAGATCGCCGAGCCGCTCCTGCGTGAGCCGTGACTCGCGCAGGAAGGTCGGGAAGATCCGGAAGAAGTCCTGGAGCTCGGCGGTCCGGGACGCGGTGGTCGTGAAGACCGTGTTCGTATTGGTTATCAGGCTGCTGAGCTGCCCCTGCCGCCTGCTCAGCGCGTCGAAGACGACACCGGTGTTCCGGACCAGCCTGGTGACGTCCCCTTCCTGCTGGTTGAGGATGGTCAGGACATCGTCGAGTTCGCTGAGCGTTCCTGGCAGGACGCCGAGGGTCTGGTTGAGCGTGGCACCACGACCGTTGGTCGCGATGGCACTGTCCAGGGCACCCTGCTTGAACGCCTCCCGGGTCTTCTCGTCGAAGGTGCGGAAAATCTCGTCGAGCTGCACCGACTCGGCCACCTGCGCGGCCGGCAGCGAGCCACCGTCGGGCAGCATGCCGTCGCGCCTGTCACCCGGGGTCAGCTCCACGTAGGCCTCTCCGAGCAGCGACTTGGCCCGAAGGATCGCCCTGGTATCCCGTGGGACCGGCGCGTATTCCGGGTCGATCTCCAACGTGACGATCGCCTGGTATTCCTGCGCCCCGTCGCCGAGCTGAACGTCGCTGACCCGACCGATCTCGACCCCGGAGATCTTGATCTGAGACTGCTCGGCAAGCTGTCCGATCTGAGTCATCGGCATCTTGATCTTGTAGCCGGAGGCCGAGAGCGGGGTCGGTCCGCCGAAAGCCACCCAGACGAAGAGCAGCAGCCCGAAGCAGGCGAGCACGAAGCCCGAGAGCGTTATCAGTTGTCCGATCGAAGGGTGCCTGTTTGTTCATGGGCCTACCGGGGGGACGTTGGTGACAGATGCCGCCGTCGACCGGATTCGTCGGTGGCGGTAGCTGGGCGAGGCGATAGGCGGTTTCGATCTGCGGGATGCCGTTCTGGATTGAGCGGCGATCCAGAAGAGCGCCTGCTGAGCCAGCGTCGCGGCGTTGCAGTTGATCATGCTGATGCCGCGACGGACCGGGCCGGCGGCATCCTGCGCGTTGGCCGAGGAGTTGGTGTTGTGAGCCAGCCAGGGCGACCAGAACAGGAAGCCCTCCTGGGTGTCGCCAGGCGGGTTGTAGGCCCACATGTCGAGCAGACGGTTGAGGTTGACGTAGAAGCCCTTGACCTGTTTGGTCGTCACCTCGGACTGACGACTCGTATTGCCGAGATCGTTGAAGACCGGCTGGACGTTCCGGGTGAACGGTCGAATCTCGTCGCGAACCAGTGGGGTGACGTTGCGGCCGAGCGACTGCAGGGCCTGCAGCGAGGTCTTGAGGTTCTTCGCGCCCGGAATCAGGCGAAGCAGGGTCGGCCGGAGGACCAGCGAGAGCTGGTTCGACTTCGAGAGGCCGTCCTGGGCGGCGAGCAGGGTCGGCGGCAGCTCCTGGAGGGCCTCACGCAGCGAGGCCTCTTCGTCGGCCCAGGCCTGCAGGTTGTTCTTCGAGTTGGTGACGAAGTCGGCGACCACCTGGTCGTTGTTTCCGAGTTCGGTGGCGATCTTCGAGAGCGCGTTGATGTTGCGCTTGATGTTGTCGCGGCGCTTCTCGAGCACGCCGTTCAGCCTCGCGGTGTACTCGTGAACGGGCCGAATCGGCGCAGGGCCTGTGAAAGCTCGCGACCCTTGCCGTCGAGGCCGACACCGGCCCCGTTCAAGCAGCAGAACCAGATAGTCCTGCGTGTCGCGGTCGAGCGTGGCCCAGAACTGGTCGAGCTGAACGTTGGAAAGCCCCTGGGCGAGCGGCAGAGTCGAGCCCTCCTCGGGCGGCGGGCCGGTGGTGCCGGGGTCTATCTCGACCACCATGTCGTTGAGGCCGGTCTTCGGTCTCAGCAGGAACTCGGCGTCCTGGTGCATCAGGTCCCGGTACTTCGGGTCGATGTCCAGCCGGACCTTGGCGA
Organism: uncultured Solirubrobacterales bacterium; assembly: GCA_963698625.1. Classification (GTDB taxonomy): domain Bacteria; phylum Actinomycetota; class Thermoleophilia; order Solirubrobacterales; family 70-9; genus 67-14. The sequence goes on from CAVORK010000007.1 coordinate 1,170,425, forward strand.
CACCGTCCTGCAGCTCGGCCGCGCCGACCTTGCCGACGTTGATGCCGGCGATGACTGCGGCCTGGCCCTGACCCGGCGTGATCGCCTGGGCGGTCTCGAACTTCGGCGTTGATCGAGTAGAAGTCCTGTCCGAGGCCGGGCACCCAGGCAGGCAGTGCTGCCTTCTGGTTCGACAGGATGATCAACAGCGTGGCCAGCGCGATCAGCACCATCACCGCGATCGCGATGAAGTCCTTGAAGTGGGTCTTGATCGCGCGCTTCACGGGGTGTAGACCTCCGGGTTGGCCGGTCCGGGTCCGGCGGCAGGGCCGTTCAGGTCGGGTACGTCCTGGGTGAAGCAGCGCTCACTGGTCACGATCGGCGGGGCACCGTTGTCAACGGGGCTGGTACCCAGAGTCGGCTGGAAGGTACGCGCGTAGAGCGTCTGGTTGATGCCGCCACCTTCCGGGTCGTCGACCTTGACGCTGACCGGTCCACCGCCGGTCTGGAAGCGCACAAACGGGCCGTTGCCGTCGAAACTCGAAGTCGCTCCGGCGAATCCTGCCGTGGCGTAGAGGAATTCGCGTGAGGCCTTTTGGCCATTGCCGAGTCCGCCGTCGACGATCACCTGATCGCCGGTCGGCGCAATGTTTCCGGCGACGCAGCGCCCGAAGTCGCGGAGCTGCGGCAGGAAGGCCAGGGTCTGCCGGATCGAAGTGGTCGAGGCGGGCGTATTGCGCTTGATGATCGCGGCAAGCCCTCGGAGCTCACTCTTGGTCAGCAGCGGCTTGAGCTGATTGGTCAGCGGTCTGACCTCGCGGATCGTACGCGGAATCTCGTTGACGCCCGGGGTGATCGCGATGGCGAAACCGCGCAGGGCGGGAAGGGCGCGATTCAGGTTGTCAAGCGAGGTCCGCGCGATCTGCAGCGTGCCGCGGCAGTTCCTGGATCGTGGTCGCGAGGTTGTCGGACTCGGCGGCCAGCGCGCCGGTGAAGGTCTCGAAGTTGCGGACGAAGTTCTGGACGTCATCCTGGCGCTCGTTGAGTGTGCCGGTCAGTCGACCGAGACCGCGCAGCGGCATTGCCGAGGTCGTTCGGCTCCTTGCCGAGATAGGCCGCGTTGACGATCGCGGTGCCGCGGGCGGCAGTTTCGCCGTTTCGGTAGAGCAGGTTCAGTGCCTCGCCGCCGCTCAAACCTTCCACGAACGGCTCGAATGTGAGCTCGTCGACCGGTCGCGGCTTGGCGTTGAGGCCGGTACCGAGCCCGGCCAGCAGCTTCTGGAGGTTGGCTCGCTGCGGCAGCTGGAGCACGTTGCGCAGAATGTCTCCGGTCTGGACCGAAGTGGACGGTGCGGCTCACCGGGATGACTCCGCCGTCCGGCATCTCGTCGGCTTCCGGAGTGCCGGGATCGAGGTCGACGAACCAGTTGCCTTCGAGAAAAAGTCGCGGCCTGATCTGAGCAGCGGCGTCGGTCCGAATCGGACGGCCCTCTTCGCTCGACAGTGAAAGTGACGGTCGTAGTTGTCACCGGCCGGTTCGACGTCGGTGACCTTGCCGACGTTGATGCCGGCGATCCGGATCGGCGAGTTGATCGCGATGTTGACCGCGTTGGAGAAGGTCGCGTTGACCTGATAACCAGGACTGGTGAACGGGATCGACTTGGTGAAGGCGAGGTAGAAGCCGATCACCACCAGCACCAGATCGCGACCAGTCCGATGGTCAGCGGTCCGGCTCCTCCCCAGTCGCGGAAGAACTGCTGGTTGTAGCGCGGAGGCGTCTTGCGGTGGTCGCGGCTCATTGTCCGAGCGCCCCAGTTGAGCTGCTTCTGGGACTGGTCGTTGGTCAGGATCGTATTCTGAGCGTCACCGTTGCCGATCACCTGAACGCCGGCAGTGTAGATCTCGTTTCCGGCGGCGCAGACCCGGGGCTGCCCAGGTGATGCGGTGTACGGGTACGGATTCGAATGCAGGTAGTTGCAGGTTGGCCGGGTAGGGGGCGGGGCGGGGCGCCGTTGCCGGGGGCTGCGGCCGGGTTACCCTCACCGTTCTCGCCGATCGGCGGGCAGCACACTGATCGCGCGCACCCACTTGCCGTCGCGGAGTTCCGGTGGATCGAGCTCGGCGACGTTCCGCAGCAGCAGCGCCAGGTAGTTGCAGACGTTCTGGGCCGGCGCGATGTAATTGACGATCGGCCTCAGCGTGTTGTTCAGGTCGATCAGGTCGTCCAGGCCCCGCGTTGACGCCCGGGTCCTCTCCGAAGCCGGCGCAGAGAACGCGCGGTCGGAGCGAGCTGGTCGTAGATCTTGGGCGAGTCGTTGAGCACCGGGATGCCGACTCGGCGGGACTCGTTGATCAGCGGGGCGGCCTCGGCGAGCAGCTTCGCTCCGGGCAGCAGGGCACGGGCGAGAATCGGGCCGATGCGTAAAGGAAGGGACGGATCCGCGGACCTTCGCGCAGCACGACCTCCTGGGTCTTGACGCTCTCGGAGATCGAGTCCTGCATGTACGGGCGGGCCACTTCGGCCAGCGCAGCGAAGGTCGTGTCGAGATTGACGAACATCTCGGCCTGCTGATCGGCGACCGGGGCCACCTCGGCCGCGGCCTGGCTCAGCGCCGCGAATGAATCCCTTGAGGTCGGTCTCGTCCGATGCCAGGTTGCGGGTGACCGGCTCGGCCTTTCTGAGCAGCGGCGGCAGCTCGCCAAGCAGTTCGGTTGATGTCGGCGCCGCGGACCGCGAACATGCCCGCCGTACTCGGCCAGGTTCTTCTGAATCGCCTTGCGGACTTCGGGCTGGAACATGTTGAAGAACTGGTCCTGGTCCACCGGTTCCGGCTTGGCCTGACTGAGCGGAAGGTTGCCGCCCGCCGGTCGAGGCCCTGATCGGAATCGCCGGGCGTCAGCAGCAGGTACTTGAGACCGAGCGCCGAGCGCTGCCGGACGGTGACGGTCGTGTCTTCGGGAATCGGCTGGACGCTCTTGTCGAGCTTCAGGTCGAGCCTGGCCACCGCGCCACCCGTCCTCGAGCTGCTCGGCCCGTGACCGTGTCGATCACGCCGACGCGGACGCCGGCGATCCGGACTTCGTTGCCGTCGACCAGGTTGTAGCCGGAAGGAAGCTCGGCATTGATCCGGTAGGTCGGTACGAATGGCAGACCGGTGTTCGCGTTGTACGAGAAGAAGACGCCGACGATCGCGATCACCGTGGTGACCGCACCGACCAGAAGCGGGCTTGCTGTGATCCGGGATTTTCTGCGTGTCTTCTTCATCACTTGCCCAGGAGGTAGTCGAGCATGTTGATGCGGGTTCTGGATCTCGACCGCGATGCCTGCGGTCCGCGCTCGGCGCGCGTTCAGATCCGGCGCGCGGCTGGTCGGCCGACGGCACCAGATCAGCAAGGACGCCTGAGCCGGTGTCCCCCGTGGAGCCCGTCGTGCCGGTGTCCCCGGTCGCAGCCGGTGTCGCCCGTCGCACCGGTGTCACCGGTTCCTCCGGTCGGACCGGTCAGGCCGGTGTCGCCCGTTTCACCGGTCTCGCCGGTGGAGGTCCTCGCGAGGCCACGGGCGCGACACCGCCCGAACTGTTGAGACTTCGGCAGGACGACCGAGGCGGCGCCGCTGATGTCCGCGTACCCTCGCAGGAGGCCGAGGCAGAGCCGCCGAACTGGGGATGCCGGTCGTACTCGGTGCAGCCGGTGATGATCAGGTTGGTCCGCTGAGTAGTGACCGAGCGAGTCGAAGCCGTTCAGCGAGCTTGCCGAGTCTGGTAGAAGAACTTCATCAGGTTGCGGAAGCCGTCCGCCTTTCGGGTGCTGCCCAGCAGGAAGTTGAGCTGCTGTGAACGGCTGCTTGCCGGTCTGGGCCTGCTTCCCCAGCTTCTGGATGATCGGCCGCGAGGCGATCAGGTCGGCCTCGGCCGTCGCGGGTCGCCTCTGCCGAGACTGGTCAGGAGATCTCCGTCGCCCTCGCCCACGGCGCAGTCGAGGTGGTGAAGTCGCTGATGTCCTCGGCCGGCCGGACGCAGGGCCTGGAAGACCGGGCGGGCATCGCCTGCGAACTCGCCCAAGCGCGTTGAAGGAGGCACCGCAGATCGCGCAGGGTCGGCGGCAGGTTGGCGCAGGTTCTGGCGCATCTCTTCACTGCGCTCGGCGGTGGCCCCGGCGGTGTATCCGGCATTCCGGAAGAAGCCGACCATGTTGGTCCGCACCCGAGCCAGCTTGGTCAGGTTGTTGTCGCTGTTTTCGGCCAGCTGCGCGAGCCGCTTGTTGTCGTCGGAGAGGATCTTGAGAACCTTGTTGACCTCGCAGCAGAGTCGGATTGGCCCGGGTTATCGTCTCGTTCAGCTCCGGGCCACGAGTCGCCAGACCGGCACCGAGTTCGTTGAGGATGATGCGGAACCGCTGCGCGTATGGCAGGCGGTAGATGTTGTTGATCAGGTCCTGGTCGACCGACTTGCCGTTGTTCTCGAGCGGCAGCAGGTACTGACCGGCGCCGGGGTCCCCTTCGGGAACCTGTTCCAGCGGCGGCGGCGGTTCGGTTCCGGCAGGGCGAGGTTCGGTTACCGAACAGTCGATGAACTTCTCGCCGATCAGCGACTGGGGCCGGATCAGGCAGGAGGCGTCTTCGCGGAAGTCCTGGAAGGCCGGATCGTCGATGTTCATGACGATGATCGCCTTGCCGGGCCTGGTCGGGTCGGCGGGGTCGTCGCTGACCATCTCCCCGGGCAGAGAGACGTCCACCGAGTCGACGCTGCCGACGTTGGCGCCGGCGACACGGACGTCTACGCCGGGCACAGTGAACCCGCCGTTGTCGAAGACGGCGCGCACCTGGTAGGCATCTGCCGTCGCTCGTACAGCTGCGGATCAGCAGGAAGGCGAGCAGCGACGACGACCACAACGACGATGACCTGGATCAGCGTTCTCACGGCGGCACCTGGCTCGGGTCGCACTTGCCGACGAGGTTGCCGTTGTCGAGGAAGGGGTTGGAGCCGACGATCGGCTGAGTCGTGCCGCCGGGACAGCGCTGGATGCCGCTGATGAACTCAGGCCGCTGTAAGTGGTGGTCGTGGCGCGGCTCGATCGCGGTGCCGTTCTGCTGGTAGAGGCCGGTCGCGGTCGGCCTCACCCGTAGCGTAAGTGACCGTTGTCGTCGTAGTTACCGGCGGCGGCACCGAGCTTGGCGAAGGAGTTGAGGATCTCCGGCGAGTAAGCGCGGGTCTCGGAGAGCTCCTCCTGCGAGGCGTTCAGCGCCTTGATCACCGCGTTCGACGGCCGGGCTCGGCCACGCTCTGGAGCGGGATCAGCGCGGTCAGGAGTTCGTTGGCATCGTTGCTCGGGCCGGGCTCGGCTGGCGACCGTCGCGAGATCGGAGGCGACCGGCTTCAGGCGGCGCAGCACCGGCGCCACGTCGTCCTGGAGGAAGCTCGGCGAGGCCGGCGTCGGCGGCGCGGCCGTTGGCCCTGAGCAGCGGCTCGACGTCGTCGAGGGCGGCCCGCAGGTTGACGAAGGTCGTATTGCCCTGGCGCAGAGTCGGCGGCAGCTCCTGAAGCGTGAGCGAGAGGTTCTCGTTCTGGCTGGCGATCGCGCCGAGGGCCGTGTTCGCGTTGCTGACCATGTTGGTCAGGTTGGGCGCGACCTCTGACAGAGTGGTCATCAGGCCGGAGACGTTCCGGACGAACTCGCTCCAGCTTGCTGTCCTGGTCGGAGAGTTCGGCCATCAGCCGCTGAGTGCTCGAGAACGAGGCCCCGCTGTACTTGAAGGTCTTGTTCGCGCCTTCGGCAGCGTCGCCGGCGTAGATCGAGGCGGCGCCCTGGATGACGTCAGACCAGCCGCTGCGGGTCCGCTTGTCGAAGATGTCGAAGAATGAGTCGATTTCGACCGCGGCGGTCGTGCTCTCCTCGCCGAGCACCGTGCCTTCGGCCAGCCTCGGCGCGTTGTCGGGCCCGGGGGTCAGCGAGATGTAGTGGTTGTGAACGCTGGACAGCGAGCTCTTGCGAACGATGAAGGTCGCGCCTTCACGTAGCGGGATCGTCGAGCTCGATCTCCATCTCGGCCAGGTTGTCCGGGCTGAGGCCGACCGACTTGACCGAGCCGACCGGATGGCCGCCGACCATGACCAGGTTGCCGGGCACGATCAGGCTGACGTTCTCGAACTTGAGCGTGTACTCGTAGCCCGAACCGCCGCGGAAGATCAGCGAAGCGACCAGGACGACGGCGCAGACAAGCACGCCCAGAGTCACCACCCTGAGCAGGGCCGGAAGCTCGACCGCGACTGGCGGCGCGGTTTGGGTTTGCTGGATCGGCTGACGTCAATCTGGGTTACCCGGTGACTCTCCCCACCGCTGGTCCCTCCTTCCTGATCCCGAAGATGCTACCTAAGAGACCAGCGGAACCCGCACCTCTACGGGGAAACGGGTATCCGATCCCCGGTGCCGGGCGACCCCGGAGAGGCAGCAGCCGGGACCGCAGGCGGGATAACGGCTCCCGGACCGGCCGGGACCGCCTCAGAGCGAGCGCAGATACGGGAGCGGGTTGATCGGCCGGCCACCGCGTTGCCAGGCTCCGATCCAGTACTCGAAAGTGGAGATGGCAGCCGTAGGCCCGGCCGGTCTGACCGACGAATCCGATCGTCTGACCGGCCACCGACGACCTGTCCCGGGCGCAGCTTCGAGCGCCGGTTCAGATGCATGTAGGCGAACTGGGTATTGGTGCCGAGGTTCTTGAGGACGACGTAGTTGCCCGCGGCGCCGTGGTACTGGCGGTACAGCACCCTGGCCCGCCGGATCGACACCAGCCGGCGTTCCGCAGCTGGCCATGACGTCCTGGCCCTGGTGCGAGTAGCCGGTGCGACCCGCACCGAATCTCGCACCGGTAGCTGCCGTAGTCGTAGCTCCCGCGAACCGGGAAGACTTCGGTCGGGATCCGGCTGACCGGAAGCACGCTCGAGCGGCTCGGGGGAGCGATTCGATCGCTTGCCCGACTCGGCTGATCACGAACGGACGTCCGTCATCGGCCAGCTCGGCACGATCGCCCTGACCGACCCGAAGCTACGACTGCCGTGGCGACGCGGATCACGTTGCCGCGACCGGGAAAGACCACGCGCTTGACGCCGTCGAGGTACCTGCCGACCGGACGCGCACGGTCGCACCGGGCGTCGCCTTGCGGGCTGAAACACACCGCTTGACGCAGACCACGTCGGAAACCTTGGCGATCCCCGGTACCAACAGGCCTCCGGTCGAGGTGCCGGCCGACTCCTGGCCGCCGGCGCCAGGGCAGGCCACCAGGAGAACGAGACGACCGCCAGCAAAATGGTGAGCACGAGGTGGAGAATCGGGTCGTTTCGAAACTTGTCATCTGAATCTCTTTCGGCTGCCTGCGGGGTTAGCTGTCGGGCTGGCGCTGAAAGACTCGCGCTCCGCATCGGTCTGACGATTACCCCGGGACTCACTTGGGTCCACCACTCCGAAACCGTGGCTTCAGGAACTCGGCTGTTGACTATGTTTCCGTGAGCGTACATGTGCACACGGCTCACAATCGGGTGGGCACCCGCGAACACTCGCTTCGAGTCGAGACTCTGTCCGACAGGAACAGCCGGTTGAACTAAGCTTGTCCGTCCGTACAAGGCGACCGGGAGCGGGCGAAGCTAGTCTGCTTCTCGCTTTCACAACAATCTTGCCACCAGGAGGTATCGCCACACCATGACACCGACCCGCCAGCAGAACGTCACCGCCGCGCAGTGGTTCCCGAACGGATCCACGGTCGAACCGACCGACTTGACGCAGGGACGAGAACGTCGTCTTCGGCAGCAACGTCTTCTCGATCGAGACCCAGCGTGAGCGGCTCTCCGAGGACGTCTTCAACCGTCTCCAGGGCACCCTCGAGCGGGGAGCGGCACTTGACGTCGAACTGGCGGACGAGGTTGCCGCCGCGATGATGGAGTGGGCCCTCGAGCACGGCGCGACCCACTTCACACACGTCTTCCAGCCGCTGACCGGCGCCGACGGCGGAGAAGCACGACTCGTTCTTCGACCCTACCTCCGAGGGCGGTTCGATCGCCAAGTTCCGCGGCAGCGAGCTGATCCAGGGCGAGCCGGACGCGTCGTCTTTCCCGTCGGGCGGCATTCGCAGCACCTTCGAGGCTCGCGGCTATACCGCGTGGGATCCGACCAGCCCGGCCTTCCTGCTCGACAACCCGAACGGCACGCTGCTCTGCATCCCGACCGCGTTCGCCTCGTGGACCGGAGAGGCACTGGACGCGAAGATCCCGCTTCTGCGGTCGATGGACTCACTGTCGAAGTCCGCGGTAAGGGCACTCAGACTGCTGGGCGACGAGAAGTCCGAGCGCGTGGTCACCACGGTCGGACCAGAGCAGGAGTACTTCCTGATCGACGAGCAGTACTACTACTCCCGGCCCGACCTGATTCTGACCGGACGCACCCTGTTCGGAACCAAGCCGGCCAAGGGCCACGAGCTGGACGATCACTACTTCGGGACGATTCCGGAGAGGGTCCTGGCCTGCATGATGGAGACCGAGCAGGAGCTGGCCAAGCTGGGCGTGCCGATCAAGACCCGCCACAACGAGGTCGCTCCGGCCCAGTATGAGATCGCCCCGATGTTCGAGAACTCGAATGTCGGCTCCGACCACCAGCAGCTGCTGATGCAGGTCACCGAGCAGGTCGCCCGCAAGTACGGACTGGTCTGCCTGTTCCACGAGAAGCCGTTTGCCGGCGTCAACGGTTCGGGCAAACACAACAACTGGTCGATGGGAACAGAAACCGGCCACAACCTGCTCGACCCGGGCGATACACCCGCCGACAACCTCAGCTTCCTGTTCTTCTGCGCGGCGGTGATGCAGGCGGTGAACAAGCATCAGGGCCTGCTGAGGGCGACGGTTGCCAACATCGGCCAGGACCACCGGCTCGGTGCCAATGAAGCGCCCCCGGCAATCATCTCGATCTTCCTCGGCGGCGAGCTGGAGAAGGTTTTCGACACCCTGGCAGCGGGAGAAGGAGATCCCCACACTCCGGACGAGATGCTCGAACTCGGTGCCGAAGTACTCCCCGACCTGCCGCGGGACGGTGGCGACCGCAACCGGACTTCACCGTTCGCCTTCACCGGCAACAAGTTCGAGTTCCGCGCCCTGGGGTCGAGCATGTCGCTGGCCTTCACCAATACGGCGCTGAATACCATCGTCGCGGAGGCGATCGACGACCTGGCCGGCAAGCTCGAAGCCTCGCAGTCCGGCGACCTCGCCGCCAAGGTGTTCGAAGTTGTCGCCGCGTCGTACTCGGAGAACCGCCAGATCTGCTTCGACGGTGACGGCTACTCGGACGAGTGGCAGGCGGAGGCCGCTCGTCGCGGTCTGAAGAACCTGCGCACGACGCCCGACGCGCTGCCCGAAGTGATCGCCGATTCCACGGTCGAAACATTCGAGCAGTACGACGTGCTTTCGAGGCGCGAACTCGAGGCCCGCTACGAAGTCTGGGTCGAGCAGTACGCGATGCAGGCCAACATCGAGGCCGAGACGGCCGCGACGATGTCGCGTACCCAGATCATCCCGGCGACCCTTCGCCATCTTGCGCTGCTCGACGACGCCGGTGCCGACCTGCTGGCGAAGGAAGCCCGTGGCCTGCTCGACGCACTGGTAGAGAGGACGTTCGCCCTGGAAGAGGTGAACCAGTACCCGGACGGCATCGACAAGGAAGGCCTTGACCTGGCGATCTACGCCCGGGACGAGCAGTTGACCGCGATGCATGAAGTCAGGGTCGTCGCCGACAGGCTCGAGCGCATCGTCACCGACGATCTCTGGCCTCTGCCGAAGTACTCGGAGATGCTTTTCATCAAGTAGCCCGCCGTACAGGAGCAGTTCAGTTTCACCAACGACCGGCGCCCCCTCAGGCGCCGGTCGTTTCGCTTCAGGGTCCAATCGCGTTCACCAAACGCGATCTCGGCAGTAGGGTCTTGGTCAATGACCGAGCACGAAGCCGGGGCGCGGATTTCGGGAGTCGACCTGAGCTTGCTGGAGCAGGCGCTCGGCATGCTGCCCCATTCCAGCGCGGCGGTGCTCGACCGCGAGTCCCGGGTTCTTGCCGCTTTCGGGGCCGCGCTGGCCGAAGCAGGGTTCTCCGTGGACCTGATAGTCGGCCGGACCCTGGCCGAGATCTTTGCCCCGGACACCATGAGCCAGCTGAGTCCCGGGTTCGAGCGCGCTCTGCTCGGAGAATCGAGCAGCTTCGAGCTTGTCGCCGTGGACGGTGTCACCTGGTACCTGTTCGACCTGAAGCCGATACTCGAGTCGGGCGAGGTCGTCGCCGTATTCGCCTTCGCTGCCGAGATAACGAAACGCAAGTCCGCGGAGGCCGAGGTCCAGCGGGAGAAGCAGTTCCTCGAGGACGTGCTCGACAGCATCGATCACCTGGTCTCGGTCAAGGACAACGACCGACGCATGCTCCATATCAACCGAGGGTTCGAGAATTACACCGGGATCCGGCGGGAAAGCGCCATCGGCATGCCGGCCTACGACCTCTTCCCCCTGAGATAGGAGGGCGCCTTCGTCGAGACGATGACGAGGTCTACGAACGGGACGAAGCGGTGCGGGTGGAGCGGAAGCTACCGGCAGCCGACGGCACGATCGGAACGCTGCTCACCGAGCGGGCGCCGCTGCGCCGCTCCGACGGGTCCGTCTACGGAATCGTCACGGTCGGGATCGACATCTCCGATCGGCTGGAAGCTGAAAGGGAGCTTGCCGACGTTCGAGAGCGCTTCGAAGCTTCATTCATGAACGCCCCGAACGGGATGGCGCTGATCGCCCTCGACGGAAGGTTCCTGAGGGTGAATCCGGCGATGTGCGACTTGACCGGCTACCCGGCTGACGAATTGACGACTCTCAGGGTGGCCGACATTGCCCATCCTGACGACATGGAAGAACAGCTGAAGCTGGTCAGGCGGGCGCTCGCCGGCGAGTTCGAGAATTACTCGCTGGACAAACGCTTCACCCGGAAAACCGGGGAAGTCGTCTGGCTGATGCTTTCGGTGTCGCTGATCAAGAGCGAAAACGACGAGGAGCCATATGTCCTCGCCCAGACGATCAACATTTCGGCCCGCAAGCAGGTCGAGGCGGCCCTTCGCCAGGAAGCCGGGCTCGACCCACTGACCGGGCTGGCCAACCGGCGCCAGCTCGAGCGGGCCATCGACACGCAACTCGAGAGGGTCCGCCGATTCGGCGAGAAGGCCGCGCTGCTGATGGTGGACCTCGACGGTTTCAAGGAAATCAACGACGAGCACGGACATGAGGTCGGGGACCGGGTGCTGAAGTTCTTCGGACGGGAGCTGCTCGGCCAGATCCGCTCGACAGACATGGTCGCACGGATCGGAGGAGACGAGTTCGTCCTGCTGATGCCGGGCGTCGGCCCGGAACGGGCAGCTACGATTTCTGACCAGCTGACCACGCACTTCGAAAGGGTCTTCTGCGAGCCCGAAGGCCTCTCCGTCAGGTGCGCGATAAGCGTCGGCCATGCCTCCCTGGACCAGAACACCACCGGGTCGGTCGACGCACTGGTCGCCGCAGACCGTTCGATGTACGACGCCAAGCGGGCCCGAAAGTCAGCCGGGTTCCCGCCGGACAAACTCCCTTAGGATCGCCCCATGAAGATGCGAGCGGCAGTACTCGAGCAGTTCGGTCAACCCATGTCGGTTCAGGAGGTCGACCTTCAGGAACCCCTGACCGGTGAAGTACTGGTCCGCCTGGAAGCCTGTGGTGTCTGCCACACCGACCTCTACTCGGCATCCGGTGCCGATCCGTCCGGCTACGTGCCGACGGTGCTCGGCCATGAAGGTGCCGGTGTGGTCGAAGCGGTCGGGGAAGGCGTTTCGTCACTGAAGCCGGGTGACCACGTGGTCACCCTGTTCTCGCCGCAGTGCCGGGAGTGCGTCCACTGCCAGGACTCGCGGACCAACCTCTGCCTGGCGATACGTGAAGAACAGGGCAAGGGCCACCTGCCCGACGGAACGACCAGACTCTCCCGGGACGGAGAGCCGATCCGGCACTTCATGGGCACCTCGACGTTCGCCGAGTACACGGTCATGCCCGAGATCGCCCTGGCAAAGGTGAACCCGGAAGCCCCGCTCGACCGTGCCTGCCTCTTCGCCTGCGGACTCTCCACCGGGCTCGGCGCCGCGATGTACACCGCGAAGGTCAGCGAGGGCTCGACCTGCGTCGTCTTCGGCGCCGGCATGGTCGGCCTCGGTGCGGTTGCCGGCTGCCGACTCCAGGACGCCGGACGCATCGTCTGCGTCGACCTCTCCCCCGATCGGCTGGAAATGGCCCGGGCGCAGGGTGCGACCGACCTGATCGAAGCGGACGAGAACACCGTCGAGCGCATCCTCGAGATGACCGGCGGGTTCGGAGCCGACTTCACCTTCGAGGCGACCGGTCTGGTCGATGTGATGAAGCAGGCGGTCGAAGCGGCCCGCATGGGATGGGGCCTCTGCACTGTGGCGGGCGTGGCCGGCAAGGGCGAGACCCTCGATGTCGTGCCACGACTGCTGATCACCGGGCGACGGATCGCCGGGTCATCTTTCGGCGGTGTCAAGGGACGTGACCAGGTACCCGAGCTGATCGAGCGCTACATGGCCGGCGACATCGACGTCGATCCTTTCCTGTCCCACAGCCTGACCCTCGACGAAGTCAACCGCGGCTTCGAGCTGATGGAGGCCCAGGACGGCATCCGCAGCGTGATCCATTTCAACTGACGACCCGGAGGTAGAAGATGATCCTGCAGCGTGTTGAACAGGCCGACTGGCTTTCGAACTCCTATCTCGTGGTTGACCAGCCCGGCGGCAACGGTGTGCTGGTTGACGGCAACGGCGTGATCGAGCCCCTGCTCGAACGGGCCGACCGCGAGGGCACCGAACTGACCCACATCCTTCTGACGCATGACCACTGGGATCACGTTGTCGGGCTGGGCGAGCTCGCCTCGCAGCGCGGCATCCCGATCCTGGCCCACGAGAAGACCGCAGCCAAGGTCGACTTCCCGGTTGACCGACTGCTGGTGGATGGAGACGTGATCGAGTCGGGCGAGCTGCGGATCGAGGCGATCTTCACCCCTGGCCACGCAGCCGGCCACCTCGCCTTCCTGATCGACGGCACCGACCTGATCACCGCCGACCTGATCTTCAAGGGCACGGTCGCCGGAACCATGGCCCCGGGCGCGACCGGCTTCGGCGATCTGAAGCGCTCGATCATGGAGAAGGTTATGACTCTGCCGCCAGAGACCCGGATCCACCCGGGCCACCGGGAACCGAGCACGATCGGCGACGAGTGGGAGCAGAACCCGTTCGTGCGGGTCTGGCGCGGGGTCGACGAGGAAGGAACCGGGAGCTGCGAGGTAAACGAGCGCGGCGAGGCGACGCTGGTCCTCTGGGCACCGGACTATGACGGCACCAACAAGGCCTGGGTCCGCTTCCCCGACGGCACCGACACGATCACCGGCGGCTCACAGATCACACGCAAGTAGGCCACGTGGGCCAGGACGGCTGTTTCCGCCGTGGTGCCGGGCCTCAGTAGAGCCGGGAAAAGACCCTCAGCTCGGCGAATCCGCCGAGGCCGAGCAGCAGACCGACCCCGGCCAGGGTCATCGCCGCACCGGGAACGCCGAAGCCGCCCTGCTCCGAGGCCGAAGGCGCGGGGCCGGCTTCCTGAACGGCGTTGGGTGAAACCGGCTCGACCGGCACCGCGGCAGTGGCCGGATCGAGCAGTTCGCCGGTGACCGGCGTCAGGCCGTCGTCGACGACGGCCGGCTCGGACTTCTTCTTTTTCGGAGCCACAGGCGCAGCGGGTGCTGCGGGTGCGGTCGGCGTCGCCGGGGACGCCCCGAAGTCGGTCTGGGTCGGATAGGTCGGTGAGACGTAGCCCGATCCACCGTCGCCGAACCCCGTGCCACCGCTACCGGCCGGATTTCCGTCACCACCGCTGCCGGTCGGCTCCTTATCGGGTTTGTCCGGCTTCTTGTCGGGCTTCCGGGGCTTGACCTTGCCGACCTCGATCAGGATGCCGGTCTGACCGGATCCACTGTCACCGGTCACATTCAGAACAACCGAGCGGTTGCCGCTTTTGTTGAAGGTGTGGTTCACCTTGCCGCTGTTCGTGGTTTTCGACTTTCCGTCGCCGAATGTCCAGTTGTAGGTCAGCTGCTCGCCTGGCGACTGCCCGGTTACGGTCGCCTTGAAACTCACACTTTGCCCGGCCTTGATCTTCATGCTGGACGCGCTGAGGCCAACCTCGTAGCTGGCACCCGAGTCGATCGAAATGCCCACCGGTGCGAACCTGAACCGGTACCGGTTGCCGGTGTCGCTTCCACGACCGGGCATGACGAAGACGGTGTCGCCGTTATCTTCATAGAAGACGGGGGGACCGTCGCTGAATGCTGCGGGATTCCTCAGTTCGTCGCCGGTGACGGTGATGGGATTGCCGCTCGGACGGTCGATCTCTATCGCAGGGATCGTGTTGACGTCGATCTGATCCGACTCGGCATCGGCGGCTTCCACGACCTGAAGCAGCGAGTGGCCGCTGATCGTCACCGGTCCGGAAGACAACCTGTAGGTCCGGTTATTGATGGTGTTGCCGCCCAGTTCGCTCAGCTTGACCGTGACCGAGGCGTTCGTGGTGCCTGCCGCCCGGACAGTCACCTGGCCATCCTTGGCGAGAGCCGCAGAAGGCAACAGGAGGAGTAGCAGGGCGAAAACCGGCAGGAGCGCGACTGCCCGAAAGGCGGTCCGGTCGGAGGGCGACTGGCGTATGTCGAAGATTCGGCTCACGCGGTTGTGTAGGTAATGGTCAGCGATCCGAAATCTGCGAGGGCCGGGTAGATGTCAGCGAAGATTCCGGTCGCCTCGGCTGGCACGTAGGCCGGGATCCCGGCAAGGGTCGTGGTCTTGCCGTCAACGGTCTTCACGGCGAGACTCGGGGTGAGGTCGACCATGACTGCGCGTGTGTCCGGGAAGGCGGTGCCGTCGGTGCCGTCGACCCTGAAGATGATCCGGGAGTCGCTGTCCCCGTTCAGCTCGATCTCGGGATCGGCGACCGTGAAGTTGATCGTGTGGACGCAGAGACGGAAACCGACCTTGCCGCTTCCATGAATCGCAGTGGTTCCGGGGTCACCGGTGGACCAGCCGTCGGTCAGCGGGAACTCGAACTCGTAGACCAGCGGGGAAGCAGCGCCGATCTGCTCCAGCGGGCCTTCGATCGCTCCGTCGTAAGCCGAGGTTCCGGAGCCGGTCGCTACGTAGCGGATGAAGGATTCGCGGACCCGCCAGGTGATCGTCGCCGAAACGATGTCGGCGGCGGCCGCAGGGCGGTTGAGGAAGGGTGGTTCCACCGGGGTCTCGGCGACCGGATCAGTGACCTTGTCATTGCGCGAGGCGAAGGCCGAGAACTTGCCCCAGGCGCGCCCCGGAACGATTCCCGCCGAGCGACCGGCGCCGAGCCGCTTTCTCAGCAGCCGAGCCGCCTTTGCGGTCAGCCTCGCCGAGCCACCACGGAGGTTCAGCACCCCGGACGTCAGGTTCAGTTTCCGGCTGCCACCGGTCAGGGTGAACAGTCGGACTTTGCGACCGGATACGCGAGCGCTCACCGTGGGCTTCGAACCCTTGCGGAGGACGAGTTTCATGCCGGTGATGCCGGTCGCGCGGCTCGACCCTGGCGACCTGAGGCGGAAACCGCCGTCCAGTGAAACGGTGGACACCTTCTTCGACAGCCCAGCTTTTTTCAGTGGATAGGTCGGGCGGCCCGTGAATGAGTTGGCCGGTCGGATCAGCCTCTGCTTGATACCAGCCTTTCGAAGCTTCTTCGCCACCGCCTTCGAGGTGACCAGGGTGCCCTCACCGTCGTATTTCGGCCGCGACCGGCGGCTTGGGGCAGGGTGTGAGGTCCGAGGCGGCCCCTGCCGGGGGGGCGACGGCCCAGCAGATCGACAGCGAGACGACCAGCAACGCGACGATCCGCGCTGCCGGTCGTGAAGCCGCCGACTGGACAGGGCCGCCCGGCATCGCTCAGCCGATGATCGTCGCTGTAACCGTGATCGGGTCGAATGCGGTGCCGGCCGGGTAGAGGCAACTCGGCGGTGCGTCGGGCGTGATCGGGATGTCGCAGAACCTCAGTGCCGCCGCCCCGGTCTCGGAGAGTTCGGTCGGAACGTCCGGCCATCTGACGGTGCCCGCCTCGGGTGACGCAGGCGTGACCCCGGACAGATCGAGCGTCATGAAGTCAACCCGCCTGGTCGGGGTCCACTCGCCGGTGATGTTCGTATCGAGGTCGGCGATGATGCGCGAGTTTGCGCCGTCGATCACGACCGTCGGATTGGAGATCGCGATCCGGAATCCGTGCGGCTCGTTGCAGTACACGACCGTGCCCGTGCCGTTGATCACCGCCTGGTCGTCGGCCAGCCCCGCTCCGTTCTGCGGCCGACTGGCCGGGGCAGCCCGGGAAGGTGAAGAGTGTGTTGAGCGGTCCTGGTCCGGGCGCCTGCGGTCGGGCTCGTCACGACGCCGTCGAGGGTTTCGATGCTGCCGACACCGCCGACGTACAGGTTCGAGCCCGTTCTTGATGGTCCAACTCACCGGCTCAATACTGGTGGTGGTGAGCGGCGGTCAGCGTCGGCAGCGGGGCGTGAACGGGCACCGGGCTGATGCTCTTGCTGGTCGCGGCCAGGCCGCACTGCTCGAGGTACGGGTCGACGACCGGCACAGTTTCCCAGCGCTTGGCGGAAAGTGAGAGCCGGCCGAACGGTCCGGCCGGCAGACGCTTCATCTTGAGCCTGCCGCGGATCAGCCTCGCGGCCGGTTCCGGAGAGCGAGAGGCGCGCCGAGTCAGGTCGAGCTCCGACTCGACCGGGTCGATGACAGCGTGCCGGTGGCGACGAACAGTGTGACCTGGCGCTTGCCGAGGTGGGCCGAGACGACGGTTCGCCTCGGGGTCACGTGGAGACGAATCCCGGTGAAGACGGCCTGGCGCTTGCCGCGGTTGAAGCTGCATCGCGCCACGAACGTCAACCGGGCTGACCTTGCGGGCGATCCTCACCGCCGAAACCGGGGTAACCACCCGGGTGATCCGCCCCTTCCGGTTGCCCTTGGCCGGCTTGACCGGGGCGATTTGCACGTTGCCTGCCGCAGCACATTGCCGGTCTTGCCGGTACCGACGGAGAATCGCGCCGAGCCGGAAACCGTGACCGCGGCCGAAGCCGGTCACGGAAGTCGCAAGGCCGGCGAGCAGGATCAGGGCCGCCGCGACCAAAGTCGTGAGGGCGATTAGGATGTTTTCGGACGGACGCTGCTCATACCTGGCTGTCTCCTTGGAGTTTCATTAGAGGGCGTATTTGGCTCTGCCGTACTTTCCCATGCCTTGTATGACTGCAGTTAGGGATGCCTTATTCAATTCATACTAACAAGCGTGGAATTCGGTTGAATCGCTTTCAGTGAACCCGCGTTCAAGTCGGCTCCAGCCACTCGACGTGCAGTCCTGATCGTCCCTGGTGGCGGACCAGTTCGGCCTCGACACCCCAGACGTCAGCGATCAACTGACTCTGTAACACCTCGGAGGGGGTTCCAGTTGCGATTGTGCGTCCGTCACTCATCACCACGACGCGGTCGGCGAGCGCAGCGGCCAGGGCGAGGTCGTGCACGATCAGCACCACACCGAGACCGTCGCGACCAGCCGCCGCAGCAGTTTCGAGACCTGGGCGGTCGCGCCGAGGTCGAGTTGGGCGGTCGGTTCGTCGGCGACGAGGACCGGTGCGCCCTGGGCCAGACCGACGGCGATCTGGACCCGCTGCATCTCGCCTCCGGAAAGGGTCGAGAGCAGTCTGTCTTCGAAGCCCTCCATGCCGGTCCGCTCGATTGAAGCGGCGATCGCCTCGCGGTCCTCGGCGGTGAAGCCCTGAAGCGGCTTCAGGTGCGCTGAGCGGCCGATCCGGACCGCGTCGGCGCACGGTCACACCGTTCGGCACCTGCGCCCTCTGCGGAACGAACGCGCGCAGCCGCGCCAGGCTACGGCCCTTGAGGTCGACGAGGTCGGTCCCCGACCACTTCACGCGTGTCCGCCCTCGGGCCTCCTCAGGCCGCAGAAGGCCCTGGCGAAGGTCGACTTGCCGGCACCGTTGGGCCCGACCACCGCGACCAGTTCACCCGGCTCCAGGGCGAGGTCTGCTCCGCGAAGGATTTCGGTGCCGGCGATCGTCACCTCCACCCCGCTCGCTTCGAGCAGCGCGGCCATCAGACCGCCTTCCGTCAGCAGCCAGAGGAAGAGCGGCACGCCGAGCAGGACCATGAACGGTCCGACCGGCATCTCGATCGGTGCCCGGACGACTCGGGCCAGGGTGTCGGCGGCAACGAGGAGAGGCGGCGCCACCGATCGCCGATACCGGGCACTACGAAGGTGTGATTGTTGGTACCGCCGGCCAGCCGAACTACATGCGGGACGACAAGGCCGAGGAAGGCCAGCAGCCCGGCGATCGCGGCGGCGGCAGAAGCGAGCACGGCGGCCGCGAAGGCGGCCACAGCCTGATCGTGCGTGGCTTCGATCCAAGCGATGCGGCGACATCGTCACCGAGCAGCAGCCGGTCGAGCGGTCGGATCATCAAGGCCGCGACGACGAAGCCCGACCGCGAGGTATGGCCAGATCTGGTTGAGCGTGTCCCATCCGGTCGAGGTGAGGCCGCCGACCAGGAAGAAGATCGCCGAAGGAACACGGTCTGGATAGGCGGCCATCAGCGCCGCGGTCCCGGCGGCAAAGAGCGAGGCGATCGCGATGCCGGCGAGGATCACCCGGCCGATCCCTCCCCCGGTCGAACCGGTGAAGCCGATGAAGAAGACCATCGCCGCCGCGATCAGACCGAAGACGAGCGCGCCCGACCGGCAGTAGCGCGATGCTGTCGGGGTAGAGGATGATGATCAGGACCGCGCCGAAGCCGGCTCCACCGGTCACGCCGATGACGTCGGGCGACGCCAGCGGGTTTGCCGAGCGCCCCCTGGAGCAGCGCGCCGGCCACTCCGAGCGCCGCGCCGACCAGGATCGCCTCGACCGTTCGAGGCAGCCGGAGGACCTCGACGATCTGAGTGTCGGGCCCGGGCGCGTCGCGGCCGAGCAGGATGTCGATCACATTCGAAAACGGGACATCCACTGCCCCGAAAGCGAGCGAGGTGACTACCGCCGCCGCGAGCGCGACGAGCAGGGTGACGGTGACCGCGGTTCGCCTGATGCTCACGCGCGGGGAGGCTACTTCAGTGTTGCGCAGGTAAGCCTGCGGACCACGCGGATCGTCCGGGCGATGTCGGTGCCTGCCTGCAGCAGAGAGTTGTCGGTCGAGATGTAGATCCGGTTGTTCTGGGCCGCCGAGGTGCTTTCCCAGGCCGGGTTGTTCTTCATGTAGTCGACCAGCTCCGGGATGTTGTTCGTATTCGCATGCGGTACGGCAACGATCACGTCCGGGTTCTCGGCAACTACGACTTCGTCCGATATCCGGGCGAAACCACCCGAGCCGGTAGCCCCTCCGGTGACCAGGTCGGCCACGGGCAGCGCGCATGATCTGCCCGCCCCAGCTGTTGGGCAGGAAGGTGAACGGGGTGCGGCCGACGCCGAGAATCAGCATGACCTTGGGCCGGGAACGGATGTTTCGGGTCGCTCGTCTTGCGGAAATGATCATCCGCCGGACCAGGCGGTTGCCGCGGGCCTTTCGGTTGAGGATCTTCGCGATCCGGCGGGTCTGGGCGTAGACCTGCCGATGGATCGGGGTTCCATTTCGACCACCCTCATGCCGAGCTTGCTCATCGCCTGCGTGCCCTTGCGCCACTGCGAGGAGGTGAAGACGAGTTGCGGACGCGGTTGACCAGCTGCTCGAGGTTGGGGCCGTTTGGGTGGCGACAGCCTGAGTACCCGTGAGGTCTCAACACCGGGGCCAGCCGACGGTCGCCGCCGAGCGTCTGTCCGACCGCGATCGGCTTCACGCCGAGGTAGGCCATCGTGTTTGCCGCGAACGGAGTCAGGGCGACCACGCGCTTCGGCGCTTTGTAGCGGGCTGAAGCGGTGGGAGCGAAAGCGAGCGCCATGACAAGCAGGAGCAGGAACGGAACCAGAAGCAGTGTCCGGTTGCGCGGCGGGCTGGTGAAGGTCATGCGGTGCGGTGCTCCTTTGAGGGGAAAGAAGGACGGTTCTCTACTGCTAACACGGCAAAAGGGCAATCGGACCTGCGTATCAATTCCCCTTGTTCTTGTCGGAATAGGGTACCCTAACAACTCCTCCCATCCGACCTGCTCAGAGCCGAAAGGGAAGCCTTGTCGACTGACTCCGAGACCCATTCCGATCCGCACGCCCGCGCCGTCGTCGGCGCACATGACCTGCCCGCCGGGGTGGATGTGCCCGATGTCGCACCGGTCGCCCGCAACGGAAAACGGCGCTCGCCGGCCGAAGAAGCCCGCACCCTGGTCGCCTCGAGCAGTTCGGGAACGCTCGGCACCCTGAGCGACGACGGCACCCCGTGGGCCTCACTGGTCACTTATGGCGTAATGGCCGATGGTTCGCCGGTGCTCTGTCTTTCGACGCTTGCCGAACACGCTCGCAACCTGGAGCGAAACCGCCAAGCCTCGCTGATGATCGCCGACCCGAACCACACCGGTGAAGTTCTGGCCGGCGGCCGGGTGACGCTGGCAGGCCGGGTTCACCGCTCGGACGAGCACTCTGACGAGGCGTCAGCCCGCGAAGCGCACCTCGAGGCGGTCCCGTCGGCAGCGATGTACGCCGACTTCAACGACTTCTCGTTCTGGGTGCTCGAGGTCGAGCGGGCCCGCTGGGTCGGCGGCTACGGCCGCATGGACACGGCGTTGGCAGTCGACTACGCCGTCGCCGAGCCCGATCCGGTAGAGCCGCAGGCGCTCGATGCGGTCAATCACCTGAATGAAGACCACCCCGATGCGCTGCTGCTGATGGCACTGGCCTTCGGCGAGTACGCGACGCGTCCGAGGCGCGCTGCACCCGCGCCGACCGCTACGGACTCGACCTGGATCTGGTGACGCCGGACGGTCCCCGCGCGACCCGGGTCTCTTCACCGAGACGATCAACTCGCCCGGTGGCCTGCGCAGCGCGACGGTAGACCTCGCCCGCCGGGCCCGCGAGAAGACGCCGGCTACCGAGGCCAGCCGTGACGGGCGTTTCGGGGCCCGTCCACGACCCGGGCGGTCACACCCGTTTCCGACCGGGTGACGGCGAATAGGTTTTCGGTCCGTGAGCCGGACGCAACCCAGTCTCGCGCGCCTGCTCGGAACCTCCGACGCCGTGGTGATCGGTCTCGGTGCCATGATCGGTGCCGGAATCTTCGCCGCGATCGGCCCGGCAGCCGAAGCGGCGGGCGCGGCGATGCTGGTCTCGCTGGCGATCGCTGGCTTCGTCGCCTGGTGCAACGCGACCTCGTCGGCCGAACTGGCGGCCAATTCTCCCGAGTCCGGCGGCACCTACGTCTACGGTCGCGAGCGGCTCGGCGAGTGGTGGGGCTATCTGGCCGGCTGGGGATTCGTCACCGGAAAGACCGCGAGCTGCGCGGCGATGGCACTCGCCTTCGGGGCTTACCTCTCCCCCGATCTGATGCGACCCCTGGCGGTCGCGGCAGTGGTCCTGCTGACCGCGCTGAACTACCGGGGGATCCATCGCACCGTCAGCGCCACGAAGGTGATCCTGGCGATCGTGCTTGCCTGCCTGGCCGGCGTCGTCGTCGCATCGCTGTTCGGTGGAGAGGCCAGCGGCCGAATCTCGAGCCGTTCTTCGCCAACGGGCCCTATGGCGTCCTCCAGGGGGCCGCGATCCTGTTCTTCGCCTTCGCCGGATATGCGCGGATCGCCACTCTCGGTGAGGAGGTCCGCGACCCGGCCCGCTCGATCCGCCTGGCGGTCCCGGTCGCGCTCGGAATCGCGCTTGTCGTCTACGCCGCGGTGATCGCCTCGGCCCTTCTGGCGGTCGGGCCCCTCGCGCTTGCCTCCTCCCCTGCGCCGCTGGAAACTGCGGTCTCGGCCGGCAGATTCGAGTGGTTCTCCCCGGCGGTCAAAGTCGGCGCCGCGGTCGCTTCGCTCGGCGTGCTGCTCTCGATGATCGCCGGGGTCAGCCGGACCACGCTGGCGATGGCCCGTCGCGACGACCTGCCCGGGTCGTTGGCCGCGGTCCATCCGGTCTACCGAGTACCTCACCGGGCTGATCTGGCGATCGCGGCCGTGGTCTGCGCGGTGGTCCTGCTGGCCGATCTGCGCGGAGCGATCGCCTTCTCGGCCTTCACGATCCTGCTCTACTACGCGATCGCCAACGCCTCGGCCTTGACACTGGGACGGGACGAAAGCGACCGCTCGCGGCTGATCTTCGGCGCCGGCCTGGTCGGCTGCCTGGTTCTGGCGGTCACGTTGCCGCCCGCCGCGATCGCCGCCGCCCTCGCGGTGCTCGCCACCGGGGTGTTTGCCCGCCTGCGTCGCCCGGCGCTGAGTCGTCAGGACCGCCCGACTAAGGGCGCATCTCGTAGCCGCCGGCCAGGGCGCGGGTCTTCTCCCAGACGGCGTTGAAGCGGTCACTGTCGACGGCCGGCTTGGTGATCGCGCTCCTCGCCCAATCCTGCTGGGCCTCGGTGGCCGAGGTCTTGCCGTGAAGCTCGGCCGCGTAGGAGGAGAAATCGCGGATCAGTACGTCGAAGATCTGATCGAGCGTGTCGTGGGGCAGGCCGGTCAGCTCGGCCTGCTCGCAGATCAGCTGTCCGTAGGGAATCAGCGTGAACAGCTCGCCCAGGGTCAGCAGGTAGTCGAGATCCTTCTGCTGGGTCTCGTCCGGCGCGGCGTCGACCAGCAGCTGCTTCAGCGACTCGGCCAGCTCGGCGAAGAGCGCCACGTTCGGCACCTCGGAGAACGGCTCGAAGGCGTCCTGCCAGGCGCCGAAGCGGATCTTCGAGAGGCCGCGGGCCGGTCCCTGCTCGAACAGGAAGCTGTCGTCGCCCGCCTCCAGAGTGCGCGGCGGCGCCTCGAGGTCGGGGTCCGCGTTGAACAGGTAGGAGCCCATGAACTTGAGTACCAGGGCCATGTTCACGTGGACCGTGCCCTCCAGCTTCGGCAGGGCGCGGATGTCGCGCGCCGCCATCTCGAACCACATGTCGCGCTCGAATCCCTTGGCCGCGATCACGTCCCAGAGCAGGTCGACCACGCGCTCGCCCTCGGTCGTCACCTTCATCTTGGTCAGCGGGTTGAACAGCAGGTAGCGCCGGTCCTCGAGCGAGGCGGTGCGGAAGTAGTCGATCGAGCGGTTGGCGAACAGCTTCATCGCGGCCAGCCGGGCGAAGGCATCGGTGAAGGCCTGCTGCACGTGGGGGAAGTCGGTCACTTTCATGCCGTAGAGCTCGCGGTTGTCGGCGTGGGTGATCGCCTCCCAGAAGGCGTGCTCGCAGATCCCGATCGAGCCGAAGCCGAGGTTGAACTTGCCGATGTTGACCGTGTTCAGGGCGGCGTCGAATGCCGCCGGTCCGGTGTGAAGGATGTCGCCCGGCTCGACCGGGTACTCGTCCAGCTCGAACTGGGAAACGTAGCTCTGCGAGTTGACCACGTTGCGGATCAGCTTGTAGTTCGGGTGCTGGGAGTCGGCCGCGAAGAACACGTAGCCTCCGGTCCTTCGATGCCCTCGATCCGTCCGAAGACCGAGACCATGCCGGCCTTGTTGCCGTTGCCGATGTAGTACTTGCCGCCCGAGGCGGTCCAGCCCTCGCCGTCCTCGCGCGGAGTCAGCACCATGTCGGTCGAGTAGACGTCGGCGCCGTGCTCGCGCTCGGACAGACCGAAGGCGAAGATCGCGCCGTCGCCGAGCAGGTCGGCGGCCTTCTGGCGAGCGGCCTCGTTGCCGGACTGGAAGATCGGACCGAGGCCGAGAATCGTGACCTGCCACGTGTACCAGTAGGCGAGGCCGTAGAAGGCGGAGATCTCGTTGAAGGCGCAGATCCGCTGGGTATCCCAGCGGCGCGAGGAGTCGCCTCCACCGTCCCGCTCGGGGGTCAGGAAGGTCTCGAAGATGCCGAGCTCGGCCTGCTTCTCGAGGAAGTCTGCGTACCAGACGTGTTCGCGGTCGTGGTCCTTGAGGGTCTGCTGGCCGCGGTCTTCGAACCACTCGATCAGCGCCTTGAGCTTCTGCTCGTCCTCGGGATCGAGGTGCGGTGCACTCCAGGTGTCGGGATTGAAGATCAGCCCGTCGCCCGGCGCTCCGGGGCGAACCATGCTGGTCGGGTCGGCGGCAGTCTCGGCAGGTTCCATGCGCGCAGCATAGAGAGGCAGGCGCCGAAGGTTCGCGTCAATTTACGGTCGGTAGCCCCGGCGCTCGGCGGCCTTTCGGCCCGCGGTCGGTCTCGACGAGCCGGCTGAGTCTGTGGGCAGAGCCCACGCAGGGGTTCGGCGGCCGGGGGTCAGCTGCCGGCAGCGCGGCGGTACTTGGCGACCGCAAGCGGTGCGAAGACGACGATGATCGGCGACGGTCCAGGCGACCGCTCCCCAGATGCTGTTGCCGGCCGGCGCGCCGAGCCAGAGCGAGCGCATCGCGTCAACGACGAAGGTGAAGGGATTGATGTCGGCGAACCACTGGAGGGCGGCCGGCATCGAGTCGACCGGCACGAAGGCCGAGGAGATGAAGGTCAGCGGGAAGACCGCAATGAAGCCGACCGAGTTGGCCGACTCCGGTGAGGAGACCATCAGTCCGAGCCAGGCGAATACCCAGGAGAAGGCGTAGCCGAAGAAGATCAGCAGCAGGAGGAACCGGCGAGGATCTCCCCGATACCGGTGCCGAAGCTGAAGCCGATGATGAAGCCGGTGACCAGCAGGACGATCACCGAGAGCAGGTTGGTCACGATGTCGGCGGAGGTGCGTCCGGCGAGCACCGCCGGGCGGGCCATCGGCAGCGAGCGAAAACGGTCGATCAGGCCCTTGCTGAGGTCTTCATTCAGGCCGATCGCAGTCACGAAGCCACCGAAGGCGATGTTCTGCACGATGATCCCGGGCATCAGGAAGTCGATGTAGGTGAAGCCCGGAGTGCTGATCGCACCACCGAAGACGTAGACGAACAGCAGCACGAACATGATCGGCTGCACGGTGAAGGCGAGCAGCAGATCGGGCGATCGCGGCAGCCGGATCAGGTTGCGCTCGGTGATCACCAGAGTGTCGATCAGCAGACGCTTCATTCAGCCCTCTCCTCTGTGTCTTCGTCCGGACTTCGGCGGCATGGCCGGTGAGGCTCAGGAATACGTCATCCAAGCTCGGCCGCCGGAGGCCCGAGGTCGTCGATGCCGATGCCCGGACTCGGAGTCTCTGGACTGCTTCGACTATCGCGCCCTTGCGCTCGCGGACGGTCAGCTTGACCGCATCGTGCTCGACCACGGGCTCTCGTCGCTGATCGGACCAGCAATGCGCCGCCTCTTCGGCCTGCTCGTGATCGGAGAGCGTGACCTCGAGCCGTTCGCCGCCGACCATGTCCTTGAGCTCGTCCGGCGTGCCGTCGGCGATCACTCTGCCGTGGTCGATCACCGCGATCCGGTCGGCCAGGCGATCGGCCTCGTCGAGGTACTGGGTGGTCAGCAGCACGGTGGTGCCGTCGTCGACCAGGTTCTCGATCGTCTCCCACAGGCCGAGGCGGCTGCGCGGGTCGAGGCCGGTGGTCGGCTCGTCGAGGAAGATCACCGGCGGCTTGGCGACCAACGCCGCGGCGAGGTCGAGCCGGCGACGCATGCCGCCGGAGTAGGTGCTTGGCCGAGCGGTCTCGGCAGCGTCGCTGAGGTCGAAGCGCTCGAGCAGCTCGGCGGCTCGCTTCTTCGCCGTGGCGCGGCTCATCCCGTAGAGGCGGCCGACCATGGTCAGGTTCTCGGTCCCGGTCAGGTTCTCGTCGACCGCGGCGTACTGGCCGGCGAGGCCGATGTTCTCGCGCAGCTCGTCGCCCTGCTCCAGGACGTCCATTCCGGCTACGGTCGCGCTGCCGGAGTCGGGCTTCAGGAGCGTGGTCAGGACCCGGACCGCGGTGGTCTTGCCGGCGCCGTTGGGCCCGAGCAGGCCGAGCACGGTTCCGGTCTCGACTTCAAGGTCCACTCCGTCGAGCGCCTTGACGTCGCCGAAGTGCTTGGTCAGCCCGTTGGCCGAGATCGCCGCGCCGTCGATCTTCGAGCCGTCAACCCGGGTCGCGCGGGACTCACGTATGGCGCCCTCCTCCCGTGGAGCGTCGGACTCGACTGACTGCTGCACGTCGGCGAGGCTAGCAATTCCCGCCGGCTCGACCCGAATCGCTTGCTCGAAACTATCGTGGAGCCGCATTGCTAACTTGGTCGAGTGAGGAGAGGCGATCGAACGATTGGACCGGTGCAGCTTCTTCGCGGTCTGACCGTGGACCGGCGAAGGCCGGATCTCGACGCGCTCGCGCGCGAGAGCGATCCGGACCGCTTCGTCTGGAACGTCCTCCCCCACGCCGCGCGCAGCTTCGCCGCCAGCATCGTGGTGCTGCCGGAGGAGCAGAGCACGAGCCGCCGCGGTCGCCTACCTGTACTGCCGCATGCTCGACACATACGAGGACCTGATCGACGAGCCGCAGACCTGCGTAACCGAGCTGCGCCGCTTCGCGGAGCGACTCGACTCGCCGAAGCCGGCCCGACCGTGCCGGCTGCCGGCGAGCGCAGCCCGCGACGAGCGCGACCGGGTATACCTGCTGCTGATCGAGCGCTGCGACCTGGTCGACGCGGTCTTCGCCCGCTTCGACCCGGAGGTCCAGGAGCAGATCAGGGAGTCTGGTCCGTTCGATGGCCGATGGCATGGCCTGGTCGACCGGCGCCTTCGACCGCCAGGGCGGCGTACTCGAAGACGAGTCGCAGCTCGCGCTCTACTGCCGCAACGTGATCGGCTACCCGGCCCTCTTCACGCTCGACCAGGTCTCCGACCGCGGATCATCCCGCAGCCGGCCCGGGAGGACGCGCTGCTGGTCAGCGAGATGATCCAGCTGGCGAACGTCACCCGCGACATCGAACGCGACCTCGAGCGCGGCGTCTCGTACCACCCCGCGCTGAAGGCCGTCTCTCGGCCGGACCGGCTACGAAGCGGGAACCCAGGCCGTGGTCCGTGAGGTGCGCGAGGAGTACCTGGCGATGGCACTCGGCAGGGCACCGGCTTACCGCCGGCTGTTCGAGGGCCTCGGCCTGGGCGGCACCGCCCGGTCCGGATCGCCGCCGTGCTGATGCTGCTGTTCACCGACCTCCACTACCGCGGCTGCGCAGCGATGACCGGCAACCCGGCCTGGCGCGGACCGAGCGGACCGCTTCAGGTCGTGGCCAGCTCGCTGCCGGCGATGCTCTCGCCTTCCTGGGCCGCCCATACGGTGCAGACGGGTCGAGCGGGACTTCCTCGGGGCCCTGGTCGGGATGCACTCCGAGAGCAGGCCCGATCGACGTCAGCGTAGGTCACGCCGGTTGAACAGCAGGACCGATGCGCGACCAGCACGCGGTCAGTCGGCCAGCACGGCGACGTGCCACGGGCTACAAGACCGGTCGCCAGCGGGATCCCCGGTCAGGTAGTAGTAGAACGGCGACAGTTTCGCGAAGTGAACCCGAGGGCGAGTCGCTCAGCGACAGCATCGCGTTGGCGATGTAGGCGAAGACGGCGCCGTCCGGCGGCACCCAGGCCGCAGCGGGACCCGTCCGGTGGCCGCGCCGATCGGCAGGGCGAGCGGAACCGAACACCGCGCCGAGCAGAATCGCCAGCAGGGTGATCGCTGCGATGCTCGGCCGCCCCGACCCCGAGCCCCCCGAGTCACGGAGCCGAGCATCACCCCGCCGAAGGTGATCAGGCCCAGCAGGATCAGGTGGATCTCATCGCTCCGGTCTTGTCGATCACGATCCGGGTGCGACTGACCGGACTGGCGAGCAGCAGGCTCATCGTGCGCTGCCTCTCCTCACCGGCCAGGGCACGGCGCACCGATCACGACCCCGACCGCGATCGTCGCGATCGGCACGGTCATGCTGAACATCTCACCGGTCAGCCAGCCCTCGGGCGTCGACTCGTCGGCATTACCGATCAGGGCGAGCACGCTGTCGGGAAGGTTCTCGGTGACCGAGTTCAGGCTCTGATCGATCTGGTTGTACATCGGTCCGGTGAAGACCCGAGCAGGAAAACGATCAGCCCGGTGACCACCAGCACCCCCTGGTGCGAGCCGAGACCGTCTTCACGACGATACCGGACACGCGCGCCGAGCCTTCGAGCCGCTCGATCACTGCGTGGGTGACCGGGAGCTCTCGCAGCCGGTCGAACAGGGAAACGCCGATCGTCCGCTCACGCAGGTCCCGGCTGCGAAAGCCCGACCAGAGCCAAGGCCGCACAGCAGGACCGACGCCCCGAAGAGCACCGCGAGGTGGCCGACGTCGATCCCGTTGTTGAGCGGGTCGCTGCCGACGTAGTAGTACCACGGGAAGATCCGGACCAGGCCGTCCAGCCCGACCAGAGGCAGAATCCCGGCCGCAAAGTAGGAGACGATCAGAACGGCGGCCGAGATTCCGGATGCGGCTCCCGGGCTTCCCGTCCAGGAACCGACGAGCCAGGGCGAGCAGCCCGAAGAACAGGGAAATGGCCAGCATGTGAATCATCAGGGCACCGATGTCGATGCCCGAGGTACTCACGCCGAGAAGCTCCGGAGAGATCAGTGCTGCCGCCCAGAGGACAAGCGCTCCGGCGAAAACCAGGACGAGCAGCGCGGCCGTCTTCTGCGAGAGAATCCGGCTGCGACTCTCCGGGTTGCCGAGCAGCATTCCCATGGTGCCCTCCTTCTCCTCTCCGGCGATCAGGGAGGCCCCGATCGAGATCGCCACCCCGGAGAGGGCCAGCGCGGCCATGAAGCCGTAGATCGCCCCGTAGGCGAGTTGACCGACCGAAGCCAGGTCGCCGATTCCGAAAAGTTCGCGCACGCCCTCGGGCAGGTCCCGGTAGATCGAGAGGTCCAGATCTCTGTAGACCGCCATGCCACCCAGCAGCATCAGACCCATCGCCACCGAGGCGACGGCGATCGAGATCCACCGATCCCGGAGCGCCTTGGTGAAGGCGTTTGAGCAGCATCATTGGTCGAGTTCGTCGTCGCGGTAGTAGGTGAGGAAGATCTCTTCGAGGTCGGCCTCGCGGGTCGCGATGTCAAGCACATCGCATCCCGCGGCCAGAGCCGACAGGAGCTCGCTCATCCTGCCCGTCGAACGAGAGGGTCGCCCGATCACCTTCGACTTTTACATCGCGCACACCACCGACTCCGGCAAACCTCGACTCGTCGACAGGAGCCTCGAACTGCAGGTCGATCTTGCGCATCGCCTTCGAGCGCAGGTCGGCCAGAGACTCGAGCGCGACCAGTCGCCCGTGCCGGATGATCGCCACCCGGTCGGCCACCCGCTGCACCTCTGAAAGCGTGTGGCTGGAAAGAAAGACCGCTCTGCCGTCGGCCGCGATCTCCCGGATCATGGTGTGGAATTCGTCCTGGACGAGAGGATCGAGCCCTGCGCTCGGTTCGTCCATGATCAGCAGTTGCGGGCGATTCATGAAGGCCTGGATCAGGCCGATTTTCTGCCGGTTGCCTGAGGACAGGTTGCCGACCTTCTTCGCGAGATCGGCTTTGAGGCGGCTGGCGAGTTCTTCAACGTATGACCACTCGACGCCGCCCCTGAGGTTGGCGAAGAAGGTGAGCGTGTCATGACCGGTCAGGTCCGGATACATGACGATGTCACTCGGCAGGTAGCCGATGTGGCGCCGGATCTCGACCGAGTCCCGACGGCTGTCAAAGCCCAGAATCGAGGCCCGTCCGGCTGTGGGTCGGATCTCGTCGAGGATGGTGCGGATCATCGTCGTCTTGCCGGATCCGTTCGGTCCGAGGAAACCGAAGACCTCGCCGTGTTCAACGGTCAGATTCAGCTCATCGAGCGCCTTGACTTCAGCGAAGTGCTTGCTCAGGCCCTCCGTGACGATCGGGGCCCCGTCCAGAGGCGTCCCGGCACCCTCTTCGGAATAATTTCGAGGCGACATCTCCTCTGATCATGTCTGATACTTTCGGTCGATGAGCGCCCACTCGAAGTTTTCTGCCGACGAAGCCCGGGACGCGGGTGAGAAGATCGGCATCGACTGGCTCAGTTCGCCCTTCGACGTCGAAGAGTTCAGGTCGGGCATGAATGTCGAGCTGGAGCACGGCACCCAGGACCCGGCCACCGACGTAACCGGCGACGACGTGATCGTCACTGCGAAAATCGCGCTGGCCCACCTCAACGAGTTCCCTGACTACTACACCCGGCTGGAAAAGATGGAGGCCGAGGGAGAGGCCGCGCGGGACTCCTGAGCCGCCGCGGAAGATGGCGCGGCCGCAGCCCGGACGGGCATTGATCAGGTCGATGAGGTTTCTGGCTCACACTCTCGGCTACAACGCATGGCTCGCTGCGGCCACCATGCTGGCGACCCCGGTGGGCGTGGGGCTGTCGCTATCCGGCAACGGCGCTGGCGCCGACATCATTTGGGGCACCGTGACCGCGGTCGTGCTCGTCCCGCTGACGACCTGACCGCGCAGCGAGCCGCGGCCGACAGCACCTACGCCGGAATCGTGAGGCTGGTCCGCAGTGCCCAGGAGGAACGGGCGCCGGTGGTCCGGCTTGCCGACCGCTTCGCGATCATCTTTCTGCCGGTGACGGTAGTGGTCGCCGCCGCTGCCTGGATCGTCTCCGGAGACGAAGTCCGTGCCTTGGCGGTGCTCGTTGTGGCGACCCCCTGCCCACTGATCCTGGCTACACCGATCGCGATCATCTCCGGAGTCTCGCGCGCCGCGCGCCGTGGAATCATCGTCAAAGGCGGAGGCGCGATCGAGGCGATGGGCAGCGCCGAGACCGTACTGCTCGACAAGACCGGCACCCTGACCACCGGCAATCCTTCGATAAGCCGGGTGATCGAGCTGGGGGGATCTCGCGAGACCGCCTGCCTTTTTGTGCAGCGTCGCTCGACCAGGCATCGCCGCATGTTCTGGCCGAATCGCTGGTGGCCGCGGCCCACGAACGGGGGCTGGAACTACAGCTTCCGACCCGCACCACGGAGGATCCCGGTCCTGGAATCTCGGGTGAAGTCGACGGCCGGCGTGTCGCGCTCGGCCGGCTCGCCTGGCTCACCGGCAGTCTGGGCATCGAACCCGATCGCGAACTGGATCGCGAACTCGAGCTTTCGGCGGCCGGCGCGGCCGCGGTCTCCGTGGCGGTCGACGGGCGTCTCGCCGGAGCGATCGAACTCGCCGATCCGGTCCGCGAAGACGCGGCGGAGATGCTCGCCAGCCTGCGAGCGGCTGGCGTGGACCGCCTGGTCCTGGTCACCGGCGACGATCGCCCTGTGGCGGAACAGATCGCAGCCTCCGTCGGGGTCGACGCCGTATTCGCCGACTGGCAGTCCGGAGGAAAAGCTTGAAGTAGTCCGGGTCGAACAGTCCAGGAGCGAGGGCAACGTCGCAATGGTCGGAGACGGCGTGAACGACGCACCGGCGCTGGCGCTGGCCGACGTCGGAATCGCCATGGGTGCCCGGGGAGCTACCGCAGCCAGCGAATCTGCCGACGCGGTACTGACCGTTGACAGGGTCGACCGGGTCGCTGACGCGATCTCGATCGGACGACGTGCCCTCAGCGTGGCCCGCCAGGGGGTCATCGCCGGAATGGGCCTGAGCTTTGTCGCCATGGGTTTCGCGGCCTTCGGATATCTGACGCCGGTCGCAGGGGCGCTGCTACAGGAGGCGATCGATGTCGCCGTGATCCTCAACGCACTGCGAGTGTTGAAACCGTAGCCACCGCGCCGGCGAAAGGCCGCTGCCGAGTGGTGTGCGCGTCGCTCGACGCGCTCGATGCTGGTAGAGAATGCAGGCAGATGATCGAGACCAGCCACCGAGTTCTCTTCAGATGAGCGGGGATGATCGCCCGATTGCGGTGATCGCCCTGGGGGGCAACGCGCTGCTACCGCGGGGAGCCGAGCCTGAAGCCGGCCGTCAGCTTCTCGCCGCCCGCGCGGCGGCGCGCAGGATTGCGGGGGTCCTCGGTGATCACCGGGTAGTCGTAACCCACGGCAACGGCCCCCAGGTCGGCCTGCTGGCCCTGATGAACGATGCCTACGCGGATGTCGGCTCCTATCCGCTCGACGTTCTCGACGCTGAGAGCGAAGGTCAGATCGGCTACGTGATCGAGATGGAGATCGACAACGCCACGGATTCCTGCGACACGGTCGCATTGATTACCCGGGTGGTGGTCGACCCTGACGACCCCGCCTTCAGCAACCCGACCAAGTTCATCGGCCCGGTCTACGGCGAATCGGAAGCCCGGAGGCTGGGAGAGGAAAGGGACTGGACAGTCCGGAGGGACGGGGCCGGCTGGAGGCGCGTGGTTGCATCGCCGGAACCGAAGAGCATCGTCCAGCTGCCGGCAATCCGTCGCCTTGTGGAATCGGACTTTCTGGTGGTATGCGCCGGAGGCGGAGGTATCCCGGTCGTCGCGGACGGCGACGGGCACAGAGGAGTGGAGGCAGTGATCGACAAGGACCTCTGCTCGGCGCTGCTGGCGGCCGAGCTCGGGGCCGAACTGCTCGTCCTCGCAACCGATGTCGAGGCGGTCTTTCTGGACTGGGGCGATGCCCAGGTACGCCCGATCCGCGAGACGACCCCGGAGGAATTGCGCGGACACGATTTCGCCGCAGGTTCGATGGGACCAAAGGTCGAAGCCGCCTGTCGCATGGTCGAGTCCACCGGGGGGCGCACGGCGATCGGATCCCTCGAAGAACTCGGCGGCCTGCTGGACGGGGCCGCGGGGACTCAGGTTCGCCGTGGCAGGACCCGGGGTGGATCGCTGGAAGTAGAGACGGGATGACACTCAATGCCGCATCGGAAGTCGGCCGGCTTCGACGTGTCCTGGTTCACAGACCGGGCCTCGAGCACACGAGACTGACCCCGGAGAATGCAGCCGAGCTGCTCTTCGACGAGGTGATCTGGGTCCGCCAGGCCCAGCGGGAGCACGACGCCTTCGTCGCAACCATGCAGGAGCGGGGAGTCGAGGTGCTCTACGCGAAAGAGCTGCTGACCGAGACGCTTGCGATTGCCGAGGCCCGTGACTGGGTTCTGGACCAGGTGCTGACCGAGCGCCACGTCGGACTTCACCTGGCGCGGGCGCGCCGTGAATGGGCGCACAGTGCGTCTCCCGAAGAGGTAGCCGACTCGCTGATCGGCGGTCTCACAAAGGACGACATCGAGGGCGGCTCCGGACTCAGGTACGACGCCAGCGTCAGCGGCGAATTGCTGGAACCGCCCCTGCCCAGCTTCATGTTCCAGCGAGACCCCTCCTCCTGGATATTCGACGGGGTCACGCTGAACCCGATGGCCAAAGGTGCGCGCAGGCCCGAGACGGTCTTCATGGAGGCGATCTACCGCCATCACCCCCTCTTCACCTCGGAAGACTTCACCTTCTGGTACGGAGGTGCCGATCACGATCCCGGTCCGGCGACGATCGAAGGCGGCGACGTGATGCCGCTCGGGCAGGGCACCGTCATGGTCGGGATGAGCGAGCGCACCACGCCCCAGTCGATCGGGATGCTCGCCCGCGAGCTGTTCAAGGCCGGCTCCGCTTCGCTGGTGCTGGCGGTTCAGCTGCCCAGGGTCCGCTCCTTCATGCATCTCGACACGGTCCTGACGATGGTCGACCGGGACGCCGTGACTCTCTTCCCGGACGTGATCGAACAGGCCCGCGTGTGGAAGGTCGAGCCCGGCGACGACCCCGAGATGCCGGAGGCCGAGGAGTTCGACGCCGGCGTGGTGGAGGCGATGCGAACAGCCCTCGGGATCGAGACCATGAGAGTCATTCCGACCGGGGGCGATCCATTCGGAACCCTCCGAGAACAGTGGAACGATGGCAACAACGTGCTCTGCGTGGAGCCGGGCGTCGTAATCGCCTACGAGCGAAACGTGGAAACCAACCGACGACTCCGCGAAGCCGGGATCGAGGTACTCGAGATCGAAGGCTTCGAACTGGGCCGCGGCCGCGGCGGCTGCCACTGCATGACCTGCCCGATCGAGCGCGACCCGGCCTACTAGACCGGAGCAGGATCTCCCGCAACTCACCGCAGGCCCGCTCCTGGTGGCGTTGATTTGTCGAGACCATTCGCAACTCCGGCTCCGGTGCTTGTTTCAGAGGTAGTTTCCGAAACTGAGCCGACTTCAAGGAAGAATCCAGCGCTCATGCTCCTGACACCCTGCAGCCGATCCTCGAAGAATTCGCCCTATGGGGTTTCGAGCTGATTGAGCGGGAGGCGGGCGAGGCGACCCGGGCCCGCGCGGCCGGAGCAGAGGCCGCGGTCACAGGTGACCACAAGCGCCTCGACCAACTCCTTCGAACCTTCAGACTGCCGCCCCGCGCCAGGCGCGCTGCTACTTCTTGATCTTTACCGTCCGGAAGCGGGTCGTGGTGTTGCCTGCCTCGTCGGTAGCGCGGACCCGGACCTTGGCCTTCGAAGTCTTCCTTGCGAGCACCCGCTTGACGAGCTTCCGGCCCTTCTTGTTGAGCTTCAGCTTGAGCTTCACCTGCTTGCCCGCAGCCGCCGTCCTGATCTTCTTCTTCAGCTTCAGCTTCTTCGTCTTCTTGACCTTGCCGTTCGGCTTGAGCACCTTGACCTTGATCGTGCCGGTGGCCTTCAGCGAGCAAGCCTCATCGAGGCAGGTCGCCTTGAGCACAACCAGCTTCGGGCTCTTCTGCTTCTTGCTGCCACGGAGGCGCAGTTTCGGAGCGACGGTGTCGGGGATTGCGAATGAAAAGGCTCGCGTAGCCGGCGTCGGGTCAGCGTTGCTGAACGGAGCCGGGTCGGTCGCGGTCACCGAGAACGTATGGGGACCTTCTTCCAGGCCGGAATAGCTCTTGCTGCCTGAATCGCAGGCCTCGGGTGGACCGGCGTCGAGCACACAGCTGAAGGTCGAGCCGGGCTCGTCGGAGGAGAAAGTGAAAGTCGCCGAATCGGTCTCGATCGTCTCCCCCTCGCCCGGTCCGGAGTCGATAGTGGTTTCGGGCGGATCGACGTCGCTGTGGGCCGCCCAGAGCTCGACCCCGGTCGCCCCGTCATCATCGCCGCGGAAGTACAGGTAGTTGCCCGACACCGTGAGGCGGTTCACCAGTGATCCACCGGAGCCCGGATTGATGTCAGTCAATCGCTCGGCCCCGCCCGGCTCGCCATCGCTTCGCCAGAGTTCCCTCCCGCTGACCCCGTCGTCCAGGGCGAAGTACAGGGTGCCGTTGAAATCTGTCAGCTCGTCGGCCTGACCACCGAGATCCTCCACCTCCCCGGTTCCTGATTCGGTCCCATCCGACCTGTAGAGCGAATTTACGTCTCTGAAATAGAGATAGCCGCCGACTGCGGTCATCGTATCCATGGGATCGGGGATCAGGTTCTTGACCTCCACGGTTCCACCTTCGGTCCCGTCCGTCTTGAAAAACTCGAAATCGGTGCCGAAGAACAGCTCCCCGTTCAACTTGGCGAACCAAGCGGTGAAACTCATGGTGCCGGACCCGTTGCCGTTGATGTCCTTGACCATGTAGGTGCCGGCTTCCGTGCCGTCTGATCGCCAGAGCTCAAGACCCGCGCTGCCGTCGTCAGCTCGAAAGTAGAGGTTGCCCTGGTAGGCGATGAAGTCCTCCACCCGCTGGGCCGTCAGGCCGGGAAGGCCGCTGGCTGCCCCGGGGCCGATGTTCTCCACCATCTTCGTACCCGCTTCGGTACCGTCGGAGGTCCAGAGTTCCTTGCCGTTGACCCCGTCATCAAAGGCAAAGAAAAGACGGTTGCCAACGACTGTGAAATTGGCAGCCGGTGCCGGGAACAAGCTCGACTCGATGTCCTTCACCATCACGGTGCCGCCGGTTGTGCCATCAGATTTCCACAGTTCGGAACCGTTGTCGCTGTCGGAGTTCGCCAGGAAGAACAGCGTGCCGTCGGCGTTCACGAGGTTGGAAATGGCACCGGAATCGAAATCAATGGGGTTGACGTTCTTGACCATGACCGTCCCCGCTTCGGTGCCATCGGTCTTCCAGAGTGCCCCTTGACCGGCCCGACCTGACGGCAGAGAAGAAGACCTCGCCGTTCATCTCGACCAGCCCGCCGGGCAGGCTGCTCGAACAGGGATTGCCGTCCGCGATGTCCTTGATCAGACCGGTGCCGGCCCCGGAGCCATCGGATTGCCAGGGCTCGACCCCTTCGGGACCGTCGGCGTGAGGATGAGACGTCCGTTGAGGTCCAGCCCGCCGACTTCTTCGTTGCCGTTCGAAGAGTAGAACGGGAGGCCGTCGTCCGGCCCGGGCTCAATGTCCTTCACCTGGGAGACCAATACGGGCGGCAGCGCTGCACTCGCCGCCTCGTCGCCCCACCACAGACAGGTCAAAACCAGGGCCACGAGTGCCACAGCCCACCTGCGCCAGTTTTCGGTAGCGCTCACGGTGCTCAGAGCCTCCCCGTACGTCTGCCTTCCTGCCTTCACGTACATGTCGAGATCCTAGCGCGCCCGTCGGGACAGGTCCAGCGGCCGGTCGCGCCGACGGCACCGGCCGCAGTTTCTCCGCCGATCGCCGCACTAGCCTGATGACCGTAAGCTTGACCGTCGTCCGTCCGGTCTTATCCACGATCGGCCCGACCAACGCCCGGGGGGAAGAAGATGAAGCTCGTCATCGGAATCGTCCGGCCCGAGAAGGCCAACGACGTGCTCGAAGCGCTTTTCCGGGCCAAGGTGCGAGGCGTCTCGATGAGCAGGGTCCAGGGCCACGGCGGCGAGCTTGAACGGGTGGAAACCTACCGTGGGACCACTGTCCAGATGGGCCTCTCCGACAAGACCAGGTTCGAAATCGCCGTATCGGATGAGTTCGTGGATGCGACGGTCGCGGCGCTCAGCGAGGGTGGGCGAACCGGTGAAGTCGGTGACGGCAAGATCTTTGTAGTGCCGCTTGAATCTGTCGTGCGGGTCCGCACCGGTGAGACAGACGATTCCGCCGTGACTCCGGTCGGCAAGTGAGCCGGCTCGCCTCATGATCGACCCGGCAAGCACCGCATGGATGATGGCCGCGACGGCTCTGGTGCTGATGATGACACCGGCGCTCGGCCTCTTCTATGCGGGTCTGGTCCGGTCGAAGAACACGCTCAACACCTTCATGATGAGCATCGCGGCGCTCGGTGTGGCGACGATTGCCTGGGCTGTGGTGGGTTACTCGATCGCCTTCGGAGGCGATGGCGGCTTCATCGGCAACCTCGACTACGCCTTTCTGAGCGGTGTCGGCTTTGAACCGCGTCAAGGGACGGAGATCCCCCAGCTTCTGTTCATGATCTTCCAGGGCAGCTTCTGCATCCTCACCGTGGCACTGGTCTCGGGCGCTGTCGTCGAGCGGATCCGCTTCGGTCCCTACCTGGTCTTCGTGGCAATCTGGTCCACGCTCGTCTACCCGGTAATGGCGCATTGGGTCTTTGGCGGCGGCTTTCTGGCCGAAGCGGGCACGCTCGATTTCGCAGGTGGCATATCAGTGGAGATGGCCTCGGGATTCTCCGCCCTGGCTGCGGCGCTGCTGATCGGCGCCCGCAAGGACTACGGTCGCCAGGCACTGCTCCCGCACAACTCGGTATTCGTCCTGCTCGGCGCCGGACTGCTCTGGTTCGGCTGGTTCGGGTTCAACGGCGGCAGCGGAATCGGGGTGAATGAGGCCGGAGTGCTCGCCTTCGCCAATACCCTGCTCGCGCCGGCCTGCACTCTGGTGGTCTGGTTCATTCTGGACATCATCCGTGGCGGCAAGGTGACCGCGGTCGGAGCCGCCACCGCGATCATTGTCGGGTGTGTCGCCATCACCCCGGCGGCCGGCTTCATCAGCCCGATGTGGGCGATGGCCCTGGGCATGATCGCGGCGGTGCCCAGCTACCTGCTGATCGTCTGGCGGCCGCGCACCCGGGTGGACGAGACGCTGGACGTACTGGCCGCTCACGGTACCGCCGGCATCGTCGGGATGCTCTTCATCGGCTTCGTGGCCCAGGCCGGCTGGAACGGGGTCGCAGACGGCCTGCTCTACGGAAACCCGGCCCAGCTCTGGGACCAGGCTCTGGCCATCCTGATCGCCCCGACGTACGCGTTCGTCGCGACCTACGCCATCCTCCGGCTGATCGGGGTATTCACGCCACTGCGCGCCAGCGAACGCGAAGAAGCAATCGGGATGGACGTGGTTCAGCACGGTGAAGAGGCGTACGTGACCGGCGAGGGAGCGATCCTGATCGACGTCGGAGCCAGGGGCGCAGCCGCCCTTGTGCCCGACACGGACAGCTGACCCGGCCGGGGGTCCGGTCGAGTGAAGCCGGTCGAACCAGCCGCCGCCTGCGGCCGGTAGGCTCGAAGCGTGTCCACGGAAATCAGTCAGGGTCGGGTGATCTGGGAGCGGACGATCGATTGGAACCTCCAGGCGAAGCGCCGCCGGCAGTTCGTCCGGTTCTTTGTCGGGCCGGCCTTGCTCGCACTGCTGATCGCCTTGGTCGTCGGTGGGGTGTGGGCGATGCTCGGCGTGCTGATCGTCGCGCTTCTTGCGGGACTCCTGGTCGGAGCGTGGATCGA
The DNA here is from genome assembly GCA_963698625.1 of uncultured Solirubrobacterales bacterium. GTDB lineage: Bacteria > Actinomycetota > Thermoleophilia > Solirubrobacterales > 70-9 > 67-14. The sequence goes on from CAVORK010000007.1 coordinate 1,209,058, forward strand.
GCTCAGCAACCTGAACCGGAGGCGATTCCGCACCCTGCGGGTGATCGACGGAGAGCTTGTCCTCGACAACGTCAAGCAGCGGGTGCCGATCCGGCAGGTCCAGCGGTTCACGACCCAGATGATGGAGATCGGGTCGACTACCTCCGCCGGCGGGACGACGGTCGACAGTTCGATCGCGGCAGGGGGAGCACGCTTTCTGATCAAGCTCGACGAGATCCGCCGCGGCAGGCTCACCGACACAAGCCACGACTGGATCGACTTCAAGTGGCCGTTGATGACTCCCGATCAGCTCGAGGAAGTCCGCGCCGCAATCGAACCGGAATTACCGGTGGCCTGGACGGATCCGGAAGAATTCATGGCCAAGGTTGAGGACGGAGTCGGCAACGTCCCGCTCGAGGAACGAGAACAGCGCTAGCTGCGTTTCCTGAGCACGTTGTTCATCCGGCCCCTCCCTGGCGGGCCGGGGGTGCTTGGACACCCGGCACCAACGAGGAATCCAGGTGAGAATCCGCGCCAACGCAGCGCTGACCGAGAACCTTTAGAGCCCGCTTCCAAGCAGGACCTCAAGTATCGGGGCGACTGGATTTGAACCAGCGACCTTTCGACCCCTACCCGGGTTAACGGTTCAGAGTGATCCGGGTACTCCCGGTCGCGCTCTTGCCCGGAGACGAGTAGAAAAGCGGCCTCAGGACTCCGCAGTGCGGGCCGCTCACCCTGATCTCGCTGCTTAGCCTTGTTCCGTATCTGACTGTGCGGCAACCCGGGATTCTTCATAACCTGAGTCGATGGAAACAGACGACACCATGGGCGACCAGCCCGTTGCGCCAACCGAGTGGAACGAGATCTACACAGGCGAGGCTGCCGATTTCGAGGCTGCCGACCCGGACCTGCTCGAGATCGTCACAGAACTGCCGCCCGCCCGGGCGCTTGATGTCGGCTGCGGGGCCGGTGGCCTCGTCGTCGCGATGGCAGAGCTCGGATGGCGGGTGACCGGCATCGACATCGCCGAGCGGGCGATAACCGCTGCCCGGAAGGTTCTGGGTGAACGCGGACTCGAAGCTACGCTTCTCGCTGCGGATGCCACCGTCTGGCAACCCCCGGAGAAGTACGACCTGGTCATCAGCAGCTTCGCGATGCCGGAGGGCGATGAGCGCAGCGCGGTGCTGAACATGATCCGGAGCGCGCTTGCGCCAGGTGGAGTCGTGGCGATCAAGGAATTCGACCAATCGATGTGCCGCTATTCGCACTTCGCCGGTTTCGATTTCCTCACGGTCGACGAACTGACTTCGGCCTTCGACGGCTTTGAGATTGAGCGAGCGGAGGTCGTATCCACCCCTGTCCACGAACACGCACAGGAAAGCGGCGACCAGGCATGGACAGCGATTCTGTTTCGGGCGCGGCTTGCTCCAGGTTGAACCAGGCAGGGACCCGGATCAAACCGACTTCAGTTCCGGTACCACGGCTTGTACCGCCATACAACGAGCATCGCCTTCCCCACTAGACCGGAAACCCCTCACGGCCGCTCCCCAAGCGGCCTCTCGGCTAATCGGGGCGACTGGTTCAACTTCGGGTCCGAACAGGCCTTCCTCGCCGACTCGCTACCAATTGCTACCGGAATGGCTGAACTCGGAGGGTTCGGCGGTCTGGCTCACTTGGCAAAGGCTGGCGGGGCTACACCCAAAGAGTCATTGATATCAACCGGCAAGAGTCTGCGACCCGCTTCGATCAGTTGGGTCCCGCTTTGAAATGCTCTTTCGAGGCCAGACGTAGGACGCAGCAGCCGTCGCAGCCAGGGCAAGGAATGCGAGTAGCAGGGCAGTGTGGTCGAGACCGATCGCTTCACCGAGTATCCCGGCCAGCGGATAGGTGACGAGCCAGCAAAGGTGCGACAGCGAGAACTGCGCAGCAAAGAGCGCCGGACGATCCGGGGATCCGGCCGAGCGCTGGATCAATCGTCCGGCGGGCGTCTGAACGAGACCCAGCCCGATCCCCAGCAACAGCCAGCAGGCGACTATCGCGGCGAAGCTCCCGGCTGCACTCGCCAGGAGCAGGCCGACCGCGAGCAAAGCACCACCCAGCAGCATCGTGGTCCGGTCGGGAATCCGCTTCAAAATCGCAGGTATCAGCAGGGCGGAAACCATGGACCCGGCGCCGGCCGCGCCCAGACCCCAGGCCACCGCCGAATCAGGCAGGCCGAAGACCTCCCTCGCGTAGATCACCGTGTTGACGATCACCATCGCACTCGCTGCTGCCGCAGCAAGGTTGAGGGCCATGAGTCCTCGCAATCGCGGTGTCGCGAGATATAGCCGGATCCCGTGGGTAACCTTCCGGATCTGGGAATCAGCGCTGGAGCGAACCTCCGGCTGCGGGATAACGGTTGAGAACAGAATGGCAGCAGAGGCGAGAAACGCGAATCCGTTGCCCGCGAAAAGGGCGCTGTAGCCGACAACCCCCAGGAGGCCCGCAGCGAGCACCGGGCTGAGCAGACCCTCCAGTTCGTACGCGAGCCGGGAAAGGGAGAGGGCTTCGGTGTACCGGCGCGTGTCGGGCAAGACGTCGGGAATCGCCGCCTGAAAGGTCGGGGTGAAGCCCGCCGAGCACGAGTTGATCAAGAAGATCAGTACGTATACCTGCCAGATGGAGTCGACGAAAGGAATCAGGAACACGAGCGAGGCCCGCGACAGGTCCAGCCCGATCAGCAGACGCCGCCGGGATAGACCGCTCGCCCAGGCCGTGACCAGCGGTGAGATGGTTACGTAGGCGACCATCTTCAATGCCAGCGCGATCCCGACCACAACGCCCGCGTTGTCCCCGGCAAGGTCGTAGGCAAGCAGGGCAAGGGCGATCGTCGACAGGCCGGTGCCGATCAGGGCAATCACCTGGGCCGTGAACAGGCGTCTGTAGACCCTGTCCGAAAGCGGTGTCAGCAGCTCAGGCATCTGTCCCACCACCACGGAGCCAGGCTGTACCGTTCACGTCGTGGCTCATCCGTCCGAACACCACGCGGCCATGCGCCCCCTCAGTCAGCACGAGGCTGAAGAACTCGCGGAGTCGGTGCGACTCTTCGGATCCAGCAGTCGCCTGAAACTGCTCTGGGCGATGTTCGACAAGGAAAGAACGGTCGATGAACTGGCTGATCTCGCCGGGATGACCCAGAGCGCGACCTCGCATCAGCTTCGCCTCCTCCGCCAGGCGCGACTCGTTGACGTCAAGCGTGACGGTCGCCACGCCTTTTACCGCCTTCACGACCATCACATCCCCGACCTGCTCGCGGCACTTCGGCACCATCAGGAACACATCCAGCCCCCCGTCGAAGGGCCGGAGTTGACCGTTGATGCGATGGCACGGAAAGCTTCTGAATAGGCAGATCTGGCGGGACTGCGTCGGCGTCGGGAGATTCGCGGGCAGACCATATTCCGAAGATACCAATATATGAATACCTCTTCATCAGTACAGTTCTCACACAACCATGAAGGAGGCGAAGCGCCCGCGCATCGAGCCGGCGACCTACCGGGACTATGAGATCCACCTTAGGCACCGCCTGATTCCGGCCTTCGGCAAGCTGAAGCTCAGGCAGGTAACCCGTGCCCGGATCGAGGTCTACTTGGCCCAGCTTGACTCCGAAGGGCATCTGAGCCGGAGCACCATCAACGCGAGCCTGATTCCTCTCGGGCAGATCCTCGGCCGCGCCCAACGGGATGGAGTGCTTTCGAACAACCCGGCTCAGGCCAACGACCGGGATCACCCGCTGAAGCTCCCGTACGAGCAGCCGACGATGCTCCACCTCAACCGCGAGGAGGTCGTTCGCTATCTCGACGCCTGCCGGCCTTGGTACCGGCCGCTGGCTGAGACCCTGATCGCCACCGGGCTTCGGATCGGCGAGGCAATCGCCCTCGAATGGCGCGACATCAACTGGGACAACTACTCGATCACGATCTCGCGGGCAGCCAAGAACGGCGGGGTCGGCGGTACCAAAGGAGACCGTAGCCGCACGGTGATGGTTGCCCCGTACCTTCTTCAGCTGCTTCAAGATCATCGATCGAGTGAGTCCAGTTCTGAGCGGCTCGTCTTTCAGAGCCCCGAGGGCTGCATGCTGAACCGCGACAACGTCCGGCACCGCGGTCACCAGCCCGCGGTCCGAGCGGCCGGCCTTTCACCAAGACTCCGGCTTCACGATCTCCGCCACACTGCGGCAACGCTGTGGCTCGCGTCGGGCCAGTCGATCTACTTCGTCCAGCAGCAGCTTGGCCACGCTGACATCCAGACGACCATCGACCGCTACGGCCACCCTGATGAAGCCGCCCACCGTGAAGCGGCCGCCAGGGCCGCCGAATGGTGGCGAGAAGGGGTCTCGTGAGGTTCCCGGTACCACCGTTGGTACCACGAGCACTTTTCGGATTGCCAGAGGTACCTCCATGCTGACTTCCGACGCGGCTTCGCGCTGCCCAAGCGTCGGGTGCGACCGTTCGGCCCCTACCCGGGTGAACACTTCATGGTGTAGTCGCCCGCCAGGCGCAGCCAAAGGAAGCCAGAGCCACCTCTTGACCCTCATTGTCTTCTTGACGGTCCTGCTGCAGGCATTCTTCGAGATCACCTTGAAGGCGGCCTTGGCCTTGCCGGGCTTCTTCGCCTTGAGCTTGATCTTGACCGTCCTGGTGTTGCCACCCCGGCTCCCGGGGGCTCCGTGGGGAGATGGTCGTCTCCCTGGGAACGGAGACCCGGCCGGATTCACCTCTTGCTTCGACGCACGCGTCGATCGCCCGGGCTTGTCTCGCATGTCGAAATCAGGGCTGCGGCGGGGCAACTTCTGCCCCGCCGGTTCGACTGCGGTCTTCAGGCACTGCGGCTTCAAGTCGAACCAGGGTGCCGGCTAGCTGAGACAGGTGGCAATCGCAGTGATCGTCTGTGCCGATCCAGATTCATTGAAGTAGGCGACGATCCAACCGTTTCCTGACTGGAATGAGCTCACCATTTTGACTCCGAAGCTCGACGCCGAGCCGCCACCACTGAGCACCTGAGTTCCAGCGGGGCACGCGGCTGAGGCGGATGTGCCGACGTTGTTCGAGATCGGAGTAGCCGCGCCGGTCACCAGCTGCGTCGTGCCGAACTCACTCGCTTCGACGGCGCTCTCGGCGATCTGCGCCGCGTTGACGGCGTCATCAAGGATCTTCTGCGCCGAAACCGAGCTGTCGGCGAGCTTGTCTGCGTTCACCGCACCGTTCGCAAGCTTGGCGCTGGTGGCGGCACCGTTCTTATCTTCGCAGTCGCACCGCGTTCTTCGATCTTCGCAGCCGTCACCGCGTTCTTCTTGATCTTCGAAGTCGTCACCGCGTTCTTCTTGATCTGGTTACTGCCGATCTTGTTTGCTGCGTATGCCGTTCCGCTGAGCGCTACCGCAAGCGCCAAGAGCGCAACACCCATCGATGGTGAGGGCCTGAGTCGTCGAAAATCCATGAGAAACCTCTCGGTCGGTTGAAGCGTGTAACCGAACCCCTCTTCTGCGCGGATCTTCGGGGTCGGACGAGTATGCCCACGCTAGTCGAGTGGAAGACGGAGAACAACCGTCCCTTCGCTCTCGGTCCTTCTTCGGCCGGACCGAGTGCCTAGCCGCCGTGGTCGAGCTGGTTCCTTAGTGCTGTCAAGATCAGAGAACCGGTACCACGGCCGGTACCGCCAAACACTGAGCATCACCTTTTCGGCCGGACCGAGTGCCCCTCAGGGCCGCTCCCCAGGCGGCCTCCCGGCCAATCGGGGCGACTGGATTTGAACCAGCGACCTTTCGACCCCCAGTCGAATGCGCTACCAAACTGCGCCACGCCCCGTGCGCGGTGGCAGACTTTATAGGGACGGGACCGATCGGGGCTTTGGCCGGTGCCGCGACCGCGGATGGGACCCCGGGCTTCGCCGAGGCCGGCACCTCTGGCAAGGATCGATCCCGGCCCGAGGGCCAGGATCTGTAGAGCGGGTGACGGGAGTCGAACCCGCCCTAGGAGCTTGGAAGGCTCCTGTGCAACCGATACACCTCACCCGCGTGGGACTTCCCGCTCGCAAGCGGAAAACGGGGCAGCTAGGACTCGAACCTAGAATCGCCGGTTTTGGAGACCGGAGCCTTAGCCAGTTTGGCCACTGCCCCACGCTGCGGATCTTAGCCATTCCGCGACGCTCGGACGACTCTCGCCACAGCCGGCTGCAGATAGTCGTGTCCGGCCGGGGTGCGAACATATGTTCGTGCCCAGAGCATTGTCCAAAGAATCGCAGGACCGTGTCCGAGCTCTACTCGGCGACGGCCTCGGCGATGACGAAATCTCAAGGCACACCGGCGTCGGGAGGGCCACTGTAAGAAGGTGGCGCCGACGAGGCTTTCCCACTCCCACCGTTCCGGTCACGTTCCAACCGGAACGGTGGGGTGCGGATCGCCGCAAGATCTACTCCTACCTGTTGGGTCAGTACCTCGGCGACGGCTACGTCGGCCTGATCGGTGATTCGTCTTCGCTGGTGCTTGCCTGCGACGCGCAGTATGAGCGCATCATCGAAGAATGCTGTGCGGCGATCGCCGAATTCGCCCCTGACCCGCCGGCGCTCCTGCCGCCGCCCGAAACGAAGGGGACGAGAATCGTCTCCTACTGGGCGGGGTGGCGCCTGATGTTCCCGCAGCACGGGCCCGGCAGGAAGCATGAGCGGGATATTCACCTGGAGGAATGGCAGCAGGTGATCGTGGACGAATTCCCGAAGGCGCTGATCCGGGGGCTGATCCACTCGGACGGCTCGCGGTGCATGAACACCTTCACGGTCGAGCTGAAGAACGGGCCGCGGCAGTATTCATACCCGCGCTACTTCTTCACCAACTACTCGGCCGACATCCGGCGGATCTTCTGCGAGGCCTGTGACCGGGTCGGAATCAAATGGAGCCGTTCGAACTGGCGCAACATCTCGATCTCGCACCGACGCAGCGTGGCACTGCTGGACGCATTCGTCGGCGAGAAGGGCTAGGCGGCCTGGGTGACGGCGTCGATCCAGCCGAGCATCGCGTCGGCCGGCTCTTCCCACCCGCCGTCCAGCATCAGGTCGTGGCCGATGCCCGGGAACTCGATCGACTCGGCCCCGTAGCGCTTCGCGGTGTCGCGCACGTCGGCGATCGGAACCAGCGCGTCGTCGGGTGCGCCGAGCACCAGCACAGGCGCGTCTCCCTTCGGCGGTCCGGCCGGCCGGTGGAGCAGGACCTGGAACTGTGCCAGGGGCGATTCATTGCCGCAGAGCCCTGCGTAGCGCGACGCCTCGGCCGGATCGAGCCGGTTGAACAGATACTCCTCGCGCATCGGCAGTGAACCGCCGGCCATGATCTTCGCCGCATCGCCCGGGTTCTGGCGGGCGATCGAAACCAGGGTGCCCACGCCCGGTCGGGCCGGGATCGGCGCGACCAGAACCGCGGCACGGGCCGGATAGCGGGCAATCACCTTCTGGACCACAAGGCCACCGAGGCTGTGGCCGACGATCACCGGCTGGGCCGGCAGAGAAGCCGCCGTGCGGACCACGTCGTCGACGTAGGTGCCGAGGTGGGACGAGAGCAACGGGCCGGGGCTGCCGCCATGGCCGGTCAGCGACACCGCGTAGGCCGGGTGACCGGCGTCGGCGGCGGCCTCCATCCAGTTGTGCCAGCACCAGGCTGCATGGCCGGCACCGTGGACGAAGAGCAGGGGCACCTTCGCGTCAGTCCCTTCAGCCGGCTGGGCCTCAAGGAGTTCGAGATTCGAGTAGCTGGAGACTCCGCTGCGGATGGTTGACATGGCCCGTGATGATACGGGCGGCAGTGCGGACGAGAGGACTCGAACCTCCACACCCTCTCGGGTACCAGGACCTAAACCTGACGCGTCTACCAGTTCCGCCACGTCCGCATGAGGCGGCCCCGCACTGGGCGGTGACCGTTCTTTGACCGGATGCGACGACGCGCATCCGGGATTGATTCTATGATCGCACCATGGTAGGAGAGGCGAGGCCCGGCTATGAGCTGTGGCGACCAAATCGGGCAAAGGCTTCATCGCAGACGGCGCGCTTCGTCGTCGTGCTGCTCCAACTCGTCTCCGCGGCACTGGTGGCGGTCATCACTCTGGGTGGCTGGTCGCTGCTGACCGGCGGTGCACTGTGGGGCACGATCTCACTGATCATCGTCTTCGTCTACGTACTACTCGGCATCATGACCGGCCGGTGGAGCCGCGGCGCGTTGACCCTGACCGTCGCGCTGGCGGTGCTCATGCTGATCTTCAGTGCCATAGGTTTCGAGTCCTGGTTCGCCCGCGACAAGCCCGACTTCAGTGAAGCCGCCCTCCCCTCGGGCCTCCTGGGACTGCTGACCATGCTGATGATCCCGCTCCAGATCGCGCTCGCAGTGGCCGCTTCGATCGCCTTCCGTCAGGAGTGGCACGTCGAGGAAGAACGCCGGATCGGCTCCGGCGACGGTGAGCAACCGGTCCAGGACGCCGCTGCCGGACCGCCTGCCCCCAACCCTGCCTGAACCTGCTTTCTCCCTAAACTTGTCAACTCTGCGGCGGTGGCGGAACTGGTATACGCGATGGATTCAAAATCCATTGCCCGCAAGGGCATGTGGGTTCGATTCCCACCCGCCGCATGACATCGTGAAGAGGCCCGGCCAGCAGGCCAGGCCGACAGAGAGGCAGAAGTAGAAGCTCAGCCCAGAAGCAGGCGCCCGGACACCGGCATAGCCGGATCTGACGGCGAGAGGCAGGCAGCGAACCGGCTGGCCGAATCGCTGCGGCAGCGCGGACGGGCCACGTCGGTTGAGTCGGTCTCGGTGCGCGTCGCAGAAGGTGCCTCGCTCTCCCTGCACGCACTGATAGCGATCGGCGGCGGGCTGCTGGCGATCTCGGTACCGCTCGCGGGGGCGGCGCTCTGCCTGATGGCAGCCTTCTCCTATTACTCCGAGCGGGCACTGAGCAGCCCGCTGCTCGGCCGCCTCATGCCGAAACGGGCTTCGCAGAACGTGATCTCCCCTCCCCCGGGTCCCGCCTGGGACGAGGTTGAAATCCTGCTCACCGCCGGCTACGACCTCAAGAGCTCCTACCCGGTCGGCGAGTGGCTCTCCCGCAGGTTCTCCGGGCGGCTGACCACGGACCGGATCGTCTTCTGGGGCGGCATGATTCCGGTCTTTCTGGCTTCCATGCTCTACGTGGCGGCGATCGAAGGCGTCGGGCCGCAGATCATTCAGGTGATCGGCTCGACCGTGCTGCTGGCGATGATCGCGGCGCAGTTCGACGCCGGACTGACCGGTGAGGCCGAGGCGGACGAGGCGGACCTGCAGGCCACGCAGGACCTGCTCGCGACGCTCGACGGGCTGCTTGAGGATCCGGGTTCCGATCCGCCGGTGGCGGTCTGCTTTTTCGGAGCGGAGACAAGATCGGCAGCCGGGGCGGCGGAGTTCTTCGCTCGTCGACGGAGTCCCATTACCGGCAGCCCGACCGTGATCAACTTCGTGAAGGGCAGTGGTGGTGGCGCCCTGGATCGCAAGCCGGTTCTGCTGACCGCCCGTGAAGGCGACCTGTCCACCCTGCGCATGGCTTTCGATCTCGGCAGTGCAAGCCCGATGAAGCCCGAAAAGGCCATCCTCAGAAGCACCACTGCAGCGCTGCTCGCGCGGCGGCGGGGCCTGGCTGCGACCACGGTGGTGGGCCGGGGAGAGCAGTCCTCGGACCTTGGCCTTGACCTGATCGAGAAAGTCTTCGACGAGGAAGACGAACAGTGAGCACGGACGACCCGATCTGGCAGCCGTCAAGCGAAGCGGTCGCTTCATCGCAACTCACCGCCTACGTGGCATGGCTGGCGGATGTGCGCAACCTCTCTTTCGACAGCTACGACTCCCTCTGGCAGTGGTCGGTGGACAGCCCCGAAGCGTTCTGGCAGTCGATCTGGGATTACTTCGAAGTGATCTCCTCCGGCGAAGCGAGTGCCGTCGTGGACGGTATGGAGATGCCCGGCGCCTCGTGGTTCGAAGGGACCGAGCTCAACTACGCCGAGCACATCTTCCGCGACCGCGACGACTCCGATGTGGCGATACTGGCGGCCTCCGAAACACGGCCGCTGAGCCAGACCACCTGGGGTGAGCTCCGGGCGCAGGTGGCCGCGGCAGCAGCCGGGATGATCTCGCTGGGCGTAGGGGCGGGCGACCGGGTCGCCGGCTATCTGCCGAATGCGAGCGAGACGATCGTCGCCTTTCTGGCATCGGCCAGCATCGGTGCGGTCTGGTCAAGCTGCTCGCCGGATTTCGGCGCCAGCGCCGTCTCCGACCGCTTCACCCAGATAGAACCGAAACTGCTGATCGCAGCCGACGGCTATACCTACGGCGGCAAGAGCTTCGACCGCCGGGCGATCGTCGCCGATCTCGCCGGCTCGATGGAATCAGTCGAGACGGTCGTGGTCCTGCCCTTCCTTAGCCAGGATCCGGACCTTTCCCCGATCCAGTCCGCGACCGGCGCGTCGGTCATGTCGTGGCCGGAGCTCCTGGACCTCGACCCGGAAGCAGAACTCGAGTTCACCCGGGTGCCGTTCTCTCACCCACTCTGGATCCTGTACTCGTCGGGCACAACGGGACTGCCGAAAGCGATCGTCCAGGGCCAGGGCGGCATCCTGCTCGAGCACCTGAAGAAGATGAACCTCCACCTGGACGCGCGACCCGGCGACCGCGTCTTCTGGTTCACCACCACCGGCTGGATGATGTGGAACTTCCTCGCCTCCTGCCTGCTGACCGATGCCGCGATCGTGCTCTACGACGGCAACCCCGGTCATCCCGACATGGAAACCCTGTGGCAGCTGGCCGCCGACGCCGAAGTGACCTGCTTCGGAACCTCGGCCTCCTACATCTCGGCCTGCATGAAGGCCGGGACCGAGCCGGGGCGCGGACGGGACCTGTCGAAACTGCGGGCGGTCGGCTCGACCGGCTCTCCGCTTGCACCCGAAGGCTTCGACTGGGTCTACGAACACATCGGCGCCGAAACCTGGCTGTTTTCGACCAGCGGCGGGACCGACCTCTGCACCGCCTTCGTCGGCGGCGTCCCGACCCTTCCTGTCTACCGGGGCGAGATCCAGGGCCGGGCGCTCGGTGCTGCAATCGAGTCCTGGGACGAAGAGGGCCGGCCGCATATCGGCGAGGTCGGCGAGCTGGTCATCACCAAGCCGATGCCGTCGATGCCGCTCTACCTGTGGGGCGACGGGGACGGCTCCCGGTACCGGGAGAGTTACTTCGATGTCTACCCGGGGATCTGGCGTCACGGCGACTGGATCGAGATCACCGAGCGCGGCACCGCAATCATTTACGGCAGATCGGATTCGACCATAAACCGCGGCGGAATCCGCATGGGTACAAGCGAGATCTACAGTGCGGTACTGGCGGATCCCGAGATAGTCGATGCCCTGGTGGTCGACATCCCGCGGGCCGGAACCGAAGGGTGGATGCCACTCTTCGTCGTGCTTGCCGAAGGCGCGGAGTTGAGTGACGACCTGATGAAGCGTGTCGCCAGGGCGATCCGCGAGTACTGCTCCCCGCGCCACGTACCGGACGAAATGGTCGCGATCGAGGCAGTGCCGCGCACGCTCAGTGGCAAGGTGCTGGAGGTTCCGGTGAAACGCATCCTGACCGGCACCCCGCCGGAGAAGGCCGCCAGCCGTGATTCACTGGCCGACCCCGACAGCCTCGACTTCTTCGTCGAGTACGCGGCCGGCCTCAAGCAGGACTGAGCGACCGGCTGGTGCCACCCCCGGCGGACCCGGTCCGGCCGGGTGTAGATTGCCCGCAAATGCGTGCCACGAGGCTGCACCATGTCGACGCGATTCGAGGAAGCATGATGCTCCTGCTGGTGCCCTACCACGGTGCGCAGTATCTGCACTCTCATGGCGCCGAACTGTCCAACCTGGATTTCCCGCTTTTCTGGCTGCACCTCTGGCGACTGGGTCTCTTTTTTGCTGTTTCCGGCTTTCTGGCGGCGACCACCCTGGCCCTCTACGGTCCGGCCAAACACGTCAGCAGACGCGCGGTTCGCCTCGGAATCCCCCTCGCCATCGGCATGGTCACGATTCTGCCTCTACAGCGACTGGTTGTGCTCTGGTACGTCAATCAGAAGTACCCCGACTCGACCAGCCCTGCCCTCGGATGGAACGTGGAAAACATCCTCAGCTGGGAACCACTGCACCTCTGGTTTCTCTCCTACCTGCTTGTCCTCAATCTGGTTGCTGTGCTGATCTGGATCGCCGTCCGAAAAGGATCGACGGTCCGGGCCGGTCTGGACCGGGGCTTTCGGCGGCTGGCGACAGGCTGGCTTCTGGTTCCGGTACTGGCCGCAGTGAGCGCCACAATGGTCTGGGCAGGGGAATCGGTCGGCGCATCCGGAACCGTCGGGGACTCTCTGCTGCCCCATCCCCATTTGCTGGCCTACTACGCGGTGTTCTTCTTCTTCGGATGGATGCTGTTCAGAAATCAGGCGATGCTGCCCCGAATCGAGGGCGCGCCATGGCTGAAGCTCGGCCTGGGCATGTTGCTGGCGGTGCTGGCCTGGGCCCTATTCGAGAACCGGATCGAACTGCCCGGGTTTCTGGCGTCTTCGTGGACAGCTTCGTTCGTGGCGGGCCTGGCAGGCTGGCTCACCCTGTTTGCAGATCTGGGGACTCTTCGCCCGGTTTCTTTCCGGTGCACGAGCCTGGGTCCGGTACATGGCCGATGCTTCGTACTGGATCTACCTGATCCACGTGCCGTTCCTGGCGGCCCTGGAGCGCATGGCCTCGGAAACCGGTCTGCCCCCGTGGCTCCAGTTGACGCTATCCACGACCGCGGCTATCGGCCTGGCGCTATTGACCTACGCGACGCTGGTTCGCTACAGCCCGGTTGGAGGCTTGCTCCACGGCAGACGTGTGAGAGGCGCCCAGCCGACTGCCTAGCCCGGACCGACCTGGTCCCGGGGAAGGGGTCCGCGCCGGCGGCTCCAGACGGGCAGACACGAGCGCCGCCATTGCCAGGGCGGCCCAGAACCCGACCACCAGGACCGCCCCGATCACGTCGCTGATGAAGTGCCAGCCGGCGACCACTACACCCGCTCCGACCAGGGTCCCGTAGGCGAGGCCGATCAGCCCGGCGACGGTGCGGCGCCCGGGCGGCGCGACCACCCAGAGCGCGAAGCCGAGCGAAAAGGCGGCCGTGGTGTGGCCGCTTGGGTAGCCGATCAGGATCGGGTAGGACGCCCCGAGCTCGCCCTGGACCCTCGGATGGGAAAGAACCAGCTTCATCAGCTGAGTTGTCAGGTTGGCCGCAACGAAGACCGCGACTCCGGCCACCAGCCAGGCGGGCCGGCGCCAGTAAAGGCCAAGCCCGGCGATCACCACCATCAGGACAAGCAGAGCAGGTCCGTTGGCCGCGTCAGAGGCGGCGTCGGCAAGTGACTCGGCACCGGACCCGGAATCGGCGAGCAGTCGAGCCGTGGCCCTGGTGTCGAGATCGTTGAAGCGATCGGACAGGTAGAACAGAACGCCGAGAACCGCGACGCCGACCGCACAGAGCAGGGCGAAAACGAGCAGGTTGCGGATCAGGTCCCGACGACCGGATGACGACATCACGCCAACCTGCTGCCGCATGCTGCGGGCGCTCAGGCGGGGGTGATCGGGTTGCGGCGCTCGCTGAAGCTGCGGTCGCGGCCACGAGCTGTTTCGAAGCGGGAAATCAACTCGTCGCGCAGCGTCTCCGGCTCGATCACTGCGTCGATCACCATTTCGGAGGCGAGGTGGAGCAGGTCCACGCCTTCGGCGTACTCGGCCCGCTTTTCTGCGACGAAGGCCTCTCGCTCGGCTTCATCTTCGATCGCCTGAATCTGGTTGTAGAAGACGGCGTTCACCGCTGCCTGCGGGCCCATGACGGCGATCGAAGCATTCGGCAGGGCAATACAGCAGTCAGGCTCGAAAGCGGGCCCTGCCATCGCGTAAAGCCCGGCACCGTAGGCCTTGCGCACCACGACCGAGATCTTCGGCACTGTTGCCTCGGAAACTGCCGAGATCATCTTGGCTCCGTGGCGGATGATTCCCTGCTTCTCCACCGCGGTTCCGATCATGAAGCCGGGAACGTCGGCGAGAAACAGCAGGGGGACGTTGAAGGCGTTGCAGGTGCTGATGAAGCGAGCCGCCTTGTCGGCCGAGTCGACGAAAAGCACGCCGCCCTTCTGGCGGGGCTGGTTGGCGATCACGCCGACAACCTCACCGTCGAGACGGCCATAGCCGACGATCAACTCCTTGGCCCAGCGCTCGTGGACCTGAGTGAACGAATCGGCGTCGAGCAGGGTCTCGAGGTAGTCGCGCATGTCGAAGGGTCGGTTCTCGTCAGCCGGCACAATCTCGTCGAAGGGGGTCTGCGACGAAGGGCCGGCGGGCTCGGCGGCCGGCGGGTCCTGACGCCAGTTGGTCGGCATGTAGGAGAGGTAGCGGCGGCCGGTCTCGATCGCCTCTTCGTCGGTCTTGGCCAGAAAGTGGCCACAGCCCGACTTGGACGTATGCATCCTGGCGCCACCCATTTCCTCCAGGGTGACGGTTTCACCGATCACCATCTCGGCCATTCTTGGCGAGCCGAGGTACATCGATGCGTTGCCGGATCGCATGATCACCACGTCGCAGAAAGCAGGGATATATGCGCCGCCTGCCGCGCTGGGGCCGAACAGAAGGCATACCTGCGGAACCCGGCCCGACATCTTCACTTCGTTGTAGAAGATCCGGCCGGCACCCCGCCTGCCGGGGAACATCTGGACCTGTTCGGTGATCCTCGCCCCGGCCGAATCGACCAGGTAGACCATCGGGATCTCGAGCTTGAGTGCACGCTCCTGGATCCGCAGTATCTTCTCGACCGTCTTCGGGCCCCAGGAACCCGCCTTGACGGTCGGGTCGTTGGCCATCAGCGCGACCGGCCGACCGCCGACCGTGGCGGTGCCGGTCACGACACCGTCTGCGCCGAGGCCTTCCTGATCCCAGTTGGCCAGCAGGGCGTCCTCGACAAAGCTGCCCTCGTCGGTCAGCAGGCCGACCCGTTCACGGACCGGCAGCTTGCCCTGCTCGGCCGTCTTCTCGTGATGGCGCTGCGGACCGCCACCGAGGGCAGCCGCCAGGGCCGGATCGAGATCGACCTTGCTCACCGGACTCCCCTTGCCCGGTCTAGAGCCCGGGGTTTACCGGGACCGGCTTGTCGCCGGAGTAGTCGTAGAAGCCACGGCCCGACTTGACCCCGTAGAAGCCGGCTGCGACCATCTTGCGCAGGGTCGGCGGCGCGGCAAAGCGGCGCTCGCGAAACTCGTCGAACATCACGTTGGCGATCGAGGCGAGCGTGTCGAGGCCGACGAAGTCGGACAGGTGGAGCGGGCCCATGGGGTGGCCGGCGCCGGCCTTCATTGCGTTGTCGATCTCTTCGATCGAGCCGATGCCCTCTTCAAGGCCGCGGATGCCGTCGAGCAGGTACGGGACCAGGAGCCGGTTGACGATGAAGCCCGCCTTGTCCTTGGTCTCGACCGTGGTCTTCTTCAGTTCGGCGCCATAGGCCATGCCGAGTTCCATCGCCTCGGGCGATGTAGTGACCGACTGGATCACCTCGAGCAGCGGCATGCGCTGGACCGGGTTGAAGAAATGAAGGCCGAGGAAGCGATCGGGGCGACCGGTGACGGCAGCCTGGTCGATCACCGGCAGCGACGACGTGTTGGTCGCAAACCAGGCGTCGGCCTTGGCGATCTCGTCGACCTGCTTCCAGAAGTCGAGTTTCATGGTCAGGTCTTCGGTGATCGCCTCGATGATCAGGTCGCATTCGGCGAACTCATGCGGGTGGAGAGTCGGCGTGATGCGTCCGCGGATCGCGTCGGCGTCAGCCTGCTCGAGCTTGCCCTTCTCGACCGCGCGGCCGAGTTGCTTCTCGATCTTGCCGATGCCCTTGTCGAGCTTCTCCTGGGTCAGTTCGGTGACGACGACCTCGTATCCGGCTTCAGCGCTCACCTGAGCGATGCCGTGTCCCATCAGGCCGCAACCTGCGACGCCTACCTTCTTGATCTCCATCGAGGGCTCCTCCGCGTAGAAATTTCTGCCCGGCAAGCCCGGGCGACCGGCAAGGGAGCCTATCGGCTGTCAGCCGGGCTCGACTCCAAGTGCCTCGAGCCGGATCTTCATTTCGTCAGAGACCGCCTGGAGCCCCGACATCGGCCTCACCATGACTGTCATTTCGTTGATCAGACCCTGCTCGTCGTAGCGGAAGATGTCGACCCCCTGGAGCTGCTTCTCCCCCACGCTGGCCTCGAACATGAGAACTGCGAAGTCGTCGGTTTCAGTCTGCCCCACGTAGGTGAAGTTTTCGAAGATATCGGCGACGTTGGTCAGGATGAAGCGCAGTGCGTCGAGGCCTTCGTAGGGACGGAAGACAAAGGGACTGCGAAAGATGATGTCCTCGGAAAAGAGTCCCTCTGCTGCCGCGAAATCCTTGGCCTCTGCTGCCGCTCTGAATGCGTCGCTCTTCATGTGACCACCCTAACCCGCGACAGCTCGATCAGGGATTCCACTCGACCGGCCCGGCCCTGAGCACGTGTGACCCGAGCGTACGTCCGAGGATTCGCTGGGCGGTAGCCGAAGCCTCGATCAGCTTCGGCAGGTCGATCCCGGTCTCGATTCCCATCTCGGAAATCATCGAGACCACGTCTTCGGTGGCGACGTTGCCGGTTGAGCCGACCGGGACAGGGCAGCCGCCGAGTTCGCCGAAGCTCGACTCGAAGGAGTCGACGCCCTGCTGAAGAGCCGCCAGCACGTTGGCGAGGCCCTGGCCACGGGTGTCGTGAAAGTGGGCGGTGAGTTCCGGTTCCGGCAGTCGCTCCCGCGCGGCCTCGAAGAAGCGGGCCACCTGAACCGGGTTGGCCATGCCGGTCGTATCCCCGAAGCCGACCTCGTCGCAGCCGGCCTCGCGCAGGCGTTCGGCCAGTTCGAGTACGCGGCCGACCGGTACCTCGCCCTCGTAAGGGCAACCGAAGGAGGTTGCGATAACCCCCTCGACCCGGAGACCGGCCTCGCGGGCCACCGGGATCGACTCCTCCAGGGCTAGCATCGAATCCCCAATTGAACGGTTGACGTTCTTCATGTTGTGGGTCTCGGAAGCGGACAGGAAGAAGCTGGTTTCGTCGAATCGGTCCCGCCGCTCGAGCGCCCGGTCGAGGCCGCGCCGGTTCGGGATCAGGACCGAGAACGAGACCCCGTCACGCCGGGTGATGCCTTCCAGAACCCCTTCTGCGTCGGAGAGCTGGGGGATCACGTCCGGCCGGACGAATGAGGTCACTTCCATCCGGCTGAGGCCGGTTGAAGAAAGCATGTCGATCAGCCGGATCTTGTCTTCGGTGGCGATCACTTCCGGCTCGTTCTGGAAGCCGTCGCGCGGACCCACCTCGCGGATCTTCACCGCATCCGGAATCGATGAAGCGTCGAGGTGCATGCTCAGTCCTGCCCTACTGCCCGTCAGCCTCGGAAGGTGGCGGGACCTGGATCATGCGCCGCTCGTGAATGCCCACGCCGATCGTGCGATCGCCCTCGCGGACCTCTACCGAGAAGCGGAACTTGCGCCCGTCAATCACCTCATCGAGGCGTGCCCAGGCGACGCAGTCAGACCCTTTGAAGGATCCGCCCACATGCTTGATCGAGACCTCGAAGCCGACCGTGGCTGCGCCCTCGGGCAAATGGGGCTGAACCAGCAGGGTCGAGTTGTGTTCCATCATCCCGATCATGCCGGGCGTCGACAGCACGCCGGCGCTGAGCGTGCCGCCAACGTCGGTCACCAGCAACCCGTCGACGGTGAACGGCTCTTCTCTCTCGGTTCCGATCTGGTCTTCTATTGACATGGCGCGGAGGATACGGGGCAGGTCTTAGACTGCGCCGCGTGACTGAGAACGAAGACACCCCGACTATTCCCATCCTCGGCGGCACCGGAGCGCTGGGCAGCGGCCTGGCCAAGCGGTGGGCCCTTACCGGCGCGAAGGTCATCATCGGCTCGCGTGAATCCGGTCGAGCCGAAGAAGCCGCTGCGAACATCGCCGAATCAACCGGCGGCGACGTGACCGGCATGACCAATGCAGACGCCGCGACCCAGGCGCAGATCGTCTTTCTTACGGTGCCGTTCCGCAATCAGTCCGAGTACATGACGAACCTCAAGAACGTGCTGGCCGAAGGACAACTGCTGGTCGACTGTTCGGTACCGCTGGCGGCCGCGATCAGTGGCAAGCCGACCCGAACGGTCGGGGTCTGGCAGGGCTCGGCCGCCCAGCAGGCACAGGAGATGGCTCCGAAAGGCGTGACGGTGGTCTCGGCCCTGCACACGGTCAGCGCACATACGCTCTCCGACCTCGATGCCGAACTCGGCGAGGATGTGCCGATCTGTGGCGACCGCAAGGCAGACAAGGCCCGGGTGGCGGCCCTGATCGACCGCATCGAAGGCCTGAGACCGGTAAACGCAGGCAGCCTCGAGACATCACGCCTGGTCGAGCAGCTCACACCTCTGCTGATTTCGGTCAACATCCGCTACAAGACTCACGCCGGCATCAGCTTCACCGGACTGCCCGACGGCGATCCGTTCTCGTGAGGACCGTCCTCCTCGCAGGGGGAACGGGCGGCGCCAAGCTGGCCGCCGGCATGCAGGACGAGCTCGGGGCCCAGCTCAGCGTGATCGCCAATACAGGCGATGACATCGAGACTCTCGGGGTTCATGTCTCCCCCGACCCGGATCTCGTTACCTACTGGCTGGCCGGCCAGGTGGACGAGGCGCGCGGCTGGGGGATCAAGGACGACACTTTCCGGACCTTCGAGCGCATGGCATCTTTCGGTGCGCCGAGCTGGTTCTCGCTCTCGGACCTCGATCTCGCCGCCTGCCTGTACCGGCGCGACTTCATGGCCGAAGGCGGCCGGCTGACCGACGCCCAGGCCCAGATCGCCCGCGGCCTCGGGGTGAGTGCGCGGGTGCTGCCGATGAGCGACAGCCCGGTACGAACCCGCATCCTCTGCGACGGAAGCTGGCGCGGACTTCAGGAGTACCTGATCCTCGACGGCGGCCTTCCCGAGGTCGAAGGGATCGAGCTCGAAGGGATCTCCGAAGCCGAGCCGACACCTGAAGTGCTCGAAGCGATCTCGCAAGCGGAGCTGATCGTGATCGGCCCGTCCAATCCGGTCATCAGCATCGGGCCGATCCTCGCGGTTCCAGGGCTTCGCCAGGCAATCGCCGATGCACCGGCACAGGTGATCGCGGTCAGCCCCTACGTGGCCGGCAAGGTGATCAAGGGGCCGACCGACAACTTCATGAGAGCACTCGACCGGCCGACCACCGCCGCCGGGGTCGCGTCGCTGTACGAAGGCGTGATCGACGCGATGATCTGCGACAAGGACGACCCGGACCCCCCGCCGGAAGGCGTGCGCTGCTTCTCTACCGGCACCCTGATGCACAGCCGGGAAAGCAGGGCCACGGTCGCACGGGCCGTGCTCAAGGTCGCGGGGAAGCTGATCGGCAAGTGAACTGCGTGGCCGTCGTAACCGCGAAACGGTTCGACCGCGCCAAGCAGCGACTGGCCGGATCGGTCGCGGAGGAGCTTCGCCTGGAACTGGTCGAAGCGATGCTGGCGGACGTACTCGAAGCGATCTCGGGCTCGCGCATGCTGGCCCGGACCATCGTGGTGACCGGAGAGCCTGCCGCCATCGCCCTGGCTCACAATGCCGGTGCCGAGGTGGTCGAAGACTCCGAAGTCGACGGTCACTCCGAGGCCGCGATACTCGGGGTCGCCCGGGCGATCGAACTCGGGGCCGATTGCGCTGTACTGCTGCCCGGGGACTGTCCGATGCTGGACCCGCGAGAGCTCGACCACCTGCTGACCGGCCTGCCTCATCCCTACGTTGCGATCGTGCCGGACCGGCACGGCACCGGAACCAACTCACTGGTGCTGGTTCCGCCCGACGTGGTCGAACCGGCCTTCGGCGAAGGAAGCTGCGAGCGCCACCAGGGGATCGCGCGCTCAGCCGGGATCCCGTTTTCGAGTCGAGAGCCTGCCGACCCTCGGCCTTGACCTCGACACTCCAGCCGACATCGTCGCGCTCACCACCCGGTTGGACCTGAAGGGCGGTAGCGCCACAAATACAGCCCGGGTGCTCGGCATCTGAGCATGGATGCGCCGGTCGAGATCCGGCTGGTCCCCGTCCCCGGGCTGCCCGAGATCGGTGAAGGCTTCAACCTCGGCGCGGCGATCGCCGGCGCGTTCAACCTGAGCGCAGGGGACATCGTCGTGATTTCGCAGAAGGCCGTCTCCAAGAGCGAGGGCCTGCTGGTCCGGCTGGCCGAAGTCGAACCGGGCGAGCGCGCAGTGTCCATGTCGGCTCGGCTGGGCAAGGATCCGCGCCTGGTCGAGTTGATCCTCGCCGAGAGCCGCGAAGTGATCCGCGAACAAAGCGAGCGGGGAATTCTGATCACCGAAACCCGCCACGGACTGATCTGCGCCAACGCCGGCATCGACTGTTCGAACCTGCCGGAGCCCGATACCGCGCTGCTACTCCCGCCCGACCCGGACGAATCGGCCCGCAGTATTCGTCGGCAGATCGAGACCGCCTGCGGAACCTGGCCGGCAGTCGTGATCAGTGACAGCCTGGGCCGCGCATGGAGACTGGGCCAGTCCGAGGTGGCGATCGGCTGCGCCGGAATCGAAGCGCTCGAGGACTGGCGCGGCCGAACCGACTCGGCCGGGCGCGAGTTGAGCGCCACTGTGATTGCCACCGCTGACCAGGTCGCTGCAGCGGCTGATCTCGCGAGGGACAAGACGAGCCGAACTCCGGCCGTGGTGATCCGCGGCCTCGGTCAGCTGGTGAAAGAAGCAGACGGCCCCGGCTCGGCCGCCCAGATCAGGCCGGCCGCCGAAGACCTGTTCCGCTAGGCGACCTCAAGCGCGATCGAGCCTTCAATCCGTCCGGCTCGCAGGTCGTCCAGCGCGTGCTGGGCCTCGGCCAGCGGCCTGGTGGCAACGTGAGTCCTGACGCCAGCCTCACCGGCAGCGGCCAGCAGGCCTTCACCGTCGGCACGGGTCAGGTTCGCAACCGAATGGAGGCTTCGCTCTTCCCAGAGCAGTTCGTACGGGAATGACGGAATATCGCTCATGTGGATGCCGGCGCTGACGATGCGGGCGCCGCGCTCGCTCGCTTTCAGGGCTTCGATCATCAGTGGTCCGACCGGAGCGAAGACGATCGCCGCATCGAGCGGTTCGGGCGGAACCTGGTCCGAGCCCCCGGCCCACTCGGCCCCCAGCGAGCGCGCAAAGCGCTGGGTCCCCTGATCCCCTGGCTGAGTGAAAGCGAATACCCGCCGGCCCTGGGCAACCGCGATCTGGCAGAGGATGTGCGCGGAAGAGCCGAAGCCGTAAAGCCCGAGCCTTTCGCCGTCGCCGGCGATATTCAGCGCCCGGTAGCCGATCATGCCGGCACAGAGCAGCGGTGAGACTTCGGTGTCGGCAATTCCCTCCGGCAGGGCGAAACAGTAGTCCTGGTCAGCAACGGCGAACTCGGCGTATCCACCGTCACGGGTATAGCCGGTGAAGACCGCCCGCTCACAAAGGTTCTCCCGACCGGAGACGCAGAACCGGCACTCTCCGCAGGTCCAGCCCAGCCAGGGCACGCCGACCCTTTGGCCGTCCTCGAATCGCTCCGCCCCCTCCCCCCGGCCGGCGACCGTTCCGACGATCTGGTGTCCGGGAACCAGAGGCAGCTTCGCCTCAGGCAGTTCGCCGTCGATGATGTGGAGGTCGGTCCGGCAGACCCCGCAGGCCCGCACCTTCAGCAGCAGCTCGCCCGGACCGGGCTCCGGCTCGGGCAACTCGACCTGCCGGAGCTCTCCGGGCTGGCGGTCAAGCTGCATCGCTTTCATCTCAGGCGGCTCCGGCTCCCGCCATCGCCAGGTCTGGCTCGGACTCTGCGCCGTAGAGGTCGACTGCGTCAACCGACGAGTCGGGCCAGGCGCGCAAAATCCGGTAGCCGGTGTCGCGCTGGGCGGCGCGACGGCCCGCCCTGAGCGCAGCGTCGACCATCTGGCCGATTTCCAGCCGGACCCCGTGCTGGGAGCCGGCCATGCGGGAGATGCTCTCCTCCATCAGCGTGCCGCCGAGGTCGTTGACTCCCCAGCGCAGGGCCTCGGTCGCTCCTTCGAGCCCCATCTTGACCCAGCTGGCCTGGAGATTGGTGATCGATCGGCCCAGCCCGAGACGGAAGGCGGCCGTGTGCTTGAGGTTCTCCTCGATCGTGATCTCCTCGACCCCGTGGGTCCGGCCGAGCAGGGTGTTGAACGGGATGAAGCTGAGCGGTACGAACTCGGTGATGCCGCCGGTACGTTCCTGCAGCGAGCGCACCACCTCGATGTGGCGGGCAAGCTCCCGCGGTTCTTCGATGTGGCCGAACATGACCGTCGATGTCGATTGCAGGCCGGCAGCGTGGCTGGCCTCGATGATCTCGACCCAGCGCGCTGCCGGAAGCTTGTTCGGTGAGATGCGCTGGCGAACGCCGTCGTCGAGCACCTCGGCGGCGGTGCCGGGGGTCGAACCGAGGCCGCACTCGATCAGGTAGGAAAAGACCTCCGCAGGCGGCAGCCCGGATACCTCACACATGTGATCGATCTCCATCGGCGAGTAGGCGTGGAGGTGGATATGCGGGGCGACAGACTTGGCCAGCTTCAGCCACCCGCCGTAGTCCTCCAGGCTCAGGTCGGGATGGATACCGCCCTGCATGCAGAGCTCAGTGGCGCCGAAATCGACTGCCTCCTCAACGCTGGCCACGAACTCAGCCTCGCTGGTCTCGTAGGCATCCGGAGAGCGCTTCCCCTGGCCGAAGCCACAGAAGGCGCAGCCGACAGTGCAGGATGTTGGTGAAGTTGATGTTGCGGTTGACCACGAAGGTCGCGGTATCGCCGACGAGCTCGGCCCGCAGGCCGTCGGCGGCGACTCGCATCTGTTCGATCACTTCCGGCCTGGTCTCGGCGAACAGCGCGGTCATTTCGTCCTCACTCAGCCGCTCGCCCTCACGCCCCTTGGCAATCGCTTCGAAGGCAAGGCCCGGGTCGATCTGCTCCTCGCTGATCCGCCCCGATCCGAGCCTCGGGATGAAGCTCCAGTACTTCAGCTTGATCACGTCGAGCACTCCCTGCTCCATCCAGTCCGAATTCATGTACTTCGAGTAGACACAGAGCCGCTCGGTCAGCGCCTGACCCCGCGGCGCGAGTTCCTTGCGAACCTGATTCGGGCTGGGGAACGGATGCTCCGGGGAGATGTGATCTCCGTTTGCGGAAAGCCCGCCAAGGTCGGTCGCCCCGGCGTCGATCAGCTCGGGCCACCAGTCAGACAGGTTCGGTGGCACCTGGACCCCGACATCCGGCATCAGCCGGGAGGTCTCGGCGATCAGAAATTTGAGGTCGTCGATTGAGATCGGACAGGCCCAGTCGGGGAGCGCCACCTGGCGGTCATCGTCCGGTGGGCTTGCCGCTTCCGGATCCGCGGTCACTTCGGTGTCCACCGACAGGCCGCTGTCGAGGCTCGCCGTGGTCGCTCTCTCACCACGCCAGCGGCGGTCGGAGGCATCAGCCGCGATGTCCGCCGGCTCCTGCCCGTAGTAGCGCGGATGCGGCACGAAGTTCTGGATGATCACTTCCTGGATGTGGCCGTAGCGGCGCTGGAGGTCGGCGATCGCTTCGAGCGACTCGATCCGCTCCTCGGGGGTCTCGCCAATCCCGACCAGGATCCCGGTGGTGAACGGGATCTTCAGCCTGCCCGCGGCTTCGATGGTCGCCAGCCGGTGCGCGGGGTGCTTGGTCGGTGAGCCGGCATGGACGGTCTGCATAAGTCGTTCGGAGCTGGACTCAAGCATCAGGCCCTGCGAAGCGGTCACCTCGCGAAGACGGGCCAGGTCGGACTCCGAGACCGCACCGATGTTGGTGTGGGGCAGGATTCCGCGCTCAAGGGCTCGCTCACAGGCCCAGATCACGTAGGCGGTGAAATCCTCGTGTCCCCAGGCCTTCAGCTGTTCAGCGACGATCGGATTGACTTCGGGCTTCTCGCCGGTCAGGAAAAGCAGCTCCTTGGCCCGGCGCTTCACGGCATCGTCGAGGCGACGCTCCACTTCTTCCGGCGGGTGGATGTGGGCCTGATGGGTCGCAAAGGCGCAGTACTTGCAGTAGCACTGGCAGGTTCGCGAGAGCGAAATCGTGTAGTTCCTGGAGAAAGTGACCCTGCGCATCCGGGTCCAAACCTACCGCAGCAGCGCCGCCTGCCAGCCATCCCATCCCTGTGGCGGCGCTTAACGGCCGAAGGCCCCTGGAGAGGGGCCTTCGGCTGAAAGTGGCGGACGACCCAGCGGGTCGCCGCGGATCCTACGCCTGGGTACCGGGCGAGACGCCGGTCTCCTCGGCAGCGTCGGCTCCCGAGATAACGAACCTGTAGAACAGGAAGGCGAGAGCGCCACCGACCAGCGGGGCCAGGATGTAGACCCATGCGTCGGCGAAGTCGCCGGAGATCAGGGCCGGGCCGAACCAGCGGGCCGGGTTGACCGAAGCACCGGTCAGCGGTCCGAAGACCATGCCGATCGCGGCGAAGGTGAGGCCGATCGCCAGCGGCGCCCATTCCTTCTTGGCCTTGATTCCGAGCGCAACAGCCAGCACCGTCAGGACGAGCAGGAAGGCACCGAGGGTTTCGACGATGAAGCCCTGCGACGCACCGCCGAGCAGCGGACTGATCTGTGCGGCTCCGTAGTTGGAGGCGCGACCTTCGTCTTCAAGCAGTCCCTTGGTCAGCAGGGCACCGAGGACACCACCGGAAAGCTGGGCGAGGATGTAGATCACTGCGTCAACCGGAGCGATCTTCTTCATCAGCGCGGCACCGAAGGTGACGGCCGGGTTGAAGTGACCACCGCTGGCTATGCCGATCCCGATGATCAGAACGCAGAGAATGAATCCGTAGGTGAGTCCGACGACCGCGAAGTCAGACCCGAACTGGGCCGTATCCCCCGCAGCAATGAAGAGAACGCCGACGGCGGTGATGAAGAAGACCAGGAAGAACGTCCCGACCAGTTCGGCGATGTAGGCGGAGAGACCGCGATCTTGCATGTAAATCGAACCTCCAGTGGCGTGTTTATTTGGCGACTCAGCAGAAAGTGGTGAGCGGCGGGAAGTGTAGCCCTCCCGTGACCTGGCCGCTTGAAGGGCCGGACGATGGGAATTTCCCGGCGCGAGTCTACAGAGCGATCCCGGATACCGCGGCGGTCCCGGGCAGACGCTCAGCCGGTCAGTCGCTCGACCAGGGCCGGCAACTCGCGGGCCATGCGCGAGCGTGGGACAACCAGATCCACACCGGCCTCTACGGCTCGAGTGCGGGTCTCCACGTCTACGTGTGAGTAGAAACCGATCGAAGGCATGGGCAGGGCGGCGATGCCGGCCGGGTCCACCGCTTCCAGATCGCAGACGACCAGATCCACAGGCTCCGTCGGAACCCAGCCCGCCGCCCAGCCTGTGACAACGACTTCGTGTCCGGCCGCGCGCAAAGATTCGACGACCCGGCTGGAGAGCATCAGGTCCGGCACGAAGGCGACAATCGAGGCCATCGGGCGGGTCGTCAGATCGATCGGCGGGTACGAAACTCTTCGCGCACGCTCTCGGGCCGGCCCCACATCTGGACCACCTCCGAGCGTCCCTCGCGCACATCGCCGAGCCTGAGTTCCCCGGTGAAGCCCTGACGGTCGAGGTTCGCCAGTACGCCCGCGACCGTTTCCGGTGCGGCGGCGTGACCAAAACTGTGGGCGACCGGTATGCGCCAGTGCCACTCGGCCTGAGAGTAAGGCTGGGCGTTCACCAGGCTGACCAGCACCGATCCGTCGATGTAGCGGGACTCGTCATCGATCCGCAGGTCGAGAACCAGGTCGGTCCAGTCAGCCGGAAGCGAATCGAGCACTTCCTGAAAGTCAGAGGCAAAGGGCACACCGGAAGCGTAGCGCGATCGGCCCCGGCGTAGAATCGGCGCATGACCTCCCGAGTGGGCCCTGATCTTGATACCGAGTACCGCCAGCTTCGCGAGGAGTGTGGCCTGCTGCGGACCGACCGCAGAACAATTGCGGTCACCGGTCCCGACGCAGCCGAGTTCCTTCAGGGTCAGGTGAGCAACGACGTTGAAGGTCTCGATGCCGGAACTGGCTGCTACGCCGTACTGCTCGACCGCAAAGGCCACATCCAGGCCGATATGCGAGTCCTGCGGCGGGCCGACGGGGACTTCCTGATCGATGCGCCCGAGGCGGCCGCACCCGGTCTTCTGCGGCATCTTTCGATGTACATGATCGGACGCGACGTCGAGGTCGCTGAGTCCGACCGCGAGGTGATCTCGCTGATCGGCCCCGGTTCCACCAGCGTGAGCGGTCTCGCTCCGGGGCCGGAGCTCTCGTTCACCGAAGCGAAGATCGCGGGCGCGCTCTGCCTGGCGGTCGCCACCGACACCGGGCTTGACCTGATCTGCTCCGGATCTGACGCCGACGCTGTCGCTGAGCAGCTCGAGGCCGACCGGGCGGTTCCGGTCTCCGCGGAAACCGCCGAAGTCCTCCGGGTTGAGACCGGCAGACCGCGGCTTGAGACTGAAATGGCCAACGCCCCGATGCCGGCCGAAGCCGGGATCGTCGAGCGGGCGGTCAGCTTCACGAAGGGCTGCTACATCGGCCAGGAACCGGTAGCCAGGCTCCATTACCGGGGCAAGCCGAACCGGTATCTGCGGGGACTCAGGCTGGAAGGGCCGGCCTCGGCCGGAGATCCCGTGCGTCTGGCCGATCGTGAGCTGGGCAGCATCGGAACCGCCGTGCTGTCTCCGGCTTCAGGTCGCGTCGCGCTTGCCATCCTGCGCAAGGAGGCCGAGCCCGGGACAGAGGTATCGGTCGAAACCGGAGCCGGCGAGGTCAGGGCGACCGTGGCCGAGCTGCCGTTCATCGAGGAGCTGGTCCAGTGAGTGCGCGTCATCAGGGACTCGGCGGCAAACCGCTGGGCTCGGACAGTCCGCTTTTCGGCGGCGCAGATGAACCACCTGCAGCCAGGAACGGCGACGGCGAACCCTCGCCCGCAGGCCCGATCCCGGACTGGGATCCGCGCGCTGACGATTACGCCTCGCCGCCGGAGGAAAACCGCATCGAAACCCCGGAGCAGGCCGAAGCGGCGCTGGCAGAGCTCAGGTCGCTGCTGCCTGCGGATGAAGCCGGCCGGGCGCTTGATGACTGGGGCCGGTCAGAGACCGTCGTCTCTCTGGTTGAACCCCTGCTCAACTTCTACTACCGGTACTGGTTCCGGGTGGAGACCAGCGGCATCGAGAACATCCCGTCTCAAGGTGGTGCGCTGCTGGTGGGCAACCACTCCGGTGCGCTACCGCCGGACGCGCCGATGATCATGCAGGCGATCCGCAACGAGCACAGCAACCCCCGCCCGCTCTACATGATGGGTGAGAACTGGTTCAAGGGCTACCCGTTCGTATCGATGATCGTCAACAAGATCGGGCTGATTCCGGCCCACCGCGAGAACGCACAGCGCCTGCTCCACGACGAGGGCCGCCTGGCGGTTGTCTTTCCCGAAGGCCAGAAGGGCTCACGAAAGCTCTACTGGCAGCGCTACCGGCTGCGGCGCTTCGGCCGCGGCGGTTTCGTCCGCACCGCGATCCGGGCCAGGGTGCCGATCGTGCCGATCGCGCTGGTCGGAGCCGAGGAGGCCATGCCGATCTTCGCCCACCTGCGCTTCCTCGAAAAGCTGACCGGCCTGATCTACTTTCCGGTCACGCCATCCTTTCCCCACTTCGGCCTCGCGGCACCCGCCATGTACATGCCGGCGAAGTTCAAGATCCACTTCATGGAGCCGATCGACATGGCCGAATACCCGGTCGAAACCGCATCCGATCCGGCCGCCGTCCAGGTGATCGCGGAACGGATCCGGCGGGAGATCCAGAACGAACTCGAGGAGATGCTTCAGGACCGTGAGTCGGTGTGGACCGGCTGACGCCACCGGGTCGGGTACATTGGGCCTCGTGAGGGGACCATCTTTTTGCCTATCCCTGCTGGCTGTGGCCGGCGTCATGCTCGCCGGATGCACGGCGGAGTCCCACGAGAACGATCCGCGGCCGCCGATCGTTCCGGTGGTCAGCGTCTCGGTCACCGAGGATTCGATCGAGCTCGCCCCGCGATTCCTGGGCCTGCCGGGTCAACAGCCGATTCCTCTCAACCAGAACGAAGCAGCCCCTTCCAGCCAGGCAGATCCGGCCGCTCCCCTGGTCGCCAATTTCACCTATTCAAACCTGACTTCGCGAAGCGCCAGCCTGATCCTGGAGGGGCCGGTCGATCGCATCGTGAGGATGCCGCCGAACTCCCCGGGTGAGTTCCTGGTCGGCCTGAAGACCGGGATTTACCGCCTCAGCTCCCCAGCGAGTGGCGGCACCACACGGCTGCTGGTCGGCCGCAAACGTCCTTCCTCAGCCGGCGACCTGCTGACCCCCTGAGCCACCTTGCGTCCGGTGCGGCGCATGCGTGGTCCCGCCTTCGGGCCACCGAATGTAGGATTGGCGCGACCTTGAAGATCCCGAGAGGAGCGAAGTGCCAATAGATCTCGCAGATGTGAGCAAGCTTGACGTCGAACCCGGTGAACTGCCCGAAAAGATGGCCGCCTGGGTTATCCGCGAGGAGACGCAGGGAGAGCCGAAGGACGCCTTCAAGCTGGAGGAGATCGAGACGCCGGAGCCCGGCGCTTTCGAGGTCGTCGTCCGGGTCATGGCCGCCGGAGTCAACTTCAACAACGTCTGGGCCGCCCTGGGCCAGCCGGTGTCGGTCTTCGGCTACGGCGACCATCCCGAGTTCGGCCACCACATCGGTGGCTCGGATGCCTCCGGCGTGGTCTGGAAGGTCGGCGAAGGCGTAACCCGCTGGAAGGCGGGCGACGAAGTGGTGGTGCACTGCAACCAGGCCTCATACGAAGACGTCGAGGTCCACGGCCTCGACCCGATGGCCGCCCCGAGCCAGCGGATCTGGGGTTACGAGACCACATGGGGCTCGTTCGCCCAGTTCACCAAGGTCCAGGCCCAGCAGCTCCTGCCGAAGCCGAAGAACCTGTCCTGGGTCGATTCCTCTTCCTACGGGCTCACCTACTTCACCGCCTACCGAATGCTGATGAAGCAGGCGAACATCCAGCCCGGCACCAACGTGCTGATCTGGGGTGCTGCCGGAGGGCTCGGCGTCTTCGCCGTACAGCTCTGCAAGGCGGCCGGTGCGAACGCCGTCGGCGTCGTCTCTTCCGACGAAAAGGGCGAGCTGGTCAAGAAGCTCGGAGCGGTCGACTACATCAACCGCAACGAGTTCAGCGGCATGATGCGGACCGGTACCGAGACCAAAGAGGAAGAGAAAGAGCGCTTCAAGGTGACCCGTGCCTTCTCCAAGCGGGCGCAGCAGATCCTGGGCGACAAGCCGGACGTAATCTTCGAGCACGTCGGCAAGGCAACTTTCCCGACCTCGGTCTTCATGGTCAAGCCATTCGGCAAGGTCGTGATCTGCGGTGCCACCTCGGGTTACAACCTCGACTTCG
This sequence comes from uncultured Solirubrobacterales bacterium, assembly GCA_963698625.1. Taxonomy (GTDB): domain Bacteria; phylum Actinomycetota; class Thermoleophilia; order Solirubrobacterales; family 70-9; genus 67-14. Next base: position 1,238,687 of record CAVORK010000007.1, read on the forward strand.
ACGTGCGCTACCTCTGGATGCGCCAGAAGCAGATCATCGGATCGCACTTCGCCAACGCCTACGAATGCATGCAGGCCAACCAGCTGATGGCCGAAGGCAAGGTCCGCCCCGTGCTCTGGAAGACGATGGGCTTCGACGGAGTTCCCGGTGCCCACCAGATGATGCATGAGAACCAGCACCTCGGCAAGATCGCGATCATGGTCGGAGCGACCAGCGAAGACGAGGGTCTCGAAATCGAAGGTCCGGGAGCGATCCGGGCCGAAGTCGGAGCTTAGGCTCCGGCTTCGTAAGGAGAATCGGTCAGATGGCACACATAAGCGAAATCTCCTGGCACGTGACGCCGTTCAGGGCTCAGAAGTGGATTGACCACTGGGCCCCGGCTGCGGCCAAGGCCACCGAGTACGGCGCAACCGACTGGCGGATCTACCGCTCGACCGAGGACCCGCTGTCCTTCAGGCAGGTAATCACCTGGGAGGACAAGTCCGACTTCGAGCGCTACTGGTACTCGGAAGAGCTTTCGGCCTTCCGCGAGCAGATCATCGATCTGTACGACAAGCCTCTGCTTCCGGTCTGGTGCACCCCGATCGTCAGCAGCGACGAGTAGACCTGAACCGCGAATAGACCCGGTTCGAACCCGAGCCGGTTCTGTGGGGCCGTTCGAACCAGGCCGTTCGAACCAGTTGGCCGGGCCGATTCCCGCCGCTCTGTCAGGGCCTAGAAGGGGTTCGGGATGCGCATGACGATCCCGCTGAAGCTCCCGTAGGCGCCGTTGGCGCCGTTCTTGGAACTGATCGAGAAGGTCGTATCCTGACCGTTCAACTCGCCGCCCTTGGCATCATCAGCGACCGCAACCACCTGGCCGTTGACGATTCCTACCAGGCGAGCCGAATATGACGGCTTGCCCTTGATGATGCCGTTGTAGGCCCGAAAGACCATGCGGTTCGCATCGCCGAAGCCCTTGATCGCCTTGCCGGCCTTGCCACCGGTGATCACCTTGACCTTGCCGTTCTCAAGACCTTGCGGATCTGGTAGCGACGACCGCTGGGGTAGACGGCGAACTCGTAGCGGCTGCCGTCGTTGGCCTGGCGAAGGCTCAGCCCGAGGTAGACACTCGGCTTGACCTTCTTCGGGGTCGAGGCGAAGATCCTGCCGGTCGCGGTGACTTCGAGGTCACGGCCGGCGACCGGTACGAGGTAGCGGCAGTCCTTGGTCTTCTTGCCGAGACGGAACTTGACTGCGGCGCTTGAACCACCCCTGGTGCACTTGCCTTTGCCTTTCTGGCTGATCTCGGCACGCTGGTCCGATGTCTTCAGCTTGTTCTTGTAGATCGTGATCGAGGAAGCCGCGTCGGCAGTCGCAGAGAGCGACAGGGTCAGCAGCATGGCCGCAAAAAGGCCGATCGCGAGGGCTCTGGTCCGGGAAAGTGAGGGGATCGTTAGTAGACGCATACAAAAAGCCTAAACACACCAAACGACCAAAGGGTGCGGCCCTGCGGTCCCGGGCGGTATCTTTTCTTCCATGAGCGACCACCGTCTGCCCGAAAAAGACCGCCCCTGGGTGATGCGCACCTACGCGGGCCACTCCGATGCCCGACGCTCCAACGAGCTTTACAGGAGCAACCTGGCCAAGGGCCAGACCGGGCTCTCCGTTGCTTTCGATCTGCCGACCCAGACCGGCTACGACCCCGACCACGCGCTATCGCGAGGAGAGGTCGGCAAAGTAGGCGTTTCGGTCGCCCATCTCGGCGACATGGAGACACTGATGGACCAGATCCCGCTGGGGACGATGAATACGTCGATGACGATCAACGCGGTCGCCGCCTGGATGCTCGGCCTTTACGTCGCAGCCGCCGAGGAAACCGGGGTCGACCGCGCCCAGCTCTCGGGAACGACCCAGAACGACATCATCAAGGAGTACCTCTCCCGCGGCACCTACGCCTTCCCGCCGGAGCCCTCGATGCGACTGATCGCCGACATGGTCGCCTTCACGGTCAACGAGGTTCCGAAATGGAACCCGATCAACATCTGCAGCTACCACCTCCAGGAGGCGGGCGCGACCCCGGTTCAGGAGATCGCCTACGCGATCTCGACCGGAATCGCGGTGCTGGACGAGGTCAAGGCTCGCGGCCAGGTCGCCGACGAGGACTTCCCCAAGGTCTTCGGCCGGATCTCCTTCTTCGTCAATGCCGGCATCAGGTTCATCGAGGAGATCGCCAAGCTGAAGGCGATGGGCCGGATCTGGACCGAGATCGGCCGCCAGCGCTACGGCGTCGAAGACCCCAAGATGCTGCGCTTCCGCTACGGCGTCCAGGTCAACTCGCTCGGCCTGACCGAGGCGCAGCCGGAGAACAACGTCCAGCGCATCGTGCTCGAGGCACTCGCGGTGACTTTGGCCAAGGACGCACGGGCCCGGGCGCTCCAGTTGCCGGCCTGGAACGAGGCCATGGGCCTCCCCCGCCCCTGGGACCAGCAGTGGAGCCTGAGGATCCAGCAGGTGCTCGCCTTCGAAACCGACATCCTGGACTACCCCGACATCTTCGAAGGCTCGACCGTCATGGAAGGACTGGTCGAGGAGTTCACGGCCGGCGCGAAGGACGAGATGGCAGTGGTCGAGGAAAAGGGCGGCGCGGTCGAGGCCGTGCCCTACATGAAGGCCCGGCTGGTCGAGTCCCACCGCGAACGCTTCGCCCGGATCGAGGACGGCTCCCAGAAGGTGGTCGGCCTCAACTGCTACGAAACGAGCGAAGAGTCACCTCTGACCGCAAGCGTGGACGGCGGCATCATGAAGCCCGATCCCGAAGTCGAGCGCCAGCGGATCGAAGCCCTCGAAGCCTGGAAGTCCGACCGTGACCAGGCGGCCGTGGACGCCGCCCTGGCAGAAGTCGCCCGTGTGGCCGGATCTGACGAGAACATCATGCCCGCCACGATCGCCGCCGCCAAGGCCGGCGCAACCACCGGCGAATGGGCCGAGACGCTGCGTGAGGTGTTCGGTCCGTACCGCGGCCCGACCGGGGTCGGCGGTGCCGCGCCCGGTGGCGACCGGGACAGCCTGACCGCGACCCGCGAGAACGTAGACCGGGTCTCGGGGGAGATCGGCCACCGGATCCGCATTCTGGTCGGCAAGCCCGGCCTCGACGGCCATTCGAACGGCTCCGAGCAGATCGCACTGCGGGCAAGGGACGTCGGCATGGAGGTCATTTACCAGGGCATCCGCCTCACGCCCGAACAGATCGCCGAGTCCGCGCTGCAGGAGGATGTCGACATCGTCGGCCTCTCGATCCTGTCTGGTTCGCATCTGGAACTGGTCCCGGAAGTCGTGCGCCTGCTGGGCGACGAAGGCGTCGAGGTTCCAGTGGTGGCCGGCGGCATCATCCCCCCGGAGGATGCGGCGAGGCTGATCGAACAGGGCGTTGCCGGCGTCTATACGCCGAAGGACTTCGACATGAACCAGATCATGAACGAGATGGTCCAGTTGGTGTCCGAGCGCCACCAGCAAGCCGCCGGGCCGGCCGCACAGCCTGTGTAGGCTGCCTGAATGTCCGATGAGCTGACCCTCCTGCGGGACGGAATCCCGACCTGGATGGCCCTGCTCTTTCTGGCGGCGGTCCTGATTGCAGGGGGCGCGATCGCCAAAGTCCTTTCAGGCCACGGCGACGAGTGGATCCTGCGGATCGTCTCGGCGGTCCTCTGCGTACTTGGTCTCGGCGTGGCCGGATACGTGGCGGTCCGGGTCTCGGGCGGTGACATCGTGCAGTGTGTCGGCGGGGGTGGCGGCTGTGAAACCGTTGAGAAGAGCTCCTATTCGAAGCTCTTAGGGGTCCACATGTCCACCTACGGCCTGATCGGCTACTCGCTGATCCTCGCCGCGTCGGCCTGGACCGGCGACAGGGCCCGCCTGATCGCTTTCTTTCTTTCGTTCTTCGGCTTCGGCTTCAGCCTCTACCTGACCTACCTTGAGCTTTGGGAAATCTTCGCGATCTGCCAGTGGTGCGTCGGCAGCGCCGTGTTGATGACCGCGTTGTTCGCGGTCAACACGGCCAGGATCTTCGGCTTCTACGGCCTGGATGCTGACCCCGACGAAGCGGACCCGGGCTCCGAGGGACCATCTCCCGCCACCGGAGCCGACCCGGATACGACTCCGGTAGGATCCTGAGCCTATGGCTACCGGACCGCAGCAGAAGAGAAAAGAACTCCGCGACAAGCGCCTCAAGGCCGAGGCAGATTCGAAGGGCGGCGATCGCCGCGAGAATCTGACCAAGATCGTCGGCATCGTTGCGTTTCTTGCAGTCGTCGCGATTGCGGTGCTGGTCGTCATCAGTCTTACCGGGAACGACGAGCCGACAAAGGAAGCCAACGACGTCGACAAGATGCTCGCCGGCATCCCCCAGAGCGGTGACATCCTCGGTGAGCCGGACGCTCCGGTGACCCTGGTTGAGTTCGCCGACCTTCAGTGCCCCGCCTGTCAGGCAGCCTCGGAAACCATCATCCCCGACGTGATCTCCGGTCCGGTCAAGGACGGCACCGCCAAGTACGAGTTCAACAACTGGGCGATCCTCGGACCTGATTCAGTGACAGCCGCCAAGGCCGCTCTGGCCGCACAGGAGCAGAACCGCCTGCAGCAGTTCGTCGAGAACTTCTACGCCAATCAGGGCCTTGAGAACTCCGGATATGTGACCGATGACTTCCTCAAGGAGATTGCCGAAAAGGCAGGTGTCCCCGACATCGACAAGTGGGAAGCCGACCGCTCCCTGCCTAAGTGGGACGAGGTCCTGCTCGAAGTGGACAACCAGGCCAGCGAAGCCGGCTTCAGCGGCACTCCGACTTTCGCGATCAGGAATGCCGACGGCAGTCTCGATCAGATCAATGCCCAGTCAGCCGACGACATCATCAAGGCGATCAACCAGGCCAAGTGAGTGTGGAGGACGGCATCTCGTCCTGGCTCCGCTGCTACCGGTGCTGGTCCCGGAATCTTGAAGTCCAGCTTCACTACGACGCGATCCGCAAGGTTGACCCGGATTCCGGCCTGCCGGCAGAAGGCGTCGACGAGATCCAGGAATCCGTGGTCCAGTGCCTGGACTGCATGCATGACCAGCCGCACCTGACCTTCGAGGGCGATCGCGTGGTGCCGATCGGCGACCGCTGGGAACGCATGGTTGCCGGCACCCCCTGGGTCGCCTCGGTCACGGTCACGGTCGACGCTGACCGGGTCGAGGCCTGCTCGGGACCGGAGGCGGTCGAATTCCTCACCTACGGCGCGTTCGGCGATGCCGGCACCCGGGAGTTCTTCACCCACGTGCGCTTTCATAAACACCACGAGGACCAGATCGCGATCCACCTGCTGGTCGAGCTCTACGCGCGCTCGCCGGAAGAAGCGACCGCAGTGCTCGAAGAGGCGGCATCCGGCACCCTCCAGATCACCTCACTGGCCGAGGAGTCCCGCCCCCCGGCCCACGCCTCCGACAGCCCTCACTAGCGCTAGCCGGCCGGACCCGGCTCCGTCGGCTCGCCGTCAGATGCTTTCGAGCCCGGATCTTCACTTCGTTCCTGCGGCTGTTCAGCGAAGCGCTGCCTGGCTTCCTTCGCCTTGTCGGCGAGTGAGCCGTCGCCGGCCAGGATCTCGCGGAACTCCTTGGCGTCCTTCTTCAGCACTTCCGGTTCCGCCCTGTCCCCCAGCTTCTCCTTGGCCGACTTCTGCATCTGACCGAACTGCTGTCCCAGCTTCTTGAAGTCCATGAATGCAAGGTACTCAATTGACAACGTGCCGGGCGGTTGTTCACCGGTCCCGAGGCCGCCCTCACCCTGACTGCAAGAGCAAAGGCCGCCCGATCGGACGGCCTTTGCGGAAGTACCAGCGCCGGTGCGAAGGCTGCAGCCCTAACCTTCGGGCGTGCCGTGAACCTTGCGCGGGATCAGTGCGGTGCGCTTGAAGTGAGCGACCAGAACACCATCCTGGTTGAAGACGCGGGTGTGGACCTTGACCAGGCCGCGGTCGAGCTTGGACTTCGACTCACGGACCTCGAGTACTTCGGACTCGCAGAAGAGCGTGTCACCGTGGAAGACCGGGGCCGGATGGCTCAGTTCGTCGGTGGCCAGGTTGGCGATCGCCTTGCCGGAGAAGTCGGAAACCGACATGCCGACGGCCAGCGAGTAGACCAGCGGGCCGACTACGACGTTGCGACCCTGCTGGGAAGCGTTCGCGTGAACGTCGTTGATGTGAAGCGGGTGGTGGTTCATGGTCAGCAGGCAGAACAGGTGATCGTCGTACTCGGTCACTGTCTTGGCCGGCATGTGCTGGTAGACCGCACCGACCTCGAACTCCTCGAGGTAGCGGCCGTACGGATGCGAGCCGCTCTCCTCGCGCTCGCGCTGGTCGGTCGTGAAATCGGTTGCTGCTTCGTCGCTCATGCGTAGGTGTTTCCTTCTTTGATTAGTGCTTCTAGTGGACTTTTTTCAGCTTGGCGCGCTGTTCGTGGGCCTCGAAGACCCGGACGATCAGCTTGGCGACGTTGGAGTCGCCCTCGAACCGGATGTGGCCGGTTTCTGCAGCCCGCCTGAATGAGGCGGCAGTGCTCTTTTCGTCGGCCAGGGTGTTGAACTGTGCCCGGTCGACTTCGACCCGGCACCGTTCGTCTTCTCCTCTGCCCTTGCTTATCTCGGGCCCGGGAACCTGAACGCGATAGGTCTGCATGTCGCCCTTGGCGCGGATGTCGAGCCCGAAGACCAGCTTCAGCTTCTTCAGGGCCGGTATCTCCCTCTGGAGGTTGTCCAGAGTCGACTCGATCATCTGCGCGGTGGACGGCATCTTCAGATCTTGTTTCGCTCGAGCAGCTTCTTGCCGATGACCATGCGCTGGATCTCCGAGGTGCCCTCGCCGATCAGCAGCAGAGGGGCATCGCGGTAAAGGCGCTCGATCTCGTATTCCTTCGAGTAGCCGTAGCCACCGTGGATCCGGAAGCAGTCTTCGACGCATTCCTTGCCGGTCTCCGAGGCGATCAGCTTGGCCATGCCGGCCTCCAGATCTGAACGGATTCCCGCGTCCTTCATCATGCAGGCCTTGCGGGTGACCAGGCGGGCGGCCTCGATCTTGGTGGCCATGTCGGCGAGCTTGAACTGGATCGCCTGGTGCTGGGCGATCGGCTTGCCGAAGGTCTTGCGCTCCTGGCTGTAGCGGAGGGCCAGCTCCAGCGCGCGCTGTGCGATGCCGACGCCGCGGGCAGCGACGTTGACCCGGCCGACTTCGAGCGCGTCCATCATCTGGCCGAAGCCCTTGTTCAGGCCGGCTTCTTCGCCACCCAGAATGCGCTCGGGCGGGCACTTGTAACCGTCGTAGACCAGCTCGGTCGACTCTACGCCCTTGTAACCCATCTTCTTGAGCGTCGGCGGCACAGTCAGACCGGCAAAATCACCGGTGTTCTCGTGGGCCCACGGCTCCTTTTCGGTGATGAAGCAGGTCATGCCCTTGTAGCGCGGATCGGCATCCGGGTCGCTCTTGGCGAGCAGGAAAACCAGAGTCGAACCAAGTCCGTTGGTGACCCACATCTTCTGGCCGTTGATCTCCCAGTTGCCGTCGGCGTCCTTCTTGGCGCTGGTCTTCAGCGCCTGGACGTCGGAGCCCATTTCCGGCTCTGAGAGCGAGAATGCGGCGCGGACTTCACCGGTCGCCATGCGCGGCAGATAGGTCTGCTTCTGCTCGTCGGAGCCGAACTTCATCAGCAGGTAAGAGCCGATGAAGTGGGTGTTGACGACGCCCGAGATCGAGATCCAGCCTCGCGAAAGCTCTTCGACGATCATCGCGTAGGTGGTCAGGTCGAGGCCCATCCCGCCGTACTCCTCCGGGATGGTGACTCCGAAAAGTCCGAGCTCCTTCATCTGTTCGACGATCGGCTCGGGGAACTTGTCCTCGTGGTCGTAATGCTCTGCGTTCGGGATGATCTGCTCGTCGACGAACTGGCGCACCATCTCGGTTATCGCCTGCTGGTCTTCGGTCATCTCCTGGTAAGTCGATTCGGCCATGACTCCTCTTTAGGTCTGTGAGGGGGAAGGGGTCGCCGGAATGCGGCGAAGGATGAGAGATATTGAAGGATACCGGGGTCAGGAACTGCGAGGTCTGAAGCCATACAGCAAGGGAAACGCGCTACGACCGGGTTGTCTGTCTCCCGTTCTCCGGAAACGGCTTGCGCTTTCCGGTGGGGGCAGCCTGCGTCCGGCATGACCCGCGAGGCGAGACCGCGGAGACCACCGTGGCACCGACACCACCCAGAGGCGCTCAGGCACAGCTGACCGGCCGGTCACTCGTAGCTGTAGAAACCGCGTCCACTCTTGCGACCAAGCAGGTTGGCGGCGACAAGGCGCTGCAGAAGCGGCGGCGGCGCGAAGAGCTGCTCTCGATGCTCGGCGTACAGCGTTTCAGCGACGCTCTTCACCGTGTCGAGGCCGATCAGGTCGCACAGTGCCAGCGGGCCCATCGGATGTGCGCATCCGGCCACCATGCCCTTGTCGATGTCCTCGGCGCTGGCCAAACCCTGCTCGAACATCCGAATCGCGGAAAGCAGGTATGGAACGAGCAGCGCGTTGACGGTGAAACCGGCCCGGTCCGGCGCACCGATCGGATCCTTGCCGAGTTGGTCGACGACGAATGCCCGCGCCCGGTCCACCACTTCAGGCGCAGTCAGCAACGACGGGATGACCTCCACCAGGGACAGCACCGGCACCGGATTGAAGAAGTGAAGTCCCAGAACATGGTCACTGCGCGAACCGGCGCCCGTGGCGATTTCGACGATCGGGATCGAGGATGTGTTGGACGCCAGTATGGCGTCACTGTCAACGACGACCTCGGCCAGCCGGCTGAAGATGCTCACCTTGGCCGCGTGATCCTCGATGACTGCTTCGACCACCAGATTGCGGTCAGACAGCGCGTCCATATCGTGAGCGAAAGACATCCCGGCCAGCGCTGCTTCTGCCGTCCCGGCGGCGATCTTGTCACCGCGGACCGCCCGCTCAAGCGAGCGTTCAATGCGAAGGCGAGCCTTCTCGGCAGCATCCTCGGTGATCTCGACCAGACAGACGTCCAGTCCGGCCCTTGCACAGACCTCGGCAATGCCGGTTCCCATCGTGCCGCCGCCGATGATGCCGACCCGCTGAATCTCCGAACGGCTCACCGGAAGCCCCTGATCCCGGCGACCACCGCGATGCCGACCGGACCGCAGACACCCACCGGACCCTGGCAGGAAACGGGCGACTCGGAGTTGTTCGACTGACGCACCACCTGGTGCTCAAGTGTAGCGCCGCCGGCACCGGCTATCTGAAGGGCCGGGCGGGCCGGCTCGAAGCCGGGTTGACGCTCGCAAGCTTGCTGGAGAGAGGAGCGCCTTTCGCGTTCGTGCATGGAGGAGCAGGTGCCGGAGGGCAGTGCTGCGACCAATCCCCGGCCCCCCGAATGCAGATAGCCTGCTTCACGCCCGGAGACGCACGTTTCCGCCGCCCCGTGCCCACTCGAACGACCCTCAAGGAGTCCCTTGCGCAACCCCCGAGATTTCTTCAAGCCCATGGCCATCGGTGCCCCGGATCCGATCACCGAAGTACCGTTCGGACCGTCGCGAATGATCCACTTCTTCGATGCATCGAACCCGAAGATGGCGGCCAAGGTTCCCGACATGGCCAAGCAGGCCGACATCCTGCTCGGCAACCTCGAGGACGCGGTGCCGGTCGACAACAAGATCGCCGCCCGCGAGGGACTGGTCAAGGTGGCCAGGGAAGCCGACCTCGGCGGAACCCCGCTCTGGTGTCGGATCAACTCGCTCGAGAGCCCGTGGGTGCTCGACGACCTGACCACGCTGGTCACCGAGGTCGGCAACCAGATCGACGTGCTCATGGTGCCGAAGGTCGAAGGACCGTGGGACATCCACTACGTAGACCAGCTGCTGGCCCAGCTCGAGGCCAAAGGTGATGTCAAGCGGCCGATCCTGATCCACGCCATCCTCGAGACCGCCCAGGGCGTGACCAACCTGGAAGACATCGCCGCCGCCAGCCCGCGCATGCAGGGCATGAGCTTCGGCCCGGCCGACCTCGCTGCCTCGCGACGGATGAAGACCACCCGCGTCGGTGGTGGCCACCCCGGATACCGCTCGATGGAGGATCCGGTGGCCGACGATCCGGAGGCCGCCCGCGTCACCGCCCAGCAGGACCCGTGGCATTACTCGATCGCCCGCATGGTCGACGCCTGCACCTCGAACGACATCCTGCCGTTCTACGGCCCCTTCGGAGACATCAAGGACGTCGAAGGCTGCGAGACCCAGTTCCGCTCGGCCTTCCTGCTCGGCTGCGTCGGTGCCTGGTCGCTCCACCCGGTCCAGATCGGCATCGCCAAGAAGGTCTTCTCCCCGCCGGCCGACGAGGTGCTATTCGCCAAGAAGGTGATCGAAGCGATCCCCGACGGCCGCGGCGTTCACATGATCGACGGCAAGATGCAGGACGACGCCACCTGGAAACAGTGCAAGGTGATGGTCGAACTGGCCGAGATGCTGGCCGAGAAGGACCCGGAGCTGGCCGAGCAGTACGGAATGTAATTTCGCTGCGGGCGCGCGGGCCGGTCAGGCCCGCGCCGCCACAGCGGCAATGAGGGCCTCGATCGGTTCGAGCATCGGGGAGACCGCGGCGAATACCTCTTCGGCGGTCAGTTCCACTTCGCTCAGACCCGCGGCGAGGTTGGCCACCGGGCAGATTGCCGCGTAGTCCAGTCCGGCCTCCCGGGCCAGGGCAGCCTCGGGCATGCCGGTCATGCCGATGATCGAGCAGCCGTCGTTCCGGAACCGCCTGATCTCTGCGGCGCTCTCGAAGCGTGGTCCCTGCACCGCGGCGTAGGTGGCACCGTCGGCGAACTCGATGCCGGTTGACCTCAGGGCCTCCAGGATCTCGGCCCGCCAGGCGGGCGTATACGGGTCGGTGAAATCCACGTGGGGAATCGGGTCCCCGGCCTCGTGAAAGGTGTGGTCGCGGCCCCAGGTGTAATCGACGATCTGGTCGGGGACGGCAAATGTGCCCGGCAGCAGTGCTGCGTCGATCGACCCCACGGTGCAGACGGCTAAAACCCTGGTCGCGCCGGCCAGCCTCAGGGCCTCCACGTTCGCGCGGTAGTTGACCAGGTGCGGCGCGACCGAGTGGTCCTCGCCGTGGCGGGCGATGAAGGCGACGGGCTTTCCGGCCAGCTCGCCTTCGACGAGCTCGCCCGAGGTCCGGCCGTACTTCGTATCCGCGCGGCCTCGCCGACCGACTTCGAGGCCGTCGAGGCCGTAGACCCCGCTGCCCCCGATTACGGCCAGCATCGGCCGCTCCTCAGGCCAGGCGCTCTTTGAGCTTGTCGAACTCGTCGCGGATGCCCGCTGGAAGCTGATCGCCGAACTTGGCCAGATGCTCCTCGATCTGAGGCAGCTGTTCGCGCACCGCGTGGTCGTCAACGGTCAGCAGTTCGTCCAGCGCCTCGGGCGAGATATCAAGGCCCTGGAGGTCGAGGTCGCCGATCGTCGGCAGCAGGCCGAGAGAGGTCTCAAGAACCTCACCCCTGCCCTCGCAACGGCGGAAGACCCATTCGAGGATGCGGCTGTTCTCGCCGAATCCGGGCCAGATGAAGTTTCCGGTCTCGTCCTTGCGGAACCAGTTGACGTAGAAGATCTCCGGCAGCACGGCGCCCTCGGTCTCACCGATGTCGAGCCAGTGCTGGAAGTAGTCGCCCATGTTGTAGCCGCAGAAAGGCAGCATCGCCATCGGGTCGAAGCGCAACTGGCCGACTGCACCGGTGGCGGCAGCCGTGGTCTCTGACGACATGGTCGCGCCCAGATATACCCCGTGCTGCCAGTCAAAGGCCTGGGTTACGAGCGGGATCACGCTGGCTCGACGTCCGCCGAAGAGGAAGGCGTCGATCGGCACACCGGCCGGATCCTCCCACTCGTCGGCCACCGTCGGGCTCTGACCGGCCGGCGTGGTGAAGCGTGCGTTCGGATGGGCCGCCGGGTGGTCGGAATCGGGAGTCCAGTCACCGCCGAGCCAGTCGATCGCGTGGTCGGGATCGTCGTGGGTCATGCCCTCCCACCAGACGTCGCCGTCGTCGGTCAGAGCGCAGTTGGTGAAGATCGAATTGCCCTGGGCGATCGTATCCATCGCAATCGGGTTGGTCTTGGCGCCGGTGCCCGGTGCCACGCCGAAGAAGCCGGCCTCGGGATTGACCGCATGCAGGCGGCCGTCGTCGCCGAACTTCATCCAGGCGATGTCGTCGCCGACCGTCTCGACCTTCCAGCCCTCGACCGCCGGGATCAGCATCGCCAGGTTGGTCTTGCCACACATCGACGGGAAAGCTCCGGTGATGTACTTGACAACTCCCTCGGGGCTGGTCACCTTGATGATCAGCATGTGCTCGGCCATCCAGCCCTCGTCGCGGGCCATCGCCGAAGCGATCCTCAGGGCGAAGCACTTCTTGCCCAGCAGGGCGTTTCCGCCATAGCCCGAGCCGTAGGACCAGATCTCGCGGGTCTCGGGGAAGTGAACGATGTACTTGTTGTCCGCGTTGCAGGGCCACGGCACGTCAACCTGGCCGTCGTCGAGCGGCATGCCGACCGAGTGGATGCAGGGCACGAATTCGCCGTCGTCGCCCAGGACCTCCAGCGCGCCGGCCCCCATGCGGGTCATGATGCGCATCGAGACGGCGACGTAGGCCGAATCGGTCAGCTGGACGCCGATGTGAGCGATCGGGGAGCCGAGCGGGCCCATCGAGAACGGCAGCACGTACATGGTGCGGCCCTTCATCGAGCCCTCAAACAGGCCGTTCAGGGTCGAGCGCATCTCGTCGGGTGCCTGCCAGTTGTTGGTCGGTCCGGCGTCTTCCTCCTTTTCCGAACAGATGAAGGTCTGGTCCTCGACCCGGGCGACGTCGTCGGGGTCCGAGCTGGCGAGGTAGGAGTTAGGGCGCTTGGCCTCGGAGAGCTTGGTAAAGGTGCCGCTGTCGACCAGGTCCTGTGCGAGCCGGTCGTACTCCTCGGCGGAGCCGTCACACCAGTACACAGAGTCAGGCTGGGTCAGCCGGGCCACTTCATCGACCCAGGCGATCAGCTTGGCGTGGTTGGTCGGGACGTTCACCTCAGTGGCTTCACTCACGGGCGTTTTCTAACTCCTTGGTCGCTGTGGCCCGAAAAGCGGGTCACGTGGCTATGGGGGCCTTCCGGCCGCTTCGTCGCCACTGATTGTTACGCAGATAGGGCTCCCTGTGCGGTCACATGGAATCGGCCGGAACCCACGGTATTCCGACCCCGATTCAGGGATTTGAGAGGCGGAGGACCTTCAGATCGGCGGCTTCGTTGAGGATCTCCACCTCGGCCAGGGCCTCTACCCCATCGCTCGCGATCACCGTGCAGCTGAAGCGCGCACCGGCGATCACCTCGACGTCGCTCGGGCAGGCGACCGATCGGACCTTGGTCCCGGTCTTCTCTTCAATGTCGAACTTCAATGCGATCTGGGTCTTGGCGGGGTCGACCACATCAGCAGCGCAACCGGCCAGGACCAGAGCCGCCACCAGGAGCGCCGATAGCCCTGCTGCGCGCACAGTTCGGCGCGGGCGGGCGGGTTGGCGGCGGCGGGTCACCCGGCGCAGGCTACAGGCGACCGATTCCTAGCGCCCGGATCGGAATGACCTCCCCCCCGGGCATCGAATAGATTTTCGCCTTCCTATGCGCTTCTACGAATACGAGGCAAGAAAGATCGTCGAGCTGGCCGGTATCCCGGTCACCAAGTACGGCTTCTGCCAGACAGCTGACGAGGCACGCAAGGTCGCTGAAGAAATCGGTGGACCGACCGTGATCAAATCCCAGGTACTGACCGGTGGCCGCATGAAGGCCGGCGGAGTTCAGTTTGCCGATACCCCGGAGGAAGCGGCCGAGCACGCCGCCAACATCCTCGAGCTGGAGATCAACGGTCTCAAGCCGGTCGGCGTTCTGGTCGACCCGAAGGCCGAGATCAAGCAGGAGTACTACGCCGGCGTCGTCTGGGACGGCACCGCGAAGAAGCCTCTGATGCTGTTCAGCGACATGGGCGGAATCGACATCGAGCAGGTCGCCGAGGAGCACCCCGACCATGTCGGACGAGGCCACCTCTCAAACCTGTTGCCGGTCGGCGACTACGAGGCCAAGCAGGTCATCGCCGCGACCGGAGTCACCGGCAGTCAGCTGAACCGGGCGACCCCGGTCCTCGCCAGGCTGGCCCGTCTGTTCCGTGACAACGACATGCTTCTTGCCGAGATCAACCCCCTGGCCGAGTTGACCGACGGTTCTTTCGTCGCTCTCGACGCGCACATGGAAATGGAAGACGAAGCAGTCGGCCGCCAGAAGAAGCTGCTGCGCAAGGAACTGGGCATCGCCGAGGAAGACACCCGCGACAACTACGAGCCGAGCCAGTTCGAGAAGAACGTCAAGGCGATCGACGCAGCGGACCACCGTGGCGTGATCCAGGGCAAGGACCACGGATTCGAGGGCAATCTCGGGCTTGTGATCGGTGCCGGCGGCGGCTCGCTGACGCTCACCGACGCGGTCCGCAATCAGGGCGGCAAGCCGGCCAACTACTCGGAGATCGGCGGTAACCCGTCAGTCGCCAAGGCCTGCGGACTGGCCAAGGAAGTCCTCCAGAAGGACGGCGTCGAGAAGATCGCCGTGATGATGTCGATCGTCTCCAACACCAGGGTCGACATCGTCGCCCGCGGCGTAATCAAGGCCTGTCTGGAACTCGGCAAGGACCCGGCCGAGACGATTGCGATCTTCCGCATCCCCGGTGCCTGGGAAGACGAAGGCTCAAAGATCCTCGACCACTACGGCGTCGAATACTGCGACCGGACCGTATCCCTGTGGGATGCCGCCGGACGAGCAGTCGCCAAGATCCAGGGAGCCTCGGCATGAGCATCCTCCTCGACAAAGACACAACCTTCATCGTCCAGGGGATTACCGGACGCGAAGCGATCAACCTGACCCGGGAATGCCTCGACTACGGCTCGAACATCGTCGGCGGTGTGACCCCCGGCCGCAAGGGCCGCGAGGTACACGGCGTGCCGGTATTCGACACCGTCGCGCAGGCGGTCGAAAACCACGGCAGCCAGATTGACGGCTCAGTCGTGACCGTACCTCCCGGCTTCACAAAGGACGCGGTTATCGAAGCGATCGCCAACGGCATCAAGCTGCTGGTCATCGTCACCGAGCGCATCCCGCGCGGTGACGTCGCAGAGATGGTCGAGTTCGCCGACATGCACGGCGCCCGGATCATCGGCCCGAACTGCCTTGGCCTGATCGTTCCCGAAGTCTGCAAGATGGGCGGAATCGGCGGTCCGGCAAAGGACGCCGCCAAGTCCTACGAGCCCGGAGCAGTCGGCGTGATGTCGCGCTCCGGCGGCATGACCACGGAGATCTCCTCTTCGCTGACCGCAGCCGGGCTGGGTGTGTCAACCGCCGTCTCGATCGGAGGCGACGCGATCATCGGCTCGACCTACGCCGAGCTGATGCCGTACTTCGAGGCCGACGAACAGACCGAAGCGATCGTGATCTACACCGAGCCGGGCGGCCGCATGGAAGCCCAGCTCGCCGAGTGGAAGACCGAGAACAACTCGCGTCTGCCGATCGTCGCTTTCATGGCCGGCAAGTTCATGGACGACGAAGAGATGCAGGGTATGAGCTTCGGCCACGCCGGCACCATTGTCGAAGGCAAGGAAGACTCGGCCACCGAGAAGATCAAGCGCCTCGAAGAGGCCGGAATCACCGTAGTGGAGCGGATCGACGAGATCCCCGCCGCGGTCAAGGAAAGGATCTCGAAATGAGCGCCACCGAATCCATGGACAGCGTCTTCATCGACGTCCAGGTAGCCGAGCCGGCCGCCTCCGACGTCGAGCTGGCAAAGAAGCTCGAAGAGGTCTGCCCGGTGAGCATCTTCAAGGCCACCGATTCAGGCACCGAAATCGTGCCCGGTCAGCTCGACGAGTGCGTGCTCTGCGAACTCTGCGTCGACGCCGCTCCGGCCGGAGCGGTCACCATCATCAAGAAGTACGAGCAGTAGCCCGACCCGGCAGCGACGGTTCTGGCAGCATCGTTCTGCCTTGAACTTCATCGACGACGTCATCCAGCGGTTCCCGTTCTCCCAGGAGGCGGTGATCACGGTCGACGCCGAGGGTCAGCGCAAGGTCCACTGCTTCAGTCACCTGTTCGCCCGCAGCCTGGGGCTGTCCGGGGTGATGCTGGCCAGCGGAGTCCGGCGTGGAGACGTGGTGATCATCCTCGTCGGCAACCGGATCGAGTGGGTTATCTCGATGCTCGCCTGCTTTCGGATCGGCGCCGTGGCGCTGCCCTGTAACCCGCAGCTGACCGCCGAGGATCTCGCCTATCGGGTGAACCAGACCAACCCCTCCCTCGCGATCGGGGAGGCCGAGTACCTGACCCACATGCCGGCCGGCGTGACCTGCCTCGACATGGACGACCTCGCGCGGGCCTTTGATGAGGACCTCGATCAGCCGACCCCGGCGCGGGCCGAGAAGCTCGATCCCGGAGATCCGGCGCTGATCGTCTTCACCTCCGGATCGACCGGCGAACCGCGCGGGGTGATCCACCCCCAGAGTTACCTGACCGGCCAGGCGCTCCAGTCGGAACACTGGTTCGCGGCCCGGCCCGGCGATCTCGCCTGGTGCACGGCGGCCCCGGGCTGGTCGAAGTCCTCCCGGAACGCCTTCATCGCGCCGTGGCTCTGCGGTGCCAGGGCCCTTCTGGTGGAGGGCCGTTTTGATCCCGAGACCCGGCTGGAGATCGCCCGCCGCGAGAGGGTGAACCTGCTCTGCCAGGCCCCGACCGAGTACCGGATGCTCGCCGCCAGGACGGAGCTTGGGCCGTTGCCCGACATGCATCGCATGGTCTCGGCCGGGGAGACACTCAACCCGGAAGTGATCGCCACATTCCGGGACGCGACCGGGATTGAGATTGCCGACGGCTACGGCCAGACTGAGACCGGTGCTGTCACCGGAATGAGACCCGGGGACTCTGTGATCGGCCGCGAAGGCTCGATGGGACGCCCGTTGCCAGGCATCGAGACCCGCATCCTCGAGCACGAACTCCAGGTGCGCGTCGGCTCCTCCCCCACCTTTTTCTCCAGCTACCTCGACGGCGGGCGATTCGAGGGAGAGTGGTGGCCGACCGGCGATCTGGTCAGCGAAGACGACGACGGCTACCTCTACCACCAGGGCCGAAACGACGACATCATCTCCTCGGCCGGCTACCGGATCGGACCGGTTGAGGTTGAACACGTACTGGTCTCCCACCCGGCCGTGGCCGAGGCGGCGGCGGTCGCAGCGCCCGATGCGGAACGGGGGTCGGTGGTCCGGGCGGTGGTGGTTCTGCGAGAGGAGGCGCGCGCCTCGGCTACGGAGCCGAATGCTGAGTCCGCCCTGATCTCCGACATCCAGGACCACTGCCGGCAGCACACGGCTCCCTACAAGTACCCCCGGCAGATCGAGTTTGTCGACGAGCTGCCGAAGACTTCCTCGGGCAAGATCCGCCGTTCCGAGCTTCGAAACCGGGGTTGAGCCCTGCGCATCCGGCTCAGTGCTGGCCGATGGCCCCGCCGACGATGTCGCGGAACTTCTCTTTGAACCTCTGAGTCCGCCGGTCGGGCGGGAACCGCTTTTCGGCGAGCACCTGTTTGCCGGGGCGTCGCTCGCCGTAACGTCGCCGCGCCCATGCCGAATCCGGCTTCCCCAGTCGCATCGCGCCGTAGATCGCTACGGGGAGGAAGAAAAAGCCGACCACCCCGTGAAGAATGCGGCCCTTGAAGAAGCAGGCCGCCACCGTGCCCAGGACGAGAGCCATGCCGACGAGGCTGCCGACCACGGCCGAAGGCGAATCGGTACCGATCTCGAAGGGTCGCACCCCGAACAGGATGATCGCCATCATCAGCGCCGCGATCACGGTCGCGTCGATCGATCGTCGGCCCTCTTCGGCCCAGTAGACGTCTTCGAGGTGGACCCAGAGCGCGAACTCGTCGATTGTCAGGCCGACGCCGATGCCGAAAGCCAGCGCGAAAAGCTCGAACCAGGGACTCTCCCCGAGCGCGGCGAAACCGGCGGCTCCTGCGGCCATCATCGTGACGATGCCGAAGACCAGGTGGTGAAGGTGAACCCCGCTTTCGCTGACGATGCTGCCCGGCCACCAGGGCACCTTCGGGCTGCGCATCAGCCGTGTGCTGATCCGGATGAAGACGAACGAGCCCAGAAAACCGACCAGCACCATGAAGAGCGCCTGATGGTCATGCTCCACCAGCTGGTCCTGCCAGAAGTCGGTGAAGATCGACGCGATCACGCCGTCCACAGGAAGATCCATGCCCGGACGATACGCCGGTCCGTCGGGCGCATGCAGACAGCCTGCGAAGATGGGCCGATGGCCAACCGCTTAGCCGAAGAGACCAGCCCGTACCTGCTCCAGCACCGGGACAACCCGGTTGACTGGCACCCCTGGGGAAGCGACGCCCTGGCGATCGCAAGGGAGCACGACCGCCCGATCCTGCTGTCGATCGGCTACGCCGCCTGCCACTGGTGCCATGTGATGGAGAGGGAATCGTTCGAGGACCCGGCCACGGCGGCCTACATGAACGAGCATTTCGTACCGGTCAAGGTCGATCGCGAAGAGCGTCCGGACATCGACGCGATCTACATGGAGGCGGTCCAGTCGATCACCGGACAGGGAGGTTGGCCCCTGACCGTCTTCCTCGACCCCGACGGTGTGCCTTTCCACGGCGGTACCTACTTCCCGCCGGATGACGGCCGGGGCATGCCGAGCTTCATGACCGTGATGGAGGCAGTCGTCAAGGCTTTCGACGAGCGGCGGGAAGAGATTCGCGCGCAGTCGGAGAACGTCAGGACCAGGCTCGGCGCGGTGGCACTGATTTCGGCTCGGGAAGGCGAACTGGAGTCCGGCCTGCTCGACGAAAGGACCGCGGCACTGCTCGAAACAGCCGACATGGAGAACGGTGGCTTCGGCCCCGCTCCCAAGTTCCCGCCGGCATCGGTACTCGACTTCCTGCTGACCCGTGGAGAGAGCGGTCCGGTCGAGATCACGCTCGACCGCATGGCCGCAGGCGGCCTCTATGACCAGGTCGGCGGCGGCTTCTCCCGCTACTCGGTCGATGGCGTCTGGCTGGTGCCGCACTTCGAGAAGATGCTCTACGACAACGCCCTGCTGGCCCGCACCTACCTGCATGGCTGGCAGGAGCTTGGCCACGAGCGCTACCGCCGGATCACGGTCGAAACGCTGGACTGGGCGCTTCGGGAGATGCTCGACGCGCAAGGCGGCTTCCACGCATCGCTCGACGCCGACTCCGAGGGAGTAGAGGGGCTGTTCTACACCTGGACCGCGGATGAGCTTCACGAGGTGCTCGGCGACCGGGCCGAGTCCGCGATGGCCGCTCTCGGCGCTACCGATGCCGGCAACTTCGAGGGGCGAAACGTGCTTCATGTGCCCGGCGGAATCCCGTCTGACAGCCTCGATCCGGAGTTGGAGCAGGTCCGGCTGGACCTGCTCTCGGCACGCTCGGAACGCGTGCGACCCGCGACCGACGACAAGGTGCTCTGCTCCTGGAACGCGCTTATGATCTCGGCCCTGGCCGAGGCCGGGGCCGTGCTCGGGCGGGAGGATTACCTGGAGGCCGCGCGACGCTCCGCCGACTTCATCTGGTCCGGGATGCGCGATCGCCAGGGCAACCTGCTGCGAAGCTGGCGGCGGGGTGAGGCGCGCCTGAACGCCTACCTGGAAGACCACGCCTTCCTGCTGGAGGCGCTGATCGAGCTGTACGAGGCCGACTTCGACCCCGTGATCTTCAAGCGCGCCGTAGCCGTGGCCGAGACGATGATCGACCGCTTCGCCGATCCCGATCGCGGCGGCTTCTTCTCCACCTCTCACGATCACGAAGAGCTGATCGCCCGCCGCAAGGACATCGGCGATCACCCGATCCCCTCGGGCAGTTCATCGGCCGCCCTCGGCCTTCTGCGGCTGGCCAACCTGACCGGCGAGGTGCGCTACCGCCGTCACGCGGAAGGGGTCCTGAAGCTGCTCGCCCCGGCAACGGCTCGCCAGCCGGACGCCTTCGGCCACCTGCTCCAGGCGCTGGACCTCGACCTCTGTCCCGGAGGTGAGGTCGCGATCGTCTGGCCCGAGGGCGGGAATCGGGCGGACGCGGCTCCCCTGCTGCAGGCCTTTCACAGCCGATACAGGCCGCGCTTCGTTCTCGCAGCCGGAGTCGAAGGTTTGACCGCCCCGTCCCTGCTCGAGGGCCGCGCAGCACTCGATGGACGCCCGGCCGCATACGTCTGCCGGAACTTCAGCTGCCGGATGCCGGTATCGGAGCCCGATCAGCTGACCGCTGGGCTGGCCGGCTCCACCCCGGACCCACCGGACACAATGGCCTAGAGAACAGGCAGGAAAGTCTCGATCTCGTAGGGCGTGACTTCGACCCGGTAGTTGTCCCACTCCTGCCGCTTCAGCTCAATGAAGCGGCGGAAGGTGTGCTCGCCCAGGGTGCGCAGGACCAGCTCCGAGTCAGCGGCCAGTTCTATTGCTTCGCCGAGAGTCGCCGGCAGCTGTTCGATGCCGCGGGCTGCCATCTCGTCGGGACCCAGGTGGTAGAGGTTCTCTTCCATCGGCTCCGGAAGTTCGTATCCCTTTTCGATGCCCTCAAGACCGGCCTGGAGCATGCCGGCGAGGCAGAGGTACGGATTGCAGGCCGGGTCCGGACATCTGAGCTCGGCCCAGGAGTCGCCTTCTTCCGTGATCTGGCGCTGGGGCACGCGAATCAGTGAGGAGCGGTTGCGCCGCGACCAGGACAGGTAGACCGGTGCCTCGAATCCGGGCACCAGGCGCTTGTAGGAGTTGACCCACTGCGCGTAGAGCGGGGCGATCTCGCGCGAGTGCCGAAGCTGGCCGGCGATGAACGATTTGGCCGTTGCCGACAGGCTGGCCGGGCTCTCAGGATCGATGAAGGCGTTGACGCCGTCCTTGACCAGCGCCTGGTGGACGTGAAGTCCAGAGCCGTTCGCGCCCCCCAGCGGCTTCGGCATGAAGGTCGCATGCCAGTCCTGTTGGAGCGCGTACTCCTTGACCACGATGCGACAGGTCATCAGGTCGTCGGCCGCACCGAGAGCGCCCTTCGCCTTGAGGTCCAGTTCATGCTGCGAGGGACCGGCCTCATGATGGGTCGAGGAAACGTCAACGCCCATGCGCTCGAGAGCCAGCACCGTTTCGCGGCGCACGTCAGAGCCCGCGTCGAGCGTGGTCAGGTCGAAGTAGCCGCCTTCATCGAGGACTTCGGGCACTCCGTCGGCCGGCCGGGCCGAACGGAAGTAGTAGAACTCGAGTTCGGGTGCCACCATGAAGTCGTCGAAGCCCATGTCGCCGGCCCGGTCAAGGGCACGCCTGAGTACCCAGCGCGGATCGCCTTCGTAGGGCAGTCCGCCTGGCAGTTCGATGTCGCAATACATGCGGGCGACAGCGTCGACGCCTTCGGGCCGCCAGGGAAGCAGTGAGAAGGTGCTCGCGTCCGGACGAGCGACCATGTCCGACTCTTCTACGGAGTTGAAGCCGGTCAGCGAAGCCCCGTCAAAACCGATCCCCCTCTCGAAGGCACGCTCCAGCTCGGAAGTGTTGATCGAGAAGCTCTTCAGATGTCCCAGGACGTCAGTAAACCAGAGCCGGATGAACCTGACACCGTGTTCCCGGACCAGTTCGTAGACGTCGTCGGGGGTTCTTGGTTGCGCTGCCATCTGGCTCCTTGAAGGCGGGGGAAGGGTCTGAATCTGCCGGGCGGGGGAAACGATACGCCACCCGGCTTGCCAAACGCCGGGCCAGTCGGTATAACTTACTTGTCGTAAGTAACTAGCTAAAAGTAAAGTAATGGCCTTCTAAGCGCCACCTAAGTTTGAAGGCACATTGCCTGACCAGAATGGAAACGATTAGATCGTGACCGTAAAGACAGAAGTCAGCCGATTCCATATCCACGACGAACTGACCGCGCCTGACGACAGCGCTGCGATCCTGAAGAGCATTCAGGTCGGCGGCCGCAGCGTGAACAAGCTGGTCGGCGTTCTAGCCGGCTCCCCCGCCGTGCTGCGCGCCTACACCAGAATGCGGGTCGAACTCCAGCAGGGATCCCTGCCGAAGGCGACCCGTCACCGGATCGCTCTCGCTGTCGCCGAGCACCGTGGCGACAGCTACAGCGTGGTCCAGTACGCCAAGTCGGCGAGAAGCGCCGGCCTCGGCCTGGACGAAGTGTCCAGGGCCCGGAGCTTCGCTTCAGCCGACGAGCACGAGAACGCGTTGCTGATTTACCTGAAGGCAGCGCTGGAGGCCGACGGCGACCCGCCGATCTACCTTCACGAAGAGGCTCGTGAATCCGGCTGGGACGACGAGCAGATCCTCGAGGCCCTCGCCCATGTGGCGCTGGCCGAGTTCCAGAGCCTGATGGCTGCTGCGGCAGCCCTCCCCAAGGATCAGGCAACACCGCGGGTGCTGCCCGCCGCAGCCTGATCCACCCCGAGAGCCCTCCCCCTCAGCTCTCTCCCCAACAAAAAAGGACGGCCCCCAGGGGCCGTCCTTTCTTGTACTCGAATGAGGGCCGGGTCAGTCGAACTTGACCTTGGCGGTGAACAGAAGCCTGCTGCCCTTGAAGTTGCAGCCGTAGGACCGCTTGCTGCCGACCTTGAGCTGAGGGCTGGACTGACTGGCGTACTTGCCGGCGCACTTGCGCGGCTGGCGACTTGCCCGCCATCCGTACTGCGACCCGGGCAGGCCGGCCGCGAAAGCGGGTGCCCAGGTCGGAACGGACAGCGTCACGAACTGGCCCTTCTTGATGTACAGCGGCTTGTCAAGACGGAAGGAGGCGGTCTTGCCGAGGTACTTGTTCAGCCCCACCACCGGGCTCTTGCGCTGAAGCCGGAACTGGGTTCCCTTCTTGGTCTTGACCGCCTGAACGACCGTGATCGCGGCCTGGGGCGGGCTTCCGAAGGCTTCGTTCAGCAGGGTGCGATCGCTGGCGGTCGGCTTGCCGAGCCACAGCTTCCAGGCCGTGACCTTGCCATTGGCGGATGCCCTGTAGGGGGAGTTGCCGCTCGGCAGGAAGTTCTGAATCCCGCTTACTGACGGGATTACCTGGCAGTTGAGCGGGCAGAGCGGATCGGGCATCGGGTCCGCCCCGCCGAGCACCGCGGTGCCCGGACGCTTGGCTGCGTCAGCCGGAGCACCGGAACTGACTGCCAGGGCGACCAGGCAGAAGAGCGTGAGCGTGGCTGCGGATACAGCGAAGACGAGCCTGGATCTGCTCGAACTGAGATTGCTGTGTGAATTCATTGCTGTCTGACTCCTTCTGAAGCGTGAGGGATGCACCGGGCCGGGTAGCGGCGGGCAAGATTACAAACACGGCGGAAGGCGTTTCGGATCGCCGGGAGCCTGAAAAGGTTCGACCGGCAGCAGAAGGGCCGGTGGGACTCACCTACTTGCGGGCGATGACCGCGTGACGGATCGTGCCGACACCGATGTCGAAACGAAGTGCGCGCTGGACCGCCTGGGTCATGTCCCAGGTCCGTCCGTGGGCGTACGGACCGCGGTCGATGACCTTGGTGATCACGAAGCGCCCACGGTAGCCGAGCACGACCTTGGAGCCGCAGGGAAGGGTCTTGTGGGCGACCCCCATGGTGCCGGGCTTGAGCGTGCCGCCGCAGGCGGTGCCATTGCCGAAGAGGCCGGGGCCATACCAGGAGGCGATGGAAGTGCGCATCGAGCCAACCAGACTGCGGGCCGTGCCCTTATTGACCACACCCGAGGCGGAGATGCTCGCCTGCCGCTGGAACCTGCGAACGGCCTTGCTTGTCGGGCGGTCGAAACTGGAACTGACGGCGCCCCGCAGCAGCGACTTGGAGCGAACGATGCCCTTGAGCACCCGCACATCCGGACCGCTCATGCCGCGACGAAGCACCCGTACTCCGAATCGAGTCGCGGCGCCAGCCTTGGTGGCCGACTTGCCGGAGGCCTTCTTCGAGGGGGCCACCAGGCTGAGGCCGCCACCGTTGGAACCGGCCGCCGAAGCGTCGTGGGCCGGACCGGCAAGGATCAGCACGAGCATCACAGCCATGGCCGCAGCCGCAAAAACGCCAAATTTTGATTCCCGCCGCTGGCGGAGGATTGCCTTGTTCATATCTCTTTCTGGTGCTTTCGGGGTTAGCTGTCGGGCTCGCGCTGAAAGAGCAGCGCTACCTGGCAGATGCCAGAGATTCGCCCCATGGACCGTGTCCTTTGGGTCCCCCGATCTCCGTGATCTTGTGACGGAGATTCAGCTTGAAGGTGAGCGTTACATTAGCAGATGCTCACGAATGGGAAAGGCCCCTTGCGGGGCCCTTCCTTTAGCGGGTCTATAAGCCGGATCCTGTCTTGAACGACCATCTATCTCACCGGCTGATCACACCGGCGGGTTCCGGGGCGAGCCCCGGGTCACCTGCGACCTACCTGGATCTCGCCGGGCCGGGTCGACGATCCTGTTTGGTCTTGCACCGGACGGGGTTTACCTGGCCGCCGCGTCGCCGCGGCGCCGGTGCGCTCTTACCGCACCTTTTCACCTTTGCCTGTTCGCAACTCACGTGTGGCTGCGTCATCGGCCGTGTATTTCTGTGGCACTTTCCTGCGGGTTTCCCCGAGTGGGAGTTATCCACCGTCCTGCCCTGTGGTGTCCGGACTTTCCTCGAAGGGTTTTCTCTCCCCCGCGGCCGCCCGACCCACGAAATGACATTGTAGGGCGTATCCACGGATCCGCCGGGAAAGGGGCAGCCTGGGACCCTGCCTGCGCAGATCAGACCTTGCGGAAGACGCCGATCACTTTGCCGATCACCGAAGCATCAGTTGTGATGATCGGATCCATGGTCTCGTTCTCGGGCTGCAGCCGCATGTGGTCGGACTCCCGGTAGAAACGCTTGACCGTGGCCTCTTCTTCGTCGAGCATGGCTACGACGATCTCACCGTTGTTCGCGTCGGGGGCCGGGTGAACGATCACGTAGTCGCCATCCATGATGCCCGCGTTCTTCATCGACTCGCCACGGACCTCGAGCACATAATCGCCTTCGCTACCGCCGATCACCGACGGCACGTCGACGTAGTCCTCGATGTTCTCCTCGGCCAGCATGCCCGGCCCGGCCGAAACGCGGCCGAGCAGCGGCAGTCCTGACCCGCCCTGAGGCATGACCGTGTCCACCGCGACATCGCGCGCACTCCTGGCCTTTTCGACCAGAACCTCGATCGCCCGCGGCTTGCTCGGGTCCCGACGGAGTACGCCGGCTTTCTCGAGATTGGACAGGTGGACGTGCACGGTCGATGACGAATGCAGGCCGACCGCCTTGCCGATTTCACGCACCGTCGGCGGGTAGCCCATCTTGTCGGCGTACTTGCCGATGTAGTCGAAGATCTCTCGTTGCCGCTTGGTCAGGTCAACCACGGTTCTCCTTCGCCGGCCGGGCTGGCCGTTCAGTTTGCGCTCTGGACGGTTCATGGACACCACGAACCTGTGTTCGTACAGTAGCCGGGACGACGGACGTATGTTCGTGCGCAGCCCGTTTCGCAAGGTCGTGCCCGCCGGGGCAACGCGCGGCGTGGCATCCATTGCCTAGAATCGTCGTCCCTCTGCGGCTGTGGCGGAATTGGTAGACGCGCAAGCTTGAGGGGCTTGTGTCCGAAAGGACGTGGAGGTTCGACTCCTCTCAGCCGCATGATGTCCGCATGACCCCAGCGCCAGCCAGCCCCGGCCAGACCTCGCTCATGTGGTTCCGCCGGGACCTGCGGGTTCACGACCTGCCGGCCCTGGCCCGGGCCGCCGAGTCAGGCCCTGTCGTGCCGTGCTTTGTATTCGACCGGAGGCTGCTGACCGGCGGGCGCTTCGTCTCCCCTACCCGAGCACGGTTCATGCTCGGCTGTCTGGCCAGCCTTCGTGACTCACTGCGGGAACTCGGCTCTGACCTGATCCTGCGCCACGGCGATCCCGAGACGATCCTGCCTGAACTGGCCAGGGAGGCCGGCGCGACCCAAGTCCGCTGGACCTCCGATGTCTCCCCCTGGGCCCGATGGCGCGACGAGCGGGTCGTTGAAGCTCTCAAACGCGAGGGAGTCGGCCACAGCGCGCATCCCGGCGCCTACATCGTCGACGACCCGGGTCCGATACTTTCGGGCAAGGGCACGCCCTACACCGTCTACTCACCGTTCTACAAGGCCTGGCTCGAGGTCGAAAGACGGGATCTCGAAGACCCGCCCGACGCGGTCAACACGCCCGAAGGCATCGAATCGGGCGAGCTTCCTTGCCTGGAAGAGCTGGGCGTCGAAGGGGAAGCTGTCGAGACCTCGTTCGAGCCGGGCGAAGGCGCGGCACGAGTGGCGGTCCGGGAGTACCTCAACGGGGGGCTGACGGAGTACGCCGCGACGCGCAACGAGCCGACCGGTGGCTCGTCGAGACTCTCGCCCTACATTCGCTGGGGATGCGTCTCGCCCCTGGAGCTCGAGATCAAGCTCGGCCTGCGCGAGGGCAAGGGACCGCGGGTATTCCGGAAGGAGCTCGCCTGGCGCGAGTTCTACGCCTCGGTGCTGAGCAACTTCCCGGAGGTGACCGGACTCGAATTCCAGGAGCGCTACCGCGGCACCCTCGACTGGCACCAGGACGAAGATCTGCTCGACGCCTGGAGGCAGGGCATGACCGGCTACCCCCTGGTCGACGCCGGCATGAGGGAGATGCTCTCCGACGGCTGGATGCACAACCGGGTCCGAATGGTCGTCGCTTCATTTCTGACCAAGGATCTTCACCTCGACTGGCGTGAAGGCGAGAAGTGGTTCATGGAGCGGCTGATCGACGGCGACCTCGCTTCCAACAACGGGGGCTGGCAGTGGGTCACGTCCGTCGGCACCGATCCCGCGCCCTACTTCCAGAGGATGTTCAACCCGATGACCCAGCAGGAACGATTCGACCCGGAAGGCGAGTACGTGCGCCGCTGGATACCGGAGCTTCGTGATGTGCCGGACTCCCACCTGGTGCGCCCCTGGCTGATGGACGAGCAGGAGCAGGCGGACTGTGGATGCCGGATCGGCACCGACTACCCCGAACCGGTGGTCGACCACGCCGAGGAGCGGCGGATTGCCGTCGAGCGATACCGGGCGGCGGTGGACCCCGGTGAGTGACGAAGACGACCGGGGCCGGCCCCCGTTGCGGCCCCCGGGGCTCTCGCCACGGGCACCAAAGACCCTCGACGAGGAGATCATCCGCAGCGGCGAACCGGAGATTCTCGCCCGGCTCTCCGACCCCGAGCGACTTGCCCGGATCCACGCCGAGATCGAAGAGGGGTTCAAGCTCCTGGGCCACCTCGGCCCTGCGGTCTGCGTCTTCGGATCGGCCCGCACCCCGGAGAGCCACCCCGAATACCGGCTGGCGCGAACCGTCGGCAGAGAGATCGGCGATGCGGGCTACGCGGTGATCACCGGCGGCGGCCCCGGCATAATGGAGGCAGCAAACCGGGGGGCACATGACGCCGGAGCGACTTCGGTCGGACTGAACATCGAGCTTCCGCATGAACAGCACGTCAACGAATACGTGGACATCGAGAAGGAGTTCCACTACTTCTTTGCCCGCAAGCTGATGTTCGCCCGCTACTCCTGGTCGCTGATCGTCTTCCCGGGTGGCTTCGGCACGCTCGACGAAATGTTCGAGATCCTGACCCTGATGCAGACCGACAAGACCAGGCGGAGCCCGGTGGTCCTGGTCGGATCGGCTTACTGGCAGGGCCTTCTCGACTGGATCGGCGAGCACATGCTCGAAACGGGGCGGATCAGCCCCGAGGACTTCGACCTGATCGCGGTCGCCGACGAGCCGGATGAAATCGTCGCCCGCGCAACGGCGGGTCTGCCGAACCTTCCTTACGGCCTGGCCTGAATCCAGGCTGAACCGGCACCCGGCGCAGGTCGGCTACCGCCGAACGGTGATCCGGGCCGCTCCGGATGACTTGCCGCCGGTCCAGGTTGCCCTGAGCGGCGGTCTGCCGGGAGCAGGCAGGGGTCGCGAAGGACGAGAAACCGTTCGCGCTCTGCCGGGTCGAGACCTGATTGTCTGCCTTGAGCACAACGACCGCAGCGGCGGGTTCAACAGGGCTGACGGCCCCAGGCAGAAGTCAAGCGCCCGGAACGGGCCTGATGCGAGTCAGAAGGGCGGCGCAGTGGTGCTCGATCAGGTCGAGCATCTCCTCGAAGCCGTCGCCGGTGCCAAAGTAGGGGTCCGGCACGTCGAGGTCCTCGTCGCCACCGGCTTCGCGCAGCAGAATGATTCCGTCCTCCGAGCCCGACATCTCGATCAGATCGGACTTGTTCGACTGATCCATCGCGACAATCAGGTCGAAGTTCTCGAAGTCTGACGGCTGGACCTGGCGGGCGATGCTGGTCAGAGTCAGGCCGCGCCTGGAACCCGCTTCGATCGCTCGCGAGTCGGCCGGATGCCCGATATGCCAGTCACCAGTGCCGGCCGAGTCGATGAAGATCCCGTCGCCGATCCCCTGTCGCTCGCAGAGGTCCTTCATCACGGCTTCGGCGGTAGGAGAGCGGCAGATGTTGCCGAGACAGACGAAGAGGACCCGCATTTCCGGAAATCAGCCGCCGGAGTTGTTGATGCGCTGATTCGTCTTGTCGATGCGCGAGTTCAGCTTGTTGAAGTTGCTCTGGACCTGATTCTGGAGACTCGAAATCTGGTTAGCCTGCTGCTTGTTGTCCGACTGGAGCGAGTTGATCTGGTTCTGCTGCCTGTCGACCTGATTCTGGAGCGTGGTGATCTGTTTCGCGTTCGAGTTGATCTTGTTGACCAGGCTCTTCTCGCCCTGGTCAAGGCTCTGGACAAGCTTCTCCGCCTGTGAAACCTGGTTCTTTTCGAGCTCGTCCTGCTTTGCCTGAGCCTCGGTGAAGCGCTGCTCGACCAGCTTGGTGACCTCGGCGTTCGAACTGGAAGCGTTCTTGGCGTTGTAGGCGACAATCGTGGCGAACACGCCGATGACCAGACCGAGGCTGCCAAGGGTGATGGCGAGGATCTGCTTCGTATTGTCGCTCATGGACGCAAGCCTAGTCCAGGAACAAGGGAGGCGTCAGATATTCAGCAGGAGGATCGTATTCAGCACGAAAATGATCGCGACCGCGATCGTCGCCCGGCTCAGGTTGCGCTCGACCAGCGAACCGCCGCCGACCGAACTGCCGCCTCCGCCGATGCCGAAAGCGCCAGAGAGCCCCGCGTCCTTGCCCGAGTGGAGCAGGATCAGGAAGATCAGCAGAACTGAGATGAATACCTGAAGTAGACCTAGAATCGTAAACATTCGGAGCGGGAGTCTAGCCGTTGGCCGCGCTGTTGCGCTCTTTGGCCGCGTCGAGCTTCGCGAGCAGGTCGGTTGCGTCGTTCCGCAGCTCGCTGCTGATCCGCTCGTAGTCGTCCTGAGTGAGCTTGCCGGTCGCCAGATCAGTCTCGGCGTCGCGGATCTCCCGGAACTTGTGGTCACGGGCGGCCTCGAGCGCCGCGACCGCCGGATCCTCAGTGACGGTCTGCGTTGCGCCGCCCCGGAACGGCCTGGATATGAAGGCGGCGGCCGCCACGGCGAAGAGGACGAATAGAAGTACCTCCATCAACTGTTCCTCCTGCGCCGATTCGAAGCCGACGGCCAGACGGCGAACAGTGCGCCGAGGATGGTGATGATCGCGCCGGCCCAGATCCAGCTGACAAACGGACTGACGATTACCCGGAAGGTCGCGGCGGTGGCCATCTCCGGCTGGGTGTAGTCGGCAATGATCCGGTCCGTGGCCAGTCCCTGAACAGCGACCAGCTGCTGGGTGAGCGCCTCTGCCTGGGACGGGTCGCGCTTGATCGCCGGAAGGACCCGCGCGCGCATGTAGGCACCGAAACGCTGGTCGGCGATGTTCGCCCGTTTCTGGATCTGGGCGGTGTCTGGCTCGACTGACACCCAGAAGTCCTTGCGCGCCCCGGCTTTCAGCCCCACTTCACTGGTTGCCTCGCCCCTGAAGTAGCCGCTGATCGTCCGGGTGCCGGAAGTCATCTGGTAGTAGCGGCGGGTCGGATTGACCGTCGCGAACTGCTCGCCGTCCCGCTTCACCGAAAGCTCGGCGCCGAAGACGATCGCCTGCCCGTCCCGCTCGACGGTCGGCTTCTCGTAGGTCAGCTGGTAATTGTCGACCGTGACCGACTGGCCAGGCTCGAGCCGGACGTCGCGCTTGGTCTCGAAGCTGGAAGACGCAGCCACTCCGACCAGCAATACGACAAAGCCGAAGTGCACGATGTAGCCGCCGTAGCGCCTGCGGTTGCGGGTGGCGACCGCCCGGATCGAGGCGGGCATGGATCCGCCGGCACTTGACTGCCTCGCCTTTGCCCCTCGCCAGGTCTCCTGTCCGAGCGCAACCACGGTGAAGGCCGCCAGCACGAAGACGGCCAGCGCCCAGAAGCTGTCGGCGGCGTCGGTGAAGACCAGAAGCAGGACCAGCGCGACCAGGGCGGCGGCGGTCGGGATCGGGAAGACGCGCTTGATGCCCTGAAGCGAGATCCGCCGCCAGGCCAGTAGCGGCCCGATCCCGGTGAACAGGACCAGTGCCACCGCGAGCGGCGTCGTGTACTGGTCGAACCAGGGGGCGGCCAGCACGGATCTGGTTCCGGTGAACAGTTCCGAGATCAGCGGGAAGAAGGTCCCCCAGAAGACGATCGCGGTCAGGGCGATCAGCAGCAGGTTGTTGATCAGGAAGACCGCCTCACGAGAGGCCATCGAGTCGATCCGCTTCTTTGAGCGAAGCAGGGGCAGGCGGGAGATGATCAGCGTGGTCGAGCCGATCAGCACGACTGCGATCAGAGCGAGGAAGTAAGGACCGACAGTCGAGTCGCCGAAAGCGTGGATCGACTGCAGAACGCCGGATCTGACCAGGAATGTGCCGAGCAGCGCCAGGCTGAAACTGGCAACGATCAGGCTGACGTTCCAGACCTTGAGCATGCCGCGCTTCTCCTGCACCATGATCGAGTGGATGTAGGCGGTGGTGACCAGCCACGGCATGACCGAGGCATTCTCGACCGGATCCCAGGCCCAGTAGCCACCCCAGCCGAGTTCGGTGTAGGACCAGCGCGCTCCGAGGATGATCCCGATCGAGAGGAAGGTCCAGGCGATCAGCGCGAAGCCGCGGGTCGACTTGATCCAGGACGCATCCACGCGCCTGGTGATCAGCGCGCCGATGGCAAATGCGAAGGGTACGGTCAGGGAGACGTATCCGACGTAGAGCATCGGCGGATGGATGATCATCGAGGGGTGCTGCAGCAGCGGGTTGAGCCCGGTCCCGTCAGGCGGCACCATCGCGAGGGTGCTGAAGGGGTTGACCCCGCCGCCGAAAAGCATCAACGAGATGAAGAAGAGCGCGACGCCGAGCATGATCGCGGTCGCCCACGGAACCAGGTCACGCAGCTTGCGGCGAGTGAAGTGGAGCGAAACCGAACTGACGAGCGACAGCAGGAAGGCCCAGAGCAGCAGCGACCCCTCCTGGCTCGACCACATTGCGGTCAGCTTGTAGAAGAGTGGAGTCTCCCTCGAGGAATGGTTCGCGACCACGCTCAGACTGAAGTCGTTGCTGACGAAGGCCACCTCGATCGCAACCACGCAGATCAGCAGCAGCGCGAAGAGCGCGTAGGCCGAGCGGCGCGATGCCTCCACCCAGCGGCGGTCGCCACGAGTACCGACCAGGGCTGCCCCCACACCGAAGGCCGCAGTCAGAAGGGCGACCCAGAGCGCAGCGCTGCCGACGCTACTGATTCTTCTTCTCCGAGAACTTCGAGGGGCACTTGGTCACCAATGTGTCCGTCTCCCCCACGAAGACCCCGTTTTCAACCGATCCCTTGAGCACGATCTCGCGTCCGCCGCGGAAGGGGTCAGGAATGACCCCGGAATAGGTCGCCGGGATTGTGCCACTGCCTTCGCGGTCACGAACCTCGAAAGCGATGCCTTCCCCGCGCTCCTCGATCGAGCCGGGCACGACCTTGCCGGTCATCTCGTAGTTTTTGCCGGGAGTGGCATTGACGAGTTCAGACGGCTGGCGAGCCTCGCTCGAAGCGTTGAAAGAGGTGTAGACCAGCCCGGTCGCAAGTACGAGAGCGAAGCCGAGTGCGACGAACAGTCTGATCTGGCGTTTCTTCTGCGGGTCCATGGTCTGCCCCGGATTATCGCAAGCCGGTACCGCCGGCGGCGACAGGCTGCCACAATCGGCTTATGAACGCCGAAAAGAAGGTCCTCATAATCACCGGTGCAGGCAGCGGAATCGGGGCGGCCACCGCCCGCGCGGTCAAGGACCGATACCGGCTGGTCCTCGCCGGACGGACCATGGAACCGCTGGAAGCACTGGCCGCAGAGCTTGGTGGACCCTCCGATGCTCTGGCCGTGAGCTGCGACGTGACCGAGTGGGATCAGGTCGAAAACCTGGCCGCCACCGCGGTCGAAACCTTCGGCGGGATCGACGCCGTCTTCGCCAATGCCGGCTTCGGTGCCAGCCGCGGCTTCCTCGAGGAGTCTCCGGAACAATGGCGCTCGATGGTGCTGACCAACGTGCTCGGACCGGCCCTGACGATCCGGGCCACGCTCCCCCACCTGCTGGAGAAGGGCGACGGGCACTTCCTGATCACCAGCTCGATCGCCGGCCGGCGTGCGCTGCCGGGCTCGCTCTACTCGGCGACCAAGTTCGCCGCGACCGCGATGGGAGAGGCACTGCGGGCCGAACTCCGGGCCCGTGAAGACGGCAACCGGATCCGGGTCACCCTGATCGAGCCGGGCATGGTCGACACCCCGTTCTTCGAGAATCGGCCGGGCAGCAGCGCCCTGAGCGACGACGACATCGCCCGGGCGGTCAATTTCGCGCTCGAGCAGCCCGACTCGGTCGACATCAACGAGATCCTGATCCGGCCGATCGGCCAGTCGATCTGACAATCAGCCGGGCAACAGCGTCCGGACCAGACGCCAGTAGCCACGCAGCAGCGATCGCAGCGCTCCCCCGCGGGCAAAGGCGGGAATAAACGGGGAATCCAGGTCTGCGGTCAGGCTTGAAGCGAACTGGGCCGGCGTGATCGTTCGCGAGGCAGTGACCGCCCGGCGTTCCCGCAACAGCCTCGGCATCCAGCGGAGGAGGTCGAGCCAGGAGTGGAGTTTGTGGCGCGCCCAGCCGCCCTTGAGCGAGACCGGAATCAGGGCTATCTCGGTCGCGAACAGGGCAGGTGAAACCAGGAGCAGCAGTGACGCCGGGTAGTTGCGGATGATCGTCCCCCAGCGGTTTCGCTCCAGCCAGCGCCATTTGGCAGGACTGGCGCTGAACTCGTAATCGTGGTCGACCAGCGCCGTGGTCTCGATCCCGATGCTGCCGCCGGCGGACCTGATCCGCAGCGAGAGGTCCACATCCTCGTGG
This sequence comes from uncultured Solirubrobacterales bacterium, assembly GCA_963698625.1. Taxonomy (GTDB): domain Bacteria; phylum Actinomycetota; class Thermoleophilia; order Solirubrobacterales; family 70-9; genus 67-14. The sequence goes on from CAVORK010000007.1 coordinate 1,272,213, forward strand.
TAGAGAAAGAACTCCCCGGCGAACCCCCCGGTCGACCGCCAGGTATCGCGCCTCATCGCAAGGCAGGCACCCGAGGCGGTGGCGACCTCGCGTGGAGGCCCGGCCTGGCCCAGGGGCAGGCCGTGGCCGCCGGACCAGGAGATACCGGTGAAATGGACCGGATTGCCGAGCGAGTTGACCAGGCGCTCTGCTCCGTCGAAAAATGTGACCAGGCCCATCCATGCTGCCCAGTCCGGATGCTCGGAAAGCGGCAGCCGGATCGCCTCCCCCCAGCCGGGCTCGGGCCTGGCATCGGGGTTCAGGACCACGACGAGATCCCCCTTCGCCGCACGGACCCCCTGGTTCGCCGCTGCCGCGAATCCGGTGTTGACATCCAGCCGCTCTATGCGCGCCGCCGGCACCGAGGCCCTGACCACCTCGGTCGGATCCTCGTCCGAGCAGTTGTCGATCACGATCAACTCGTCGCCGTCCCGCATCTCGGCTGCCAGCGCCGGAAGCGTGCGGTCGAGGTCAGCTGCCGAGTTGAAGGCGACGATGACTGTGGAGAGCGTGGCCTTCAAAGCGGACGACGGGGATCGAACCCGCGACCTCGAGCTTGGGAAGCTCGCGCTCTACCAACTGAGCTACGTCCGCACCCGGCCGATCCTACCCCGAACAACAGGGTCAACCGACGTCGGTGGAATTCGGCGCTCGGGCTCACCGGCTGAACTGGCGCGCCCTTTCGCCGATGGCGGCCGGGAAAGCGTTCGGTTGCCCCGGAGGGGATGCCGCCAGACCTGAGAGAGACCGCCAGCCCGGTTGTTCATACTCTGGGGACCTGTGAGCATTCGATCGATATTGGCTTTGACCGGCGTTGTCGCGCTGCTTGGATTCCTCACCTGGGGGCTGGTTTCCGAGGGTGATGGCGGCCTGGCGATCGGGGACCCGGTGCCGGTGGCGACCCTGCCCACCCTCTCGCAGAACACGGTGCCGCCCTCGGAGCAGCAATCGGTCTCGGCCGGCGACCAGGGCTCACTGGCCGACTTCCGCGGAGACTGGGTGCTGCTGAACGTCTGGGCTTCCTGGTGTATCCCTTGCCGCGAGGAGTCACCCGCCCTCGAGCGCTTCGCCGCCGAAAACCGGGACCGGATCGCGGTGCTCGGGATAGACACAAGAGACCTGACCGCGGACGCAATCGCCTTCCTGCAGGAGTACGACATCGCTTACCCGCAGCTGAGGGACGCGAGCGGCGAGTACGCCACTGACCTGAAGACGACCGGCGTTCCCGAGTCCTTCCTGATCGATCCTGACGGCAATCTCGTAGCACGCTTCCCGGGTCCGTTCAGGAATCTTGGTGAGATCGAGGAGTTCGCCGCGCCCGCCCTGAAGAGCGACGGGGCCGGCGGCCAGTGACCATCAGCGGACCGATCGCGGTGCTCGCGGTTGCGGCCGCGATGCTGCTGCCGGTCTCGGCCGCCGCTGAAACAAGCGGGACCGCCGGGCAGGCGGGTGCCGAACAGACTGATGGCGCTCAGATATCCCCGGTCAAGGTCGAGCCTCAGGCAAATCTGCCCGACCTGGAGGACGAAGTGATGTGCCCGATCTGCGGGACGCTGCTGGGTCTGTCCCGGGCACCTGCGGCCGAGCGCCAGCGGGTTTTCATGCGGCGGCTGATCCGCGAAGGCAAGACCGGCCAGGAGATCAAGGACGCTCTGGTCGCGGAGTACGGTCCGCAGGTTCTGGCCCTGCCTGATGACGAGAGCATCAACTTCTGGGTCTATGTAGTCCCGCTGGCCGGCCTGATCCTCGGCGCGATCGGCGTGTTCTGGGCCGGAATCAGATGGCGCCGCTCTCGTGACGGCGACGGCGGCTCTGGGCCGGCTGCGGCCGGACCCACCGGGGCAGACTCGGACCGGCTCGACCGCGCGCTCGACGACTACGACCGCTGATCCACTCCGGGGCCGGTGGACTCCGGGTTGGGCCCGGGTCCCGGCTACATGCGGTCGGGTGCGGAGATTCCGAGCAGGTCGAGCGCCGAGCTGAGCGTGGCCGCGGTGGCGCCGCAGAGTTCGAGCCTGGCGGCCTCGACCCCCTCCCCCCCGGCGTCGATCACCTGACAGTCCCGGTAGAAGGCGTGAAAGGCGGCGGCGGTCTCGGTGGCGTAGGTGCAGATCCGGTGCGGCGCCCGGCGGGAGGCCGCTTCGTGAACCTCGGCCGGGAATGCGAGCAGCTTGGCGATCAGCGCCTTTTCCGAGGCGTCCACCGGTGCGACCGGACCTGATTCAGCCTGACCGGAGTCGGACGACAGGCCGAGATCGGCGGCCTTTCGCAGAATGCTCTGGATCCGGGCATGCGCGTACTGGACGTAGTAGACGGGGTTGTCGGAGGACTGGGAACGGGCCAGGTCGAGGTCGAGGTCGATGGTCGAGTCGTGGCTGCGCTGGAGCAGGAAGAACCTGGCCGCATCGGTACCGATGTCGCCGACCAGTTCGTCGAGGGTGACGATGTCCCCGGCGCGCTTCGACATCTTGGTGCGCTGGCCGCCTTCGACCAGGTGGATCATCTGGAGAATCCTGACCTCGAAATCGACGTCGCCGGCTTCGAGGCATTCGATCGCGGCGGTCATCCGGGCCACGTAGCCGTGGTGGTCAGCCCCGAGCACATCAATCAGCCTCAGGTGGCCGCGCTCGACTTTGTCGGCGTGGTAGGCCACATCGGCGCCGAAGTAGGTCGGCTCGCCGTCGGAGCGGATCAGGACGCGGTCCTTGTCATCGCCGAATTCAGTGGTCCTCAGCCAGAGAGCGCCATCCTCTTCGAAGGTGTGGCCGGCCTCGCGAAGCCGTTCGATGCCGCGCTCGACCAGACCGTCTTCGTAGAGCGAGCGCTCCGAGAAAAAGTCGTCCATCTCCACCCCGAAGCCCGCCAGGGATGTGCGGATGCTCTCGACCATCCAGCCGACGCCCTGGCGGGCCAGGGTTCCGAGGTCGTCGGCGGGGATGCCTTCCGCTGCGGCCCTGGCGGCGAGTTCGTTGACGTAGTCGCCCTGGTAGCCGTTCTCTGGCGGCTGCTCGCCGCTCATGCGCGCGGCGATCGACGCCGCGAAAGCTTCGATCTGCGCTCCGCCGTCGTTTACGTAGTACTCGGTGACCACTTCGTTGCCGGTGGTCCTGAGCAGGCGGGAGAGGGCGTCCCCGTAGGCGGCGTGGCGGCCTGAGGCGGCGGTCAGCGGTCCGGTCGGGTTGGCCGAGACGAACTCGACCATGACCTTCTCGGCTCCGGGATCGGGCGGCACGGTAGCGGAGGCGCCTGCCAGCCCGGCGACTGCGTCGCGGTACCAGCGGTCGGACAGGAAGAGGTTGACGAAGCCCGGACCGGCGACCTCGGTGCTTTCCAGCCGGTCCCCCAGTCGTTCAGAGACATCGGCCGCGATCTCGGCAGCGATCTCCCTCGGTGGCCGGCCGAGGCTCCTGGCCACCAGCATTGCCGCATTCGAGCTGAAGTCACCCAGTTCCGGACGCGGAGCCGGATCCAGCCCGGGCAGGACGGAATCGTCACCTGCCACCGCGCGGGTTGCGGCGGTGACGGTTTCCAGCAGGACGGAGACGGGGTCGGCGGTCGGCACGCAGCCCATCCTACGGCGCGGACTAAAGGTGGTACTTCTCACCCGCAAGGATCTTGCCGGCCCGGAATATCTGCTCGAGCAGGACGATCCGGGCAAGCTGGTGGGCAAGGGTCTGACGTCCGAGTGAAATCCTCTGCGCGCAGCGCTCCAGTGCGGCGGCGGGAAGGCCCTCCGGACCACCGACCAGGATCGTCACGTCCCGGGCTGCCAGCCGGCGTTCGTCCAGCCACTTCGACCACTCAATCGAGTCAAGATCCCGGCCTTCCGGGTCGAGCGCGACGACGTGGCTGTCCGGGGAGAGTCGTCGCAGCAATGCGTCGTCGTCCTTGACCTCGACCACCTCGAGCTTCTGCTTCGGCTTGATCAGCTTCAGGTAGTGGGCCTCCGCCTCGGCGAAAGGAGGACGGATCCGCCCGACGGCCATGACGGTCAGTTTCACCCCTCCCCTCCTTCCCGTCGCATGCCCTCGGCAAGTGACAGCCGGTCAAGGGTCGTCGGATGAGTGCCGAACAGGAACTGCCAGGCGGCCGGCGGGTCCGGATCGGCCAGGTTGATCATGGCCAGACGTTGCTGGAGGCCGATCATCGCCCCGGCGTCGCCGGTCAGCGCGATCGACTCATAGTCGGCATTGATCTCGATCTGCCGGGACAGTCCGTTTCCGGGCACGGTCAGCAGCAGGGTCACAACCGAGAGGGCCAGGGCCAGGGGCAGGATGACCGCGGGTGAGTCCGGCGGGTCGCCCCGGCGACGCAGCACGGCGGAGGCGAAAAGCTGCATCGCGAGCGCACCGAGCGGGATCACGATGATCGCGAAGGCCAGTCCCCGGTAGACATCGCGGGCTTCGACGTGGATCAGTTCGTGGGCGATCAGGGCCGAGAGCTGATCGGGCGGCAGCTGATCGATCACGTTGTCGTAGATCACCACCCGCTTCGAGGACCCGATCCCGTTGACGTAGGCGTTGAGCGCAACCGACCGGCGGCTGGCGTCCACGGTGTAGACCTCCCCCACCTCGACTCCTGACTGATCGGCCAGCCGCATCACCTCGGAGCGCACATCGCCCGGTGGCAGTGCCCTGAACTCGTTGAAGATCGGTGCCACCGCGACCGGCCAGAGCCAGATCCAGACCACCGCGAAACCGGCCGCAAGCACAGAGGCACCGATCCAGAAGCGTCCCGCGAGCCGCCGCCAGGCCAGGTATCCGGCCGTGGCAAGCAGAGCACTGACCGCCGCCGCGATCGCCGTGGAGAGCAGGCGGTCGCTCAGCCAGCCGGCGAGGCTCTGGGTGATCAGGCCGTAGTCGCGGCCGTGTTCGAAGGACAGCAGCGCCACCGGCAGCCCGGCCAGGGCAAGCGCGAGCGCGAGCAGCGCGCCGATCGCGGCGGAACCGCGAACCGGCTTCCGTGATGCCCAGCCGAGCAGACGACGGACCGGCCTGCCCCGGTAGAGGGCGAGAAAGACGAGCACACCGAACTGGACCGCCAGCGCGACGATGGCGAGCAGCCGGGAACGGCTGCGGTACTGCTCCGCACGAGACGCCGCGGCCGGATCGATCCTTTCGATCTGGCGCTCAGCCGCAGCACGATCCGGCGTTACCGGAGGGTCGCCGGGTCCGAGGGCCGCGGCGGCCAGAAAAGCGACCAGTACGGCTGCGACAGCCGCCACAACCGGGGCGTAGGCGTTCAAACGCTTCGATTGCCCGGGCGTGGAGTCCATGGGGCTCTACGATAGAGCCAGTGCGCCGGTCCCAACACCCGCCCGCGACGGGCGCGCAACGAAATGAAAACAGCCGTGATCTCCGACATCCATGCGAATCTCCCTGCCCTCGAAACGGTGCTGGCAGATATCGACGCGGTCGGAGCGGAAGAGATCTGGTGCCTCGGAGACGCGATCGGCTACGGCGCCAGCCCGAACGAATGTCTGGAAATACTGGCGGAGCGCTGCCAGGTCCTGTTGCTCGGCAATCACGACCTGGCCGCCATGGGCGTGATCGACATCTCGACCTTCAGTCCCAGCGCGGCCGAGGCCGCACTCTGGACCCGGGAACACCTCAGCCAGCAGTCGGTGGAGATCCTCAACGGCCTCGGCGGCATGTCGTCGGCCCGGCGAGAGGAGATCGGGCTCTACCACGCCTCGCCGCGAGACCCGATCTGGGAGTACGTGGTTGACATCGACCTGGCGGAGGAGTGCCTCGCCGTCCAGTCGGAACGCGTCTGCCTGATCGGCCACTCGCACATCGCGCTCTACTTCACCAGGGCAGACGAGATGGCGAGGACCGCCTCAGAACTTGCGCCCGAGGGGACCGTCAGGAACTTCGCGAACGGACAGTGGCTGCTCAACCCGGGCAGCGTCGGACAGCCGCGGGATGGCGATCCGCGCTGCGCCTGGATGGAGCTCGACACCGATTCGATGAAGGCATCCTTCCATCGTCAGGATTACGCGATTGAGACCGCTTCGCAGGCTATCCGCGACGCAGGACTCCCCCCACACCTCGCCGACCGGCTCCATCAGGGACGCTGAGTGCCTTTCTCTAGACTCGCCCGAAACCTTGAAACCCTTGAAATCAACAGCCATCCTCCTGCTCGCAGCCGCCTCGCTGGCGCTTTTTTCGGGCTGCGGGGACGACCGCAGCAACCTTCTGCCCGGCGATACATCGCGGGAGATCATCGCCAATCTGGACACGGTCGACCAACTGGTGGCGGAAGGCAACTGCTTCGACGCCCTGAACGCTGCAGAAGAGGTCCGCAACCAGGTCGAAGCCCTTTCTGGCAACGTCGACCCCGTCCTGAGGCGCAACCTTCTGGACGGCGTGACCGAGCTTCAGATCAAGGTTCAGGACAACTGCGAAGAATCCGACAGCGAGGACCAGACGGCAGCCGAACCGGAACCCGCCCCCGAGCCGGAACCGGTGCCGGAAGAGACCACGACAGGTTCAAGCGGCGCTACCGGTTCGACCGACAAGCAGGTCGGCGCTGCGAAACCGGAACCGGAACCGGAGCCGGAGCCTGCCCCCGAGCCCGAACCCACACCCGACCCGGGCGGCGGAGGCAATTCAGGCGGCAGCGGCGGTTCTGGCGGAGTTTCTCCGGGCTCAGGCGGGGTTGGACCTTGACCCCCGGGAGGACAGCCCGATGAGCACCCCGACCGTACTCGGCGACCGTTACGAACTGATGGACCGCCTCGGCTCCGGAGGCATGTCGAACGTCTACCGGGCCAAGGACCGGATCCTCGAGCGCACCGTGGCGGTCAAGGTGCTCGCAGAGCACCTCTCCGACGATGACCGGTTCGTTGCCCGGTTCCGCCGCGAGGCCCTGGCCGTCGCCAAGCTGATCCACCCCAACATCGTCCAGGTCTACGACACCGGTGTGGACCGAGGCCGCCACTTCATCGTCATGGAATGCGTCGAGGGCCGCTCGGGAGCGCAATTGCTGAAGAGCGAGGGCGTTCTGGACCCCGAGCAGGCGGTGGAAATCGGAGTCCAGGCCTGTGCCGGACTGGAGTACGCCCACCGCCACGGCATCATTCACCGCGACGTCAAGCCGGGCAACCTCATGGTTGTCGGCGGGCCGGTCGGTGGCGGTCCGATGACCTGCAAGCTGACCGACTTCGGCATCGCCCGTGCCGCTGAGCAAACCCGGATCACCCAGGTCGGTTCGGTGGTCGGAACCGCCGCCTACCTGGCCCCGGAACAGGTGCGCGGCGATGAGGCGACTCCTGCCACTGACGTCTACGCACTCGGCGTCGTGCTCTACCAGTTCCTCACCGGACGGCTGCCCTATGAAGGCTCATCGCTGGCCGAGCTTGCGATCCGGCAGCAGAACGAGAAACCGCTCTCCCCCCGCACATACAACGGCGATGTGCCCGAGACGGTCTCCGCCTCGGTCATGCGCGCGCTGGAGGGCGACACAAGGATCCGCTTCCATACCGCCGGAGCTTTCTCCGACGGGCTCGAGCGAGGGCTGCGTGGCGAAGACGTGACCGTCGTGCTCGAGGACGACGAACCGCGCACGCCGGACCACTTCCCGATGGCGGAAACTGCGACCAGGCCGCTTGAGCGCACCGCGCGAACTGCCCACCGGCCCGCGCCGGCCCCTCGCACCTACAAGGGCCCACCTCCCCGGCCCGTGGTCAAGAAACGCTCGGCGATGAATCGGTTCGCGCGATTCCTCGCGGGTCTGCTGGCGCTGATCCTGATCGCCCTGCTGGTCGCCGGCGCGGTGATCGCGCTCACCGACCGGGCCGCCTCGGTCAAGGTCAAGGAGTGGGCCGGACAGTCGGTCGACGACGTCTCTCAGCAGCTCAGGGACTACCTGCGCGAGAACACCCAGTAGCCCTGGCAACCCGCCTGCGCAGCGGGTTCACTTGACGTCGCTGCGCCAGAGTCGCAGCCAGCCGAGCAACAGCAGCCCCCCAAGCCACACGGCGGTGATTACCGCGGCCGTCGCGGTCGAATTCTCCTGGTCGAGCGACGCGCCGTCGGGGCCACGGATCGCTGTGTCCAGGTCACCCAGGCCAACCAGGAAGGTGTAGCGCTGGATCTCGGGAACCGCGGCAAGACCGAGACTCAGGATGAAGATGAAGGTAAAGGCGAGGGTGATACCCCCGGCCATGCTTGCCGCGATCAGGGCGCAGGCGGCACCGACCAGAAGGAAGGCCAGGTTGAACACCAGGGAGGAGACGGCAACGTCGCGATATTCGGAAAGCGCAATCGACTGGCCATGGCGGTCGGCCGCCAGGTCGTAGAACGGGAAGGCGATCAGATAGATCACCACCGTGGCAAGGATCACCAGCAGGATCCCCGTGGCGAGCTTGCTGAAGAACAGCCGGCCGCGGCGCGGATCGGCGGTCAATGCCCGGCGCATCGTGCCTTCTCCGTATTCGGAACCGAACAGCCACACCCCGAAGACCGTGGCCGCGATCGATGACGGAAAGCTGACTGTCAACTCATAGACGTCCCGATCCGGGCCGAGACCCCACCGCCAGGTCGCAGCCAGGCCGATCAGCATGGTTGCGAACACAGCGAAGCCGCACCAGCGCGGGGTCGGCATCGCCCGGATCTTCAGCAGCTCAGCCCGCACTGTCACGGCCTCCGGTCAGGTCGAGGAAGACGCGCTCGAGGTCAGGACTGTCGGCGGTCAGGCGGGAAACGTAGATCCCCTGGTCGGCCAGCACACAGCTGATCTGCGAACCGTCGGATATCGGTCCCGACACTGTCAGCACTCCGTCCTGCCGGGCAACCACCGAGAGTCCAAGGCCGGTCAGGATTCCGGAGGCAGCCGTGGCCTCACCTGACGGCACGCCGACGATGTAGCTGTCTTCAACCGACGCACCGCGCAGCACCTCGGAGATCGTCCCGTCCGTGACCAGCTCACCATGGTTGATGATCGTCACCCGGTCGCACATCAGCTCAACCTCGGAAAGCAGGTGCGAGGAGACCAGTACCGTGACCCCGGACTCGGGCAGCCGGGCGATCAGTTTGCGGATTTCAACGATGCCTGACGGGTCGAGCCCGTTGGTCGGCTCGTCGAGGATGACCAGGCGGGGCCTTCCGAGCAGGGCTATGGCAAGGCCGAGCCGCTGCTTCATTCCCATCGAGAATCCGCGAGCATTCGTATCCGCGCGATCGCTCAGACCGACCAGGTCCAGCAGTGCCTTGATCTCCCCGGCGGGACGGCGGATCCCCCGGGCAGCTGCCTGAATCTTCATGTTCTGACGCGCGGTCGCGCGGTCGTAGAGCGCCGGACCCTCGATCAGCGCACCGGTCTGGCCTACCGCCTTCGCAAAGCCGCGCCCTCCGACCGGAACGCCGAGCAGACCGGCCGTACCGGCGTCGGCCCGGCCAAGGCCGAGCAGGATCCGGATCGCTGTCGTCTTGCCCGATCCGTTCGGGCCGAGCAGTCCGCAGACCGACCCTTCGGGCACGCCGAATGAGAGCCCGCTCAGGGCGACGTTGCGACCGAAGGACTTCGACACACCATCGAAGGCAGCCAGAAGCTGGGCGCTCACAAGGCCTCCCACGGAGCCGAACCGGAGAGGATCGCAGCCGAGTATTCGTCGAAGCGCCCCGCCGAAATCGCCTCCCTCGCCCCAGACATCAGCCGGTTCATGTAGCGGAGGTTATGTTCGACCAGCAGCCGGACCGCGGTCAGCTCCTCCGAACGCGAGATGTAGTTGAGGTAGTCGATCTCGTAGTCGCTGCAGGCGGTGCAGTCGCAGCCCTCGACCAGCGGACCCCTGACTCCGGCCGAGTAGCCCTTGCGCACGTCGATCCGGAAACGGGCATCCGGCAGCGGCGCCAGGGCCATGCCGTGACGGGCCAGTCGGGTCGGTACGGCGCAGTCAAAAACGTCGAGGCCGAGAGCTATCCCGCGCATCAGGTCATCCACTTCGCCGATGCCGAGCAGGTGCTTGGGGGCCTCAACCGGTAGCGCCGGAACCGTGTAGCCGAGGACCTCGGCCATCTCCTCTTTGTCCCTCCCGAGTGTGCCGCCGATCGCTATCCCGTCAACGTTTGCGGCCGCAACCGTGGAGCAGGCCTCCAGCCTCAGGTCTTCGTAGGTGCCGCCCTGAACGATCGCGAAGACCGCCTGTTTCCGAGGGCCGTTTTCTTCATGCCACGAAAGGCAGCGGTCGAGCCAGCGGTGGGTGCGCTCGGTTGACCTCGCGGTGTACTCACGGTCGGCGTGAAATGGGGTGCATTCATCGAAGGTCAGGGCGATGTCGGAGCCGAGCGATGCCTGGACCGACATCGAGTTCTCCGGCGAGAGCATCAGCTCGGAGCCGTCCTTGTAGGAGCGGAAGCGCACCCCCTCCTCCTCGATGCCGAGGGTCTCGGCCAGGCCCTGGCGCTTGCGGCCGGTGCCTTTGATCTCGTTACTGACCCCGCCGTGGGCCAGCGAAAAGACCTGGAAACCGCCGGAATCGGTGATGATCGCCTGGTCCCAGGCCATGAACCTGTGGAGGCCGCCGGCCTGTTCGATCCGTTCCGGTCCCGGCGCGACCAGCAGGTGGTAGGTGTTGCCGAGGACCATCTCGTAACCGAGTCCGCGAACCTCGCGCGAGGCCATGCCGCGAACGCTGCCCTTGGTCGCCAGCGGGATGAAGGCCGGGGTCTCGACCGGGCCGTGCGGCGTGAGCAGGCGGCCGCGACGGGCGGTGCCGTCGCGGGCCTCGATCTCGAAAGTCAGTCTTGCCGGATCCTGGCGCACGGCCGCCCAGAGTACCCGCCGGGGTCGGTCAGACGATCAGCGAGCGGCCGGTCATCGCCGGTGGCTGCTCGATGCCGAGCGCGTCGAGCACGGTCGGAGCGACGTCAGCCAGGATCCCGTCCGGAGCCAGATCGGGCCCGGGCACGGTCAGGATCAGCGGCACCGGATTGAGCGAGTGGGCCGTATTCGGGGAGCCGTCCGGCTCGAGCATGTGGTCGGCGTTGCCGTGGTCGGCGGTGATCAGGCAGGCACCGCCGGACTCATGGATCACGTCGACCACCCGTCCGAGGCAGGCGTCCACCGCTTCGATGGCCTTCACCGCAGCCGGGATCACGCCGGTATGGCCGACCATGTCGGGGTTGGCGAAGTTGATCACGCCAAAGCGCGGGTCGTCCTCGAGCCAGTCCTTGATGAAGGCATCGGCGGCGGCTTCGGCGCTCATCTCCGGCTTGAAGTCATAGGTCGGCACGTCGCGCGGGGATGGCACCAGGCTGCGATGCTCGCCGGTCCATTCTTCCTCGCGTCCGCCGTTGAAGAAGTAGGTCACGTGCGCGTACTTCTCGGTCTCGGCGACGTGAACCTGATTGCCACCGTGCTCGGAAATCACCTCGGCCAGGGTGATCGATGGCCGCTCTTCGGGGAAAGCGACCGGATAGGGCCAGCCCTTTCGGTAAGAGGTCATTGTGGTCAGGTCGATGACCGGTCCGCCGGATCGGGTGAAGAAGTCGAAGTCAGGGTCGGCGAGTGCCATGGTCAGCTCCCGGGCCCGGTCGGGACGGAAGTTTATGAAGATCGCGACGTCGCCCTCGGCCATGCCGTCGTAGTTCCCGATAACCGTCGGCTTGACGAACTCGTCGGTCTTTCCGGACTCGTAGGACTCCTCGATCGCCGTGGCCGAATCCGGCGCCTTCGGCCCCTCGCCGTGCACGATCGCGTCGTAGGCCAGCTTGAGCCGCTCCCAGCGCGTATCGCGGTCCATCGCGTAGTAGCGGCCACTGACCGTGCCGGTCCGGCCCGCGGAGCGCAGCCAGCGCTCCAACTCGCTCAAGTACTGCCTGCCGCCGTGGGGCAGCGTGTCGCGGCCGTCGGTGATCGCGTGGAACACGACGTCGGGTACGCCCTCCTGCGAGGCCAACTCGATGCATGCCTCAAGGTGTTCCCAGCCCGAGTGAACCCCGCCGTCGGAAACCAGACCGATCAGGTGAAGCCGGCCGCGGGGGCTGTCTGCCGCCCGCCTGCAGGCGTCGACCAGGGCCTCGTTCTCGAAGAAGGATCCGTCGGCGACGGCCGAATCGATCCGCAGCAGATCCTGCTTGACGATCGCGCCCGCACCGAGGTTGAGGTGCCCGACCTCGGAGTTGCCCATCTGACCTTCCGGCAGCCCGACCGACGGTCCGCAGGCGGTCATCTGCGTGGTCCGTCCTTCGGCCCAGAGCCGGTCGAAGTTCGGCGTATCGGCCAGCGACACGGCATTGCCCGGGCCCGGCTCGGCCAGGCCCCAGCCGTCGAGGATGATCAGCGCAACGCTGCTGACCGGCAGCCCGGAGGGAGCCGGGGTCGACATTTCAGGCGCCCCAGGCTGCGGCCACGATCGCGCCGAAGTCGTCGGGGTCCAGGGCAGCGCCGCCGACCAGCGCGCCGTCGATGTCAGGCATGCCGAGCAGCGCCGCTGCGTTGCCCGGCTTGACCGAACCGCCGTACTGGATGCGGACCGCTTCAGCCCGGTCAGTGTCACGGGTCTTGAGAAGGCTGCGAATGAAAGCGCAGGCTTCCTGGGCCTGCTCGTCCGAAGCGGTCTTGCCGGTACCGATCGCCCAGATCGGTTCGTAGGCGACGACTACCTTGTCGAGGTCATCGGTGTGGATCTCCGCCAGATCGGTGAGCACCTGATGGGAGAGCACCGCCTCGGTGTCATTCGATTCGCGCTCGGACTCAGTTTCACCGACGCAGAGAATCGGCTGGAGACCCGCTTCGATCGCGCGCCGGACCTTGCGGGCCAGGGCCTCGTCGGTCTCGCCGAAGAACTGACGACGTTCGGAGTGGCCGAGGATGACAGCGTCCACACCCAGGTCGAGCAGCATCGGGGCCGAGATCTCTCCGGTGAAGGCACCGGAGTCCTCGAAATACATGTTCTGGGCGGCGACCCGGACCGGAGTGCCGGCGCAGCGCTCGGCCACCCGCTGGAGCGCGAGGTAGGTCGGGCAGAGGACGACCTCGACTCCGTCACCGGACTGGGCCGGCAGGAACGGATCAAGGAAGGCGTCAGCCTCGTCGGCCGTCTTGTTCATCTTCCAGTTGGCGGCGATGCAGGGAGTTCGGCTCATGGCTTCATCATGCCTCGTTCAGCGCATCGACGCCGGGTAGTGACTTGCCTTCAAGCAGTTCGAGGGATGCACCGCCGCCGGTCGACACCCAGTCGACCTGGTCGGCGAGGCCGAACTGCTGAATCGCTGCGACCGAGTCTCCGCCACCGATCACCGTGAAACCGGAACACGCGGCCACCGCCTCGGCGACAGTACGGGTGCCCGGCGCAAACGGCTCGAGTTCAAAAGCGCCCATCGGCCCGTTCCAGAGCACCGTTCCGGCGCCGGCGATGCGCGCGGCGTAGTCTTCGGCCGAGCGCGGGCCGATGTCGAGGCCCATCCAGCCCTCCGGCACCTCAACCCCCTCGCTGGCCTCCGTCTCTGTGTCCGGCGAGAACTCCCTGCCGAGGGTCAGGTCGACCGGCAGGCAGAGCTCGCAGTCACCGGCCGCAGCCTGGGCAATCGCGGCCTCGGCCAGCGGGATGCCATCCTCTTCGACCAGCGAGTCCCCGGTGCCAAAGCCCTGTGCGCGGAAGAAGGGGAAGCACATCGCACCGCCGATCAGGACCTGATCGGCGATCTCGACGAAGCGCTCGATCACCCCGATCTTGTCCGAGACCTTGGAGCCACCGAGCACCACGACCAGCGGCCGGGCCGGGTCGTCCTCGACCGCAGTCAGGTTCGTGACTTCCTTTTCGAGCAGCTCACCGGCGTAGGCAGGCAGGTGGACGGCCACGCCGACGTTGCTGGCGTGGGCGCGGTGGGCGGTCCCGAAGGCGTCGTTCACGAAGAGGTCGGCGAGCCCGGCAAGGGCCAGGCCCAGTTCCGGGTCGTTGCTGGTCTCCCCCGCCTCGAACCGGGTGTTTTCAAGCAGCAGTACCCCTCCGGACTCGAGCGCCTCGGCCATCGCCGTCGCCTCGGTGCCGACCACCTCGGGCGCGAGATCCACGTCGCGGCCCAGCAGCTGTGAGAGCCTGGCCGCGACCGGAGCCATCGACAGGCCGGAAACGACCTGTCCCTTCGGGCGGCCGAGGTGTGAAGCCAGAATCAGCTTCGCATCGCGGCTGAGCAGGTGCTCGATGGTGGGCAGAGCGGCCCTGATCCGGGTGTCGTCGGTGACTTCGACCGCACCTTCCGGGCTTTCACCCAGAGGCACGTTGAAGTCAACCCGGACCAGGACCCGCCTGCCGGAGACTTCGGCGTCGCGGACCGAAGCCTTTTCGAATGCCATCGGTGCTAAAGAACCTTGCCGATCAGTTCGACACAGCGGTTTGAATAGCCCCACTCGTTGTCGTACCAGGAGACCGCCTTGACCAGATTGCCGTCACCGATTATCTGGGTCAGACCGGAGTCGAAGATCGAGGAATGCGGGTTGGTCACGATGTCGGTCGAAACCAGCGGTTCCTCGCTGTAGGCGAGGATGCCCTTGAGCGGGCCTTCGGCCGCGGCCTTGACGGCGGCGTTGATCTCTTCGACCGAAGTCGCCCTCGAAGGAGTGAAAGTGAGGTCAACCAGCGAACCGGTGATGACCGGGGCGCGAACCGCGAAACCGTTCAGCTTTCCAGCCAGCTCGGGCAGCACCAGGCCGACGGCCTTGGCGGCCCCGGTCGTGGTCGGGATCAGGTTGACCGCGGCGGCACGGGCCCGGCGCAGATCGCTGTGGGGCATGTCCTGAAGCTTCTGGTCTGACGTGTAGGCGTGGATTGTGGTCATCAGGCCGTGTTCGATCCCGACCGCGTCGTTGATCGCCTTGGCGAAAGGTGCCAGGCAGTTGGTGGTGCAGGAGGCGTTGGAGATGATGTTGTGGTTCTCGGGGTCGTAATCGTCGAAGTTCACGCCGAGGGCCACGGTCACGTCCGGCTCCTTGGCCGGAGCCGAGATGATGACCTTCTTCGCACCGGCAGCGAGATGCTTGGCCGCATCCGCACGGGCGGTGAAGAAACCGGTTGACTCGAGCACCACGTCGGCGCCGAGATCGCCCCAGGGGAGGTTGGCCGGATCGCGTTCCGACATCGCCGGGATCTCATGACCGTCGATTGTGATCGAGCCTTCGCCCGCCGACACTTCGGCGTCAAACGGCCCCAGGATCGAGTCGTACTTGAGCAGATGGGCGAGGGTCTCGTTGTCGGTCAGGTCGTTGATGCCCACGAACTCGATATCCGCCCCCGCAGCTGCTGCGGCGCGTACCACGTTGCGGCCGATCCTCCCGAAACCGTTGATTCCCACCTTGACGCCCATCAGTTACCGCCTCTCGTTCGTTGATCTCGTTATCAATCGCTCGCGACCGATGTTAAGGGACCCGACGAGGATTCGTTTATCCATCCTGTGAAGATCGCTTCAGTCGGAGGAAACGGTGACTTCGACGTCGTGCCCGTCGGGGTCACGAAGGCAGGCTGAGTAACTGCCGGAACCGTGGCCGCTGGTCTCCCCCGGCCGGGCGACGTTGCTGCCGCCGTGGCCGCAGCCGCCTTCCCAGGCGGCCTTGACCGCTGCTATGCCGGGTGCGGCAAGGCTGACCAGGGTCGCCTCAGGCCGCGCTCCGTTGCGCTCGGTGATGAACAGGATCGGCTTCGAGATGCCGTATCCGATGACCCCCGGGCCGTTCGCATGCCGACGCCAGCCGAGCGGCGAGATCAGCGCGTCGTAGAACTCTGCCGAGCGCTCAAGATCATTCACTTCGAGGATTACGTGGTGAAGCACGCCGCGCAGCGTATTCGAGATCAGGCTCGCGGGGTCCAGCGGAAGAAGCGAACGGCCAGGGCCAGGCCGAGCACGCCCCACAGCGCCACAACCAGCAGGTTGAACCACTCGAAACCGGATCCGGTTGTCGACGGGCTGTAGGCGGTGAAGAATGCCTCGAAGAAGTTGCGTATGGGGAAGAAGCCCGCCAGGGTCAGCACACCATCAGGAATCTCGTTCTCGGGAATGAAGATGCCCGAGAGGAAGTAGAGCGGCAGAGTGATCACGTTGGTCACCGCCGGGGCCGCGTCGCGCGAGGGGATGATCGCGGTCAGCGCGATGCCCAGGCAGCAGAAAGCTGACGCACCGACGATCAGGGTCACTGCCACCGCGGGAAGCCTCCCCCAGGGGATCGGGGCGCCGTAGAGCACGTTTCCGATCAGGGTGATCACGATGACCATGAGCACCGAAATCACGATCGAGTTGCCGATCCTGCCCGCGATAAAGACCCAGGGGGGCTGGGGCGTGCCGCGGCCGCGCTTGAGCAGGCCGGCCTCGCGGGCAGCGGTCAGGTTCACCGCGAGGCTGACCATCGCGGCCGAGACCACCGCCAGGGTCACGATCGCAGGCACGTAGTAGGTCGAGGTCGGGACGCCGCCGAGGGTGTCGATCGGGTCGTTGCCGAAAATCGTGGCGAAGATCAGCAGGAACATGACCGGCAGCAGCACGGTGAAAAAGACCGAGCCCGGGTTTCGCCAGAACACCTTCTGGTTGAACCGGAACTCGTGGAGGGCCATTGCCAGGGAACTCATCCGGAGGTCAACTCCAGATAGACGTCCTCGAGGCTCGGCCGCCTGACCTCGAGACCGGTCAGCTCGATCCCTTCGGCTACCGCCCATCCGGTCAGCCGGTTGAGGTCTTCGGTCGGAGAGTCGGACTCGACCACCGCCCTGGGTGCCTCCTCCCCGGCTTCGACTTCGACGGCGAGTCCGGCAATCTGCCCGGCCCCGTCCGGGTCGAAGCCCGGGGGCAGGAGGAAACTGATCCTGGTCGGAAGGTTGTCCCGGTCCCCGAGCCGGTCAGGCGTATCGTCGGCGACCACGACTCCGCGGTTGATTACCGACACCCGGTCGGCCAGGAACTGGGCCTCCTCCATGTAGTGGGTCGTCAGCAGGACGGTCTTGCCGATATCCCGCAGCCCGGCGATCATCTGCCAGGCCTGGCGGCGGGCCGAAGGGTCGAAGCCGGTGGTCGGCTCGTCGAGAAAGAGCAGGTCGGGATCGCCGATCAGAGCGATTCCCACGTCCAGCCGGCGCTTCTGGCCTCCGGAGAGACGCCCCGCCCGCTTCGCGTCCTGGTCGGCCAGCCCGACCAGTTCCAGCACTTCGTCCACCGGGCGCGGAGCCGCGAAGTAGCCGGCGTAAAGCTCAAGCGACTCACGCACGGTCAGTAGCGTTTCCAGCGCCGTCTCCTGGAGCACGATGCCGATCCGCTGGCGCCAGGCGGGTGTCGCTTCCGCCGGATCGATGCCGAGCACCTCGACCCTGCCGGCGTCGCGATCGATGTAGCCCTCGAGAATCTCCAGAGTCGTCGTCTTGCCGGCCCCGTTCGGACCGAGCACGGCGTGGATCTCCTCGCGCTGAACCCGGAGGTCGACCCCCCTTACGGCTTCCACTTCCCCGTAGGACTTGCGCAGGCCCTCGATGGCTATGACCGGTTCAGGCACTCGGTGATCCTACGGCCCGTGGCTGCCGGCAGGGGCTGGAGTCAGGAGATGTCGCGGTGGGTGACACGCACAGTCACGTCGTCGCGCTGTGCGAGGTCGCTCCAGATCCGCTCGGCGACAGTCACCGAACGGTGGCGGCCGCCGGTACAGCCGATCGCAATTGTCAGGTGGCTCTTGCCTTCGGCGACGTAAGCGGGGATCAGGAACTCGAGTAGCGGCATCAGCCGCCCGTAGAACTCACCGGCAAGCGTGCCGGCCTCGACGAACTCCCGAACCTCGCCGTCGAGTCCGGTCTTCGGCCTCAGTTCTGCCACGTAATGGGGATTTGGCAGGAAGCGCACATCCAGGGTCAGGTCGGCGTCGCGCGGCGGGCCGTTCTTGAAGCCGAAGGTAAGCAGTGAGACCGCGAGCCGCTCCTCGTCCTCGGTTGCGATCAGGGTCTCGGCGATCTTTCGCCTGAGCATCGCCGCGGTGTCGGTCGACGTATCGATGACCACATCGGCGCGCGTCCTCAGTGGAGACAGCAGCTTGCGCTCCGCCCGGATGCCTTCGAGGGCGCGTCCCTCAGGGGCCAGCGGATGCCTGCGGCGGGTCTCCTTGTAGCGATCGGTCAGGATCTCCTCGTTTGCCTCGAGGAAGAGGACCTGGGTGTGCAGGCCCTGATGCTCCAGATCGTCGAGCACCTGCAGGAGCTCGTCGAAATAATCGCCGCTGCGCACGTCCGAGACCACGGCCGCCCGCTCCACCCCGCTGCCGGGAAGCGAGAACAGCTCGCCCAGCGCGCCGATCATGCGTGGCGGCAGGTTGTCGACGCAGAAGTAACCGTTGTCCTCGAAGACCGCGATCGCCTCGGACTTTCCCGCACCGGAATGGCCGGTGATCAGGACGAGGTTGACCTGTTTGTCGCTCTCATCCTCTTGCTGCTCTGCCTGCTCACCGCTGTCCATCCGGAATTCACCCGATCCGATTCAGTTGGTCGTGGATCTCACGGGCCACCTTACCGGGCAGACCGGGCACCCCCTCGATCTCTTCCCGGCTGGCGCCGAGCAGCTGTTCGGGTGAGCCGAAGTGGTTCAGAAGCAGTCGCTTGCGGGTGGGGCCCACCCCCCGGATCCCGTCGAGCACCGAGCCGGTCATCGCCCGGTCGCGGCGGCCGCGGTGATGGGTTATCGCGAAGCGGTGGGCTTCGTCGCGGACCCGCTGGAGCAGCATCGAGCCCTCCGAGTCGGCCGCAAGGCTGACCGGCTTCGAGCTGCCGGGCAGGAAGACCTCCTCCAGCTTCTTGGCCAGCCCGATTACGGTCACACCCGAGTCGATGAAATCCTTGAGGGGGCGGATACCGGCCGCGAGCTGACCCTTTCCACCGTCGATCAGAACCAGTGACGGCATCGCGGCGAAGCTCTCGTCGCGAGCCTTGTCATGCGGCGAGAGATCCGCCTGTTCGCGGTACTGGGCCATGCGCCGGCTCAGCACCTCCTCCATCGAAGCGAAGTCATCCGGACCGCGGCCGTCGTCCCTGCCGCGGATCCGGAAACGGCGGTAGTCGGCCTTCTTCGGCTTGCCCCCTTCGAAGACGACCATCGACGCGACTGTGTGCTCGCCGCCCAGGTTGGAGATATCAAAGCCCTCGATGCGAATCGGCAAATCCTCCATGCCGAGCGCTTCGGCCAGGGAGCTGAGCGACTCGACCCTTCGCTGGCGGCGATGCTCCGTCCGCAGCCGGTCCTGGTCGAGTGCCAGCTTGGCGTTGCGCTCGGCCAGCTCGCGCAGACGACGCGTATCGCCACGTTCCGCGATGCGCACCTCGGCCTTCGCGTCGCCCCGGCGCTCGATCAGGAACTCCCGGACGGAATCGGCCCGCTCAGCCATGTAGGGGCCGAGCACGATTCGTTTCGGAACGGCCGGCGAGGTCGAGTAGAACTGCTCGATGAACTCGGCCGTGACCTGGGCCAGATCGCTGCCCGGCGGGGTTTCGAGATAGAAGCTCTGGCGCTCGGCGAGGATGCCGTCCCGGACCTGGAAGACCTGGGCGTTGGCATCGGAGCCTTCCAGCGCAACCCCGATCAGATCGGCGGTGCCGACTGCCGAGCCCGAGATCCGCTGGCGCTCGAACAGCGAGCGGACCGAGAGCAGCCGGTCCCGGAAGATCGCAGCGGTCTCGAAATCCTGAGCGGTGGCCGCCGCTTCCATCTGGGCCTCGAGGCCGAGTTCGATCTGTTCGTATCGACCGGAGAGGAAGTCGACAACCGAGTCGATGTTCCCCCGGTACTCGTCGCGATCGATGTACTCGACACAGGGCGCGCCGCAACGCTTGATGAAGTAGTCGAGGCAGGGGCTGCCTGATCGCCGGCCGGGTTCCCTGCCTTCGCAGGTCCGGTACTGGAACAGCTTGCCCAGCAGGTCGAGCGTGTCACGGACCCGCCTGGCCGAGGAGAACGGCCCGAAGTAGACCCGCCCGGCGCGGTGCTTCTCGCGGGTGAAGTAGACACGCGGGTAGTCCTCATCAAGGCTGACCGCGATGTACGGATAGGACTTGTCGTCGCGCAGCTTGACGTTGAAACGCGGCCGGTAGCGCTTGATGAAGCTCTGCTCGGCGATCAATGCCTCCGACTCGGTCTCGGTGACCAGGAACTCGATCTGGTCGACCAGTCGGGTCATCGCGGCGTTTCCGCCGGAGAAGTGCGAGGCAACCCGCTTGCGGATCGAGTTCGCCTTGCCGACGTAGATCACCTCTTCGCCGCGGTCGCGGAACAGGTAGACCCCGGGGGCATCCGGCAGCGAGCGCCGCTCGGAGACGATCCGGCGGCTGCGCTGGTCTGCTGTTTCGCTGGCTCCGCTCACTTCCTGAAGGTTAGGCACTGGGTAGGGTTGGGGCCGATGAACACGCCCACGGCAGCAATTCCAGACCTGAAAACGATGCGAATCGAGATCGACGGAGAGATCGGAACGCTGACTCTCAACCGGCCCGAATCGTTCAACGCGATGAGTCCGGAGATGATCTCCGAGCTGCCGGTCGCTTTCAGCTGGCTGGCCGACCGGGCCGCAATCAGGGCGCTGATCATTACCGGAGAGGGTGCCGCATTCTGTGCCGGCGGAGACATCAACTGGTTCAAACTCGGCATCGAGGATCCGGATGTGGACATCGTCGCCGGTGTACGTGCGGGGGCCGAGACCCTCCATCAGGGAATCGTCGATATGCAGCGCATTCCCTACCCGGTGATCGCCGCCATCAACGGCCCCGCCGCGGGTGCCGGACTCTCGCTGGCCCTCGCCTGTGACTTCCGGATCTGCTCCGAGAACGCGTTCCTGGCCTGCGCCTACGGCCGGATCGGTGCATCACCGGACGGCGGAATGACCTACTTCCTGCCGAGGGTGGTCGGCCCGGCCCGGGCGATCGAGCTGCTGCTCAACGACCCCAACCTGACCCCGCAGGCAGCACTCGAGGACAGGCTCGTCTCGGAGGTGGTTCCGGCCGACCAGTTGATGGACCGGGCCCGCGACAAAGCCGGGAAGTTCGCCGCCAAGGCCCCCCACTACGTGAAAATGGCCAAGCAACTGGTCCACACCAGCCTCGACCACACTCTCGCCGAGCACCTCCAGTTCGAGCGCCACGGGATCGCCGAATCGATGGGGACGGAGGACGTACGCGAAGCGGTCACCGCCTTCCTCGCCGGTCGCGCCGACGAGGTCGAGTTCAAAGGCCGCTGAGGCCCGGCAGGCACCGCTCAGCCAGCCGGCCTGGCAGGTGGTGGACCAAGCCCGAGCGGGTGCCGGTGTCAGCCGGCGAGCAGGCGGCCGACGCTGTCGGCGACGCAGACCGGCTTCTCGCCACCCTCGATCTCGACGGTGAAGCGAGTCACGTTGTGAAACCAGTTGTTGCCGAGATCCTCTGAGGCGATCAGTTCGGCCGAGGCCCGCAACCGTGATCCGACCGGCACCGGTGCCGGGAAGCGCACCTTGTCCCAGCCGTAATTGACCCCGAGCTGGAAGCCACCGGTGACCGCGATCAGCTGATCCCGGAAACCGTCGATCATCGACAGGGTCAGGTTGCCGTGGGCGATCGTCGTGCCGAAGGGGCTCTCCGTCTTCGCCCGCTCGACGTCCACGTGAATCCACTGGTGGTCGCCGGTCAGCTCGGCGAAGCGGTTGATCATCTCCTGGGTGACCTCACGCCACTCGGTCGGGCCGACCGACTTGCCGATCAGCCCTTCAATCGATTCGGGTCCGGAAATCTCAAGTCTGTTCATGCTCCTGACGATAGCGCCGGTGGTCATGCGACTCTGTGCCGGATGAATGATTCGAGGAGCGACGGCCGAGTCATCAGCTGGCTGCTCGCGGGCGACCCATCGATCCGCTGGCAGGTCATGCGGGATCTGACGAATGACCCCTCCGAAGCTGTCGCGGGCGAGCGGCGTCGAATCGGGAGTTCGAAAACTTGTCGGCAGGCTGGCACCGACCCCGCGGCGGCTGCTCAGGACTTCAGAATCGAGACGGCCTCGACCCGCAGCGATTCGATCGCCGCTGCGTTCATTCCGCTCTTGATGCCGCCGAAAACCTGACCCGATTTCGAGGCGAGCGGAGCGACGATTTCGATCGACTCTTCAAGTACCCGATCTTCAGAGGTAGTCCGGTCGACCACTCCGGCCGCCAGCGCTTCCGGCCCACCGAGACGGCCTCCGGTGAGCATTGTGTCGCGTGCCGCCAGGCCGCTCACCTTCTGGGTGATAAGGGAGTTCATGCCAGGGACGAAGACCAGGCCGATGTCAACCTCCGGCAGGCAGAAGAAGCCGCGATCCTCCCGCATTACCCGCCAGTCACCGGCCAGGGCCATCATCGCCCCGGCAGCGAAGCAGTGGCCGTTGATCGCCGAGACGACCGGTGCCGGAAATTCGAGTAGTCGGGCGAAGAGCTCGTAGACCCGGGCCAGCGTCTTGCGCCGGCCGGAGTCGTCGGTCTGGCCAAGCCACTCCAGGTCGAGACCGTTCGAAAAGAATTTCCCTTCCCCGGTCAAAACCACGGCAAGAGGCCCCTCCCGGGCCTCCAGATCATCGAGCGCATTTTCCAGGCCGGAGAGCATGTCCGGGTTGAACCGGTTCTCGCCTGCGGTCATCCGGATCACTGACACTCCTCCGTCGCCCTGCTCCAGACGAACGGGTCCTTCGGTTTCGCTGCTACTCAAGGCTGGTTTCCTTTCAGAAAGTCTCAGAGGAGGTGCTCGGTCGCAAGTATGGCCGGTTGACCGTCCCGGACTTCAGCCGACCAGTTCGATCTCCATCGGCAGGGGCAGGGCCGATGCGGCGCTTCCGACCTGGGCGAGGATGCGGGCGACGTAGGCCTGGGTCTCGGCGTAGGGCGGGATGCAGTTGCAGGAGCCGACCGCTCCCGGGCCGGCGTTGTAGGCGGCGAGGGCCAGGGCGGGCGAGCCGAACTGCTTGAGCAGGTCGCTCATCAGGTGGGCCTGGGCGTCGATCGCCTGAACCGGGTCGAAGGGATCGCGCAGGCCGTAGGAGGCGGCGGTGGCCGGCATGAACTGGGCGATGCCCTGAGCCCCGGCGGGGGAACCGGCGGTCGGGTCGAAGCCGGACTCGGCCATCAACTGGGCCGAGAGCAGCGCGGCCGACACCCCCCACTTCATCGCTGCGCTGAGAATCGGGGAGCGGAAGCGTGCCGGAACGAAAGCAGGCAGCGATGCCGGCATGACCTGGCTGCGGTCGGCGGTGCCGGTCCGGTTGCCGGCCGCCGAGCAGGGCTCCGGTCCGGCGGTGAAGCCGTAATGCCAGGCCTCCCACGAGTAGCGCTGGACGAAACCGAAGCGGCCGGCATTGGCGGCCAGCCAGCCGTAGGCCGAGGACGGCCCGAGGTCCAGTTCGGTGCCGCAGCGGTGCAGCGAGGTGCCGGGCCGGGCGACCATTCGAGGGTCCGGGTTGGCTGCGAAAAGCGCCGCCTGTTCAGCGTCGGATCGAAAGCCCGAGTTGATCGCCAGGGTGACCCCGGCAGAGGACGCGGCTGCTGCCATGCGGTCAAAGGCGGCCGCCACATCCGGTCGCATCCCATGACCCAGGCGCTCGGCCAGCGCACCGCTGTAGCCGCCGCCGGAAGCGATCGCCGGCACCGACCCCATGCCCAGCGAGGCGCCGACCCGGGCCTCGGCCCAGACCGGACGCGCAGGGCCCGAGCCTTCGGTCCGCAGGCGAATCGTGACTTTGGCCCTCACAGGGGCGTAGGAGAACGCGTCGGGAAAACCGACCGATGTGGTGAGCGGCGATGCGCCGTTGGCGGTGGCGATGCGAATCGCGGTGAGGCGGGCACGGACCAGGTAGACCGGTTTCGGCATGTGCTGCGGGTTGGGAAGTCCGTTGGGGAGCGTCGGCGGTGCCAGCAGCCGGGGCAGGTCGTTCTTCATCGAGCGCGCGGCCGACAGTGCGGCGAGGTCCGCCGCCCGCTGGGCCTGACCCTTTCCGGTGATCGCACCGGCGATCGCAACCGCCACCACCGCGCCAACCACGAGCACGAAGACGGCCCCGAGCACCAGCGGCGTCGCCTGGCCACCCTCCTGCGCGAGACGGCGCCAGCGCAGGCGCCGGCTCCCGCGCGAGCGTGGACGAAGTCCGGCCAGCGCCCGGCGTGAACTCAGGCGACACGGGCTCGCGATGACCTCCACCGTCCCGCCGACCTCGCCAGCCTCTTCGAGTGCGATCTCGAGCAACGGGTCCTCGCGGGCGCGTTTCGCCGACCCCTCATCCGCTCCGGCTTCACCCGCATGCTCCTGCCTGGCGTCGGCCCTCAAGGCAATGCGATCGATGCACCCCAGCCCTTCTACTACCTCTCGGTAGGAGGCCGGCGGAGCGGCAATGACCAGAGACCCGACCCCGCCTGCCAGTCCGCGAATCAGGTCTACAGCCTCCGTGGCTGCCCCGGCATCGTCCACCTGCACGAGGCAGAGCGCACCCCGAGCCACCGCATGGCATGAGTGCAGGAGTTCCCGAAGCCGGACCTCAAGGTCCTTGGCCGCAGCGGTCGCGATCACGGTGGCCGAACGGCGACGGGTCGGAGCGACTTCGATCAATACGGGGGTCGCGCCCTCCGCGGCAGACATCGCCTCGCAGGCCGCGGCCTCGACCAGTCCGGTCGCCGGACCGACTGATGTCACAACCGTGACGTACACGGTGCTCATCCCGGTTTCGCACTCGCGGTCGAGCTGACCGCAAGCCGGTCGGATATCGAATCGAGTGGCGAGAGCGGCCGCACCCTGACCCGGATGCTCTCGCCCAGGCGGGTGATCGAAACCCTCGATCGGGCCCAACCCGGGAGTGCCTTCATCACGGCGGCGTCCACGGATCTGCCTCGAACCAGGGCAACAGCGCCGGCCTCGGCCGCGCCGTCAACCACGGTCAGCGTGTAGCCGGCGGCGAGCAACTGGAAGCAGACCAGTGCGGCAAGGATCAGCACTCCGATCCCGCAGACCGCCTCGATCGATGCCTGACCGGATTCGCCTGGCCTCGCCACCTCAGCCTCCACCCAGATCGCTCGAGCCGAAGATGTGCGAGTCCGGCAGTCCCGGGAGCAGCTTCGGCACCTTCACGCCGACTTCCACCGCCGACCCGGCCTCGACCCGGATGTCTGCGCTGAGGCCCGGTGGCAACGCCCGGCGAGCCGCTCCGGCAGGGTTGCGGCCGGTCAGCTCCGCCCGGGCACCAGCCCGGGCGGCGATGCCGGCCGACCACAGGGCGTACCCGGCGGCAGTGACCTGGGCGGCAACCAGCAGGCAGAGCAGAACTACCGGGATCGCACCGACCAGCTCGATCGAAACCGAACCGCGCTCGTCAGCCGGGGTGCCCCGTCGCCTCTCTCCTGCTCTTGCCATGAGCCGAGCATGGATGCGGACCGCTCACATGTGGTGCTGCAGGTGCAACGAATGGGTGACGAATCAGGCAGCTATGCGTGAAACGACCGGCGCGTGGTCCGAGAGCCTCAGCTTCAGACCTGTCGCGGGATCCGGCACGTCTCGCCGGATGTCCGGCCAGGCTTCGCCCGGCTCCAGCACCTCGGCACCGTGGACGAGCAGGTGGTCGATCGAGCCCGGCGCGGTCGCACCGGAGAATCCGTGGGCCTGCTCCAGGTCACCGAAGACGTCAGAGGATCGCGGACGCAGATTGAAGTCCCCGCCGAGGACCAGCGGCGCATCGCCCGCCCACTCCCGGGCGAGGCGGGCGGCCTTCAAAACATCCTTCGAAGCAGCCGGCCCGGTGCTCGCGTGGAGGTTGGCCAGGTGCAGCCCGCTGCCGGTGGTGACCATCGAGACGACCCGTCGCTCCGGCAGCCGGGCCAGAACCGCCTTGCGATGGTCAGAAACGGTCGCCCCGGGCCTGCCCTTGCGGACCAGGATCAGGTTGCAGCCCCCCTCCCAGCTTCCGGTCAGGTGAGGCCTGAGCCTCGCCACCGGTCCGGTCAGCGGTCGCATCCAGTTGCGCGCGGTCAGGGTCACCCGGAATTCGGACCGGGTAGCCTCGGCCAGCCTTTCGGCCCAGCGCGGCGGCACCTCCTGAAGCAGCGCCGCATCCCACTTCGCCGCGGACAGCAGCGCCGCGTACTCATAGAACAGGTCGCGGTTGACCAGGGCGTAGTCGAGACCGGCAACGGGCTGGCCCAGGACTCTCCAACCAAGGCCGCCCGGCTCAGGCTCCGGCGGAAAATCACGGCCGTGGAACAGGTTCCACGACAGCAGCCGCCAGTTCAGGAGCTTCTCGCCTCCGACCAGACCAGCCAGATCCCGACCAGCGCAGAGCCCAGCAGCATCAGCCAGGCGAAGGTACCCAGACCACTGGAGAACATCTTCGATTGCCCGGCGACCAGCAGCACGATCAGGCCGAGCGAGCTGTAGAGCACGAAACGCCTCGAGTCCGGCAGGGCCAGAAGCGTCATCTGGTTCTGGCGCGAGGCGATGTAGATCGCGTAGGTGATCGCGACCAGGAAGGCCATGCCGATCAGAGCGAATACGGCATCGGCGAAGTCGCCGCCCCGGGGCAGGAAAGCCACGCCGAGGGCCAGCACGGCAATGATCGCGATGTTTCGGACGGCCACCAAGGAAGGCAATCGTATCCGGCGGCTCAGCCGTTGCGGATCAGGATGCCTTCGATGATGTGAGCGGTCGACTCGGTGGCGTCGATCGCCTTCTCGAGAACGGCGAAGATGTCCTTCCAGCG
The DNA here is from genome assembly GCA_963698625.1 of uncultured Solirubrobacterales bacterium. GTDB lineage: Bacteria > Actinomycetota > Thermoleophilia > Solirubrobacterales > 70-9 > 67-14. Next base: position 1,298,930 of record CAVORK010000007.1, read on the forward strand.
GATCACGACCATCGGGTCGATCCCGTCGGAGAACAGCGCCGCTACGGCGTCACGTGAAACCCGGTCCCCGTCGTTTTCCAGCCGATGGATCTCGATCAGATGGGGGTCGACGCCCGTGAAGGTCACCAGCTTTGCGAGCGCTTGCGAGAGCTCCCTGCAGGCGGCAACCAGGATCGAGGTCAACTCGTAGGCCTGGGTCATCGGCGCTTCGATGTTGTAGAGGCCGAGGAAGTCCGCTGCCTCTTCGATGTAGTCGACCACGTCGTCCAGCTTGGTCGCGAGGGCATACGTTTCGTCGCGGTCGATCGGGGTGCGGGAAGTTGAGTTGAGTCGCCGGATGATGTCGTGAGTTATGCGGTCGCCCTCCTGCTCGGTGAGCAGGATCTCGCGGCTGAGGCCCGTGTCGTCGGGCCAGGCGGCCATCATCTCTTCAAGCATGACCGCTGAGCGGAGGGTGTTCTGGCCGGCCTCGTTGAAAAGGTCGAAGAATCCGTCATCCCTGTGGGCGAACGGGTTGCGCAACGAGCGCCTCAGCCGGCCAGCTGCGGAGCCGTGGTCGCGGCAAGTCCGAGATGGCGCTCGCGCAGTTCCCTCTGAACATCACGCTTTTCGCCGCCCTCGGGCTTCAGCCTGGACCAGTTGCCTGAGCTGTCGAGCACCCAGGAGTTCATGTTGTCTGCGAAACAACGCTCGATCACGTCCAGGGCCTGATCACGCGCGGTCTCGTCGAGCAGCGGTGTCACCAGTTCGACCCGGCTGTCGAGGTTGCGTGGCATCAGGTCGGCGGAACCGATCAGCACAGTGCTCTTATCCCCCCGGCGGAATGCGTAGATCCGCGAGTGTTCGAGGAACCTGCCGACGATCGAGATCACCCTGATGTTCTCCGAGATACCGGGAACACCCGGCCTGAGGCAACAGATGCCGCGCACGTTGATCTCGACCTGCACGCCTGCCTGCGATGCGCGGTAGAGCGCTTCGATACAGGTGCGGTCGACCAGCGAGTTGAGCTTCAGCGAGATCCGGGATTCGCGACCTTCGAGATGCGCGTCGATCGTCTTCTCGATCTGCTCGAGGATGCCGGGACGCATCGTGTCCGGGGAAACCAGCACCTTGCGGTAGGCGTCGGGCCGGGCATATCCGGTCAGCACGTTGAACAGGTCGGAAACGTCGGCACCGATCCTCTCGTCGGCCGTGAAGATGCCGAGGTCGGTGTAGAGCCGAGCGGTAGTCGAGTGATAGTTGCCGGTTCCGATGTGAACGTAATTGCGGACGCGATCGCCCTCGCGACGGACCACCAGCAGGGCCTTGATGTGGGTCTTCAGGCCGGGGATGCCGTAGACCACATGAACGCCGACCTCCTCGAGACGCTTGGCCCACTCGATGTTGGCCTGCTCGTCGAAGCGCGCCTTCAGTTCCAGCATGCAGACGACCTGCTTGCCGCGCTCGGAGGCGCGGATGAGTGAGCCGACCATCGGCGAGTCGTCGCTGGTCCGGTACACGGTCTGCTTGATCGCGAGGACCTCGGGATCGGCCACAGCCTGGGCAATGAAGCGCTCGACCGAGGTGCTGAAGGAGTCGTAGGGGTGATGGACGACGATGTCGCCCTGGCGGATCGCGGCAAACATGTCGACCGGGCTCTCGTCCTCACCCTGCAGGCGTGGCTGGGTGACCGGATCCCACTTCTCGTCGCGCAGCTTCGAGTAGCCGGGCAGCTTGACTACGTCCCAGAGGTCGGCCATGCCGAGCAGACCGGCGCTGATGAAGACCTCGTCGTCCTGAAGCCTGAGCACGTCAATCAGGTTCTCCCGGAGTTCGTCGACCATGTTCTCGGAGACCTCGAGCCGGACCACCTCACCGAACTTGCGGCGGCGCAGTTCTTCCTGGACCGCACCAAGCAGGTCATCGGCTTCGTCGCTGATGTTGAAGTCGGCGTCGCGGGTGACGCGGAAAGCGCCGTGGTCGAGAACTTCGACGCCCGGGAAGAGCAGGGAAAGGCTGCTGGCGATCACTTCTTCCAGCGGCACCAGGATGCGGTCGTCGTCCTGGCCGACCTCGATGAAGCGACCGAGCAGCTCGGTCGGCACCTTGATCCGCGCCATGACCCGGGTCGAAGTCTCCGGGTCGCGAAGCAGGACCGCGAGGCTCAGCGAGAGGTTCGAGATGTACGGGAAAGGCCGTCCGAGACCGATCACCAGCGGAGTCAAGGCCGGAAGAATCTGGCGCCTGAAGATCGTGTCGACCTCGGCCCGTTCTTCGGCAGAAAGCCATTCGAGCTTGGAAATCCTGATTCCCTCGGATTCCATCAGCGGCTCAAGAACGCCGGCGAAGCAGTTGTGGAGGCGGCGATCAAGCTCCAGCGAGCGAGAGCGAATCGCCGAGATCTGCTCGGCGGGTGAAAGCCCGTCAGGGCCGCGCGCGTCTATCCCGGCATCGTTGACCCCCCAGAGACCCGCGACCCGGACCATGAAGAACTCGTCGAGGTTGGAACCGTAGATCGCGCAGAACTTGACTCTTTCGAGCAGCGGCACCGAGTCGTCCTCGGCAAGTTCGAGCACACGCTCGTTGAAGTCGAGCCAGGAAAGCTCACGGTTAAAATAGAGAGATGGATCGCTGAGTTCGGACAAGGGAGCCAATCCTAGCCGTTATCCAGGGAGGTCTCCAGCGCGACCCAGACCCCCTGCCTCGACTGCTCCAGCCAGAGGCGCCTGAACCGCTCGAAGAGCATCGTCCGGCGGGCCAGCAGGTGCACGATCGCGAGCTGAGGGGACCGGTAGAGCAGGCGATTCGGCGCAGCCTGGACCAGGACCGGGTCCAGTTCGCGGATCCCGCGGGCCCGCTCGACAATTGCCTTGACATCGCCGGATTCGAGATCGGCGAGGAGTTCACGAGCGACGGGTACGGCCAGGTCACAGTCGCGCATCTCGCCAAGAACGTCCTGGAGCCCGCGGGCTGCCCGGCGTGCAGTGTGAGCCTGAGTGCCGAGGGCCTCCCCGGTCAGCTCCAGGGAATACCTGAGCCGCTCTGCTGCCACCCGCATGCGGTGCTGCTCCCGGACCGCGTCCGGCTCCAGCGCCTTCGGAACGCAGGATCGCAGTCGGCCCAAACGCCGGTTGACGATCTTCTTCGCACCCGGCGGAAGCTGCTCCGGAGCACGAAAGCCGGTCGTTTCCCCGATCTCGGATCCCTCGAAGTCCTGCCCGGTCAGCCCCTCCACCCTGACCCGCAGGGCCTGAAGGCGACGTCCGTTGCTGAGCTGGGCGAGGCTGCGATTGCTGTCGGCCTGTTCCCGGCGGAGCGAGTCGATGAGAATTGCCAGACCCTCCTGCCCGGAGGGGTCCATTTCTGCGGCGATCTCTTCAAAGGCAGTAATCATCGAGTCGACATCCCGTCTGCGGCCGACAGCCTTGATGATCTGGCGAACCTCGTCCCTTGCCCCAGGGAACTGCGCCTTCGAGAGAGCCGGACGAAAGACTTCGAGTGCCGCCCTGAGCCGGCGGCTTGCGATCCACATCGCTTCGGCCGGGTCGGTGTCAGTCACATCAAGCAGGGCCTTGCTGATCGCGGCCATCTGGTCCACGCGCTGCTCGAGCACCATCGCAGCGTCCTGGCGACGCTTTCGCTCTTCGTCGTCGAGCTGCTCTTTCGGGTCGACCGGCACAGGCCGCACCTTATCCGCAGAGTGCGGGTCAGCCCTTTATCGACGAAGCCGACGCAGCCAGCTTCCCATTGAGCATGTCCAGCACGATGCCCTCGCGGATCCCGCCTTTGCCGATCTGCAGCGGCTGCCCGAGTAACTCCGAGATCTTCTCCAGGATCAGCACGCCGGTCGGAAGGATCCGGACCCGCACCGGGTCGAGTTCGAACTGCCGCGCGACCTCGCTGCTTTCATCGCCACACAGAACGCGGATCCCCCGCTCCAGGGTTTCGTACTCGAGCACGACCCCGGTCAGCCGGCGCAGCGAGGTCGAACTGCCGCCCACCGCGACGACCTGCTCGGGCCTTTCGATTTCAACCCCGGCGAAGACGTCCTCGATCCGGTCGCGAACCTTGCGTATTTCGGAAGCTGAAGGTGGATCGCTCTCGATCAGTTCGTCGGCCAGAAGCCCCGATCCGATCGGCCAGGAAGTGACCTCTTCGACTCCTCCGGAGATGGTGCCGATCGTGATCTCGGTTGAACCACCGCCGACATCAACCACCGCGACCCGTCCTTCCGCGGGATGGCCGAGTGCCTTGGTCGCCCCGATGAACGCGAGGCGACCCTCTTCGTGCTCGCTGACGATCTCAACCGGTATTCCCGCCTGCTCCGCGATGGCTTCGGCAGCGTTCTTGCCATTCTTCGCGTCCCTGATCGCCGCCGTGGCGACCGCCCGGAACGATTCGGCCCCGACCTCGCGGGCCAGCTTGACCTGGGTCTCCACGACCTCGGCGACCTCGGCGATCTTCTCTTTCGAAATCCGGCCCTTGTGGTCTTTTGCCTTGCCGATCCGCGTATAGGCCCGCTGCTCCATGACTTTGGCCAGTTGGCCGTCCTTCGGTTCAGCGACCAGGATGCGCGTGGTGTTGGAGCCGATATCGATTGCTGCGCAGATCATCAGGGCACGGCGCGATCTTCGCAGAGCAGCCGGATGGGGCTACGGGTTTTCGGGGTGCGAGGCGTCCTCGAACTCGCGGAAGAGCCCGGTGACCACGAAGGCGACCTGCTCCCCGACATCGACGGCATTGTCGCCAATGCGCTCGAGCGCCCTCGCCGCGAGCAGCATCGTCATCGCCCATTCGCGGCGGTCCGATTCGTCACCGATCTCGATCGCCAGGGCGAAACAGTCCCGATTCTGCTGGTCGACCTCGTCGTCGAGCACGACCAGGTTCTGCGCCATCGGCACATCGCGGTCGATAAACGCGCGCTTGGCCTGGACGACCTCGATCCGGACCTGCTTGCCCATCGCGACGATGCGCTGGATCATGCGATCGTCAACCGGCGGCTCATGGCCGGTCAGTGGGATCAGTTTGGCGATGTTCACGCACTGGTCGCCCATGCGCTCGATGTTCTTGATCACGTGGAGCAGGGCGGCGATCAGCCGCAGGTCGGTGGCGACCGGCGACTGGGTGGCCAGCAGCGTGATCAGGCCCTGATGGACCTCCAGGTAGCGGCCGTCGAGCTGATCGTCGTTGTCCATGACGATCTGGGCCAGTTCTATGTCCTGGTTCGCAACGGCCTCGAGAGTGCGGTCGAGGGCGAGCACGACCATTTCGAACCCTTCGAGCGCCTGTTCCTCCAGCCTCGCCAGTTCGTCCTGGTACCCGACCCGGATCCGGTGGCTGTCCTTGATCTGGGCCATCTCAGCCGACCTTGCCCGTCACGTAGTCCTCGGTTCGAGGGTCCTGGGGATTGGTGAAGATCTTGCCGGTCTCGTCGTACTCGACCAGCTGGCCCCAGCGGTTCTCTTCGGTGGAGTCGAGCTCGACGATCAGAAAAGCAGTCTTGTCGGATACGCGGGCAGCCTGCTGCATGTTGTGGGTGACGATCACGATCGAGTACTGCTCCTTCAGTTCGGCCATCAGGTCCTCGATCTTGCCGGTCGAGATCGGGTCAAGCGCCGAACACGGCTCGTCCATCAGAATGACTTCCGGCTCGACCGCCATCGTCCTTGCGATGCAGAGGCGCTGCTGCTGGCCTCCCGACATCCCGTAGGCGTTGTCATCGAGCCTGTCCTTGACTTCGTCCCAGAGCGCGGCGCCGCGCAGGGCCTTCTCGACCCGGTCGTCGATGTCATCCATACCGAGGACCTTCGGTCCGAAGGCGATGTTCTCGTGGATCGACTTGGGGAAAGGATTCGGCTTCTGGAAGACCATGCCGATCATCTTGCGGACCTGGACAGGGTCGACCTTCGGGCCGTAGAGGTCCTGGCCGTGGTAGAGGATCTGACCGTCGACGCTGGCACTGGAGATCAGGTCGTTCATCCGGTTGAGGCAGCGCAGGAGGGTGCTCTTGCCGCAGCCCGACGGACCGATCAGGGCGGTGACTTCGTTCTGGAAGATGTCCATGGTCACGTCCTTGACCGCGGCCTTCTTCGAGTAAGAGACGGTCACGTCCTTGACTTCGAAGACCTTGTCTTTTTTCCAGACATCCCTGCCGGATTCCTGCGGCTCGCGGGTCACCGCAATCTGGTGGGTCAGACCCTTGTCTTCACTGGGACCTTCGGTTCGCACGTATCCATCCTCGCTGATCTGCCCGGTGTAGCCGAGCTGCTCTGTCGGATCATTATTCAATCGGGTGTCTCCTACCACTGTTGCTCATATCTGTTTCGAAGCCAGACCGCGAACGAATTCATCGCCAGGAGCACGATGAGCATCACGATCACGCCTGCCGCGGCCAGCACGCGGAACTCGTCCTGGGGCCTTGACGCATAATTGAAGATGAGTACCGGCAGCGCCGAATACCCGTTGTCGCCGAGAAAAGTGGGATTGAAGGTCACGAAGGTCGCCGCGCCGACCAGAAGCAGGGGGGCGGTCTCCCCGATCGCCCTCGAGATCGCCAGGATGACTCCGGTGACGATGCCGGGGATGGCTGCCGGCAGGACCTGCCTGCGGATCGTCTGCCACTGGGTTGCGCCGAGGGCCAGCGAGCCTTCCCGGATCGACGGCGGAACGGCGCGGATCGCCTCGCGGGCGGCCAGGATCACCGTCGGCAGGACCAGCAGGGCGAGGGTCAGGGATCCGGCCGCGAGGATGAACCCGAGGTCGAGCGGGCCCCGCACGATGAAAGCGAGGCCGAGGATGCCGTAGATGATCGATGGAACGCCGGCCAGGTTCTGAACGTTGAGCTCGACGACGCGGTTCCACCACTTCTCGCCGTCGGCGTACTCCTCGAGGTAGACGGCTGCCGACACGCCGAGGGGCACGACGAGGAAGATAACGCCGGCGATCAGGTAGATCGTGCCGATCAGCGCCGGCCGGAAGCCCGCCTCCTCGGGATTGAGCGTCGAGGGTCCGTTGGTGAACAGTTTTGTGCTGAACGCGGGAGCGCCCTCGACGGCTGCCTGAAGAATAATCGCGGCCAGACCGGCCAGCGCCAGGACCAGCGCAAACAGAAGCAGGGCCAGGAAGATGTTGCCTTTCCAGACATCCTTCTTCGGCTGGCTGCTGAGCGCCTCGAGGGTCACCGCCCGTGCGCCGGAGGTCGCCAACCGGACCCGCTCGGTGCCGGTTTCGCGGGACATCATTCGTAGACCTCGCGGTATTTGCGCACCATGCGGATCGCGAAGAGGTTGAGGATCAGGGTGATGATGAAAAGCAGCGACCCGACCGCGAAAATCGTGTCGTAGGTGATTGATCCGGTCGAGATGTCTCCGGTCGCGGTCTGGCCGATGAATGCGGTCATGGTCAGTACCGAAGAGCCGGGATCAAAAGTCAGGTTGGGCGACGCACCGGCGACCAGCAGTACGACCATGGTCTCGCCGATCGCCCTCGATCCAGCCAGGACGAGCGAAGCGATAATGCCCGATATCGCCGCCGGGAAAATCACCCTCGTCGCCACCTTCATCTTCGTGGCACCGAGTCCGTAGGCCGCCTCGCGCAATCCGGAAGGCACTGAAGACATCGCGTCGTCGGAGATCGAGGCGATGATCGGCACGATCATCAGGCCGATCGCCAGGCCTGCCACTCCGGCACTGAACGGCGGCACGTTCACCATGAAAGGAAAGAGGTCAGCGATCAGCGGGCTGAGGAATACGAGTCCGAAGATGCCGATGGCGACCGTCGGGATGCCGGCCAGGACCTCGAGCACGGGCTTGACGATCTTGCGCTGCCTGGGCGTGGCGTACTCGCTGAGCCAGATCGCCGAGGCCAGGCCGATCGGGATGGCAAAGAGCATCCCCCAGAGGCTGACGCTGAGGGTTCCGATCAGAATCGGGAGGACTCCGAACGAGGCCGGCTCGAAGGTCGGCGCCCAGCTCGTTCCGAAGAGGAACTGGCCGAGGCCGATGTCGTCCTTGGTGAAGAAGTCGAAAGTCGGAATCAGCAGCGAGATGACGATCGCCGTTGTGGTGATCACCGAGAGCGCGGCGCAGGCTCCGAGCAGAAACCGGATCAGCTTCTCCCCGTAGCGGCGGGAAGGGGCCTCCAGGGAGGGGAGCGGCCTGGCCGCGCCCCGGTCCCCGAAGGCCCCGATCGTATCCCGTGCTTCCATGTACGTCGCTTTGTATCAGGCGGTCTCGATCAGCGATCAGCTGGTCGAGGTATCTCCGCCGGCCTTGTTGATGAGGTTGTTCAGCTTGTCCTCGTTCTCGGTCAGCTGATCGTCGGTGAGGCCGATGAAGCCGATGTTCTCGGCGACGCTGTTGACGTTCTGGAGGTAGTACTCCATGAAGGCGTCGAACTCCGGCTTCTTCAATGCGTCAGCCGACGGGTAGATGAACAGCGGTCGGGCCAGCGGCGTGTAGGTGCCGTCCTGGACCGTCTCCGACGAAGGAGCGACGCAGCCCTTGCCGCTGTCGATCTCCAGGCCGGTGATCGTCTCCGAGTTCTCCTGCAGGAATGAGAAGCCGAAGTAACCCATCCCGCCCGGAGCGCCGGAAACACCGGTCACCGTCTGGTTGTCGTCTTCGCCGACGTTGTTGTAGTCGGTGCGCTGCTTGCCCTCTTCGCCGTTCACGGCTTCCGTGAAGTAGGCGAACGTTCCCGAGTCGGTACCGGGTCCGAACAGGGTCAGCTCGGAATCGAACGAAGGATCAAGTCCGTCGATCTGGTTCCAGTTGTCGAGCTTGGAGCCGGCATCCCAGACCTGTGAGAGCTGCTCCACGGTCAGGCACTTCACCGGGTTCTCCGGGTTGATAGCCACTGACAGCGCATCGTTGGCGACCTGGATTTCTTCCCACTCGACGCCGTTGTCGGCGCACATCTGCTTCTGCTCGTCGTCGATCGCGTCCGAGGCATCGTTCGCATCGGTCTCGCCGACGCAGAACTTCTCGAAGCCGCCACCGGTCCCGGAGGTTCCGACGGTGACTTTGACGTCGGGGTTCTCCGCCTGGAAGCCCTCGGCCATCGCCTCGGTCAGCGGGCCGACCGTGGACGAGCCGTCGATACGGATGTTGCCGGAGAGGTCACCCCCACCGCCCGACGATGAAGAATCGCTGCTGCTGTCGTCGCTGCTGCACGCTGCTACGCCGATGGCGAGCACTCCGGCAGTCGCGAGCGCGGCTAGAAATCTGGACTTGGAACTGGACACACAGTCTCCTTTTTCGATGTCATTGTCCGGGTACTGGCCCGGAAGACCGTCCTGGTGACGGTCGATGAATCACTTGTAGGGAGAGCGTGCCAGTGTTGCGAAGGGCAGTTGTTACGCCCCTGTATAGGACCTGTAAAAGAAATGTGAACACAACCGGCTAGCGGTGGAACGCCCGACTTGGGGGACGTTCACACAACCAGGAAACGGCTCTAGGCCGGGGCGGAGAGCGCCGCGGCGCTCTGAGGGGCGGCCCGGTCGGAGCCTTCCTTGTCCGGAGAAGGAGCCTCCGGAACCGACGTCTCGGCCGCAAAGCGGTATCCGACGCCGAAGTGCGTGTGGATGTAGCTGAAGCCCGGCGAGCGCTTCTCCAGCTTGTGCCTGAGCTTGCGGATGAAGACGTCGACCGAGCGGTCACCGTGGGCCATCGCGTAGCCCCAGACCCGCTGGTAGATCGTCTCGCGCTCCAGCACGCTGCCGGCGTCCTCAGCCAGGAGCTGGAGCAGTTCGAACTCGCGCCTGGTCAGGTCGAGGCTCTGACCCGCTACGAAGGCCTGGTACTGGTCTGCCCTGATCTCGATCTCACCGACCACCACCGGACCCTGGCCCGTTTCGGCACGTGCCCGCCGGCGGCGGCGCGCAACCGCTTCGATCCGCGCCAGAGCCTCTTCGGGGTGGCATGGCTTATTGATCCAGTCGTCGGCACCGATACGAAGCCCGCGGACGCGCTGGGAGACAGTGCCGCCGTTGGTGCAGACGATCACACCGAGATCGGGCAACAGGCCGCAGATGCGCTCGAGGTAAGACCAGCCTTCTTCGGCCATGACGCTGATGTCGAGTAGAACGGCGTTGACCTTCATCGCAACCAGTTCCTGAGGAGGCACGGCAGAGGCAAGGACGCGGTGCTGCCAGCCCGCGGAGTCCATGCGGTTGGTCAGGACGCGGATGAAGCCGGAGTCGTTATCGATTACCGCGACCCGAAGTGCCCGTGGTTGAGACATTGCGGAAAGTGTATTGGTCCGTTGGAAGATCGTGGGTGATCCGGCGCCGTTCTTCACAACTCGGTCACAGGACCCGCAGGGACACGGGAGTGGCAGGGGTGCCGTCGCAGCGGTCCGCCGAGCCGGTGCGGTAAGTTTTCTCCTGTGTTCGTTGTCCGCAAGTCATACGCAGCTGTCCTCGCCACCCTGACTACGTTCTTCGTGCTGGCGATCGCCCCGATGGCAATGGCCGCCGACGGAGTAGGCCTCGCGGGCCGCGTTGATGACCGCTACATCACCTTCTTCTGCTTCGGAGTACTCGCCTTCTTCGCGATCTTCGTAATCGTCATGTCGCTGATCCAGGGCCGGCTTGACGCCAAGAAGGAACAGCGCCGCCACGACCTGGACCGTTTCAACTCCTAGATCGCGCCCGGCCAGAATGGCCGCTGGCACTGCTGTATGTGACTCAGACGCTCGGCCCAACCCGAATGGTCCGCATCCTCGATGCCGGAGACGGTGTCGCCGGCCCAGGGATCGGACAGCGCTGTGGGTATCCCGGCGAAACCGGCGAGGATCGAATGGTCCAGCGCCGGCAGGGTCTCCGGGTTGTAGCCGCCCTCGTGAACAGCGACAAGGCCGATGCCCCGGTCATCGGCGAATTCAGCCGTCCTCAGCGCCAGGCTGTTGTAGCCGGCCACGGTAATTGCCTGGTTTGACAGCGGGTCAGCAGCGTGACCGTCCTGACCGGCCGAGACGATCACCAGTCCCGGATCGAATTCGGCCATGATCGGCAGCACGACGCGTTCGAGCGCATCCACGTGTTCGAAGTCGCCAGAGCCGGGCGGCATCGGCAGGTTCACAGTGAAGCCGTTGCCCTCGCCACTGCCGGTCTCCTCGAGCCAGCCGGATCCCGGGTAAAGCGGCCACTGGTGGAGCGAGACGAAGAGGACTGACGGATCGGTTTCGAATATGTCCTGGGTCCCGTTGCCGTGGTGCACGTCCCAGTCGAGGATCGCAACCCTCTCGATCCCGAGCACGTCCTGGGCGTAGCGGGCAGCCACAGCGGCGTGGTTGAACATGCAGAAGCCCATCGCGCGGTCGGCCGTGGCGTGGTGGCCGGGCGGGCGGATAAGTGCGAACAGGCTGTCGGGGCTTTGATCGGAACCGGAGGCGCCCTGTCCGCAGACCTCGTCCACCGCGACGATCGCAGCACCCGCGGCACGCATCGTGACCTCGTAGGTGCCCTTGCTGACCACGGTGTCCCCGTCGATCCAGACCGGTCCCGAGCGGTCATGCTCGTGGACCAGCTCGATGTGTGCCGATGTGTGGACCCGGGCGATGTCCTCTTCGTCGGCCCGCCGCGCTTCCAGAAACCGAAGCCGGTCGCGGTCGGGACCGGTGCTCAGGTGCTCGATCACCGCGTCAATGCGCTCCGCATTCTCGGGGTGGCTGCCAGTTTCATGCTTCTCATGGCCGGGCAGCAGAACGACTCCGGTCGAGCGCGCCCCTTCTGCGTCGCCGCTCATCCCGGAAGCCGGAATCCGGTCAGCAGGCGCTTCTCGGACTCGCCCTGGACTTCAGCCACTACCTCGATGTGATCAGCCAGCGGCGTGTCACGGATCTTGGTGGCGAGCAGGTCATCGACCTGGAAGATCCCGGCCGAGTTGTTCAGTTCGATCTCGATCCGGACGGGACGCTGCTCCCCCGCCGAAATGTTCACCTGATCGATCGCCGCAGCCGAGATCGAGTGAATGCCCTCCTGGCCGGCCTCGAGCGGGATCCGGGTGCGACCCTCGGCCATGTCGAGCGCATCTGCCACCCTGACGATGCCGGCCTCCACGGTGTAGGGCTGCCCTCGGCGGCGGTGACCAATGATCGCGTGAAGCGCCTCGGCGATCACGATCGAGCGCTCCGGCTCTTCGTAGATACCGACCAGCAGGCGCTGAAGCGCTTCGCGGGCCAGAAAGAGGCTGTATGCCTCGTGATCGGCCCGGTGGATCGACATGCCTACGTCGTGGAGCAGCGCGCCGGCGGCGACCACGACCTCGGAGTCCTTGACCGACATCCCGTGGTCGGTGACCATCGCCGGATGCACATCGCCTTTGGTCAGCAGGCGGCTCAGCCTCAGGGCGATATTGAGCACTATCTGCATGTGGACCCATGAATGGTCAGACATGCCCAGCCGCTCGGCGTGGATCTGCGCCATGTACCACCAGGTCCGAACCTGGTCGTCCCGGTTGATCGCATCGAGGAACTTCTCCAGCTTGCGGTTGCCGCGGGTCGGCGCGCGAACCGCCACCGAGGTGATGCCCTTGCGGGTGCTCAGGTCGGTTGGCTTCAAGCTGTCGTCCTTGCTCGCCATCAGGCCGCGCGACCTCTCGTCATCGAGGTATCGCCTGCCTGCGTCAGCCACCAGCGACCAGCCACGGGATCGAAGGAAGCGGGCATCAGGTCTGCCTCCAGCCTCCCGGCCAGAGCGAGGCAGGCGACGATCGCCGCGGGCAGGTGTCTGGCGGTAGCGGGCTCCGCACCGAACCAGGCGGCGGTGTCTTCTGCGGTCTGGCCGAGGATCGAGTCGAGTCCCCGGCGGGCCGAGTCTTCGCCTATCCGGCTCCCGCAAAGCCGCTCCAGTACGGGCGCGAATGTGCTCGCCACGAATACCGATCCGCAGCGCGGCGGGGCGAGCGAACCGACTGCGCGGACCGCTCCGTTGATCGCTGCCTCGATCTGGTTTGGCCGGGGCGGGTCGCTGAACCTGGCCCGCGAGGTCAAAGCTGCGGTTCCGAGCGGCCGGGACCCGACCCAGGTAGGCCTCCGGCCCGGATGTCCAGTGGCCAACCCGAGGAAGGACTCTTCCACCAGGGCGACCGCCACCTGCCCCTCGGGGTCGTGCGAATGCTCCGACTCCCCCCCGGGCACGGTCACCGCGAGGAAGGCCGCCGAGAGGGTCTCCGACCGGCCCGGCACCGCAATCCTGCCGGAGCCGATCGCCGTCGAGACACGCTCCAGCTGCCGAAGGAGACGGGTGCCGCGCAACTCGGGCGCGGCTGTAACTTCGATTCGCTCCGCGCCCTCACCCCGGGCCGCCTCGACCTCTGACATCAGGAGCGCGGTCAGACGGTCAAGATTGCGCGGCACGGCGGAGACCCGATGAGGCCTGTCGAGCAGTCGCCGCGAGTCGGTCCCGCTGACCTCGGTTACCCGGAGCCGGGTCGTGCGTTGCGATATCTGAATAGCCCCCAGGAGCAAACCGGGGACATCCTTGCACCTCGGCTCAGGAACCGCAGACCGGCCACTGGCCGGGACCGGACTGCACGTAGAGCAGCGCGGCCCGGTAGTCCTGCTCAACCTCGGGTGCCTCAGACGGCAGGCCGGTCCCGCCGACGGCCGCCCAGGTGGCGACGCTGAACTGGTACTTGCCGTGGTAGAGCCCGCTCGAGGAAACGATTGTCGGGTCGCCGCCGGACTCACATGAAGCGATCGACTCAAGGGTGCCCGTGGAAACGCCGGCCGGCAGTTCAAGGAAGGGACGCAGCTTGCGCAGGCGCTCGCGGCGACGCTGCTGGCGGGCCTCGTCCCGGGCGAGAACGGCGGCGGCGCGGTCAATACTCCGCTGGACCTTCGGTGCCTCGAAGGAGGCGGCCTGGCTCACCCCGACTCCGGCTTCGGATCCGCTCTTGCCGAGCAGGTAGTCACCGCCGACGAAGACGACGGCGAGCAGGAGAATGAAGGCTGCGAACTGCTTTAGGTTAAGGATGAGAGAACCGTTCTTGAGGGGTAACGGGCAATTGTTAGCAGATACTCATACCAAAGCCATGAAAAACATGCAGTCCGAGTTCGAGGTGCTGCGAGATGCATTTCCGGATCGGCCCGAGATGGGACCCGCCCTGTCCCGGGTCCTGATGGACCAGGTGGCGAGCGGAGAGCGCGGTGCGACAGTGAGGCTGAGTCGCCCCGGCCGCTCGGTCGCATTCGGGCGTCGCGATACGACCTCCCCCGGATACGGACGGGCGGTCGTCGTCGCCCGCGAACACGGCTTCGAGTGCGATGGAAAGGATCGCCGGGGGCCGCGCGGCGGCCTACACCGAAGGCACCCTGAGCCTGACCCTGACCATTCCGGACGACAGTCCGGCCCAGCGAACCACCGAGCGATTCGAGTTCGCGGCCGGCCTCGCCCGCGACGCGATCGCCTCGCTCGGCATCGATGCGCGAATCGGTGAGGTCGCGGGCGAGTACTGTCCGGGCGAGTTCAGCGTCAATGCCGGAGGAGAGCGCAAGCTGGTCGGCATCGGCCAGCGCCTGATCAAGGGAGCAGCCCACGTCGGCTTTGTGATCGCAGTCCGGGAGGCTGCCACGGTGCGCGACGTACTCGAACCGGTCTATGGCGCGCTTGACCTCGAGTGGAACCCCGATACGGTCGGCGCTCTCGACCAGGAGATGCCATCGGTCGAACTTGAGCAGGTCGAGCGGGCGCTGCTGGAAACGCTGGGTTCGCAGGCCGGGCTCAGGGAAACCGGGCTCGATCCCGCGACCCTGGATCTCGCCGCCGCAGCAGCAACCCGGTTTCGATCGCCCGATCGGCAGTAGGCTGGATCCTTGGAGTCCGACCCGACACTCGACCCCGTCAACCTTGACCCCGCCGGACCCGAGGCCTCGGCGTCCCCGGGCCCGGACCCCGGAATGAACGGCAGCGACCCGGAATCCAACGGTCGTCAACCGGAGCAGGACGGCCGACCCTCGATCGCCGAGCGCCTGATGTCAAGCGGAGCCCGCAGGGCCCAGCGCGTGGTGGACGCCGCCGGCCTGGACCAGGCGATCGAGAGCGCGGTCGAAGAGGCGATCGTGCGGGCGATCGAAAGTGAGGCGACCGAGCGCGCCATCGCCCGGGTCCTGAACGGCCCGCTGATCGAGCAGGCCGTGTCCGAGGCCCTCAGGAGCCCCGAGGTCGAGGCGGCAATCATCGAAGTCCTCGACAGCCAGACCGCCACCGAGGTCTGGGACCACGTCCTGGACGGACCCCACACCCAGCGCCTGATCGAGCGGATCGCCGAAGCACCGGAGGTCAGGGCGGCGATCGCTGCCCAGGGCATCGGGTTGATCGGCGATCTCGGCTCGCAGGTCTCAAGGGCGACCCGGGTACTCGACTTCATCGGTGAGCGGGTGGCGAGGAGGGTTCTGTTCCGGCCGAAGCGGACCACCCCGAGCGATCGGGCCGGATTCTTCACCCGTGCCCTGGGCATCAGTATCGACGCGCTGATCGTGAACCTGGGGCTCGTAGTTACCGGGGCGCTCCTGGGAGCAATCGCCAGCTTTCTCGGCATCAGTAGCGGCGACACAGAATCGACCATCTTCGCGGTCGGTGCCGCCCTCTGGTTCCTGAGCGCATCCCTCTATCTGTTCACCTTCTGGGCCCTGTCGGGTCAGACGCCGGGAATGCGCTTCCTCGATATCCAGATCGAGAGGGACGGCAACCATCGGATCGGCCCCCGGGCCGCATTCCGGCGCCTTGTCGGCTTCTGGCTCAGCGTCGCCTCCCTGGGCCTCGTATTCGTCGGAGTGCTGATCCGGATCGACCGGCGTGGATTCCTCGACCGGCTCGCCGGAACCGTGGTCTACTTCGTCGATCCGGCCAACCCCGAACGGGCTCATGAACACCCTGTACTCTGATTGATCCCCGCCGCGCTATAGTTATGACTCAGGCTACGGGAGGCGTGGGGGAAATGAGTCTGGAGGAATCATCATGAGCTTCAATAGTGCCGCGGGCGTATCGCTCTGCTGTTCGCCGTCTGTCGTGGCCAGCCTCGGCCTTTGCCGCGGCCGCCGCAGGCCGCACCCGCGCCGGTCCTGCCGGCCGGACCGATCCTCCAGCAGGCCGAATGGCCGAATGACCCCGAATTCGCGCGCTGCGAGATTCAGGATCCGGTTTCCGGCTGCACTGACAGCGAGCAGTGGAATCTCTATGGCCCGATGGACGGCCTGTGCAAGGCACCGGGCGGCGGTGTCTTCGACCAGCCCCGCCCCGACGGCGGCCTCCCCTGCTGGGCTCGTAACGCGACCGACCCGGAAAGCTCATCCGGAATCAACATGACCGGAGCCTGGGCTCAGGGCAACGTCGGCCGCGACGAGATGCTTATCGCCTACATCGAGGGCGGGGTCAACTACAAATCCAACGGGATCAAAGACGGCCTCAACGCCGTCTACATCAACAAGGGTGAGTTGCCCTACCCCCGGGGCTGGGACGGCCAGGATCTCGGCCGCTACGACTTTGACGGCAATGGCCGCTTCGACATCCGCGACTACGCCAAGGACCCCCGGGTGAATCCGGCCTGCCCCCCTGCCACGCCGCAGTTCACGGTCGAGCAGGAAGGCACAACCCGCGGCTGCGCCACCGATGGCGAGTACGAGTACCTGAACGAAGTCAACATCGGTGGACCGAAGACCGCCTACCTCTCACCCGAGGACCTGATCGCGGTCTTCGGCCACTGCCGGATTGCGGACAACCGGATCGCCGAGTGCCCGAACGATGGTCGCTTCGACAACGACGGCAACGGCTACCCGAACGACGTCAGCGGCTGGAACGCCTACAACAACACCAATGACCCGCAGACGGAAGACCCCGGCTACGGGCACGCCTCCGGCCTGATCAGCCTGATTGGCGGCGAGGCGAACAACGGCTTTGAGGGAGTCGGTGTCTGCCGCGAATGCCGCGTCATCCCGGTCAAGTCCGGTGCGGAATCGGTCGGCAAGACCGACAACTGGACTCCGGCGCTCAACTTCGCAATCGATGCCGGTGCCAAGGCGGTGTCCTCGGTGGTCGTCTCCTACTCATACTCAAGCGCTGCCCGCGAAGCCGTCAAGCATGCGATCGACAAGAACGTGCTGCTCTCCTTCGACTCAAACGATTTCGACGCGATGGACCACACCGACGGACACCTCTACAACGAGGTCTTCCCCGGCAACTCGGTGATCCAGGACCAGAGGCGCAGCAACACTCTCAGCTTCCGGGCGAGGTCGAATGTGACCAGTTACGGCACCCATTCGGTCTTCTCCGGTGGCGAGACAACGACCTCCGGGGCGACTCCGTTCCAGGCCTCCTTCCTCGGCATGGTCCAGTCAGCCGCGATGAACGCCGTGGACGCAAGCCTCTACCCGCGCACGCTGACCCCGAACGAGGTCCGGCAGGTACTGATGAATACAGCCAGCGAGGTGATCCCGCAGCGCGATCACCCGACGGTGCCGAAGCAGTGGCCGGGCAACCCCGACTCGATCACCGACGCGACCCACACCAACTGGTCCACCCAGTACGGCTACGGCCGGGTCAACATCGGCAAGGCGACCAAATTGATCATGGACGGCCGGGTCCCCCCGACCGCCCTGATTACGTCCCCCGACTGGTATCGCTACATCGATCCGTCCCGCCAGAAGAGCGTCCAGATCAAGGGTTCTGTCAATCCTTCGGCCTGGGGTTCGCAGGGTCTCGACTGGACCCTGGAATGGGCACTTGGTGCCGATCCGGCCGACTCGGACTTCAAGACGATCTCAACCGGCAAGGCGGCCAAGTCCGGTGTGCTCGGGACACTCGACACAAGTCAGATCCCGAAGAACTACGCAGCGAAGAATCCCGGTGAGACCCTTCCGCCGACCGGTCCCGAGCAGTACACGGTCACGATCCGGCTGAGGGCCCGCGACGGTAACGGCCTCAAGGGTGAGGACCGACGTTCTGTCGGTGCCCGCAGCGACAGCGGCATGGCCCCCGGATACCCGAAGTCGATCGGCACCGAGATCAGCGCCGCCCCGACCTTCGTCGACCTCAATGGCGGCCGGCAGCAGGAACTGGTCTTCGGTACCTACGACGGCGTCGTCAGCGCGCTCGGCACAAACGGCAAGCAGATCAAGGGCTTCCCGGTGAAGACCCGCCAGCTGCGCTACGTCGACCCGCTGAACGCCCAGAACTTCCCGTCGGAGTCCTACGAATCGGTCAGCGCGCTGCGCGAGGCCCGCGACCCGGTCAGCGGCATCGCGGTCGGCGACCTCGACGGAAACGGCAATCAGTCGATCGTCGCGACTACCGGCAGCGGCTGGGTCTACGCCTGGTGGCCGAATGGCAAGCTGCGCAACGGCTTCCCGGTGAAGCCGCTGCCCGAGTTCGACACCAGGCCCGTGCCGACGCCGTCTACGGGTAGCAACGGACACCGCTCGCCAACCCGGGGCAACTGGTCGGCACCGGTGCTCGGCAACCTGACCGGCAACGGCAAACTCAGCATCCTGATGTCTTCCTACGACGGCCACATGTACGCCTGGCAGCCGAACGGCGACGCAGTGGCCGGCTGGCCGGTCAAGGTGGAGTTGCCCGACTCGATCCGCGACTCGTTCGTCGGCGGAAAGTTCATCCGTGACCCGAAGCTGGTCATGGCCCCCGCAGTCGGAGACCTGCTCGGCACCGGGCGGGACCAGGTCTTCGTGCCCGGCTTCGACTGCTACGAAAACGGGAACAGCAACACGGTCTTCGCCTACGGCATCCATCCCGACGGTGAGAATCACGCCGGCGGTGCGTTCATGGACGGCTGGCCGGTGCAGCTGAATGCTTTCGGTGGCTGCTATTCGCAGTCGATCGACTTCGTTCAGGGCGGTTTGAACTCTCCTTCAATCGCTGACTTCGATGGTTCCGGGCAGCTTCGCCTGGCGATCACGCCGGTCTCCGGTTTCCCGGTGGTACTCAACCCCGACGGCTCGACCTACCGCGATCTTTCCGGCCTCTGCACCGGGGTCAGGTGCGCCGGACAGCCGCCTTACTATGTGGCCGACCCGATCATGGCGGGCGTCACCGGGCAGGGTGCGATCGGTGACCTCGACGGTGACGGCGAGCCCAACTACATGCCAGCCGATGGCCGGTGGGATCAGCCTCTCGGCCGCCCTCGACAACGCCGGACAGGCAGCGTTGATACACGTCTTCGACGCGGCCTGGGACGTATCAAACGGCAAAATGCTCAAGGACTTCCCGACCGATCAGGACGGTTTCCCGTTCTTCACCTCCCCGACCGTCTCCAGCCTGAGCAACGACGGTCGGCAGGCGATGATCTCCTCGAATGACTCGTACTGGATCCACGCCCGCAGGTCCGACGGCACCGAGGCTCCCGGATTCCCCAAGTGGACCGGCCAGTGGACTTCATTCGGAGGTGTGGTCGGTGACCCGAAGCAGAACGGGCAGCAGTACCTCTCCTACGGCACCCGCGAGGGTCAGCTCTTCCTCTGGAAGGTCGGCGGCAAGCCCGCCAACAACAACGAGTGGTGGCACTTCCGCCACGACGAGCACAACTCCGGCCGCTACGGCAACGACACCCGTCCCCCGGCCAGCCTGAAGCTGAAGCTGAAGCGCACGAAGAAGTCAGCCAAGCTCAGCTGGAAGGCCCCCGGCGACAACGGGGTCAGCAACGGCAAGGCAGCCCGGTACGAGATCTTCACCTCGAAGAAGCCGATCAAGCTGTCCGGACTGAACAAGGCAAAGCGACTGAAGGCCCCGAAGCCCGCCTCGCCCGACCGCAGCCAGAAGGTCAGGATCAAGGTGCCCCGCAAGAAGACGACATACGTGGCGATCCGTTCGATCGACCGGGCCGGAAACCACTCGGTCCTGACCCGGAAGAAGATCAAGCGGTACAGGAAGTAGGACCGCCGCTGGACAAGCGGTCCGGCGGAGCGGCTTGACTCCATAGCAAAAGTGCTATAGCTTCATAGCGTGTTTGCTATGGAGCCATCCGGCCTGGAAAAGCTGCGTCAGCGGCTTTCCGGTGATCAGAGCGACGAATCGTCCGAACTTTTCGCAGCTATCGCGGCCCAGGTCACTGAAGCGCGTATCCGGTGGAGGCTCTCCCAGAAGGACCTCGCGGATCTCTGCGGGACCACCCAGTCGGCAATCGCCCGGCTGGAGGCCGGCCGCAGGCCTCCCCGCATCGACACCCTGAAACGGGTGGCGACCGCGCTCGACTGCGATCTCACGGTCGAGCTCAAGCCGAAGACGAAAGGCGACCGACCATGAAGAGCAGAACCGAAGTCGAGAATCTGAAGACCTCCGGAGCGGAAAAGGTCCTGGCCGTCGTGCTGGCGGTCTTCATCCTGATCGGAGCGGTCTGGGCCTACGACAAGATCGGTGAGATCGGCGGCGCCGGTGGCGGGTACGGATACTCGAGCGGCAACAACTACGGCCTGAGAATGGATGCCCGCAGGGACCTTCAACCTGAGGACAGGGAAGCTCTCGCGGCGGAGCGCGACGCGCGTTTCGAGGTAAGCGGCGCCAGGCGAGACGTCAAGAAGGCGACAGGGCGGGCGGTCCTTGCCCGGGAGAACTGGCGGGCCGAACTGGATGCCGGCCGGCAGGCTCCCGCCCAGCGGGCCGCCTATCGCGAAGCACAGCGCAATCTGGAGTCAGCCCGTGAGGACCTGCGCGCCGCCAGGGCGACCCTCGCTGCCACTGTGCCGGCGGCAAGGGTCGCCGATCAGAACCTCCAGGCGGAGCTTGACGACGCCAGGGCCAGTCAGGACCGCGACGAAGTCATCGTCTTCGTGCTGAGGCTGCTGCTGGTGGCCGGCATGCTCGGCGGCGGCTACGTGGCGATGTCGCGGATCCGTCAGCGGCGATCGAGGCTGCTGCCACTGGCGCTGGCAGACATCGGGGCAGGTGCCGTACTGGGCCTCTACATGGCCGGCGACTACGGATCCGGCTGGGGCCTGTTTGACAACGTCGGTCCGTTGGTGATTTCCATCGTCGGGATCGCCCTGACCGTGCTGGCCTTTGTCCTGCTTCAGAGATACCTCGCCCGGCAGATCCCGCTGCGTCGGGTGCGCAAACATGAATGCCCGTTCTGTGGCTATCCGGCTCGGGAGAACGAGAACTGTGAGGGTTGCGGCCGACGACTGGTCGGGGAGTGCTCGACCTGCCACGAGCCCCGCCGGGTCGGCACGCCCCACTGCGGTAGCTGCGGCAACGCCTGAGCCATCGCTACGGCCTGCCGGTATGCGGGGGGGCAACGCTGGCGCAGGGCCGGATCAGATCCGGCCACCGGCCAGCAGGCGGCGCAGGAAGCGCTTGGTCTCGGGCTGCCGCGGTGAATCCATCAGGCTTTCGGCGCTGCCCGACTCGATGATCCGTCCCTCGTGGAGGAAAGCGACCGTGTCGGCGACCTCGCGGGCGAAGCTCATCTCATGAGTGGCGAGAATCATGGTCATGCCTTCGTCCTTCATCTCACGTACGACCTCGAGCACGTCCCCGACCAGTTCAGGGTCGAGCGCGCTGGTCACCTCGTCGAGCAGCAGAGCGCGTGGGCGTGGTGCGAAGGCACGGACCAGGGCGACCCGCTGCTGCTGGCCTCCGGAAAGCTGGTCGGGCCGGTCCTGCTCGCGACCGCCGAGGCCGAAGCGCTCGAGCAGTTCCCTCCCCCGCTCGACCGCGTCCGACTTCGACATGGTCCCGCTGCGACTGGCACCGAGCGTGATGTTGTCGATCACCGAAAGGTGCGGAAACAGGTTGAAGGCCTGAAACACGAAACCGAGGCGGCGGCGGATGGCGACCGGCTTGACGGAGGGATCGGTGATGACTTCACCATCGAGGAAGATGTCGCCGTCGTCGATCTCCTCAAGCAGATCGATGCAGCGCAGCAGGGTCGACTTGCCCGAGCCCGATGCTCCGATCAGGGCGACCGCTTCATGCTCGGCGATCTTGAGGTCAATGCCGTCGAGGACCAGTCGCTCGCCGAAGGACTTTGTGACTCCTTCGATGCTCAGCACCGGCGCACTCACGTGACTGCCTCCTCACGCTTGTTTACGTAGTCGAGCAGACGCGCCATCGGGATGGTCACGGCCAGGTAGAGGATCGCCGCAGCGATCAGCGGAGTGAAGTTGAAATCCCTCGCCACCGCAATCTGTGCCACACGAAATGCCTCAAGTACCCCGAGCACGGAGATCAGCGCCACATCCTTCTGGAGCGAGATGAAGTCGTTGAGCAAGGGCGGCCTCACCCGCCTCACGGCCTGTGGCAGGACCACGTGGCGAAGCGCCTGAAACTGGGTCAGCCCGACCGCCAGAGCAGAATCAGTCTGGGTCCGGTGGACCGAGGCGATGCCGGCCCTGTAGACCTCGGCCACGTAAGCCCCGTAGGCCAACGAGAGCGCGAGGCAGCCGAGAAACACCGGCTCGGCGAATATGCCGGTGGTGCCCAGGGTGGGAATGCCGAAGCCGAACAGGTAGATCAAAAGGATGACCGGCACGCCGCGGAACAGGTCACAGTAAACCGCGGCCAGGACCCGTATCGGAAAGAGCGCGGCATTGCGACTGGTGCGGATCAGCGCAATGACCATTCCGAGTATCAAGACAACAATTTCGACTGCGACGAACATCTGGATGTCGAGCCAGAAGGCGTCAAGCACCTCGGGGAAGGAGCTGCGAAAGGCCTCGGGCGAGAAGAAGGTCTGCTGGACTTCGGGCCAGCCGGGGCTGGTGAAGATCAGCAGCGCGAGGCCGCCGAGCACGACCACCGAGGAAAGGACTGCGATCGCCTGACCGCGTCGTGAGCGGGCCCTCTTGGCCCGCTCACGCGCCGCCCGGCGCTGCCCTCTCTTCAGAGCGGCGGTGTCGGCCCGGCCGAGTATGGCCGGGTCGTTACTGCTGTCGTCAGCTGAGCTCAGGGGCGTCCGCGGCGTCGCTCATCCACTGCTTGGTGATCTCGTCCAGCGTGCCGTCTTCGGTCATCTGCTGGAGAGCGAAATCGACGCACTGCGTCAGGTCCGAATCCTTGGCCATCAGGGCACCCCACTGGTCGCCACCGGAGCCGGCGAACTGGCCGGCGACAGTGGAGCCCGGAAGCTCGACGTCGCGCAGGTAGATCGCGGTCGGAAGGTCGACCACGATCGCATCAACCTGGCCCGTCTTGAGCGCGCTGACCACGTCATTCGAGTTGTCGTACACCTTCGGCTCGCTTGAGGGGTCGATCTGCTCATTGACGTCGTCGAGGCTCGTCGTACCGATCTGAACACCGATCGACGCGTCCTGCAGGTCGGAGAGGCTGGTGATCTCGGCCAGATCTGATCCCTTGGCGACGAGTACCGCCTGGTTGGCGTTGTAGTACGGAGTCGAGAAGTCAACGACCTTCTCGCGGTTCGGGGTAATAGAGATCTGGTTCACGTCGAAGTCGAACTTCTTCGGACCCGGTGCGTAGGAGGCGTTGAACGGAATCGTGGTCCACTCGACCGAGGAGCGGTCGAATCCGAGCTGCTCGCCGATCGCGTACGCGACAGCGGACTCGAAGCCCTTGCCGTTGGTCGGATCGTCGTCCTCAAAGTAGGGAGGGTAGGCCGGGCTGTCGGTGCCGACGGTCAGGACACCGTCTTTGTAGGTAGACAGGTTCTCGGGCGTGCAGTCGGCCGCGGTGACACTGGCGGTCGTGGTGCCGGTCGATTCGTCGTTGGACGAGTCGTCGGAACTGCAGCCGGCGACAAGGGCCGTGGCGAACAGGGCGAGCAGGATCGAAACGAGACGGGTTCTGGACATCAGGCGTGGGCCTCCCGGGTAGGACTTCGGACGGCGGAAGCCTATTCCAACTGCCCGGCGACCGGCTCGGCGGCCGCTTCCCACTGCTCGTAGAGGTCGGCTACTTTCTGCCTGGCCCGGTCGTGGCGGCGGGTGGCCTTTTCACTCTTCTCGGGCGTGGACCACTGACCGGGGTCGGCAAGCTCGTCCTCGAGTTTCGCCAGGGCCGCCTCAGCCCGCTCGATCTTCTTCTCCAGGCCGGCAACGTGGCGTTCAGCCCTGGCCTTGTCCTTGCCGGGTGATCCACCGCGGGCGGCGTTTTCGCTGCGGCTGCCATTCCGGGTGGCCACCTTCTGCTTCGAGACCTGCTCGGACTTTTCGTCGCGCTCACGCTGGTACTCGGCCCAGCCCTTGAGGTGGTTGGCCAGCGAGCCATCCTCGCAGACCAGGGTTCGGCTGCCGACCGCTTCAAGCAGGGCCCGATCGTGGGAGATCAGGATCAGCGCACCGGGGAAGGCGAGCAGTGCGTCCTCCAGGGCCTCGCGGCTTTCGACGTCGAGATGGTTGGTCGGCTCGTCCAGCAGCAGCAGGTTGGCCCCAGAGGCGACCAGGATCGCCAGGGAAAGCCGGCGCTGCTCGCCTCCGGAGATGTCGGTCAGCTGTTTGTTGACGTCGCTGCCGGTGAACAGGAAGGCACCGAGCAGGTCGCGCACCTTCTGGCCGGAAAGACCGGTCTCGCGCGCCGCGGCATCGATCACAGAGCCCTCGCCGGCGGCTGTGTCGGCATGCTGGGACAGGTAGCCGACGTTGCCGTTGTGCCCGATCCGGACCGATCCGGCCGCCGGCTTGCGCTCGCCGGCCAGGGTCGCCATAAGGGTGGTCTTGCCGGTGCCGTTGGCGCCGACCAGGACCACATGCTCGTCGCGCTCGAGTTCGAAGTTCACCTGATCCAGCAGGGTTCTGCCCGGGACCTCCACCTTCGCCCCGACCACCTTCATCACGACCTTGCTGGCCCGCTCCGGCTGGATGAATTCGAAGGCCAGCCGCCGGTTGTCCTCGGGCGCGCGCGTGGCGGCGTTCTCCTTGACCTTCTCGATCTTCTTCAGCTTCGACTGGGCCTGTTTCGCCTTGGTCGCCTTGTAGCGGAAGCGCTCGACGAACTTCTCCATGCGCTCGATCTCGGCCTGTTGGCGCTCGATCGCCTTGCCCAGCGCGAGTTGACGGGCGGCGTATTCCCGGCGCCAGGCATGCCACGGGCCGGAAAAGAACCGTCCCTTGCCGGCCTCGAGTTCGAGTACCGCCGTGCCGACGGACTCCAGGAACCAGCGGTCGTGAGCCACCAGGACCACCGCGGCGTCGAGGCCCTTCAGATACTCCTCGAGCCACTCCAGCGTCTCGATGTCCAAATGGTTGGTCGGCTCGTCCAGGAGCAGCAGGTCGGCGCTTGTGGCCAGGGCCCGGGCCAGAGACGCACGGGTCAACTCTCCTCCGGAGAAACTGGAAAGCGGGCGATCGAACTGGGCGTCAGTGAAGCCGAGTCCGCGCAGAACACTCAGCACGTCGTCCCGCCACCTGTACCCGCCGGCTGTCTCCAGCCGCTGCTGGGCCGACGAGTAGTCCCGCATCGTGGCTTCGTCGTGGTCGCCGGCCGACATCTTCGCCTCGAGCCCGGCGAGTTCAGCTTCGGTCGCGATCAGGTCGGACCGGGCGGTATAGACGTACTCGCCAAGCGACATGCCGGATTCACGCGGCGGCCGCTGGTCGTGAAGGGCGATGCGGGCGCCCTTCTGGAAGGCGAGACTGCCCGAGTCATTCACGGCCTCGCCGGCCAGAATGCGCAGCAGAGTTGACTTCCCGGCGCCGTTTCGGCCGGAAAGCGTCATGCGCTGACCGCGCGTCAGCCGGAAGGAGACGTCGGAGAAGATCGGCTCTCCACCGAGATGGATGCCGATGCCGGATGCGGTTACCACTGCCATGACGACCGCCCAGTCTGCCAACTGAGCGTGCAGGGGCGCGCTCTGAGCGGGTGCACCCCCTGCTCTTGTGTCAGCATTGCGCGCCATGAGCAACGGTGTCTTCCCTCCCAACCCGGGCCCTGCTGCCCAGTACGGCTCGACCTGGGAGAGCCAGCTGCCGGTTTCCGAGTCGACTCCGGGGGTCTCTCCCTACCCGCCGATAGCCGACTACGGCTTCCTCTCGGACGGTGAAGTCTCCGCCCTGGTGGCCCCCAGCGGCAACATCGAGTGGATGTGCCTGCCGCGATTCGACTCACCCAGCGTCTTCGGTTCGATCCTCGACCGCCGCGCCGGCAACTTCAGGCTCGGGCCGGCCGACATTCACGTACCGACCAGCCGCCGCTACATCCCGGGGACCATGGTCCTGGAGACCAGCTGGGGAACCGGGGACGGATGGATCATCGTGCGCGACGTCCTGCTGGTCGGGCCCTGGCACCATGACGAAGACCGCTCCAATACCCACCGGCGCGCGCCAACCGACTACGACGCCGATCACGTTCTGCTGCGGATGGTGCGCTGCGTTCACGGTGAGGTCCAGCTGACCCTCGACTGCAAGCCGGTCTTCGACTACGGCCGCGAAGCCGCACATTGGCGCTACTCCGGGGACGGGTACCACGAGGGCGTCGCCACCTCCACCGAAGGAGATATCGAGCTTCAACTGACCAGCGACATGAACCTCGGTTTCGAAGGCCCGCGCTGCACGGCCCGCACCCTGCTGAAGGAGGGCGACGTTCGCTTCGTGGCGCTGTCCTGGAGTGAACATCAGGCACCACAGACCTACGATGACGCCCACGCCAAGCTGGTCTGGACGGCCCACCACTGGCAGAACTGGCTGGCTCGCGGCACCTTCCCCGACCACCCGTGGCGCAGCTACCTCGAGCGCTCGGCGCTGACGCTCAAGGGCCTCACCTACTCGCCGACCGGTGCCCTGATCGCCGCCGCGACGACTTCGCTTCCCGAAACCCCGCAGGGCGAGCGCAACTGGGACTACCGATACTCCTGGATCCGGGACTCGACCTTCACCCTCTGGGGGCTTTATACGCTCGGCTTCGACTGGGAGGCGAACGACTTCTTCTACTTCCTCGCGGACGTGACCCGCGACACCGACGACCTGCAGATCATGTACGGCGTCGCCGGTGAAAAGAGGCTGGACGAGGAGATCCTCCCCCACCTTGAGGGATACGAGCGAGCCCAGCCGGTGAGGATCGGCAATGAGGCCTACGACCAGCGCCAGCACGACGTCTGGGGGGCCGTACTGGACTCCTTCTACCTCCATACGAAGTCGCGCGACGCGATGCCGGAGGAGATCTGGCCGATTCTCAAGAGGCAGGTCGACGCCGCGCTGGAGAACTGGCGAAAGACCGACCGCGGCATGTGGGAAGTGCGCGGCGCTCCGCAGCATTTCACCTCGTCGAAGGTCATGTGCTGGGTCGCGGTCGACCGTGGTGCCCGGCTTGCCCGGCTGCGGGAGGAGTTCGATCTCGCCGCCAAGTGGCAGCTTGCCGCCGACGAGATCCATGCCGACATCTGCGAAAACGCGGTCGACGACCGCGGTGTCTTCACCCAGCACTACGAGACCGACGCGCTCGACGCCTCCTGCCTGCTGCTGCCCCTGCTGCGCTTCCTGCCGCCGGACGACCCGCGCATCCGCAACACCGTCCTTGCGATCGCCGACGAGTTGACCGTCGAAGGCCTGGTCATGCGTTACATGGTCGACGAGACCGATGACGGCCTCGAAGGCGAGGAGGGCAGCTTCACGATCTGCTCCTTCTGGCTGGTCAGTGCTCTGGTCGAGATCGGCGAACTCGACCGGGCGATCCAGCTCTGCGAGCGACTTCTCGGATTCGCCAGCTCACTGCAACTGTACGCAGAGGAAATCGACCCACGCTCCGGCAGGCACCTGGGCAACTTTCCCCAGGCCTTCACCCATCTGGCCCTGATCAACGCCGTCATGCACGTAGTCCGGGCCGAGCAGGAGCAATCCGGCTCTTGAAGTCGGCCTGAGGAGCAACTCCAGATGAGTCTTGACGCCTGGATAACCGCCGCCGTGGTCGCCCTGATGCTGACCTCGCTGGCGATCGACCTGATGCCTCCGGCGGCCACCGTGCTGACCGCCACAGTGGTGCTCCTTCTGGTCGGCGTGATCGATGAATCCCAGGCGCTCTCGGGCTTCTCCAACTCAGCCCCGCTCAGCGTCGCCGCCCTGTACGTGCTGGCCTACGCGGCCGACAAGACCGGCCTGCTCGGTCCGCTCGTAAACCGGATGCTGGGCAACGAAGGCAAGGTCACCCAGACCTCGCAGGCCCGCCTTAATGCGCCGACAGCGGCCCTCTCGGCTTTCATCAACAACACCCCGCTGGTAGCGATGCTGATCGGTCAGATCACCACCTGGTGCAATCAGCGCGGAGTATCGCCTTCGAAGCTGCTGCTGCCGATCTCCTATGCGGCGATCCTCGGTGGCACCCTGACCGTGATCGGCACCTCGACCAATCTGGTTGCCTCGGGTCTGCTCCAGCAAACCGGTGAGCCGCCGATCGGAATCTTCGAGATCACCCAGATCTCCGGCTTCTCGGTGATTGCCGGCATGCTGGTGCTGATCTTCATCGTGCCGCGGCTGCTGCCGGTGCGGGTCTCGGCGATCGAGGAGTTCACCGAAGAGATGCGCGAGTTCACCCTCCAGATGGAGGTGGTCGAAGGCGGACCCCTGGACGGCTCCACTATCGCTGACGCCGGGCTGCGGCACCTGAAGGGTGTCTTCCTGATCGAGATCGAGCGAGACGGCGTCCTCTTTCCTGCGGTCTCCCCCTCGCGGCGGCTTTCCGGCGGCGACAGGCTGACTTTCGCCGGAGACTCGGACTCCGTTGTCGGCTTCCAGCGCACGCCCGGCATGCGGTCGGCAGAGAGCGACCACATGCTTGAGATCGACAGTCCGCAGCACACCTTCTTCGAGGCGGTGATCGGCGCCGACTCGAGGCTGAACGGACGCAGCCTCGCCGAGATCGAGTTTCGCGGCACTTACCAGGCAGCCGTGGTCGGCCTCCACCGCTCCGGTGTGCGGGTCGAGGGAGGCCTGGGGCAGGTCAGGCTCGAGGCCGGCGACACTCTGCTGCTGCTGGCCGGCCCCGACTTCCGCGCCCACTCGCGCCGCAGCCGTGACTTCCTGCTGGTCACCCGCCTGGGTGGACCGCCACCGTCGGCCACGCGCCGCGCCCCGCTGGTCGGAGCGCTCGCCCTGATGGTCATCGGGCTCGCCGCATTCGAGGTGATTTCGATCCTCGAGGCAGCCCTGATCGCCGCCGGTGCCCTGATCGCCACGAAGACGATCAGCTTCTCCGAGGCCGGCGAAGCGATCGACTTCAGCGTCGTCCTGCTGATCGCCTCCGCCTTCGGCATCGGTGAAGCGATGCAGGCGTCCGGCCTCGCGGAAACCCTGGCAAGCGGACTGCTCGACGTCTTCAGCGGCTGGGGAGACTTCGGCATCATCCTCGGCCTGGTTCTGGCGACCACGTTGCTGACCGAAGTGATCACCAACAACGCTGCCGTAGTCGTGGTTTTCCCGATCGCGATGGCGGTCGCTGTAGGCGCCGGCCTTGACCCGCGCATCATGGCGATGACCATCGCCGTCGTCGCCTCGTCTTCGTTCCTCACCCCGATGGGCTACCAGACCAACACCATGGTCTACGGCCCCGGCGGCTACAAGTTCTCCGACTACCTCCGCGCCGGAATCCCGCTCAACATCGTCGTCGCGACCACGGTCACCCTGACCGCATGGGCCATGGCCTGAACCCGCCGGGGGCGGGCTCGTGGGGCCCTCCAGGGAGCCCTTCGGTCTACGAAGCCCAAGGTGGGCACGGTAGGTGGCCCATAGACCCCATAAACGTGTACGCCTTGCGGTTCCGGCCAGGGTTTCATGACCGGAGGTTGCCCCTGCCGGGCGGCGGCGAAAGGAAAGAGGGCCGGAAGATTCCCGCTTTTGGGAATCTTCCGACCCTCTGGCCATTTGATGGAGACGGCGGGAATTGAACCCGCGTCCGCGGCCGCGTGACGGGAAGCGTCTACAGGTTTAGCCGGCTCTTTGTTCTCGGCTCCCGGGGTCCGTGCCGGCAGGCACTGCGGGAGACAAAGCCTCTTAAGTGTCCCCTTGAAGTCGAGGCGATCCTCGCGGGTAAGCCCGTTTCTGAAGCCGGTGCCCCTCCCCACGGGCGAGGGAGGACCGACTCTCACCGCTTAGGTACTAGCTAAGCGGCAAGGGCGAACTCATGGTCCGCACGTATTGGTTTTTTGCCGATTTTTTACGAGGCCATCGACATCCTCGACCTGCAACTCTCCGCACGTACGACTGCGTCGAAGCCTGTCGTCCCCACGGTTGATGCCTACCTATTGTACGCCCCGTCACCGAAACGGTGTAAATCGATTGGCGGAGCGGGTATAACGGGTCACCTGGATTCACCTTTTCTGACAGACCGAGAGGACCTGAACTTGAGTGCAGCCGCCGACAGCAGCGAATTCGACGTGATCGTGATCGGTGCCGGGCCGGCCGGCGAGGTGCTCGCCGGACACCTGGCCGACGGAGGTCTGCATGTGGCGATCATCGAACGCGATCTGGTCGCCGGAGAATGCTCCTACTACGCCTGTATGCCGTCCAAGGCGCTGCTGCGGCCGGCTGAACTGCTCGGTGAAGCACAGGCGGTTCCGGGGGTCAGGGAGGCAGTGACCGGCTCGCTGGACGTCCAGGCGTCACTGACACGGCGCGACGAAGTGATCCACGACCTCGACGACTCCGGCCAGTTGCCGTGGCTCGAAGACAAAGGCATCACTCTGTTCCGGGGCGACGGCAGGCTTGAGGGTGAACGTCGGGTGAGCGTGGACGGGCGGCCGCTGTCAGCGAGGATTGCGGTCGCGATCGCCACCGGCACCGGCGCCTCAATGCCGCCGATCGAGGGCCTTGACTCGGTCGAGGCATGGAACAACCGCCAGGTGACCACCGCGAAACTGGTCCCCGACTCGATGATTGTGCTCGGTGCCGGACCTGTCGGCTGCGAAATGGCTCAGGCATGGGCGTCGTTCGGCACAAAGGTCACCCTGATCGAAGCGGCCGACCGGGTGCTGCTCAAGGAAGAGCCCTTTGCCGGTGAACAGGTGGAAGAGGCACTGCGCGAGCGCCACGGGGTCGACGTGATCACCGGAGCAAAAGCGGTGGAGGCCGCCCGACAGGACGGTGCGACTTCCCTGACCCTCGACGACGGGCGCGAGGTCACCGCATCGGAGTTGCTGGTCGCGATCGGGCGGCGGCCCCATGTCGAAGGACTCGGCCTGGAAACGGTGGACATCGAGGCCGACGGCTTTCTGGAAACGGGAGACGACCTCCGGGTCCAGGGTCACCAGTGGCTGTTTGCGGTCGGCGACGTCAACGGCAGGGCCCTGCTCACCCACATGGGCAAGTACCAGGCATGGGTCGCGGCGGAGCAGATCCTTGGTCGCGATGCCCTCGCGACCTCCGAGGAAAAGGGCTCACCGAGGGTCACCTTCACCGACCCGCAGGTGGCGGCGACCGGTCTGACCCTCGACGGCGCCAGGGAGGCCGGGATCGACGCGGTGGCGATCGACGTGCCTGCCGGCTCGACCGCCGGAGCCTCCTTCGTCGGCAAAGAAGTTGACGGAACCTGCCGCCTGGTGGTCGATCGCCAAAGCGGCGTCCCGGTCGGCGCGACCTTCACCGGCTTCGAGACCGCGGAATGGATCCACGCGGCGACGATCGCCATCGTCGGCGAGCTTCCGATGGACCGTCTGCGTCACGCAGTGCCCGCCTTTCCCACCCGCAGCGAGATCTGGCTTCGACTGGCCGACGCATGGAACGGTTGATTAGGCTGCCGCCATGCGAATACTTGCTTTCAGTGATCTACACCGGGACCTCAACCAGGCGGCAGTACTGACCGAAATGGCAGCAGAGGCGGATGTCGTCATCGGTGCCGGTGACTTCGCTTCGGTTCATGAAGGACTTGACGAGGCAATCGGTGCCCTGGCGGGAATCGCCACCCCGGCCGTTCTGGTCCCGGGAAACAACGAGCGCGATGCGGACCTGCGAGCGGCGGCGAGCAGACTGTGGCCGGCGGCGAAAGTTCTCCACGGCGAGGGGATTGAAATCGAGGGCCAGACCTTCTTCGGTCTCGGTGGCGGGATCCCGACCACCCCCTGGGGCTGGAGTTACGACCTCGACGAGACCGAAGCGGAAGCGGCACTGGCCGATCTGCCCGAAGCGGCCGTGCTGGTCGTGCACTCACCGCCCAAGGGACTCTGCGACGCCAGCTCGGACGGCATGCACCTGGGCAGCACCGCGATCCTCGCGGCGATCGAGGCGAAACAGCCGAAGCTCGCAGTCTGCGGTCACATCCACGAAGCCTGGGGTCAGACCGCTCAGAGCGGTGAGACCGAAGTGATCAATCTCGGTCCGTCCGGGCGCTTCATCGAGCTTTAGCCCGAGCCGGCAAGCCGCCGGTGCGCTCTCAGACAGTCAATTTGTCGAGCAGGCTTCTTACCATCTCTGGCGGGAAGCCCGGGACCTTTTCCAGGTCCTGAACCGCGCGGTAGCCACCGAAGCGCTCGCGGTAGGCGAGGATCCTCGTGGCCTGAGTGACCGACAGGTCCGCCTCCCGCAACTGCTCGAAGGAAGCGCTGTTGAGATTGATCGAGCCGGCAGGCGCCGATGATGCCTGCTGGGCCGCCGCGATCGGTGCCGCAGGCATGACCGGTGGTGCCGGAACGGGTGCAGGCGCTGCCACATGCTGCGGCGCGGCAACGGCGGGCGGTGACTTGGGAGTGGACTGCATCCCGGAACGGGAGGAACCGGACCCCCCGGGGCTTCGGGGGGCTGCACCCTCGAGGGCCGCGGTTGCGGCGCGCTCGGCGGCCTCGGCCCGCTGCTCTGCTTCCAGAGTGCGCTCCTCGGCCCGGTCGATCCCGGACATGATCTCGTCCAGTCGCTTCTCGCGCTCACCCTCTTCGATCTTGAGCAGAGCGAGTTTCTCCGCGAAAGCGGCCCGGCGCTCGGCGTCCTGCGCACGCTGCTCGATCAGCTCCAGACGCTGTTCGGCGTCTCGCAGGGTTCGGTCCCGCTGCTCGCTGTCGGAGGCAAGGCGCTGCTCAATCGCGATCAGGTGAGGATCGGGCTCGGCCGCATGGGGCTCGGGCTCTGACGCAGGCTGAGATTCGACCACGGGCTCGGGTTCCGGCTCCGGGGCTGCCTCTGGCTGTGCGGGCATCTCCGGCGCGGGTTCCGGCTCCTGGGTGGCCTTGATCTGGGCGACCTTGGCCTGAAGCAGGTCGTCAGCTTCGCGGACCTGGGTGTCAGACGGGTCGGTTGACGGCGCGGTCGCGCGACCGGCGACGGCACCACCGGCGGCCCCGGCTGCGAAAGCCGCCGCAGCCTTGCCTACGGCGGCATCGGGTCCCGGTGCGTCGAGCGCCGGTTCCGCCGCTGCTGGCTGAGCGGCTTCGGGCACGGCTGGCATATCGACTTCAGTGTCGGGTTCGACGGAGATTGAAGGAGGACGCTCGGGGGTCGGTCCCGGAGTCGCCTCTACGGGCACAGCCGCTGCGGTCTGGCCTGCGGCGGCCATCGCGGCTGGAGTGACAATGCCGGCTGCCGGAGCCGTCTGGCTCGGTGAGACCGGGGCCGGAACGGCCTGACCGGAGGCCGCCAGTGCTGCCGCCGAGGCAGCCGCGGCTCCTGCGACGGCGACGGGCGCGGCGGGAGCGCCGGTTGTCCTGGCAACCGCGCCTGCGGCCTGGGCCTGGTCCCGAGCGGCCTGCTTTTCGGCTTCAACCGGGTCCATGGTCTGGGGCACGGCCGGTATTTGCGATGCCCGGGCGGCTTCAGTCGAGCTGGTCGGAGCAGGGCTGTAAGGGCGTCCGGCCTTGGTGGCCTTGCGCCTCATCCGCTCCTCTTCCCTTGCCTTCTGCATGGCGGCCCTCTTGCGACGCCGGAGCTCGGTTGCGCTCGGGGTATCGGCCGGTGCGCCGGTCGCCGACCTGGTAGCGGCAGCGGCCCCCACCCCGGCAGCAGTTCCGGCAGCTGCCCCTGCGGCGGCTTGCTGGCCTGCGGGCCGCTTGCGGCCCTTCATGATCAGGATTCCGGCCAGGATCGCAGCGATCACGATGATGCCGATGATGAAGTAGGGCGCGTTGTCGGAGATGAAGTCGCCCGCGTCGTCGACAAAGCCCTGATTCGCCGAATCGGGAGCAGTATCGGTACCGGCGGCGTCCTCGAGGGCGGTGATCTCCTCCGGAGTAAGCGTCAATGGAGCGGTGTCTGTGCCGGCGTCGCCCTCTGCGGCGAGCGAGGCTGCGGGCATGCCGAAAGCAAGCACCAGGGTCAGGATGAGGGTTACCGGGCTGATTCTTATGCTCATTGAGCCCATACTTTCATGCCGTTTGTAGGTGGATGCGAACGCCCTGCGAAGTGGTGTCCATCTTGCCTGCGGGCCGGATCGGCTTCGCGACGGGATCAGGAACGATACCTGCCCTTGAATTCCCGTTCAACGTCCCGTTTCACGTCCCGATCAGCGATCTCCCGGCGCCGGTCGTGACCCTGCTTTGTCTTCGCAAGTGCGAGTTCCACCTTGGCCTTCGGGCCTTTGAAGTAGATCCGCGACGGGATCAGGGTCAGACCCTTCTGCTGGGAGGTGCCGATCAGCCGCTCGATCTCGGCCCGGTGGAGCAGCAACTTGCGCGGTCGCTCGGGCTCGTGATTGTTGATCGTTGCCGGGGCGTAATGGGGAATGTGGAGGTTGCGCAGCCAGACCTCGCCCTCCTCGATCGCCGCGTAGGAATCGATCATCTGAGCGTTTCCTTCACGCAGGGCCTTTACCTCGGTCCCGGTCAACACGATGCCGGCCTCCATCTTCTCGACCAGTTCGAACTTCTGCCGGGCCCGGCGGTTGGTCGCCACGTCTCCGGATGCCGGGGCGCGCTTCTTTTTGGTCTTCTTGCTCACGAATCCACCAGCCTAGCCTTCAGCCCGCGAAAGGTCGACCCGGCCACGCACCGGATCGACCCGGTCGACGGTGACCGTGACCGGATCCCCGAAGCGGACCGCCTTGCCGCTGCGGCCGCCGATCAACGCCGTTTCTTCCTGGTTCAGGTCGTAGTGGTCGCCGCGCATGCGGCGGACCGGGATAAAGCCTTCATAGACGTCGCCGAACTCCCCACCGAAGGCGATGAAGGCACCGGCACCGATCACTCCGGAAACCTCACCCTCGAACCGGGCCTTCCAGCCGCGCTCGAACAGTTCACGTTCGAGCAGGAAAGCGGCGCAGACATCGTCCGCGTCGCGCTCCAGCCGGGCGGCGTCGCGCTCGCGCTCGGAACAGTGAACCGCCGAATCGGCCACCAGGCCCGGATCGGGCGCGTCCTCCCCGCCACCGACCTCCGAGAGCAGTCCGCGATGGACCAGCAGGTCCGGGAAGCGCCGGATCGGCGAGGTGAAGTGGCAGTAGGCCGAACTGCCGAGGCCGGCGTGGCCCAGGTTCTGGGGCGAGTAGCGGGCGGGCTTCAGCGAGCGCAGGATCAGCGAGCCGAACGGCACCGCACCGTGTCCGCGTCTACCCGCCTCCGCGGCGACCGAGCGTGAGGCCTCGACCGCGTAGTCGCCGGCCTCCCCGGGTCCCATGCCGCTGACCACTGCCGGAGCAGGCAGGCCGAGTGAGGCCAGCTGCGCCGCCAGCCGCTCGATCCGGTCCGGGTCCGGCTGCTCGTGGACCCGGTAAAGGGTCGGTGTGCGGCGCTGTTCGAGCACGGTCGCAACCTGCTCGTTGACCAGAACCATCAGGTGCTCGATCAGCGTGTGGGCTTCGGTCTGGAGGTCGGCAGTGGCCGAGGTCACGTTGCCCTTCCTGTCGAAGGTGAAGCCGGGCTCGCTCGAGGTCACTTCCAGCCGGGTGCCGCCCTTGCGCGCAGCCAGAGCACCGGCGGCTGCCCGGGCCAGCCGGATCTCCCCGGCGACCGGCTCCGGTGGGGCCTCGCGACCGGCGAAGATGCGATCCAGCTGCTCGTAGTCAAGCCGGGCGTCGCTGCGGATCCGGCTGCGGTAGAAGGACGCGGAGGTCACCTCTCCCGATCCGGAGAGAAGAATCTCCGTCGTGACGGCCAGCCGCTCGTCTCCGGGGGAAAGCGAACAGACCCCGGCGCTCAGCACCTTCGGCAACATCGGCTCAACCGAGGTCGGCACGTACGTACTGTTGGCGCGCTCGGCCGCAAAGGCTTCGAGGGCGGATCCTGGCCTGACGTAGGCCGCGACATCGGCGATGTGGATCCAGAGCCGGACCGAGTCTCCGTCGGTGGCGGCGGAGACGGCGTCGTCGAAGTCACGGGCGCTGGCCGGATCGACGGTGAAGGTGGTCAGGCCGGTCAGGTCCCGCCGTTCGGCTTCGTGGGAGGGGGCCGCGGCCGCTGCTTCGGCTTCGGCTTCGATCGCCTTCGGAAATCCGCGGTGGCGGAGCCGCTCCAGTGCCAGTGCCTCACAGACGTCGCGGGCATTGTCCACCTGTCCGAGGTTGCGGATCAGGCGCGCCCGGCCACCGCGGAACTCGACCCAGGCGATCTGGCCCTCGCGGGCCTTGACCTTGCGATCCAGCCCGACCTGCTCGCCCGGCTCGAAAAGCGGCTTGGCGACGGTGAAACGGCCGCGGCGGCCCAGCACGGCAACATGACGCTCTCCCGGGCCTCCCCGCCCGCGGCCCTGCGACCTCCCCCCGGCCATCAGGAACCCTGGTCGGCTGAGACTTCGCTGCTCAGCACTTCGAATGCCCGGTCGAGCTGCAGGTCGCGCTCCGCATCCGAAGGCTGGGGGGCGATCACGTCGGGCATGAGGCCTTCGCCTGCCAGGGAGACACCATCGGCGGTCAGGAACTCGCCGACGGTCAAGTCGAGTGCACCACCGTTGTCCAGGTCGATCACCTGCTGAAAGACGCCCTTGCCGTAGGTGCGGGTGCCGACCACCGGATCGTCGTTATTCGACTGAAGTGCTGCGGCGAGGATCTCGGCAGCCGAAGCCGTATCGCGATCGACCAGGACCACCATCGGCGGCGGACCGATGTCGTTTCCGAGCGCCCGGTAGACCTCGTCGCCCTGGGTCCGGGAACTGGTTTTGACCACCACGTCTCCCTTCGGCACGTAGATGCTCGATGTAAGCACCGCCTCGGGAAGCAGGCCGCCGCCGTTTGCGCGCAGGTCGAGAACGATGCCCTCCGCGCCCTCGTCCAGGGCGCGCCGGGTCGCACGCCGGAGGGCGAGGCTGGCTCCGTCACTGAATGTGGAAAGTCGCACGTAGCCGAGCTTTCGACCATCAACCGTGCGCACCCGGCTGGCCGTGATCGGCACGGTGATCTCTTCCCGGGTCAGGGTGACGTCGCTCGGCTCGCCTTTGCCGCCCTTCTTCACCCCCAGGGTGACCTCAGTGCCCTCGGGACCCTTGATCTTCGCCACGACAAGGTCGGACCCCTCGCCAAGGATCGTCTCGCCATCGACCGAGACGATGACGTCGCCGCCCTCGAGCCCGGCCCGGTCGGCCGGCGATTTGTTGAAGACACTGCCTACCCGCAACCCCCGCTTGTTGACCTCGCCGACGGTCATGCCGACGCCGCTGAAGGAACCGTTGATCGACTCGTTGAACTGAGCCAGCTGCCTGGAGTCGAAATAGTGGGAAAAGCGGTCGTCGTACTGCTTGCGAAGTCTGGTCACCATTCCGCGGATCGAAGCGTCCTCGAGCTGGCTGGCGTCGGTCTCACGGAAGTAGTTGCCGGAGATCACGTCCAGAGCGTTGTCCGATGCGGAGTATCCGGCGGTGATACTGGAGTCGATGAATGCCTCACGCACTCCGGAAGGCAGGTTCCCGGGATGCCCGCCGATCCAGATGCCGGCGAACAGCGCGACGACGGCCGTCGCCAGAATTGCCCAGGCGGACCTCAAGCTGTGACCGGCCGCCTGCTCAGACTTTGAGGAAGCGGCGCAACGTCAGCCCTGAACCCAGCGCCGAGACGATGATCGCGGCTCCGAACAGGCAGGCGGCCAGCACGATGAAGGACATCGAGTCCTGTGCCTGCATGAGGGCGAAGCTCTCCGAGAGAGGATCCACCACTGTGACCTTGCCTATCCACAGCACAAGTATCGCAATCGCCCCACCGAGGATCCCGACAACGACCCCTTCGATCATGAAAGGCCAGCGGATGAACCACCTGGTGGCACCGACCAGCCTCATCACCTCGATCTCGCGACGACGGGTGTAGATCGAGAGCCGGATCGTATTGCCGATCAACAGCAGGGAGGCCCCGATCAGAAGCACGGTGATCACGGTCAGCACCAGTTTCAGCGCTCCGGTCACTTCCTCGATCTTGTTCGCGGTGGCCTGGCGGTTGTCCACCTGCGACGATCGGGGAGATGTAAGTCGGCTTGCCGCTCTGATTCGGCGGCTGGATCGCAGCCCGGATCGCGTCGAGGTTGGCCGCGTCGTCCGGCTTGACGATGAAGTTGGCCGGCAACGGGTTTCCGCGCAGCTCCTTCAGCACGTCGCGGTTCTGCTGGCCGTAATCCTTGCGGAACTCGGCCAGGGCGTCCGCCTTGGTGAGAAAGGTGACGTCGCTGACGCTGGGGATCGCCTGAATGTCCGTCTGGAGGGTGTTGATCTCCGCACGGGTGGCGTCGTCGTAGATGAATACGCGCAGCTCGAGCTGGTCGCGCACCTCGGCACTTTTGCTCTGTGTGGTCTGGAAAATCGGGACCAGCACGCCGATCAGGATGGCGGTCAGGACCGTGGTCACGACCGCGGCCGTCGTCGGGGCAACGTTTCGGCGCATGGCGCGAATCGCCTCGCCGGTGAAGAAGAAGATCCGTCCCATCAGTGAACTCCGTTCGAGTGGCCTTCGAGACCGACGCCCATCTCGGCCCGCATGCGCACGCCGAATTCAGTGGTCGATTCCTCGGTGTATCCGCCGGCGACTTCGTCCCGGATGACCCGGCCCTCGTAGAGCTCGATCACGCGGCGGCGCATCCTGTCCACCATCTCGCGGTCGTGGGTCACGACAACGACGGTGGTCCCGGTCTTGTTGATCCGGTAGAGCAGCTGCATGATGCCGACCGAGGTGACCGGATCGAGGTTTCCGCTCGGCTCGTCCGCCAGCAGCAGCGGCGGGTGGTTGACGAAGGCCCGGGCAACCGAAACGCGCTGCTGTTCTCCGCCGGAGAGCTCGTCGGGATAGTTATGAAGTTTTGTTGAGAGTCCGACCAGCCGCAGGGTCTCGGGCACCTTCTGGCGGATCTCTGCCCTTGACGCGCCGATCACCTGGAGGGCATAGGCGACGTTGTCGTAGACGGTCCGGCTCGGAAGCAGCTTGAAGTCCTGGAAAACGGTGCCGATGTTTCGGCGAAGCTGGGGGATCTTCTTGTCGGACAGCTGGCCCACGTCGCGGCCGGCGATCGAGACAGTGCCTTCGGTCGGCTCAAGTTCACGGATCAGCAGCTTGATCAGGGTCGACTTGCCACAGCCGGTCGGACCGACCAGGAAAACGAAGTCGCCGCGGTTGACTGCCAGCGAAACCCGGTCCAGGGCCAGATGGCCACCCGAGTAAACCTTGCTGACATCGCGCATCTCAATGATCGGCGCGCCGCCCTTGCGTGGGCGCTCGGCCCGCTTTTTGTCGCGTGCCTCTTCGAGTTCGGCCGCAACCTGCTGCTTCTGCTTCTTCTTTCCGAATGCCATCTGGTCTCGACTATTCATGCGCGAGGGCGCGAATCCTTCCGGAGAAACGGATTGCCCGCCCCTGCCATTTGCGTAGAGTGAGTGAAACCTTAGCATTTACTCATATGACGCACTGAGTATCCTCCCCTGATGGTCGAAAGCGTCCAATCGTCACGAATGCGTGTCGCGAGCCTCTGCTGCGGGCTGCTCCTGCTCGCCGGGCTGACATTCGGCTTTGGCCAAAGCCGAGCGGCCGCGGCCGCCCCCAACGCCACCGGCGAGGGTGCAGGCATCAGCATGATCAACGGCAAAGCGAGCAAGACCTCGGCCTGGCCCTGGCAGGTGGCGCTGGCCACAAGCAGCCCGTCCACCCGCTCCGAGTCCGCCAGAAAGCGCCACTTCTGCGGCGGCTCGCTGATCGCTCCCGACCTGGTCATAACCGCGGCCCATTGCGTAGCCGATCTCACCCGGGGCCAGCTTCGACGGATTGAGGTGATTGCCGGACGCACCTGGCTCAGCAACAAGACGGGGAGCAGCGCCTTCGTCAAATCAAGGCTGATGCCGCGCAAGCCGAACGGGCAGTTCAGGTACAGCAGCTGGTCGAGCAGCTCGGCCTGGGATGTCGCCCTGCTCAAACTCAAGCGCAGGCTGCCTGCCGGGACGATCAAACTCGCCGGCAAGAGTGAAGCCTCCAGCCTCTCGCCAGGAACCGTGGTCAAGGTCACGGGCTGGGGAGTCAGGAGCCCGTTCAGCAACATGAGCAGCAACGTCCTGCGGGTGGCCAATCAGGTCGTACTGAATGATGCCGTCTGCCGCCGCGACAACGGCAGGGGTTACCAGCCCGGCACGATGATCTGTCTGGGCGGGCCGGCCGGCAATACCTCTACCTGTTTCGGCGACAGCGGCGGTCCGATGTTCGCCCGGATGAGCACCGGCTGGAGGATCGTCGGGGTCACAAGTTTCGGCGATCCCCTCTGCCTTCCGATTGCGCCTTCAGTGGACGCCAGAGTTTCTGGCAACGCGATCCGATCCTGGGTTCGCAAGACCGCGATGCGCGTCTCGGGGGTCAACCCGGTAGGGGTCAACGGCGTCTCGCCTCCCAAGCGAGACTGGTGTCGCGTTCCAAAGCTGGGCGACCGGACTGTCGCTCAGTCCAGAACCGCCCTGAAGAAGGCCGACTGCCGTCTCGGCAAAGCCAGGCCGGTCTACTACGGCTACGGCCGTCGCGGTCGAATCGGTGGCGCGTCCCTGCCCCAGGGCTGGCTTGCTCCGGCCGGGACGAAGATCGACGTCTGGGTAAACCGGTAAAGATCCCTCCATGAACAGATTCAGGACAACTTCCATCGCCACCGCAACCGTGTCCGCTCTGATCGCGGCTTCAGCGCTGAGTGGCTGCAGTGGTGACGACGATCCGGTCGAAGGCATTCCGGTCACCGGGACCACCGGCACCACCTCGACGAACAGCTCCGAGGGCAGTGGCACGACCGGCCAGCCCGGCAACGGCCCGGACAGCGCCGGTGACCGTGATCCGGATGCGCCCGACAACAGCATCTCCGAGAAACCCGGAGGTCCCAACCAGGGCAACGGTTCTCAGCAGAAGAAGGACAGCGAGAACGGCAACTCGAGCGGCGGCATCACGCCTCCTCCCCAGCCTTCTCCCTCTGTGCCGTAAGCGAGAAGGCCAGCAGTACGCAGCCGGTCGCCAGAGCGCTGACCAGCAGGGCGACTCCGATGTAAAGCGAGGCGCCGGAGTCGGAAAGGAAGGTCATGGTCGAGCCGAGCGCCGCGGCCGCGAGCGTGACCGCCACCGATCCCCGCCCCGGCGGACCAAGCGCCCGGCCAGTCGGCTGCTCGGTCAGGCCTGAAGGCAGTGTTTCGTCGATTGCCCCCGGCTCCGAAGGGTCGAAGCGGCCGCCCAGCACAAGGCCGTAGAGCAGCAGCAGTGACGGGACCAGCAGGAACAGCCCGATGGCGATCGCCACCAGCAGCCCGATCAACACGTTGTCGGCCGCAGCCGCCTGCTGGATCGTCAGGTCGGGAGGCAGGATGTAGGGGGACTGGGCGATGCCCCATCCGGCGACAATGGTCACCACCGCGGCGGCGGCCGAATATCTCGCGGCCGGGTATCTGCGGGCCGCCAGCAGAGCGATCGTCGCAATGCCCGCGAGAGTCGAGACCGCCAGGTCGGCCGCCCCGAGACCTGAAATCAGTCCGTCGTAAACCAGACTGCTGTCGTCCTTGAGCACGAGGATCCCGACTGCAGCGACAGCTCCGGTGACCACGCCGGCCACCAGCCCGCGCTTCCTGAACGCATCCGCGAGGTCGGCCCTGCCCTTGCGGTCGGCATCCGCAGCGAGGTAGACCGCCGCCAGGTAGGCGCAGAGGACCACCGCGACGACGCCGATCGTGATCGAGGTCGGGTTCAGCCAGCTGCTGAAGATGTCGCCCGCGGCGTTGCCCACGGGTACACGCCCGGAAACCACACCACCGACCACCGCGCCGAGCATGAACGGGGTGACGAAGGAAGCGACCGTAGCCAGCCAGGTGACCCATTTGCGCCTGGCGTATCCACCGAGCAGGTAGCCGACTGCGCGCAGGATGATGCCGAGGCAGGCGAGGATCAGCGGGATCCAGAGGGTCGAGAAGACCGATGCGAAGACCTCCGGATAAGCGGTCCAGCAGACGACCAGTACGAAGATCAGCCAGACGTGATTGGCCTCCCAGACCGGGGCCATCGAGCTGTGGGTCTGCTCGCGGACCTCTTCGGCCTGCTTGCCGCGAGCGGTCAGCACCCAGAACGGCGAGCCGAAGTCGGCCCCGGCCAGCACGATGTATGCGGCGATTCCGAGCAGCATCAGCAGGGCGGGTACGTCATACAGCTCCATTTCCACCCTCCTTCCGACCGGGTCCGTCGGCCGCCTTGGCATCCTGTTCGAGCGCCGCGATCTCCGGCGGCAGCGGTGTGCGCGCGAGCTTTCGCAGGACCCAGAACGTGGCAACGAACAGCGCCACATAGACGGCGATCAGCGCCCCGTAGCCAAAGACGATGCCGTCGGCCCCGGATACCGCCTCTTCGGTACGCATCACCCCGTAGACGACCCAGGGTTGGCGGCCGACCTCGGTCGTCACCCAGCCGGCGATCAGCGCGACCACCGCAGCCGGTCCGGCAACGATCACCGCCCGGTAGAACCACCTGGTCTCCGGCAACCGCCTTCGCCGCCACCACATGAACAGGAACCAGACCGAAAGCGCCGCCAGTCCGGTGCCGATTCCGACCATGGTCTGGAAGGCGATGCGCACCACGTTGATGGGTGGCCGGTCCTCCTCAGGCACGGTCTCCAGGCCCTGCACCGTGGCGTTCGGGGTCGTGATACGCCAGCAACGAGAGCAGCTTCGGGATCTCGATCCCGTACTCGATCGTGTTCTCGTCGGTGTACCAGCCGAAGATCGTCTCCGGCGCTCCTTTGGTCGTCTTGTAGAGGCCTTCGAATGAGGCCAGCTTGATCGGCTGGTCCTCGGCGACGGTGCGCGCAGCCCAGTCCCCGATCAGAAGCTGGGTCGGAGCGGCCAGGCAGGCGATCGCCAGCGGGATCACCATCGCGGTGCGGAAGTAGGCACCGCGACGACCCTTCAGCCAGGCGAAGGCGTAGATGCCGGCAAGCAGGAAGCCGACCACGATGTAGGCGGCCAGGTACATGTGGGTGAGCTGCGGCCAGAGGTGGCCGTTGCCGAACAGCGCGGTCCATGGCTGGACGTTGGTGACCTCGCCGTTGACGATGTCGAAACCGGAAGGGTTGTTCATCCAGGCGTTTACCGAGATCACCATCAGCGAGCCGGTGAACCCGGTCACCATCACCGGGATGCCGGTCAGCAGGTGCTTCTTCGGGGAGATCCGGTCCCAGCCGTAGATGTAGATGCCCATGAAGATCGCTTCGATGAAGAAGGAGAAGCCCTCCAGTCCGAAGGCCAGCCCGAACACGTCACCGAAGGCCGACATGAAGCCCGGCCAGAGGATGCCGAGTTCGAAGCTGAGCAGGGTGCCGGTGACCACACCGGCGGCGAACAGGGTGACCATCACCTTCGACCAGCGCCGGGCGATCGCCGTGTAGTGGGCCTTGCCGGTCCGCAGACCGAGCCACTCCATGAAGATCACCATCGCCGGGAAGGCGACGCCGAAGCAGACCAGCGGGATGTGAATGGCGAACGACAGCGCCTGCATCTGGCGCGCCTGAAGCAGGTAGTCCTGGTCTACTGCCGGGAAAGCGTTGGTTGAGGGAAAGACCTGTGAGGCCGTCGCCAGAAGGTCGATCAACGATCAGCCGATCGACACCATGCGCTCGATCGGCAGCTTGGCCCGGCGGGCGAGTTCTTCGTCCACCTTGACCTCGAACTTCATGTCCCGCAGCGAGTCGCGCAGCTTCGGCAGGGTGATCATCTTCATGTACTTGCAGAAGGCCATCCGGTTGGCCTCGATCAGGTTCGCCTCCGGGGCGACCTTGCGGATCGGGTAGAGCATGCTGTTCTCAGTGGCGACCACGAAGCTGCCTTCGGGGTTCTCCCTGACGTGATCGATCATCTGCGAGGTCGAGAGCATGTGGACGCCCTCGGCATCAATGTCGCCCGAGGCGACGTACTCCATCGCCTGGGTTGCGCAGCCACATTCCGGGTGGATCAGAAATTCGGCTTCGGGATTCTCTTCACGGGTCCGCTTGATGTCGTCGGGACGGATGCCGGCGTGAACATGGCATTCGCCGTCCCAGACGTGGAAGCGCGATGCCTTCTCGGGGTCATCGCTCAGACCGGTCGCGCGGGCGACGAACTGACCCAGCCACATGTCGGGGCCGAACAGTATCTCGGTATCGGCACCATGCTCGGCCCAGATGTGTTCGACCACCTTGATCGCATTCGAAGAGGTGCAGCAGTAGTCGGTTTCGGCCTTGACTTCGGCCGAGGTGTTCACGTACATGACCACCATCGCGCCCGGGTGCTTCGCCTTCCATTCACGAAGCTGGTCGGCGTTGATCGAGTCGGCCAGCGAACAGCCGGCGTCGAGGTCGGGGATCAGGACCGTCTTTTGTGGCGAGAGGATCGAGGCGGTCTCAGCCATGAAGTGGACCCCGCAGAAGGCGACGACGGAGGCCTCGGTCGCAGCCGCCTGGCGCGAGAGCCCGAGCGAGTCACCGGTGAAGTCGGCCACGTCCTGGATCTCCGGCACTTCGTAGTTGTGGGCGAGGATGACCGCGTCTTTCGCCTTGGCGAGTTCACGGATCTCGGCGCTCAGCTGCTCGATCGCCGCCGGCTCGAGCGGGGTAGCCATGCCCGAAGGCACCATCGGAAGCTCCGTCATCGCCATGGATCGATTCTACGCCCTCCTCCAGATTGGCCCGCCCGCGGGCCCGCCTCCCCACCCAAGGCGTACACGTCTAGTGGCTCATAGACCCCACAGACGTG
This sequence comes from uncultured Solirubrobacterales bacterium, assembly GCA_963698625.1. Classification (GTDB taxonomy): domain Bacteria; phylum Actinomycetota; class Thermoleophilia; order Solirubrobacterales; family 70-9; genus 67-14. The sequence continues at coordinate 1,343,840 of CAVORK010000007.1, forward strand.
TACACCTTCGGCCCGGCCCACCTTCGGCCGGGCCCACCTTCGGCCGGGCCCACCGACCTCAAGGGTTGGGGATCCCTCGCTGCCCGTGGCGTACACGTTTAGTGGCTCATAGACCCCACAGACGTGTACACCTTCGGCCAGGGCCACCTTCGGCCGGGCCCACCGACCTCAGGGTTGGGGATCCCTCGCTGCCCGTGGCGTACACGTTTAGTGGCTCATAGACCCCACAGACGTGTACACCTTCGGGGAAGTGGCCGAAATGCTCAGGCCGGGTCGATCAGGAGGCTGAAGTCGAGCACCGGGGCCGAGTGGGTCAGGGCACCGATCGAGATGAAGTCAACCCCGGTCCCGGCGACCTCGCGCACGTTGTTGAGATCGATGCCGCCGGAGGCTTCCAGCTCGACTCCACTCCCGGCCGAGTCCCGCAGCTCGACTGCCGCGATCATCTTTGAGGGGTCCATGTTGTCGAGCAGGATGCGGTCGGCCCGGGCGGCGATGGCCTCTTCGACCTGGGCAGGGGTCTCGGCTTCGACTTCGATCAGGAGTTCTGGCTGTGCCTCGCGGCAGGCCTCCACCGCCACGGCCAGGCCGCCGGCGACTGCGATGTGGTTCTCCTTGATCAGCACGGCGTCGTAGAGGCCGATCCGGTGATTGAGCCCGCCGCCCCAGGAGACGGCCTGCTTCTCCAGCAGGCGCAGTCCCGGCGTGGTCTTTCGCGTGTCGAGGATCCGTACCCCGGTACCGGAGACCTCGTCGACGAATCGCGCGGTCAGGGTCGAAACCCCGGAAAGATGACCGAGGAAGTTGAGTGCGACCCTCTCCCCCGCCAGGACGGCCCGCGCCGGGCCGCGGATCAGGGCGACATCGAGCGGCACGTCCTTGTGCCAGTGGCCCTCCATCGCCATCCGGTCGAAGTCGGAGACCCCCGCCTGGCGAAATACCTGCTCGACTACATCCAGTCCGAAGATGACGCCTGGCTCCTTCAGGATCAACCGGGCCTCGGCGATGAGATCGTCGGGGACGGTTGCCGCCGCGGTCACGTCACCCGAGCCGATGTCTTCGGCCAGCGCCGTCTCGATCAGGGCCGCGGTTCCTTCGGGCAGGTGGCTCATCCCCGCAGCCTAAGGCGTACGCTTGCCAGTGATCAATCCGGGGAAACCATGATGAGCCATTTTGCCCACACAGTCTTCGATACCGCCTTGGGCCCGGTTGCCCTGGCCGCCACCGACCGCGGTGTGATCCGCTGCTCGCTACCGGGCACCGACCCTGACGCCCTGGTCGAGGAAGTCATGGTCCAGACCGGGCTCAACCCTGTCGAAGACGGATCGCAAGCGGATGAGCCGGCCCAGCAGGTATTCGCCTTCCTGGAGGGAGACCTGACCGGCTTCGAGGTTGAGGTCGACTGGCGCCTGATCTCCGGCTTCAGGCGCCGCGCCCTGAGGGCCACCCGCAGGATTCCCTACGCCGAGACCGCCAGCTACAGCGAGGTCGCGATCATGGCCGGCGCTCCCGGTGCCGCCCGGGCCGTGGGCACGGCGATGGCGAGCAATCCGATCTCACTGATCATCCCCTGCCACCGGGTGATCCGAGCCGACGGTTCGATCGGGGATTACGGAAACGGGGCTGCCGGGGCCCGCCTCAAAGAGCGGCTGCTCGACCTTGAGCGCGCCTGATCAACGCCGGACCCGATCCGACCGCTGTCGGAGCAGGCCGACTGCCCGCCGCCCGGAAGGGAGGCTGGATCAGCAAGCCGCATGAAGCGGACGCTGGCTCAGCCGACGGTGCGGTTCAGGTACTCGCGGATGAAGCCGTCGATGTCGCCGTCAAGGACTCGCTGGGTGTCGCCGACTTCGTATTCAGTGCGGTGGTCTTTGACCATCGTGTAGGGGTGGAGCACGTAGCTGCGGATCTGTGAGCCCCAGGCGACGTCCTGGACCTCACCGCGCTCTTTGTTGACCGCCTCGGTGCGCTTGCGCTCCTCCAGTTCGATCAGCTTCGAGCGCAGCATGCCCATGGCGACCGCCTTGTTCTGGGTCTGGGAGCGCTCGTTCTGGCACTGGACCACCACCCCGGTCGGCTCGTGGGTGATGCGAACTGCCGAGTCAGTCTTGTTGACGTGCTGGCCACCTGCGCCCGAGGCGCGGTAGGTATCGATTCGAAGGTCGGACTCGTCGATGTCCACGTCGACGGTTTCATCGACCACCGGCGCGACGTCTACCTGGGCGAACGAGGTGTGGCGGCGGGCCGAAGAATCGAAGGGCGAGATCCGGACCAGACGGTGAACTCCGCGCTCGGCGGCGACCAGGCCGTAGGCGTTCTCGCCCTTGAGCAGGAAGGTGGCTGACTTGAGCCCGGCCTCGTCGCCTTCGGAGGCCTCCTTCATCTCTACCTTGAAGCCGCGCCGCTCGGCCCAGCGCAGGTACATGCGAAGCAGGATCTCGGCCCAGTCCTGGGAGTCGGTGCCGCCGGCTCCGGCATGAACGCTGACCAGAGCGTCGCCTGCGTCGTATTCGCCGCTGAACAGGCGGGCTTCTTCGAGTGCCTCCAGCCGGGTTTCGATCGAGACGAGCAGCTGCTCCAGCTCAGTGGCCATCTCAGCGTCGCTTTCGGCCATCTCGGCCATGTCGCTCAGGTCGGCGGCCTCGGACTCCAGGGTGCGGAAGTTCTCCAGCTTGCGCTGGTTTCTCGAGTGCTCGGCCGAGACGTCGGCTGCCTTGTCCTGGTCATCCCAAAAGCCGGGCTGCTGCATCTCGTTTTCGAGCCGCTCGATCTCGCGCTCGAGTTCGGTCAGGTCCAGGTACTCGCCGAGCAGGGCCAGATTGTCCCGGATCGAGGTGATCCGGGCCGGTACGGAGTCGGTGTTCACTGCCTCGGCCACCGGGTCAGCCTAACGCTCTGGGAGTATTCAGCGGATGACCGGTAACAGCGAGGAGAGCCGCCGAAGAAAACGGCTGATCACGATCATCTCGGTCGCGATCGCGGTATCGCTGGTGACGATCTCGATGAAGACGGCAGCCTGGCTGTTGACGGGCTCGGTCGGCCTGCTCTCCGACGCACTGGAGTCAGTGGTCAACCTGGTCGCCGCGCTGGTCGGACTTGTCGTGATCCTCTGGTCTACCCGCCCTCCCGACGAAGACCACACCTACGGCCATGAGAAGGCGGACTACGTATCCGCCGGCTTCGAAGGCGCGATGATCCTGCTGGCAGCGGTCACGATTGCCTACGCCGCGATCGACCGACTGATCACCCCGGCGGGGCTGACCGAGGTCGGCATCGGCCTGACGATCTCGGCTGTGGCCTCGCTGATCAATCTCGGGGCGGCGACCCTGCTGATCCGGACCGGCAGGCAGGAGCAATCCATGACGCTCGAGGCAGACGGTCGCCATCTGATGACCGATGTCTGGACGACCGCTGGTGTGATCGTCGGAGTCGCCTTGGTCTGGCTGACCGGTCTGGAGCGGCTGGACCCGATCATCGCCCTGATCGTCGCGGCCAACATCGTCAGAACCGGATCCGGACTGGTGCGCGACTCGATGTCCGGACTGATGGACAAAGCGCTGCCCCAGGCCGAGATGGACTCGATCAATGCGGTCCTGGCCCACTTCGAGGATCACGGCAGCGTCGAGTTCCACGCCCTGAGGACGCGCAAGTCCGGTCGGCGCTCCTTCATTTCGGTTCATTTGCTGGTGCCCGGCGACTGGACCGTTCAGGCGGGTCATGACTTCGCCGAAAGGGTCGAGCAGGAGCTTCGCGCCGCGGCTGAGCCGGCGACAGTCTTCACCCACCTGGAGCCGGTCGAGGATCCGCTCTCCTTCGCCGACACCGAACTCGACCGGAGCCCCGATTGATCGCTGTCGTCGGCGGAACGGGCACGCTCGGATCCGCCGTGGTCGACCGCCTGCTCGAAGCAGGCGAGACGGTGCGCATCCTGTCCCGCAATCGGCCCGAAGGGCTGGTGCCGGACTGCGAGCACTTCGAATTCGACCTCTCAAAGCCAGATGACCACCGGTCCGGAGCTGCATCGGCGGCTCTGCGCGGTGCGAGCACCGTCATCGACGCAGCCAACAACTCCGTGCGGCCCGGCCCGGTGATGCTGGACGGAAGCTCCCGGCTGATCGAGGCCTGGCAGGCCGGCCGGGGTCGAACACTTCGTCGGCGTGTCGATCCTCGGCTGCGAGCAGGTCGGGCTCGGCTACTACAAGGCGAAGGCGCGGCAGGAGGAGCTGGTCCGGAAGAGCCCGGTCGGCTGGAGCCTGCTGCGCGCAACCCAGTTTCACGAACTGATCGACGGTGCTTTCTCTGCCTCCGCAAGATTCGGGATGCTGCCTGGCGGCTCCGCCCCGCTCCAGCCAATCGCAGCCGAGACTGCAGCGGCGGAGCTTGCGTCGATCGCGCTGGGGAAGCCGCTGAACGATTCCCGGCAGATCGCGGGCCCGGAGCGGCACGCCCTCGGCGGCCTGGCCCGGGAGTGGAAACGTGCGACCGGCAGGCGCGGAGCCGTGGTCCCGATCCCGCTGATCGGAAGGACGGGTAGAGCGCTCGCAGCCGGCGCCTTCACGCTGCCGTCGGATGAAGGACCATGGCGAACCGATGGAGGCCGGCCTCACGAGGGCCAGGGTCCGGACTTCTCAGCCTGGCTTGACCGGCACTACGGAAGCTCAGGCGAGTAGGGGCCTTCCGCTTCGAAGGCAGCGCGAGCGACTTCGCGGTCCTCGAACGGCCGCCAGGAGCAGACCAGGCCGTCGCGGAAGCCGAACAGCCAGGCAAGCTGGTCGGTGGCGGCGTGACTGCCGTCCTCATCCCAGTGCCAGTGGCGCTCGACGGTAAGCAGGACCTCGGACTCACCCTCGGCGGTGTCAGTCACTTCGATCGTCTGCTGGACCCCGCCCGGGGCCCGGGTCGCCCAGGCACGGGCGGCGTCACGGCCCTCACGCAGCCCCCGGCCGGAATGGATCTCTACATCCGGATGAAGCACCTCGTTGAAGGCATCGAGATCACCCTCGTTGAAGGCGCCTACGAATTCCAGCGCGGCGGCGGTCAGGCCCCGTGGCACTTCTTGAACTTCTTGCCCGAGCCGCACCAGCAGGGGTCGTTTCGACCGATGTTCTCCTGCTCTGACTTGATCTTGGTCGTGGCACCGACCGAGAGCACGCCACCTTCATTCGGGGCGGCCGCCGGTGGGCCTCCGGTGGTAACCGTCTCCGGCGTGGCCCCGGCAGCGATCTCGGCGAGCGCGGAAGGCTGTTCCTCGAGCGTGCCGCCCGAGTAGTCGAGGTCGTCAAGGTTGTCGTCCACAGCGGCAAAGGCCCGCTGGACCTCGTCCGGCTCAAGCTGGACCTCGACGTTGAAGACCAGCTTGCTGAACTCCTCCCAGATCGCGTTCATCAGGTCGGTGAACATCGAGTAGCCCTCGTTCTTGTAGGCCACCAGGGGGTCGATCTGGGCGAAGCCGCGCAGATGGATGCCTTCACGCAGGTAGTCCATGTCGTAAAGGTGCTCGCGCCAGCGGTTGTCGATCACCTGGAGCAGGATCGTGCGCTCGATGTAGCGCATGACCTCTTCGCCGAGCTCGGATTCACGCTCTTCGTAGGCCGACTGGGCGTCTGCGGTCAGGTCCGACTTGAGGCCTTCGCGGTCGACCGAGTGGGGCGACATGCCGCCCACGTCGATCGAGCAGGGCCAGATCAGGTGAAGCTGGGTGTCCAGGCCGGGCAGGTCCCAGTCCTCGACCAGATCTCCGGGCGTGTACTCCTCGACCAGCCTCTCGATAACGCCGTTGAGCTCCTCGCGGGCAACGTCGGATATGTCGCGGCCTTCGAGGATCTCGCCGCGGTACTTGTAGACCACCCGGCGCTGCTCGTTCATCACGTCGTCGTACTCGAGCACGCGCTTGCGGATCAGGAAGTTCTGTTCCTCGACCTTCTTCTGCGCGCCTTCGACGGTGCGGGTGAGCATCTTCGCCTCGAGCGGCAGTTCCTTGCCCTCTTCGTCCACCGGGCCCAGCCGGTCGAGGATCTTGTAGATCCGGTCGCCGGCGAACAGGCGGATCACGTCGTCTTCGGCAGAGAGGAAAAAGCGGGAAGCACCCGGGTCGCCCTGACGGCCGGCGCGGCCGCGGAGCTGATTGTCGATCCGGCGCGACTCGTGGCGCTCGGTGCCGCAGATGAACAGTCCGCCCAGCTCCTTGACCTCTTCGGCCTCGGCCTTGCATTGCGGGCGCAGGTCGGCGGCGAGCTCGTCCACGGCCTCGCGATAGCCCTCATCCTCGGGCGCGAGACCGCGCTTGGCGACAACCGGATGGGCCATGCCCTCGGGGTCGCCACCGAGCTTGATGTCGACGCCACGGCCGGCCATGTTGGTCGCGATGGTGACCGAGCCCTTGCGGCCGGCCTGGGCGATCGTCTCGCCTTCGCGCTCCGCGTACTCGGGCTTTGCGTTCAGCACCACGTGCTCGATGCCGTTCCGCTTCAGCTCGCCCGAGATCATCTCCGAAGTCTCGACCGAGACCGTACCGACGAGGATCGGCTGGCCGGTCTCGTGGCGGGTGAGCAGCTCGTCGATCACGGCCTGCCACTTGCCCTCGCGGGTCTTGAAGATCTGGTCGTTCTGATCGTCGCGGGCGGTCGGCTTGTTGGTCGGAACCTCGACCACCGGCACCTTGTAGATCTTCATGAACTCGGTCGCCTCGGTCAGCGCGGTACCGGTCATACCGGAGAGCTTGTCGTAGAGCCGGAAGTAGTTCTGCAGGGTGATCGTGGCCAGGGTCTGATTCTCCTCGCGGATCGCCACCCCCTCCTTGGCCTCGACCGCCTGATGGAGACCCTCGGACCAGCGTCGGCCCTCGAGGATGCGGCCGGTGAACTCGTCGATGATCATCACTTCGCCGTCGACCACGGCGTAGTCCTTGTCCTTGCGGTAGAGCGACTCGGCCTTCAGCGACTGAACCAGGTGGTTGACCAGTCCGCCGTTCTCGGCCAGGTAGAGGTTCTCCACTCCGAGGAACTTCTCAGCGTTCTCAACCCCGCGCTCGGTGGGGGCGACAGTCTTGTGCTTCTCGTCGTACTCGTAGTCGTACTCGGCGTCGGAGGTATCCCTGGTTTCGCCCTGGGACTTGAGCTTGGCCTTGGCCGGAACTCCCTCGAGCTGCTTGGCAAGTTTGGCGAAGGTGTAGTAGAGCTGGGCCGCCTGCTCCGGGGCGCCGGAGATGATCAGCGGGGTCCGGGCCTCGTCGATCAGGATGTTGTCGACCTCGTCGACGATCGCGAAGTCGTGGCTGCGCTGGACCTTGTGCTCGATCGAGGTCGCCATGTTGTCGCGCAGATAGTCGAAGCCGAACTCGGAGTTGGTTCCGTAGGTGACATCGCAGGAGTACTTGTCGCGGCGCTCCTGGGGCTCGTCGTCCTCCTGAATCCAGCCCACGGTGACACCGAGCATGTCGTAGATCGGCTTCATCCAGAGCGCATCTCGCTTGGAGAGGTAGTCGTTGACCGTGACCACATGGACGCTGCCGCCGGCCAGGGTGTTCAGCACGATGGCCAGGGTGCTGGTCAGGGTCTTGCCTTCACCGGTCTTCATTTCGGCGATTGCCCCGTCATGCACGACCATGCCACCGATCAGCTGAACGTCGTAGTGACGCTCGCCCAGTGTCCTGCGCGCGGCTTCGCGGGTAAGCGCGAATGACTCGGGCAGCAGATCGGCGAGCGACTCCCCGCCCTTGGCCCTCTCGCGCAGAGCGTCAGCCTCAACCTTGAGTTCGTGGTCCTCAAGGACCTCCATTTCGGGCTCGATCCGATTGATTGAATCGACCCTCTTCTGGTAGGCCTTGAACTTGCGACCTTCGCCGAGCCTCAGTGCACGATCTATGAGCTGTTTCGCCATTGTTCAAGATTAGCCGGTGGGCTCCGGAAGTGGACGGGGACCCCTTGCGGGGCCCCCGTGATCACCTCACTCGTTCTACCTTGCCCTCAGGCGGACACGGTGTTTTCACCAAAAGATCGGCCCGTGGGCCGGCTGTCAGAAACTCGCGGAGGCCCCGCCCGAAGTGCGGCCCTGCATCTGGTTCACAAGGCGACGGGTTTCCTTGCGTTTGCGTCGTTTCTCCCGGTGGCGCTTGACCTGGCGCTTCATGTCCTCGGCCAGTGCGTTGACCGTGTGGATCATGTCGGGGCTTGCCTCATGAGCGTGAAGGGTGACGCCCTTGAGATGGAGCTTGGCCTCGGCCACGTAGCGGTCGGAGATCGCCGGGTTTTTCTCCTCGGATACGACGATCTCGATTCGGGAAAGAGCTGAGACCTGCTGGCCTACCTGCTCGAACCTCTGGGCCACCTGCTCGCGTACTTCGTCCGTTACTTCGACGTTGCGACCACGAATCTCAATTCTCATGAGACCTCCTTGCGGGGTTGTGAACCTTTTGCCGATACTAGCCACCCGGCCCGATGGCGACAAGGGGTTTTTCCACCGAGTTCTCCGGTCAGACCCTGCGGGTGAAGCCCAGAGCCGAAACCGGGCCGGCGCCAAGTCGCCGGACCGCTGCCGCACAGGTCGCGACAGTCGCCCCGGTGGTGATTACGTCGTCGACCAGCAGAACCGGACCCTCGATCCGGAGCGATCCGGTGAGGGATCGGCCGGGGCGGATATCGGGCGGCGACGCGATGCGCTGGTCGCGGCCTCCACCGCGCTGACGGCCGAAGCCGGATCGCCGGATCGTGCGCTCGTCGACGGAGCAGTCGCCCAGATTGCGGGCAACTTCGACCGCGAGCAGCGAGGCGGGATCGAAGCCCCGTTTAATGCGCCTGACCCAGACCGACGGAACCGGGATGATCGTAAGGCCATCAGCCGGAGAGTCGAGGTTCTCCGCCATGTAGCCGGCAAGCAGCGGTGCCAGCAGGGACATGCCGCCGAACTTGAAGGCGTGCAGCAGGCTGCGGGCAACCCCGTCATGGCGGAAGGCAGCGGTGCAGTCGTTCAGTCCGGGCGGCGGATCACCCCAGACCGGTTCCCCGGTGTTCAGTTCGAACAGGCAGTCGTCGCAGAGCGGCCCACCCGGTGAACAGGGCAACCGGCAGGCGACGCAGAGCGGCGGGCTGAAGCAGGCGATGAACGCGGACCGATCCACGGGCGAAGCCTCCCGCGACCGGGCTCACCGGTGTGAAACCGGTGCAACGATTCGGACATGGATCCGTGACGGAAGCTCAGCGGCCGGTGATGGCTGCTCAGCGGCCGGTGACGCCGCCGGCTGTGAAGCAGCCGGGTGGAAGCTCGGCCCCGTCGAGCAGGACCGCTTCCTTGACAATGGCGCCGTCGCCGACAACGCAGTCCCGGCCGATCACGGCAGGGCCGATGATCCTTGCTCCATCGCCGAGCCTGGAGCCGGGGCCGACCAGGACGGGCCCGTCCACCTCGACCGCCGCCAGATCGACGTCAGGCGCTGACCAGATGCCTTCGCCGGACTTCGGTTCGCCGATTTCGAGCGCCACCTTGCCGGTGAGGCCGTCGAAGGACCCCTGGAGCAGTTCCGGGATCGTGCCGACGTCATTCCAGTAGGCGTCGACCTCATGTGAGTAGAAAGGCTCGCCTGATTCGAGCAGCGCCGGGAAGATGTCGTAGGCCCAGTCAGCGAAACCTTCCGGGTCGTCGGCTTCGGCAAGCTTGCTCTGCCCCGGGCCGGGGAAGAAGTCGAAAATGCCGCGATCGAACATGTAGATGCCGCAGTTGGCCAGGTCGGAAAGCGCCTCCGCCGGGTCCGGCTTCTCCTGGAACCCCTGGATCCGGCCCTCGTCGTCGGTGATCACGACCCCGAACTGGCTCGTATCGTCAACCTTGCGAGTGGCCAGAGTCGCCACGCCGTCGTGGCTCTGGTGGAACTCGCGCATCGCGGAGAGGTCGATGTCGGTCAGAGCGTCGCCCGAGATGACCAGAAAGCTCTCGTCGAAGAAGTGGGCGGCGTAGCGGACGCCACCGGCGGTGCCGAGCAGCGCATCTTCCGGGCTGTAGCTCAACTCGATGCCGAAATCCGAACCATCGCCGAAGTGGTTTTCGATTGTGTCCGGGAACCAGTGGAGGTTGGCGATCACCTGGTCGAATCCGTTTGACTTCAGCAGCGTGATGATGTGCTCCATCACCGGCCGGTTGAGCACCGGCACCATCGGCTTCGGTACTGAGAAGGTGATCGGTCGCAGCCTCGTCCCGAGACCGGCAGCGAGCACCATCGCCTTCATCAGCGAGCGCCCAGCCTCTTCTTGAAGTCCTGGATCTGGTTGACCGGGACCGGGTCCAGGCCCCTCTGGTCAGCGATGTTGACTGAGATCAGGTCACCCAGCATTACCGCCCAGAAAAGCCGCTCGGAGGGGGTTTCCCCCCTGGTCTCAACCGAGAAGACCGACGCGCCCGTGCGCTCGATCGCCTCGGAGGTCAGCCCCTGGCGCTGACGCTCGCGTTCGGTTTGGTCGCGGTCGAGCAGGAACATGCCGCCGAAGCCGCCGATGCCCTCTTCCCAGGCTTCCTGAAGATTGTGATTCGCCTCGGGAATCTCCGCCGCAAAGGCAAACTGCTTGGAGTTCTCGTTCAACTGATTGGCCCACCTCCTGGCCACCGGGACGGTCATGTCCACCCCGTAGACGACCAGCGGGGTCTCGCCGATGCCCGCGGCAAGCTCAGCGGAAAGTTCGAGCAACTCGTCTTTCGACGCATCAAGGAAGTCAGCGGTGGCCTCCAGCTCAGTCCGCAGATCCGGTGCGATTCCGGCCAGGTTGGCAGCCATCGCCGCGGTCACCGTCATGTAGGCGACGGTCACCCTCGGCTGGAAGAAGCCCGGCAGACCGACAAAACCGATGCCCTGCTCACGGGCGTAGTCGCCAAGCTGGCCGCCGGTGCCGACCACCCAGCGGTGGGCTCCGACTTCGCCGGCCTCGTTGAATGAAGAAATCGTCTCTTCGGTCTCGCCGGAATAGCTCGAGCCGAGCACCGACCATTCCGAAGTGAGCCACTTGAGGATGCGGTAGCTGCGCACGACGACCATCGGTCCGGTAAGGCGGTCGCCGATCAGTCCGCGGGCAAGCTCACCTCCGATCGCCGAGCCGCCCATGCCACAGATCATCAGACCGGCCGACGCACGCGAACTCAACTGGGCGGAGTCAGTCCGCCAGATCGCATCGCGGATGTGGTTCGGGATATCGAGGATGTCTTCACGCATTGACAACCTCATTCGTGCCGTGTATCGCCTTTCCTACCACTGCATGTTCAACGACGGTCGTGCCGGGACCGATAATTGAGTCGCTGATCTGCGCGCCGGCACCGATTACGCAGCCGTCGAGCAGGACCGAGTCGGTGATTCTGGCGCCAGAGCCGATTCGGCAGTCGTCTCCGATCACCGCGCGAGGCCCCACGGTCGCATCGATTGCGATTTCAGTTCCGAGGCCGATGAAAGCGCCGCTGCCGTTGCGAGCGACATCGGTGCTGACCCTGCCTTCGATGATGTCCCAGGTCGCCCTCAGGTAACGATCCCGCGTGCCGATGTCCTCCCAGTAGCCATCGAGCCGGATCCCGCAGAGGCCGTCTCCGACGAGCGCCGGGAATACCTCGCGCTCGATCGAAACATTGCTGTCCTCCGGCACCATGTCGAGAACCTCCCGCTCGATCACGTAGGTGCCGGCGCTGATCAGCCCCGATCCGACGTGACCCGGCTCCGGCTTCTCGTGGAATTCGAGCACGCTGCCGTCATCGGCGAGGTCGACCAGACCGTAGTTGCTCGGATCATCCACCGGGTAGAGGCCAAGACTCAGACGTGCGCCGCGCTCGATGTGTGACTGCCAGAGCGTGCTCAGATCGAGATCGGTGAGCACGTCTCCGTTCAGGGCGAAGAAGCGCTCCTCGAGGTAGGGCTCGGCAAACTTGATCGCGCCGCCGGTGCCACGCGGTTCCGGTTCGACCACGTAGCGCAGCTTCGGCCCTCCACTTGAGCCATCGCCCAGCACGTCCTGGAGTTGATCCGGCAGGAAGCCACAGGCGAAGACGATCTCATCCACACCGTGGCTGGCAAGCCAGTCGATCATGTACTGCATGAAGGGCCGGTCAACCAGGGTGAGGACCGGCTTGGGCGTGTCTTTGGTCAGGGGCATGAGGCGCGAGCCTTTGCCGCCTACCAAAACCAGTGCCTGCATCAGATTCCTACTCCGTTCCGGAGCGCTGATTTGGCCGACCGATGCCTTCACAGACAAAGCCCGCCGCCTCCAGCGACCCAACATCGAGAAAGTTCCGTCCGTCGATTATCAGAGGCCGGTTCATTCTTTTCGCCGCCCGGGCCCAGTCGATTTCCCGGAACTCCGGCCACTCAGTGACCAGCACCGCAGCGTCAGCGTTGTCGAGAGCCTCCAGGGCCGTCTCCTTCATTTCCACTCCGGGCAGCAAATCCCTTGCGTTCTCCATGGCCACGGGATCGAAAGCCACGACCTCGGCACCCTCACCGCGCAGACGAGCTGACAGGACGAGGCTCGACGCTTCCCGCATGTCATCGGTCTCCGGCTTGAAGGCAAGGCCCAGAAGGGTGATCCGCCGCCCGACCAGAGAACCGAGATGGCGGGTCAGCTTCGAAACCACCCTGCGCTTCTGGAGTTCATTCACCTCGATCACCGAGTTGAGCAGCTGGAAGTGGTAGCCGGAGTTGCCGGCCAGCAACTTCAGGGCGCTCACATCTTTGGGGAAGCAGGAGCCGCCGAATCCGATTCCAGGTCGCAGGAATGACGGTCCGATTCGATCGTCGAGCCCCATTCCCCGGGACACCTCACCAACGTCAGCTCCGACCTCTTCACAGACGTTTGCGATCTCGTTGATGAATGAGATCCGGGTCGCCAGGTAAGCATTCGAGGCGAGCTTGATCATCTCCGCGCTGGAGATATCGGTGCGAACGAGCTCACCCCCGAGCGGGGCGTAGAGCTCGGCGACCTGCTCTGCCGCCTCTTCGTCCCCGGTAGCGGCTCCGATCACAACCCGGTCCGGATGCATGAAGTCCTGGACCGCCGTGCCCTCCTTGAGGAACTCGGGGCAGGAGACATATCCGGACCCGCCGAGCTCGCGCCTGATCGTCTCCCCCGTACCGGGAGGAACCGTGCTCTTCATGATCAGGACATGACCGGACTGTCCGGCGAGGTCTTCGACAACCGCCAGCACCCTCGAGAGGTCGGCGTCGCCGGAGTAGGTGGGCGGGGTGTCCACACAGACAAAGAGCAGCCTGGCTGAGTCGAGGACTTCGTCGATCGCTGTGGTGAAGTGGAGGCGCTCCTGGTTTGCGTCAATCAGTTCGGCCAGGCCGGGCTCATGGATCCCGACCTCGCCCCGGGACAGGGCATCAATCTTGGCCGCGTCAATGTCCCTCGCATAGACGTGATGGCCGAGCTCGGCGAAGCAGGCGGCAGTGACCAGGCCGACCCAGCCGACCCCGATCACCCCGATCGGCGATTTTCCGGACGTCTCATTCATGGGGTTTCCTGTCATCAACCGGGGGTGAAGGCCCTGGTCGCCCGGGCCATGCCGAGCATCTGTTCGTTTTCGAGGGTGAGCAGCAGGGAGTTGGAGATCCAGTAGGTGTTGTCGCCGTCGAACCAGGAAACGAGGCGAATCCGGTCGCCCTCCGTATAGACCCGGAAATCACGGCCATCCATGGTCGTCTCCTCGTGCGGGGCTTCGAGAATCGGCGGATCGCTCCATCCGCGGATGCCCTGGAGGCCGAAGTAGTGGACACCGTCGGAGCGCTCGATGTACATCACCATGCGGTAGGCCGCATGGGAATTCTTGTCCCCGTCACGCAGGTGGTAGTTGCGGCTGCCGTCCGAGTAAACGGTGCCGGATGGCAGTCGCTTCGTATAGAAGTAGGGGAACTTCTTCGAGCCGGTCTCGGACTGCATTCGGATCGCTTCGTCAAGGCCGGCCTGGGCGGCGTCGACCAGGCCGTCGTTTTCCTTGCTCGGCGCTTTGGTTGCTGCCTTGGCCTCCTTTGCACGTTTCTTCGCCTGCTTCTCAGCGTTCTGCTTGGCCTTCCTGTTGCGCGAGCCCTCCGAAAGCGTGCCGACCGGGCCGGCGGTGTCTTCGAAGCCGAGGAATTTGTCCACGGCTCCCTGGATCTCGTCGGGCGTGGCAGTAACGAACGAGGGACCCAGCGTCGCCGGGAACTTGACCTCGACCACCCGTGCGTTGCGCGAGTCGAACAGAAGCTTGAGCAGTTCCAGGGACTCCTTCGAGCCCGAGATGTCAGACCTGGTGTTTTCGGTGAAGGCATCGATCAACTCGTTGCGGCGCTTGATGATCTCACCGAAGGAAAGCCGGTTTCGAACCTCGCCGACGAGGTCCTGCTGGCGGGAAGCGCGGACCAGGTCGGTATCGGTATGCCGGTAGCGGGCGAACTCAAGCGCATCCGGCCCGCAGAGCTTCTGGTAGCCGGCACCGATGTCGATCTCCGCGTACTGCTCCGACGGAGGCACCCCTTCATTCGAGTGGTAGTACTCGCGGTCGACGTCGATGAATACGCAGCCGATCGCGTCGACCACGGTTGCAAACCCCTGAAAGTCGACGTTGACCACATGGTTGACGTCAAGTCCGGTGACCTGCTTGATCGTCTTGAGCGTCAGCTTGGTACCGCCGTAGCTGTAGGCGGCATTGAACTTGTCGGTGCCGTATCCCGGAATTTCGACCTCGAGGTCACGCGGGATCGAGAGCATCGCGATCTGGTCGGTCTCGGGGTCGAGCCGCATCAGGATCGTGGTGTCGGAGCGGCCCGGGTCATCAGACGTAGTTCCGCCGCCGGTCCGGGCGTCGGAACCGATAATCGCGATCGTCTGCGGTCCGCCGTTGCTGTCGGGAAGCACTTTCTGGGAGAGGTTCTCGAACCCGGGGTCGGTGACCCGTCCGGTGAGATCGTCGAAGACGTTGAGCACGGAGGCCGAGGTAGCACCGGCGAAGGAGAAGACGATGATCATGGTCGCGAGCGCAAAGCGCCACCAGTACCGGGGCCGTTTCGCCGGCGGCTCGAAATCACCCGACACGGGCGGCCTCACCGGATCGAAAGGTTCACCGGTGCGACGGGCCAGCTCGATCGCTTCATGGACTTCGCTCCTGGCGACGGCGGCCAGGACGGCGGTCTGCTCCTCGGTTATCAGCCCCGGGGATTCGTCGGTTCCCTCCTCGCCGGAGCCTTGCTCTTCGGGAATTCCGTCCCCGGCCGGCTCGTCCGGCTCGCCGGCGGGAGGTTCGGCAGGGGGTGCCGCGGCACCCGGAGTTTCGGCCTCGGGCGTGGTCCCCGCCGCTGCGGCGCTCTCGGGGCTCTCGAGCAACGCAGCCCTGAAGACCGGATCGAGTTCGGGCACGTCGTCGCCTTCGAGCAGCTTCGCCTCCAGCGCAAAGACCTCCTCGGTCGGCTGCTCGACGTACTCGCCTGACCCGGGCTCCTCCTCTGACGGTTCTTCAGCGGCCGGCGGCTGCCCGGGGGAAGCCTCCCCTGAGTCTTCGCCGGTCAGATCCTCGTCCACCCCACCGGCCAGGAACTCCTCGGTCGGCTGTGACGGATTCTGGGCGTCCTCCTGCCCGCGGTCTTCTTCGTCCTCACTCATCGGATGCTCCGACGGCGGCGCTCTCGGCCAGAAACTCGTTGAGCGTGCGGTGGTAGGTGTTCAGGGACGCGATCGATACCCATTCGTCGGGTCCGTGGTGACCTGCACCCACCGGTCCGAACTCCACCGCGGGGATCCCTGCCTTGATGAATGAAAGCGCGTCCGAGGCGCCGTCCCGGCCGACCGCCACGGGCAGGCCGTCGTGATGGCGAGATGCAACCTCGATCAGCCGCTTCACCCACGGGCAGTCGGCATCGCTCCGGATCGGAGGCAGGGTGATGATCGGCTCCATGGACACGGGGCCGAGGCCGCGGATCTGTTCGCGGATCTCTTCTGGGTCCTGATCGGGCAGGAAGCGGATGTCGACGTCTATGGCGCAATAGTCGGGAACCTTGTTCAGGGCATCGCCGCCCCAGATACGGCCGAGGCTGACCGAAGGGCGATCGAATAGTTCGGAGCTTTCCTGTGCAAACGGTAGCGATTCGATCCCCCGGAACATCTCCACCGCGCGCAGAATCGCGTTGTCCCCGAGCCAGGGAGTCGATCCGTGCGCGGAACGTCCACCGACTCCGACCCTGATGCCGAGTACTCCCTTGGCTGCCACACCGACGTGAAAGTCGGTCGGCTCACCGGTGATCGCGAAGTCGCCGGTCATGCCGGTATGGACCAGATGGTCGGAACCACGGTTCTCGCTTTCCTCCGATTCTTCGTCGGAAACGATCGCCAGTTTCACCTGCAGCCCCGGAGTCGGATCGTCAGGATCCGGCAGTGCGAGGAGCATCGCTGCCAGGGCCGCCTTCATGTCGTAAGCGCCGCGGCCGATCAGCCGGTCGCCTTCGACCCGTGGTGTGAACTGCCCGGGCTCGGCCGGAACCACGTCGAAGTGACCGTGAAGAACCACCGTGACGCCGTCCGGGTCACCGACCGAGGCCCTGATCACCGGCAGACCGCGACAGGAGTCCTGCGTCGCATCGATGCCGCGTGCGTCAAGCCAGCCCTTGATGAACCCCGCCGCCTCGTGGACACCGTCCTCACGGGAGGTGTCGTAGGCGATCAGGTGCTGCGCGAGAGCGAGCAGGTCGAAGACTGCCCTACTCACCCTTCGCGATAGCTATGAAAGCCGTGATCCGCTCCAGATCGCGTACCGTGAAATCCCGAGCGGTTTCGCTGGTCTCCGGGTCAGCGAGGCGCTGCTCGGCGAGCGCGCGTTCCTCTTCCAGCGCTTCGAGGTCAAGATCCGCGATCGGCAGGGCTTCATCCAGCAATACCTGAGCGTGGTTGGCGAAAACCTGAAGTACCCCGTGCGACTGGGCGTACTCCTCAACCTCGGAGTCCGAAATGCGCAGCCTCAGCCGGTTCGGCTTCAGGCCCGCGAGTACCGGAACGTGATTCGCGAGTACACCGATCTCGCCGTCGACCGTACGGGTCGAAAGCTGGATCACTTCTCCACTGAAGACCTCACCCTCAGGGGTGAGGACGTCAACCGTGAGTGTCGACTCGCCGGCCAAGGTCTACGCCGCGCTCTTGCTTTCCGAGGTGACCTGATCGATCGAGCCCTTCATGTAGAAGGCGCTCTCCGGGTAGTCGTCGAGTTCACCGTCGAGGATCTGACGGAAGCCGCGCACCGTATCGGCGACCGGCACGTACTGGCCCGGGCTGCCGGTGAACTGCTCGGCCACGAAGAACGGCTGTGACAGGAAGCGCTCAATCTTGCGGGCCCTGAATACCAGCACCTTGTCTTCGTCGGAAAGCTCGTCGATCCCGAGAATGGCGATGATCTGCTGCAGCTCGCTGTAGCGCTGCAGGATCTCCTGAACGTCAGTCGCAGTGCGGTAGTGCTCCTCGCCGAGGATGTCCGGCTTGAGGATGGTAGAGGTCGAGTCGAGCGGGTCCACGGCCGGGTAGATGCCCTTCTCCGAGATCGCCCTTGAAAGCGCGGTGGTGGCGTTGAGGTGGGCGAATACCGAGGCCGGAGCCGGGTCGGTGAAGTCGTCGGCAGGCACGTAGACGGCCTGGATCGAGGTGACCGATCCGCGCGAGGTCGAGGTGATCCGCTCCTGGAGCGTTCCCATTTCGGTCTCCAGCGTCGGCTGGTAACCGACGGCGGAGGGCATGCGCCCGAGCAGAGCCGAAACCTCGGAACCGGCCTGGACGAAGCGGAAGATGTTGTCGATGAACAGCAGCACGTCCTGGCCGCCCGACTCGCGGTAGTACTCCGCCATGGTCAGGCCGGAGAGCGCAACACGCAGGCGGGCTCCCGGAGGCTCGTTCATCTGACCGAAGACCATCATCGTCTTGTCGATGACGCCGGATTCGGTCATCTCGATGTAGAGGTCGGTGCCCTCACGGGTGCGCTCGCCGACTCCGCAGAAGGCGGAGAGTCCGCCGTGCTCCTGGGCGATGTTGTGGATCAGCTCCTGGATCAGAACGGTCTTGCCGACGCCGGCACCGCCGAACAGGCCGATCTTGCCGCCCTTGGCATACGGGGCGAGCAGGTCGACGACCTTGATGCCGGTCTCCAGGATCTCCTGGGTCGGGGTCAGGTCGGTGGCATCGGGCGAAGGACGATGGATCGGCCAGCGCTCGATGTCGGCGCTCAGCTCCGGGCCGCCGTCAATCGGCTCACCCAGCAGATTGAAGATCCGGCCGAGGGTCTCGTCGCCGACCGGCACGGTGATCGGGCCGCCGGTGTCGACCACGCGGTCGCCACGCTGGAAGCCGTCGGTGGCGTCCATGGCCACGGTGCGGACCCGGTCGTCGCCGAGGTGCTGCTGGACTTCACAAACCACGCTCATGGCGTCGCGCCCGTTGCCCTCATCGACCTCGATCACGATCGCCGAGAAAATCTCCGGCAGCTGGTCGGGGAAGACCACGTCGACCACGACGCCGGTGATCTCTTCGATGTGTCCTACGTTCTTACCGTTGTTCTCTGACATATCTCCAGTTTCCAGTTTCAGTTTGGCGTCTAGCCGAGCGCTTCCGCGCCTCCGACGACTTCCAGGATTTCCTGCGTGATCTCCGCCTGCCTGACCCGGTTCATCTCGAGCGTGAGGTCGTCGATCATCGTTTCGGCGTTGTCGGCGGCGCTGCGCATCGCCGTCATTCGCGCACCGAGCTCGGATGCAGCCGAGTCGAGCAGGGTGCGGTAAAGCGAAGTATTGATGTAGTCCGGAATCAGCTGAGCGAGCAGTTCTTCGGGCTCGGGCTCGTATTCCCAGAGTGAGTGACTGTGCGCCTCGGCCAGATCGCCGTCATCTACGACGCCGTTCTCTTCCTCCGAGCCCTGACCGACCACCTCGGCCTGCTGCACCGGCAGCAGGGTCATCGTCTGTACGTACTGGGTCAGCGGCGATACGTAGCGGTTGTAGACCACCTCGATCCGGTCGATCTCGCCCTCGATGTAAGCGGCGGTGAGAGAGTCGCCGATCGCCCTTGCGTCGGTGAAGGCCGGACGGTCGGTGAAGCCGGTCCAGGACTCGCCGATGTTCTGCTTGCGGAAGGTCATGGCGCCATCGCCGCGGCGGCCGACCACGTAGAAGATGACCTCCTGACCGTTCTCGATAGCCCGGTCCCGGACATGCAGACCTTCGCGGATGATGTTGGCGTTGAAGGCGCCGGCCAGACCGCGGTCGCCGGTGATCAACAGGATCGCCAGACGCTCTACGTCCTTGCGCTCGTCGAGGATTGCCAGGTGGGAGATGTTGCCGGCCTCGGCCGCAGCCGTCCGGGTCAGCCTGCGGCGTGCCTGGGCATAGGGCCGCAGGTGCGCGATCCGGTTCTCCGCCTTGCGCAACCTCGCAGCCGCAACCGCTTCCATCGCGCGCGTGATCTGGCGGATGTTCTTGACGCTTGCGATCTGTGTTGCGACTTCTTTGCGGTTGGCCATCGGTTCTTCGCTTCGTGGTTTTCGGTGCCGCGGATCGCCTAGGCGACCGCTGCGGCCTCTTCGTCAGTGCTTTCGGGTGCCTTGGCGGCGTCAACGCGATCCGACTCGCCCTGCTCAATCGGCTCGCCGTTGTCGTCGAAGTTCGGGCCGAAGTCGTCAACCCAGCCGCTGATCACGTCGGAGAGTTCCTTCTCGTCCTCCTCCGGGAACTGGCCGGTCTCGTTGATCCGCTCGCAGAGTGCCGAGTTCTCGGTGTGGAGCCTGGTCAGCAGGCCTTCAAGGAACTCCTGAACCCGCTCGACCGAGATCCGGTCGAGGAAGCCACCGGTTCCGGAATAGATCGAGGCGACCTGGTCGGCGACGGAAAGCGCGTTTCTCTCGTTCTGCTTGAGCAGCTCGACCAGACGCTCGCCACGGGCAAGAGTCTTCTGGGTTTCAGCATCGAGTTCCGATCCGAACTGGGCGAAGGCAGCGAGGTCGCGGTACTGGGAGAGCTCGCCCTTCATCTTGCCGGCGACCTTCTTCATCGCCTTGGTCTGGGCGTCGCCACCGACTCGGGAAACGGAGATGCCGACGTTGATCGCCGGCCGGATGCCCGAGTTGAACAGGTCGGACTCGAGGAAGATCTGGCCGTCGGTGATCGAAATCACGTTGGTCGGGATGTAGGCCGAGACATCGTTGGCCTGGGTCTCGATGATCGGCAGAGAGGTCAGCGATCCGCCGCCCTCTTCATCGCTCAGCTTGACCGCCCGTTCGAGCAGCCTCGAATGCAGGTAGAAGACGTCACCCGGGTATGCCTCGCGGCCCGGCGGGCGCCGCAGCAGAAGCGACATCTGGCGGTAGGCGTAGGCGTGCTTGGTGAGGTCGTCGTAGACGCAGAGCGCGGCGCCACCCTTGTAGAGGAAGTACTCGGCCATCGCCGTTCCGGCGTAGGGGGCGATGTACTTGATCGGAGCGGCTTCGTCAGCGGGAGCAGCGACGATGATGGTGTTCTCCATCGCGCCGGCCGCTTCGAGCACCTCGCGGACCTGGACCACGGTCGCCATGCGCTGACCGATCGCCACGTAAACGGAGATGACTCCCGTGTCCTTGTTGTTGATGATCGAGTCGATGCCGACCGTGGTCTTGCCGGTCTGGCGGTCGCCGATGATCAGCTCTCGCTGGCCACGGCCGATCGGGATCATGCCGTCGATCGACTTGATGCCGGTCTGCATCGGCTCACGGACGGGCTGGCGGCTGATGACTCCGGGGGCCTTGAACTCGGCCGGTCGGGACTTGCCGGTGTTGATGTCGCCCTTGCCGTCGAGCGGACGACCGAGCGGGTCGACCATACGGCCGAGGAATTCCTCGCCGACCGGGATCTCGAGCAGGCGGTTGGTCCGCTTGACCGTGTCACCCTCGACGATCTTCTCCCACTCGCCGAACAGCACGGCGCCGACGTTGTCCTGCTCGAGGTTCAGCGCCAGGCCGGTCACCCCATGGGGCAGGTCGAGCATCTCCAGCGACATGCAGTTGTCGAGGCCGTGGATGCGGGCGATTCCGTCGGCGATCGAGAGCACGGTTCCGACTTCGGACAGGTCGGCACTTCCGGGGTCGATGCCCTCGATGCGCTGCCTCAGGATGCTGGCAATCTCGTCTGGCTTGATCTGCATCTCGGTTCTGATCCTCCTTATGCCGCCCGAGCAACGCTCTGGCGGAGTTTCTCCAAGTTGTTTTGAATACTGGTGTCGAGAACCATGTTCCCGACCTGAAGCACGAGGCCGCCGATGATGCTCTCATCGACGCGGCTCGTAAGTTCGACTTCTTTGCCGGTCTGCCTTTCGACTTCGGCACCGACCTGCTTGGCAATCGCCGGGTCGAGTTCGATCGCGCTGGTCACCGTGACCTCAATCCGACGGTTCTCCTTCTTCCAGAGTCCCTCGAATTGACTGTTGATGCGAAAAATCGCGGGCATACGGTGCTTCTCGATCAGCAGTTCGAGAAAGTTGTGAAGCTCCGGATCGGCGCCGCTGACCGCCGAATTGAGACCGTCGAGCTTTTCCTTCGACGAAAACGAGGGGCTGAAGAAGAAGATCTGAAGATCCTTGTCCGCTTCAAGCGCATCGCTGAACTGGGCGAGCTGCTCGCGCACCGTGTCGAGCGTCCCTTTCTCCTTGGCTACGCCAAAGAGGGACTCGGCATATACGCGGGCCAGCTCTTCCATCAGTTGTTCCGGTCTCCCGCCAGGCTGGAGAAGTCGACCTCACGCAGCGCCTCTTCGACGAGCTGCTTCTGGTCGGCTTCGGTCAGGGACTTGCGGGTAACGCGCTCGGTAGCGAGGACGGTCAGGTTGGCGACCTCCTTGCGGATGTCCTCGAGCGCCTTGCGGGTCTCGACCTCGATGTCGCGACGGGCGGCCTCGACCAGCTCCTCGCGCTTCTCCTGGCCGGCGGCTGTCGCCTCGGCCTGAGTCGCCTCGGAAGCCTTGCGGGCCCGGACGATGATCTCGTCTGCCTGGGCGCGCGCCTCGGTCAGCCGCTGCCGGTAGTCGGCAAGCAGCAGGTCGGCCTCGGAACGGGTCGCCTCGGCCGAGGTGATCGAGTCGTTGATCAGTGCCTGGCGCTCATCCAGGACCTTGCTGATCGGCGGCCAGGCGTACTTCCTGAGGATCAGAATCGAGACCCCGAAAGCAAGAACCGTCCAGATCATCAGACCGGGAACGATCTTGACCAGGGGGCTGAGGCCTTCCTCGGTCCCTTCAGTTGCCGCTACGAGCAGCGGCGTCGCGGTGTTCAGCAGGTCGCCGAGCATCGACTTATACGAAGAAAGCGATCAGGCCGGCGATGAATCCGTAGAAGACGGTCGCCTCGGTGAGTGCGAAGCCGAGCCACTGGATGCTCTGGATCTCCGACTTGAGTTCGGGCTGGCGGGAGACGGCTTCGATCGTCTTGCCGAAGATGAAACCGAGTCCGATACCGGTACCGAGAGCAGCGAGGCCGGTGCCGAGGCCAAGGCCCATGGCGCGGCCGGCGGTTTCAGCGTAGGCACCTGCGGTCTCTACGTCCACAGCGGCGAGAATGATTGATGGGTCCACTTGTCTTGTTTCTCCTTAGTGTTCCTCGGCGACGGCGCCGTCGAGGTATATCGCGGTCAAAGTGCAGAAAATGAAGGCCTGGAGCGTTGCCACAAGGCCGATCTCGAACAGGAAGAAGACGACCGCCAGGGCACCGGTAGCCAGTCCGAGAATGGTCGATCCGACCAGGCCCATGCCCAGCAGTACGACCAGTCCGCCGCCCATGAACAGCAGCAGAAGATGCCCGGCAAGAATGTTGGCGTAAAGACGCACAGAGAGCGAGATCAGCCGGACGATGTGCGAGAGGACCTCGATCAGCAGGATCGGGCCGACCATGAAGCCTTCAACCCCGGCGGGGACCCAGCCGCGAACGTAGCCGACAACTCCCTTGGCCCGGATTCCTTCGACGTTGTAGGAAACCCAGACGATGAAAGCCAGTACGAACGGCACCGAGATGTTTGCGGTCGCCGCATACAACCCGAGTGACGGGACTTCCAGTCCGAATATGTCCGTGGTGTGGGTCGTATTGAACGGCAGCGGGATGTAGCCGACCATGTTCGAGAACCAGATGAAAAGGAAGAGCGTGCCGATAAACGGGAACCAGCGGGCGGCCATCTTCGGGTCGAGGTTGCCGTCGGTGATGTTGTCCTTCATCAGGCCGTAGGCCATCTCGACCGTGGTCTGGGTGCGGCTTTCGGGCCGGACCTTCATCCTTCGCGCAATGAGCGACACGACGGTGGTGGTCAGGACGGCCGCGATGAGGATGTAAGCGACGGCCTTGTTGATCGACATGTCGATACCGAAGATGTTGATCTCGACCCACGGAGGAAGGTCAAACTCATCCGCCGGGTCGAACTCTGCCGCGGCGAAGGCCGATACGGGCGCAAACAGGGAGCCGGCGACCACGGTCAGCCAGGCGGCGAGGGCGTACCAGCGGCGACTCACGACTGCTCCGCCTTTTCAGGCTGCGGCCTGGTCACCAGGGTGATCACCAGGTAGCAGGTGAAGATGATCGCCGAGAGCACCGCTGCCGTAAGACCAGCCTCCTGCTCGATCAGACCGACGGTGATGATGCTGATAACCAGGAACCAGGAGCGCCCGATGATCGAGCCGGCCATCAGCTGGAAAAAGCCGCGGGTGTCGTCGGTCTTTGCCGCCTTGGACTCGATCAGGTGCTGGATCAGCCGCTGTCCGGTCCAGCCGACGGCGGCGCCGGCCCAGCCGAGCACGGGAAGCCCGGCGATCAGGAAGATCGGTAGGGCGATGGTGAGCAGGACGAGGTCGAGGTACTTGATCATTGCAATAGCGCGCTCACCATCGTGGCCCTCTGAGGGTCTTTCTATGGCAAGCGTCGTCAAGGGGTGCTGACTATAGCCGAGATGCTCCGGGACTGCGGTTAGACCCCGGCTGGTGTCAACCGTCACTAACCCTTTGCCAGAGCCAAAACGGTGCGTTCAGCCCTTTTCGGAAGGCGTCCTTCGAACCTTGACGATCTCAAGCACGATCACCAGGTAGACCGAGACCGCCACTGCCGCCAGGATCACAGCAGCCATCAGCACTGTCCACGGCAGGTCGAAATTGCCACTGTCATCGCTGTAGGGGACGAACCTGAGCGCCAGTGCCAGCAGGGCGAGAACCGCGGTCCAGCCGTACATGTAGGCCAGCGTCCGACGCTGGGAAAAGCCCTTGTTCGCCATGCGGTGGTGGAAGTGCCAGCGATCGGCCTGGTAGATCGGCTGCTTGTACTTGATCCGTTTGGCGATCACGAAGGCGGTGTCCATGATCGGAACCGCAAGAAGCACCAGGGGGAAAGCGAGCGCGACCACCGCATTCGTCTTGAGCGCTCCCTGGATCGAAGCCACCGCGATCAGGTAGCCCAGCAGGTTGGAGCCGGAGTCCCCCATGAAACTCGAGGCCGGGGGAAAGCCGTGGCGGAGGAAACCGAGTGCGCCGCCAGCGGTGATCGCGGCGAGGATGCCGGCTTCAGTTCGGTCGAGCGAAAGCGCGATCGCCGACATCGCCAGAGCCGCGATCGCGCAGACCCCGGCGGCGAGCCCGTCGATGCCGTCGATCAGGTTGATGATGTTGATCACGGCGACGATGCCGATGATCGCCAGCGCGTAACTGGTCCAGCCGAGTTCGAAGCCGCCGATGAACGGGATGGTGAGCACGTCCGGACGGACTCCACCGATCACCGGAATGGCAGCGGCTGCGGTCTGCCCGATCAGTTTGACCAGGGCCGGAAGGTCGAACAGGTCGTCCAGCGCTCCGACCGTGACAACAGCCAGGGCGCCGAGCAGGATGGCGGTCTCCTCGCTGTCCGAAGGCAGCCAGATCCAGCCGGCCACCTGGACCCCGACCAGGATCGCGATGCCGGACATGCGGGGGGTCGCGACGGTGTGCTGACTTCGCGGTCCGGGCTCGTCGAGCGCTCCTGCCCGCCGGGCGATCAACTCCGCGACGGGCACCAGCGCCCAGGTGATCAGCCCCGCCGCCAGGAAGGCGAAGATGGCATCCGTCGTTTCGACCATGCCGGAAGAGTCTCACTCACGGCCGACGGACCGCCCCGCGCCTGTGTGCATCTCACCGGTTCTGGCAAGCATCGGCCCTGTCCGGGGATGCAGATCGCCACCAGAAGCTCGGGGCTCAGTCGAGGGCGCCGAGGATTCCCTCGACCAGCACTCCGGGATCGCGCGGGTTCCGGGGACCGGCCTGATCGCTGCGCTTGACCAGTTCGAACTGGTCGGCGTCGGTCAGGACGGACAGCCTGCCGTCGGCGATCAGAGCTTCGTCGACACCGCCCATCTTTCCGGCGAAGGTCGTATAGACCGGCGTGCCGAGAGCGACCGCTTCGCGGTTCATCGTCCCCCCTGCGCTGACCACCAGGTCACTGAAGGCGATCAGGCTCTGGGCGTCGATCGCCCGGTCGGGCACGACCAGGTTGGACGAGCCTCGCCCGCGGGCCCTGTCGGCCTGGGAATCGGTCCTCGGAATCACCACCGCGGTCACGCCTTCCGCAGTCGCGAGCCGGTCCAGGACCTTTTCGTAGAGCGGGTTTTCAGCGTGGTACTCGGAAGTCTCGGGAGGCGGGCGGACCACGACCAGCACGCGCTCGAGGTCGATATCGAGTTCGTCGATCACCGCCCGGTCGGGAACGAAGTCGGCCAGGTAGTAGTCCTCCTTCAGGCCCGGATACTGGACCAGCTTGGCGCCCTTTGCCCCCACCTTTGCCATGCGATCAGCCGGAATCGAGTCGGGCACCAGAACGCGCTTGGCGATCCGGAAGGCGAGCTGGCGCTGAATGCCGGCGAACTCATAATCCTGAAGCTGGGCCGAAGGAATGATGAAGGTCGCGGAGATCAGCGCCAGATCAA
Organism: uncultured Solirubrobacterales bacterium; assembly: GCA_963698625.1. Classification (GTDB taxonomy): domain Bacteria; phylum Actinomycetota; class Thermoleophilia; order Solirubrobacterales; family 70-9; genus 67-14. Next base: position 1,369,748 of record CAVORK010000007.1, read on the forward strand.
CCGAACCGTGGGCGACCGCGAGGTCCGGTCTGAACTTCCAGGCCACCCTCGAGAGCCGGGCCGAGCGGTCGGCCAGTGCGGCCACCTTGCCCACCTTTGAGCCGCCGCCGTGGCGCCCGACGACCGTGTGCTCGATCCCGAGCATCTCCAGCAGGCCGACCGTCTGGCCGTACTCCCGCGCCGTGACCAGGACCTCGGCCCCGTTTTCAGCAAAGCGCTCGATCACCGGCCGCAAGACCAGCGGGTGGGCCGCAGCCGTGGCAGTCGAACCAGACCTTCAAGCCGGGTCAACCAGTTCCGGGATCAACCGAGGCCGGGATAGAGCGGATAGCGCTCCATCAGTACCCGGCTGCGCTCGGTCAGACCATCGCGATCGCCCTCGAACCCGGTGGAGGTGAGGGCGCCGGCGATAATCGCGGCGACCTCGCGCATGTCTTCGGGCTGGAAACCGCGAGTGGTCAGGGCAGGGGTGCCGATGCGCAGGCCCGAAGGGTTCATCGGCGGCCGTGGATCGAACGGGATGGTGTTGCGGTTGACCGTGATCGCGACCTGGTCGAGCCGGTCCTCCCCGGTCTGGCCGTCGAGCCCGGTCGAAGTCAGGTCGACCAGAACCAGATGGGTGTCGGTGCCGCCAGTGACTACGTCCACCCCGCCTTCTATCAGGCCCTCGGCAAGGGCCCGCGCGTTGGCGATCGTGCGGCGCTGGCGCTCGGCGAATTCCTCGGTCGAGGCGATGCCGAGCGCAACCGCCTTGCCGGCGATCACATGCATAAGCGGCCCGCCCTGCTGGCCCGGGAAGACGGCGCGGTTTATGTCCGCCTTGAGTTCCTCGCGACAGAGGATCATTCCGCTGCGCGGTCCGCCAAGCGTCTTGTGAATCGTGCTTGTCGCAACGTCCGCATAGGGCACCGGGTTGGGATGCTCGCCGGCGGCCACCAGCCCGGCAAAGTGGGCCATGTCGACCATCAGCTTCGCGTCGACCGAGTCAGCGATCTCGCGGAAGGCGGCGAAGTCGAGTTGGCGCGAGTAGGCCGACCAGCCGGCGATGATCAGCTTCGGCCTGTGCTCCTCGGCCAGCCTCGCAACCTCATCCATGTCTACCCGCTGGTCCTCCGCCGAGACGTGGTACGGGACCGGGTTGTAGAGCTTGCCGGAGATGTTCAGCTTCATACCGTGGCTCAGGTGCCCCCCGTGATCGAGAGCGAGGCCGAGGATGGTGTCACCGGGCTCGAGCAGCGCCATGTAGACGGCGTTGTTGGCCTGGGCGCCGGAATGCGGCTGCATGTTGGCGTGCTCGGCACCGAACAGCGCCTTTGCGCGCTCGATCGCCAGGGTTTCGACGATGTCGACCTGGTCGCATCCACCGTAGTAGCGGCGACCGGGGTAGCCCTCGGCGTACTTGTTGGTCAGGACCGAGCCGACCGCTTCGAGGATCGCCCGCGGTACGAAGTTCTCAGAAGCGATCATCTCCAGAGTCTCGCGCTGGCGGGTCAGCTCACCGCTGACCGCGGCCGCAACCTCGGGGTCGACGTCGGCCAGGCTGGCGTCCATTAGCTGCTCGGAAACGGTGCTCATCTCAGAATCGACCTTTCGGCTGATCCCGCCGCCGATGCGGGCGGGATTCCGGGTTGGGAACGGACTTACCAGCCTAGCAACGCCGGAGGTCAGGTCAGGCGGGCGAAATCAAGGCTGCCGATGTGATCACCCCGCCGGGCGAGGCGAAGCCGGCGATGATCGAGGCGCGGTTGGCGCCCACCCTGTGGTGGGCCTCCCTGACCCGGGCCGCCGACAAGCCGGCGCCCGCCGTTCCTACAGATCGCCGCGTTCGACTTCGGCGATCTCGCCGACACGACGCTCGTGCCGGCCTCCGTCGAAGTCAGTAGCGAGGAACTTGTCGACGATCGGCGAGGCCTCTTCCGGGCTGAGTCGCTGGCCGGAAAGCGTGACCACGTTGGCGTTGTTGTGACGGCGGGACATTTCCGCCTCGTCGACATCGTGCGCGTTGACCGCGCGGATGCCATTGATCTTGTTGGCGACGATCGCGACTCCGTTGCCGGAGCCACAGACCAGGACGCCCCGCTCTGCCTCACCGCCGGCGACGAGCTCGGCCGCCTTGGCTGCGTAGGGCGGGTAGTCGGTTGACTCGGCCGAATCGGTGCCGACGTCTTTGACCTCGTGGCCTTCGGCCTCGAGCTTCCGTTTTACGGCCTGCTTCAGTTCGAAGCCGGCGTGGTCTGAACCCATTGCGATCTTCACCTGATCGAGATTACCGACTGGGTCAGCGGCCAAGGGCGGCGACGAGGTCGCCGCGGCTCATGCCGCCCTCTCGCAATACCGTCCAGGCGCCGTTTTCGTCGTAGTCGGTCAGGTCCACGACCGTCGAAGGCAGACCGGTCAGCCGGCCGCCGTCGATCGCCAGGTCCACCGCTTCCTTGACCTCCGGCACAACCCCGGCGAAGCTCGACGGAGCCGGTTCGGTGGAGAGGTTGGCGCTGGTCTGAAAGAGCGGGAAGCGCACCCCGGCCAGCGGGCCGCCGATCACCCTGACTCCCAGGCGGGACGGATCCTCGCGACAGGCCAGCGGGTAACGGTGACGGGGGTTCGGCACGATCAGCGTGACCGGGCCCGGCAGCAGCCGGCCAAATACTTCGGACACGCGCTGGTTGAGATCGCGGACCAGTTCGCGCATCGCCAGCGGCGAGAGGTACATGACCGCGGAGGGCTTGCCGTCGTCGCGGCCCTTGATCTCGTGGACCCTCGCCACCGCCTTCTCGTTGAGCGGATCGCAGGCCAGGCCATAGATCCCGTCGGAGGGGAAAAGCGCGACTCCGCCTTTGCTGATGCAGCTCTCCAGAGCCTGCCTGGCGGCGTCTCCTCCCATGATGTCCGTGGCGACGACTTTCACCGGGGAATTATCTCAGGCCGGGACCGCCGGGCGCCCTTTTCGCAGCGGCAACCGCGCCCGGGGACGTTCATGTTCGACCGACGACCAGGCGGTCGATCCCGGCCAGGTCCTGACGGACCTCCGTGCGGCTGTAGCCGGCTTCAGCCACCAGGGCGCTGACCGCCTCGCCCTGGTCGAAGCCGATCTCCAGTCCGATCGCGGGGGCTTCGATCCCGGAGCCGGGAAGGGCGGTCATGACCTGCCGCAGCACATCAAGTCCATCGGGGCCGGCGAACAGCGCTTCCTGCGGCTCCCATTCGGCAACGCCCGGCGCAACCGGTCCGTCTTCCGCGATGTAGGGCAGGTTGGCGAGGATCAGGTCGAACCGCCCCGGCGACGGCCAGGTGCCGTGGGTAAAGGCGACCCGTCCGGCCAGGCCGAGTCGTTCGGCGTTCGACCGGGCGACTCCGAGCGCACCGGCCGAGGTGTCACTTGCCTCGATGCGACAGCCGGGCAGCTCGTCGGCCAGTGCCAGGGCCACCGCCCCCGATCCGGTGCCGATCTCCAGCACAGACTCCGGTTCAAGCTCCAGTGCGAGCTCGACCAGCATCTCGGTCTCCGGCCGGGGGATCAGAACTCGCGGGTCGACCGCCAGTTCGATGTGGCGAAAGCCCTTGAAGCCGAGGATGTAGGCAACCGGCTCGCGGCGCAGGCGACGACGCACCGCCTCGGAATAGGCCCGGGCTTCTGCCGGGGCAATCGTCGCCTTGCGGTCGGCGATCAGATCGGCCCTCCCCCGTCCGGTAATGCCCTCGAGCATGACCTCGGCATCAATCCTCGGGGTCTCGACCCCGACCGCGGCCAGCGCGTCGGTGGCAGCGCCGAGCGCTTCGCTTACCGACGCGCCCATGAGGCTCAGGCGGCCTGGGCCTCGAGCAGCTGCCGCTTCTCCTCGTTGGAGAGCGCGTCGGTGAAGATCGACAGCTCGCCGTTCATCACCGCATCGAGGTCGTGGGAGGTCACCTTGATCCGGTGGTCGGTGACCCTGCCCTGGGGGTAGTTGTAGGTGCGGATCTTTTCCGAGCGCTGGCCGGTGCCGACCTGGGCCTTGCGCTCCGAGGCGATCGCCGCCTGCTGCTCGGCAAGCTGGCGCTCGTAGATTCTCGCCCGCAGTACCCTCATGCCTTTCTCGCGGTTCTGGAGCTGGGACTTCTCATCCTGCATCGAGACGACGATGCCGGTCGGCTTGTGAGTCAGGCGAACAGCCGAGTCGGTCGTATTGACCGACTGGCCACCCGGCCCCGAAGAGCGGTAGACGTCGATCTGGAGATCGTTCTGGTCGATCTGGACCTCGACCTCTTCGGCCTCCGGCAGCACGGCCACGGTCGCGGTCGAGGTATGGATCCTGCCCTGGGACTCGGTCTCGGGAACGCGCTGGACCCGGTGCGTCCCACCTTCGTACTTGAACACCGAGTAGGCGCCGTCACCGCGAATCTCGAAGGTGACTTCCTTGAAGCCGCCCTGCTCGGCGGCCGAGTGGGAGAGCATCGAGGTGGAGAATCCGCGTTCGGAGGCGTAGCGGGTGAGCATCTTGTAGAGGTCACCGGCGAAGATCGCGGCCTCGTCGCCGCCGGCCCCGCCGCGGATCTCGACGATCACGTTCTTGTCGTCGTTGGGGTCGGCCTCGACCATGGCGAGGCGGATCTCCTCCTCGAGTTCAGCCAGCCTGGCCGGTGCGTCGCTGACCACCCGGCGCAGCTCCTCGTCAGAGTCGTCCTCTTCGAGCAGTTCGCGCGCGCCCTCGAGGTCGTCGCCGAGCTTGCGGTATTCGAGCACCAGTACGTGGGCCGGAGAGATATGGCGGTACTCCCGGCCGACCTCGGCGTAGCGCTCCCGGTCGGCGATCACCTCGGGGTCACTCATGTCGCGCTCCAGTTCCTCGAAACGGCGCTCGATCTGTTCGGCCAGTCTGGCGATCATGCTCAGCAGTCTGACGGTCCGGGGCTCAGGCGACGATCTCGACTGGCTCGAGGTAACTGTTGTCCTCGGGGGTCTCGAGCTCCAGCACCGATTCCAGCGCGGCGATCGCAACCTCCATCTGCCGCTCGTCGGGCTCGCGGGTGGTCAGGTTCTGCAGCATCAGGCCGGGCCACATGATCCGTCGAACCCAGGGCCGGGAACGATTCCTGCCGGCCCACTTGATCACCTCGTAGGAGAGTCCGGCGATCAGCGGTATTCCCAGGACCCGTGAAAGCAGCAGCCAGTACCAGGCCGGCAGCCCGAGCGGTGCGAAGACGAAGATCGCCAGGACCATGACGATCAGCAGGAAGCTGGTCCCGCAGCGGGGGTGAAGCCTCGAATACAGCCCGGCCCTCGACGGGGTCAGCTCGTCCCCGGCCTCGTAGCAGGAGATCGCCTTGTGCTCGGCACCGTGGAACTCGAAGACCCGCCGCAGGTCCTTGACCCGACTCAACGTGAAGATGTAGCCGACGAAGACCGCCGTTCGCAGAACGCCTTCGACCAGCCAGAACAGAAAGGCCGAGCCGAGCTGGTCCTTGAACAGGCTGGTCAGTCCGACCGGCACCAGGAAGAACAGCCCGATCGCCAGCAGCATCGAGACGATGATCGTCATGACCCAGGCAGCCCCGCCGATCTCCTCCGGTTCTTCCCCTTCGGCCTCGAGCTGAGCGTTCGCAGAGATAGCGAGCGCCCGGAAACCGATCGCCAGCGATTCAGCCAGCGCGACCATGCCGCGGATCACCGGCCAGCGAAGCAGACGGTGGCGACGGGCCCAGGGTTCAAGAGTGTCGCGGGTGATCGCGATTTCGCCCTCCGGGGTGCGCACGGCGACCGCCCAGGTCGTGACCCCGCGCATCATCACCCCCTCGAGAACGGCCTGACCCCCGACCGGAGCGTCGCGCCCGGCGGGCAGCGGCCCGTCACTCATCGCTTATGCGAAGAGCGGGCCGAAGCCGGTGAGGTCCTGCTGCGGGTCAGCTGGCGGCGCCGTCGCGGGCGCGCTTGGCGGCGCGGCGCTGGAAGCGCTCGACGCGGCCACCGGTGTCAACAAGCTTCTGCTTGCCGGTGTAGAACGGATGACACTCGGAGCAAAGTTCGACGTGCAGGTCCGACTTGGTCGACCGTGTGTAGAACTGGTTTCCACACGAGCAGTGGACGTTGGCGATGGTGTATTCGGGATGGATGTCGGCCTTCATTCGACCATTCTAGGGCAACGGTCGATCGGGCAGCCGCCGGGGTCCGGGGCGTCTCTGGCAAAAATCTGCGATTTGCGGCAGGTTTTCCGTCCGACGGGGCGAAGACACTTTCCATAACTACTGTAGGAGAGGAACGCCCCTATGGCAAAAGAGGTATTTGATCAAGCTCGTCCCCGTAGCGTCAAGGCTCAGCTTTTTGCAGAGGCTTTCTCAGGCTGCGATGAGTGGGTCGTACCCCCCAGAAAGCGGCGGTCCGCCCCTGACGAAGCCATTTTCGACGTCCAGTCGATCCGGCTCAGGGACTACCCGTCCGACCTGCGCAGAGCTGCCTGAGACGACAGCCCTCTCCGCAAACAGCAGCGGCGCCGTCTTCTGACAGCGCCGCCGCTTCGGCACCCGCTCCGGGTGCCCTGATTATTTGACCTCGCCTCAGGTCTCGGTGTAAAGCGGTCCGTCGCCACCCTCGGGCAGGGTCAGGCGGCCGCCCTTGGCGGTGATCGCTCCGCACTGAACGCAGTTCGATGCGGTGACGTTGACGTCGACCACCGAGGCGTTCGACTCAAGCTGGTCTTCCGGGATCTCATACACCTGAGCCGGGCACATCGAGACCCAGGTCTGGGCGACCTCACGCGGGACCTCGGTCTGGACCCGGATGTGATTCGGAGCATCGTCGCGGGTGGCGTTGCCGGTCATGAAGACCGAGGAGAGCTTGTCGAAGGTCAGCTCGCCGTCCGGGGCAGGGTAGTTGTCGGCCGCCTTGCCGATTTCCATCTTGTAGGTGGCGTCGTCGTGGTTCTTCCAGTGTCCGCCGGGGAAATGCCCGCCGGTGAGGGTCATCGCCGAGGCCATGGCACCACCGACGAAGAAGCCCTTGGTGAACGGCTGGCTGGCGTTTCGCACCTTGTAGAGGTCCTTCTCGATCAGCGAGTTGTGGACCTTCTCGTCGTAGGCGGAGAAGTCGACCGAGTCCTTCTCGAGCGCGTCAACGATCGCTTCAGCCGCGTACATGCCGGCGTGCATGGCGTAATGGACGCCCTTGAGCTCGGCGACATTGACCATGCCGGCGTTATCACCCGCGATGCACATACCGGGAACGGCGAGCCTCTTCGGCATCGACCAGTAGCCACCGGCCGGAATCGTCTTCGCACCCCAGCCGACCCGCTTGCCGCCCTTGAGGATCTTCTTGATGAAGGGGTGGGTCTTGAGCTGCTGCAGACCGTCATGAACGGAGAGCGTGGCGTCGGTGTAGTCGAGTCCGACCACCAGGCCGATGCAGATCTTGTTGTCCTCCATCGGGTAGATGAAGGATCCGCCGAACTCCTTGTACTTGGCGGCCTTGCGCAGCGGCCAGCCCATGGTGTGGATGACCTGGTCGAGCGGCTCCTCGACCTCCCAGATCTCCTTTACGCCGAGTTCCCAGCGCTGCGGATCGAGGCCGTTGATGTCGAAGTGGTCAAGTGCGGCGTAGGTCAGGTGGCCGATCGTGCCCTCAGCGAGAACGGTCGCCTTGGCGATCACGTCCGAGCCAGGCTCGAAGTTGGCCAGTTCCTGGCCCTCCTTGCCGCGGCCCTTGTCGCCGGAGCGCACGCCCTTGACGATCTGATCCTCGACGAGCAGCTTGTCGGCCGCAGTCTCGGAGAGGATGTATCCGCCCATCTCTTCGACCTTTTCGGCCAGGAAGCGGGAAAGCTTTGAAACGGAAGTGACGTAGTTGCCATGGTTCTTGAAGTTCGGCGGCATCGGCTTCAGCGGCAGTGCCTGCTTCTCGGTCAGAAGGTAGACCGCATCCTTGGTCACCTCGCGGAAGACCGGCCATTCGGACTTGGGCAGGTCGGGAAACAGCTCTTCCATGGCCGAGGGACGCATATTGGCGCCGGACATCGCGTGGGCACCGGCAACCTTGCCCTTCTCGATCACAGCGACCGGAACCTCGCCGAGCTTCTCGGTCAGTTCGGGACGGTCTTCGAGCAGTTGGAGCAGCTTGACCGCGCAGGCCAGACCGGCGGGTCCGCCGCCGACGATCGCGGCTCCGACTTCGATGCGCTCGTCTTCGGGGTCAGTCGGGCGTGCGATGACGCTCTCGGACTGGAACGGAGGCGGATAGGCGGAGGGCGCTACGGGGGGCATTAGCTGGTCCTTTCGGGAATTACAAGTCTGGGTGAAGCGTAAACAGAGGCCCGGACCGGTGGGAGGGCTGCCGCGAAGGGCACCTCCTCCCCCCGGCCGGGGAATCTGTTGCCTAGCCCTTCCTGGCCTTGATGGCCTCGGTGAGCTTGGGCATGATCTTGTTCAGGTCGCCGACTACACCGAGGTCGGAGAACTCGAAGATCGGAGCGTTGGAATCCTTGTTGATCGCAACGATCGTCTCGGAGTTCATCATTCCGACCTTGTGCTGGATGGCGCCGGAGATACCGACCGCCAGGTACAGCTTCGGCGCGACCGTCTTGCCGGTCTGGCCGATCTGGGCGGCGTAGGGGTACCAGCCCGCGTCCACGACCGCACGGGTCGCGGCGACAGCGCCGTTGGTGAATGCGCCAGCGAGATCCTCGCAGGCGTCGAACCCTTCGGCGGAGCCGAGTCCACGGCCGCCACCGATCAGTACGTCAGCGGCTTCGATGTCCACATCGGCGCCACGCTGCTCGCCACGGGTGATCATCTCTGCCTTGGTCGACCACTCGGAGAGCTCGACCTCGACGTCCACGACCTCGGCGCTTCCGCCGGACTCCTTGACGTCAAAGGCGTTGAGCCGCCCGATGATGATGCCGGGCTCTGAGACGTAGCCGACATCGGCAATCTCGGAGTCCTGCAGGATGGGACGCTCGGAGATGAGCTTGCCGTCGGCCACCTTGACCGCGGTGACCTCCATGGTCACGCCGGCACCGAGGCGGGCCGTGAGTCCGGCACCGATCTCGAAGCCGAGCAGGCCTCCGCCGAACAGCGCGTAGGAGAAGCCGTCGTCAGCAATGATCTTCGCCATCACGTCGACGATCGGCTGGGCAAGCCCTTCGGAGACAGCCTTGGCCCGGTAGACCTTGGACGCTCCGTAGTTGCCGAGTGAGGCGGCGCCTTCGTCGGAGACATCTCCGACTACGACGGCCGCAGCCTCGGTTCCGAGCTCGCCGGCCAGTTTGGCCGCCTCGGAAATTGCTCCGAGGGAGTTCTTGTTGAAGTTGCCCTCATCGTCATGCAGGGCGTATACGAGGATGCCGGCCATCAGATCAGCTTCCTTTCGTCGAGCCAGGTAACGATCTTCTCGACCGTTTCGGCGGTGTCTTCGTCTTCGATGATCTCTCCCGCTTCCTTCTGCGGTGGCGGGTTGAGAGCGAGCACGGCGGTCTTCGAGCCGGCTTCGCCGACCTGCGAGGCGTCGAGCCCGACATCACCGACCGACTTGGTGTCGAGCGGCTTCTTCTTCGCGCCCATGATCGCCTTGAGGCTGGGGTAACGCGGTTCGTTGATCGCGTCACCGACCGAGATCACGGCGGGCAGCGAGAGGGCCACGGTGTCGTAGCCGTACTCGGCCTGACGCTCGCAGCGCAGCTTGCCGTCCTCGACGTCCATCTTGACCACCTGGGTCAGCGACGGCATCTTCAGGTGATCGGCCAGAACGGCACCCATCGTGTAGCACTCGCCGTCGTCCGACTGCTGTCCGAGCAGGACGATGTCGGGGCTCTCTGACTCGAGAACCTTTGCGAGGGCGACGCCGGTGGCGCAGACGTCGGAGCCGACCAGTGCTTCGTCGGTCAGGTGAACCGAGCGGTCGGCACCGAGGGCGACGGCCTTCTGCAGCGCACGCTGAGCCGATTCGGGGCCCATCGTCACGGCTACAACTTCGTCGACCTGGAGCTCGCCGCCTTCTTTCAGCTGCATCGCAGCCTCGATGGCGTGAGTGTCGAACGGGTTCAGATTCTTTTCGCCGCTGCGATCGATGCGCATGGTGCCGGTATCGATTCGCTTCTGAACAGCGGCGTCTGGCACTTCTTTGACCAGTACGCAGATTTTCAAGGGGAGCCTCCTTAGGGCTTGTCACTGGCTGACCCGCCAGAAAACCACTAGGCGAGCCGAAAGTTGATCTTCAGAAGGCAATCTTAGCGACTACGTCCCGTTGTTGACTGACGAGTCAATCGGGAACGGTGCCAGTGAGCTCCGCGCAGAGCCCGTAAAGGCGGCTGCGATCCTCGGCTGACTCCCTGGTTCCGGGAACACGGTGTTTGGGCCGAGGCCGGCGATCCATGTAGAACTCGCCGCCCGGGGCCTCCTCGGGGCTGGCGCCCGCGAGCCAGACGGCGGTCTCCCCACCTTCGTCTGCGGTCCTCAGGACAGGACCCATCACCTTGTTGAAGCCGGGCAGCGCGTTGCTCACCCCTTCGGTATCGGCCCAGCCGGGATGCATCGAGCAGAAGACCGGGTCACCAGGGCCCGCCCTGTCCTGCCACTCGTCGGCCAGCATGACTTCGGCCCGCTTGGTCTGGGCATAGAACTTGGTGCCTTCGAATTCCCGGTTCTCAAGCTGGGGGTCGGACAGGTCGAAGCCGGAGGAGTACATGCCACCGGAGGACATCATCACCACGCGGCCGGCCGGGCTCTTCCTCAGCTTGGGCAGCAGCAGTTCGGTCAGCAGGAACGGCCCGAGCACGTTGGTGGCGAAGGTCAGCTCGAAGCCTTCGTCGGTGTGGCTGCGCTCGTTCGGCAGGACACCGGCGTTGTTGATCAGCACGTCGAGGGCGGAGTCGGAGGCCAGGAATGAGGCCGAAAACTCACGGATCGAGGCCTGACTGGAGAGATCGCAGACGTGAAGCTCGGGCGTGACTCCGGTCTCGAGCGAGATCTCTGCCCTGGCAGCCTCGCCCCTGTCGGCGCTGCGGCAGACCATGTGGACGAAGGCGCCGCGGCGGCAGAGCTCCATCGAGATCGCCTTGCCGATTCCGGCATTGGCCCCGGTGACCATGACCGAACGACCCTCGAGCCGATCTGCCTGCCAGGCGTAGAGCCGTTTCCGGGTTCGGTAGCCGATCGCCGTGAAGCCCGGCACGATCAGGAAATCCATTGTCGAGTCAAGCGGTCCTGCTGTGAATCGCCTATCCATCTTCAGCCCGTTATTCCTTTCTGTCCGATGCCGCGGGCACCGAAGTCTGTGGGTACCTGGACCTGACCCGGTCGATGAAATCAGCCATCCCGTCGGCCACCTCGCGGCTTTCGATCTCGATCATGTTCTCGGCATTCTGCTCACCCGAGCGTGAGAGGTTGAATGACCCGAGAAAAACCGTGTCGTCTACCACGGTGACTTTGGCGTGCATGAAGTCCCGGAGCTCGCCCGATCCCCAGGGCACTGATCGCTTGCCGGAAAACGGAAGCGCCGTCAGGACCTTCGAGAGCAGCGGTGCCTTCCAGTTCGAAGAGGTCCTGGCCCACTGTTCGAAGACCCGGTCGGTCTGCGGCTCGTCAATCACTCCGGCGATATCGATTCGATCGGGGCTGTCGCCATACTCGGCCAGGGTGCCAAGGATCGGGGCGGAGGTGATGACCGGCGAGGCGATCCGGATGCGCCGCCGGGCGACACCCAGTCTGGTTGCGATCCGCTGAGAAAGCTCCTCTCCGTGGCCGGGGGTGAACCACGGCGTAACGGCCGCCCCGGCCACCTTCGCCGGCTCCGGTCTGACCATGCCGCTGCGTTCGACCCGGCCGCTGCTCCAGATCTCTTCGAAGTTCGCGGCATAGGCCCGGGCAAGAGCAGGTGACTCGATCGTGGCGAGCACGTTTTCCTGGCGGGTCCAGGAGTCGATTGACCAGTTGGCCGATCCGGTCCAGACCGCCGCCCCATCCCTGACCATGTACTTGTGATGCATCAGATCCGGCACACCGGAAATGCCTTTGGTCTCGATCGGGAGTTCGTTCAGGATCTCCGGCCTGGTCTCCGGGGGTGGATGGATGCCCTCCGGACGGGCGGTATCGGTGTTGTAGGCCAGCTTCACCTCGACCCCGCGCTCGATTGCCGCGCGGAAGGAGTCGGCGACGATCGAGCCGACCGGGTCCGGCAGCCTGATGTCATAGAGAGCGAGGACCAGAGAGGACCGGGCTTGATCGATGAACCGAGCGACGCTGGACGCAACCTGATGCGCCTGACCGTCGTCGCTGCCGGATCCACAGTCCTCGAGGCCGCGCACTTCTATCGGCTGTGGTGGGTTACTCATCCCGACGGAGCGTAGCGCCAGGGCGGCTCAGCCTCAGGCGAGCGCGTTCAGCACGAAGCGGTGGAACTCGGCCATGCCGACCAGGTCGGCGACCGTCAGCCGCTCGTCGGCCCCGTGCATCGAGTCCAGGTAGACGTTCACGTCGGTCTCCACAACCGGTGCCATGCCGTAGGCAACAGTGCCGAAGGCCTGTCTCACCCAGTGGGAGTCGGTGAATCCCGGAGTGATCATCGGCATCAGCGTCGCCCCGGGGCAGCGGCTCTCCAGGTAGTCTTCGCAGATCGACCAGAGGCCGGTCCCGGGAGGGGATTCGTAGCCGCCTTCCAGCGGCTCGAGGAACTCGAGTTCGTACTCGATGTCGCTGCCGATCGCGGCCGCCAAGATGCTCGCGCACCTCCTGCTCACCCTGCCCGGGAAGCGCCCGGCAGTCACAGATGATGTCGGCGAAGGGCGGGATCACGTTGCTCGGCTCGAAGGTCGCCAGCCCGGTCGGGGTGATGGTCATCCGGGTCATCACCGGAACCAGGTCGGCCAGGACCGGATGCTGCGCGGCGGCCCAGTCGAGCCTTTCGGCATCATCGGCATCCGGAGCGCCGATCGCATCGAGTGATGCCCTGACCGAATCAGAGACCTGGGGTTCGAACTCAAACGAAAACAGCCGGTCGATCACCTTCGAGACCGAAAGCAGCGTGTTCTGCGAGCGGTCCGGGACCGAGGCGTGGGCCGAGACCCCCTTGACCCGGACCCGAAGCGAGCTGACCACCTTCTCGCCGACCGAGACGGTCATCACCTGGCGGCCGTTGGCCAGGTCCAGCAGCTGTCCGCCGCCTTCGTTCAGGGCGAAGTCGCATTTGATGTCCGGGCGCTCGCGGACCAGCCAGGACATGCCGACGTCAGCGGTGTTTCGCTCTTCGTCCGATTCTGCGACCAGGACCACGTCTCCGCGGGGGCGAACACCGCTGCGGGCGAAGGCGGCCATCGCAACGGCGCGGGCGGCAAGCTCGTTCTTCATGTCGACAGCGCCGCGACCGACCAGGTGGCCGTCCCGGAGCGTCGCGTCGAAGGGCGGCACGGTCCAGTTGGCCAGAGGCGCAGGCACTACATCGGTATGGGCCATCAGCATCAGCGACGGCCCCTCCCCCGTGCCCGGCAGGCGCGCGATCAGATTCAACCGTTCCGGATCGGGGCCGACCAGCTCGCACTCAATGCCGGCTTCGCGCAGATAGTCAGCGAGGAACTCAGCCGCAGGGGTCTCGTTTCCGGGCGGGTTCGAGGTGTCGATCCTGATCAGGTCCCTGGCGAGGGCGACAACCTCGGCCTCGAGGCTGTCGACCGGGTTCGGCCCGGTCAAGTGTTCCCGCCATCAGCGGCGGACCGACGTTCCGCCAGCCGGCGGACCAGGTCAACCGGGAAGGCGTCCTGCATGCTGCCGTCGAGGCGCTCGGACGGGCGGGCGGCGACCAGGCAGTTGTAGACCGCCTCGTGGCCCGCTTCCCATGCGGCTGCCAGATAAGGGTTCAGGTCCTTGCCCGGAATGCCTGCTCCCTCGGCGGTCGCGAAGGCGATGCCGATCTCACCGGAACCCTCCGCCCCGTAGGAGCCGGCCCGGGCGAGGCCGAGCTGCGGCCTGAGCGAAAGTCGCCGGAGCTGACTCGCCGACAGAGGAGCGTCGGTGGCACAGATCGCGATGCAGGACCCCTGGGATTTCGCCTTGCGAACTGCCGGATCCAGCCGGTGGCCGAGCAGGTCGAGGTATTCCCGGTCCCCGAAGTTGCACATCAGCAGAACACCGACGGTGTGCTCGCCGACCCGTCTGGATGCGGTCCCGATACCGCCCGGAAAGTCAAAGCAGTTCATCCCGGTCCCGGAGCCGACCGTTCCTTCGGCGACATCGAGTCCGAGGTTCTCGCGGGCCCTGGCCACATCTTCAGCGGTGATGGTGCGCGAGTCGGCCATCTCACCGTCATCGCACTCCCCGACCACTGGAAGCACGATGTTCTCCGGACCGCGGCCGGAGGCGACGATCGCAGCCTGAAGCACGGTTCCGATCGCGTGGGAGCCGCAGAGGTAGACCGGTGTTTCCATGATGCCGCGCTCGTTTATCTCCAGGTTCGCGGTCAGCTCACCCACCCCGTTCACGGTGGTCACGGCCGCCGGTGTCGGAACCTCTGGCGGCGCCACCACCGTCACACCACTCTTTTCTCCGCTGCCGGCCTGCGAATGGCCGACCAGCACACCGGGAACGTCGGTGATCCGGTTTCCGGCCCCGGTCGGAATGCGTCCGACCGGCCCTGCGAGATCGCGCCAGCGGGGACTACTCATCAACGGTTCCCGATGGGGCCTCGCCGGCGGCCGGCGCAGCAGTGGCAGGTGTGGGGCTGGCGGCCGTCGTCGCCGACGGATCCGCTCCGTCATAAAGAAGGCAGGCGGCCCGCTGGTCGCGTGGGCCGACATCGGTCAGGACCGGGTCGATCCTGCTGCATGACTCGAAACTCTTCTGGCAGCGGGGGCTGAATCGGCAGCCACTCGGCAGGTCGGTCGCATCCGGCAGCTCGCCCTTGAGCAGTGCGCGCGCCGTGCCTTTACCGATGGCCGGCACAGGAACGGCGGCGACCAGCGCTTCCGTATAGGGATGCTTCGGGCTCTCGATCACGTCCACTGCGTTGCCTTGCTCGACCACCCGCCCGAGGTACATCACCGCGATCCGGTCGCAGAGCGACCAGGCCAGGCTCAGGTCGTGGGTGATGAAAATCAAGGCGAGCCCGCGCTTCTCCTTGAGATCCATCAGCACGGTCAGGATCTGGGACCGGACCGAAGCATCCAGCATCGAGACCGGCTCGTCGCAGATCAGGCCTTCCGGTTCGAGCACGAGCGCGGCGGCGATCGCCACGCGCTGGCGCTGGCCGCCGGAAAGCTGGTGCGGGTAACGGTCGAGGTAGGTGTTGGGGTCCATGCCGACGTCGCCGAGCGCCCGTCTCACCTTTTGGTCGTGAGTCGAGCGGTCGACGCCCTGAACGACCAGTGGCTCGGAGACGATCGCGCCGACCCTTTGACGCGGATTAAGCGTCTGGTACGGATCCTGAAAGATCATCTGGACGCGCTTTCTCAGGTCGGAGAGCTGCTTTCTGCCGGTGGCCGTGCTGCCGTCGAGCAGCACCTCGCCTCCGGACAGCTCCTGCAGCCCGAGCATCGCCCTCGCCAGAGTCGACTTGCCACAGCCCGACTCCCCGACCACGCCCAGCACCTCGCCGCGTCTCCAGTCAAGCGATACGGCGTCGAGAGCCTTCGACTTGCGCCGGCGCTGGCGGAAGGTGACCGAAACATCGCGGGTCTCCATCAGCGGCTCGCTCACAGTCCCTCCCCGACCCCGACGCGCTTGACCTCCGGCCAACTCGACCAGGGGGAGAAGTGGCAGGCCGCGAGGTGACCGGCGGAAACCTCTTTCAGCTCCGGGTCCCGGAGGCAACGCTCGGTCGAGTACGGACAGCGCGGGTGGAAGGAGCAACCCTCCGGCGGATTCGCCGGATCGGGCGGGCCACCGGGAATCGCAGGGGCCAGGCCACGTTCGCCGCCGATCACCGGCAGGGAGTCGAGAAGCCGCTTCGTATACGGATGCTGCGGGTTTGAGAAGACGTCCTCGATTGTGCCTGTCTCAACGATCCGTCCGGCGTACATGACCGCGATCCGGTCGCAGGTTTCGGCCAGCACAGCGAGGTCATGAGAGATCAGGATCATCGCCAGGCCGAGATCCCGACGCAGTTGCTCCAGCAGTTCAAGCACCTGGGCCTGCATGACCACGTCGAGTGCGGTGGTCGGCTCGTCGGCGATCACCACTGAAGGCCGACAGGCGAGTGCGAGGGCGATCATCACACGCTGGCGCTGGCCGCCGGAGAGCTGATGCGGATAGCGCGAACCCAGCTTCGGGGTCAGCCCGACCGTCGTCAGGAGGTCGGCGATGCGCTCCTTGACCTCCCTGCTCGAGCAGCCCTTCTCATGAAGCCTGATCACTTCGTCGATCTGGAAGTCGATCTTCTTGACCGGGTCGAGCGAGTTCATCGCGCCCTGGAAAACCAGCGAGATGTGGCGCCAGCGAACAACCTGCATGCCGGCCTCGGTCCGCTTGCCGATCCTGATCGGCTCCTCGGCCCCCTCCGGTGTGAGTTCGATCGAGCCCTTCTGGGAGAGCCCGTCCGGCAGCAGCTTCATCAGCGCCAGGGCGGTCGTCGTTTTGCCACAGCCCGACTCGCCGGCCAGCCCGAGAGATTCGCCGGGTTTCAGGCTGAACCCCACCCCGTCGACGATCGGCCGGCCGCGGTACTCGACCCGCAGGTCCTCTACTTCGAGCACGTTTTTCATGACTGCCTCTGGGTCAGCGGGGTCACGGCCTCTTCCTGAACGACAGCCTCACGCGACTCCTTCTGGAGCCGCGGGTTGATGAACTCCTCGAAGAGGAAACCGAGCAGCGATACCGCCAGCACCAGCATCGTGATGCAGAGTCCGGGCGGGATCACGTACCACCAGGCGCCGGCGCTGGGCGCACCGGAATTGAAGGCATTCTCCAGCATCGTTCCCCAGGAGATCCGGGTCGGGTCGCCGAGTCCGAGGAACGAGAGCGCCGCTTCGGAGAGGATCGCCACGGCGATGATCAGCACCGTATTGGCGAAGATCAGCGGCAGCGTATTGGGCAGGATGTGCTTGCGGATGATGTATGTATCCCCCGCTCCGAGCGCCCTGGCACGCTCGACGAAGGCGCGTTCGCGCAGGGTCAGCACCTGGGCCCGCACGATACGCCCGGTACCAGCCCATGACGTGAAGCCGATGACCACGATCAGAACTGTCAGTGAAGGATCCAGCAGACGGGCAAGCACGATCATCAGCGGCAGGGTCGGGATCACGAGGAACCAGTTCTCGAGCGCGTCGAGGATGCGGTCGGTCCAGCCGCCGTAGTAGCCGCTGAGAAGCCCGACCATCGAGCCGAGTACGGCGGATATGAAGGCAGCGGCAAATCCGACCAGCACCGATACCCGGGTTCCGACGAGGATCTGGGAAAAGACGTCCGAACCGTTCTCGGTCGTACCCAGAATGTGGTCGAAGCTCGGCGGCTGAAGCACCGCCAGGCTCGAGGCTTCCGGGTCGTACGGAGCGATCAGCGTGCCGAAGATCGAGACGAAAACCGCAAGACCGAGGATCGCGAGTCCGAACCGTCCGCGCCAGGAGTCGATGATCAGCCTGAAGGCCCCGGACCAGGTCATGAGGCCTTCACCCGCGGGTCGAGGTAGAAGTACAGGATGTCGGCCGCCAGGTTGGCGACGATCACCGCGAAGGAGAAGATCAGGAAGGTCCCCTGGAGCACCGGGAAGTCCTTGTCGTTGATCGCCTTGAAGCTGAGCTCACCCAGGCCGGGCCAGGAGAAGACGGTCTCGATCGTGATCGCGCCGCCGACCACCGCTCCGAACTGGATCGCCGAAAGGGTGACCAGGGGCAGCAGCGCATTCGGCACCGCATGCTTGCGCACGACCCGGTCCCAGCGCTGACCGGTGGCGCGCTTGACCGTGATGAAGTCCTCGGTCAGCACATCGACCATCGACGATCGCATGATCAGGAAGTACTGGCCGAGCAGCATCAGGGTCATCGCGGTCGCCGGCAGGATCAGGTGCTCGCCGACATCGACAGCCTCGGCAAAGAAGCTGGAGAACTCGACCCCGGGGGTCATCTGCAGGCCCGACGGCAGGATCGGTAACCAGACCGCGAAGACGAGGATCAGGATGATGCCGATCCAGTACTCGGGCGACGCATAAGTGAACAGGCTGAAGCCAAGCAGCCCGTTGTCGGATTTTTGTCCACGCCGCGTCGCGGCAATCACCCCCATCCAGCTTCCGAGCAGGGTGGCAATGATCGTGCCGGTTCCGACCAGCAGCAGCGTCCACGGCATCGCGTCGACGATCTCGTCCCAGACCGGCCGACGAGAGCGCTGGCTGATGCCGAGGTCGCCGCGGGCGGTGTCGCCGGCGTAGTCGACGAACTGGCCGACGAGGGGCTTGTCCAGGCCGTACTGGGCCCGGAGTTTTTCGATTTCCTCAGGCGTGGCTCGAGGCAGGCGGGCAAGCTGGGTGGTCGGGTCGCCCATGACCCTGAACAAAAAGAAGTTGAACAGGATCACGAACAGCAGCGTCAGTACCGCAGCCGCTACCTTCCCGGCCAGCCAGCGCCCACTCATGCTTCAAGCCTCATTTCACGCCTCGAAATCAAGCCGGGCCTACTCCTCCTCTTCCATTTCCGCCGGCTCGCTGGCACGACGACGACGGCCCCGGATGATGAAGAAGGCCGCGCCACCGATCAGGACCACCGCGATGATCGCGATGATCGCTCCGCTGCCACCGCCGCTGTCGGAGCTGGACGAGCCCGATGCCGGTTCGATCGTCAGCAGCGGCGCGTAACCCGCCTGCTCGCAGATGATGTCGCCGGTCTCCTCCGGGCAGGCCGGCTTGACGTTGGCGATCCGGTCGGTGCGGTAGGCCTGCAGGTTCGGATCTTCCGAGAGCACGACGTAGGCGACCTGCTCCTGGAGGATGTTGTTCATCCGGCTGACCAACTCCTTGCGCTGCTCGACGTCGAATACGCCGGCCTGCTCGACGAACAGCTTGTCGTACTCCTCGTCCGAGAAGAAGGAGTCTGAAGAGCCGCCGATCTCGCCGGTGGTCATCAGGCTGAGCAGGAAGCTCGGGTCGTACGGATCTCCGCCCCAGCCCCAGATGAAGCTGTCGAAGTCCGGTGCCGGCTTGCCGTCGACCGAGCGGATCGTCAGGTCGGTCAGCTTGTCGACACTGACCACCTCAACGTTGTAATCGATGCCGACCTCCTGGGTCATCTCCGAGATCAGCTTCGCCGCCTGGATGTTGCCCTGCGACTCGGAGCGCACGTAGAGGTTGAAGGAAAGCTCTTCCCCGTCCTTGGTCCTGACTCCGTCGCCTTCGCGGGTCCATCCGGCGTCATCGAGGATCTGGTTCGCCTTTTCGGGATCGAAGGCGTAGATCTCATCCGGCTCCTCGTAGAACGATTCATAGAACGAGGGCAGGAAGCCGTTGGCCACGAACGAAGTGCCACGGTTGGCGATTTCGTTGATGCGCTCGCGGTCGATCGAGTAGGCGATCGCCTTGCGCACATCGAGGTCCTGGATCGCCGGGTTGCGATTCGCATCCGGGCAGAGCTTCTCGGGACACAGGTTGAAGGCCAACTGGGTGAACGATGGCGACGGACTCTTCACCGTCTCGATGTTCTCCTTGTTGCCGAGACTCTCGAAGGTCGCGGCCTGGACCTCGATCACCGAGTCGATCTCGCCCAGGTCGAGCGCCCGCTCGACAGCGTCCTGGGTGCCGTACTTGATGAACTGGATCTGGTCAAAGTTCGGCGTACCGGCGGTGAATTCGGGGTTCTGCTCCATGCGGATGATGCGGTCCCGCTCGAATTCGGTGACGATGAACGGACCGGTTCCGACCAGCGGCAGGTCCGGCTGGTAGGTGGAGGTCAGCTCTTCCAGCGGCACCTTGCCCCAGATGTGCTCCGGCAGGATGTAGATGAACAGACCGCCGACGATACGGGCATCCGGGCGGGAGGTCTTGATCACGACCGTCTCGTCGTCCGGAGTCGTGATCGAAGTCACATTGTTGGTGTAGCTGGTGAAGAGTTCGCCTTCACTTCCGAGGGTCTCAAGCGACCACTTGACGTCCTCCGAAGTCACGGGCTCGCCATCAGACCACTTGCGGTCCGGGTCGAGCTTGAAGGTGACGGTCTTGCGGTCGTCGGACACTTCCCAGCTCTCGGCGATGCCGGGAGACGGGGACAGATCCTTCTCGCTGAAGTTGACCAGCAGGTCCCAGTTGATCGCCCAGACGGTGTAGCTCTCTTCGTCAAGTCCGATGAAGGGATTGAGGGTCTGTGGGTCCTGAGCCCAGCCGATGCGCAGGACGCTCCCGCTCGAATCGCCGGTAGCGCCGGCGTCGTCGGTGGTCTCAGCCAGTGCCGGTGTCACTGCAACCAGCATCAGCACCACCGCCGCGAATGCGGCTGCGATCAGTTTCTTCATTTGCGTCAGGCCCATCAGTTACCCCTCCTCATTGGTTTTGGCCGGCTGGACCGCCGGCTCGGTTACTTCAAGTGTTCCGGCGTCGCCGTCGAGCCGCACTGCGGCCCCGAGCGGCATCGTCGCCATGTGTTTGCCGTGGCCGACCGGCACGTTCGCGATCGCCGGGATGCCCAGCGGCCCGATCAGCTCGTCGAGTACCTCTTCGATCGAGAGCATCGACTCGGGACCCTCCGGAGCATGCGGCGGCAGCAGGTTCACGTCGGTGCCGAATACGAATCCGGCTGCATCATCGAGCTTGCCGGCGCGGACCAGGTGGTTCAGCAGTGTGTCGACCAGGTACGGGTCGGTGTTCAGCTCCTCGACCATGAGGATCTTGCCTTCGGTATCGACCTCGAAGGGGGTACCGATCCTGGCGCTGACCAGAGTCAGGCAGCCGCCGACCAGCGTTCCTTCGGCAACTCCGCCGCCGACCTTGAGCACATGCGGATCCTCCGGATCCTCGAAGACCCTGCCGAGGGGTTCCGGCTTGAATGCCCGATGGAACCAGTCCTCGGTCTCCTTGGTCAGCTCATCCTTCTTGCGGGTGAAGCGCAGGAAGTTCGGGCCGTAGAACGTGACCCAGCCCGGCTTTGCCGCCAGGGCGAGGTGGAGTCCGGTGATGTCGCTGAATCCGCAGACGATGCGCGGGTCGCCGAGGTTGTCCCAGTCGATCAGGTCGTAGAGCCGGGCACAGCCGTAGCCGCCGCAGAGCGTGTGAACCATGTCGATGCCGGGCTCGGTCAGCGCCCACTGGAGGTCGGCGGCACGCTCGGCGTCGGTCCCGGCCAGGTAGCCGTGAACCTTGCGGTAGTTGGGTCCGAAGACAACCCGGTGGCCGCGGGCTTCGAAGTAGGCGGTCGCCTGCTCGGTTTCCGAACGGGTCTGGGGAGGACTGGCCGGGGCGACAACCGCGATCGTCGCGTTCTCCGGCAGGGCGTGGGGTTTGATTCTGTCTGTCATCTGTTCGTCGCTCCGACTGCGGTGGCGCTGCCTACCGCTTCGTTGATCAGGGCCTCGTCGGCGCCCAGCGAGCTCAGGACGAGTTCAACGTGCAGCTCGGCGATCCTCTGGAGCGAAAGCCTTCCGCCGGCCTCGTACCAGAGACCGACGCCGGTGCACTGGAGCAGGATCGCGTAGGTGGCGACCGACGGCTCGGGCGTGGTGAGTTCCCCGGCTTCGATGCCGTCTTCGATCATCGAGCGGAACATCTGCTGGTACTCGTCCCGGCGATTGACCAGCGCCTCGCGGGGACGGTCGGTGAGGGCTCGGATCTCGCTGTCGGTGACAAATGCCTCACGGGTATGGAGACCGTGGAAGACGACGTGTTCGCGTACGGCCTCGGCAAGCTTCAGAGCCGGCTTGGTGACCACCGACACGGCTTCGGCAACCGCCTCGGTCAACCGGTCCATGAAGTCGTTCTGGAGCAGGGCAAGGATCGCTTCCTTCGATTCGAACCAGTGGTAGATCGCGGCTGGCTGGACCCCCGAGGCCTCGGCGATCGCGCGCATCGAGGTCGCGTGATAGCCGCGCTCGGCGAACAGGTCGACCGCGGCCCGCTCGATCGAGGTCCTGGTCTCGACGCCGCGGCGCCCGGATTCCCGACCGTCAGGCAAGTCCGAGCAGCTCCTTCGCGGTCGACTGGTCGGCTACATCGCGCCCGAGTTCGCGGGTCAGGGCGACGGCGGCTTCAACCAGCGCGGCGTTGGACGGTGCGTGGACACCACGGCTGATGTAGGCAACGTCCTCAAGGCCGGTGCGGATGCCCGGCGCGCCCTTGAGCAGGGCCAGAGCCATCATCCGGCGGTGGTGACGGCCGATGCAGGTGACCGTCCAGAAGGCATCGGAAGGCAGCGGCCGCAGCATCGCGTCAAGCGCCTCCGGAGAAGCGTCGATCCCGCCCGGCACGCCGAAGACCAGGTTGATCCGGAGCGGCCCGGGAAGGGTGCCGTCCTCAAGCCACCGGATCGCGCTGATCACATGGCCGACGTCGAAGCACTCGACTTCGAGCGCAATGCCGGAGTCAAGCGCGCGCTTGACGATGCCGCGCCCGGCCGGCGGCGCGGTGATGAAGGTTTCGTCACCGAAGTTCATCGAGCCGGACTCGACCCCGGAAATGTCAGGCGATGCTTCGAGGCCGGTGGTGCGCTCCTCGATCGTCATGTCGTTGCTGCCGCCGGTGGAAACCATGGTGAGCATCTCGCTCCCGGCGCGGATCCGGTCGATCACATCGACGAAGAGCTCCGGCCGACCGCTCGGGGTGCCGTCGTCCTCGCGCACATGAAGGTGGGCGATGTTGGCTCCGGCCTCCCCCGCTTCGATCGCCGAATCGGCGACTTCCTTCGTCGTATACGGGATGTTCGGGTTGTTGTCCCGGAAAACGTCCGCTCCGGTAATCGCCACGGTCAGTACCGCTGGATCGCTGTCCCATGCTTTCATCGGCTCTCCTCTCCTGACCGCTCGAAGGCGGCTCTTTCCTCGTCGCTCAGCGGACGGGACGCGCCCGCCTCGCCGTCCCACATGACCAGCGCGAACTCGGCCTCGACCGCGGTCTCGCCGGTTGCGTCGCGCAGTACCTCTTTGGTAGCGAAGCTCTTGTTTCCGATCCGGGCGACCTCGCAGCCGAAGGCAATCGGACCCGAGTCCAGGGTCATCTCGCGGTTGAAGCTGACCGAGCAGCGGCCGACCACGTACTGGCTGCGGTTGATGCCGAGGCTCTCGAGGAAGCGGTCGCGCCCCTCCTCCAGATAGGTCAGCACGACCGCGTTGTTGACGTGGCCGAGGCCGTCGACGTCGCGCCAGCGCATGCCCACGGAGAACTCCCTCATCTCCTCGCGCCCTCCATGTCGAAGGCCTGCTGCAGGGCCGGTGTGCGGCGCAGCAGGTCGAGCGAGTAGGAGCCGACATCCGGGGTGAAGCCCGAGCCGACCAGCATGCGGATGTCGCGGCCGATGCCATCGGCGGTCAGTGCCGCTGTCTGGAAGCTGGTCGCCATCGAGAAGAACAGCACGGTGCCGCCGGTGCCGGTTGCGACGATCGCCGACGGCTCGCAGCCGGTGGCGTTGACGACGACCACGGTCAGATCGGCCGGAGGCACGCCCGCCTCCGCCATCGCAGCCAGCATGCCGGCCGGATCGCGCAGGTCGACGGTCAGGCCGATGTCGCAGAGGCCGAGCTGGATCGCCCGCGCCACCGCGATCTCATCCACATCGAGGCAGACCACGGTTCCGTCAGCGACGGTCTCCTGAGCTGCGGCCATCGCCAACTTGCCGGCATGGCCGGCGCCCATCACCACGACGGTCGCGCCATCGTGGGCGAGGTCCCGCACGTGGGATCCGGCGCCGTAGACGTCGTAGACCTCAAGGGCGGTCTCCAGTGGGATGTCCTCCGGAAGCGGGCCCCAGGGGGCGCTGTCGAATACGTAGGCGGTGCCTTCAACTTCGATCTGGGCGGAATCGGGATCGAGGTGGGTGACCCTGTCGATCCGGAGCGGGGTCAGAGTCAGCGATGCGAGCGTGACGATCCTGTCGCCGATGGCGGGCGGATCGTTATAGCGCTCCCCGACCGCGGTCACGGTTCCCAGGCAGACACCGCCGGAGTCGGTCTCGGGGTTATGCATCTTGCCGCGGGCGCGAACGATCTCCATCACCTTCAGCGCCATCAGCTCGGGATCGCCGTCCGAGGACTCGCGGATGTTTCGCTGGGAGGTCGAGTCGAGGCAGAGCCGCTCGACCGCTACCTCGAACTCGGTCGGGCCGACCGGATCCGAGGCATCAAGGCGGCGGGCCGGCTGCGGCAGCGCGCGAGGAGGGTCCAGGACCCTTCCGGTGCCAAGCTGTTCACCACTTACCTCCACCCAAACCCCCAAAAACGTCAGGCTCATCCAGCGAGCTTCATGAACGACCGTTAGGCTAGGGCAAGTTAGCCCTTACGTCAAGAGCGTCACACAGGAAAGCCGCAAATTGGGACTTTGTCTGCCGATTGTCTGGAGTGAAACCCACCGGGAACACCGCCCGGAAGGAGAGGTCTGGGTCGGGGTCAGGATCGCGGGCACCGAGCATCCCGAAAGGGCCGATCGCATCCTCGCCTGCCTGATCGAGGCCGGCGCCGCCGATCCGCAGGACCCGCGCCCCCTTGTCGACGGCGCGCTGGAGCGCATCCACTCCCCTGCCCTGCTCGACTACCTGGCCGGTGCCTGGACCGGATGGCAGCAGTCCGGCCATGAGGATGACCCCGGCCAGGACAGGGTTGTGCCGTACCTGTTCCCCACCCCCGGCCTGCTCGCGGGCCTCGAACCGGCTGAGCCCGCCTCGGCGGCAGCCAGAGCCGGCCGCTTCACCTACGACACGATGACCCTGATCGGTCCGGGCACCTGGGAGGCAGCCGAGGCGGCGGCCGGGGTCGCCCTGACCGCTGCCGACCTGGTGATCGAAGGCGCCCCGGTCGCCTACGCCTGCTGCCGTCCGCCCGGCCACCACGCCACCCGCGAGGCGATCGGCGGCTCCTGTTACCTGGCCAACGCCGCGCTCGCCGCCGCTCGCCTGGCCGACTCGGGTCACGGCCCGGTCGCCGTGATCGACATCGACGCCCACCACGGCAACGGAACCCAGTCGATCTTCTACGAGGACCCGACCGTGCTGACCGGGTCGATCCACGTCGATCCCGGCCACGGCTGGTTCCCTCACTTCCTCGGCTTCGCCTCCGAAACCGGCCGCGGACTCGGAACCGGCAGCAATCGCAACCTGCCACTCGCCCCGGGCACCGGCGACGAAGGCTGGCTCACCGGCATCAGGTCACTGATCGAGTGGGTGAAAGCCGGGGGGGCAAGTTCGCTCGTCGTCGCCCTCGGAGTCGACGCCGCCCACCACGACCCGGAGAGCCCGCTGGAAGTCACGATCGAGGGCTACCACGAAGCCGGCCGTCTGCTGGGTGAGATGAACCTGCCGACCGTGATCGTCCAGGAAGGCGGCTACGACCTCGAAAACGTAGGCCCCCTGGTCAGGGAAACGCTGCTCGGTTTCGAGTCCACCACGTAGCGCAGGCGGCGGCTCAGATTGTGCGGCTGCGGCCCTGGACGCCGTTGCGGATGAACTCGACGATCTCGTCGGTGCTGGATCCGGGGGTGAACACCTCGTCAACTCCGAGGCTCTTGAGCTCCTCAATATCGCGAGTCGGAATCGTTCCGCCGACTGTGAGCAGCACGTCGTCTACCCCCTGGGCTTCGAGCAGCTCGACGATCTTCGGGACCAGGGTCATGTGGGCTCCGGAGAGGATCGAGATGCCGATCGCGTCAGCGTCTTCCTGGATCGCGGTCTCGGCAATCTGCTCCGGGGTCTGGTGGAGGCCGGTGTAGATCACTTCCATGCCGGAGTCGCGCAGGGCGCGGGCGATGATCTTGGCGCCCCGGTCATGTCCGTCAAGGCCGGGCTTGGCGACCACCACGCGGATCTTTCGGCCGGCCATCAGAAGACCGGTGTTTCTGTGTAGGTGCCGAATACATCCTGAAGTGCGCTGATCATCTCGCCCTCGGTAGTTCTGGCCCGGGCGGCCTCGATGATCGGATACATCATGTTGCCGCCGTCTTCGGCGACCTCCTTCAGTTCGGCCAGAGCGGCATCGACCTCGGCCTGGCTGCGCTCCTTCTTCGTCTTCTTCAGCCGCTCGATCTGCTTGCCTTCGAGCGCCGGGATCGATGTGGAGCAGCGGTACCTCTTCCTCGTCGTGGACGTGGCTGTTGACGCCGACGATCAGGCGCTCCCTGTCGTCGAGTTCGCGCTGGAAAGTGAAGGCTGCTTCGCCGATCTCGCGCTGGGGGAAGTTCTGGCGTACCGCCTCGACCATGCCGCCCATCTCGTCGATCCGGTGGAAGTAGTCGTAGGCGTCGGCCTCCAGCTCGTCGGTCAGGGACTCGACGAACCAGGAGCCGCCGAGCGGGTCGACCGTATTGGTGACGCCGGTCTCCTCCTTGATGATCTGCTGGGTTCGCAGCGCCACACGAACCGCCTCTTCGGTCGGCAGGGCCAGAGCCTCGTCGAAGGAGTTGGTGTGGAGCGACTGGGTGCCGCCGAGTACGCCGGCCAGCGCCTCGATCGCGGTGCGCACGATGTTGTTGAGCGGCTGCTGGGCGGTCAGCGATACGCCGGCCGTCTGGGTGTGGAAGCGCAGCCGCATCGACTCCGGCTTCTTGGCGCCGTAGGTCTCCTTGAGCTCGCGGGCCCAGATCCGTCGGGCCGCGCGGTACTTGGCGATCTCCTCGAAGAAGTCGATGTGGGCGTTGAAGAAGAAGGACAGTCGCGGGGCGAAGGCGTCTACGTCGATGCCGCGCTCGATCGCTCGCTCGACGTAGGTGAAGCCGTTCTTCAGGGTGAAGGCCAGCTCCTGCGAGGCGGTCGCTCCGGCCTCGCGGATGTGGTAGCCGGAGATCGAGATCGGGTGGCAGCGCGGCATGTGGTCGGTGCAGTACTCGACCATGTCGGTGACCAGGCGCATCGCCGGCTCGACCGGGAAGCACCACTCCTTCTGGGCGATGTACTCCTTGAGGATGTCGGTCTGGATCGTGCCGGCGAGCTTGTCCGGGGAGACCCCCTGGCGCTCGCCGACCAGTACGTAGAAGGCCAGCAGCATCGCCGCCGGCGCGTTGATCGTCATCGAGGTGCTGACCTGGTCCAGCGGGATGCCCTGGTAGAGCCGCTCCATGTCGTCGAGCGTGTCGACGGCGACGCCCTCACGCCCGACCTCGCCCAGCGAGCGCGCATGGTCGGAGTCGTAGCCCATCAGGGTCGGCATGTCGAAGGCGGTCGACAGACCGGTCTGGCCGTGCTCGAGCAGGTAGTGGAAGCGCTCGTTGGTCTCCTCGACCGTGCCGAAGCCGGCGAACTGGCGCATCGTCCAGTTCCTTCCCCGGTACATCGATTCGTACGGGCCGCGGGTGAAGGGGTACTGCCCGGGCTCGCCGATCTTGTCCGCGTGCTCTCCCTTTACGTCCTCGGGCCCGTACTTCGCCTTGATCGGCTTGCCCGACATCGTGGTGAACTGCTCTTCGGTCTCTGCCCCGGCCTTCGCCGGTGTGGTTGAGGGCTCCATCAAGGCTGATACTAGAGCGAAAGCACTGGCTGCCGAAGCCGGTCAGCGCCGCTTTGAGAGGTAACTGCCAAGGCCTCCCAACGCGGCGGCCAGGCCGACCGTGCCGGCGACCACAAGGTTGCGGCCGAGCCGGTCGAAGCGGATGATGCGCCAACCTTCCTCTTTCGCGACCCTGGCAAGCGGCCCGTCGGGATTGACCACGACCGCGTTGCCGACCGCACCGAGCATCGGCAGGTCGGATGTGGAATCCGAGTAGGCCCAGGACCTCTCCAGGCTGAGACCGTGCTGTCCGGCGAGCTCCTCCATCGCTTCGACCTTTCCCGGGCCGTAGACGAAGCGTCCATCCAGCCGGCCCGTATAGACACCTTCGTCGCTGACCACATAGCGGGTGCCGACGCCGCCATCCATGCCCAGGACGGTGGCCAGCGCTTCGACCATGTCGTGTCCGGCCGCGCTGACGATGAAGGTCTTTCGGCCGGCGTCCTGGTGCTGGTGGATCTCGGCCAGCATCTCCGGGTAGATCCGCGGCAGGACCCCGGCCAGGACCTCGGGCCACATGCGCTCGATCTCCCTCGCGGAAACGTTCGAGAGCGTGTCCCGGGCCATCTTCAGCACCTCGTTGGTCTGCTCGTCGGTCGCACCCTTCAGCCGGTAGCGCAGGTGGTCCCTGGCCCAACGGAAGATCTGAAGCCGCGAGATCAGCCCCCGCCGCCGGGCGACCCGTGCGAACTCCATCCCGCTCGACCCCGCCATCAGGGTCTTGTCAAGGTCGAAAAACGCAGCTGAGTCCGATTCGTTCATCCTCGCCAATCTAGCGAGCGTCCGACGCGGGCCGGCCCGGCGGGAGGGCCGGGGTGACTTCTCTGTAGGGGTTGGCGAGGTAGGCGCGGAGGAGCGTCTCCGCCCCCGCCCCGTCTCCGGCTAGACCTCTACGAAGATCGCGTCGCCCTGGCCTCCGCCGGAGCAGATTGCGGCACAACCGAGGCCGCCACCGCGACGCTGAAGCTCACGGACCAGCGCGCCGATGACCCGGGCGCCGGAAGCACCGATCGGATGTCCGAGAGCGATCGCGCCACCATTGACGTTGACCTTGTCCTCGTCGATGTCGAGCATCGAAACCGTGTTCAGCGAGACCGAGGCGAAGGCTTCGTTGATCTCCCACAGATCGACCTCGTCTGCCGTGCGGCCCATCTTCTCGAGGCCGGCCTTGGCCGCCAGGGCCGGGGTCTTCGCGAGACAGGCGTACTCGTCGCCGATCTGGCCGTAGCCGACGATCGTGCCCATGATCTCCTTGCCGTTGGCCTTGGCCCAGTCTTCGGAGGCCAGGACCAGCGCGCCTGCGCCGTCGTTGACGCCCGGGGCGTTGCCGGCGGTGTGGGTGGCGGTTTCGCCACCGATGGCGCGCAGCTTTGCCAGGCTCTCCTGGGTTGCTTCGGGGCGGATCGCCTCGTCGGTGTCGACGACCGTCTCGCCCTTGCGGCCCTTGACCGTCACCGGCACGATCTCCTCGGCGAACAGTCCGGCCTGCTGGGCCTTGTCCGCGAGTTCGTGGGAGCGGGCGGCGAAGCGGTCCATGTCGTCGCGCTCGACGCCCAGGTGGTTTGAGACCTCGCTGGCCTCGTTGATCATCTGCAGGTGGGTGAAGGGGTTGGTCAGACCATCGTGGGTCATCGAGTCAACCGACTTGACATCGCCCATCCGGTAGCCGAAGCGGGCTCCGGGCAGCAGGTACGGGGCGTTGCTCATCGACTCCATGCCGCCGCCTACACCGACCTCGATGTCACCGGCGCGGATCGCGAGATCGATCAGGCCGACCGCGCGCATTCCGGAGGCGCAGACCTTGTTGACCGTCTCCGAGGGGACTTCCTTGGGGACGCCGCCCTTGATCTGGGCCTGGCGGGACGGGATCTGGCCCTGTCCTGCCTGAATCACCTGGCCGAAGCTGACCAGCTCGACGTCTGAAGGGCTGATGCCGGCCCGCTGGATCGCGCCTGCGATGGCCACGCCTCCGAGTTCGGTCGCGTCAACCGGGGCGAGCGCGCCGCCCATCTTGCCGAAGGCCGTGCGTGCGGAGGAGAGAATCACTGTGCGGGGCATCTGCCGCCTTTCGTAGGTGGAGTCGATTGAAGAACAAGCTGAAGATACCGACCAACGGCGTGGCCCGGCTATCTAGACTGCGGCCCATGAAGGCTTACTCAAGCGATGTTGCCCTGTCCGAACTCGACGCCGACCTGGTCGCGGTCGGTCTTTTCGAAGGCGAAGAGCTGGGCGAGCCGCTCGGCAGCACTCCCGGAGCGAGCGACGCCTCCGGCGAGTTCAAGTCCTCAGTGACGGTCTTCCCCGGCAAGCCGGAGCGGGTGGCGATCATCGGCCTCGGCCAGAAGGACGAGTTCACTGCAGAGCGGGCAAGGGTCGCAGGCGCGGTGTCCCACGCGGCTGCGAAGGAACTGAAGTGTGAGGCGCTCGGCTGGATGCTGCCCGACGGCGGAGCCGACGGGGTCGATCCGGCTGCGGTCGCTGCGGCCCTGGTCGAAGGAGCCACTCTGGCCTCATTCGAGTTCGACCAGTTCAAGAGCGGCTCCGACGGCAAGGAGGCAGCACCCGAGCTGCGCGCGATCGAGATCTCTTCTTCCAGTGACGTTTCCGACGCGGTCCGCATCGGGGAAGCAGTCGCCAACGCCGGCAACCGGGCGCGTCACCTGCAGAGCCTGCCGGCCAACGTCGCCACACCCGAGTACCTGGCCGAGCGCGCCCGCGAGATCGCGGACGCTCATGACTCACTCAGCGTGGAAGTTCTGGACCGCGCCGGCATCATCGAAGCCGGCATGGGCGGACTGGAAGCAGTCGCCAAGGGCGGCGAGGACATCGAGCCGCGCCTGATCACCCTGAAGTACACCGGCCGCGGCGGGGGCGAGAAGCTCGGCCTGGTCGGCAAGTCGGTCACTTTCGACACGGGCGGCATCTCGATCAAGCCCTCGGCCGGAATGCATGAGATGAAGATGGACATGTCGGGCGGGGCCGCGGTACTCGAAGCGGTCGCCGCGATCGCCGAACTCGAAGTGCCGATCGACCTGATCGCCGTGCTGCCTTCGACCGAGAACGTGCCGTCCGGAACCGCACTGAAGCCCGGCGACATCATCACCCAGCTCAACGGCAAGACGGTCGAGGTCACCAATACCGACGCCGAAGGCAGGCTGATCCTTGCCGACGCCCTGGTCCACTGCGCCCGCGAAGGAGCAGACCGCATGGTCGACATCGCGACCCTGACCGGAGCGGTCGTGATCGGACTCGGCTCCACCTACGCCGCGCTGCTCTCCAACGACGACGAACTTGCCGCCGATGTCAACGCGGCCGGCGAAGCCTCGGGCGAGCTGGTCTGGCGCCTGCCGCTCCACGACGAGTACAAGGCCCTGACCCGAGGCGACATCACCGACCTGGTCAACGCCTCGGCCCAGCGCAAGGCCGGCACGATCTACGCCGCATCCTTCCTCGAGGAGTTCACTGAAGGCAAGCCGTGGGCCCACCTCGACATCGCCGGAACCGCCTGGGACACCGGTCGCGAGTACTGGGGCAAAGGCCCGACCGGCTTCGGAGTCCACCTGCTGGTCGCCCTCGCCCGCAGCCTGGCCGACCAAAGCGCCTGACCGGCCGCGGTGATGCCTACCGGCCGCGGTGGCACCCACTGGCCGCTTCGCCGCTCGAGTGGCCTCGGTGGCGCCCCGCGGCCGCTTCGCCGCTCGAGTGGCGCAGATTTCCACGTCTATTTCGTGGTGAAGTGCTGCACTTCCCCTGCCGGCCGACGATGGCGCGTCCCTGGGCTCGCACCCATAGGATCCGGCGCATGAACTTCGACCTGACTGATGAACAGCGCCTGATCAGAGACACCGTCCGGGACTTCGCCCGCAATGAGGTGGCCCCCGCGGCGGCAGAGCTCGACCGGACCAAATCTTTCCCCTACGAAATCGTCGAGAAGATGGCCGGTCTCGGGCTGATGAGCATCCCCTTCTCCGAAGAGCACGGCGGTGGTGGCGGCGATGTCCTCTCCTACGCGATGGCGGTGGAGGAGCTGGCCCGGATCGACTCCTCGGTCGGCATCACCCTGGCCGCCCACACCTCGCTCGGAACCTCGCCGATCTACAACTGGGGCACCGAAGAGCAGAAGCAGCAGTGGCTGCCGGACCTGTGCGCCGGAAGAAAGCTCGCCGCCTTCGGACTGACCGAGCCAGAGGCCGGCTCCGATGCCGGAAATACGAAGACCCGGGCGGTACTCGAAGATGGCGAGTGGGTCATCAACGGTGCCAAGCAGTTCATCACCAATGCCGGCACCGACATCACGGGCTGTGTGACCATCACCGCAGTCACCGGGCAGGGCGAGCGCGGACCGGAGATCTCGAACATCATCGTTCCCAACGGCACTGACGGCTACGTAATCGGCGAGCCGTACCGAAAGATGGGCTGGAACGCCTCCGACACCCGTCCCCTCACCTTTGAGGACGCGCGTGTGCCCGAGGGCAACCTGCTCGGCCCGCGCGGCGAAGGCTTCAAGCAGTTCCTGCAGATTCTCGACGGCGGCCGGATCTCGGTCGCAGCGATGGGAGTCGGTCTGGCCCAGGGTGCGCTTGACGAGGCTCTGAAGTACGCAAAGGAGCGCCAGGCATTCGGCAAGTCGATCTCCAAGTTCCAGGCGATTCAGACCAAGATCGCCGACATCTCCTCACAGCTCGAAGCGGCCCGTCTGCTGACCTACAAGGCGGCAGTCGAGAAGGACCGGGGCGAGGACTTCTCACTGACCGCTGCCCAGGCCAAGCTGATCACCGGCAGGCTGGCGGTACGGGCGGCCGAAGAGGCAGTCCAGATCCACGGCGGTTACGGCTTCATCGAGGAGTACCCGGTCTGCCGGTTCTACCGCGACGCGAAGATCCTGACCATCGGCGAAGGCACCGACGAGGTCCAGCACATGGTCATTGCCCGCGCGCTGGGCTGCTGAAGCTGAGTACGAACTGAAACCCGTCGGACCAGGGGGCGGACCGCGCAGCCCTGGCGACGGCCGTCAGGCAGCGGGCTCGGCGGTGACCTCTTCGGCGTCGCGCTCGGCGATCTCGGCCCCACGGCCGACCGTCTCCGGGATGCCGTAGTACTCGAGCACCTGCTGCTCCTGGGCCCGATTAAGCGGCAGGGACGGGTCGACGGCGGGCGCGTTTCGGACCACCTCACGCTCATGCGGAACCCAGACCCGACCGGCGGCTGCGGCGCATTCGCGGACCGAGATCGGCACCGTCTTGCCGAAGCGACCGAGCTTGGCCAGGACCCATGCGGGCTCGCCACTCTTCTTGTCGACGAAGACCCCTTCAATTGTGGCCACGGCGTGGCCCCCGATCTCATCAACGCGGTAGCCGTCCCAGGCCTTGACGTCTTCGAGGCTCGGAGCGGCAACAGCTGTTTCTTCAGACATCGATCTCTCCTTCCAGGAGCCCGGCGGCCGCAGTGGCCGGATCGAGCTCACGACTGACAACTCGGTTGAGAAGTTCGGCTACAGCGGGATCATCTTCGATCGCGGCTTCCAGGCGGCGGCGCAGGCGGGCGGTGGCGATTCCAAGCACCTCGCTTCGCAGGTTGCGGGCGCGGCGCTCGGCCAGCGTGCCGGCCTCCTCGATGAAGGCGCGATGCTCGGCCAGCTTGACCGCCAGCTCGGCCACCCCTTCGCCACGGGCGGCTTCGGTCCGCAGGATCGGCACCCGCCACTCGCCGGGCACGTGGGCCAGTGAAAGCGCGCCGCGGACCTCGCGGATCATCGTGTCGGTCATCGGGTGATCGGCCTTGTTGACCACGATGATGTCCGGGATCTCCATGACCCCGGCCTTCAGCGCCTGGATCGAATCTCCCGAGCCGGGCATCAGGGCCAGCACGATCGTGTCGGCGTGATCGACGATGTCGATCTCGCCCTGACCGACGCCGACCGTCTCGACCAGAACGTCGTCCTTGCCCGAGGCGTCCATGACCAGCGCCGCCTGGAGAGCGGCCTCCGACAGCCCGCCCAGGGCACCGCGCGAGGCCATCGAGCGGATGAAAACGCCTTTGTCGAGGAAGTGCTCGCTCAGGCGGATCCGGTCCCCGAGCAGCGCTCCCTGGGTGAACGGGCTCGAAGGGTCGATCGAGAGCACGGCGATTTGGCGGTCCTCCTCCCGCAGCTCCTTCGTCAGAGCGCCGATCAGAGTGCTCTTGCCGACCCCGGGCGGACCGGTGAAGCCGACGATGCGGGCCTTGCCGGTCAGCGGGAAGATCTCCCTGACCAGATCCCAGCCGGCCGGGTCATCGGACTCGATCAGGGTGATCGCGCGGGCCAGAGCGCGCTTGTCGCCGGCGACCAGCCGTTCGGCCAGCGGGGAAAGTTGGGTGGTTGACTCAGGCATCGCTCGGGCCAGTCTAGAACCTCGCGCGGCAGCCCAATAAAGTGCGCCGTCCCGTGACCCGCTCAATCTCCTTCTTCCGCCGCAACCACATGCTGACGCCGAAGTATGCGCGCCTGTTCCTGCGCTACCTGAGGCGCCGCCTGTTCACCCGGACCGGCCGTCAGTGGCAGACCCACGGCCCGGTCTTCTTCGGACGCGGCCTCCAGCTCCAGACCGGCAGGGATGCCTCGATGAGTTTCGGTAAGTTCGTCTGGATCGGCGATGGCACCAAGATCCGTTGCCATGAGGGTCAGGTCGAAATCGGCGACAAGACCGTCATGGGCCAGGAGTGCACGATCTCCGCCTACCAGCGGGTGCGGATCGGGGCCCAGTGCGTGATCGCCGACCGGACCATGTTCATCGACTTCGACCACGGGGTGGTTGAGACCGAGCGACCGATCCGCCAGCAGGGCATCTACATGGAGGACGTGATCGTCGGATCGAACGTCTGGATCGGCTACGGCGCCTGCGTCCTGCGAGGGGTGTCGGTCGGCGACAACTCGATCATCGGCACCAACTCGGTGGTGACCAAAGACGTTCCGGCCAACGCCGTCGTCGGCGGAGTGCCCGCCCGCGTGCTCAGGATGCGCGATGCCCCCGAGCAGCTCACCTGGCCCGACCCGGTCGAGCCGGACCCGCAGGATCCCGGCGTGCTCGACCTGCCCTGAATGCCCCGAAAGGCACTCGGAACCCGGCTGGCCCCGAAGTAGCATTGCCGAATCACGCTTCGAATGGACAACGTCGGCATCGTCGTCGAGGAACTCGGGCCTGCGATCGAGTTCTTCCTTGAACTCGGGCTCGAACTCGAAGGCCGGGGAATGGTGGAGGGTGAGTGGGCCGGGCGGGTCACCGGGCTGGGCGATCAGCGGGTGGAGATCGCGATGTTGCGCACGCCGGACGGCCACGGCCGCCTGGAGCTGTCCCGGTTTCTGGAGCCGGCGGTGGTCGCTGACCACCGGACCGCCCCGGTCAACTCCCTGGGTTATCTGCGCGTCATGTTCTCGGTCGATGACATCGACGAAACGCTGACCCGACTACAGAGACGCGGCGCCGAGCTCGTCGGCAGCGGTGTCATCCAGTACGAAGACGCCTACCGGCTCTGTTACATCCGCGGGCCCGAAGGGCTGCTGATCGGGCTCGCCGAAGAACTCTGACTTTTACGAGGGCTCGGTGACCGCGGCGATCTCGCCGTAGAGCTCGAGGGTCTGGCGGGCGACGTCGTTCCAGTCAAAGAGGCGGATGTGGGAGAGGCCCTCCTCGACCATGCGGCGGCTGAGTTCCTCGTCGCTGAGGACCTGGATCGCAGCCTCGGCCAGGTGCTCGGGATCGCTGGCGCGGAAGCGCAGACCGGCTCCTTCGAGCGGCACCACCTCGCGCAGGCCGCCGGTGTCGGCAGCGATACAGGGGCATTCGGAGGCCATCGCTTCGAGCGCGACCAGACCGAATGGCTCGTAGATCGAGGGAACCACCGTCAGGTCGGAGATCCGGTAGAGCGAGTGCAGCACGTCGTCGCCGATCCAGCCGAGGAAGGTTCCGTGGTCCATCAGGCCGAGGTCCTGGGCCTGCTTGTGAAGCTCGGCCTCGTGGGTTCCGGAGCCGGCGACCAGGAAGCGTGTGTTCGGTACCTGCTCGATCACCTTCGGCATCGCTTCGAGCGCAAGCTGGAAGCCCTTCTCGTAGACCAGACGGCCGATCAGCAGGACCAGGTTCTCATCCGGCTCGGCGAAGGCCGCGCGCAGCCGGGCCAGCTCGGCCGGGTCTTCGCGGGGAAGGTCTTCGGGGTCGATGCCGTTAGGGATCACGGTCACCCGTTCGGGCTCAACCGAGAAGATCTCCGAGATCTGTTCCCGCATGAAAAGCGAGCAGGCGATCACCCGGTCGGAACGGTTGGCGATCCACTTCTCGACCCCGTGGATGTGGGACTGCGGGTGCTTGTCGACCCAGCCCTGGTGCCGCCCGAACTCGGTCGCGTGGATCGTGGTGACCAGTGGGGCGCGGTAGCGGCGGGCGAGGTGGTCGCAGGCGGAAGCGACCAGCCAGTCGTGGCCGTGGACCAGGTCGAACTCGTAGCGGTCACCAAGCTCGACCCCGGCAGCCAGCATGTCGGAATTCATGCGCTCGACCCAGGTCACGAACTCGGCCAGGTCGGTCGGCCTTTCGGGCTCGACGATGCGGTGGACCTTGACCCCGGCCATCTCCTCCTCGACCGTGGCCTGCTCGCCGCCGCGAGTCAGCACATGGACCTCGACCCCGAGCTGGACCAGGGCCTCCGACAGCTTTCGCACATGACGGGCCAGACCACCCTCGATCAGTGGCGGGTACTCCCAGGAAACGATGAGGATTCGGGTCATTGGTCGGATTGGGCTTTCACGGGACCAGCAGCGGGGCGAGGCTCAGATCCGGGGCGAGAGAACGCATCCGGGAATCGAGCGGTACACCGGACGCCGAGTCTAGAGCCTCAAGCGCGCTACCGGCGTGGTCTACGGCGCGATCGAAGGCGTAGTCACCGGCCTCCCGCCGGTTGTCGAGAAAGGCCCAGTCGCTGGACTGGACCGCCAGAAGCTCGCGCACTGCGCGCTCGGCCCGGCCTCGCTCCAGCCCCGAGGCGACCGCGCGCGAGACCTTCAGCTCCAGCCGCCTGGCACCGACGGCCATGTCGGAGATCGCGGGCGCGTCCCAGGTGCGGAAGTCCTTTTCCTCCCCCCAGCTCGACTCCCGGAGGGCCGCCTCGCGGGACGGCATCTCCCCCGCTTCCACCCGGCCGGCCGCATCCCCGAGGGTGGTCAGGCGGATTCCACGCTGCTCCGCCCCGTCCAGCACCGCGGAAAGCCATACGGGGCCTTCATGCCACCAGTGCCCGAGCAGCTCGCAGTCACAGGCGAAGACCATCAGGCCCCGGTCCCCGGTGCGATCGCGGTAGCCGCGCAGGCGCTCGGCAGCGGAGTCGAGGAATTCGGCGGCCTGCTCCCGGGCGCGGGTCAGCGCGGCCTGACGGTCGTAGGGGGCACCGTCGATCCGGAAGATGCGCACGCCGTTCATCGAGAGCCGGTGGAAATCGAGGTAGCCGGGCCAGGACGGATAGCCGCTCATTTCCCAAAGCCAGGAGACCGCGGGCCAGTCGATGGTGAAGGCGATCGGGCCGGCCTCCGTCCTGACCGGAGTCAGTGCTTCGTCGCCGGATTCGTAACGGCTCTGGTCGGTGCAGAAGTAATCGATCTCGTGGCGGCCGAGCTTCGCTTCAAGGCCCGGTTCGTATCCGCATTCGGGCAACCAGAAGCCGGGGCTCGGTCCGAAGCGGCGGCCATGAGAGGCGAGGCCGGTTTCAACCTGGAGGTCGATGCCGCGATCGGTTGCGAGCATCGGCAGCACGGCGTGGGTGGCGCTTGAAGCGATCAGCTCAACCCGGCTGTCGGCCGAAGCGGCCTTGAAGGCGGTCAGAGGTTCACCTTCGCAGCCGTCCAGCAGATTCAGCGCGGCGAGATAGCGCTCATGCTCGGCGACCGCTGCATCCCGGTACCCGGGGTCGGCTGACTCGACGTCGCGCGCGGCGGCGCCGATCCGGTGATCACGGAGAAATGCCCGCAGCCGCTCGGATACGCCGGGCGCTTCAAGCTGGTCGGCCAGGACCGGGGTGACGGTCAGGGTCAGGTCGCGGGCAACGTTGAGCACCCTCAGGTGCGAATGGATGACCGCGTCGAACAGCCATTCCTCCCCAAAGGGATAGGTGCCGAATCCTTCGACGTACGGCATGTGGGAGTGAAGGACGATCGCGAGATCGCCCGCCGGCTCAGACATGACAGACGGCGATGAAGTCCAGAGCGCTTTCGAGGTTGTTGGGGCTGAGGCGGAAGTCGGAAGTCGAGATCGCCGGGGTGAAGCGGTCGTAGAACGGCTTCGAGATCCCAAGGCCTTCGTGTACGCGGTCCCAGCCGAGCGAAAGCGCCAGTTCGTGTGCCTTCAGCATCCGGGCATGGGAGAGTCCGAGGATTTCGACCCGCGAGAAGTGCGGCTCGAGCAGCGCCCGATACTCCTCCAGGCGGTACTCCTTGATGTGCCAGGGGTTGTCCGACTTCTCGGCACCGGGAGGGGCGATCGTAAGCAGGTTCGGGGTCGAGATGTAGCTGACCGGCGCGATCCGGGCAAAGCCGTCGAGCAGCGGTCCGGGGTCGGCGATGTGCTCGATCGTCTGGAGAAAGACGACCGCGTCACGGGGATCCTCGAAGCTCTCGACCATTTCGCGACGGAAGCTGAGCCTGTCAGAGCTGTACTTGGCCGAAGCGTGACTGAAGGCTTCGGGATTGGCGTCGACCCCGATCACCTCCGCGGCGGTACGGGCCAGTTCGGCCGAGCCGTAGCCCTCACCACAGGCCAGATCCACCACCGTCAGACCGGCGACCCGGGCGGCGATCCACCGGTAGACCACCAGGTGCCGGCGGTACCAGTAGTTCTCCTCGGGCACGTCCGGGAGGGTGCGCTCACCGGTCAACTCGAGTGGCGGGACGCCTTCGGGCTGATCGCTTTGGATGTACGTATCGGTCAAGGGGAGCGATTCTTCCCTATCTTTGGCGATCGTGCCCGCTTCCCCGACAGCCACCCACGACCACATCAAGGACGTCAACACCCGCTACCACGACGCAGCGGCGGGCTCCTACGACGCCAAGTGGGGCATCGACTTCGGCACGATCGGGCAGCAGCAGGTCGCGGCGAAGGTGAGAAAGGCGCTCGGTGGCGAGCTGCCGGGGCGATTCGAGGACGCGCTCGAAATCGGATCCGGCACCGGGTACTTTTCGCTCAACCTGGCCACTCAGGGACTGATCGGCAATCTGACCGCGACCGATATCTCGCCCGGCATGCTGGGCTCGCTCAAGGAGACTGCCGAGTCGCTGGGGGTCCCGGTGACAACCGTCGTGACCGAGGCCGAGACCCTGCCCTTCGAGGACGAGAGCTTCGACGTGGTCCTTGGACACGCGGTGCTCCACCACATCCCGGATCTCGACAAGGCCTTCTCCGAGTTCTTCCGTGTGCTTCGTCCTGGCGGGGCGATCGTGTTCTGCGGCGAGCCTTCCCGCTATGGAGACCGGCTTGCCGCGGTGCCGAAGCGCGCCGGCTCGCTCTTCGCCCCGGTCTGGCGACGGGCACTGAGCGCCGAAAAGCTGGTGCATACCGAGGAGGAGCTCTGCGGCGAGGAACACGGACTGGAGCCCGAGGTTGACGTTCATGCCTTCGTGCCGGCCGACCTGCGGGCGATCCCGCCGCGCTCCGGCTTCGTCGACACCGAGGTCAACGGTGAAGAACTGGTCGCCAACGTCTGGGGCTGGGGCATGCGCTCGATGGAGTCCAGCGCGGTGCCGGAGACGATCCCGATGCGGTGGCGACGGTTCGCCTTCCGCAGCTACATCGCCTTCCAGAAGGTCGATGTAGCCGTGCTTGAACCGCACCTGCCCGCCGAGCTGTTCTACAACCTTCTGCTCTCGGCCCGCAAACCGGCCTGAAGTGGCCCGACATATGGTGAGATCTCTTCATGGGTGACCGGCAATGAGCGTCGAACGGATGAAGGCTCTGGTTATCGGGGCCGGCGAGGTCGGCACCAACGTCGCCCGCACCCTGAGTGCTGACGGCCACGAGGTGATCGTGATCGAGTCCGATCCCGATCGCTGCGCGCAGGCCCGGGACGAGCTCGACGCGCTGGTGATCGAAGGAAACGGGGCCAGCCCGCGTCTGATGCGGGAACAGAACGTGAAGTCGGTCGACCTGCTGGCCGCGGTGACCGCGATCGACGAGGTCAACATCGCCGCCGCTGCGATCGCCCATCAGCTCAAGGTGAAAACCACGGTTGCGCGCGTACGTGACCCGGATTTCTTCGGTCAGGACGGCGCTTTCGCAAAGCAGCTTCTGGGGATCGACTTCGTTATCGACCCCGACCGCGCCGCTGCGGCCGACATCGCCGAGTCGATCAACCTGCCGGGCGCGGTTTCGGTCGAGCACTTCGGTGACGGCGCACTGGCCCTCGCCGAGGTGATCGTGACCGAGAGCTCGCCGCTGGTCGGAATCCCCCTGGCAGAGCGCGAGCGGCCCCACCCCGCCTTCATCGTCGGCATCACCCGAAACGGCGAGGCCAGGCTGACCCGGCCCGAGATCGTGCCGGAAGTAGGGGACCACCTGCTGGTCACCTGTCCGCGCGAGTACCTGAGGAAGGCCGTTGCGCACCTCGCCGGGCAGGCCAACGAAGTCAAGCGTGTGGTGGTTTTCGGTGGCGGCAAGATCGGTCTTCAGCTCGCGCGCAGGCTCCAGGACGCGAAGATCGAGACGACTGTGCTCGAGCGCGACGCCGCCCGGGCCAGGGTGCTGGCCGAGAAGCTTCCCGGAGTGACCGTCCATCACGACGAAGGGGTCAGTCCGGAGGCCCAGGCGGCTGCCGGGGTGGCCGAGGCCGGTGCCTTCGTCGCCTGCGCCGGTGACGACCGCGCCAACCTGCTGGCCGCGATGAACGGCAAGCGGCTGGGGGCAGGAATCTGCCTGGCGACCGTTTCCCGGGAGGAGTTCACTCCGCTGGTCGACGCGCTCGGGGTGGACGCGGCCTTCTCACCACGACTGATCGCCGCCGAAGCGATCCTCAAGTTCGTTCATACGACCAGCGTCAAGGGCATCCACCTTCACCGGACCGGCTTCGAAGCGATGGAACTTGAGGTCCGGCCCGGGGCCGAAATCGTCGGCATGGCGATCGGAGAGACCCACGGCATCCTGCGCCACTGCCGGGTCGGGGCGATCCTCAGCGAAGGCGAAGTATCGATCCCGGCGCGTGGCTCCCAGGTCAGCGTCGGTGACCGGCTGCTGATGCTCGGGCCTTTCGGCACGATGAACGAGGTAGAGCAGGCTTTCGCGGGAGACCGTTGACCGCGCAGCCGAGACTGCGAGTTTCACCGCTGATCGGACTCACTCTCGGCGGCACCTTCTCGGCAAGCGGACTGGCGATGCTGATCTGCGCCGCGGTCGGGCTGATCGCCGGCGAGGACGCCCTGTCTTTCGCCATCCCGGGCCTGGTCACCGCCTCGCTACGGTGTCCTGCTGCTGTCCGGCGCGCTCAACCCCGAGCAGCGCACGGTCACGGTCACCCCGGTCGCCGGCCTGCTCGCGGTCACACTGGCCTGGACCCTGGCCTCAGTCACCGGAATCGTGCCGCTGCTGCTCGCGGGTTCATTCGACTCACCGCTGGACGCCTTCTTCGAGTCGGTCAGCGGCTTCACCACCACCGGGGCCACGCTGCTCACCGACATCGAGGCCCAGTCCCAGGCGGTACTCGTCTGGCGAAGCCTGATGCAGTGGCTGGGCGGCATCGGAATCGTCGTACTGGTGGTGGCGATCGCGCCGATCAGCGGCCCCGGGATCCAGAAGGCGTTCTACGCCGAGACCTCAAGCGTGACCAGCGACCGGCTCACCCCGCGCATCATCGATACGGCGAAGATCATCGCCGGCATCTACCTGGTGCTCTCCCTGATCGCGGCGGTGGCCTATCTGGCCGCCGGAATGGGTGCTTTCGACGCGGTCAACCACTCGATGACCACGATCGCAACCGGCGGCTTCTCGACCCGCAACGCCTCGATCGGCGCCTTCGACTCGGTCGCGATCGAACTCGTCGCGGTGATCTTCATGATCATCGGCGGGATCAACTTCGCTTTCTACTGGCGGGCGATCCGCGGCAAGGGCCTCCGGCCGCAGTCCTCGGAGGTGCTCGGCTTCCTGGGGTTCACCCTCGGCATATCGGCGGCAGTTGCGATCAGTCTCTGGCTTTCCGGCGACGCGACCGGTTTCGGCAGCACCGCGCTCGACTCGGTTTTCTCCGTGACCACGGTGATCACGACCACCGGCTATACGACCGCCGACTTCGACACCTGGAACTCCTTCGCCCGCAGCACGATCCTGCTGAGCATGTTCATCGGAGCCTGTGCCGGATCGACCGCCGGAGGGATCAAGGTGATCCGGGTGATGCTGCTCGGCAAGTCGGCCCTCCAGGAGCTTCAGCGACAGATCCATCCGACCGCGGTCAGGGTCCTTCGCATCGGCAGCCACGTCTACCGCGAGGACGTGCGTCGCGCCGTGCTCGGCTTCTTCCTGATCTACATGATCGTCTACGGCTTCGGGGTATTGGCAATGGCGGCCGGCGGACTGGATCCGCTGACCGCGCTGAGCGCCGCATCGGCCACGCTGAACATGGTCGGACCGGGAATCGGCGAGATCGGAGCGTTCGAGAGCTATCAGGCGCTGTCAGGGTTCAATCGGGCAGTCGCCTGTGTGCTGATGATCGCCGGTCGGCTCGAGGTCTTCACCGTGGTCGCACTGCTGGCCGCCTTCTGGGAGCGGGCCCGGTCGCTCAGAACGGCCTGAGCGCTTCGGCAAGCTCAGTCGGGCCGCCTTACCCTGAACAGCTTGACCGGCGCCTTGAGGCCCTTGAAACGATGCTGGCTGGCGCGTGAGTAGGCGAAGCCCTCCCCGGCCGCCTCTACCGCCGCCGAATCGGCCAGCACGCTGTCGGGCCGAGCGACTTCGGTGATCCGACTGGCCAGGTTGACCGACGGACCGAACCAGTCGCCGCCCTGGGGGATCGCCCGGCCGCGAGCCACCCCGACCCGCAGCGCAGGCAGGTCATCACCGGCCTCGTGACCGACCTCGATGAACCGCAGCG
Organism: uncultured Solirubrobacterales bacterium; assembly: GCA_963698625.1. Classification (GTDB taxonomy): domain Bacteria; phylum Actinomycetota; class Thermoleophilia; order Solirubrobacterales; family 70-9; genus 67-14. Next base: position 1,412,369 of record CAVORK010000007.1, read on the forward strand.
CGGCGTCAAACAGCGCCGCCCCGTCCTCGGAGACCAGCATCGCCGCATCCCCGATCAGCTTGACCAGGCGCACATCGGGGTTGGTCACCTCGATCGCGACCGATTCCAGCAGTTTCGCGACGGTGCCGATGCGCTCGATCTCGCTGCGCTCCCCCAGACGGGTGAAGCCGACAAGGTCGGCGAAGCAGACCGAGACCTCAGTCGCAGCGGCCCGCCCGAAGCGCCCGTCCCCGGCCGCGACCACGACCTCGTTTCGCATCTGGTCCACGAAATGGGAGCGCAGCGCGTAGACCACCGCCTCTTCGCCCAGCGGCAGAAGATTCTCGGCCGCATCGCGCAGAGCGATCGCCGCCTCATACTCATCGGCATCGGGATCGATCAGGCCGCCGGTGACTATGTCGCGGTGGGCCCCGGCGATCCGGGCGGCGGCGCTTCCGACCTGTCGTGAGACCTCGATCAGCAGGTCGCCGGCAACCCCGGCGTCCTGCAGCCGTACGAATCGGATCGCCGCAGCGAGGTCGGCCTCGTCGAAAGCGCGCTGATCCGGGCCGGGCTTGGGAAAACCGAGTGCGGCGATCAGCCGGCCGAAGTCCTCCACCTCTATCCCCGACTTCTCGGCGATGTCCCGCGGTGTGTAGCGGCTGCGGTTGATGCCGAAGACCGAGTCGGCCGGCATCAGGGCCAGCCGCTCCTCGGCGGCTTCGCTCTTGATTTCCTCCAGATCAGCACCCTCTTCGACCAGATAGGTGAGCAACTTGATCCGGGCCTCGCGGGCGGGGCCCTCGGTGCCGGCGAGCAGCCCTTCGGCCTCGAAGTCGGGTAGCTCAGGCAAAGGCCACCGCTCCGCCGCGACGGGGATCGCCGCCGCCGTCGAGGGCTCCGGTCTGTGGGTCGCGGGTCACAACCTGGACCCCGCCGAAGAAGAGATTGCGCTCGGCCCAGCGGACGACCTCCTGGCCGGCTGCCTCGAGGCGATCGAGCGCGGCGGGGTCGATGCCGGGCTCGGCCTGAAGCACTCCACCTTCAAGGTGGATGCGCGCGGCGTCAACCGCCTCCTGCGGACCCATGCCGCCGGTCAGAAGGTTGAGCGTTGTCTGCAGCACTGCCGAGCGGATCCGGTTCGAACCGGCGCTGCCGAGACCGGCCAGGACCTCACCGTCCCGGAGCAGCAGGGTCGGCGCCATCATCGAACTGATGCGAACTCCGGGGACGGCCTGGTGGAAACCGAGCGGGTTCAGATCCTCCTCGCCGAGCATGTTGTTGAGGTGAATGCCGGTACCGGGCACGACCATGCCCGAGCCGGTCCCGTTCGAGCAGGTGACCGAAGCGCAGAGGCCGTCGTTGTCCATGGCCGCGAGGTGGGTGGTCGAACCGAGCCGGTCATCCCGGGAGATGGCGCGCTCCAGCGCCGCCGGGTCGAGGAACTCATTCGAAAAGCCTTCACGCTCGAGGCCGTCGGTGAAGCCGTCTCCGCGAGCGACGTTGGCCGCTTCCATGGCGGCTGCCACCTCGGCGGTTCCGGACCCGCCCATGCGCTCCAGCAGCGCCAGGCTGAAGGCGATCAGGAGGCCGCCGGCTGACGGCGGCGGGTTGCTCAGTAGTTCGTACCCCGCGAAGGCGGCTGCGACGGGCTCACGCTCGATCGCTTCATAGGCAGCGAGGTCGGCTGCCGAAAGCAGACCGCCGCGCGAGCAGACGTAATCCTCGATCGCCTCCGCGACCTCGCCCGAGTAGATCGAAGCCGGACCCTCGGCCGCATAGCGCTCGATCGCAGTAGCCAGGTCCGGATAGCGGAAGACTTCGCCTTCTCCGAGGATGTGGCCTTCCGGTGCGTAGACCTCCCGTGCTGCCTCTGTCGCGGTGTAGATCCGCTCCAGGATTCGCAGGACGTAGGCCTGCTGGCGATTAAGCGGTGCTCCTTCGCGGGCCAGTTTCACCCCGGGGCCGATCAGGTCAGCCATCGGTGCCGATCCGAAGCGCTCCAGGGCGATCGAAAGTCCGGCCGCGGTACCGGGCACCGCACAGGAAACAGCACCCGCGTTGAAGACCTGGGTCGTCTTCGCGTCGAAATGGACCGGCACCGGCTTCAGTTCGTCGCCGAGGGTATGCCCGCCCGTCCCAGGGGCAGCGACGAAGAAGTCGATCAGTGTCGCCGGATCGCCGGGCCGCTTGACGATCATGAAGCCGCCTGCCCCGAGTCCGGTCAGAGCGCTTTCTACCGAGAACGAAGCCAGGCAGGCTGCCACGGCGGCGTCAACCGCGTTGCCGCCCTCGCGCAGTACGGTTGCGCCTGCCTCTGCGGTCAGCGGATGTCCGGCTGCGACGACCCCACGCGAGGCCACCGAAAGGGCCATGGATCAGGAGAGGAATTCGGGTACGTCGGTGGAGCCGCCGGCACGCGAACCGCCGCGGGAGCGATCGCGACTCCCACCGGATCCGGCAGGGCGGGCCTGCTCGGACGAGCGGCGCGGACCGGACTTCGAGTCGAAACGGGTCGCGACCACGGTGATCCACACCTGATCATCGAGTTCCTCATCGATGTTGGCACCGAAGATGATGTTGGCGTCTGGATGGGCCGCCTCGCCGACAGCACGGGCAGCTTCAGAGACCTCGATCAGCGACAGGTCGGAGCCGCCAGTTACCGAAAGCAGAATCGAGCGCGCGCCGTCCATCGGTGTCTCGAGCAGCGGTGACGAGATCGCCTTCTCGGCAGCAAGCATCGCCCGGTCGGGACCGGAGCCCATGCCGATTCCGAGCAGCGCCCGGCCGGCGTCGGACATGATCGAGCGCACGTCGGCAAAGTCAAGGTTGATCACCGAAGGCAGCGTGACCAGGTCCGAGATGCCCTGGACGCCCTGGCGAAGCACGTCGTCTGCGACCTGAAAGGCGTCGACCATCGGGGTCGACTGGTCGAGGACGGAAAGCAGTCGGTCGTTCGGGATCACGATCAGGGTGTCGACCTCGCCCGCGAGTGCTTCGATCCCCTGTTCGGCCTGCTTGGCCCGGCGGCTTCCTTCGAAAGTGAACGGCTTGGTGACGATGCCAACGGCCAGCGCACCTATGTCACGGGCCAGCCTGGCGATGACCGGAGCGGCACCGGTGCCGGTACCTCCACCAGCGCCGGCGGCAATGAAGACCATGTCCGAGCCCTTGAGCAGCCGCTTGATCCTGTCCTGCTCCTCGAAGGCGGCACGGAATCCCAGGGACGGGTCGGCACCGGCACCCAGGCCCTTGGTCTCATCGGCGCCGATGTGGACCGTCAGGTCGGAGAGGCAGAGCTGGAGCGACTGAAGGTCGGTGTTGACCGCCATGAACTCGACCCCGGGAATCTGGGCCTCGATCATGCGGTTGATCGCGTTTACGCCACCGCCACCGACGCCGACTACGCGGATTACCGGGGAATGCGGAGTACTGGGATCGCGACCGGAGGAAGGCTCGTGGCGACCGTAGCGCGGGGTGTCGTCCCGCGGCGGGGTCTCGGAGAAGATGCGGCGCAGACGGTCCTGGGGATCGGGGGCTTCACCGGAATGCGAGACGGACTCCTCAACGGGTTCCGGTTCGCCAGCGGCGCGGGCCGGCTGGCGGGGGGCCTCCAGCGGATCCTCGCGGCCGAAACGTCCGGCGGCCGGATCACGCGGCCTGGTCTGTTCACTGACGGGCTCGGGCGCGGCCTCGGCCCTTTCGGGAGCGGCGTCCTCGGGCTCGCTCACGGCAGGCGCGGCGGCCTCGGCGGAGTCGAACTCGGGCGGTTCCGTACCCTCGTCGGAGGTCGAGCGAAACAGGTCCGCGAGCGGACCTTCACGCATGCTGGCGCGCTTACGACGAGCCATTGCTCAGGACTTCCTCAGCCAGGTTTCGGTAGTAGGACGCAGCACGACTGGAGCTATCGTACTTCAGCACGCTGGAGCCGCGCACGGGAGCCTCCGCGAACTTGACCGCCTTGCGGATGCGTGACTTGAAGACGAGGTCTCCGAAGTTCTCTTCGAGCATCGAGACCGCCTCCCTCGCGTGGAGGGTGCGGGAGTCGAACATGGTCGGCAGGATGCCGCCGATCCGCACGTTCGGGTTGAGGTTCTCCTGGATCATGGTCAGCGTGTTCTGCAGCTGAACCAGTCCGCGCATCGAGAGGTACTCGCACTGGACCGGGATGATCACCTGGTTCGATGCGGTCAGCGCGTTGATGGTCAGCAGGCCGAGACTTGGCGGCGTGTCGATGCAGATGTAGTCGTAGTCGCCCTGGACTTCCCTGAGCGCCTTTTCCAGCGAGCGCTCGCGGCCGATCTTGGTACTCATGGCGATCTCGGCACCGGCCAGGTCGAGCGACGCGACCGCGATGTCAATCTCCCGGTGGGCGATCACTTCAGTGATCGGCACGTCGTCCACCAGCACGTCGTACATGCTCTTTTCGACCTTGTCGGGGTCGATGCCCTGGCTCATGGTCAGGTTGCCCTGCGGATCGAGGTCGATGCAGAGCACCAGATTGCCCATCTCGGCAAGCGCGACGGCCAGATTCAGGGTGGTGGTCGTCTTGGCGACTCCGCCCTTCTGGTTGGCGAGACTGATCACCTCGGCGGTGTCGGTCGGCACCTCGGGCGCAGCGGGGGCAGGCTTGAGGAAGTCGCGGCGGTCAGGGGCCAGAAGGTCGGCGGCACGCAGGCGGATCTCGCTCTCGTCGGCGGCGGCCTCCTCCTCGACCATGGCCAGTTCATCTTCAACCGGCACACTCGGCCCAGCGGTTGCGTCGTCCAGCTCGACCGTGGCGACCGATGGCCCAGCGGGCGCGGCAGACGCTTCGGCGGATTCGGACCGCTCGGTGCCTGCGACGACTTCCGGTTCAGCCGGGGGGGTCTGGACCGCGGGCGGCTCGGGGATTTCAATCGTACCCGTGGCGGCCGGCACCTCTTTCGGGACGTCACTCTTCGGGTTCTGGTTTTTGCGGCTGAGGATTCGCATTTGGGCCGTTATTCGCATGAACGTCGGGTTTTCCTGCCGCGCGTCCGTTTCGGGCGGAGAATTCCGGTTAGATATCAGGATGCTCGACTTTCTGGACAAGCGTCTGATCTTCGTCACCGGCAAGGGCGGAGTCGGAAAATCCACCGTCTCGATCGCCCTCGGAATACGGGCGGCGCTGGAGGGCAAGCGCACGATCGTGGTCGAAGTCGCCTCGACCGAGAACACCTCGAGGATCTTCCATCAGGAGGACGTGGGCTACAAGGAGGTCGAGGTCGCAAACGACCTCTGGGCGATCTCGATCGACCCCGACGACTCGATGCGCGAGTACGTCCTGCTCCAGCTCAAGGTGAGAGCGATGCGCGACCTTCTGTTCCGCAGCCGCATGTTCACCTACCTCGCAGACGCCACTCCAGGCCTGAACGAGCTGGTCACGATCGGCAAGATCTGGGAGCTCGCCCAGCCCGACCGCAAGATCAAGCACGGTCGCAAGTACGACCTGGTGATCGTCGACTCCCCGGCCACCGGCCACGGAATCAGCTTCCTCCAGACCCCGCGGACCTTCGCCAACATCGCCCGGGTCGGCCCGATGCACACCCAGGCGCGCGAACTCGAAGAGATGATCTGCGACCACTCGATGACGGGAAGCGTGATCGTTTCGCTGCCGGAAGAGATGCCGGTCAACGAAACCGCCTCTCTGGAGTCAGAGCTGATCGGCGACATCGGGGTCTCGGTTGACCGGGTGATCATGAATGCGCTCTACCCCGAGCGCTTTGCGGAGAGCGACATGAGCGACCTGAAGCCGCTACTGAAGAGCGACGACCCGGAACTGCGGGCAGCGCACCGGGCGGCGTTGTCCCAGTCGCGCCGGACCGCGGCCCAGACCGAGCAGTTCGATCGGCTCAAGGAGATGGTCTCGACTCCGATTTCCACCCTGCCGTTCGTCTTCGAGCCGGAACTGACCCTGAAAGCCGCCCGACGCCTGGCTGAGGAGATCACCTGATGCCCTCCGTGGAGACGATTCTCGAAGACCGTGGAATCTGCATCTGTGCCGGCTCCGGCGGCGTCGGCAAGACCACCACCTCGGCCGCGATCGCACTCGGCATGGTCGACCGTGGGCTGAAGGTCTGCGTGCTGACTATCGATCCGGCCAAGCGGCTGGCCGACTCGCTCGGCCTTGAGGAGCTGGGCAACGAAGCGTCCAGGGTCGACCCGAAGCTGCTCGCCGAAAACGGCGTCACCGGTGACGGCGAGCTCTGGGCGATGATGCTCGACGCCAAGGAGACTTTCGACAACCTGATCGCCCGCCACGCCGAGGACGACGAGGCCCGCGACCGGGTGCTCAACAACCAGATCTACCAGCAGATCTCCAGCGCCCTGGCCGGATCGCAGGAGTACATGGCGATGGAGAAGCTGTTCGAACTCCACAGCGAAGGCCGCTTCGACCTGCTTGTACTGGATACTCCTCCCAGCCGGAACGCGCTCGACTTTCTCGAGGCACCGACCCGGCTGACCACCTTCATCGAGGGCCGCTCGCTGCAGCTCTTCATCAAGCCGACCGGCTTCGCTGCCAGGGTCGCCACCCGTGGCACCGGGGTCGTGCTCTCAATCCTCAAGCGGATTCTCGGCTTCGACCTGCTGGCCGACCTGTCCGAGTTCTTCACCGCCTTCAGCGGCATGATCGATGGCTTCCAGGACCGCGCCCACCGGGTCAACACCCTGCTTCGGGACGATGAGACCGCATTCGTGATCGTCTGCGGTCCTCAGGCGGAGCCGATCGAAGAAGCCGTCTTCTTCCATTCAAAACTGATGGAGGCGAACATGAACTTCGCCGGGGCTGTGGTCAACCGGGTCCGGTACCGGCTCGGGACCAGGGTGCCGAAGCTCGGCTCACTGCGAGAGCGGATCGAGGCCGAGGTCGATGACCCGGAACTGGCTGAACGCGCCGCCCGCAACCTGATCGAGTACGACGTGCTCGCCCGTCGCGACGCCGAAAACGTTCAGCGGCTGACCGAAAGGCTCCACGGCGAACCGGTGATCCGGATCCCCTATCTCGACACCGACGTGCACGACGTCGCCGGGCTCTGCGAGATCAACCGCTACCTCTTCACCGACGAAGAGACGCGGGTCGATCTGGCCACCGGCTGAGCCGGTCGCCACTGCCTAGCGGGCGGGGCGGTTGCGCCGGTACTCGAGTTCGCCGACCGACCACTCGGTGGTACCGGGGTTCGGGAAGAGCCTGGCATCGCGCGGCGGGTGCGGATCGCTGCGGTCGTGACCGCTCACAGCGCGAGTTGAAGGCGGCGCAGGCCACTCGATCGTCGAACCCGGACGGGCTTCGCTGAGCCAGTCTTCCCGCAAGGTCGCACCGATCTCATTCGATGCCGACACGGTGATCTCACCTGGGTCGGGAACCGGCTCGAGCAGACGGGTTGAGCCGCTTTCCTCTTCATTCCCGGGCGCCGGTTCATCGCGGCTTCCCGGGGTGAATTCCGGCACTTCGCGCCCGAGTCCGAGGTCGCGCTGAATGCCGAGCGCGGCCTCCACCTCGGGCATCGATTCGATCCGGTCCGGCAGCGGCTCCGGCTCGAATTCAGGAACCGATCCGAACAGGGGGTCAACCCCTGCCTCCTCTTTCGGACCGAAACTCGTTGTCCCACGGGGCCTGAGGATGTGGACCTCGGCACCTTCGTGTTCCGCTTCTTCAACCGACTCCCCTACGGCTTCGTCGGCACCTTCCAGGACGTTTTCAGGGATGTCCCACTCGGCGGTCATGCCCATCTGGCTGGGGCTGCCCTCGCCGGCGCTCAGGCCGCTGGTGATCAGGGTTTCTTCGGCGGCGATGTTCGGGTTCTCGCCGTAATGGCCGAGCACGGTTTCACGCAGAATGTGACGGGCGGAATCCTCGATCCAGGCGGCCAGGTAGCTCGCCGACTCGTTGCCGGCGGTCATCGCATCTTCGCCGTTGATCATCGACTGCTCCAGGTCCAGGGCCGCATCGATCCGGCTGACGGCGAGCCGGTCCTCGGCCCCTCCGGTGAGCAGGGCGGCGGCACGGGCGGCCAGCGGGGCGTCGATCACGCCTTCGCCTCCGAGGGCTGAGCGGATGGCAAGAAGGTTGTCGGAGAGCGCGTCCAGCGGACGGCTGCGCTCACAGCCGAACTGGAAGCGCTGCTCGGCGAAGGAGATCCGCTCGATTTCCGGCGATCCGTCGACCATTTTCTTCATGAATTCGTCCAGTGACGCGACCTCGGACTCGACCAGGAAGTAACTGCCGGGGCGGGTCGGGGCGGCACCCGTCTCCATCCGGCGCCAGGCATCTTCACCGACCGGCGCGAAGGCGTATGGGCCGAGACCGACGCTGCCTTCCTTGAACAGCCTGAGCGCCTTGACCAGAGTGTTCAGCCCGGCAACCGCGCGGCGCGGTCCGTCGGAGCCGTCACCAAGCGGGGCCATAGCCAGGTAAGCCGGCTGCCAGGCACTGCGCTCGCTGCCTTCGCTTGAAGTCGCATCGAGCGGGGCTTCGACCGAGTCGGCCTGGACGATCTTCATGCCGTTGGCAAATTCGACTTCGCTGGGCGTCATCTCGAAGCCGGTCAGCGGGGCGATCAGTACGTCGGCGTCGCGGATGTCTCGGGCGGCGATCTCCAGGCGCGAAAGCGCGTCATCGACCCGGCTGAGGTCGAGCGAGAAGCCGGTGGTGCCTTCCCAAAGCTCGGTCACGAAGGTCTCGAGCATGTCGCTCGCCCGAACCTGGGGATCGGAGGAGACCGGGAGGCCACGGGACTCAAGGAACGGTGAGGCTACCCCCGCCGACGCAACAGCGCCACGGGCCGGGCCATAGCCGGGCAAGGACTGCAGCTCCTCGATATGGGTCGAGATGAAGTTCGAGGTCAACGGCACGTAGCGGTAGAAGTGAGAGCTCTCCCCATTGTTCTCGGCGACGTCAAAGGGGATCTCGTCTCCGGTGGCAACCAGCGAGGTAAAGCGGGTCGATGCCTCGGCTGCGAGCCGCTTCAAAGCTTCATTTAGTACCGAATCGTGCATGGTTCGGGAGTTCCCCGTGCCGGGGTAAATCCCTGCCGGAGCAGATCTCGCTGCACGCTTGATTGCAGAGCCGACAGTTCCGTACAGACGACTCGACAATCACCAGACGAGGCATGGGATGCGCCATACGCGCAGCCCACAGCCGGTAGCTCCCTCAGGCAGGAACCGGTTCGGCTTCTGCTTCGGCATCGGCTGGATCACAGCCGAGCCAGCGGTCGCCGTAGGTGCGCATGTCTTCGATCAGCGGGACCAGAGCCTCGCCCTTTTCGGTCAGGGCGTAGGTGACCCGGGGCGGTACCTCGGGGAAGGTCTGGCGCTCGACAATGCCTTCATCCTCAAGGGTGCGGAGGCGGAGCGAAAGGGTTCGCGGGCTGATGCCCTCTAGCGAGCGTTCGAGTTCGCAGAAGCGGCGACAGTCACCGGCCAGGTCCCGGATCACGAGCAGAGTCCACTTGCCGGCGATCACCTCGGCGGTACGGCAGACGGGGCAGGTTTCATTAGAAGAAGCGCTCATCGAGAAGTCACTTCAACAAGTATAGGCACAAGGCTTTACTTACTGAAGCGGACTCAGCGCCAGAAGCATCACCGGCAGCGCCCCGACGGCGATGAACGGTGCCAGCGGCAGCGCCGTATGGGATAGAGCACTGCGACTGCCGAGCGCCAGCAGAACGCCGGTCATGCCCGCCAGGGCCAGCGCCAGAAGCAGCGCCGGCCAGGCCGACCAGCCCAGGTACAGGCCGAGTAGCGCGACCAGCTTGACGTCCCCCATGCCCATGCCTTCCGGCCGGATAAGCGATGCGGCCAGCAGGGGCGCCGCGACCGCGACCGAGGCGACCACAGCCAGCGCCAGCCGGTCGGGTCCGTCCGCCGCCGTCAGCAGCAGGCCAGAGAGCGCAGCAGCCAAAGTGAGCCGGTTTGGGATCGTCCGGGACCGCAGGTCGGTGACCGTGGCTGCGACGAGCGTCGCACCGAGCAGGACGGCTGCGACCGGGGTGATCGAACTCATTCCCCGACGTTAGGTCCGCCCCGCTCACAGGTGTTGCGACAGGCGCAACGATTCTGCGAAGGCAGCCTGACGATCCTGCAGATCGAAAGGGCGACGGTCTCCCGTCGCCCTTTCGAAACTCATTCCGGCGGCCCGCGCAGGCCGCCGGGTCTTGAATCAGGTCGCTTCGCGCAGCTTCTGGGCCTCGTTCAGGCTCTGGAGCTTCTTCAGCGACTGGTTCTCGATCTGTCGAATTCGTTCACGGGTGACGTTGAAAGTGCGGCCGACCTCGTCGAGGGTGCGGGGATGCTCGCCGCCGAGTCCGTAACGGAGCTCGAGCACGCGGCGCTCGCGGTAGGAGAGGTTCTCCAGCGATTCCTTCAGCGCTTCCTTGGTAAGCAGGTCTGCGGCACGGTCGAAGGGCGACTCGGCTTTCTCGTCGGCGATGAACTGACCGAACTCGGACTCTTCCTCGTCGCCGACCGGCTTCTCGAGCGAGACCGGTGACTGGGCCGAGCGCTTGATCGAGTCGACCTCTTCCGGGTCGATGCCGGTGACGTCAGCGATCTCTTCCGGCGTGGGCTCACGGCCCAGCTCGGTGACCAGCTTGCGCTCAGCGCGGCCGATCTTGTTCAGCTTCTCGACCACGTGGACCGGGATGCGGATGGTGCGGGCCTTGTCGGCCAGCGCGCGGGCGATCGCCTGACGGATCCACCAGGTCGCGTAAGTCGAGAACTTGAAGCCCTTGCGGTAGTCGAACTTCTCGGCGGCGCGGACCAGGCCGAGCGTGCCCTCCTGAATCAGGTCGAGGAAAGGCAGGCCCTGGTTGCGGTAGTTCTTGGCAATCGAGACCACGAGGCGCAGGTTCGACTCGACCATCTTCTGCTTGGCGTCGAGATCGCCGCGCTCGATGCGCTTGGCGAGGTCGACCTCTTCCTGGGCGGTCAGCAGGCGAACCTTGCCGATGTCCTTGAGGAAGAGCTGCAGCGAGTCGGTCGTCATGTCGGGCTTGAGGTCGAGCCCTTCCTTCTTGCGACGGCGGCCGCGGCGGCCGTCCGAGCGCTCGGTGTCGGCCGAAGCCTTCAGCGCCGGATCAACGTCTTCGACAAGTTCGATGCCCTGCTTTTCGATGTGGCCGTAAAGGTCTTCGATGTCGGATTCGTCGAGATCGACTTCCTTGACCGAGGTGGCGACATCACCGAAGGTGAGCACGCCGAGCTGCTGCCCACGGTTGATGAGGGTCTTGACTTCTTCTAGTTCCTGGAGTTCCGCTACAAGCATTGTTTCCCTATCTGATTTCCCTGAGAGGCCGGGTTTCCTGTTTCCGCACGCTCCGTACCGGACGGCGGGTTTTCTTCGTGCGAATCACCCGTCACAATCCGCAATCTTTCGTTCCATCGTGGAGCGCGGAAACCACTACTGAGGGGAGGTGGTCAAACGGGTGTTCGGATAATAGCCGCTTCAATTAGTAAAGTCAAGAGCCTGATCCTGACGATTCCTACCCATTCAAACGCAGGGAAGCCCCATGAGTTGCGGTGACTGCGACCAGGACGAGGGGCCGGGTCGGTCGGTCGCCACTGTCGAACCCGTGACGCCATGGGGCCGCTTTCACTGGCTGCAGGCGTTCTGGACCCGGGCTTACCGGGAAAACGTCACCGGGTTGTCGGCCATGGTCGCCTACAACCTGCTGCTCTCGATCTTCCCCTTTACCCTGCTGGTGCTCTTCATCTTCAGTCAGATTCTGCGAATCGACGGGGTCGACGCCGGGGTCACCGCCGACCTTCAGCGCCTCTTCCCCGACACCGAGCAGCAGACCCTCGACAACGTGCTGCGCAGCATCGAGTCGAATGCGGCGACGCTGGGGGTACTGGCGGCGCTCGGATCGCTCTGGATCGGCGCCTCCTTCTGGGGAGCCATGGACACCGCGTTCTGCCGCATCTACCACGTGCAGTGCCGCAGCTGGTGGGAGCAGAAGAGGTTCTCGCTGGCGATGCTCTTTGTGGTCGCTCTGTTCATCCTCGGTTCGGTGGTGCTGCCGGCTGCCGAGGGCGCGCTGATCCGCTCGACCGACAACCTGCCCTTCGGCCTGGACGAGGTCCAGAACCTCGACAGCGCAGTGCTGATCGCGGTCACCCTGACCCTGAACTTCCTGGTCATTTCGATGATCTACTGGCTGGTGCCCAAGGGCCACATGCCGTGGCGGGCGGTCTGGCCAGGGGCGCTTTTCGCGACCGTGGTCGCCGGACTCGCCAACTGGCTCTTCCCGATCTACCTGACCAACGTTTCGGCGCTTTCGCGATTCGGATCGACGCTCGGCTTCATCCTGATCGCGCTGCTGTGGTTCTACCTGGTGGCGCTGACCCTGCTTGCCGGAGCGGTGGTCAACTCGCTGCGGCACGAGTACCACGACACGGGCTCTTTCCCCTACGGGATCGTCAGCCGGACCGCTGCCCTGAACGCCGGGCCGCCGGCCGCCGAGGTCGAGCTTCCACCGGTTGCCGAGCCGTACCGCTCATTGAGCGCGCCACCCGGGACCGACGGACCGCCGAACGGACACAGCCCGACGTCCGGAGAAGCCGAGACCGCCGTGCAGTCGGCCGGTGACCAGTCGTGATTGTCTAAAGGGCATGAGCGTCGAAATCGATCTGATGCCGGACCCGGTGCGCCGGGGCCTGGCAACCGAAGGACCGATCGGCTGCGCGCAGACGGCCCTGATCACGGTCGAGGCGGAGGAGTTCGAGCAGCTCTGGACGCCCTCGACGCTGGAGCTGATGGCCCGCTCCTACTGGCGCTTCCTGCGCAAACGCTCCTTCGGCCTGGTCCGGATGAGCTACGGCCCCGGCTACCGCTCGATCAACCTGTTGACCGAGAGCATCCCGCTGCTCAAGTTCGGCGAGCCCGAGTTCGAAACCGGAGGCGATTACGGCCGGGTCAAGTGGCCGATCAACCGCGGCATCCTGGTCGCGCGCGAAGGCCGGCGTCAGGGCTACCTGGAGATCGAAGTCCGGCGCGATTCCAAGCGGCCTTCACCCGAAGGACGCGAAAGCATGACCGTTACCTCGGAGGTGGTGAATTTCTACCCCTGGATCCGCGGCAGCGGCTGGTTTTCCCGGCTCGGAACCTGGATCTACTCCCAGACCCAGCTGCGCATCCACCTCTGGCTGACCCGCGGCTACCTGCGCTCACTGAGCGGCCTCCCTTCCGCGATCATCCGCGCCGGCGAGGATCCCCACCCCGGTCCACCCGATACCTGAGCAGGGCCGTCAGCCCTACTCCTGCTCGGCTTCGCGCACGGCGGCACCCATCGCATCGATCATTCCGGTCGGCTCGATCCCGAACAGTCTCCATCCCGGACGGGTCGGTGATCACAGTCTCGGTCGAGAGGCCTTCGACCAGCGGCCGTGCGACCCCGGTGTCAACCGGGGTGACCAGTCCGATCCAGAGCGACGAGAGGCGGGGGGTGAGCAGCGGCACCCGGATCATCAAGGGCCGGCGCTTGCCCATCGCGTCGGCCATCACCTCCATCATGCCGCCGTAGGTGCTGACGTCGGGTCCGGCTATCTGGATTTCGTGACCGGTCCACGGACCCTCGCCGCCAGCAGCAGCGAGGTAGCTGATCACGTCATTCACGGCGATCGGCTGGGTGCGTGTCGTGGTCCACTTCGGAGTGACCATCGCCGGCAGCCGCTTGACCAGGTGGTAGACGGTCTGGAATGACTCGCTGCCGCCACCGAGCACGACCGCCGCCCGGAGGTAGGTGACCGGGATTCCGGTCGAGCCAAGGGCGACCGCCGTCTCGTGACGGGAGCGAAGGTGCTTCGACTTGCCCTCGCCGAGACCGCCGAGGTAGACGATCCGGCCTACGCCGGCATCGGCCGCCGCCGTGGCGAAGTTCTTTGCGCCCTGGCGGTCGAGTTCTTCGAAGTCCCCGTCACCGCCGCGGCCCATCGAATGCACCAGGTAGTAGGCGACATCGATGCCATCGAGAGCCGCCGCCAGGGTGTCCGGCTTCAGGACGTCGCCGGCCACGACCTCGCAGCCCAGCTCTTCGAGATCGCCGGCAGAACGCGGGACGGCGCGCCAGACAGCGCACCGGCGCCCCGGATTCGACCAAGCGTGCGGCCAGTTTGCGGCCGATATAACCCGTCGCCCCCGCTATCAGGACCTGGTCAGCCGTAGAGACCCCCGGTGACCTCGCGCAGCTTGGCCCGGTCGTGACGGGCGCCGATCTTGCGGACCGTTCCCGAGCGTGAGCGCATGATCAGCGACTCAGTGGTGGCGAAGCCCTTGCTGCGGCGCACGCCGTCGAGCAGGTCGCCGTCGGTCACGCCGGTCGCGGCGAAGAAGACGTCGTCGCCGCTGATCAGGTCAACCGAGGTCAGGGTCTTTTCGAGGTCGTAACCGGCGTCGAGCGCCGCCTTCCTCTCATCCTCGTCGCGCGGCCATAGCTTGCCGATGATCTCGCCACCGAGGCACTTGATCGCGGCCGCCGCAAGCACGCCTTCCGGGGTTCCACCGATGCCCCAGAGCAGGTCGATTCCGGTGTCCTCGGAGACCGCCAGCAGCGCCGCCTGAACGTCACCGTCGGTTATGAATCGGTATGGTCGCTCCGGCCTCGCGGATCTCCGCGACCTTTTCGTCGTGGCGCTCGCGGTCGAGCACGGTCAGGGTCACGTCCTCGGGTCCGCCGCCCTTGCGCTCGCCGATCTTTGCGATCAGTTCACCGATCGGGTCGTCGAAGTTGAGCAGGTCGGCGAACTCGGACGCCGCCGCCAGCTTCTCCATGTAGACGCAGGGTCCGGGGTCGAACATCGAGCCGCGCTCGGACAGGGCGATCACGGCCAGGGCGCCACCGAAACCACGGGCGGTCAGCGTCGTGCCCTCGAGCGGATCGACCGCGATGTCGACCACGGGCGGACTGCCGTCACCGATGTTCTCGCCGTTGTAGAGCATCGGGGCCTCGTCCTTCTCGCCCTCGCCGATCACGACGACGCCGTCCATCGGCACCGTGTCCAGCAGCAGGCGCATGGCATCTACCGCGGCACCGTCGGCGGCAAGCTTGTCACCCCGACCGACCCAGCGGGAGGCGGCCAGCGCCGCTGATTCGGTCACCCTGACCAGTTCAAGGGCGAGGTTTCGATCGGGCTTCGATCCGGACCGGACATCCTGCGAAATTATTCCCATTGAGCGCAGGCTATAACGGACCGGGCGATGTAGGCTGCCCCGGTGACTGCTTCCAGATGGGGACTGACCCTGCCACTGCCCGGTACTCCGCTGGCCGACCACCGGCCGTTCGTCGAGCAGGCCGAGGCCGAGGGCTATACCGACCTCTGGACCGGCGAGACCGGCGGCCCCGACGGCTTCACCCCGCTGGCTCTGAGTGCGGCCTGGACCGAGAAGATCCGGCTCGGAACCGGCATCGTCGGCGTCTTCCAGCGCGGTCCCGCCCTGCTGGCCCAGCAGGCGGCGGCGATGAGCGACGCCTCGAGCGGCCGGTTCGTGCTCGGGCATCGGCGCCTCCTCCGACCGCATGGTCGCCGGCTGGAACCGGATCCCCTTCGAGAAGCCGCTGAGCAAGGTCGAGGAGACGCTCGACTTCCTGCGGGTCGCGCTGTCCGGGCGAGCGGACCGAGACCGGCTTCAAGCTCGAGACCGCCCCGACCCACGCGACCCCGATCGTGCTCGCGGCCCTGCGCGGCAAGATGCTGCGCCTGGCGGTCGAGAAAGGCGACGGTGCCTTCACCAACTTCCTGCCGCTCGGCGGCCTGCCCCAGGTGGTCGAGGGCATCGAAGGCGCCGGCCCGGACTTCGAGCTGCTCTGCCGCTTCTTCTGCATCCCCGGCGAGCGTGAGCAGGTCGAGCCGCTGGCCCGGTTCATGTTTTCCTCCTACGTGACGGTGCCGGTCTACGCCAACTTCTTCCGCTGGCTCGGCTACGGCGACCAGATCGCCCCGATGGTCGAAGCCTGGGAGGCCAAGTGACCGCGCCAAGGCAGCGGCCGAAGCCCCCTGGGAGCTGATCGAAGACACCTTCCTGCTGGGCTCTCCCGAGCAGATCCGCGCCCGGCTCGACGAGTACGTCGCCGGCGGCATCACCCTGCCGGTGATCACCCCGATCACCGGCCCCGAGAACATGGCCTCGCTGATCACGCGCCCTCGCGCCCTGAGCCCACCCCGCCCGATGCTCCCTCGGTCCCTTCTCACCCGGTGTCCTCACTCTCAGGATCGGCCACAGCCTTTTTCCCAGGGCGGGGTGATCGAGTCGAAGCCGGCCGACCGGGCCAGCGGACCACCTCGGACCTGCTCCAGCGGGATCAGCCTGATTCCCGACGCCGGGGTCCGGGTCGGGTAGCGGCTCGGCGTCCGACGGTTCCGTCGACGTTGCCGGCATGGCTGCCACCGGCGACCAGCCAGCGGCCGGTCGCCTCGCCCCAGCCGCCCTGCTGCCGCAGGCCGAGCCACCTCCGCCGACGCCGCGCAGCAGGCCGGAACCCATGTCGGAGCCCCAGTTGACCACCGAGCGGGTGTGGTTGTAGCCCGGCATGGGATGAGGCTCGTCTGCTCGACCTGACCGTCCGGGTCAATCCTGACCTGCACCGATTCCCAGTCGTGCGGGTGGTAGCCCCTCTCTTCGAGCAACCGGCAGCCCTCGCAGCGATGCGCTCTCCGGGTAGTAGGCCCAGTACTGGATCCAGGTCGTCCCGTCCCGCTCGACCACACGGGTGAACAGGGTCACCGGCTCGCCGGCACTCGATTCGGTTACTACCCCGGTCCCGTCCTCAGCGTCCCCGCAGCATCGGCGCAGTTCGGCGATCGGCACGAGCGGAAGTCGACCGGCAGGCCGAGCAGGTCCGGTCCGAACAGGAGTCTCCGGCGCATTCGCCCGGACCAGCGCCGCGGTCTCCTCGCCGTAGGCCCGCTCCAGCGAGCCCTCCGACGAGACAGTCCTCGGAAAGCGAGGCGGCGCAGAGCAGGCTGCGACTGACCGAGTGGATCAGGGCGGTGCCCGGCACCAGACCGGCAAACGAAGCCAGCGCGGTGACCAGTGACCGCGACCAGGGCCACCAGCCCGACCCACTCGACCGTTCCCTGTCCGAGCGTTCCCTGTCCGTGGATTCCCGGCCTCTGCGTTCCACGACCCACGTTCTCGCTATTCAGGCGCCACCATTTCCAGACGTCATGGCCGCAAGCTAGGAGGACCCGGCGCAACGATGTTGCGCTACAGGTGTCACGGAAAGGATCAAAGTCTTCGAACCGCAAACCTGAGTTCGCCGGGTTACACGGGTAGGATCGCCGCATGTCGAACCGACCTGAATCGCACCAGAATCCTGCGAACCGAGACCAACTGGAAGCGCTGGGGAGTCGTCGCAGCCGCGATCCTGATTCTGATCGTGGTTCTCCAGAACTCGCAGGAGGTCGACTTCAACCTGCTCTTCGTCAACACCTCGGCCCCGCTGATCCTGCTTCTGCTGGTCTTCACCCTGCTCGGAGCGGCGATCGGCTACCTGGTTCCGATCGTCCGTCGCGGTCGCAAGGATCCAGAAGGACTGAGCGCGCTCAGCCTCCCGGCGTCGGGTCGGCTTCACTGTCGTCCTCCAGTCGCCGGCGCGACGCTCGACCGCCTCGGGGTTCGAGTCGATCAGCACGATAGCGCCGGTCCAGCTTCGCCGCAACTGCGCCCAAGCGTGCCGCTGCCGCAGAAGAAGTCCAGACACCAGTCCCCCGGCCGGGTGGAAGCCGCGACCATTCGCCGGAGGATGCCCTCCGGTTTCTGGCTCGGGTAGCCGGTCTTCTCCGCCCCGTTGGTCGGCACGATCGTGTGCCACCAGACGTCGGTCGGCAGCTTTCCGCGCGCGGCTTTCTCCGGCGTGACCAGCCCCGGCGCCATGTACGGCTCGCGGTCGACCTCGGCCGAATCGAAGTAGTACCGCTTCGGATCCTTGACATAGACCAGGATCGTGTCGTGCTTGGCCGGCCACTTTCGCTTCGACCGTCCGCCGTAGTCGTAGGCCCAGATGATCTCGTTGAGAAAGCAGTCCCGGCCGAAGATCTCGTCGAGCAGCAGCTTGCAGTAGTGCGCCTCGCGGTAGTCGATGTGGAAGTAGAGCGTGCCGGTCGCGTCCAGCAGGCGGTGCGCCTGCTCCAGCCGCGGCGCGAGAAAGCCCAGGTAGTCATCGAAGCTGTCCCGGTAGGACGAGCTCTCGAGCAGTTCGGTCCGGTACCGACGGCCGCCGAAGCCGGTCCGGTCGCCGTCCGCGTCGGCCGACGGTCGCAACGGTTCCGGCGTGTCTGCTCGGTCCCGGTGTTGAAGGGCGGGTCGATGTAGATCATCTGGAACGCCCTGTCGGGAAGGGTCGCCAACACCTGAAGGTTCTCCCCCAGGATCACCTCGCTGCGATCGAGTGACCGGGAAGACATGTCAGCAACCCTAACGTCGACTCGGCTCAACCGACTGCGGACCAGGGCAAAGACCCGGTACGCGGGGAGTGGTTGCTACTTTCAAGGGAACGGTATTCGCCGACTGAACGGTGATAGCCGCGCCTGATCTGCTGGTCATCGAAATAAGTCCAATGAGAAGGAGTTACCGATGGTGGAAGTCGAAGTGACGGTGCGGGGCGACGTAGCCACCGAGGCGGGAGACCACGCCAGGGAGAAGCTCGGAAACGTCGATCGGCTGATCGACAGTCCGATCAGCCACGCTCGTGTGGTCCTGACCCAGGAGGCCAACCCGCGGATCGAGCGCGGCTCACGGGCCGAGGGCGAGATCGGCCTCAATGGCCCGATCATCCGGGCCAGCGTCGCCGACATCGACCAGATCGGAGCCATCAACCAGCTGACCCAGCGGCTCGAACGTCAGCTGCGGAACTGGATGGACCGTCGTACCGACATCGCCCGGCGGGGAACGGAGCGCGAGCGCGGGCGAGTGGCGTCATGCCGACTTCTCAGACGTTCCGGCCCGGCCACTTTCCGCGCCCGCCGGAGGAGCGCGAGATCGTGCGTCGCAAGACCTTCGCTACGCACCCGCTGTACCCCGGCCGAGGCGGCGGACGAGATGGAGTTGCTCGACCACGACTTCTACCTGTTCAGCGACGTCGAAACGGGTGCCGACGCGGTCGCCTACCACCGCGACGACGGACGGCTCGGCGTGATCGGCCCCAGCGGCATCGGCTGGTCCGGAGAGAGCGACGGGATCGTCCACGAGGAGAGCCGGATGAGCGGCCCGACCAGGCTGGAGGACGCGGTCGCCGAGATGAACCTGCTCGACCACAGGTTCATGTACTTCACCGACGCCGAGACCGAACGCGGCAACGTGATCTACCTGCGCTACGACGGCCACTACGGACTGATCGGACCAGCCACCCCCTGAGCGCCCTCCGGAGAGACCAGCCGCAACATCAACCCAGACCCGAGCAGGGCCGCCGAAGGCGGGCCGGCAAGCGAGACTCGGGCGCAACATCAACCCCAACCCGAGCAGGCCCCCGCCGAAGGCGGGCCGGCGAGCGTCAACCACCAACTCAGCGAACCTCGACGCAACGTCAACCCCAACCCGAGTTGGCAACGGCGAAGCGGCCAACGAGCGTCCCGGCACCAGCTCAGCGAGACTCAGCCGTAGCACGCACGCAAGTGGTTCCCGGGGGCCGTCCAGGGCGTGGCTGGCAAGGAGCAAAGCGAGCCGGCGAAGCGATTGCACTTCGGTGCGTGAGCGAGCCGTGCGAGCGTCGACGCAGCCAGGCGCGCCCTGGTGGCTCCCGGGAGCCGCTCGCCCCCTCAGCCGCAAGGCAGCAGCCCTAAACCCCTAGAGGTTGCCGAGTTCCTGAACGATCTCGGAGACGATCGCCTTCGCGTCGCCAAAGACCATCGACGTCTTCTGGTCGTAGAAGAGGTCGTTGTCGATTCCGGCGAAGCCCGGGCTCATCGAGCGCTTCAGGACCAGGCACTGCTGGGCTTCGCCGACCTCGATGATCGGCATGCCGTAGATCGGACTGGACTCGTCGGTCTTGGCGGCCGGGTTGGTCACGTCGTTGGCACCGATCACGACGCAGACGTCGGTCTGCGGCAGCTCCGGATTGATGTCGTCCATCTCGCGCAGCTTCTCGTAGGGGACGTCGGCCTCGGCCAGCAGCACGTTCATGTGGCCGGGCATGCGTCCGGCGACCGGGTGGATCGCGTACTCGACAGTGATGCCGCGCTTCTCCAGTTCGTCGGCCATCTCGCGGACCGCGTGCTGGGCCTGGGCGACGGCCAGACCGTAGCCCGGCACGATCACGACGGAATCGGCGTAAGCCAGCTGAATGGCAGCGTCCTGGGCGCCCATCGAGCGGTGGGGCCGCTGTTCCTGGTCTCCCCCGACCCCGGCGACCGGCGAGCCGAATCCGGCGAAGAGGATGTTCGGGACGGAGCGGTTCATCGCGGTCGCCATCTCCAGGGTGAGGATGGTGCCCGAGGAGCCGACCAGGGTGCCGGCAACGATCAGCGCGGTGTTGTCGAGCGCGATGCCGGCCGCCGCTGCGGAAAGGCCGGTGAAGGCGTTGAGCAGCGAGATCACGACGGGCATGTCGGCACCGCCGATCGGCAGTACGACCATCGTGCCCAGTGCCGCCGCCACTACCAGCATCAGGATGAAGACCGGCTGGCTGAGAACCGCGGTCTCGCCATTGATGTTCAGGTCGTTGTTGAAGCCGAGGTAGACGCAGCCGACGATCAACACCAGCAGCAGGACGCCGTTGATGATCTTCTGGCCGGGCAGGCCCATCGGCTGGCTCGGGATCAGTTCCTGAAGCTTGGCGAAGGCGACGTTCGAGCCCCAGAAAGAGATCGAGCCGACGACCATCGCCAGGAGGGTCGGGATCAGCACCTCGAGCGGCACGTTGAGCGAAAGCTGGAAGGTTTCCTGGTTCACGCTTCCGGCGAGAGTCGAGCCTTCGAACAGCTTCGACAGGCCGGCGCCAGATTCACTGCCGGAGGAAACCACGTCCTGGATGTGAATCCAGTGGCGGTACTCGGCCCAGGCGATCAGGGCGATGGCGCCGCCGCCGAGCCCGTTGTAGAGCGCGACCATCTGCGGCATCTCGGTCATCTTGACCCGCTTCGATGCGACCGCGCCGATCACCGAGCCGACCACGATGCCGCCGATGATGATGCCCCAGTTGCCGATTCCCTTCTGGGCCAGGGTGGTCGCAACGGCGACCGCCATGCCGATTGCGGCTATGCCGTTGCCGCGGCGGGCGGAAGTCGGGTGGGTGCCGAGCTTTATGCCGTAGATGAACAGCGAGAAAGCGAGAATGTAGAGCAGGCCGACGGCCGCTCCTCCGGGATCGAGCGCTGCGAAGGGGATCACTTTGAATCCTCTGCGGAGGTGGCTGCTTCCGTGTCGGCTTCAGGTTTCGGCTTCTTCTTCTTGGTGCCGAACATCTCCAGCATGCGGTCGGTGACCATGAAGCCGCCGACCACGTTGATCGTGCCGAAGACGATTGCGACGAAGCCGATCACGTCGCCGAAAAGGGTGGTCGAGTAGCCGACGACGATCAGGCCGCCCAGTACGACGATGCCGTGGATCGCGTTGGTCTGCGACATCAGCGGCGTGTGGAGTGTCGCCGGAACCTTCGAGATCACCTCGAAGCCGACGAATGCGGCCAGGACGAGGATCGTTATCTCGGTGACCAGATCCATTACTTGGCCGTCCTCTCGCCGCGGACCTCACCATCGTGGGTGATGCAGGCGGCATCGATGATGTCGTCTTCGAAGTTGAGCTCCAGCGAGCCGTCCTCGCCGATCATCAGGCCGAGCAGGTTCTCGATGTTCCTGGCGTAGAGCTGGGAGGCGTGACCGGGCATGGCCGAAGGCAGGTTGATCGGGCCGACGATCTTCACCCCGCCGGACTCGACAGTCTCACCCGGCTTGGTCAGCTCGCAGTTTCCACCGGTCTCGGCGGCGAGGTCGACGATCACCGAGCCGGGAGTCATGTTGGCGACGGCCTCGGCGGTGATCAGGATCGGCGCGGCACGTCCGGGGATGGCGGCGGTGGTGATGATCACGTCCTGACGAGCTGCGTTTTCGGCGAGTGCCTGGCGCACCTGCTCGTTTTCCTCCTCGGTCAGGGGTCGCGCGTAGCCGCCCTCGCCCTCGGCGTCGGGGATGAAATCCAGTTCCAGCGGCCGGCCGCCGAGCGAGCCGATCTGCTCCCAGGCGGCGCGACGGATGTCGAAACCGGTGACGATCGCACCGAGCCGCTTCGAAGTGGCGATCGCCTGCAGGCCGGCGACGCCGGCACCGAGCACCAGGACCTTGGCCGGGCGGATCGTGCCCGCCGCGGTGGTGAGCATTCCCCAGAACTTGCCCGACTCGCGTGAGGCGATCAGGGTCGCGGCGTAACCGGCTGCCGTGGCCTGGGAAGAAAGAGCGTCCATCGCCTGGGCGCGGGTCGTGCGCGGGATCGCCTCCATGGCGAAGGCGGTGATTCCGGCAGCAGCCAGGGCGTTATTGGTCTCGGCCGCGGTCCACGGCGAAAGGTGGCTGATCAGGGTCTGGCCGGATTTCAGCTCCGCGATCCCGGCGGTGGTCGGGACGCCAACCGACAGAACCAGGTCGCCGGAAAGTGCGTCCGAGCGGCTGCCGACCGTGGCGCCGGCCTCTTCGTACTGGGAGTCGGGGTGTCCGGCTGCGTCACCGGCGCCGGACTCGACCACTACCTGAACCGAGTCGGACTTCTTCGCCAGAGCCTGAACAGCATCGGGAATCAGCGCCACACGGCGTTCCCCTTCAGCGGTTTCTTTCGGTACCCCGATCTTCATCGACAAGACCGTATGAGCCTAAACAATGAACGCCGATCCGGTAGTCCGGACCTTGTCTTCACTTGGCCAGTTCAGCCAGGCGCTCCACCGTGTGGCGCTGCTCGGCCGGGTCGGTGTGGACCGGGGTGACGATCAGGCGGTCGATGTTGTTCTCACGGAAGCGGGCCAGTCGCTCGGCGACTTCGGCCTCGGTTCCGATCAGGGAGACCGCGTTGACTACCTCGTCGGTCAGGGCGTTGAATGCGCCTTCCTTGTCACCGGCCTGGAACAGGGTCTGCACCTCGTCGGCGACCTCTCCGAAGCCGAAGCGGTGAGCCAGGTCCACGTAGAAGTTCGTCTTGCGGCTTCCCATGCCGCCGAAGTACAGAACCAGGCCCATGCGCACCATGTTGCGGGCGGACTCGAGGTCGCCGTCGATCGCGACCTGAACCGAGGGCGAGATCTCGAAGTCCTCGCGGCTGCGGTTGCCCTTGGCGAGTCCGGTCTCGATGTGCTCGCCCCAGGCCTCTTCGAAACGGTCGACGCTGAAGAAGATCGGGATCCAGCCGTCGGCAATCTCAGCGGCGATCTCGACCGACTTGCGGCCGATTGCGCCGAGGAAGACGGGGATCTCGTTGCGCTCCGGCTTGAAGTTGAGCTTGAGCGGCTTGCCCTGTCCGTCAGGCAGCGGCAACTGGTAGTGCTCGCCCTGATGGTCGAGCTTGCCCTCGCGGGCGATGATTTCACGCACCACTCCTACGTACTCGCGGGTTCGGCCCCACGGCTTCGAGTACGGAACGCCGTACCAGCCCTCTGACACCTGCGGGCCCGAAGGACCGAAGCCGAACATGAATCGGCCGCCGGAAAGAGCGTCGATGGTCGCGCCGGCCATCGCGGCCGCTGCTGGCGGGCGGGCGGGCACCTGCATGATCGCCGCGCCGAGCTTGATCTTCTCGGTCTGACCGGCCAGCCAGGAGAGCACGCTGACCACGTCGGAGCCGTACGACTCGGCCACCCAGACCGATTCGAAACCGACATCTTCGGCGAAACGGACCGCGTCAAGGGCTTCCTGACCGCGGGGACCGATGCCCCAGTAACCGAGATACAGACCGAGCTTCAGTGACATTGCGCCAGCCTATAGGGGTCGGCCGGGGGAGTGTCCTTCGCTGCCCTGGCCGAGCAGGTCGAGGATCGCCCCGGACGCGTCGATCATTTCTCCGATCCGCTGAGCCCCGGGTCGCCCCTGCCAGCCGGTGGAGCCGACGTAGATCGCTACCGAGCCGGCGCCGGTGGAAATGCCGGCGCCGAGTTCGCGAACCAGGACCAGGGCGTCCGGCGAAATGCCTTCGGTCGACCGGTCATCGACAGCCATCACTTCGTCGGGATCGAGCCAGACCTCCCGCCCGCTGTAATCGATGTCAGCGACGAGACAGACGTAATACCGGAGCCCGTAGTACTCACTCTCGTACTCGAGCCAGGCCAGGCTCAGACTGCGCCCGTCGATCTGACCTCGAAAGACATCGGTCGCGGCTCCAGGCAGCGGCAGCAGCACGTGGGCGCTGTGGAACTCAGCCGGATCCTGCGACTCGGTCAGGCCGTAGCCGGCGGCGAAATCCCGGGCGCTGTCGTCCTCGGCGTCGCCACCGGTCAGCTTCAGCAGAGAGCCGACTATGAAGCCGTGGCGTTTGCCCCGGCTCCACCGGCGGTTGGCCTCAGCACTACGGGGCTGCGGAACGCCGCCGAGCCCTACCTGTTCCAGCACCTCGTCGCGGATCCGGCCGGCGACGCGACCCCCGCAACTCGCCACCAGGTCCAGATGCTCTGAGTCCACCTGCCCGTCGGCCCGGTGCTGTCCGCGCCACTGCGGCACTTCGCAACTGAACGAGCCAGACGAAAGCCTGAATCCGAAATCGGGTGGCGTCTCGTGGGCAAGCCAGTCGATCAGACTGGGGGCGAAGAGGCGGTAGAGCCAGACCTGTTCCTGGCCCTTGGCCACTTCGACCACATACCTGCGATCGAGTTCGATCGATTCGAAGGTCTCTTTCTGGCGCGGCCTGCGGTCACCGGCCCAGGCGAACAGGTCGGATCCAACCTCGTCGGGTCGGCAGCTGAGCATCGGGACCCAGCCGACTGTCTCCGGAAGCCGTCCGATGAAAACCGTGTGGTGGCCCTGCGTGTTCACCCCCATGACCTGTCCGAAGGTCGCCTGATGGCGCAGCTTGCCGGTCAAACCGCCGGGCATCGTCCCGATCAGTGACCAGATGCAGTGCTTCACGGGCCCGGGCTGATCCTCCGGTGCGGGCGCTCCCGGATAGGCCGGGTCGAGCCTGAGCGTCAGACCGTTTCGCTCGCCGTAGGCGTGCAGGTCGGCTTCGCACTTGCGAAGTTCCTCCATCGCAGCCCGTCCGCTCAGGTCCATCAGAGCGAACATATCCCAGCCTGCACTGTCGGCGCCGAAAAAACAGTCACAATCACCGGGTGAACCGAACCGAGACCCAGGTCCTTCCGGAATACGGCCTTTCGGCAGCCGAGGCTGCTCGACGCCTGCATGAACTCGGACCCGGCGAGCCGCCATCTTCGCGCTCGACCACGAGCATCGTCGCCGGCAACGTTTTCACGCTTTTCAACGCGATCGTCGGGGTTTTCTTCATCCTGATCATGTCGCTCGGGCTGTTCGCCGACGCGATCTTCGGCCTGATCGCGATCGTCAACTCCTGGATCGGAATCCGGCAGGAGCTGAAGGCAAAGGAGACCCTCGACCGGCTGGCGGTCCTGGTCGCGCCGCGCGCGACGACGCTCCGGGACGGCGTGGAGATCGATCTGCTGGCCGACGAGGTCGTGCCCGGTGACGTGATCCGGCTGGTTCCCGGCGATCAGCTGGTGGCCGACGGCATAGTGGTCTCCTCTCGCGGACTGACCCTCGACGAGTCGATGCTGACCGGCGAGTCCGACGGCGTACCGAAGGGCGAGGGCGACGAGGTGCTGTCGGGTGGATTCGTCACCTCCGGTTCCGGCTACTACGAGGTGACCGCGGTACGCGAGGAGAGCTACGCCGGCCGGATCGCCGGCGAGGCGAAGAGCCTTCCGCCACCCACCATCGCCGCTGGAGAGCGAGGTGAACCGGGTGATCCTCGCCTGCACCTACGTGCTGATTCCCGCTGGCGGTGCTTCAGATCGGTTCGCTGTTCATCCGCCAGGTCGACCTGATCGAAGCCGCACAGACCGCAACGGCCGGCCTGATCACGCTTGATCCCCGAAGGCCTCGTGCTGCTGATGAGCGTCACCTTCGCCGTCGCCGCGGTCAAGCTGGCCCGCCGCGACACGCTGGTCCAGCAGATGAGCGCGACCGAGTCGCTGGCTTCGGTCGACACGATCTGCGTCGACAAGACCGGAACCCTGACCGACGGCAACCTGACCCTGATCGGGATCGAGTCGGCCTACGTCACCGACTCGAAACTGGCCGGCCGGGAACTCGGGCGTCTTCGCCGCCAGCGCCGGTGAGCGCAACCGGACCCTCGAGGCGATCGCGGACCGAGTTCCCCGAGATGGCCGAACCGGTAATCGGCGAGATCACCTTCTCCTCGGAGTGGAAGTGGAGCGGTCTGAGCTTCGACCGCGACGGCGAGACCGTGACCCTGGTACTCGGGGCACCCGACGTGATGATCGAGTCCGGGTGCGCTGACCCTGGGCGAAGGCCTCACCGACCGGCTGGCGGTCGAGACCGGTGCCGGCCGGCGGGTGGTGGCACTGACCCAGACCCGCGGCCGCCCTGCCGGAGCGGGCCGAGGACGGTCCGCCCGCAGGGACTGGAGCCGATCGCGCTGGTCGTGCTCGAGGAGAACCTGCGACCCGGCGTGACCGAGACGCTGGAGCTGATGCGAAGCGAAGACGTCGCGCTGAAGCTGATCTCCGGCGATGCGCGTGCGACCGTGGTCTCGGTTGCGGCGGCGGTCGGCATCCCGGCAGGACGCCGGCGTGGTAGTCGGTACCGAGTTGCCGGAGGACCCCGAGGAGCTGGCCCGGGTCGCGCAGGAGAACACGATCTTCTGCCGGATCAAGCCGGAGCAGAAGAAGCAGCTGGTCAGCGCGCTGTCGGAAGCCGGCTGCTACACGGCGATGATCGGCGACGGAGTCAACGACGTGCCGGCACTCAAGAGCGCCCGCATGGCGGTGGCAATGGGCTCCGGCAGCCAGGTGACCAAATCGGTCGCCGACGTGGTGCTGCTCAAGGACGAGTTCGCGCGGCTGCCGGAGGCGGTCGCCGAAGGCCGGCGGATCGCGCGCAACATCCACCGGCTCGGTCGCCTCTACCTGACCAAGACGGTCTACGCCGCGGCGCTGATCCTGCTGGTCTCGGTCCCAGGCTTCGCCTTCCCCTTCCTGCCGCGTCACCTGACCCTGGCGGCGCTCCTGACCATCGGCATCCCGTCCTTCGTACTGGCCCTGGCACCGAGCGACGGGCCGCTCTACCGTGGTCGGCTGCTGCGCGCTCTCGGGGCCTTCGCACTGCCGGCCGGACTGGCCACGGCGCTCGCCTCGATCCTCTCCTTCTTCCTGATCGACAAGGTCTTCGGCGGCAGCACTCGAGGACGGTCGCACTGCCGCGACGACCACCCTGATCGTGCTCGGCCTTTCCTTCGTCCTGCTGCTCGAGCGCGGCCCGGGGCGCGACCACATCGCGATCCAGAGCTACATGCTGGCGATGGTCGCCGGGCTCGGCGCGCTGTTCGCCGGGATCCTGGCGATGACGCCGGTCCGGCAGTTCTTCGAGATGACGATGCTCGGCGCCGACCAGTGGTTCATCACCATGCTGGCGGCCGCGCTCGGGCTGGTCGCGGCGAGCCTGATGTGGAGGCTCCAGTTCATCCAGGAGTGGGAGACGCCCGACGAAAGCGAGTTTCCGCCGATGGAGCGGTAGCCGGCCCTCGGGCCGGCTGACCCGCCGACCTGACGCTCAGAGGTCGCAGGCGCCGTCGGCCTCGAGCTCGCCGCGCACGCTGGCGCCGACCCGACCGAGCGAGTCGGCAACCTGAGCCGCATCGTCGCGGCTGAGTACGCCCTCGAAGTGCTGCTCGAAGACGCGGTCGCGGATCGGCCGCATCGCGGCCAGAGTCTCGCGCCCGTCGTCGGTGATCGCGAGAAAGGTGCCGCGCCGGTCCGACGGACAGATCCGGCGCTCCAGCAGTCCGGCCGCTTCGATCCGGTCGAGCAGCCGGGTCAGCCCGCTCTTGGTGACTCCGACATGGCAGAGCAGGTCGCGCGGACGCAGCGGGTCCCTGGCAGCGTCCAGCCGGGCCAGCACGTCGTGCCAGGAGAGCTCCGGAAGGCCGGCTTCGCTGAGTTCACGGCCGATCCGGTCGGCCAGTACCTGATGAGCTCCACGGATCGCCTGCCAGGCCTCGGCGTAGACGGGGTCGGAGCGGGTCGCGGTTCCGGAATGTTCGGGAGAAGCGTTCGCCATGGGCACATTGTAGCGCAGATAGTTGACGCCGCAACGAATCTGTTACATTGCCCAGACAACAGTTGCTCACGCAACGAATATTTGGACAGAACCCCCCGAAAGGAACCGAAATGAGCACCACTACAGAGGCAGTGAGAATCGAAACCGGCGACTACGCAGTTGACCCGGTCCACTCCCGAGTCAACTTCGAGGTCCGCCACCTCGGCATATCAACCTTCCGCGGCGGCTTCTCCGTTTACGACGGGCTGGTCGAGGTCGGCGAGAGCGGCATCGAGCGGATCGAAGGTTCGATCGACGTAGCCAGCGTCCAGGTGCCCGAGCAGAATCTGGTCGGACACCTGCTCAGCCCCGACTTCTTCGACGCCGAGAACCACCCCAAGGGCAACTTCGTCTCCACCTCGATCGAAGAAGTCGACGCGGAGACGCTCAAGGTAGAAGGCGAGCTCACCCTCAGGGGCGTTACCAGGCCGGTCTCGGTCGACGTCGTTATCGAAGGTGCCGGCGTCGGCCTCGACGGCAGCAGCGTGATCAGCCTCGAGGCCCGCGGCGAGGTCAACCGCAACGACTACGGAATCTCCTGGGGCGCAACGGTTGAGACCGGAGCCGCGGTAGTGGCCGAGAAGGTCCGCCTCGTCCTGGCGATCGAAGCAGTGAAGGCAGGCGAGTGACGATGCGCGTACTGGCAATATCAGGAAGCCTCAGAAGCGGGGCCTACTCGACCCGGATCGCCGAAGCCGCAGCCGACCTGCTGCCCGGGGTTTCGGAGCTGGAGGTTTACGACGACCTGGCAGCGATCCCGAACTACGACCAGGACCTCGATCAGGACCCTGCACCCGACGCGGTCGAAAGCCTGCGCCGCCGGATCGAAGAAGCCGATGCGCTGCTGATCGTCACCCCCGAATACAACGCCGCGATCCCGGGCGGGTTGAAAAACGCGATCGACTGGGCATCGCGTCCGCATGGCGAGTCGGCCCTGGCTGGCAAGCCCGCAGCGATCGTCTCCAGCAGCCCCGTTCCGTTCGGCGGAGTCTGGGCCAACCAGCAGATCCGCAAGGCGTTCACGGTCACCGGCACGCCCACGGTCGAGACTGAACTGGCGATCGGAAAGATCGACCAGAAGGTCGGACCAGGCGGGGCTCTCACGGACGAGTCGACCCGCGATCAGATCCGCTCGCTGCTTGCCGAGCTCGAAGAGCTGGTCGGCACCGTGCGACAGGCATCAATGGAGGAAGTCGCCGCCTGACGCGACTGACGTAAATCGAACCGGTCCATACTCCCCTGGGACCGCTTCGACCTCCGCCCCCCGGACGCTGATTTCGCCGTGGTCGGCGGCGGAATCCTCGGACTCGCCGTCGCCCGCGAACTTCTGTCGCGCAACCCGGTGCGAGGCTCGCCGTGCTCGAGGCCGAGGATCGACTGGCGGCCCATCAGACTTCGCATTCGAGCGGGGTGATCCATGCCGGCGTCTACTACGAGCCGGGTTCGCTGAAAGCGCGTCTCTGCACCGAAGGCCGGGCGGCCCTGATCGCCTTCTGCGACGAGAAGGGTGTCCCGTGGCACCGCAGCGGCAAGCTGATCGTCGCCACCCGCCCGAAGCGAGCTCGGACGGCTCGACCGGCTCGAGCAGCGTGCCCGGGCCAACGGGGTGCCGGGAATCGACCGGATCGACGGAAGCGAGATTCCGTCGCTCGAGCCCCACGCCCGCGGGCTCTCGGCACTCCACTCGCCCGAGACCGGCGTGGTCGACTTCGCCGAGATCGCCGGAGCCCTGGCCTCGGACGTCGAGGCGGACGGCGGCTGCAATTCACCTTTCCGCACCGTGGTCGGGGGCGGAGCTGGACCGCGCGCGCCGGGGGTCCGGCCTGCGACTCTCGACCGGACGCGGACAGGTCGCGGCAAGCCAGGTCGTCTTCTGCGGCGGCCTCCAGGCCGACCGGCTGGCCCGGATGTGCGGGCTCGATTCCGGCCCCCGGATCGTGCCGATCCGCGGCGGATACCTGAAACTCCGCCCCGGCCGGGAACACCTCGTGCGCGGCAACCTCTACCCGGTGCCCGACCCGGAGCTGCCCTTCCTCGGCGCGCACCTGACCCGGACCTTCGACGGCTCGGTCCTGATCGGGCCGACCGCCATGCTGACCCCGGCCCGCCACGGATATCGACTCTCCGCCTGGCGAACCCGCGACGCGCAAGAGAGCCTCAACTGGCCGGGAACATGGCGGCTGATCGCCCGGCATCCAAGGGCCACCGCCCGCGAGATACTCCACTCGATCAGCCCGCGCTCTCTGGTCGCCGAAGCGGCGCGTCTGCTGCCGGAACTGACCCGGGCCGATGTCACCCGCGGCCCTGCCGGAGTCCGGGCCCAGGCGGTTGCTCGCGACGGGACTCTGGTCGAGGATTTCCTGGTCGAGCGCTCCGATAGCTCGGTCCACGTGCTGAACGCGCCGTCGCCCGCCGCGACCTCTTCGCTGGCCCTGGCCCGGCTGATCGCCGACCAGGTCGATTGAACGACGCTCAAGGATTGCTGTTCACTGACCGCAATCCAGGTAGAAGAGGTTCTCAAGTGGAAGGACCTCTCAAGTGGAAGGACCTCTCAAGTGGAAGGACCTCTCAAGTGGAAGGACTTTTTGTGTCTATTTCGCGCTTTCTCCTTCCACTACCCCAGCGGCGGTCCGCTCCCGGGGCGCCGCCCGTTCCCGGGCCAAACAGAAAGCGCCCCCGGCCGGGGGCGCTTTCGAAAGGCGCAGCAGCTTCAGCCGCGAGGCAACAGCCCTAGTTCAGGCGCTCGACCAGCATTGCTTCTCCCTGGCCACCCGCGACGCACATGGTCTCGATGCCGAACTGATGGTCATCGGTCTCCATGACGTTCAGCAGCGTGCCCATGATCCGGGCGCCGGTCATGCCGAAGGGGTGGCCCAGGGCGATCGCACCGCCGTGAGTGTTGAGCTTGTCCATCGGGATGCCGACCTCTTCCGAGATCGGGATCACCTGGGCGGCAAAGGCCTCGTTCAGCTCGACGGTGTCGATGTCGCCGATCGCCATGCCGGCGCGATCGAGCAGCTTCTTGACCGCATCGATCGGGGCCACACCCATCAGTTCCGGCTCGTTGCCGGCTGTGGCCGAGGTGATGATCCGGGCGCGCGGGGTCAGGCCGAGCTCCCTGGCCCTGGTATCGCTCATGATCAGCACGGCGGCCGCGCCGTCGTTCAGCGGGCAGGAATTTCCGGCGGTGACGCCGCCTCCGCCGAAGGCCTCCGGCAGCGAGCCGAGCTTCTCGCGCATATCGCCGCCGTCCTTGCGGGGGCCGTCATCCTTGGAGACCACGGTGCCGTCGGGCAGGGTCACCGGCACGATCTCGCGGTCGAAGAAGCCGTCCTCCTGGGATTTGACCGCGAGGTGCTGGGAGCGCAGCGCGTAGTCGTCCATCGCCTCGCGACTGACGCCGTACTTCTCGGCGACGTTGACTGCGGTTACGCCCATGTCGATGTAGGCGTTGGGCTGGCCGTCGTTGCCGATCAGGTACTCGCTCTGATCTTCCTGGCCGGCGGCACGGGCCCCGGCAATCTCCGAGCGCTCGTTGAAAGAGCTGACGAACTCGACCCCGGCGGCGATGTAGATGTCGCCTTCGCCATTCTTGACCGCATTCGAGGCGTGGCGGATCGAGTCAAGGCTCGAGGCGCAGTAGCGCGACATGGTGACACCGGTAGTCGCCTGTGTGAGTTTCTCGGAGAGCAGGACCAGGATCCTGGCGAGGTTGTAGGCCTGCTTGCCCTGGGGCATACCCACTCCGCAAAAGACTTCTTCAACCGAGGCCGGATCTACGCCCGGGTTGCGATCGAGTAGCTGGTCGATGAGTCCAGGCACCGATGTCATCGGGGCGAAGCTGAGAGAGCGAGCCCTTGAAGGCGCGGCCGATCGGGGTGCGGACGGTGTCCACAATCACTGCTTCAGGCATTCGGAGGTTCTCCTTGGTCGATTTCGGCCAGCGGGAGGCGCGGGCCGATTCTTGTAGATGGAAAGCTATTGAACTTGAGACGGGCGGGCCGGGTACATTGCCTGCGATGAGCACTCCTCCGCGACCCGGCGGGACGAATCCGCCCGCCCTCCGGCCCCGATTCGGACCGGCGCCGCCGGGACCAATCCGCCACGATCTGCGCGACCGGTGACCGGCCCGAGTCCGAGAGTTCCGGTTGGTGCCAATCCGCAGCCGGCCGTGGACTTGGCGACCCGACTCGACGGCCAGCGCGGCTGGCTCAACGAGATCGACCGGTCGCTCAAGAAGCGCTCGATCATCGCCCTGTTGCTGACCTGCCTCGCCGTCGGCGTCGGGGCCGCAGCGCTCTACATCTCGATCACCAAGAACAGTGACAGTGAGCGGATCTCCGCGCTCGAAACCAGGATCGAAGCGCTGGAAGCGGCCAGCAACCCGACCGGGATTACCGACCCGACCACGGTCCTGCCGGGCACTGGCATCCCGACGACGGCCGGTGGAACCGTGCCCCGGCGCGACGAACCGCCACCGCCGCGGAGTGATGGACAGAAGCCCGCTGGAGCTGCCGGAGACAATCCTCTGGGACGACGACCTGCACCGGGCGTCCGGCTGCTGACGATCAATCGCCAGGAACAGAGAAACGCGATCGGCGCCGCCGAGGCCCGCGGTCTGACCGCGGCACTGGACACAGTTCCGCGAGGACGACTCCGCCCGGGTCCTGGTGATCACCGGCGCCGGTACAGAGGCCTTCTGCGCGGGTGCCGACCTCCATTCGGTCGCCGCCATGTATTCATCCGAGAAGATGAGGCGGGCCCGAGCCGCTGTTCGAGCTCGACCCGGAACGACCCGCCGCTTCGCCGGCCGACGGCAACATCGGACCGACCCGGTGGACCGACATCCACAAGCCCATCATCGCGGCGATCAACGGCGCCGCCTATGCGGGCGGCCTGGAGTGGGCCTGCCTGGCCCACATGCGGATCGCCGACCGGCACGCGTCTTTCGGAGTCACCTGCCGGCGCTGGAACGTCGGCCTCGGCGACGGCGGCACCCAGCGCCTGCCACGACTGATCGGCCTCGGACGGGCGCTGGATCTGATCATCACCGGCCGGGTGATCGGTGCCGCCGAGGCCGGAGCGGATCGGCCTGGTCAACGAGGTGACCCCGAGCGGCGCTGCGTCGAACGAGCGATCGAGCTCGCCGGGAGATCGCCGCCCTGCCCCAAGCCCGCGCTGAGGACCGACCTCGAAGCGGCGATGCGAGGCTTTGGCCAACCGCTCGAACGCGGACTGGAGATCGAGGCGGAGTGCTTCGACCGGCTCCTTGGACGACCCCGGGCTGCTCGGACCGGCGCGACCCGCTTCGTCGAGCGCGAGCACCCCGACCGCAGGCCGGACGCCGCCCCGCTCTACCTGCCGGGCAAGGCCTACGCCTTCGCCGAGCAGGCCCATCGCGACAAGCTCGACCGCTACGGCCTGGGTGAGTTCATCGCCCATCCTGTCGGCGTGGCCGAGCTGGTCAACCGGTTCGACGAACCCGAGCTGGAGGCGGTCGCCTTTCTCCACGACACGCTCGAGAAGACAGACGTGACGCCCGAGATCATCGAAACCGAGTTCGGCCCCGGATGCGCACCTGGTCATCACCCTCGAGCCAGGACAGGTCGATCGAAGACAAAGCGGACCGCAGACCGAGCATCGCCGCCGGGTGCTGGCGCCGGACGGCGCGCCCGGTTGATTTACGCCTGCGACCGGATCGACGGCATCGACCGCATGATCGAACTGCTCGAGTCGGGAGTCGATGCCGAGGCGATCGAAGCTCCGCGCCGGATCGAAGCCTGGCGCGGCGACCTTGAAACGATCAGGCAGATGGAGATTCCGGCCGATTTGGTAGCGACCGTCGCCGACGGCCTGGACCGGCTCGAACGTCCTCGCCTCCCGAACTGAGCGGCTTACGGCAGTGAATTCTCTGGGTCGAAACAGGCCGCAGCCCCAGCCGGACAGGCAACCGACTCGTTCGACCGTAGCGGTTCGGCGAGTGGTTCCGGCGAGTTGTCACCTTCGACCGGATGGAAGTGGTCAGCCTGACCCACTCGGTGATCTATTTCGCGCTGCTCATCTGCGGCCTTCGGACTCGGCGGGCCGCAACCGTGGACCTTCATTTTCGGTTTGTCGCACGGACTGATCTGGATCGGGATGTCGCTCACCAGCGTGCTCGCGGTGCGCTACGGAGTGATCAACCTGACGCTCGCGGTGGCGATCGCGGTGCTCGGCTGCGTCGCACCGTTCTTCGGCTCGGCCGAGTTTCTGCGTCAGAAGCACCGGCGGAAGTTGGCGGAAGAATGACCAGCGGCGAGCTCTGCATCGTCAACGCGCCCTCGACAACGAGACTGTCGGCTGAGGGCCGAAGAACGGCCGATCGAAGCGGATCGGCCCCGGAGATCGAACCCGGAGCCGGGCGCGAGGTGATCGATGCCGCCGGCGCGTTCCTGGTGCCGCCATTGGTCAACGGACACACCCACGCGGCGATGACCCTGTTTCGCGGCCACGGTGACGACCTGCCGCTCATGAGATGGCTCCAGGAAGCGATCTGGCCGGTCGAGGCCAAGCTCACCGACGAGGACGTCTACTGGGGCACACGACTCGCCTGCCTGGAGATGGTCCGCACCGGCACGAGCGAGTTCTGGGACATGTACTGGGAGCCGGAAGCGGTCGCCCGAGCGGTCGAAGACGCCGGCATCCGGGCCACGGTCGGGCCGCCGATGATCGACCCGAAGTCGGCCGTCGGCCTCAGCGACCGCGACCGGACGATCGTCGGTCAGCTCGAGCCACCTCGCCGACTGCGGTCCGCGGATTCGATCGGCGGTTTCGCCCCACTCGATCTACACGGTCTCGACCGAGGGCCTCGAGTTCGCAACCGGCCTGGCCCGGGAGCGGGATCTGCCGATCCAGATCCACCTTGCGGAGACCAGGCCCGAAGTCGACGACTGCGTCGCGAAGTTCGGCGTACGGCCGGCGTTCTACCTCGACAGCATCGGAATCCTGGGCGAGCGGACCGTGCTCGCCCACGGCGTCTACCTCGACGATGCCGAACTGGAGCTGATCGCCGATCGCGGCGCGACCGTCGTCACCAACCCGGTCGCCAACATGAAGCTCGCGGTGGACGGCGTTTTTCCTTATCCGGCCGCCCGCCGGGCCGGGGTCCGGATCGGGCTCGGCACCGACGGTGCCGGTTCGAACAACTCGCTCGACCTGCTTCTCCGACCTCAAGGCCTTCGCCCTGGCCCAGCGCCACCACGCCGCCGACGCCGAGGCAATTCCGGCAGAAGAGGCCTGGGCGATAGCCACCGGCCGCCGCTCGCCCCTGCTCGGCGACCCCGACCCACTCCGCCCCGGCAAGCCGGCCGACTTCCTCCTGCTCGATCCCGACTCACCCGAGCTCGCCCTCGGAGACCTCACCTCGAACCTCGTGTACGCCGCCACCGGCTCGGTGGTCAAGACCACGGTCGTAGACGGGCAAGTCCTGATGAAAGACCGCCAGGTCGAGGGTCCGAGGAGATCATCGCCAAGGCCCGCGAAAGAGCCGCCACGCCTCGGTCTCGTCTGACCTCGGTATCGCCGCAGCACCAACCCCAACCCGAGCATGACCTCGCCGGGCAGGCCACCCGGTCACCCGCCCGGACCTGAACCTCACCACGCTGGACGCAATCGTGGTCGTTTAGCAGCCAAGATCCCGTCCAGCGTCAGATCCGAAGGCCCGAGCAGGCAACGCCGAAGGCGGCCTGCGAGCGTCCCGGCACCGCGTCAGCGAGACTCGGCCGTTCCGCTCCGCGCGGGTGGTGCACGGGGCTCTCCTGGGGACGGCTGGCGAGGACTGGAGCGAGGCGGCGAAGCGATTTGCCTTCTGGCAATGAGCGAGCCGACCGAGCGACTGACGAAGCCAGGCGTGCACAGGTGAGTCCCGGGCGCCGCCCGCCCCCTCAGCCAAACGAGAAAGCGCCCCAGCGGGGCGCTTTCGTAACGCAGCAGCTACAACCGCGAGGCAACGTCTACAGGTAGCCCATCGGGTCCTGCGCGGCCCCATTGATCCGGACCTCGAAGTGGAGGTGGGGCCCGGTCGACGCTCCGGTATTGCCGGAGTAGCCGATGACCTGGCCCTGGATCGACCGACTGGCCGGAAGTCACGGCGAAGGCGGACTGGTGGCCGTAGCAGGTGGAGAGACCGCCGCCGTGGTCGATGCAGGTGTAGTTACCGTAGCCGCCGTTGTAGGAAGCGATGATCACGGTTCCGCCCTTGGCAGCGCGGATCGGAGTGCCCTCGGGAACGGCGATGTCGATTCCCTCGTGGTTGGTCGAGCCGACACCGCCGGGCGAATCGCGTCCGCCGAAGCCGGAGGTGAGGAGGCCGTCCAGCGGCCAGATCAGCCCGGCGGCACTCGGTGCCGACATCGGTCCGGCGGGCAGGGTGCTGAGCCCCGAGGCCGCCGCGATCTGCTCCTGGATCTTGGCTTGGAGATCGGCCTGGATCTCTTCGAGATGACCGACCTGGCTGTCGATCCGGGCCAGGCGCGTCATTGCGCTGGCCGCGTACGTTCAGCAGTTCGCCCTGCTGCTCCTCGACCGCCTGACGGGCGGTGGCCAGGTTCTGCTCCTCGGCGGCGATCTCGTCGCGGGCTGACTCGATCGTCTCCTTGGCATTCTTCAGCCGGACCACGGTCGCCTTCTGCTGGTCGCGCAGGTCTCGCACCCGTCCGGCGATGGTCTGGTCGCGGTCCTGGATCTGCTGGAGGTACTCGGACTGCTCGACCAGCTCGCCGTAGTCGGCCGATGCGAGCAGAAGGTCGGTCATGTCGGTCGAGCCGCTCTGGTAGATCGCGACCAGACGGTCGCTGAGAATCTTGAGCGAGCGCTGAGCCGCGAGGCGAGGACCTTCAGCTCGGCGAACGCATCCTTGACCTCGGTCTCGGCCCGGTCGAGTTCGGCCTGCTTCTCGGCCAGCCGGATTTCGGCGTCGCGCTCCTCGGACCGCAGCATGGCGACCTGGCTCTCGTAACTGGTCGATCTGCCTCGCTGAGGCCGGCGATCTCGCTGGAGAGCACGCCCTTCTTCTGGTTGGCCTGATCGATCCTGCTCTGCGGTGCTGTCGAGTCGCTCCTCCACGGTCGCCGACGCGGGGGCCTGCGCCCATGCGGCAGCCGCGACCGCAAGAGCGATCAGCGCAAGGGCGAGCCGGGCCCTTGCGGGTCCGGAATTGAGGGAGTTGAAGCGAAGCACTCCGGAGAAGTGTAAGCAGGTGCTAACAAAAGGTGTCGACCAGACTCGGGCTGCACGAGAATTTGCCCCTCCTGTCGCCCACCACCAAAAGCCATCCCCGCGACCGCATAGGATCAACGGAGTGCCAGCCGGATCCTCCGCCCGAGACAGCACCCCCTCCCGAGACAGCACCCCCTCCCACGGCGAAACGGCTTCGACCGTGCGATACGAGGCCGTCTCCAAGCAGTACCCGGGAGCCGACGGCTTCGCTGTTCACGAACTGAGTCTCGAGGTACCGGCCGGGGAGATCTGCGTACTGGTCGGACCCTCCGGTTGCGGCAAGACGACCGCGATGCGCATGGCCAACCGCACTGTCGAGATGACGTCGGGCGACATCCTGATCGGCGACCGGTCTGTAAGGGACGGCGATCCGGCAAAGCTGCGGCGGGAGATCGGCTACGTGATCCAGCAGATCGGTCTCTTCCCCCATCGCACGATCGGTGAGAACATCGGGACCGTGCCGAAGCTGCTCGACTGGGACAGCGACCGGATCGCGCAGCGGGTCCAGACCCTGCTCGATCTGATCGGGCTCGACCCCGAGTTCACTGACCGATACCCGGCGCAGCTCTCCGGCGGACAGCAGCAGCGGGTCGGCGTGGCCCGGGCGCTGGCGGTCGACCCGCCTGTGATGCTGATGGACGAGCCCTTCGGTGCGATCGACCCGATCAACAGGTCCCGGCTTCAGAACGAGTTCCTGCGGCTTCAGGCGGAGATTCGCAAGACGGTGCTGTTCGTCACTCACGACGTCGACGAGGCGATCAAGATGGGCGACCGGATCGCGGTGATGAAGAAGGGTGGTGAGCTGGCCCAGTTCGCGACTCCGACCGAGCTGTTGATGGAACCCGCCGACGATTTCGTGGAGGACTTCGTCGGCGCCGACCGGGCCCTGAAACGCCTTGCGCTGATCCGGGTTTCGGACCTCGACCTCTGGAAGGCCCCGGTCGCAAGGGCCGGCGAACCAAGTGCGAAGGTAAGGACCGAACTTGAGTCGGCGGAGGTCCCGCACGCCGTTCTGATCGACAACGAGAACCGACCCGCAGGGCTGGCTGTCCGAGCGGGACCTGCTGGCGGATTCGGTGCCGGCCGATGCGGATTCAGCTGCGGTGCCGATGCTCGAGCAGGTGATGACGCTGCGCGACGGTCTGGCGGCACTTCTGGCCAGCGGCTCGCAGTACGCCACGGTGATCGACGAGCGCGGAAGGCTCGACGGCGTTCTTTCGGTCGAGATCATCTCCGAGTTCCTGGTCTCGGACGAAGCGGTCGAAGCGGGACCGACGGCGGTCGAGCGTGCCGGTATCTGACCTGCTGGTCCTGGCCGAGGTCTCGGAAGACTTCTTCCGCGATCGTTCGGGCGGCGGCTGCATTCAGGACAACAACCTCTTCTGCCCGGGTTGGGTCGTCGACAACTACGACCGGTACGTCAACCCCCGACCCTGCAGCACGTAGTTCTGGTCGTGAGCGCGGTCGTCGCCGGTTTCCTGATCGCCTTCCTGCTGGCCATCCTTGCCCATCGGCATCGCTGGCTCTCCTCGCCCTTCCTGGCCGCGACCGGGGTCCTGTACACGATCCCCTCGATCTCCTTCTTTTTCCTGCTGCTGCCGATCACCGGACGCGGCGCGGTGACGGCGATCATCGCGCTGACCGCCTTCACGCTTCAGATCATCTTCCGCAATATCGACCAACGGCCTTCGCAACGTGCCGACGGAGGTGACCGAAGCGGCGAACGGGATCGGCCTGACCAAGAAACAGTTGCTGTGGCAGGTCGAGCTGCCACTCGCCCTGCCGGAGATCATCGCCGGGCTCCGGATCGCAACGGTCAGCACGGTGGCACTGGCGACACTGGCGGTGTTCGCAAACGGCGGCGGCCTCGGAACCGAAATCGTGGTCGGTTCGAACATCACCTTCAAGACCGGAATCATCGTCGCCGGCTCGATTGCCGTGCTGATGGCGATCGTGTTCGACGCACTGCTGCTGCTGGCCGGCAGACTCATGGCCCCGTGGACCAAGGTGGCCCGGTGATCGATCTGCCGCTGCTGCCGCTGGCCGCCCTCGGTCT
Organism: uncultured Solirubrobacterales bacterium; assembly: GCA_963698625.1. Classification (GTDB taxonomy): domain Bacteria; phylum Actinomycetota; class Thermoleophilia; order Solirubrobacterales; family 70-9; genus 67-14. Next base: position 1,451,931 of record CAVORK010000007.1, read on the forward strand.
GTTCGGAGACGCCTTCGACTTCGTCTTCAACCAGCAGGAGGCAGCCACCGGCGGGCGTTCTGGTCGGCGGCCCCGCAGCAGGTGCTCGAGCTGGCCACCAAGCAGCTCGAGGTGACCCTGCTGGCGCTCGGCGTATCGCTGCTGATCGCCCTGCCGATCGGGCTGATGCTCGGTCACTACGGCCGGGGCGAGTTCCTCGCGGTGTCGGTCGGCAATGCCGGCCGGGCGATCCCGGAGCTGGCCCTGATCGCGCTGATGGCCGCGGCGATCGGGGTCGGGCTGTTCAACCTCGTGGTCGCGCTGGCGATCCTCGGAATCCCGCCGATCCTGACCAATACCTTCGTCGGAATACGGCAGGTCGACCGCTCGTCGGTCGAGGCGGCCAAGGGCATGGGCATGAACGACCGCCAGGTGATCACCCGGGTCGAGCTGCCGCTCGCGATCCCGATGATCATGGGCGGAGTCCGGACCTCGGCGATCAACATCATCGCGACCGCGACGATCGCCCCGCTGGCCGGGATCCTGACCCTCGGGGATTTCATCATCTCTCGCAACGTCTACGGCGATGCCGGCGTGCTGGCCGGAGCGATTCTGGTCGCGCTGATGGCGTCGCGCTCGAGATGTCCTGGCCGGTACCCAGTGGGCGATGACCTCAAAAGGTCTGAAACTGCAGAAGTCGCAGCGAATTGCTCCATACCCTTTAAAACCCAACAAGGAGAAAGATGTCTTTCAGCAAACTGAAGTACCTGCTTCTGGTCACGATTCTCGGCCTCTCGCTCGGCCTCGCCGCCTGCGGAGATGACGATTCGGCGACACCTCAACCACGGCGAGACTCGAACGGGTCCACCGGAGCGATTCAGTCCGATTCCGACGAACGCGGACGTCAGCCTGACGATCGGCTCAAAGAACTTCACCGAGCAGATCGTGCTCGGCGAGCTTTACGCCCAGGGCCTCGAGGCAGCCGGCTACAACGTGAGCACCGACCTCAACCTCGGGTCCGAGACGATCGCCCGCCAGGCGCTGAAGAAGGGCGAGATCTCCGGCTACCCCGAGTACGTGAGCACCGCTCTGACCTCGTTCTACGGCAAGGACGCGGAAGCAGGTTCCGGCCGACTCGCAGGAAGCCTTTGACGCAGTGAGCACCGAGGTTCAAAACGACGGCCTGGTCGCACTGCCGCCGACTCCGTTCTCAAGCGCCAACGCGGTCGGCCTGCTGACCTCGACGGCCGATGAACTCGGCGTATCGACGATCTCCGACCTCGAAGGCAAGAGTCAGGACCTGGCGCTGTACGGCTCACCGGAGTGCCGCCAGCGGATCGACTGCCTGCTCGGACTCGAGCAGAACTACGGTCTCGAGTTCAAGTCGTTCACCCCGGTCGACATCGGTCTGCGTTACGAAGTGCTCGACAAGGGCCAGGCCGACCTCTCGATCGTATTCACCACCGACGCCCAGCTCGGTGCATCGGACGAGTACACGATCCTCGAGGACGACAAGGGCGTACTGCCCGCGGGCAACGTCGTCTTCCTGACCAAGCAGGCGACCATCGACGAAGCCGGTCCCGACTACGCGGATACGATCGCGAAGGTGCAGGCGGGGCTGACCGTGCCGGTCATGCAGGAGCTCGATGCCCGGGTCGACATCGACAAGGAGCAGCCTGCCGCTGTCGCAGCCCAGTACCTGCAGGAAGCCGGACTGGTCGAGTAGCAGCCGGGGTCCCCGTGGCCCCGTTCAGAACCTGAGAAACGGCCGCATCGGTGATGCGGCCGTTTCTCTGCGCGGGCTCGACGGCTCGGCGGTCCGACGACCTGCCTGGCAGTGAAGGCCGTCAGTCCAGCCCGTAGCTTGTGCGCTCTGGTTCGATTCGAACCAGAACCCGGACCTCGCCCGGCTTTCTATGGGGGTAGGGGTCCTCGTCGATGTATCGCCGGGAGAGGGCATCGATGTGCGCCTCGGCACCCTCCTCGCTCATCTCGACCACGCGGCCCCGGATCAGCAAGGGCCGGTAGGGCTCGGCCGCATCCACGATCGAGATCGAGACCCTGGGGTCGCGCCTGAGGTTTCGGTCCTTGAGCCGGTCCCGGGCGGTATTGATCAGCACCGTGTCGCCATCGTGGTCCACCCAGACGGGGGTGACCTGTGGAGATCCGTCGGCGTTCACGGTCGCTACATGGGCCAGGTGCCTGCCTTCGAAAAGGTGGATGGCGTCTTCGGGAATGCTTGCCACTGGTGGACCTCCGGAGGTAGGGGCGGGAACGTGCCCGTGCCCTGAGACTACCCGCGGCTCAGCGACCGATGTGAAAGCCGATCAGCTTCGGCACCGCGGCGATAGCGGAATCGAGCGGTCCCGGTTCGCGCCCTGCTGCTTCGGCCTCTTCCTTGCGCTCGAGCGCATCGCGGATAACGGTGCCTCCCAGCCAGCGGAATGGCTCCGGCGGCACCCGGGTCAGCGCCGAGACCGGCTCGACGAAAGGCAGGGACGAGTAGAGGTCCTCGCGACCGATCGCCAGCGATGCGAGTGAACGGCCAACCATCTGAGACGGTCCGACCCCGTTCCCGGTGTAGCCGAAGGCGGCGAAGCCTCGACCGGAGTCGAGTCTGATCACATGTGGAAGGTGGGTTGCAGACGCGTCAATCGGCCCTCCCCAGGCATGGGTCAGCGTGCGTCCGCGCAGCCCTGGAAAGTATTCGCAGAGCCATCCGGCCACCTGCTCTGCCACTTCGGGATCGACCTCGGCCCGGCCGAAGCGACGGGCGCCGGCGACGATCTTGCCGCCTCCCCAGCCGAAGGCGATGCGGCCGTCCGGAGTGGTCCTGAAGTAGTTGAGCAACGCGCGGCAGTCACTGATCGCCTCACCGCCCGTCCAGCCGATCTCCTCGATCAACTCGGGGACCGGTTCGGTTATGACCATGTGGCTCGACGCCACGGTGACGCTGTGGCTGATCGGTGATCCCTGACCGGCCAGCGAAGGGCCGGAAGCAAGCACCACGCGATCGGCCTTCACCCTGCCGCCCGCTGTCGTCGCCACCACGCGGCCGGGGCCGTCGTCCACCCGCAGGACCGGACTCTGCTCGAACAGCATTACTCCACGCTCGATCAGCGCGGCCCGGATCCCGAAAGCAAGGCGCGCAGGCTGGACGGTGGCAACATCGTCATAGGCGATTCCGCCCCTGAACCTCGCCGAGTCGCAGATTTCCCTCACCGCCGCCTCGTCGAGTTCGCGGAAGTCGCCTTCGGCTCCTGCCGCGCGCATCGACCTGGCGTTCTCGCGCCAGGTCTCGTCCTGAGCCGGGGTGGTCGAAACGTTGAGGTAACCGGCCTGGTTGAACCAGGCATCGACCCCCTGTTCTTCGCAGAACTGGCCGATCTGGTCGATCGACCGGGATGAGGCGCGGGCGAGTTCCAATGCCCGGGCAGGCCCGTAGCGATCGACCATCAGAGCGAATGTGACCCACATGGAGTCGGCAAAGCCGCCGTTCCGGCCGCTGGGACCATGTCCGATCCGGTGAGACTCAAGCAGGGCGACTCGCAGGTCGGGGTCCGCTTCAGTCAGATGCCACGCCGTCCACATGCCGGTGAAGCCACCGCCGACGATGACCACGTCGGCGTCGAGATTCCGATCCAGAGGAGGCAGCAGAGGCGGTGAGCCAGCCTCTTCGATCCAGTATCCGTATGCGGTGTGGAGCACTGAGCGGGCAGGCTAGTGGATGGCTTCGGTCGGCTCCATGCTCGCCCTGTCCGGAATTTTGTCTGACACTTTGTCTGACAATTTGTATAACGACTCGTATTTCCCTCTGACACGGGAGAAACGGTTGCGAATGTTACAGGCGGTAGACCTCCGGCGTCGAAAGCGTGCCCATGGATTCGAATCAGCGCAAAGAACGACGCTCTCAGGTCAAGCACAGCGCCAAATCAGAACTAAGAGGAGAGACGGAAGCCGGGAACGGAGTGGTCGGCCACCGGGCAGTCCGAGCGGAGCAGATGATGCAGTGGCCACTGATGGTTGCCGCCGCGCTCACCCTGCCGGCGGTAATCCTGGGTGAGACCCCCGAGACCGGTGCGATGTCGGTCATTGCGCAGGTCCTCAATTGGGGAACCTGGCTCGCCTTCGTGGTCGAATTCATCGTGATGCTGGTACTGGTACCCGACCGGCGCACCTATCTGAAGCACCATCCGATTGAAATCGCAATCGTCTTCCTCACGCCGCCGATCCTGCCGCCGGGCCTTCAGGCGCTGCGAGCGGTCCGGATGCTCCGTTTGCTCCGGCTGCTCAAGCTCGCCACGCTGTCGCGCACAGTCTTCTCGGGCCAGGGTCTGCTCTACGCATCGCTTGATGACCGCAGTAATGGCACTGGCCGGCGGGGCCGCTTTCAAGGCTTTCGAAGCCCCGAACCAGAACCTGAGCGAGTGGGACGGTGTCTACTGGGCAGTAACCACGATGACGACACTCGGCTCGCAGTTCGAGGCAACAACGGTGGGATCAGAGATCGTCGAGATTGTGATCCTGCTGATCGGTGTGACCTTCTTTGCGATGCTCACCGGAGCAATCGCCCACCGCTTCCTGAACCAGCCCCCGCCCGAAGAGCCATCGCCGGGTCAACAGGGCTGAGGCAGCACTGGCCGGGAGGCCACCGGTCGAAGGAATACGAAGCTGGGAGGGCCAGGGGTCTCGGTGCCCGGGGCTCGGGGCTGCGCGTTGGATCAGAGACCGGAGGGGTGCCGCGCGATGAAGCCGACGTTGTCGCGCAGGTCGCTGTGCCACTTCGGACCGGTGCCTCCGGTGTCCGAGGTGTCCCAGCGCAGGCCGGCGATCACTGCGTAGGCGTGACCGGAGTTGCCGTAGACGCTTATCCAGTTGCCTTCACCGGGCTCGCCCCAGACCGTGAAGCCGGTCGAGTCCAGCGGGGTTGTGAGCAGACCGCCTCCGTGAAGGGCATAGCTGATAGCGCCGGAGCAGTCGTAGCCTGAGGACTCGAAAGATCCGTGGCCCCCTCCCCACAGATAGGGCATACCGACGATCGCGTTGGCGGCCGCTATCGCGTCCTTGACCGCCTGGGGAGCACCTGATGGGGCGACAGCGAGGCCGTCAGAGCCGAGGACTGCGGTCTGACCGGACACCGGTGCCGGGGCGGCCGGCGCGGAACTGCTGGCGGGGTCCGCCGACAGATCCGGCAGGTTGCCCTCGATCGTGCCGGCCTGATCCTGGAGCGCAGCTATGCGCTGTTCGCGCATGTCGCGGGTGGCGAGGAATTCGGCTCGCTGGGCTTCTACCTCGTCGCGGGCGGCAACTGCGGCCTGCTGATCCACAGCGATCGAGTCACGCGCCGTCTGAAGTTGCTTCTCCTGGACCTTCATCCGGGCTACGGTCTTTTCGATCTGTTCGCGCAGCGCAGTGACCCGGCGGATCACTGACTCATCGCGGTTCTGGATGCTCTCGGCGTAGCTGGTTCCGGAAACCAGTTCCCCCCAGTCTGAGGCACCGAGCACCATGTCGGCCACGTCGGGCGTGCCGGCCATGTAGAGACTCACAAGCTGCTTTCTCAGGACATCGAGGGCACGCTGAAGACGGGAGCGGACCTGCTTCAGATTGGCCCTTTCGCGCTTAAGATCGGCCTCGAGGCGGTCGAGTTCGGCCTGTTTGGCTTCAAGTTTGGAGGTGAGCGTCCGCCGCGGTCGTGCGCAGACCGGCGAGCTGTCCGAGCAGTTGATCCACCCGGCGATTGTCGGCAGCCACCTGGCCCTTGAGCTCATCAACCGAACCGGCGATCCGGTCCAGTTTCTGCTGAGCCTTGTCGTAGCGCTGCTGCGGAGTCAACGCCTCTGCCGGGCCGGATATGAGCACGGGAAGACAGACGGCGACCGCCGCCAGAACGGCGACCGCGACGACGCGCGAGCGGCCTCTGCCGCCTGTGTTGTGAGAGAAGCGAGTTTCCATGGGGGGTCGCCGGTGAGGGCCGGACGAAACAGTCAAGCTAGCGGGATGCGCCAGGCCTTCAGCGACGCAGGGGTGGCGTGGGCGATCCGTTGCAGATGGAGGATCGCCGCTCTTGAGAGGGACGGGGCCGGGACTGGGGTGGCGGGCCGGGGCCCGGCCACCCGACGTCCGGCCGATCAGCCCTGGGCCGCGCCGATCACCTGCTCCGAAACCTTGCCTTCCGGCGTGTAGTCGGTGGCCGGCTCCTCCTGGGCGCCCGTATCGGCGCGCCAGCTCCACCACATGATCCCGTCGACCCAGTCCAGGTCGGCGAACGCCTCGAACGACGGCCTGGTAGGCGAGTGCCTGGGCGGCCTGGTCTGCGGGCTCCCCCTCGGTCACCTCGAACGGGTTGAACGCAGCCGTCGCCTGGGTCGGGTAGCCGACCTCCGTGATCAGCACCGGACGGCCCCACTGCTCGCTCAGCCCCTTCAGAGAGTCGACGTTCGGCTGCCACGCGGCGGCGAGGCTCTCCTCGGTCGGCACCTCCCCCTCCCCGGCCAGCGGATAGTAGGCATCCACGCCGATCAGGTCGAGGGATTCCCAGAACTGGACCTGGGAGACCTCGTCCCAGTTGGCGGCGTAGGTGAGCGGCCCGGAGAACCTGTCCGCGACGTCCTGGGTCAACGATCTTCCACGCTTCAGTGTCACCGGAGAGCGACTTGAGTTCGGTGCCGACCACGAACAGCGCCACACCGGAGCTCTCGGCCAGATCGGCGTAGTGCCCGATGAATCGGGTGTAGGACCTGAACCAGGCGGTCCGGTCCGACGGCTGGATATCACCGCGGAATGTCTCATCGAGCACGTCCACGTGCGGCTTGAGGACCACCGCGAGGTCCTTCTTTGCGGCCCAGCTGATCGCCTGCTCCAGGCTCGCGTCCGACGGGGTCTTGTCCCGGTCCCTGCGGACTTCGGACGAGTCGGACCTCTCCATGTACCAGGTCGGGACCAGTGCGACGGCGGTGCTGCCGAGCGAAGAGATCTGCGCGAGGTCCCGCCGCACTTGCGGGTCGCCGTATCCATCCTTTGTATAGGCGGTCAGGTTGGGACCGTTGAAGGAGTCCGGTGCCAGGTCAGGGGCGGGTTCGGCGGGGGGCGGCGCAGGCTGCTCTGCCGGAACCTCGGCCGCCGGCACCGCAGTCGGGTCGCCCTCACCGCCGTTGAGCGCATCCAGAGCGACCACCCCGGCCACCAGCAGGGCGGCCATCGCTACAACTGTGATCAGGGCTCGGGACACCGGGCAAGTCTAGCCGGGCCGAGTCGCCGCTCCGGGGCCGAAACGCAGACCGGCCGCGCTCATGCGCGGCCGGTCTGTGAAGCGTCGATCGGGTTCGGCTCAGCCGATGATCTTCGCCTTCATGCTCTTGTACTCGTCCTCGGTGATGCCGCCGGACTCTGCTTGAGCTGGTCGAGCTTGTGAAGCTCGTCGACCGGCGAAGAGCCGGCGGTCTCGCGGACGTACTCGTCGAACTGCTTCTTCGATTCGACCTGCTCCTTGATCGCCCGATCGCGCATCCCGGAACCGCGGAAGATCAGGTAGACCAACGCAGTCAGGGGTGGGAGCAGGATGAAGAACAGGACCCAGGCGGCCTTGGACCAGCCGCTGATGTCGTGATCGCGGAACAGATCCATGAGGATCGCGATGACGATCCAGATCCAGATGACGAAGAAGAAGATCGCGAGCGCGGTGAGAAGTGCGTCACCGAGTTCGTATGTAGCAAGCAGCAAGGGTGTTTCCTTTCAAATCACTTTGTCGGGTTGCCCGGACCGGGCAACCCCTGTCAAACAAGCCTACCCGGAGAGGCGGCTGATGAAGCGGTTGATCAGCCCTTTGCCTTCTGCTCGGACTTGAGGATCTTCCAGGCGGTCGGCATCAGCAGAGCGCCGATAGCAGCCTTGACCAGGCCGCCGATGATGAAGATCGTGAAGCCGTCATGAATGACGGTGCTCCAGCTGGAGCTGGTCATGAAGCCGGCTCTCTACCAGTTCCGGGGCGGCCATCTTCAGTCCGGCCAGACCGAATCCGAAAATGATCAGCTGCCCGACGATGAAGGAGGCGAAGGCGGTCAGAACCTTGCGGTCGGAGCCGTGCTCGGCCAGCCAGCCGACGGCACCGGCAGCGAAGATGAAGCCGATGATGTAGCCACCGGTGGCGCCGGCGATGCTGCCGATCTCGGTGACCTTTTCAGCGCCGCTGGATGCCATCGGCGAAGAAGGGGAGGAAGAACCCGAGCACCATGTAGAGGGTCAGGGCGGCCATGCCGCGCTTCCAGCCCGAGGGCCGCACCGACGAGCACGACGGCGAGAGTCTGGCCGGTCATCGGGACCGGGGTCATCGGGATCGTGATCTGAGCCATCAGCGCGGTGAACAGGGCACCGCCGAGCACCATGAGGGCAGTGCGGACACGGCTGCTGGCGAATGCGATCAGCAAGTACGGGAACTCGAGCGGTAGAAGCCGCCTCAGTGAACGTGGACATCAACACCCTTCTTTGGTTACGGAGAGAGACATCGGGACCGCTGAAGCCTACCCACCTGCGAAGCTTCGGCGATGCGTCGGGTTACAGCAACCAGATACGTGACCGCACTCCGCGAGGGCGGCTCCCTGCCCGGACTGGTGGAGGCCGACGACGACGGCCTCTACGTGGTCAAGTTCAGCGGTGCCGGTCAGGGTCCCGGATCGCTCGTCGCAGAGGTGGTCGCAGGGCAACTCGGGCGGGCGATCGGACTGCGGGTACCTGAGCTGGTGATGATCGAGGTGCCGGCCGAACTGGGCCATGCCGAGCCGGATCCCGAGATCAAGGATCTGATCGAAGCAAGCCCGGGTATCAACGTGGGCATGGACTTCCTGCCCGGCGCGCTGCCGTTCGACTTGGCCGACTCACGGGCAGTCGAACCGGATGCGGCGGCGGAGATCGTCTGGTTCGACTGGCTGATCACCAACATCGACCGCAGCCCGCGCAACCCGAACCTGCTGACCTGGCACGGCGAGATCTGGCTGATCGATCACGGGGCCGCATTCTTTCGCCAGCACGGTGCCCTGCCGCTTTCACAGACCGCCGCGAAGCCGACCCCGATGATGGCCGGCCACGTCCTGCTGCCCGCCGCAGATGACGTCGAAGCCGCCGCGGACCGCCTCACGGAAGCCGCAAAGGAAGCAGTGCCGGCGGCTGTGGCCTCGGTTCCGGCAGAATGGCTCGGCCCGGATCCGGAGCAGGCCCGTCGCGAGTTGGAGCTTTTCCTCAATGCTCGCCTGGACAACCGGCCGGGGCTGAACTCAGACCTCCTGACTAAAGGTTCAAACGATGAGTGATGAAGACAAGAGAGCCTTTTCTTACGCCCTGCTCAGGGCGGTGCCCTCAATCGAGCGCGGCGAGAGCATCAACATCGGCGTGGTGCTCTTCTGCCGGCAGCACTCCTTTCTGGCGATGAAGACCGGAATCGACCCGGATCGGCTGGCCGCCTTCGCGCCGGACCTGGATCCACAGCCGATCGCCGATCGGCTGGGGCAGATCTCCGACGTGATCGACGGCAATCCGCAAGGGCGGGTGAACTGGCCGAACTGCCCCAGTCCGAACGGTTCGGCTGGCTGGTCGCGCCTTCCTCAACCGTGATCCAGCCCTCCGAGGTCCACACCGGCCTCACCTCGGATCCGGCGGCTGAACTCAAGCGCCTGTTCGGCACCCTGGTGCGTCAGCCGGAGCCGTCGACGTAGAGAACCTGGCCGGCCTCGCCGCAACGGCCGCGCTCGTCGTAGACGGTGGTGGTGGTCAGCCCCGAACCGTTGGGGGAGACCTCGGTCCCGGACCTGATGCCGATCCACTCCCCCTCCGGCTCTCGCAGCAGCCGCAGATTCAGGTCGCAGTTGACGAAGACGTACTCGCCGAAAGGGACCGGATGGGCGAGGCCGTTGCCGAAGTCGGCGGCGGCCGCGGCGCGTTGGGCCGGTGAAGGCAGCTCCCCGGGCACCAGCGGGCAGTCAAGGCGAAACCAGGCCGCCCCCTCGGCGCGTGCCTGCTCGGGGCCGCCTTCGACAACGACAATCCTGTTCGAGGTCCGGTGAAAAGCGATGCTGCCGGAGTCCCCCCAAAGACCATCCTTCACCTCGATTTGCGAAATCCGCTCCGGCATGTCTTCAACGACGGGTGCTTCGACTCCCTCGGGCAGCGCGACCGATCCGGTTCTGAGAAGAATGCCGGTGGCTGCAACCAGGGTCCGCCCTCTGCCGTTCAGCCTGGCCGAGACGACAGCCTGCTTCCTTCCGGGCTTGAGCACTTCAGTTTCGATCTCGATCTCGCCCAGCAGCACCGGTCCGAGGAAGGCGGCCTGCAGGGAGACCAGCCGCATCCCCGATTCGGCTCCGTGGCGCTCGATCGCACGGACCAGCAGTGCTGCCGGGGCGCCACCATGCGCAGCCGTCGTCCTCCCACGGGCCGCGTGCATGCGCGGTCAGCTCGAACCTTTCAATGCCGGCAGCCTGTTCGCCATTGCCCTGCGGGCCAGCGGCCGGCAGAGGGATCGCGACTGCTTCTGGTGAGGACAAGCGGCGCTCAGTCGTGGTTCATGTCGATCGCCAGGAGCACGGCGGCGGCAACCGCAGCAGAGCCGGCCAGGGCCGAAGTCATGATCACGCCGTTGCGGCCGATCTTGCCGGCGGAAAGCAGGGTCGCGGTGACGTCACCGAGGTCGGCGAGCAGTGATACCGCCAGCCAGGGACCGGCCTGATCGCGCAGAGCGGCTTCCGTAGCCCCGATGCCGAGCGCGATGTCCCGCAGCCCCATCGCCCGGAGGATGGTGCGGTTGGATGCCCGGTCGGCGTCCTCGCCGATCCAGGTAGCACCGATCTTCTCGGGAAAGAGGCTGGCCCCCAGTCCGAAGGCGACACGACTGAAAGCAAATCCGGTGTTTGCAGCGATGCGAAGGTTCATGGCTGAACCGTACCGGTCGGCGCAGATAGGCTCAGACAATGTCGAACCAGCCTGCGATCACTCTCCACGTCCTGCCCCCTTCCCACCCCTGCCTCACCGCCGAAGCCGCGCTGAAACGCAAAGGGCTGACCTACGAACTGGTCAACCTGGCGATGGGCAAGCACCCGGACGAGGTCGAGAAGATCTACGGCGAGGGCGCCAGAACCGTTCCCGGCATGCTCATCGGCGAGGAGAACGTGCACGGCTCGACCGCGATCACCTGGCGGCTGGAGCAGATGTTTCCAGCTAATCCGCTTTACCCGGAGGCGATCGCCGCCGATGTCCGGGAGGCCGAAATGTGGGCCGACGGCGAGTTCCAGGACTTCGGACGGCGGCTGCCGTGGGCGGCGATGTACTTCCGACCCGAGGCAATGGGCACCTTCGGCGGCGCCGGTCCGCTGGATCCGGCCGGCACCGACTTCGCGATCAAGTTCGTCCGGTCGACCTGGAAGTTCCACGGGATCAGCGCAGAGCGCCTCGCCACAGACCTGGAGAAACTGCCCGGCATGATCGAGCGGATCGAGACCTTCGCCGACCAGGGTCTGATCGGGGGCGAAGAACCGACCGCCGCCGACTTCCAGATCGGGGCGACAACCCGCGTACTGCTGACAGTCGGTGATCTGCTTCCGCTGTTCGAGGGATCGGCTGCCGAGCGGGTCGCCCGGAACCACTTTCCCGACTACGCCGGACTGGTCCCGGCGGGCGCCTTCCCGGCGGGCTGGGTCCGCGACCGGTAGGCAGGCTTGGCCATCGTCATCTGGGCGTTGCTATTGCGGCGGGACCGAAAGCCACCCTCCGCAACGCAGAGGTAGAGCATCCACATGCGACGGAACTTGAGGTCGTAGCCGAGCGCCTCGAGTTCATCGGTCACCTGCCCGAATCGATCGCGCCAGTCGGCGAGCGTCTGCGCGTAGTCCAGGCCGATGTCGTCGATCCAGTTGGTCCGCAGGTCGGTCTTCTGATCCAGACAGCGATCGATCTCACGCAGCGAGGGAAGGCAGCCACCGGGAAAGATGAAGTGGCTGATGAAGCTGCGGGAGGCCTTTTCCAATTCGTAGGCGTCGTCGTCGATCACGATCGCCTGGAGCAGCATCAGGCCGTCCGGCTTGAGCAGGTCCGAGCATTTGCGAAAGTAGGTCGGGAAGTCCTTCCAGCCGACCGCCTCGATCATCTCGACCGAGACCAGCCGGTCGTAGGTGCCGGTCAGGTCGCGGTAGTCCTTCTCCAGTACCTCGATCCGGTCGCCCAGCCCGGCAGCTTCCACTCGTTCGCGGGCCAGCGCCGCCTGCTCCTTCGAGATCGTCGTCGTGGTGATCCGGCAGCCGGTCTTCCGGGCCAGGTGGACAGCGAGACCGCCCCAGCCGGTGCCGATCTCGAGCAGGTGGTGCTCCGGCCCGAGGTTCGAGCCGCTCGGCGATCCGGTCCATCTTGTTGATCTGGGCCTGCTCGAGCGAGTCGCCGGGGTTCTGCATAAACGCCGGCGGAGTAGTTCATCGACGGGTCGAGGAAGAGCGAGAAGAGCGTGTTGCCGAGGTCGTAGTGGGCGGCGATCTGGCGCTTGCCGCGGGACCGGGTGGTCCGCGGCATTAGCAAGCCCGAGCTTCTGGACCGGCCCGGTCAGCCAGTGGAAGCGGGTCGCGGACGGCATCGAGCCGGTCGAGGTTGTGGCCCGGCGATTGTGGTCAGCGCAGACCAGGTCGTCGCAGTCCCACTCGCCGAGCATGTAGCTCTCGGCCATGCCGGTGCTGCCACGCAGCATCCGCCTGCCAGAGCTCGGGACGAGTGGACCACGGTCACGGTCGCCACCGGGCCTTCGTTTCCGGCACCGATCGTGTGTCGCCAGCGGCCTTCGACCAGCTCGATCGAGCCGTACTCGAATGCCGTCGAGGAAGCGGACCACTGCGTGCGCGGATCGGATTCATGACGGACCGCCGGGGCGCGCTCGCGACTCGGGCATCCACGCGGCCGGGGTCAGGCCGTCCGGTGCCGGGCGCGAATGGAAACCGGCACCGCGCAGCCAGGTGATCGCCGCCTGGCGGTAGATCCCGGAGAGCACCCGCATGCTCATCGGCGGGTAGGTGGCGAGGAGTGCGGGTCAGCGAGCTGGCGGTCATCTCGGTCCGCGGAGCTTAAGCGTTGCGTCGAAGGCCGATCACTCCGTCCTGTTCGCTCTCGATGTGGACCGGGATCGTCTCTCCCGGACGGCCGAAGCTGAGTTCGTAGGATCTGGTCCATGCCCATCAGCGGCGATACGTGAAGTACCTTGTCGCAGTCGGGACGAGACTCGTGCGAGCCGCCGGCAAGCCGACCGTCGATCACGTAGGCGTGACGGTCACCCCAGGGGGTGTTGGTCACTTCGGCCACCACGGTCTCGGAGTTCGTGGCCGTCGGGGGCGAAGCAGTAGTAGAAGGTGACCGGGTTCTCGACCACTCCGAAGTAGCGGAGGTTGGTGAGCATCCGGATCGGTCCCTGCGGGCGCTCGCCGGTCTCAGCTTCGACCCGGTCGCGGACGCAACGATCCAGGGGAAGGTGAACCGGCCCGAGGTAGTCGGCCCGGCGGAAGCGGGCCGGCGAGCGCGGCCGCGTCGACCAGAGCGGGTGGATCGACATCGCCTCGTCCACCTCCGACAGGTCGAGGTAGATCATGAATACGCGATACGAAAACTGCCGATTCACGGCACCAAAGCGCCGGTGCCGAACCGAACCTTCGTAGATTGCGCTTTCCAGCCCCACGGCTGTCAGGCCCGTCCGGCCGGGCAGCTCGGTCTCGCGATCCGGACCGGCTCCTTCGATCGCCGCTTCGACTGCCCGCGCGGCCCGCAGGCCACTGAAGGCGCCGTCCTCGTGGAAGCCGTTTCGCCAGTAGGCACCGCAGTAGTGGGTCCGGTTGACCCCGCTGATCTCCGCCCAGCGGTCCTGCGCGACGATCGCGCCGGGAGTGAAGACCGGATGCGCGTAGTCGTACTCGTCGATCACCGCGTCCGGGTCGATCCGGTCGACCATGTTCAGGCTGACGAAGAAGTTGCGCCTGCAGCCGAGTGTCTGGAGCCGGTTCATGTCGTAGGTGAGCATCGCGGGTTCGTCGGAGCCTTCGGAGCCGGAACCTGCCCGGTAGTTCCAGGACGCCCATGCTGCGTGGCGGGAAGGCATCACCGACTCATCAGTGTGGAGCATGGCCCGGTTCGGCTGATAGGCGATCTCGCCAAGCAGTTCTGTCTCAACCGGATCGGGGTCGGCGAGCATCGAGAGGGCTTGGTCCGAATGGGTTGCGATCACGACCTGGTCGAATGCCTCGGGTTGCTCGCCTGCCACCGTAACCTCGACCCGGTCCTGGAACCGCCGAATGCGCTCCACCGGGGAGTTGGTCCGAATGCGATCCCGGAACGGTTCCGTGATCGCATTGACGTAGGTCCAGGAACCGCCCTCGACGGTGCGCCAACGCGGGCGGCCGCGCAGCGACAGCAATCCGTGGTTGTCGAGAAAGCGGGCGAGAAAACCCACCGGGAAGCTGCTCATCTGAGTCGGATCGGCCGACCAGACCGAGGCGACCAAAGGCACGACTACCTGGTCACGCAACCGGTCCGAGAAGCGGTTTTCGGCAAGAAACTCATCGAGCGAAGCGCCCTGCTCACCCGATGCTACGAGTTCGCGAAGCAGACGCTGGAACCTTGTGAACTCGGCCAGCATCGACAGGTAACGGGGGCTGAAGAGGTTGCGCCGCACCGCGAAGAGACCGTTCAGGTCACGTCCTGTGTACTCGAAGCGGCCGTCGCTGTAGGAGAAGCTCATGGAGGAGGGTCGGCTCGGTACCTCAAGTTCCTCGAGGATGAGGCTGAATTCCGGGTAGTTGCGCTCGTTGAAGACGATGAACCCCGTGTCGACGCTCTCGAAACCACGTTCCGACTCGACCACGACGGTATTGGCGTGGCCGCCGACCCGGCGGTCAGCTTCGAGCAGAGTCAGCTCGGCCTTGTTCTTCAGCGCATGGGCTGCGGCAAGACCGGAGATTCCGGTTCCGATGATCGCGACTTTCATTAACCGTCTATACGCAACCGGGGTTGAGATCGGTTGCATCGCTGGTGCCGGACCGATCCGGGCTTCGGCTTTCCGGAGAGAGCCAAGCGGTCAGCGACGTGCCGAGTTCCAGGCCCTGGCGGAAACCGGAGGCCGCTACCGCCGCATCGCGTCCGCTCTGCATCCGGTCGGGCCCGATCGCCTCGGCCGCCGCCGCGTCCGGAGCGATCGTGAGCACGCGCGCACCCCGATGCCTGACCGCCGCCGTCTCGATTCGCACCCTCGACCTGGAGATCCCACCGGTCAACTCCCGCCGCAGCGAGCGCGGCAGGCTTCGGTAGCCCGACGGGTACAGGCAGAGCACCCGGTCACCCCTGCCGACCTGAACGGCGTCAAGGTTCACCGGGCTCCAGACGCCGCCGTCCACGATTCTGCCGGCGGTGGATTCGATCGGTCGAAAGACCCCGGGAATCGCGCATGAGGCCCGGACCGCTTCGCTCGGGCTCAGGCCTCGGGAATCAGGTGAGTCGATCACGAGCCTGGCACCGCTTTCGAGTCCGAGGCCGACCATGCTCAGGCGAGGGTCCCAGTCCGGCATCAGGCGTTCTATCGAGCGCCCGAGGCGCGATAGCTCCTCGCTGCCTTCGGGTACGACCTTCAGGACGGAACGGCGGAGCAACCTGCCGCCCGGATGGGTGAATTTCAGGGCTGCCGCCGCAGCCCGGTCGAGAGCTCCCCGCCCCCCTCCGGAACCACGGACGCCTGCGGCTTCGCCGGCGATCAGCTCAGAGTTCACCGCATTCGGTTCCTGGTCGAAACGCCGAGCCAGATAGCTGCGCATGTCCACACCGGCTGCCAGCCTGGTCGCGACGATCGAGCCCGCAGATGTGCCGACAAATCGATCACAGTCGCGAAGGTCGGGACCACCCGCTTCGAGCAGGCCCGGCGACCAGCCCGCTCATCCAGGTGTCGCCCAGGACACCGCCACTGCCGAGGACCAGCTGGTTCGGTATCAAGTCCTGGTCAGACCGCGAAGGACCGAGCGGCCGGAGTGGTCGGGGCTGCCGTCCTCCGGTTCGATCGAGACATCGAAGTAGCTGGAACTCGCCCGGATTCAACCGGTACCGGTACTTCAATCTGCGACGCCCCGTCGGGCTCGACCTTGAAGGATCCCAGAGCGACGAGTTCACCCTTTTCGCCGAGCAGCCAGAGTTCGTAGAACTCGCCATCAGCGTTCGGACTCAGGCCGGATACATCAAGCACCGCCTTCTCCCCGCCGCCCTCGGCGACACCGGTCAGCTTGACCTCGCCACTCGCATCGGCGGGCACCTCATCGCCGATCGTCGAAAGGGCCAGGGTCTCGGTCGGGGCCAGCTGGGTTGCGGAGTCGTCGCCAAGCTGCATGCCAAGAACTGTCCCGGCGGCCAGCAGTACCAGTGCTGAAAACGCCACCGCAGCAACTTGGGGCAGTCGCAGTCCGAAGCGGTCGGAAAAGCTGCGTCGCGGTTTGGCGGAACGGGTCTGCTGCGGCTCGGCAACCGGCTCAGACGTCAGGTCCGGGGACGGGGCCGAAGCCGTTGCGCTGCCGGTGATCGCAGCGATGTCCAGGGCAGGCGGCTCGGGCTGGCTCCAGCCATCCTCGGGAACGGCCTGAAGCCTTGTCACTACCGGCCGCAGGCGTTCGACCTCTCCGGCCAGGCCCGCGTTGGAGAGCATTTCTCCTTCGAAGGCCCTGGCTGCCTCGGGTGACAGCTCGCCGAGCAGGTACTCAATCGCGCGTTCGCGAATGTCTGGTGCTCATGCTTCCACCTCCATCCGGCTTCGGAGCTTTTCCAGGGCGCTGACCATCCGGGACTTGATCGTGCCCAGGGGTACACCTGTGCGCCCGGCGATCTCAGACTGACTGAGGCCTCCGTGAAAGCGGAACCTGAGCAGTTCCGCCTCTTCCTCGGGAAGCTGCTCGATCAGCTGCTCGAAATGCCACTCGTCCAGAACAGCGTCGATCTCGCCATCGGCCTTCGTATCCCTTCCGGCTTGCTCAGGAGACGAATGAAGGTCACGCGGCTCCGGCACACGCCGGCGATGAGAGTCCACGGCGCGACTGCGGGCGATAGTCATGATCCAGCTGAGGAGGCTGCCGCGGTCTGGGTCAAAGTTCTTGGCTTTCTGCCAGACCTCCAGGAAGACCTGCTGCTGTACGTCCTCGGCGGCAGAGCGGTCACCGGTGAAACGCATGAGGAAGCTGAAGACGGGACGGGAGTAGAGCGCATAGACGTCGCCCAGGGCCTGCTCGTCCTTTCGCCTCAGGCGTTCTGCCAGAAGCTGTTCATCCAGATCTTCTCGTTCGGAAATCAAGGGCATGATGTAGTCAATCACGCCCGAAAAACGGAAGGTAAACGGGGGTGACTGGACCAGGGAAATCATGGCAGTCACCCCCGCTCTCCTTTAGCTCTTGGGGATCAGAACGCCATCGATCACGTGGACCGTGCCGTTCGATGTCTCGATGTCCGCCTGGGCGACGGTGGCATCGTTGATCATCACGGTGTCGCCGTCGATCGTCACCTTGAGCTGGTCGCCCTGGACCGTCTCGACCATCTGACCGTCCGAGAGGTCGGCCGCCTTCACGTCACCGGCCACCACGTGGTAGGTGAGGATGTTGGCGAGCTCGTCCTGGTTGGCCGGCTTCAGCAGGCGCTCGAGCTCTGCCGGGGGCAGTGCCGCGAAAGCCTCGTTGGTCGGCGCAAACACGGTGTACGGACCTTCGCCGGAGAGGGTCTCCGCCAGGTCAGCCGCAACAACTGCGTCAACCAGGGTGGAGAGATCCGCGGTGGCCTGAGCGGTCTCGACGATGTTCATTTCGGCAGCGGCCTCATCGGTCGTGCCGGTCGTAGCCTCGGTGGTCGTACCCGTGGAAGCAGACTCATCGTCGTCACTGCTGCAGGCGGCGACTCCGATAGCGAGGGCGGGGACGCAGAGTCCCAGGAGAAGCATTTTCTTTATTTCCATGATTCCTTTCGAGTTCATTCGTGTTCTGGCTATTTGTTCTTTTTTGGTTGTGTCTGTTGGTACGGGATGAAGTCCGGTTTTGGTTGCAGGTGGCAACCGGCCGGCAGAGCGGGCGACCCTTAAGGGGCCGCCCGCTCTGGCCGGATGTGACTAGTTGGCGACCGCGTTGACCGTCGCCGTGCCGAGAGTGAGTCCCTCGGGGATCTCAGCGCCGAATGCGCCACTCAGGGCACCGGCTGCGGCCGCCGTGAGGTTGGCCGAGACGTTGCCGAGGGTGATGTTGCGACCGGTGATATCGACCGTCAGACCTGACAGGTCGAGGTTCAGGATCGAAACCCTGGGGCCACCGTTGAGAACTGCGGTCAGGTCCGGATCCGCGTCCACGTTGATCGTGAAGTCAGTCAGTTCGACCACGGTCTCACCCTTGGTCAGCGACACTCCGCCGCTGTGGGTGATCTCACCGGCGAGCGTGGCCGCATCGGCCCGTCCACCCGTGATCGGGAAAGCGATCGCTCCGCTCGGCAGAACCGAGGCGGGATCGATCGGGGCCACTGCGACACCAAGCGACGTGAGAGCACCGGCCGCGATCGGATCCAGCGTCAGGTCTGTGCTCGAGGTCGCGGCGATACCGACCGACTCGGGCTGGGTCTTCACGACGACCTTGCCGAGCACGAGGCCCTTCTTGAACAGTTTGACCTTGAAGGTCTTGTTCAGCGCCTTGGCCGCGGCTCCTGTCAGAGCAACGTTGACCCGCCTGACGGTGATTCCAAGCCCACTGCGACTGACCTTCGCCTTGCTCAGGTCAACCGACAGCAGGCGCACGCTGGCCTTGCCGACCTTGGCGATAAGCACGTTGCCCTTGCCGGTCTTGACCGTGAAGTTCCTGGCCACCAGTTTGCGCTTGCCTGACTGGAAACGCAGACCGCCGGAGTGACGGATGCTGCCGACTGCCGTAGTCGGATCGAGGCTGCCACCGGTGATCGGGAAGGCGACCGAGCCCTTCTGGACCTTGGCCGGCTTGAGCGGGACGACCTTGACCTTGTTCTGCTTCAGAACTTTCGCGACACCCTTGTTGAGCTTCAGGGAAGTAGTCCCCTCGGCGATCGGGTTTGCGGAAGCGGTTCCCGCGAAAGCGAATACGAGGGCGAAGGCGAGGGCTGGCAAATGCTGCGAAAGCGGTCCCTGCCGACCGAACTCGATCCTGATTTGATTCCAATACTGAACTGAACATCTGAAAACCTCCATAAGTAGTTGTTGGTTACCCGGGGGTACGCAGCCCGACTCACGATCGGTTGACGATTAGCGAAATCTTTTTCAGGAATGGCTCAGGAGGTGTGCCGGCGTGGCGACCGCCGGCGATCTCCCGCCTGTGGCTGGAGCCGCATCCCGGGACCCGTACGGCGCGGGGCCCGTAGAGTGAAGGCATGAACCAGAGCGAAGCACCCGGCGAATCGATCACTCCCGAGGGTCTTGAGGCCCTGAAGGCCGAGATCGAAGAGCTGGAGGGGCCGGCGAGGGAAACCATCGCAGCGCGCCTGAAGGTCGCCCGGGAAATGGGTGACCTCAAGGAGAACGCCGAATACCACATCGCCAAAGAGGACCAGGCCCATCTGGAGACCCGTATCCAGCGCGCCCGCGAGCGCCTGCGGGACGCGGTGGTGGTCGAAGCTGACACGGCTCCCAAGAGCGCCTTCGCCTTCGGCCGGACCGCCGTAGTGGTCGACTCCGAAGGGCGCGAGCACACCTGGACCCTGGTCGGCTCAACCGAAGCCAGCCTCGCAGAGGGCAAGCTCTCAGCCGAATCGCCGGTGGGTCAGGCGCTTCAGAACCGCAGCGTCGGCGATGAGGTCGTGGTCAGCACCCCGAAGGGCGGCCGCACCTTCACGATCTCCCGGGTGCTCTGACTTTGGCGGCGAAAAAGTCCAGAGCAGCAAAGGCAGGCGCCGCCGCCGGAATCGCCGCCAGGGGCTGGGACTACGCCAAGCGGGTCGACTGGCCGGCCGTCTGGATGCGGGCCCAGTGGCTCAGCCACCACACCAAGCGCCTCTACAACAACCTGAGCGAGGAAGAGCGCAAGGAGTTCTTCAACCTGGTGGTGCCGACCAAAGATGCGCCGATGGTCGCCAAAGAGGACCGCGGCAGGGTGCAGGAGCTGGTGGCAAAAGCTTTCACGGGCCCTGCCTCAAAGTCCTGAACCACCACCCCGCTCCTCCTTCTGGCAGGCATCACCCCCGGCAGGCCGAGGCGGATCATTGCCAGAACCGCCGAGTGGGCGGCTCCGGTCAGTCCTCTTCGGTTTCGCCCGGCCAGGCACCGGTGTAGCGGTAGAAGGCAACCCGCGAATAGTGGTCGACCAGGCCGCGGGTCACGGTAAAGATGATGCCTTCGAGAATCAGCGAGACGACGAACTTGCCCTTGGGGATGTCCAGCCTCTCAGGATCCGGCGGGTCCTCACTGTCGATCGCCTGCCATGTCTTGTCGAACAACTTGCGCGCGACAAATCCGGCGGCGAAGCCGGCAATGATTCCAACTGGTCTGAAAAGCAGGTTCATCAAGTCCTCCATTGCCCGATTGCGGCTCCGGCCAAACTACCGCAACGAAGGAGGGTGTCGAAGCGGCAGCCGAGCGGCCATTACGCCTGTTTCACTTCCGAGGCGTCGCTGGCCAGCCGCTGCTGCTGGCGCTCCGGGCTGACCCTGACCACGTTCCAGACCAGGCCGAGCTTCTCCAGGCCGGTGATCACCCAGGCCGAAGGATCAAGCTCGCTCCGGCGCAGGCTGTTGTCGGCCGAACGCGGGAATGCGTGGTGGTTGTGGTGCCAGGACTCGCCAAAGGACGGGAGCGAGAGCCAGAAGACGTTGGTCGACTCGTCGTCGGTGTCGAAGCGGCGGGTACCCATGAAGTGGCAGACCGAGTTGATGCTCCAGGTGATGTGGTGGACCAGGAAGATGCGCACCAGCCCTCCCCAGAGCAGCCCGGTCGCGGCGCCCGCCAGCGTGCCGGTGATCAGGTAGCCGGCAAGCGCCGGGATCACCAGGCTGACCACGAGGAAGATCAGGAAGTACTTGCTGATCCAGCGCATTCCGGCGTCCTCGTTCAGCTCTCTGGCGTAGCGCTTCTCGTCGGCGAGGCCGTGATCCTTGAACGACCAGCCGATGTGGGCATGCCACAGCCCACCGATCACGCCCTTCACCCCGTCGCCGTGCCCGACATGCGGGCTGTGGGGGTCGCCCTCCTTGTCGGTATGGGCATGGTGCTTGCGGTGGTCGGCGACCCAGGTGTTGACCGGTCCTTCCACCGCCATTGATCCGAGTACGGCGAACAGGTACTGCATCGGCTTTGAGGTCTGGAAGGCGCGATGGGTGAGCAGCCGGTGGAAACCGACCGTGATCCCGAGTCCGGTCACCACGTACATGACCAGCAGGATCGCCAGGTCGGCGATGCTGACGTACTGGTTCCAGAACACGACGATCGCTGCGATCACGGCGATGAACGGGATTGCCACCGAAACCGCGTTGGCGACCTTGTCGACAGTGGCCATGCGTGGCGGCTCGACGGGCGCTTCGGTTCGGGCCTGCTGCGGGGAGGCTTTGGCCGAGATGGTGCTTGATTCCATCCGCCGATGATAGTTGTCAGAAGGTGAGAACTTCTTCGTCGCAAGACAAAGCGTCTGACGTAATTGTTATAAGTCAACTTATAGTTTCTTTGGCTAGAGAACCCTGGAGAGGTCTTGAACCCGCCGTCGCCGATGTAATCGAGCCGGCACTGCCGGCCGTGGCCGAGCAGATCCTCTCCACGATCGGCGACGAAATTCCCGAGTACTCGATGCCGCTCGAGGGCAACTTCGGCCGGGGCGTCCACCGCGGGGTCCGCGAAGCGCTGCGGCAGTTCGTCGGGCTGATCCGGGATCCGGATGCCGATCGCGGTCCGGGCCGCGAGGTCTACGTCACACTCGGACGGGGCGAGTTCGAGAACGGGCGCTCCCTCGACTCCCTCCAGGCCGCCTACCGGGTCGGCGCAAGAATCGCCTGGCGAAACATCGCCAGGCAGAGCCTCGACCGCGGGCTCGACGGCAAGACGCTCAGCCTGCTGGCCGAGTCGATCTTCGTCTACATCGACGAGCTCTCGGCCGATTCGACCGAAGGCTTCTCCGGAGCTCAGTCCGAGCAGCTGGGTGAACGGCTTCGGCTCGAACGCCAGCTGGTCATCGCGCTGCTGCGCTCCCCGCCGACCGACCCGACTGAACTCGACGCTCTTTGTCACTCGACCGGGTGGCGACTTCCTGCCCGGGCCTCAACAGTTTCCTGCCGAGAACGCGACCTGGCCGAGATCACTCGATTCCTCCCAATCGATGTGATCTCGGCCACGGTCGACGCAACCGGCTGCATCGTCCTGCCTGATCCCAACGGCCCGGGTCGCCTGCGCCAGCTGAAGAAGGCCGTCGCCGACAGGCAGCGCCGTTCTCGGACCGGAGGTTCCCGCCTGCCGAACTGCCATCGTCGTGGCGATCTGGCCAGAAGCGCCCAGCGAGCAGTCCGGGACGGCGCGATCACGGCCCCGGGACTGATCCGGGTCGATGAGCACCTGGTCGATCTGGCGCTGTTCGAGAGCCGCGACCTGATCACCAGGCTCGGCCACAGCCGGCTGGCTCCGCTCGAAGGATTGACGCCCAAGGCGCGGGTGCGCATGGCGAAGACCACCACGGCCTGGCTCGAACACAGGGGCAACGCAGCGGAAATGGCGCGCGAACTTCACATTCATCCCCAGACCGCGCGCTACCGGGTTGCCCGGCTGCGCGAGCTGTTCGGCGAGTCGCTTGACGACCCCCAGGCGCGATTCGAACTCGAACTTGCGCTCCGTGGCAGTCGCGCGGCATAATCGCGGGCGGTGGAACTTTGAGCCTCGTAAACCTCGACCGCGACGGCGGCCTCGCCACGATCACGATCGACAGCCCACCGCTGAACCTGTTCGACGCGGCGCTGATCGGGGAACTCGACCGGGCGGTCGAATCGGTGCGCGAAGACCTCCCCCGGGCGCTGCTGATCCGGGCCGAGGGACGGGTCGTGTCCGGTGGGGTCAACGTGGCCGAGTTCGAGGGGCTGAGCCCGGCCCAGGGCTCGAAGCTCTGGGCCGACCTGCTCGGACTGGTCGATCGCATCGAGGCGCTGCCGCTGCCGGTCGTCTTCGCCGCCCACGGACTGACCCTGACCGCTGCCTTCGAGCTTTCCCTGGCCTGCGACCTGATCGTCGCCGCCGAGTCCGCGAAGTTCGGGTTGGTCGAGATCGTGGTCGGCCTGACCCCTTCGATGGGCGGGCCGCAACGACTGGCCGAGAGGGCCGGTTCCGGCCGCGCCCGGCAGCTGGTGATGACCGGAGACCTTTTCGGTGCCGCCAGGCTCGAGTCGTGGAACGTGGTCAACGAGGTTGTGCCGGACGAGGAGCTCGACGAGCACGCGCGATCCCTCGCCAGGCGGCTGTCTGAAGGGCCGACCCGCGCCCACGCGATGACCAAACGCATCCTGCGGGCCTACGTCGAAGGCGGCGTGCCCGCGGCCGACCGGGTCACCCGGCGCGATGCCGCCGACCTGTTCGCCACCGAGGACCTTCAGAACGCCGTCAGGACTTTCCTCGAAGAAGGCCCTGGAAACGCCCGTTTCGACGGGCGTTAGAAGACGAAGCTCAGGGCGGGCCGGTCGGGCCGGTTGCTCCGGTCTGGCCGGTGGTGCCGGTCATGCCTGTTGTACCGAAAGCCGGCCCGGTAGGTCCAGTCGGACCCTGGGGGCCGGGTGGACCCTCAGCGCCGGTGGGTCCGGTGGGGCCCTGCTGGCCCGCTACACCCGTGACACCCGGCTGCCCCGTGGCGCCCCGCTGGCCCGTTGCGCCATCGGCCCCCGGGGCACCCTGCGGGCCGGCCGCGCCCGGGGCGCCACGCTGTCCGTCGATGCCATTACTGCCGGCCGGTCCGCGGTTGCCCTTTGGTCCGCGAAGACCGCGCTGGCCTCTCATGTTCCAGGAGATCTTGCGCTGGCCGTTCGGGCAGGTAGCGCCGGCAGAGCTCAGGTTGAGCGTGCCGTACTTGTTGGTGACGCAGGCATAGACCTTCTTGCCGCCTCCATTGCCGGACACCTGCGCACCGTCGGTCACGGCGTAGGAAGTGCCACCCAGCGCAACGAAAAGCGCCAGGTAAGCAACGACGTTGGACCGGACATGGAGAAAGGCACGCTGGACGTTCATATGACCATCTAACACCAAACAGCCAACCGCGATGCGATTGTTTCCGAACGACTCTCCCGGGTGATCCGGGGCGGGTCTGGCCGGGGGGTCACCGCCGCCTCAGGCCACAACGCTGCCCGGCGCATCCTCAAGGGCCGGCGCCGCAGCGGGAGGCCCTGGAAGCGCCGCCGCTCGGTGGCCTGAACTGAGTCCGGCTCGAAAGAAGAAGGGGTCGGCTCGCATTAGCGACTGAGCTCGGCCAGCAGCAGGGCGTTGCCCCTCTCGAGCTGCTCGCGGGTCGCCTTGCTGACCGAGTCCACCCCGGTCTGGCGGTTGACCCGGCCGTGGACCATCTGGTGGGTCTCGCCGGTCCTCCGGGCGACGTCGGCGACCATCGTCCGGCGCTCCGCCCGAAGCCGCTCACGGGCCGCGTAGGCCGACTCGCGCCTGGGCTCACTGTCCGGAACTCCGGCCTTGACTTTGGCCGCCGGGGCCCGTCCTGCCTTTGGGGTTCGGGCCGGACGACCGGGGCTCTTCAATTTCGCTCCGGTGACCGCGGAGACCGTCTCCGGGCCGACTTCGACCTCGTCTGT
This sequence comes from uncultured Solirubrobacterales bacterium, assembly GCA_963698625.1. GTDB lineage: Bacteria > Actinomycetota > Thermoleophilia > Solirubrobacterales > 70-9 > 67-14. Next base: position 1,476,696 of record CAVORK010000007.1, read on the forward strand.
GGCGAAAAGCTGCATCGTGGTCTGGGCGAGGATCGCATCATCAAGCTCGGCCGCGGTCGAACTCAGCGCCCGGAAGGCCTCACCCGGCTCGGAGCGCTCCGGCAACTCCTGGTCGAGCTCCTCCAGCTCCCCTTCAAGAGCGGGTGCCAGATCGATCGCGTGGCGACGTTCGCGCTCTATCTCGAAGGCGAGCTGCTTGAGCCGCTGGTCGGCAGGAAGCAGCAGGTAGCTCATCTGGCGGGACGGGCTCGGTGTGGTCCGGATGAAGCGGCCGACGACCTGGCGGAAGAACAGCTCGGTCCGGGCCGCGGTGGCGTAGACCCCGACCCGGAGGCGCGGAATGTCAACGCCCTCGCTGACCATCAGCACCGATACCAGCCACCTCTGGTCCGACTCGGCAAAGCGGGCGATCCTGGCGCTGGCATCGGGCTCGTCGCTCATCACGATCTCCGGAGGCTCACCCGAGCCCAGCCCGAGCCTCCTCGCGATCGCTCGGGCATGCTCCTGATCGGAGGCGACTACCAGTCCCCCGGCGTCGGGGTGCCCGGCCGCACGCACCTCGTCCAGCCTGCGGTCCGCATCGGCCAGAACCTGGCCCATCCACTCTCCGCTGGCGTCGAGCGCCGTGCGCAGCCGGCGGGCGGACTCGACCGAGGGAAGCACCAGGTCGAAGTTCGCGCTGCGGTTCTGGCCGTCGCTGGACCATTCCATCTCACCGTCGTAGGGCAGGAACGTGACCGGCCGGCAGACCCGGTCGACCAGTGCCTCCGGGTAGCCGTAGACGAAGTCAGCCGAGCTGAGACCGTCATCGTCGTAGGCCACCCAGGGGATCGGCTCGTCGTCCGAGCGAAAAGGCGTGCCGGAAAGCAGGAGCCGGAAGGTCGCCTGCCCGAATGCCCGGCGGGCGCTGGTGCCCCAGCTGGCCTGCTCGCCCATGTGGTGAGGCTCGTCGGCGATGACCAGGGTCGGGCGGCGGGCGGCGGCTTCATGCAGGTCCGGACCGGCTGCAACTGTCTGGTAGGTGACGGCGACGCCGTGGAAATCGTCCGGCTCCGGGCCGTCCGCATTCGGCCGGTTCGGCTCCAGGTCGATGCCGAGGCTGGCTGCCCCGGCCGCCCACTGGCGGCAGATGTGAGTGGTCGGGCCGATCACCACGACCCGCCGGACCCGGCCGCTGCGGAGCATGTCGTGAGCCACCTTGAGGCCGAAGGTGGTCTTGCCGGCGGCCGGTGTGGCCGAAGCGAGAAAGCTCGAACCGCGATGGCCATCGAGCACTTCAAGCGCGCTCTGCTGCCACTCCCGGAGTGGCCTGTCAGGCGGCCACTCGGTCAGATCGACCGGCGGCGCGGAACCGGCCGGACCGGCGAAATGATGGGCAGAGGCATGACTCAAGGGCGCCGGACTGTAAGCAACCAGCCGGTCGGAATCGGCAATCCTTTTGCCCGAGCCGAAGAGCCGTGAAGGCCATGGTGTCCGGAGCGTCAGGCGGCAATGCCTCCTCGGCCCGAAACGTCGTAGGCACCACCCCCGGACCCACCTTCAAGAGCTCTGCCCTCCCGGGTTGAGGAGGAGGTATCCCCCGACTCCGTCTCGTCTAGGTGCCCGTGTATCGGCGGGCGGCGGTCACGGCGGAGGCTCCGTAGTGGCCGCCGAAGAGGATGGCGTGAACGAGCAAGGGCTGGACCTGCCAGAGCGGGATTCGCTCTTCTCGACCGGGATCCAGGGGAAAGATCTCGGCGTAGGCACCGTAGAAAGCGTCACCGGGCGAGCCGAAGAGTTCGAGCATCGCGAGGTCCAGTTCGCGATGGCCGCCGTGGGCCGCCGGGTCGATCAGCCAGGGCTCGCCGTCCGGTCCGGTGATCACATTGCCGGACCAGAGGTCACCATGAAGCCGGGCCGGCGGCTCATCCGGCCCGGCGTAGCGCTCGATGCCGTCGGCCAGTGAGGCAAAGACCGAGGCCCCGTCGCGATCGACCGCGCCGGAAGCAAGCGCCTGAGCTGCCAGAGCCTCGATCCGGCCCGCATAGACCTCGGCGAATGCTGGTGAAGCAGAGCCATGAGGGCTCAGCGCCGGGATGATCGCCCGCCCGAAATGGATCTCTCCGCCGACCGCACCGGGTGCCAGCTCGCCGTGCCGCTCGGCGCCGGCCATGTGGACCCTGGCAAGTCCCCGGCCGAAAGCTTCCTGCCCTGCCCGGTCCAGCAACCCCGCCGGCTCAATCCACTCAAGCACCAGCCCGCGGAGCACCGACCTGGATGGATCGGCAGAAGCGTCGCTTTGCACCGGCGGGTCGATCACGGCCAGCACGTCGGGAACGAAGAGTCCGCCCGGCTCGGCCAGCCAGGCGAGTCCGGCCGCTTCTGTGCGAAACCCGCCGGGAGGCGCGCCGAACCGGCTCTTGAAGAAGGCCTGTCGCCCGTCTTCCAGTTCAAGCTGCCAGGCGCTGTTGATGTCTCCACCGGCACAGGAATCCATCGAGATCACCCGCAGGCCGAGGGATTCCGCGATCAGATCCGCTCTCTCGTTGCTTTCCCTGGCACTCACTGACCGCGATCGTAACTCCCGTTCACACCGGTCCGTTGCTGATCGGTCATCATTGCGGCGATGGCGTTCAAGGCGATACGGCTCGACTCCGGTGGCGGACTCTCCGCCACGTTCGTGCCGAGCGCAGGCATGATCGGCGTCTCGATCGTCGTCGACGGCAAAGAACACCTCGACCAGCGCGACGGCATCGGTGCCTATGTCGAGCATGCCAGCACGATGGGTCTACCGATCCTCTACCCGTGGGCAAACCGGCTGGCCCGAGACTCCTGGAAGTTCGGCGGCGAGCAGGTGGTGATCGAGAGCGATGCCTACCGGGTCAAGCGCGACGAGAACGGCTACCCGATCCATGGGACTCTGGCCGCCTCCTCACTGTGGACAGTCGAGCCGGCCGAAGTCGACGAAGGACTCGGAGCAGCCACGCTAAGGGCGAAGCTCGAGTTCGGCGACCACCCACGGCTGCTGGAGAGCTTTCCTTTCCCCCACCGCGCTGGAGCTCGAATACCGGGTATCAGGCAACGAACTCAGCGTAACCACCACGGTCACCGCGACCGGTGACGTCGCCGTGCCGCTGGCCTACGGCTTTCACCCCTACCTGACCCTGCCGGATAGCGACCGGCAGACCTGGCGGGTCCGGCTGCCGGAGATGATCCGGCTGGAGACCGACAAGCGACACATCCCGACCGGCAATACCCACCTCGACCGGGCCGTGGAGGAGCCCCTTGGCGAGCGCGACCTCGACGACACCTTCTCCGGGGTCGCCGACGGATCCGAGTTCACGGTCAGCGACGAGGAGACCGAAATCACGGTCCGCTTCGATCGCGGCTTCACCGCCTCCCAGGTCTACTCACCGGAAGGCGCGGCCTTCATCTGTTTCGAGCCGATGAAGGCGCCGGTCAACGCGCTGGTGACCGGCCGCGATCTGACCTCGGTCGAGCCTGGCGAAAGCGACGTATCCGAGTTCACGATCCGGATTGGACCGGCAGAGTCCAGACTGGATGAGGAGGTCGAAGAAGACACCGTGGAGCAGGCAGACGGGGCAGAAGGGCCTGAAGGCGAGCCTTCCGGAGCCGAGGTGACTGCTGCACTCGTCGTCTCCGAGCCGGATGGCGAGGCGCCTCACCCCGAGGAGCCGGATGCCGAAGGGCCGGACCGCGAGGAACCGGTGGTGGCCGACACCAGGTACCGGCTCGACCCTGATCGCGATGCGGCAGACGAAGTTCGGAGGGTCGCCCGGGGCCGGGTGGACTCGGCCGTCTCCAGCCTGCGCCAGGCTGGCCCGGACACCCGGGCCGCAGCGGTCCACACCGCGCGCAAGGACATGAAGAAGACGCGGGCCGTTCTGAGGCTGGTCCGCGGTCAGATCGGTAACAAGACATACCGGTCCGAGAACCAGAGGTTCCGTGATGCCGCTCGAAAGCTGTCCGACGCGCGCGATGCCGAAGTCCTGATCGGGACGGTGGACTCACTGATCGAGCAGTACCCGGACGACGGTCCGTCGCTTGACGGCTTGAGGGCCGACCTCGAACGCCGCCAGAGCGAAGCCGCCGGCCACACCGGCGAAGACTCGGTCGAAGCGCATGTCAGCCAGGCGGCCGACGAGATCGCAGCCGGGGCCGCGACGATCGACCTGTGGAAGATGAAGACTTCTGACTGGAGCCTGTTTGAGGCCGGCCTTTACCGCTCCTACCGCGACGGCCGCCTGGCCCTCAAGGCCGTCGACGTCGGGCAGAGTCCGGAATCGATCGCGATGCATGAGTTCCGCAAGCGGGTCAAGGACCTCTGGTACGAGCTGAGACTGCTGAGCGGCGCATGGCCTGCCGGTATGTCCGGACCGGTCGAAGAGGCCGATCTGCTCGCCGACCTGCTCGGCGACTACAACGACCTTTCGGTGCTGCTGGAAGAAATTGAAGGCCGCCGGCGGGCAGGCGAGGATCTCTCCACCCTGACCTCAGTCGCAAAGGAGCGCCAGACCGCTCTTCTGGAACAGGCCCTGCCGATCGCCCGCCGGCTCTACCTGGAGAAGCCTTCAGCCTTCACCAGCCGGATCGGCGGCTACTGGTCGGCCGGAGGGTCTGCCGAACCCGGCTGAAAGCCCGGGCCTGACTCGTCGGATCCGTGATCTCCGGGAGCCGCGCTTCGCGAAGTCCAGACCTTCAGACCCACGGCCTGGGCCAGCGCGAGCCCGGCGAGCAACCCGCCGGCAATGCCCCAGAACTCGTCCGGGTAGAGCCGGCGCAGGGTCTCTTCGTCGCCGAAAGTCCAGGTGCCCTCAGCGAAGAAAAGCCGGTGAAAGCCATCGAAGATGGCCTCGAAATCGATCGCCATTGCTACCCCGGCAACCACCAGAAGTGCGATCGTGATCGTGGCGCCGATGCCGAGGCCGCGGCGAATTGCCTCCGGCCTGCCCAGGCCGCTCAGGCCGACGGCCGCTCCGGCGGCGGCCGCCAGCGCGATCAGCCAGAGCAGGAAAGAGACCTGCACCAGCTGGCGCACATCGGCCATGTGGCGGACCTCTCCGGCGTTGAAGGCCGGGGCGCCATCTGGCAGTCGCGCCTCACGCAGCAGGTCGGCGCCGGCGCCGACCGGCCAGATCGAGCGGATGCCGGTTGCGCCGAGGTCGGCTCGGGCCGCGCCAGACAGGCCGAAGGGGTCGTCCGGAAAGCCGGGCAGCGCGTACTGGAAGTGGGCAAAGTACGGAAACAGCAGAACTAAGAGCGCGTTACCGAGCACGATCAACGGCACGGCGACAACGATCAGAGCAACAAGTAGGCCTGCCGGCTTGGAACGCATCAGCCGATCGTAGCGACGGGCGCTGCTCAGCCTCACCGGTGGCCGAACTCCCCGATCAGGCATCATCTGGAGGACATGGCGACCTACAAAGCAACAGTCCACAGTCCGATGCCCGTCGAAGAAGTCTTCAACCTCATGGCCGACTTCAGTAAAGCGCCCGAATGGGACGCGAATACGAAGTCCTCCGAACTCAAGACCGATGACCCCTTCGCGGTCGGAGCGAGGTTCGACATTGTCACCGCCTTCGCGGGTCGGGATCTGAATCTGACCTACGAGACGATCGAGATCGAACGACCGAACAGGGTCGTGCTGAGGAGCGGCACCGCGATCGCCGTGATCGAGGACATCATGACTTTCGAAGCTGAAGGTGACGGCACCAAGGTGAATTACGAAGCGAACATACGGCCGAAGTCCGTCGCCAAGGTGATTGACCCGATCTTCTCGATGATCTTCAAGCGGGTCGGCGATCATGCTCTCGAGAGCATGAAGGTGGCACTGAAGGCGAAGTGAGTCGCGGCCCGGTCGCCATCGTCGGGGCCGGCCTCGCCGGTCTGCGCTGCGCCACCCTGCTGTCCGCTGCAGGAGTAGGGGTCGAGGTCCACGAGGCCTCCGACGGAGTCGGCGGGCGGGCAAGGACCGACAGCCGCGACGGATTCCGACTCGATCGCGGCTTCCAGGTTCTGCTGACCGCCTACCCGGAGGCCCGCCGCACATTCGACTACGAGGCGCTCGGTCTGGGCGCATTCGAACCCGGCGCGATGATCCGGATGGACCGGGGTTTCACTTCGTTCTCCGACCCGCTGCGCCGGCCGCGCTCTGCCCCGGCGGCGCTGCGCTCTCCGGCTGCAACCCTCACCGACAAGCTGCGGCTCGGCTGGATGCGCCAGGAGCTGACCCTGCTCGGCCCCGACCGCATCCTCAGCCGCGACGATCGCCCGGCACTCGAGGCACTGCGCGAACGTGGCTTTTCTGACCGGGTTATCGAGCGTTTTTTCCGGCCGTTCTTCGGCGGCGTATTCATCGATCCGAATCTGGAGACTTCGAGCCGGCTGATGGAGATCTTTTTTCGCTGCTTCGCCTCCGGCGATGCCGCTCTGCCGGCGGGTGGAATGGGCGCGATGGCCGAGCAACTTGCGGCGAAGCTGCCCGAAGGCACTCTCCGGCTGAACCGCCCTGTCGCGGAAGTGGGCAAAGACGGCATCCGTTCCGAGGGCGGCGAATGGCAGCCTGCCTGTGCGGTCGTGGTGGCCACCGAGGAAGGCGAGGCAGCGCGGCTGCTCGACTCGGAGCCGCCACCGCCCGGCCGCAGCACCGCCTGCCTCTACTTCGACGCACCGGCCACCGAAATGGACGGCCGTTCCCTGATGCTGGCGCCGCCCGGCGAGGGCCCTGTAAACGAGCTGGCCGTGCCGAGTTCGGTCGCAGCCGGCTACGCGCCTGCCGGCAGGTCGCTGGTCTCGGTCAGTGCCGTCGGCGATCAGGCGGGTCGTGATGACCTGCTCGATGCTGTGCGTGCCCAGCTTTCCAGCTGGTTCGGCCCTGCGGTCAACGGCTGGAAACACCTCTCGACCGAGCGGGTCGACTACGCGCTTCCGGACTTCCCCCCGGGACGTTTCGAAGCCGGCGGCCTGCCGCCCCGGCTGGACTCCGGCATGTTCGTCTGCGGCGACCATCGTGAATCCCCCTCGATCCAGGGGGCCCTGGTTTCCGGACGCAAGGCGGCCGAGGCGATCCTCGAATCGGTTCCGGCGGTGAGTTGAGATGCCCGATACCGCGATCCGCATCTTCGGACTGCTCAGCCCGCTCGGTCTCGGCCAGCGCGACGATGCCGAAGTGCCGGCCCGACAGATCGATGGATTCTTCCCGGCCGACAGCATGATCCGGCGGCTTCACTCGGAGAGGCTGATCGCGTTCTCGGGGATCCGTGCCCTGCTGATGCAGGCCTGTGATCCGCTGGCCGTGGTGGGTTTCCGGCGCCACTCGATCCTTTTCGACGACCCCCGGACAAGGCTGATGAGCACGGATCAGCGGATGAGCCGCATGTACTTCGGCGACGAGCAGCTTGCGGTGGCGACCGGGGATGAAATCAGGGCCATGCACAGACGGGTCAAAGGCAAGGTCAAGGAGCAGTACGGACCGATCGAAGCGGGCACGCCCTACTCTGCCGCCGACCCGGAGCTGATGCTGTGGACGCTGGCCACCCTGGCCGACTCGGCGCTGCTCTACTGGGAACGCATCTTCGGCCGGCTCGATGACGAACAGCGAGAGGCTTACTGGGCCGACTACCGCCGGATCGGAATGCTGCTCGGCATGCCGGCAGACTCGATGCCGGCCTCTGAACCCGAGCTCCGCGATTACGTCACCGGCCGCCTCATCGACGGCAGTCTCTACATCTCAGACGAGGTCCGGGAGCGTTCGAAGGCAATCATTTTTGACCCACCGTTCGAAGGCTGGATGAAGCTGATGCTCACTCCGGTCAGCGAGGCGATCAAGCTGAGTTCAGTCGGATTCCTGCCGAAGGAGATCCGTGAGATGTACGACTTCAGCTGGGATCCGGCCCGCGAGACCCTGCTGCGTTCATCGCTTCTCCAGATCAGAATCGCGAGGCGGGTATGGCCCGACGCGATCCGCCTCCACCCCGCCGCCCGGGAGCCAGCCGTTACGCTCGCAGGATGAGCGAACCCTTCGACTTCCTTGTCCGCCGCGACGACTTCTCCAGGACCGCGGTAAACGAAGCGCCCGACGCCGGAACGATCGAGCTCGCCGACGGTCAGACGCTGCTGGCGATCGATTCCTTCTCGGTCACCGCGAACAACGTCACTTACGCCGCGATGGGCGAGGCGATGAACTACTGGGACTTCTTCCCGGCAGAGGAAGGCTGGGGCCGGGTACCAGCCTGGGGCTACGCAGACGTGGTCGCCTCCCGGACCGACGGTGTCTCCGAGGGGCAGAGGGTTTTCGGCTACTGGCCGATGTCGAGCCACCTGGTGGTCGAGCCGGGTGAAGTCTCTGACTCGGGTTTCGTCGATGCGACGGCCCATCGCTCGGCGCTGCCGGCGGTCTACAACCGCTACGGCTTCGTCGCCGACGACGCGCCGGAGCGCGAACCGTACGTAGCGCTCTTCGCGCCGCTCTTCGGCACCTCCTTCCTGATCGAGGACTGGCTTCAGGACGAAGGCTTCCTCGGAGCAAAGCGGGCGATTATCTCCAGCGCCTCGAGCAAGACCGCGCTCGCGCTCGCCTTCCTGCTCAAGCGCGATCACGCAGATTCGATCGAACTGGTCGGCCTGACCTCCCAGGGCAACACCGGATTCGTCGCCGAAACCGGTTACTACGACAAGGTCGTCAGCTACGACACTCTCACCGACCTGAGCCGGACTGTCGACTGCTGCTACCTCGACTTCTCCGGCAGCGCCAACCTGCGCCACCGGATCCACGACCATCTGGGTGATTCGCTGGTGGCCAGCACCGTGATCGGTGCCGCAACCTGGCAGGAGTTGGCGCCGAGCGACGGGTCAACTGACCTGCCCGGACCGAAGCCGGGATTCTTCTTCGCACCGAGCCGGATCGCCAAGCGAAACGAGGACTGGGGTGCGGCTGAGGTGCGCCGCCGGATCTCCGAAAACCAGGAAGCTTTCGTCGATTCCAGTCTTGACTGGCTGACCATCCGCCAGGCCACCGGAACCGCAGGCCTGGAGACCACCTGGCAGGACGTGCTCGCCGGGCAGGCCGACCCATCCGAGGGCTGGATCGTGTCGCTTGCAGCCGGAGGGTGACGTACCCCCTGTTTTCAAACTAGTATGGCCGCCATGGACCGTCGAATCGTAACCCTCATATCCTTTTCCGCCCTGCTCGTCGTGCTGATCGGCGGCTACCTGATCCTCGACGGATCGGGCGACTCCTCCTCTTCCTCGGGAGACCTGACCGATACTTCGGTCAAGCCTGTGATCGAGGCTCCGAGCGATCCCGAGCCGACCGAGCTGGTCGTCAACGACATCGTCGAAGGCGAGGGTCCGGCCGCCAAGAACGGTGACGAAGTTACGGTCCAGTATGTCGGCGCGCTCTACGACGGCACCGAGTTCGACGCCTCCTGGGACCGCGGTGAACCTTTCCCGGTCACGATCGGCAGCGGAACAGTAATTCAGGGCTGGGACGAGGGCCTGGTCGGGATCAAGGCCGGCGGGCGGCGCGAGCTGATCATCCCGCCCGACCTCGGCTACGGCGCCACCGGCCAGCCGCCGACGATCCCGGCTGACTCGACCCTGATCTTCGTGGTCGACGCTGTTTCGATCAACTAGACCGGCGCCTGAAAGCGCCACCGGGAAGGGTGAGCGATGAACGTCATTGAAGAGCTTCTGGAAAACAACCGGGCCTTCGCGGGTTCCTTCTCCGGCCCTCAACTTGACCTGAAGCCGAAGCTCAAGCTGGCCGTTGTGACCTGTATGGACTCACGCATCGACGTCTTCCAGGCGCTCGGCCTGGGCGACGGCGAGGCTCACGTCTTGAGAAATGCCGGCGGGGTGATCACCAATGACGTGATCCGCTCGCTGGCAATCTCGCAGCGCCAACTCGGGACCGAGCGAGTAATGCTGATCCACCACACCAACTGCGGCATGCAGACCCTGACCGACGACGGCTTCAGGGCCGAGCTGCAGAATTCGACCGGCGTCGCGCCGGCTTTCGCGATCGAGTCCTTCGCCGATCCGTATGCCGACGTGAGGCAGTCGATCCTGCGAGTCCGCCGCTCGGACTTCGTGCTCCATCGGGACCGGGTCCGGGGTTTCGTCTACGACCTCAAGACACGCCTGCTCGACGAAGTCGAAGTCGACGAAGTCGCAACAACCCACACCTTCTAGCGCGCCACCCGACGAAGGACCGCTTCTGCGGCGTTGGCGCCGCACATGCCGTGGACACCGCCTCCCGGAGGGGTGGCTGAAGAGCAGATGAAGACCCCGGGCATTCCGGTCTCGTAGGGCCTGAACCCGGGCCTCGGGCGCATCAGCATCTGGAGCGGCGTATTGGCCCCGGTGGCGATGTCACCGCCGACCCAGTTGGAGTTGTAGGCCTCGAAACCCTGGGCCGAGCGAACGAAACGGCCGAGGATGCGCTCACGCAGGCCTGGGGCAAAGCGCTCAATCTGGTCGATCACGGCCTCGGTCGCATCCCCCGGGTAGCCGGCCGGCACGTGGGCATAGGCCCAGACCGGATGAACATATCCGGCCGAGCGTGACCGGTCGGCCAGGTACTGCTGACAGACCAGGACGAATGGCCGCTTTGGCATCCGCCCCCGGTTGACCTCGCGCTCGGCGAAGGCGATCTCTTCGATCGGACCACCGACGTGAACGGTTCCCGCCCGGCGACAGGACTCGTCGGACCAAGGCACTCCCCCGTCGACCGCGAGGTCGAGCTTGAAGGAACCCGGTCCGTATCGGTAGCGGCCGTAGGCCCGCCTGACCCCTTCCGGCAGTCGTTCGCCGGCGACCCTGATCACCCCGTGGGGGTCCAGATCGAGCACGACCGCGTCGGCCGGCGGAAGCTCCCCGAGATCGTTGATGCGGCAGCCGGTCTCGATCGAACCGCCCTCAGCGATGATCACCGCGGCCAGCGCGTCGCTGACCGCTCGAGATCCGCCTTTCGCCACCGGCCATCCGCCGGCGTGGCCGGAGGCGACCAGGGCCACCCCTACCGCTGCACTCAACGGCCGTTCGAGGGGGCTGAAGGAGTGGGCGGCAGCGCCGGCGAAGAGAGCCTTGCCCTGAGGGGTGGTGAAGGCCTTCGCCAGGACGGTGGCAGGCAGCAGCCCGGGCAGACCGAAGCGGGCGAGTTTCACCGGGTGGCGAGGCAGGTGGAGGACCGGCCCCAGGATCTCGTGGCGGAGTTCCTCGAATCCGGCGACGCTGGCACCGAAGAGCCTGAGCCAGGAGTCACGGTCGACGCCCAGACCGGTGGCGGTTTCTGCGATCGAGCGATGGAGGACCCCGGCCGGGCCGCTGTCCAGCGGGTGCGCCATGTCGATTTCCGGCCACAGCCATTCGAGGCCGTGTTCAGCCAGTCGCAGGTCTTCGAAGACCGGAGAGGCCACCCCCATCGGATGGACGGCCGAGCAGTGATCGTGGAGCAGGCCGGGAACCGTCAGCTCCGAAGACCGGGTACCTCCTCCGATCGTCTCGGCCGCTTCGAAGACGGTGACCTTCAACCCGGCCCGGGCGAGTACCGCCGCACAGGCAAGGCCGTTGGGGCCGGAACCGACTATTACCGCTTCGCTCATCGGTGAAGCGTCGCAGATGGGTCTCGCCGGCGAAACCGGTGATGGCCCCGCTCAGGCAGGGGCCGGGCGGGCGATACCGGCGACGATCGGGCGGGCGACAGGCGGCATCAGTGCCTTGTCGGCGACGCTCTGCAGCTCAACCTCGAAACCTCCCGCTTCGATCATCTTGATCGTGCGGCGGTTGCATCGGCAGCCGTCCGCCACCCGGGCCCAGGGCCGGGCGAGCCGGTCCTGGATCCGGCCGACAGTCGGCCGGTCGGAGCGTATGTGCTCAATCAAGAGCCACTGACCGTCGGGCCGCAGCACGCGCTTGACCTCCGAGATCGCAGCTTCGGGCTCACCGACCGTGCAGAAGACAAGCGTGGCGACGATTGTGTCGAAACTGTCGTCTTCGAATGGCAGTGCCTCGGCCGACGCACGCACGAACTCCGCCTCGAGGCCCAGCTCGTCGGCACGCTTCAGCAGCAGCGCCGCCTTGTGCTCCTCGGGCTCGCTCACCACAAGGCGATCCAGATCTGACGGGTAGTGGGCGAGGTTGAGCCCGGTTCCCGCCCCGATCTCCAGCACCTCGCCGCGCGCCTGCGAGAGCAGCCGGTCGCGCTTCTTCGAAAGGCCACTCTTCTCCCCCCACCAGAGGAAGGGGTCGTAAAGCCGGGCCGACAGACCGCTGCCGTGGACCCGGTCGGCCTGGCGCTCGACCTCAGCCGGACTCGGGCTACTCAAGGGCGGTTGACCAGCTCGAGGTGAGTGCGCAGTTCGATCGGGTTGCTGATGCCAGTAGGCACCGGGGCAACGCTCGTCCGAGTCGATCTTGATCTCCGCGAGCACATCTTCCGGAGCTGCCGACTCGACTTCGAGGTGCCAGTCGATGCCTTCGACCGGAGGCCGCTCACTGACCCCGAGGGCGCGACTCATGTCGACGTTGGCCTCAACCCGGGCGCGCAGCGACTTGATCTCGACCCCGCGCATCGCCGCCTCCTGGGCATAGGTCATCGCGAAACAGGCGATGCCTCCCCAGAAGCAGTAGGCGAGCGGGTTCGGTGCGGCGCCAGAGCCGCCCATGTGGGGCGGGTAGTCGGATTCGAACGGGATCGAACTGCCATCGGGCAGTGGGATGTCCGTGCGAAACTGCGGCTCACCTTCGGCCGTCTGCCACTCGCCGTCGAGGCTGACCTTCTGGACCAGGACCGACGGATCCTTCTCGCCCATGGCGACCGTCTGCTCGACGGCTTCTACGTTCACGTTGTGCACTTTTACTCCTAGAGGATCGGATGGCCGTGCTTGCGGCTGTTCAGGAACACCTTCTCGAAGGCGATCTTCGCCCAGTGTGCCTGAGGGCCGGACATGACCCGCGGATGCTCGGACTCGCCGAGCACGTGGTCGGCTTTGAAGATGATCCCGGCGTTACCCGCATCGAGGATGCAGACCGCCTCCATCTCCGACATCGGCATCTCGCGACGTTCACCTCCCTGAATGTCCGCCGCCATGTTCTGGGCGGCGACCTTGGCCATGACTTCGCTCATCTGACCGGTCTTCGGCACGCCCGCAGGCACCTCGGTCTTCTGTGGCGGAGCGACTGCGACGTCGACGCCGGCTGCGTAGACGTTCTCGACATCCTCATGGCGGAATTCGTCATTCACCGGTACGAAACCCATCGCGTTGCCGAGGCCCTCGGTATCGCGGACCGCATCGACCCCGGTGAAGGGCGGCACGATCATCGAAAGCGCGAACGGGAGCGTGCGGCCACCCTCCAGCTCGATCTCGCCGTCGCGCACCTCGTTGATCACGTTGTTCGGCACGCCTTCGATCCCGAGCTTGTCGAAAAAGCCCTCGACCCGCTTCTGCGAGTCGGCGACCCCGCCAAGTCCGAAGTGGCCGAGGAAGGGCTCGGCCGTGATGAAGGTCATCGGAGCCTCCTTCTCGAGGCCCGCCTTCTTGATCCGGTGGTGCGTATTCAGCAGGAACTCGTAGGAGGCGCCGAAGCAGGAGCCGCCCTGGGCGGTGCCGACCACGACCGGGCCCGGGTTCTCCTGGAACTTCTCCCAGGCCTCGCGGGTCATCATCGCGTGCTCGAGGTTGCAGACCGACTGGGTGTACCCGTTCTCCGGACCGAGGCCATCGATCTTGTCGAAGGCCAGTCTGGGACCGGTCGCGACGAGCAGGCTGTCGTACTCGACTTCCTGGCCGCCACTGGTCATAACCTTGCGGTTGTCGAGATCGAAACCGGTGGCCCACTCGTTGATGAAGCCGATGCCCTTCTTGGTGTAGACCGGCTCCAGCTTGAAAGTGACGTCCTCCGGATCTCGCATGCCGAACGGCACCCAGATCAGAGAGGGGATGAAGGTGAAGTGATCGCGTGGCTCGATCACGACGACTTCATGCTTTTTGTCGAGCCGCTTGCGCAACTCGAAGGCGGCGGTCAGGCCGGCAAAACTGGAGCCGACGATGACGGCGCGCTTGGAATCCGTGGCAGATGAGTTCATTCAGTCAGAATATTCAGGGAAATGCTGGTCTCTATCCGTAGGAACTACCCATTCGGACGGCGGATAGACCGGGGTGACAGGGGCTGGTTCGCGGATAGGGTGGAGACATGGCTGATCAGGTTGAAGGGCACGATGCTCCGGATCAGCGGCCCGTGCCGCTGCCTGTCGACTCGCCGATATGGAGTTCCTTCTTCACCGTTGCCCCCCTTGTTCTGGTCGGCACGCTCGAGGCAGACGGCGAGTCCCCCGACCTCGCACCGAAGCACATGGCCATGCCTCTCGGCTGGAGCAACTACTTCTGCTTCGCCTGCAGTCCGCGCCACGCCACCCAGCAGAACGCAGAGCGTACCGGCGAATTCACGGTCAGCTTTCCCCGTCCTGAACAGATCGTCCACACCAGTCTGGCGGCCGGGCCGCGCGAGCAGGACGGCGAGAAACCGAGCCTCGCCGCCATCCCCACCTTCCCTGCCACCGAAGTCCGGGGCGTGCTCATCCGCGACGCGAGCCTCTGGCTCGAATGCCGGCTCGACCGCGTTGTCGAGGGATTCGGCGAAAACACACTGATTGTCGGAGAGGTGGTCGCGGCTGCGGTCGACGAGCGCTCGATGCGGATATCGGAAGGCGACGACGCCGACCTGATCGCAAACTCGCCACTGCTCGCTTATCTGAGCCCGGGCCGGTTCGCCCGGATTTCGGAAAGCAACTCGTTCCCGTTCCACGCAAACTTCCGGCTTTGACCACCCGATCTGCCGAACTGCTTGCGTGGCTGCGTGAGCGCCAGGAAGAGATGGTCGGGCTGGTCGAAGAGCTGGCCGAAGCCGAATCCCCTTCTCGTGACGGGACGGCCCAGGAGCAGGTCCGATTGCGGCTGACGTCGCTCTTCACCGAACTCGGCTTCGAGGTCGAGCGGGTGGCAGGTATCGACGGGTGCGACCACCTGAGCGCGACCCTGCCGCAGGGGCCGGACGAAGGGCCCAGCCAGCTGCTTCTCGGTCACTTCGACACCGTCTGGCCGGTCGGCACCCTCGAAAGCATGCCGGTCGAGCGACGTGACGGCCGCCTGCATGGCCCCGGCGTCTTCGACATGAAGGGCGGTCTGGTCCAGTTGATCTATGCACTCAAAGCAAACCTGGAACTCGGTTTCCCGATGACCTGCCGGCCCCTGGTCATGCTCAACTGCGACGAGGAGATCGGCTCTCCAGACTCGAGGTCTCACGTCGAGGCGCTGGCTGCCACGGCCGAGCGGGCATTCGTGATGGAGCCGTCCTACGGTCCGGGAGGAAAGCTGAAGACCGGCCGCAAGGGGGTCGGCCGGTACCGGCTGAAGGTTTCAGGGGTCGCCAGCCACGCCGGCCTCGACCCGGCCGCCGGAGCCAGCGCGATTCTCGAGGTCTCGCAACAGGTCGAGCGCCTGTTCGGACTGAACGACCCCGGACGCGGCATCACCGTGAACGTCGGCACGATCGATGGTGGCATGGGCGCGAACATCGTCGCCCCCGAGGCGACCGCCCAGATCGAGGCCCGGGTGGTGACCGCCGAAGACGAGGCGGCGATCGACGCGGCGATTCGCGGACTCCAACCGAGCGCCGATCGGGTATCGCTGGAGATCGAGGGCGGTTTCACCCGGCCACCGATGGAGCCGACCGCACGCAACCGCGAGCTCTGGGGCTCGGCTCTGGAGATCGCCTCGTCACTCGGCATCGAGATCGACGAGGCGCAGGTCGGAGGCGCCTCGGACGGCAACTTCGCCAGCCAGATGACCGCCACCCTGGACGGCCTCGGCGCAGTCGGTGACGGAGCCCATGCCGACCACGAACACCTGGTCATCGAGCGAATGCCGGAACGGGCGGCGCTGCTGGCCGCACTGCTCGCCCTGCCGTCCGGTGAAACGGGGTCGAAGCGGTGAAGACAGTCCTCGGAAGCCTCGCCCGGATCACCGATTTCGACGTGAACCCGCCGGAGACGCGCCGCCTGCCGCGCGATCAGTGGGCGCGGGGCGACTACCTCCTGGTCGAGATGCTCAAAGACGGGCCCGGGTCGTACACCGTCGAGACCACCGACGGAAGACCGGCCGAGATCTTCCCCGGCGACCGCCTGATCGGTGCGCTCGGCACCCGCGCGGCAACCCTGGAGGTCGTCGGCGACTGGCGTGAGATCAGCGAGGACCTGGAGATGCAGACCCTCACCGCCGCCGGCGTACTGGGCGTCTGCACCTCCGCCGCCCTGCAGAGCTCCGTGCTGGCGAACGTGCGCTACGTCGGCCACGCCTTCCGCGGCGAGCAGCGCTGCACGATGAAGGGCTTCGTCGAACCGGTGGAACCGGCGCGGCTCGAAGCTCCGGTCATCCTCGTGATCGGCACCTCAATGGACTCGGGCAAGACGATCGCCGCGGTGTCGATGGTCCGCGAACTCGTCTCGATGGGCAAGCGCGTCGCCGGTGCGAAGGTGACCGGAGTGGGCCGTCTGCGCGACATCCTCGCGATGGAAGCGGCGGGCGCATTCCCGGTGATGGACTTCGTAGACGTCGGACTGCCTTCGACCGTCGTGCCCGCCGAGGAGTACAAAGCCAGCCTGAAGCAGCTCTGCGCGAAGCTGTCCGCCTCGAGGCCGGATGTGGTCATCATCGAGGCAGGCGCATCACCGCTGGAGCCCTACTGCGGGGACGTCGCGATGAAGGTGCTCAACCATCAGGTGAAGGCCACCGTGCTCTGTGCCTCCGATCCTTATGCCGTACTCGACGTGACCGAGGCCTTCGAGCGCAAGCCGGACCTCGTGGCCGGCCGGGCGACCAGCACCGAGGCCGGCATCAGCCTGATCGACAGGCTGGTCGGAGTACCCGCCCTCAACGTGATCGACCACACGACCGGGCCGGCGCTGGCCCGTTTCCTGCGCGACTGGCTCGACTGACCCGGCGTCCGGAAACCAGGGCGCCGGCAATCAGCGGACCCGGTAACGCAGCTTCCTGACCGAAGTCAGACCCGCCCGGTCGGTGGCCCTGGCTGTCAGGGTGTGACGGCCGGCCTTGCGGCTGTAGCCGGTGATGCGACAGGAGGCAAGCCCCGATGTCCGGTCCTTCGAGCGGCACTTGACCCTCTTCTTCGCCGGCACCTTCTTCCCGCCGCGGGTCCCGTAGGTACGCGCCCGGATTCCCTGAATGGTGGGGGTCTTCGGCCTCACCGTGTCCAGTTTGATGCGGACCGCGGCGCTGGTGGTACCGCCATCGCTGGTCGCGACGCAGTTGTATGTCTTCACGCCGTCAGCCGACTGGGTCGCCGCCGGGCAGTTCTGCGACGTGACCGGCGACTCCGGGTCCTCCACCTGCCACGCGATCCGAACCGTCTTCGTGAACCAGCCGCCCTTGCCGTTCGGCTTTGAAGGTGTCAGCTTCGGCTTGATTACGGGTCCGTCGCGGTCGAGGGCCTGGAAGGCACTGTCGGCCAGCAGGAAACCCGCTCCACATGACTGGACAGGATCCGTCAGAGGCTCGATGCAGGCGATCGCGTTGGCCGGGTCCGTCATCGCGCTTTCGATCTCGTCGGCCGAGGCCGAAGGATTGCTCGAGCGCAGGATCGCCGCGATGCTGGCTGCGCTCGGCACGGCGGCGCTGGTACCGAAGAAGGGCTCGAAGTCGGGAACGGTTGTGCTGAGCCCGTCGGCGGCAGCGAGTTCCGGCTTGAGCCGCACCTGCGGGCTGCCGAGACGCACGCCGTCCTTGTCGAAGAGCCTCGTATTCGGGCCGCGCGAGCTGTAGGGCTGCGGCGTGTCGAGACCCGGGTCGAGAGCGTCGACCGCAGCGACCGCCAGCGCGCCCTCGGCGGAAGCGGCATCCGGGTTGATCGAATTCGAGTCCGTCGCGGGATCGGGGTCGAAGGGGTTTTCGTCGTCGAAGCTGCCTCTGGCGATGTACTTCATGAACGGATTCAAAGCCCCGGAAAAACGACTGATCTTCAGCCCCACTTCGATGTCCCCGGCGGAACAGTTGTTGTTCCAGGTGACGATCTCCAGCGGCAGGCCCACCTACGGCTGGATTGTCGTCTCTCGCCGCCACCGGGATTCTGTCCGGGGACCGAACACGGCAACGGGCTTCCGTCTGACTTCACGAGTTCGATGTCCATGTCATTGGCCGTGCTGCCCCACGCTTCGTCCCACTGGAATGCCAGCTGGATGAACCCGTCGTTGGAAATCGTTGCCAGTTTCTGGACCTGGTCCTACGCCGGGACCGGGATCGAAGTCGTGGTAGCCGGGGTTGCCGACCGGTCCGTCGTAGGTACCTTCCCAGCTCTGCCGGGCGCGGTTTCCGGCCGATGCGATGTACGTGACCCCGGCCGCACGGGCATGATCGACCGCCTGGGCGATGACTCCGTCCTGGAAGAACGGCTCGCTCAGCCAGTAGATGTCGTCGGCAATCACGTCGGCTCCGTTGGCGACGAGCTGGTCGATCGAGTCGGCCTTGTCGGCCGGCCCTGCGGCAGTACCGGATGCAAAGAGAATGCTGTCGATTCCCGTAGCCCCGTCGAAAATGATCTCGGCCATCGCCCGGCCTTCGTCGTCCGTCGATCCCGGGTCGTCCTTGAGCACCGTGACCGTTCCCGGCAGGTCCCCGGTGGCCTGTGACGCCGACACACCGCCGCCCAGCTGGTTGATCGAGCTGGAGATGACGCCAACGGCCACCCCGTCCCCGGTGGAGGCGCCCGAAGAGAGCGCCTGCGGAATGCGGTGGGCGGCGACGCCTTCGGAAGTGACCGAACCGGCATCACTGCCACCACCCAGGACCGGCCTGAGTCCGGTGCTCACCCCTAGCGCGGCAACCGAGGTCAGGTCGCTCGCCTCGACCCAGCCTTCGACCACCGGCAGCGGCTCATCGGCGGTGGCCTTGACCGACATGCCCGCCTCGCGCAGCCGCCGGACTGCTGACTCGGCAGGACCCGACACGTAGACCTGGACGAGTACACGATCGGCCTTGGAAATCGTGAGGTCGACCTGCCTGGCGAGGTCGATCGCCTCGTCGTTGCCGCCGCGGACGGGCAGAAGCTGACTGGCCAACTCAGCGGCAGGCCCCGACCCGGTGTCGCGGGCAGAAGCACCCGGCACGAGGGTGAGACCGACAGACAGGAGCGCAACCACCATGAAGAGCGCCAACGGCAGGGCTCCGGGCAAACCGAGATCAAGACGCCGCTGTTCCAAGCCTGTTTCTCCTGACGCGCCGGCTGGTTTCCGGCATCCAAAGACGAGTTTTGAGATTTCTCCGAGACCCCGGGTACAGGGGGCCTTCGTCGACCATAAACCCGGTCGGACCATGAAGTAGCGGCTGGAGATCAGACCACCGACACCCGGGCGATGGTGGTAATCGACTGGTAGTAGAAATCCCGGTCGAAGCCCGGTGCCGGGAAGAGGAAGCCCTGGCTCGGCGAAGGGACATCGATCCTCGCGCGGTCTTCCCCGGTATCGAGGTCGAGCACGACGAGCTGGTCGTGTCCGACGGCGCCGGAGTGCCTTCGAACCAGGGCCGAATGCCCCAGGTACCTGATCGCCGGCCGCAGCGCGCGCCGGATCAGGGGGCGGCCCAGCAGTGCCCGCCGCGCTGCCCCAGCGCTCGGGGCCGCCGTCCTCGCAGCTCCAGGGCTGCGGCCAGTAGGAACGACTCACGCCAGCTTGGTAGAAAGGATCAGCCGGCTGTCGGCCAGGGCGGCGGTCCTGTGACGGGAGACCTCCTGATACTCCGGGTCGGTCACCATCCCGATGAATGCCTTGCGCGAGGGATACTCGACGATGATCGCCACGTCCCACTCAGGCTCGGCGGGGCCGATCACGCTCTGGTCGCACTTGACCGCGCTGAGTACCTGGGCGCCGGCGGCTTCCAGGTGGGTAGCGACCTCCTTGCTGTAGAGACCGTAGGCCTCAGCGCCCGACATCCCTTCATCAGGTTCAAGGGCCTGGTCCCGGAACCGCAGCAGGTTGACCATCGCGATCGGACCCTCGTCGGTGGACCCGGCAAGGGCCCTGATCTGATCGGCAGTCGCTTCAATTGCTGGTTCGTTCATAAGGGGTGCGATGCTACTTCAGCAGCGGGCCGAAGCGCGCGGGGATTTCAGCCGGGTGGAGGTCGGCCGCTCAGTCGAGCTGGTCCGTTATCGAGACCAGCACGTAGAGGAGGCCGCCGGCCCCGAGCAGCCGGCGGAAGCCGTTGACCCCTTCTGTCAGTTCGAGCCAGGCCCAGATGGCCAGACCGACATAGAACACCGCCCTGGCGATGCCATAAGCGGTCGAACCCTGAGACAGCAGCCAGCTCGCAACGAGCCCGATCAGAGCCGCGAACAGCGGGGCGTTCGGGAACTGGGCGACCGTGTAGCCGCGGATCTTCAGGTCTCTGTGCACAGGCATCAGACTACGACAGATCAAAAACGACTATGAATACCGCAAATGAATCCTTCCGAAACGACTTTGGACTCAAGGCCCCTGGTGATCGGATTCGGCGATGGCACCGCCGAAATGCGCGCCTTGCTCGGCAACAAGGGCGCGAACCTGGCCGAAATGACCCAGGTGCTCGGTGCCGACCGGGTCCCTGGCGGATTCACGATCACCACCGCCGCATGCGTGAAATACCGCGAAAGCGGAGGAAGCATGCCGGACGGCCTGGAGGAGCAGATCGACTCGGCGCTGAGAGACCTCGAAGAGCAGTCGGGCAAGGTGCTGGGCGACCCGAACGACCCGCTGCTGGTGTCTGTCCGCTCCGGCGCCCCGGTCTCGATGCCGGGCATGCTCGACACCGTTCTCAACCTCGGACTCAACGAAGCCTCTGTGGAAGGGCTGGCTCGGCAGACCGGCGACATGCACCTCGCCTGGGACTCCCGCCGACGGCTGATCCAGATGTTCGCCGAAGTAGTACGCGGCGTGTCAGCGATGGCATTTGAAGATGCCCTGGTCGCCGCCAGGCACCGCAGCGGCGTAGAGATCGACAGCCAGCTGGACGTCGATGCTCTCAAGGCCCTGGTGACGCGCTACCTTGAGATTTTCGAAAAGCACACCGGCGAGCCTTTCCCGGAAGATCCTCATTCGCAGTTGATCCAGGCGGTGCGCGCGGTCTTCGATTCCTGGGACAACGACCGTGCGGTCACCTACCGGCGGCTGAACGGGATTCCCGACTCACTCGGGACCGCAGTCACGGTCCAGCGAATGGTGTTCGGCAACATGGGCGATCAGTCCGGCTCCGGCGTGGCCTTCACCCGCGATCCGACCACCGCGGAGCCCGAACCGCTCGGTGACTTCCTGCTGAACGCACAGGGCGAGGATGTCGTTGCCGGGATCCGCAATACCGAGGACCTTGACGACCTCAAGCGCCAGATGCCGGAAATGCACGCAGAGCTGATCGCCAGCCTGGCTCAACTGGAGACCCACTACCGGGACATTCAGGACATCGAGTTCACGATCGAAGACGGTCGCCTCTACATCCTTCAGACCCGCGGTGCCAAGCGCCACGCCAAGGCAGCGGTCCGCTTCGCATCCGACGCGGTTCGGGAAGGACTGCTCTCCCGCGATCACGCGCTGCGCACGATTCGGCCGCAGACTCTGACCGCGCTACTCCACCCCGCCTTCGCAGCCGATGCCGAGTTCGAGGTGCTGACCCGCGGCCTGCCCGCTTCACCGGGCGCTGCCACCGGCACGATCGCTCTGACCGCGAAGGCCGCTCAGAACCTCGCCGACGAGGGTGAGGACACGGTTCTGGTCCGCACCTTCACCTCGGCCGACGACGTGGCTGGCTTTCACGCGGCCCGCGGAATCCTGACCGCCCAGGGAGGCAAGTCATCGCATGCCGCGATCGTCGCCAGGGGCATGGGTCGCCCCTGCGTGGTCGGGGCCTCCGAGCTCAAGGTCGACCCCGAGCGCGGCACCCTGACCATCGGTGACCGTGTCCTGCGGGAGGGCGACCGGATCGCTATCGACGGCTCAACCGGCGTGGTAACGGCCGACGAGGTTGATCTTGTACGGCCCGAGATCGACAAGTACTTCGAAGAGATCCTGGCCTGGTCGGATGAGATCCGCATGCTTGGGGTCAGGGCCAACGCCGATACCGCTGAAGACGCCCGCCATGCGCGTGACATGGGCGCCGAAGGCATCGGCCTCTGCCGGACCGAGCACATGTTCTTCGGAGAGGATCGCGAGATCCTGGTCCGCGAGATGTTCATCGCCGGCGAGCTCGCCCGGCGCGAACGGCTTCACGATGAAAGCGCCAAGGCCGGGCCGCTAGCAGCGGAATACGAAGCCGGGTTGACCCGGCTGGGCGAGATCCAGCGCGCCGACTTCAAGGCCCTGCTGGAGGTGATGGAAGAGCTTCCGGTGACGATCCGGCTGCTTGATCCGCCACTCCACGAGTTCATCCCGGTCACGACCTTCGAACGCGAGCTGACCGACGCGCGCGACCGTGGCGACCGCAAGGCCGCCGGCAAGGCCAAGACGCGGCTCGCGGTAGCCCGCGACCTCCAGGAGGTCAACCCGATGCTCGGCACCCGCGGCTCCCGGCTCGGTCTGATCCTCACCGGCCTGTTCGAGATGCAGGCGAAGGCGATCGCGCGCGCCGCGCTGGACGTAGCCGCAGACGGACCAACTCCCAAGGTCGAAATCATGCTGCCGCTGATCGCCTACGAAACGGAACTCGAGCTGCTTCGAGGCTCGGTTGAGGAGGCGTTGCAGGAGGTCTTCGAAGAGGCAGGGAAGTCTCTTGAGATCCCGATCGGCACGATGATCGAGTTGCCCCGTGCCTGCCTGGTGGCCGAGCAGATCGCCCTGAAGGCTGACTTCTTCAGCTTCGGCACCAACGACCTCACCCAGACCGCCCTGGGCCTCTCTCGTGACGACGCCGAGCGGGCCTTCCTGCCCGAGTACCTCGCCCGGGGACTGGTTCCCGGCAGCCCGTTCGAGACGATCGACATCGACGGTGTCGGGGAGCTGGTCCGGATCGCTGCTACGAAGGGACGCTCGGCCAAGCCGGGCCTTTCACTCGGCGTCTGCGGCGAGCACGGCGGCGATCCGGCCAGCGTGGAGTTCTTCCACAGCGCCGGACTGGACTACGTCAGCTGTTCCCCGTACCGGATTCCGGTCGCCCGGGTCGCCGCCGCCCGCGCCGCGCTCGACTGACCAGTACCCCGCACGCCCCGCCCCATTGGCCCCAGCCGGCGAGCCGGCAGGCATCGGCCTCGGTCAGAGCCGGTCGAGCGCCTGGTTGGTCAGTTCCGAAAGCACCACTCCGCATAGGGACCCGAAGATCACATCGCCCGGGTAATGAACCCCGGAATGGACCCTTGAATAGGCCACCAGGGAGGCAAGTAAAGTCAGTGGAGGAGCGGTCCAGGAAAGCGTCCTGCCGGCACCGGCGGCGAAAGCGAATGCGGCCGCGGAGTGACCCGAGGCAAAGGAGGTCGACTTCGGCATCTTCACGTGTCGCGATTCCGGTACCGCGGCGGCCACGCGATCCGGTCGGCGGCGCCTGGCCAGCGGCTTGACCACTCCGTTTACGACCGCCGATGTCACGGCAACCGAAGCCACTCCCCTGGCGGCCGCCTTCCTTCCTGCCGACCCGCCGAAGAGGGCGAGGCCGGAGGCGATCGTGAGCGAGATGCGAGAACGGTCGGCCGTATGCGCGAGCCACCTCAGGGCGCTGTCCAGCGACGGCGTCGGCGACGATGCGACAGCCGAGTAGACCGCCAGATCCAACCGGTGGAGTTCCCCGAGGATCCCGTCCGCACCGGCCGGCCTCCGGACTCCGCCGTCGTCTGCCTCCACCGGCTCTTCCCGGCCTTCCCTCACGGGTACCTCCCCGCGGCGATACGAGCGAGAGCCTTCAGCCCGTCGAACATCCCTTCCGGAATGGCCGCCGATGGAGATGCCCCCGGATGCTGCCGGGCGATCCTCACCCGCAGTACTCCCGGCATGATCCCGAAGCGGAGCGGCGGCTCGAGGACGACTGCCTCGCCGTCGATCCCGGCCGGCACCGGCTGGTCAGACCTGACCTCGAATTCCGGCTGAGACCACTCCCGCCAGGGTCGCTGGAGGCCCTTCTGGCTGCCTCCCCGGCCGGCAGGTGCCGACGCGACTGTCACCCCCAGCAGGCCATCGTCGATCCGCGGCCGGGTTCCCGAACCGACCGCGCGGCCGAGCCGGTACCGGTTGTTGGAAACCAGGATCGCCGCGCCGGAGCTGTGCTCGTGGCCACCCGGACCTTTCCACTTCAGACCCGGTCCCTCCCCATCAGGCCCGAGCACCTCAGGCACCGTGGAGAGGATCGTGCGCAGCTTCGCTTCCCGGTACCCCTCCCGCTGGACGGCCTCCGCATAGATCCCGAGGGAGACGTTGTTGACGAAGACCTGGCCGTTGACCTGCGCGAGGTCCACCCGGCGCTCCCCGCCATCGACGAAGGCGTCGAGCGCGCCGATGACGTCATCACGATCGACGCCGAGGTCGAGTGCGAAATGATTCCGGGTTCCGGCGGGAATACATGCGTAGGGCAGGTCGCACTCGGCGGCGACCGCGGCCACGATCGCCTGGGAACCGTCGCCGCCGGCCATCGCCAGACCGTCGGCGCCATCGGCCACCGCCTCGCGGACAAGCATCTCGAGGTCGTCGCCACGCTTCAGCTGGACCGGCCTGATACCTCTCTTTTCGGCCTCTTCAGCGACCGAGAACTGTTCGGCCTTGCCGCCACCGGACTTGGGGTTGTAGAAGAGCACCGCGTTCTCCGGAGCGTCAGCTCCCGGTAGCGGCGCACGGATCCGGACTGCCTCGCGGCCCGAGGCCATCGCCAGGCTCAGCAGCAGGAGGACGACCAGCGCCTCCCGGAAGCCTTCACCGAAGGCAAGGAGTATGACCACGGCGAGAACGAGGATCAGCAGCGCGCCGGCGAATCCGAGTGCCCGGGCGGGTCCTGCCCCAAGGACGCCGTACCAGGCCGCCGCCAGAGAACCGGCGACCGCGGCGAGCAAAATCAGACCCCAGGGGAAGTTGCCGATCGACAGGTCCACGACCAGGACGGCGGCCGCCAGAAGCAGGGCCAGGGCCGCCGCCGCAGCGACGCGCTGGCGGCCGGCCGGCTGCGGGCGCCGGTGCGAGACCGGACGCCCCATCAGTCCTCCGGTTCTTCCACCGTTATCCGGCCGCTGTCACGGGCGTCGAGCAGGGCCTGGTAGTCGCGCTCGTTCTGGTCGGCATAAGCGACCGAGAAGTCGGCGATGGCGCGGTCGAAGCTGTCGCTCTTGCCGAGGTAAGAAGCGAGAGCGAAGCGGTTACCGGTCCTGGCGTGAGCCCGGGCCAGCACGGCGCCGCAGATCTCTCCGTAGACCGACATGACCCTCACGCTCATTTTCTCAACCGGTGCCGAGCCCTTCATGTCCCAAAGCTGGCGCACGTAGAAGTCCCGTTCGATCCCGTCGAAGCCTTTCGCCGTCGTCCAGCCGAGGAAGATGTCGCTCGAAGTCTGGGTCAGTCGCTGGCCTTCGACCACCCGGCGGCCATGCTTGCCGTAGCGGCTGGCCCCCACATAGGGCTCGAGGACCGACTGCTGGGCCTCCTTGAGCTGGAGGAAGAGCGGGTCTCCAGTATCGCGACCGACCATCAGCACCATCCAGGCCCGGGTCCCCACGCTGCCGACCCCGACCACCTTCATCGCCGCGTGCACGTACTCATAGCTGTCGAACAGAACCCGCTTGTCCGGGCTGAGGCTCTCCCGATAGGACGCGAGTATCTCCAGAACGCGATCGTCCAGGCCGGCCGCCTGATCAGCGGGCACGAGGTGGTCGAGTGGGATGACCGACGGCGGATCGTGGATGATCCTCAGCTTGCCGTCGACCACGTGGGTCAGCTTCGAAAACGCCTTCAGCCGGTCCTTGCCGACCGCTTTGGTGACGGACTTCTCAAAGTTCCCGCGCTCCTTTTCGCTGAACTCGCCGGCGCTGTCGGCCAGGCGCACGGCCAGCTCCTTCATGGTCAGGTCACGGTTCCACACGTCGAGGTTGCCCATGCCGGCGAACTCCCTCATCTGCTCGCGGTACTTGCGCACAGTGCCAAGCACTATGGCCCGGCGTTCGGACTTCCTGAAGCCACGGTCCCGGGCCCCGATCTCGAGGCTCGCGGCCAGGCGCTTGACGTCCCACTCCCACGGTCCGGGCAGGGTTTCGTCGAAGTCGTTGATGTCGAATACGAGCTGGCGCTCCGGAGAGGCGAAGCCACCGAAGTTCGAAAGGTGGGCGTCGCCGCATGCCTGGACCTTGATACCCGTGACCGGGCTGCGCGCCAGGTCGGCTGCCATGATCCCCGCCGCCCCGCGGTAGAAAGTGAATGCGGAAACGAGCATCCTGCCGTAACGCAGCGGGATGAGTTCCGGCAGCCTCGACTCCGCCTGCGCCTCGAGCTGGTCGACGGGATCCGGGCGATCTTCGGGCAGGACGAGTTCAGCCTGCGAGGAGCGCGGGATCCGCTTGCGTGCTTCCTTGCCCATCGCTTCGCCGTCGGACAGATTCCGGCCCACTCCGGTCACCCCGGCACGGACCTCCTGCTCCTGGAGGGCCTCGTCCCTGATCCGCTGCTTCACCTGGAGCCGGGAGGCCCTGGCGGCGAGCTCAACCAGTTCCCTGGCCTTCGCCTTCGTCCCTTTCGGCTTCTTCGATTTCGATCCCGACTTTGATTTCGACTTGGACTTGGCCATATCGGGCGATCATACCCCCCTGATCCGATCAAACGCCTTGTCCGCCGGGGCCTTCGGAGTCCGGCTTTCGGGGCGGCATCGGCAGGAACGGACTGGTCCGGCGGATGTATGCGGCGTAGCCCGGGCGGCGGTCGCCGATGTCGGCCTCGAGCATCGCCACACCGGAAACCCTGAGCAGCAGGAAGGTCATCAGGGCCGGACCGATCGCGGTCCACCAGGCCGCCCCGGACCCGGCCGCAACGAGCCAGATGCCCCACCAGACGACCGCATCGCCGAAGTAGTTCGGATGACGCGTGTAGCGCCACAGGCCGCGATCCATGACCCGGCCGCCACTGGCGCGGTCGCGCTTGAAGGCGTCGAGCTGCGCGTCTCCTACCGTTTCGAACGCGAGCCCCACGAAAAACAGTGCAACGCCGGCCCACGAGAGCAGGCCGATCGAATCCCGGGCGACAGTGGCCAGCGCCTGCAGGGGCATCGAAACGATCAGGGCGAGCAGTCCCTGTAGGAGGAATACGCCGAACAGCGACCAGATCCAGAACCGCTCGGGGCGGCGGGCCCGCATCGCACCGTAACGGCGGTCCTCGCCATGGCCGAGGTTCCGCCGGCCGATGTGGAAGGCGAGCCGCAGTCCCCAGACCGTGACGAGAAGGGCCGCGAGCAGCATCGCCGAAGAACCTTCCCCGACTCCAAAGGACACCCACGCCACGACGACGAAGAGCAGCCCCCACGCGATGTCCGCGATAGAGGCATCACGCAGCCGCAGGCTGACCAGCCAGAAAACGACCGCGACCCCGGCCACCACAATTGCGGCGGCCGGGGTCGCGGAGAAGTCCATCGGCGAAGCCTAGCGCGGGATGCGCACCTTTCTGGAGACCGTCTTCACATTGCCGGCTCCGTCCCTGAGCACCACCGTCGCCCTGGCGGGTCCGGGACCGACCGTGCGGCGGACCACCGAAAGCAGGCTGCGCTTGCCTTCCTTGATCGTTCTGAGGCCGGACTTCGCGATCACGCTCTTACCCCGGGTGACCTTCAGCTTCGCCGTCAGCTTCTCGCCCGCAACGACACGGACCACAACGAGGCGACGCTTGCCCTTGCGCTTGGCGACTGCCCTCTTGGCGACGGTGGCGTCTACCGAGACGTCAGGTTCGATCGCGAAGACGGCGGGATCAGGTTGCTCACCGGGCTTCACCTCGTAAAAGCCCCACGGCGGACTGGCGTTGATGATGCGCCCGTTTTCACAGTGGGCCATGAACGGAGCGATCTCTTCGGTCGCATGGCTGGCCTCCATCCAGTGGTAGCCAGGCGTCACCTCGGTGAACAGGACCCCGCCGTCCACGGTCGACTCGGTCAGTTCCACGTTCGGGATGATGATCGGCGGGTTGTCGAAGAAGATCGGCCCTTTGGCCCCCGGCGAGCGGGGCGTCATGGTCGCGGTCGCGCCCGGAAGCCCATGCGGGTACACGTCCTTGAAGCCGGGATCGAACTCAGTGGCGTCCCGAGCTTCGTGAATCGAAAAGGTCGAGACGATCACGCAGTCCTCCGCCACACCGTTCTTGTCACGCGGAATCTCGAGCAGAGCCGAGAAAGCGTTGTAGTGCCAGTCCCTCGGGAGCTGAAAGTGCGCCTTCTCTATGTCCTCACCCGAAGTGCGGAAGGTCTGAAGATAGGTCTCTACGTAGGTCTCCGGGGTTTCGGCGTAGAGGGTCACGTTCGAGTTGTCAGGAACCTCGATGTCGTAGCTGCCGTCGAGAGCGACCGGGGCCGAGATCCCGGGGAACTCATCGACCCGGATCACTGCACCCGGGGCGTGCTCGTCGATCCCGAAGAAGGAGTAGACGACCCCTCGAATGTGGACAGTGTCGCCGCTGGCGGCATCCGTCTTCGGCGCACCGCCGGCCAGAAACATAAGAATCAGTAGCAGCGTGGAAAGCATTCCGACGCCGCAGACACGCTGCGTACCCGTCACAGTTTCTCCTCTTCGTGGCTTCAGGCGCCCCTCCCAGCCGGAACGCTCAACCAAACACCCTAGAGCAGCGCGACCTGCGCGGGTATGGGTATTTTCCCGCAGACCCGCCGGGACGGGACCGGCGGCTCAGGCTCCGGGCGTCGTCACCATCAGATAGACGGCGATCAGCAGCAACACTCCGGTGGCGCTACCTACGATCCCTTCTGTCCGCGACTTCGACATGTACTCATCGGAAAGCTCAATCGGACCTTCTCCGGCAGCGGCGATCTCCCTCGTCACCATCGCCTCCAGCTTCCTGTCGGTCGGTATGAAGTAAGCGCCAATCAGTCCACCGAGTACGAACACGATCAGGAACGACGCGCTTACCCAGAACGATCCGAAGTCCCAGTTGCCGTCGATAACCTGGTAAATCCCGGTGAGCAGCACGATCACCAGCGCCGGAGAGGTCATGTAGCGGGTGATCACGATCTGGACTCGATGGACGTACGGCAGGTGGCGGACATCCATCCCCATCGCGACGGGGAAGAGGGCAGAAAACGCAAAGGTCGCACCGAACCCGACGATGGCCGCGCTTATGTGGAGCCAAAGCGAAATCTCGTACATGGTCACAGCCAGCGGGACGAAGCTCGAAATCTCCATGGAGCCAGCCTAACGCGAGCTGCCGGGTTGAGCGTCAGGTTCCCGTGGGCGCTGCGTCGCGCCCCTGCCCGGCTGCCCAGTCAGCGATCTCCCGAGAGCCGCTTATCCACTCTCCATCGTCGGTCTCAAGCGCGGGGACCCAGGGGCTGCCGGTCTTCTCCTTGATCATCTTGCGGGTCGATGTCTGGGCCGCCATGGGAAGCGGCCCGAGGCCGCGAGCTTTGATGACCTCGGGTTCGAAGCCGGCGTCTTCCAGCGCGAGCAGTGCGACCCGGCATGGGTGTTCGTGCGCCGGGACATTGAAAGTCCCCCAACATACGTAAAGCTTCATCCGGACCTTTCCTCTGACTGCCGCCCCTCACGTGAGAGGCTGGACGGCCACCATACCCGGGGGCCGATGTCGAGGGTCAGCGCCGGCACGAGGATCGAGCGCACGAGGAAGGTGTCGAGCAGCACGCCGAAGGCGACTGTGATGCCGAGTTCGGTCAGGAACACGAGTGGCAGCACCGCGAGCACGAGGAAGGTCCCGGCGAGAACGATGCCGGCCGAGGTGATCACGCCACCGGTGACCGCCAGGCCTCGCAGCATCCCTTCGCGGGTGCCGTGCACGAGAGTCTCTTCGCGCACGCGTGCCATCAGGAAGATGTTGTAATCGATACCGAGCGCGACGAGGAATACGAAGGCGAACAGTGGCAGGGACGGGTCCGTCCCCGGGAACTCGAAAACCAGGTCGCTGACCAGGACCCCGAAGCCGAGCGCGGCGAAAAAACTGACCAGCACGGTGCCGATCAGCAGCAGCGGTGCCGCCAGTGCCCGTAGCAGGATTACGAGGATCAGGAAGACGACGAGGATGACCAGGGGCACGATCAGTTTCACGTCTCGCTTGTTGGCTTCGCGGATGTCGTACTCGACCGCCGTGCCTCCGCCGACCAGAGTCTCGGGGCCGCCGGTCTGCTTGGCCGCTTCGCGGATCGGCGGGATCAGGGCGAAAGCCTCGGTCGAGTACGCCTCAGGCTCGAGGACGGCGCTCAGGAGCACACCGACATCGCCTTCACCGGCAGTACGCACCGTCGCGACCCCGTCCACCTGTTCGACAGCGCCGGCCACGGCATCGGCCCGTGCCGGGTTCGGGACGACGATGTCGGTCGGCACGTTGGCGCCACCGGGGAACGACTCGGAGATCAGGTTCTCACCCTGAACCGCCTCGACGTTATCGCGGAAACCGCTCGAGGAGGTCAGGCTGTCGTCGTATACGAGCAAACCGGCCGCCATCACCAGGAGCACGCCGAACGCACCGATCCAGACACGTCGCGGACTTCGTGCCGTCCGGTTCCCCAGTCGGCGCCATGGCCCGTGCTCGGCATCCGTGCCTTCGGCTCCGAAGCGTGGGACCTTCGGCCAGAAGACGAAGCGCGGGAAGATCACCAGCATCGCCGGCAGCAGGGTGAGCATCGCCAGCATCGCCGAAGCGATGCCGATCGCCCCGATCGGCCCGAGGCTGGCGGTCGAGTTGAGTTCGGCCAGCGACAGGCAGAGCAGGGCGGCTATAACGGTGCCTCCCGAGGCGAGGATCGCCGGGCCGGCCCCGCGCAGCGCTATCTGCATGGCCTCGGTACGGCTCTCGTGCCGGCGCAATTCCTCGCGGTAACGGGCGATCAGCAGCAAGGCATAGTCGGTCCCCGCCCCAAGCACAAGGACCGAGAGAATCGAGGACGACTGTCCGTTGACCGTCACCCCCGCCTCGGTCAGCCCGAACCCGATCGCCCGGCTGAGGATCTCGGCGAAGCCGACCGCCAGCAGCGGGAACCAGAGCAGGAAGGGCGAGCGATAGATCAGGATCAGGAGGAAGAAGACCAGGCTGAAGGCCGCTGCGAAGAGGGTTCCGTTGATCGACTCGAAGACCTCGACCGCGTCGGCCGAATATCCGGCAGCGCCGGTGACCGCGACCTGCAGACCGCCGTCATTTCCGCTTACCCTGTCCCGGATCGCGTTGACCGGATCGAGCAGGTCGGAAGCCTCGCCGGTCGACTCGATGCTGGACAGCACCAGCGCCGCCGATCCGTCCTCGGACACCTGCGCAAGCATGAACGGTTCGCTGGTGCCCTGGACCTCGGCGTTGAGGGTCGAAATGTCGGATCTGATCCGCTGCCGGTCCGCGGGCGTGAGGCCGCCTTCGCGGCTGTAGACGATGACGATTCCGGCCTGCTCGCCTTCGGTCAGCTGCTTGACCTGATCCAGCGCCCTGGTCGACTCGGCGTCGGCCGGCAGGTATGAGATCGATTCGTTGTTCTCGGCGTCGGCGAACTTACCGGGGATGTTGAAGCTGAAGATCGCGAATATCGCCGCAAACCAGATTGCGACGACAAGCCAGCGCATCCTGCGCCCGGCGGGGAAGGTGAGCAGGGACCGGGACACGTACGAAAGGATAGTGCCTGGCCGCCTCAGGCAGCAGCGGCCCGCCGAAGGTCAGCCGGCACCGCCGACGTCAGCCCGAAACCGGCCGACGATCGCCCAGCGGATGGTGACAGGCAGCGAAATGACCGTCGCCGTAATCGACCAGCGGAGGCTCCACGTCGGCGCAGGTGCTGTCGGCGTGAGGACAGCGGGTGTGGAAGCGACAGCCGGCCGGTGGATCCGATGGGCTCGGGGTCTCCCCTGTCAACGGCCTGCGCTCGCGCTCGCGGTTCGTCTTCGGGTCGGGGATCGGTACTGCCGCCAGGAGCGACGCCGTATACGGGTGGATCGGATTGCCGTACACGGCTTCGGCCGGGCCGATTTCAACGATCTTGCCCATGTACATCACCGCTATCCGGTCGGACACCTGCCGCACCACGCCGAGATCGTGGGCTACGAAGAGATAGGTCAGGCCGCGCTCTTTCTGAAGGTCGGCCATCAGGTTCACGATCTGGGCCTGGATCGAAACGTCGAGTGCGGAGACCGGCTCGTCGGCGATGATCAGGCTCGGCTCGGGCACAAGAGCGCGCGCGATGCCGATCCGCTGTCGCTGGCCACCGGAGAACTCATGGGGATAGCGTCCGTAGTGCTCACCGGAGAGCCCGACCCTTTCCAGAGTGTCCCGGACACGACGTTCAAGCTCGGCACCTTCGGCAAGTTTGTGAATGCGCAGCGGTGCCCCGACGATCTGCCCGACCTTTTTGCGAGGGTTGAGCGAGGAGTACGGGTCCTGAAAGATCATCTGCATGTCGCGTCGAAGCGGCCGCATCCCCCGGGTGCCCAGCGAGGTCAGCTCGGTCCCGCGGAAACGCACCGACCCGGCTGTCGGCTTGAGCAGCTGGAGCAGCGTTCGCGCAAGGGTCGACTTGCCGCAGCCGGACTCGCCGACAAGGCCGAGAGTCTCGCCTTTGTAGAGATCGAAGCTGACACCGTCTACCGCCCGGACACCCGCGCCGCCGCGCCCGAAGAGGGAACCTCCCGGCGCGGAGAACTCCTTGGCGAGATCCTCGACTTCGAGCAGGGCCTCGCCTTCGGCCGGTGTCGCTTTGACGGTGGCGCTCACGGCGTCGGAGCCTCGAGTCCGATCAGGCCGGAAGGCATCTCACGTAGCGCCGGCCGCTGGTCGATCGGCAGCCAGCACCGATCGAGATGGTCGGCGTCTGACCCGCGCACCTCCAGTTCGGGCTCATCCCCGCACTTGTCGAATGAGTGCGGGCATCGCGAGCGGAACCGGCAGCCCTTCGGCGGGCTGAGCAGCGAGGGCGGCTGTCCGTCGATCTGGGCCAGGCGATCCGGCCGGATGCCACCGATCCTCGGAACTGAACCGAGCAGGCCCCACGTATACGGATGCCGCGGATCGTAGAAGACCTGGTCGAGCCTGCCGGTCTCCGAGAGCCTGCCGGCGTACATCACCGCCACCCGGTCGGCGATTTCTGCGACGACCCCGAGGTCGTGGGTGATCAGGATGACCGCGAGCCCGCGCTCCCGGTTCAGCTTGCGCAGGAGCTCGATGATCTGGGCCTGGATCGTCACGTCGAGCGCAGTGGTCGGCTCGTCCGCGATCAGCACCTCGGGATCCAGCGAGAGTGCCATCGCGATCATCGCCCGCTGCCTCATGCCGCCGGAAAACTCATGAGGGTAGGAGCGTGCCCGCTCCCTCGCATCCGGCACACCGACCGCGTCGAGCAACTCGATCGCGCGCTCCATCGCCTGCTTCTTGCTGATGTCGCGGTGGGCGCGGATCTGCTCCACGATCTGGTCACCGATCCGGTAGACCGGGTTGAGGCAGGTCATCGGATTCTGAAAGACCATCGCCACCCGGTCGCCCCTGATCGAGCGAAGCAGATCATCCCGGGCGCCGACCAGCTCCTCGCCGTCGAGTCGCACTGAACCGCTGACCTCGACGTTCGGCCCCGCGGTCAGCCCCATCAGGGTCATCGCGGTAACCGACTTGCCGCAGCCGGATTCGCCGACGATCGAAAGTACCTCTCCCCGCTTCAGGTCGAAGGAGACGCCGCCGACTGCGTTGACTACCCCGTCCTCGGTTCTGAACGACACCCGCAGGTCCTTCACGCTGAGCAGTGTTTCGCTCATGCCGCTGTGTCACCTGCCTCGAGGCGGATCCTGGGATCGAGAGCCGCGTAGACGATGTCGATGATCGTGTTGAAGAAGACGACGAAGAACGCACCGAACATCGTGACGGCCATGATCGGCGGCTGATCGAGCTGCCCGATCGCGTCCGCCGCGTACTGGCCGACCCCCTGGAGGTTGAAGACCGTCTCGGTGAGGATCGCGCCGCCGCCGACCACGACCGCGAAATCGAGGCCCCACAGGGTGACCACCGAAATCATCGAGGTCCTGAGAACGTGCTTGAGCATCACACGCCGCTCGGAGAGGCCCTTCGCCCGCGCCGTCCTCACGTAGTCCTCTTCCATCGTCTCGAGGATGTTCGCCCGCAGCACCCTCGAATAGAAACCGATGAACAGCACCGACAGGGCGAACCACGGCAGCAGGAGATGGTGGAACCACTCGAAAGGGCTCTCCGAGAACTCGACGTACCCGCCATTCGGGAACAGCTCGAAACCGAGCACCTTGGTCAGCTCGAAGCCCAGATACTGGTTCATCAGCGCTCCCAGCCAGAAAACCGGCATCGAGATCCCGACCAGGGCGAAGATGTTGAGCAAGCCATCCGAGATTCCGCCCGCCCGCATTGCACTCCAGAGGCCGAGCCCGATCGCGAACGCCATCCAGATCAGCGCCGCGCCGATGGCCAGAGCGAAGGTCCGCGGCACCCCCTTCCAGATCTCCTCGACCACATTCAGCTGGTTGAAGTAGCTGATCATGTTGCCGCTGAACAGGTTCTGCATCGTCTTGACGTACTGCACGTAGATCGGCTCGTTGAAGCCCCACTCCTCGCGGATCGCTTCGATCTGGGTCTCGGTCGGCTGCTTGCCGGCCATGCGCACCGCCGGGTCACCGTTCGGGATGACGTTGAAGATCAGGAAGGTCAGGACCGAGACGGCAAACAGCACCAGGACCATGGAAAAAAGCCTCTTGATCGCGAACCGGGCCATGCGTCAGCGCTCGATGCGCACCTTGGCGCGCGGGTCGAGGGAGTCCCGGACTGCTTCACCGAAGACATTCAGGGACAGGACGGTGATCACGATCATCGCGCCGGGCACGATCGCCAGGGCGGGCGCGGTGACGATCCGCTGCACCCCCTCGTCGATCATCGTGCCCCAGGAAGGCTCGGGCGGCTGCACGCCTGCACCGAGGAAGGACAGCGCCGCTTCAAGCAGGATCGCGTTGGCAACCAGCAGCGGGAAGAAGACCAGGCCGGTAGAGATCACGTTGGGCATCACCTCGGAGACGATCAGCCTGAGGGAGCCCATCCCCTGGGCCCTGGCCGCCTCGACGAACTCCTTCTCCCTGAGGCTGAGTACCTCGCCCCGGATCGGCCGGGCCAGATACGGCACGTAGATGATCGAAATAACGAAAATCGGAATCGCAAGACTGCCTCCGGAGATCTCGACCGGACCCGCCTTGAAGCCACCCAGCGACAGGGAGGTACCCAGCGCGATGCCGAGCAGGATCACCGGGAAGGCCCAGAGGATGTCCATGATTCTCGACAGCACCGAGTCGGTCCAGCCGCGGAAGAAACCTGCCAGCAGCCCGACGATCAGTCCGGCGATCGTGGTGAACAGCGCCGCCGAAAGCCCGATCATCAGCGAGTTCCTGCCGCCATAGAGCAGGCGCACGGCTACATCGCGTCCGTTTCCGTCGGCACCGAGCAGGAACTGCCCCTGCCAGGTCGGGCCGATCGGAACACCGTCCAGCCCGACCACGTTGACCGTCTCACCGTCGACCTGGATCGTGTCCGAAAGGTGGTTCTCGTACGGCGATGTATCGGCTACATGTTCAGCGTAGAGCGGTGCGGCCAGCATCATCGCCACCAGCACAACGAACAGGACGCCCATCGCCAGAGCGCCCCTGCGCTTTCGCATCCGACGCGCCGCCAGGCGCCAGGGGCTGACCCCGCCTGACCCCTCGAGCGTTACCGCCGGAGCCTCGGAAAACGCCTCCAGTTCAGAGACCGGCTTGTCCGTTGTTTCGCTCAATCCCCGCTCACAGCCACGCCCGCACCGGGAGGCGCGAACCCTGCGCGCTTCCCGATGCGGACTGCTGGCTGATGACTGTCAACTGCTACTTGAGCTTGAACGTCGAGTAGTCGTTGTTGTAGAGCGGATGGAATACGACCGCGTCGAAGTCAATCCGGTCTGACGTAAACGTCGCCAGCTTGCGGTGACCGTAGGGCGCGATGTAGCTGTTCGGCGGTCCGACCAGCTCCTCGTCCCAGGCCTCCCACTCGCCGGCCACTGCGGCCAGATCGGGCTCAAGGGTCAGCTTGTCGATCTGCTGGTTGAGGTTCTCATTGTCCACATTGCCGAAGTTCTGGTTGTTGGTCGGCTGGATCGAAGCACCATCAACCAGGAAGGAGAAGTTGAGCGGATGCGGGAAATCCTGGAACCAGTTGGCAAAGCCGGTCTGGGCCTCGGTCGACTGGTTGCCGATCGTCTGGAAGTAGACACCACCGTCGACGATCTTCGGGGTGGCATTCAGTCCCATCTGGGTCAGCATGTCGGCGTAGGCCTCGGTCACCTTGTCGCTGGGGTCGTCGTTATTACCCCAGACGGTGATCTCGGCACCGGCCGCTCCGGACTCCTTGATCAACTGCTTGGCCTTCTCCAGGTCCGGCGGCTGGGACGGATCGCCATAGGGGCAGTCCGTGGTGTCGAACGCCTCGTTGTAACCGGGCATACCCGGCGGCAGGAAGCTGCAGCCCGGCGCCATTTCGCCGGCGAAGATCCTCGCCAGACCCGGCTTGTCGATGCCGAAGTTGACCGCTTGACGAACCTTGGCGTTGTCGAACGGGGCAACCTGCGTATTCATGAAGAAGTAGTAGGTCGAACCGGTCGTATGCTCGGCGTAGCGATCAGGTGCTTCCTGCTGGACGGTCGGCTTGAGGTCTGCCGGAGGCGGATCCTGCATGTAGTCCAGCTTGTTGGCCAGGACGTCCTGCGCCTGCTGATTGGCGTTCTTGATGATCTCGGTGGTGATCTTGTCCACGCTGCCGACCGGGATGTCCGGGATGTTGAAGTCCGCGAAGTTCGGGCTCTTCTCCATCACGAACTGGCGGTTCGGGACCGACTCGGTGATCACATATGAACCAACGCCTGCCGGCGGGTTCTCGGTCATGTTCTTGAACGGCGTATCGCCGGGAACCAGACCGGCGAAGTTCATCGCCAGAATGTTCGAGAACGACGCATCGGGGCTTTCGAGGTTGATGGTGATCTCGCCGGTCTTGTCGTTGGTCTCGATTCCGGCAATATCGGCATCAGGGTTGCCGGCCTTGAGGTACTTGTCGGCACCGTCGATGTTCTCGTAGAAGAACGAACCGCCCGACTCGAGGTTCAGCACGCGCTTGATCGTGTGCTCGAAGTCACTGGCAACCACGGGCTGCCCGTCGGAGTACTTGAGTCCGTCACGCAACTTCAGAATGTAGGTCTTGCCACCGTTGCTGACCGTCGGCATGTCCTCGGCCAGCCCCGGGATCAGTTCGCCACCGGCAGTGCCTTCCACGTGGGGATAAGTCAGAAGAGGGGTGTACACCAGCCACATCGGCTCCCAGCCGTTGACCGTGTAGGAGAGCGCGGGGTCGAGGAAGTCGGGCTGTGAAGTCTGGGAGATCGTGATGTCGCCTCCGCCGGAACCTCCGCTGCCTCCACTGTCGCCGCCATCGTCGTCGGAGCCGCATGCGGCAACTCCTGTGACGAGTCCGAGCGATACAAGGGTCAGGGCGGCAAACTTAGCCAGCTTCGAACGCAAAAATGCACGGCCAGAATCAGTCACGTCAGGTTCCTCTCCTAGTTTGGACGAACGGGGCCGATGGACAGTCGTACCCGGTGCCGACACTCTACCCCTCCCGACCGGCCATGTGCGAAAACCGTTGCTACGGCTATTCTGGGCCGATGTCAAAAGGGGATGTCAAGACGAAGAAGCTGAACAAGTCCGAGTACGAGAAGGAGCTCGAGCGCCTCCAGATCGAGCTTGTCCGCATGCAGGAGTGGATCGTCGAGTCCGGGGCAAAGGTCGTCGTGCTCTTCGAAGGCCGCGACACCGCCGGCAAGGGGGGCGTGATCAAGCGCATCGCCGAGAAAACCAGCCCCAGGGTGATCCGCACCGTCGCCTTGACCACGCCGACCGAGCGCGAGCGGACCCAGTGGTACTTCCAGCGTTACGTCTCCCACCTGCCGGCCGCCGGAGAGATGGTCCTGTTCGACCGCAGCTGGTACAACCGGGCCGGGGTCGAGAAGGTCATGGGTTTCTGCACCGACGACGAGTACGAGGAGTTCATGCGCTCCGCCCCGCGTTTCGAGCGAATGCTGCAGCGCTCAGGGACCATCGTGCTCAAGTACTGGCTCTCGATCTCCGACGACGAGCAGGAGAAGCGCTTCAAGGCCCGGATCAAGGACCCGTCAAAGCAGTGGAAACTCAGCCCGATGGACATCGAGGCGCGCGCCCGCTGGGTCGACTACGCGCAGGCCAAGGACGAGATGTTCGCCTACACCGATACCAAGCAGACCCCATGGTTCGTGGTCGACACTGATTCGAAGAAGACGGCCCGCCTCAACCTGATCAGCCACCTGCTCGAACAGATCCCGTACGAGAAGGTCAAGCACGACAAGATCAAGCTTCCGCCACGCCAGGAGCGGGCCTACATCCGGCCCCCGGCCGATTCCCAGACCTACGTGCCGGCCCGCTACAGCGTCGGCTGAAACCCTCCCACAGCGTCAGGCGCGCGCCCGCCGGGGCGCTGCGAATCGCCGCTCCGGCTACGTCTAGCTGTCGCCGTTGGCGGCGAGGCCGCGATAGGCCGCGTACCCGATTACGACC
The DNA here is from genome assembly GCA_963698625.1 of uncultured Solirubrobacterales bacterium. Lineage (GTDB taxonomy): Bacteria > Actinomycetota > Thermoleophilia > Solirubrobacterales > 70-9 > 67-14. The sequence continues at coordinate 1,515,486 of CAVORK010000007.1, forward strand.
ATCGAAGCAATCAGCAGGATGAGCGCCAGCCAGCCTCCGACGAAGAAGAAGGCGGCCGTTACAACAGCTACGGCGAGGAAGAGCCCAAGGATGAACGGGAGCGCAATCAGGTCAGAGTCACGATTCATGGCCGAAGTGTACCGCGCCGCTTCCCGGCCAACTCAGTACAAAGCACCCGTGTGGACCAGCGGAGAGTCTGATCGGCTGATGAAGCAGTTCGCAAGCCCCGCGTCGACAGTACGCTGAGTAGATGAACGAAGACCGAGTCCGAATTTCGATCTCAGACAGAGTTGCCGAGGTCGCACTGGTTCGCAGCGACAAGCACAACGCGCTCGACGGAGAGATGTTCGAAGCGATCTCCGCAGCAGCCGAACGTCTCGCCTCGGAGCCGGGGGTGCGCGCGGTGGTCATTCACGGCGAGGGCCCCAGTTTCTGCTCCGGCATTGACGTCGGCTGGCTGGCCGGAGGCCAGGCCGAGGGCTTCGCCGACCGGGCGATGCTCAGGGACGATTTCGGCGCGAACCTGTTCCAACGGGTCGCGACTGCCTGGATTGGCGTACCCGTGCCGGTGATCGCCGCGATCCACGGAAACTGCCTCGGCGGCGGCCTCCAGATCGCCCTCGGCGCGGACATCCGCATCGCCGCACCCGACTCAAAGCTCAGCGTGAGAGAGGTCCACTGGGGGCTGGTACCCGACATGGGGATCAGCGCGAGCCTCCCCAGACTGCTGCCTCTTGATGTCGCCAAAGAGCTGACCTTCACCGGAAGGATCGTCAGTGGAGATGAAGCCGATCGCGCGGGACTGGTCACCAGGGTCGATGACGATCCGCTGTCCGCCGCCAGGGACCTGGCGAAGGAGATCGCCGACCGCTCCCCCGATGCGGTCCGCGCCGCCAAGAAACTCTTTGAATCCACCTGGCCTGCGTCAGGAGCGGCCGGTCTCGAACTGGAAACCGAACTCCAGCTACCCCTGCTCGGCTCCCCCAATCAGATGGCAGCCGTGATGGCGGGTGTCAGCAAGGAGCCGGCCGTCTTCGAGGATCCTGGCGACGCCTGACCGCGCTCTGATCAGACGCGTTGCGCCAGGCTCGGGACTCAAGCAGGCTACGGTGACCACCGAATGACGATCGAGATCATCTTCCTGGCGCTGGCCACCATGGTCAGGCCGACCAGCCTGGCGGCCGTCTACGCGATCCTTTCGACCGAGCGCTCGCGGCGTTTGATGATCGTCTACGTAGTTTCGGGGCTGGCCTTCACGTTGAGCTTTGGCCTGCTCGTCGTCTGGGTGTTCAACGGGGTCAACGTCGGTTCAGGCGGCGATCAGACCGAGGCCATCGCCGAGATCGCCGGCGGGATCGCACTGCTTGCCTTCGCCGCAGCGACGCTCTTCGGACTGATCGGCGGACCGCATTCCGAGGATGCCCCGAAGCCAGGGGGGCGCTGGACCCGCGTCCTCGAGCAGAGGCTGACCGTCAAGACCGTTGCGATCGCCGGGCCGGTGACCCACATCCCCGGCCTTTTCTATCTGGTCGCCCTGAACGTGATCGTCACCCACCGGGCCGGGGTGCTCGTCGGCCTGGTCGAGGTCCTGATCTACAACGCGATCTGGTTCGCGATCCCGATCGGAGCTCTCGCGCTGTGTGTATTCGCTCCCGGCCTGGCTCGCGACGCGGTCGGCTCAATCAACGACTGGGCCAGGCGAAACAGCCGCTCGATTGTGATTTCGGCCGCGATCGTCATCGGGGCAGCACTGCTGGTCCGGGGCCTGGCCTCGGTCTGACTCACGGACTTTCGTGGGAAGCGGCCGCCCGGCCGTCCGGAACCTCGCGTTCGCGGTTCGCGGCGGTAATCATGTAGGCACCGTAGAAGGCAGCAATCAGGGCGAGCACGGCCACCAGCACGTGCCAGGCCGGTCGGGTGAGGCTCTCCTGAAAGAGAAGCACGCCCAGAATCACGCTGATCGCCGGGTTCGAGACGGCGACCGCGGCCATCGCCGGAGCAAACTGACCAGTCGAGAGAGAAAGCTGCTGAATGGCGAAGGCCACCACGCCGATCCCGACCAGGCAGTAGAACTCAGGGTGCGTGAGCACGTCGGGAATGCCGCCCGAGAGCTGGTCGATCGTCGTCTTGGCAAAGGAAGCCGACAGCCCCCAGAGCAGACCGGACGAAGCGCCGAACATCGCCGCCTTGGCAGCCAGGGAAGCCCGCCTGCCGTAGGCGAACAAAAGAGCGGACGGGATGCTCACCGCGACGATCGCCGCCAGGTACTTGATTCCCGATGCCGAATTGACTCCGCTGTCCGGATCACCGACCAGGATGAACAAAATCAGGCCGGCGATTATCACCATCGCTCCGAACACCTGCCGCCGGGCCACGAACTGCTGGGTTATCCAGTAGCCGAGCGGCAATGCGAAGACGATCGTCATGACCAGCAGAGGCTGGACGACCACCAGCCTCCCCTCGCCCAGCGCGATTGCCTGCGCCGCGTAGCCGACCAGCAGGGTCAGGGTTCCGAGCAGCCATACCGGCACCGTGACCATGCGAAAGAGGCTGCGCAGCCCGCTGACCGCCCGCCCCTCTGCGGCCAGCTGGAACTGCCCCTTCTGCTGGAGCGCTGCGGCCAAGGCGAAACAGAACGCCGCCAGCAGAGCGAAGAAAACCGCCAACTCAGTCTCTCTCCAGCCGCCGAACCATGGACTAAAGCTACCTGCGTGCTCAGAGGCAACGGGAACCACGACGAATCATGGCCGTAGAACCCGCGCGGGCAATCAGCGTCGCTGGCGTTCGTGAGCATCCACTTCGTCCTGAGGAAAAAGGGGAGCAAGTGGCGCACCGTTCAAAGGCCCATGCCGCGGCCGATCAGCTCCTTCATGATCTCGGTGGTCCCTCCGTAGATGCGCATGATCCGGGCGTCGGCCCAGGCAGAAGAGATCGCGTACTCGTCGGTGTAGCCGTAGCCGCCGTGTAGCTGCAGGCAGCTGTCGGTGACGCGGCCGAGCAGTTCGGTCGTCCACCACTTCGACATCGCCGCTTCTTCGATCGAGAGCTCCCCGGCGCAGTGCTTGACAATGCATTGATCGATGAACGCCCGCCCGATCGCAAGCTCGGTCTTGATCTCCGCCATCACGAAGCGGGAGTTCTGGAAGCTGCCGATCGGCCGGCCGAAAGCGGTCCGCTCCTTGACGTATTCGAGGGTGATCTCGAAGGATGCCTCAGCCGCGGCCAAAGCACCGACCCCGATGATCAGCCGCTCGGGCACGAGCTTTTCCATCAGCTGGATGAAACCGCTGCCCTCCGCCCCGAGCAGGTTCTCCGCCGGCACCCGGACGTCATCGAAGAAGAGTTCGGTCGTATCCGAGGCATGCTGTCCGAGCTTGCCGATCTGGGCCCCGCTGGAAAACCCTTCGGAGCTGGAATCCACGACCAGCAGGGAGATCCCGGCGTGCCCGGCATCCGGATCAGTCTTGGCGACAACGATCACCAGGTCGGCGTGGTGGCCGTTGGTGATGAAGGTCTTCTGGCCGTTCAGCACGTAATGGTCGCCGTCCCTGATCGCCCGGGTCTGGACCGCGGCGAGGTCAGATCCGGTCCCCGGCTCGGTCATCGCCACCGCCATCACGGTCTCCCCGGATGCGATCCCGGGAAGCCAGCGGTCCTTCTGCTCGTCGGTGGCAGTGCTCAGCAGGTAAGGCAGGCAGATGTCGGTGGTCAGCATCGGACCACCGAAGGCCGCCCCCACCCCGGCCCGGATCGCCTCCTCGGTGAGCACCACATTGAAGCGCCAGTCCTCTACCCCGGCACCGCCATAGGTCCCCGGGATGGCCATGCTCATGAAGCCGTGCTCCGCCGCCTTCCTGAAGAGATCTCTGGAGACGAAGCCGTCCTTGTCCCACTGGTCGAAGTTGGGGGTGACCTCGGCGGCCAGGAATGAGCGGAAGCTCTCGCGGTAGTCCTCATGCTCGTCCTCGAATATCGGCCTCCGCGGCATCGGGGCCAGGTTCATTGACGCAGTCACGAGGGCATCCCGTAGACGGTCACCACGGCAGCGCCGCCGAGGCCGATGTTGTGCTGGAGGGCATGCCTTGCGCCTTCAACCTGGCGATCGTCGGCGGCGCCGCGAAGCTGCCAGGTCAGCTCGGAGGCCTGAGCCAGCCCGGTTGCCCCGAGCGGATGGCCCTTGGAGATCAGACCGCCCGACGGATTAACCACCGGCCCCTCCCCGCCGTAGGTTGTCGCTTCAGCTTCGACCAGCAGATGAGCCTCGCCCTCTTCGGCCAGACCGAGCGCTTCATAGGTGATCAGTTCGTTCGCGCTGAAGCAGTCATGGAGTTCGATCACGTCGACGTCGGCGATGTCAAGCTGAGCCTCCTCAAGCGCCTGCCTGCCCGCGACCCGGCTCATGTCGGCGCCGACCACGTTGATCGAGGAGTCACTGTCGAAAGTGCTGGTCATGTCGGTGACCATCGCCTGCCCTTTGATCTCGATCGCCCGATCCCAGAGGTCGTGCTCTTCGACGAAGCGCTCCGAAGCGACGATGGTCGCGGCACTGCCATCCGAGGTCGGCGAGCACTGCAGCTTGGTCAGCGGCGAGTAGATCTCCCGCGCTTCCTTGATCTCGTCGAGGCTGTATTCGGTCTGGAACTGGGCGTACGGGTTGTTCTTCGAGTGACTGTGGTTCTTCCAGCCGATCCAGGCAAAGTGCTCCGGCCTGGAACCGTACTTCTCCATGTGCTCGCGACCGGCGGCGCCGAACATCTGCGGGGCTGGCGGCGCGTCCTCCCACGGCCTCAACTCGATCAGCGCCTGGACGTGCTTGTCCATCGGGTTGGTCCGATCGAGGAACTTGGCTCCAAGAGAACCCTTCTCCATCTTCTCGAAGCCCAGCGCGAGCGCGCATTCGGCGAGGCCGCCCTTGACCGCCTGGCGGGCGAGGTACAGCGCGGTTGATCCGGTCGAGCAGTTGTTATTGACGTTGACCACCGGGATACCGGTCAACCCGAGGCCGTAAACGGCGCGCTGGCCGGCGGTCGAGTCCCCGTAGCAGTAGCCGACGAAGGCCTGCTGGACATCGTCATAGGCGATCTTTGCGTCCGCGATCGCTTTCTCGCCGGCCTCTTTGGCCCAGTCGGGGTAGTCGCCCTCTTTGGTACCGGGCTTTTCAAACCTGGTCATGCCGACACCGACCACAAAGGTGCGATTCATCTCGTTGTCCGTTCTTTCGCGGTTCCGCAAGGGGTTGGATCAAGGGCAAATGCAGCGAAGGAGAAGCCTACCCGCCAGCCGCGATCGGCAGTTCGATCTCCCTGAGCAGGACACCGCCCAGGGAGAGTGGGCGCTGGGCCGGAAGAAATCAGGGCTCCCGCCAGACGACCGCGAACAGTTCGTGGCTGCCTGAGAGTCCCTTCAGCTCAACTTCACGAGGTTCGGCGAATAGAAGGTCGGCGGCTTCCACCCCTTGGGCGGCTTCGGAAGTGACCAGAATCTCTCCGCCCCTGGCCTGGTCCGCGACCCGTGCGGCGAGCGCGACGCTGCGGCCGAACAGATCACCGTCCTTCTGGAGCGCTGATCCGGTGTGAATGCCGATCCTGACCCTGATCGGCCTGCGACGCAGACGGCGGGGTTCTGAGTCCAGCTGCCGCTGGATCTCGATTGCCGATCGAATCGCGCCTTCGGCATCGGCGAAGGCGATCATGAACCCGTCACCCTGCGACTTCACGACGTGCCCGCCATTCCGACCGGCGCACCTTCGAACGATCTGGTCGTGAGCACCCAGGATCCTGAGCCACGACTTGTCGCCAAGTTCCTGATTGAGCGCGGTCGAGCCTTCGATGTCTGAAAAAAAGATCGTCAGGGTGCCGTCCTTTGCCGCGAGTTCACGCAGTTCGGGCTCCGCGTCCTTCGCCCAGGCAGTGATCTCATCGAACGAGATCCAGAGCAGCTCGCCGAGACCCTCTTCCCTGACTCGAGATGCGGCACGCAGCACAGCCTTCAGCGGTGGCAGCGGAGTCAGAGGTCGGTTCTCCCGCTCTGTCCGTTCGTTCTCAAGCTCAATCTCCAGCCAGGCCGCCCGGCGCCGCTCCCTCAGCCAAAGGAAACTGACTGCGGCCAGAGCCACACCGGTGACGATCAGAAGGATGGGGACGATCTCGAACATGGGAACGGGGATGGACGGCGATGCCAGCCTATTCCGCAGGGCAGGTAACGGTGGCCGACGCCGGGCCCGGAGTCAGCGCGCGCCCGACGCCGTCCGGTTGGACCTGCACCAAAGCAGAGTCTTGCGGGGTCCAGGCTCGCCTTTCAGCTAGATTGGTCTGTTCGCACGTCGCCGACCGCGGCGCTGCCCGCTCCGTATCCCCTCGCAACGCTTTGAATCGAGCCCTGCTGTGAACACATCTCCGACCCCTGACGTCCCCGCTGAAACAACTCCGACTCCGGATGGGGACGGAGGCCAGCCCGACCGGGCCGAATTCGCGGCACTCGGGCTTCCCGAGCAGATCATCGGGACACTGAACTCGCTCGGCTACAGCAAGCCGACGCCGATCCAGTCAGAAGCGATCCCGCCGCTGCTTGCCGGCCGCGACCTGCTCGGACAGGCCGCGACGGGCACCGGCAAGACCGCCGCCTTCGCCCTGCCGATCCTGGCCCGTCTTGGTGATCGGCCGGATTCCGCTTCACCATCCGCCCTGATCCTCGTTCCGACCAGAGAGCTGGCGGTGCAGGTTCAGAAGGCCACCCAGCAGTACGCCCGAGGGACCGGCGCCTCGGTGCTCGCCGTCTTCGGTGGGCAGCCGATCGGCCGTCAGCTCGGCCCGCTGAAACGTGGCGTCGACGTCGTGGTCGCTACGCCGGGACGGGCGATCGATCACATTCGACGTGGTTCTCTGAAGACCAACCAGGTGCGGGTCCTCGTTCTGGACGAAGCCGACGAGATGCTCGACATGGGCTTCGCCGATGAGCTCGAGGCAATCCTCGAAGGGGTGCCCGAGTCGCGCCAGACCATGCTGCTTTCAGCGACCATGCCCGCCCGGATCGAATCGATCGCAAAGCGCCACATGAACGACCCGGTCCGAATCCGGATCAAGCGTGACGGCAATGAAGCGAGCGATGGGCCTCAGATCCGGCAGACCGCTCACCTGGTCACCCGCCACAACAAGTCCGCCGCCCTGGCCCGGGTGCTTGACATGGAGCAGCCCGAGTCGGCGATCGTCTTCTGTCGCACGCGACACGAAGTGGACCAGCTGACCGAAACCCTGGGCAACCGCGGTTACCGGGCGGACGCCCTCCACGGCGGCATGACCCAGGAGCAGCGCGATCGGGTGATGGGCCGGCTTCGAAGCGGCTCCACTCAGCTCCTGGTTGCCACCGATGTCGCCGCTCGTGGCTTGGACGTCGATCACCTCACCCATGTCTTCAACTACGGGCTCCCCACCGCCCCGGAGCAGTACGTTCACAGGATCGGCCGGGTCGGCCGCGCAGGCAGGACGGGAATCGCGATCACGATTGCCGAGCCGCGCGAGAAGCGCCATATCAAGGCGATCCAGCGCCTGACCAAAGCGCCGTTCCCGGTCGAAGAGCTGCCTACGGTGGCTGCCCTCAAGAAGAAGCGGCTCGAGCAGACCGAGACCGCACTTGTCGAAGAGCTGGAGAAGGCCGACAACTCAGCCGACGGGGATCTCGCCCTCTTCCGCAGCGCAGTCGATTCGCTGGCCTCACAGTTCGAGCCGGCCGATATCGCGGCCGCCGCATTGAAGCTTGCTCACGAAGCCAGCGGCCGTCCGATCGACGAAAGCGAGATCGCCCCTCCTGCGGCCCCCGGGAAGGGCAAGCGACCCCCGGTCAGCAACGGCCGGCCCGCAGGAAACGGCCGGCCCCCCGGCAAGCCGGGGCGCAAGGGCAAGGGTCAGCCCGTCGGCGACAGCACCCGCCTCTTCTTCAGCGTCGGGCGCAGCGCTTCGGTAACCCCGAAAGACCTCGTCGGCGCGATCGCCAACGAAGGCGGCATCAGCGGCAAACGTATCGGCGCAATCGAGGTCAAAGAGAACTTCTCCCTGGTCGATGTACCGAGTGATTCCGCCGCCGGCGTGATCAAAGCGATGCGTTCCACCCGAATCAAGGGCCGCAAGGCCACCATCCGCCTCGAGCGCTTCTAGCCGGGAGACCGTCAACGGCACCGGAGCCGATCGCAATGCCCCGGCTAGGATCGGGCGGTGAAGTCGCTCTCGACCCTCGACCGATTCCTGCCGCTCTGGATCGGTCTCGCCATGGTCGGTGGCGTGCTGCTCGGTTCCCTCATACCCGCCCTGGAAGACGGACTCGACGCGCTTCGCATCAGCACGATCTCCCTGCCGATCGCGCTCGGCCTGCTGCTGATGATGTACCCGGTCCTGGCCAAGGTCAGGTACGAGGAGCTCGGCCATCTCAAGGGCGAGCGCAAGCTGATGGTCAGCTCGCTGGTGCTCAACTGGATCGTCGGGCCGCTGCTCATGTTTGCGCTGGCCTGGATCTTCCTCGCCGACCAGCCGGAATTCCGGACCGGCCTGATAATCGTAGGCCTCGCGCGCTGCATCGCAATGGTCCTGATCTGGAGCGATCTTGCCTGTGCTGATCGGGAGGCGACAGCGCTTCTGGTGGCGATCAACTCCCTGTTCCAAATCGTTGCCTACAGCCTTCTCGGCTGGTTCTACCTGAGCGTTCTTCCAGGCTGGCTCGGTCTTGACACCCAGGGTTTCGAGGTCTCGATCTGGGAGGTCGCACGAACCACCATGATCTTCCTGGGGATCCCCCTGGCCGCCGGTTTCGTGACCCGCGTAGTTGGCATACGACGCCGCGGCCGGGAGTGGTACGAGAAAACCTTCATTCCGAAGATCAGTCCCGTCTCCCTCTACGGGCTGCTTTTCACGATCGTGCTGCTCTTCGCAATCCAGGGCGAGGCGATCAGCGATGCCCCGTGGGACGTGGTTCGAATCGCCGTTCCCCTGATCATCTATTTCCTCCTGATGTTCAGCGTCTCCTTCTGGTCCGGCTGGGCCATGAAGATGGGGTACGAGAAGACCGCAACCCTCTCCTTCACCGCTGCTTCAAACAACTTCGAACTCGCGATCGCCGTGTCGGTCGGAGTATTCGGCGCGACCTCGGGCCAGGCCCTGGCGGGCGTGGTAGGTCCTTTGATCGAGGTCCCGGTCCTGGTGGCGCTCGTCTACGTGGCCCTCTGGCTCAAGCGAAAGCTGTTCTCCCCTGTTTCGACCCGGGGAACCCGACCGACCGGGTGATCAGGCCTTTTTCACCACGCTCGACTTCAGCTGCATGGCGCCGAAGCCATCGATCCTGCAGTCGATGTCATGGTCGCCGACCCCGTCCACGAGGCGGATGTTGCGGACCTTGGTGCCGACCTTGATCTGAGACGAACTCCCTTTCATCTTAAGGTTCCTGATCACGGTGACCGTGTCGCCATCGCGCAAGACGTTGCCGACGGAGTCGCGGATCTCCGGCTCGGCGCCGGCTTCCTCCGTTGTCGGCTCACCGGGCACCCACTCGTGGGCGCACATCGAACAGACCCGGAAGCCTCCGAGCTCATAGGTGAAGTCGCTACGGCATTCCGGGCATGGCGGATCGGTCTCGGTCATTTCCGGAATGTATTGAACCCGCCGCGTCTCGATCCTCCTCCGGGACGACCGCGGGTCGCAATATCGGACTCGAAGAGGCTTCGGGTCGAAATTCAGGCGGTGGCATCCTCCAGGTACCGCCAGCCAGTTGACCGACGAGATCGAAGCTGGCAGCAAGTGGCTGAAGGTCAGGAAGGAGTTGTATGTAGTCGAGGTGAATTGCTCGAATGGCTGCGTCGCCAACGCAAGGTTCACCCTGAGGATGCCATGCAGGAATGTGAAATTTGGCGGCAAGCAGGAGCTAGGGGCCGGGGACACCTGGACCGCGGGGATCCGGCCGAGCAGGAAGAGCTTCAGGTATCTGAAGAGGAACTTCCGCAAGTCGGCCCTTAAGGTCGCGATCAGCGCAGTCGATTCAGACACCGGCAAACGTGTTGCGAAGACGAGGAGCTTCCGCTTCCGCCTTTAGCGGCGGCACTTGGCGAACGCCCAGGCCTTTCGGGTTCCCAATCGAAGGGCAGGCGTCGGCCGGTGGTTCCCGGTCGCCGTTGGTGACCGCGGTGGAACCTTTGGCGACGCCACCGCCGCCCCCCTTAAACACAAAACCCCCTGGCGAGAGGGGGCGGTGTGTCGTCCCGAAGGACATAGCGGGGGCAGGATTCGAACCTGCGACCTTCGGGTTATGAGCCCGACGAGCTACCTGGCTGCTCCACCCCGCGGCGGAATCGACCATTCTAGCACCGGATCTTCTATCGGCTGCCTCGGGCTCCGTGAGAACCGGATCTTTCGGTTCAGTCGGCGTCGGGCCCGGTCTCGGGTGCGATCGTCACTCAGATAGGCGGACGATGACACCGAGAACGGCCGAGACGGCAGACGAGGCGAGGCCGGGGGCGATCCCTCAGCCGCGTCGGGGTACTACTTCTGGGCAGTCGGGCGGATCAGGATCTCGTTGATCGAAACGTGGGCCGGGCGGGTGACCGCGTACTCGATCGCCTCGGCTATGTCATGGGCCTCGAGTGTCTTGATGTCGTCGAAGCGGCCGCGGACCGATTCGCGGACTTCGGGCCTCAGGTGGTCGACCAGTTCGGTCGAAACCGCTCCCGGCTCGATGATCGTGATCCTGACCCCCTCGCGGCTGAGTTCCTGCCTCATCGCCTCGCTGAAAGCGCCGACCCCGAACTTGGTCAGGTTGTAGACGCCGGCCCCGGCCGATGCCACGCGGCCGGCGACCGAGCTGATGTTGACCGCGTCGCTCGCGCCACGGGGAGAGTCTGCAGCAGCGTCGCGCAGGTGGGGGATCGCCGCGTGGGTCACATAGAGCAGCCCCTTGATGTTGATGTCGACCATGCGGTCCCACTCCTCGGAGGGCGCATCGCTCATCGGACCGAGCAGCATCATTCCGGCGTTGTTGACCAGGATGTCGAGCCGGCCGAGTTCGTCGACTGTGCGCTTGACCGCATCGATCGCCTGCTGCTGGTCGGTGATGTCGGCTTCGATTGCCAGCGCCGTGTGGCCCTGACCGGCGATCTCGGCGGCGAGCTTCTCCAGCCGGTCGAGCCGCCGAGCGACCAGGGCGACCTTCGCGCCGCGGGCAGCGAGGGTCCGGGCAGTCGCTTCGCCGATACCGCTGCTCGCTCCGGTGACCAGGACAACCGATCCTTCAAGACTTTCTGACACTTGCCGCGCTCCTTGATTCGAGTGACGGCGAACCTGCTTTGGCCCGCTCAGCCTCTACTCTTGCATCTTGCCCTCAACTCCTTCAAGTCCAACCCCTTCAACCCGGGTCGCAGTGATCGACATCGGCACCAACTCGACCCGGCTGCTGGTCGCCGATGTGAGCGACGGCAGAGTCACGGAAATCGAGCGCCGGACCCGGGTGACACGACTCGGCCGGGGAGTCGACCACTCCGGCCTGCTGTCCCCCGACGCGATCGAAGCGGTCTGCGAAACGGTCGGCGACTACGTCCAGGTGATCCAGTCGCTCGAAGTCGCGAGGACGTCAGTTATTGCGACCAGCGCCGTGCGCGACGCCGACAACGGCCAGGCCTTCATCGCGGAGCTGCGCGAACGGTTCGACCTTTCGGCCGAGGTGTTCGACGGCGGCCTGGAAGCGCAGACGACTTACCTGGGCACGACCTCCGAGCGGTCCGGTGACGAGGTGCTGATGGTCGCCGACATCGGCGGCGGCTCCACAGAGCTGATTGTGGGGCGCGGACGCACCCCTCTCTTTCACCGCTCACTCCAGGCCGGAGTGGTGCGCCACACCGAGCGTTTGCTGACCAGCGATCCGCCCAGCACCTCGGACCTTGAGAGCCTGGCCAGGGACATCCACCGGCTGATCGGCTCCGCGCTGGATGGTGAGGATCTGCCGCCGATCGAGCGTGGTGTTGCAGTCGCCGGCACACCGGCCTCGCTGGTCGCCGTGGACCTCGCCCTCGAGCCCTACGATCCGGAAGCGGTCGAAGGCCAGATCATCACGCTGGAGAAGGTCCAGCACTGGCTCTCCCGGCTCGCTGCGATGCCGCTTGAGCAGCGGAAGCAGGTGCCCGGACTGCATCCGGACCGGGCTCAGGCGATCGTCGCCGGACTGGTAATCCTGATCGGGATCATGCGTGCCTTTGAGCTGTCTGAAGTCGAAGTCTCCGAGCGCGACATCCTTTACGGCGGCGCGATCCGCGCCGCGACCGACCCGCCACCCGGCTGAGGGCAGTCCAGCCGGCCCAACGCAGCCGCGCGGGCCGAACCCGTGCTTCAGCCGACGGTGGTATTCGCCGGCAGGTGACGCTCGGCCGTCTCAACCACGGGTGCCCATACCCGGACCGGTTCAGGCTTGCCGCGCAGGGACACCAGCCCACGGGACGAAAGGTCGATCGAGTCGCCCAGCCGGCTGCGCGTCTCCTCGGTGATGAGCACCTCGTCCTGGAGATCGCGGGTAGCCGCCTCCACCCTCGAAGCGACGTTGACCGCGTCGCCGATCACCGAGTAGTCGAGCCGGCCGGCGCCCCCGATTGAACCTGCGATCACCATTCCGGAATTGACCCCGATCCCGAGGCTGAAGGCCTCGCGGTCACCGTGGTTCACCCGCTGGGCCATCGCGACCGCACAGCGGACCGCCCGCTCGGCGTGATCGGCGTGGGGCTCCGGGGCTCCGAACACAGCCAGCAGGCCGTCGCCGATGAACTTGTTCACATGGCCGCCATGGGAGGCGATAATCGGAATCACCGCCTCGAAAAGCTGATTCAGGCGCGCGACGACGTCCGTCGCCTCGGCCTGGGCGGCAAAGGCGGTGAACTCCCGGACGTCGCAGAAAAGCAGTGAAACGTCTACTTCCGCGCCCTCGACCCCGGGGCCTGACTCAAGGATGTGCTCGGCGACGTCGCGGTCGAGGTAGGTGCCAAAAGCGGCCCGGATCCGTTCCCGCTCGGCCAGGCCTTGTGACATCTGGTTGAAAGCGGCCGAGAGGTTGCCGATCTCGTCCGGGGTGGTCACCGGCACGGTCACGCCGAACCGGCCGCCCCGAACCGCCTCGATCCCCTCCTCGATGTCGTTGATCGGCCGCAGAATCGACCCGGCGATCAGCAGAGTGAGCACCAGGCTCACCGAGACCGCCGCCCCGATCGCGATCAGGACGTCGGCGCCGAGGCCGGCCCCGCCACCGCCGCTGCCCGAAAGCGCAGAGGCGACCAGTCCGGTGATCACGTTGATCAGCGGCAGTGAGGCGACCAGCTTGAGCTTGAGCGGCAGGACCTGGATGTCCGATCGTGCCCAGGGGGCGTGCTGACGGTTGATGTCCTTGAGCACAGGCCTCATGCCGCTCTCCATGCCGAAGTAATGAAGCACCCCGCCGTAGGCGATTGCGATCAGCGAGCCGGCCATCAGCGGGATCGCCGACCACGGATTGAAGTCGAAGACGATGATTGAGCCGATCACACCCGGGATCGCGACGAAGATGACCGGCCAGATCATCTCCCGGATGGCGACCTGGCTGGGTACGCCGACGGCGGTCTCCCAGGCGGCCGTGGCAAGGACCGGGTTTTCCCTGCGGTCCGGGCTGGCGATCCAGCGACCGATCGGCTTCATGAAGCGGATCGCCCGGACCATGCTGATGCCGATCACCAGCAACGTGAGCACGAGAACCGCAACCGCGAGTTCCACGTATTCACCGATCGGAGCGTTGTAGTAGAGGCTGAAAACGCCCAGCGTGGCAAAGGCGATCAACCAGGCCGACTGGAGTTCGGCCGCCAGAAATAGCGCCGGGTATCGGTGCCCCGCCCTGTTATACGCCCATGTGAGCAGGCGCTGGACGGTCAGCCCCCGGCGTCTTCGAGGCGCGCGTTGACCCGGGCCTTCTCCGCTGCGTACTCGTCGGCGTCAAGGACCCCGCGCTCATGCATCGAAGCGAGGCGATCCAGCAGATCGAGCCGCGCCGTCTCGGGGTCAGGCCGCTCACTGGCCTGCTCTGCGGCAGCCAGCACCTCGGTCGGAGCCGAAGCGGCTGCGGATTCGGCCGGGGCGTCGGGCACCGGGGCGGGAGTCGGCTCGGAACCGGCCGGGCTGTCCTCCCGGTTGCCGAGGAATGCGGGTCGGCCGGCCCATGCATCCTTCGCTCTGTCCTTTGTCCTTTCGCCGAATTCGGAGAGACCGTCGAAGCTGGCGTCAGGGTAGGAGGCCGCGAGGGTGCGACTGAAAGACCACGCTCCGACTCCGGCAAGGATCACGATCACCAGCCGGATCAGAAATTCACGCTGGTCGCCCGCTCCCATCAGCAGGAAGATGAAGCCGGCGAGTCCGAGCAGACCGAAAGTCGCCGCCGGGAATCGCCCGAAGGGTACCGCCAGGAACTTGCGGATCGACTCGGCCGCGCGATTGGGCGAAACCAGCCAGGCCAGTGCGACCAGCACCACGGCGCTCCAGATGATCGTCATGGCAATCGACCTCAGCAGGTCGGTGGCAATCCCGTAGGCCGCATCGGCAGCCGGTTGCACATCGACTGTCGCCAACTCGGGGACGACGACTCCACCGATGACCGAGCGCAGGATCAGGACGATGAGCGCGCCGACGATCAGTGACGCGGCGATCCAGAGCAGGGTGATCCAGCGGTAGCCGGGCGAAAGATAGACCGCCAGTGCGACCAGCAGCAACAGAAGCAGTGCCGTGATCAGGGCCGTGCCGTGGATTACCCGGGCCACGGTCTGGACCGTCGAAAGCTGGTCGGAATCCACAATCTCGATCTGACCGACGGTTTCCGGAATGTTGTCACGCGCCTGCTGGCCGAGGCCCACCTGATCGGCAATCTCGATGATCAGCGGACGTAGTTCGAGTTCGACCTTGCCACCGGTGGTGCTGACCACCGCGCTGTCGTCCTCGATGATCGCGATCAGGGTGGCGTGAGCGGTCTCGTTGGCCTGTCGCCAAAGGTCCTGGATGCGCTGGCTGTTCAACGCCTGCTCGGCACCCCGGTCGGCTACCTGACGCAGTCCGCCGGCGGCGATACCGGAAAGGTCCTGCAGGTCCCCGGGCAGGATGTCTTCAAGCTCGGCTTCGACGTCGACGTTGGCGTAAAGCTCGTCGACCGCATAGGCAGCGACCTCTTTCTGGATCACCGGGTTCTGGAGCATCTTCGAGGACGTATCGCCCCATTCCTGAGTATCGAAAATCTGGCGGTCAACCCAGGCCGAAACTATGGCGAGGACCGTGAGGATTCCGATCAGGACCGTGAGAAACCGTACCCAGCCCTTGTGAGGTCGTTCTGTTTCCATCGCCTACTTCCTCCGGTGTCCTTCGAATTGAGTGAAGGGTCAACACTATTCGGCGCGGGGACCAGGGGACTGCATCAGCCCGGTATCCGATGCCCGGAGCGGGATTCGAACCCGCACGTCCCCTGAAGGACAGCGGCTTTTAAGGCCGCGGCGTCTACCGTTCCGCCATCCGGGCCATGCGATAGTACGGGCAACGGCTGGACGGACCGGGGTTTCCGGGAATTTTTCTTTAGAAACCGCTACATACGCGTTGCTACGGTGTTATCAAGAGTTAGCCGGACCAGTCCCCCGGCGCGTCCAGTCATCAAGGAGAGTCATGGAAGCATCAACCCTGAGCCACGCAGCCCGCCGCGGTCTTCTCACGCGCAAGTCGCCGCTGCTGAAACTGAAGGGTGATGAGCAGCTTGTCGCCATGGTGCGAAGCGGAAACTCCGGTGCCTTCGACATCATCGTCGACCGCTACCAGGGACGTTTGCTCGGCTTCTGCCGCCAGATGATCGGATCGACCGAGGACGCAGAAGACGTGCTCCAGGAAGTCTTCATCAACGCTCACAAGGCGATGCTCGCCGACAACCGCGAGATCAACCTCAAGCCCTGGCTGTACCGGATCGCCCGCAATCGGTCCCTGAATCACCTGCGCAAGCCGAAGGCCGACTGCCATGAGTCGATGGACATGGTGCCGATGGTCGATGCCGGCTCGACTGCCGAGAAGGTTCACAACCGTGAGGAGTTCCGCCAGCTCCTGAATGACGTCACAAAACTTCCCGAGACCCAGCGCGCAGCCCTGCTGCTTCGCGAGATCGACGCTCTTTCCTATGAAGAGATCGCCGAGGCGATGGACACCTCCGTCCCTTCGGTCAAGTCTCTCCTGGTCCGCGCGAGGATCTCACTGGCCGAAGCCAGCCAGTCGCGGATGCTCACCTGCGGCGAGGTCCGCGTCGAACTCGCCGAGGCCGCCGAAGGCCTGAACAAGGCATCCGGCCCGGTTCGCCGTCACGTTCGTGACTGTGAGGAATGCGCCACATTCCGCAAGCAGCTTCGCAGCGACTCGAAAGTCCTCGCCATGATCATGCCCGTCGGTCCGCTGCTCGCCCTCAAGGCGGCGATCGCAGCCAAAATCGGCCTGGGTGGAACGGCAGCCGGTACGGCAGGCACAGCCGGTGTTGCCGGAACCGCCGGCACAGCCGGGACCGTGGCCGCCGGTACCACTGCTGCAACGGGTGCCGCGATCGGCGCCAGTGGTGCCGCCTCCGGCATCGGTGCGCTGAGCAGTGCGATCGGCATCAAGGCCGTCGCGGGAGTCGTTACCGCCGCCGTGATCACAGCCGGAGCGGTTGAAGTTTCCAGCCAGGTCCAGACCGACCGGCCCGACGAAGGCGCGACATCGCCCGGACGCGTGTTTGCTGCCGTGCCGGCCGACAACAAGAAGCCGAAGGTGGTGAAGAAGGACCCCGTCGATCAGGCCGATCTGGTCAAGGCCGGCGCGACCACACCGGTGGTAGACGAGATTCCGGAGACCATCCCGGTCGCCGAGGAGATCCCGGCTGAGGTTGTCCCGCCGGTAGACGAGCAGCCTGCTACCGAGCCGCCCGTCGAGGGGCATCCCGCAGTCGAGCACCCCTCGGCACCTTCGGACGGACTCGAGGGCTCAGTCGTGGACGTGCCGACCGAGGTCCCGCCGGTTGACGAAGTCGATCCCCAGATTCCGGTTGAGACCAAGCCCGGCACTGTCGGCCAGGTCACCAAGCCGCCGGTCACCCCGCCGGCACCGCCCGCCACGCTGCCCGACGCGCCGACCCCGAGCGTTCCCGCTCCGGCCGGCACCGGCGTAGCTCCTTCGGCACCGCAGAGCCCCGGCGCCGCTCCTTCGGCACCGCAGCAGCCCTGAGGCTTTCGGCCCGGCGCAGAGTTACAGGGTCACGCTCTCCCCGGGCTCAAGGACCAGCGCCTCGACGCCCTTGGCGCTGAGGTCCTCCCTGAAGGCCTCGACATCGGTTTCGATCGGGGGAAAGGTGTTGTAGTGAATCGGCATGACCCGTGAGGCACCAATGATCCCCGCCGCGTAGGCCGCATCATCACGATCCATTGTGTAGTGGCCGCCGATCGGCAGCATCGCCAGATCAACCTCGTGGCGCTTGCCGATCAACTCCATATCGCTGAACAGGCAGGTGTCTCCGGCGTCATAGATCGTCAGACCGCCCATCTTGATGATCAGTCCCGCTGCGGAGCCCATCGCCGTGCCTGCGCCGGCGCTGAACGGCCGCTCGGCGGATCCGGGGGTGGTGTTGGTATGCCAGGCCTGAACCAGCTTGATCGAGAGGTCGTCGAAGCTGACGGTGCCGCCGAGGTTCGGGTCGTGGACCTTCTCCACGCCCTGCTCCTCCAGCCAGTTGGCCACCTCGACCATGGCGACGACTTCAGCGCCGGTCCGCTTGGCGACTTCGACCACGTCCGCGACGTGGTCGGCGTGACCGTGGGTCAGCGCGATGTGGGTCACATCGACGTCGGCCGCTGTGGCTTCTGCCTTCGGGTTGTTCGGGGCGAGGAACGGGTCGACCAGCAACCTGGAATTGCCGTCGTGAAGCTCAAAGCAGGAATGGCCGTGGTAACGGATGTCCATGATCAATCGTCTCCTTTTTCGTGTTCCCGGTTTGAATCAAGTTCGGTCCTGAGCGCCCAGCCGACAGCGACGCCGACCATCATGCCGATGTGGGTCTCCTCTGTCAGCAGTGCCCGCACCGCCTCCAGCCTCGCATCCTGATCGGGGATCGTGGCGGCCTTGAGGGTCTCGGACTGATGTGACTCGCCGAACCAGCCGCCGCTGCCGAGCGCGTCAGCAAGTACGGCGGAGAGTTCAGGGGCAATCGTGGCGACGACCTGCTCGGCCTCGGCGAAGGTTTCGCGATCGGAGAGCCGGTCAACCGCGGCGCGCAGTTCCTCTTCGCTCCAGGGATTGCTCATCGTCGCACCAGCGCCGCAGTCATTCCGGCGGCCAGGCCGACCGCACCGCCAGCCGGAGCAGCCCAGAAGCTGGCCGATTCGATGACCAGCGGCAGCAGCAGGATCACCGCGGCGCAGACAATCACGCCGATCGAGTCGAGTTCCTCGTCCCGCTCAAGCGCTTCTCTCCGGGCGAGCATCCACCATGCGCCGACCGCGCCCAGTGCCATGCCGTTGCCACCCGCGATCACCGCGAACGACGAAGTCTGATCCTCGACCGTCCATCCGATCAGAGCACCGAGCGAGCCGCATGCGATCAGCAGGATCAGGGTGGCGATCGAGCCGATCCGGCGCTCGATGCCCGGAGCGAAGATCGCCAGAGCCAGGCCGACGGCGAACAGGTAGCCGACATCTCCGTAGGCGAAGGGGGCGGTCAGGAAGCGCCACCACTCGTCCGCCTCCGGAACGACCAGCGCCCCGAAGCCGGCCAGCTCTCCCCCGCTGGCGATATGGATGAGCAGCGCGACAGCCGGGGCCAGGATCAGGGCAGTGGTGGCCAGCGGGAGAGTCGTGGTCGCGAGGGGTGTCGCTGAAAGTCGCTCCCGGCGCTTCGTCTTGCGGTCCCGGCGGCGTTCCTGGCGCAGTTCGCGGCGGGACTTCTTGGCCTCGAATCCACCGTCCCGGCGCTCGAGTTTGGGTGCCCGCTTTCGCACCCGGGCACCGCAGTACGGACATTCGGTCACGTAAGGACTGACCTCGGTCCGGCAGGACTTGCAGATGACTCTGAGTTGGGTCTCGCTCATGGCTCGCCCTTGCGAGGATAACCACACCGACCGGGTGGCCTGCGCGGTGGCATACTGGCATTACAAGCAATTACTTTCCCCGAGGAGGTTCTAGGAGAACATGGAAGCCCAAAGCCTGACCGAACAGAAGTCCCTGCTGGCCGACCTGGCCCCGGGAAAGCGTGCCCGCCTTCACCGCCTGCTCTACGAGTTCGGCCCCGGTAACGGCACCCTGATGCTGCTTCCGATCGACCAGGGAATCGAGCACGGACCGCGTGACTTCTTCCCGAACCCGGCCTCCAAGGATCCCGACTACCAGTTCCGCCTCGCAGCAGAGGCCGGTTACTCGGCTCTGGCCTGTCAGATCGGCATGGCCGAGAAGTACTACCCCGACTATGCCGGCGCGGTTCCGCTGATCCTCAAGGTCAACGGCAAGACCGACATTCCCTCGTCAGCCCACGCCTTCTCCGCCAACAACGCCTCAGTCGAGGACGGCGTGCGACTCGGTGCCGACGCGATCGGCTACACGCTCTACGTCGGCTCGCCGCGCCAGGATGAAGACCTCGCCCAGCTCAAGCAGGTGCGCCAGGACTGCGACCGCTTCGGAATGCCGCTGGTCGTCTGGTCCTACCCGCGCGGCGAGGCGATCGACGCCAAGGGCGGCCCGACTTCCTTCTACGCAATCGATTACGCCGCCCGCATGGCGATGGAGATGGGCGCGGACGTGGTCAAGGTCAACTACCCGACGATCAACCCCGAAAAGGACAAGGCTGCCCAGCCCCCCTACAACGAGATGCAGGTCACCCAGGAAGAAGCGATGCGGCAGTGCGTCGAGTCGGCCGGCCGCTCGCTGATCGTACTCTCCGGTGGCTCGAAGGTTGACGACGAGACCGTGCTCGGTCACGTCAAGTCCGTCATGGACGCCGGCGGTTCCGGGGTCATCTTCGGGCGCAATGTCTGGCAGCGGGAATGGAATGAAGCGCTGGAGATCATCGCCCAGATCAAAGAAACCCTGCTGGCCAACGTCAAGCGCACCCCGTAGGGCACGCCGCGACGCCCGCCGGTTTTTCGTCCCGCCCCGGAAGCCTTGAGGCGTGAGTTCCCGCGCCTTCAGGCCCCGGGGTCTGGCCGGCCTGCTGCTGCTCGTGGCCGTGGTCGCGGCCGGCTGGCTCCAGACCCGCGACGACAGTGGCTCCGTCGCCGGGCCCGGCGGCGGGCGACCTGCGGCCCCGGTCACGGTCGAGGTCGACCGGGTGGTTGACGGCGATACCGCCAAGGTCTTCTACGAGGGCCGGAGCGAGTACGTGCGCTACATCGGCATCGATACGCCGGAATCGGTCAAACCGGACAGCCCGGTCGAGTGCTTCGGCGAGCAGGCCGCGGCTCTGAACGCCGACCTGATTGCGGGCGGCGAGGTGCGGTTGGAATTCGGGCCGGAACTGCGCGACCGCTTCGATCGACTGCTCGCATACGTCTATGTGAGCAATCTCATGGTCAACGCAGAAATGCTGCGGCTTGGCGCCGCCGAAACCCTCACCATTCCCCCTAATGACGCCAGATCCGGGCAGTTCGAGCGGCTGGAGAGCCAGGCCCGTGCGGACAGCCTGGGCATGTGGGGCGCCTGCCCCTGACTTGCGCAATTGTCAGGGTTTGCTAACGTCACGAACTCGGTGTTTCCAGTCTCGCGAGCGAAGCACCGCCCTTGATCATGAAAATGCGCCAGAGCCTAAATCAGTTTGAATCCGCTTTCGAGCAGCACAAGGTGCTCGAGCAGCAGCGGCGTACCCAACTTCGCCACCGGGCCGCCAACCGGTCGCGGGCCAGGCGCGTTTCCCGCAGTCAGCAGCAGGGCAAGGTTCGCTTCAGCGTCCTTGCCGTATGCCTCGTAGCCACGGTGGCAATCGTCACCGTGACCATGTTCGAGGCAATTACGTTCATCATGACCTGAGGCCGGGAGGCCTCCGGTCAGTCTTCTGCCGGATCCCCTGGGGATGCGGTTGAACCACGCTCGTCGATTACTTCCTTGCGGAAGACCTCGATTTCACGCGGGGCGGTGATTCCGAGGCGAACCTTGTCGCCGGAAACGCCGAGCACCATGATCTCGACGTTCTCACCGATGATGATGCTCTGCTCTCTCTTGCGGGTCAAAACCAACATCTGGGACTCCATTCGGGTTTTGAGTGGTGACGGGGGTCTACCTAATAATAGGTAGTCGCTCTTTTGCGGAGACTAACGCAATCAGCCTGCCCAACCTGCACATTGCGGAAAGGCTGGTCTGGCGGAGCCGAAACGTGACCGGGCGTGCGACGCCCACACAGAGGGTTGAATAAACTCGCTCGCCATATGTCTAGACGCTCACTACGCCCCCAGCTAAACCAGATCCGCGCATGGGTCCGGGAAGGCCGCACCGATGCCTGGATCGCCCACCAACTCGAGGTAAGCGCCTCGGAGCTCCGCGAGTTCCGTCGCCAGCACGACCTCTCGCCCGACGCAGAGGCCGACAACGGCGCCGACGTCGACCTGCGCGACGAGATCGAGGCGGAAATCGAGGCTGCTGCTGCTGAAGAGGAAGCCCGCGAGAAGGAACAGGCCGAGAAAGACGCCGCGGAAGCTGCGGCCAGAGAAGCCGCCGGTGAATCCGAAGCGCCCGACGACTCCGACGACAGCGAGTCCGGTGACGACTCCAGTGAAGACGACGAGGAATCCGAAGGTGGAGAGGCCGAAGGCCGTCCCCGACGTCGCCGTCGCCGTGGCCGCCGTGGTGGAGCCGGTCGCGACAGGACGAGCAACGAACTTGAAGGCACCTTCGACCACGGCGAAGAGGGTTACGGCCTGTGGCTCGACCCGGCCGTGCAGGACGTCGCTGCCTACAAGGAGAACTGGGCCGGCAAGCGCGACGTCACGGTCACGGTCGAAGCCGACCAGATCGTCATCCGCCGCAACGACTGACCCGCGGGACATGCTGCGCGGGCACGAGCTTCGCAGCGGTTCCCTTGCGCAGCGGTTCTGCCTCGCAGCAGTTGATCAGCGCAGCGGCTCCGGAGGATTCATGGTGCCCCGCGGGATTGCCCACGGAAAGGCGTACACGGTTGATGGGTCTATAGGCCCCTAAACGTGTACACCTCGCGTCCAGGGGCGCGTTCAGGCCTGAATCTCAGGGGCCGGGGCGCTCAGGTCCTGCAGGCCCCGGGGCGCGGACAGGCCCGAAAATCAGGGGCCGGGGCGCGTTCAGGCCTGAATCTCAGGTCCAGGGGCGCGGACAGGCCCGAAAATCAGGGGCCGGGGCGCTCAGGTCTTAACCTGCAGGGCCCCCGGGGGCGCGGACAGGCCCGAAGCCCTCGGGCGGGCGGGGGGTGCGCCGGACTGCGGCTCAGAAGTCGAGTTCTATGCGGCGGCCTCCGGCGTAGTCCCCGGCGGCCTGGAGGTGCAGCCAGAAGGCCGCATCGATCAGCTCCTGGAGGTCGCTCTGAGCGGGATCGATTCCGGGAAGCTGGAGTGCCCAGTCGGTGCCGGCGCCGTACAGGTCGGCCAGCTGTTCTGCGGTGAAGGTGGCTCCCAGCCGGCGCCGCAGTTCGAGCCGGACCGGCACCGTCACCTGGTCTGCCCGGAGGACTCCCCCGCGCTCAAGTTCGCGCAGCCGCTCGATCCCGGCTTCCCAGTTGAAGAGCGCGTTTTCGAGTGGATAGCTCATTCGTCGACCAGGCCCGGGGTTGATTCCGGGCCGGGCGCCGAAGCATCGCAGGCGGTCGGGTCGAGCCGTCCGTCGACCTTCCACACTTCCACCGGCCCGGGACCGACCACGAGGCTGAGCGAAGGATCGTCGGCCACCCAGTCGCGCTCGGGTGAGTAGATCGGCTCGCGGTCGCCATTGAAGTTGAGGAAGGGCGAGGTAACCAGGTAGTCGAGCTCGGCCTCATTGACCGCCTGCCGGAATTCGGGGCAGGTTCGGATCACGTCGAAGCCGCCGGCCGCGGCGTCACTTCCGATGTAGGTGACGCGGTTGGAAAGGTCCTTGCCGAAGAAGCCGTACTGGCGGAAGCCGGCGGTCGTTCCGGCCAGGCCGATCTCGGCGTCCTCGATCCCATTGGCCCAGCGGTAGGGCTCGGCAAGGCCCGCCTCTGGCTCGAAGTCGGTGTAGCGGGAGTCGAGGTAGTAATCGTTGAGCGGCCAGGCGAGCGCCAGCACCAAGAGGGCGGCCAGACCGCGCTACGGCAATCAGAGGTCGCCTCCCACCCTTCAGCGTCCTCAGCCGATCGCGGTGGCGCCAGGCGAGGGCGGGGAGCACAACGAAAGCCAGTGCGAAGGCGATGCCGAAAACCCGGCCGGATTCGGCCCAGATCGCGTCACCCCGGCCGGAGACGAAGAACATCACGGTCAGCAGGGCTGCAAGCCCCACCTGAAGGCGTGGCCGGGCGAACCAGGGCAGCAGCGGGATCAGCACCAGGGCCATCGCCAGTGCCGGAACCAGGAACCGGAGGTTGATCGAGAAGGCCTCTGGCGATCCCTCCGGCCCGGCAGCGCCGAGCGGGGTGAGCAGGTAGGCGGCGATCGCAACCAGAGCGGCGAAGCCGTGGGTCCGGGTCAGCCGCCCGGGGCCGCGCCAGATCAGCGCCACCAGTCCGATCACTGCCACTGCAAGCAGCAGCGGCCAGAGTTCGCCGAAGCCGCTTCTCAGGCCGGGTATGAAGTACTCGCGCCAGATCTCCGAGTCGGTGATGTAGTGGAAGACAGTGAAATCCGGCCGGCCCTGCTGCAGGCGCTCGGGACCCGGCAGATCGATCGGGCCGAGTGATTCGACCTGGGGGATCGGGTTGCCGGTGGCGATCAGGTTGCGCAGGTACCAGAAGCCGCCGCCGACCAGTCCCGCCCCGAACCAGACCCCGGCCGAGCGCAGCCGGGTACCGCTGTGGGCAGAGAAGAGCGTCGCGAAGGTGATCATCGCCGCCGGGGCGAGGGCGGTCACCTTGGTCCCGACCGCAAGGCCGACCGCCAGCCCCGCGGCTGCCATCGCCCAGCCCGGACCGAGCCGGCCGCGGGTGTCAGAACTGTCGGCACCCCGGTTGAGCAGGATCGCCACTGCCGAGAGCGTGAGCGCGATTGCGACGATGTCGTTCTTGGCAGTGCCGGGCTCGCGGGCGACCAGAGAGTGGGTCGAGAGCAGGATCGCAGCGGCGATCAGTGTCAGATGGGAGCGGCCGTAGGGTCGCCCCACGCACCAGGCGGCCAGCAGGGCAAGCGCCAGCCAGCCGAGGTTGAGGAAGACCGAGAAGAAGTCACGGCCGCCCAGCACCATGCCGACTGCGTGGGCCAGTTCGGAGTTCTGCGGGTAGAACCAGTTGGTGAAGACCGTCTCGGTCCGGAGGAAGGAAATGGTAGAGCCGGTCTGGAACATGTCAGCCGAGAACGGCAGGTGGTACCAGACCGAATCGAAGTTGCTGATGCCGGCATCAAGGCCGTAGGAGGTGAAAGCCGCCCATTGGGCGACCAGCGCCGAAGTGACCAGCAGCGCCAGCCACCAACCTTGAGCGGCGATCTGTGGCGACGGCGGCTCAGAGCTGGCCGCTTCGAGGCCCCACTGGCCGCCCCGGGAATCGGCAGCAAGGTAGCGCCAGGCGACCAGGGCCAGGATCAGGCTGAGCGGAACCAGGGCCCAGCCCCGCAGCAGGCCGAAGACGCCTAGTAGTTCGCTTGCGACCACAACGATGCCGATGGCCGTGACCGCCTCGACCAGGCGGCCTGGTGCTCCTGTCCACAGGGGCAACAACCGGCTGCGCAGTCGGACCGCGGTGTAAGTCACGGCCCCGACCACCAGCACAAGCTGGAGCAGACCGAAGTAGAAGGCGGGCGCGCTCATCTCTTCCCGCCGATGGCGGCCTGCCTCAGGGCTTTATTCCGTTGACCACGTAGGCCTGCTCGCCGACCACGATCATGCCCTGACGACGGGCTTCGCGGCGCAGTACGGCCTCGCTCCTGGCGCGTTCGGCCAGCTTCTTCAGTCGCAGGTTCTCGGCCGCAACCTCGTGGTACTCGGCCTTGGCCGCACTCGTCTCGCGGTAGGTCGTGGCCAGGTTGTAGGCAGGGCCGAGGTAGAGCGCGCCGATGCCGAATACAGCCAGAACGAGCGCGATCCGTCCAAGCTTGTCCCACTGGATTCTGCCGGCTCCGCTCCTTCCGGCGTTCTTCCTCGGAGCCGGTCGGCGCCTCGCGGGCCGGGCCGGGCTGCCGTTTGAGCGCGAGCGTACTGACACGTCCGACCTTTCCCGGCCGGACGGTCAAATCCTTCAAGAACTGCGCTTGAGAACCGACGTCCCGCCGAAACGGGCGGAATCTCCCAGTTCCTCTTCGATTCGCAGCAGCCGGTTGTACTTGGCGACGCGGTCCGAGCGCGACGGTGCCCCTGTCTTGATCTGTCCGGCACCGGTTGCCACCGCGAGATCGGCGATCGTCGTGTCTTCGGTCTCGCCCGAACGGTGGGAAATCACCGAGCTGTAGCCGGCCGCGTCAGCCATGCGGATCGCTTCCAGAGTTTCGGTCAGCGTGCCGATCTGATTGACCTTGACCAGGATCGAGTTGGCGGTGGCGGAATCAATGCCGCGCTTGAGCCGCACCGGGTTGGTCACGAAGAGATCATCTCCGACCAGCTGGACGGCACCGCCGAGACGTTCGGTCAGGTGCTTCCAGCCGTCCCAGTCCTCCTCGTCCATGCCGTCCTCCAGCGAGACAATCGGGTAGCGGTCGCAGGCCGAGGCCCAGTAATCGGCCATCTCGGTCGCGCTCAGCGAGCGATCCTCGTGCTCGAGCCGGTAGACGCCGCCTTCGTAGATCTCGCTCGTGGCGGGATCGAGTGCGATGAAGACGTCCTTGCCGGGCGCGTAGCCCGCGGCTTCGATGCCCTCGATCAGGATCTCGAGCGCGGCTTCATTGGAAGGCAGGTTCGGCGCGAAGCCACCCTCGTCACCGACCGAGGTGGCGAAGCCGTGACCGCTCAGGATCTTCTTCAGCGAGTGGAAGACCTCGGTGCCGATGCGCAGGCATTCGGAAAAGCTGGAAGCGCCGGCGGGCATCACCATGAATTCCTGGAAGTCAACCGAGTTGTCGGCGTGGGCACCACCGTTGAGCACGTTCATCATCGGCACCGGAAGCAGGTTCGCTTCACCCGAGCCGTAGAGATCGCCAAGGTAGGCGTAAAGCGGCCTGTCTTCGAGCAGCGCGCCGGCACGGGCTGCGGCCAGCGAGACACCGAGAAGGGCATTGGCGCCGAGGCGACCCTTGTTCTCGGTCCCGTCGAGTTCGATCATCAGTTTGTCGAGGCCGGACTGGTCGGTTGCGTCGAAGCCGGTAAGCGCCTTCTGGAGCTCTCCGTTGACGTTGGCGACCGCTTTGCCGACGCTCTTGCCGAGATACTCGGAGCCGCCGTCACGAAGCTCAACCGCCTCGAATTCGCCGGTAGAGGCACCCGAAGGCACGGCGGCGCGGCCGATCTGGCCCTCCACCAGCCGCACATCGACCTCGATCGTGGGGTTACCTCGAGAATCGAGGATCTGACGCGCATGTACCGCTTCGATAGTGCTCATCAAGCCGGAGTTTAGTCCGACTCGCCGCCATCCTGCGGTCAGCGACAGCCCATCCCGACCGGAACCGGGTGTAGCTGTTGCGATGAAAGTCTGGCGCCGTCAGATGGAAACGCTCGCGATTCGACGCCGGAGCAGATTGGGTCAAGGTGTACACGTTTGAAGGCCTATGAACCCGCCAAACGTGTACACCTTGCCACCATGTGGGAGATCCTGCCCCGGCCGCGCTCAGAACCCGCGCTCATGACCGGAAGGATGCTGCGCCTGGCGCGGGTGAGATTCCGGGGCCTGGAGCTCGGGGAGGGTCAGGTTCTGGGGGCGTGGCGCTCGGCTTCGGCCCTGAGGGCCAGCTCGGCGTCCACGCCGCGGCGACGGGCCTCTGCGACCGCTTCCCAGAGCATGCGCCCGACCTCAGCCTCGTCGGCGTCGCGGTCGGGGTTGTCAGCCGCCGCGTTGGCCGGGCGCTCGACCGGGTCGAGCTTCCACTGAACCTTGCTGGCGAAGGTCAGGGCAGGAAGGCCGGGCTTTCGCCAGTCCTTCTCGGTGGTGCGGCCCTCTACGTCCTGCTTGATCCGGTCCCACTGCCTGCGCACGTCGTCAGCGGTATCGATGGCCGGAGCGTCAACACCATCGGCGGATGACCCATCTGGGGCGTCCCGTGGCGGGTAAACATGCGGATGGCGGCGGATGAGCTTGTCGGTGAGCTGGGTTGCGATTCGGGCCAGATCCCCTTCGCCCTGTTCTTCCAGCAGCAACGAGAGGAAGACGACCTGAAACAGCACGTCACCGAGTTCGTCGCGCATGGCCGCCGGGTCCCCCGTACGGGCTGCCTCGGCCAGTTCGTATGCCTCTTCAACCGTGTGAGGGACGATCGAGCGTGCGTCCTGCTCGCGGTCCCAGGGACACTCGACCCGCAGCGTGCGCGTGACCTCGTCCAGCCGTGCGAGCGCCTCCGCCAGATCGCTGCCGGGGGTGCCGCTCACCTGCTTTGCCGCCCGACTACTGTCCGGGAACCGGAACCGCGCCGCCCGCGCCGCCCGCTGCGGCGGCGGCCGCAGCAGCAGCGGCAGCCTGAGCGTCGGCCGGATCACCCGGGACGACCGGGCCCTGAGGCTTGCTGGCACCGTTCGCCGCAGCGAGCGGATCACCGGTGTCACCGCCAGGTGCCTGCGGAGCCCTCAGCCCGACAGGTGCCGGACAGGAGAGCGGCTTGGTGCTGTCGGCGGCGCCATCTTCGTAGCAGGCGGGGTCGGCCGTTTCGAGCCGTCCGTCACCTTCGAAGTTGGAGCAGCGGGCCACGGTGTAGTCGTCTGCGCAGAAGGTGCGCGAGGTCCACTTCGAGTTGTAGGAGGCAACGAAATCGCTCATCGCCTGCTGCTGCAGCGTCGGCAGGAGCTGCTGCCTGAGCTGGGGCGTGACGTCCTCGAGGCTCTGGGTCTCCTCGGGGTTGATCTTGTTGACCTTGAAGAAGTAGGTGTCGCCGTCTACCTCGACCGGTCCGGACAGCTCGCCCTCGGTGGCGCTCATGATGTCTGAGCCGGCCGGGTCGGGGAATGCGCCTTCAGTGGCAACCGTATCCCCGCCCTGCGAACTGCTGCCGTGGGTCGAGTACTTCTTGGCCAGGCTGGAGAAGGACTTGGCGTCGGAGTTCTCGTCGAGCGCCGCCTGCACCTTGTCCGCGTCGGCCTGGTTGTCGGTGACGATCAGGCTGATGTCGCGTGTCTCGGGCGTCACGTAGCTCTCCTTCGAGTCCTCGTAGGTCTGCTCGAGCAGGTCCTGCGGAACTTCGGTGACCCCGGTGGTGATGCGTTCCTCGATCTTGCGGCTCAGCACCTGGAGCTTGACCCTGACACGAACCTCGTCGAGGGTGAAATTGCTGTCCTTGAGGAACTTCTGGAAGGCTGCTTCATCGGGGAACTGGTCCTCGCGGATCGTCTTGAACTCGGCGTCGATTTCCCGGTCAGTCGCGTTCACGCCGAGCTCGTCTGCTTCGCCGGCAAGCCAGGCCTGGTCGAGCTGGTCGTTGATCGCCGCTTCCTTGATCTGGTCGTACTGGGCGTCACCGGGCTTGGGGGCCTCCTGGAGGCCTCCGCGCTTCCAGGTCTGGAGGAAGGAACGGTCGTACTGCTCCTGGCTGATGTTGCCGAGTCCGTCAGGCACGTCTTCGACCAGAGCGATGTCACCTGAAGGAACGCTGGGGTTGCCGATGCCGCCCTGAGCGATCGCTATGCCGGCGAAAAGGACGATCAGAAGCGCCCCGAAAATGACCAGACCTGTCCTGCGTGAACCGCTCATTCAGTTGACCCTCCGGAAAAGATTCCAATTAGTAGCTTCGATTACGAATTTGGCAGCATATCCATCCGGACCGCGCCGAGTGCCTCAGCGAGCGAGCCGATCGCTTTCAGCCGAAGCGCTGGGTCGTTGTCGACCCGGATCGAGATCTCCTTCTGCCGCCAGTCGTAAACGGCACCGCAGGTCTGCTCACCGACCACAGCGGCCGCTTCGGAGTCGAGTTCGACCCCGACCACGGTCAGCTTTCCACCCCGGAACTGGACCGCTGTTGCGCCGGCCAGCCCGAGTTCGATCCGGGCCCGCTGGAGCGTGAGCAGGTTGTCCGCTTCCTCCGGAAGCGCTCCGAACCGGTCGACCATCTCGTCACTGATCAGACGCAGGTCGCCGGGACGACGGGCTGCCGCGATTCGGCGGTGGATGTCGATCTTGGCCGCCTCGAAGGGAATGTAGGACGCAGGCAGGTAGGCGTCCACGCCGACATCAAGCCGGACCGGTTCGGCAGCTTCTTCACCCTCCTCGCGACCGGCCATGTCAGCCACCGCCTCGTCGATCAGCTGGCAGTAGAGCTCGAACCCGACCGCGGCGACGTGTCCGGACTGCTCGTCGCCGAGCAGGTTGCCGGCTCCGCGGATGTCGAGATCGCGCATCGCGATTTTGAAGCCGGACCCGAGTTCGGTGTGATCGGCCAGGGTCGCCAGGCGGGTGGATGCCTCCGCGGTCAGCGACTCCTCGCTCGGATAGAGCAGGTAGGCGAAAGCGCGCTCGCGGGATCGCCCGACCCGGCCGCGGATCTGGTAGGCCTGTGCCAGCCCGAGGTGGTCGGCGCGGTCGACGATCAGCGTGTTTGCGGCCGGGATGTCGATTCCCGACTCGATGATCGTTGTCGCCACCAGACAGTCGGCATCGCCCCGCATGAAGGTGAGCATCGCCTCCTCGAGTACGCCTTCTTCCATCTGGCCGTGGGCGATCACGACCCGCAGGTCCGGAACCAGGGCGCGCAGGCGCTCGGCCGCGTCTTCGAGCGACTCGACCCGGTTGTGGAGGAAGAAGATCTGGCCTTTGCGCTCGACCTCGCGCCGGACCGCGCGCTCGACCAGGGCCTCGTCCCAGGGGCCGACGTAGGTGCGGACCGGCCGGCGACCCTCGGGTGGGGTCTCGATCACCGAAATGTCGCGAAGTCCGGCCATCGACATCTGGAGGGTCCGCGGGATCGGCGTGGCCGAGAGCGAAAGCACGTCCACCTTCAGCTTCATCTGCCGGAGCAGTTCTTTCTGCTTGACCCCGAAGCGCTGCTCCTCGTCGACCACAATCAGGCCGAGTTCCTTCGCCCGCACGTCGCGCGAGAGCAGCCGGTGGGTGCCGATCAGGATGTCGACGCCGCCCTCCGACCACTCCTTGATCACCTGCTTGACCTCGGCCGGTCGTCGCAGCCGTGAAACGCCGTCGACCCGGAACGGCAGGTCGGCGAGCCGCTCCCTGAAAGTGCCGAGATGCTGCTGGGCGAGGATCGTGGTCGGGGCGAGGATCATCACCTGCCTGCCGTCGGAGGCGGCCTTGACCGCAGCGCGGATGGCGACCTCGGTCTTGCCGTAGCCGACGTCACCGCAGACCAGCCGGTCCATCGGCCGGTCGGACTCCATGTCGGCCTTGACCGCCTCGATCGCCTCGATCTGATCCGCGGTCTCGCGGTACGGGAAGGCGGCCTCGAGCTCCATCTGCCACTCCGAGTCGGGGGCGAATGTATGGCCCTTGCGGGTGCGACGTTCGGCGTAGAGGTTGACCAGTTCACCGGCGATCTCGGCGGCGGCCCGCTTCGCCCTGGCCTTCAGGTTCAGCCACTTCTTGCCGCCCAGTGCCGAAAGGGTCGGCGCGCCGGCTGCACCCGAATAGCGCGAGAGCTTCGCGAACTGGTCGGTCGGCACGTATACGCGGTCTTCCCCCTTGTACTCGAGGTAGAGGTAGTCACGGGTGATGCCACCGACTTCGCGGGTCTCGAAGCCGGCGAAGCGGGCAACGCCATGGTCCTCGTGAACCACGTAGTCGCCGACCCTGAGTTCGGAGAATGTGAGCCTGCCGCGAACCCCCTCGGGGCGGTCTTCGGAGCGTCGGCGTCGATGAACCAGCCGCCGGAACGGCACCACCGCGACTTTCATCTCCGGGGAGATGAAGCCTTCGCTCAGCCGGGCCTCGACCAGGCTGACCCCGGCGGTGGCCGGCAGGCGACCCCCATCGAGGATCTTCGCGTCGATCCGGTCGAAGGAGTAGCGCGTGCGCTCGGCTTCGCCACGGGCTTCGAAGGCGACGGCTACGCGGTAGCCGGACTTGACCAGCTTGGCCAGCTCGGTTTCGGCCTCGCTGAGGTTGCGGGCCGGGGTTTCCGCGGCATAGGCTCGGAACGGGGGCAAGTGGTCGGGCGAGGACGGAGCATCACCGTCCGTCGGGCGGTGGATTACGAGGGAGGCCCGCTCGTGCAGGGGGGCGGATACGTCTTCGTAGAAGTGTTTGGCGTCCTCGGCGTGCATCGCCGTGGTCGCGTCTTCCCAGTGGTCGCGCAGGGCCGGTTCGATCTCCTCGGCCGCGGTCAGGATCACGACCGCCTGCTCAGGGATCAGGTCGAGCGGGGCGCGGAAGTGCTCGATCGGAAGCGCCTCGGCGAGGTCGGGGCTGGTGCCTTCCTCGACCGCTTCGGCGATCGCCAGCTCGGCCAGCTCACGGTGCTCGACGTCAAGCTCGGCGGCCGGTGCCAGACCCAACCGCTCGGCGTCACCCAGCGAGCGCTGGGTGAAGGTCGAGAACCAGCGCATCGACTCGATCTCGTCGCCGAAGAACTCGACCCTGGCGGCGCGGTCCTCAGTCGCCGCGAAGACATCGAGGATGCCACCGCGGACGGCGAACTGTCCCCTTTCGGTGACCTGCTCAACGCGCTCGTAGCCGGCCGCAGCGAGATCACCGGCGACCTGGAGCGGGTCGTGCTCCTCCCCGATCGCGATCGAGAAGCCCGCAGGTCGCAGCGAAGCGTCCGGCACCGCTTCGGCCAGGGCGATCGCGCTGGCGACCACGATGGCCGGCGTCTGCTCGTCGCGGCCAAACGAGTCGAGCGCGTCGATGCGCAGGCCGACCAGGTGCGGCGGCGGGGTGACCTGGGAGGCGTAGCCGGTACCGCGGGAAGGGTAGGAGCGGACCTTGCGCCCGCCGAGATACGCCCTGAGCGAGTTACTCAGGTCGCGGGCCGAACGGTCGTCCGGGGTGACGATCAGCGCCGGGCGGTCTTCGAGGCCCTGATCGTCCTCGAGCATCGCAGCCAGCAGGGCCGGGCGCAGCGCGACCGAGATGCCCGCCGCCACCGTATTGGCACCGGCCGCGGCGGCACGAACCTGCCCGGAAAGCGCTGCTACCCGGGGGTCATCAAGGAGGAGGTCTATGGAAGGACGGAGTGACAGCGGAAGATCAGCCCAGGCCGGGGCCATTCCTCTGCCACTCGACCTGGCCGCGGCCCTCGTCTGAGGAGCGGCCCTCGATGTCGTCCCAGCGATGGAGCATCTGCTTCAGGTTGGCGACGGCCTCGGGATCGAAGGAGGCAATGCGGTGGGCAAGCTCCATAGCGGCACCTTCGGTGTTGGCACCGGGAGAGAGGCGGTTGACCAGATTCAGCCGGAAAGCCTCGTCCGCCTTGATCACGCTGGAGGTCAGCAGCAGGTACTTGGCCGCGGACAGACCGCAGAGAGTGACCAGACGGGCAGGTCCGACCGGTACGCCGAGCTCAGCTCCGGGGAAACGCATCTGCAGGTTGGACCCACCGATCCGGATGTCGCAGCCGATCGCGATCTCGGCACCGCCGCCGACGGTATAGCCGTGGCAGGCGGCGATCGTCGGCTTGGGGAACTGAACCACCGCGTCGTAGAGGTCGGCGAACTGCTGCATGCGGTTCACCCGGCCCTCTTCGTCGAGGTCTTCTTTGATGTCGGCGCCGGCCGAGAAGCAGCTGTAGTCGGTCGAGGAGAAGACAACCGCGCGGACCCCTTCGTCAGCCCGGGCCACGGCGACGTGCACGATCAACTCGCCCAGCATCTCCGTGCTGATCGCGTTCATTTGATTGGGCCGATCAAGCTGGATCAGGGCCACATGGTCTTCGACGTTGTAGCTGGTCAGGCTCAATTTCCTGTCTCCTCCTGGCCGGTTTCGGCGCTGTTCAGGTTTTCGATCAATCTTTCAGTTTCGTTCGCCGCTGATTCGATCAGATTCCGGACCTCTTCGCCACTCTCGGAGAAGGATCCGAGCACATATGCGGCCACCCGCTCCGGATCGGTCGTGTCCGGACGGCTGACACCGACCCGGATCCGCCAGAAGTCCGGGCTGCCGAAACCGGCCTTGAGGCTCTTCAGGCCGTTGTGTCCGGCCAGTCCGCCCCCCTGGCGCGAGCGCACCTCGCCGAAGGGCAGGTCGATCTCGTCATGAACGGCGATCACCCGGTCCACCGGGATGTGAAACGAGCCGGCCGCCGGCCCGGCCGATTTGCCGGATTCATTCATGTAGGTGAGCGGCCTGAGCAGGATCACCCGCGGTCCGCCCGGGGCCGTCCTGCCTTCGCCGATCACGCCGCGGAACTTCTCTTCGGTGCGGGTTATTCCCCACCGCTCGGCCAGCACATCAAGCACCATGAATCCGGCGTTGTGCCTGCTGCGCTGGTACTTCGGCCCCGGGTTGCCGAGGCCGACGACCAGCACCGGCTCGTTCGAGCCGGCATCTGGACCATCGAGGCCGGGGTCGCCGCCCTCGCGGCTGCCCGACCGTCGGAAAAGCGACAGGACCTACTCCTCGCCGGAGGAATCGTCGCCGCCGGACTCGGCGGCTTCGCCCTCGTCCTCGGCAGCTTCTTCGCCTTCTCCGACCACGCCCGGCTCTTCTTCGGCCTCGGTCTCGGGCTCTTCTTCGACCCGGGGCGGGGAAAGGGTCACGATCGTGATCTCGGCCGGTTCGTCGGCGATCAACTCGACGCCTTCGGGCGCGGTCAGATCTTCAAGCGTGAGGTTGTCGTTGATCTCCATGGCGGAGACGTCGAGGCTGATCGAGTCCGGGATGGCGGTCGGAAGCGCTTCGACCGTGACCTCGCGGGTCACGTGCTCGAGCACGCCGCCCTGCTTGACACCGGGAGCGTCGTCGACGCCTTCAAGTTCAACGGCGACTTCGGCCTGGATCGCCTGGTCGAGGCGGACCTTCTGGAGGTCGAGGTGCTGGAGGTCACCACGCACCGGGTGGTGCTGCTGTTCCTTGACCACGACCGGCACCGAGTCGGAGCCTTCGATCTGAAGGTCGAATAGCGCGTGACCGGCACCGAGTACGACGCGGGCGTCGCGGCTTTCGACCTGAAAGCAGGTCGCTTCCGAGCCCTCGGCGTAAACGATGCCGGGGATCTTGCCGTCACGGCGCAGGCGGCGCGACGTGCGGGAGCCGAAATCGGTGCGGGGCGAGGCGTTGAGAGTTGCTCTATCTGAAGACATAGGACGGGGCAGCATAGTGAACCTCGTACAGTTCTTGTATGGCGGATGAAACGAAGATTCCCAAGGGGCGGGTACAGCGCTCGGCCAAACTCGGCACGATCGTCGGCGCGCAGGGCGCCAAGTACGCCGGAACCAAGGCCGGCAACCTGGTCCGGAGCGGCGATGCGTCGCAGGAAAAACTGGACAAACGCCATGCCGAAGCGGCGATGAAGATGGTCGAAACACTCGGACAGATGAAGGGTGCGGCGATGAAGATCGGGCAGTTCGCCTCGTTCATCGACACCGAGTTCATCCCCGAGGAGTACCGCGAGGTCTACCAGGAGCAGTTGGCGAAGCTGAGAAGCGACGCGCCCTCGATGCCCTGGGAGCAGGTGGCCAAGGTCCTCGACGAGGAGTACGACGGCGAGCCGATCGACTCGATGTTCTCCAGCTTCGACAGGGAGGCGGTGGCCGCCGCCTCGATCGGCCAGGTCCACCGGGCCACCTTGCTCGACGGCCGCGAGGTCGCGGTCAAGATCCAGTACCCCGGAGTGGCCGAGGCCCTCGAATCCGACCTGCGCAACGCCGGCGTGCTGGTCCGCCTGGCGAAAGTGCTGGCACCCGGGCTGGACGCCAAGTCGGTGATCAAGGAGATGCGCGAAAGGGTGCTCGAAGAGCTCGACTATGAGTTCGAGGCCCAGAACCAGAGGTCTTTCTCACGCGCTTATGCCGACCACCCCTTCATCTACGTGCCCGACGTGATCTCCAGGCTCTCGCGGCGCCGGGTCCTGGTGACCGAGTTCGTCAGGGGCCTCGACTTCGACCAGATCAAGCAGCTTGGCGACGACGAGCGCTCCCGGTTCGGCGAGATCATCTTCCGCGGCTCCTTCGGCTCGATCTACCACCTGCAGCACTTCAACGCCGACCCCCACCCCGGCAACTACCTGCTGATGGAAGACGGCCGGGTGGCCTTCCTCGACTTCGGCATGACCAAGAAGCTCGACGTCGAACAGATCGAACTCGAGCAGAAGGCCTTCGACGCGGCGACGCGTGACGACCCGGAGGGTCTGCTGGTCGCCCTGCATGACCTCGGCTTCATCAAGAAGCCGTCCAAGCTCGATGCCGAGCGGCTTATGAGCCACGTCAAGGCGATCGGCGGCTGGTACATGGAGGACGCCGAAATCGAGGTCGACCCGATCGTCGTGATGCGCATGATCGAGGTCACCCACGATCCGCGCTCCGAGTACTTCGAGCTGATGCGGCGCGAGTCGATCCCGGCCGAGGAGATGATGGGTCGACGGATGGAGATCGGCGTGATCGCCGTGCTCGGCCAGCTCCGGGCCCGGCGCAACTGGTACCGGATCATGCGGGAGTGGGTCTACGCTGACGAGCCTGCGACCGAACTGGGCCGACAGGAATGGGAGTACTTCGAGTCACACGGAGTCGAGCGCATTCCCGGCATCGCCGGCGGTAACCGCCGCGCCTGATTGTTCGCTTGACCGGTGACCGCCGATCGGCGATGCCACTTCCCAGACCGGGCCCGTCGGGCGGCTAGCTCCCGGTCTGGAGCAGGCCGGGGTCGTTCGAGACGATCCCGTCAACCCCGAGCGCCCTCAGAGAGGCGATCCGGTCCGGATCATCAACGGTCCAGACGTTGAGGTCAACGCCGGCCGCCCTGGTCACCGCCACCAGTGCGGGCGAGACGACGCCGAAGAAGGCCCAGACCGAATCGACCCCGAGATCGGGCAGGCCGCGCTTGACCTGCTCAGGCATGCGCCTTCGGGCCGCGGCCAGTGCCACCAGGAGCGCCGGCTTGAGCCAGGGCATCGAAGTCCAGTCGCGGGTCACTCGCGGCACCGTCCAGCCGCGACCGACCTCCGGAGCCAGTTCCGCGATCGACATCAGCGCCGCGATCTCCATGGTCGAGACCCGGGCCCGTCCGGTCAGGCCGTGCCGGTCGAGCAACTCGACGATCTCCTCTTCGCGGCCGGCCAGCTTGATGTCGAGGTTGATCGCCACCCGGTCCAGTGGTGGCTGCGTGAAAGCAGCGAGCGCTTCGTCGAGCGTCGGTGGCGGGGCGACTTCGGCCGCATGCCAGTCGTGGGCGACGACCAGAGGCGAGCGCTGCGAGGCAGCCATCTCCGGCCGGCCGTCGGGCAGCCAGAGCACGTCGAACTCGATCAGGTCGACCCCGACCTCGACCGCCTTCCGAAAACTGGCCAACGTATTGCCGGGAACGAGCGCGTCGGCACCTTTGTGTCCGATCCGGGTCAGCGACATGACCCGGACTCTAGAGACGTGGCGGCACAGCCAGCGGTCTTGAAGCGGTGGACACGGTGCAGCACAACCATTACGTTAGGGACACTGAAAGAGAGCATGCGGACCTCGGCGCTACCGTTGCCCGTTCTGCTCCCAAGAGGAGGAACGAACATGAAGCGATTCACATCCGCACGGCCGTCTCCTGCGATGGTCGTTGCGATGCTCGCGCTTTTCGTCTCGCTGGGAGGAGTGAGCTACGCGGCAACAAAGCTCGCGAAAAACAGCGTCGGAGCCAGGCAGATCAAGAACAAGGCCATAGGCACCGCGAAGATCAAGAACAACGCCGTCACCAGCACCAAGGTCAGGAACGGGACGCTCCGCACTGCCGACTTCCAGCCCGGTGTGCTGCCCGTCGTTTCGGACGGAATCAGCGGATACGAACAGGTGACGGCCGGCGCACCTGCATCGTCCGAGACTTCGCAAAACGCGACCGCCACCTGCCCGCCCGGCAAGGTCGTGATCGGGGGAGGTGCGAGGATCTTCATGGGCGAAGGCAAAGTCGTGCTCGACGAGTCATATCCGAACTCGCCCACGACCTACTACGCCGAAACCCGGGCGGTCGGAGAAGCACCGGCAGCGGTGAACCACGGCCTCAATATCGTGGCAATCTGCGCCGACGCGCTGCCGGCGGGCTAGAAGAGCTGGTTTTCGCCGGCGAAGATCTCGGAAACCGAGTCATCGGTGAAGATGCGGTTGATCGAGTCGGCGAGGGTTCCGGCGGCCGAAAGCACGGTGATGTTGTCCGGAGCGCCGGGGCGTAGCGGGATCGTGTCGGTGACGACAATGCGCTCGATACCGGAGTTCTCGTAGGGCAGGCGCTCGAAAGCAGCACCGGAGAACACCCCGTGGGTGGCGCAGGCGATCACGCTCTTTGCGCCCTCATCGAGCACCGTTCGCGCAGCGGCACAGAGTGTTCCCGCGGTGTCGATCATGTCGTCGGAGATGACCGCGATCTTGTCCTTGACGTCGCCGACGATGTATCCGATCTCGGCGACCTGGTGAGCCGGGCGCTCTTTCTCCATGATCGCCCACTCCGTCCCGATCTTGCGGGCGAAGTTGCGCGCCGCCTTGGCCCGGCCGGCGTCGGGTGAGACGACGACGAGGTCCTCGGCCCGGTACTGGTCGGTGAACCATTGGGTCAGCATCGGCATCGCGGTCATGTGGTCGACGGGCACGGTGAAGAAGCCCTGGATCTGACCGGCGTGGAGGTCCATGGTCAGGACGCGGTCGATGCCGACCGCCTCCAGCGTGCGAGCGACGACCCGGGCGGTGATCGGCTCGCGCGGGGCGGACTTCTTGTCCTGGCGGGCGTAACCGAACCAGGGCATGACCGCGATGATCCGGTGGGCGGATGCTCCCTGTGCCGCGTCGGCCATGATCATCAACTCCATCAGGGCGTCGTTCGGGGTCATGCCCGTGGCGTCATTGGCACAGGTCGACTGGACCAGAAAGACATCGGCGCCTCGGATCGACTCCTCGTAGCGTCCGTATATCTCCCCGTCGGCGAAGGTCTTAAGGGTGACTTCGCCGAGGCCGAGCTGCAGCTTGTTGGCGATCTTCGAAGCGAGATCCTGCGAACTGCGTCCGCCGAAGACCATCGCCCGCTTGGAGTAGTCGTGCGGGATGGTGGTGGAAAAGGCACGTGCCGGCTCGATCATGCTCACGAATCCTGGTCCTGTTCTGCTTCACGCGCCTTGCGGCGCTCGGCGTACTCGTACATGTTTCTCTGGTCACCGCTGCTCACGGCGAGCGCGCGCGGCGGCACATCTTCCCTGATTACGGCTCCGGCACCGGTCCAGGCACCCTCACCGATCTCTACCGGAGCGACCAGCATCGTGTCAACCCCGAGCCGAGCCCCCGGCCCGATTACGGTCCGGTGTTTGCGGACTCCATCGTAATTGGCGGTGATCGTTCCGGCGCCGAGGTTGGCACCCGCGCCGATCTCGGCGTCACCGATGTAGGAGAGATGGGGAACCTTGGCTCCGGCCCCGACGGTCGAATTCTTGATCTCGACGAAAGTGCCGGCCTTGGCACCATCTTCAAGCCGGGCGCCCGGCCGCAGGTAAGCGAAGGGGCCGACCAGGCAGTCCTCGAGCACCTCGCAGAGGTTGAGTACCGAGTGGACCACCCGGGATCGGTCGCCGATGCCGCAATCGGTGACCGTGGTGTGCGGACCGAGTACGGCAGCCTCGCCGACCTCGGTCGCCCCGCGAAGGCTGGTGCCCGGCTCGATCCGCGTATCCGGGCCGATCGTGACGTCGGCGTCGATCCAGGTCGTGCCCGGGTCGACGATGGTCACTCCGTTCAGCATGTGGCCGCGGTTGATCCGGTGCCTGGCCTCCGCTTCGACGTCGGCCAGGTCGGCCTTGCTGTTGACGCCCATGTTCACTGCGGGATCGGCCGCCACGTGGGCAGCAACGCCCAGCCCACGAACACGAAGAGCAGGCAGAACATCGGGCAGGTAGTACTCGCCCTGGGCGTTGTCGTTGCCGATCTCGCCCAGCGCCTCGGCCAGAGTGTCGCCACGGAAGCAGTAGATGCCGGCGTTGATCTCCCGGATGCTGAGTTCCTCGGGGGTCGCATCACCGGCGGCTTTCGCTTCAACGATGCGCTCTACTCCACCGGCCTCGTCGCGGACGATCCGACCGTAGGCACCCGGGTCGTCGAGCACGGCGGTCATCACCGTCGCCGCCGCTCCTGACTGGCGGTGCTCGCCGAGCAGACCCTCGATCGCCTCGGCCGAGATAAGCGGCACGTCACCGGACAGCACCAGAACCTCGGCCGACTCGCGCACCACTTCGATCGCCGCGCGAATCGCGCCGCCGGTTCCGTTCGCCTCTGGCTGGATCACGGTTTCGCAGCCGTCAGGCATGGCTTCACCCAGCTCGCCGCCGGGTGAGACGATCACAGCTACCCGCTCGATACCCGCCTCACGGGCCGCAAGCACGGGCCAGGCGATCATCGCCCGGCCGCAGACCGGGTGCAGGACCTTGGGCAGGGCGGACTTCATGCGGGTGCCGCGGCCCGCGGCCATGATCAGCGCGGTTGTATCACTGCCCGGCAAGCCGGCGGGACCCCTCTCAGGCTTCCCGAGCGGCCTGTTTGCCGGCCATCGAGATCATGATCAGCACCCAGCCGGTGAAGATGAAGTCGATCCCGACCAGCAGGCCGATCGCCCAGTCGGCGGAGCTCGGGAAGTCGATCCCGATGAACAGGCCGAGCAGCAGCGAGACCGCGCCGTTTACGGCGAGCCAGCCGGCACCGCTCTCGCCGCGCTCGCGGGCGGCGACCAACAGCCGGAACACGCCCATGACTATGAAGTAGATGATCAGGACCAGGGTCAGGGTCTCGGTGCCCTTGCCGGGATCGAGCAGCAGGTAGAGGCCTGCTACCAGGGTCGCGACCGCCCAGAGCAGCCTGACCACGAGCCGGCCTCCCTCGCGGAAGCTGAAGGCGGTGCCGAACAGGAAGACGGCACCGAAGACCAGGATCCAGCCGATGAAAATGGTCACCCCCCAGGAGGCGACGGCCGGGATCAGAATCGCCACGGCGCCGAGCAGCATCAGGAGAATGCCGGCACCCATGTAGAGGCCCCAGTTGACGGACAGGACTGAACGTGATTCTCCACCAGATTCCATGCGCACACTGTAACCGCGTGTCAGGCGGCGGCGGTGAGCGGGGCGCGGCTGAATGGCCTTGGCCGTCGGCAGGTAGAGTGACCGACTCGGTCCGGGGTGGGGTAACTGGCCAACCCACCGGGTTTTGGTCCCGGTAATGGAGGTTCGAGTCCTCCCCCCGGAGTGGCGCCGGTCGGCACCGCAACAAGTCGCGCGTATTGGGTTTGTAGAGTAAGTCTCAGGGCGGCAGGTGTCGTCCGTGCAATCCCTTAGGAGAGGAAACAGTCTCAATGCGCAAGTTCGCAGTCCTGATCGCCACCGCCGCGGCCCTGATTTTCGCCCCGACAGCCAGCGCCATCCCCGAATCGATCCCATCGGTCATGGGCGGTGACCTCCAGTGCGCCACCGTGACTGCTGAAGGCAACGTGAGCGGCTCGCTCGGCCAGCGCTGGTGCGGAACCGTCCCGGGTTCGATCACTTCGACCGTGAGCCAGCCGCTCCCGACCGACCGCAGCACGGTCACGACCTTCGACGGTGTTCCGCTCGACGTGAACGTCGCCTTCCCGCCGGACCCCTCCCCGGCCGCCGATACCGACTGGCCCGTGGTCGGCATGTACCACGGCTACGGTGGCACCAAGATGAGCTTCTCGACCATGCAGCGCTGGCTCCAGAAGGGCTACGCGGTCTTTTCGCTGACCAACCGCGGCAGCGGACAGTCCTGCCGGATACAGGCGTCGATCGACGCAGATCCGACCGGATGCGCCAACGGTTACGTCCACCTCATGGATCCGCGTTTCGAGATCCGCGACGCACAGATTTTCCTCGGCCGGCTGGTCGATGACGGCGTGGTCAGCCCGACCAGGATCGCTGCGACCGGCGGCTCCTACGGCGGCAGCGAGTCGATGCACTTCGCCGTGCTGAAGAACCGGATGATGATGCCGGACGGCAGCTTCGTCCCGTGGCAGAGCCCGCTCGGCGAGCCGATGAGCACAGCAGTCGCCACGCCGAACATCCCCTGGACCGACCTGATCCAGTCGCTGGCCCCGAATGGCGACACCCTCGACTACCTCGAAGACGGCAGCTTCACCGGAGTCGGCGGTGTGATGAAGGAGTCCTATGTGAACGGGCTCTACATCTCCGCCCGAGCCGCGCTGCCGGGAGCCGATCCTTCGGCGGACCTGGCCGGCTGGAAGAACCAGCTCGACCTCGGCGAGCCCTACACAGGCGCCGCCAACGAAGCGATGTTCGACGAGATCACCAACTACCACTCGTCCTACTACGTGGATGACAGCCAGGCCCCCGCGCCGCTGCTGATGTCGAGTGGCTTCACCGACGACCTGTTCCCGGTCGACGAGGTGATCCGTTTCTACAACCGGACCCGGGCCAACTACCCGAACACCCCGATGAGCATCTTCGCCGGCTCCTTCGGTCACGCCCGCGGCCAGAACCAGTCCAACGTGCAGACCGCCCTCCGGACCCTTGAAGAGCAGTGGATCGACCACTACCTGAAGGATCAGGGGGCGCCGCCGGAATCCGAGGTCACGGCCTACCTCCAGACCTGCCCCAACGGCAATCCCGGGACCGGCCCCTACACCGCTGAAGACTGGGCCAGTCTCGCCCCGGGCGAAATCGTGCTCAAGGGCGGGCCGAAGCAGACCATCGCAGCCGACGGTGGCGACCCGGCTGTCGCGACCGCCTGGAACCCGGTCACCAGCCCGAACCCCTGCACCACCGCGCCGAGCGCGGTCGAGCCGGGTTCGGCCAACTACGAGACCGAGCCGGCCGGCATCGCCGGCATCTCGGGATTCACCGAGTACGGCTACACCATGGTGGGGTCGGCCACGGTGATCGCGAAGATCTCAGTCGCCAACGGTACGGACTCGCAGATCATGGCTCGGATGGTGGACGTCGACACGGTCGGCAACAAGATCCTGGTCGCCCGTGGAAGCTGGCGCCCCAAGGCTTCGGGCTTCCAGGTGTTCCAGCTCCACCCCGGAGCCTGGCGGGTCGAAGAGGGCCACAGCCTGAGGCTGGAGCTGTTGAGGCGGGACGCGGTTCAGGATCCGCCGGCCATTCTCAACAACTACGCCCGCCCCGCCAACGACCAGCAGGACATCACGGTCGAGAAGCTGGAGCTGAGGATTCCGGTAATCGAACAGCCCGGCGCGCTCAACGGCCTGGTCAAGGCTCCCGCGAAGAAGGTGCTGCCTGACCGTGACGGTGCCGCACTGGCGCCCGGCTACGAGCCGATCGGTTCGCAGAGTCTGGCCCAGTACGCCAGCCAGTACACCGAGAACGCGAAGCTCAAGGGCAACGCCAAGGCCAAGGGCAAGACCGCGAAGGTGAAGATCACCTGCGCGGCGTCCGCAGTCTCATGCAAGAAGGCCACGGTCGTGCTCAAGACAAATGGCAAGACAGTCGCCAAGGGCAAGAACATCAAGACCGCCCCTGGCAAGACCAAGACGGTCAGCCTGAAGATGACCAGCAAGGGCCGCAAGCTGTTCAGGAAGAAGGGCAGCAAGAAGCAGAAGAAGTCCCTGAAGGCCAAGGTCACGATCAACGGCAAGAAGGCCGGCTCGATCACGATCAAGCGGACCGGCAAGATCAAGTAGCCCGCCGCCCGTCTGAACCCGATTGACCAGAACCCCCGCCGGCCCGGCGGGGGTTCTGTCGTTCCGGGGTCGTGAACTGAGTGTTCATGGATTGTGCGGGGCAGAACGGTGGTGCTATCCTCCACGCACGCAGGTCGTTGAGGTCTGCTGTTCAGGGAGATGCGGGGAACGGCGTGGGCCGGTTCGCGGAGTCAGTTCGAAAGGGAGATATGGGAAACATTCACAGGTTCGGCGCGACAGTCGCCTTCTTGTTCACGCTTTTCGCAGTTCCGGCTGCCCTCGCCCCGGCGGCCGGTGCGCTCCCTCCCCCGGCCCTGACGGTCTTCGACAGCAAGATCCCCTGCCAGCTTCAGGTCGATGGCGTGCGCGCCTGCAGCGGCGTCGGAGGCGCGGTCAACAACACGGTTCCGTCCTGGGACGGCACACCGATCGACGTGAACGTAGCCCTGCCCGACGAAGCCGAGTTCGGATCCGGCCCCTACCCGCTGGCCATGTACTTCCACGGCTTCGGCGGTGGCAAGGAAGGCTTCAACGGCGACCTCAAGCGGTTCACCGAGATGGGTATGGCCGCCTTCTCGATGACCGAGCGTGGTTTCAAGGATTCCTGCGGCAAGCCGGCCGCGATCGCGGCGCTCGAGCTGGACACCCCCGGGGCCTGCGACGACGGCTTCATCCACCTGATGGATACACGCTACGAGGTCCGTGACGCCCAGTACCTGGCCGGCAAGCTGGTCGATGAGGGTCTGGTGATCCCCGACAAGATCGGGTCGGTCGGTGCCTCATACGGCGGGACCAAGTCACTGAGCCTGGCGGCGCTGAAGAACCGGGTCATGCTGCCCGACGCCTCGCTCGCGCCGTGGACCAGTCCGCTCGGCACCCCGATGAGCCTTGCTGCTGCGGCCCCGATCGTGCCCCCGAGCGATTTCGCCGCGGCGCTCGTTCCGAACGGACGCACTCTTGACTACACAGTCGACAACCCATACGTCGGTGCGTTCGGCGTGATGAAGATCGGAATCATCAGCGCCCTGTTCGGCGCGGGAGACAATTTCTCCGGCGACAACGGCCCGGTGAAACCAACCTGGGACATCAACGGCTGGAAGACGATGATGGAGGCCGGTGAGCCCTACGGCATCAACCCGGTGGCACAGGTCATGCTCGATGAAATGACCCTGAACCACTCGCCCTACTACATCGACGACTCGGTCGAACCCGCTCCTTCGCTGATCGCCGAGGGCTTCACTGACGACCTCTTCCCGATCGACGAAGCCCTGCGCTACTACAACCGGACCAAGGCCAACTGGCCCGAAGCCGACATCTCGCTGCTTTTCGCCGACATCGGCCACCCCCGCGCCCCACTGTCGGGCGAGTTCGAGCAGGGCCGGCCGGGTGACAAGGAACTTGGTTTCGAGCGGGTCGAAACATGGTTCGCGCA
This sequence comes from uncultured Solirubrobacterales bacterium, assembly GCA_963698625.1. Classification (GTDB taxonomy): domain Bacteria; phylum Actinomycetota; class Thermoleophilia; order Solirubrobacterales; family 70-9; genus 67-14. The sequence goes on from CAVORK010000007.1 coordinate 1,559,889, forward strand.
CTACCTTCTGGGCACAGGTGCCAAGCCCGTCAACGGGGTCGAGGTCAAAACCCAGAAGTGTCCCTACAGCGATCCGTCAGGCGGCCCGTTCACCGGTCCGACCTGGCCGGCGATGTCGCCCGGTGAGCTGCGACTGACCGACCAGAAGAAGCGCACGATCGAGTCCGATTCGGGCTCCGACCAGATCGCCAATGCCTTCTCGCTTCTCGACGCCTGCACCCAGAGGGCAGTGACGCCGGAACCCGGCACCCTCACCTACTCCTTCGGCACAGTTCCGGCTGGCGGCTACACCCTGATGGGCGCACCGACCGTGATCTCGAAGATGTCGGTTTCCAATGGCAGCGAGTCGCAGGTCGCGGCGCGACTGTGGGAGATTTCGACCGACAACAAGCAGCGCCTGATCGCTCGAGGCGTTTACCGCCCGGACGCTTCCGGGGCTCAGGTATTCCAGCTCCACGGCAACGCTTACAAGTTCGAGCCGGGCACCAGGATCGAGCTACAGCTCCTGCCCAAGGATGGAAGCACCACGCTGACCGCGCTCTCCTATGTGCGGCCGTCCAATGACCAGCAGGACGTGGCCATCTCTGACGTGGAGATCAGGCTGCCGCTGGCTGAAGCGCCGGGCTCGCGAGCCGGAATCAAGGCACCCCTGCCTGAGGTACTGCCTCCCGGTGCGGTGCTCGCGCCCGACTACGCCGGGATCGGCTCGATCAGCCTGGCCGAATGGGCCAGCCCCAAGGCCGGCAAGCTCGTCAAGAAGGGCTCGATCACGGCCCGGGGCAAGTCCCTGAAGCTGAAGCTCTCCTGCTCCAAGGGCGGCGCAGCCTGCGGCCCGGCGAAGGTGACTGTGAAGTCGCTCGGCAAGAAGAAGTTCAAGATCGCCTCGGCCAAGGGCGTGAAGGTCGCGGCCGGCAAGACGAAGACGGTCTCTATCAAGCTGACCAACCGCGGACGCAAGCTGCTTCGCGGCAGGGGTGCCAGGAAGTTCAAGGCGCGCTGGTCTGTCGCCGGTGGAGGATCGGCTTCCGGCGGCAACACGACGATCAAGCGGGTCGGCCGGGTCAGGTAGTCCCGGTTCCGGGTCGGATCTGCCCCACCGGGCCGGGCAAAACCGACCCGGAAGGTGCGGTGGGCTCCTGACTCGCGGAGCCCTGGCTCAGGTGGTCTTGCGCTCGCGGGAGCGTCCGCGCGGTGAGGCGATACCGAGGACGCGCATCGCCTTGATGCCGAGACCGAGACGCTCGCGGCCTTCGGTCGCGGTGGCGTCGTGACCTGAGAGGTCCTTGACCCGCTCAAGCCGGTAGCGGATGGTGTGGCGGTGGGTGAACATCTTGCCGGCGGTCGCCGGCACGTTTGCGTCGCTGTCGAGGTAGGTCTCAACCGTGGCGACCAGATCAGTCTCGTACTGCTCGTCGTAGAGCACCAGCGGCTCAACCGTCTCCGAGTAGAAGCTGTGCAGCTCTTCGGCTGTGGTCCCGAGCAGCAGGCGGTAGGCCCCGGTGTCCTCGAAGGCGATCGGGGAGCGACCCTCGGCCTCGCCCACGTTCAGGGCCAGACGGGCCTCGCGGATGGCGCGCTCGAATTCCGTCGGCCCGGCAGCGTGGCGGGAGCGGGAAATCGTGACGGTCAGACCAGCCAGCGAGCGCGGCAGTTCGCGCTCCAGGGACTCCTCCACCTTGAGCAGTCGGTCCTCATCCGAGGTCGGGACGACGATGCCGACAATCGGGCCCTGCTCGGACTCACCGGTGGCGGCGATCGAGCCGGGTGCGACCGCCCGCACCGTGCGAACGGTCATGTCGAGCACCCGGGAGCGCCAGTCGCCCTCCTGGGCTGAACCCGAGTGGGCGCGGACCATCAGCACACCACCACCCCGGTCGAGCTCACAGCCGAGTTCAGAGGCCCTCGCAGCGAGGTCGTCACCGTCGGTCAGGCTTCCGTCCAGCAGATCAGAAATCAGGTCCGCTACCGCCCCCTCATTGCCCCACTCGCTCGAACGTGCCCGCTCGACCTCGAGCGTGGCAAAGGCCGCCATCACCTCGACCAGACCCTGGTCGGCTACCTCGCCCAGGTAGCGCGCTTCACCGACGACCTCCTCACCGATACCGAGCGGGATCGTGACCACACCCTCTTCGGCTGCAGACAGCCGGGTCTCCTGCTCACGAGTCGCTCCGGCGACGGCGAGCACGATTCCGGAGCGATCGAGGAAGGCCAGGGCCACGCCGAGCTCATCGGCAGCCGCACGGGCCAGCCCCGGAAGCCCACGTCCGGCGAGCACCGGCCCGGCGAGCCGGACCGCACCGTCCGACTTCGCTTTGGCCGGAGGCGGGCTCACCCGCTGGACCAGGGGAAGATTCCGGAGATGTCGTTCGAGAAGAAGACGTAGGCCAGCCCGCCGACCACTCCGAAGGTGGCGAGTGTGCCGAAGATGAACAGCGAGAGAAATCCCGCGGCGATCTTTTCGTGCCAGCGGCCGTAGGAACTGAGCGACGGGATCAGGATCAGCCAGACGTAGGCGGCCAGACTGACCACCACGGCGGCGGTGAAATAGAGAGCGTTTTCGGAGATCTCCAGGGGCATTGCCCTTAATCTTTGCGCAACTGGGAGACGATCAGTGCCGCGGTCGCAAAGAAGGCAACCCAGAACGCCCCCCATGCCCACCCGGCGGTGACGTCGCTCAGGTAGTGGACTCCCAGGTAGACCCGGCTGAGGCCGACCAGGGCGGTGGTGACCAGACCGGCTCCTATCAACAGCGCGCCCCGGGTCATGTCGGGTCTGATCCGGACCGCAATCGTGACTGCCAGCCAGGTGTAGAAGACCGAGTAGGCGGCGTGGCCACTCGGGAATGCGTAGCTCGAAACGGCGACCAGCCCCCCCTCCGGCCGCGGCCGGGCGATCGCCTCCTTGGCGATGTCGACACCGATGCCGATCGCGAGCACCGACAGCAGCAGAACCGCCAGGTCGTACCACCGCTTCTTTGCCCCGAGGACGATTGCGGTGATCGTCGCCAGCGGCAGCAGCACCGCTGAAGACCCGAGCCAGGTGAAGACCTTGGCGAAATCCGTCAGAGCGGGCGTGCGCAGCGCATCGACTATGTCGAAGGCCCGCAGGTCTCCCGGAGTCGGGCCTCCGTCACCGAAGATCGTCCCGGCCAGCCCGATGAAAAGAAACGAAGAGACCGCGAGGATCGCCCCGAGCGTGGTGAACTCCAGGCCGAAGGCTCCCCCGGGAGTGAGTCGCTCGACGAGGAAGCGGTACTGCGGCTTCAGACGGCGTCCGATCGAGACAAGCGGATATGTAATGCGATGGGCCTCCATCCAGGCGACTATCGCTACCCGGTTCTCGCGAACGCTCAGTCGGCGGTAGAGCAGGACCACTACGACGACGACGGTAATGCCGGTACCCAGGACCAGGGCAAAGAGGCCTGCGTAGTCGGCGGCGACATCGATGCTGCGGGCGAAGATGTAGCCGAGCAGGATGTTGCTCGACACCTGGAGACCGGAGCCGAGGATGCTGTACGGGGCGAAGGCGGCGAAGCGCATACCGGAGGTTCCGGCGACAAACGGAGAAAGCGCCCGCACGATCCCCACGAACCTTCCGATCAGCACGGTCTTGCCCCCGTGCCTTTCGAAGTAACGCTCGACCTGCTCGAAGCGCTCGGCGCTCACCCCCAGTTTCGGCCCGTGCTCAATCACGAAACCCCTGCCGAGTTTGCGGCCCAGCATGAAGCTGAAGGAGTCGCCAAGAAAGGCCATCGTCCAGGCGATCGCCAGCAGCAGGTACAGGTTGATCACGCCCTGCCCGGCGACCGCTCCGCCGACGATCATCGCGGTCTCCCCCGGGACCAGCAGCCCGACGAAGGCGCCGGTCTCCAGGAAGGCGAGCAGCCCGACGATCAGGTAGGTCCACGCGCCGAGGAAGTTGGCGAAGTCGTCAAGCAGTTGCTGCAGGTCGAATTCCGGAAAGAAGCGTTTGTACAGCAGGTAGCCGGCCAGGCCGACAAGGGCCAGAGCGGCCAGAGCGATCAGTCTGCCCCGACGGGAGCTTGGAATCTTCAAGGAGCCGCACCGCCCCGACAGGCGATCGCTTCAGAGCCGGCCTCCGCAGCGACCATCTCGGCCTCACCGCGGTTGGCGCAGATCCCGAAGACTGTCGGGCCGCTGCCGGTCATGCCTACGAATCTGGCACCCGCCGTCTCCAGCCGCTCTTTGGCCAGGCCGATCTCCGGCTTCAGCGAGATCGCGGCAGGCTCCAGATCGTTGACCAGAAGCCCGGGGTAGGTCAGCGGAGAGACAGCGTTGCTGGCGACCGCCCAGAGCCGGCCCGAGATCTCCCGCAGCTCGTCCATCGAACGCCGGGCACCGAGCCGGTCGGCCTCGGCGAAGACCTCCGGCGTCGAGAGCCCCTCGGTGAACGGCAGCAGCACGATCCAGTGCTCGGCCGGATAGGGAAGCGAGGTCAGCTTCTGCCCGATCCCTTCCACCAGGCAGGTCATCGGATCGATCTGTGAAGGCACATCGGCCCCGACCATCGCCGCCAGCCCGGCCAGATCGTCGACCTCGCCCACCCCGAGCCTGAGGACCGCGGCCGCGTCGGCCGAACCACCGCCGAGGCCGGCGGCCACGGGGATGCGCTTCTCGATCTCGATCCGGACCGGATCGGCAGACCAGCCCTCGGAGCGCAGCAGCCTGAGGGCCTGAGTGGCCAGGTTCTCGCCATCCACGCCTTCGCAAATCACTTCGTCCCGCTCGGCGGGCGTCACGGTCAATGAGTCCTGCAGCGACAGGGGCTCGAAGATCGAAGCCAGCTCGTGATAGCCGTCGGGGTGACGAGGGCCAAGGTAAAGGCACAGGTTCAGCTTTGCGGGTGCGGTGTAGGTCTCCATCGATGTGCTCCGTGGCTTACTGCTCGGGCAGCCGGTCCCCGATGATCCCCGAAAGCTCGGAGAACTGCTGTGGCGAGAGCACCTCTGCCCTCACTCCCGGATCGATCCCGAGTTGCGCGAGGGCGTCGCGTGCGGGCGCGAGCATGCCCGGGATCGCCATGTCGAGCGAGCGCGGCAGCGCCTTTCGGCGGTGGCTGAAGGCCGCCCTGGTTACGCGCCGGACCGTCTGGTCAGGACCGGGACCGGATCTTTCGATCGAGATGATCGCCGAGTCCACCCTCGGCGGCGGGCGGAAGACGGTGCGGCTGACCTTTCGAACGAGGTTCACCGGTCCGGCCAGCTGGGCAAGGACCGAGGGCGCGCCGTAGACCTTCGAACCGGGCTCGGCCCGCAGGCGGTCGGCGATCTCACGCTGGACCATCACCGACCAGCGAGAGATCGAAGGCAGCTCGAAGATCGTTCGCATGATCACCGGGGTCGCGACCGCATAAGGCAGGTTGGCGACCATCGCGGTCGGAGGCGGGTTCAGGCTGCCCAGGTCGATCCGGACCGCGTCGGCCCAGATCAGGTTCACGTTTTCCAGGGCCGCGACCCGCTCCAGGAACGGCTCCAGACCGCGGTCGATTTCGATCACATGAACCTGCTCTGCCACGGCAGCGAGCCGCTCGGTCAGCACCCCCTCGCCGGCCCCGACCTCGAGCACGCAGTCATCTGGTCCGACACCGGAGTCCCTGACGATCGCGTCGAGCAGGTTGGGATCCGAAAGGAAGTTCTGCCCGAGCCTCACCAGCCGAAGAGGCGGGCCGAGTTTTCGGTGACCATGCGGTCGAAGTCCGCTGCGGTCTCCCCGCGAAGCTCCGACAGCAGTGCCGCGGTCTCGACTACGTTGGCCGGCTCGTTGCGCTGCCGCCGCTTCGACTGGGGGGTCAAGTAGGGCGAGTCGGTCTCGCAGAGGATCAGATGGTCGGGCACCTTCAGCACGGCCTCGCGCAGGTCGGAGTTGGCCGGGTAGGTCACGTTGCCGGCGAATGAGCAGTACCAGCCGCGCTCGACTGCTTCCTCCACCCGGTCGGGAGCCGAAAAGCAGTGGAGGATCACGGTCAGCTCCGACCCCGCCTCAGCCAGCATCGAGAAGGTCTCCGCTGCAGCATCGTCTGATCCCTGGCGGTCCCTCAGGTGGATGACGATCGGCAGGCTGGTCTCCCGGGCGATCTCGATCTGGTCCGCGAAGGCGCGACGCTGACTGGCCGGCTCGGCGGTGTCGCGGTAGAAGTCGAGGCCGGTCTCCCCGATCGCGACCACCTTCTCGTGGGCCGCGAGGTTGAGCAGGTCTGCGGCTGCCGCATCGTCGAAGCCGTCGGCGTCGTTCGGGTGGCGTCCCACCGCCGCATAGACCGGCTCGAATGCCTCGGCCAGCGCGACCTGCTCCCGGTTGGTGATCTCGTCCAGGCCGACGGTCAGCAACCGGGTGAGCCCCGCCTCCGCAGCGCGCCCGAGCACCTGCTCCGGCGATGCCTCACAACGACTCAGATGACAGTGGGAATCGATCAAGTGCGTCGCTACCTGTAGAGGCGGAAATTCCTGGTCTTCACGACCCGCTTCTTGGTGACGGTGTCGGTCGCCGTGAGGATCACTTTCAGTACCGACTTGCGGTAGGTCTTCTTCAGGTATCTGAATCCGTACCCGTTGAGCTGGATCCAGGTAGTCCAGATGTCGCCGCCTGAAAGCTTGCGCGAACCGGAAAGGCGGAGCGTAGTGGCCGGGGTCTTCAGGATCAGCTTCACCCTTGCGTTGCAGTCGGTCGAACAGCTCGACAGCACCTTGAGTCGCCGGGCGACCTTGACTTTCGGCTTGCCGTCCTCGGACGCGAGCTTGACTTTCAGCGTCGTCGCACTGACCCCGGCGTCGCCTGAAGCGGCGGCCGGCAGGGCGACAAACGACGAAACGAGCAATACAGATGCTGCGAAAAGTATGGTCTTCACGGCTGTCCTTTCGGCTCCCCCGGGTTCCCCCCGGACTGAGTAGATCCTATCCCCGAGCTTCAAGCTTGGGAAAGAGCGGCTCGATCTTCTCGACTGTGACTCCGCCCGGACGTGAACCGAACTGCTCGAGTTCGAGCCCGTCGTGGCCGAGCGCGGACAGCAGGGTCGCCGAGGCGTTCGGAAGGTAAGGATGGAGCAACAGGGTGATCACACGGAGGCCCTCGATCAAGCCGTAGAGGACCTGGTCAAGCCGGTCGGCGTCGTCGGGGGACTTGGCCAGAACCCAGGGCTGGGACTCCTCGACGTAGCGGTTCAGCCTGCGGACCAGCACCCAGATCTCCTCCAGGGCCTGGCCAATCTGCGCTTCGTCGAGCAGCGCCGAGACCCGCTCGACAATGCCGTCGAAGTCCGCGATCAGGGCCGCGTCCGGGGACGCTTCCGGAACGATGCCGTCGCGGTAGCGGCTGACCATCGCCAGAGTGCGCGAGGCGAGGTTGCCGAAATCGTTGGCAAGTTCGGACTCGTAGCGGTTCTCGAATCCGGCGGTGGAGATCGAGCCGTCCTGGCCGAAGCTGACCTCGCGGAAGCAGTAGTAGCGCAGCGCGTCGGCGCCGAAGCGCTCGATCACCTCGAACGGATCAAGCACATTTCCGAGCGACTTGGACATCTTCTTTTCGCCCATCAGCAGGTAGCCGTGGATGAACATGCGCCGCGGCGGCTCGAGCCCGGCGGCAATCAGGAAGGCCGGCCAGTAGACCGCGTGGAACTTGAGGATGTCCTTGGCCAGGATGTGCCAGGTGGCGGGCCAGAAGCGATCGGTCAGATCCTCGCCTTCCCGGGCATAGCCGAGGGCCGTGTAGTAGTTGAGCAGCGCGTCGAACCAGACGTACATGACCTGGTCCGGGTCCCAGCTGAGCGGCACGCCCCAGGCCAGCTTCGAGCGGGAGAGCGAGACATCGCGCAGACCACCGCGTATGAAGGAGAGGGCCTCGTTGCGCCGGAAGTCGGGCTGCACCATGCCGGGGTTGTCGGCGTAAAGCTGCTCGAGTTTTTCCTCGAAGGCCGAGAGCTTGAAGAACCAGTTGTCCTCCTCCTCGCGCTCGAGCGGGATCTCGTGGATCGGGCAGGTGTCGCCGGGGCCGATCTCGGACTCGTTCTTGAAGTCGGCGCAGCGCGGGCAGTACCAGCCGATCCAGGTGCCCTTGTAGACGTAGCCGTTCTCCTTGACCCGGTCGACCACGCGTTGGACCCGCTCGATATGGCCGGGGTCGGTGGTGCGGATGAAGAAGTCGTTGGTGGCGTCGACCTTGCCGACCATGTCGCGGAACTGGCCGGCGCTGCGGTCCACCAGCTGCTGGGGCGTGATGCCTTCCCGCTCGGCTGCCTGTGCGATCGGCTCGCCGTGCTCGTCGGTTCCGGTGAGGAAGAAGACATCCTCCCCGCGCTGGCGCTGATGGCGGGCGAGGATGTCGGCCGCCATGGTCGAGTAGGCGTGGCCGAGGTGCGGCTCGCCGTTGCCGTAGAAGATCGGTGTTGTTACGTAGAAACTCACGGACCTTCCAGCATACGGCGGCTCAGCCGAGATCGGCGATCACGGCAGCGGCGAAAGCCTCCGCCCCGGGGAAGTCGAGTCCGGCTGCCCAGCCCAGGTAGAGCGAGGGTTCGATCAGCTCAAGCTCGAGGATGACGGGTGCCGCGCTTTCGCTGCTGACCATGTCGACCCGGGCGAAGAGCGGTGTCGAGCCGAAGCGGGAGGCAAGCCAGGCGACCGTGCGCTGGGCGAGTTCGACTTCCGCCGGCTGCGGCTCGACCAGCCGGACCAGCTCCTCGTCGCGCTCGGCCGCGGCGACACCTTCGGGATCATCCGGAACGATCGAGTCCGGAGCGAGGAACGAGCCCTTGTTGACGGCCCAGCCGACCTGCCCGCCGATTACCACGATCGAGGTCTCCCCGCCGGTTTCGATCTCTTCCAGATAGGGCTGGACCATGGCGATCTCGTCGCTCTCGCCGAGCCTGGTCAGCAGTTCGACCGCCGCCGGAACCGCCTCCGGTCCAAAGCGGCCGGTGTCCCGGGCGCCGGCGCCGACCAGCGGCTTGATCACGAACTCGCCGTGAAGCTCCGGAATCCGCCCGCCTGGGGCGACCAGCAGGGTCGGAGGCACCGGCAGGCCGGCTCCGTCGAGCTCGGCCAGGTAGCGCTTGTCCGAGTTCCAGCGGATCATCTCCGGGCTGTTGCGCAGGCGCGCGGTACCGACCGAGTCGGTCCAGCCGAGGAACTCTTCGATCCGGGTCGAGTAGTCCCGGACCGAGCGCACGATCACGCGGTCAAAGAGCTCCCAGTCGGCCTCGGGGTCGTCCCAGGCAACGAACTCGACCTCGAAGCCGGCCTCTCCGAGCACGCTGGAGGCAGCGAGGTCGTCCTCCCACATCGCCTGGCGCGGCGAGCAGGTCGCGAAGGCGATGCGGCTCATCGACGCGGTTCGCGCCCGGTCAGTGCCTTGTAAAGATCGTTCGCCCGGGTCCCGGTGAGCGCGGCTACCACCGTGGCCGCGGCCCGTGGCCGGGCGCCCGCCTTGACCAGCCGCTTCAAAGCCTCGACCGCAATCGCGGTGTCATGTCCGTGGGCGCTTGACTCAGCCGGCCCGATGACCAGAACGATCTCGCCCTTGACGTCTCCCTTGAACCTGAGCGCCAGCTCGGACAGAGTGCCCCGGGTCACCTCTTCGTGGAGCTTGGTCATCTCGCGGCAGACGGCTGCCTGACGCTCCGGCGCCAGCGCCGCCAGCGCCGCCAGCGAGTTGGAGATCCGCCGTGGAGACTCGAAGGCGATAACCGTCTCGGTCGAATTCAGCACCCGCTCCATCTCTCCCGAGCGTTTCGGGAGGAAGCCTTCAAACCGCCAGCGGTCGGTCGGCAGGCCTGATGCGACCAGCGCCACCGGGACCACCGTTGGACCGGGAAGCACCACGATCTCCAGACCGCGATCGATGCAGGCCTGGACCAGCCGGTAGCCGGGGTCGGAGATTGCCGGCATGCCGGCGTCGCTGACCAGGGCGATGTTGTCTCCACGCTCAATCCGCTTGGTCAGCTCGCTGGCTCGGGAGGTCTCGTTGCCTTCGTGGTTGGAAACCATCCGGGGCTTGGGGCTGATCTCGAGCAGGTCGAGCAGCCGACCCGTACGGCGGGTGTCCTCGCAGGCGATGTAATCGGCGCTGACCAGCGCGTCACGGACCCGCTTGGTGATGTCGTCCATGTTGCCGATCGGGGTCGGGCAGATGGTCAGCCTGCCGGGCATCAGCGCGACCTCTCCAGCTCGATGCGGGCCAGGGCCGCGGCACCGATCATGCCGGCCGACGGGCCGAGCGTGGCGGCCAGGATCGGGGTCTCGTTCATCGGGCTGAGGGCATGGCTGCGCACCTCTCTGCGGGTCGGTTCGAGCAGCAGTTCACCCAGTGCCATTGCTCCGCCGCCCAGCACGATCACTTCGGGCTCGAAGATGTTCGAAAGCGTGACCAGCGCCGTGCCGAGGTAGTGCGCGACCCGCTCGACCACCGCGATCGCCACCGGGTCGCCGGCCGTAGCGGCCTCGTTGACCTGCCGTCCACCGATCCGGGTCCCGTCTGCCGCCAGACGACCGAGCTCCGAGTCGGGCTCATTGGCGGCAGCCTCGGTACCCATACGTCCGATCCCGGTCCCCGAGGCGAATACCTCGACGCAGCCGCGGCCCGGGCAGTTGCCCTGACAGGGAGGGCCGTCGATATCGACCACCGTGTGACCCAGCTCGGCCCCGGCGCCGCTCGATCCGCGAAAGATGTCACCGTCGACCCAGACGCCGCCGCCGATCCCGGTGCCCAGAGTCAGCATCAGGGCGTGGCGGGCGCCCCTGGCCGCGCCGTAGAGAGCTTCGGCCATCATCGCCAGGTTTCCGTCGTTGTCGACGAATGCCGGCAGGCCCACACGCTCCTGAATCAGGTCCCGGACCGGGAACTCTTCGAAATCCAGGTTGACCGTGTCGATCGCATGGCCTTTTTCAAAATCGATCCGCGCCGGTATACCGAGCCCGACCGCAGCGACGTCCGGCCTGACCTCCCGGGCGCGCATGATCTCCTCCGCCAGAAGGTCAATGACGGCTTCCTGCGAATAGCCAGCCGAAGGGACTTCGTCCTGCCAAAGGGTTTCGGGTAGGCCGTCGACCACGCCGACGGCCAGTTTCGTGCCGCCGAGGTCAGCCCCGATCGTCTCAATTCCGTTCATCAGTCACCATTCTTAGACCTTTATGACATCTGACGGCGACAAGCGACCTGACGACCGCCCCGACTACAACGTCTACCGGTCACGCAAGGGCCTCTTTTCCCGCTTTCGCAAGCCGGGTATCGACTCCCTGCGCGACAAGACGAAGCGCAAGTCTTCGCCCAGTCGACCGGCTGGCCGTGAACAGGGGCCGGTGCCGTATCCGGTCTACCGGGCGGAAAGCCCACCGGACGACCGCCGCGACCCGCGTCCGCGAAAGCGCAAACCCCGCCGCTGGCTGAAGTGGCTCGCTTTCGCCGCACTGGGCTGGTTCGCCCTGAGCGTGCTCGCCTTTGCGGTCTCTGCCCAGATCCAGTCGATGAAACTGGATGGCGATGCAAGGGCCGCCCTGCAGGGCAATCCGTGGCTGCTTCCACAGGCACAGAACATTCTGGTCATCGGCACAGACAGCCGTTCTCCGGACACGCTGGAGCCAGGTGCCGCACAGGAGGAGCGCTGCTACGAGCAGCAGGCCCGCGGTGAAGCGCCCCATGACGGCTGCGCCGGCGCCAGAGCCGACACCCTGATGGTGGTGAGGGCAGGCGGTGGCCAGTTCCGCAAGCTCTCGATCCCGCGCGATTCCTACGCCGAGATTCCCGGGCAGGACAACCAGAAGATCAACGGGGCCTATGCCTTCGGCGGAGCGAAGCTCCAGCAGCAGACCGTCTCGGACTTCCTCGGCATCCCGATCGACCACGTGGTGATCATGAACTTCGAGGGCTTCGCCGACTTCATCGACGCGATCGGCGGGGTCAAGGTCGACCTCGACATCCCCCTCTGTTCCGATATTTCCGGAGGGGAGTCCAACGGCGGCTGGACGATCCAGCTCAGCGAGGGATCGAACACCCTCGACGGACAGGATGCGCTCGCCTACGCCCGCACTCGCAAACCAAGCCCCTGCCCCGGCAACGGCACCAGCGCATTCTCCGAGGGCTACGACGACCTCGACCGTGCAGCCGCCCAGCAGAACATCCTCAACGGGATCAAGAGTCGCCTCACTTCGCCGCTGCGGCTTCCCTACAACTTCATCAAGGGGCCGATCATCGGCTGGACCGCGCCCAAGGCCTTTGTCTCGGACATGGGCTTCATCGCGATGCCGCAACTCGCCCTCTCCACAGCTTTCGCCGGATCGGCGGAACCGGATGTGCTGGTCCCCTCCGGCCCGGGCCCGGGGGGCTCACTCGAGATCCCGGTCGAAGAGCGACAGCGCGCCGCCCGCCAGCTCGAGGGCGGCTGAGTCGACGATTCCGCTACTTCCGCCTTTCCCGGGGGTTATTGTTAACGGAAGGAGAGGGTCGGGAGGCGCAACGCTGAGCGACCGGATCAATTGAAGTACTCCGGGAGGCCAGGATGTCAGCAAGTCGGCAGGGAAATCTGCGGTTCAGGAAAACGAACACCGTCTTTGCGCTCCTCGGGCTGGGGATGCTGCTTGCGATCTCCGCCTTCGCCGCCACCCGTTCGCAAGCTGCGCCTCAGGGCCCCTGGGTCCTGCCGGCCGCTGACCTCTCGGAGACAGGCGAAGATGCCAATGGTCTCGCTACTGCGGTCGGGTCTGATGGCACCACCGCCGTGGTCTGGCTGCGGGAGAACGTGGATCGCTCGATCGCAGTCCGAGTCCGCCCCCCGGTCGGTGAGTTCGGCCCGGCGGTCGAGATCCCCGGAACCGGCGACAGCCCCGACGACGAAGACGTCGCGGTCGGCCCCGACGGAAGCGTGACCGTGGTCTGGGCCCGCGACGGTGGTGACAGTCAGCAGATCCAGACCGCCACCCTGAGTCCGGGCGGCAGTTCGTTCAGTCCGGTCGAGGACCTTTCGACCGACGCCTACGACGCCGAAAGCCCAAGGATCTCAATAGGGCCAGACGGCACCACCACAGTTGCCTGGGAACGCGGGACCGGATCCGGGGACGTCGCGGAGTCGAGCACGCGTCCGCCGGACGGTGATTTCAGTCCCGCCGAAGTCCTTTCCGGACCCGGCACGAGCCTGTCTTCGGTCGTTCCTGCCGCCGGACCAGGTGGCGCAGCTACGGTCACCTGGGTCGCGCTGTCCGGCCCCGACTACCGGGTTCATGCGGCAACGCGGCCGGCAGGCGGATCCTTCGGCGCGGCCGAACTGCTGAGTCCGGCGGCTGCCGAAGCGATCGAGGCCGACGTGGCGATCGGGTCCGACGGCATCACGATTGTCGTGTTCACGCTGAGGGACGGATCCGACGAGGTCATCCAGGCGCGGGTCCGGCCCCCGGGAGGTGCTTTCGCTGCGGCGAGCGATCTTTCCGCGACGTCCGACTTCGTCCGTGATCCCCGGATCGCGATCGGGTCGGACGGAACTGCCGCGGCGGCCTGGTTTCTGCAGGTCGCACCGTTCTCCCACCAGGTCCAGACCAGCATCCGCCCTGCCGGTGGCTCGTTCGGGACCCCGGTCGACATCTCCGAACCGGATTCCGAAACCAACAAAAACGTCAACGTGGTCGTCGCGCCAGACTCGACCGTCACCCTCCTCTGGCGCGAGGAGGCCGGTGCGGAAACGGTCGTGGCGGCGGCGGCCAAGGCACCCGACACCGGCTTTGCCGAGCCACAGATCATCTCGCCGACCGGCCTTGATGCCGATACGGCCCAACTCTCCGTCGGCCCCGACGGCAAAGCGACGGCGGCCTGGAGACTGAACAACGGCTCGAATCAGATCGTGCAGGCAGCATCGACCGAAACGCCGACCTACAACGTGAAGCTGACAAGGAAGGGGCCCGGAAAGGGCAAGGTCACCTCGTCCCCGGGCGGCATCACCTGCGGCAACGACTGCTCCGGGGACTTCACCTCGTTGACGACCATCACCCTGACCGCCAGCCCGGACCCCGGCGAGCGCTTCACCGGCTGGACCGGGCCATGCACCGGCACCGCGCTCACATGCGAGGTCTTCATGGACAGAGACCGCACGCCCAGCGCTACCTTCTGTCCGAAGAAGTCGCTCAAGCTGGGCAAGCTGACCCGCAATAAAAAGAACGGCACCGCCAAGCTCGCGGTGACCGCCGGCGGCAGCGGCACGGTGGTGCTCAAGTCTTCAAAGAAGGTGAAGAAGAAGACACGAAAGGTCGGGTCCAAGGGAACCGGCAGTGTGTCGATCAAGGCCAAAGGCAAGAGCCTCAAGACCCTGAAGAAGAAGGGCAATGTGAAGGTCAAGCTGACGACGGTCTACAAGCCCGGCGGCGGCTGCTCGACGGTCACCAAGAAGCGCACCGTGAAGCTGATCAGGAAGTAATGACCAAACTGAGAAGAAAGGCCAGGGAGTTTTGACCAGGGAGTCCACATTTGATCGATCGTTCGAGGCGGTTCCGCGCCTGTTCATCCTGGCTGCGGCCTTCTTGCTGCTCGGCCTCGGCCTCGACTCGACCGCCCGGGCAGCGCTCGGTCCGGTGGTCGTCGAACAGGTCAAGGACATTGACCCGGGGCCTGACGACGGCGACCCGCTTCAGGCCGGCGACGGTCAGACTCCCGGCGGGGCAGACCTGAACGGCGTCCTGATCTTCGACGCCAGAGACGGTGTCCTGGTCGCTGACGGTGAAGTTCACGGAACCGAGCTGTGGCGAAGCGACGGGACCGAGGCGGGTACATACATGGTCAAGGACATCAACCCCGGCGATAACGGGGTCGTCGCTTACTCCAGTTCACCGAACGGATTCGTTGAAATGAACGGTGACGTCTACTTCAATGCCCTGGCGAGTCCGCTTAGCGCCGAACTGTGGAAAACAGACGGCACCGAAGCGGGCACCATGCTGGTCAAGGACCTGGATCCGCTCAACTTCAACTCTGGCGACCCTCAACAGCTGGTCAACGTGGACGGAACCTTGTTCTTTTTGGCCCAGACCCCTCCGGACGCAGGCTACGAGCTCTGGAAGTCAGACGGAAGCGCAGCCGGGACCGAAATGGTGCGCGACCTCGAGGCCGATCCCAACTTCGACATCAGCAACATGCAGGCGATCGGTGATCAGCTCTACTTCAGCTTCGACAATGGCGTCGACGGCAGGGAACTCTGGACCTCGGACGGCTCGTTCTTCGGCACAAAGATGGTCAAGGACATCAACCCCGGCCCGGCCGACGGCAAACCGGGCCGTCTCTTCGAATACAACGGACATCTCTATTTCAAGGCTAACGACGGCGTTGTCGGGATTGAGCTTTGGCGAACCGATGGAACCCCGGGCGGCACCGAGCTGTTTGCGGACCTCAGGCCCGGCGGCGATGACAGTAACGGCCTGGAGTTTGGTGGACCGGCCCTGGAATTCGGCGGGGAACTGTTCATCAGCGGCGACTTCGGCGTCTACAAGACCAGCGGCATTCTTGGCGACGTTGAAGAGATGTTTACTGGCATTGGCGCAGTCGGTGGGCTGACGGAGCTGAACGGTACCCTCTACATAACGATCCCGGCCTCGGGCCCCCTTTATACGTGGGATGGCACGGCTGGAGGCACCGAATTGGTGGTTGACGGAGTCAGTCCGCCCTTCGCCTCGGCTGTTGGTTTTGGTGGCGGCTTCTACGGCGCTTTCGACGATGGCACCACCGGCGTGGAACTCTGGCGAAGCGACCTGACCACTTCCGGTACCGAGCGCCTCACGGACATCAATCCCACCGGCGGCTCGCTGATCAACGCGATAATCATTTCCGGCGAGTACCTCTACTTCCGAGGCTCGGATGGATTGCCTGTCGGCACCGGCGCGGGCGCCACCGGGGTCGAGCTCTGGGCCGCCCATGTTGACCAGACGGCACCGCAAACCAGTATCGATTCAGGCCCCGGGAATGCACGGGTCGTCAACAGGAATTCGGTGACCTTCACCTTCTCGTCGAATGAGCCGGATTCAGTCTTCAGCTGCTCGATCGACGGCGGTGCGCCTGAAGCCTGCGACTCGGGGAGCAAGACCTACAGCGGTCTTGCCCAGGGGCCGCACAGCTTCTCGGTCACTGCCTCGGACCCGGCACCTTTCAACAACGCCGACCCGACCCCGGCTACACGCAGCTTTTCCTCAGACGGGGCAGCTCCGAAGCTCAGGCTCCGTGGCGCCAGGAAACAGAAGAGCCCGAAAAGGATCGTGCTCAAGGCGACCTGCCTGAACGAAAACTGCGCGCTCAAGGCCACCGGCAAGATCAAGGTCAAGATGTTCAGGCCAAACGGCAAGGTCAGGAAGACGAAGACGCTCAAGCTGAAAAGGACGACCCGGTCAGCGGTCGCTGGTAAGCAGGTCAAGCTGAAGCTGAAACTCACCGGAAAGGCCAGGAAGCTGGTCAGGAAAGCGGTCCGCAAGAAGGTATCGATCGCGACGATTGCAGTACGAGCCTCTGATGCTGCGGGCAATGCATCCACGGCCAAGCGCAAAGTGAAAGTGCTGAAGAAGCGTAAGCGCTAGCTACTCGCCGTCTTCTTCTTTGCGTCAGCCTTCACTTTCGCCCTGGCCCTCCTCTTCAGGATCTTGAGATCGCTGCGAAGGGTTTCCATGATCAGGCTGAGGTCGGGGGCGATCTCGCGGTCGCTGACGATGCCGAAGTCGAGGTGGTCGCGGTAGCTGAGCACGGTGATGTTGAGGCCGATGCCGTCTGCGACAACCGAGATCGGATAGTTGGCGATCAATTCGGCCCCGGCGATGTAGAGCGGGAAAGGCGGCCCCGGGACGTTTGAAAGGGTGACGTTGAAGTGGGGCTGAAAACGGGGTGAAGCGCCGACCGAGGTGATCGCGCGGGCGGCCCGGGCAAAGATCGCCGGCGGGATGAAGTCGTTGGCGCTCCTCATCAGGTCGGCAGGCAGCGCGCCGTGGCGCTCCTTTGCCTTCAGCAGGGAGCGATGCGAGCGAAGCAGGCGCTCCACCGGATCAGGCTCGTCAGTCGGGATCTCGACGATCATCATCGAGATGCGGTTACCGAAGGTTCCGATCTGCTCATCGGTCCTGACCGAGATCGGGATCATCGCGACCAGGGGTTGATCGGGAAGATCCCCGCGGCTGATCAGGTACTCCCTCAGTGCCCCGGCTGACAGCGAGACAACCACGTCGTTGACCTTCGCTCCGTAGGCGTCCTTGACTTCCTTCACCGCCTTCAGGGGCAGCGAACCGAAAGAGACGCGACGATGAGCGGAAACCCGGCCGTTGAGCATCGTGCGCGGGGCCTTGATCTTGGGTCGGTCCAGAACCTCCCCGTCGCCTTCGAACGGGACCACCCTGCGGGCACTCTCGGCCACGCGACCGATCAGGCCGACGCCCGGGATGCTGCGGATGGGCGGCACCTCGACCAGGTTGGGCAGGGTCGAAGGCAGCTTGCTGATTCTGCCGGCCACCCTTCCCGGGGTTCCGAGTACCGCACGACGGAACAGCTCCAGCGAGCTCGGCACGGGATCGGTCGGGCCTGATTCGCCTGGCGGCGGAATGTCCCGGCCGGCCGCATCAAGGTCAAAGAGGATCCCCATGATTTCCGCTCCGGATACGCCGTCAACGACCGAGTGGTGAATCTTGCTGAGAACCGCCACCCTGCCTTTCTCCAGACCCTGGACCAGGTAGAACTCCCACAGCGGCCGGGCGCGATCGAGTGGCCTGGAGACGATGCGCTCAACCTGAAGCGCGAGCTGCGCCTCGGTGCCGGGCGCGGGCAGGGCCAGCTCGCGCACATGAAACTCGATATCGAAATCCGGGTCATCGACCCAGTAGGGATAGTCGAGCCCGAGCGGGACCTCAGCCAGACGCCACCGGAACGGAGGCAACAGGTGGAGCCGGTCCTCGATCATCTTCTGGACGTCTTCCAGCGACAGTGAGCCACCGGGCGCGGTCGACGGATCGAGAATCGCAAGTCCGGAGATATGGCTGAAGTTGCGCCCGTCCTCGACCGCGAGAAAAAGTGCATCCACGCTGGTCAGCTGTCGAACCAGGCTCGCCGAACCGTTTTTTGGTGCTTCGCTGATCCGGAAACCTTTCGTCCACCCTCTCGGACCCGGTGACCCGGGTGCCGCCTGACCCCCAAGCTAACAGCAGGCGGGCTACCCCGCCGGAGCGCGGCGCATCAGTTCCTTCAATTCGTCGCCCATGGCATCGACCAGAAGGTCGAAGTTCGGCGCCAGTTCCCGGTCGCCGACGATGCCGATGTCAAGCCGGTCGAGGTAACTGAGCACCGTGATATTCAGCCCGACCCCGTCCATGATCACCGAGGCCGGGTAATGGGACTCGAGCTTCGCTCCGGCCATGTACAGCGGCACCGGCGGGCCCGGAACGTTCGAGACGATCACGTTGAAATGCGGGTCGAAGTGTGAGCTCGCACCGAGCTCGGCTGCTACCCGTGCGGCTCTGGAGAACAGGACCGGCGGCACCAGCTCGGTCGCGTCGGCGATGAAGTGAGGCGGCTGGGCCGCATGGTGGAGCTTGGCCACAGCCATCTCGGCATGGGCGCAGTTCAGGCGCTCGACCGCGTCGGGCACGTCGGTCGGCAGCGCGGCCATCATCGCCGACACCTGGTTGCCGAAGGTGCCGATGTCCTCCTCGCCCCGTACCGAGACTGGAACCATCGCGATCAGAGGCTCCGCGGGAAGCGCATCGTTGGCCAGCAGAAAGCTGCGGACCGCCCCGGCCGAAAGTGACATGACGACGTCATTCACCTTGACTCCGTAAGCGTCCTTGACCGCCTTGACTTCGGGCAGCGAGAGCGTGCCGAAGGAGAAGTGTCGGTGGCCGGAGATGCGATCGTTGAGCAGGGTGCGCGGGGCGGTCAGGTTGGGGCGTCCAGGGTCGCCGTTTCCCCGCCCGGTCAGCCGCCTGAGGGCGCCGGTCGCGGAGCCCATCGCGCGAATGCCCGGAATGGCGCGGATCGGCGGTACGTCAGCCGCGTTCATGACGGTGGTCGGCACGTTCTTCGCGGTGCGAAGGGCCCGGCCAGGAAGACCGGCTGCACCCTTGGCCAGCAGGCCGAGAGACCCCGGGTGCCTGAAGGTCTCGATCGGGTTGGGATCCTCGGGCAGGTCCCTGCCGGCGGGGTCGAGGTCGAACAGGATCGCCAGGATCTCGGCGCCAGAGACGCCGTCAACGACCGAGTGGTGGATCTTGGTGAGCACCGCGGCCCGGTCGCCGTGTACGCCCTGGATCAGGTAGAGCTCCCAGAGCGGGCGGGTCCGGTCCAGCGGCCGCGAGATGATTCGCTCGACCTGAGCGGCCAGCTGGCTGTCCTTGCCGGGCGAAGGAAGCGCGAGTTCGCGAACGTGGTAAGAGATGTCGAAGTCCGGGTCTTCGATCCACCACGGGTGGTCAAGGCCGAAAGGTACCTCTTCGAGCCGCCAGCGAAACGGCGGCAGCAGGTGGATCCGCTCGAGCACCAGCTTTCGCACGTCGGCGAGGGTCAGCTCTCCCCCCGGGGCTTCGGCCGGATTCAGCACAGCCAGCCCGGAGACATGGGCGAAGTTGCGATCGTCTTCGATCGCCAGAAACTCCGAGTCCAGCCCGGTCAACTGCCGGACCACCCGGCCCGAACCGGTTTCCCCTCCATCAGTCATGGCTTCAACTTACATGCGGGCCGTCATCCGGGTGGCTGGAGCAGGTCAAGACCAACCTCTCGCGCGACCGAACTTCAGTCCGAGGAGGAAGAGGCGCTCTTGGCCGGCTTTGAGTCGGCCTTCTTGCCGCCCGAATCACCGCCAGATGAACCGGAGGAGGGGCCGGACGAACCGGAGGATGAGTCCGACGAGTCGCCTGACGACGAGGATCCGGAGTCGCCACCGGAGCCGGAATCCTTCGACGCAGCCGCAGCCGCCTGCTTGGCCTTGTTCGAAGAGCGGGTGCCGTAATCGGTGTTGTGAAAGCCGGATCCCTTGAAGTGGATCGCCGGTGAGTGCAGCACCCGCCGGGTCGGAGCACCGCAGTCGGGGCACTCGGTCAGCGAGTCCTCGCTCATCGACTGCATTACTTCAACCTCGTGGCCGGCGTCGCATCGGTATTCGTAGATCGGCATGGACGGATGATTATCGCAGCGCGCCGCCCGATGCGTCCCCTATACCGTTCCCGCCCATGGCAGACCAACCCGCAGCAGAGAAGAACACTGAAGTCACGATGGACGAAATCGTCGCGCTGGCAAAGCGCCGCGGCTTCGTTTTCCCGTCCTCCGAGATCTACGGCGGGCTCGGTTCCACCTACGACTACGGCCATTACGGCGTGCTGCTGAAGAACAACGTCAAGAACGAGTGGTGGAAGGCGATGCTGACCGAGCGCGACGACATCGTCGCCCTCGACTCGGCCATCCTCCAGCACCCCAAGGTCTGGGAGGCCTCCGGGCATCTCTCCGGCTTCAGCGACCCGATGGTCGACTGCCGCACCTGCGGCAAGCGCTTCCGGGCCGACGACCTGGAGAACGCGACCTGCCCCCAGAAGCCCTCGAAGAACCCGGGTGACGGACCGGCCTGCGAGCTGACCGAGGCCCGCGAGTTCAACCTGATGTTCGAGACCAACGTCGGTCCGATGAAGGACTCGAGCTCGGTCGCTTACCTGCGGCCCGAGACCGCCCAGGGCATCTTCATCAACTTCAAGAACGTGCTCAACTTCGCCCGCAAGAACCCGCCTTTCGGTATCGCTCAGATCGGCAAGTCCTTCCGCAACGAGATCACCCCTGGCAACTTCATCTTCCGGACCCGTGAGTTCGAGCAGATGGAGATGGAGTTCTTCGTGCCGCCGGCCGAGGCCGACGAGTGGTACCGGAAGTGGATCGAAATCCGGCGCGACTGGTATCTGGAACTCGGCATCCGCCCGGACTTCCTCATGGTCCGCCCGCATGAATCCGACGAGCTCTCCCACTACTCATCAGGGACCAGCGACATCGAGTACCTCTTCCCGATCGGCTGGTCGGAGCTGGAAGGCGTGGCCAACCGTGGCAACTTCGACCTGACCCAGCATCAGGAACACTCGAACGAGAAGCTCGAGTATTTCGACCAGAAGACCGGCGAGCGCTACCTGCCGCATGTGATCGAGCCGGCCGCCGGCGCCGACCGCGCCGCGCTGGCCTTCATGGTCGATGCCTACGAAGTCGAAGAGGTCGAGGGCCGTGAGCGCACCGTTCTGCGCCTCCACCCCCGACTCGCCCCGGTCAAGGTCTCGGTCCTGCCGCTGGTCACCAAGGAGGGCATGCCGGAGAAAGCCAAGGAGATCATGAACGGCTTCCGCAAGGCCGGAATCCAGGCCGAGTACGACGCCGGCGGATCAATCGGCAAGCGCTACCGCCGCCAGGACGAGATCGGTACCCCCTGGGGAATCACCGTCGACCACCAGACCATGGAAGACGACACCGTCACCCTGCGCGACCGTGACTCGCTCGAACAGGTCCGCGTCCCGGCCGAAGGCCTTCCCGGCCAGATAGCCGCCCGCCTCGCCACCGAATGGAAGTCACCGAAGCTGGGTTGATGCCGCTGCTGCGGTCCGGATGAGACCGAGGCGGTCGGTCGAGGGGTTGCGACCGTTGGCTGGCGGGGCCGGCATCGATACCCGGCGGGGGTGGCATAGTTGGGGACGTGTCCCCTACCGCGACCCATGAGCTGCCGACCCGGCGGGCAAAGCTCAGGCGTGCGCTGGACCAGCGGCTGGCGGCGGTTCGCTTCGCCTGGTGGCGCATCCTTCAGGTCTGCGTGGCAGCCGGCCTTGCCTGGTTGATCGCGACCAGGGTATTCGGCCATCCCCAACCGTTCTTTGCTCCCATCGCGGTCGTCCTGGTGCTCGGGCTGGCGATCGAACGGCGGGGGCGGCGGGCCTATGAGGTGGCCCTGGGAGTGGCGCTCGGCATCGCGGTCGCCGACCTGATCGTTCTGGTCACCGGAACCGGCACCTGGCAACTGATGCTGGTCCTCGGGTTGGCGATGGTCGTTGCCCTGCTTTCGGGAGGTGGCGTGCTGCTGGTCAATCAGGCGGCCGTCTCTGCGGTGCTGGTGGCGACCCTGGCCGCGCCTGACGTGGCCGACACCGCGACCCGCTTCGTCGATGCTCTTATCGGTGGCTCGATCGCACTGGCCGCCAACGCACTCACCCCGGTTGACCCCGTGCGACTGGTCCGGCGGCACCTGGAGCCGTTGCTTTCACGCCTGTCAGGCACCCTGGTCGACATCGCTGATGCGCTCGAGCACTCGAGCCGGGAAGAGATCACCGCCGCGCTGGAGCGGGCCCGCTCGCTCGACCCGGCGGTAAGGGAGATGATGATCGCGGTCGAGGCCGGGCAGGAGACGATCTCGCTTTCACCGATCCGCCGCCCCGCCCGCGGACGGGTCGACCAACTCGCGACAGCGGCCGAGCCGGTCGACCTGATGATCCGCAATACGAGGGTGCTGGCGCGGGCTGCGGTACGCGCGATCGACCTCGAAGAACACATCCCCAAGGCCGCCACCGACTCGATTCGCGACCTCTCCGCGGCGGTCAGATCACTCGACCAGCACCTTGGCGGCGCACCACGGCACTCGGCTACCCGTGAGGCCGCTCTGCGGGCCGCCGCGACCGCGACGGCCGCGCTCGACGTCACATCGAACCTGGCAGTGAGCGTGATCATCTCTCAGGTCCGTGCCACGGCGACCGACCTGCTGATCGGTCTCGGCATGAGCCGCGAAGAGGCGGTAGAAGAAGTGCGCAGCGCCCGCTCGAAGCTCGACTCCTGAGGTATCCGGTTTCGCGTACTTGGGCATTTATCTATACTCCCGCCCGATGTCAGTCGCAGAGACAGAGCCGCGCGCAACCTCCACGGCCGGCATCTCGTACGTCGATCTCTACCGACGGTGGGAGGAGAACAACTGGAGCGCGATGGGGATCGACTTCTCCCGGGACCGCGCCGGCTGGGATTCGCTTACGGAAACGCAGCGGACCTCGGCGCTCTGGATGTACTCGATGTTCTTCTACGGAGAAGACTCGGTCGCCGACAACCTCTCCCCTTACATCGATGCCGCGCCGACCGAGGAGCAGGCCTACTTCCTGACCACGCAGCAGGTCGACGAAGCCCGGCACGCGGTCCATTTCCACCGGTTCTTCAAGGAGGTCCTGGGCGCCGGCGACGACGTGGCCACGACGCTCAGGACCACGCTGCCCCAGCTTGGATGGGGCTACCGCGGAGTCTTCGACCGTCTCGACCGCATGGCCGACGAACTCCGGGCTGACCGCTCGCTTCCCAAGTACGCCCAGGCTGTGGCGCTCTACCACCTGGTGGTCGAGGGAACCCTTGCCCAGCCGGGTCAGCACTTCATCGAGGATTTCTTCACCAAAGACGGATCGATGCCCGGCTTCGCCGAGGGCATGAAGCACATCTCGCGAGACGAACAGCGCCACATCGGCTTCGGGGTCAAGGTGCTCTCGGAGATCGTCCCGCAGTCAGAGGAGTGCAAGGCGGCGGTGGTCGAACTCTTCCGCGAGGTGGACCGCTACTCCCTCGGCGTCTTCTGCCCACCCGGTTTCAATCGCGAGTACACCGAGTGCTGGGGATTCTCGCTCGAAGAGATCACCGCCTTCAGTCTCCGGCTGATCAACCAGCGATGGCGCACCATCGGTTACCCCAAGGAAGAGATGCCGCCGGACCAGTGGCCCTTCGACCCGGAGAAGAGCATCGAACAGATCGCCTCCGACCAGATCGCCCTGCTGCTGGCCGGGGTGAGCGGGGAGCCATGCGCGAAGCCGGACTCTTCGGTGGAGATCCAGGCACTGCATTTCGACATGGTTGCCCGCTCCTGCAACGCGGCCGCTGTCGGCCACGGCAGGTTCACAACCGAGTGGCGCTTCACCGATGCCGAGCCTTGGCACATCACGGTTGAGAACGGCAAGGCGACACCCCGGCAGGGAGTCGCGCCCAACGCTGACCTCAGCCTGCGCACCGGATGGGCCGAATGGGTATCGATCTCGATGGACCGGAAGAACCCGATGCGCTCGATCACCGCGCGCCGACTCACCCCGTGGGGTTCACCCCGCGCACTGAACTCATTTCGCAAGGTGTTCGCACCTACCGGCTGATCGGCCGCTGGAAGAAATCTCGCCTGCCACCGCAACCCGTGGCTCTGACAACGGTTTACGTACCAGTCAACTTGCCAGGGAGCGATGCCAGGCAGGCGACAAGAGCGGGGAGAGGGAGCGGGTGGTGAGGCGCAGGGCCTCGTCACCCGTTCACCTGTCTCCGTACGCTCAGACCTTCGAGGTCAGAAAGCCGACGCGGACCCGATGCTCAGCGGGACAGGTTCTTGATCTTGCGGGCGGCTTTGGCCCGCTCGGTGCCGTCGAGCACCGTCTTGCGCATCCGCAGGGACTTCGGGGTGATCTCAACCGACTCGTCCGACCGCAGGAACTCGATCGCGGACTCGAGGGTCAGATCCTTCGGCGGAGTCAACCGGACCAGCACGTCGGAACTGGAGGCGCGCATGTTGGTCAGCTGCTTTTCCTTGACCGCGTTGACGTCGAGGTCGTTGGCGCGGGTGTGCTCGCCAACGATCATGCCCTCGTAGACGTCCTCGCCCGGACCGACGAACATGGCGCCCCGGTCCTGGAGGCCGAACAGCGCGAAGCTCGCGGTGGCACCCTTGCGATCGGCGACAAGTGAGCCGGTACTGCGGGTCGTGATGTCGCCGGCCCATGGCTCCCAGCCGTGGAAGACGTGGTTCATGATGCCTGTGCCGCGGGTCTCGGTCAGGAACTCGGTCCGGAAGCCGACCAGGCCACGCGCCGGGATCACGTAGTCGAGGCGATTGCGGCTGTCGGACTGGCTGATCATGTTCTCCATGCGGCCCTTGCGGGAAGCCAGGAGCTGGGTCACCGGCCCGACAAACTCCTCGGGCACGTCGATCTGCAGCGCTTCCATCGGCTCGTGAATCTTGCCGTCGATCTCGCGGGTGACGACTCGGGGCTGGCCGGCGGTCAGCTCGAAACCCTCGCGCCGCATGATTTCCAACAGGACAACGAGCTGTAGCTCGCCTCGACCCTGTACCTCCCAGGCGTCGGGACGCTCGGTCGGCAGGACCCGGATCGAGACGTTGCCGAGCAGCTCCTGGTCAAGCCGGTTCTGAATCTGGCGGGCGGTGACCTTGCTGCCTTCACGGCCGGCCAGCGGCGAGGTGTTGATCCCGACTTCAATTGAAAGCGATGGCTCGTCGACCTCGATCACCGGCAGCGGTCGCGGGTCTTCCAGGTCGGCGAGGGTCTCTCCGATGGTCACGTCCGGAAGTCCGGCGACGGCGATGATCTCTCCCGGTCCGGCCTCGTCAGCGGGAACGCGATCCAGCGCCTCGGTCACGAACAGCTCCGAGATCGTCGCCCGCTCGATCTCGCCGGTTGCCCGGCACCAGGCGATCGGTGCGCCCGAGCGGATCGTTCCGTGCATCACCCTGCAGAGGGCCAGACGGCCCAGGTAAGGAGACGCGTCAAGGTTGGTCACGTAGGCCTGGGCCGGATGCTCCGGGTCGTACTCGGGTGCGGGGATGTGTTCGACCATCAGGTCCATGAGCGGACCCAGATCGGTGCCCTCGTCACCTTCGGTCAGCGATGCCCAGCCTGCCTTGGCGTTGGTGTAGACGATCGGGAACTCGATCTGGTCACCCTCGGCACCGAGATCCATGAACAGTTCGTAGACCTCGTCGACGACTTCGGCGATTCTTGCGTCGGGACGGTCGACCTTGTTGACCACCAGGATCACCGGCAGACCGGCGTCGAGCGCCTTGGCGAGCACGAAGCGGGTCTGAGGTAGCGGACCCTCGGATGAATCGACCAGCAGCACCACGCCGTCAACCATGGTCAGGCCGCGCTCGACCTCACCGCCGAAGTCGGCGTGACCAGGGGTGTCGATGATGTTCAGCTTGACGTCGCCGTAACGGACCGCGGTGTTCTTGGCGAGGATCGTGATGCCCTTCTCGCGCTCGAGGTCCATCGAGTCCATGACCCGGTCGTCGACGTCCTGGCCCTTGCGGAAGGCGCCGGACTGCCACAACATGGCGTCGACCAGCGTGGTTTTGCCGTGGTCCACGTGGGCCACGATCGCGATGTTGCGTATGTCTTTTCGGCGCTCCATGAGGACGCGGGATACTAGGGAAGCGGGGCCGTCGGCCCCGCTCCGGTACGACCGCGATCTGTTCAGACGTCTAGTCGGCTACCGGCGTGCCGTTGGTCTGCGGCGCGCCTGCGGGCGAGGTCGTCGAGGTGTAGACGAACTCCTCTTCGGCGCCAAAGATCGCATCCAGGGCAGTCTTGCGGGCGGATTCGCTGAAGATCAGAACCAGACCGCCGGTCAGCAGGCCGAGGCCGATCAGGTTGCGGATCGGGTGGCGCTTCTTCTTCGGCTCCTTGAAGCGCTCGGAAGCATCGCGCAGGGATTCGACCGCGTTTTCGAGCTCCCGCTTGACCTTGCGGTCGCTGACGGCGTCCATCGCGACCGCCGGTGTCCCGGGCGCGACCATACGCGCTACGGGCAGCCACAAAGGCGGAGATGATGCTGGCACGCAGTTCCTCGTCCTCGACCAGACGACGCACGTACTGGTTCTCGCGGGCGGTTGAATACGCGTTCTGGGCCTTGCTTGAAATGTTTTCCATCGTCTTTGCGCCTCGCTTCTTCTGGTCAGGTTTCTACGAGGATAGCGATCATTGGGTCACTTGGGTTCAAGTGCGATCGACAGGGCATCGCCGACTTTGCCGGCGTACTCGAACTGAACCCCGGTTCGCTCGTGCTCGGGGATCTCGTCAACGTCGCCTTCGTTGCGACTGGGAAGGATCACCACATTGATTCCGGCACGCTGGGCAGCAAGCGACTTCTCCTTGACCCCGCCGATCGGCAGCACCTGGCCGGTGAGCGTGACTTCGCCGGTCATCGCTACGTCGTTTCGAACCGGACGGCCGGTGATCAGGGAGACCAGGGCGACCGTTATCGCGACACCGGCGGATGGGCCGTCCTTGGGGACTGCGCCGGCCGGCACATGGATGTGGATGTCATGGGTGCTGAACCAGGTGACGTCCGCGTCAGGCGCCACCTTGCCTGCATTGGCGCGAACGTAGGAGAGCGCCGCCTGGGCGGACTCTCTCATCACGTCGCCCAGCTGGCCGGTGATCACGAGCTTGCCGGTTCCGGGCATCGCAGTCGCTTCGATGAAAAGAACGTCACCGCCGGTGGGGGTCCAGGCGAGGCCGGTCGATACCCCGGCGATCTTGGTGCGCCGGCGCGTTTCCGAGAAAACCCGGCGGCGGCCGAGCAGCTCCCTTGCTTTCTTGCCGGAGACCTTGACCCGTTTGCCTTTGCCGTCATTCTCGGCGAACACCCTCGCGACCTTCCGGCAGACCGTGCCGATCTCGCGCTCAAGGCTGCGCACGCCCGCTTCCCGGGTGTACTCCTCGATTATCGCGGTCAGGGCAGGGTCGGTGAACTCGATCTGCTTCGGCTTGAGGCCGTTGGACCTGATCTGCCGCGGCACCAGGTAGCGACGGGCGATGTGGCGCTTCTCGTCGGCCGTGTAGCCGGCAAGCTGAATCGTCTCCATGCGGTCACGCAACGGGCCGGGGATCGTGTCGAGCACGTTCGCGGTGGCGATGAACATGACGTTCGATAGGTCGATCGGAACGTCCAGGTAGTGGTCGCGGAAGGAGTCGTTCTGGGCCGGGTCCAGCACCTCGAGCATCGCCGAAGAGGGGTCGCCGCGGAAGTCCGAGCCCATCTTGTCGATCTCGTCGATCATGAAGACCGGGTTGCGCGAGCCGGCGTCGCGCAGCGCCCGCACGATCGTGCCTGGCATCGCGCCGATGTAGGTGCGACGATGGCCGCGGATCTCGGCCTCGTCACGCACGCCGCCCACCGAGATTCGCTCGAACTCGCGACCCAGCGCACGCGCGATCGACTTTCCGAGGCTGGTCTTGCCGACGCCGGGAGGCCCGACGAAGCAGAGGATCGGCCCGGGGGAATCCGGGTTCAGCTTGCGAACGGCGAGGTACTCAAGGATGCGGTCCTTGATCAGCTCCATGTCGTAGTGATCCTCGTTCAGGACCTTTTCGGCATGGTCGATGTCGAGGTTGTCCTCGGTCTGTTTGCTCCAGGGCAGCTCAACCATCCATTCGAGGTAGGTCCGGATCACGCCGTGCTCGGCCGCGGCGGGCGGCAGCTTCTCCAACCTCGACAGCTCGCGGTCGGACGCCTGCCTTGCGTGCTCGGGCAGCCCGGCCTCTTCGATCCGCTCGCGCAGTTCGTTGACCTCGGCCACCTGCTCGTCCTCCTCGCCCAGCTCGGCCTGAATCGCCTTGAGCTGCTCGCGCAGGAAGTACTCACGCTGGCCCTTGTCGATCGAGGACTGGACCTCGGACTGGATCTGCGAACCAAGCTGGATCACCTCGAGCTCGCGAGCGAGGATCCCGGAGAGCATGCGCAGCCGTTTGCCGACATCGACTTCCTCCAGCAGCGCCTGCTTCTCTTCGGTCGAGATCCGGAGCGCACTCGCGATCAGGTGTGACAGGGCGGAAGGTTCATCAACATTGGTCACTGCCATCTGAAGCTCTTCCGGCAGATACGGGATCAGCTCGATGATGTCGGAGAAGGTGGTCTGAACGTTGCGGGTCAGGGCCTCCAGTTCCGGGGTGTCTTCGACAATGTCGGGCAGTTCGGAGATCCGGGCGACCAGATACGGCTCTTCGGCGACGTAAGGGCCCAACTTCACCCGCTGACTGCCCTGGACCAGGATCCGGATTGTTCCGTCGGGGACCTTGAGCATGCGGGTGACCACTCCGACCACGCCGACGTCGTAGAGCTGGTCGGGCCTGGGCGAGTCCTCTTCCGGTTCGGTCGACGCGACCATGACCAGCATGCGGTTGCCTGCCAGCACGTCGTCAACAAGCTTGATCGAGCGCTCCTGGCCGACCCCGAGCGGGGCGAGGGTATCCGGGTAGGCGACCATGTCCCGGAGGGGCAGCACCGGCATCGCGTCGGGCAGGGATTCGCTGGCGCGGATCGCTTCCTCTTCCTGTCCGCTCTCGACCACCTCGAGCACCGGCGCGCTCCCGGCGGCGATCGGGTCTGCGACTTCGAATACGTCGCCGCTCTGCTCAGCCACCGTTGCCACCCTTGCGGTGATCGACCGGCACCCGGCGGGTCAGGTGGGCATCGTCGCGCAGCGGCAGGTTGATCCTGAGGATGCCGTCCTCGTAGCTGGCCTCGGCCTTCTCGGAATCGACGTCCACCTGAAGCTCAACGATGTAGCGGAACGGGCCGGAGGGAATCTCCACCTGCTGGTAGACGCGGCCTTCCGTCTCCTGAACGGGGCGCTTGCCGATCACCGTCAGCTGGCGGCCGCCGACCTCGATCCCGACGCTTGCCGGATCAATCCCGGCTAGGTCGCACTTGACCACGGCCCGCTGGGGGTCACCGCAGTAGTAGACGTCGACGTTCGGAGAGAAGCCGCTGGCGCGGCGGCTGATGTACGTCGTCCTCCCCCAGGTGCCGCCGAGCATCTCGTCCATCTCGCGGCGCATACGGGCGAAGTTCGCAAATAGATCACGTTCAGGCATGAACCTGAATCTTAGAGATCGATCTCCATCCCCTCGAAAGCAACCTCGGCCGGACCGTCAAATGCCTGCGCCGCCTCGGACAGGGCACGCGCCGGGTCGAGCTCGTCGGAGATGTGGGTGAGGACCAGTCGGCCTGCCATCGCCGCCGCCGCATGCTCGCCCGCCTCGTGAGCGGTCATGTGACCGCGATCGCCGGAGCGCTCGGGCCGGGGAAGGGTCGCCTCGGCGATCAGCACGTCGGTTTCCCGCGCGAACTCGACCAGGGCCCCATTCGGACGGCAGTCGGCTCCGTAGGTGATGCGTCCCTTTCCGGGGACGCTGACCTCGATCGCCCAGGTCTGGATGTAGTGCGGCACCTCAGCGAAACTGAACTTGAGGTCGCCGACGGAAATGGTCTCCTCCGGGTCGTATTCGCGAAAGTCGAAGGCATCCTCGATCAGCGAGCAGAGGCCCCAGAGCCCGCAGACCGTGCTGAACGCTTCGCGAGCCCCCGGGGGTCCGTAGAGGATCGGGCGGGCGGGCGAGTCGGTGCCCGGCCACGGATCGATCGGCACCGGCTGCTGACGCGGCGCGTGGGTGAGCGCGAATGCATACGGGATCAGGTCGAGAAAATGATCGGCGTGGAGGTGGGAAATGAAGATCGCGTCCACATCCACATAGTCGGAGTGCTCACGCAGCTTGCCGAAGACGCCGTTGCCGCAGTCGACCAGCACGGTCGATCCACCTTCGGTAACCAGATATCCGCTACAGGCACCACCGGAGTCCTGCCAGGCGGGTGACTTTCCCAGAACCGTGAGCTTCATCGACGGACAGACTATGCCTCGCGACGATCACGGCGTCTCCAGGCGAACCGAATGGGTCGCCGGGTTCAGGCCGGCGGGCGCTTCAGCGCTGCTCGGCAGCCCAGCGCGGCGGACGCAGCAACAGGCGCGGCTGCTTCGGTGGCACGAGACCCTCGGGCCGGTCTGCCCGGAAAGTCACGCAGGGCTCCTCGAGGTCGAGGGCGCAGAGCATCTTCTTGCGGAAATAGCAGTCCTCGCAGCGAGGAGTCTCTTTCTTGCGTCGGGCCACGGGACGATCCAAGCATGATCGGCCCGGAGTGTTCGGCCGCTAATCCGCAAATCGCAGCAATCTGAATTCCGCAACCCGGAAACAACCCCGCATTTTGGGCGGTCCCGATCAGGGCCTCCGGGGAGAGTTCGCCAACCCGGAGACCTTATGGGCCGACAACCAGGTGGAGGAACTTTTCCTGTCCATTTGGGGGTTTTTCGGAGCACTACCCCGTACCAAGGCCCGAGCGTCGACGCCGCCAGGGGCGGCCTGGTGGCCTCCGGGAGCCGCCCGCCCCTTCAGCCAAAGAGAAAGCGCCCCTGCCGGGACGCTTTCGTAAACGCAGCAGCTTCGCCCGAAGGCAGCAGCCCTAATACCGGTACTGGTCGCTCTTGTACGGGCCTTCGACGGGAACACCGATGTAGTCGGCCTGCTCCGGAGTCAACTCGGTCAGTTCGATGCCGAGGGCATCGAGGTGGAGCCGGGCGACCTTCTCGTCGAGGTGCTTGGGCAGGACGAATACGCCGATGTCGTAGCTGTCCGCTTTGGCGAACAGTTCGATCTGGGCCATCACCTGGTTCGTAAATGAGTTGGACATGACGAAGCTCGGGTGACCGGTCGCGTTTCCGAGGTTGAGCAGGCGACCCTCCGACAGGACGATCACCGAGTGGCCGTCGGGGAAGCGCCACTCGTGGACCTGGGGCTTGATCTCGATCCGCTCGATGCCGTCGATCTTTTCGAGGCCGGCCATGTCGATCTCGTTGTCGAAATGACCGATGTTGCCGACGATCGCCTGGTGCTTCATGCGCTTCATGTCATCGGCCGTGATGATGTCCTTGTTGCCCGTGGTGGTGATGAAGATGTCGGCGGTTTCCAGCATGCTGTCGAGGCGCCGGACCTCATAGCCCTGCATCGAAGCCTGGAGGGCGCAGATCGGGTCGATTTCGGTGACGATCACCCTCGCACCCTGGGCGCGCAGCGACTCCGCGCTTCCCTTGCCCACGTCGCCGAAACCACAGACGACGGCCGCCTTGCCGGCCAGCATTACGTCAGTGGCGCGGTTGATCCCGTCGACAAGCGAGTGCCTGCAGCCGTAGAGGTTGTCGAACTTCGACTTGGTGACCGAATCGTTGACGTTGATCGCAGCGAACAGCAGCTCGCCGGCTTCCTTCATCTCATAGAGCCTCAACACGCCGGTGGTCGTCTCCTCGGTGACGCCCATGACTCCCTTTGCAAGGGAGGTCCACTTGTTGTCATCGGCAGCAAGAGAATCCGAAAGCTGACGGAGGACAACTTTGAACTCGTCGGGGTCGGCCTCAGTCGGAGCGGGCACGGCTCCGGCCTTCTCGAACTCGACTCCCTTGTGGATCATCATGGTCGCGTCGCCGCCGTCGTCGAGCAGCATGTTCGGACCGACCGAGCCGTCGGCACCGGCTGAGGGCCAGGTCAGAGCCTGCTCGGTGCACCACCAGTACTCCTCCAGCGTCTCGCCCTTCCAGGCGAAGACCGGCACGCCCTGGGGATCCTCCGGGGTGCCTTCCGGTCCGACAACGGCCGCGGCTGCGGCGTGATCCTGGGTCGAGAAGATGTTGCAGCTGGCCCAGCGAACATCAGCGCCGAGTTCGACCAGGGTCTCGATCAGCACTGCGGTCTGGATCGTCATGTGGAGCGAACCGGTTATTCGCGCACCGGTGAGCGGCTTCGAGTCGGCAAACTCCCGCCGCGTGGCCATCAGACCGGGCATCTCGTGCTCGGCGAGGCGGATTTCCTTGCGCCCGTACTCCGCGAGGGAGAGATCGGCGACCTTGTAATCGAGGGCTGTGGTTGCGGCTGTGTGTGTCATTTCGAGTCCGGGTCTTTCATTTCGAGGGGTCTTCCACGCTAGCATTACGGCTTCATCATGGGTACATCTGAACGCACTTCGAAACTGTCTGCCTCTCCCGACCTGTTTGAGAACCGGCTGCTCAACTTCTTCTCGCGGGTCCATCCGGCCGTCCCGGCGGTGATCTTCCTCCCGATAGTCGGGCTCATGTATTACCTCGCGATCGACGGTGGGACAACGGCTCTGGCGGCCATCGGGTTGACCATCGCCGGACTGCTGATCTGGACGCTTTCCGAGTACTGGCTGCATCGCCTGCTCTTCCACTGGCATCCGAAGTTCAAGGGAGGGGACCAGCTCAACTTCGTCATTCACGGAGTCCACCACGACCACCCGAATGACCGTATGCGCCTGGTCATGCCGCCTGCCGTGGGTCTTCCCATGGCCGCCCTGTTCTTCGCCGCCTTCGTCCTTGTATTCGGCACGCCGTCGGGCTTCGTGATCTTCGCCGGCTTCATCATCGGCTACCTGGTCTACGACTACACCCACTACTACATCCACCACTTCGTTCCGAAGACGAGAGTCGGCAAGCGGATCCGCGAGCACCACATGCGACATCACTTCCAGGACCACCGCTTTGGCTACGGCGTCTCCAGCCCGATGTGGGACTACGTCTTCCGGACCGTGCCTCGCTCGCGCAAGGCCGAGCGGACCGACGACAAACCCTGAAGCCGGCGCGCATCGGTCGGGGGCTGACCGGGAGCCGGCTCAGCCAGTGACCTGAGTGAGCGGTTCTTCGCCGCTCAGTACGGCGATGACGTTCCGGGCAACGAGTTCGGCCATGAGATCACGGGCACGGTAGGTGGCCGAGCCGATGTGTGGGGTCATTACCAGCCGGGGGGCGTTCAGCAGGCACTCCGGCACCCTTGGCTCACCTTCAAATACATCCAGGCCTGCCGCGGCGATGCTCCCTGCTTCCAGCGCCTGTGCCAGCGCTGCCGAGTCGACCAGCGTGCCCCTGGCGGTGTTGACCAGGATCGCCGACTTCTTCATCAGAGAAAGCGCTTCCTGATCGATCAGGTGGCGGTTGGTTTCACCTGCGGCGACATGGAGGCTGACCACGTCGGAATCTCGAAGCAACTGTTCAAGCTCTACCCGGATCGCCCCGGTCTCTGTCTCGGCTTCGGGCTTGGCCTCACGCGACACATAGAGCAGCCGGCCGCCAAAGCCGCGCACCAGTTCGGCATAGCGGCGGCCGATCCGGCCCATGCCGATCACTCCGAAAGTCGCGCCACTCAACTCAATACCGCGGTAGCCCGCCGGGTCCCAGCCGGTCCACTCGCCGGCCCGCAGACTGTCCCCGGTGGCGGGGATCTGGCGTGCGGCGGCAACGGTCAGTCCGAGCGCCAGTTCCGCGGTGGCATCGGTCAACACGTCCGGAGTGTTGGTGACGACCACTCCACGCTCGGCGCAGGCGGTCAGGTCGATGTTGTCGTATCCGACCGCGAAGTTGGCGACCACCTCAAGCCCGTCGCCGGCGGCGTCGAGCAGGTCGCCCGTTACCGGTACCGTCGGATCGGCGACCAGCGCCGCCGACCCGGGTACCAGGGCAAGAACCTCCGGGGGGCCGGCCTCAAGGCCGCCGCTCCGCAGTTCGAAGTCCATCGCGAGCAGCCGCAGCCCGGCGGGCAGCAGCTCTCTCGCGACGGTTACCTGCTTGCGGTTCAGGCTGCGCTGTACTTCGAGCCGTCCTTCTTGATCTTTCCTTCTTCGGTCAGCTTGCGAGCGACCGGGTAAAGCCCGTTCGGGGACACGCCCTGCGCCTTTGCGGCGTCTGAGACGGTGGAACCCGGGTTCTTGGTGAAGAACGCCTCAAGCTCTGTCGCTCTCGAGCCGCGCGGAGCACGCTTGCGCGGCTGATCCGAGGCGCCGAGCGCCTTCTCGATCCGGCTGCGCGCGTCCTTGATCGCCTTTTCGGCCTCCTTGACTTCTTTGCGCACCTGGTTGCGCCGCTCCTTGTACTCATCCTTCACTTTGTCCCTGGCCTCGCGACTGGCTTTGGCCACAGCGTCCTTGATCTCGCGGCTCTCATTGACGGCGAGCTCGCGCTGCTTGGCGGCTGCTTCCTCAATTCTCTTTATCGCGTCATCTATGTTCGACATCGCTCATCTCCAGATCGTTTGCAGTGTCTTACTTGTATCACTTCAGCTACAAGACCTTCAAATGCCATGTTCAGCCAGCGGAACTCCGGAGGTCAAAAACCGGTTCAACTACCTAAAACTCAGTACGCCCTCCATTTGGAGGGCGTACCGGTACAGCTACATGTGAATCAGCGGATCAGATCAAGCCGAGGCCCGCGACCGCGTCGCGTTCCTCCTGTAGTTCGGCCACGCTCGCGTCGATGCGCTGACGCGAGAAATCATCGATTTCAAGGCCCTGGACGATGCTGTATTCACCACCGGAGCAAGTGACCGGAAAACTGGAGATAATTCCCTCCGGCACTCCGTACGAACCGTCTGACGGGATTGACATCGAAGTCCAGTCGCCCTCAGGGGTTCCGAGTACCCAGTCGTGGATGTGGTCGATCGCTGCGTTGGCCGCCGATGCGGCACTCGAGGCACCCCTTGCCTCGATGATCTCAGCTCCGCGCTTGGCCACCCTGGGGATGTAGTCGTTCTCGATCCAGGCGTCATCGTCGACCAGCTTGCGGGCCTCTTCGCCGTCAACCTTCGCGTGGAACAGGTCCGGGTACTGGGTCGCCGAGTGGTTGCCCCAGACGGTCATGTTGGTAACCGAATCCACCGGCCTGCCGAGCTTGTTCGCCAGCTGTGCGATCGCCCGGTTGTGATCGAGGCGGGTCATCGCCGTGAACCGGCCCATCGGCACGTCAGGCGCTGCCGAAGCGGCGATCAGGGAGTTGGTATTGGCCGGGTTGCCGACCACCAGAACGCGGATGTCGTCAGCTGCGCCGGCGTTGATCGCCTCGCCCTGTGGCTTGAAAATGCCGCCATTGGCCTCGAGCAGGTCCGACCGCTCCATGCCTGGACCGCGAGGACGCGCGCCCACCAGAAGCCCTACGTTGGCGCCGTCGAAGGCCTGCTTCGGATCGTCGCTGATGCTGATCCGGTCGAGCAGGGGGAAAGCGCAGTCGTCGAGTTCCATTGCGGTGCCCTCCGCCGCGGTTACCGCGGCCGGAATCTCGAGCAGGCTGAGGTGGACTTTGGTGTCGGGGCCGAGCATCTGGCCGCTGGCGATCCTGAAAAGCAGTGCGTAGCCGATCTGGCCGGCAGCGCCGGTTACGGTTACCTTGACTGGGGTACTCATGTTTTCTCCTTTATCGAGCAGGCAGCAGGCCGTCAGGCCATAGCCGTCTGCAGGTTCTCGTCAATCGAAGCGAGGAACTCCTGGGTGGTCTGGTACGGCTGATCGGGACCGATCAGCAGCGCCAGGTCCTTGGTCATCTTTCCGCTCTCCACCGTCTCGATACATGTGCGCTCGAGGGTCTCTGCGAAACGAATCACTTCCGGGGTGTCATCCATGCGACCACGGGCAGCGAGGCCCCTGGTCCAGGCAAAAATCGAGGCGATCGGATTGGTCGACGTCGGCTTGCCCTCCTGATGCTGGCGGTAGTGACGGGTAACAGTGCCGTGGGCAGCTTCCGCCTCCACCGTCTTGCCGTCGGGGCTCATCAACACACTGGTCATCAGACCGAGCGATCCGAAGCCCTGAGCGACAGTGTCCGACTGGACATCGCCGTCGTAGTTCTTGCAGGCCCAGACGTAGCCACCCTCCCACTTCATCGCGCAGGCGACCATGTCGTCAATCAGGCGATGCTCGTAGGTGATTCCGGCAGCTTCGAAGTCAGCCTTGAACTCGTTCTCGTAAACCTCTTCAAAAAGGTCCTTGAATCGACCGTCGTAGCGCTTCATGATCGTATTCTTGGTCGAAAGGTATACCGGGTAGCCACGGTCGAGGCCGTACCGCATCGAGGCTCGCGCAAAGTCCCTTATCGAGTCGTCGAGGTTGTACATCGCCATCGCGACACCGCCGCCGGGGAAGTCGTAGACGTTCATCTCGACCGGTTCCGAACCGTCCTTCGGAGTGAAAGTCATGGTCAGGGTGCCTTCGCCGGGAACCACCAGGTCGGTGGCCCGGTACTGGTCACCGAAGGCGTGGCGTCCGATCACGATCGGCTTGGTCCAGCCCGGCACCAGGCGTGGCACGTTCGAGATCACGATCGGTTCGCGGAAAATCACGCCGCCGAGGATGTTACGGATGGTCCCGTTCGGCGAGCGGTACATCTCCTTGAGGTCAAATTCTTCAACCCTGGCCTCGTCCGGAGTGATCGTTGCGCACTTGACGCCTACCCCGTGCTGCTTGATCGCGTTCGCCGCGTCAACCGTGATCTGATCGTTGGTGGCGTCCCGGCTCTCCATGCCCAGGTCGTAGTACTTGAGGTCGACGTCGAGATAAGGAAGGATCAACTGATCCTTGATGAACGACCAGATGATCCTGGTCATCTCATCGCCGTCGAGTTCGACGATCGGATTGGCGACTCTGATCTTCGGCAAGGCTTGAACTTCCCTTCGTGGCTCGGGATTGAGGGGGTGAGTGTGCGTCGGCTTCGATGCTATCGCTGACGCCGCCGAAGTAACACGCGCCTGTGAGATCATCCAGGCTGATGAGTGCAACCCATGAGGTCTTCAACCAGTCGACCCCGCTCGAAGACGTCAACCTTTTCGAGATCGATCGGCCTCTTCGCGAGGCACTGAAGCGCGAGGGTGGTGGCTGGGCCGCAGATCGCGCCTCGCGACTCGGTGCGATCTGCGGTTCCCGGGAAGTTCTTCGCCTCGGGGCCGAGGCAAACGACTTCCCGCCGAAGCTCAAGGCCTTCGACCGCTTCGGCCACCGGATCGACGAAGTCGAGTTTCACCCCGCCTGGCACCAGCTCATGCACCTCGGCTTCGAACATGAGGTCCATTCACTTCCCTGGACTGAGCCGCGGATCGGTGCCAACGTGGCCCGGGCGGCGATCATGACCCAGATGAACCACGCGGAGGCGGGCGTCGGCTGCCCGATCTCGATGACCTTCTCGGTGATCCCGGCGCTACGCCACCAGCCTGATGTCGCGGCCGAATGGGAGCCCCGCTTCCTCTCCTCCGAGTACGACGGTGAGCTGCGACCGGCCGAAACCAAGCCCGGCTGCGTGGCAGGCATGGCGATGACCGAAAAGCAGGGCGGCTCCGATGTGCGCGCCAACACCACCCGGGCAGTGGCGCTGAACGGCGGCGGACCGGGTGCCGAATACGAGATCACCGGCCACAAGTGGTTCTGTTCGGCCCCGATGTGCGATGCCTTCCTGGTACTCGCCCAGACCGACGTCGGTCTCTCCTGCTTCCTGCTGCCGCGCTTCACCCCGGACGGTGAGCGCAACGGCTTTCACATCCAGCGGCTCAAGGAGAAGCTCGGCAACCGATCGAACGCCTCCTCGGAGATCGAGTTCCGCTCCGCCTGGGCGCGCATGGTCGGTGAAGAGGGTCGCGGCGTGCGAACGATCATCGAGATGGTCGGCCACACCCGGCTCGACTGCGCGATCGGCTCAAGTTCCGGCATGCGCACCGGCGTCGCCCAGGCCATCCACCACGCCGGCAACCGCTCGGCTTTCGGCAGGAAGCTGATCGACCAGCCACTGATGCGAAACGTGCTGGCCGACCTGTCGGTCGAGTCGGAGGCCGCAACCGCTTCGGTGATGCGCCTGGCTCGTTCCTACGACGAGTCGGCCGCGGGCGACGAAAGGGCCGAGCTGTTCAAGCGCATCGC
This sequence comes from uncultured Solirubrobacterales bacterium, assembly GCA_963698625.1. Taxonomy (GTDB): domain Bacteria; phylum Actinomycetota; class Thermoleophilia; order Solirubrobacterales; family 70-9; genus 67-14. The sequence goes on from CAVORK010000007.1 coordinate 1,598,207, forward strand.
CACCCCGGTGCTCAAGTACTGGGTCTGCAAGCGCCAGACCCCGCATGCAGTCGAGGCGCTCGAGTGCTTCGGCGGCAACGGTTACGCCGAGGAGTCGGGAATGCCGCGCCTGTTCCGTGAGAGCCCGCTGATGTCGATCTGGGAAGGCTCCGGCAACGTTCAGTGCCTGGACGCACTGCGGGCGATGGTCAAGAGTCCGGCCAGCACGGAGGTCCTGTTCGACGAAATCGAAGAGGCGCGCGGCGGCGACGCCCGCCTAGACCGCTTCGTCGACGGCGTTCGCGACGCGATTGCCAGCTCGCCGGAGACCCTTGAGGTCCGCGCGCGGCGCGTGGTCGAGGGCATGGCCCTGGCCCTCCAGGGATCACAGCTGGTGCGACACGGCGATCCGGCCGTCGCCGACGCCTTCTGTGCCTCCCGCCTCGAAGGCGACTGGGGCGGAGCCTTCGGAACCCTGCCCGCCGGCACCGACTTCGAGACGATCATCGAGCGAAGCGCGCCACGGGTCTGAATCTCCGAATGCCGGGCCCGCCAGAGGGCTTCTGGCAAGGATCTGCTCCGGCTACGGATGCACATCGCTTCCAGAACCGGCGCTGGGCGGGGTTCCGCGGGCATTACGGCCAAGCCCGGCCAGGTGTCACTGAGTCGTCACGCTATTGTTACATCACTAGAGGAAAGGTGATGTAACGTGGCAAGGATGAAGCGCCTGCAGATTTCGCTCGAGCCCGAACTGGACGAACAGTTGGGCCAGATCGCGCGCCAGGATGGAATCTCGAAGGCCGAAGTGGTCCGCCGCAGCCTGCGGGATTCGCTCACTGACCTGCCTTCGCTTGAGGACGACCCCCTGTTCAAGTTGCGATTCTCGGGCGCCGGCCTCAAACCGGGTGAAACAATTGACGATGTCGTTTACGGTCGCAAGGGGTCCCCTCGATGATTTTTGTTGACACCTCGTTCTTCTACGCGAGCATCGAGCCCAAAGACGCTCGCCATGGCCTGGCAGGTGAACTCGTCTCGAAAGTATCCGGAGAACGGCTCGTAACGACCAATCACGTCCGAGGGGAAACCTGGACCCTCCTGAACAGCAGAAGCTCCCATGAAGCGGCGACGAGCTTCCTGAGCCTTCTTGCGGAATCCCGGCATGTCCTTCTCCACTCCGTGGATGAGGCTGCGGAGGTCAACTCAATCGCCTGGTTGCTCAAGCACGACGAACGCAGATACTCGTTCGTAGATGCAACCAGCTTCACGGTGATGCGTGAACTCGGCGTCACCGAAGCCTTGGCCTTCGACGGCGATTTCCAGGCTGCCGGATTTACCGAGCTTCGACCCTAGATCCAGCGGTCGCTGAGGTGCCGGGCCATCGCCTCAGCCAGGTTGATCGCCCTGCCTACCGTTCTGAAGTCGACGTTCTCGGCGAGGTCGTTCGGCCAGTGGTAGTTGGCCGGCTGCTTTTCGTCGGTGCATGAGCAGATCGAAACCACCGGGTAGCCGGCAGCGAGCGGTTCGAGCCCATCGGTGCCGTTGTGGATGCGCAGGTTCGGGAACAGGTCGATCCCCAGCCGCTCGGCGGTGCGGTCTGCCAGGTCGAGGGCAGCGGCGGGGTATTCGTACATCTTCAAGAAGCCTTCGCCGCGCAGCACGGTCAGATGCGGCGAGCCGACCGTGTCGAGGTTGATGAAGAAGGTTGAATCCACCGGAAGTTCGGGGAAGTGCCTCTGCCCGAAGGCGCGGATGCCTTCGCTGAAGGACTCCTCCGCCCCGGCCGAGAGCAGGACTATCCGCAGGTCGGGCGGCGGCTCGGCAGTGAACCGGCGGGCCAGTTCGATCAGCGAGACAACGGCGGTGCCGTTGTCGTTTGCTCCGGGAACGACATCCCGCATGCCGATATCGGCCATTGCCGCGGTCGAGGCCGCCGACAGCGCGGTGGCCACCGCCGCGAGCCTGCGGCTGCCGGTCGCGGCGGCCAGCGAGGCCAGCACGGGGCCACCGATCACCGGGGCCATCAGCATCGGACTCGTATCCAGTTTGCTGAAGATCCCGGTCTTCGCAACCATCTCCGGAATTCCGGGGTGGAAGACCAGGCCTGAGTTGGCGGCGTCGTGGTGGGAGACCAGGACGACCGTGCGTTCAGCCTGCGGGTCACCGATTTCGCAGACCACGTTGCTGGTCTTCCGCTTCGGCAGCAGTTTGCGCAGCGGCCTGCTGTGAGGCGGGAAGTCGGAGGCGATCGCGGCCACTCCGAACGCTCCAAGGGCCGCACCGAGGGCCCGGCGTCCAGCCAATGCGGCGAGCCCGCCGGCAACGCCCGCCGCGGTTCCGATGCCGATCGGCCACCAGTACGTGCCGTGGACCTCCTCGGTCTCGATCCGGGCCTTCACGCCGAGTTCGTCAAACCGCGCAACGATCCACTCGGCAGCCTCCCGCTCGCCGGCGGATGCCGATGGACGATCGATCCGTTCCAGCTGCTCCAGCAGCTCACGAAGCCACTGAACGCTGCCCTCGGTCCCCTGCCCCGATGCGGAATCGTTCTCTGCTGAGGCGGCGTCCAAGGTTGAATAAACCTACCTTCCCGACGGTCGCGCGGCGGTCCCGCTGTGCCCAACACTTAACATGGAAGACACATGTTCGGAGGCGGCAACACAATCACCCTCTTCAGGGTCAAGGGCATCCGCGTCGCGGTCGACTGGTCCTGGTTCCTGGTCCTGTTCCTGGTGATCTTCTGGCTCTCCAGCTTCTACGGCGACCTGCTGGGCGTGCCGAGTTCCAGCAGCGAGCCCTACCTGCTGGCGGTGCTGAGTGCCGCCGGCTTCTTCGGTTCGATCCTGCTCCACGAATTCGGCCACGCTTTCGTCGCGCTTCGCAACGGGATCGGGATCTCGACCATTCGCCTCTGGATATTCGGCGGAGTGGCCGAAATGGACCGCGAATCCGACAGTGCGGGTACGGAGTTCAAGGTGGCGATCGGCGGGCCCGTCGTCACCGCCATCATCGCAGCTGTGCTGCTCGCGATCGGGGTAGCCGTCTCCGGCGCCGACGCCTTCTCCGATGCGGTCCGGTTCCAGGTCGGAGCCGACACATCCGGCTTCATGGCGATGATCGGCTGGCTTGCGGCGATAAATCTGATCGTGCTCGCCTTCAACCTTCTGCCCGCCTTCCCGATGGACGGCGGGCGCGTGGTGCGCGCGATCGCCTGGAAGATCACCGGCAACCGCACCTCCGCCACCCGTTTCGCGGCCGGCCTCGGCCGGATCTTCGGCTATCTGTTCATCGCTTTCGGCCTGTTCCTGGTGGTCGAAGGGATCGTCTTCAGCGGAATCTGGCTCGCCCTGATCGGCTTCCTGATCAACGGTTCCGCAAAGGCTGCCTCCGCCCAGACCACGGTTACCAGCCAGCTTGAGGGAGTCTCCGTCAGCGACGTCATGGACGAGAGCCCGGTCGCGATCCCGGCGACAATGACCGTCGACCGCGCCCTCGACCAGTACTTCCTGCGCTATCAGTGGTCGTGGTTCCCGGTAACCGACGAAAACGGGCTCTTTGCGGGAATTGTCGTCCGTGACACAGTCGATTCAGTGCCGGAGACCGAGCGCGGGGTCACCACTGTCGGGGAGCACCTCGACGGTGACAGCCGCGGATTCCACATCCGACAGGACGCACCGCTGGAGAGTCTGCTCGGCAATGCCGACATCCGCCGCTTTGGCGCCCTGATGGTTACCGACAAGAGCGGCCGCCTGGCCGGCGTGGTGACGATCGAGCAGCTCGGCCGCGCCCTCAAGCCGGTCTGAGCCGAACGCCCCGCTTCGGGAATCAGCCGGGTCGCAGCCAGCCGCGCTCGACCAGCAGTTCGGCCACCTGCACGGCGTTGGTTGCGGCACCCTTGCGCAGGTTATCTCCGGCGATCCACAGGTTGAGGCAGCGTTCGTGGCTGGGGTCGCGGCGGATGCGGCCGACCAGTACATCGTCGCGGCCGGCGGCTTCGACCGGCATCGGGTAGCGGCCCGAGGCGGGGTCGTCGACCACGGTGGCACCGGGGGCCTCCTCGATGATCCGGCGACACTCTTCCGGGCTCAGATCGTTGTGGGTCTGCACGTTGACCGACTCGGAGTGGCCGGTCACGACGGGGACGCGCGCGCAGGTGGCGGAAATTCCGATCTCTTCGCCGAGGCTGAGAATCTTGCGGGTCTCGGCCATCACCTTGCGCTCCTCGGTGGTGTAATCGTCGCCGTCCTTGAACACCTCCACCTGAGGCAGGACGTTGAAGCCGATCTGATGGGGGTAAACCTTCGCCTCCTCGACCGGTTCACCGGCGAGGATCTGACCGGACTGGGCGCGCAACTCTTCGATCGCCTTCTGGCCGGTACCGGAGACCGCCTGGTAGGTCGAGATGACCAGCCGCTCGATACCGGCGTGGCGGTGAATCGGGGCCAGCGCGGTCAGCATCACCGCGGTGGTGCAGTTCGGATTGGCGATGATGCCCTTGTGCATGTATGCCGCGTCGGGGTTGACCTCCGGCACGACCAGCGGCACGTCCTCATGCATGCGCCAGTAACTGGTGTTGTCGATCACCACAGCACCGGCCTCGACGAAGCGTGGCGCCCACTCGGCGCTGACCGAGCCGCCGGCGGAAGAGATCAGGATGTCGATCCCCTGGATGCTCTCGTCACTCGGAACGACACACTCGATCGAGCCGTTGCCGAAATCGACCGGCATGCCCTGCGAGCGCTCGGAGGCGAAAGCGACGACCTCGCCGGCGGGAAAGCTCCGCTCGGCGAGTACGCCGAGGATGGTGGATCCAACTGCGCCGGTCGCCCCGAGGACGCCGACCCTGTAGCCGTCGCCTGCCATCAGGACGGGACGGTCGGGCGATGTTCGCCGGTCGGGTCCTCCGGCACGATCGCGTTCTCGCCCAGATCGAAAGACTTGTGGAGGGCGCGCACTGCGTCCGTCACCTTGTCCGCGGCGATCACGCAGGAGATCTTGATCGGGGAGGTGGAGATCATCTCGATGTTGATGCGCTCGGCCCCCATCACCTCGAAGACCTTGGCCGCGACACCGGGGTGGCTGCGCATGCCGGCACCGACGATTGAGACCTTGCCGATGCGGTCGTCGGTTCGCACGCTGTGAGAGATATCTCCGAGCTTGTCGATCACGTCCACAGCCGTCGGCAGGTCGTCGCGATCGACCGTGAACGAGAGGTCGGCCAGAGCGTCGTCACCGATCGGCTCGTTCTGGATGATCACGTCGACGTTGACGTTGGCGTCGGCCAGGGCGTGGAAGATACGGCCGGCGACACCGGGCTCGTCCTTGACGCCGACCACGGTCACGCGGGCCTCGTCGGCAGAGTGGGTCACGGCGGTTACTAGAGGTCGTTCCATGGTCTCGCTTTCTGGTAGCACGAGCGTACCGGGCAGGTCTTCGAAACTTGAACGGCAGTGGATGGCCACGCCGTTGTTGCGCGCATACTCGACCGAGCGCAGCTGGAGCACCTTGGCTCCGGAGGCTGACATCTCGAGCATCTCCTCATAGGAGACAACCGAGAGCTTGCGCGCGTCGGGCACGATTCGCGGATCGGCACTGAACACGCCGGTGACGTCGGTGTAGATCTCGCAGACCGAGGCACCCAGGGCGGCGGCCAGTGCGACGGCGGTCGTATCCGAGCCACCGCGGCCGAGGGTTGTCACGTCGTGGCTGTCGGTTGAGACCCCCTGGAAGCCGGCGACCAGCACGATGCGCTCGTTGCCGAGCGCCTGGCTGATCCGGTCGGCCCGCACGTCGATGATTCGCGCCCGGGTATGCGAGGAGTCGGTGACGATGCCGGCCTGGGAGCCGGTCAGCGAGACCGCCTCGTGGCCCATGTCATTGATCGCCATCGAGCAGAGCGCGCAGGAAACGCGCTCGCCGGTTGAGAGCAGCATGTCCATCTCACGCGGGTCGGGACGGTCGGAGATTTCGTAGGCGGCGGCGACCAGTTCGTCGGTGGATTTTCCACGGGCCGAAAGCACGGCGACGACGCGATTACCGGCTTCACGGGCGGCGACGATCCGCCGGGCGGCGCGCTTGAGCTCCTCCGGCCCGGCAACCGAGGTGCCACCGAACTTCATCACCACTATCGGGTCGTTTTCGGGCATCGGCTTCAGGATACGGATTGGGACCCGAGGCCGGTCGGCATGCCAGCGTCCGATATATCGCTCTGATATATCTTCTTGATATATGGAACTGTCGGCCACAGCGACCGTAATCCTCGGCTTCCTCAGCAAAGGGGAAATGTCTGGCTACGACATCAAGTCAGAGGTCGACACATCGACCCGCTTTTTCTGGGCCGCCAGTTACGGGCAGATCTACCCGGAGCTGAAGCGACTCAAGGCAGCCGGGCTGGTCGAAGAGGTCGACGGTCCGCAGGGGGATCGTCGAAGGACGGCCTGCCGGATAACCGATTCGGGACGGGTGGCGCTTCGGGGCTGGCTGAGCGGTGGCAGCTGGACGCCCGAACTGCGCCACGAGGGCTTGCTCAAGGTCTTCTTCTCCGACGCCACCTCGGACGAGGTTCGCCGGAGTTTGATGGAAGACATCGCCCGGCACCATCAGGAGACCCTGGGCGAGCTTCGCAAGGTCGCCGAATTGGATCACCCGGCCGAGGACTGCCCTTCGCGTGATCTGGTTCTCAGGTTCGGTCTCGATTTTCAGCAGTGGCTGGTCGACTGGTGGCAGAAGGAGATCAACCGGACAGACGAAGGCGGGCAGGGCGGCGGGCATCAGCGTGTTTGACCTCCTGGCCCGCGCGGCAGATCGCCACGCCAGACTGATCGGACTGATTGCGATCGCCGCATTCGTCGCTGCCGCAGCGCTCGGGTCCGGCGTGGCCGGCAAGCTCGGGCCGTACGGCGCAGAGGACGGCCGCAGCGAGAGCATCAAGGCCGACCGCCTGCTGAACGACTCAGGTTTCAGGGCCGCGGACAACCAGGTCCTGATCTCCGGCGTGGACGTCCGTGGTTCCGCAGCCGACCGACGCGAAGTCGAGCTGATCCGCGCGGAGATCCTGAACCAGCCGGGAGTTCTGGAGACCGTCGGCTTCAATCAGACGGGGTCACCCAGCTTCGTTTCCGAGGACGGCCGCTCGACCTTCATCGCGGTCGCGCTCGAGTCGACCGACGACCGCGAGCAGCAGGAAGTGGCCGCCGACATCGCCAAACGCCTCGAGTCGAGGGACAACGTGCAGGTCGGTGGCCTCGCGCTGGCCAACGAGCAGGTAAACCAGCAGGTGGAAGAGGACCTGCGCCGATCCGAGATCATGGTCTTCCCGCTCCTGCTGCTGCTTTCCCTGGTCTTCTTCCGCAGCCTCGACAGCCGCCGTCCTGCCGCTGATGGTCGGGGCACTGGCAATCGTCCTGACCTTCGTCGGTCTGCGCCTGGCCAGCGAGGTCGGTTCGGTCTCTGTCTTCGCACTCAACATCACAACGGGACTCGGGCTGGGGCTGGCGATCGACTACAGCCTGTTCATTGTCTCGCGCTACCGCGAGGAAATAGCCCGGTCCGGGCCCGGCCTGCCAGCCATGACCAGAACGATGAATACAGCCGGGCGCACGGTGCTCTTCTCCTCGCTGACCGTCGCGGCCTCGATGGCGGCCCTGCTGATCTTCCCGCAGCGATTTCTCTACTCGATGGGCCTCGGCGGGCTGCTTGTAGCGATTATCTCCTCCGTCGTGGCCCTGACCGTGCTGCCGGCGGTTCTCGCCCTGCTGGGAGACCGGGTGAACTCACTGGCCCCGGGCTTTCTCCAACGACGGGAGCGCACCGAGTCCCTGGGCGAGAGCCACGGCTTCTGGTACCGGCTCTCCCGGTTCGTGATGAAGAGGCCGGGAGCCATTGCGACAGTCACGACCCTCGGCCTGATTCTGCTCGCCGTTCCCGCACTTCGCATGGATTTCGCCCCGGTCACTGCCACCGTGCTACCGCCGGGCCAGAGTTCGAGGGTCGTCGAGGAACGGCTCGATCGCGACTTCCCGGACGCCGGCCTGGAGACCATCCGTGTCGTGGTGGAGCAGGGATCGCCAGCGACCGCCAGGCAACTTTCAGCCCAGATCGACGCGATTCCTCAAGTCCGGTCGGTCAGTCCGCCTCAACCACTTGGACCGGATCTGACCCTGATCGAAGCCACCTCCCGGAGCGCCTACATGGAGAGCCCGACCCGGAACGCCGTGGACCGGATCCGGTCGTTGCCCGACCCGGAGGGCTCTCAGGTAAAGGTGACCGGCAGCACAGCCCACTTCCTCGACTTTCAGCAGAGCCTGCTCAACCACCTGCCCCTGGCAATTCTGATCATCGTGAGTGCCACGCTTGTGATCCTCTTCCTGATGACCGGATCGGTGGTACTGCCGATCAAGTCCTTGCTGATGAACGTGCTGACCCTTGGAGCGGTATTCGGGCTGCTCGTCCTGATCTTCCAGGACGCCAATCTGACCGGTCCACTGGACTTCGAGCCACCGGGCGGGATCGACCAGTCGACCCCGATCCTGATTCTTGCGATCACCTTCGGCCTGTCGACGGACTACGCCGTCTTCCTGTTGTCGCGGATCAAGGAGGCCCGCGATTCGGGCGCGTCCGACAACGAAGCGGTCGCCGTCGGGCTGCGAGAGAACCGGCCGGATCGTGACCGCCGCTGCGCTGCTGTTCGCGATCGCCATCGGGGCTTTCGCCGCTGGGGAGATCGTCTTCGTCAAGGAACTCGGCGTCGGCACCGCGCTCGCCGTGCTGATCGATGCGACCATCATCCGGGCTCTGCTGGTCCCCTCGCTGATGGCCCTGCTCGGTCGCCGTAACTGGTGGGCTCCGCCTGCCCTCCGGCGGCTGCACGACCGCTGGGGACTCTCCCACACCACCGCCGAAACCGGGACCATTCCCGCGGCCCGCCCTACTTCAGCCCCCCAAAACACCGACCGAAAGCAACTGTGAAATGAGCACCTTCGAGACAGACACCGCCGTAGAAGAGATCCAGCCCGGCCGCTATCGGGCCGAACTGTCCGATCGCTGGTGGGTCGGCCGCGGTCCGAACGGGGGCTACGTCGCGGCGCTGATGCTCAATGCGATGAGCCAGGTCGCGACCGAGACACCGCGCTCACTGAGCGTTCACTTCCTCAACACACCAACTACCGGCCCGGCCGAGATCGAGGTCACGGTCGAGCGTCAGGGCCACTCCACCGCCTTCCTTTCAGCCCGGCTGGTCCAGGGCGGCGAGGTCCAGAGCAAAGCGATGGCGGTGTTCTCCGCCGAGCGCGACGGACCGTCCTTCGACCACACGGTGATGCCGGAAGTGCCGGCCCCCGAGGACGGCGAAGAGTGGGACACGGCTCAGGCTCCGGTGGCCGTGTTCACGCAGTTCCGGGCAGTTCCGGTGATCGGCGGAGCCCCGATGAGCGGCGGCGACAAGGCGGAGACTGCCGGCTGGCTGAAGCTGAAGGACGAGCAGCCGATGACCGCCGTTCTGGCCGCTGCGATGCTTGACGTCTGGTATCCGGCACCGTTCGTAGCGCTCAGCGAGCCCGCCCTGGCGCCGACGCTCGAGTACACGGTCCACTTCCCGCGAGAGCTGCCGGTGGCCACGGAGGCGGAGCCCGACTGGGTGCTCGCACGACTGGCCGCGCAGCAGGCGCTCGACGGCCACTTCAGTGAGGACGGCGAACTGTGGAGCCGGTCCGGGGTACTACTTGCGCGCTGCCGGCAGATGGCCCTGCTGCGCAAGCCACCTCAGCGAAGCTGAGCCTGGATCGCCGAAAGTCAGCGCCCCGATCGCCACCCGGACCCGTCAGTCGACGTCGGCGAGACTGGAAGTCTTCGCGATGAAATCGTCGTCGAGGATCGGCACCGGACTGATGTAACCGGTCACCTTCGACATGTCAATCCGGACCCTGCGCACGCGATCGCCCTTATTGCCCTCGATCGAGCCGACTGCCCTGCCGTCACGGTTGATCCGCTCGACGATGCCGATGTGCTGACTGCCGTATAGAACGAGGTGACCCGGCTCCGCCCGATACGACCAGAAGTCGTTCTTCTTCGCCCACCTGGTCAGGTCTTTCACCTGTATGGCGACCAAAGAGCGATCGAAAGAGCGCCGAAGCAGGCTCGTACCGAGGTAGTCGACAAATCCCGCCTTGGCCCAGATCCAGGTCGAGAAAGCCACGCACCACGCCGCCCCGATGCTGTACGGGACGATTCGCCCCTTGCCGTTCCGGTACCGCGGAACGTTGTCACTGCGTCTTTCGGCGACTCGCTTGCCAAGTTCGGTCCGTGCCAACGGAACGATCCTCGCGACGTCCGGCTTAACAGTCGGCACCGGAATGGTCAGGCCGCCCCGGAGAGCCCCGTCGGCCGCGACCGGGTTTGCGAAACCGAGCATTGCCAGAGCAAGAAGCGCCAACGCCAGAGCTGACGTGACTCGAAACTGCTGGTTGCGTTTGTCGATCCCTGTCTCGCGCATCAAGAACCCGAGCCGCATTCACGACCGGCTGGCCAGAGTAGCGCGATCCAGCCGGTTTCGCCAGTTTTTGGATCAGCTGAGAGAAAGCCTGCCGGCCATCGCTTTGCCGAGCGTTACTTCGTCGGCATGCTCGAGATCGGCTCCGACCGGCAGTCCGCTGGCCAGCCTGGTCACTTTGGTGCTACTGCGCAGCAGGTCGCCAATGTGCTGGGCGGTGGCCTCACCGGTAGTGGTCGGGTTGGTCGCGAGGATCACTTCCTCGATTCCCCCGGCTTCGACCCGGCGTCGCAACTCGGCGATGCGCAGGTCACCTTCGTCGATACCGTCGATCGGTGACAGCGCGCCGCCGAGCACGTGGTAGAGGCCCCGGTACTCGTGCGTCCGCTCCAGCGGGATCACGTCCGCCGGTTCTTCGACCACGCAGATCAGCGATTCATCACGACCGGCGTCCTCGCAGATCCGGCAGAGCCGGCCTTCGGCCAGGTTGAAACAGACTTCACAGAGGCCGACCTTCTCCTTGACCTCGATGATCGCCTGGGCGAGGTTGCGCGCGTCGGCGTCATCAGAGCGAAGGATGTGGAAGGCGAGCCGCTGCGCCGTCCTCCGGCCGATGCCGGGAAGCTGCGAAAGCTCAGCCGTCAGGCGGCTGAGCGGTGCGGGGCCCTCGCTCATCCACCCGGCAGGCCGGGACCGCCCATGCCTGGCATGCCCGGCATGTCGGGCATCTTCGAAGCGGCCAGTTCCTGAGCGGCGCGAATCGCCTCGTTGACCGCGGCCTGGACCATCTCGGCCAGCATCTCGGCGTCTTCGGGGTCGACCGCGTCGGGGTCGATCGAGACATCCTTGATCATCAGGTCGCCGGAGATCTTGATCTTGACCATGCCGCCACCGGCGCTGGCCTCGACCTCTTCATCCTTGAGCGCTTCCTGTGCCTGAAGCATGTCGTTCTGCATCTGCTGGGCCTGCTTGAGCAGGGCGTTCATGTCCATACCGCCCATTCCGCCGCCCATGCCGCCCATTCCTCTTTTTGCCATCAGATGACCTCCTCCGCGTTGAATTCCGAAATTACCCGCTCGACCATCGCCTCTTCGTCCACCGGTTCGGGGGCGGGTGGTTGCGCCGCAGTCCCGGTTTCGGCGTCAGCGCCGAGGTCAGAGAAGTTGAGAGCGAGATCCTCGCCGATCACTGAAACGAGTGCGGCCTCGAGGTGGCTGCGACGTTCCGGCTTCTCGGCATTTCTGCGATTGAACTGCGCCCCGGGCGGAAAGCCGACCGTCAGGCGGCCACCTTCCAGCGCCACCGGGCGAGTGCCTTCGAAGTAAGAAGCGGTTGGGCCAGAGGCGGTCGAACGCATCGCGTCCATGACCGCCGGCCAGACCTGCCCGACATGAGCCAAGTCGACCCCGGCGGCGGCCGGCGTGGGCTCGGCGGCCTCTGGCGCAGTCTCGGCGGCCGCTGCGTAACCGGCCGCGGGGGCATCCGGCGTCCCAGTCGCGCCGGTCGGCTCGGGCGTCGCCGGCACCGTCTCGATCGGAGTCGGGTCCGGTGCCGGTGCGGCTGCCGCCGCGCCGGTCTGAGCCGGTTCCGGCACGGCCTCGGGAACCTCCGCGCCCTGTGGCGCTGAAGCCGGCGGCCGCAATGCGGGTGGCGTCAGGCGGGGCGTCACGGCCGGTCCGGTTTCGGAGCTTTCTGCTGGCCGTTTCGCGGTTCCGGGCGCGGCAGGCACGCCCTGTTCCAGCCGCTCCAGCCTTCGGGTCAGGCCGGCGACCGAGGGGTCTAGATCCGGTCGGGCGGCCTTGAGCAGCGCGACCTCGACTGCGAGGCGGGCCTCATCCCCGCCACGAATCGAAGTGAGCCCGGCGGCGATCTCGTCGATCGTGCGGATCAGGTTGGCCGGACCGATCGCGTCCGCCTGGGCACGCAGCCGGGCGGTGTCGGATGCGGTCACCGCAAATGCTTCGGGGATCTCCCCGGTGGTTCGGGTGACCAGCAGGACCCTCAGGTGCCCGAGCAGGTCCCGTGCGAAGCGGGCCGGATCGCGACCGCTGCGGGCCATCGTCTCGACCGAGCCCAGGACAGCTTTCGGTTCTGCGGCGATGATCCCGTCGACCACACCGAAGAGCAGGTCGGCATCGGGCGCGCCGAGCAGTTCGAGAACGTCGTCGATCGCGATGCCGTCAGAGCTGTATGCGAGCAACTGGTCGAGCGTGCCGAGCGCGTCGCGAAAACTGCCCGAGGCCGAGCGCGCAATCATCGAGATCGCGGCGGGATCAACCGTGATCGACTCGGCCGCGGCGACCCGGTTCAGTACCTCGGTCAGCTGTTCGATCGAAGGCCGCTGGAAGTCAAAGCGCTGGCAACGGTCTGCGATCGTCGGCATCACCTTGTGGGCCTCGGTGGTGGCGAGGATGAAGACCGTGTTCGGCGGTGGCTCCTCCAGCGTCTTGAGGAAGGCGTTCCACGCCTCCTTGGTCAGCATGTGCGCCTCGTCGAGGATGTAAACCTTCCACCGCCCGGCGGTCGGGGCAAAGGCGACCCGGTCGCGCAGGCCGCGGATGTCGTCGACCGAGCGGTTCGAGGCCGCGTCCATCTCGATCACGTCGACCGAGGTGCCGGCCTGGATCGAGCGGCAGGACTCGCATTCGCCGCACGGAGTCAGGGTCGGACCGCCGCGCTCGCAGTTGAGCGACGCGGCCAGGATCTTGGCCATCGAGGTCTTGCCGGTACCGCGGGACCCGACGAACAGGTAGGCGTGGTTGACCTTGTCGGCCTCGATCGCGTTGGAGAGCGTGCGGACCACATGGCGCTGGCCGACGACCTGATCGAATGATCCGGGTCGGTGGCGCCTGTAGAGGGAGGTTGATTCGCTCATCGGGGGAAATTCAGTCTACCCACGGCGCGGGACGCCGCAGACTGCCGCACTTACCGCGACAATGCCCCGATGGAGCAGTCGAGCCGGGTCCGTGCCTGGGCAGAGCCACTTGCCTTCATCGCCGCGGTCTCGGCGGTGCTGCTGGCGATCTTCCCCAAGGGTTTCCCCAACTACGACACCATCTATTACCTGCTTTGGGGCAAGGAGATCGCCCAGACGGCCTGAGCCCCGACTACGGCGCACCGCTCGCCCCGACCCCCCACCCTCTCTACGACCTGCTTGGCGCCGTGCTCTCGCCGCTCGGCGACGGCGCGATCACCGTCGCAGTGATTCTGGCCTACGTCAGCCTCGGCCTCCTGGCCTGGCTCGTCTACCGGCTCGGTTCGGCATGGCTCGACCGGCCGATCGGTTTCCTTGCGGCATTCCTGGTGATGACCAGCGCGCCGGTCCTCAGCAACGGCCTGCGCGCTTACATCGACATCCCCTACATGGTCTTCTGCCTGGCGGCACTGCTGATCGAGACGAAGCGGCCGCGGGCCGGCTGGCCGGTGCTGGTGCTGCTGGCGCTGGCCGGGCTGCTGCGGCCAGAAGCCTGGCTGTTCGCCGGCTTCTACTTCCTCTACCTCGCCCTCGAATTCCACCTCGCACCGAAGCAGGGCCCGGACGGCAACGCGCCTGACCACCGGCCCGGCCTGAATGCCGGCCGGCTCCGTATCCAGTTGCGACAGGACGGCATCGATCGAAACCTGATCCTGATGGCCTGCCTGACCGCGGCCGGTCCGGTGATCTGGGTCCTGTTCGACCTGATCACTACCGGCAACGCCTTCTACTCCTTCACCGGGACCCGCGAGACGGTCGAGACGCTCGAGCGCGACACCGGACCGCTCGACGTGATCCTCTACGGTCCGCGCCGGCTCGGTGAAGTCATGCAATGGCCCGCGATGGTCGGCGCGCTGTTCGGGGTGCTGCTCTGCCTGAAAACGATGCCGCGCCGGGTGATGCTCGGCCTGGTCGCAGCGGTGGCAGCGCTGATCGCCTTCGCCCTTATGGGCGCGGCCGGGCTGGCGATCATCCCGCGCTACACGATGCTGGCCGCATCGATCCTGTTCATCTTCGCCGCGGCCTCTGTGCTCGGCTGGCGGCTGCTCGAACCCGGTGACCGGTGGCGGCGGCCGTGGCAGGTGGCCGCGGTGTTCGTGGTCGCGCTCTACGTGATCTGGCTGCCGAACCAGTACGACCTGCTGAGCAAGGTCGACCGCGACCTCTCCAACCAGAGCCTGGTCGAACGCGACCTCGAGGCACTGGTCGACGACGGTGCCTTCGTCCCGCCCAACGACCTGCCCGGCGAGCTCGGAGTCGAAACCTGCCTGCCGATCTCGGTCCCCAACCACCGGGCCGTGCCGCGCCTCGCCTTCTGGCTCGACCTCCGGCCTTCGGACGTAGTCTCGATCGCCGCCGCAGACGAGCAGCCGACGGAAGGCTTCTTCCTCGCCCCCGCTCGCGACTTCACCGTCGAGAACTTCATTCTCGACCCGGGCGAGCCCGGTCGCGCCGTCAAGGAGCCGCCTCCCGGCTTCGAGCTGGTCGCGAAGAACCGCTCCTGGAAGCTCTACACCAGCTGCATCGCCGGCTGAGCGCGCCGGCCGGGCACAGGCTGGTCGGCGATCCGCCCGGTCAGCCGGGAAGCTCGCCGGTGATCACGTAGCGGAGCACCGCTGCGACCTGCTCAGGGGTGCGGGCAGTGGCGCGGGCCGCGGCGTCGACTTCCTTCAGGGCATGGTCCAGATCGGGTCCGTGCTGGGTTATTACCGGCTTGCCGAGCGCTGAAGCGTAGCCGGCGTCGAAGGCGGCGTTCCACTGGCGGTACGTGTCGCCGAAGCGGACAACCACCACGTCGGCATCCTCGATCATCGTCTGGGTGCGGATCGAGTTGACCCCGGCGCCCTTGTGATCTGCCCAGAAGCTCTGGGCCTCATCACCGAGCGTGCCGGTGCCGGCCGCGTCCGAGGCCGGGTGGTCGGTCACAGGTGCCGAGAAGCGGACCGGAAGACCCTCGCATGCGGCGGCCACCTGCTGCCGCCAGTCGGAGTGGATCTCGCCGGCCAGGTAAACATCCCATTCGCGTTCCATGGAGAGAAAATAGTGGACCGTGCATCCGCCTTCGAAACGAAGTCACCGGGCGTATCCATCGAGTTCGGCTCGGGTAAGGCTGACCCGTGGCACCCGTAGTTTCCGCTTAAGGCTGCTTCCTTCCGGACCTGACCTGATTCACGGGCTTGCGTCGCACGGGACCTGACCGTCAACACCTCCCTCGGTGTACTGACCCCGATGGCCAGCCCCTCGGAACGGAATTCGGCCTTGCTAAAGCGGATTGCAAGTGACAGGGCACCGCTGACTCCCCGCCTAGCACGGTCCGCGCAGCATCCTAACCGATGAGGGCGCGTGACCGCGCGGGGTTCGACTCAGCCGCGTCCGCCGCCGGACGGTGCGCGACGTGCCGGCACCACCGCGATGCCACGCAGTCCGCCCCGGTTCTGCGACACCTTGATGAAGTTGCGCGTCACACCACTGCCGTCGAGCCTCGCCCGGCCGATCGTGCCACGGATGTAATCGGTCCAGTACACGTAGCCTCCGGCGACGGCTACGGCCGAGACGACCCCGCCGGTGCTGGTGCGGATGAACCGCCGCTTGACTCCGGTGCCGTCCAGCCTGGCCCGGGCGACGCTGTTGGTATTGGCGTTCGCCCAGTAGACGAAGCCGCCGCCGACGGCCATTCCGCCCGGCCCGGTCTTTCCGGTGTTGACGAAATCGCTCTCAACCATCTTTCCGCTCTTCAGTGCCCGGCCGATCGTGTCCGGCATCGATCTTTCGAGTGACGACCAATAGATGTGTCGCCGGTTCACCGCGAGACCATGGGGGAATTCGGAACCGGACTTCAGGAACCTGGGCTGCGCCTTGCTGCCGTCGATCCTGGAACGCGCGATGTACGAACTGCCGCTGGTCCAGTAGAGGTGGTACGAATCGAGAGTCAGGGCGAAAGGTTCAGGAGACCACCAGTCCGGAATGGAAACGAAATTCCTGTCCAGGCCCTTGCCGTCCAGCCTTGCGCGGCTGATGGTTTCCCGGTTCTTGTCGGTCCAGAAGACGTGCCGGCCGTTGGCGGCGATTCCCCACGGGTTCACCGGGTCCTTGATGAACGCCCGGCCCACGCCGGTGCCGTCCAGACTGGCGCGACCGATGGTGCCGGCGTTGAGGTCGGTCCAGTAAATGGCGGCCGAAGCCCGCGGAGTGCTTGCGAAAAGCGCGCAGAGCAACACGGCCAGCCAGAACGCGGCGAAACCCGTAGAACGGAGCGAAATGCGGGTGGTAAACCCGGGAGATTCAAGCCTCATGCGTACTTCTTTCTTTTCTGTCCGACCCCGTGGGCGGACGTCTTTCCCCACTGCCGCCAGAGTAGCGCAGCGCCGACCCGGGCACATCGGGGAAATACCGCAGAAGGCGCTCGCTGCCGGTGGCAGGCATGCGGGGTCCCATGGCGGTCCCTCTGCCCGCCGTTGCACCAAACCAGGCGGTTTCGCCGCCAGTGTTCCCGAGCGGGAGCCACTCGCGGCAAGCGTAGACGGAAACCCTGCCCATCTGGTGTTTTCCGTCTGCGCTCGCGGTCGACCGGTCCAACTATGATGCCCTCTCCCGGGCGCGTAGCTCAGCGGGAGAGCGCTCGCTTCACACGCGAGAGGTCGCTGGTTCGAAACCAGCCGTGCCCATTCTTTTTGGGGATGAGACAACCCAGGACAACGGGAGACCTGGCGGGAATCCCCTTCAGTCCTGGAGCCACCTATCGGGAGGACGGTGGGAGACACAGTGGGACAGTGCGGGAGGCCCCCGGAAACCGTGTCTCGGTAGCAATTCGTAGCATTTTCGGCTCCCGCCGGTAGCATTTCCTGCTACCTGAGCCAAGACGAAACTTCAGCTGACGGCCACCAATCGTGCTCGGGTTCGACTCCCAGTGCAGCGAACAGTTTTCTTTGCTCCTTTTCCGAACGATTGCTGAGGTCGAATTCGGAACGCGGAAATCCTCTAGAAAACGAATAGGTCCGTCGTAGCGGATGAAGCCGAGCAAGGCGGCTGGATATATATCTGGATATGTAGATCGCATGATCCGGCTTCGCAACCTTGATTTTCTGCTGAACTCCGAAACCGCTGGCCACAACGAGATTCTTCCATTCCGCCAAATCGTCATCGAACCAAGGCAGATGACATCTCCCCGGGAGTTGACCTGAAGCCGGAGACCGGTTAGCTTCGGTGACAGGCCTGCCACGGTCGGCAGTCCCATCCGACGTCCCCAGAAAGGACAGGGAGTCCTTGAGCGAATCGACCCCCACCCCCACCACGGTCTCGAACATCGGCGTCGTGATGTTCACGGTCGCGGACCAGGACGCAGCGATCGAGTTCTACACCGGCAAGCTCGGCTTCGAACTTCGCGGCGACGACCCCTTCGGCGAGAACGGGGAAATGCGCTGGGTCGAAGTGGCCCCGCCGGGCTCGACGGCACGGCTCGCCCTGAATCCACCGATGGGCGCCGAGCCCGGAGGAGGCGGAATTGGAGTCGAGACCGCGGACGTGCTCGCCGAACACGAGCGCCTGAAGGCGATCGGCGACATCGACCTGGACCCGGAGCCGATGCAGACGCCCGGTGCCCCGCTCATGTTCATGCTGCGCGACCCCGACGGCAACATTGTGGTCGTCGTCGAAGCACCACCCGTTCCGGAGCCGGGAACGTAGACAGCAGGAGTCCGCACGGACCGGAAGGGACCGGGCCGCTGTGAGCCTATTTTCGTTTCGCGGACCAGGTCAGGTCCCGGCCGCAGCCGCTGCCATTGATCGCGGTATTCAGGGAGATGCTTCCTTTCGCCCGCGAAGGGCCCTTGGTCTTCCCGGTGAACTTGACGATGAAGCCGGCCTTCTTGTCAACGACGTCCTTGGCTGAGAAGCGCCCGTTCTTCCTGATCCTGATCGGCCCCTTGTGGAAGCTGGGGAACGTGTACGACTGGAGCGAGAAGAACCCGCCGATGATGCAGAGGTAGAAGAACTGCGCTTTGAGCCGGGTAACCTTGGTGCCGGCCTGGTTGACCTTGAAAGTGATCTTCGTGTTCGAGTTCGAGTCCGAGGCGTCGGTCGGATGGATCTTTCCGGCGTAGCTTCCGCTCGCCAGCTTCTTGCCGGCCTGGGCACCAGATATGGCCGGGAGCATGAGAACAACCACTACGAGTACGAGGAACTTGGCAAGACGCTCAAGCATTTAAGCCTTCCCTGCTGCGATTGATGAGGGTGAACGGACGCGTTCGCTCAACCCGGAAACCGCCCGGCTCCAAACCCGCGCCCAGCGAAACTACCACTCCCAGGGCAATCGCTCCGGACAATCTGTCTTCAACGAAGCGAGATCCGGCTTCGCGTATCTTGGTGCGGTCGCCGCAGGCACCGAGACGAGGAGCAGCATTGAGCACCAGAGAGCCCGAACCATCCACCGCAACGAACGGCACGGCAGAAGCCGCTGTCACTTTCGACGCCGACGCCTGCGTCATCGGAGCCGGCGCCTCGGGGCTGGCCGCGGCGAAGGCACTGGTCGAACGTGGCATCGCCTTCGACTGGTTCGAGAAGGGATCTATGGTCGGCGGTCTCTGGCGGATCGACAATGACAACGGCGGGGCCGCGGCCTACGAAACCCTTCACCTGAACAGCTCCCGGCCGCTGACCCAGTACCCGTCCGACCCGATGCCCGAGGACTGGCCGGACTACCCCTCGCACGAGCTGATGGCCGGCTACTTCCAGGACTTCGCCGACCGCCACGGCCTGACCGAACGGGTCACCTTCAACACCCCGGTCGAAAAGGTTGATCCGATCCCGGGCCCCGGCCGGCCGGGTGCTGACGGATGGACCGTCACGACCTCACAGGGCACCAGGGCATACCGCCACGTTTTCGTTTCCAACGGACACCACAGCGAGCCCTCGATCCCCGACTTTCCCGGCGAGTTCAGCGGCGAGTCCTTCCACGCACACGACTACCTCAAGCCCGAGGTCTTCGAGGGCAGGGACGTGCTGGTGATCGGGGTCGGCAACTCCGGCATGGACATCGCCTGCGACGCCTGCAAGCTGGCGAAGAATGTCTCGGTTGTCACCCGCCACGGCGTTCACGTCCTGCCGAAGTACGCCTTCGGCCGGCCGATCGACCAGTTCGGCACGCCGGTCAACGCCTACCTGCCTTTCCCGGTGGAACGGCGGGTCTACGAAATCATCCAGCGCTTCACCACCGGCAGCCCGGAAAGCCGCGGCCTGCCCGAACCGGACCACCGGCTGCTCTCGGCCCACCCGACCGTTTCATCCGAGTTCTGCGACCGGGTCGGCCACGGCGACATCGCGATGAAGCCCGGGGTCGAACGCTTCGACGGCAATACCGTCCACTTCGAGGACGGCAGCTCGATCGAGGTCGACCTGCTGGTCTATGCGACCGGGTACCGGATCTCGCTGCCTTTCTTCGACCCCGACGTGTACGACCCGGCCGGCAACACGATGCCGCTGTACGAGCGGGTGCTGACGCCCGAGCTGCCAGGCCTCTTCTTCATCGGCTTCGTCCAGACCGTCGGCTCGAACATCCCGCTGATGGAGCTCCAGGCCGAGTGGGTCGGGGACCTGATCACCGGTGCCTGCGTGCTGCCACCCGAGTCCGAGATGAAGGAATGGATCGCCGCCGACCAGGCCGCGATGGCCCGGCGCTACGTGCGCTCGGCCCGCCACACGATGCAGGTCGACTTCTGGCGCTACGCCCACGCTCTCAAACAGTGCCGCAGGCGCACCGGCGAGCCACAGACGGGACTCGCCGCACGGCTGCCGAAAGCCCTGAGCAGCAAGCTGATGCGCGCCAGCGCCTGACCCCGAAGAAAGCCGATGCCGCAGCCAGAGCAGATCTCGATTCGTGCCCGGGGTATGGACTTCGGGCTGCTGGCCTGGGGCGATCCTTCCGACCCGCTGGCGCTGCTGGTGCACGGCTACCCCGACACCGCCTGGACCTGGCGGCACCTCGGACCCCATCTGGCCGAGCGGGGATGGCATGCCGTCGCACCGTTCACCCGCGGATACGCTCCCACCGATCTTGCCCCGGACGACCGCTACCGGGTATCGGACCAGGCCGGCGACCTGCTGGCCCTCCACGAGGCACTCGGCGGTGACGAACGGGCGGCGCTGGTGGGACATGACTGGGGAGCGGTCGCGACCTGGGCCGTGACCTCGACCGAACCGGACCGCTTCGGCAGCTACGTCGCGATGTCGGTCCCTCCCCCGGCCGCGATCGTCGAGCCGCTGCGCTCGCTGAAGACACTGCCGGTGGCCGCCCGTCAGGTCGCAATGAGCTGGTACTTCCTGCTCAACCAGCTGCCGGAATCCGAGCGCACCCTCGGACGGGTCATCCCGAAGCTCTGGCGGGACTGGTCTCCCGCATACGACGCATCCGAGGATCTCGAGTACGTATTCGAGTCGCTCGCCGGACCCGGGCGCAGGCGGGCGGCCCTTCGCTACTACCGGAACACGCTGCAGAGGGGAATCGGTGAACTGGTGGCGATGGACCCCGCCGCACCGGTCCTCTACCTCCACGGGGCCGAGGACGGCTGCGCCCAGCCGGCGCTCGGCGAGATGCACGCAAACAGCCTGCCCGCGGGCAGCCGCTTCGAAGCGATTCCGGAGGTAGGGCACTTCCTCCACCTCGAGGACCCGGAGAGGGTCAACCCGCTCGTCGCGGACTGGATCGGCTGAGGCGCTTCGCAGGTCGGCCGCTTCGACTGTCTCCTTGCCGTCCTGATGCTTCTTGCCGCGCATCTGCCGCGATTGTAGGCTGGCGGCATGGCAAAGGCAGGAGACCGGTTCGACATGCCCGAGGGCAGCTCCTACATCGTCAGGACGCCCACCGACACCACCGGCGGCGAGTACGTCGAGATGGAGTTCGTACTCCCGAAAGGGTGCGTACCCCCACCTCCCCACGTGCACCCGGAACAGGTGGAAAGCTACGAAGTGATCGAAGGAAGCTTCGACGTGATGGTCGACGGCGAATGGAGCACGCTTTCACCGGGCGAGTCGGCCTCGGTTCCCGCCGGCACGATGCACACCTTCAGGAACCGTTCCGGAGGCACGGTCAGGGTCAGGAACTGGCACCGGCCGGCGAAACGCTTCGAAGAGTTCATCGAGCGCATGCACACCTCTCTCGATGAAGCCGGGATATCGCGCCCGCGAGATCCGCGCATGTTCATATGCCTGTCGGCGGTCATGCTCGAATACCCGGAAACACTGGTCCCGGCCCGGGCCCAGGACCGCCTGCCGATGGAGTTGCTCACCCTGCTCGGACGACTGCTGGACATCCCGCGCGGCTCGCGCTGATAGTTCAGGCGACAGGCTGATCGGCCGGAGCCGGAGGGGCGTCCGCCTTTACGGCGACCGGCTCGCCGCGGCGGGCCGGGCGGCGCACGTTCATGTACTCGGCTGCGTAGTAGCTGCCGATGACGAAGGCCGCGGCCAGCAACTGGGCGCCGATCGTCTCCCAGGTCGGGTAGACCTCGAACCAGGCGCCCATCCAGGCCGGGATCATCCCGGCCGGCAGTTCGTGGGTCGGCAGCCAGCCGAGGTCCTGGAAGGTAGCTGCGGTGCCGCCGACCATGACCACGAGCACGAAGCCGATCATGATGCCGGTGGCGATCAGCATCTTCTTGTAGGGCAGCTTGCGGTGGAGCACGAAGACGAAAGAGCCGACCAGGGCGGTCAGAGCGAGGCCGATCGCCACGCCCTCGAGCACGACCGACGGACCGACAGTGACCCGGAGGTTCTGCAGGAAGAGCACGGTCTCGAAGCCCTCGCGGTAAACGCTGGTGAAACCGAGGGCGACCAGGCCGATGAGCACGCCCGTGCCCGAGCCTCCGAGGATTTCTCGGCGGCGGCGGTTGTGCTTTGCGATCCAGCCCGACCAGTAGACCTTGTGGACGAACCAGTTGAGCACGATCAGGAGCACGATCACAGCGAGGAAGCCGGTGATCGCCTCCAGTCTCATGCCGAGGCCCGAGAACTGCTGAAGGATGGCGCCAGCGACTATCCAGGTCAGGACCGATACACCGAGCGCGACGGTAGCGCCGACGAAGACCGGGCGCCTGTGGACGATGTTGGCCCCGCGGAAAGATGCGGTCACAGCGGCGAGGATCAGAACCGCCTCAAGACCCTCGCGGAAGACGATCATCGAGGAGTTGAAGACGGCGGTACCGTGGCTCATCGAACCGCGCGTGGCTTCCGACGGATCCGACGGGCCGGTGCTGGCCGTGGCCATGAGGTAGACGAGGCCGGAAACGAGGCCGAAGGCGACTATGTACCAGGTGATCCGCGAGGAAAGCGGCAGCATCCAGCGCCGGCCGGTAGCCTGATCGCAGAAGCGCTCCCCGTCGGCTGCTTGCTGAGCGTTCGGGGTCGAAGAGTTCTCGTTGGAAGCGGACAAGTTAGGGCAACCTAACACAATGCCGACTGATTCACACGGGTAAGGCTCGACCAGTTCCGGTCCCGGGCAACGGCCCCTGACCGGACCGCTAAGCAGCCATCCCCATAAATCCGATCGCGATCAGCATGCCGGCGAAAACGGCCATCCCGGCGACGGGGGCCCACGGACGGCTCTGCTCGTCCCGGGGCGAAGTCACGACCATGACCGCCGAGCCTGCCAGATAGAAGCCGAAGACCAGAAACGCCGAAGCCTCGGCAACCAGTCCCCAGTCGAGCACGACCGCGAGAACCGCCAGCAGTGCGAAGGCGAGGTTGGCGATGCCGACCTCGATCTGGAAATTGTTGCGACGGCCCATGTCCCAGCCCATCCGGGCCGCGTCCGAGCGGTGGAAGACGGAGTGCCGGAGGAAGGAAAGGAATCCGGCAAGCCCGACCGAAAGCAACACGGCGACAGTCAACGAGGGGTCTTCACCGGAAACGGTGCTGAACCCGACCGCGACTCCGACACCGCCGGCCACGTAGGTCAAAGCCATCAGGACTGCGGAGGGTCTCGGATCTGCCTGCCGGGTTGTCATGGGTCCAGCCTAGAAGCTCTCCGGAAACGAGAACGGCCGCGGATCTCTCCGCGGCCGTTCTCCCGACCATTCGTGGCTTTCGACCGTCGCCGATCAGCCGCCGTTGACAGCGGCCTCGTAGACGCGGCTGGGCTGGCCGCGCAGTGCGGTCGGAACCGGCAGCGGCGTGCCCTGGCGGTGGCGCCCTTGAGCACCGGCAGCACGATCTTGGACGGGTACTTGCCACCAAGCCCGATCGATGTTCTTGATCGAGCCGTCTTCGAGGGTGTCGAAGTCCCAGATCTGACGGTCTCCGCCGGGGGCCTGGATGTTGATCCGGATCTTCGAGCCGGCGCGGAAGGCGTGGGCGAACTCGAAAATCGGAATCCGGACCAGCTCGAACTTGCCCTTGCGCATCTTGCGGGCGTCCTTCTGGAGATGGGTCGGTATCGGGTGGAGCGAGGTCGACTGCTTGCGGTAGACCTTGCGATGCGAGGCCCGGAGCCAGCCGTTCTGGACCAGAGTCTCGTTGCCGTCGGGCCGGACCTCGGTGACCGTCGCCTGGATGTCGGTGTCACGGGCCGAAGACTTGACCCAGACATCGAGGCTGGCCGGACCACCGAGGACCACGTCCTTGCTCAGCGCCGGCGTGATGTAGCCGAGGCCGTTGCCGTCGGCGATCGGAGCCCAGTCGTAGGGCGGCTGCGGTACCCAGGAATCGGACTCGCTGGCGCCGTTCAGGGTCTGCGGCGGACGGGCCGACGGATCTCCGGTGTAGGCCTCGGTTGCGAGCTTGCCCGACTTCTTGGAGTTGAGCTTGCCGCCCTTGCCGAGGTACCAGGTGGTCGGCTTGATTGTCGGGATCGGCCAGGAGTTGTAGTTCATCTCCCAGGTCGCGCCGATCGCACCGGGCGAGCCGTCGATCGCCGCGCCGTTGTCCATCATCAGGCGGGCACGCTTGTAGCGCTTCCTGAAGTCGGCCTTCGCCTGAGCGACGCCGGTGGGGCTGTTCGGGTAGCCGGCGAACTGGGACTGGAGCACCGGAAGCGCCGGGGCGTCCGCGAGGAACTCGTAGAGCTGACCACTCAGCGCCAGAACCAGTGGCGGCACGTTCGGGATCCGGTCACCGACGAACAGGTTCATGAACTCGGTCCAGCGGGTGATCGTGCTCGGGCCGAGTGAATCGGCGTGGACGCCGTTCTGGAGGTTCAGCCAGACGTTCTTGTTCGACTTCGGGAAGTTCTTCAGGCTGTCCACGAAGTGACCACCAGTCTGCTCGTCCTGGAACGAGCCGACCAGGAAGGTCGGTACCTTGATCCGCTTGATCCACCAGCCCGGCGACCTGTACTTGAACAGGCGAGGCGTGCGGTACCGGTTGTCCTCGAATCACGTTGTCGTAGTTCTGGGTCTGAAGTCGCAGGGTCTGGTTGGCCGCGCACTTCGGGTCATAGTCCGGGCTGCTCGGATCGGAGAGGATCCGGGCGTAGGCCTGACCGCCCTCAGGAGCGGGCTCGGCGTTGTTACCGCGCTCGCTGATCCAGGAGAAAGCGAAGCCCTGTTGAAGATGCCGCCCGGGTAGCCGGTGGCGGTGTACATGTCGTCGGTCACCGACAGCGGCGAGATCGCCGAGAGGTGAGGCGGCTGCGTGCCGGCGGTGAAGAGCTGGGTGATGCCGGAGAACGAGATGCCGCCCATGCCGACGTTGCCGCCCTTGACCCAGTCCTGGGCCGCGACTGCTTCGATCGCGTCGTAGCCGTCATAGACGGTCGGCAGGCCGAAGAGGTCGAAGGCTCCGCCCGAACAACCCGAACCGCGCATCTGGACGCTGACGGTCGCAAAGTCGAGCAGCGGCCCGATAAGCGAGCCGACCGCAGTCGAAGAGGCCGGGGCGAGCGGATCCGAAGGACCACTTCCCAGTACCGAATCGATCAGCGAGTTCGGAGCCGCCACCTGATAGCCGGAGTACTCGATGAAGGTCGGGAAGGGCCCGTTGGCGAGAGTCTTGCCCGTGGGGAGCCGGACAGTCATCGCCAGCTCGACTCCGTCGCGCATCTTGACGTAGTTGAGGCCTTCTTCGAGTTCAATTCCGTCGTAGAAGGACTGCTTCGGGTTTGCGCCCATGCGGCGCACCTTGAACTCGCTTGGTGCCGTAGACCTCGCCGTCCTTCTTCAGGCGAACGGTGTATCCGGGTCCGGGCTTGATGTAGTAGAAGATCTTGCTGCCGAAGCGGTCGGCGGTGCTGGTGCGCAGGACCTTGTTCTTCGGTGAGACCAGCATCAGCTGGTCGCCCTGTTCGGCGTTGACGACGTATACCTCGCCGATGCTGCCGCGGGCCTTGAAAGCCGCGGATTCAGTCGTCTTCGGTGCGTTCGGCTTCTTCGACTTCGCGCCGGCCACCCCGCTCATAAGCCCCATGCCGGCGAAAAGGCCGATCACGGCGACGACGATTGCCCTGCTGATTCTCCCTGAGCTCATCTGGTTGTTCTCCCGGTTTCCCTTTGACAAAACGGCGCGGAAGAAGTCCCCCGCCTGCCCTGGCGCAAGGATACACATACTCATGTGTTTACGCAAGGGAAATCAGGGGGCGAGGCGGGTGATCGACCAGCCGTCGCGCTCAGGTGTGTAGCGGTAGCGGTCGTGGAGCCGGGACCGGCGACCCTGCCAGAACTCGACCTGGAACGGACGAATCAGGTAGCCGCCCCAATGCGGGGGGCGCGGAATGTCTTCGACCCCCTCGAAGCGCTGCTCAGCCTGCCTGGTCAGGTCGTCGAGTTCCGAACGCGGGTCACCCAGCGGCCGGCTCTGTGGCGATGCCCATGCACCGATCCGGCTCCCACGGCCACGCGAGGCGTAGTACTCGTCCGACTCCTCGTCAGAGAGCCGCTCGACCGAGCCCCGGATCCTCACCTGACGGTCCAGTTCGACCCAGTGGAATGCGAGTGCCGCCGCCGGGTGCCCGGCCAACTGCCCAGCCTTGGTGCCCTCGTGATTGGTGAAGAAGCGAAAGCCGCGCTCGTCCACACCCTTGAGCAGGACGAACCGGACGTCGGGGTTGCCGTCCTCGTCTACCGTTGCCAGAGCCGTGGCCTCGGGCATCGGATTGACTGCGGCGGCCTGCTCGAACCAGTCCTGGAACTGGGCGATCGGGTCATCGTTGAGATCCTCCCGGTTCAGAGGGCGGTCGGTGCGGGATGGCTCCATGTCTTTCAATTGAGGCTCGGATCGTCGGGCATGGTCGCGAGCAGAGCGTAGTCCCCGCCGGGACGGGCGACCGCCTCGGCCCAGAGGTCACCGTCTGCGAATACGTCTTCAGGCACCAGATCCTGCACGATCCAGGCGTCATTTTCGAGTTCCTCGTCCAGCTGTCCCGGGCCCCATCCGGCATGTCCGACGAACACACGGGCCCTGACCACGTCGGCATTGCCGTCCGGATCGACCACTCCGATGTTCTCAGTGACGGCACCGGCCGAGAGGCCGGCCTCTTCGTACTCGCCGATCACCACGATCGAGTCAGGGGCAACCGGGCCGCCGACCCAGAGCGGTGCCCCGCGCTCCACCAGCGGGTCGAGGTCGGGAACGAGTTCGGTCACATCAGCGTCAGCACGCCGGTTGAGGATGACCCCGAAGGCCCCCTGTTCGGTGTGCTCGACGATCAGAACGACCGTGCGCCTGAAGAAGTCGAACAGGCTGGGCGCGGCGATCAGGATTTTTCCTTTTTGCGATTCGACCATGCTGCGAAACCTCCGTCTGTGACCTGAACGGACTATACGCCTGCGCGCACCCGGCACCCAAACCGCAGCCGCAATGCTAAGAGGCGGCCAATCGTCTACTGTTCCTCGCCGCAATCATGGGTAGATACACAGGACCAAAAGAGAAGCTGTCAAGGCGCGAAGGCGTAGACCTCGGACTGAAGGGCGAACGCGCCCTCGGTGGCAAGAGTGCTATGGAGCGCCGCCCCTATCCGCCGGGCCAGCACGGCCGCGGCCGTCGCAGGGCGTCGGAGTTCTCGGTCCGGATGCGCGCGAAGCAGCGCGCCAAGTCCATGTACGGCCTTCGCGAGCGCCAGTTCGCCAAGCTTTTCGACCGGGCCAACCGCGAAGAGGGCATGGCCGGCGAGAACCTGATGCGCCACCTCGAGTGCCGTCTCGACAACGTCGTTTACCGACTCGGTCTGGCCACGACCCGCGCCCAGGCACGTCAGTTCGTCGTCCATCAGCACATCACCGTCAACGGCAAGCGCCTCGACCGTCCTTCTTACGAAGTCGCCGCCGGCGACCAGATCGCAGTCAAGCCCGGTTCGTCAATCGAACCGATGGCCCGTCAGTCGACCGACACCGCCGGCCCGACCCCGGCCTGGCTGCTGGCCGATCACGACGGTCTCAAGGGAACGGTCAACCGGCTCCCCGAGCGCAACGACATCGCCGCTCCGATTGAAGAGCGTCTGATCGTCGAGCACTACTCGCGCTGAGCATTCGGCTCGACTCGATTCGACCTGCGCACGGCCTGCTTCGAGCTGCGCTGGTTCTGGTTACTCGCCCGTGAGCTGGCCCTTGGCCAGATCCAGCGCAACAGTGAGCAGCCCGACCACCGACAGCGGGTCGGACGAGTCGGAGACCAGCTGTACGTGCATGGTCTGCTCGTCTTCGCCCGAATCCTCACTGAGGACGGCCGAGATGACGAGTTGGTCGAGGCGGGCACCGGGGGTGTCTCGCTCGACCTGTTCCATCAGCTCCTGTGCGAGGGCGCCGATGCGGGAAGAAGTGGTGGGCTCCGAGTCGTTGCTCATGCGCCCACCCTATAGGCCTGTCGGGAGAGCGCTGCTGTCGCTCGGAAACATTGCGGCCCGGCGAATAGACTGCCCGCTGTGATCGACCGCCCCGTCGCGGCAGTGCTTGCTGCGATCGCCACCCTCGCCGCAATGGCCGCGATGACCCCAATTGCGGGGGCATCCCCGTCAGAAGTCGGCCATCCTCGTTCTGCTGCCGCAGGGGCTTGCCGCCGAGCCGTCCTACGACGAGTCGATCGCGCGAGGCCTGGCCGGCATGCCCGACCTCTCACTGGGACTCAGCAGCGCGACTCAGGGCTCCTACGTGCGAGGGCAGGCCCTGCTCGACATCAGCCAGGGGACCCGGGTGTCGCGCTCGACCTACTCACCCTCGGAGGTGCCGCTGGCGGGACCCCTGCTCACCGACCGGATGGTCAACGGAAGCGGACGCCTGTTGAGCTGGGACAGGATCCTCACCCGCGCCGAGACCGCCCCGCAGACGATCGAACCGGGTCTTCTTGCCGGCTCGATCCCGGACGGTGCCGCCTTTGTCGGGCCAGACCGGGCGATCCGCAGACGCCGCGATCCCGGCGGCCGATCGCCGCGGCAGAATCGCTGCGGTCTCCGCCACTGTCTCTCCCCGGAGAATCAGGTCGCTGGCAGAGCGTCACGGGCTTGTCGTTGTCTCGGCTTCGCCAGGGAAGCGCGGTTTGACCGAACTTGAGCTGATCCTCGGCCAGAGGGATCCGGATCAGCTTGTGATTGCCACCCAGTCACCGCCCGAGGCGGCGATTCTCCCGCTCCTGCCGATCGGGGTGGCCGGTCTGGAAGGTTCACCCGGCGGGCTGACCTCCGACTCCACCAACCTGCCGAACGTGGTCGCCGGGATCGACATCGGGCCGACCGTGCTCGACCACCTGGGCCTCGCCATCCCCGATGAGATGAAGGGCCGGGTGATGCGCTCCGAGGGCGAGCGCGATCCTGCCGCGCTGACCCCGTTCCGCGACCGGCTGGACGAACTCGGGCCGCGCCGCACCCCGGCGCTCGCCCTGCTCGGCTCAGCCTGGCTTGCGCTGTTTCTGACCTTCGGTGCGATTGCGGGCGTGGAACGTGCCCGGCTGCCGGTCCGCCGGATCGGTGGCCTGGCAATCCTCTGGCTGCCGACGATGATTCTGGTCCCGGCCGCGCTGGGCAACCCCTCACGTGAGCTGGAGTATGCGGTCATCGTGTTCGGCTGCCTCGGCCTCGGATGGCTCACCGACCGGCTGATGCCGTGGCCTCGCGCGCCGCTGATCCCGGCGGTGGTCGGACTGGGCGCGATCACGGTCGACCTCGCACTCGGATCCCACCTGATCACCCGGTCGATCCTCGGGCCCAATCCCGGGTACGGATCGCGCTTCTACGGAGTCGGAAATGAACTCAAGTCAGGTCTTATGGTGCTGCTGCTGGCGGGGCTCGCCGCCGCCCTGACCTACAGGCCCAAGTCCCGCGGCGCGGCAATCACCGTACTCGCGGCCGGACTCATGCTCGGGGTGATCCTCGGCTCCGGAAGGCTCGGGGCCGGCGTCGGCGCCGCGATCATCGTGGCCAGCGCCAGCGCGGTGGCTGCGATGATGATGCTGCCCGGAGCGATGTCGGGCAAGCGGATCGCAATCCTGATAGCGGCCCCGTTTGTGGGCCTCGGCCTGCTGGCCGCGCTGGATGCACTTACCGCCGATGGCCAGGGACACCTGAGCAACAGCGTGCTTGCCCTCGACTCGTTCTCCGGCTTCTACGAGACGGTTGAAAGACGTTCAACCCTGGCATGGCAACAACTCTGGCGAGGCGGCATGCCGGTGGTCACCCTGATCTGTGTGCTGGCCGCTGCCTATGCGATCCGCAACCGCCGTATGTTCGAACCCTTCGCCGGACCGATCTGGCCGGCGGCGCTGGTCGGCGGTCTGGCCGGAGGTGTGATCGGCTCGTTCACCGAGGATTCCGGACCGCTGCTGATCGTGGTCGCGACGATCACGCTCGCCGGGGTCTGTTCTTACCTTCTTGGGCGCCCTGACGCAGCGGCTGCGCACCCGCCGGGCGTCGGTGCCGACGGGACTTCGGCAAGGGTCGACTCGCCGGTCTAGGCTCATGCCCCTCCGGGACGACCTCCGCCCGGGACTCGCCCTTGCGGCGCTGATCGGGTTGGTCGCGTCGGCCGTGATGCTGGCGCTGTCTCCCCTCGCCGTGCCAGGCGACTAAAGCCCGGCGTCAGCATTGTCTCGATCCTGCTCAACGACCGCCAGACCTGCCTGAAGCTGCGCCTGACCGGCTGGCTGGCGGTCGCAATCGCGATCGCCGTATCAGCGGCAATGACAGTCTTCCCGGAGAGCGACGGCGCACTTCAGCGGCTGATGTTTACCGCTGCCTACGTCTGGTTCGGAGCCCAGGCTCTGGCCACCCGGACCTCAGTCGCAGGCCGAGGACGTCGCGTCCTGGAATGACTTGGCCGAATTGACCACCGCGCTTACGTCGAAGGCAACGGCGCCGATCTCGGTCGCAGAAGGCGAGGACGGAAGGTCCTGGATCGCGCTCGACGCCTTGTCGATCGAGTCTTCGAGGTCGTTCGCCTCGCTGGGGAAGTCGTCCTTCGCCGCGTCCACCGCAGCCTCGGCGTCGGTCTGGATCGTTTCGAGATCCGACTTGACCTTGTCGAGAGCGCCGGCATCGATCTGAATGTCGGTCAGCTGACTGACGGAATCCTGGAGCGTGCTGACCTTGTCGCAGTACTCAGGCTGGTCGCTACCACCGCAACCGTAGATGACCGCAGCCGAAACGACCAGGATCGAGAGCAGGGCGAGCAGAGGCTTCTTGGTGGATTCCATTCCGGAACAGTATCCGTTCAGGAGCCCGACCGCGCCGGACCCACCGGGCGTGGTCAGGCCCCGGGGTCGAAACAACGGAGGGGGTGGGATTCGAACCCACGGTACGCCGAAACGCACAACAGTTTTCGAGACTGCCCGATTCAACCACTCTCGCACCCCTCCAGGGTGGCCGACAAATCTAACAATCCGCGACCGGACGCCGCTCTGCGCCCGACAGGGAAGGGGCTTGGCGAAGCGGACGGTCTTTTTGTACGCTCCATGTACCCGGAGAGGTGTCCGAGTGGTTTAAGGAGCGCGACTGGAACTCGCGTGGGCGGGATCTCTCGTCTCGTGGGTTCGAATCCCACCCTCTCCGTCCAATGATTCCGGCAGAAGCCGCGAACCGTCCGGTTCAGCGGCGGTCGGCGAAGAACGCGGACAGAATGGCTCCGCAATCGGAGGCCAGGACCCCACCCCGGACTTCGGGCCGGTGGTTCAGGGCCTGTTCACCGAGGACGTCGAGAACCGAGCCGGCGGCACCGGCCTTCGGGTCGGCCGCTCCGAAGACGACCCTGGGGATCCGGGCGAGCACGATTGCACCGGCGCACATCGCGCAGGGCTCAAGCGTCACGTAGAGGGTCGAACCAGACAGACGCCAGCCGCCGAGTGCCGCCGCCGCCTCACGGATCGCCAGAACCTCAGCGTGGGCGGTCGGGTCGAGGTCGGCCTCGCGCCGATTGCCGGCCGCGGCGATCACCTGCCCGTCCTGAACGACCACCGCCCCGATCGGTACGTCTCCCTCCGAGGCTGCCGTCCGGGCCCGGGCCAGCGCAAGTTCCATGAAGGATTCGTCGGATTCCACCTTCGCAGCGTACGAAACGAGCAACTATGCGGGTTTCCCGGTGTTCTTTAAGATCGTCGGGCCCTTCGGGGCGCGTTTCGTCATGACAGCAATCCCCTCCACAAGAGTCTTCGCGGCAATCGCACTGCTCGCCGCAGCGTCGATTCTGGCTGCGGCCGGCGCGATACAGCCCGCCCGGGCAAGCGAGCCGGCCCCGGCAATCACTGCGGCAGACCAGTACGTACCGGGCGAAGTCCTGGTCCAGTACGAGAACGGTCAGGCGCCTCGCCTGGTCGAGGTTCCAGAGAGCACCGACGTGGAAGCCCTGGCGGACACGCTCACGGACAGCCCGACGATCGAGTCCGCAACCCCGAACTACATCGCCAGGATTTCCGGCTGGCTGCCCAACGACTCCGGGGTGAACCGCTCGAAGAAGGACTCTCCCGCCGGCTTTTTGAGTAACCGGACCGGTGACTGGCAGCGACGCCAGTGGAACATGCTGCCCTGCCTCAGTCTCTGCTACCCGGGAACCGCATCCAACGCCCGGCAGTCGCGCGGCGGGATGAACGTGATCCGCGCCTGGCAGCACCTGCGCCAGGCCGGGCGGCCAGGGGCAAAAGGGGTACGCATCGCGGTTCTGGACACGGGTGTCGCCTACCGCGCCTACCGCAAGAGGTTCAAGCGCAACCCCGACCTGAGCCCGAAGACCTTCCTGCCCGGTTACGACTTCGTCGAAGGCGACCGGATCCCGCTCGACCTGAACGGCCACGGGACCCACATCGCTTCGACTATCGCCCAGTGGACCAACAACCGGCGCGGGCTGACCGGCGTCGCCTACGGTGCCCGGGTGATCCCGGTCAGGGTGATGGACTCGAACGGTTTCGGAACCACCGAGAACATCATCAGTGGCATCAGATGGGCGGCCGACAGCGGTGCCCGGGTGATCAACATGTCGCTGAACTTCGGCTGCGGCGAATCGATACCCGCTCTGACCGACGCCCTGCGCTACGCCCACCGGAAGGGCGTCGTCCTGGTCGGCTCGTCCGGCAACATAGGTTCGCAGGTTTGCCCCTCGCTGCCGGCGACGGCCCCCGGAGTGATTTCGGTCGGCGGCAACACGGAGGCCGGCTGCGTCGCCGAGTACAGCTTCAAGAGCCCGGAGATCGACATCACCGCCCCCGGCGGTGGACCCGCGCGCGACGGCTGCCCTTTCACCTCCGCCGACCGCTCGATCCTCCAGGTCGCGATGATCGGACGCATGCCCCGCTGGTTCGGCATCGAGGGCTCCTGGGAGGGGACCTCGATGGCGGCGGCACACGTCTCGGCAGCGGCCGCCGCCGTGCTGGCCTCGAAGGTCCTGACAGACAAGCGGGGTCCGAAGCAGGTCAAGGACCGGATCGAGGCGACCGCCAGACTGCCTGAATTCGCGGTCGATCAGCCGTCCTCCGGCTTTGGCGCGGGCATCGTCGACCTCGGTCGGGCGACCAACCCCAAGGTCGGCCTCCCTTAGAACCCGGCCGGACCTACGTGGTTCGCACGATGATCACGCTGCAGGGCGCGTGATGAGACACCTTGTTCGGAACCGAACCCAGCAGGAAGCGCCGGGCACCGGTCATGCCCTTGTTTCCGACAACGATCAGGTCAGCGTCGACCTTGTCGGCGATACGGAGGATCGCGTCCGCCGGATCTCCATCCATCGCATGGGGCGTCACTTCCACCCCGCGCTCCTTTGCCGCCGCTGTTGCGGCGTCGAGGGCAAAGTTGACGTCCTCGCGGGGGCCGAACTCGTGCTGGACATCAGCTGGAGCATCACTCCGTTCGGCGTCGGTTCGCCGCTTGGGAACAGGCTCGTAGGCGCTTACCACGTCAAGTGAAGCTCCGCTCACCTCGGCCAGTTTCGCTGCCTGGGTGACAGCTTCGCGGGCCGAATCAGACCCGTCTGTTCCTACGACGATTCTCTTGAAAAGCGGCATTTGACTCCCGTTTCGGGTTGGAGAATGGATCGAGCGTGCTGCGACAATGCTAACGAGGCCCGCGGCGAACGCCCGCTACTGCCCGCCACCGGGAAACTTCGACTTGGGCAAACCCTCGAAATTGGTGCCGAAGATCTCGACGGGCGTGGTCACCAGCTTGTACGACCCGATCAGGACCGAGGCCGTCAGGGCGATGGTTATCACCACCATCAGGACTTTCCAGTTTGTAGGCACGCCGCCCAGAGTAGAAGAATGGCGAAGCCGGAGAGGGACCCGACTACTCGGGACCCGGCGGCGGACCGAGGACGACGAGCCTTGATTCGGCATGGGCCAGCGGACGGCCACGGTCCGATGCGAGTCGAATCGACGGCCTGCTCTTTCCTCCCAGGTGCCTGATCGAAGCAACGGCGACGGCATCGTCGGGCGGAGACTCGCCCGGATCCAGGACGAAGAACGTCTGCCCGTGATCAATCCGGTCCTCCAGGTCTCCGGCTGCATCCACGGCCCTGAAAAGCGGCGTCGCCTCCGAAGGCACGATCGGAGCAGCACCCGAGGGCGAGCGCAACTGATAGACCTGATCGGGTTCCATCCTCGAAGCGAATTCCCAGGCCAGAACCTGATTCAGGGTGTCGTCGGCGCTCACCATGGCGACTGCCGAAATTTCGTCGAAAGTTTCATTCGCGGACCTGGACTGAGGGTCCAGCGGTCCGCCGAAAGTCACCAGCCCCGCCTGGTTCGCGGCGAGTGCCTCGTCATCATCCTCGGTCCAGACCCTTACGTCGGCACCGGCCTCGCTCATGCTCCGGCCCATTTCGACCGCCCAGAGCGGCCCTCCTATCATCAACAGGGTCGGCGGATGATTTCCGGCCAGTCCGAGCATGCGCGCCAGAGGCGGTGCGCCCAAGGCAGAAACCAGAACGGTGCCGGCGATCACGAAGAAGGTAATCGGGATGACCATCTCGGCACCCTGAACTCCGTCGTCGACCAGTTTGAGGCCGAAAGCCGAAGCGGTAGAGGCGGCGACGATCCCGCGCGGAGACATCGACGCGAAAAGAGTCTTCTCCCTGCGGCTGAAACCGAGTCCTGAAATCGTCGCCACCGCCAGCGGCCTTACCACCGCAACCAGAAGCAGCACAAGGAGCAGGCCTCGCCAGCCGAGGTCGACCACTTGGTCGATTTCCACATTCGCCGCGAGCAGGACGAAGAGGATGCCGATCAGTAGCGGTACCAGCGTTTCCTTGAACTCGGCGATGTAGTCGATCTTCACCCGGCGCTGATTGGCAAGGAACACACCCATGACGATCGTCGCCAGCAGGCCCGAATCCTCGTAGATCGCGTCAGATACGGCGAATGCAGCCACCACCATCATCAGGGTGGCGGCGATCTTGTCCCGACCGGCCAGCTTTCTTGTGCCGAGGAAAGGCATCAGCGCGAGCGCAGCGGCCGCGCCGACTGCCAGACCGGCACTCAGGGAGAGGGTGATGTGAAGGATGTCGAATCCGACGCGGCCTCCCTCCCGGGCCAGCGAGGCGAAGATGACAACCGAGATGATCGCTCCGATCGGATCGACCACGATCCCCTCCCACTTGAGGACCGAGCGCACTTTCTCCGAAGGGGCGATGAACTCGAGGATCGGCAGGACCACGGTCGGACCCGAAACGATGATTATCGCGCCGATGAGCACGGCCATCTCGCGCGGAACGTCGAAGACCAGGTAGATCGACGCCGCAGACAACAGCCAGGTGACGAGGACGCCAAAGGTCAGCAGTCGGATCACGGCCGGCCGCACCCCGGCGTCGAGCTCCCCTCGTTTCAGGCCGAGTGCACCCTCGAACAGGATGATGCCGACGGCGATCTGAACAATCGGCGAGAGCGAGTCTCCCAGCAGTGCCTCCGGGTCGATCAGGCCGGTGACGGAGGTACCGGCGAGCACTCCAACCGCGAGCAAAGGCACGATCGCCGGGACACCGATCCAGGTCGCCAGCAGCCTGGCGAGGATCGAGAGGACTACTACCAGCGACAGTCCGAGGAGGACCTCATCCACCCGGGCTGCCTCCGTCACTCTTCACGTCGCCGGTCGGTTCCTCTTCGGACCCCGCCGGACGGGGCTCGCTGCGCCCGAGGTTCGAAACGATCACTGCAACCACGGTCACCATGTAGATCTGACCGATCAGGGCTTCGGCCGCGGTCACAGAGCGACCGAGGTCAGTGCCCGGACTGAGGTCCCCGAAGCCGACCGTGGTGATCGTGATCACGCTGAAGTAGATGTAGTCGCCGATAGTGCCCCACTTGGCACCCTGGCTGAAGAAAGGCTCGCTGGCCAGTACGCCGATTACCGCATATGCGTAAGCGAAGCAACTCACAAGCAGCAGGTAGGCGCAGAGCACGCCCATCATCGTCTGCACGGTGATCTTGCGATCGACACGAACTTGCCGCAACAGTCCGAATCCGACCAGGGGAAGCGACAGGAGGAGGACTACGAAGATGCTGAGACGTACGTAGGTGGCGTCGTGGCCATCGCTGATTCCGGCCTGGAGCACCGCGCCGGCAAACGCGACGACAAGGATCACCAGGAAGGCCCGCAGGATCCGGCGGTCGGCTTCGGCGGCCGCCAGGGTTGCGAATATGGCGAGGCCCTGGAGAAGCATGGCGAAGCAGCGCTGCCACTCCCCATCCGGCACCGCGATCGAGAAAACAAGGGCGACCACGAGCATTATCAGCGCCAGACCGTAGCGCTCGGCTATTCGTCCCCCGAGCTTCAAGCTGTCCTGCTCCCGCTGACCCCGGAGAGGTCGGTGATTGCGACCATCTGCGGATTGGAGATACGACCGGCCGGAATCGAATCATCCCCCTGCTGGAGTTGGATGAAAGCGTCGCGCTTGTCTTCACCGAAAACCAGGAAGAAGACCTCGCGAGCGCTGTCGATGGCCGGATAGGTGAGCGTCATCCTCCGCCTGCCCTGGTACTCCCCGGCGGTCAGAGCAACCTGGCGATCACTCACTTCAAGCACCGGATCGCCCGGCACAAGCGATGCGGTGTGACCGTCGGGCCCGATGCCCAGGTGGATCAGATCAAGCCTTTCGGGGAGGGTGTACTCGTATTCGGCAGCTGCGGCCTCGAGGTCCTCGGCACCGACCGGCATCGGCCGGATGGCCGACTGGCAGACCAGCGGGAGGCTGAGCACAAGATGGGTCAGATTGCGCTCCGGACTGCCGGTCGGCGCGATCCGCTCGTCAACCTGAAACATCGAGGTCCGCGACCAGTCCATCGAGCCCTCCGAAAGAAGCTCGAACATGCGCCAGGGAGAGCTGCCTCCGCTCACCGCGAAGTTGAAGCGGCCTCGTTCCCGGATCGCCCGGGCCGCCGAGCGCTCGACCAGTTCGACCGCTCGCAGCGCGACCTTCTCGGCACTTTCCGCGGTGATCGTCTGCAACGGAGCCGCTAACCGTCCTTCGGCTTTTCGTCGTGGCCACCGAACTGCTTGCGCATTGCGGACATCACCTTGTCGCCGAAGTCACCCAGGCCACGGGACGAGAACCGTTCGTAGAGCGCAGTGGTCAGGACCGGTGCCGGCACGCCTTCTTCGATGGCGGCGATCGAGGTCCAGCGACCCTCACCGGAGTCGGAAACCCTCCCGGAGAACTCCTCCAGCCCGGGTGACTCAGCCAGCGCGGCCGCGGTCAGGTCGAGCAGCCAGGAACCGATCACGCTGCCGCGGCGCCAGACCTCGGCCACCTCGGGAATATCGATGTCGTACTGGTAGTACTCGGGGTTCTCCAGGGGCGCGGTCTCGGCATCCTGATCGCGGCTTGCCTTGCCCACGTCGGCGTTCTCAAGGATGTTCAGACCCTCGGCGAAGGCGGCCATGATGCCGTACTCAATCCCGTTGTGGACCATCTTCACGAAGTGCCCGGCTCCGGCCTGGCCGCAGTACAGGTAGCCCTTCTCGGACGGCGACGGATCCCCGCTGAGACCGGGCGTGCGCTCGGCCTCACCGACCCCCGGAGCGATCGTCTCGAAGATCGGCTCGATCCGCCGGTAGGCATCCTCGGGTCCTCCAATCATCAGGCAGTAGCCGCGCTCGAGGCCGAAGACGCCGCCGCTGGTGCCGCAGTCGAGGTGATCGATCCCCTTTTCCGCGAGTTCAGCGGCGATGTGAATGTCGTCGCGGTAGTAGGTGTTGCCTCCGTCGACGATCGCGTCACCGGAATCCAGCTCGGCGGCGACCGCGGTGATTGTCTCACGGGTTATCTCGCCGGCCGGGACCATGACCCAGACCGCCCTCGGGGGAGTCAGCTTCGAGGCCAGATCGGCCAGATCGGAGGCGGGGATCGCTCCTTCCTCGCCGAGGGCCGCAGTCACCCCGGGATTCACGTCGTAGACCACGCAACTGTGGCCGTCGCGCATCAGTCGCCGGGCGATGTTCGCCCCCATCCGTCCCAGGCCCACTATTCCGATTTCCATGCCCGCATACTAAGCGTGTATCCGGCAGCCCCACCGATGGACACCGGCGATTCAGCCAACGGATACGCTCCAAGGCATGAGCGCCAAACGGGAAACGGGCAACCCGGAAGAACAACTGGCCAGCGACGCGCTGGTGATTTTCGGCATAACCGGCGACCTCGCCCGCAAGATGACCTTCCGGGCCCTGTACAGGCTTGAGAAGCGCGACAAGCTGGACTGCCCGATCATCGGAGTCGGCCGTCGAAGTGACTGGGGCCACGAGACCATGCGCCAGCGCGCCCGCGAATCGATCGTCGACACGCTCGGCGAAATCAACGAAGAGGTGTTCACGCGCCTGGCGGCCAGGATGCGTTTCGTCGCCGGCAATTTCGATGAGCAGTCGACCTACGCGACCCTGGCCGAGGAACTCTCCGGCTACGAACGACCGATCTTCTACCTCGAAGTCCCACCGACGCTCTTCTCGCCGGTCATCCACCACCTCGACAAAGCCGGCCTCACCGAAAACGGTCGCTTCGTGATCGAGAAGCCGTTCGGCCATGACCTGGCCTCGGCCCGTGCGCTTCAGGCCGATCTGACCGAGAACCTGAGCGAGGACCAGATCCTCCGGATCGACCACTACCTCGGCAAAGAGCCGGTCATGGATATCACCTACCTTCGCTTCGCCAACTCGATACTGGAGCCCGTCTGGAACCGTGACAACGTCGCTTACGTCCAGATGACCATGGCCGAAAGCTTCGGGGTCGAGGATCGCGGGCGGTTCTACGAGGGCGTCGGAGCCATCCGTGACGTCGTTCAGAACCACATGCTCCAGGTGCTCGCCCTGATCGCGATCGAGCCGCCCAGTTCAAATCAGCACGACTCGATCCGGGCCAAGAAGCTGGAGCTGTTCCAGTCGATGAGCGCGGTCGACCCGGCCCACTGCGTGCGCGGCCAGTACGACGGCTATCGCGACATCCCCGAGGTTGCCGACGACTCGCAGGTCGAAACCTACGCCGCGATGCAGCTGGAGATCGACAACTGGCGCTGGGCCGGGGTCCCGTTCTACCTGCGGACCGGCAAGTACCTGCCGGTCAAGCACACCGAGGTCCGGGTCGTTTTCAAGCGGCCGCCCGGAGTGGGGATCGGCGACGGACACAAGCCCGGCCACAACCAGATGGTGATCCGGATCGACCCGGAACCCGGTGCCCGCATGCGCTTCATTGCCAAGGCTGCCGGCGAGGACATGTTCGAACCGGCCGATCTCGACGTTCTGTTCGAGAAGGAACCCGGCACCGAGCCGGAGCCGTATGAGCGACTGCTCGACGACGCAATCCACGGCCGCTTCGACCTCTTCACCCACGCCGATGCGATCGAAGAGACCTGGCGGATCGTGCAGCCGCTGCTGGACGACCCGCCACCGGTTGCTTTCTACGAAAAAGGCAGCTGGGGCCCGAAGGAGGCCGACCGTCTGGTCAAGGGCGTCTGCGAATGGAACCATCCATGGCGACCGGTGGAGTCGCCCTCGGAGCGCATGCTCCTGGGCGGCTGAGGCAGAATGGCAACATGAGCAACTGGCTGAACATCCTGATCGAGGTGCCGAAA
Source organism: uncultured Solirubrobacterales bacterium (assembly GCA_963698625.1). GTDB lineage: Bacteria > Actinomycetota > Thermoleophilia > Solirubrobacterales > 70-9 > 67-14. The sequence goes on from CAVORK010000007.1 coordinate 1,638,079, forward strand.
GGCAGCCGAAACAAGTACGAGTACGACCCCGAGATCGGCGCGATCAAGCTGGATCGCTTTCTGTTCTCGTCGATGGTCTACCCGGTCGATTACGGCTTCGTCCCTCAGACGATGGGCGCCGACGGCGATCCCCTTGACGCGATGGTCTGCGTTTCGGAGCCGACCTTCCCGGGCTGCATCATCCCGTCGATCCCGATCGGCCTTTTCCGGATGAAGGACGAAGGCCAGATCGACGACAAGGTTCTGTGCGTCCCGGCCGAGGATCCGAACTGGAGCTTCATCGAGACGCTTGACATGCTGCCCGACCAGCTGCGCGACGAAATTTCGCATTTCTTCTCGGTCTACAAGCAGCCCGAAGGCAAGCACGTCGACGTAGACGGCTGGTACCCGCGAGAGGCCGCCCTCGAAGTGATCGAGGAGTCGCTCCAGCGCCAGCGCGACCTCGACGCTGCCGAGGCCGACACTCGCTGACTGGACGACCCCGCTCCGCCGAACCGGCGGGGCTTTTGCGCCACCATTCGCCGAAAACCCCCGCCGGCCCCGGGTGAAGTGGCCTGAGCGTGAGGTTCGCGGGACGGTAGGGATCGAGGGACGAAGGGGTTCTTCTGAACGTGAGGTTCGTCGGACGGGGACGAGCCGGGACTGTTCAGGCGGCGGCTTTTGCGGCGAGCTGACCGCAGGCGGCGTCGATGTCGCGTCCGCGCGTCAGGCGGACCGTGGCATGGATGCCGCGGTTGATCAGGGTGGTGCGAAAACGCTCGATCGAGTCGCGACTCGAGCCTTCGTATCCGGTGCCGCTCGGATTGAACGGGATCAGGTTGACCTTGAAATCGTTCTTCGGCAGCAGAAGGTCGGCGAGTTCATGGGCCAGGTCGGGAGTGTCGTTCACTCCGCCGAGCATCAGGTACTCGATGAATACCTTGCGCTTCCTGGTGTGTCGCCACTCGCGGCATGCCCCGACCACATCGGCAATCGGATAGCGCTCATTCACCGGCATGATCCGCGAGCGCAGTTCGTCATTCGGGGCGTGAAGTGAAAGCGCCAGCCGGACTGAGGGTCCTTCGGTGATCACGCGCTCTATCCCCGGCAGCCAGCCGACGGTCGAGATCGTCGTGTGGGAGTGCGCGATGCCGACCTCGGGCAAGCGCTCGCAGGCGGCCAGCACGTTGTCGAGGTTCATCATCGGCTCGCCCATGCCCATAAAGACGGTGTGGTTGACCGGTTCGATCCGCCGGAAGTGCAGCGCCTGGTCGAGGATCTCGGACTCGGTCAGGTTTCGGCCGAACTTCATCGTGCCGGTGGCGCAGAAGGTGCAGGTCAGCGGGCAGCCGGACTGGCTGGAGAGGCAGAGCGAGCGCCGACCATCCCGGTAGCGCATCAGCACCGCCTCGACCGGGCGGCGGTCGGCGGTCATGAAGAGGGCCTTCTCGGTGCCGTCCACCGACCTGGCCGAGGCGTCGATCTCCAGCGTCGATATCGGCAGGGTGTCTGCGAGATCCGCCCGGAGGTCGGCCGGCAGATTGCTCATCTCGTCCCAGGACTCAGCGCCGCGTGCGAGCCACTGCCAGACCTGGCCGGTCCGGTAGTCGGGCTGGCCCAGGTCGGCCATCGTGTTCCTGAGGGCCTGAAGATCCACTTCAGTCCTCCTGCCCCGCTCGCTTCTTCAGCCAGGCACGGATCTCGGCACCGTGTTCGTCGAGCACGGGCGGACGGCGCCGGGTGCTGACCGGGGTTGCCGAGAGCTGCAGCGGTGAACTCGGGCTGGGGATACCGTCGAACTCGTCGACCGGGTCCAGACCGAGCGAGTCGGCGAGGGCGAAGCCGCCGCTTATGTCGTTGACCGGCCCGGCCGGCACACCGGCGGAATTCAGCGCGTCGGACCAGTAGGAGACCGAATCGAGGCCGAGCCGGGATTCAATTTCCGGCCTCAGCGCCTCACGGTTTTCGACCCGGTCGCTGTTCGAAGTGAAGCGCGGGTCTTCGGTCAGCTGCGGGGCACCCAGGGTGCGGGCGAGCTCCCGGAACTGGTGATCGTTGCCGGCACAGATCATCAAGGGGCCGTCGGCTGCAGCGTAGGTTCCGAACGGCTCGATGCTCGGATGCACATTGCTCATCCGGACCGGGGAGACGCCGGTGTTGAGGAACGACGATGCCTGGTTGGCCAGGGCAGCGAGAGCGGTCGAGAGCAGGTTGACCTCGACCCGCTGGCCGATCCGGTCGCGCTCCCTGACCCTCAGCGCCGCGAGGATTGCGTTGGTCGCGTTGAGCCCGGCGATCACGTCGACAAGCGCAACCCCGGTCTTGCTGGGCTCGCCGTCGGCCGGACCGGTGACCGACATCAGGCCGCTGACCGCCTGGACCAGCGGGTCGTAGCCCGGCATCGCCGCTCCCCCTTCCCGTCCGAAACCGGTGATCGAGCAGTAGACAAGGCCCGGGTTGTCAGACGAGAGCGTTTCGTAATCGAGCCCGAACTTCTCCATGGTGCCGGGCCTGAAGTTCTCGATCAGGACGTCGGCGCGGCCGGCGAGTTCGACCGCCATCGCCAGGTCTTCCGGCCGCTTGAGGTTGAGCGCGACCGAGCGCTTGTTGCGGTTGACGGTGAGGAAGTAGGTCGAGCGGCCTTCTGCATCGACCGGCGGCTTCCAGGACCGGGTCTCATCGCCCTCCGGCGGTTCCACCTTCACCACCTCGGCCCCGAGATCGCCCAGGGTCATCGCTGCAGGGGTCCGGCCAGCACCCTGCTGAAGTCGGCCACGAGGATTCCGTCGAGAGCACCCATAGCCACATGGTGACGACTCCGGCCCGGACGGGCGGAACCGGCCCGGAATCAGTTGTCGAGTTCGGGGATGAACTCGCGGATGTGGGCGGTGATCGTCTCGCGGACCCAGCGCTTGCTGTCAGCATCGGCCATGCGGTAGCGGCCGATCAGCATCTTCTGGTCGTCGAGCGGCAGGCCGGCGATCTCCCAGGAGACGGCGAGCCGCTCGAACAGCAGCTCGGTCCGGCGCTGCCAGATGTCGTCGACGTTGGCCGCGGCATTGCCCATCTCCGCTTTCACTTTGGTGATCGAGCCTGGACTCAGCGCCTGCCGCAGCACGAGCACGTTGCCCTCGGCGTCGGGGTAAGCCGAGGTGGCCACCTTCGGCCTGGGTCTACGATTCTTGCGCTTCTTCTTCGCCATCGCGACCATTCTGACCGCTGACCAGCTCGGCATCTCCGAGGCCGCCGAACCTGACCCTTTTCTGGCTGTCCTGGCTGGCCAGTTCGGTGATCGCCGCGTAGAGCAGCAGGTCTATCTGCAAGTCCGAACACGGCCGAGAACTGCGAGTCCAGGAAGGAGAAGAACCGGGTGAAGAAGATCGAGACCAGTAGAGCGAGGCCGAAGGCGTGATATGCGCGCTGGTGCTGCTTGCGGTGCATACGCAACACCCCGACGGCAACGAAGCCGACCGAAACCAGAATCGAGACCGAACGCAGGGCGGCGCTGAGACTGGTGCTCTCCCCCGGGACCGCAGTGCCGTCGTTGGCTCCTCCGATGTCGATTTCAATCGCCGCAGCACCCATCATCGAGAGGACGGCCCAGGCGATCACCACGAGAATGACCAGGGTCTCGAACCGCGGTCGCTCGGTCAGGGTCTTGATCCGGCGGTGCTGTTTCGATGCCCACCTTGAGAGTCGGGAAGGGGGCTCGGTCGGCGCGAGCCTGACCTGCTCGAAATACCTGCGGGACTGCCCCACCAGCGGGTCGTTCTGGTCGGCCCGATCCAGAAGCTGGACCGCAGCCTCGTACTCGCCGCGGCGGAACTCACCGGTCACGGTGGCGGGCAGGAATGCCAGCGCGTTGGCCAGCGCGGTGCGCTGGTCCAGTCGCTGGCGTCGGGACAGCTCCCTGATGATCAGGAACATGACGATGAAGATCAGATAGATGATGCCCGCGGCAGGCTTGAAGAAGTAGTCGTTGTCCTCGGTAATGAACTTGCCGAGCTCGTCGATGAAGAAGCCGAAGCCGATGCCGCCGAGAATCGCCGCGACGCTCGCCGCCCTGCGGTTGAGGTAGATCAGAGAGATCCAGATCGCGACAGCCATGAAGATGCCGCCATAGAGCAGGTGGGCGATGTGGAGACCGCTGCCTCCGAGCTGCGGATAGTTGGTCAGCCACAGTTGCGTCCGGATCACCAGGATCATCACCACGGCCGCGATCAGAAACCACTCGAGCTTCTGGACGAAGTCGAACTTCCGGATCGGGTTGTTGATCAGGTGTCGTCCCAAGGGAGGCCCCACCGCGATTGTGTCACCGGGCGGGGACGGACCGGCTCAGCCAGGACGGCCCTGGACGAGCCGGCTCAGAGGTGGTCGCGACCGGGAGGAGAATCGAGGTCGAGCATCGGGCCGGCCGGCACCACCCGGGTCGGGTTGATCTGAGGGTGGGTCATGTAGTAGTGGCGCTTGATGTGGTCGAAGTCGACCGTCGCGGCGATGCCCGGGTGCTGGTAGAGCTCGCGCAGGTAGCCGGAGAGGTTGTCGTAGTCGGCGATCCGGCGCTGGTTGCACTTGAAGTGACCGACGTAGACCGCATCGAAGCGGACCAGGGTTACGAACAGCCGCCAGTCGGCCTCGGTGATCTGATCACCGAGCAGGTAACGACGCTCGCCCAGCAGGTCGTCAGCCCAGTCGAGGGCTTCGAACAGGTCGATAAACGCCTCTTCATAGGCCCACTGGGTCGAAGCGAAGCCGCATCGGTAGACGCCGTTGTTGATGCTGCTCGTAGACGCGCTTGTTGATCCGGTCGATCTCCTCGCGCAGGTCCTCCGGGTACAGGTCGAGTTCCGGATTGCCGGCCCACTGATTGAACTCGGTGTTCAGCATGCGGATGATCTCCGAGCTCTCGTTGTTTACGGCGCGGTTCTCCCGGGTGTCCCAGAGCAACGGCACGGTCACCCGGCCGTCGAAGGAGGGGTCGGTCAAGGTGTAGGCATCCGCCAGGTACTCGAAACCGTTGACCGGATCGGGCTGGTCGTCGAAGAAGCGCCAGCCGCGCTCGTCACGGACCGGGTCAATCACGGTCATCGGGATCGCATCCTCCAGGCCCTTCAGTTTGCGGGTGATCACCGCGCGCGAGGCCCAGGGGCAGGCCAGGGACACATAGAGGTGGTAGCGACCGGGCTCGGCCTGGAAGCCGGAGGAACCGTCGGCCGTCACCCACTGCCGAAAGGCGCTCGCTTGCCGCACGAAGGCACCTCGGTCATTGGTCTCTTTAGGGAACTGCGCTGATTCCATCACTGCCTTTTCAGTTGGTTGCTTCAGCAATCATAATCATGGAGCCCTCTGCGCGGATATGCTTGTGCCAAGGGAGTTGAGGCCGCTGCCCGCGGCCGCGCGAAAACGAATGGAGAGCAAGCCGTGACAGTCTTGAGGTTTGAAGGATCAGGGCCGAGGCCGCTGGTCGCTGTCCTGCTGGCGCTCGCTCTGCTCGCCGTCGGCCTGCTCGCTTTGGCCGCATCACCGGTGCGCGCCGCCGAACGGCCCTTCAACCTCGAGTTCGATCAAAGCACGATCGACGTCAGCCTGCTTGGTGAGGTGCCGATCGACGAGCTGAGCGGGCCTTCGTCGATAGAAGGAACGATCGACGAGAACGGCAACATCAAGATCCCAAAGGGCAACTTCAAGCTGCCGGTCATCGACGTTTCAAATGTCGCGCAGTCCCTGATCGGGATCGAACTACCGGTCGAGATCAAGGGGTTCATGGGCATTGAAGAGGCCGCCACCGGCACCTTCGACTCGGCCACCGGACAGATGGAGATCCAGACCAAGGCCGGCCTCTGGATCACGGTCAACCCACAGCAGCTTCTCGGCCTGGTGGGTGGTCTCGGGGGCGACCTCGGGGGCCTGGGGAGCCTCACCGGACTGCTCGGCACGGAGCTGACCTGCGGCTTTTCGCCGATGGATGTGAACTTCACAACCGAAACAACATCGGTCGGCACCGGCCAGCGGTTCACCGAGGGCCTCCAGGGGCCGGGGGCGTTGACCGGGGAGTGGTCGCAGCTCGGGCCGTTCGCCGGCAAGACCAAGATCCTGATCTTCGATGTGTGCTCCTTGCTTCGGTCCCAGCTGCCGAGCCTGCTGTCGGGTCTGGGCGGAGGCACCGGAATTGACCTCGGCGGAATTGACATCGCCGGTCTGCTCAGCGGGCTCGACGATCTCGACCTCGGTCCGAGCGGCCTGACGATCGCGAGAACTCTTGACGAATCGCCGACGCCGGCTTCCCTGAAGCTGAAGGTCGGCCCGAAGCGGGTCAAGATCCGGACGGGCAAAGCGGCCAGGCTGAAGACGGTCGTCACCAACCAGGGCGGCGTCGCGGCGAGAAATGTCCGGGTCTGTGCCAGCGTCAAAGAGGTCAAAGTTCGAGGCGCAGGCTGCCGCAAGCTCGGAACGGTCGCGGCCGGCAAGAGCAAGACCGGCCGGTTCACTCTGCGCCTGAAGCCCGGCAAGCGAAACCGCTCGGTAAAGGTCAACTTCGTGGTCCGGTCAGGTGCCACCCGGGCAGCCGGCGCCAGCGCCTGGATCACCAAGACGGGCCGCTGAACCGTCTTCTGCTGACAGCCTTCGCCCTGCTGGCGGTAGTTGCCGGCGGCTGCGCTTCAGGCGGCGACGTCGAAGCCGAGCGCACGCTCAACATCTACGTGAGCCAGCCGATGAAGGGCGGTCGCGGGGGCGTCGACACCGTGCGTGCCGTCGAGATCGCGGTCGCCAACCAGGGAGGCAGTATCGATGGTGCCGAGGTACGGGTCATAGGACTCAACGACACCGACGAGACCGGACAGTACGACCCGGTGCTGGTCCGCGAGAACGCAAAGCGCGCAGCGAATGACGAGGACGCCATCGCCTACATCGGCGAGTTCGACTCCGGCGGAACCGAGATCGCGATGCCGATCCTCAACGAGGCCGGCATCCTCCACGTCAGCTCCGGGTCGACCGCGGTCAAGCTGACCCGTCCGTCCCCCGATCTCGGTGAGAAGCTGCGGCCCACGGGCATCAGGACCTTCGCCCGGGTCGTTCCCAACGACACGGTTCAGGCAGCGGCCCTCACCCAGTTCATGGGCGAGGAGTCCGTTGACAAGGTGTTCGTGGTCGACGACGGCGGCACCTACGGCCTCGGCCTCAAGCAGTACTTCAGGAAGCTCAGCCGGCCCGCGGGAATCGAGATCGTCGGAGAGGCCTCGGCCACCCCGTCCAGCGACATGGCTGACCTGGCCCAGCGGGCTTCGGCATCGAACGCCCAGGCCCTGCTCTACGCGGGCTCCGACCTGAAGATCGGAATCGACCTGTTCGAGGCGTCACACCGGGAAAACGTACGGATCAAGCTGTTCGGCGGCGACGGCCTTGCCCTGACCGGCTTTCTCGAAGCGCTCGGCGACACCGAGCTGGACACATATGTGACCGCACCAATGCTGCCGGCCGGCAACTATGCGGTCAGCGGTGAGCAGTACTTCAGCACTTTTCGCGACCGGTACGGGCGCGACGCGGAACCTATGTCGATCTTCGGCTACGAAGCCGGCGATGCGGTGATGGACTCGATCCGCAACGGAGTCCGCGGTGAGATCGAGACCGAGGCCATAACCAGTCTGCGCAAGGACACTCGTGACGCCTTCTTCTCGATCAGCGAGCGTCCCTCCGCGCTCGGCAGCTACTCGATCGACTCCAACGGGGATACGACGCTTACCTTCTATGGCGCCTACCGGGTTGAAGGCGGACGCCTCGTCCTGGGCCGGTCGATCGACGTTCCCGACAAGATCCTTCAGGTGGTTGAAGAGTGACCGGGCTGTTTGCGGTCATCATTCTGATCGTCGGAATCCTGCTGACGCTGGCCTCCATCTACGCGGTCGGCCACTGGATCCCCGACGACGTCAAGGGCAAGGCAAGTGACTCCTGGGCGATCTTTGCCTTCTGTGGGGTTCTATACGCCCTGGTAATCGGTTTCGTGCTGGCCTTCGCCCTCGACGGCTACCAGACGACGCGCACCGAAGCCGGCTCCGAGGCCCACTCGGTTACGGCACTCTCGCGCGCGTCAACGCTCTTCGGTGCCGAGGAACGCGACCGGGTCGGACATGAACTGATCTGCTACGCCCGCGCCGTGATCGACGACGAGTGGCCGAAGATGGCCGACGGCGAGCGTTCAGACTTTGCCTCCGCGGCGGCCGACCGCCTGTTCCAGAGCATCGGGGATCTCGGGCGCAACAGCCCCGACAATGCTGCGCTCTCCACCTCCCTCGACCGGATCAGGGAGCTGGGCGAGTCACGCGCCGCCCGCCTGCAGGCGAGCAACGAGTATCTGCCGTCGATGTTCTGGGTATTCCTGATCGTCGGCGGCCTGCTGCTGATCCTGTACGCGACCGTGCTGGCCGGACGCGAACGCATCGTGGGCCAGATCATCTACATCCTGCCGGTCTCGCTGCTTCTGCTCAGCACGATCTGCCTGGTCGCAGCATTCGAGCGCCCGTTCAGCGGTCCGAACGCGATCCAGCCAACCTCGATGGAAAACTCATTGCGCTCAGTGACCGAGTTCGTTCCCGACCCCCGCGCCGACCGCCCCTGCCCCTGAACGCCCGTCTGGCCTGACCGTCAGGTTGGCGCTGGTCGTCAAAGAGCCGGTGTGGCAGCAGGCAATAGGATGTGAACCCTTGACAACCCCGCCCCTATCCATCGACGCGACACTGACCGAGATGAAGGAGCGGACTCTTTCTGACCGTCCGCTGGTGGTCCGTCTGACCTTGGTTTTCGCGCTGATTTCTGCGCTGACCGCGCTGACCGGAACCGGCGATGCTTTCGGCCAGGCGATATCGCTGGGCCTGTCGCTTCTGGTCGGCGTTATCTACACGGGCATGATCTCGCGATTGATTTGCGTGCCGGGAAGCGAGCGCGACCTGGCCGGCCTCTGGCGGGGCATTACTCCGGTGCTGGCGCGCCTGGTCTGGGTGACGCTGATCGTCGCGATCGGGGTCGGGGTGGGCCTGCTGCTGCTGATCGTGCCCGGAGTAATCCTTTTCACCCTCTGGTACATCGCCCAGCCCGTGGTCGTCGCCGAGGACGCGGGCGTATTCCAGAGTCTGAGCAGGAGCCGCCAGCTGGTTCGCGGTAACGGCTGGCGGGTCTTTCTGTTCATCCTGCTGCTCTTGCTGCTGGTCCTGCTCGCATCCGTTTTCGCCTTTCTTGTCGCGGCGCCCTTCGGCACCGGACTGCTCGGGGTGGTGGTCGTCTCCTTCGTACTCGCCCTGCTGGTCAACCCGCCGATCGCGATCGGCGCGGCCGCGCTCTACAACTGCCTCAGCGGCGGCTCGCTGGCCGATCACGCAATCATGGACTCGCCTGATCCGGTTGAAGAGCTGCCCGCCGATCCGGCAGAACCCGACCGGGACTGAGCGGGCGGGGGTAGGCTGCGGGTCATGGAGGTCTTTCGCACGCCCGACGACCGCTTCGAAAGCCTTGACGGTTTCCCCTGGGAGCCGCAATATCGCGAGTGGCAGGGCATGCGCCTGGCCCACATCGACGAAGGCGAAGGACCACCGGTCCTGATGCTCCACGGCGAACCGACCTGGGGCTACCTGTACCGCAAGGTGATGGCACCGCTACTCGAAGCCGGCTACCGCTGCATCGTGCCCGACCTGCCGGGTTTCGGCCGCTCCGACAAGCCGGTCGACGACGGGTGGTACTCGATGGACCACCACACCGACGCGATCGTCTCGCTGATCGACGAACTCGACCTGACCGACACCACCCTGGTCTGCCAGGACTGGGGCGGGCCGATCGGGCTCAGGGCGGCGACGATCGAACGGCCGGAACGATTCTCCCGCCTGGTCGCGATGGATACCGGCCTCTTCAACGGTCGTCAGAAGATGAGCGACAACTGGTTCCACTTCCGGGACTTCGTCGCCAGCCATCGCGATATCCGGATCGAGATGCTGATCCGGGGCGGCGGCAGCACCGAACTCAGTGAAGATGTCGTTGCCTCGTATGTGGCCCCGTTCCCGAACGAGCAGTCGAAGGCCGGCGCCAGGACCTTCCCCCCGATGATTCCGCTTGAACCCGACGCCCCGGGCGCGGCCGAAGGGCAGGCAACCGCTGACTACCTGCGCTCCGACGATCGTCCGGCGCTACTGCTCTGGGCCGACAGTGATCCCGCGCTTCCGCTGGAGCCCGTCGGCCGCCAGGTCCAGACGCTCTTACCCGCCGCGGCGCCGCTGACCGTGATCGAAAACGCCGGCCATTTCCTGCAGGAGGACCAGGGCGAGCTGATCGGCCAGAAGATCGCCGAATGGATCGCCACCCTGGATGCCTAGTGCGCATTTTTCCACGACCATTTCGTGAGAAAACGCGTCACTACAAGGCCAGCGGAGCAAGGCCAGCGGAGGCAAACCGGCTTGAGGTCGTTGAGGTCACCTGGATTCGGCGTTCCCGCGCCCGCTCTGGACCGGGACAGTAGGGTGGAGCGATGGGGGTAAGTCGATGGGCGTGAGACGGCCGTGAACGATTCATCCGCTCCGAAACGCCAGGGTCTGGTCCTCGCGACACTGATCATGGTCGCGGCCGTGGCCAACCTGAACCTGGCCGTCGCAAACGTCGCGCTGCCGGACATCGGCAAAGCTTTCGACGCCAGCCAGACCTCGCTCAACCTGGTTGCGGTCGGCTACTCGCTGGGCCTCGCCGGTTCGGTGCTCTACCTCGGTGCGATCGGCGACCGCTACGGACGCAAGATGATGCTGTTGATCGGTACCGGACTGGCGATCCCGGCCTCGATCCTCGCCGCCTTCTCACCGACCATCGAAGTCCTTTTCCTCGCCCGTGTAGCCGGCGGACTCGCCGCAGGCATGGCTTTCCCGACGACTCTGGCCCTGATAACTGCTCTGTGGTCGGGTCCCGGCCGGACCAAGTCGATCGCACTGTGGTCCGGACTCGGCGGCGCGATCTCTGCGCTCGGACCTTTGATCTCGGGCGCACTGCTGACCGAATTCGACTGGGGCTCGGTCTTTCTGATCACCCTGCCGCTGGCACTGCTTGCGCTGGTAATGGCATCAAAGCTGGTCCCGTCACACGTGAACGAAACGAGCGACCCGGTCGACAACCTCGGCGGCATGCTCTCGATCCTGATGGTCGCCGGAGTCGTTCTCGCGATCAACTTCGTGCCGCCGACCTATGCGGTGACCACCATGCTCGGGCTGCTGGCGATCGGCCTGGCCGCCGGTGCCGGGTTCTTCATCCGACAACGTCGGGTCAAGAACCCCCTCTACGACCTTGATGTCGCCGCCAGACGCATCTTCTGGGTCGCCGCAGTCGCCGGCATCATCGTCTTCGGCACCCTGATGGCGGCTATGTTCATCGGCCAGCAGTACCTGCAGAACGTGCTCGGATACTCGACCCTGGATTCCGGCCTGGCGATCCTTCCTGCGGCCGTCTTCCTGGTGCTGATCGCGCCCCGCTCCGCGAAGATGGTCGAGCGCTACGGCGCCCGGGTCACCCTGCTGACCGGCTACCTGTTCTGTTTCCTCGGCTTCGTTGCGATGCTCACGCTCTGGGATGAAGGCGCGGCCTACTGGAAGATCGGCCTCGGTTACGCCCTGATCGGAGCCGGCGTCGGATTCGCCGGCACCCCGGCCTCGCATTCACTCACCTGCTCGGTTCCGGTCCGACGGGCAGGCATGGCCTCAGCCACTTCCGACCTCCAGCGAGACCTTGGCGGCGCGATCATGCAGTCGATGCTGGGATCGGTCCTGACCGCCGGCTATACGGCCAAGTTCGCCTCGCTGATCGCCTCCTCCCCGGACGCGGACAAGGTTTCAGGCAAGACCCAGGCCGAACTCGAGAACTCGTTCTCCAGCGCCGCGAATACTGCCGAGCAGTATCCCCAGTACGCCAAACAGATCATCGGGGCCGCCAGGGAGTCCTTCCTGCAGGGGGACCAGTGGGCCTACATCGCCGGCATGGCAGCGATCGCGCTCGGGGCAACAGTGGTCTTCTTCCTCTTCCCGAAGCACAAGGACGAGCTGCGCCTGCTGGACGAGTACAGCGCCGAGGACGCTCCGGCCGAAGGCAGCGCAGCCGGCGCGACCGCAGCGGCCGGCTGATCAAACTCCGGCTGGAGCCTGCGTCGGCAAGGTGCTGGTGCCAGCGCAGCCTCTAGGGTTGGCCTCCAATGGCTGACTTCATTTACACGATGTACAAGGTGTCCCGTTCGCATCCGCCGAACAAGGATGTGCTGGTCGACATCTCGCTCAACTTCCTTCCGGGGGCCAAGATCGGCATCCTCGGCTACAACGGCGCCGGCAAGTCGACCCTGCTGCGAATCATGGCCGGGACCGACTCTGAATACAGGGGCGAAGCGAAACTGCGCGACGGGGCAACCGTCGGCATGCTCGAACAGGAGCCACATCTTGACGAGAGCAAGGACGTTCGCGGCAACGTCGAGGACGGCGTGCGGGAGACCCGCGACCTGCTCGACCGCTTCAACGAACTCGCCGCCAACTACTCGGACGAAACCGCCGACGAATTCGGCCGCCTCCAGGCGAAGATCGACGCCGCCGACGCCTGGAACCTCGACACCATGCTCGACAACGCAATGGACGCGCTGCGCCTGCCGCCCTCCGATGCCGACGTCACCACGCTCTCCGGCGGCGAGCGCCGCCGGGTCGCGCTCTGCCGCCTGCTGCTGAGCTCACCAGACCTGCTGCTGCTCGACGAGCCGACCAACCACCTCGACGCCGAGTCGGTCGCCTGGCTGGAGCGCTTCCTCGAGGAGTACAAAGGCACCGTTGTCGCCGTGACCCACGACCGGTACTTCCTCGACAACGTCGCCGGCTGGATCCTGGAGCTGGACCGCGGCCGCGGAATCCCCTTCGAAGGCAACTACTCCTCCTGGCTCGAGCAGAAGCAGGAGCGGATCGCCCAGGAGGAGCGCAAGGAGACCGCCCGGTCGCGCACGATCGCGTCCGAACTCGAATGGGTGCGCGAGAACCCGAAGGGCCGTCGCAAGAAGTCAAAGGCCCGCCTGGCCCGCTACGAAGAACTGCTGGCCGAGGACAAGAACGTCAAGCTGGAGTCGGTCCAGATCCACATCCCGGCCGGTCCGAGGCTCGGAGACGTGGTGATCGAGGCCGACGATGTGCGCAAGGGCTTCGGCGACAAGCTGCTGGTCGAAGACCTCACTTTCAAGCTGCCTCCGGCCGGAATCGTCGGCATCATCGGCCCCAACGGCGCCGGCAAGACGACCCTGTTCCGGATGATCGTCGGCGACGAGAAGCCGGATTCCGGCTCTATCCGTCTTGGTGAGACCGTCGAGCTGGCCTACGTTGACCAGTCGCGAGACTCGCTGGACCCGGAGAAAACCGTCTGGGAAGAGATTTCCGCCGGCGACGAGACGATCGACGTCGGCAACCAGAAGATGAACTCGCGGGCCTATGTCGGCGGCTTCAACTTCAAGGGTTCCGATCAGCAGCGCAAGGTCGGCGTGCTCTCCGGTGGAGAGCGCAACCGGGTCCACCTGGCCAAGCTGCTGCGCTCCGGCGGCAACCTGCTGCTGCTCGACGAGCCGACCAACGACCTCGACATCGACACGCTGCGAGCCCTGGAAGAGGCATTGCTCGGCTTCGCCGGCTGCGCCGTGGTCATCTCCCACGATCGCTGGTTCCTCGACCGGGTCGCCACCCACATCCTCGCTTTCGAGGGTGACTCGGAGGTCGTCTGGTTCGAAGGCAACCTCGACGCTTACGAGGAGGATCGCCGCCGCAGGCTCGGCCCGGAAGCCGATCGACCGCACCGCATCACGTACAAGAAGCTCGTCCGCGACTGACCGGCAGAGACATGGATTTTTTTTCAAGAGACCGCTACCCCGGTGCTGCACCCGGGTTGTAGGGTGCTGAAGCGCTTAATCAGAACCTAAATGGAGGAATGATCTTGACTTTCAATCCCAGTAAACGGATTTCGACCGTGCACTGATGGCAGTCGCAGTTCTGCTGTCATTCGGCGTGCTCGCCGGATCGGCACAGGCCCAGAAGCGCGAAGCCGGTTTCCGTCTTCCCCGCACCGAAGACCCCGGTCGCATCCGACCAGACAACCTTCAGCTTCCGCGGCCTCAAGCCCAAGAACCTGGGCAAGGTCAAGGTCATCGGCTCCACGACAGGCCGGGTCGGCAATACCCGCCTGCGCCATTCGGACGGCAAGGGTGTCAGCCTTGTACCGAAGAAGACCTTCGTTCCCGGCGAGACGGTCAGGGTCTATACGAAGAAGCGCATCAAGCTGACCAACAAGGGTGACTTCTGGGTCAAAATCGGCAACTTCTACGGAAACGACGACCCCGGAAAGGGTCCGGGCGTACCCCCTGTAACTGACGGCCTCAAGTCGCGGCCGGATCTGAAGCCGGTCGGGCTCGATGTTTCGGTCAACACACCGCAGGCATCTCCGGACAAGGTCTTCTACGCCCCGAAGAAGTCCGGGCTTACGATCGCCGACAATGCCGGACGAGTCCGCTGGCTCCGCCCGGCCGGATTCGGAGGCAAGGGCAACGAGGTCTACAACTTCCAAGCCACCAAGTACGAGGGTCGCCCGGTGCTGACCTACTGGAAGGGTGCCTCAGGAGGCCAGGGCTTCTCGCAGGTCGGCGCCTACGAGATCCTCAACAACAAGTACAACAAGATCGCAACGGTAACGCCGGGCAACGGCTACGGCCCGAACATTCACGAGTTCGAGCTGACCGCGCATGATACGGCGCTGGTCCAGGCGTACCGTGGCGTCAAGTGGGACATGACATCGGTCGGTGGTCCGTCTGACGGCAAGATCTTCGACAACGTCGTCCAGGAGATCGACATCGAGACCGGTGCCGTTCTCTTCGAGTGGCATGCCCTCGGCAACGTCGGCCTCAAGGCCAGCGAGGGTCCGATCCCGGGGGACGGCTCGGTCTGGGATTACCTGCACATCAACGCAACCAAGGCTGACGGAGACTCGATCCTGATCTCCGGCCGCCGCACCAGCACCATCTACCGGGTCAACCGCTTCACAGCGAAGACCAGGTGGAGGTTGCGCGGCGACGGATTGAAGCCGAACACCAACAACTTCACCGTCCCGGAAGATGCCAAGTGGGGATACCAGCACGACATGGAGCGTCAGCCGAACGGCAACATCTCGCTGTTTGACAACGGTTCAGATCGGCCCCAGAACGGCCTGCCGGTCATCAGCGAGGAGTCGAACATCCTCGTGCTGAAGCTCTCCAGCGAGGGAGGCAAACGGACGGCCTCACTGGTCAAGCGCTATACCCATGAGCCGGATCCAATCGTGGCTCAGAGTCAGGGGAGCGCCCGCCTGCTGGAGAACGGCAACTGGTTCGCCGGCTGGGGACAGGTCCTGGCGATGACCGAGTTCTCACCCGATGGAACGGTCGTCTGGGATGCGACATTCGCATCAACGGGACAGAACACCAACTCATACCGGTCGTTCAAGGCCCCATGGACCGGTTACCCGAAGGACCGCCCCGCAATCGCCAGCGAAGCCGCTGAAGGCGGCGCGACGGTCTACGCCAGCTGGAACGGCTCGACCAAGGTCCAGAGCTGGAAGGTCTACACCGGCGCGGATGCCGGCAGCCTGAGCGAGGCCGGCAGCGCGGACTGGGACGGACTCGAGACAGAGATCTCGATCCCGACAGCCGGCGCCGTGGTACAGGTCGCCGCTCTCGACGCCGGGGGCAACGAGCTCGGACGTTCGGGCGTTGCCGCTATCGGCGAGCAGCTCCGGTAGGGCAGAAATCCGGCCTCACCGCCGGAGACATTGAAAAAGGGGGTCCCTGACGGGGCCCCCTTTTTTCCTCGCAGCCGCCGCTACTTGATCGCCCCGCCGGGGTTGTAGGGTCCTGAAGTGCTTAATGGAACCTAAATGGAGGAATGATCTTGTCTTTCAGCCCCAGTAGACGGATTTCGAGCGCGCCCTGATGGCAGTCGCAGTACTGCTGTCATTCGGCGTGCTCGCCGGATCGGCACAGGCCAAGCAGTCCAAGCCGGTATCGACTTTCCCGGCTCCGAACTCGAAGTACGCATCCGACGACACCACCTTCAGCTTCCGCGGAATCAAGCCGCAGAACATGGGTCCGGTTCGCGTGGTCGGCTCGAAGAGCGGCAAGAGGCCGACGACGCGCCTTCGCCACTCCGACGGGCTCGGCGTCAGCATCGTGCCGAAGGGACTGTTCAAGCGGGGTGAGACCGTCCGCGTCTACACCAAGCGCGGCATCAAGCTCGCAACCAACGGTGACTTCAAGGTCAAAATCGGCGATTTCTACGGCAACGACGACAAGAGCGCCGTACCGCCGGGTGGTTCCAGCCCGAACCCGCCGCTCAAGTCGCGTCCCGACCTGAGGCCGCCGGACCTGAACGTGCTCACCCCCGGTGTCGACGCACTGCCCGGCAAGGTGCTCTACGCGCCGGCTCAGTTCGGCATGGCGATTTCCGACAACTTCGGTCGAACCAACTGGTTCCGGCCGGTCAGCTTCGGCGGAAAGGGCGACCGGGTAGCCAACTTCCAGAAGCAGAAGTACAAGGGCAAGCCCGTCCTGACCTACTGGAAGGGTGCCAACTCGGTCCAGTCATTCACCCAGCTGGGTACGTACGACATTCTCAACAACAAGTACAAGAAGATCGCCAGCGTAGAGCCGGGCAACGGCTACAAGCCCGATGTGCACGAGTTCCACATCACCCCGCGCGACACCGCGCTGGTGCTGGCCTACCGTGGCGTCAAGGCCGACCTCAGCAAGTGGGGTGGCCAGAAGGAAGACCGCGTGCTGGACAACATCGTCCAGGAGGTCGACATCAAGACGGGCGCGGTCCTGTTCGAGTGGCATGCCCTCGACGCAGTCGGTCTCGGCTCCAGTGCCGTAGCTCCGACAGCACCCACCGAAGAGGCACCGTTCCCGACCTGGGACTACGCCCACCTCAATGCGGCCCACTGGGACGGAAAGTCCATTCTGGTCTCGGCAAGGGCCAACAGCACCATCTACAGGATCGACCGGAAGACCGCGAGGGTCCAGTGGAGGCTCCGTGGTGACGGTGACAAGCCCAAGACGAGCGACTTCGTCGTTGACGCAGACGCCCGCTTCGGTTTCCAGCACGACATCCGTCGTCTGGCGAACGGCAACGTGTCGGTGTTCGACAACGGATTCCAGGGTCCGATGGTGGTCAACCCCACCTCGAGCGGCCTGGTACTGAAGCTGTCGGGCAAGGGCAACAAGCGCAAGGCCAAGGTGGCTCAGCGCTTCAGCTACCCGGATCCGGGACTCGGGGCATTCGCCACCGGTGGTGCCCAGCCGCTCTCCAACGACGGAATGTTCGTCGCCTGGGGCACGGTTCCGCAGATCACCGAATACAACGCCGCCGGAGACATCGTCTTCGACGCGACGCTGCCTCCCGGTGGATTCTTCAATTACCGCGGAAGCAAGACCAACTGGGCCGGCTACCCCCAGGATCGCCCGGCGATTGCCAGCGAACCTGACGGACCCGGTGCCACGGTCTACGCCAGCTGGAACGGCGCGACCAAAATCAGGACATGGAAGGTCTATACCGGCGCGGACGCCGGCAGCCTGACCGAAGTCGGCAGCTCCAACTGGAAGGGACTCGAGACCGAGATCGCGATCCCGTCGGTCGGTGCCGTTGTGCGGGTCGTCGCACTCGATTCCTCGGGCAAGGAGCTCGGCAAGTCGGGCGTAGCCCCGCTCGGCGATCAGCTCCGCTAGAGCAGCAACCGGCCCCAGCGGCCACAGGCACAAAGGAAGGGGGTCCCTGACGGGGCCCCCTTTTCTTTGCACGCCGCCGCTACCTGTCAGCTTCGCGGCGGTTTAAGCTCTTCAAGCGACCTGTCAAAAACTGAATTGAGGGATCACCCTGTCGTTTCAACCCGGAAAACGCTTTGCCTGCGTACTGTTCGCCTTTGTCGCGATCTCCCAGATGGGCTGCTCGACCACATCTGCGACGGCCGCGAAGCCAAAGCCCGTGTCCGTGTTCCCCGCCCCCGGAACCCCCGTCGCTTCAGATGCGACCACCTTCAGCTTCCGCGGACTCAAGCCGAAGAACCTGGGCAAGGTCAGGGTCATCGGCTCGAAGAGTGGCCGGCACGGCTACACCCGCCTTCACCATTCCGATGGACGCGGTGTCAGCGTTGTACCGAATAGGAGATTCACCCCCGGCGAAGAGGTCAGGGTGTTCACCCGCAAGCGCATCAAGCTCACCAGGAACGGTGATTTCCGGGTCCGGATAGGCCGTTTCTACGGCAACGACGACAAGGCGGCAGGTCCGCAGGTCCCTGTCGCGGCGACCGGGCTGCGTTCCCGCCCCGACCTGAAGCCGCCCGTGATCGATGTGGCCACGGCTTCGCCCGAGGTGAGCCCGGGCATGTTCATGATTGCGCCCAGGGCCGACGGCTTGATGATCGCCGACAACCTCGGACGGACCGTCTTCTTCCGGCCGACCAGCTTCAGCGGAACCGGAGAGCAGCTCTCCAACTTCCAGAAGCAGGAGTACGAGGGCAAACCGGTGCTCACTTACTGGAGGGGCGCGACCAGCATCGTTGGCTTCGGCCAGATCGGCACCTTCGAGATCCTCAACCAGCGGTACAACCGAATAGCGAAGTTCGAACCGGGCAACGGGTACAAGGCTGACCTGCACGAATTTGAACTGACACCGCGCGACACGGCCCTGGTGCTGGCGTATCGCGGAGTGCTCTGGAAGGAAAACGGGAAGAAGGGTTCCCGGGATCGCAAGATTCTCGACAACATCGTTCAGGAGGTCGACATCAAGACGGGAGCCGTCCTGTTCGAGTGGCACTCTCTCGGCAACGTGAACCTGAAATCAAGCGTCAGGACGAAGCCTGCCGGCAAAGCGCCGTGGGACTTCTTCCACCTGAACTCGGCCAAGGACGACGGTGACTCGTTGCTGATCTCGGCCCGGGGCACCAACTCTGTCTACCGGATCGGCCGGGACGACGCGCGGGTCAAGTGGAGCCTGCGCGGTGATGGTCGCAAGCCCGGAACCAACAGCTTCAAGATGGGCGAAGGCACTTCCTTCGGCTATCAGCATGATGCCCAGCGACTCGCCGATGGCAGCATCGCGATCTTCGACAACGGCGTCCAGCGCGATCTTCCTACGGTGAACCCGGACTCCAGCGCTCTGGTACTCAGGCTCTGGCGGGACGGTGGCAAGCCGACGGCGAGCCTGGTCGCCAGGTACAACCACCCCGAGCAGGTCGTATCCGGATCCCAGGGCAACGCCGATCCGCTGGACGGCGGCAACTGGATCGTCGGATGGGGCGACATCAAGAGGTTCACGGAGTTCACCCCGACGGGCGAAGTCGCCTTCGACGCAACCTTCGAGGATGCCGGTCAGAACTCCTACCGCGCCTACAAGGCCCCCTGGCAGGGCTACCCTCCGACCCGGCCGGCCGTTCTCAGCAAGGCTGACGGCGAGGGGGCCCAGGTGTGGGCCAGCTGGAACGGCGCCACCCGGGTCCACACGTGGAAGGTGCTTACCGGCAAGAAGAACGGGAGCCTCGTTGAGGTGGGGAGTTCACCCTGGCAGGGCCTGGAGACCAGGATCCGTATCCCGACCGTGGACAGCAAGGTCCGCATCGTCGCCTATGACGCCGAAGGCCAGAGGATCGGGCAGTCGCTCCTGGTCCCGCTCGGCCAGCGCTCGCGCTGATCTGACAGGCGACCGGGAAGCCCGGCGACCGGCGGACCCGGCGACCGGCAAGCCCGGGCAGTTCAGTTCGACTCGGAGTCAGGGGTGTCCCCCGCCTCAAAGCGGTTCCGGGGCCTCGCACCCCTCCCCGGCCAAGGTGCGCACGTTAAGTGGCCCATAGACCCACCAAGCGTGTACACCTTGCGATCGTCAGAGGGTCCGGGCCTCAGGGTCCGGGCCTCAGGGTCCGGGCCTCAGGGTCCGGCAACACCCTCAGAGGCCGGGGCCGGCTTCAAAGGCCGACGCCGTGGGGCGGGACGTTCTGCTCGAAGGCGGTGCGGGGGTCGTCCCGGGCGGTCTCCGGTTCGACCGGCTTCGTGGCTGTGGTCTCAGGGGCCCTGGGCGGCGGGACAGCAAGCCTGACGACCGTCCACTCGCCGTCGCTTCCCCTGCGCGGCAGGAAGCTGTGGGTCTCGCGGTCGGGGCTTGATTCGGACAGCTCTGCGCAACGGCTGGCGGGCTTCGTCTTCAGTCACGAAGCCCGCTCCGCTGCTGTCGGCCGGCTCAGGGTCAAATGAACCCGACGCTCACTTGATCCTGATCGTGAGCTTGGCCGGCTTCGACTTGTTGCCGAGCTTGTCCTTTGTCTGAACCTTGATCACGGTCTTGCCGCGCTTGGTGATCTTGCGCGTCTTCGGGACCGACTTGCCGTTCAGTCCGGCTCCGGCACTGCCGTCGGGCAGCTTGGCGTCGGGCTTGCCGACCACCTTCACCTTCACCTTGCCGCGGTAGGTGTTCTTGCCGATCTTGCGGCCGGTGACGACGATCTTCGGCTTCTTCGGACCGGTGCGGTCGACCTTGACCTTGGCCGACTCCTCTGAGTACGGGGTGGTCGTCGTGCTCTCTTCAGCAACGTTGTTGGCCGGAATGACCGTGCTGCTGCGGACCCGGTATGTGAAGGTGCCCTCCTGCTCATTCTTGAGCGTCGCGGTGCGACCCTTCAAGCTGGCCTTTGCCTTGCTCCAGCCGGCGCCCTTCTTCGAACTCCTGTGCTGCAGCGTGAAGGTGGTGTCGGGGGCCTCTGTGCCTGCCCAGTTCAGACCGAACTTGCCCGTGGTGACCTTCTTGCCGGCCTTCATCGGGGCGGTCGGACGCAGTTCGGGGAACTGGCGTGAGATCGCCTTCAGTCGAGGCGCATCCTCGGCCAGGATGAAGTCGGACGCGAGGAACTGATCAACCGCATCCGAGTACTGGCTGACGTAGTCGGCGTAGTCGGTGTAGAGCGAGTCGAGCGTCGGGTCGTCGAAGAGGGTGTTCGAGCCGAGCAGGCCGCAGAAGTTATTGAACAGCGGATTGCCGCCGGTTCCGGGCGAGTTGACTCCGTCGTTGACACCGGTCGGAACGGTCATCTCGGGGTAGCGGATGCCACCCTGGGCGATGCCGTACGCATCGCGCACCAGCACACCCGCTTCGTACTGCCCGCGGGGAGCAATCGGCGGAGCGGTGTCTTCCTCGACCCAGTCAACCAGGCCCTTGATCGCCCGGTTCGCGGTGAACGGCCACTGGACCAGCGAAAGCGGGAACTTCTGGCAGCCGACGGTGATCGGCAGGAAGTCGCGGTTGAGAACGTCAGCCACCTTGTCCCAGGCAAGCCGGGGCAGGTGTGAGCCGCCGGCGACTTCCCAGTGACGGATCGAGCTCGTATCGGGGAAGTCCAGGTCCGTGCGCTCGGTGCGGTTCTCGGTCTCGCTGATGATCCGGACAGCCTTTTCGGGCCGGTCGGTTCGCAGCGGTGAGCCACAGACGGTCAGCAGGTAAGCGTCAACGATGTTCTGGAGTGGCTCGACCTTGTTGTAGTGGGCCGAGAGGCGACCGCAGGACTGGGACTCACCCGAGGCGATAACCGTATCGGCGGTGATTCCGCCGAGCGGATCGGGGCCGGACGCACGGTTGCCCCTCAGCGCGTTTACGGCGGCGCCGAATATGTCGTAGGAAAGCGGGTCACCACTCGGGAGGGCACCGTTTCCGGTGACGGTGAGGTCGCCGTAGCGGGCGGCATCAAAGGCCTTGAGGCCGACGATGCCTACATCCTGGGCGGAGACGCCGACGAAGGTGTAGCCGTTCTTGAGCATGAACTCGGGGTCACCGAACCAGTTCCACTCGATGTCCCGGAAGGCGGTGACGTTGTACCACTCGGCCACGACCGTTCCGTTCGCATCAGCCGGGTTGGCCGGACGACGTACGACCATGCGGGTCTTGAAGGGGTAGGTGCCGTCACTGTTGGGGCCGCCGGATTCGATCCGGGTCGCGTCCAGGTCGACCGCGCCGGTGGTGTCGTAGCGGAGAGCGTTGCCGTCGATGAAGTACTCCTCTTCGACGTAGCCGTACTTCGAAAGGTCGATGTCGGTTGCGAGGAACGGGTACGAATTGGCGGTAACGGCGACCGGACCCGTCACGTTCGGAACCGGTACTGCCGGCGCCTCTATGGCCGATGCCGGTGTGGCAGTCAGCACCGCGAAACCAAGGACCGCGAGTACTGCGGAAAACAGACGACGCTTCATGAAATGAGACCCTTCTCCCAACGATTTTCGGCTGCTTTGCGAGTCGCCTGATCGATGATCGCGCGCCACATTTCGGCTGCCCTTCTCTCCGTGAAACACCCTAGCGGAGGCAATGATTCGGTGTGGCGTATTCCCGGATTCGAAAAGAGGTCATCCCTGCATAGAATCAGCCGATGAGCAACTCCAGCAAACAGCAGGGACCGATCGCCGTCTACGGTGCCACCGGATACACAGGAAAGCTGATCGCGGCCGAACTGGACCGGGCCGGTGCCGACTTCATCCTCGCCGGCAGGAACCTGCAGAAGCTGGAAGACCTTGCCTCCACCCTGTCCGGCAGGCCGCCGGTCAAGGCGGTCGTCCTGGATGACGCGGACGGACTGCGGGAGTTGCTTTCGGAATGCCCGGCGGTAATCGCCTGTGCGGGGCCGTTCCACCTCCACGGCGAGCCGGTGCTGAAGGCCGCGGTCGAGACCGGCACTCACTACCTCGACACCACCGGCGAGCAGACCTACATCAGGATGGCGATCGAGAAGTACGGTCCCAGGGCGCTTGAGGCCGACAGCGCGGTCATCCCGGCGATGGGCTTCGACTACGTGCCCGGCGACATGATCGCCTCACTGACCGCCGGCGACATGGACCCGGTCGACCGGGTGACGCTGGCCTACCGGGCGAAGATGCAGCCGACCCGTGGCACCATGCTGTCCGCCCTTGAGATGATCAAGGGCGGGGATGTGGAGTGGGGCAACGGCGGGCTCAGGCCGGCGCCGCAGAACGTCTCGCGCGGCAGCTTTGACTTTGGCGCCCCGCTGGGTGAACACCGCATGACGCGCTACCCGGCAGGCGAGCACATCACGGTGCCGCTCCACATTCGGACGCGGACGGTCGAAACCATGCTCAGCGCTGATTCCTTCGCTCCCGAGGCAGCCGCGCCGCTGCTGCCGCTGATCGTCCGGCCTGGAGCAATCCTGATGCGCACCCCGCTCAATGGTCTGACCGCAAAGCTGATCGACCGGCTGCCCGAAGGCGCGAGCGCGCAGGCCCGGGGCGAATCCGAGTTCACGATCTGCTGTGAGGTGGCCGGCGGCGATGAGCTTCGCCGGGGCACGATCACCGGCCGGGACGTCTACGGCCTGACCGCAGCCTTGATCGTCAAGGGGGCGCAGATCGCCGCCTCCGGTGGCATTGAGCGCACCGGTGGCCTGGCGCCCTCCCAGGCCTTCGACCCGACCGACTTCCTCAAGGGCTTCGAACGGTTCCTGCTGGAGTGGCATCTGGGCTGAGGCCGGTCGGACCCGGTCCGGATCAGGCTCGCTCCAGAGGGAATCGCTCAGACCGAGCGCGGCTTGATCTCCGGGGTCGGACTGTGCTCGGGGGCCTCTGGAGGCAGGTGCTCGATCGAGCGGGCGTAAGCCCGGGACAGAGGGCGGGCGGTGATTCCGTGAAGGAAGACACTCGCAAGAACGGTGACTGAAGTCGCGGCGAGCACGAGGTCGAGTCCGGGCAGACCAGGCTCCTCGTCCACCACTACCAGCGCCAGGATGATCGAGGCCAGGCCGCGAGGACCGAACCAGCCGATGAAGGCGATCGATGCCCGGCTCAACCCGGTACCCGTAAGCGCGATCGCCACCGGGCCCATCCTGATCAGGGTCAAAGAGAGGGCCGCGAAGGCGACCACGCCCCAGGTGGCTTCGCCGAGAAATCCGATCGCTGCGGTACCGAAGACGAAGAAGACCACGAGGCTCAGCAGCTGGCCTTCGCGCTCGGCGAAGCCGAGCATCTCATCGCCGAACTCCTCCCGGAAACGGGCCACGGCCAGGCCTGCGACAAAGGCCGCAATGAAGCCGTTGCCTCCGATCTCACCGGCCAGCGCCCAGGCACCGATCGCAAGTGCGACCATCGCCAGGCGCTTGAAGGTGTGGGTCATCGCCCTGCGGTGGACGGCTCGATCGACCAGCCAGCCTCCGCCTCCGCCGATCAGGAGGCCGACCAGCGATCCGACCACGATCTGCTCGAAGCCGAATGTGAGCCAGCCGGTCGCGTCCAGTGAAGCTTCATCAACCGCCAGCCCGAGGAACAGAAGCAGGAACGGGATCGAAAGTCCGTCGTTGAGGCCCGCTTCGACGTTGATCGTCTGCCGGATCTTCTCCGGGATCAGACGGCTGGAGACGACCGCGTGGCCGAGGGCCGCGTCGGTCGGAGCGAGGATCGCCGCGATCACCGCGCCCTCCCAGAACTCGAGGCCGAGCAGCAGTACGGCGGCGGCGACCGTGCCGGTCGCCATGGTGAGCGGCATGCCCAGCGCGAGCAGCCTCGCCGCGAGCGAGCCGTCCTTTCGAAGCTCTCTCAGGTCACTTCGGGAGGCGTCGGCGAACAGGACCACGACCAGCGCGACCTCGGCGATCAGCAGACCGCCCTGACTTTCTGGATTGAAGTTCGCTACGCCGAGCAGGCTCGGCCCACAGATCATCCCGGCAGCGACGAAGATCATCGGGGCGGATATGTTCGCCCAGAGCAGCGCCCGCGAGACCAGCGCATAGGCGAAGAAGACCGCGCTGATTACTCCCAGTTCAACCATTTCCGCCCCTCATCCGGGGGGATGATCGCACGCCCCGGCCCGAGGCGCAGCGGATCAGCCGGGCGGGGCGGCCGCCAGTTCCGGCGGAGTTTCGGCTGCCGCCTCTTCAGCCGTGCGCAGGTTGCCGGCCATGGCGTGGTAGCCGCCGTCGACGTGGAGGATCTCGCCGCTGATCGCGCGGGCCAGGTCCGAGAGCAGGAAGCCGACGGCGTCGGCGACCGGTTCGTTGTCATAAGGGTCCCACTTCATCGGCGAGCGGGTCTCCCAGTTTTCCAGCAGCCTCTCGAAATCGGGGATTCCGCCTGCAGCGCGGGTATGGAGCGGTCCGGCGGCAACCAGGTTCGAGCGGATTCCGAGCGGGCCGAGGTCGCGGGCCAGGTATCTGTTGACCGATTCCAGGGCCGACTTGACCACGCCCATCCAGTTGTAGACCGGCCAGGCTCCGGCTGAATCGAAGTCGAGTCCGACCAGGGAACCACCCTCAGGCGGCGCGTGCTCCTTGAGCAGGGCACCGAGTGAAGCGTAGGAGTAGGCGCTGGTCTGGAAGGCGAGGTTGATCCCCTCAGGGCGGGCGGTCAGGAAGTCGCCGGCAAGTGCGTCGCGCGGGGCGAAAGCAACCGCATGGAGCACACCGTCCAGCGTCCCCCACTTCGATCCCACCTTCCCCGAAAGCGCTTCAAGGTCCTCACTCCGGGTGACGTCGAGTTCGACCACTTCGACCTGCTCCGGCAATTTCGCTGCGGCGGCCTCGGTCAGTTCGCGGTCGCGCGGGAAGGCGGTGAGCATCACTTCGGCGCCCGAGGTCAGCGCCTTCCTGGCCGCGGTGAAGGCGATGCTGTCGTCGTTGACGATGCCGGTGATAATCACCCGTTTTCCGTTGAGCATTTGTTTCCCTGTTCAGTTCGATTGAAGTTAAGGTTCGAAAGTCCTGCGGACCCGCTCGTCCTTGCCCCGGGCGATGTCGCCGAGTTCGGACTGGGCCTTTTCCACGGCTTCGGTCAGCGAGGGATCGCCGACCGCGAGGATGCGCGCCGCCAGCAGCCCGGCATTGCGGGCGGCTCCGACAGCCACGGTCGCAACCGGCACACCGGCCGGCATCTGCACGATCGAGAGCAGCGAGTCGAGGCCGTCAAGGTACTTGAGCGGCACCGGCACGCCGATCACCGGCAGCGGGGTCGCGGCGGCGATCATGCCCGGCAGGTGCGCGGCGCCGCCGGCTCCGGCGATGATCACCGAGAGACCGCGGCCGGATGCCGAAGACGCGTACTCGAGCATGTCGTGCGGAGTGCGGTGGGCCGAGACCACCCGGACCTCGTGGGAGATTCCGAGCTGCTCGAGGGCTTCGGCCGCCCCCTCCATAACCGGAAGGTCCGAGTCACTGCCCATGACTATTCCTACTCGTACCTCGCTCATTTCTTCATCCCTTCGAGTGCGTCCGCCGCGGCTCTCGCCGCTTCGCGGGTCGGTCCCGGTTCAACGCCACATACCGTGACGTGGCCGAGCTTTCGCCCGGGCCGGGACTGTTTTCCGTAAAGGTGTACGTGGGCACCGGTGACGTCCAGCGCATCAGCCAGCCGATCGGCCGGCTCACCCGCATCGGTACCGACGACGTTGACCGTGACCACCGAAGGCGAGACCAGGTCGGCCGGCCCCAGCGGCAGTCCGAGAACCGCGCGCAGGTGCTGCTCAAACTGCGAAGTCACGCAGCCTTCGATCGAGTAGTGACCCGAGTTGTGCGGCCGCAGCGCAAGTTCGTTGACCAGGAGGCCGTCCGGCGTGACGAAAAGCTCGACCGCCATCACGCCGGTAGAAGCAATCGCATCGGCCATCTCCAGGGCCATCCGTCCGGCGGCCTCGGCTGTCTCTTCGTCGATCGGGGCCGGAGCGATGATCTCGCGACACATCGCGTCCTGCTGAACGGTTTCAACTACCGGGTAGAGCGCCTTCTCGCCGCGGGAGGAGCGGGCGACGATCACCGCGATCTCCCGCTCGATCTCAATCATCGGTTCAAGCAGAAGCGAGCCGCCACCGGCCGAGTCGAGCACCTCGACCGCCTGGTCGCGATCGTCAACGATCCAGACGCCGCGTCCGTCGTAGCCGCCACGCGGTGCCTTGGCGACCACGGGCCAGCCGTGGATGGCAGCGAACTGCTCGAAGGCACCGATCGAATCGACCGAAGCAAAGTCGGGCACAGGGAATCCCATCTGCGAAAGCGTGCGCCGGGCGTGGAGCTTGTCCTGGGCCAGCAGCTTGGCCGCTGCGGGCGGAGCGACCACGAAGCCCTCCTCTTCCAGCTCCTCGCAGGTGCTCCGGCTCGACCCCTTCGTGGTCGAAGGTGATCACTTCGCAAACGCGGGCGAGCGCGCGCAGGTTCTCCAGCGAGTCGGGTACACCGGGCAGGTAGCGCGCTCCGGCGAGCACCGCCGGATCCTGGTCCGAGGTGGCGAGCACGGTCAGCTCGATGCCCAGGGCGATCGCCGCCTGATGGGTCATCCGAGCCAGCTGGCCGCCACCGACCATGCCGACCCGCGCCGCGGGCGCAGGGTGGCTTCGACGGGGCCGGGGCCGGGTCCGCAGCCGGGGCGGACGGTTGGCTGATGGTGGGCTGGTTCAAGTGAAGTACTCGGGCCTGCTGACGAAGGTGTCGGAAAGAAACATAACCCCGGACGATTCTTCCAGCAGCGGGCGCAGTCCGGCAAGCAGGGCGTCGACCCGGTCGACCGGCACCACGGTGATCAGCATCTCGAGCGTCGCCTGCTCGTTGAAAAGCAGCCGACCCTGGTGGTAGCCATCGTGGCCGAGACCGGAGACCCCCGAGACGCTGGTGAAGCCGGTCGCCCCGGTGGCCTTGAAGATCTCGCGCACTGCGGCGGCTTCCGCCCCCGTCACCACGACCTCGATTCTCGCCATCTTGCTCAGGTCACTTCGACTTTTCACTTTTCTTCCTCCTGGTCGTTCCACGCTTTCCAGCCGTGGGGTGTGTGTCGCATCCATGGTTCGCCGGCCGTTTCCCGGGCGCAGAGAGCGACCCAGCCGTTGCCGAAGAGTTCCTGTAGAACGGTGTTGCGTGCGATCAGCATCTCGATCCTCTCCAGCGGAGCCTGAACTATCGTCAGCAGGCGCATCGGCTCGTGGATCAAACGGTCGCCGTCGGCCACCGACTGCCAGGGCAGGCCGAGCTGCAGGTCACCGCCGTGTCCGGCGAGCACACCCACCCCGCCGACCACGTTATGGACGGTCTTGGTTCCGGATCCGAAGCTGACCGGATCCACCGTGGAGAAGTAGTACTGGCAGTTGATCCACTGGGCGACCACCATCGGGGCGGTCAGGATCGTCTCCAGCGCCTCTCCTTCGGTGTCGATCTCGGCCTCGTAGGAATGCAGGAAGGCGCGCCGGCCGAGGTCCACGCCCCGGGTCATCGAGCGGGGACCGACGATGAATGCCGCGTTGCCGGCGAGTCCCCACTCCGGGAATACCTGGGCCCAGTCGGCCGAGCGGAAACGCACGTGCTTCGCGGCCCCGGCCGGCGACAGGTCGGCTGGTGCTCCGGGCAGGCTCCTGCTGCGCTCGGCGCTGAGAGCGGCACCGGCGGTGGCGAGGTCGAGGTCTACCCGGTCGATCTCCTCAAGGTGGGATGCGGGGATCAGGTGGCGGTCGAGCACGGTCACGGTGTCGGTGGCGGTGTCATGCTCGGCCGCGACAAACCAGGTGTCGTCAGGGATCTCGATGCCCTTTCCGGCGAGGT
Source organism: uncultured Solirubrobacterales bacterium (assembly GCA_963698625.1). GTDB lineage: Bacteria > Actinomycetota > Thermoleophilia > Solirubrobacterales > 70-9 > 67-14. The sequence goes on from CAVORK010000007.1 coordinate 1,666,654, forward strand.
GGCTTCGAACTTCGCTGCCGTTCAGGATTGCTGCCGCGGTGCGCGCGTTCGGCGCACCGCGATTGCCGCCACAGGCACCGCAGTCGAGCGCTGCTTCATAAGGGTTGTTCTCGGTTGTGCTGCCGTGCCCGCAGAGCACGACCAGCCGGCCGAAAGGACCGGTCAGGCCCATCATGGTCAGGGCGACCTCGGCAAAGAGCGAACGCTCCTCCAGAGTGAAGCCCTGCTCGACCGTGAGCACGGTCGGCGCCGGCGGCGCGGCGCGTTCGGGTGAAGCGGTTGCGCAGCGCGCCATAGCCGCCCGAGAAGAGCGTCTTCGCGGCAGCCAGCGGGCCGGCGGCCCATCCGGTCGTCTCGGCGAGCACGAACGGGGTGGCGATGTCGGCCTCGGCCGAGTGAAAACTGTCCTCGGCGCCGGCCAGCGCGCGTTGGCCGGCAAGCTGGCGCTCGGCCAGGCCCTCGGCACCGCCGGCCGGGATTTCGCTGATCTCGTGCGACGGCTGAAGCAGCACCGGACAGAGCGAGTCCGGAGCGCCCCCGGCCAGGCTCTGGTAGCGAATCGCCACCGCGAAGAAGCCGGCAAAGCCGAGAGTCTCGTACCGCCCCTGGTCGCTCGAAGTGGCGCCTCAGGCCCTCAGAGCGCGCGTCGATACAGCAGACGAGCTGTGCCGCGGGCCGCCCGGCGGTGCCGGCGGCGGGGAAGCTGAGGCTGTGAAGCAGCGGATCCCGGTAGTGAGCCTCGTAAGCCTCGAGCCAGACCAGACCGCGCTCTTCGACCGGAAGCTGTTCCAGTACTGCCGAGATTGCGGCCAGATCCGCCGCCGAAGGCTCGCTACCCGACAGCAGTTCTGCGGCCACACGGGACGCGCGCTGCAACGGGTCGGCCTGGGGCCGAGGCGCATCCGACCTGTCGGAGGCCGGCTCAAAGGCTCCAAGAACTGCCGTCCGGGCCGAACTCGTTCTCGAGCAGCCCCGCTTCGTAGGTGAGCCTCATTGCCAGCCAGGAGACCAGGTCGATTCCGCCGCCATGCTCTGCCTGCCACCGGATGTGGGCGGCCCAGCCAGGCATCCGGGTCAAGTGAGCGCGCAGGTAGGCGCGCTGGTCGCCAGTCTCGATGCCGAGCCTCCGAAGTGCCAGCAGGGCGGTGTCGTCGGGGCGCTCGGGAATCTCGCACAGACCTTCGACGAACCGGCTTGGCAAGCGTTCGGTCCCGGGCGGCCAGGTCGCGCCAGGCCGTGTGGAAGCCGGCCTCCCGGCCGGGCATGCTCCAGCCCGCCTGTCCGCCGTCAAGATATGCGGACGCCCACTTGGACGCCTGACCGTCAACCTCGTCGGCGATGCCCGGTGAGAGCACTTCGCTGAGCATCCGATCGACCCGGACCGGTGCCGGCGCCGGCTCCCCCTGGAGCAGGTCGCAGAGGATCAGATCCTCGGCAGCGACCCCCTGCCCGCCGATCCGGATTGGTTCAGCCGGCATGGCGCCGGGCAAGCGACGGCGGGTCGCGGCGATCAGTTCCTCGCCGGTGATCCGGCCCTCGACATAGGCGCGCCGAAAGAGGGACTCGTCGAGAGTGCCGCGAGCGCCGAGGACCTCACCGGCCCGGGCGACGGCCTGCTCGAAGGGCAGGTTCTCGAAACCGCCGAGCGGGTTGACGGCGATGAAGGTCTCGATCGGCCAGGCCTGCGCGAGCACGCCGCCGGCGATCCGGATGTCGGTCAGCAGCCGGGCGCGCTCCGGACCGGCCGGGGCCGCGCTGGCCACCGATGCCCCGGGGGCTGCAGATGGCGCCGGTCATGATCCCGCCCCTTCGGAACTCGGCATCAATCGACCTGCCGGGGTCTGAAGCGGATCGGGCGGAGACCCTCTGCGACTCCGAGGCGCGATCACCTGCCCTGCGCCCAGTGCGAGTACGTAGGCGGACTTGCGGACCTCGGCAAGCCGTCCGCCGCTCGAGGCGAACCGTACCGCGCCGGCGGCCAGCAGCAGGCCGAAGAAGGCGACCACCCACCAGGGAGAAACGCTGGCATCACCGGCGCCGGCCAGCGAGGGCGCGAGGAAGTCCTTGGCCGCGCTCAGCAGCAGCACATAGGCACCGGCGATGACGCTCACCCCGAACGCGGAGACCAGAGCCCCACCCAGGAAGGGTGACGGCGCTGCCAGCCCCAGCAGGCCCAGGCACCGGTCGCCCAGGCGAAGAGCATGCAGACCCCAGGCGCCCGGGTCGATCCCGGTGAAGAAGAGCTGGACCGCCCCGTAGAGGGCCAGTCGCCGGAACGGCGATCGAAACGACTGCCGCGCTGGCGCTGGCCGCGGCAGAAAGTGGTGCGGCAGGCGGTGCCTTGGCGTGGCGAATGGCGCGTGGACCGCCGATCCGGAACCGAGGAACAGGGTCGCCTTGTACATGCCGTGGGCGAACAGGTGGAAGATCGCGGCGGCGTAGACGCCGAGGCCGCAGGTCATGATCATGAATCCCATCTGACCCATGGTCGAGTGGGCAAGAGCACCCTTGATGTCCGGCTTCGAGCAGCATCAGCGCAGTGCCGTAGACCGTGGTCGCCGCGCCGAGGAAAAGGCCAGGTGGGTGGCTTCGCTCGAGGCACCGAAGATCGGGCTGGTCTTGACCAGCAGGATGCCGCCGGCGTTGACCACTCCGGCATGGAGCAGGGCGGAGACCGGGGTCGGGACCGACAGGGTGGCGGGAAGCCAGCTCTGAAGCGGCAACTGGGCCGAGCGAGCCAGCGCGCCGACCACGAGCAGGCAGGCGACCGTCGGCAGCCAGCAAAGGCTGCCGCCGGGACAGGTCTCTGGCCTGCACGCCGATCTGGCGCATGTCGATCGTACCCCACTCGACCGTGGCCAGGACGACAGCCGACCAGAGAGCGAGGTCACCGATCAGGAAGGCTCTGATGGTGCGGCGAACTCCTTCGCGGGCAGCCGCGAAGCCGGAGTACATGGCGAGCAGCAGGATCACCGCGATGCCGGCCAGCGGACCAGCCGAGTCGCAAGACCGATCAGCTGGCCGAAGAGATCATCACCGCGGTGGCGAAGGTCAGGAGGTTGGCACCGCCGAAGAAGCGGATGGCGCTGCAGGTCGCCGGCGCAGGTAGCGGGTCGGCAAAGGCCTGGACGATCACGCTGACCCCGGTCACCAGGATCAGCAGCACGGCGACCAGCCGGTCTGCGTAGAGGCCTGCGGAAGCCAGGCCGTCACCGGATTCGATCGTAGCCGAGATCGGATCGCCGGCCGAGACCACGACCAGCAGGGCAACGGCACCCGCGAAGGCGAGACCGTTCAGCACAACACCGATGCGGGAGACCCGATCAGACCTGCTTGACCCGGAGGCCAGGAAGGCGAGAAGGGCGGCGAGTCCCGGCAGCGCCACGGTGGCCAGAAGCAGTGTGCTCACCGCAGCGCCCCCTTCGACGCGGATTTGCTCTCATCCGAATTGCTGCCCGACGTTGCGATCTCCATGGAGCGTGACTATACACGAAGTTTATTTCGTATGTTCTGTATCCGGTTATTTCTAGCGTATGTATTGGTGAAGCGGTCCGTTGTTTGGCGTATTCTGATCCGAATGGCTGAATGGACCTTCCTCACGAACCACGCCCACGTCCTGCTCTGCGTCGCCCGCGACCCCGACATCCGACTGCGCGACGTCGCTGACTACGTCGGCATCACCGAGCGCGCAGCCCAGCGCATCGTCGCCGACCTGGTCGAGTCCGGATACCTCGACCGCACCCGGGAAGGGCGGCGGAACAGCTACAAGCTCAACACCGAGATCCCGCTGAGGCACCCGATGGATCGCGAACACGCGATCGGCGAAATCCTCTCGGTGCTCGACACCTCAGCCGAAGCGGCTGAATTTCAAAGAGCTGAAGTCCGCCAGAGCCCGCTGACCCTGGGCCGGTCACGGTCAACCGAAGGTGAAGGCGTAAGCCTCGACTCCGCGCTCGGGGGTCAGCTCCAGAAGGTGGCTTGCCGGCCTCCGGCAGATCGACGAGTTCGTATAGCCGCTCGCCGCCCACCGTGACCATCGAATCGCTCGACATCCCGGCCGGCGTCTTCCACGGCAATCGGCTTGCCGTCAAGCCTGAGCGCGACCTTGCGTGGACGGCCGGGTGAGGCCAGCACCAGGAAGACCCGCTTCGCGCCGAATTCGCAGCTGCCAGCTCGCCCGCCCTCTGCCGTCGCGTAGTCAGCCGAGACGTTCCAGCGGCCCCCGTAAGAAAGCCCGTCCTGCTCCGGCTCTTCCGGCTCGCCGAAGTCGCGCACGCCCGGCAGGATCAGCCCGTTGGCGAACCGGTCGGCGCGGGCCGAGCCGAGGTAGCTCTCAGGGGTGGTCACGCCGTCGGAGGCGCTCGAGCCGTCGGCACCCGAATCCCCCGCGCCCGGCGGTCCGTCCGGCCTCGGCCAGCAGATCGCGGATCACCTGCTCCTTCTTGTCGTACTCGCCTTCGCCGAAGTGGGCGTAGCGGACCCTGCCCTCGGCGTCGATGAAGTACTCGGCCGGCCAGTACTGATTGCCGTAGGCGTTCCAGGTGGCGAAGTCGTTGTCCTGGACCACCGGATACCGGATCCCGGCGCGTTTGATCGCCGTCTCGACGTTGTCCGCGTCTTTCTCGAAGGGGAACTCTGGAGCGTGCACTCCGACGATGGTCAGCCCGCGATCGCGGTAACGACTGTCCCATGCCGTGAGATACGGCTGGGTGCGGATGCAGTTGATGCAGGTGTAGGTCCAGAAATCCACCAGAACGACTCTGCCCCGCAGCCCGGCCATGGTCAACGGCGCGTCGCCGGGCGTATTGAACCAGCGCTGATTTCCGGTGAAATCCGGTGCCTGTGCCGATCACCGGCAGGCCGGAGTCGGGGCTCTCGTCACCCTTCTGCCGCCTCGACCCCCGCAGCGATCCGCCGACCACCACGAGTGGATCTGGGCCGAGCGCACGTCGGCCAGGGCGTTCGCGGCGGCCTCGCTCGATTCCAGAGACTTCGACGGATTGACGATGAAGGCCGGCAGTTTGTCAGCGATCTCGTTCTGGAACTTGAGGTCGTACTGGCCGGCCATCAGCAGGGCGAAGACGATCATCACCGCGCCCATCGCTCCCTGAAGCAGAGGCGTGTGGCGACCCAGAGGCGCAGTCAGCCGGCGGCCGCCGAGCATCAGCAGGTAGAGCACGACCGCCGAGCCGAGCCCGTAGGCAAGGGCCACCGCGAGCCGCCCCGCGGTGAACGGCTGGGAGGCCGAGACCGTGATCACCCCGGCGAGGATCGGCCCGGCGCAGGGCGCATAGACCAGGCCGAGCGAGGCACCGATCACCGTGCCCGACCAGAAGCCGTCCCCGCCCCCGGTCTTCGGCTGGAAGCGGCTGGTCAACCGGCTGATCCAGCCTTCTACCCGCGTCGACAGTGCCGGGACAAGCAGCGAGATCCCGAAAACGATCAGCACCACGATCGCCAGGTTGCGCAGAAGGTCGTCGGGCAGGCCGAGCGCATCGATCACGTAGACCAGCGCCACGGTCGCGAAGGTGAAGGTGGCGACCAGCCCGGCGACGATGCCGAGTGGCCGACGATGTCCACCGGTCGCGCCGGCCGACAGTGCGACCGGCAGCACCGGCAGCACGCAGGGCGACACCGCGGTGGCCGCACCGGCGATGAAACCGAAGATGATCAGCAGAAGCACGCCGACCAGCTTGACGGATCGGGCCTACGGGCGGTTCAAGACAACCGGCAGGGAGATCGTGAACCGGGCTCCGCCGAGCGGCGAATCAGAACAGCCCGCTTCGCCGCCATGAGCCTCGGCGATCGCCTTGACGATCGCCAGGCCCGAGGCCGGATCCTCCGTTGTCGCTGGAGCGGGCGCTGTCGACTCGGGCAGAACGCGGTCGAAGACGCGTTCCGCTCGCATCGCGACCGGCACGCCCGGGGCCGTCGTCGTCGACGGTGATCTCGACCCGATCGCCGCGGTCGCAGGCCGAAACCTCGATCCGTCCCTCGGAGCTGGAGTGGGCTATCGCGTTGGCGACCAGGTTGGATACGGCCCGGGCGATCTGCTCGCGGTCGATTTCGACCGGCCGGGTGCTGACCTCACCGAGTTCGACCGAGCGTGTCTCCGGCGCTCAGGAACGACTCGACTTCAGCGGCCAGGAGAGGCTCGAGCTCGAAAGCCTCCGTCTGGACTTCGCTGCTCCGGAGTCGGTTCGGGCGAGCAGGAGCAGGTCATCGACCAGACGCTTCCATGCGGTCGGTGGCCGCGGTCACCTGTCCGGGTGACCCGTCTCACGTCGTCCGCGTCGGGGTCGGGGTTCCGGGAAAGCACTTCGAGCTGACCTTTGACGATGGTCAGCGGGGTGCGCAGGTCATGCGACGCGTCGGCGACGAAAGCCCGCTGGCCGGGGAAGGCAGCCTCGAGCCGGTCGAGCATGCAGGTTGAACGACTCGGCCAGCCGGCGCACCTCGTCGTTGCGTGGTCTGATCGATCTTCATCCGGGCCGAAAGCTCGCCGCCGTCCGACGCCTTCGGCCACCTCGGCGAGTCCGGCGAATCGGCCTGCGACGTTCGGCTGGCCAGCAGCCAGCCGGCGGCGATCGCGACGACCAGGGCGATCAGTCCGACGACCAGGAAGGTCCGGCTCAGACCGTCGAGAGCACGGTCAACCGAGGCCAGCGGCTGACCGACCCGGATAGTCGCCGCAGCCGCCATCGGCAGGTCTGACGCCGGCGTGAGCAGGCCGGACTTCGCCGACGTCTTCGATCCGCGATCGAGGAGAAACCGTCCGACGTGCCGAGCAGTCTGCCGGGCGCTTTCGCGGTCGTCGCTGTCACCGCTCGTGAGGCTGTCTCGATCGTGCGGCTGTCGACCTTTCGGATCGCCCGGCGCGGTGATTGGCGGCCGCGAGGGCCGGCCGACGCGGCAGGCCGAGCAGCTCCGGCTGGTTGGTAGCTGTTCCGCCACCTGCGATCAGAGATCGCGATCACCCGGGAGGTCGGACCGAAGGGCTGAGCCAAGCACGAGTTCCTCCGCCCGGGCCGTATACCCGTCGCGGGTCGAGCGGCGGATCCCTTGACGAGGCTGGTCGTCAGGCTGTCGACCTCCCGGGTCAGGTCGCCGTCGGTCTGGCTCCGCAGGTCGGAACCGGTGCCTCGGTACACGGCGACGTAGGTCACCGCGAGCGCCACCAGCATGATCAGGGCGATCGAGAACGCAAGCCGGCCGCGCAGACCGATCGACCGGGAGGCGCTTCATTTCCCGGTGCCTCGCGCAGCCGGTAGCCGACCGATCGCAGGGTCTGGATCGGATCGGGCAGGCCGTCGATCGCAAGCTTGCGCCGCAGGTAGGCGATGTAGACGCCGACGACGTTGGTGCCGGGGTCGTAGTCGTAGCCCCAGACCCCGTTCAGCAGCTGCTCCCGCGAGAGCACCTGGCCCGGGTGCCTCATCAGGTAAGCGAGCAGGTCGAACTCCCGGGCCGAGAGGTGGATCTCACTGCCGTCGCGGGTGACCGAACGCTTGAGCAGGTTCAGCTCGAGGTCGCCGACGGTCAGTTCCGTCGGGCTGCCCTGGTCGGGCTGGCGAAGGTGGGCCCGGACCCGCGCAGCGAGCTCCTCGAAGGCGAACGGCTTGGTCACGTAGTCGGTCGCGCCGGCGTCGAGCCCGGCGACGCGGTCTTCGACCTCGGCCCTGGCGGTGAGCAGGATCACCGGGGTTCGAGGGTCGCCGCACGGATCGCTCGCAGGATCTCCAGACCCGACCTGCCGGGAAGCATCAGGTCAAGCACCAGGAGGTCGAAACGGCCGGTCAGGGCGAGCGCCTCGCCCTCTTCACCGTCGTGCACGCAGGTCACGGCGTACCCCTCGGACTCCAGCCCGCGGGATACGAAGTCGGCGATCGCGCGCTCGTCTTCTACAACCAGGATTCTCATCGGATCTCATGCTAGAGGCGAATCCCGCTGCAAACGCAACATAAGAGAACTCTCACGCGACGCTTACCGTCGCTGAAGCGTGCCGGTCCACACTCGTTCCATGGCAAACGAACTGACACCCAGAGAACTGGCGCTGGCAAAGAAGGCGGCGCGCACCGTGAGGATCCGCAACATCCGACGCAGGGTCGCCTACTCGGCGGCCACCCTGGCGGCGCTCTTCAGCGGACTCGCAGTGATGCGGCCGGGCATCGACCAGATCTCAACGGCGGCACCGTCGCAGACAGCTTCAGTGACCCGCCAGATTACTCCCGCGCCCGAAGCGACGACGGCACCGCTCGCACCGGTCCAGGTGGTTCCGGCTACTCCCGCGCAGGCTCCCGCCGCGGTGCCCTGGTCACCAGCCAGTCGTGACCACTCCGCCACAGGTGACCGCTCCCCCACAGGCCGGGCGCAGCTTCGCCGCGCTCGGCGGGACGGTATCGATCGAAGGCACGGGAGAAGACGCCGCAGCAGCGGTCGACCGGGCCGCCGAGGCGATCCTCGATCTCCAGCGCCGGCTGACCCGCTTCGAGCAGGGCAGCGAACTCAGCCGGCTGAACGCCGACCCTCGCCCGACGGTCCCGGCCAGCCCCGTGCATGCAGCGCTTCGCCGGCATGGTCGGCTTCGCCGGACGCCTGAGCGAAGGACTGGTCGACGCGACCTGCCTGGACGCGGTCGAGCGCGCCGGCTACACACGCTCGCTCGGCCCGGACCCGGTGAGCAGCGAGGTTTCCGGACTCGCCGCCGACTCGACGCGGCGCCCGGAAGGCCCGGCCGGTCCGGATCCCGCACGCAGGTGGATGTCAGTACTGGTCGATCGCTCGAGCGGCGAAGTGGTCAGGCCACTCGGCGTCAGACTCGACAGCGGCGGGATCGGCAAGGGTCTGGCGGCCGACATCGCCGCAGAGGAACTCGATCACCTCGAAAACTATGCGGTGAGCTGCGTCGGCGACATCAGGTTCGGCGGCAAGGCAGGCATCAGCCGCGAGATTCAGGTCGCGCGACCCGACGCCGGATCGGCCCCGCTCGCCACCCTCACGCTCACCCGTTCGGCGGTCGCCACCAGCGGCATGACCCGACGGTCCTGGATCGACTCCGACGGCAAGCTGGCCCATCACCTGATCGACCCGCGCTCCGGCCGGCCGGCGTTCACGGGCGTGCTGCAGGTGTCCGCGATCGCACCGACCGGGGTCGAGGCCGAGGTCCGGGCGAAGTCCGCTCTGCTGTCGGGGCCGGAAGACGCCGCCGGGTGGCTGGTCCACGGCGGAGTCGTCGTGCTTCAGGACGGCGAGCTGCTCGAGGTAGCGGCCCGTGAGGAAGCCGAATCCGCCGGGGCGATCGCGTGAGCAACCTTCACGTCTGGTGGATCCTCAGCCGGGGTACCGGCATCGCGGCGATGCTGCTGGCCGGCCTATCGGTGACCGCCGGGCTGCTGGCCGGCCGTGGCCGACTGTTCAGGCTGGGCCGCTTCGGCGAGATCAAGCCGCTGCACGAAGCACTGTCGATCGCGACGATCGTGCTGGTCCTCGCGCACGGCCTGCTGCTGCTCGGCGACTCGTGGCTCAGGCCCGGCCTGGCCGGGATCGCGATTCCATTCGCCTCGCCGTATCGCGCCTTCTGGACCGGGATCGGAGTGATCGCGGGCTGGGGTCTGATCGTGCTCGGCCTCAGCTACTACGCGCGGCAAGTGGATCGGCCCGCCCGATGGCGAATTGCGCATCGCTTCACCGCGCTGTTCTGGATCCTCGGGATCTTCCACACCTTCGGGGCCGGCACCGACGCCGGAGAACTGTGGCTCCAGGTACCGGTGGCGGCGGTGTCGCTGCCCGCGCTGGTGCTGCTCGGAATGCGCCTCGGCCGTCGCCCCGCCGCTCCGGCCCGGTCCGGCGGGGCACGCTCGCGGTCTCCCCGTCCGACGTAAGAGGATTCTGTGTTTCTCCTTACGGGGAGCTGATCCCGGAACGCAAAGATCCCTGCAACAGGTCGGGACACACCCGACTCCAAAAAGGCGGCCGGCCGGCGCCGGCCGCAGCGGCCGGCCGCGAGTCGACCGCGAATTCTACGCTCGACTGGTTTGGCGGGCATCCGGTCCGAACGGCCCGCTGACCGGCTCCCGCCGGGGTTCGGGTGGCAATGCCGGGTCCCGCCGGGGTGCCGGGTGGTAATTTGGACGTAAGGCCGCTACCGGAGGAGGAAGTCGCATGTTCGAACGAATCGTCGTTGGTTTCGATGAAAGCGAAGGATCACGCGACGCGCTCGCTCTGGGAAAGGCTCTCGCCGAACGACTCGAGGCAAAGCTGGTCGTGGTCGGCGTCGTTCCTCCCCCTACCGGCGGCAGCCTGATTCCGGCCCTGCCGGCCGGCGCCTTCACCAACATCGCCGAGCAGGCCCGCGAGGGTGTCGAGGCGGCAGCGGCGGAGTACGGCGGCTCAGCCGAGATCGTCGAAGCGAGTTCCGCAGCCCGCGGCCTCGAGGAGCTGACCGAAAAGATGGAAGGCGATCTGCTGGTCGTCGGCTGCGCCCGGACCTCCGAAGGGACTGTGCGGGCCGGCCACAAGGCGAGGGTGCTGATGCAGGGTTCGCGCTGCGCGGTCGCCCTGGCGCCGGTCGGCTATCGGAACAGCGAAGCGAAGCTGTCCGTGGTGGGCGCCGCCGTGGACGGATCGCCGGAGGCCGCACACGCGCTGGAAGCTGCGGTCGAAATCGCCGGGCACGAATCGGTACGGGTGATCTCGATTGCCAGTGACTTCGCCGAAGCCTGGGGTTTCTGGGGTGCGACCTACGCGCTCTCGGAACTCGCCGAAGCCTCGAAGGATTCGACCCGCAAACTGCTCGACGACGCCGTCGCCCAGGTGCCGGATTCGGTCACCAGCAGCACGGTGATGCTGGAGGGACTCCCGCCCGAACGGCTTCGCGAGCAGTCCGGAGATCTGGACCTTCTCTGCCTCGGATCACGCGGCTACGGTCCGCTGCTCCGGGTCCTGCTCGGATCGGTCAGCTCGGAACTCCTCCACGAGGCGTACTGCCCCGTGGTGGTGGTCCCGCGCGGCGCGGAGTAGCCGCTCCGCTCCGGACCTGAAGCTCCTTTCTCAGTCGTTGGGGCAGGCGACGGCCCGGCCCTCCACCCTGCCCTCGCGCAGGCGCTGGTAGGCATCGGCGACTCCGTCGAGCGGGACGCGCTCCGTCCGGATGCTGATCCTGCCGTCCCGAGCCAGGTCCAGGACCTCCATCAGTTCGACCGCCGTGCCCCAGTAGGTCGTTGCGATGCGGGCACCCCATGGCAGCGTCATCGCGCCGTACTCGAGGGTGCCGCCGGCGAGGCCGAGCAGGGCGAGGTCCCCCTCGAAAGCGAGTAGCTGCTGGGCCAGCGCCAGCGTGTCTTCAGCACCGACCACGTCGAGCACCAGTTCGGCCCCGCGGCCTCCGGTGAGCGCCCTGATCGACTCGGGCGTCGCCTCCTCCGAGAGCAGGGTGTGATCGGCCCCGAGTTCGCCGGCGATTTCCAGCTTGTCGGCGGCGCTGTCGATTGCGACGATCCTGGCGGCGCTCAGGGCCCTGATGATCTGGACCGCCATCTGGCCGAGGCCGCCGACCCCGATCACGACCGCAGTCGAGCCGGGAACCAGACGGTGAAGCGAGCGCTTGATCGCGTGGTACGGCGTGAGGGCGGCATCGGACAACGGTGCGGCGTCGCGCGGATCGAGGTCTCCCAGCGGGATCAACAGGCGGCTGGCCGGAACCAGCATGTACTCGGCCATGCCGCCGTCGAGACCGATACCGCCACCGAAGGCTCCGATCTCCTGCTGCCTCTCGCAGTAGTCCTCACGCGACAGGCGGCAGGCGCGGCAGCGGCCGCAGCCCCACGGACCGTAGACCGCCACGGCCTCGCCGGGCTCGAATCCGGAGGTACCTTCACCGAGCGTTTCGACCCAGCCGGCGTTCTCGTGGCCGAGCGTGAACGGCGGGTCGATCGACAAGGCATCGGCGGGCCACTCCATCAGGTGCAGGTCGGAGTGACAGAGGCCGGCTCCACCGACCTTGACCAACACCTCGCCGGGACCCGGTTCCGGCACCGGCACATCAACCAGCTCAGGGGGCTGCTGCCACTCGATCAATCGGTAAGCGTCCATGCTTCGATACTCGCCGAAGCTGCCCCCTGCGACAACCGGGTTTAACCCCCAACTCTCACCCCTGAGCGGTCAGATCATTCCTTTGGCCGGGTCGCCGATTTCCATCGGTTCGCAGAACAGGATCCGGGGCGGTTCGGCGAGCAGCTTCGTCGCAAGCTCACCCATGTCGGCCATGTGAGGCTGAGTGAAGTGGGCGTCGAGGTCGGCCTGCGAATCCCATTTCTCGACCAGCACGATCGTTTCGGGGTCGTTCCGGTCACGGTGGAGTGCGTAAGCCCGGCAGCCGTTCTCAAGGTGGGTGCTCTCGATCACGGGGCGGAAGCCTTCGATCGCTTCCTCCGCGGTTCCCTGTTTGAGTTTCAGCAGTGCCACGACGACTATCTCCTGCATTCCGCTTCCTTTCACGCCCGGTTCAGCTCCGACTGTCGTCCGCAAGCCACTTGATTGAACATCCGACCGACGGCAGCTGGGGTTCGGGCACGGGCCTGCCGTCCAGCACCGCTTCAACCGCGTTCCTCAGGTCCTCGCCCGTGGCCTGCTCGCCACGGTTCGGTCGCGTGGAATCGAACTGCCCGCGGTAGACGAGGTGCCGCCCGGAATCGAAGACGAAGAGGTCGGGCGTGCAGACGGCACCGTAATCACGGGCCGTCGCCTGGTCGCCGTCGACCAGATACGGGAAGGGGTAGCCCCACCTGCCGGCCTCTTCTGTCATTCGCTCGGGTGAGTCGTCCGGATACGCAGCGCTGTCGTTCGAATTGATCGCAAAGACCGCCACCCCGCGATCGATCAGGTCACCCGAAACCTCGGCCAGGGCAGCGGCGATGTGCTTCACGTACGGGCAGTGGTTGCAGATGAAGGCAACCACGATCGCGGGAGCTCGCCGGCCCCGGGGAGCGAATGAGTCCTGCCCCCCGGGTCGGCCAGCGCGAATTCCGGCGCTGGCAGCTCCGAGCGTCACCATTCGGGATTCAACCGCCGGCATGCTGCCTGCCTCCGCTGCTCAGGCGACCGACGGGGCTTCTGGCAGGCTCTCGAGGGCCCGGTCCATCTCGGCCTCGGAGAACTCGAGGTCGACCATCTCGCCCGACAGGTAGGACTGGTAGGCAGCCAGGTCGAGGTGTCCGTGGCCGCAGAGGTTGAACAGGATCACCCGCTCGTCGCCCTCCTGCTTGGCCTGCTCGGCCTCGTTGATGACCGCGCGGATCGCATGGGTCGGTTCCGGTGCCGGGATGATGCCCTCGGCCCGGGCGAAAGTGATCGCCGCGGCAAAGGCCTCGGTCTGCGGAATCGCCTGAGCTTCGACCAGACCCTCCTTGACCAGGGCCCCGAGGATCGGTGCGACGCCGTGGTAGCGGAGGCCGCCGGCGTGAACCGGGGGTGGCACGAAATCGTGGCCGAGGGTGTAGGTCGGCATCAGCGGGGTCATGCCGACCGTGTCGCCGAAGTCGTAGGCGTAGACGCCCTTGGTCATGGTCGGGCAGGCCGCCGGCTCGACCCCGATGAACCTGGTGTCGAGGCCTTCCTTCAGCTTCTTCCTGAGCAGCGGGAATGCGATTCCGGCGAAGTTCGAGCCGCCGCCGACGCAGCCGACCACGACGTCGGGGTACTCGCCGGCCATCTCGAGCTGGGCGATCGCTTCCTGGCCGATCACGGTCTGGTGCAGACAGACGTGGTTGAGCACGGAGCCGAGTGCGTACTTGGTGTCCTCGCTGGCGACCGCCACCTCGACCGCCTCGGAGATCGCGATGCCGAGCGAGCCGGTCGTGTGCTCGGCCTGCGAGCGGCCGGCCTCGGTCAGCTGGGACGGGCTGCGGTGAACGCTCGCACCCCAGGTCTCCATCATCGCCCGGCGGTACGGCTTCTGGTCGTAGCTGGCGCCGACCATGAAGACCTCGCATTCGAGACCGAACATCTCGCAGGCGAGCGCGAGCGAGGAGCCCCACTGGCCGGCGCCGGTCTCGGTCGACGAGCTTCTTCACGCCCTCCTGCTTGTTGTACCAGGCCTGCGGGATCGCGCTGTTGGGCTTGTGGGATCCGGCCGGGGAGACTCCTTCGTACTTGTAGTAGATGTGGGCCGGGGTGTCGAGCGCCTTCTCGAAGGCGACGCGCCCTGAACAGCGGGGTCGGACGCCACAGCCGGTACTTGTCGACGACCTCTTCCGGGATGTCGATCTGCGGCTCCATCGAGACTTCCTGCTCGATCAGGCCCATCGGGAAGAGCGGCGCAAGGTCCTCCGGGCCCAGCGGCTGGCCGGTTCCGGGGTTCAGCGGCGGCAGCGGCTCGCCCGGGAGGTCGGCGGCGATGTTCACCCAGTGGTCGGGGATCTGCGACTCGTCGAGCAGGTACTTGAGCTGCTTGTCCATGGTGTGGCTCCTCTTCGAAGGTCTGCGCCGCGCGGCGCCGGTCCGGCCAGTCTAAAGCGCGGAAGGGCCGGGCGGTTCAGGCCCCGGCCAGCGCGCCCTGGTAGACCTGCCAGGCGAGGGCGGTCTTGGCGACGAGGCTGAGGATGATGTAGACGCGCTCGACGAACAGCGGGTCCTTCCAGCGGCCGTTGGCGCGGTAGCCGAGCCACATGTTCACCGCGAAACCGTTGAACAGGATGAACAGCGAGACGAAGATCCCGTAGACGAAGCCGGCACCCCGTCGCCTTCGGCCGCTGGCCAGGACGAACTGGATCACGATCGCGATCCAGGGCACCGCACCGACCACGCAGCCGTAGACGAACGGCGACCAGTCGACTTCCTCGCGACCGAGGTTGGCCCGCTCCATGACCAGGCCGAACAGGATCATCGACGCGTTCACGCCGAAGATCGCCAGCAGGGCGACGACGTCGCTGACCCCGGAGAGCATCGCGATGATCACGACCATGATCGAGGCGCTGATCGAGTACTCCCACCAGCGGGCCGGGTTGATGCCACGGGTGATGTTGTTCTCGTACCAGTTCCGGGCGAAGGTGCCGACCGCGAAATGGTCGATCGCGGCGAGGGCGAGGAAGAGCGCGACGAGGATGTCGATCCGCAGATCGAAGAGGTCCTTGGTCCCGTACAGGCCGCTGCCCGGCGCTTCGGTGAGGAACGACCCGATCACCGGCAGCTTGGCCGGCTCGGAAATCAGCAGCAGGATGACCACCTGGACGGCAAAGAAAACCGTGGCGATCAGGTTCAGTCGATGGAGCCTGGACATCTTTCTCGACTTCGTATCGGCGAGCGCGCCGGCTGGGGTCTCTGGATTCATGGAGCGAACACTACCCTGCGTCGCTTTCCGCGAACCCGGTAATCGCTGCGGAATCCGTGACCTGCGCCGCTAGACTCGACTCACCATTAACGACAGGGAAGGCTTCAGATGAATCGGGTGGGGAAACTTAGGCTTGCGACGGCCACCGTCCTGCTTGCCGTCGTCGGTCTGACAGCGGGTCTGGCGAGCGCCGGGGCCGAGCCGGCATCGACCAGGGCAAGAAGGCGAAGTTCGTACCGAAGAAGTTCAAGGGCAAGTGGTCCGGGACCTGGACGAACCTGACCTTCGACACCAGCGGCAAGGCTTCGATCACGCTCAAGGTCAAGGGCAGCCGCAGGAAGCCGGTCATGTTCGGCGTCTTCAAGCTCGGCGGCGAGGCTTTCGGGTGCGAGAGCACTCCGCCGCGACCGGTGAAGATGAAGAAGGGCAAAGGCAGGAACCGATGGAACGCCGGCGGATTCAAGGCCGCCTGGAACAACGGCAAGGGACCGATCAGGATCACCTACAACCATCGCAAGGGCACGATCACGCGGCAGTGGCGTCTCACCCTGCACCGCGGCAGTCACCTACTCGTTCACCGGGAAGATGAACTCGCGCTCGGTGAGGGCCACCACCACGATCCTGGCAACGGAGAGCCTTTCTGGCCAAGTCCAAGCTGACCATGAAGCGGTAGTCACTTGAAGTACGACCCGGGGGAAGTGACCATGCTGTCCTGGCGCACGCGCTGGAAGATGATCGAGTACGTCCGCAACTCGATCTGGATCGTGCCGGCGCTCTTCGTACTCGTCGCGATCGCGATGGGTGTCCTGCTGCCAGACATCGATGCCGAAACAAGCTCCGACATCGGTATCGATTACGGCGCCGCCGCGGCCTCGGGCATGCTCGGGGCGATGGCGGGTGGCATGATCACCTTCACCGGCTTCGTCTTCTCGATCCTGCTGCTGGCGGTCCAGTTCGGCTCGAGCCAGTTTTCTCCGCGGATGCTGCGCCGCTTCCTGCGCGACCCGACCACGAAGATCTCGCTGGGGATGTTCATGGCAACCTTCATCTACGCGCTGCTCGTCCTGCGCACGATCGAGCCGGTGGACAACCCCGACTTCATCCCCGACTTCTCGGTCTCGATCTCGATCCTGATGTTGCTGATCAGCATGTTCCTTTTCCTGCGGCTGATCAGCCAGACGACTCAGGGGCTGCGGGTCGCGGCGGTGGTCAAGACGGTGGGCGACGAAGGCGCCGCAGCGATCGTCGATGTCTACCGCGAGCCGGCTCCCGAGCAGGGCGAGTTGCCCCCTTCACCGCTTCCGCCGACTTCGGGAGGGCCGAGAGTCGTCACCTTCGAAGAAGACTCGGGGATCCTCCAGAGCGTTGACCACAAGGGGCTGGTCGGGCTGGCCGCGGACGCAGGCGTGGTAATCGAGCTCGCAACCTCGATCGGCGACTTTGTCGTGACTGGCAGTCCGCTGTTCCGGGTGCACGGAGACGGCACTGTCGACGAAGACAGGCTGCGCCGCTCAGCCGCCGTCGGCGACGAGCGCAACATGCGACAGGACCCGGCTTTTGTCTTCAGGCTGCTGGCCGACATCTCCTCGAAGGCGCTCTCGCCCGGTGTCAACGATCCGACCACCTCGGTCCAGGCCCTGGACCAGATCGAACTGCTGCTGCGCACAGTCGCCGCGACGCAAGCTGCTCCCAGGTGAAGCCAGCGACCGGTTCGGCAACGTGCGGCTGGTCTACCCGGCACCCTCCTGGGAGGACTTCCTCAGCATCGGCCTCGACGAAACCACGGCTTTTCGGTGCCGACTCGATCCAGATAATGAGGAGGCTGCGGGCGCTGCTCGAAGACCTGCTCGAAGCGGTGCCGGATTTCCGGCGCCCGGCGGTCGAGGAGCAGATCGCGATGCTGGAAGCCAGCGTCGAGCGCAGCTTCATCGGTTCTGCTGACCTGCTTTCCGCGGGAACCCGCGACCGTCAGGGCATCGGCTCGCCCGGCCAGATCTGACCGCGCCTCCAGTCGGCGAATCAGAAACTGACGCAGTCGCTCGTGCAGCGCCACTCGCGGAACTGGCCGGACCAGTTCCATCGCTCGCGATGCTCGCGACCGTCAGGAGAGTGACCGCTGGTCCGGACCACTACGAGGGTGGCGGTGCGGCCGCTGCGGCGCACGACGCGTACCCGGTCGCCGCCTATCCCCTGGAGCTTCGAGAACCGGGCGCGGTTCCGACGCTGGCGGAACAGCGAAAGCACCTCACCCACCGAAGGGGTTATCGAGTCGCGCACAGCGATTTCGACCCGGCCGTCGCGATTGAGGTCGCCGACCCACGCTTTGCGCAGTCCGGAACTGGCGGCACCCGCGCTCACGCTGACACGCCTTCTCTGAACGAGCACCCAGCGACCGCCGCGGCGATCCCGCGTTTCGAACCAGGTCACCGGCGACTGTCCGGACGGGCGGTTGTATACGAGGATTTTCTCCTTCCGCCGGTCCCGGTCGAGATTGGCTCTGAAGATCCGTAGCCGATTGGCTCCCGGCGCCAACCGCGGTCCCTGGCTGCTTCCCCGGTCGAACTTGAGCGACTGAACCGGGATGCATCCTCCTCCACCGACGGGCAGATAGGAAATCCGGCGACGCTTCTTGCGCAGAACAAGCCGATTGCTTACGAACTTGCCCCGCCACCCTGAGGTGAGGTTCCCCTTGATGCACCGTCTGATTATTTTGCGCGCCCTGAAGCAGCGCACGTACTTTGTTCGCACGGCGATCGCCCCGCCGCCACCTTCCGGCTTGAAACTGACCACGACCTTGTGGCAGCGACGCGACTGGTCGCCGCCTGAGGCCTGCGCCTCCGGTTTCGGGGCGATCGTCAGAACGAGAAAGCCCAACAGCAGCGATGCCAGGAATAAAGGCCTGAGCCTTCCTGTTAAGACTGATTCCGGTTCCATACGCGTCTCCTTCAATCTTCATGATTTCGGTGGCACGCACATCGGCACGTTCCAGCCGCGTAACCGGAATTGTTTCACCGCCGGCCAATGGTTTCCACCGGGTTAAATACGGATTTCCGGATCGTGGCCGGCACCCGCGACCGCCGGGGACGGGACCGTCTCGCTGAGCTGCGGCGGGGAAGTCAGTCCGGGATGCTGCCGCTCGGCTGGATCACGGCCCAGTTGGCGCCGTACTGGATCACGTTGTGGCAGAAGACCTGGCCGGGAAGCTCGTCGTAGTAGTAATAGAGCGGCCTGCCGTTGTAGGTGACCTGCCTGGCTCCACCACGGCGCCTGGTCGTTCCGAGCAGCTTCTGCTTGACGCCGCCGATCGCCTTCGGCTTGCCCTTCTTCTTGCCCTTGGTCAGCACTGGCGGCCAGCCGTGGGCGCAGCCTCCATAGCACTTGCTCTTCTTCGACTTTTCCTTCTCGAAGATGTAGATCGCCTGACCGTTCTTGCTGAAGAGCATCTTGCCGTAGGCCGAATCTCCGGCCTTGATCCGGATGTTCTTCTTCGCCTTGAAGCGCTTGTCAACCGAAGCTGAAGCTGAGCTCTTCTGTGCAGCGGCCCCGGGAGAGGCCGCGATCGGTGAGGCGGCGACAGCTCCGACGAGCAGGGCTGCAGATACGGCTGCGAGAGCCAGGCGCTTCACAGGCTCGCCCCCGGAAAACATGAAGCTACGTTCTTGAATTTCATACCGCCAGCATGGCAGATCGCCCCGACCGGCCCTGAATGCGTTGCCGGATCCAGGCGGGCTAGGAGCCGGGCTTGACCACCCGGATCGCCCCGCGCATCAGCGGGTGGATCCGGCAGTAGAACGTATGCGTGCCGACCGGCATGTACTTCGGCGTGGACCATGTATCGCGGTTGACCGTAGGTGCCGGACCGAGCCCGAGCTGACCTGAATCGAACTGGAATTCCCCGTCCGGTATCGGGTAAGAAATGCCGGTTGACTTGTTACAGGGCGACTTGCAGGAAGTCAGCGAGTGCCAGATCTGGTTCGACTGGTCGCTGGCGCCGAGCTGGAAGGTGATCTGCTCGCCCTGCTCGACGATCGGGGGGCGTCCGACCGCTCCGGGGATCCGGAAGTCTCCGGCCTCGTAGGTGTAGCCGCCGATCATCAGTGGCGAGGACGGAGAAATGCCGTCCGGCAGGCGACTGGCATCCGCAAAGCCCGTGGTGTTCTTGCCTCCGTGGTCGCTGTTCTCCTCGAAATGCCCATGGTTCAGCACGCCGCGGTAGTTGACTTTCTTCCGGTAGGGGTCGCGGCCGGCGACGTCAGCGTCAGCCATGTAGACCACGTTGATTCCCATCGACTCGGGCCAGGAGGCGAGCTTTGTTTCGTAGGTCGTCTGAAGCTCGAGCGTATCGCCGGCCTTGACCGCAACCCGCCAGTCGGGCCTGGTTCCGACCATCGCGACATCCCAGGAAACGGGGCGACGATCGCCGAAGTAGTGAGCCTGAGAAGTGAAAAGCTCAACCCGGTTGCCCTTCACGGAAGGCTGCTTCGAACGGCAGGTGCGGATCTGCTTCTGCTTCTTCCTGAAGGCCCGCTTCTTGCCTTGGCTCCACTTCTTCTTCTGCCTGCGGGTCATCGACTTCGGCTTGCGGCACCTCGGGCCGGCGTACTTTGCGCCGTCCCGGTTCAGATACAGCTCGGTCGAGAGCCCTCCCGTGTGCACATGCCCGATCGTCTGGACCAGCACGCCGTCACGATCCACGGTCCACTCATTCTCTTTCGGACCGCTGCCGTAGGGGTTGCTCGCATCGGCGGGATAGGTGAACTCTCCGTCCTTGCCACCGCTGCCACGGTCGACATCGAAGACCGGGTAGTTGACACCGTTCTCCACGTCCATCCAGATCGGCCTGACCGGCTCGATTCCCTCGGCCAGTGGCGAGTCGTCCGGGATGAAGTCGACGGTGTAGGTGATGTAGAGCTCCATCGCTTCCGGCACCAGGTTGTGGATCATGTGATTGAGGATCCATGTATCGGTCTTTTCGTAGCGGTAGCCGAAGCCGGGAGGAAGCTCCATCGCAGTCTTCTCTTCACCGGTCGCGTAGAAGCGCTCCGGGAAAGCGGCACCGACCTGCTGGTCGGTCGCATCGTCGCGGTTGGAGTTGAGCCAGACCCCGTGGTGGAACATGACCTTGCTCGACAACGGGATCGATCCGTCCGGGCGGACCAGGTTGGGTTCGATCCGGGTGATCCAGCCGTTCTCTGACGGCCTCTGGAGTCCGAAAATCGGGTCGTAGTCGATCCGGTTCTGCCCGGAGGTCACCTGGAGGGGGCCGTTGTTCTCGCCGACGTAGTAGGTGATTCGCTCGACGCCGTTCGGCAGGATCACTTTCTCGGGCTGGACGATCGCTTTCGAGGAGGGGGCGACGATCATCATCAGCGTCGCCACCAGGATGGTCGCCATCGCTGCAAGCAAGGCAAAGCGGCCGCTTCGACCGGCCACCTGAACTGACTCCACCCTCTGATCCATCACTTCTCCCCTGGTAGTTGGCGCAGACTCTCCACAAAGCCCGCACGGAAGAATCTACCGTAACGGCAGGTCCGGCGTGGCAATTCCACTCAGCGCAGCTTGCGCTTGGCCGACGACGGCTTGCCGAAGGCCACTGTGCCGACGGCCGAGATCGCGACCTTGCGGCCCTTGGCCAATGCCTTCTTGCCGGCACCGGTGAGTTTGAGCTTGACCGTGCGGCCGGCTCCGGCGGTCAGCGAGAGCTTCGATGACGAGGTGACCGACTTCTTGCCCTTCCTGGCGCGAATGCTGATCCCCTGGCTGGCCGTTGTGGCCTTGACCCGGACCTTGAGCTTGCCGCTCTTGCGGACCTTTTTCAGCGGCTGGGCCGGGATCGAAACCCTGATCGACGGCCTCGCCACAACGGTCCCCTTGTCGCCGTCAACCACCAGTTCGCCGCTCATGCCCGACCCGTGGAGAGTGCAGAAGAACGGGTAGGTCCCGGCTTTGAGGTACTGGGCTCCGGCGACCGGAGTCGTGCTGTCGGCACCGACTGTCTGCGAGCGAAACAGCGCGCCGCCGTCGGGGCCGGTTGAAGTTGAGGTGACGTTGTGCGGGTTCGCATCGACCGGGTTCACGAAAAGCGGGATCTCACCGAGGTCCTGGAAGAAGGGGCCCGAGACGAAGGTGCAGCACTCCTTCTCGGCGACGATCGAGTCCGCGGCGGACGCCGGACCAGCACCAAGCAGGAGC
Organism: uncultured Solirubrobacterales bacterium; assembly: GCA_963698625.1. Lineage (GTDB taxonomy): Bacteria > Actinomycetota > Thermoleophilia > Solirubrobacterales > 70-9 > 67-14. The sequence continues at coordinate 1,688,171 of CAVORK010000007.1, forward strand.
GTCAAAGCTCCAGCTGCCAGCAACGATCCGATTCCCCTGCTCAACATTCCCATGGGGACATCATTGCGCATCGAGCCTGTTCAGTCCATTCGATCGCCTTGCACCGCCCCGGACCTGAGGCCTATGTTGTGCCAATGGAAGGCGACGGCGCTCACGGATTTTCCGGGCTGAAGGCCCTGTTCATCAACTGCACGCTGAAGCCTTCCCCGCAGACCTCGCATACCCAGGGTCTGGCTGATCGCTCAATCGCGATCATGGAGAAGCTCGGCGTATCGGTCGAGACAGTCCGGGCCGTGGACCACGAGATCGCCCCCGGCGTCTATCCGGACATGCGTGACCACGGCGCGGTCGGCGACGACTGGCCCGGGATCCAGGAGAAGGTCATGGCCGCTGACGTACTGGTACTCATGACCCCGATCTGGCTCGGAGAGAAGTCCTCCGTCTGCACCCGGGTGATCGAGCGGCTGTATGGCAGCTCCGGCGAGCTGAACCAGGCCGGACAGTACGCCTACTACGGGCGGGTCGGGGGCTGTCTTGTGACCGGCAACGAAGACGGTGCCAAGCACTGCGCGATGAACGTGCTCTACTCGCTTCAGCACCTCGGCTACACGATCCCGCCCCAGGCCGATGCCGCCTGGCTCGGTGAAGCAGGACCTGGCCCCAGCTATCTGGATGAAGGCTCGGGCGGACCCGAGAACGACTTCACCAACCGCAATACGACCTTCATGACCTGGAATCTGCTCCACGCGGCCCGGCTCCTGCGAGACGCCGGAGGCTTCCCGGTCGGAGGCAACCAGCGCCCGGACTGGGATGACGGCGAACGCTTCGGTTTCGAAAATCCCGAATACCGCTGAATAGTCAAGTCCGAAACAGAAGCCGCCGAACCCGCTTGTAGGCTCCTTCCATGTACGTATCTTTCGGAGGTCCCATCTTCCTGATCGCAGTCGGTGCAATCCTGCGCTACGCGACCAACATCACCGTCTCCGGCGTGGACATGGACACGGTCGGCCTGATCCTGATGATCGCCGGTGTCGTGACTCTGGTGCTGTCGTTCACCGTGGCGATGATGAACCGTAACGACAGGAATGCCGGCGGCGGCAATCCGCCGACGAACCGCCCGCCCCCGCGCTGATCAGCCGCTGGAGCGCCGAGCCGGGAGGGCCGCTCAGGGTCGGTTCGCGTCAGGCTCGATCAGCCTGCGCTGGCGATCGATCTCCGCGCACTTGACGCCGGCTCGATCGGCCGCTCCTTCGATTAGCTCCAGCAGGAACAGCATCCGGTTCGAGATCGTCGGGTGATTCTCCGCGGCGATCCTCGTCTGCTCGAAACCGAGTCTGAGCAGATCGTGGAGATCAGGCGCAAGTGCCACGAAGCGGGGTTCGTCGTCTTCGTCCACCCTGACCGGGCAGGGCCGATCCCAGCCGGCAAAGCTGACCAGGAAGGAGCCCATTGCGTCGATCGCGTTCTCCGCAGTGGTCGGGTCGTTGACACCCGGAGACAGACCCTTGAGCGCGATGTCGGCGAGCTGCCTGACTGGAAAGGCGATGTCCTGAACCAGGGTGCGCTGCCTGGCGAGGATGAAGCTCTGAACAACCGACTCGCGAACCGCTTCGAGTTCTGTGCCTGATTCGTCTGACTGAGCCCCGAAAGGGGTAAGGATTTCAGCAATCACCTGCCCCCGCAGGATGTAGTCGCCGATCGGTGCGCTCTGCCGGACCACGACACCGGCGTCCTCAGCCGAATCGAGTAACGGACCGATGTCGATGACCGCAAGGTAGCCGGACGACTCGGCCCGAACCGGTTCCGCCGCCGAGCCTTCAATCAGCGAATTGGCCAGCAGGCCTGCCCGGGCCTCGTCGGCGGGCTTTCCGGGACCGGAGGGATAAAGCTCGGCCTCGGCTGCGACCGCGTCCTCATGGATCGAAGCGATAACCGAAGAGGGCTGGAGCATACGCAGGATGTGGGCGATAAAGGCGGCGAATGTCCCGAACGCAGCGAAGGCGAAAAGCACCGCCAGGGATACCGACAGATTGGGCGGTTCCCCGTCCGGACCATTGATTCCGAGCCTGACCAGGAGCGCAAGGCTGTAGACGAAGGTGCCCAGGAAGAGAGCCAGGGTGACCTGGCTGAGCCGGTCGGACCGGAATGAACGCAGCACTCTCGGACTCAGCTGGGATGAAGCGAGCGTGATGGCGACCACGGTTACCGAGAAACTCAGGCCGGCCACTGCAGTTGTCGTGGTGGCGATCGTCTCCAGCAGTCCCCTTGCTGCGGACTGGCTGTCGAAGGTGAGGACCGGCACCGTGATCTCGAGCGCCTGGTCGAGTGCCGGCAGTCCCAGCCCCAGGATCGCGCCGGCCAGCATCGCCACGCCTGACGGAAAGCCGAAGCTGGCCTTGATCGAATCCCAGGCAAGCTTCACGCGCCCGGCCGGCCCGTAGCTCGTCGCCTTTGCTGGTCTGCCGGCCACACCCTGACTTTACCTGCGCCCGGAACAGGCGATCAGTCAGCTGAACCGTTCCGGCGAGGGGTCAGAGCCGGCGAAGGCAGGCTCTGCGCTTCGAGCGCTTCTTGAGCTTTGCGCACTTGGCCCGCTTGCTGCGGGCCTTCGCCTTCGCCCTGTGGGAACTCTTGTTCTTTTGCGCGGAGCCTGACTTTTCGATGTAACGGATGTCCGGCAGGTTGCCGGAACCGGCCTGCCCGCCGTTGTCCGGATCACCGGTCGCAATACCCCCGGAATCCTCCCCGGAATCCTCGTCGCCGCCTGCGTTGTTCACCGGCTCGTCGCCGTCGGGTGGCGGATCGGCGAGGAAGTGCTGGAGGACTCGATCCGGCGTGAGCGCGATGCCGTAGTAGGCGACTTCGTCGATCGATCCGCTGAACCAGGGCTTGATTTCGCCGTAACCGACGTAGAAAGTGGAGATCGAGCTGGGACGTTTGGTCGCCTCGGTCTGGCCGTGAAGGACCCCGTCGACATACAGGGAGATCGTGACCCCGTCCCAGACTGCGACCACCTGGGTGAAGCGTCCGGGTATCGGCCCGACGTCGGCCGTGACGGTGGTGCCCATGTGGCGGAACTTGAACAGTCCGCCCTCGATGTAGATCTCACCGGCATCGCCCTGTCCGAGCACGGACTGGTCGCGGTGATCGTCGGGGTTGACCCAGGCCTCAAGGGTGCTCTGGAAGGTCGGCGCGACGATGTCGTTGACGTATCCGTAACCGCCGGCACCGTAGAAGCGCCTGGCGTGGTCGCCATCGCCGGAAATGCCGACCGGCCCGGAATCCTGATCGTTCTTGTAGATGCCGTCACGGTGATTGCCCGAGGAGTCGGCCATGGTCGGCGATCCTGCGCCGTCACCAAGCCGGTAGTAGGCAATCGGACTGTCGGAGTTGAAAATCTGCTCAAACGGCTTGACCGTGTAGCTGTGCGTATGGCTGCGGGTCAGACCATCGAGATCGACCGCGGTGACGACGACGGTGTGGGTGCCGGGGCTGTCAGGCAGGGCCGAACCGTTCACAGCCAGGCCTGCGTCAACGGTCGCAGTGCAGGAGGCGACGGTCGCGTTACCGTCAAGATCGCTGCAGTGGAAGTCGAGATCGGGCACCTTGGTCGGTGCGTAGAGGCCGCCGTTGGCGGGAGTGTCGATGTGGGCCTCGGGACGCTGGATCGGCGGTCCACCGATCGGGCCGGGCACGTCCTTCGCAGTGCCGACCACCCAGCGCCTGCGGATCGCCGAACCGGACAGGGCCGAACCGTAGTAGGCGGCCTCGTCAAGGCTGCCGTGGAACCAGGGAGCCTGATCGCCGTAGCCGACGTAGAAAGTGCTGATACCCGAGGGCGGCTTATTGGCCGAGTTCGACGAAGCAACCTGGCTTCCGTTGACGTAGAGCCTGGTGGTCGAGCCGTTCCAGGTCGCGGCCACGTGGTACCACTGACCAGGCGTCAGGGCCGGGCCGGACGACTGGACCGTGTCCTGGGTCTGGCGAAGCGCGAGGCGGCCGTCCTTGACGAAGAGTTGCCCGCCGCCTCCGTGGCCGACGACCGAGCCGTCGCCGTGATCGGCCCGCTTGATCCAGGCCTCGAGCGTGTAAGCGCCCTGCGGAGCAGTGATGTCGTTGGTGAAGCCGTAGCCGTCACGGGCCGGGAACCAGGCGGCCCAGTCCTGGGGGTCGGAGGTCAGATCGCATGTATACGGGGCATGCGGACGAACGTGGCAGGAAGGTGCCGGAGGCCGCTTCAGCGCGATGCCGTTCTTGTACTCGCCGTCGTTGCCGTTGCCAGAGCGGTCGATCATCGGATCCGATCCCAGCGCCTCATTCATCCGGTAGTAGGCGATCGGGTGGTTGGCGTTGATCACGTCGGCGTAGCGAGGCGGATCCACCGCATAGGAATGCTTCAGCTGGCTGGTATTGCCGGCCTTGTCGACCGCGGTGACGGTGATCACGAAGTTGCCGAGCTCTCCGGTGCTGAACCCGGTGTGGGTGCAGCTCTGGATACCGGAGGCGACCGGAGGCAAGCCGGAGAGCGGGTCGCTGCAGCTGTAAACAGGGCCTCCGCCCGCACCGAGCACAAAGCGCTCGCGCATTGCGGGTCTGGTGATGCTGATCGTCGGATCCGTCTGATCGACGATCCATGTGGAAACGGCGGGCGTCTGGTCGATGTTGCCCGCCCCGTCGACGGCGCGGACCTCGAAGGTGTGGCTGCCTTCGGCCATACCCGTTGCGGTGAAAATACCCGGGCGCTGCGGAGAAGCCGGGTCGGAAGCCGGAAGGTTTGCAGGGCTGCCAGGAGCCGCCGTCAACCCGGCATTGGAGGCTGGTTCCCGGCGAGTCCTGCGGGTTCACATCCTCGGCGTGGAAGGTGAAGGTGTAGGTGGTCAGATTGGTCGGGTACGGCGGAATCGGCGAATCGATCCGCGTGTCGGGCGGGGTCGAATCAACCCGGAAGGTCGAGCTCCAGCGGTTATGCGCCGGATCTTCGGGGTCGGTGGACGCTGCCAGGTCGAACTGGACGGCTTCGACCTCGTACTTGCCCTCAGAGAGCGGGGGTCCGATGGCGGTCGCGGGGAGATCGAACTTTCCGTCGACGTCAAGCGGAGCTGTAGCGCTGCCGGCAGGCCCTGGCGAGCTTCCGGTCCGGGTAACCCTGATCAGGGCAGTGGCCGCGTAAGTGAGGAAGTCAGGATCAGCCTCGCCCTTGAATGAAGTCGGCCCAGCCTGTAGAGCCGAACCGTCAGCCGGGCTGGTTATCGCCGCGGATGCGCTGCCTGCCGACAGGCCAAGAGCGACGAAGGCCGCAGCGAGCAGTGTCGCGGCGAAGGCCGTCCAGCGCCTGTGACAGGACGCCGGACCGGTGGCGGCACTCAAACGGACGAACAACCTCAGTCAACCTCTCCAACAGACCCGAGTCGGGATTCCGGGACTTGCGGACAATCTACACCGAACGGGGTAGATGTGTGAAAAATCAATGCCGCGAAAGAAACTCCCGCATGCGGGCGTGAGTCTTCTCGGGCATCTCCATCTGCGGAACATGACCACAGCTGAGGATCTGGTGCTCGGAATCCGGAAGCGCTTTCTGCACGTGCTTGCGGAATCCGATCGGAACGAGGGTGTCTTCGGTCCCCCAGACGAAGAGCGACGGTGGCTTCATGCGCTCCATGCGTGTCCACAGCCCCTCCTCACCGTGGGGCTCGTCGAGGTAGATGTTGCGGGCCGATTCATAGAAAGCGACCCGTCCGCGGGGAGTCAGGAATGAGCGCAGGAATTCGTCAACGCCGGCGGCTGTCCAGCCCTTCCTGCCTCCCGGTACCAGGCCGCGGACCAGCGGCTCGGTAATTACCCGGGAGCCGGCTGCAGCAGACCGAGCTTGGGCAGCGGACCTCGCAGCAGCCAACGCCACTTGCGGTCCCGCAGCCAGGCGAGTGCCGGGGCCAGAAGGACCAGGCTTCGAACCCGATCAGGGTCGAGCAGACCGGCCTCGATCGCGACCCTTCCACCCATGCTGTTGCCAACCAGATGGGCCGACTCGATCCCGAGTTCGTCCAGCAGGGTGGTCACGGCACCGGCAAAATACGGCGCGTCGTAGGCAGCGCCGAGCGGTTTGTCGGAGTCGCCGAAGCCGGGCAGGTCCACGGCGATCACGCGCCACCGATCCGAGAGGTCGGCGATGGTGGTCAGGAAAGAAGCCTTCGTGCCCCCGAGGCCGTGGACACAGACGAGCGGGTCGCCCTGCCCGGCGGTCAGCACCGAGAGCCGACCGACCGCCGTCTCAACCGACTCGAACTCCATCCTGCCCGGATCGACCAGTCCACTTGTCGCAGCCAGAAAGCCGACGCCCAGATGGAGGTTGTGCCGGACGCTCAGCGCACTGTCGCTGAACGCAGCCATGCCGAAACCGACGTCAGTGGCTATCGAGTCCCAGGTTTCCGGGTTGGCCACCAGTTCGGCGTCGAAGCTGTCGCCGGATGCCGGCTCGAGGCTGGCACCGTCTTCGGTGATCAGGACGTCCCACTCCTCCCCGCCTCTCACGCCGAGGCGCAGACGGGCCCGGCCGTCGGGGATGTCGATCACCTCGGGGTCGAAGCGTTTCACCAGTGATACGAGCGCCTTCGGGGGTGCAGATCTTTCGGACACGCAAGGACCTTAAGGCAGCCGGTCACGGGAAAGAGAGAGGACCCGGTGGCCAGGCCACCGGGTCCTCTCAGGAAGGCCCGCGGGTTTGTGCCCTGTGGCACCGGGCCTGAACCGCCTTCGACTCTCCACGGTTGCGAAGGGCCTGGCGATCAGGTTGGTTCAGACGCCCGAATCGATCTGATCCTCGTCGAAGACCATGATTCCCCAGACGACCCAGCAGCAGAGGAAAAACACGCCCAGCGACCACCACGGGAAAGCTCCCGCGACGGAGATCAGTGCGACGATCGCGCCGACGCTTCCGGCGATGATGCCGATGACCCTGCCGTAGGTGTTGCCGGCCAGGAGCGACACGCCGCCGGTCAGCTGGAAGACACCGAGGATGATGAGGACCCAGCCGAGAGTGTTGAGGTCACTGAAGATCAGCCTCGTATCGTTCACGAAAACGTTGGCGTTATCGAGCGCTCCAATGCCGTAAATGACATTCAGAGTTCCCAGAATCAAGAGCATTATTCCGGCGAATGCGACTCGTCCAGCACCCCTCATATTTGACACCTTTCTGTCTGCCGGCCCGATTTCGGGCAGGCGCTTGGATAAGACTCAGGTCGAATATAGGGCGGTCATTCCGCTGCCGTTCACCCGAACAGGGTGATCAGCCTCCCAAGCCCCCGTAAGCCCCGCACGAAGCCGGGAGATCCACCGGAATAGACTCCGCGCATGGCTTCACGAAACGATCTCAGTGTAGTGCTACCGGCTGGTCGGGCAACGTGACCGCCCCGCCCGAAAACGCCGCAACCGCTCCACCGTCATCCGGATCGGATGACAGCACCGACTCCACTGACATCGCCAGGCCGAGGCTCACCGACCGGTTGCTGCTCTCACCGCCGAAGTCGCTGGTGGTCCTGACCGCTCCCGCGGGTTACTCGAAGACAACCACGATCAGGAGCTGGGCCGCGGCCGACCTTCGCCCTTTCGTCTGGATCGCCTGCGACCGAAGGCACGACGACCCGGCTTTTCTGATCGGGAGCATCGCCTCGTCGCTTGCCCCCGTTGTGGACATCGGCGAGGAGTCGATCGCGGCCCTCGCACTGGAGGCCTCGTTCCCCGAGCTGGCGCTCGGCAGGCTCGGTGAGCTGCTCGCGGGATCAGAGGCGCGTTTCGCCCTGGTGATCGACGACGCCCATCGTCTCCGCAGCGAAGCCTCTATCGCGATCCTCCAGGGCCTGCCGGAGATCCTTCCGCGTAACGCTCAGCTGGTGGTCGGTTCGCGCACGGTCCCGCCACTTCACCTCGGCCGCGCACGAGCCAACCGCAACCTGCTCGAACTGGGGCCGGCGGACCTGGCCATGACCAGAAGGGAGAGCCAGAGGCTGCTGCAGTCGACCGGGCTTGACCTGGGCGAGCACAACCTCGACTCGATTTACGAGCGCACCGAAGGCTGGCCGGCAGCCCTGCTGCTGGCGAGTCTTGCCCTTGCCGGCAGTGGCGACATCGACCGGGCCGTGTCGGATTTCGCCGGGGACGACCGGGCGGTGGCCGAGTACCTGCAGGACGAGTTCCTCTCGACCACCGACTCGGAGACCGGCAGGTTCATGACCCGCACCTCGATCCTCGAGAAACTCAGCGGCCCACTGTGCGACGCCGTGACCGGAGGGACGGATTCCGCCCTGAAGCTGCGGGACCTGGCCCGTTCAAACGGATTGGTCATCCCGCTGGATCGCAAGAACGGCTCCTTCCGCTACCACCACCTTTTTTCAGACATGTTGAAAGCCGAGCTCCTGCATGGCGAACCGGACATGGTCAGGACGCTCCACACAAGGGCAAGCTCCTGGTTTGAGGCCAACGCCGAGACCGAGCTCGCGGTCGAGCATGCGATCGCTTCCGAGGACATCTGCCTCGCCGGGCGGCTGATCTGGGCTTCACTGCCCGAACTCAGCGGCCGCGGTCGGGCCGCCACCCTCAATCGCTGGCTCGACGCGGTCGGCCGGGACCGGCTGACGGAATGCCTCGGCCTGCTCTTTACCGCAGCGCACGTCAGCATGATGATGGGAAACGGTGACGAGGCCGCCTACCTGACCAGCCTCGCCTCGAAATTCGCAGGCAGCGACAGCTGTCAGGTAGAGGCAGAGTTTGACTTGGTCATTCTGCGGGCGACCATCCCGCTCGACGGGACCTCGGTCATGGGCGCCGACGCCGCAAGGGCCCTCGCCTTGTCCTCCCCGGCGAACGTCTGGCACGGGGTAGCCGCCCTCTACAGCGGTGTTTCCGTCCACCTGCTCGGTGACCCGGCGGCCGCTGTGCCGATACTGCAAAATGCCGTCCGCCAGACGGCCGTGGCGTCACCGATAATCCAGTCACTGGCCCTGGCCCAGCTGGCGCTCATCTCCTGCCTCGACGGCGACCGGGCTGGTGCAGCCAGGCTGATTTCGCAGGCGCGCGGACAGGTCGACCGGTGCGGCCTGGCCGAGTACCCGGTCATGGTCCTGGTGAGCGCGGTCGAGAGCATGGCCCTCGCTGCCGACGGCCGGGCCGAGCGCGCTCTGGACGTCCTGGACAAAGGCCTGCTCCTGCTCGACTCCCTGAAGAGCTTCCCCCCGTGGTACGAAGCCGAGACCAGGCTGGCCTTCGCCAGCGGTGCTCTGAGGCTCGGAGACATGAAGCGGACGCAGGAGTTGCTCTCGCAGGCGCGCGCCCACCTGACGCTTTCGGAGGACGCCGTCGTCCTGAGGGAGTGGCTTGAGTCGCTCGAGTCCGAGGTCGGCACTCTGACCGGGAACCGGGAGACCCGAACCTCGAACCTGACCAGGGCCGAGTTCCGGACCCTCAAACACCTGCCGACCCACCTCACATTCCGCCAGATCGGTGAGGTGGACCACGTTTCGGCGAATACGGTCAAGACCCAGGCGCGATCCATCTACCGCAAGCTCGGCGTCTCCTCACGCGCCGAGGCGGTTGAAGCCGCACGCGAAGCCGGCCTTTTCGACTGATCCCCGGTCAGGGGATGCGCTTCAGCTTCTCGCAGGACCGCTTGGCCTTGTCCCGCTTGCCGCCGCCGTCGCATACATCGCGCCGACCCGGACCCCCGGCGAGCGTGTCACGACCCGCGCCGCCGCGGGCGACGTCCCTGGAGCCGCCGCCGGCGTTCAGCAAGTCGTTACCGCCACCGCCCAGCAGCAGGTCGCGGCCGACCTTGCCGAAGAGGCGGTCCCGGGACGCGCCGCCCTTGAGGCGGTCGGGTCCGGCTCCGCCGACCAGGGTGTCCTTCCCGGCCCCGCCGGTGATTTCATCCTTTCCGGCCTTGCCTTCGATGCGATCGTTGCCGCCACTCCCGGCCAGCGAATCGTTGCCCGTCTGACCGTTGATCAGATCCGGCCCCTGACCGCCGTCGATCGAGTCTGCGCCACCGCCTCCGTTTATCCGGTTTCGAGCGGCGTTGCCAATGATCTCATCGTTCAGATCCGATCCGTTTGCGCCTTCGATCCCCCGCAGGAATTTGTTGCCCTCGCCTGTCGAAGTTCCGAGCAGAAGGTTGACCTCAACCGGGCCGGCAGACCCGGAGTGATCGACGGCGTCCGCACCCGGACCCCCGATAACCGTGTCATTTCCCGGACCGGGCGCGATCGTATCGTCGCCGACAAGGCCGCAGATGACGTCGTCCCCGGTGGTCCCGTTCAGCGGATCGTCGCCGTTGGTGCCGACGATAGCCCCGACCGCCTGCGCGTTGACTCCGCAGCTGTCGACCGGAGCCGCCTCGGAGAACTCGCTGGTCGACTTCGGTACACCGCCGTCTATGCGGGTTGCCGTAGCGGTCACCACTTCTCCCGGCGAAGTGGCTTCGGGCAGCTCCACGTCGAACGTCTGCGCGGCACCCGTGCCGGTCACCGCGGAAAATCCGAGGAAGCGCTCGCCCTCTCCGTAGCCGCTGTCATCGGCTTCGGATGAGGCGAAGAACTCGAGGCGGAAAAGCTCGGTGTTCGTACTGTTGAAACGGCCGATCACCCGCGTCGTCTGCCCGCCGGCCACAATCTCGATCTCGGGGTAGTTCTGGAGGTCGTTGGAGCCCGTGTCCAGGTCGCCTACGTCGTTGGGAGTGACCCCTCCGCCGCTGACGTCGAAGAGGTCGATTCCGAGGCCGCCGTTGCGGTAGATCGAGTTGCCGATAATCGGGTTGTCGGTGCCCTGGGTGTCCACCTGGACGCCGTTGCCGTTGTTGGTGATGCGGTTCCCCTCGGCTGAGCTGGTGCCACCGACCACAACGCCGTCGGCCCCCTGAATCAGCACTGCGGCATTGTTCACGCCGACGTCGGGTCCCGTGCCCGCCCCGATCCCGATCCAGTTCGACCGAATGGTCGCTTCTCCGGTGTAGGTGCCGTCGACCTTGATTCCGTTGTTGCCGCCACCGATTACGTTCGGTCCAGCCGGAGTGCCGACGGTTGAGTCATCACCGTAGTTCAGCTCGATCCGATTCTCCGGGACGGGTTCGTTGAGCGCTGTCGTTCCGGCAAAGTCGACCCCAACATGATTTCCGATGATGTCGGTGTTGACGACGGTCGATGAATTGACCAGGACCCTGCCACCGGCGATCACGTTGCATGGTGCGACGCAGTTGCCACCGATACTGCGCGGGCCACCGATCGTCGTATTGGCTATCCCGGGGCCTGAAGGGGCCGTCAGAATGATCGCATCAGAGTTGGCGTGAAGCGAAGTGCCGGCCTGATCGGTACCGATCCGGTTACCGGTGATGGTCGTACTGTCGACGCCGCCGGCAGCGCTGTCTGTGAGTTGAATCCCGGCGCTGGCGTTGGCGGCTATCGAGTTGGCGGCTATCGACGTATTGTTGACTGTGCCGTTGAGCAGAAGCCCGATACCGGAGTTTCCGAGCGGCGTGCTGCCGTCGGCACCGAGCCCGATCCTGTTGTTCTGAATCGTGGTGCCGCTGACCGCGTCAGCAGTAAGCGATCCGACTCCGAGCCCGGTGGATCCGTTGCCCGAGATCACATTTCCTTCGCCTGTCGCCGGGCCGCCGATAGTCGTAGAGTCGGCCCCTTCGGAGATCGAGATTCCGAATCCCGAATTGGAGAGGGCCGCGTTGCCCACCGGCGTGGTTCCGATCAGGTTTTCTGCCACCAGGGTGTTGTCGGTGCCTTCTCCCAGAATGCTGAGACCGTTCGCATTCCCTGAGACCACGTTGCCGCGAATCACCGTAGCGTCCGGCTGATACTCCGGCCCAGCTCCCCCGCCGATGCTTATGCCGAGCGAACCGTTGCCCAATCCGGAGCTGCCCGCTTCATCGGTACCGATGAAGCTGTCGAGCACCTGCACCCCGTCGGCTGGCGCGCTGCCGTTGTTATTGGTGTCGACCTTGACCCCGGTCTGCGACCAGCGGGTGATCGTCAGGCCCTTGAGCACCGTGCCCGATGCGCGCGGAAGCAGTCCGAAATCCGGCTGGGGTCCCGGCGCCCCGTCGCCGTCGATTCTCAACTCACCGGCGAGAACAGTTGCGTCGATGGTCACCGGGCTATTGATTATGAAGCCGCCGTATGCGTCGACCAGGTGGTTGCCGGGACCGAGATCGTCGAAGACGATCGTGTCGGCCGCCGGGTCTGACCCGGATTCGCAGGTGTCCTTGCCGGGCCCGGCGACCGAAGCGATCGCCTCTCTCAGAGTGCAGTTACCGTCAACCGGCGACGGGGGAGCCGGATCATCAACCGAATCGACCACGATCGTGGCTGCCGGAGCCGGAGTAGCAGCGATCGCGGCAGCCATGACGATCGGCGCGAAGAGTCCCGCCGCCAGAACCAGCAGACGCCGGAGCACCTGCGTCCGGAATTTCCTCTCAACCCTGAGCACTTCGACGTCCCTCCGTCCCGTTCCTCTCGTGGACCCTTAACCAACCTTAACCCGGACGGGAAGGAAAAGTTGCGATCCCGGACGGCCGGAGGCTCGCCTTTGGCGCCGGCACCGATGCCCGCTCACTCGTAGGCGGTTCTGGAAACACCCAGCATGCCCGCCGCGAGGCTGCGCAACTGCATGTACTGGCTTCGGAATTGGTAGAGCGCCAGAAAGCGGGATACATCCTTCATCACCCTCCGGGCCCGCTCGGGCTCGTCACCCAGGCGGGCTTCCACCTCAGTCCGGTAGAGCCGCTTCGCGGATTCCATTCCCTGCCAGTCCATCGAATGAAGTGCACTGCCGCGGTGATAGCGCTTCAGATAACGAGCCTCCGGTACCCAGGCCAGGTTTCCCGCCAGGGCCATCGAAAATGCCCAGAGCACGTCCGGACAGAAGCTGGTGTCGGGGATCCTCCGTGCGGCGGTGGTCCTGAAAACGCCCCTCCAGGCGAGGCCGAGGTTCCAGGCGCGAAGCAGCTTCACGGCGGCGGCTCCGGCAGGCTTCCCTCCGAGGTCGGTCGGAGGTGACCTGAACGGAGCCGGCCCCGGTTCACGGCGCCTCGCCCACCCTTTCGAGATCCGCCGCACCACGGTCGGGAATGCGAGCACCCGCTCCGGGTCGTCGTCCAGCGCGGAGACCAGTATCTCGAAGTAGTTGTCCGGGGAAACCAGGTCGTCCTGCGGCATCCAGCAGAACAGTTCGGTCGAAGCCTCCTCGAGGAGCTGGTTCGCGTGTTCGACCCAGCCGACTGTCACCGCCCGGGAAACCACCGAGACACGCGGATCCGACCGGTAGATCTCGGCCAGGCGATCGGCGGTGTCGTCCAGGCGGGAGGCATCGCTGATCACGACCCTGCTCCAGGCCGGTGCTTTGCTGACCGTGTCCCGGACACCTTCGATCCAGCGTGCCCCGCCGTGGAGGGGGATCGCGATAGTGAGACGCGGCTCGCCCACAGGTTGCCTCAGAGGCCGACCGGCGTGTCGGTCATCAGCGCCGCACAGCGCTCCGAGGCGAGGGGGGCCGTGGTCAGTTTGCCGGAGCTGAGCGACCACCAGCCGTGGGACTCCGTGATCGCATCCGGAATCCTGGAATGGAGCCCGCTGCCTCTGTCCTCGATGTCGGTCTCTCCCTCGGCGACGATGTACGAGGCACCGTGGTCCACGACCCTCGACTCGGTGAGGCCGGGTATGAGGAGTGCGATCTGCTGGAGAGTCCGCCTGGCGACATCGGCGTCGGCCTTCGGCCTGCCCGCCGGCGCATCGCCGAAATGAGTCCTGGATACCGGGTACCAGCTGACGTAGACGTCGCCGCTGGGCCACGGAACGACGTCCCCGTACGGGCCCTGGACCATGGTCAGCGGCCGCAGGCTACCGGCATCGCCACCACGGACGATCACCTGATGCTTGATCCGGTAGTCTCTGATCGAGATGCTCGCCGATGACGCTGCGGTCGAGTTCCGGCCTTCCCTCCCATGCGCAGTTCGCCACCTGACCGCTGTCGACGCTGCTTCGCCCAGAACTGCCCGAGAGTCCTAGCGAGAAGCCGCCTGCTGTGCGCTCGGGACCATCGACCCGGTGGCCCGTGAGCACTTCGACCAGCGGCTCGGCGGCCACCGCCCGCTCGAGGTGCCGGCAGACCATCCTCGGATCCACAGCCCGCTCCGGGGTCTCGAACCATTGCCCTGAGATGCCGGCCTGTACCCCCGGAGCTGAACCCTCGTGGCGGGTGACCCCGTTGCCGGAGATGCGATGGCCGAGGTAACAGTCCCCGAGCGTCTTCGCAGCGCTCTCGATTTCGCCGAGCACCGCGTTGTAATGCTCCTCCAGCTGATCGGCCGAAGCGAGGCTGTCCTCCATGACCACGTATGCGAAGCCGCCCGATCCTGCGGATCTCCAGTCCAGGTCTCCGCACCAGCGCTCGAGCAGCGGGCTGAAGGTGAGTGCACCCTCGACCATCGCCGTCGTGGTGAGACCGGTCGGATCGAGGGCGTAGACGAAGCCCAGGTGCAGCTTGCCTTCGTTGCGAAGGCTCGCCTGACTCAACAGGCGCTCTTCCTTCTCGACGATCAGCGAACTGACCCCCCGAGCGGCGAGGGCGAGGGCGAGGGTGGTCCCCTGGATGCCCCCACCGATAATCGTCATCTCCCTGAAGACCCGGTCCACCGGGCTCATTCTATGGGGGCGGTCCAGGCTGCCGGAAACGCCGGCAGAATCAGGTGAAGACGATCTGCGCGCCGGCCGACATCTCGTAGAACTCGCCGACGGTGATGATCGAGTCCACGTGGGGGACGAAGTCGTCTTCGGACAGGCCGAACATGTCAACCGAGGCCTTGCAGCCGTAGAGCGGCGCGCCGGAGTCGGCGATCATCTCGACGAACTCGGGGATCGGCGGGATGTCCAGCTTTTCCATCTCGGACGCCATCTTCTTGGTGACCAGCGCCGAAACGCCGGGGATCGCTCCGGCGACCGTTGGCATGTGGAGGGCCGGGTTGCCCACGGTCGCCACCTTGATCTTGTCCTGCTTGGCCTTGGTGATCGCGTCGAGCCCGAAGAAGGTGAAGAAGACGCTCGCCTCGATGCCTTCCATGCGGGCGCCGTTGGCCATGATCAGTCCCGGGTAGATGCCCTCGAGCGAGCCCTTCGAGATGACGATCGAGACCTTCTCGATCGGGTCAGGTGCGGCGCTTCCGTTCTGCTGTGCGAGTTCCTGCTCTGTCACTTGACTCATTTCGTTCCTCCTAGATGCAGCCGCGTGGCTTGGGGATGCCGGCGATCTTGGCGGCCAGCTTGGCCGGACCCTTGGGGAAGAGCTGGTAGAGCTCCTTGATCGGCACGCCCGAGGCCTTGCCGAGGGTGCGGATCGACGGCGCGGAGCCGTCCTCGAGGTAGGTGTCGCGCATGTAGTTGATGACCATCCAGTGGCGGTCGGTCAGCTCGTCGATGCCCTCGGCGGCGGCGATCTCGGCGGCGATCTGCTCGTTCCACTGCGACGGGTCTTCGAGAAAGCCCTCGCCGTCCACCTCGACCGGCGTGCCGGCGTATGTAACTGTGCTCATTGGGAATCTCCTTCTCGGATCGGGGCCGACTGCTTGCCGGCCATTGAAAGGTCTGCACCCGACGCCGGGGATGTCGCGCCCGGGCAGCAGAGCATGCCAGTAGAACGGCTGAAAGGCGAGTTTGGCCATGTGATTGAGCCGCGACTCCTTGAGCAGCGGCAGCGGCCCGGCCTTGCCGGCCGGGTAGCGACCCGGCAGCGGCTCGACGTCGTAGTTGAAGTCGATCAGCAGCGCCTTGTGGAAGCCGGTCTCGATGAAGCAGTTGGCATGGCCGTCGAAGCTGCCCTCGAGCTCCTCACCAGCGAAGAAGCGGCCGATGTTCGCGGTCAGGGTCTCGCCCTCGAAGTGGGTGACCGAGCCGGCCTTCGAAGTCGGCAGATTGGTCGCGTCGCCGATCGCGAAGACGTTCGGTGCAGCGGCGCTCTGAAGGGTGTGGGCGTCGGTCTTGACGAACCCGAGCTCGTCGCCCAGGCCGGCCGAGTTCGAGACGAATTCCGCCCCGCCGTGGACCGGGATCGTGACCAGCAGATCGAACGGCACCTCGCGCTCGTCCCAGCTGATCAGGCGACCGCCGGGACCGTCGACCTCGCCGGTGGCAAACTCGGTCTCGATGGTGACGCCCTTCTTTTCGAGCAGATCCCCGAGCTCCTTCGAGGCGACCGGCTTGGTGAAAGCCCCGTCGAGCGGCGTGACGTAGGTGATCGAGCTTCGGTCCCTGTTGCCGTGCTTGTGCAGGAACCAGTCGAGCAGAAAGCAGAACTCGAGCGGGGCGACCGGACACTTGACCGGCATCTCGACCGGGTTGACAACGACCCGCCCGCCCTCGAACTGCTCAAGCGCTCCGCGCAACGCGACCGAGTCGTCCATCTCGTAGAAGGAAAAGACCTTCTCGCCCCAGGCCGGGCCGGGAAGCCCTTCGGTCTCCTCGGGCAGAAGCCGGGTGCCGCTGGCTATCACCAGCACGTCGTAGGGGACCTCTGTGCCGTCATCGAGGTAGACCAGGTTCGCCTCGCGTTTCGACCCGGTCGACCGACCGCGTCACGGAAAGCGATCCCGTCATGAAGCTGCCTCGAGCGCGGCCGGACGATGTCCATGGGATCGGCCATGCCGAACGGCACGAACAAGCAGGCCGGGCTGGTAGACGTGATCACCGTCGCGGTCGATCACGGTTATCTGCCGTGTCGCCGTACTCGCGGTGAAGCCGGTTCGCCGTCAGCGTTCCGCCGGTGCCTGCGCCGATGATCGTGATCTTTTTGCTCATCGGACGATTATTACCTGTCGCGAGGTCCGGCGACGATGGCTCAACGGCCGCGCACACCGTTCATGCAGGTGACCCCGGTGTAGTAGCGGGCGGTTTCGGTCGTACTGAAATTGACCACTCCGAAATTCCACCTGGGCTTCCTGGACGCATTTACTTTGGCCCCGTTCGCAGCGAATGAACTGCCGAGCACCACGCCTGGGCGGTCGGCGTAGAAATAGCCGTCGATGGCCATGTAGCCCTTCGGGCACTGCATCCAGAACCCGGCCAGTTCCTGCGGGCCGAGCTTGTAGTACTTCGTATTCCAGTAGATGACCTTCGGCTTGCGCGCCTTCGTCGCCGACACGGAAGCTCCGCCGGACGACCCAGGATGCAGGCCTTCCTCGGACCAGCCCTGAAGCTCAAGTGCGACGCTGTCGGCGGAACTCGGATCTGTACCCCCCAGCCGGTCGACTGCGATTGCTCCTACGACCGCCAGGGCGAGGACGGACAGAATGATCGGCATTGCCTTCATGGCACCTTTCTGGATTGCTTGTCGTTGCTCGTCGGCCCGGAGGCTCGTCCGGGGAAAATGATCTGCAGTTCAGGTAGACCCGGAATGAAAGGTCCGATCCGTAGTTGACCGCAGACTGCCATGACCGCAACCGGGATCGGGCGCCGTCGATCCGGGCAATATGGTTTCCCGAATGGAACTGGCAGGAAAGCGTGTACTGGTGACGGGCGCATCGTCCGGAATCGGCGCGGAGATCAGCCGGGAGATGGCCCGGCGTGGTGCTCACCTGACCCTGGTCGCCCGTGGCGCGGCGAAGCTGGAGGAGCTGGCAGGCGAACTGCGCGACGCCGGCGCGACGGTGGCGATCGAGGTCTGTGACCTTGCTGACGACAACGACGTCGCACTGCTGAGTACACGCGTACTTGAAGGCGACGGGGCTCCCGACGTTCTGGTCAACAACGCCGGCGCCGGCATCTGGCGGGCGACCTGGGAGACCGAGGCCGGAC
>CAVORK010000008.1:0-3699 GCA_963698625.1 uncultured Solirubrobacterales bacterium
GCGCGGCCATCTCCGCCCTGGCCCTGCCGTTCATCTATCGCTCGCGCAGGCAGAACTCTCCAGCCGATGAAGGAACCGCGACCGCGTCAGGAGACGCAGAGAAAGGTACCGGCGATGAGTAGAAGGGCGCCGAAGGCCCGCCTGTAGGTGATCGCCCTGACCGCGAGGCCGAAGGCGCCGACCCGGTCGATCGCGATCGAACCGATGAGCTGACCCGTGACGAGGGCGGCCGTGAGCCCTGCTGCTCCGACGATCGAAACGGCCGTGAGCGCTGCTAGAACGGTGATCACCCCGATGAGGCCGCCCAGGAGTTGCCAGCGAGGCGCCTGCCTGACCGCGGGCAGCCGGGCCGCTCGGCCGGTGGCAAAGACGACCACCGCGAGCAAGGCGGTTCCGACGACGAAGTTTGTGAGGCCGGCGAGCAGCTCTCCCGACGACTCCGACAGCAGCCCGTTGAGCGGGTGCTGGAAGCCGACGAGCACCCCGGCCACAAAGACAGCGACCAAGGCGGGCAGGTCGAACGGTCGCGGCTGGGATTCCGGTGAACGCCGGCCCCGCTCGACAACCAGCAGCGTGCCGACAACCAGCAGCAGCGCTCCGGTGACCCTGAGCAGGTCGAGCGGAACGGCATCCACTCCGACGATGCCGAAATCGTCGATCAGCAACGAGCTGATGAGCTGCCCCGTGATCGTCGCGGCGACAACCGCACCGGCACCGATCCTGCTCACGGTGAGCGTCGCCGTCGCCACGTAGGTGGCGCCGATCAGGCCTCCAGACAGTTGGACGACCGGAACTTCTCCCAGCTCGCCCAGACGCGCTAGCTCGCCGGTGACCAGCACCAGGAGCAGCAGGATCAGGGAGCCGACCACAAAGCTGATCAGCGAAGCGGCGAGGCGGCCCACATGGCCACCGAGGGCGCTGTTTATCGGAGGCTGAAAGGCCAGCTGGAAGCCGACCGCCAGGATCGCGACTCCGGCCAGTCCCGTGCTCACCGCACGAACCCCGCCCGTGTCCCCCTACTTGGCAGCAAGCCAGTCCGGACCGGCGCCGGCGTCGACCTCGAGCGGTGGTTCCAGCTCGTAGGCCGCGCACATCTCCCGGCGGGCGAGTTCGATCACCTCTTCGGCCTCTGCCTCCGGGCCCTCGAACAGCAGTTCGTCGTGGATCTGCAGCACCAGTCGACTGCTCAGACCCTGATCAGCCAGAGCCGTGTGACAGCGCAGCATCGCGACCTTGATGATGTCTGCGGCCGACCCCTGGATCACGGTGTTCACGGCCAGGCGGATGCCCTGGCGTTTCGTATTCGCCTGGCTTGATCGCAGCTCCGGCAGCGGGCGGCGACGGCCGAGCAGGGTCGTCGCGTATCCCGTTTCGGTCGCCTGCTCGACCACCCTGTCCTGAAAAGCGACAACGGCCGGGAATCGTTCGAGGTATGCCTTGACGAACTCGTCGCCCTCGGCCCGGGGGATGTTCAGGCGGTCGGCCAGCCCGAACCCGGTCAGGCCGTAGACGATGCCGAAGTTAACCATCTTCGCTTTCGAACGCTGGGCGTCGTCCACCTCTTCGGGTTCGATCCCGAATACCTGCGCCGCGGTCGCTCGATGCACGTCTTCACCGGCCAGGAAGAAGCCCTTGAGGACCGGCTCGTCAGCCATGTGGGCCAACACCCTCAATTCGACCTGGCTGTAGTCGGCCGATACGAGCAGGTTGCCCGGCTCGGCCACGAAGCAGCCACGGAGCGGCCGGCCGACCTCGGTCCTGATCGGGATGCTCTGCAGGTTCGGCTGGATGCTGGAGAGTCGCCCGGTCGGTGCGGCGGTCTGCATGAAAGTCGTGTGGACCCGCCCGGTGGCGGGATCGATCTCTTTCGGAAGCGGATCGAGGTAGGTGTTCTTCAGCTTGCTGAGCTCTCGCCACTCCTCGATCAGGGCGACTATCTCGTGCTCGTCGCGGATCTGGGCGAGCACCCTGGCGTCGGTCGAGAAGCCGGTCTTGCCGCGTCGTTTGCGGGTCAGGCCGAGTTCCTCGAAGAGGACCTGCCCGACCTGCTGCGGTGAGCCGATCGTGAAGTCGTGCCCGGCCAGTTCGTATATTCGCGCTTCGAGGCCGGAGATCTTCTCGCCCATTCCCGACTTCATCTGCTCGACCTTCTCCGGGTCGAGCTTGAGGCCGATGCGCTCCATGGCGGCGAGCACCCTGATCAACGGCTGCTCGACCTCCTCCAGCAAAGGCAGTAGCCCGCTTTCTTCGAGTTTCGGCCGCTGGATCTCGGCCAGATTCCAGACGGTGGCGGCGATTTCCGGGGCCAGTGACGGCGCCGGCTCGTCTTCGGTCTCGGTCACCAGGGTCATCTGGCCGTCCTCGTCGTCGAGACCCGACGGAGCCAGTCCGGCCGCTATCGCGAGGTCGTCGAGCGCGTAGCTGCGCCTGGTCGGTTCGAGCAGGTAGGCGGCGACGTTCGTATCGTGGTGGATGGCGGGTCCGGCCTCGGTGGCCTCCAGGGCGGCCAGCATCCCCTCCCGGCCACCGATCGCCTTGAAATCGTGAGCGATCAGCGGTCTGCCGGCGATGCGTTCGACGAAACCAGCCGCGCCATCGGTCCCGGCGACGACCTTCTCACCGTCGGTCGCGGCCCAGCCGCCATGCATCTCAACCGCGATCGGTCCGTCCGTCAGGTCTTCGACCCCGCCGGCCGAGAGCTCGACTTCGGTCGGCCCGGCGACCGCATCGGCCTCCCCCGGCAGCTCTTCGGTTTCACCGAGGGCCTCCTCGAGCCGGCTCAGCGCCGCCCGCAGCTCGAAGTCGCGCATAAACTCACGCAGGTTCTCCCGGTCCGGAGTCGTGGCCATCAGCTGGTCGAGGTCGATGCCACAGTCGATGTCGAACTTCATCGTGGCCAGGTCCTTGGAGATGCGGGCGTCGTCGGCGAAATCGATGAGGTTCTGCTTGCGCTTCGCTCCTGAGACCTGATCGGTGCCGGCAAGAATCTCCTCCAGCGAACCGAACTGATCGAGCAACGCCGCGGCGGTCTTTTCGCCGATACCCGGGACCCCGGGGATGTTGTCGGACGTATCGCCCCGCAGGCCCATCAGGTCGGTGACCAGCTCCGGATAGACGCCGTACCTCTCCTTGACCGCTTCGCGGTCATAGATCTTGATGTCGCTTATCCCCCGGCCGGTGCTCATCACCGTGACCCCGTCGCCTACCAGCTGGTAGGCGTCGCGGTCCCCGGTGACCACCACCGTCGTGATCGAGCGGCGACGGGCCTCGGCCACGAGCGAGGCGATCACGTCGTCGGCCTCGTAGCCGTCCGCCTTGACGTTCGTATAGCCGAAGGCTTCGACCAGCTCGATCAGATGGGGCCACTGCTCGCGAAGCAGGTCCGGCTTCGGCGGTCGCTGTGCCTTGTACTCCGGGTAGATCTCCTCCCGGCCCGACATGCCGGCATCCCAGGCGACCACGATCTGGGTCGGCCGGAAGTCCGAAATCAGCTTGACCATCATCGAAGCCAGCCCGAAGATCGCGTTCGTCGGGCGCCCGTCGGCGGTCGCCATCGAGTCGGGGAGGGCGAAGAAGGCGCGGTAGGCGAGGCTGTTGCCGTCAATCAGGAAGAGCTCGGGTTGGTTGCCGGCTGCGCTCACGGATTGATCATACGGCTGCTGTCGGCACCCTCATGCCCGGCCTCATATAGTTGCTCGA